>OY781471.1:0-3432793 GCA_963676945.1 Tissierellales bacterium
TCATCGGAGAAGATTCGCTCCTTGGTATCCGGATCAAAGGCGCATTCGATAATCATGATCGGAAACATCTTTTCAAGATCCGTCTTGCTCTGCTTGGTCTTGGCATTCACCTTGACGCATTCCTGGATCAGCTTGCTTCGTTTGTCTCCTGTCATCCCCCGAACCAGAATCGAACAATCCCACTCCGGAACATGCACCAGTTCTTCTTCTACATCTGCACACTGCAAAATCTTGTCTCGTAAATTCATCTTGTCCTCCTACATCCATTTTTCTTTCGTTGAAAACGATACGGACTCATTCAATGAATCCGCCACCGCCGCGCTCACTTCATCGGAATCCAAGAGAGCAAATACCCGATCAGGTGAAACATTCGCCCCGGGATGCATCTCAATCACCACAGGCTTCCCACTTAAAAGCGCATTGATAAAATACATGTCCATCTCAAACCACTGGCTCAGGCTTCCGCTCCCGCTGATGAGTCCTGGCTCCCTGCGCTTGTAATCCATCCCGAAGGCCGTAGTCTCTCTGGAATCTGCATCCATCGTGAAGGAATACTCATAGCACTGTGCCGCAACCGTGAGCGGCAAATAAGAAGCGGACACCGTTACAGCGCCCGCCTGTTCTTCTTCAAATACAATTTCTCCCGAGATTCGTTTAACCACAAATCCCGAGCTGACAGTTTCCCCGTCAACCTTGACAATCACATCCGCATCAAGATCCAGGACCCGTTTCGATTCCATGGAGATTTGAAAGGTCTTCTGGTCGGATGTGGTTGTCGCTTCATCAACAAAAGGGATCGGTGCTCCACTCACCATCACCTTGGCAAGTCTCCCTGCTTCCATCTAATCCCCCCTAGATAATCGTCAAGGCACCGGTCGATTCCAATGAGAACGATACGGTTACTTCTCCGGATGCTCCCGCTCCGGTCTCCATGCTGGTCACCAGATAGTCTCCCCGAAAACCTGCAGCGCCGTCCACCAAATAATCTACCGAGATCGATGTGCCGTTCAAAAGAGCACTCTTCAAAGCGCCCTGGCCATTCGTATCGTCCTTTTCATAGAATCCGCTGAGGCTCATGGCGAAATCCTTCAATCCCTGGATTCGTTCCTTCCAGCCGGCACTCTCAAAGGTTGTCACCTCGATGGTTTCACCGTTGATGTTGAAGCTAGCATCATTCAATCCTGTGATCGGATTCGCGCCTGTTTTGATTCTCAAATTCTTTGCTGCTAAACTCATTCCTCCACCCCCTGTTCAAATCGAAGTACCGCTCCGCATTTCCTGCAGCGGAACTTCCGCTCCTCGTCGCCAAACGTAGTCAACTCCACCAAATCATCATGGGGACAGTCGACCGCGATCGGTTTTCTCTTTCTTTTAAACATCGAGAACAACTTCATCTCATACCTCCCCGACAACCCGATACCGCATGTTCAGCTGAAACGAATTGTCTCCTTCATCCTCAAAGATCTGCTCTTCATCCAGTTCAAGATTGAAAAAACCGATCCCCTGGACCAGAACATTCTCAAGAACCCGTTCAACTTCGCTCTCAATCTCGATCAGCTCAAGCTTCCCGTCATACTCGCTGAAAGCCTGAATCACGATACTCCCTTCCTTCCCCTTTTTCCCGAAGGTATTCCTGGGAGAGAACTGCAAGTCTCCGATCACAAGAAAGGGAGTCGTCTGTTCTTCTTCATTGGGAAGATAATCCGTAATGGATGACACTTTTCCATTCAGTGCTTGATCTCCGCTCAATGCCTGAAAGATTGCCTGTTGAATCTCCTTGATCATGGACTACACCCCTTTCTTCAGCATGGCTGCCAATTTCGCCAAGAGCTCTGGTTTTTGATTGTTGTAAGCCGGAAACAAAAACGGCTTTGCCGGATTTCGCTTGGTCCCCAGTTCCCAGAACCGCGCATAGAAGATCCTTTTAGGAACGTAGACACGGTACGAATAATCATCCACCTTCCTCGTCCGGATGTTCTTCAGGAGTTCGCCGGTATGCACCAACCCTTTGGCAACCACATTGGCTTTCGCCGCCTTTCTGATTGCCTGGGTTGATTTTTTGAGTTCCTTCTGTGCTTCAGCCTTTTTCTCTTTTTCCAGCTTATTGAAGTTGAAAACGGCTTGTTCCACCCCTTCAATCTTCACATGAATCCGGTCTTTCATCTTACACTTCCTCGCATTCCAACTTTATGTCCCTACGTCGGCCGGATGGATCAAAAGCATCCTTGATCTCATAGGTTCTTCCGTTGTGAAGAATAAACTGTCCCTTGGAAACGTCCCCTCGATAACGGATCGTGACCTGACGCTTTTCTCCATCCTTTTTGACATTGGCCCAAAGGCTCAAGCGAGCTTCATATCCGTTGGTGGATCCGCCAAGTCCATCAGGCTCACGCACCAGATCCATCACAACGATCCGCTCATTCAATGATCCTGCCCTCATACGCTCACCACCCGATCCGGCGATAAAAGCGCTTTTACACCAAAGGGGATCTCATTCAAGGCCACCGGCGATGCACTTTCCCGATTCTCATAAAAATGCCCAACAAGCAACATGATCGCTTGAGCATATGCATCTGGAATCTTTTCATAGCCGGCTTCGAAGGTAATCTGATATCCATTGGGTTCAAGCTCCAACCCCTGGTACACCGATGGGACCTTCAGCACCACCCGCCCAAGAAAGGAATACTTGTCAACGAAATACTCTATCTCCGGAACCACCATTTCCGTTCCATCAGCCAGGCGTAATTTCACCTCACTGACACCAACCAGCGGCGGATTCGGCAGTTTGACTGACTCATAGGCGTATTCATAAAATGCCATAAAGCTCTTTTTTGAATACACCCGGCCCTGATACTGCTCGCACACTCCTTCTGCAGCACGGATCAGCTGAGTCAAAAGCACGTCTTCGCTCACATCATCCGCTTCCAGTCGCAGGTGCCTTTTCACCAGCGACAAGTCCACCGGCAATACTGCCGCCGGTGTAATCAGCATTACGCTCACTCTTCATCACCCTCTTGTTCAGCTGCTTCTTCTTCAGCCTTCTCTTCAAGGTAGTCGGCCAGCGCTTTTTCCGCCTTTTCCTTGCCCTTGATCCGTTCGCCATTTGGAAGTTCGTAATATCCGCCACCCACATGGTTCAATTCAGAATCCGGATCCTCTTCCCGGTCAGGTTCAACCGATACCGGTTTAGGTTCCAGGGATACGGCCGCGTCCGCTTGAATCAGCTGCTCGGCAAATTCATCAGGAAGATCGTATTCATTCCTGATCATAAAGACACCCGCGGGACCCGCGGATGTCTTATTCATCTTCACTCTCATCTTCTACCTCCTATGCAAGCTTCACGCGTGCAAAGGCTTCTTCCAAAACCGGCATGCCATCGGTTTCCTTACGACCGATGAAGCCTGTCTGATTGGTCTCGGCATACAACTCAACCAATCGCTGGATCGTAATGCCTAGGCAATCCGCGATCCAGTAGAAGCTGAAATCACCCAAGATTCCTGCATACTGGCCAGTTGTGAAGGTGTTTGGCGCAAACTCTGAGGTGTGGTACGGCATGTTCAGGATCTTGTCCGCATCCGGAAGATTCGGATTCAGGATGTACTGACCGTTGTTGTCCTTCAGCTGCATGATCTGCAGAACTGCATCCCGATGGAACATCCATCGCGCTTTACGGCGGTAGCCTTCCTTCAATGCCATCTTTGTCGCAAGCAAACCATCATAGGTAATGCTGGTTGCCAAATTACCGGCAGAGATATCTCGAGCAGTCGAAATGCCGTTCGCACTCGCGGTGAATACTCCCAGCGGTTTTCCAATTCCATCACCTGTCAAAAAAGCCTTCTCTTCGGTTACAGCAAACTTGTACTGCAATCGATCGCGAACAATCCCTTCGATCGGAAGTGCAGAAACCCGAAGGAGCTTATTGGAAACTTTTACACGCTTGGCCAAAGCTTCCGGTTCCAGTTCCCGCTTGCCAAACTTGATATCGCCTTCGGTGCCCGTTCCAAGCTCTGTGGTCCAATCGGCATCCGCCAAGTCCGTATCAAGCGTAGGAACACCCATGCTTGCCGAAGTCGTCAGCTCGAAAATCGTACCAAACTGACGCATGAACACCTGGTCCTTCAAGCCTGCCAACAGCTTGCGAACAAACTGCTCCGGCGCTTTCAAGAATCCGCCATCTGCATTCACTCCGGCCTGCAGAGATCGAACTTCCTGCATTGCGCGAAGTTCTTCCTGTGTGAATGCAGCCGAACGTCCCTCCATCAAATATCTAGCAAATGCCGACCGATACTCTGCAGAGTTGGATGGATCTTCTTGAGATCGCTGATCCAAGTTTTGCTGACCCGCTTGCGGATCATTCGCGCCGGCCAAAGTGCTTTCCAATGCTGCCAGCTGATCCTTTCGTTCTTCCGTGGCAATTTTGCCGTCAAACTCTGCCACATCATCCATGTACTTCTTCCATGTTGCGTTTTCATCCGCATTCATGCTGCGCTTTTCCTTATCAGCCTTGTCCACCAAGGTTCGAGCCTGGCCGATCAGGTTTGCGCGTTGTTGCCGTAGTTCTCTAATTCTTTCATTCATCTACTTTCCCTCCATCTCCATCAAATCCAACATCCGCAACTTCAACTCGTTTTCGTAAAGCCGCGAACCGTTCCTAGAATCAAATACTTCCTGCGCCGATCGAGCCGATGCAACGCTCTGCGGGTAGGCCGGAATGGTCACCGGACATACCTCAAAGAGATCCGCCTCCGTTACAGTTCGAAGCGGATAATCCGGATTGGTCTCATCCCACTCTTCCTTTGTCGCATGAAAGATAAAAGAACTTCCCCGAACATCGCCCCGTTCAATCGTCTCGATATGTTTCTCTGCCCATGTCGGCGGATCGATCTCATACCGAAGTCCAATCTCATCCTCAAGCACTGTTAAAGTACCAGGTGTTCTGCCCAAAACTTCTTCCATCCGGTGCTGCCAAGTGGCCACAACCTCCTGATTCTGAAGCGACTTCAAAAAAGCCCCTTTCCGAAACTGCTCTTGAAACAGCCCGAAAATAGGGTTTGACCGCTGGTCCCACTTAACCGCGTAACCAACAATCTTTTTCATCTTGCCTTCTTCGCCTCCACGAAGTTCAACACTCGGCAAGAGAATATTATTTCTTTGCTCCCTTTCGCTATTCAACCGTTTCACCTCCCTTGAGAATTTGCCTGACTGGTGTCATGTTGCCGTTGATCAGGTACTCGTCAAGCCCCTCTCTTGGTTCCATGTTCTCCAGCTTTCTCACATCGTTCCCGCTCATCCATCCGTCATTGACTGCCAGATGATAGCCTTCATATCGCGTTTTGATATCCCCGCGAAGAAGGCCGTCCACGTTGAACTCAATCAAATACTTCCTTCTCTCTACCTTTGTCAGAAGCGACCGATACATCGCCTGCTCCCAGCGAACCAGCCACGGACGAATCGTATGCTTCACAAAAGATATATCCTGATGCTCAATGTTTGAGAAGGTCGCCTTGTCAAGAATCCCTATCAAATGCTGCGGCACCCGGTAGATCCGCGCGATCTCTTCAAGCTGAAACTTCCGAGTTTCAAGAAACTGCGCGTCCTTTTGCGGGATTCCAATCTGCTTGTACTGCATGCCCTCTTCCAAAATGGCAAGGCGATGCGAATTCTCCAGTCCCTGGTGCATTTCATTCCAGGAAGATCGCAGATTGTCCTGCGCTTCCTTGCCCAAGACCTTTGGATGCTCCAGTACACCGCCCGGTGTCGCATTGTTCCCAAAGAACCTGGATCCGAATTCCTCGGCTGAAAGCCCCAGTCCAATTGCTTCTCTGGCTAAGCCAATCGGAGACAATCCTTTTAGTCCATCCAGGGTAAGACCGACCAGATGCAGAACATTGTCGGCCGGCAATGCAACCTGCTTCCCGTTCGGAAGCGACACTCGATACCGGATCCTTCTGGTCCCCGGCTCCCGCTCCATGATGGTTGTCGATGGATTCAAGGGCCAAAGCGCCTTTGGATATCCATCCTCACCCCACTGAATCTCAGCATAGGCATTCCCCCATAAAAGCAGGTGCGTCTGCATCATCGATCTAAAGGATGCGGAAGTCATTTCCGAATTTGGCTTGTCGTGCAAAATTTCATACAGCGGATGGTCCCTGGCCTTGCTTCTCGTCTCTTGATTCTTCTCATAGACAAACAGCGGAATCGATGCGATGGTATCGCTGATCACATTGACACATGAAAGCACCGCCGAATAGGTCAGCGCCGTTGACTCCGTGACCACCTTTCCTGTATAGCTTTGCAATCCACCGGACAAAAAACTGATAGTTGATGCCGAAGGATTGGCAATCGAATCCCCACGCTTCTCTACAAGCTTTCCGAAAAACCCCATTTACTTATCACCTCCTCGCCAAAAGAAAACTGAATCCCATCACCAAAACACCCGCCACAATGTATGCAGCGGGTATTGATATGAGATGGATCCCATAGATCAGCAGGCTCATGCCCAATAATAAAAACAGATCGTCCAAGTGGCTTCCAATGCCCTTGCCGATCCGCCTGATTCCCTTTATCAACTTTTTCATAAAATCGCCAAACCTCTCTCTGCATAAACGCTGCGTGATTCATTCTCATATGGGCGAAGGATCGCTCGAACATGACTAATCACCAGAGCCATCGCCGGGTCGATGCGGTACTGCGCTTTCGATTTGTCTAACTTGATATTGCCGGCCGGATCCGATACGGCAACGGCATTGCTGATCGCCCAGGACAATACCGGATTGTCATTATGAATAAGCTTCGCCTGAAGCACCAGCTTATAGACATCCTTGGTCGGTTCTGAAAGCGTCTTGTATCCTTGCCGCACCTCCACACAAATGTATCCTTCATTGGTCAAAGTATTGGCCATCTGAGTTGCGTTCCATGGATCGTAGCAAATCTCCTTGATATCCCAGATCTCCGCCTTGGTCATGATGTAGGATATGATCCAGTCGTAATCCACCACGGCCCCCGGCGTAAAGGTCAAGTAACCCTGCTTCTCCCATAACCGATACGGCACCTTGTCCCGCTTGGTCTTTTCATCCACCTTGTCTTCCGGAATAAAGGAATGACTGTGAACGAACACCCGGCCATCCGGCAGCGTAAATTCAAAGTTGATGCTCGTGATATCCGTGGTCGCTGAAAGGTCAACGCCAACGATGCATGGAATCTCTTCCAGGTGAAGCTCCATCACTTCCTCTTTTGAAAGCTTCGGACACTTTCGCCACTTCTCCATATCCATCCAGCGGGTCTCGCTGTTCACCCAAACATTCAAATGCTTGCACAGGAAGTTATTCTGTGCAGCCGGTATCTCCATGGCCTTCTTCACTTTATGCTCGAGATCCTCAATCTTCACAGAGACGCCCAGGTTCGGATTCGCCTTCGCCCAAGTGTCCGGATCCCGCCAATCATCTTCCGGATCCATCTGTGCGATAAAAGCAAAATACCGATCATCTTCCATGCCGGCAGTCTGGTTCAGGATTTTAGAAGAATATTCATATTGCTCATAGCAGATGCCATTATGGTTGAATCCCGCTGTTGTAATCGCATAGATCAAGGGTTGCTGCCTTGCACCGGTTGCCGTCTCAAGTACATCCCAAAGCTCCCGATTCTTGTGTGCATGAAGCTCATCGATCAGTGCAAAGTGAATATTCAAACCATCCAGGCTATCTGCATCAGCTGACAGCGGCTCAAACTTGCTAAAGGTATCCGGCATGCTCATGTTAAGCTTGTAAACATTCACAAGAGAACTAATTTCCGGCGATGTCATGACCATGCGCTTCGCTTCTTCGAAGATGATCTTCGCCTGGTCACGCTTGGTTGCAGCGGAATAGATCTCCGCTCGGGCTTCCCCGTCAGCCAACAATCCATAAAGGGCAATACCGGCAGTCAATGTCGACTTGCCATTTTTCCGCGGCACCTGGATGTAGGCTGTCCGAAACCGCCGGATCCCATCTGCCTTTCGAACCCATCCAAAAATGGATCCAACGATAAAGCACTGCCAAAGCTCCAGCTCAATGGACTTCCCCGCCCATTCGCCAGTGGTATGCTTCAGAAACGGAAAGAAGTCGATCGCACGATCCGCAAGCTCTTTATCAAACTTGTACGGATACTTCTTGCGTACCGACTTCTTCAGATCAGCCATATGTCTTTTACAGGCCAGCTTCACCAGCTTGCATGCTGGAATATTGCCAGCCAAAACTTCTCTGGCATACTTGGTCGTTCTATCCACTTCGACCACCCTTTATGAAGCTTGCAAAAGGATTCTCCATCTTTTCAGCCTGCTCCATAGTCAACGAGGTTCTGGAACTTGGTGTCAAACCAAACTCCTTGCAGAAACTCACCATCTGTTTCATCGCAGTGTTCGCGATCCCCACTTCAGGACGCTGAACGATATTTCCCTTGTCTGATGTATAGGTCATCCCCTTTTCTTTTACTAGCTTCTCCGCTTGCACCCACCTGGAGAAATTCATGCAGTAGGCCGATAGCGCTGCCTCGTCTGCCTTGGTCAATAATCCAACCTTGTGCAGCACCGGCGCGATCCGCTTCCATTCCTTCTTGGCCAAGCGGTCCAAATGAGTCGGCGGTTTGATTTCGCCTTTCTCATTCAGCTCATACTTTTCAAATTGTGGTTCGCCTCTGTTCAAAGGTCGCTTGCTGGGATTCCCCTGAAGCTCCCGAAGAGCAGTTGGTTTTTTTGCCGGCCCCCGTTGTCCCATGGTATACCCCCCCCTTTGAAAACTTGCGGGCGTGTGAATGAAGGGCCACCGAACGGTCCCCTTCAGAGCAACTGTAGAGATTTGATCCCCCCTACCTATCTACCGAAACCACCGTCCTCGGTTGCAGTCTTGATGTTGTGGCATTCCTCACAGAGCGGCTGCCAGTTCTTCTCATCCCAAAAGAGATCTGGATCTCCTTTATGAGGGACGACATGATCTACAACTGTCGCCTGTCGAACGATTCCTTTGGCTGCACACCGAGCACATAGTGGATTTCGTAATAAAAAAGACCGTCGGGCCTTTCGCCAACGAGAATCATATCCTCGCTGACTTGCCGATGGTCTTTGTTTATCTCTTTGTCTTTTGAACTTCTTTGCTTCGTGCTTATGCTCCTCGCAATAATAGCCAGTAGTGAGGTTCTTGCACCCGATTTTGGCACATGGTTTCAATGGTCTGCTTGCCATTTTCCCAAAATCACCTCCTAAATCATAGGACAGCCCGCATGAATACTAGGCTTGAAGGTGTTTTCCTGACACCCTTTTGAGTTTTACGTTTCTACTGTTTTGTCAAACTCGTTAAATCCGCCTCAAACCCTGTCATTTCAACGGCTTTCCTCCTGTCGAAAAATCGCAGTTTGACAACCTACTCATTTTGACAAACTCGACAGAAAAAAATATAAAAACAGATCAAAATCGAAAGTTTTTCAATGTCCTATCGATATAGTCCTGTTCCACTCCAATGTAGATCAAAGTCTGGAGTTCCCTCGAGTGTCCATAGATCTTCATGAGTATTGGCAGCGCATTCTTCTCGCCGCACTGCAAATAAAAATGGTACCCAAATGTTTTCCGCATGCTATGCGTACTCAAATGAACACCATACTTTTCACCCGCGCTCTTGATAATCTGATCGGCGCGTTGTCTGCTGATCGGCCGATTGTAGTTCTCCCGTGACCGAATCAAATAATCTTCATCATCCTTGTCAGCAACGTACATGGCAATCTCTCGCCTCAGCTCCGGATTGATGATGATCTTCCGCAAGTTACCTGTCTTTTGCTCTTTAACCATGAAGTAATCCTGATTCCGAACATCCGACACTTTCAGCTTCAATATGTCGCTGATTCTAAGGCCTGAATAAATTCCTAGCATGAAGAGAATGTAATCTCGATCACTCTGTAATCTAAGATATTCAGTTATGTCTTTAAGCACCCGCTTGTCGCGGATCGGATTCGCCGCTGCCATGTTATCACCTCACATAAAAAGAGAACCGCTCTAGGCAGTTCTCCTTGATACCATAATAATACATACTTCACTACAATATTGTTACCTCTTTGTTACCTAATAAACAACCACCGACTCTCCTGTATTCAAGTATTTTGATGGCTTATATTCTAAATTAGCTGGATGTGTCGAAATTAATCTTCTTAAGCATTTTACGGCCCTATACATACTTTTAATGTTGTTATTTTGTTCAATCCATAATTTCTTATCAAGATGATTTTCATAAATCTCATGAGCAGGTCTTTGTCTAATCTTTCGAATAGTTTTCATCGGCTTAAGAATATCAGCTTTTATTTTGTCAATATATTGAGGGTTGCCATGCTGTTCACACCATTCCCCTAATAGCGTCAATGTACCTTTTGGATTACCGTCTTCATCAAAACGTTCTAAAGCTTCATGATGATCACTTCCAGTTGTAAAGAACTTCACATTGATATTATGTATTACCATTTTCTCTAATAATACAATGAATTTATCATAATTCTCCTGTGTTGGTAGTAACATATATCTGAACTCACTAGGCTTCTCTTTATACTCAATATCTTCTGAGTACCTTCCACTCGCACGATAGTTTTTTCGGAAAAAAATAGGCATTTCAGCATTAGTACACAACTCATTAACGAGTATCATTTCATCTAATAATGCATCGTAAATCGATGTGTTAGTTACCCATTCTCCATATACAAGATTTTTTATATAATCTGAGTTCGGATAATAATCCGTTTGATTTTTCTTTAAATAAATGTTCCATTTTTGTTGCGTACGATCATTCATTGTATCAAGATCAGTTAGCATCATAACAACAACTCTTTCATATTCACTTGATTTATCCTCACGATTATAACCTATGCCAAAATCTCTAACATATTCGTAATCTTCCTCATCAATATCGCCATTAACACTGATACCCCCACGGTAGTCTGAAGACCAAATATTATATATTGGTTTCCTGTAGTATAATTCTAAAATTTCAATATCAAAATACAAGAACTTATGTTTTGGCTCACCTAGTCTCAACATACTTGTAAACGGTTTGTTTGGTAGTTTTCTTACATGCTTCAAAGCCTCTGGTGTTGGATAAATTACTAATCTTTGATAATTGTTAATAATTTCATCATGTTGTTTTTCTTTTGAAATTCCCAGACTTTCTAAATCATAAGCTTTTATATGAGGGTTCATTACAAGAGAGTCTGAAAGCACTTCAATTTTTCCATTGTGCAACAGCTCAATCAATTCCTGTTGACAATCCTCCTCAAAAACAGACACTTGAACTCCGTTAAAATCCCACGAATTAATGTAATCATCAATTATTCTGTTCAATAAATCACTCATAATTACCCTCCTATGGTATAGATGTTCTCCTTATGCCCTCTAGCTTTTTCTGTTAGCCTTTAGCTTAAAACATAATCTCAAACTCTTTTTGGGAACTTCTGTCAATGCAGCGCAATTTCATCAAGCCTTGTTCCATGAATATATCTACTAATTCCGCATTCTCTTTCTTGACTCCCGTACTGAATATCCCTTCATTAAATCTTTCCCCAAATTTTTGTTGATCCTCTTTTTGAAATAAAAGTATTGAATCTATCTTTTTTTCATTAAGTAAACAAATCCATTTTAAATAATTGTAAACTTGATTATCGATATATCCCATATTAAATAATCTCAAAAATATAAAGAAATATTGATTGACGAAATAATATACCTCATGAGTATTACTGGTTAACGTGTCATACTCTTCAAGCAACTCTATCCATCGTTCAGCATGTCCCTGAAAATTAAGAAAACAATGCTTAATTGGAGAAACTTGACCCCATCTCTTATTAACTATTTCCGATAATCTAATAGCAGCTTCTTTTAATTCTACTTTCTCCACCTCAATAATTAAATCAATTGAGGAAAGTATTAAAGATTCAAAATCGAGATCGCTATTCATCTCTGTTCTTAAAAATTCTTCGTTTAATTCGCCTTTCTTAAACAAACCAATATCGGAAAATCTTTCCGTTTTTAAAATTCCTGAATCAATAAAAAAGTCAACATATATAATAGGGCCTACTTTCGTTTTTAATAAAATTTCGTATTTTTCGTGAATGGAGTTAATCATATTATACAAATGTCTAAACTGTTCGTATTTAATATTAGTCTCTAAATTTTTTTTTGCAATCATATTAGATTCATAATTCTGTGCAGCTATTTCTTTCGAAATCTTTATTGCCTCTAAATTTTGGCTTGTGATTTTAGCAGAAATTTGATTTGCGACTCGAAGCTTCTCAAGATTCTCATAATTGAACAAAAGTATCAGTGCTATTGTCACAAATGACAGAACTCCTCCTATAAAGCTCCCAAAATTCGCAAAATCATTTGTATTCTTTGATAAACCGCTATCGTAAAAATTAATAAAATATACACCAAGCATCGTGACCGATATTAAGATAATAATTATACAGATTAAGCGAACTTGCATATCCTTTACTCTATTCATCCTAATCATACTGCTCTCCTTTCGAAAAACGTCTAATATACCCATATGAATAGTTTAACTCTTCTGCAATTTTTTTCAAGTTTTTACCCTCAATCACCTTCTTGTAAGCAATTTTATACTCGATCCCTTCCAAGCTGTTAATTCGGTCCTCTATTGACTGCCGGCAACTCTTAACCTTCTCTAATAACACCTGGTACTTTTCTATATCCTTCTCCAATGCTTTGATATGTGGCAACTCCTCTTCCATATCTAACTTACAATGATTCTCCTGAACACAGGGCTTTGAATAGTCAATCCCAGAAATATCACCAATCGGCTTCAACCACCCCTCAACTATCGCATCTTTCTGAGCAATAAGTGAATCCAGCCTCTCCTCATAAATCTCTATCTCTCTGCACAAATCCTGATAACACTTAATAAATTCCATCTACGTCTCTCCCTTCGCAACAAAAAAAGACACTCCTGATGTATTTTCAGAAGTGTCCGCCGGCATGTCCGGTAGGACTGTTATATTTTTTCTCGCCCTTTCAAATTCAAGTTGTAGCTCAAAGTACCTTGGTGAACACTTATCGAAATGTCGAAGTAGTCCAATCGCCCTTGGGTTTCGACTGTCGCTAATGTCGCCTGTACGTACTCTGTAATCCTTTCCTCAAGTTTCTGTCTCTTCTCATTTTGTCCTGGCATTTCTCACCGTCCATTAATTATTTTGTGCTGCAATTCAACGCTCAGTCGAATCAGATCATCCTGAACCAATGGATCGCTCAATTCATTCGTATCGACAATCGCCAACTGCTGGCAAAGTATATCTCTCAATTCTTGTTCCATAGCCCTCTCCTAAAATGGAATCTCATCGTCATTCTGGAATTCTTCAAATCCTGCCATCGGATCTTCAGCCGCCTTTTGTTCAGGATCATCTTGCTGCTTCTTTTGACTCGCCCAGTCAATGACCTCAACCCGCTCTGCCATGATCTCTGTCACATAATGCCTGACTCCATCCCGGTCATATGAACCGCTCCTAAGCTTTCCTTCGACAAGTATCCGCTTGCCTTTCTTTGAATACTTTGAAAGAAATACTGCCGGAGCACCGATCGCTTTCACCAAGAAGAAATCTGCATTTTGCTTGCCTTGCTTCTCCCGCTTATCCCGCATTTCTTTGGAGTATCCCCGGTCCACGGCCAACTGAGTTGTCGCCAATGGGGTACCATTCAGAATCTCATAGTCTAAACTGACATCAGCCGAGAGTCGGCCCATCTGTATCGTTTTATTCATGTAGTGCCTCCTTAGTTACAAAACGTCTGCTTTGCGCCTTTATCATTCCGCTCAGGGAATGCTAGCTCAAACTCTTCTCGAGTGATTAAAACATTTTCGATGTATGCATCATAAATCACCTCATTCATGATCGGATAGAAATCTGGATTGATGAAAACCTTCTGAGCTACAATCCAAATATTCCCCTCATCGAGCAAGGTCTCAATAATTTGTCGTTCATCTCGCCCAAAATTAGGAGCTACACTATTTACCAGGCAGTAATGCAAGTGAACATACACTCTGGGTTCCCGCTCCATCAAAGGCCGGTCCATTTCTGCCTCAAAGAACTTCTTCGTCTCTTCAGATACTGTTCCTCGTACAAAATCCATCTTTCTTCTTGAAACTGGTACATGCCTTAACATCTTGCATCCTCCTTCTATCGCCACCTCAGGCATATTTCTCCTCCCGCTCTCGCTCTCCCTTTCCGATAAAAAGTTCATCAGCGTCAAACTCTGTAATCACCCTGTCACCCTTGCTCCAATACTCTACAAAGATTCGCCCTTGCGTCTGCATATATAATCGCCCCGGCAACTTTTTGTCCTTGATCCAAATGTGGTTCAGGCACCTCCCGCAGTATGCCTTTCCCCCAACAACATGCAGCGTTGCATTCCTTACCGATCGATTGCATGCTGCACAGTTGATCATCCTACCTCCCGCCATGGAACCTATGGTCCAGTTTCGGATCATTAAACTCGACGATACTACCGCGGGCTGTTTCTACAAGTCGTCCAGTTATCGCTCTATCCATATTCATCATCTCCATTACCGTTTTCTCGCCGGTGATCAAGGTTGCCTTCTTGTTGAAATATCGATAATCCAGTATTCTGAAAATCGCATCTACATGACTCATGATCACATTCGTGCTGCCGTTCCATTCGCGGATCGTCGTTCGGAAAATATCATCAATGATAAGCAACTCAGCATCCCGATACTTGTCGATCACGCTGTAAGTCTCTTTCTTCTGGGTTCGTGACTTTGCCAACTGATCTAGTAGATCCTGAAAGGTAACAAATCGTACCAAAACATTCTTCTCAATCAGCGCATTCCCAATGGCAACAGCCAAATGCGTCTTACCGGATCCATTCTGGCCTAGCAACATGAAATTCATGTGCATGCTGTACTCCCCGAATATCTCCACATACTTTCTGGCTTTCTCAAGGGCTTCCCTCTGCTTCTTGCTTTTCGGCTCATAATTATCTAACGTCTTGTCCCGGAAAGCCTCAGATATGCCTGATTCCAGCAATGCCTTCTCCGCCTGACGCCGTTTTACACAATCGCATTTCCTTGCGTACTCCCTGCCATCCTTCATCACAGGAATCCACCCAGAATCATGACATTTCTCACACCGATATGACTTCACAGGCGTTCTAATCCCACTACCAGTCATTCCAATCCTGCTGTCTAAGATCTGATTCAATGCCGTCATTTACCTCACTCCTTTCAGCTGGCACCTGTCCAGGTATTTTCCCCTTGGCTAACTGTTCCTGATACTTCTCAACAACCCAGTTAAGAATAGCTCGATAGTCGCTCTTGTACTTCTTCCCGTTGGCACCCTTGTAATTGTCCAGCTTCTCGATCATCCAGTCCGTTGCAGACTGACCATGCTTGTCTACAAGCTTCTGGCATTCAGCCTCGGTCAACTGCACATTTTCTGCATAGGAGATCTTGGGTGGTTTGGGCGCGCGGGTTTCTTGTTCTTTTGCTTTACTTTGCTTTACTTTACTTTGCTTTACTTTACTTTGTGTACTTTCTTCCGGATTATAGCGTCGATATTCCGCGGATTGACTTCCATTATCCGACGATAACTCTTCTTCAAGTGTAGTTTCTTCCGAGTTTTTTCCGAAAAAACCCTCTTCATTTGGTGTTTCTTTCTGAGTTTCTTCGGAATTAACCTCATCATCAACATCATTTTCGGATGAATTAACCTGTGTTTCTTCCGAGTTTTTACCGTCAAACCACTTCCATAACTCATCATGAAGAACATATTCTGGAACAATTTCGACATGTGTCCTTTTCGAAGCGGCTGCATAAAATCGTTTCTGAACACCTCTTGATGTAAGAATGGAATACTCCTCAAACAACTCTCTGTTGAATATGCCAACTTCCAGAAAAACATCTAAGATCTCATCAATTCTTTCCAGGCTGATCCCCGTTGTCTTCTTCATTGCCGCCGCTTGATACTTATTCCATTCCATGTAGTATCCAGTCGAATACACCCGCTGAAGAAACTTGATCCACAAATAATAGCCTTCTGCTTCATAGGTGCTTTCAATGTACTCCACCTTCTCATCAGGGGTTACATCTACTCCAAAATAATCGATGCCTACTTTTATCGGTCGCGCCATATCCTCACCCTACCTCTGATAATTCTTCTGTTACTTCTTCCGGAAAGAATTTCGCAATCCCAGCGTTATAGATCCGATAATACCGAGAAGTGCTCATGCCATACATCCGAGCAGTCTCTTTCACTTCTAAACCAAGATACTCCCGATAATAGTGAAGCCTGAAAAATATCCTATCCTGGTCTGTCAGCTCCGTTTTTGCTGTCACAGTCTTGAAGTCCTTTGCAAATTCTCTCGTCGCATAAGTCTCATAACTAACTGGCAGCAATTCATCCAGTTGCTTCTTTATAACGCTCCGTTCATCCATCATGATTTCTGCATTCGCATACTCATGACGGTCAATGCACATCCTGCTTTCAAATTCAAGCTTAGCCATTTTCTTCTTGAGTTTCTGGATCTTTTCATGACTGCCATTACGCTTTGTACCGCAGTATCGCGCCCACTGCTCTTTTAATGCTTTAACATGCTCACGCATACCTGTTCCTCCTGGACCTCTATCCATTAGCATTCTGTTATGCTATAATGAATAAGAGTTATTTTTGGTCAAATACTCATTAGATCCGCATTGCAGTGCGGGTCTTTTTTCTTGCTCTAAATTCATTTCTATTCTGGAATAGCCATACTGAATCTTCTCGTTTCGATTTCCACATACCTGACAAATCCGCTCACTGACAATCTGATTACCATTCCTATTCCATGGGTCAGTTCTTCTGTATCGCTTTGTCTCCACATCATTAATACTGCTTCTGCAGTTAACACATTGACTCATTGTCCTATCCCTCCAATTAATGCCTGAAGAACCAACTGGATCCGCATATCCACTCCCTCTGGAATCTCTTCGATATACGTCAAATCGATCTCTCCAAGTACCTGCTTTGAGAAGTCCACACTTGCTTGCAGCTCCTCATATGAATCCATCACCAACTCACGATCAGCTTCAAGATACAAAACCGCCTCTTGATATTGCTCAATCGAATTTCGTTGCTGGACCGCAACCATAAGAAGCATAATGATCAGAATTACAAGAGCTGGAATGATTAAAACATCAATTTTCATTTGCTCTTTGATTCTCGGTCGCTCTACTTTTCTTTCATTCAACTTGTCGTTCATCCTCCCACCTCATAACGAAACCTTATTTTCTTGCATCGCCCTGGTAATTGAAGGCCGCTTCATGATCTGAACCAGATCGTTTCTCTCAACGTTCGCCTCATACCATTCATCCAAATGCCTTCTGGCAAACAGCACTCTGCCTCGCTGAACAAACGGAATACCCTCTTTACGATAATTCGATCTTAACCAACTCTCAGACATGGCCAAGTACTTTGCCGCCTGACTTACACTCATATACTCGCGTGATTCGACGATATCCAAATTCGCCTTCTTAATCGCACTCATCACAGCACCTCGAACAGTCGATTCAATGAATTCCTCCATTGTCTGTCCCTTCTTTTTCTCATCAAACATTGACATGCTCATTCCCCTTTCAAATTTTCTTGTAATAACCCTTCTTGATCATCTTCATCTCCAATCTGTGCTCCAGATCAGACAAATCGATTTCGAATGCCTCAGACATTTCAATCAGGTGCATCTGGATTGCCGGCATGATATCAATGATCTGCTCCTCGTATCTCATAAGTTGCTGCCATTCTTCTCTGGTAAACTGCCGTCGATCCCTTTTGTTCACTACCAGCTTCCGCAGTCTTTCAATATTGCTGATCAGCTCAGCTGCTTCCTCAATCAAAACGCTCATTCCAACAACGCGATGATCATCAACCAGATTCAATACAGGAACATTAAAAAATCCAGTTCGATATTCGAAACAATACTCTGCCAATAAGCGGTTGCTCCTCAGCACCTGCGTGATTCGGTGTGCATTATCAGAAGATACATCTTTTCCAGACTCGTATTCTGATATCGTGGACTGCGTTACTCCAATGGCTTCAGCCAATTCAGTCTGACTGAGGCCGGCTTTTTTCCTTTGAACCGCTAACTCAGTAGAAAATGACAAATAATCACCTCCAAAAATATTGATACAGTCAATAGAATACCGATGAATTATCGGAACAAATTCTATACAATTAAACTAGAAACGCTTCACAAACCTCTCCCAAGGTTTTATGTAGAAGTAATCTACCTTCGCGGACCAACTCGTCAAAGTCATGACCTTGGTGAACGAGCACCGCGATCTCTCTTGATATTTCTCTGGCATTACGTTGCATTTCATCGGTGATCAGATTCGCCCTCTGATCAATCATTTTTAATAACATTACTCACCTCACATTACGGTCATGCAAATGGCCGTCATTTCTTTGATGCTTTTCCATCATACAGACAACCACTGGAACCAGAATCAATCCGCAGCGTATGCAGCAATCGGCACCCTGCTGGATCTCACAGTGGCAGCGTGGGCATTCAATTAATTCCTGAAATCGTACATCGATACTCTTGAAATTAACCATATTGCGCTTACTCAATTTCCATTTGCGACAATGTTTCGCCAAAAAAAATTTTCTCAATTGTCTCATCAAAATAATCAGCAATTTTTCTAGCTTCCTCTACAGAAAACTTAATATGACCACTTTCTTTTTTGTAGTACGCTGCCTCTGTCTTCAAATCAAGCAATTTCGCCAATACCTGCACTGGAATTTGTTTTTCTTTACGAAGTCTTCTTAATCCAACATACATTGGTTAACCTCCTTTCGTTTTCCATTTGCGACAATTACATTCTACTTTCCATTTTGGCAAATGTCAATAGATTTTGCCAAAATATTTTCATTTTTGGAAAGTGTCGCCTTTTTCCATTTTGGATATAGTAAAATATTACAGAGGTGAGATTATGGGATTCCCAGAAAGATTGAAAGCTTTGCGGCTTGAAAAAGAAATAATGCAAGAAGATCTAGCCAAGGCTATTAAAACAACCAATGCAACAATTTCAAAATATGAAAATGGAAGAATAGAGCCAAATCTGGAAACACTTCAATTGCTAGCAGATTTCTTCGATGTATCCGTAGATTACCTGCTAGATAAAACCAACGTCAGGCACCAACATGATGTCCTGGCCTTCCATACCACCGAAGATCTCACCGAAGAAGAATGGGAAGAGGTAAAACGATATATAGACTTCATTAGAAGCAAAAGAGATGACTAAGAGCACAGGGTGACCTGTGCTCTTTCTTTGTAAACTTTTATATCAATTATTTTTCCATAAATTAGGAAAACGTTTAGACAGGAGGAATACATATGAATAAAACTTTCAGGGAATATTACCCCTTTTCCGACGAAGCAAAAACTGTATTAGACGATTCAGTTATCATTTTGGACACAAATGTTCTGTTAAATCTGTATCGATACAATAGTAAAAGCAGAGAGAAAATGTTTGAAATTCTTACGGCTGCTAACGATCGCCTTTACATGCCCTATTGGGTTGCAAATGAGTTCATGCAAGAAAAAAGAAAAGTCATTCTGGAAAAAGTAGACTTCTCAAAAGCCTTATCCGAATTAGTTGATAAGAAATGCAACGAGTTAAAAAATGGATTCACAAGCAAATCTTCTATCATTACCTATTTAAAAAATGAGAAGAAACTAAAACAGCAACTCGAAGATAAAATACTAGAAATGAATCAGGCGTTAAATGAAATAATCAATGGCTATGAATCAGATTTTTCAAAAGATTTTCTAACAAAAAAAGATCCAGTTTTGGATCGGTTAACCATATTATTTTCTGGCAAAATAGGCCCCACTCTAACAAAAGAAAGTATTAAAGAACTCTCTTCGGAAGCGGCTGATCGCTATGAAGATGAAATTCCACCAGGTTACAAAGATGCAGGAAAAACCACGAATAAATATGGTGACTTTATAATTTGGCATGAAATATTAGAGTATTGTAAATCTAACAATAAAAATCTCCTTTTCGTATCTGACGATCAAAAAGAAGACTGGTGTGAAAAAGAGGGAAAAAATACTCTGGGGCCACGCTATGAGCTGAAAAGAGAATTCTATGACGCAACAAACAATTGCTCCATGCATTTCTTAAGTTCAAAATTATTTGTTCAGAGAGTTGGTATGCATTATGGAATCGAAGATATTGACGGTCTGAGTGACGAAATTGAAATTATCACAAGTATACCAGCAGAAAAAGATGTTGTCTCGATCGATTTAGACAAAATGGCAGAAGATATAGCTGAAGCCGAAAAAACATTCACGAAAATGAACACTGGAATGTACGACAAACTAGATCTTGAAGTTCTTTATGATATCGAATTGGAAAGATTAACTGCCATGAAAGAAAAGGCTGATATATATTCAGATTTTCTAATGATCAGCGTAGATCCTGAATTTCAATCATTATATTTCGCCACTCTCGACAATTTAGAATCTAGAATTGATTTACTAATTCTCAAACATAAACGACTATATTTAGACATTATAGCTGAGAAATATGATGAATCAAATATTTCTAACTATAGAGTTTCAGAAGGGGTGTCTTCATGAGCAAAAACTATCCAGATTACTTCCCAGAAGGTTGTCCTCCATGCGAGGCAGAAGAATGCGAATACCAAGTTTATCGTCTAACCAACAATCCCCCAATTGTGACTGATAAAGATTTTATCCCTAAAGCCAAAGGAAGAACAGGAGAGACATACAGCGGTTTAAAAGCATTCACTTCATGTGGTCTATCTGTAGTTCTTGATCCAAATGATTTTATGAAGATTCGTGGTATGGCTTCAAGATTAAGAAAAGGAAAAAGAGGGATTGCAACCGGGCGCACTTATCCATATACTGGAGTTGTAATGAAAACTGGAGGAAGAATGCCTTCTCATATAACCTGGTGGGTATGTAAAGACTATCAACCTCATAAAGATTTTAAAGTATTCTACGATGGAAGCGTCGATATTGACGAGTCTCTGAAAGCTATTTAGGCGGTGATCATATGACCCCTCATTTTTTAGATCTTGAATATTTGGGCAAAGTTTGGATAGATGATATTTATGTCTGGTACGACGAACCTCTCTTGTTTCGATGTCGAAACAGGTTCAATCATTTATTTGTCGTAAACTGCATAGACTCGACACCAAGCACTGCTGAATACCTGTTTCTTCCAATTTCGAAGGAACGTCTTTTGCGTGCAGAAAATGATGAGATAGATGCATTTACCGTCTTCACAGAACCAGAGGATGATGTCCTTTGGTATGTTGAACATGATTATCAAAGTAAGAACTCGACTATATCAACGATGGCTCATAAAGACCTCACACAAGACATACTTCCACTTCCTGGCCATTTCTTAAAAGACTTGAAAGAGAAGGTTATTGATGATCGAAAAGATGAAATGGTGGAAACCGCTCGTTCAGAGCGAAGAGATATCCTCGACATTTCATTCGAACTTTTAGATCGCCACGAACACGAACTTCCAGCTAAAGCACTAGGCAATAGTATCAAAGAATTACAAAACCTCATTTATTCAATGGCAGAACCTAAAAAAGAAAACACGCAGTTTTCAAAACACACTGTTGACCATTTTACTTACAATGTGACCGACGTATATGCAGCTTCTTTCGGCGTAAGATTAAAAACAAATATCCTCGCCGATCTAAGTGGCGAAAATATGTCGAGTGAAATTGTTAATGATTTATTCGAGTTATTTGAAATTAAAGCTGATCAAGAGCAAATGGAAGTGCTCCTCGAGCATTACGGTCCAAATGTAAGCTATAGATATAAGAAAACCTTAACTACATTCGCCGGAAACAAGCTTGGCTTCAAAGCATATCACGCTACTCCTAGTCTAACATACAAATCCACAGGAATGACGATCAGCGAAATTAGACAAAGTATCGATGTCCTTAATAGTAAAATCTCAATCAATGAAGAACCTCGAGAACTCATAGGCAAACTGGTTGCTATTGATATTAAATCTCGTAATTTCGAGTTCATAGAAATGATTAATAGGGAACCAGTTAAAATAATCAGAGGTAACTTAGATGAAAAAACAAGTGGAGAGACCTTCACAGTCCCGATAGACGGAGTTGCACATATTACGAAAGTTACTCAAACCAATGGAATCACGCATGACGAAACTATCGAGTATATACTGAACCATATTGAAGAAATCAAACAATAAACAATACCAAACGCCTTTTTTAAGGCGTTTTTCTTATTTTCTTGACACGAACATATGTTCGTTGTATTATTTTCATATCAACTACATCGAGGTGATCATATGGTAACAAATGCTGACTTATGCGCTCTTGCTTCCGAGCAGCGCATCGCGATCACGCTCGCCCCTCTGCCGAAGAAGGTCCAAGGATTTTACTCCTTCTCCGACGATCGGCGGCAGATCGTCATAAACCAAAAGCTTTCCGAAGGAAGCGCTGCATACCGCAGCGTACTGGCAGAAGAACTTGGCCACCACTTCACATCCATTCTCGAAACACATGCACAGACCGGCATGCCCTACTATTCCCGGGTGCAGCATGATCGGATTGAGTCCCGGGCGGTCCGCTGGGCGGCGGATTTTTTAATCCCGACTGAACTACTCCTTAGCAGGATTGAGGACTGTTTGGTCTCGAGTCTCCAGGAGCTTGCTGACGATTTTCAAGTCACTGTTGAGCTCATCAACCACAAACTGTACTACATGTCCTGCAAGGCGCTCTACTGGCCTCTGGCAAGCGGCAAACACCTTTGCCTGGCCTCTCTCCCCTCCATCTATATTTTCGACCCAAATATCGGTGGGATCGATTAAATCGCATATCATTATTGCTGAAATTTTGAAAGAATATAAGTGGACATAGAATAATCGAAAGGAGAGAAAAATGACGATGACAAAAATTGGACCGAAAAAATATCGGTTCAGAATCATGAGAGACGGTGTCGCTTATTCAAAGTACTTTAATGGATTGGAGTCGGCTGCAAAGAAAGCTCATATCGCTTTTCAAGCTGACGTCGAACGTGGTGTAATCGGCCAGGAAGAAAACATGACTTTCAATCAGTTGGCACAACTGGTGATTGATCATTATGTGAAGCCAAATCTCCGATACCAATCACAGCTGATCTATTTGAATTCCTTGAACAAGCACATTCTTCCTGTGCTGGGTACTAAGAAGATCGGAAAGATCAAACCATTGCACATCCAAGAACTCATCCAGGACATGCACAAGAGAGGTTATAAGCGCACTTCACTTGAGCAGATTCGTACTTGTATCAACACCTGTTTCAAGCATGCTGTCAGATGGGAATTCATAACAAAGAATCCCTGCCAATTCATACAGCTACCTAAAAGCGATTCAGGCCCAAGAGAAGAGTTGATCAGTGCAGAAGAGATCAATCGCTTGATTCAACGTTTCGATAGCGAAAAGAATCTGATGCACAAGACGATCTTTTACCTAGGCATCTTCTGTGGATTGCGAAATTCGGAGATTCGAGCTCTTACCTTGGATGATATCGACTATGAAAAATCAAGCATCCGGATCGACAAGCAGCAGGGTTCCTACCTGGAAGATGGTGTCGTAAAAATGGGTCCGGTACCGCCAAAGACCGCTGCGGGATATCGAACAGTCTACGCTCCGCAGTTCGTCATGGACACGATCAAGGAGTATGTAATGACTTCCCCGTATGTTCCAGCATCCAAAGAACTCTTTTTCAACGTGCGAACCGGAAGACCCATAACAAAATCCGGATTGACCAAATGGTTCCGCTACATTGTGCGGTCCGAAGGATACCCGCCAATCCGTTTTCATGATCTGCGGCACATTCACGCGACCCTGCTGGTTCATAGTGGCGTAATCGATAAGACGGCAGCCAAACGCCTGGGGCATAGCAAGGTATCCATGACCAAGGATGTCTATGCACACAACCTGGATTCCGAAGATAAAAGAGCGGTTGGCCAAATTGAAAAATATGTAGAAAAAAGCATAAAAAAACGATGAGGGTCAGTTCGCATTGACCTTCATCGTATTTTTATGCAAGATATTTTATGCAATAGAATTTATAAAATTTCTATGATTTTGACCCCTAAAAACAGCTTTGGACAAATGGATTTGTCCAAAATTTGTCCAAAACGCAATTTTCGTCTATTTCAAATCGCTACAACCGTTGCAATTCCTAGATAGTTTGACAACAGTCTCAACATGGGGGGTGTGGGCAAACATGTCCACGGAAACTGCTCTGGTGACCTCATAACCGGCTTCCGCAAGCTGCTTGAGGTTTTCCACCAGTGAACTCGCCTTGCAGGACACATACACGATATTCGGCGCGTTGAAGGCAATAATCTTCTCCAACGCCTTTGGCGCCACGCCCATGCGCGGCGGATCCAGCACGATAACATCCGGTTTGATGCCCCGTTCCGCCAGTTCATCCACCTTCACAAATACATCCCCGGCAACGAAATGGCAGTTTGCCAGTCCGTTCTTCTCGGCGTTGACCTTCGCCGCTTCCACGGCTTCCTCCACCAACTCAATGCCATAGACCGATTGGGCTTTTGCCGCCATCAGCTGGCCGATGGTTCCCGTACCCGAGAACAAGTCAAACACCACTTGGTCGTCCACGTCTCCCACATATTCACGAACGGTATTATACAGCACTTCCGCGCCCGCTGAATTGGTTTGGAAGAAAGAGAACGCACCAATCTGGAAGGTCAGTCCCAGAAGATTCTCCACCAAATAATCCCGGCCATAAAGGATATTCACCCTGTCAGCCTGTACCACATCGCCCAGAGAATCATTCTCCGTATGGATAATGCCGACCAGCTTTTGATTCAGCTCAAGCCCTTGCAGAAGTGCTACATACCCTTCCGCATCAATGGGACCTTGGGTGCTGGTCACCAGATTCACCAGAATCTCCCCGGTAAACTCCGCACGTCGGATTACCAGATGACGGAGGATCCCCTTATGGGCACGTCGGTGGTAGTAAGGCGTTTTATTTTCCCTGAAAAAGGCCTGCGTCGCCGTTAAAATCTTTCTGTAATCTTCATCGACAATCTGGCAGTCCGTGGTAGGAACAATCTCGTAGAATCGACCACGCTCGTGCATGCCAATAGTCAACGGACCGTCCTTCTCCTGGTCGCCGAAGGTAAACTCCATCTTATTTCGGTAGGCTTTCTGCTTGGGGCTCGGCTTGACGCCTTCGTAAAGGGACGGGTCTACACCTGCCGCCTCTAGAATTTTTTGGATCTGCCTGCCCTTGAGCGCCAACTGCATGTCATAGGGATAATGCTGATAGACGCATCCGCCGCAGGCTGGAAAATGCACGCATTGCGGGTCGATTTGCCCCGGTGCCTCTTCCAAGGTTTCCAAGACCCTGCCCACAATCTTTTTGCCCTTTTTCTTGGCAATCCTCGCCAATACCTTTTGGCCTGGCAATGTATTTTTTACAATAATTTTTTTCTCTTCCGCATAGGCGATTCCCTTGTTGGGAAAATCCACCTCTTCTATGGTTAAGACGAATTCTTGTCCTTTTTTCATGCTTCCACTCCTTTGCTTCCCTTATTGTATGGGGTTGTGGATTTGGAGTCAATAAAAAAAAGCCCAAATGGGCTTTAGAATCGCAGTACAGCGCGAACGCGGTTATTCTGAATGGACAATTCATCCGCCAGGGCATTAACGATCATCAGTCCTCGGCCGAATTCATCCATGGATGCAAAAGATTCATGCGGCAGTCCGACATCCGCCAAGCCTTCCCCTTCATCCATAACCTGAATCACCAAACACTGATGATGCACCTCTACATTCAGGTGGACCTTTTTATGGATTTCATTTTTATTCCCATGCTTAATTGCATTGCTCATCAATTCATCCAAAACAAGCTTTGTATTAAATAAAACGGAAGCGTCATGAATATCCCCGGCGAGGACTTCAAGAATCTCGTCCCGGGTGCGTAACATTAGTTTAAAGTCGCTTTGGATATAATTGTCATACACCATCATCTATACCACCCAACATATAGTTATTGTCAATCATATAATACCCAATTTTTCCGGTTTAATCAAGAAAGCGGATCCTTTGGACCAAAAATTCAAATTTTATGTTTAGAATTTTCTGTCTATTTGAGTTGCTTTCAAAAATTCTCAGGATTTAGTAACATTTCCCACTTTTTCTTGATTAAGGGCATGCTTACTGGGTAGAATTGTATTGAAAACAACAAGACTTTAAGGAGGAAACGAATATGAAGTGGGAATGTACTGTATGTGGATGGATTTATGATCCGGCTGAAGGGGATCCAGATGGTGGCATTGAGCCAGGTACAGCCTTTGAAGATATTCCTGAAGATTGGGTTTGCCCAGTTTGCGGTGTCGGCAAAGAAGATTTTGAGAAAATTGAAGACTAAAAAAACAAGCCAGGAGATTACTCCTGGCTTATTGTTTGCTCTTCTTCATCAACTTCCACATAAACTTCGTCAACCTTCTTTTGAATCACTGCCAAAAGCTCTTCTCTTCCCTGCTTGGATGAGGACGAGAATGGAATCAACAAATCCTTGTCCTGCGCCATCATCAAAGTCTCTCGAATAACTTTCAACTGCACATTCTGCTTGGATCGCGACAGCTTGTCCGCCTTGTTGGCAACCACAATCCCTTTGAATCCCATTTCCAGAATCATTTTGTACATGGCCTGGTCTTCAACGGAAGGCTTGTGGCGGATATCCACGATCAGAACGATCTCCTCCAAGCAAACACGCTTCTTAAAATAGGTTTCAATCATGCGCTGCCATACTTTTCTAGACTGCTTGGAAACTTTCGCAAAGCCGTATCCCGGCAAGTCAACAATCCGAAACTCTTCATTGATATTATAAAAGTTCAAGGTCTGTGTCTTCCCAGGCTGTCCGGAAGTTCGGGCCAAACTCTTTCGATTGGTCAGGCAATTGATGGTCGAAGATTTCCCTACATTGGAACGTCCGGCAAAGGCAATTTCCGGCAGCAGTTCCTCGGGATACTGGTTCTGCCATGCCGCCAGCGCTTCAATACGGGCTGAATGTATAATCATAAGTACTCCTTTCAGAAAAACCGGCAGGCCGCAGCCTGCCGTCTTCTATACTAACGCATGTTTCAGTACTTCGTCCATAGATTTTGCAAAAATAAATTTCATTTGCTCTCGGACTTTTTCTGGAATCTTCTCCACGTCTTTTTTATTGTCGAACGGAATAATCAGCGTTCGGATCCCCGCACGGTGCGCCGCCAGGGTCTTCTCCTTCAAACCGCCAATTGGCAATACACGGCCGCGAAGGGTTACCTCGCCCGTCATGGCAATATCGCTGCGAACCGGCCGCTTGCAAAGGGCTGACGTAACTGCCGTTACCATGGTAATCCCTGCCGAAGGACCGTCCTTTGGCGTTGCGCCTTCCGGAATATGAATATGCACATCATACTTCTCGTAGAATCCTTCTTCCAGATGGATCTCATCGGCAATGGTTCGAATATAGCTCATGCCTGTCAAAGCCGATTCCTTCATGACATCGCCCAGCTTGCCGGTCAGCTGTACCTTGCCTTTGCCCGGCATCACGGATACCTCAATCGACAAGGTAACACCGCCAACTGCCGTCCAGGCCAAACCAGTCGCCAAGCCGATTTGATCTTCCTTTTCCAGCTTGTCGTACATAAACCGCTCAGGTCCCAAGAACTTGGCCAGATTCGACTTGTTGACATGCATCTCGGTAAAGCTCTTTGGATCCTCCTGCAGAATCGTGACGACCTTTCGGCAAATATTCGCGATCTGGCGTTCCAACGTACGAACACCCGCTTCCCGTGTATAGCCGGAAATAACGGCTTTTAGAGCCGCTGGCGAGAATCGCAATTGTTCTTCCGTCAAGCCGTGCTGTTTGATCTGCTTCGGTACCAAGTATCGCTTGGCAATCTCGTATTTTTCATTTTCCGTGTAGGAGCTGATCTCGATGATTTCCATACGGTCGCGGAGCGGTCCCGGAATGGTTGCCGTTGTATTGGCCGTGGTGATAAACATCACGTTGGACAAGTCATATGGCAATTCCAAGAAATGATCCGTAAAGGTATTGTTCTGCTCAGGATCCAAGACCTCCAGCAAAGCAGATGCCGGATCGCCCCTGAAATCACTGGCCAGCTTGTCGATCTCGTCAAAGAGGAAGACCGGATTGGTTACGCCCACCTTTTTCATGTTGGAAATGATTGATCCCGGCAGGGCGCCTACATAGGTTCGTCGATGACCGCGGATTTCCGCTTCATCCCGAACGCCACCCAAGCTCATTCGGACAAACTTGCGGTTCAAGCTTCTTGCAACCGAGCGGGCAATGGAAGTCTTGCCAACCCCGGGAGGGCCCACCAGGCAAATGATTGGGGCCTTCATGGTCTTGGAAGCCATCTTTCGGACTGCCAAAAACTCGATAATCCGCTCCTTAACGTCTTCCAGGCCGTAATGGTCGTCATCCAGCACTTGACGCGCATAGGACAGATCCTTGCGGTCCCGCGTTTTTTTCGACCATGGCAGGTCCAGGATCCACTCGATATAGTTGCGAATCACACCGGTTTCCGCTGATGCCGGATGCAAGGTTCGAAGACGCTTCATTTCCTTCAAGACCTTCTCTTGGGCTTCCTGCGGCAGCTTCTTCTTCTCAAGGCGCTGCTCGTATTCCATCAAGTCGGAAGAAGCATCGTCCTCCTGTCCCAGTTCTTCTTGAATGGCACGCAATTGTTCCTTCAAATAGTACTCTTTTTGAACTTGATTGATTTGACTTTTGACCTTCTCGGAAAGCTCTTCTTCAATCACCAGAAGTTCAATCTCTTCCTTGATCATGGCATCCAGACGAATCAAACGCTCCAATGGCTGGAAGATTTCCAGAATTTCTTGCTTGCGTTCCTGGCTCAAACGAATATAGGAAGCAATGGTGTCAGCCAATCGTCCCGGCTCGTCAATCTCACTGACCGACAAGAGGGCTTCCGAAGAAACGCGGTCGCTCACCTTGACATACTGCTCAAAGTTTTTGTGCACCATGCGCACGGCTGCCGTAATCTCCTTGTCTGTTTCCATTTTTCCTTCATATTCGTAAATAAACTCTTCAACTTCAACCTCGAAATACGGAGAAGTTGATTTAATTTCTCGAATTTGCGCCCGATTGATTCCTTCAACCAGTACGCGAATTACATCGCCTGGAAGTTTCAACATTTGCTTCACTTTGCAAATGGTACCTACTTTAAAATAATCCTCCGGTGTTGGATCTTCCACCTTCAAATCTTTTTGAGAGGTCAAGAAAATATGAGAATCCTTCACCATTGCCTCTTCTAAGGCTGCAACGCTCTTATCTCTTCCGACGTCAAAATGCATGACCATATACGGAAAGACCGTGAGTCCTCGAAGCGGAATAAGCGGTAAAATCTGTTGCTTTTGTTCAATTGAATAATTTGTCATTCTTATCCCCCTTTCAATTGGTTCATTATAAATACTACCCTAAAACAGGAAACTTCGTCAATCTTTCTTCGTTTCTTTTTCTAAAACTGCCGATTTCACCTTATTCGGACATGTTTTATTCAAATTCAAAGAAAAAACTCACGCATAGCGTGAGTTTAAGAAGCAAATTCTTGTCCATTTTCCTTCTTTTCTTTGGTTTCACTGGATTTCAGCTCGATTTCCGGGTTTTTTCCGTCCTCGATCGTTTCCCGTGTAATGATACACTTCCGCGCATCCGGAGTGGAAGGAATTTCGAACATGGCGTCCAGCATCACTTCCTCGATCACCGCACGAAGACCACGAGCGCCCGTTTTTCTTGCCTTCGCCTTGCGGGCGATTGCAATCAGCGCTTCCCGGGTTACTTCCAGCTCTACATTATCCAAACGGAACAACTCCTGATATTGCTTCAGAATCGCATTTCTTGGCTCAGTCAGAATCGAAATCAAGGCATTCTCGTCCAATTCTTCCAAGGCAACGATCATTGGCATACGTCCGACCAGTTCTGGAATCAATCCGTATTTAATCAGATCTTCCGGCTCCGCCAGCTGGAGCATTTCGCTTGATTCGATGGCGGTCTTGCTCTTCACATCGGCACCAAAGCCCAAGGCTTTCTTGTGGTGGCGTTTTCCAATGACTTTCTCAAGACCGTCAAAGGCACCGCCAAGAATAAAGAGGATATTGGTTGTATCCACCTGCAAAAACTCCTGATGCGGATGCTTTCTTCCGCCTTGCGGCGGCACGTTCGCCGTTGTGCCTTCGATAATCTTCAACAAGGCTTGCTGTACCCCTTCGCCGGACACATCCCGTGTAATCGACGGATTCTCGGCTTTGCGGCCTACCTTGTCAATTTCGTCAATATAGATGATTCCGCGCTGAGCGCGGTCCAAGTCATAATCAGCTGCCTGAACCAGTTTGAGAACAACATTCTCCACGTCTTCGCCTACATAACCCGCCTGGGTCAGGGTAGTCGCGTCCGCGATGGCAAAAGGCACATCCAGAATCTTGGCCAGCGTTTGCGCCAGCAAGGTCTTGCCGGAACCCGTCGGTCCGAGCATGACGATATTGCTCTTGCTGATCTCCACATTGCTGTCGATGGCATTGTTGTAAAGCCGCTTGTAGTGGTTGTATACGGCAACCGCCAAAGCCTTTTTCGCCAAATCCTGTTGGATCACGTAATCATCCAAAAATTTCTTAATCTCTTTCGGTTTCGGTAAATCATCGAGATTGATGTCTTCATGAATGGCTGTGCTTTCCTGAATGATTTCATAACCGAGCGTGATACACTCATCGCAAATATAAACGCCAGGTCCGGCGATCAATCGCCGAACCTGTGAGCGTTCCTTCCCGCAAAATGAGCATTTCAATTCGTGTCTTTTATCAGACATTGAAATCCCCTTTCCTTTTCACCAAACTTACTTCTTGGTGATAATTTCGTCAATCAAGCCATATTCCTTGGCTTCTTCCGCTGACATAAAATAATCTTTTTCTGTATCTTCCGCAACCTTTTCAATCGGCTGGCCGGTCATTTCCGACAGCAATTCATTCAATTGCTTTTTGGTACGCAGAATACGGTCTGTGTAGATCTGCATATCGGTCGCCTTGCCCTGCACGCCGCCGGCCGGTTGATGAATCATCACCTCGGAATGCGGCAGCGCCAAGCGCTTGCCCTTTGTTCCGGCTGCCAGCAAAAATGCACCCATGCTGGCGCACAAGCCTACACTGATCGTGGAAACATCCGGCTTGATGTATTGCATGGTATCGTACATGGCCAATCCCGCTGTAATGGATCCCCCCGGACTATTGATATAGACCATAATGTCTTTCTCAGGGTCTTCCGCTTCCAAGAACAACAATTGGGCAACCACAACCGATGCCATGGCATCATTGACTTCGCCATTGATGAAGATAATGCGATCTTTCAACATTCTCGAATAGATGTCATAAGACCGTTCGCCTTGTGTGGTTTGTTCAATCACATAAGGGATTACTGACATGTCCTTCGCCTCCCTACTTAAGTACTGCTTTCTCCATAATCATATCGATTGTTTTCTCACGGATAACATCAGCTTGCAGCATATCCAGGCTTCCGCCCAAAAGCGCCTTGAATTGATCCGGCGTTTGGTTGTAACGGCCTGCCAGTTCTTCCAGCTTCGCATTGATTTCTTCTTCCGTTGCTTCAATCGCTTCTTCTTTGCTGATTGCATTCAAAACCAAGTCCGCTTTCACTTGTTTCTCTGCGTTTGGTTGAATTTGCTTGTTCAAGTCTTCTTCAGTCGTTCCTGTGAACGTGTAGTATTGCTCCAGGTTCAAGCCTTGGTAAGACAAGTTTTGCTCAAACTCTTGGCGCTCGCGGTCGATTTGCGCTTGAATCATAACCTCTGGAATATCCACTTCCGCGTCCACAACCACTTTCTCGATCACATTGGTTTGGTTTTCACGCTCTTGGCGGTCTGCAGCCGCTTTTTCCAAGTTTGTGCGCGCATCCGCTTTCAGCTCATCCAATGTATCGAATTCTGAGATGTCTTTTACGAACTCATCATCCAATTCCGGCAATTCTTTGACTTGAATCTCATGAATGGTAACATGGAATGTCGCTTCTTTGCCAGCCAGCTCTTCCGCTTGGTATTCCTCTGGGAATGTCACTTGGATATCTGATTCAGAACCAATTTCCTTGCCGATCAATTGCTCTTCGAATCCTGGAATGAATTGGCCGGAACCGATTGTCAGCTTTTGGTTTTCGGCTGTTCCGCCGTCAAATGCAACGCCGTCAATGGAACCCGCGTAGTCCAAAGTCAGAATGTCGCCGTCTTCTACCGCACGGTCTTCCACTGTGATCATACGAGCGTTTTGCTCTTGCTTTTGCTTCAATTCATCTTCGACTTGCTCGTCAGTCACCTCGTATACGACTTTTTCCACTTCAACACCGAAGTATTCGCCAAGCTTCACTTCCGGCTTCACGGTAACGGTTACTTCCAAATACGCGCCGCCTTCTACGTCAAACTTGTCCAAAGAAGGACGGTCAATGGTTTCCAGTCCCAATTCTTCAATGGCTGCCGTGTAGGCTTCCGGGAATGTGAAATCCAACGCGTCTTCGTAGAATACGCCTTTGCCGTATACCTTTTCAATAAATTGCATAGGCACCTTGCCCTTGCGGAATCCGTCTACACGAAATTGGCCTTTTGTTTTATTGTAGGCTTTTTTGCAGCCGGCACGGAAATCCGCCTCTGCAATCTCAAAACTCAATTTCACTGTATTATTTTCTTTGCTAATCAACTTTGCATTCATGCTGTTAATTATCCCTCCATTAATTTCTATCAAAATCGAATCTACAACTTTCGATTATATCATAATTGTCAACTGTAAGAAAAGGCTAAATCCAGGTTGAAATCTCGTCAATGCCTTTTCGCTTGGGTCGCCGGCCGATTTCAGCCGGTACGCCCAAAGGCGTAATGGCAACCAGATGATAGCCCGGCAAGTCGATCGGCAAGACCGCCTCGATTTCTTTTGCCGCATAGTTTGGCGAGGTCATCCAACAGGTTCCATACCCCAGATCTGCTGCAGCCAAGCAAAAATGCTCGATGGCAGCGCCCAGATTCTGAATCCCCGGTGCCGTGTGCGCCAAAATTTCCGCCTCTTCATCCAGCCCCGCGCTGCGAAGCTCGACGATACCCGTCGGCTGATAGTCACTGGCAAAAACCAGCACTGTTACCGGGGCCCGTTTAAAGACCAAGGCAAATTCAACAAATTTTTCAAACTTGCGTTTTTTATCTTCATCTTCAATGGTGGAAGCCAGTCGCGCATTCTTCTCCCGGATCGCCGCTTCGATTTGCTCAATCACAGCACGATCCTCAACAATCACAAAATGCCAGTTCTGCCGGTTCTTTCCCGAAGGCGCCAGCTGAACCGCTTCCAAGATAGTTTTGATGTCTTCTTTTTTTACCGCAGCATCCGAATAGGCTCGAACGCTTACACGTCTATTAAAATTCATTTTCTGCCCTCTCTTACAATTTACTGATCAGTTTCATCAATGGCGGTCGATAGACGGAAATCGCCTTGACCGGACAAAGCTCCGCACAGCAGAAGCAGCGGATGCATTGGTCCAAATCCGCCACCGGGCGATTGTTCACCATGGTAATCACCTTTGGCGGGCAGCTTCTTTCACAGATTCCGCAGCCAATGCACATGTCATGATGGTAAATCGGCTTGGGCTGCAGGAGCGCAAAAGCCGCTTTTCGGATGAGTTTCGGATATCGGCGCGCAAAACTCGCATTGGTGATCTCCGGCACGTCAAAATCCTCCTGAATCGCGGTTTTCAAAGGATCACCCAGCAATTCGATATCATTCATGTCAGCCTCGCATAGGTCTCGGTCCACCATTCGCTTCAACATTGGTACATCTTTTTCAGTCAGTCCCATGATGCGCGCTGCCACCATATCCAAATGGAGCGGACTTTCTGAAGCGAGGATCGCGCCAATTTTTTTCGGCTGCCCTGAAGAAGGACCTTCTCCTTCCATCCCGATGACGGCATCCATAACCGCCAGGGTTGGATGAACGCATTGGCAAATATCAATAAGGGCATCCGAGAAATGATAGATATCCGGCATCTTGAAGTGATACTCCGCTTTTAATGTACCCGGAATGCAGCCAAACATATTCTTGGTCGCCCCCGTCATCTTGGTCATCCCATGGGTTTTCAGCTTGCAGACCGATACAACATGATCAAAAGAATCCAGCATCTTTGCCAAAGTAACACTTTTCAGGATCATACCCTCCGGGTACTTTCGCTCCATTTGCTCCACGTTTTCGTTCAGGCTGGCGCCGGTTCGTTCCGCAACCGCCTCCATCCCCGTCTCACGGTATACCCGTTTCAGAATTGCCAGGTTAAAGGGACCTCCGGGACTGTCTCCGATGGTTACTTGGCAGCCGTAGTCCACCAGCATCTGCGCCAAGGCTTCCACCACCATCGGATGGGTGGTTGTCACCTCCTCTGGCTTTCTTGCCATTAATAGATTCACTTTTAAAAATACGGACTCCCCGGGCTGAAAAAAACGTTCAAGCCCGCCGAGATCCGACAGGCTTTTTTCGATCGAGGCTGTTACAATGTCTCGTTCATAGGCGCCGCATGCGCGCAAAGATACATTCGTCTTCATTCATACTCCTTATAGCAAGTCTTCTTCCACAAAGGAAACATACCGATCTCCCGCAGAGATGATATGGTCCACCACCGTAACGCCGATGGTGCCTAAAGCATCCTTGACCCTTCCCGTCACTTCCACATCCGCCCGGGAAGGCCTGGCCGTCCCACCGGGATGGTTGTGGGCAAGAATCACGCTATGGGCGCGATTTCTCAATACCGCCTCCACGATGTTCCGCGTATACACAGGCGCCTGGTCCAGGGTGCCGTCGGCGATTTTTTCCGCCGCAATCACCCGCTTCTGCGCGTCCAGGCACACCAGGTAGAACACCTCATAAGTCTCTTTCTTGCACAGTCCCCGGATATAGTCTCCCGCCAGGGATGTGGAATTGATTTTTTGATTGGCACGGTCAAACTTGCTGGACTCATACCGCTTAAAGGCTTCCGGCAAACTGTGCAGAAAAACCGCGGTGCTTTCTCCGACGCCCGGCTGACCCATCAGCACCTGGGGCGACGCATCCAAAACTCCGTCCAATCCATGAAATTCTTGAATCAACCGTTTCGCCAAAGGCCTGGTGTCCTTTCGCGGAATGGAATAGCACAATAAAAGCTCCAACAACTGGTAATCCTCAAAACCCTCTAATCCCTTTTTCAGCACCCGCTGACGCATCCGCTTTCGATGCTCGGCATTTGGATTCATGAAGAGGTCGCCTCCTTATACGATTTTCCATTTATTTTGAAGGCGATTCAAAATGTAGAATCCCTTCGCATTCGTTGAATTTTCCCGGTTGTAAACAATATCCGTATCATCCAAGTTCCGAATCAAGCCGCCCGCTTCCTCAATGATGCACTGCATGGCAGCCGTATCCCATTCCATGGTGGGTCCATAGCGGTAATGAATATCCGCTTTTCCCTCTGCAATCAAACATCCTTTTAAAGAACTGCCCTTTTCCATAATGCGACTCACCTGATTCAGTTTTGCCATGGTGCGCACATGCTTTGATTTCGGCGAACGTCCCACCACCAAACGGATGTTTTTCTCCCGTTCGGAAACATGAATCGGCTGCGCCTTTTGGTTGTTTCGAACGACATAAGCGCCGCGGCCTTTGACAGCAAAAAACAACTCTTGCTGCACCGGTGCATAAACAACCCCCATCACAACCCTCTTTTGGTAAGCCAATGCAATATTAATGGAAAACTCTCCGTTTCGTTTCAAGTATTCCCTTGTTCCATCCAAAGGATCGATCAGCCAGCACCAATCATTGTCCAATCGGGTGCGATCGTCCTCCGACTCTTCGGAGAGAAATGCATGTTCTGGAAAACTCTTTTTGAGTCCGTCTAGAATAATTCGATTGGAAGCAAGGTCCGCTTCCGTTACAGGGGATTGGTCTTCTTTGTACATAACCTCACATTGGCGGTCATAAATCTTCATAATCTCGACCCCCGCCTCGTAGGTCAGGTAAATCGCTGTCCTTAATTCATCTCGTAAATTCAAATTAATCACCTATCCCAGTTTATTCATCCTTTATTTTATCACAATCCGCACAGGCACTAAAGAAAAAAACCTTGTTATCGATTTCACGAGCGTTTTCAGCTCCCTCGACGGTTCAAATCAAGAAAACCGCGGAATAAAAAACTCCCTGCACAAATTTTGTGCAGGGAGTATGTTTTTGAATCTTACAATACAGATTTCGCTTGCTTGATTACATTCTCAACCGTGAATCCGTATTTCTTCAGCAGCAATCCGCCTGGTGCAGACTCGCCGAATTGATCGATACCGAATACTACGCCTTCTGAACCGGCATACTTGTACCAGCCCACAGTAGAACCCGCTTCAAAGATCACACGCTTCTGAACAGCCTTAGGCAGTACAGATTCCTTGTAATCCGCATCTTGCGCTTCGAAAACTTCTAGACAAGGCATGCTGATGACACGTGCGTCAACACCTTCCGCTTTCAATGCTTTTTGCGCTTCCACCATCAAGTGAACTTCTGAACCGGTTGCCATCAAAAGAAGATCCGGTGTTTCCTTCTCTTCTTTGACCAAGACGTAAGCGCCTTTTTCAGCACCCTCATTCACCTCTGCCAATTGAGGCAGGTTTTGACGGCTCAGTGTGATAACAGAAGGTTTTTTCGTTTCCTTCACCGCGTTCACCCATGCAAATGCCGCTTCCTTAGTCGTCGCTGGTCGCCATACATTCACATTTGGAATGCTTCTCATCATCCACAGCTGCTCGATTGGCTCATGAGTCGGTCCATCTTCGCCAACCGCGATGGAATCATGCGTATAAACATGGATCACCGGCGCGCCCATCAATGCAGATACACGAAGTGCAGGTTTCGCGTAATCGGAGAATACCAGGAAGGTAGAACCGAATACACGCAAACCGCCATGGGCTTGAATCCCGTTCATAACGGCACCCATTGCAAATTCGCGAATTCCGTAGTTGATATTGTTTCCCGCGTGATTGTCCTTTTGGAACTCGCCCTTGTCCTTCAAGTAAGTTTTGGTCGATGCATTCAAGTCAGCAGAGCCGCCAACCAGGTTCGGCATAACTTCTGCGATCTTGTTCATCACAACGCCGCCGCTGACACGAGTCGCCACATCGTCCGTATCAAATTCCCATGACTTGTAGTTTTCTTCAAGCTCAGCAGGAATCTCTCCGTTCATCCAAGCCGTAAAGGCTGCAGCCTTTTCAGGATACTTGGCTTCGTATGCCGCGAACATCTCTGCCCACTCATCATACTTCTTCGCTTTTTCCGCCTGCATCGCATCGAAATGCGCTTGAACATCTTCAGGGATATAGAAAGATTTTTCCGGATCCCAACCCAATGCTTCTTTGGTTGCTTTCAGTTCATCTACACCCAATGGAGAACCATGAACGCCTGACGAATCGGCTTTGTTTGGAGAACCGTAACCAATGGTTGTCTTGATAATAATCAAGCTTGGCTTCTCTGTTTCCGCTTTTGCTGCTGCAATCGCTTGGTCCATCGCGTCCAAATCGCTATTTCCGTCCGCAACTTCCAACACTTGCCATCCGTATGCTTCATAGCGTTTTTTTACATCTTCCGTAAAAGTAATGTCCGTACGGCCATCAATCGTGATTTGGTTGGAATCATAAAGCAAGATCATCTTGCCCAATCCCAAGTGTCCCGCCAAAGAAGAGGCTTCTGCTGAAACGCCTTCCATCAGGCAGCCATCCCCTGTGATGGAATACGTAAAGTGATCAACGACTTTGAAGTCTTCCGTATTGAATTCTGCGGCCAAACGCGCTTCCGCAATCGCCATGCCCACCGCATTGGCAATGCCTTGTCCCAAAGGACCAGTCGTTGTCTCAACGCCTTCTGTATGACCAAATTCAGGATGACCAGGTGTTCTGGATCCCTCTTGACGGAACGCTTTCAAATCTTCCATTGTTACGTTGTAGCCATGAAGATGAAGCAGGGAATACAACAGCATAGAGCCGTGTCCCGCACTCAATACGAATCGGTCTCTGTCTGCCCACAACGGTGCTTTCGCACTTGTTTTCAAGTGGTTGTTCCATAGTACATATGCCATTGGAGCCGCACCCATTGGTAGTCCCGGGTGACCAGAGTTTGCTTTTTGAACACCGTCAGCCGACAAAAGTCGAATGGTGTTCACTGCTTTTTGTTCAATCGCCATGTTCATAACACCCCCAAAATTTTATTCGCCTTATTATACCTTTAAGCCTTTCCTTGTGACAAGGCAAATTCACTGAAAATTTGTGCCAAAAGCTTGGAAGATCGCGGCGATTTCCTGAATCACCCATTTATTCCAAGAGAAATCCCAAAACAATAGTTTGACAACAAAAAAAAGCAACGGTTTCCCGCAAGAAAGAATCCCTCTCCTTATGGTTTTGACGAATCCAAAGGCAAGGTCCATCGCCTTTTACAGAAGATTTTTTCTTTATCCCCATCATAGAAAAAAAGAGAGATTTCTTATCTCTCTTCCAGATTCATGCTTACGCGCTCCAGGTTGAACATCAGTTCTTCCCGTTCATACTGAACAAATCCCGAGAACATTCGTGTATTCAACTTTTCAAAGATCCGGTCGAGGATCGGCTGTACCTTCAATCCTTCTTCCGCCACTTCAATTCGATAAACCCTGCGGTCTTTCGGGTTCTGCCGTTTCTGCACCCAGCCTTTTCGAAGCAGCAATTCGATAATTTGCGTTACCGTCGATTTGGAACGGTCAATCTCTTTCGCAATCTCTTGCATGGTCATTCCACCTCGATGTCCATAGAGGGTCATCATCAACATGCAATGGGTTCCTTTAATGCCGCGGATCCCTTCCAGCTTCAATTCATTTTCTATCGTCTGCTGCAGTATGTAATTCGCTCGATTCACTCGCAGCATCGGTTCGCTGACTTTCATATTTCCCCCTCCATTCCCGTACATTATATCGAAAAGCAGAGAAAAAAGCCAATTTCAACCTATACCTTCAACGCCTTCCACTTGCCTCGTTTGAAGCGGATAAAGAGCATGCTGCCCCTGACGATCAAATCCAGCGTCATCATCACCCATGCAGCCACCAAGCCGTAGCCGGCCTGCACCACCAGAAACGTGCCAAAGACGCGTACGCCCCAGATCCCGGTTAAGGTAATCCACAGCACCGCCCGAGTGTCTCCCGCGCCTCTAAGGCTTCCTGCATAGGCCATAACCGCCGCCAGGAATGGCTGTGCCACCGCCACGATTCGCAGACAAACCCGCGCCACTTGGATGATTTCTTCTTCATCCGTAAAGATGCGAATCACCAGCTCCGGGAAGAAGAAAAAGATCAGTCCGACACTGCTCATAAACAGCATGGCCATGGATGCGGCAATATGGCCGCTCCGCTCCGAGGTTTGGGGATCCTTCGCCCCCAGATACTGGCCCACCAACGTAGTGCCGGCCAGCGAGAAACCAAAACCGATATAGAAGGACAAGGATTCCGCCGTTATCGTAATCCGGTGGGCGGCAAACATCAGGGTGCCCAAACTCACTACCAGGCGGGAATACATCAATTGTCCCAAGCGCATCAAAAACTGTTCGATTGCCGCCGGCAACCCAATATTCAGGATGCGGCGAATCATGGTTCGATCAAAGCCCTTCAAATCTTTCCGGTGCACCCGGACCAGAAAACGTCCGCCAGCCAAATTGATCAGCCAAACAACACTTGAGGTCATGCGTGCGATCGTCGTTCCCAGAGCGGCACCGGTGACGCCCAAGCCAAAGCCCGGCATCCAAAAAGAGAGGCCCAGCACGGTCAACTCACGGGACGGGAATATCAAAAGAAAGTTCAAAATCACATTCAGGGTCAGGCCAAAGGCATTAAATTTCATAGGCGACTTGGTATCGCCGCTGCCCCGTAAAACACCCGAAAGCACCAGGTTGTTGGCCATAAACGGAAGCCCAAAAGCCGTAATGCGCAAATACCGCAGGCTATAGGGGTAGAGTTCCGCATCGGCACCCATGGCGCGGATAATCCAGCTGCCCAAAATCATGACAATGGCAAATGCCGCCAGGGCGAATATCCCGTTCATCATCAGGGATTGAGCACACACCCGATTGGCCTCTTCAGGATTTTTGGCGCCGATGGCGCGGGCGGAAAGAGCCGTCGCACCGACGGAGATCGCGGCAAAGATGGCCATGATTGTCATCATGGGCATATCGCTCAAGCCGATCGCAGCAATCGCATACGCGCCTATGCTGCCCACCATGGCCATATCCACAATGCCAAACATCATTTGAATAAACATATCCGTAATGGCCGGCAATGCCAGACCAAAGGTTCTTTTTACCAATCGCCGTCTTTCCATGAGTCGCCTCCCCTATCAATAATGCATTCAACAGCAAGTCTTGCTTCTTCCTAACCACCTTCGTTTTAATCTCATTATAGCAAATAAACCATTTGCTAAGAATTGGACGAAGAACATTTATTTTTCTTGATGAATTCTTTCTTGAACCATGCCAAGAAAGATTATTTATGTAAAAAAAACACGTTTAACAATCGTTAAACGTGTTGACGTTCTGGTGAGGCATAGAGGATTCGAACCCCTGCACTCGGATCCGAAGTCCGATGCTCTATCCAGCTGAGCTAATGCCCCTCACTGGGAACATGATTGATTATACCAACCGGATATCATTCTGTCAACTCCTATTTCAAATATTTATATTCCAAATGAAATTGACCTTCTGTAATCTGAATTATGCCAAAACTCTTTCTTTTTTGTTGGTAATCTCGCGGAAGACTCAATGAGCCGGGATTAAACAAAACAAGGCCCGCTTCCTCCTCCATCCGCCGCTGGTGGGTATGGCCAAAAAGGGCGATTTTCGCTTCCACTTCCTTGGCCCGGTAGTAGAGTCGGTCCATGGTATATTTGACCCCATAGCGATGGCCATGGGTCATAAAAATACGCACCCCGCCGATTTCAATAATCTTTTCTGCAGGCCCTTCACTCACATAATCGCAATTCCCCACGCACAGGTCCAATTCTTCAATTCCCAGCCAAGCCGCCAGCCGATAGGCGTCTTCCACTTGATCGCCCAAATGAATCATGCGATCAAAGGGACCTTCTTTTTCAATCACATCGACAGCATGTTCAATCTGCCCATGGGTATCGGATATCACTAGAACTTTTATCATAACCGTTTCTCAAACACCTCTCGCAATTTTCTCAGCGCATTGGCGCGATGGCTCAACTGATTCTTTTCCTCGTCCTTCATCTCAGCAAAGGTTCGTCCCGTCCCTTTGACGACAAACAGCGGATCGTAACCAAACCCATTATCGCCCTTGGGCTCCCAGCCGATTGCACCTTCGCAAATGCCAGAAACCGTTTGTGTCGTGCCGTCTTCCCAGACGATCGCAATCACCGTTTCGAAATGCGCCGTCCGTTTTTCTTCCGGTATGTCAGCCAGCGCCGCCAGCAATTTCCGATTGTTGTCCTGATAGGAACAGTCTTCTCCGGCGTAACGCGCCGAATAGACCCCAGGTTCGCCCTTGAGCGCGTCGACGAACAAGCCGGTGTCATCCGCCAGTACAATATCCGTCGTCTTCTCCGCCATGGCCAAGGCCTTTTTCATCGCATTGGCTTCCAGGGTGTCTCCATCCTCTACGACATCCAAATCGCCGAATCCAGCCTGGCTTTTCGATACTACCTCCACCGGCAATCCCGCCAGTATGCTTCTTAGCTCTCCAATCTTGTGTGGGTTTGAGCTTGATAAGATCAGCCGTTTCATCTATACTTCCTCCGATTCCAGTACTTGTTTTTGCAGGTCTGCCAATTCACGGTTGCCTTTCTCCGCCAAATCCAACAGGGCATTCAGTTCTTTTCTTGAAAAAGGCGCTTCCTCTCCGGTTCCCTGGACTTCAATGATGCGTCCGTCCCCGGTCATAATCACATTCATGTCGACTTTTGCCCGCGAATCTTCTACATAGCACAGATCCAAACAAGGCGCCTCTTCCACAACGCCTACACTGATGGCCACCACCTGGTCCCGCAGGGGCCAGGTTTCAATCAGTCCCTGGCGCCGCAGCTTTTTCAACGCCAATACCAGGGCCACATAGCCTCCGGTTATGGATGCCGTACGGGTGCCGCCGTCCGCCTGCAAAACATCGCAGTCGATGGTGACAGTTCGCTCTCCCAGCGCCTCGAAATTCACAATGGAACGCAAGCTCCGGCCGATCAGGCGCTGAATTTCACTGGACCTGCCGTCCACTTTGCCCCGGTCGCGCCGCTTTCTCGTCAAAGTTGAACCCGGCAGCATATTATACTCCGCCGTCACCCAGCCTTTGCCGGTATCCTGCCGAAATGGCGGAACCCCTTCTTCCACAAAAGCGGTACACAATACCCGCGTATCCCCCATGCTGATCTCCACCGATCCATCCGGGTGTTTTAAGACATGTTTTTTGATTTCACATGCACGTTTTTCATTTAAGTCTCTGCCATCCATTCGTCGCATGATTTTCTCCTCTCTTATCGCGCCAAGGCTGTATACAGGGCATCCGCTTCCGGCGAGGCGATCACGGTTGAACTGCCGTCCGCCTTTAAAAGCAGGGGCTCTGCCCCACCGATCTCCCCGATTTTCGTTACCAGCAGGCCGCGCGCTTGTCCCTCTTGCATCCAAGCCTTGCCCTGGTCCGGCGTCACCACCGCCAGCATGCTGCCGCTGGAAATCAGGCAACGATAGTCGACTTCAAAAAGCGATGCAATCCTTTTGGTAACCGACAGCACAGGAATCAGGCGATCCTCAATGACCATGCCCCTGCCGATCGCCTTGCCGGCTTCCCAGCAGGCGCCGAGCACGCCGCCTTCCGTGATATCATGCATATACTTGAATCCCGCTTTCGCGCCGATTCTTCCCTCTTCCAAAACACTCAACCTATCCATTTGCGCCTTTGCCAAAAGCAATTGGTCCTCCGGCAAAATTTCCGCCACTTTTTCTTCGCGGTCATGCGCCAATATCGCAGTTCCTTCCAGCCCGACTTCCTTGGTCACAATCACCCAGTCGCCCGCTTCAACAGGCTGTGAATGCGCCAAAAACTGAGCCTTTTTGTCTTTCCCGATCACGGTCATCACCAAAACCATCCGGTTGACCGCATCCGTGACTTCCGTATGGCCGCCCAGGATTTCAATTTGAAGCCGCGCGGCTTCTTCGGTTGCATCCCGCATCACTTCGGCGATCTCTTCCCGCGTCGATGCCGGCGGCGCCAGCATGGTCATCATGACCCCCAGGGGGTCCGCCCCCGTGCTTGCGATATCATTGCACGCCACATCAATGGCCAATTTGCCAATTTGGCTGGCCGCTCCCGTAATGGGATCGCTGGAAACCACGCAAACCTCTTCTCCGTAATCAATCACAGAGCAATCTTCCCCCACACCCGAATGCACCAATACATCGGGATGCTGATATTGAATTTTTCGTATAATCAACTGCTCAAGCTCTTCATTTGACAACTTTCCTATTCGCATGGAACCGCCTCCTTACCTTCCGTATTTTATCATAGGGAAAGGCACAAAAAAAGAGGTCAGCCGACCTCTTTCCTGTAATTTTGCACCACATCGACGAAAATCCCGTCGTTATCTTTCCAAAACATCCACGCTTGCAAAAACGCTTCCACCGTATCCGTACTGGAGAAGCATGGCAGATCATGCAGCAGCACCTGATTTCTCAGTTTGCCGATCTCCCATTCCCCTTTGCTTTTCCCACCTGACAGATCCAGCATCCATTGGAGGTCCTCCTGCTCAATGGCCCTTTCCACCACCTCAGGAGCCAGACCTTTGATTAGCTGAAAACCCGCAGATTCCAGTTTGGCTTCCAGCGCGGAATCCTCTCCAACCACCCATACTTTCCCCGGTGTTTGAAAGTCAATCCCCGCACCCAAAAAGCCTTTGAACAAAGCCTCTTCATAGTTTCTGCCCAAACCGAGCACTTCACCGGTCGATTTCATTTCCGGCGACAAGAGGGGCAGCACGCCCACCAGCTTTTGCGTCGAGAATACCGGCACTTTCACGGCAACCAAGGGTCTCTCCTCGGCCAAGCCGGTTCCAAATCCCAGCTCTTTCAATTTGAAGCCCAGCATGGTTGAAACCGCCAAATCCACCATGGGCACCCCCGTCACCTTCGAGAGAATGGGCACGGTACGCGACGCCCTGGGATTCACTTCAATCACGTAAAGTTTCCCATCAGCCAATACATACTGAATATTCATCAGGCCCTTGATTTGCAGCGCCTTGCCCAGCGCCTGCGTGGTTGCAAGAATCTCGGCTTGAATCGCTCGGCTCAATCCTTGCGGCGGATACACGCTGATGCTGTCGCCGGAATGAACCCCCGTGCGCTCAACATGGGTCATAATCCCAGGAATCAATATTTCTTCTCCGTCACAGATCGCATCCACTTCCAGTTCCATGCCTTCGATGTATTCATCGATCAATACCGGCTGTCCCTGAGTCTCCTGAATGGCATCCTCTACATAGGCGACCAAGTCTCTTTCCATTTTGACAACCTGCATGCCGCGGCCCCCAATCACATAGGAAGGGCGCACCAGGACGGGATATCCAATTTGCTTTGCTTTTTTCACCGCCTCTTCCACGGTAAAAACCGCACCGCCGACAGGACGCTGGATTTTTAGCGCTTCCAGCAGCCATTCGAATCGGTTTCGATCTTCCGCGGCATCCATGGACTCAACGCTTGTTCCCATGATTTGAACCCCGCGCTTATGAAGCTTCGGCGCAAGATTCACTGCGGTTTGTCCGCCAAACTGCACAATCACCCCTTTGGGTTCTTCCGCCCGGATGACATTCAAGACATCGTCCACAAACAAGGGTTCAAAATAAAGCTTGTCCGCAATATCAAAGTCCGTGCTGACCGTTTCCGGATTGTTGTTGATCAGAATCGCTTCATAACCCGCTTTTTGGATCGCCTGCAGGGCATGGACCGAACAGTAATCAAATTCAATGCCCTGTCCGATTCGAATCGGACCGGATCCCACAACCAAAATCTTCTCTTTTTTCGACGGCACGCGCTCATCTTCCCAATCATAACTGGAATAATAATAGGGTGTCGCCGATTCAAACTCCGCAGCGCAGGTATCCACCATCTTATAGATCGGGTAAATCCCCCCCGCGCGGCGCAAAGCATCGATCTGCTCTTTGGGCAGATTGGTCAGGGATTTAATCTCCTGATCAACGAATCCCAAGCGTTCTGCCGCCGCCAGCAGGTCGGTTGTTAAGGGCTCATGGATCAGGCGATGTTCCATTTGGATCATCCGTTGGATTTTTTGCAAAAACCAGGGATCTATTTTCGTTCGGTCATGAATCCCCTTGATGGCGTAGCCTCTTCGTATCAGTTCCGCCAGTTCGAAGATTCGGGTATGGGTGGGATTCTCTACCTTAGTGAACAGGTCCGCGTCTTCCAAGCCCTCGCAAGCCTCGTGTCTGAGCCCAACCTCATCTCCCTCCAAGGAAACAATCGCCTTAAACAAGGCGCTTTCAAAGGATCTGGCAATGGCCATCACCTCTCCCGTCGCCTTCATCTGCGTCCCCAGACTCACATCCGCTTCCGCAAACTTGTCAAAAGGCCACTTGGGGATTTTCACCACCACGTAATCCAGACTCGGCTCATAGGAGGCCATGGTTTTTTGGGTAACGGCGTTGGGAATCTCATCCAGCCACAAACCCAAGGCAATTTTCGCCGCTACCTTTGCAATGGGGTAGCCCGCAGCCTTGGAAGCCAAGGCCGATGAACGGCTGACCCGCGGATTCACCTCAATAACAATATATTCCTTGCTTTTCGGATTCAATGCAAATTGCACATTGCAGCCGCCTTCGATTTCCAGCGCATTGATAATGGTCAAGGCAGAGGTTCTCAGCATTTGCGCTTCATTGTCCGTCAGCGTCTGGGTTGGCGCAACGACAATGCTGTCACCCGTATGAATGCCGACGGGATCCAGATTCTCCATATTGCAGACAATGATGCTGGTTCCATTGGAATCCCGCATCACTTCATACTCCACTTCTTTCCAACCCGCTACACTTTGTTCCAAAAGCACCTGGCCGATTCGACTCAAGGCGATGCCCGTATGCAGGATCTTTTTCAACTGCGCTTCCGACTCGGCAATGCCACCCCCCGTACCGCCCAAGGTATAGGCCGGACGCACAATCACCGGATAGCCGATTTCCTTGGCAAAGGCGATCCCCGTCTCAAGATCCTCGACTATTTTACTTTTTGCTATGGGCTCATGAATTTCACTCATAAGCGCCTTAAAGGCTTCCCGGTCCTCCGCCTTTTCAATGGCTTCCAGATTGGTGCCCAATAAGCTCACCTGATATTGATCCAGGACACCGGCTTCGCTGAGTTCCACCGCCATATTCAGCCCGGTCTGCCCGCCCAGTGTCGGCAAGAGCCCATCAGGACGTTCTTTTTTTATGATCTCCGTTACTGCAGACAGGGTCAAGGGCTCGATATAAACCGCATCCGCATTGGTTTCATCCGTCATTATGGTGGCCGGATTGCTGTTCACCAAGACCACTTCCACGCCCTCTTCCTTCAAGGCGCGGCAAGCCTGGGTGCCGGCATAGTCAAATTCCGCCGCCTGACCGATTACAATCGGACCCGATCCGATCACCAGTACTTTTTTAATTGTTTGATCTTTAGGCATCGGTCTTCTCCTCCTTCAGCCAAGCATCAAAGAGCGAATGGTAATCCCACGGGCCGGGCCCCTCCTCCGGATGAAACTGCACCGCCGCAATCTTGTCCTGCGGCACCGCAAAGCCTTCCAGGGTGCCGTCGTTCACATTTTCATGGGTCACAAGCATTTCTTCCGGCAGGTTGTCGCGCGACACAGCATATCCATGGTTCTGCGCCGACATCTTTACTTTCTTCGTCTGCACATTGCGGACCGGATGATTGGCGCCTCGATGGCCGAATTTCATCTTATAGGTTTCCGCGCCGTATGCCAGGGCAATAATCTGATAGCCCAGGCAAATGCCCCAAATCGGCAATTTACCCTTGGCATCCTTCACCAATTGAATGGCCGCTTCCGCATCCCGAGGATCCCCGGGACCATTGGACAAAAGCACCCCGTCCACCTGATCCTTCTGAAGTTCATCCCATCTTGCATCCGGCGGATAGCAGGTGATTTTCACGCCCATTCGCATCAGATGGTTTTGAATGCCGTCCTTTACGCCCAGATCAATCAGGGCCAAATGAAAATCCCCTGTCTCTTGCAGAACGCGCGCGCCGCGAGAAACAGCATGCACACGGCCAAAATTCGTCTTCATGGACAAAAGATCATCCAAGTCCTTCTCCGTGGGTTCTTCCGGGGAAATCATGCACCGCATGACCCCTTTGGAGCGAATCATTTTGGTCAAAGCCCGGGTATCCAAACCGGATATGGCGCCTTTCCCCTGGCTGGTCAGGTAGGCCTCCACCGAAAGACCGCTTTCATAATGGGAGGGTTCCGCTTCCATTTCCCGCACAACCATGCCCGCGGCATGCATAGCAGACGATTCAAAATCGCTGGGATTGATGCCCGTGTTGCCGATCAAGGGAAAGGTCATCACCACAACCTGCTCGTCATAGGAAGGATCCGTCAAGATTTCCTGATAACCCGTCATGCCTGTATTGAAAACCAATTCCCCGGTTGTTTTTTTATAGGCGCCGTGCCAATTGCCTTTCAGTTTGCTTCCGTCTTCCAACAAAAGGTATCCTGCTTGCTTCATGCATCCATCACTTCCTGTAAAATCTCAATCATGGCATCAATATCTTCTTTCGTCACAACCAAAGGCGGTACAAATCGAAGCACTTTTTCACCGGCGCCAACCAGCAAGAGTCCCTTCTCGCGGCATCCTTGAACCAGCGGGGCAACCGGGATGTCAAACTCAGCACCCAGCATCAGCCCCAGACCTCTCACTTCCACCAGATGATCCGTCTTCAGCGCCAAGAGCTTCTCTTTCAGATAGGCCCCCATGGCCTGAACATTTTCCAAGATGTTCTCTTCCTCCATGACCGTGTACACCGTCGCCGCCGCACGGGTCACCAAGGGATTGCCGCCGAACGTGGTGGCATGATCGCCCGGTTTGAAATTTGCCGCCGCTTCCTCAGTTGCCAGCATGGCCCCAATGGGCACACCGCCGCCCAACCCCTTGGCTGTCGCCAAAATATCGGGGCGTTCGCCAAACTGCTGATAGGCGAAATAAGTGCCGGTTCGTCCGTTGCCTGTCTGCACTTCATCAATAATCAAAAGCAGACCCTTTTCCTTGCACCAATTTTGCACATCCTGATAGTATTCCTTGGTAATCGGGTGAATGCCACCCTCCCCCTGAATCACTTCCAGAAGGACGGCTACCGTTTTTTCATTGGTCGCTTCCTGAATCGCTTCGATATCCATGATTGGCACATGCACAATGCCGGGCACCAGCGGATAAAAAGCCTTCTGATACTTGGGCTGTCCCGTTGCCGTCATGGCGCCAAAGGTTCGGCCATGGAATGATTGCTTCATGGCGATAATCTCGTATTTTTCGCCCCCGCCGCTTTTTCTCGCCAGCTTAATGGCGCTTTCCACCGCTTCGGCTCCGCTGTTGCAGAAAAAAGCCTGGTCCATGCCGCTGGCTTTTGTCAGCTTTTCAGCCGCTTCAATTGAGGCGGAAGTCCAATAAAGATTCGAAACGTGCAGGAGCTTCGCTACTTGATCCTGCAAGGCTTCCACCAACTTCGGATGGCCGCCGCCCAAACTGTTGACGGCTATCCCAGCCACAAAATCCAAATACTCTTTCCCGTCTATATCAATCACCTTGCAGCCTTGCGCCTTTTCGATCACAATCGGCGCTTGTGCATAGGTTGGCGCAAATACTTTCTTTCCGGTTTCGATCCAATTCATACTAATCATCCTCCTTGATCATGGTTCCAATTCCCTGGTCTGTAAAGATCTCCAACAAGAGCGCATGGTCCCAAGTGCCATTCAGCATATGGACTTGGCTGACTCCCGATTCCAAGGCCTGCAGACACATCTGCACTTTTGGAATCATTCCGCCGGATATCCAGCCTTCTTCCATGCCGGCACCCGCGCTTTCTCGGGTCAGCAGGGAACAAAGGGAAGACGGATCCTCAGGGTCTTTCATCACGCCGTCCACATCCGTTAAAAAGACCAGTTTTTCTGCGCCCAGCGCCGCCGCAATGCCCGATGCCGCTTCATCCGCATTCAGGTTCAGGGAATTGCCTTCCATATCAAACCCAATGGGCGCAATCACCGGCAAATACCCCTGGTCCAGAAGCAGTTTGACATATTCAACCTGAACCGATTGAACCGTGCCGACAAAACCCAGATCCACATCATCCACCTGTTTTTTCTCCGCCAGCAAAAGTCCCGCATCCTTTCCGGACAAGCCGACCGCTTTGGCGCCCGCCTGAACAAAAAGGTGGACCAATTCCTTGTTTACCTTTCCCGCCAAAACCATTTCCGTCAATTCCATGGCTGCCGCATCGGTAACCCGCAGGCCCTTATGAAATTTTGGTTCCAGTCCGACCTTTTCCATCCAACCGGATATGGCTTTACCGCCGCCATGCACCACCACCGGCAGCATGCCGACTTCCTTCATCAGAGCCAAATCCCGGATCACCTGGCCTTGCAGGGCGGGATCCGTCATGGCGCTGCCTCCGTATTTAACCACAACAATCTTTCCGCTGAAGCGCTGTATATAGGGCAGGGCTTCTGTGAGTATCTTCGCTTTTCGTACCGTTTCTACCATGGTCGCCCTCCTTAGGTTCGATATTCTCCGTTGATCTTGACATATTCATAGCTCAAGTCACAGCCCCAGGCTGTCGCCTCGTGTCCGCCCGCCTGAAGCGCAACAACAAATTGAATGGTGTCCTCTGAAAGAACGGACTTGGCTTTTTCCTCATCGAAAACAATCGGTTTGCCGGCGTCCATCAGATCAATCGATCCGCCCTCGCTGCTAATTTGAATGCTGACTTTCGACGGGTCAAAACTCGCGCCCGAATAGCCCGCCGCGCACAGGATTCGACCCCAATTGGCATCCTCGCCAAAAACCGCCGTCTTCACCAAACTCGAAGAAATAATGGAGCGCGCAATCTTTCTTGCCGCATCCTTGGTCTCGGCACCCGTCACTTTGGCCTCAATCAGCTTGCCGGCGCCTTCTCCGTCGGAAACAATGGCAATGGCCAGGTCCTGATGGATCTTGCAGAAGGCCTCTTTGAAGGCTGCATAGCCGGGTCCGCCTTTTTTAATCTCAACACCCGATGCCCCATTGGCAAAAACCGCAACCGTATCATTGGTGGAGGTGTCTCCATCGACAGAAATCATATGGTAGCTCTCGTCCGCAGCCGCCTTTAACAGGTCTTGCAGCAATGACGTTTCAATCTGCGCGTCCGTTGTAACAAAGGCCAGCATGGTCGCCATATTGGGATGAATCATGCCAGACCCCTTGGCCATGCCGCCCAGAGTCACGGTCTCGCCATCAACATCAAAACTGATAAAGGCCTTTTTCAAAAATGTATCGGTTGTCATAATCCCTTCCGCCGCAGCATCGTCCGCTTCTTGAGACGCACTCAATTCCTTTGCCGCTTGCGGGATACCTGCCAGAATCGTATTGATCGGCAGTGGAACCCCAATCACACCCGTCGATGAAACCAAGACGCTTTGCTCTGGAATGGAAAGGACCGACGCCGTTTTCGCCACCATTTTCTGCAGGTCAGTTTCTCCCTGTTTTCCCGTGCAGGCATTGGCATTCCCACTGTTCACCACAAGCGCGTGAAGCGGAGCCCCGTCTTTCAATAAAGCCTCGCCCCATAGGACCGGCGCCGCTTTGACGACATTTGTCGTAAACAAGGCGGCCCAATTCATGGCGGTTTCGCTATAGACGATACTCAAATCTTTTCTCTTTCTTTTTACGCCCGAATAATATCCAGCCGCTTGAAACCCTTTCGGCGCGGTAATTCCTCTCATTCTCTTCCTCCTATCCCGGGAACTGGCCAACCGGCTTCAGTCCCGCATCTTCCGGCCAACCGGCCATGACATTCATATTCTGCACCGCCTGCCCCGCTGCACCCTTGACCAAATTGTCGATGCAGCTGATAACAATGACGCGGTTGGTTCTCTGGTCGATTTTCCAAGCCAGATCACAACAGTTGCTGCCCTTTACCCATTTGGTTTCCGGCAGGGTCCCTTCCGGCATAATCCGAACAAAGGATTCATCCTCATATGCCGAATAAAAGGCCTGATCGACTTGTTCCTTGGTAACACCCGCTTGCAGACTCGCGTACAGGGTGACCAGAATCCCCCGGCTCATGGGAAGCAAATGCGGTGTAAAATTCAACTTCACCTCTTCTCCCCCAGCCAAGGATAAGGTCTGTTCAATCTCCGGGGTATGTCGGTGCGTCGCCACCCCATAGGCTTTAAAGTTTTCGTTCACTTCGGCAAAATGAACCCCTTGATGAACTTTCCGCCCAGCACCGGATACACCAGACTTTGCATCCAATATCACGGTGCTTGCCTGGATCAATCCCTTCTTTAATAAAGGGATTGCCGCCATGGCCGATGCAGTCGGGTAACAACCCGGATTGGCCAGAAGTTTCGCCGCCTTGATTTCGTCACGGTTCCACTCCGTCAAACCATATACGGCTTCTTTCAACAAATCTTCCGAGCCGTGTTCTGTTTTGTACCATTCCTCGTAGACGGCTTTGTCCTTGATTCGAAAGTCCGCACCGATATCAATGACTTTTACTTGTGCCAGTACATCCTTCGTCACCCATTTCGACGCAATTCCATGAGGAAGAGCCAAAAAGACAAGATCCAATTCTTTCAGATCATCATCCTCGATCTTTTCGGTGAAGCGGAGTTCCGTGCGCCCCGCAAAGTTTCTGTAAAGACTTGCAATTTCCTGACCGGCATATTGCCTGGATGTGATTTTTGCGACTTCAGCATGCGGATGGTCCAACAAGATTCTAAGTAATTCCTGCCCAACATATCCGGACGCGCCAACAATTCCTACCTTCATATCTTCCTCCCTAATATTTTTTATAATTATACATTCCTTCGCATTCTTATGCAAGTGCTATTTTATAAATATTCGTATCCCATCATCACGCATCGCCATTTTATCGACTTATATTTGCAATATTTGTCATCAAAAAATATATTTATACATTTTGCTTGCATCATTATTAGTATTTGTGTATAATTATAAAAAATCAAATGAAATGATAGGAGCGAATGATATGAAAAAGAAAGTGGTACTTGCCTATTCTGGCGGTTTGGACACAACAGCCATTATCGCCTGGTTGAAAGAAACCTATGACTATGAAATTATTGCCGCCTGTATTAATGTAGGCCAAGGAAAAGAATTGGAAGGCATGGAAGAAAAGGCGCTGGCATCGGGTGCCAGCAAGATCTACATCGAAGATCAAACCCAACAATTTTTGGAAGAATGTGCATGGCCTACCCTAAAAGCAGGTGCCATCTACGAAACCAAATATATGCTGGGCACCTCCATTGCAAGACCCGTTATTGCCAAACGACTGGTAGAAATCGCTCAGATGGAAGGCGCCGAGGCTATTTGCCATGGTTGTACCGGCAAAGGAAACGATCAAGTTCGATTCGAACTGACCATCAAAGCCCTTGCACCGGATACAAAGATCATTGCGCCATGGAGAATCTGGGATATGCAATCCCGTGAAGATGTCATTGCATACTGCGAAAAGAAAGGATTGACCCTCCCTTGGAAGAAAGAGGAGAGTTACAGCCGAGACAGAAACATCTGGCACTTAAGCCACGAAGGACTGGAACTGGAAGATCCTTCACTGGAGCCCGATTATAAAAAATTGTTGAAAATGACCACAACCCTGGAAGAAGCGCCGGATACACCGGAATATGTCACCATCGGCTATGAAAAAGGCATCCCGGTATCCATCAACGGAGAAAAGCTGGACACCGTCCCTCTGATGGAGAAAGCCAATGAAATCGCCGGAAAACACGGCGTAGGCCTGGCCGATATTGTCGAGAGCCGAATTGTAGGCATGAAATCCAGAGGGGTTTATGAGACACCCGGCGGAACACTTCTTTACGCCGGCCACCAAGAGCTGGAGCATCTGTGCTTGGATAAGCAGACCTACGCCTACAAGCAGACCCTGAGCATCAAATTCGCAGAGCTTGTTTACAGCGGCGAATGGTACACGCCACTTCGAGAAGCCTTAAGCGCCTTTGTGGACTCCACCCAGGAAACCGTAAGCGGAACCGTAAAATTAAAACTCTACAAGGGCAACGTCATCCCAGCAGGTGCCGAATCTCCTTATTCTCTATACAATGAAGAGATTGCAAGCTTTGCTACCGGAGACCTGTACGACCACAAGGACGCGGAAGGATTTATCAACCTCTTTGGCTTGCCGCTGAAGGTAAGAGCCATGATGCTTGATAATATTCTAAAGGGAAAGGATGAGTAAAATGAAACTATGGGGCGGAAGATTCTCTCAAGCCACCCACAAGGAAGTGGATGCCTTCAATGCTTCCATCCCCTTCGACTACCGATTGTACGCCGAAGACATTGAAGGAAGCCTGGCTCACAGCAAGATGCTGCACAAGCAGGGTTTCTTCACCGACGAAGAACTGAAGGCGGTAGAGACCCAACTGGTTGCCTTAAAAAAGGAAATTGAGGCAGGTAAAGTCGACTGGCAGATTGAATACGAAGATATTCATATGCATATTGAAGCCCTCTTGACCATCAAGCTGGGAGACACAGCCAAGAAAATCCATACGGCCAGAAGCCGAAATGACCAAGTCGCCCTGGACTTCAAGCTTTACGCGAAAAAGGAAGCGACGGCAACAAAAGGCCAGCTTGAAAATTTGGTCGTCCTGCTTGCAGAGATCGCACAGAGCCATACAACAACCATTTTACCCGGCTTTACGCACCTGCAGCACGCCCAGCCCATCACCCTGGCCCATCACCTGATGGCATACGTTGAAATGTTCGCCCGCGATATCGAACGCTACGCGTCAACCTTGGATCGCATGAACCTGTCCCCTTTGGGAGCCGGCGCTCTGGCGACCACAACCCTGAATATCGATCCCCTTTTCACAGCCAAAGAATTGGGTTTTGAAGGGGTCATGCGAAACAGCCTGGATGCCGTTTCCGATCGTGATTACCTGCTGGAACTGATGAACCACAACGCCCTCGTCATGATGCATTTGAGTCGTTTCTGCGAAGAATTGATCATCTGGAATTCCGCGGAATTTGGCTATATCAAGTTCCAGGACGCCTTCGCCACCGGGTCCAGCATGATGCCGCAAAAGAAAAATCCCGATCTTCCTGAACTTATTCGAGGAAAAACGGGACGCGTATACGGCAGTTTGGTTTCTTTGCTGACGACCATGAAGGCCTTGCCTTTGGCCTACAACAAGGACATGCAGGAAGACAAGGAAGCCTACTTCAACTCCAGCGACACGGTCAAGCAATGCCTGTCCATCTTCACCTTTATGTTTGCAGAAGGCATCCAGTTTGACAAAGAGAAGATGTTTGCCTCCGCCAGCAAGGGCTACTTGAACGCAACAGACCTGGCCGATTATCTGGTGGAACGCAACGTGCCTTTCCGTCAAGCCCATCATATGGTCGGAGAGCTGGTTGCCTTGGCCATCGAAAAGGGCGTTTGTTTGGAATCTTTGGCGCTCGCTGACTTCCAATCGGTATTCCCAGAAACCGAATCCGACGTCTACGACTTTTTGGATTTGGAAGCTTGCGTAAACCGAAGAAACCAGCCGGGCGGACCTGCACCCAACCAAGTGGTCGCCCATATCCAAACCACCTTGTCAACGTATAAAAAATAAGAGCCCTTTCAGGCTCTTATTTTCATTTCTCAGTTTTTACTTTTCAATATATGTCCATTTGAACTCGTTGTCTACCCCTACAGGGAAACGAACCAATCCTTTTACATGTGATTTTTCAACCACGTTTCTTGCACGGTAGTAGATTGGTGCAATCGGCATTTCCTCATCCAGGATTTTTGCCGCTGCGATCATGGCATCGATACGCTCGTTGCCTTGCGTAACGGTTGCTTTTTCGATCAAAGCATCATATTCCGCATTGGCCCAGAATGTATTGTTGTTGCCGCTGCCTGAGATCATGGTATCCAGGAACGTCATCGGATCGTTGTAGTCAGCGCCCCAACCCGCCAAGGAAATTGTGTACTCTTTGGCATTGTACTTGTCCAGACGGATCGCAAAGGATACCGCCTCAACCGGCACTTCGATACCCAATGTTTGCTTCCACATTTGTTGGAAAGCTTGTCCGAATTTCTTCGCAATATCAGACTCGCCAGTCAAATAAGAAACATGCGATGCCAATTCTTCACGTGTTTTGCCGATTTCTGCAAGACCTTCGTCCAAAAGCGCGTTGGCTTCTGTAATGCCCGCTTCGCCTTCTGTTCCAACGTCTTTCAGCGTAATACCAGTTTGCTCAGTGAAGTCTCCGCCATCTTTGCCAGGCATTCCGGTCGGTACGTATGCACCAGCTACAACAGAGCCGTTCGCCAATACATTGTTAACAAATGCAGAACGGTTCAACGCCATGGAGAATGCCTTACGGATTTTCACATTGGAGAAGAATTCATCATCGCAGTTGTATTGCATGTACCAAGTTGTTGCCATTGGCATGGAAATAAACTCTGCAGAGTCACGGTATTTGTCCAAATACTCGCTCGGTACGCCGATCGTATCCAATTCGCCTGTTTCGTACAGGTTGATTGGCGTATTCAAGTCGACCAGCATGTCGCCTTCAATTCGCTCCAGCTTAACCGCTTCCGCATCCCAGTATTGGTCGTTTTTCACCATGTTCAACTTTTGTTCCGGCATCCATGTTTCCACTTTGAATGGACCTGATGAAACCATGTATTCTGCCGCAGTCGCGAACTTGTCGCCAAATTCAACAACTTTGGCCTCTTGTACCGGATAGTAAGTGACAAAACCCAATAGTGACAAGAAGTATGGAGTTGGACGCTCCAAAGTCACTTCCAAGGTTTTCTCATCCAATACAGCTACGCCGAACTCTTCCATGCCCATTTCACCGGCATTGATCGCTTTCGCGTTTTTGATTGGATACAATTGGTATGCGTATTGTGCAGCCGTTGCAGGGTCAACAACGCGTTGCCATGAGAACAATACGTCGTCAGCTGTAATCACTGAACCGTCGTCCCATTTCGCATCTCGCAATGTAAAGGTATAAACTGTTTGGTCTTCCGAAACAGTCATGCTTTCGGCCAAACCAGAACCGATTACCGCTTCGCCTTGTGGATTCAATCGAACCAAACCTTCCAACGTGTCATTCAAGATCATGATGGAAACCTGGTCTGTTGTTGTCGCTGGATCCATGTCCGGTGGATTCGCTCCCCAGTTGACACGCAAAACCTGCTCAACTTCTTCTGTCGATGTTCCTGTTGTTGCTCCTTCTGTTTGATCCGTTGCTGTCGCAGGAGTCGGCTCACTACCGCCACAACCGGCTAATCCTACTGAAAGAACCATCAGGATTGCCAAAATCAATGCCATTTTTCTTTTCATTACTTAATGTCCCCCTTTTTCATGTGGTTTGACCCTGTAAAAATTTTACGACCCGTAATCTTTTTTCGCAAGAGAAATTCATAAGATTGAAGCTTTCTTAATGCGCGTTACATTTTCACAACGAAGTCTCGAGCATCTTCGTCAAACCCGAAACGTTTCCATGACTTTTTTGCAATAAAAAAAAGACCCTCCGAATGGAGGGTCTTAAAATCTTATGAGTTAAACTTCGCGTATTCTTCTGCGTCGATGTACGCCCACTTGTACTCATTATCTACACCAACCGGGAATCGTACGATTCCTTTCACGTAAGGTTTTTGTACAAAGTTACGTGCGCGGAAGTAGATTGGAGAAATTGGCCATTCATCCCACAATACTTTTTGTGCGTTGATCATGTTTTGGATTCGGTCGTTGCCAGTTCCGTTGATCGCAGCTTCGATGTTCGCGTCATACTCTGGATGTCCCCAGAATGTGTCGTTGTTGCCGCCGCCAGTTACGAACATATCCATGAATGTCATCGCATCAGCGTAGTCAGCGCCCCAACCTGCTAGAGAGATTGTGAATTCGCCAGAGTTGTATTTGTCAAGACGGATTGCGAAAGATACAGCTTCGATAGGTACTTCGATACCGAATGCGTCTTTCCACATTTGTTGCAATGCTTGACCCAATTTTTTCGCTACGTCAGACTCGCCAGTCAAGTAAGAGATGTGCGCGCCCAATTCTTCGCGAGTTTTGCCAACTTCTGCTAGACCTTCGTCCAACAATTTGTTTGCTTCGTCAATCGCTTCTTGACCTTTGCTGCCAGCGTCATAAACTTCGCCGCCACATTGCTCGTTGAAGTCGCCACCGTCGATTCCTGGGAATCCTGGAGGGGTCAATGCCCATGCTACTTGAGAGCCGTTAGCTAATACGTTGTCTACGAACGCTTGGCGGTTGATTGCGATCGAGAATGCCTTACGAATCTTCAGGTTAGAGAAGAATTCGTCAGAGCAGTTGTATTGCATGTACCAAGTTACAGCTTCTGCCATGTTCGTGAATTCTGGAGATGTACGATACTTGTCAAGGTATTCTGTAGGAACACCGATTGTATCCAATCCGCCAGTTTCATACAAGTTGATTGGCGTATTCAAGTCGACAATCATATCGCCTTGGATTTCGTCCAATTTAACAGAATCTTTGTCCCAGTACTCAGGGTTTTTAGCCAGATTCAATTTTTGCTCTGGAATCCACTCAGATACTACGAAAGGTCCTGAATAAACCATTGTCTCTGGGCTTGATGCATACGTATCGCCAAGCTCTTCAACTGCTGCTTTTTGTGCTGGCAAGTACGTGATGAAAGAAGTCAAAGACAAGAAGAATGGAGTTACACGCTCAAGTTGAACTTCCAAAGTTTTTTCGTCAAGCGCTTTGATACCAACTTCTTCTAGACCGATTTCGCCAGAGTTCGCTGCTTGTGCATTTTTGATATGGTACATTTGGTACGCATATTGAGATGCAGTCGCAGGATCGATAGCACGCAACCATGCATATTCGAAATCGTATGCAGTAATTGGTGTTCCGTCAGACCACTTCGCATCGCGAAGGATGAAAGTGTAAAGTGTTCCGTCTTCAGAGATTTGAACGTCTTCAGCCAAACCGCTTCCAACTACCGCTTCGCCTTGTGCGTTCAGGCGAACCATACCTTCAAGAGTTGCATTCAACACTTGGAAAGATACAGTATCAGTTGTAGTCTGTGGATCCAAATCCGGTGGGTTCGAACCCCAGTTCAGGCGCAAAATTTGTTCTACCTCAGGTGCTGGTTCTTCTGTTGCTGGTTCTTCTGTAGCCGGCTCTTCTGTAGTCGCCTCAGGCTCAGTAGTTGTCGCAGGTTCAGACTGCGTACATCCAGCAAAGAATGTTACTGTCATTAGAACAACTAATAACAATGCTAGCAATCGCTTCATTCATTCGTCCTCCTTATTTTTAGATGATCGTCGAGGTGTAAGAGAAACCCGCCTTTTTATAAAATCAAACCGCCATTTTCAACTTCATAAAAAGGACACGAAATCCCGGTTTCTTTTACGTTTCCTTAACAACTAATTCCATTATAAAGACTTTGCATAAAACTGTCAATAAATTATTGTTACATATTGGAATTGACGTTTTGCTGTCAACCATGCGATTTGCGCTGAATTTCAGCGTTTCGCCAGGTTCAAGTTTTTACCAGAAGGACATTGGTTTTTGAATAGCGTTCATAGATTTTTGACATTTTGGCAATAGATTGGCCACAACTTCGTTATCATTCTAACGATAACGACTTATTTTGTTGCTGTGTAATAATGATATCCTGCGCCTGATCCGCCCACCCGCTGTAGGCTGTGGGATGAAAGTTGCTGACGCGCCGATTGATGCCGACCATCTCGACATTGTAGGACAAAAACAGATAAGGCAGGTCACGATTGGCCAGCCGGATCCATTCTTCCACCAGCATATCCCTTTCTTCTTCATCGACCGTCTGGATGATGCGTCGGAAGATGTCCTCCGCCTCGGGATTGTAATAGCCTACGCTGTTGTAGCCGCCAATGCGGTCAGAAGCCTGGTCGAAGGTGCCAATCATTTGCGGTTCCGGTCCCAATACCCAGTGCAGGGTGTAGGCATCGAAGTTCCGCCGGAAGAAGACACGGTCCACCAATTCGTCGAAGGCGAGAAACTCCACTTCCATCTCGATCCCCAAGTCCTGCAGATTGGACCGCAGAAGCGCTGTCACATTATAAACATAATTGGAGTCCGTATAGGTAGACAAAACAAACTTAAAGGCCTTCCCGTTCTTATCGAGAAGCCCGTCGCCATCCGAATCTTCCCATCCCGCCTCTTTTAGAAGCGCTTTGGCCGCCATGGGGTCATAGGGATAGGCTTCCAGATCCGCCATGCCCGAAACGGCCACATAGGCAGCCGGCGCATTGCAGACTTCCCCGTAACCTTTGTAAAAGGTCTCGGCGAAGAAAGCGCGGTTGATCCCCCGCATCATCGCTTCCCGCACCAAAGGGTCTTTAAACTTGGGATCCCTCAGATTAAGGCCAATATAGCCATAAGAATTGGAATCATGGGAAACCAATTGAATCTGCGGATTTTCCGTCAATCGCTGGACGTTTTGCGGATTCGGATTGACCGATGCAATATCCAACTTCCCTTCGGTTAAATAGTAAACGCTGTTCGCGTCATAATTGTCCAATTTAATGACTTCAATCCCGTCAATGTTGGCCGGCTTTACATAATAGGCTTCGTTGGCCGTTAGTTGAACGGATTGATCGGTGCGATTCACCAGACGAAAGGGTCCGCTTCCAATCGGCTTCTGGTTCAAGGCCTGAAAAGCCGCCCAGGAATCCACCTGATAGATATGTTTCGGCAAAATGCCAAATTGAAAATCATACAGCTTCAGCATATTGGGTTCCGTCAGCACAAAGCGAATGGTCCGTTCGTCCATCACCTCGATGCCCGAGACGCTTGCTACGCCCTCCTTGCGCTGATTATAGCCGACTGCGCCTTCCAGATCCATGACCTTGTCAAAAAAAGGACCCTGGTAATAGGGGCTGGCCAGAAAGGTATAAGTAAAAGCAACATCCTCCGATGTAAGCGGTGATCCGTCATGAAAGTAGATGCCTTCCTTCAGATGAAAGGTAATCTCCTTTGCATCGTCCGACACTTCCCAAAAGGCAGCCAGTTCAGGCACAATCCTTCCCTGTTCGTCGATGTCCACCAGACCGTCAAAAACCAACTCGCAGACATCTTCCTCGCCGGCAGTCGTGGCCAGCAGGGGATTAAACCGGTCTCCCAAATTTTTTTCAGCAACAATCAACCGATTGGCATTTTCCTCCACCGTTACCGGCAAATAGACCACATGATTCTCACTGGCATCGCTCCAGATGCCAACCGGAATAATATTGGACGTGTAATAAATAAGCGCACCAAAAAGGACACCTAAGGCAATTAAGTATTTTCGTATGGATTTGAGCATTTCGGCCTCCTTTTCCAATTGCAAAAAGAGCCCTCTTAACGAGGGCTCCCAATTATTTTACCATATGACAAGCTACAAAGTGATTTGGACGAACTTCTCGCAGTTCCGGCCGTTTCTCACGACAGATATCTTGGCACAGTTCACATCGCGCCTGGAATTTACATCCGCCCGGCGGATTGATTGGAGACGGTACATCCCCTTCCAGAATGATGCGTTGACGTTCTTTTTCGATCGTCGGATCCGGAATTGGAACCGCCGACAACAAGGCCTTTGTATACGGATGCAATGGCTCCTGATACAAATCCTCACTGCTTGCCAACTCAACAATGGCGCCCAGGTACATAACTGCAATCCGGTCAGAGATATGCTTGACCATAGACAAGTCATGGGCAATAAACAGATAGGTCAGACCCAGTTTTTCCTGCAATTCAATCAGCAGGTTGACTACCTGTGCCTGAATCGAAACGTCAAGCGCGGAAATCGGCTCGTCGCACACGATGAATTTCGGTTCGATCGCCAAGGACCGGGCAATTCCGATCCGTTGTCGCTGACCGCCAGAAAATTCATGCGGGAAACGGCTCGCATGTTCCTTGTTCAAGCCTACCAGTTCCAAAAGCTCGTAAATGCGCTTTTGACGCTCAGCATTCTTGTAGAGGCCATGGATGTCAATACCTTCGCCAATAATATCCCCTACCGTCATACGCGGGTTCAAAGACGCGTATGGATCCTGGAAGATCATTTGCGCATGGCGCGTGAAATCTTTTAGCTGTGAACGGTTCAAAGAATGTACGTCCATGCCGTCATAAATCACTTCGCCGTCCGTTGCATCGTACAAACGGATAATGGTACGGCCTGTTGTAGATTTACCACAACCAGACTCCCCTACCAAACCAAGGGTTTCTCCTTCATGAATCTTGAAAGAAACATCGTCAACCGCTTTCAAGATGGCGTTATGACCAACTTTGAAGTACTTTTTCATGTTTTTTACTTCAAGCAACACTTTGCGTTCTTCAACATTACTCATTCTCTACGCCACCCCTTCCTGTAATTGGATTTAGTACTTTTGGCGCCAATTCATGCTGCAGCCAGCAATGCACGTAATGGGATTCGGAAACATCCGTACGAGGAGGGAATGCCTCCTGGCAAATTTCCATTGCATGCTCGCAACGAGCCGCAAATGGACATCCTGCCGGTGGTTTCAACAAATCCGGCGGCTGGCCGTCAATTGGGTTCAATTCTTCCTTCTTCTTCGCATCCAGACGAGGAACCGACTGCATCAAGCCCCATGTATACGGATGCTCGCCCTTGTGGAAGATATCTTCCGCTGTTCCAGACTCGATAATCACGCCGGAATACATAACCGCAATCCGGTCAGACATATTGGCTACAACACCCAAGTCATGGGTGATAAAGATAATGCCGGTTTCAAAATCCTGCTGCAAAGACTGCATCAGTTCCAAAATCTGCGCTTGAATGGTAACGTCCAAGGCAGTTGTCGGTTCATCAGCAATCAAAAGCTTTGGATTACATGCCAAAGCAATCGCAATCATGGCACGTTGACGCATGCCGCCTGAGTATTCATGCGGAAATTGGTCGATTCGCTTTTCAGGCGTAGGGATGCCAACGACACGCAGCATTTCGATCGCACGAGCGCGCGCATCTTCTTTGGACATGCCTTGATGCTTGATCAAACCTTCCATGATTTGCTTGCCAACCTTCATGGTTGGGTTCAAAGAAGTCATCGGATCCTGGAAGATCATGGAGATCTCGCTGCCGCGAATGGTCTCCATTTGCTTCTCTGTCATTTTTAGGATGTCATTTCCTTCAAAAACAACCTCGCCGGACTTGAATCGTCCCGGTGGTGTTGGAATCAATCGCATGATTGATTTTGCCGTTACAGACTTGCCGCAGCCGGACTCTCCTACAATCGCAAGCGTCTCGCCCTTGTCGACATGGAAAGTAACGCCGCGGACTGCTTGTACTTCACCTGCATAGGTATCAAACGATACCTTAAGGTCTTTTACATCTACTAATCTATCAGCCACAATCAACCCTCCTATTGTCGTAATCTCGGATCAAGCGCATCGCGCAGACCGTCACCCAAAAGGTTGAAGCCCAGCATCAAAACAACGATAACGATGGATGGGTAGAACAACTGATATGGGTGAATCAATAATAGATTCGCGCCGTCATTGGCCAAAGTACCCAATGAAGCTTCTGGAACCGGAAGACCCAAACCGATATAGCTCAAGAAAGCTTCGGTAAAGATCGCGGCCGGAATCGCGAATGTCAGGTTGATAATGATTGGTCCCAATGAGTTCGGCACCAAGTGGCGTAAAATCACTCGACGGCCGCTTGCGCCCAAAGTCTTGGCAGCCAATACAAATTCCATCTCACGCAGCTGCAGGACTTGGCCCCGCACCAAACGCGCCATGCCGCCCCATCCTGTAGCCGCCAACGCAATAACAATGGTGGCGAATCCAGGACCGATAACAACGATCAGCATGATTACCCACAGCATTTGCGGAATCGAGAACAAAACATCAACAGTACGCATCATCACGTTGTCGACAGTTCCACCCACATAGCCGGAAATACCGCCATAGATAATTCCGATGGATACGTTGATCAATACGGCGATGACCGCAATGGCCAAGGATACCTGCGTACCCGTCCAAACGCGGACGAAGATATCGCGGCCCAAAGCATCGGTGCCAAACCAGTGGCCCGGCGCTTCATCCGCCATTTTGTTGATAACCATAAAATCCTGATCATCAAACTCATAAGGCAGAATATGTGGTCCGGCGAATGCCATAATTAGAATGAATCCCAAAATGATCAGGGATGCAATTGCTACTTTATTTGTCTTTAGTCGTCTCCAAGCATCTTGCCAATAGGTCAAGCTCGGACGAACTACTTCTTGCGATTTTGCAAGGTCTTTGCCGACATGCGCAAACTTTTCGGCAGTTAGATTTACCTCTGACATAGTCTTTCTCCTTTCCGAACTTTATTTGTCCAAGCGGATACGAGGATCGATGAATCCATACAATACGTCAACCAGGAAGATCATAAAGATCAACACAGCCGCATAGAAGATTGTCGTTCCCATAATCAATGGATAATCCCGTTGTTGAATCGATTGGATAAAGAATTTACCCAAGCCAGGCACACCAAAGATTTTCTCGATAACGAATGTACCGGTCATCAAGGTCGCCAGCAATGGACCCAATACGGTAATGTTCGGCAGGATCGCATTTCGGATGCCGTGCTTGACAATCACTGTGCCGCGCGACAAGCCTTTCGCTTTCGCTGTCAAAATATAATCTTGATTCAAAACATCCAACAAGCTAGTACGCATCAAACGGGCTTGGAATGCAATTACGCGGAATCCCAACGCCAACGCCGGCAATACGATATACTCCGGACCTTCCCATCGCGCTACCGGGAACCAGCCCAATTGCACGGCAAATACATACTGGAAGAGGGATGCAAACACGAAGTTTGGAACCGAAACACCTAGGATTGCAATAAAGATAACGAAATAGTCGAAAAATTTAGCATGGTTCAATGCAGCGATAATACCGAGGGTCAATCCGGTAAGAACGCCAAACAGCGCGGACCAAATACCCAATGTAAAGGATGCCGGCCATGCCTGCTCAATCATTTCGTTCACCGATCGATTTCTGTATTTCATCGAATCGCCGAAGTCCTGATGAATGACTATGTTCTTTAAATAAATTAGATATTGCTGTGGTAACGGTTTGTCCAACCCGTATTTTGCTTCAAGGTTGGCCATGATTTCCGGTTGAATCTCCCTGTTCTCATTCGTGAACGGATCGCCAGGAATGGAATGCATCAGGAAGAACGTAATCGTGATGACTACCCACAACGTAATTGCCATGGATATCAATCGCTTGCCAATGTACCTTAACAATGAACTACACCTCCGTTTGATTTTAAAAGTCGTTTCCGATTACCTTCTTAACCCGTCGCAACTCGTTCAATTTCAAGCATGCGTCGACCAAGCACATGAAGCGTTTGTAACGAAGAGCAACAAGATAAGACGATCATCGAGAAGAAAAAAAGAAATGCCCTGTTCCTAAAAATAGATGCACTGCATTTACTCTATCTTACTGGATCCCCCAAGGCGATGCAATTACAGGGGTTTTAACAAATATTAATTAAATGTAACCTGAAAACGTTGTATCTTTACAAGAATTACATATCTGACATGATTGACATTTGGACAAAACCCGTCCCTCAAATTCCAGTCATGCCGCTTATGAAATTCCTTCCAGATATCGGTAATTCTTGCAATATTATTGTTTCATTCCTGTAATATATGCATTTTTTTCGCATTTTGCCATAAAATAAAGCAAACGAAAGGATACCTTCCGTTTGCCAACTTTGACAAGAGTTTCATAGGGCGTCTTTTCCACAACGACAATTGTTTCTGTTCCTATCTTACCTCTTATTCTTCAATTTGTAAATCCATTCAGGATAACTCATAATCTTTCAAATTTTCAACAAATTCATCCTCTGTCATCAGAGGAACGCCGAGCTTCAGGGCCTTGTCCCGTTTCGATCCCGCCGACTCACCGACCAAAACACAGTCCGTTTTCTTGGAAACGCTGCCGGTGACTTTCGCCCCCAGCCGTTCCAGAATGGCCTTTGCTTCCGATCTTGTGTAAACAGACAGGGTTCCTGTGATCACAAATGTCTTTCCGGTAAAGAAAGATTCCACCGTTTCAGTGCGGCTTTCTTCCACCGGAGCGACCGCCAAGTCGAACAGCTCCTGAATTCTTTCCTTTATATGCGGTTCATGAAGAAACTCGCAGATATCTTTCGCAACAACCTCGCCGATCTCCGGAATTGCAATCAGGTCATCAAAGGACGCGTCGCAAACCGCCTGGAAGGATCCAAAAGCCTGGGCGAGATCCTTGGCCGTCTTCGTTCCCACATTCGGCATGCCGATGGCAAAAAGGAAAGCCGAAAGCGACGGGCTTTTGCTGCCTTCAATGGCCGCCAGCAGTTTTTCCGCCTTTTTGGGGCCGAAACGTTCCAGCTGGATCAAATCCTCATAGGTCAATCGGTACAGATCCGGCAAGGCTTTGATATCCAGCACTTCGATCCATTGTTCAATGGTCTTCTTTGACACCCCTTCAATGTTCATGGCATTTCTGCTGGCAAAGTGCGAGAGCCGCGCAATCAATTGCGGCTTGCAGCCCAGTGAATTGGGACAGAACAGGTGCACGCCTTCCTGAATCAATTCCGTGCCGCAGCTCGGACAAATATGAGGTTTCGGTATCGGTTGACCGCTGCCTTCCTCCACAATCCCCAAAATCTCGGGAATAACGTCATTGGACCGGCGAATCCAAATATTGGCCCCCACAGACACCCGCTTGCGCAGGATGTCATCATAATTGTTCAAGGTTGCGCGCCGAACGGTTGCCCCGCCGATTTCCACGGGATCCACCTCCGCAATCGGGGTAATCTTTCCCGTCCGCCCCACTTGCCAAACGACTTTGCGTAGAATCGTCGTCATCTCTTCGGCAGGAAACTTAAAGGCGATGGCCCAGCGTGGAAATTTTTGCGTATAACCCAGCCGGTCACGGGAAGCCTGGTCATTGATCTTGATAACCAGTCCGTCGGTCAAAACATCCAGCTCACGCCGCGCTTCGTCCAGCACCCCGACCTCGTCGATCAAGGCGGAAAAATCGGTGAATTCCTTTCTGTAGGGGAAGGTTGGCAAGCCTTGTTCCTCAATAAAAGCAAACATTTCCTGATGGCTGTCGAACGTTTTTCCTTCCATATAACCCACTTGATAAAAGTAGGCCGCCAAATTCCTTTTCGCGGTTTCTTTGGGATTCAAATTTCGCAACGCGCCGGCCGCAGCATTTCGTGCATTCTTCAGCGGTTCATCCGCCTTCTTATTATATGCATCCAAAGCAGACAGGGGCATGACCCCTTCTCCCTGGACTTCAAACCTTCCCTGATAGGGAATCTTCAAGGGAATATTCTTGATCGTCAGGACCTGAGGCAAAATTCCTTCGCCCGTGACCCCGTTTCCCCGGGTTGCGGCCTGCACCAAGACCCCCTGATCATAAGTCAGATTGAGGGTCAAGCCGTCAAATTTATATTCCAACACATACTTCAAGGGTTCGTGAATCCCCAAATCCAGCAAACGCCGTTCATTCCGTTCATGCCAGGCAACCAGTTCCTCAACGGACTGCGCCTTGTCGAGACTGTAGAGCGGCTGCAAATGCGTATGCTTTTCAAACCTATCCAGCGGCGCCCCGCCTACCCGGCGTGTTGGCGAATCCGGCTCCACATGGCCGGTTTCCTTTTCCAATGCAAGCAACTCGTCATAAAGCTTGTCGTATTCTCCATCCGTGATTAATGGCGCATCCTGTTCGTAATACGCCTTGGCGTATCGATTCAGGAGTTTAACCAATTCCATCATTCGTTCCACAATTCTTTTCCCCTTATACTTTTTCAATCGGTGCAAAGGACTGCAGCAGCTTCTTGATGCCTTCCTGATCAAAAGCAATCGTCAGCATGGTGTCCTTGCCTTTCGGCTGTGCCGAAACAATGGTGCCGATGCCCCACGCCTTATGGCGAACCTTCTGACCGACCTTGTAGGCTTTCCCGCCGCTTGACGCTGCCGGTTTCGCCTGTTCCCGACTCATCGACTTAAAGGCTTCCAAATCATCAAAGACCGTATGGCGACGCATGGGTTCCGCTCGTTCCGGTTGACGGGGCTTTTTGTTCGGATTGGCCTTTTCGATATACTTCAGCGGAATTTCCTTAATAAAACGGGAAACCATGTTGCTGGTATGGCGGCCGTAAAGCATACGCACATCGGTATGGGTCAAGTACAATTCCTTCTCCGCCCGGGTAATGCCCACATAGCAAAGCCTTCGTTCCTCTTCCAGCTCTTCCTCGCTTTGAGTCGCGCGCGACAGCGGGAACATGCCTTCTTCCATGCCGCTCATAAATACGATCGGGAATTCCAAACCCTTGGCCGAGTGCAAGGTCATGAGGGTAATCTTGTTATTCTGATCCTCATTGCCCTCTTCCACCTTGTCCAGATCCGACAAAAGAGCGACACTCGCCAAGAAGTCCATAAGGCTTGGTGCTTCCGCCGCCTCCTCATATTCCTGAATCACCGAACGGAATTCATAAATATTGTCGATTCTCGCATCCGCTTCCACGGTATTCTCCCGTTCCAAATGCGGGATATAGTCCGATTCCTCGATCACGCGATTATAGCATTCCAACAAAGACTCCGTCTCCATATAGGTGCGGAATTTGCCGATCATCTGAGAAAACTGCACCAGCCGCGAACGCGCGCTGTTGGTCAGCCCCTCGATTTCTTCAACCCGGTGGATGGCATCCACCATGGACAAGCCCTGGTCCTGGGCGAAATTTAAAAGCAACTCCACCGTGCGGTCGCCAATGCCGCGTTTCGGCACATTGATGACCCGTCGCAAGCTCACATCATCCCGCGGATTCACCAGCACCTTCATATAGGCGACGATGTCCTTGACCTCTTTTCGGTCGTAGAACTTCAAGCCGCCCACAATGCGATACGGGAAGTGTTTTTTCCGAAGGGCATCCTCCAGTACACGCGACTGCGAATTGGTGCGGTAAAGGATGGCAAAATCCTCAAATTTGCTGTCGGTATTGTCTCGGATTCGCTCGATCTGATGGGCAATGTAGAGCGCTTCGTCCTGTTCATTGTCGGCACTGTACAAGCGGATCATTTCGCCCGCCTGCTGTTCCGTCCACAAGCGCTTGTCTTTTCTTCCATTGTTGTTGGCAATCACATCATTGGCCGCCGACAAAATCGTGCTGGTTGACCGATAGTTCTGTTCCAGTTTGATGACTTTCGCTTCCGGAAAGTCCTTTTCAAAATCCAAGATATTGCGGATGTCGGCGCCCCGCCAGCCGTAGATGCTTTGGTCGTCGTCCCCAACCACACACAGGTTGCGATGGGCGGCCGCAAGCTTTTTCACCAGCAGATATTGCGCATGGTTGGTATCCTGATACTCGTCCACATGGATATATTGGAAGCGTTCCTGGTAGCGTTCCAAAACATCGGGATGCTCATTGAAGAGCCGCAGGGTCAAAATGATCAGATCGTCGAAATCCAAGGCATTGCTTTCTTTCAGCCGATTTTGATAGGCAACATAGATTTTCGCCTTAATCTCCTCCGCATATCGGCCTTCAGCCGCTTTTAAAGCCTGCTTGGGCAAGATATACTTATTCTTTTGGCTGCTGACATAATGCACCATGGACTTGGGGTCATACTTTTTCTCATTCAAATTCAAGTCTGTTTTGACAACCCGCTTCATCAATGCCAGCTGGTCGGCGCTATCGTAAATCGTATAGTTTCGCTGGTATCCCAGCCGCTCAATATCCAATCGCAAAAGGCGCGCACAAATCGAGTGGAATGTTCCCATCCATAGGGAACGCACGCTGCCGCTAATCAACCCTTCCACGCGGCTTTTCATTTCCGCCGCCGCTTTGTTGGTAAAGGTCAGCGCCAATATATTCTCCGGATATACGCGATGATCTTCCATCAGATGCGCAATCCGATAAGTCAGCGCCCGGGTCTTGCCCGACCCGGCTCCCGCCAAAATCAGGACCGGTCCTTGGACGGTTTCCACCGCTTCACGTTGTTTTTGATTTAAATCTGATAATTGCATGGTTGCTCCTTTCGCTCACAAAAAAAGAGGGAATCCCTAATAGGAGGTTCCTCTTTATCAGTATATCATACTTCCCCGTTCTCAGAATGATTTTCTTGGTCATTTCCCGGGTCAATTTCCCCCGTTGTCTCCCTGCCGTTTTCCACTTCAATCTGGTGAATTTGCCGGGAATCCTTATAAAACCGCTTAAGCTTTCTGACATTGGAAATCCATAAATATAATAGGAAGGGAAAGAAGAAAACCATCAATCCCCACTGCTGGGCCATCAGAATAAAATCAAAGAAGCCATGCAGCAAAACCGGGATCCATAAAGACTTCAGCAGATGATACGTTCTGTCCCGTTCTGTCGGCGAAAACTTCGCCAAGCTCACCTCATATCCCATGGCAATGGCAAAAAGCATATGGGCGGGCACCGACAACACCCCGCGGTAGATGGCCACCAAGGGTTCTTGGGCGTATTGAAAAAAGATATAGGAGATATTTTCTACCGTCGCAAATCCCAGGGCAATCAAAACCGAAAACACAATCCCGTCCAGTCGCTGATCAAAAAAATCCGCCTGCCACAAATTGCGGAGAAGAAACTTCCTTTTAATAAACTCTTCCGAAAAGCCGGCTACCACAAAGGCAAAATAGAATACCTCCAGCATGGAACCCCGAAAGGGATTCAGTATGGCGAAAATCGCTTCCAAACCCAGTACCGGCAGCACGGAAAAGGCACCCCAAAGAAAAAAGCGCACCATATATCGAATCGGTTCCCGATCGTACCGATCCAGGTAGAGCATAATCAAAATAAAAACGATACCGGGCAGCACAGCCATAAAGAGCAATCGAATGGGTTCCATAGGCGCCTCCTATTAATATGATATCCATTAACTGCCTATATCATGTAAAAATTGTTATTTCATAAAAAAAAAGATATACTGAAAGTACTTGAAAGGGGGTATTAACCATGAGTCAAGCACATTTCAAGAAAATGGCTCACACCATGATTCATTATTCACTAAAACTGCAAAAAGGGGATTGGTTCGTCATTCGCTGCCATCCAATTGCAAAACCTTTGGCCAAGGAAGTCTACAAGGAAGCGCTGGCCGTCGGCGCCCATCCGCAGGTATGGCTTGAAGACCAGGAATTCGACGAGCTCTTCTACAAGCATGCCACTGACGACCAATTGACCTACATCGATCCGATTTCTAAACTGCGCATCGAAAAACTGGACGCCCTGCTCTTCATCCAAGGCGCAGAAAACACCAAAGCCTTGGCGAATGTGGCTTCAGAAAAAATGGTCAAATCCATTCAGGCAAAGAAAGAATTGAACGACATCTATTTTGAACGCGCGGACAGCGGCGCTTTGAAATGGTGCATCTGCCAGTTCCCAACCAATTCTGCCGCGCAAGATGCCGAAATGAGTCGCGGCGATTACGAAGACTTCGTCTTCAACGCTTGCTTGTTGAATGAAGAGGATCCCGTCCAAGCCTGGAAGGACCTCCACGAACATCAGGCGAAAATCATCGATTACTTAACCGGCAAAAAGGAGTTGCATTTCAAATCCAAAGACACGGACCTGACCTTGTCTGTGGATGGCCGAACATGGATCAATTCCTCCGGCACCAACAACTTCCCAAGCGGCGAAGTCTTTACTTCACCAGTTGAAGACAGTGCCAATGGGGTTATCCGCTTTTCATTCCCCGGCGTCTTTATGGACAAGCCCATCGAGGACATCACTTTGACCTTCGAAAACGGAAAAGTTGTAGACGCCAAAGCAAAGGCCGGCAACGAGCTGCTTCAGCAGGTGCTGGATACCGATGAAGGCGCTCGCTTCCTGGGCGAATGCGCGATCGGCACCAACTACGGCATTCAAAACTTTACCAAGAACATCCTGTTCGACGAAAAATTGGGCGGAACCATTCACCTGGCCGTTGGCCGGGGATTTGGTGAAGCGGGCGGAACCAATGTTTCCTCCATTCACTGGGACCTGATCTGTGATATGAAGACCGGAGGAGAAATCTACGCCGACGGCGAATTGTTCTACAAGGACGGCAAATTCATCAAGTAATTTAAAAATGCTCCCACCAGCATAATCCGCTGTGGGAGCATTCTTTCATTTTGTTTTCAATGCAGGTATCGACTGGCTATAGGGCGGCTTCGCCACCCCTTTTTCTGTAATAATGCCGGCAATATAGGCATGCGGGGTTACATCAAATGCTGGATTTTCTATCTTTACGCCCTCCGGCGCAATCTGCACCCCGCGAATATGGGTGACTTCCCGGGCGCTGCGCTGCTCAATGGGAATCAAGTCTCCCGATGCCATCTCGAAATCGATGGTCGATGTGGGCGCAGCCACATAGAATGGAATCCCATTTTCCTTGGCCAGAACCGCGACCCCATAGGTGCCGATCTTATTGGCGACATCCCCATTGCTGGCAATCCGGTCAGCCCCCACAACCACGGCTTGTATGCGGCCGCTCTTCATAAAATGGCCCGCCATATTGTCGGTAATCAAGGTAACGGGAATCCCGTCGGCATGCAGTTCATAGGCCGTTAATCGGGCTCCCTGCAAATAAGGTCTCGTTTCATCGGCAAAAACCTCAATGGTGGGATCCTGCTCAAAAGCCGCTCGAATCACACCCAAAGCCGTTCCATAGTCACCCGTGGCCAGCGCCCCGGCATTGCAATGGGTAAGTATGGTTGCCCCTTGCGGCATCAGCTTGGCTCCATGCGCGCCAATGGTCTTGCACATTTGAATATCCTCTTCATGAATGCGCACCGCTTCTTGGTTCAGGCGTTCTGTCATTTCCGCATTCGATAAAGCGGCATTCGCTTTGATCAATGCATGCATTCGATCAAGCGCCCAGAAGAGGTTGACGGCAGTTGGACGCGTTTTCGCCAGGCGGTTTCTCGCGCTCTCCATGGCCCGGTCAAAGGCTTCCCGCGTTTCCAAACGGCTGTTCTCCACGGCTCCCAGAACCATGCCGTAGGCCGCCGTGATCCCAATGGCAGGCGCCCCCCTTACAATCATATCCTCAATGGCAACCGCCGTTTCCTCGACTGTTTTGCAAATCCGTTCTTCATATAGGGTTGGAAGCTGGGTTTGGTCCACCAGCCTCAGTTCATTGTTTTCCCAAAATATCGGTCTCATTCTTCTCTCCTATAAGCGCTCAACCATCCGCGTCACAACCTGTTTCACCTTTTCAACATTGTCCGCGAACACCTTCATGACCGCTTCCGCTGTAACGGGCACAACAGAAGGATCATCTTCCAGGCCGGCATCGTAGTCGGTAATCATGGAAATATTGGCATAGGCAATCCCCAATTCCAATGCCAGGTAGCATTCCGGATACTGGGTCATATTGATGACTTCCCAACCCATTTGGCGGAACCATCGGCTTTCCGCTCTCGTCGAAAATCGCGGCCCGTTGATGACGACTACCGTCCCCTTCTTGTGAACGGGATAGCCTAGTTCCTGACAGGTATCGATGGCCAGTTTGCGCATAAAGAGATCGTATGGATCGGCCGCGGATAAGTGTTCCACCTTGGGACCGTCGTAGTAGGTGTCCGCGCGCCCTTTGGTTCGATCGACAAACTGATCGCAGACCACAAATTCCCCAGGCTTTACATCGACCTGCAAACTGCCGCAAGCATTGACAGCAACAAGCCGCTTTACACCCAGCTGCTTCATCGCATAGAGGTTGGCGCGATAGGGAACCAAATGCGGCGGAAAACGATGGTCGCGACCATGCCGCGGCAAAAACGCGACGCGCTTTCCGGCGATTTCACCGATGAATACCGCATCGCTCGGATCTCCGTAGGGCGTTTTCAGCCATACTTCTTCCGCATTTTCAAATAAAGAATAAAATCCCGATCCACCTATAATTCCAATTTCTACATTGTAATCCATCTGCACCACTCCTTTTTGTTAATTTCCGACTAATTTCATTGTATCAAAACACAAAAAAAAGAACAGGGATAATCCTGTTCTTCTTAACCAATTTGATGTTCGGTTTTCGATTCAGCTGCTTCAACACAGATAAAGCCCGCAATCCCCCATCGAATAAACTGATTGATATAGTAGCGGTGACATTTCGGACAGTACAAGAGACGTACCTTCTGGTATTCCCCGCCTCGATTCAAATCACGCTCGGTTTTGCTCGGGAAGGTTCGCAGTGAAACCTCCTGGTAAACCATCGCCGTTTCATCCGATGGACAAACACGTCCGTCTCCACCAACAAGATGAACGGATTCCACCTTCTGAAGCGCTTGAACCTGCGGCTCTTCAGCGCGAATTTCAACTTCCGGCTTTCTTTCAATGACTGTCGGCTCTTCCGCTTTCACTTCAGGCTGCCGACGCAACTCTTCCATTTTGCCATTTAATCGCTCTTTCATCAATGGAAATACTTGATTGCGTACAGATTCATCCACATAGCGCATAAAGGCCGTACGATCTTCAAATTGATCACGCGCATCCTCGACGTTGCGCCCGTCTCGGACCGCGTCCACATATTCACGATAAAGTTTCGCTTCTGGAATCGGCTGAAGAATTTTTGTCTTCATTCCGGAAACTTCCTCTTTGACCACATGGTCCTGTTCGAAATACAGAGCCATATACAGAAGATTCCATCGCGCTTCATCCTGGAAGATCAAAGACTGCAACCGGTTCTGATCGCGATTGACACGAATCCAGCGTTTGAATTCATACTTCAGCATCAATCGGAAGTACAAGACGCTTACATCCATAAAGAGTTGCGCGTCTGTTTCTTTGGAAAGGATGACCGTTTCCAATGCGCTATTGTTCAATTGCACAAAGGTTCGCGCCGCGTCAAACTGCTCCTGCTCTACAACAAAGCGAATCATCTGCGTCATCGCAGGACGAACGACCGCCTCTTGTCCCGATGCAGAAAGAATCATCCGGTCCATTAAATCGAAATAATCGCGAAGCGTATCGCCGTCGCCCGCTTGCCATTGCGATTCCTTCTGGCTTAAAAACAGCACAGCAGATGCACGGTCGCCATGCTCCAAACTCGCAATCGCCGGTGCAAAAAAGTTTGGATTGGGCTCTTCCACCAGACTGGACGGTTCATAGCCTGGCTCCAAATCCATATCAAACACTAGCGGTTTGGATGCTTCCATTTCCAGTTTAGAAACTGGTACCGCATGAGAAGTCACATCGGACGGAGTTTGTTCAGCCGGTCCCGTATGCGCCAAGTCCATGGTGAAATGCGCGGATTCAGAAGCCGGTGAAACCGGCGCACCCATCTGCTGTTGAATCATTTGTGCTCTTTGAAGCAATTCGTCATAAGTCTCTTCCGGTTGCGGCTTCGGCGTCATCACTTCAGCCGTCGGCATAGCGATCACTTGTCCGGATTCCGCCAGACGTTCTTTGAGCTGTTCAATCTCCCGCTTGGCATCCGCCAGTTCTCCCACCAGCAAATCGATCTGTTTTTTTGCCATATTCAGGTGGATATGGGTTTCTTTCAATTCCAGATCGCGCTTTTTCAGCTCTTCCAAGGCCCATTGGGTAAACTCATTCAATTGTTGCGCCAATTGCTGAAAATTTTCCTGCGCGCGCTGAAAGTTCTTTTCATTGAATCCCATTTTTCCACCTCCTTTTAGGTTTGTATTTCAAACTGATTCTTGCATGCTGAACATCGAATCCGAATTTTTCCCTTTCCCTTTGGAACTCGAATCCGCTGACCGCAATGCGGACATGCCTGCACATTGTAATCGACATGGGCGCGAATCCATTCCGTAGAAAATCCAACTTGCTGGGCATCGCCGATCACAAAAGACGGCACCCCAGTCATTTGGCGCTGCATCATTTCCTGGCGCGCGCCCGGATCCCGGCTGATATCCCGTTCGATAAACCGATACCCTTCCTTCCGCAAAAACCCCTTTGCGGTCGTACAATGCGGTCAAGTCGGCGATGTGAAGATGACAATCGTCTCCATCTTATCATTTCCTTTCATTACCTTCTTTTCTTTATTTTACTTTGTATCACAAAAAATAGCAAACCCCCTCAATGAGGGGGTTTGTTGAAATCTTATTTCTCTGGTTTATTTGGATGTTCCGGATGCTCAGGATGATCTGGTTTGCCAGGCTTATCCGGTTTGTCCGGTTTTCCTGGTTCTCCTGGATCTCCCGGATCTCCTGGGTCTCCCGGATCTCCCGGGTCTTCAGGCAACATTGGATCCTCTGGCACTACCGGGCCAACTGGATCTCCCTTGCCTTTATTCATATCATGCGGCGTCAGGAATTCATAGGTGAAATCCACATATCCTTTCGTTCCCACAGGCGCCGGATACCATACAATCATGTAGGTGTCGCCCGCCCTCAACAATTGCTTCAGTTTCATAGCATCCATTTCCGTCACATTCATCGGATCCAGACTCAAGACATGATAGTCTTCGCCTGTTTTATTTATGAAGACAATCTGATATTCAACCTGATCTTCCTCCAACAACTCTTTCAGGGATATATAACCTTCCAGCGAACCGTCCTCCATAGCAAGATCCACATCCGGAATCTCAACGCTCTTCACATACCATCCCCGATCATTGTATGCCCAGTCGGTCATATATCGGAAAGCAATATAGATTTCTTGCCCTGCATAGGCATCCAACTCAAAGCTCATTGACATCCAAGTCGCTCCGTCAGTCGCTGTACCCGACTGGCCGGTTAAACCTGGCATCTGTTCTATAATCGTAGGATATCCGTCCGCAACAACGCCATCAGTTGTAACCTCATTTTCTAAGCTTGTCCAAGTGTAGCCGTTATCAGTTGAGACTTGTACAAACCCGAAATCCCAAAGTTCCTCGATCTCGTACCAAGTATCGAAATTCAAATCCGCTTCAGTAACCTCGGTTAAATCCGCTGGGAAGATCAAGAAGTTGTCCTTTTCATTCCCTTGATTGCTATACAATGCCGGTCCACCATCATCAGGCGACTCGTCACCATCAACCTCTATCCATGGCGTAGGCATAAAGTCAATGCCGTCAAATTTTACCCCTTTGTATTCATTGGAATTCTCGAGATGCTTATAGTCGCCGCCCCAAGCGGGTACGCCGTCCTTGTCATACATCAATGCACTTTCGAAATCCAAACCGCCAAATGGCTCTGCAAACAAATCAATGCTGGTAAACTCATAGATGCCTTCGCCAGGTTCATAATTGTCGATTGCAACTGCAACACAGAAGCGTCGGAATGCCTCATCAAAATCAATACCGGCACCGTAAGCATCCAACACCTCGTTTATGCTTGCAAATCCTTGAGTTGGACTAGTCGCCAAGGCTTTTGTAAACTCTTTGCCATACTGATCATGCAGATATAACTGCAAGAGATACGCTTGACCGTAGTCTGCCAAGGTTTCCGGACCAGTAGACGCTGAATAGTGCTCATCCCACTCAACCAAAGAGTTCTCCGGATGATCTAGGAAGAAATTCACGTGGCCTTCCGGATGGCCGTAACCGCATAAGAATTCGGCAAAATCAGACATGCCCTCATTGAGCCAAGTGGTCTCTTCCGGATCATTGTCATCATGAATCAGATGCTGATACTCATGGGCCGTTGTGCCAAAGAACGTACTTTCCAATCTAGTTTCCCAAGAATTTGTATCCAGATTGATGATATTGCGGTCAAAATACGCTTCATAGGTTGATGAATAGAAACCCGCAATAAAGAATGGATACGTATCGTCATAATAGCTTTCATCACGAATATTATCGACAAGAATAATGTTTCGTTCTACAGCATCGTCAGGCTCATAATAGCCTTCCGGCATATAACCCCATGCCGATAACTCAGCGTTTGTTCCGTAATGGGAATCAGGCATACCGAAAAATTCCGTATCTATTGGATAGATATTCCCATCAAACTCATCACGTAGCCGGTCCACCTGTTCCTGCGTTATCACCGGATCAGGTCGCTCGTCTTCAAATGACAGATCATCCGCTACCCAAATTTCCACATCTGTTCCTAAACTCCTTAACGTAAAGGTTTTAAAATAGTATCCATAAATCGTATCATATCCAAGATAATACTTCGTGCCGCCATTGAAAGTAAATTCCGACGCCCCTTCCTCGCCATCGATTAATGGCTCTTCGTCAAAATTAACCTTTGCTGCAGCCCGTCGAATCTGTTCATCCAGTTTCGCCCGCAACGCTTCATCTTTTGCCTGGAAATTCAGCCATGGGCCAATATCCAAGACATCTCCATAGCGGCTCATTTGCGGATCCTGTGCCGACTCGCCGGCAAATCCACTTGGACTCAAAGCCAAAATAACTAAAACGAAAACCAATAAAACCGAAACCTGCTTTCTCATAAAGTCCTCCCTCATTAAATTTTGGCAGCAAAAAAGGCTACCACTGTTTTGGTAGCCGATCGATCGTAGTATGGAAACCGTAGATTCTGGCTTTGCGTCACGGCCTTTCGACCGTTTTGCCTTTACATTGGTTTACATACCCATATATGGTTGCTTTATCAAATGTTTATTGTTTCCAAAAATTACATTGTATTGTGTATTTTACTTGCATTTGACAGTCTAATGAATAGTTTATTGACTATATTTTACATCCCTGTATTATAGTTTACATTTTTAGAATTCAATGGCAATTTAGAAATAATCGCCTTTTTCAACAAACCAGCCCCGCCAATCTGCCGCAGCAGATTAGCGGGGCCGGCGCTTGTCATTCGATCATAATCAGATAGAGCCGTTCTTCCAGCGCCTTCAATTCCGCCGTCAGATCCTCCCTGGTATAGTAATCCTCATCATAAATCAATTCTTCCAGCCGCTGATACAGCTCTGTCATCATCAGCCAATACTCGTATGGCTTGTTGCTCGGCGATTCATAGACGCCCGCCTCCATATTGGCAAGGACTAACAGCTGCAATTCTTTCAGGGATTCCGTCCGCAAAACGAACTTCTCCAACTTATAAATGTCATCCGTCACTTCCTGGCTTACCGGATAAAAAGAATAGCTCTCCTCGTAGATGGCAATCTGATATTCATCATCCAAATATTTTCTGAGGAACCGAACGGCAAGATCCTTGTTCTTCCCGAAGCGGTTAACCACATAGCCGTCCGTCAACAGCGCCTGATCCGGCTCAAATACCGGCGGAAGAAAGATCAGATCAGCCATGTCCAATCCAACTCGCCACCCCAGCTGACGGGTGTTTAATCCATTTATGTTCGCCGCTTCCGGTACGACAAAATCGTCCGCCGACTGTTCTTGAATCCCCAAATATCGGTCCGAAAAAATCTCGTTTCTCAGCCCATCGACATAATCAACAACTTCGGGTTTTGCTAAAGACACTTTGCGATTTTCAAGGTCAAACACGTTAAAGCGGGTATGAAAGTCCGCAATTTCTTCCTGATACCTGCGCTTGGTAAAATAGCGCGGCGTCTTGGTCAAGAAGGCTTCGCGAATTTCCATGTAGCTATCCCGGTCAAGGCTTTCGATATCTTCAAAGCCCAAGGCTACGACTTCGATCCGATCGAGAACCGTCGGAAACACCCAGATCGTCGCCGGCACAAAATACGGGTTCTGAAGCATAGGATAGATTCTTTGAATTTCCGGCACCGCTTCTGTAAGATCCATGGCAATACCGTTGTCAACATAGGACTGATAGGGCGTGCCAAAGGGCAGGTGAATCAGATCGATTGACTCGTTCTGATAAAGCAACTCGTTGATCTTCTCATAGTATTCTTCATAATCCTCTGCCGGTATGGTCAGATAGCGTATCGCGGCTCCCTCGAAATTCATCAGGTCGTATGCTGCCTTTGTTTCGACCTCCGCTACATATTGCTGGTAATCCCGCTCCCAAACGGCAATCACCATTTCGTCCTCGCTGAAGCTGTCGATAAAAGCCTGACGCTCAGCATCGACCGGATCCTCTTCACAAGCCGCCAAACACAAGGAAAGCGTCAGAATCAACAAAACCGCAAGCAATCGCTTCTTCATTTTTCTCCACTCCCCCTTATTGATTAATAAACACTTTTGTCCCAGGCGCCAGATCATCACCGTTCAGCACAAATAATCCGCCAACCGGCAAAGCAATGACCCTTTCATCGCCCACCACAATCATGCGGACCGGCACTTCGTCAACAAAGAATTCGTCCCCCAAAATCCCGTGTTCCTGGCGGATGATTTTCACCGTTCCGGTGCCCCGGTTGTAAAATCCACCCGGCGCGGATATCAGGATTTTCGGGATTGTAATCGTTCCTAAAAATCGCTGCTGCTTCTCAATCATCGTGTCATAGGTTTGACCGAGTCGAATTTCATCTTCATAGGCTTTGTTGAAAAGCGATTCAAAAACCACCGTCTGGCGATCCGTTTGATAGATATTCTCGGTGTATGTTTTCAAAAGCCCTTTCGGCGTGCGAATATAGACCAGCAAACTGTCGCCAACCCATTGGTAATCCGACAAGCTGATTTCTGTCACCAGCTTGACAGACCGATAGTCCGTTACTTCAGCAATCTCCATAATCGGTTCCAATGACGAAATGAAGCTGTCTTCTTCCGGAATTGTCATCACAATTCCATCAAAAGTCGCCGTCACCCATCCGTCCTCATCCATCTGAAGTACACATTGGGACTGCAGTTCTTCCAGCTTTTCCGCCAGATTTTCCAGTTTATCTTTAATCAGCGCGCGTTCTTCCGCTTTCCACCGCACCGCATTGTCCCGATCCGTCGCCGCTTGGCTCCATAGTACGCGCAAGGCTTCAAGTTCCTCATTCCAAGTCTGCCATTCCTGCTCAGAAAGCAGTCCCAAATCGCGCATGGACGCCATAAGCGAGCGCTGACTTTCCATTTCCGTCATTTGACTCCAAGCATCCGAAGCTGGTTCAGCTGCATGGTCCATCTCATAAATCAATTGTTCCGATTGCGCTTTCAGTTGCTGAAAGGCACGCTCCAGCGTTTGATAGGATTCCGTCCCGCCCGCATCAGCACGCAGGCGCACCCGAAAGAGCCGGTCGCCAGCAGCCACCCGCGCTCCGTTTTTGACACCCACTTCCAACACTTCAACCGGTTCCAGACATTTAAAGGCTTCGGAACGCAAAGGTTCAATCCGACCGGTCTGCTTCACACGACGGTTGATTCCTGCATTCCCAATTGCCGCAACATTCACATTGGGCAAAAGCAGCGGTTTTAAAACTTCTGAAAAGAAACCCATAAAGAAAATAACGATAAAGAATACAATCATAATTCGAAAAAGAAAGCGAAGAATTTTTTTATCCATTTCTTCTCCTCCTTCCTGCCGCTATCCATGCCGCTGCAACACCTAAAACCAGGCAAAGCACCCAAAGGATTGCAACGCGAATCTGAAAATCAGAAAGTCCAATTCGCAAATTCAACGCAATCCGGTCGCTGACTTGCTTGGCCAGGTCTCCATAAGAAGCCAATGAAAACAAGTTCTTCGGCCGCAAAGAAGCGGGCAGTTCCAAATATCGCGCGAAAAAGACAATGCCTCCCCCCCATAAAAGGGCAACCGTCAATTCTTTTCCAATTTGCTTGGCCCCTTCGCGATTCTCCGAAATATATTGAGAAACCGACTTCAACCGATGGGTCAATCGGTACTGATGAAGATAAGTCCTCATCTCAACAAGGGTCTGTTTTCCCTTCCGATAAAACCGCCTCCCCATAAAGAGCAGCACGATCACCAAGGCAACATTGAAATACGCCCACCGCCAATTGCTGTGATTCATCACAAGCAAAACCGAAACATTGTAGCGTCGAAACTCTTGCCGTAATTTTGAAATAAATGAATCCTCAAAGCTCTCATTTGGGATTTGATACCGCAGAATTCTTCGATCCCAGTCGAGACGATTCTCGAGTTCTTCCGCGTAAGGAATCCAAATACTCTTGCTGTTTTCCGCAAGACCCACCACTTCATAGGTTTCACCAAGAAACTCCATTTCCCGTCCAATCACATTATGCCGTTGAAAATACCGGTCAACCAAATCCTCTCCCAGCACCAGTTTGTTTTGATCTGACTCCAGCAGCCAGCGACCCGTACCCGGCCCGTCTTTTTGAAAGAAGCGGTCATTCCCGGAAGTCATCACCAAGCGATAATCCTCGGTTTCCCTTTGAATCCAGAGGCTGGGTCGGATCCCTTCGTACTCGGATTGAATCCATTCCAAGGTATCGTTTCCAATCGAGCCAACCAATTCCATTTCCACCATTTCCACCGGCTCCCAAGCCGCCACAATCCAGCCCGAAAAAACCAGCGCGCACACAAAAATGCCTATTCCTAGTTTCCACGGCTTGATCATGGCAATACCCTCGCGTCTTTATGGACTTTATAACCCGGATTCGTGATGATTTCCAACGCATCCAAGTCGATATCCTGTTTATCGATGTGCACCAATACTTCCCGATCGCCGATCGATTTGATCCGTGCGCGCATCTCCCGGACATAGTACCGGTCATAGAACAAGCCTTCCTCCTGCTCCAAATAGGCCAGGTTTACCATATCATCCAAACTAAAGTCTTCTTCAACAACTGCTGAAAATGGAACCGCGTAGGTATCTTCCTCTGACAGCACCCGTTCAATCCGTCCGGCGTAATTTGAGCCAATGGCAAATTTCCCTTCCGGTTCCGCCGTCATTCTCATCGTAAGCTCCACCATATTCTGATTGACCAAATGACTGATATCGGTAACCTCCAAATGGAAGGGGCGATTTTCCGTATCCGTATCAATCTGCAGCGGCATTCCAATTTCGATATAGTCCAGATCATCGACCGAGACAGTCCCCACCATCTCCAACCGCTGATAATCGTCGATCATAGCCAGTTCCAACACGGGAACCCCCGCAGCAATCCGCTCATTCTCCGCATTCTTATTGAGAACAAATCCCGACTGCTCCGAAAAGGCATTCCCTTCTTCATCCAAATAAAATCCGGAAACCAAGGACGTAACAATCTCCAGTTCGCGTTCAATCGAACCCAATTCCATTTCCAAGGCTTCCCGTTCAACCCGACTGCTTGAATCCGATAAAGCCTTTTGATCCCGAGCGGCAGCCAGATTTTGCTTCGACTCTTCCCAGTTTTTACGCGCCTGTTCCACTTGCGCACTGGCCACCATGCCAAGGGCAAAAAGACTCTCCTCTTCATCCAGCTTAAGTTGCGTTTGTTCAACACGCGCCTTCAGCTGACTCAAATTCAAATCAGCCTCATCCTCCAATGCTTTAATTCGGTCCAGCGCAAGCACGATTTCACGCTTTCGCTGTTCCCATTGCATGGCCTGTTCATTGACGCCCTGCGGCAACCCCGCCTCCTTCGACAGCCTAAACAAAGGAATGTTTCGCCCCACACTGCGGCCTTTCTTCACGAAATACTCGGATACTACAACGGGCTGGTCAAAGGAGAACCGAATCACATCCAAAGGCTTGACTTTGGCGTGAATAATGACTGTTCTCACAATCTTCCGTTCTTTTAGCCGCTGGGTTTCCACATGCGGAAGCTGATAGTTCAGCATGCTCGGCAAGAGAAAGACCAGCAGCAATCCTATGATTAGCGATACACTCAAACCCTTTTTCAATCTTTTCATCTACTTGCTTCCCCCTATGACCAGCCCTTCGGACAAATATTTCTCACCCTTGATAAAGATGATCACGGCTGGAATGATATACAGCGTTGCCCCGGCATAGAAAACCTTAAAATCGCCTTCATAAATCATCCGCAGGAAAACCGACAGCGGTTGGTTCTCCGGTGTATCGATAAAGACCAAGGCTTGATCGATAATATTCCAATTGTCAATAAAGGTCAGAATGACCAGCGCAAAGATCGCCGGCTTCAAGAGCGGCAATACAATTTTCGTTAAAATCCTCAGGTGCCCAGCCCCGTCGATCTTTGCCGCTTCGATCAATTCCTTCGGCAAATCCCGCATAAACTGACGCAGAAGGAAAATTCCAAAAGTCGAAAATACACCAGGCAAAATCAGTGCTTGATGGGTATCGAGTATGGTAAAATTCAACGTCCTTTCGAAGGTTTCAAAGACCAGGTAGTTGGGCACCAGAGTGACTTGATAAGGCAAGAGAATAATGAGAATATAAAGAATCAGAACGAAATCGCTTCCAGGAAATTTCAGCTTGGCCAAGGCATAGGCGGCGCAGATTCCCAAAACAATCTGTCCCAGCAAAATGCTGCCGGTAATCTTCATGGAACTTAAAAAGTATCGGAAGTATGCCGCCTTGTCCGTTACCAGCGTATAGTACTGCTGCAGATTGAATTCCTGGGGAATCCAGTGCAGTCCATCCGCTGCCAATTCCGCCGGCGTCATAAAACTGTTTAATACAGTATAAAAAATCGGAAGCGCATAAATCAAAGAAAGCACTACGACCCCAATCCATAAGATTTTTTTCATTGCCGTTCCCCCACTTTCTTGGCATAATTTCGATCGACCAAATACAAAAGATATACGACAATCAAAACGCCGATGGAGAATACATAAGCTGCCGATGTCAATTCCGTATACTCAAGCGACTGAAACTTATTGGTCATAAAGTGCTGAAGCAAATACACCCGCGGATTCGGGTAGGGCCCTTGCAGAATATAGATGTCTTTGAAGACCTTAAAGGAGTTGATAATGGAAAGAACCGCAACGAATACCGTTGTCGGCGTGCACAATGGCATATAAATGTGACGAACCTTCTGCCAATAGGTCACCCCGTCGATTTCCGAGCTCTCGATGATGCTCTTGTCGATTCGCAGCAATCCCGCCAAATACAAAATCAAATTGTAGCCCGTATTCCGCCAGATAAACAGGACAATCAAGACCGTCATGGCTTTGTCGGAATTCAGGAGATTCTCAACACCGTTTCCAAAAAGATCATTAAAAAAACCTGCCACTGTTCCGGAAGGAATAAACATCGGCAAGATGATAAACAGCTTCACAAATCCCGGTGTCGGTATTTCATAAAGGATCAGCGCCAATATGAAGGAAATGACAAGGATGATGGGAATGGACGCCCCCATAAAGAAAAGGGTGTTTTTCACAGCCAATTGAAACGCGTCATTTTGGAATAATTCAATATAATTGCGAAATCCGACGATCGTTGTATCCAAACTGCTGTTTTGAAATGAAACCTTGATGCCAATCAAATATGGGATTAAGAATAAAATTAAGAATCCAATCAAGCTCGGCAGGATAAACCACAACCCTGTCAATCCGCGCTTTTCTTTCACCATTTTCATAGGAATCCTCCCGTCCAGAATGTTAACTCTTTGTGAATTAATTGTATCATAGGAGATATTAACTGATCGTAACAACTACCTTAACTTTTTCTGAATTATAAAAAGGACACCCGTCAAACGACAGGCGTCCTATTCCATCACTGATTGACAAATTCCGCAACCAATTGATTAAATCGATCCGCTTCTTCCCAGAAGAGCATATGCCCCGAATGCTCAAAAAATTCAATCCGGCCATTCTGCACATTTTCTCCAACATAGGCACTGCCTTGCCAGTCAAATACTGCGCTGTTTTTCGCAACCAAGACAAGGGTTGGAATCCTAATTTGCGGCAAGTAATCCCGCCAATCCAAATTGGTGTGATCCCTCATAATTTCAATCTTTACGTGTGCAGGACATTTCATTATCTCATCCGCCAAAAATTGAACATCTTCGTCCTTTGGCGTCTGATGATGACATGCATGAATGGTACCTTCCGCATTCGCGCGCTCTGCATAGGTCAGATCAGCACACAATCTTACAAAGGCTTCAACATCATAGCAGCCATTTTGCCCCCACTGCCAGTCCGGACCAATGTATTGAGCAGGCGACTGATCCACTGAAATTAGCTTCTTCACTCGGTCTGTCCCGAACAATTCCAAGTACGACCAAAGTACCGATGCCCCCATGGACCATCCCAAAACGGTTAGCTCATTAAGATCCAAATACTCAATCAATTCTTCAATGTCTTTGGCAAAACGGGCAATGCGATATCCATGATCCGGTTTTGCTGATTGACCGTGTCCCCGCAAGTCCATACGGATCACTTGGCACGTTTTCGCCAACGCCTCAACATTCTTGTCAAAAAAACGTGTAGAACACGACCAGCCGGGAACCATCAACAAGGGCTTGCCTTCCCCCTGTACATCATAATAAATCTCGACGCCATCCTTCGTTTGAAATGTAGCCATACAAACCTCCCTTTCCGATTCAATATTTTCAATTAAAACCAAACTTTAATTGCTAAAATAGGAAATTTCAGGAATTCTATCTTTATTGTATCACATTTCAAAACTAATAAATAAAAAGCACCACGATTCCAAACGGAAACCGTGGTGCCGCCATTCCAGCTTTCTTTAAACGAATACGATCGATAAAATTGCTACAACAGTAATTGTAACCAGACCTTGCACCAAGGTTGCCATCGTCTGCGATTTGTATGCAGTCGACACATCCATGCCGCTGAACTGCGTTACAACCCAGAAGAAGCTGTCGTTGGCATGGGATACGGTCATCGCTCCCGCGCCAATCGCCATAACAGTCAGCACGCGTCCCATCTCTGAAGCCAAGCCCAAAGATCCCAGCAGCGGAGCCACTAGGGCAGACGTTGTTACCAAGGCAACCGTAGACGAACCTTGCGCCGTTTTCAATGCGGCTGCAATGATAAACGGAAGGAAGATACCCAAGTGGTATGTCGCCAACGTTTCGCCCAAATACGCCCCAATCGGCGTTGCTTTCAATACTGCGCCCAATGCGCCGCCGGCACCGGTAACCATAATGATGATAGCTGCGTTTTTCAGGCCTTCGCCGATCCAACCGCTCAATGTTTCTTCATTCAGCTTCGGCATCAGACGGAAAGCAAACAGCAAACCGATCACCAAGGCGTTGATTGGCTTACCAAAGAACATCAAGGTTGTAAACAAGCTTCCCTCACCCACTGGATGCGTTGGGAATGCCGCTACCGATCCCAACGTGATCAGGATGATCGGAACAATAATCGGCGCGAATGCTTTAAATGGCGTCGGCAACTTGCCGTATTGCGCGCGCAGATCTTCAACGGACTCTTGTGTCGTTTCGAAATCTTCCTCTGACGTAAAGCGCTTTCCGCAATACTTAGCCCAAGCATAACCTGCCAGCATCGTAATGATCGATACGAACAAACCTACGATAATAACCAGTCCCAAGCTGTTTTCCAGCCCCAGGTTCCCTGCCGCAGCAATCGGACCCGGCGTCGGCGGAACCAGGGTATGCGTCGCGTACAAGCCAGTCGCCAAAGCTACTGACATCATAACGGATGATGATTTTGTCCGCTTGGCCAAGGACTTTTTCAATGAAGAAAGGATAACATAGCCCGAGTCACAGAATACTGGTATCGAAACAATGTAGCCGATGATGCTCATCGCCAGTCCCGGCCGCTTCTCGCCAACGACCTTCAAGACTGTGTCTGCCATGGTAATGGCCGCGCCTGATTTTTCCAAGATCGTACCAATAATGGTACCGATGATGATGACAATGCCGATGTATGTAAGAATGCCGCCAAATCCCGATCGGATCGTGGAGCCAATCTCAAGAATCGGCATGCCTGCCGCAAATGCAATGCCATACGCTGCAAAAATCAGTGCCAAGAAAGGATGCAACTTCCACTTGGATGTCGATAAAACAATAAAGATAATGCCTGCCAATAAAATAAGAATTAGTGCTGGACCTTGAACCATAAAACTTCTCCCCCTATCGTTTATTAACTTGGAACAAACGCAATACGTTTTCCAAGGTCTTGCTGAGTTCTGTCTTCGAAGAAGCCATCGCTTCCTCCAAGGTCATGGGTTTTGTCAGAATCGAGAAAATCGCGTCGATTCCTGTTTCATAAACCAGTTCCGCGCCTTCCCCCATGCTTCCTACCAAGGCAACAACCGGTAAATCGAATTGCTTTGCCAATGTCGCCAAACCAGACGGCAGCTTTCCGCGGACCGTTTGGTCGTTCATTTGGCCTTCGCCCGTAATCACCAGATCAAACCCTTCTGAGAGCTTGGCATCCAGATCCACGGCTTCCCGGATGATCTCAAAGCCCATTTTCAGTTCCGCCTGCAAAAACGCATGCAAGCCTGCTCCCAAACCGCCTGCCGCACCTGCGCCTTTCAGCTCCGCAACCGACAGTCCTAAATCCTGCTTAATGCATTTGGAGAAATTCTGTAATGCCGAATCCAGCGTTTTCACCATGTCCGCATCCGCGCCTTTTTGCGGCCCGTAAACCGCCGCTGCGCCCGAAGGGCCAACCAAGGGATTGTCAACATCACAGGCAACTTCCACCTTCAGATTTTTTAAGCGTGGATCCGCGGTTTCACAAGAGATTTTTTCCAAATCCTGCAATCCCTTTGCTCCCCAAACGATTTCCCGCCCTTTAGAATCGAGCAATTGGAATCCCAATGCTTGAAGCATGCCTGCTCCACCGTCGTTCGTCGCGCTACCGCCAATTCCCATGATCAAATGGGTACAACCCTCATCAAGAATCTTCACAATCAGCTCGCCGGTTCCATATGTGGTCGTATGCATGGGATTACGTTTCTCAACGGGTACCAAAGGCAAACCCGAGGCACTGGCCATCTCGATCGCCGCGGTTTTTCCGTCGCCAAGAATCCCGTAAAACGCCTCCACCGGATCGCCCAACGGTCCTTTGACCCTTGCGTATTTCATCTGGCCTCCCGTACAGGATACCAAGGCTTCTACCGTACCTTCCCCGCCGTCGGCCATGGGAAGTTTTTCAACCTCTGCTTCCGGCATCAATCCTTTTATCGTCTCTTCAGCAATCTCACAAAACTCGACTGCCGTAACACTTCCTTTAAACGAGTCTGGTGCAACCAATATTTTCATCTCACTCACCTCAACTTCCTGATATTATTGTATAAAAAAAACAGCACAAAATCATTGGGCTGTTTTCAAAAAAAAACGCTTTCTTTTGTGCTTATTGCACAATTATTGTTGATTATACCACACCAGCAGTTGCAAAAGCACGCGGCCTCTTTCATCATGAAGTGGATCCCATGGCAAGAGCTGACGGATTTTATTCAACCGAAACTGAATGGTATTGCGGTGGAGATACAGGGCTTTCGCCGTCTCCGTCAAATTCATATTATGCTTAATCAAGGCATCCGCAGTTTCCATCAGATCGGAAGAATCTCGCAAGGCTTCCATATGCGTGCCCAAAAAATGTTCCACTGCATTTTCTGGAATCTGCTCAAACAGGATCTCCAAAAAGAAATCATCCGCCATCCAGATTCCTTCCAAACTTGACTTCTGTTTTTGCACAAGACGCATGACCTGTTTGGCTTCCCGGAAACTGTCTTTCAGCATCAAGGGTGATTCATAATAGGAACCCATCCCGACAAATAACCGCAGGCCGAATTTCTGATCCAGTTTCCGTTGAAAATGTGACGCATAGGCTTGAAACCATTCCCGAACGGATCCCTTCCCATTGGGCTGAAAGGTCTTGAGGACAATAAACTGGTCCGCGCCGGAGTGCCCGATAATATCCTGGGCCGCGCTGTGGTGGGAACTCATGATTTCCTCCAGCATGGTATCCTTGATCCGGTCCATGGTATAGAGGGGATTGCGTGCAAGGACTTCGCGCGAATTCAACAGCCGAAACAGAATGGCACGCCTTGGTATCGCCAGATCGAATTTCAGCTGGTCTGCCCACTTTTCAACCTCATTCCAACCCGATTCTCCTTCGTATTCCAGAATATGATTGATAAACAGCGTATGTTCATGATGCTTGGCATAAAGTCTTTCCTTGAAAAACTCCTGCTCCAGCATCAATTCCATGACCATTTTCACAATCTTGGCGGGCTTTTCAATCTCAGCCGGCTTGCCTGTAATGCCAATTACCCCACCGATTTTTCCATCATAATAAAACGGCATATTAATGCCGGCTTTCACCCCATCCAACACGCTCGCTTCTTCTTCCGTAATGTCAATCCGCCGTTCCTTGCGAATGACCTCCGCTGCAATTGCGTGATAGGTGCCCAATCGTTCTTCCGATCCGCTGGCAATGATTTCACCCGATTCGTTCATCACATTGATATTGTGACCCAGATTGTCCATGATTTGATCAACAATTTTTTGTGCGATTTCCTGACTTAATAGCATGCGGCACCTCCTGCCCTAATCCTACCATGGTGCTTTCAGAAAAAAAAGACTCCTCTTAGGAGTCCGTTTCCTCGTTTGCATAGAAGAATTTTCGCGCTGCAGCTGAAGCCAACTTTTTCCGCGCTTTCCACGGCTCTGATCGCTTCACCAACTCTGAAATAATCATGCGCTGAAACAATTTGGAAAAGAACCGCTGTGAAGACGGAACTTTATTCTCCATGCAAGAATACAAATCTTGCACACAATCCCGTTGAAAATGCAGAATCGATTCCAACTCGTCGGAATCCGCATAGTAGCCACAGTGAAAATTCCGCTCAGCAAAGGCCTTCTCTGGAACCAAGGAGAAATCCAAACCCATCCGCGCAAAATTTTCCCGCAGGAACTCACGATATGATACACGGCAGCAAGGTCCGCCCCCCAAATTGAAAATCCGTTGCGACAATTGCCCTTGATGGGACAGCGCTTTGACTATGGCGTATGCCGTATCCCGAGTGCTGGTCACCTCAATTCCCGTATCAAGGGGCATGTGAAAGAACAGCGGATCCAATTTCCGATTTTCACTCATAATCGCAGACAACCGAAAAATCGACCAATCAACCTTTCCAGTGCGTATTAGTCTTTCCCCTTCAATTTTTGTTTGCGCATAATAATCCTGTTCACTCGGCTGCAAGGGATCGCTCACACGGATCCAGGGATTGGTCAGCCGATCACCGTAAATCGCAACCGATGAGGCATAAAGAAAAAACGGCCGTTCCACTTCCTTCTCTAATGCCTGCAATAAGTTCCTGGTTCCTTCCACATTAACCTTATGTGCCAATTCTGGATTTGAATCCGCCAAAGGTGGCAAAACAGCTGCCAAATGAATGACCGCATGGCAATCCTTTACCGCCTCCGTAATTTGCTGTCGATTCACAATATCGCCCCAGATCACTTCCACCCGATTGAAAAACCGCTTCAACCGACGTTTTGAAAACCGATCCGGCAGGCTGAATACCCTCACAATATAGTTGGTTTTATTCAACAGCATTTCAACAACTTGCAAGCCAACTTCCCCACTTGCACCCGTTACCAAGACTCGTTTCATCTCTCCACCTCCAATAATAAACGCTCGTTCATTATTGTTTTACCCCATTCATCATTCATAAAACGAAAACAGGCCCTCAATCGAGGGCCTGCGCGGGTGTTAAAACTTGTTATTAATCTTCTCATTGTGCTAGAAATTATTATCCCCTTCTTTAAAAATACAGAATGGACTTTATTTTACTTGCTAGTCCAATGGTGGAAGTTCGCCATCGCCTTCACTTACATCTGTTGGGATTGGGTAGAAACGAACCTGAAGAAGCTTTAACCCATCATTGTCATATTCCCAGTATTCTCCATCAAGGGACTCATCAAATATTGGGATACGCACATATGCAACATACACAGTATCATCGTTATTTGTCACTTCAATCTTCAACACGATCGTAAGCAGTTCTGCCGTTACGTTTGTAAACTCGGTTTTGCCTTTGGTTCTAGTTGTTATTTCGCTTCCTACTTGTTCAACAGAAACTACATGTCCTTCTTCATTCATGCATTCTTCAAATACTCTTAACTCTTTTTTCCCTAGATACTTTGCTAAAGTCTCGTTATAAAAAACTTCCGCACACGTGGTGATCGTAACCATTCCGCCCGGCTTTCCTAGTGGTCTTACAAATACAGAATACTTTGAGATCGTATCCGCATCGCCTTTTTCTCCCACAATATAAGCATCAAGATCAGGATTAGGCAGCTGAAGCTGTGCAGGATCGTCGAATGCATTCCCGTCAAGAACTTTATAGCTCTCTCCTTCAGGAGCCTCTTTCAATTCTATTTTTGCCCTGTCGTAGAGAGGAACAAAAATTGTGTTCCTATTGCTGTCTGTCATCTCTGCAGTTTTTGGGTTTTCCACGCCGATAATATTAAGATTATAGTGCTCGCCCACAAGCTTTGTTCCGTCTGCGTCTTCGATCGCCATTGCAGTCGTAAAAGTTAAGCCAAGGATCAATGTAACTATAAGTAACAAACTTAGTTTTTTCATATAAACTCCCTTCATTAAACACCCGCTTACCGTGTCGATATTTTTATTACCCTTATTCTTCTATAATATTCAAATATAAACATATGGTATATTTTAGCAGAATGGATAATTTATTTTTTCATAATAATCGTAATATGCATAGTATTGTAAATCTATCATGATTCTTGAATTTTTTACAAAAAAAAGCAGCGTTTCCGCTGCTTCACAATTCTTTTACATACTTCAGTTGTACAATACCATGAGGATAAACGCTGGTTCCCTTTAGTTTCCACAAACTCTCCGGGATGCCCGGGATAAACAAGGGGATTCCATTCCCCAATACAATCGGTAAAATGGTCACGATCAACTCATCGACCGCATCCGCAACCATAAATCCTGCAATAATGGTCGCGCCACCCATCAGCCACAAGTGTTCATTTTCCCGTTCATGGAAGGAATCAACAAACTCTGCAATCGGTGTTTTGATATACAGCACATTCCCTGAAGATTCTTCGTCTTCATACGAGAAGACATAACATATCCGATTGCCAAAGGGGTAAGCCTGTCCATGAAGAAACTGCCGATAGGTGCTGTTTCCAACCACAATGCCATCCACCGTCGACAAAAAATCATAATATCCATAATCCTCTTCGTCACGAATCGCCGGCAGCCAATCCACGTTGCCGTCTTCTCTGGCGATATAGCCATCCAGACTCATGGCGATATAACAAGTGATTTTTCCCCGTTCAATCATAGGAAGCTCCTTTCTAATTCCATCTACTTCCTATATACCCGTTTTTTAGCGTTTATACGGTTGCGCCCAAAGATCTTGCACGCCGTTTGCTTTCGCCATTTGCTTAGAACGATAGTTGAGATATCCAGCAAGCGGCCGGTACAACAATCTCGGTATTTTGACTGTCATCAGTTCTTGTACTTCTTGTCGAATAATTCGACCTTCCACCAAGTCTTCCGTCATCATCGAGAATGCTTTCGTAATCGCTTCGCCTCGCTTGCCGAGCTCCTCCATTGGAATGCCGTCTAAAACAGCACCGCCGCCATAACTGATGCCGCCCGCCCACTCACGATGCATTTTTTTCGAGTAGATCTGGCAGGCGCCCAATACCGGATCCAAGAGAGTTACATCCGGAAATCCGCACTGTGCAACTGCAAAAAAAGTTGCCTTCGGTTTGATTTCCAAGCTTCGCTTCACGCTTTCTTCCATAAACCATACAACGGGATAGGGCAGATAATCAACATACATCGGCGTCACCAGACCCAAATAATCCGCAGTATGCATCGCGCTTAGAATTTCTTCCATTTTTTCTTCAGAGTGAAAAGCGTCAATCACATGGTAGATCTCAGCATCTACGCCACGGTCCTGCGCCTCCTTCTGAATGGACTGAGAAAACCGAAAGGAGGTCTTCTGTTTTCTCGGACTGCCATTTAAAAGAATCATCTTTTTCATGGTTGAACCTCCTTCACCATTTCTTGAATCATGGTGCGAACCGTATGTTCTTCCAGTCTTGGACAGAAAATCCGATGAGAATAGGCTGGCGACATCATGTTCAGCGCATTGCGCTCGATTAGAAGTTGAAAGTTCACCGCTTCTTCTCCATCGCAATGTTTGTAGGTGCCAAGGCCCATAATCCTTTTTTCACCATAACGGGTCGGATGCAAAAGATGATCGCCTTCCACGCGATACAGCGGCAAGCCCATGGTCATCATCCGATCCACCGCTTTTTTTAACTGAGAACTATATCCCCCGAAAAGAATAGGCGTTAAGAAAATCATCACGTCACACTGGGCCAAAGAACAAAAAATCGGCTCCATGTCATCTTTCAGAACACACTTTCCTGGCGTTTTTACCCCGCAAGAGCCGCACGAACGACAAGGCTGGATTTCATAGTCGGCCAGATAATAGGAATCCACTTCCCAATTCTGCTTATCCAGTTCATCCAATAGAATCTCCTTGAGATGCCCTTCCTCGTGATGTCCATCAAGAACCACAGCGCGCATTACATTCCCTCCTTTACCTTTCTACTTCTATTCTATCGAATTTTACCAAAAACAAAAGGTTTATTTAATAAACGGGTATCAATATCTTACGACCTTGTCTTTTGTTTAGAAAGGAGAGCTTAATGCCCCGATATCGCGTTCACCAATTCCCCCTGAAAAAGAAAATCGAAACGGAACCGCTTGAAACCTATCTCAACGGTCTGGAGGGCAGAGTGATTGCTGTAATTCCCAACATTGTTCCGCGCATGCACCCCATGGGCGCCACCGCCCGTTACGACTATCTCGTTGTTATTGTCGAAGTGCCTTGATCTAAAAAACTGTGAAATTAAAAACAGACGACCCATGAATTGACGGATCGTCTGTTTTGTTTTTCCTAAATGTTTATTGATTCCCGGGATCCTAATTTACCATTCGGACCGACTGATTTTACACAGAAGCTCTGAAAGCCACTTTTTCATCCTGTTCACTCACCGAATCATAAAATCGGTTTAAGATCATCTGCATGGATGCACCACTCTTCTTCATCCCTCTTAGGTCTTCTATGATCCGTCCCTCCCGCATCATGATCAGTCGATTGCCGTAGGCCAAGGCATCCTGCAGATTATGGGTGACCATCATCGTCATAATGCCCTTTTCTTGCACCAGCGACTGGGTCTTGTCTAGAATCAAGCGCGCCGTCTTGGGATCCAGTGCAGCCGTATGCTCATCAAGAAGCAGCAATTGCGGCGTTTTCATTGTCGCCATCACCAAGGCTACCGCCTGGCGCTGTCCGCCCGACAATTCCTTCATGGGCGTGTCAAGCTTGTTTTCCAGCCCCAAGCCAAGATCCTTCAACAATTCTCCATACCGCTCCCGTGCCGACTTGCGAACGGCAAAACGCAAACTGACACGTTCTCCCTTTCGGTCAGCCAGCGCCATATTTTCCAGCAAGGTCATGATGCCGACGGTTCCTGCAGCCGGATCCTGATAGACCTTGCCGATTCTCGCTTTTTTTAAATGCGTTGGTATCGACAGGATCGAGTGTCCATCGAGCCGCACATCACCCCTGTCCGGTTCCATATCCCCCACGATCATTTTAAACAAGGAGGACTTGCCCGCGCCGTTGTTGCCGACCACCGTAACAAATTCGTGCGTCTGCACCTTCAGGTCAAGCCCGGAAAACAGCACTTGGTCTCCTTGGATGGTTTGAAATGTTTTATGAATCTCCTTAAACTCGAGCATATTTGCCTCCCATGCGCTTTTCCAAAATCAAAATTGCCAAAAGGATCAATGCTGTAACCAGCTTGAGGTCGCCCGGTTCCAGTCCGTAGTGGATGGCCGTCGCCAAAATGAGCCGATACACAACGCTCCCCGCTAGGGCAATGGTGGTTGCTCCCAGAAACTTAAACCGTCTCAGCAGGCTTTCTCCCAGAATAATGGAGGCAAGCCCGGTTACCAAGGTGCCGATCCCCATGCTGATGTCCGCAAATCCCTGATACTGTGCCATCAAGCTGCCGGAAAGAGCCACCAAGCCATTGGCGATCCCCAACCCTAAGATTTTAAAGTTCCCCGGATTTACGCCCAAGCCTTCCACCACCTTGGCCTTGTCCCCCAAGGCGCGAAGCACAAAGCCGGCGTGGGTTTTCAAAAAGAGATCCAAGAGCAGCTTGGCTGCAAGAGCAAACACAAGAATGGTGATCAGATGCCCGTTCTTGTCGGCAAAAAGATGATCCGCCGTGAATAATGGAATATTGGGTCTTCCCATCACGCGAAGATTCACACTGTACAAGGCAATCATCACCAAGATGCCTGCCAGAATCCCGTCTACCTTTCCCTTGGCATGAATGACGCCCGTTGCAGCTCCGGCAAGGAAGCCGGCAAGCGTCGCTGCCAGGATCGCTGTCAAGGCCGAGCCGCCGTGAATCAAAATGCTTGCCGCGACCGCAGCACCCAAGGCGAAGCTTCCATCCACTGAAAGGTCTGGAAAGTTCAAGATTCGAAAACTGATTAGAATGCCGACTGCCATGATGCCAAAAATCAATCCCTGTTCCACTGTTGAAAGAAAATCCATATTCCCACTCCTACTCGCTTATCCTACTCGGCCAATTTGGCTTGAATCGCTTCCGGCAATTCCAGGCCAAGGAATGCCAACGCCTCTTCATTCACTTTCAACAACGATTCCTGCGCGGTTTCAAAGGGAATCTCATTGACGGTTTCCCCGCGCAAGATTCTTGCTACCATCTTTCCAGTCTGAACCCCAACCTGATAGTCGCTGGCCGCATTCATTGCAACCGCTCCCTGATCCACAAAGGCTTCAACAGAACCAATTATCGGCACACCGGCTTCATTCGCTTTTTCTACTACGACCGGATAGGCCGACGCCACCATATTGTCCTGGTGGGTATACAGAACATCTACCTTCGGCAGCAATTGATCCATCGCAATTCCAATTTCATTGGTTGAGGTAATCACCACTTTTTCAACCGCCATTCCCATCTCCTTGGCTACCTTTTCAGCCCTTTCCACGAGGAATACCGAGTTTGCTTCCGAAGTGTTGTAAACAATGCCGATCGTTTTCGCTTCCGGCACCAAGGCCTGCAGCAATTCAAACTGCTGATCCGCCGGCGACAAGTTGCTGACGCCCGTCATGCCGGGTCCCACCAAGCCTGCTCCCTCGGGATCAGTTACGCCGGAGAATACAACTGGAATCCCCTCAATCACATTTTTCATCGCCTGCGCGCTCGGCGTTGTAATCGCGATGATCAAGTCCTTGTTTTGCGACTGAAATTCTTGCGCAATCATCTGCGTGTTTTCAATGGCGCCCTGTGCATTTTGAAAATCAAGGGCGATCTCTTCGCCGTCTGCAAAGCCTTCCGCTTCCAGCTGGTCTACAATTCCCTGCCGGATCTCATCCAATGACGGATGCTCCACAATTTGCGTAATCCCGATTTCAATGGGCGCCGCTTCCGATCCTACCGCCGGTTCCGTACCGCAACCAACCAGCAAGCTTGCTGCCATCACCATTCCTAGGCCCCTACCAACTAACTTTTTCATTTTCATCACCTATTCCTCCCTCAAATAAACAAATCCATGTTCAATAAAAAAAAGAGCCCACCCCTACGGGTAGACTCAGATCTACAAAATCACTTTTCAAGCATTAAAAAAACCCGTACGCAAGGCACAGGTTCATTATTATCACTCAACAAATCAATTATATGGCAAAAAAACGAACCTGACCCATGTTATCAGCTTTTCTTGTGTATTCATTCATTTGCCAACGCCAAGATTTCATAGTCAGTGTCATCGCTTTTTCCTCCTCCAAAAGATTTATCGTCAGTATAACGAGATTTATCAGGTTCGTCAAGCCTAAATTTTACTTTTTCTTAATAGGAATCCAAACCTCGCAATAATAATCTTCGGCATTTGTGTCACCTGTCGGGTAAATTTCCAGCTCCGGCGCATCCGCATGCTCGTACCCTGTAGAGGGGAACCACTCAGAAAAAATCCGCTCCGTAACTGCTTGGATCGCCCCAGGCAAGGGACCCACCGACTCGAAAATCGCCCACGTTTGTGCAGGAATGTCTCGAACAACCGCGCCCGCCTTCGTCTGGTTTCCTTCAACCGCAATCATATAGGTGAATTCCGACTGGTCCTCGTCCATATCCGCACAAATGCCAAGGAAACCCAGTTCACCAGCCTCCTGCTCCATCATTACCCCTGCCGGCATCTTCCAAATCTCATTCCAAAACTGTGGAATCACCACAAAATTCTGTCCGTCCACCGTGGAAATACGACGCTCAACGCCCATTACTTGAAATGCTTCCTTTTCTTCAATTCGGTACTTCATCGCTGTTTCTCCCTTGATTTGAATTTGAAAGGACATTCGAGGAATCGCCTTTAACTGCACACCTGCTTTTTTGGCTTCCGAAGGCGTGACACCGTGCAGTTTGACAAATGCCTTCGAGAAGGATTCCGGCGTTTGATAGCCATACGTCAAGGCTACTTCCAAAACCTTTTTCTTCCCCTGTTGAAGCTCCTGCGCCGCCAGGGTCAACCGTCTTTTTCTCACATATTCCGCTACCGTAATGCCCGTCACCATATGAAAGAGCCTCTGGTAATGATACTTTGACGCGAACGTATGCTTCGCCGCCTCCTCAATTTCAATTTCTCCAGCCATATGGTCTTCCAGATATGCAATGCTTTGATTTAATTGTTCCAAAAAACTCATCTTCTGCCCCCTCAAAACAAGTCTACTGGTTCAACAGCGTAAAATCCTGTCATTCCGTGCTTCAGCTAAACCGATTCGAACGAAATTTTCAATAAGCGATGGCTTGCCATCATGCCCGCTTTTTCCAATGTTTTCTTAGAGGCATGATTGTCAAAATCGCATGCCGCATTCGCCTTGAGTCCGCGACGATTTACTTCAGCAAGCAAATTCGAAACCATAAAGCTTGCGAGTCCTTTGCCTCGATATTCAGGATGGGTTGCCATCCCCAAATCCGCAAAGGCTGGAATCGCTGCATCAACCCGCAACTCCCCCATGCAGAGCACTTGGCCCATTTTTTCAAGCACAAACAAGCCCTCCTTTTCCTGCAAATTCTGCAGATATCCCTCATAGGGTTCGCCGATAATGGCCTTGCAGGCTTCAATGTCCTTCTTGCCGGCTGGAAGAAAAGCTATATCCGGCATAGGACTTGTAATTTTTGGACGGTTTGGCCGTTCTTCGAATAAATAGGATTCAATCATGATTGATTTTTGGTATTCCAAGCAGAGGGATAAAAACCGCGTTTGTCTTGTAGACACCATCGCAGATTCAATGCGCCACGCCGTCAGCATCGCTTCCATCCAGGCTTGGGCAAGCCACATGGCTGCGTCCCGAAAGGCCCACAAAACCAACGATTTTTTCGCATCAATCATACAGATCCCAAGGGTTTCCGCTTCATAGCCGACTTCATAGGCAACCGCGTTTTTTACCACAACTTTTCGGTAAAAGTCATCAACCGTGTGACCCAGTTTCAGAAAATAAGTCCACACAAATTCCGCTGTTTCCTCTTTCGATAATGGCTTTAATGAGAAGTTCATCGCTTCACCCTCCTTGGTTTCCATTATAACCCAAAACGCAACCGGCGTCCTGACGGCTCAATCGTTCCATCCATACTGACCGACAAATTCCACGAATTGCACCGCCATTAACTCTTGGATGTCGAAACGGTCGTCTTCCTGCCGTGTGATCAGAAGGATCTCCTGCATCTCACGCGGCCCAACGGGAATCACCATCTTGCCGCCCAGTGTCAGTTGTTTCATCAAGATCATCGGAAGTTTTCCAGCCGCAGCCGTTACCATAATCCGGTCAAAAGGCGCTTCTTCCTCCCACCCCTTGCTGCCATCGCCTACCCGATAGGAAATATTTCTATAGCCCAGGCTTGCAAGGGACGCTTGCGCCGAAATCGACAAGGCTTCAAACCTTTCGATGGTGAAGACTTCCGCTGCAAATTCCGCCAAAAAAGCGGTCTGATAGCCGGAACCAGTCCCGATCTCCAATACGCGATGGTGAGGCTCCAAATCCAATTGAAAGGTCATTTCCAAAACCAAGGTCGGTTGAGAGATCGTTTGTCCAAAACCGATCGGCAAAGGAATGTCCCAATGGGCACTGGCACGCACAGCTTCGGGAATAAAGGCTCCGCGATCCAATTGCTGAAAAAAAACCTTTAGCTTTTCTATTTTTTCCTTTCTTTTCATATTCTCAACCCCCTCTCAACTTAAAAATACCCAAAATGAATTCCGCTTTGACCGCTTCTGTCCACAAGATGAACTCTTGATCATGATCAGCAGACTAAACCTTATCACTCTCTGGCGCAAATTGCCCCATTTGCTAGAAACGGAACAGAGACTATTCATAAAGAAAAAAGATCAGCCCGCATAAACTGCCAAGCTGATCTGATTTCTAGTATTCTGTTAGCCCGTTTTCAGGAACGAGGATTCGTTTGAATAATCCGATGGCCACACCCATCAACGCGGGGATGATCCACCCCAATCCCATTTCATAAAACGGCAGCGCATGCATGCCTTGCGTGACAGCGGGTATCACGAATTTGGCTTGCTCCAGAGCGTCCACCGTACTTACGATCCCAGTCAGCACAACCACCAATCGATAAGTAAACGGATCGCCTTTTAAGAACCGATCGATCAAGCCCAATACAATCACCATAATGGCAACCGGATAGATGGCAACCAAAATCGGAATCGAAACCACTAGGATTTTTGTCAATCCCAGATTTGCCAGCGCCATACTGACCAGCGTAATGACGGCAATCCAGGTTCTGTAAGACAAAGCGGTGCATTCGGAGAAAAACTGGCTGCAAGCCGCCGTTAACCCAACACTGGTCGAAATGCAAGCCAGGGTAAAAATGACGGCCAAAAGCACCGCACCCCAGATCCCAAACAAGGAAGTTACAACATGGGTAAGGGTTTGGGCCCCATTTTCCGTCATGCCGAATGCCGCACCGCTCATGGCGCCCAAGTGCGCCAGCATCGCATAGATTAAAAACAAGAATCCGCCGGCAATAAGGCCTGCCCGGATGGTTCCCGAAACAACTGTCTTTTCGTCTTCAATGCCTTTGGAGCGAATGGCCACCGCAATGATAATGCCAAAAATCAAGGCCGCCAAGGTATCCATGGTTAAATATCCGTCCAAAAAGCCCTGCACAAATGGCGCTTCTGCATATGCCCCCATAGGCTCTCCATAGGCCGCTATCGGATGAACGATGGCACCGCCGAAAACAATAAAGATCAGAATCAGCAGGACCGGTGTTAAAATCTTGCCCATGCGGTCAACCAAATCGCCGGGCGACAAAGACAACCAATAATTCGCGGCAAAGAAAACCAAGGTGTAAATCAGCATGGCCCATTTTAACGGAAAAGACTCCGACAAGTACGGCGCCACCGCCATTTCAAAAGGCAAACTGCCTGCTCGCGGAATCGCCAAAAACGGTCCGATCGCCAAATAAATAATCACGGTGAAAATAGAAGCAAAACGAGGATGAACCCGCCCCGCCAAAACGTTCAATCCCCCTGACTTTGCCACCGCCACAACCCCAAGAATCGGAAATCCGACAGCGGTAACGGCAAATGCCAGCATGGCCAGCCAGGTTTGACTTCCGGCCGCCTGTCCTAGAAAGGGTGGAAAAATCAGATTACCGGCGCCAAAAAACATAGAAAACAACATCAGTCCAACCAAAAAAACTTCCTTTTTTGATAACTCTTTCAAATGATACCCCCTAGATGATTTCTGAAAAAAACCGCCCGCTTCCGCGGACGGTACGAATTCTAGTTTATGTTCACCTGCTCGTTTTGTCAATTCTCAAAATAATCAGCTAGTCCCTTTTAATGGGAAACAAGGGCAGCTCTTTCAAAAACAGAATATCATCACGTTTGGCTGCATCGCCTTCCGCAAGGATTGCCGCCTTGGCAACAATTGTTCCACCGGCTTTCGCTACCAAAGACTCCACCGCTCTCAGGGACTCACCTGTACTGATCACATCATCGATGATGATCACCCGCTTGCCCTCCACCAAAGCAACATCGTTTCGGTCCAGACAAAGCATCTGTTTCTTTTGGGTTGTAATCGACTCCACTTCGTCAACCAAGGGATCCGCCATGTAGGCTTTGATGCTTTTTCTGGCAACCACATACCGTTCCATCCCCAGCAAGCGAGACACCTCAAACACCAAAGGAATCCCTTTGGCCTCTGCCGTCACCAAGATATCGGCCTCCGGCAGCTGATTGACCAATTCCTTGGCGGCTTCGCAAACCAGTTCCGTATCCCCCAGAATCACAAAACTCGCAATGGCCAAGCCCTCGCTAATGGGAATAATCGGCAAGTCCCGTTTTACGCCCGCCACAAGCATTTCATACGTCTTCTCCATGTCTTCCTCCTCGTTTAGGCTCCAATAAACAACTTCATGATCAATCCAGCCAGCATACCCAAAAACGGATCCGTCACCGCTGTAACCGCCATCGTCACGCCGCCAATCATCGAACCGTCGCCGGCCAAGGCAGCCGCTGCATTGATTGGTACCGTAACAATTGCACCCAATACAAACAAGAATCCCGCAATGGACTCGCTTGGAATGTATTTGCCCAGCTTTGGCAGCATGCCGCTGTATAAAATTACAGCCATGGCCAACATCATGGCAACGCCAGCCAAAACCGGATGCGGCGCGCTTCCCGTTGCCGAAATGATCGATTCAACCGGTCCGCCACCAAACAGGGATGAAGACATATCCGCAAAACTGCTGATCACCGCCAAATGGTCGATATTCACATCCGTATTGGCAATCGCCCCCGTGATATTGCCGAAAGCAATGTTGGCTCCGATGTTCAAGCAGACCATCGCCAATGCACCCCGCAGGATCCCGGGCGTCACTTGGATTTTTTGCAAAACCAGTTTTTCCTTTTCCACTTTTAATTCCCGCGCTTCCTTATGTCTCATCACATAAACCACGCTCGACAATACCACCGAAACCGCAATGGTATAAACCAAATCCTTGGTCAACATATATACAACAAATGCGGAACCCATGGAGATCATGCCGATCAAATGACGGTTTCTAGTCATATCCACCGACACCCGCACCAGCATAATGCCAACACCCGCCATCATCCCGCTGGTTATGACCGGACCGATAAAAGCAACTATGTCCTCCAATAATCCCAGCAAGCCGATCGCCGCCATAATCGCGGCACCGATAAAGATCATCGAGAAACGTTCCCGCATATTTTTCCCCATGGTACCGGCCAAAGTGATCGTCTCCGCCTGAAAGGAAATCGGTGCAACCGAACCAACGAGGGCATTCCCCATTCCCCCTACAACAAAGGCCAGTGCCGTCGGCACTGTCGCAAAACCAAATGACAGGGCCAAAATCCCTTGCGGCAATCCATTCAAAATCACGCTAAAAATCGCCAATACATCTTTCCATAAATCCATTCTGTCCATCCTCTCCGTTTTCTTTTTATCCAAAAATAAAAAAGCCGATAACCGGAGAGATTATCAGCTTGAACAAGCAAATACACAAAACAAACCGATGACAAGCACAGTCGCTTGCAAGCGGAATGAATGTTTTCTCACCATAGTAGGACCATTTACGGTGATCCTGTAGAAACTCCCCGACCTTATTACAGGGATTATACAGCTCTTCTATTTTCTGGAACATAGAGAATGGTACCACAGTCATTGAAAGTTGACAACCAGTTATTACCATTTATTAAATATATTTAGGTGATTCTACTGATAACCCGATTGCCAGAACCGAGTCTCTCCCCTTCCGTTCATTCCTCAATGCCGAAAGTACGAAGCAAATCCAAAACCTGTTCATTGGTCAGCTTGATGGCAACAAGCTGGCGAAACGTTGTAGTTTTCACCTTGCCCGCCGCCCGCAGGCGCTCCATTTCCTTCAGAGTCGCTTCTTGCCGCTGCATCAACTCGTCAAAGAAATCCTCGAAAGCCGCAAGCTTGGCAATGACCTCCCCGTCAATTGTATCTTCCTCGCAAGGAACTTCGGACAGATCCACAATATACTGTTGCTTTTCTTCCATCCATTTCGTCAGTCGCATTTCCACCATCCTTTTCACAAAAAAGATGCGAGTCAAATAAACCCGCATCCATTATTCTTCCTCAGCTTCCCATAAGTGTTTGAGATTCATGTAGTTCTCTTCGTAGGCAATGGTAAATGTCTTCTTATCTTTTGTGTTTCGATTGAAGAACTCGAGGATGTAACGGTGATGCTCTCGCTTCATTTCACCGAATTCATAGCGTTCATTCATCGCCTTGAGAATCCCTTGCTCCGTTGATTCAAATTCATGTTCCATTTCCTTGCGTTCTTCCGAGTAATGGTCCTTTGCTTTTTCCCTTAACGTGTTCTTGCACCTCATGTGGTAATTAGAACCGCGCGCATTACCTGATTGTGAAGTCATTTGATCACTCCTTATCATTCATGTACACTGATTCTATACCCGCAAAAAAATCTCTAACACGATTTCAGGGCAGAATTCAGAAGCAATTTACAAGTATAAAATAACTTCCAAGGGATAAAATTCCAAAGATAACAATCCCTGCAATTCCAACGCTTGCACCCCTTTTTATCAAACTCTTCGCATTGACACATAATCCCATCGCCGTCATCGCCATTAAAATCATCCAACCGCTAAGTTTGCCCAAAATTCCAACGAACCCTATCGGCAAAATCCCAGACGTGTTAATCACACCGACCACGATAAAGTAAAGCACATACATGGGAAACTGCGCACGCTTTACATTGCCGTCATTCTTTCTAAACAAGGTGCTCAAGCCTAGGGATACCGGCACCAGCATCAGCACCCGGGCCATCTTCACCAGCGTCCCAATTTCTCCTGCCTGGTCGCCCATGGCAAAGGCGGCCGCAATGGCATGGGCAACGCCGTGAAGCGACAGGCCGGACCATATCCCATATTGCAAGGGGGTCGGTGCCATGGGACTCATTGCAATCGCCGAGTATGCCAAAACGCCCACGGCGCCCAGAAGGCTGACAATCGACACGGCAAGCACCGAATCTTCCTCTTCCGCCTCAATGCACGGGGCCATGGCCACTACCGCAGATGCCCCACAAATACATGAACCCACACCAATTAAGGCATCCAGGCGACTGGAAAGTCCCAACTGTTTTCCCACCAGCATCGACAGCACCAGCGCGCAAACGACGTATCCGATCACAAGAACCAAAATCTTGGGTCCCAAATCGAAAAGCACCTGGAAATTCAGTTTGAAACCCAATAAAACAATCCCGACTTTCAATAGTTGTTTCAATGAGAATTGGATCCCTGGAACCAACACACCTTGCGTACCAATCGTATTGTTGTAGGCAATCCCCAAGAGAATCGCGATCGTTAAAGCCTCCAGCCGGATGACGTCTTGCATCCAAACGCTAATTGCCTGCGCACATAATGAAAGCAGCAGAACAAACAGAAGTCCCGCTGCCATTTCTTTACCCTTCTTCATTGCAACCTCCCGTATCCTTAATCTGGCGCCAGTATATCATCCGGGAGGGATGCAGAAAAATGATCCTTTCTTATCTTCTTATAAGCAATTCTTATATGCGTTCTTACAGAAGCCAATAAACTCCGCAATAAAGGAAATACGATCGTCGAGATAGACAAAGCAATATTCCCGCTCAATCTTCACACCAATTACACTGACTGCCCTCAGCGAGCCTCGTTCAAGTGCTTCGCTTATGGCATCCCTTGAGATCACGGTTGCCCCCAGATTCGATTCCACCAGAGAGACCAGGGCGTGAATATTGCCGATCTCCATATGGACATTCATTTGATCGGTTGAAAAGCCTGCCGTGCGCACTGCATTTTCGAACACTTCCCGGGTGCCCGAACCTTCTTCCCGCAAGATCAATGGATGCGCCAGCAAGCTTTCCATCGACACCGCATCCTGCTCTGCCAGAGGGTGCTGCGGAGAAACCGCAACAACCAGTTCATCCTTCCGCAACAGATCAAAGTGAAACTTATCCTTAGGAAAGGGTCCTTCCACAAGACCAAGAATCAAATTCCCTTTCACGATTTCCTCAAGCACGCTTTCAGTATTCTCTACCGTCAATTTCACATCCGTCAGCGGGTGCGCTTTCTTGTATTGCCCCAAAATCCCGGGCAGCACATACCCGCCTATGGTCATGGTTGCCCCTACCGAGTAGGTTCGCACCCGATTTTCATCAGCCTTGAGCTGCATCATTACCGACTGGCTCAGCCGATTCATTTCTCTTGCATATTCCAAGAGCAGGACCCCTTCTTCGGTGAGCTGCATCCCCTTTCGCCGATTTGAAAAAAGACGAACGCCGTAATAGGCTTCCAATCCATTCATCTGCTGGGTTACGGCCGGCTGGGTCATATGAAGCAATTCCGCCGTTCTAGAAAAATTCAAGGTTTCCGCCACACTTAGAAATGTATGCAGTTTCTCATCAATCATCTTTTTTCCCTCCACCGATTCTTTCGTTTTTATTATAACATTGAAAAATTTTTAAATCGGATGAAACTTTCCGCATCGGCTTCCGTCTATACCTACAGAACAAAAACACAAGATACAAAAGGAGAGAAAAAAAATGAAAAAAGTTTTATTATTGATTGTTGCAGGTTTGATGGTATTCAGTCTGGCAGGCTGTGGAAATACGGAACCAATTGAAGAGCCCGTTGAAACAGTGCCTCAAATTTCCGGCACTTTGGAAGAGATTGTCGAAAAGATCTATACCGACTCGGGCGTTGAATTGCCAAAAACGATGATCACAGAACTGAACGATGAGAACGAAGCTTATTTCCTGGGTAGCAATGATGTAGAGTACGTTCGCGCCATTGGATCCGAGCCAATGATGTCTTCCTTTGCACACTCGGTTGTTTTGCTTCGCGTCGCGGAAGATGCGGATATCGAAAGCATTGAAACCACGATCAAAGAGAATGTCGATCCTCGCAAATGGATTTGCGTGAGCGTAGAAGAAGATCAAGTCATTGTCGACCACGTAGGTGATGTTGTCATTCTTATTATGAGCGCCGAAGCAGACACTTTGCACGACAGCTTCTTGGCACTGGCTGAATAATCATACAAAAGCGATGGACGCAAAGAACCTTTAACCTCCATCGCTTTTCTTTATTTTCGCTACTGAAAGGACAACTATGTTATTTTCCTCTATCAGCTTTCTTTATTATTTCTTACCCATCGTATTGGTCGCGTATTTTGCCGTTCCCTATCGATGGAAGAACCTTGTGCTCCTATTGAGCAGCTTGGGCTTTTATTTTTTCGGCGAACCGCAGTATACCATCATCTTGATTTTTTCCACGATTGTTGACTATACCCATAGTCTGGTCATTGAGAAAAAACGGGGCCAGCCGGCTGCAAAAGCCGCCTTGATTTCCTCGATTGTACTGAATCTGGCCATTCTGGGCTTCTTTAAATATGCGGACTTTTTTATTAGAAATATCAACGCGGTTTTCTCAACCGATTTCCCTTTGCTGCATCTTTCATTACCGCTGGGGATTAGCTTTTTCACCTTCCAAACCATGAGCTATACGATTGATGTCTATCGGAACGAAGCAAGCATTCAACGAAATCCCTTGGGCCTGGCAACCTATATCACCCTGTTTCCACAATTGGTGGCAGGTCCCATCGTTCGCTACCGTACCGTTGCCAATGAGATTAACGACCGAACCCATTCCTTCGATCTTTTTGCCTATGGCGTACGGCGTTTTGTTATCGGTTTGTCGAAAAAAGTGCTGATCGCCAACCAATTGGGCGAGCTGTATCAGATCACCCTGCAAACGGACAATCCTACGGTCTTGTTTTATTGGATCGGTGCTATCGCCTTTTCCCTGCAGATCTATTTCGATTTTTCCGGCTACAGCGATATGGCAATTGGTCTGGGGCGCATCTTCGGTTTTCATTTTCTGGAAAACTTCAACTACCCCTACATCTCCAAAAGCGTTTCGGAGTTCTGGCGCCGCTGGCATATCTCTTTGGGAACCTGGTTCAAGGACTATCTCTACATTCCCCTTGGCGGAAACCGAGGATCAAACCTAAATTGGTTCCGAAATATTTTCATCGTCTGGTTTCTGACCGGATTTTGGCATGGAGCCAATTGGAACTTTATCTTCTGGGGACTCTACTTCGGCATCCTTTTGATTCTTGAAAAAGCTATTCTTCAACGGATTCTCAACCGTTTGCCCAAGCTGATTCAGCACGCTTATGTGATTCTGATTGTCGTACTGGGCTTTGTGATCTTCAACAACGAAGACCTCGGTGTAATGGCGCAAACCTTTCAAGGCATGTTCGGCGGACTACACCTGCCTTTCGCCAATGCGGAAACCATCTACTATCTGAGAAGCTATGCGGTTGTCATTCTGATTGCCATTATCGGCGCAACCCCGCTGATGAGCAACCTTGTTCATCGGGGCACCAAGGACCGCATCGCCGAGAAGTGGATCAACCGATTCGAACCGATTTATTTGATTGCCTTATTATTAATTGTCACAGGGTACTTGGTGGATTCATCCTTTAATCCATTCTTGTATTTTAGGTTTTGATATGAAAAATAAAATGATCACTATATTATTTATGGGCTTTTTGCTCTGTTTCTCAATCTTGAATATTCTGCTTCCCCCGACGGAAATTTCCCTTTCCGAACGGCGTAAGCTTCACCTTTTTTCGGATCTTGAAATCCGTGAGCTGCTGACTGGCGATTTCTTGGAAGACTTTGATCAGGCCGCCCTGGATCAGTTCTTTCTCCGCGAGCAATTCAGAAGACTGAAAGCGATCGTTGACGGCCAGTTTTTTCACAAGACCGACAACAATGACATCATTGTCATCGGCGACAGCGCCTACAAGCTGGATTATCCGCTGAATACAGAGAGTGTAACCCGTTTCACGGAACTCCTGCATTCCATCACGGCCCTGTATGCACAGGACAATCCCGTTTATTTCGCCATGATCCCCGACAAGAATTATTACGTGGAGCCAGGCCCCGATTTTTTGACCTTGGACTATGAAAAACTGGAACACCTCTTGGCAGAACAGCTGGAAGACATCACGATTATCGATCTGGCAGACACCCTAAGCCTGGATGACTACTACCATACGGATCCCCACTGGAAACAGGAAAACCTTGATGCGGTTGTCGCGCGCTTGCAGGAAACCATGGGAATGGAAACGGATTTTTCGCAGATCATATACAAGGCCGAACAATACGCCCCATTCTATGGCGCCTATTACGGACAGTCTGCCCTGAACCTCGCGGCGGATACCCTGACCTACCGAATCTCGGAAGCGATGAAGGATGTGATCGTAACAAACTTTGAGTATACGGGAGATCCGGATAAGGCGCCCGGGGTCTATGAAACCGACAAGCTTGGCTCCATGGATTCCTACGATGTCTTCCTTTCCGGAAGCACGCCTCTGATCACCCTTGAAAACCCCAACAGTGCAACGGAAAAGGAACTGGTCATCTTCCGCGACTCTTTTGCCAGCAGCCTGACACCCCTGCTGATCGAGGAATACCAGAAGATCACCTTGATCGACATTCGCTATGTCAGCCACGAGATGATTGGCGACTATGTGGATTTTGAAGACAGCGAGATTCTTTTTCTCTACAGCACCCTGGTCATCAACCACAGTGAAATCTTGAAATAAAAAAATTGGCACTCGGAAATCAACCGAGTGCCTTTAACATTTATTCAAATATCCATTCAATCCGATATGAAGAACGCCAGCACAACTAATTCGCTTTTAAAAAATAATATTTTACACTTCAGTTCGAAGAGTAACCCTCCAGTCCTCTCTAAAACATTACCTTCATAAATTCCTTCGCATGCGACTTCACACGCTTCCGGTTTTCCTTGGTGTTAAAGGCCTTGTCTTCCCACCAGATGTTCAGGATCTCAAACTTCTTTTTCTTCCTGTCCCGTTTCATCTCAATTCGCCCAATGAACTTGTCTCCCATCAGAATCGGCAGCACGTAGTAGCCGAATTTGCGGTCTTTGATAGGCGTATAGATCTCCCACTTGTAGGAGAAGCCAAAGAGTTCCTCAATCATCACCCGGTCCCAAATGAGATTGTCCAGCGGCGCAATGAATTCCAGGCGTTCGGATTCTTCAACGCCAGCTGTCACTTGCTCAATAAGCGGCTGATCTTCTGACAAATAATAAAAGGGCAGCTTGCAGCCTTCCACGCTAATCTCAAAAATCTTCTCTTCTTTTAGAAGGGTTTTAAACACAGCCTCCCGCTCTTTTGCCTTCAATCCACTGATGCCAATATAGGCATAGCTGTTGTTGGCATGCAAAAGACCAACGCCGCGAATTCTTCGAAGCACCTTCCAACACAATTGTTCGTGTTGTGTCTGATTGGGATTCTCCATTTTAAGCAACTCTTCATCAACATGCCGTTCAGGCAAATCATAAAACTTGCGGGTATTCTCCTTATGGCTGATCACCAATCTCCCTTGATCATACAAAGTATCCAAGGTCGCACGAGCCAAACTGGTCGGCGCCCAATACCAATCCACCTTCTCTTTCATTGCCAAGTCCTTGGATGATACAGCACCATTTTCTTGGATGATGGACAAAACTTCATCCGCGACACGCCCCACTTCCTCTTTGCTCCGAGACCCCTGATGCGCCCGCTCCCGTTGATACGAAAAATACGGCCAATCCTCCCGCAGGCAAATGCTCATGTTCTTGTCAAACCAATCGATTAAGACCTTGTCCCGGTAGAGCAACTCATGCAATTGCCCCTTCTCAAAGCCTTCCACCCGCGACTGAAAGACTAGCTCATGATTCTTTCCGCAGACATCGATGGGATCAAACTGGACGCAGGCCGCCTGTTTCACATACGCATATATGCCCTCTTTTCCATGAAATCTTTTGGGGCCGTAGAGTCCTTGTTTCAATAGCAAAAAATGTCTCGCTTGTTTCTTCGTAATCATTTTTCCTATCCTTTATACGCCACGCCATCCATCATCAGCAAACATTGCTCGTCAAAAAAATCCGTCGTCAGCGTCATTCGCGCCGGCGGCTGATCACCGAACACTTCCGTAAAAACATCACACGCCTCGCGTAAGTCATGAATGTTCTTTAAGTAGAGGTTGACTTGAATGAGGTCCTGCAAACTCGAACCCGCCTGTTCCAGTGTCGCCTGTATATTCTCAAATGTTTTTCTCATTTGATGCGCAACACTCGTACTGTCAAAGCCGCCTGCATGGTGCGCCAGATATACAAATCCGCCCGCCTCTACACATGACGCGCAAGTGTCATCTCCGCAATGAGTTGGATATCGATTAATCATATGGATTCTCCTTTTATTACCAGTTTTCTTTAGTATACCATACATATGTTCGATTGCGCTAGAACAAAAAAGACGCATGTCCCCCATACGTCTTCCATCAGTCAGCCTCATTGTTTTTCCGCTTCCACAATGCAGTAAAACGGTTCGATATCCAGTTTTTCACTGAACGCCGTATAAGTATTTGTTTTTAATCCACATTCATTGAGGAAGGCTTCTACAACCAACTTCTGATCCTTCGACAGGTCAATTCCAAACTTCCAAGGCTCTCCCATTCTTGCAATCAGGCTTGAAGACCGTTTCACCGTCTTCGAGTATTCCCCCGTAACGAATGAACGGGTGTAAAAATCTTGCGCGATGATGCATTCACTCTCACAGATTTCTGCCATCTTCCGCAGTGAATCCTTCACGGTTTCCTCATCAAGAAACAAGGAGACGCTCTCCCAGATGAACAAGGTCTTCTTCGTCTTGTCGAACCCTGCCGCCAGCAACTTGTCCGACCAGGATTCATTTTCATAATCCACTGGAATATAGGTGATCCAATCATGGTTGATTTCGGCTCGTTTCAGGGTTTCCACCTTCACATTGATGGTGTTCGTTTGGTCGAGTTCAAAAACCCTAATGTCTTTCCCCTTGGTAAGCTGCAACGCCATCAGATCAAAGCCGACCCCAGGCAAAACAATCTGGTCTACTTCATCTACATGTCTTTTCATGATTTCATCAAACAAAAGCACCCGACGCCCCACAGCGGAAACAAAGGTCTCTTCTCCCGGTTCCCCAACTTTTGCAAATCTGGTTTTGAGCCCGAATACACGCTGTGAAATAATGAGCGCCCCAAAGGTCGCCCATAAGCCAAAATGCGATTCACATGGAAACTTTTTGATGAATGCAACCGATATCGGATCCGGTCGGGTTTCAAAATAATGCATGATCCATCGGTATTGCAGCGTCTGGATCGCCGAAAAGGAAGCACCCAGGCTTTTGCTTCTTCTCATTTCCTTGTAGCTTGCAAGGATAAATCCAAGTATTGCAAAAGGAATAAAGAGAATTTGAATGGGAATATACAGCAGGATTTGAATGAGTTTGATCAAAAAACGCATGGGTGAAGCCGTTTGCTTAATTACATGTTTTCTTGCCATCAAATCCCCCTTTTCTATGATCAACTTCTATCCAACGGTACAAAGCGCATCCCACCTAGTCCGGTCGGATCAAAAAAGCCTTCATCAGCTGAAACGCAAAATTGCTTTCCTCGAATGGCATAATCGCCCAAACATGGGGCATTTGCGCATATCGGAATCCTTCCACGGGCAAGTCCTGCTCTTCTGCAATCTGCAAGAGCTCTTCGCATTCCGGCTCCAAAATCTCATGGGTGCCAAAGTACACTTGAATCTCCCCAAGATTTTTCATATCGCCAAAGATCGGTGAAATCAGCGGATTGGTCCGATCTTCCCCTCTCGAATAGGCGCCTGCCACCTCTTCCAAGATCGCTCTGGACAATAAGACATCCCTCGCTTCTGCCTCTTCCAATCTTGGATGAGTCATGGTCAAATCCACCCAAGGCGAATACAAGACCATCTTTTTAGGCCGCCGCTCCTCTTGCTTGTCCCGCAAGACCTGGGCAAAGGACAGTGCCAAGCCCCCGCCAGCTGAATCCCCCATCAGTACAAATTCATCGTCCGGATAATTCCGTTTGAGAATGTGAAAGGCGGTAAGCATGACCTCATGCGTATCCCTGTAACAATAATCCGGCGCTGTAGGGTAGTCGATAAAGGTGACACGCCCCCCCAATTCTCTGAGCAGCTTGTCGATAAAATACCAGTGCAGGGTGCTTCCCTGGGACACATAGCCGCCTCCGTGCAAATAAAGGATATGGCGTCTTGAAGTATTTTCTGCCTTCCACATGGTAATCATCTGGTGGTCGCGAATCCATTCCCGATCAAACTCGTACGCCCTTCGAAACAGATAGGGTGGCAAATTTTCAATCTCGTATTCATCCAAAGGAAAATGATCGTCAAAAAGCTTGCGGTTTTGCATGCGGCTTAAGGTATTCATGGCATTCAACATGAATTGAGTCGGTTTGCTGATTTCCGTAAAATCTGTAAGCTTCATTTCCGATTCCCTCCTTGCTTTCTATGTACCCCCATTGTAACAAAATCCCAGCTGAATCAAAAGAAAACGCCGCACAAAATGTGCGGCATTAAACTAGTTTTGGAAGAACACTTGATCCAATTCCGCTCGCAATGCATCGCGCAATTGATTCAAATCTTCCTCGTATGTCTCTGAATTGTTTTTCGGTGTGCGGTCATTCACAAAACGGCCTTTGTTTTCCATGTTCCAAAAGCCCGCCGTGTCATCATCAAACACTTTGAATGCGTTCATATATTGGTTCCAGGCTTCGTCGTTGATGCCAACGCCGTCTCCAATATACCCGCGTCCGCCGCCAAGGAATCCGGCGTTCATAATCGTATACATGGATTTTCCAGTTAGTAGTCCTTCCAAACCATTCTCAGTATCTTGGTATGCAAAAGTCTTGGCAAACACTTTTTCCATATATCCTTTTACCATGGCATTTGGCGTATCATGCCAATTGGCATAAGCAAAAATCAGATAATCCGCTTCTGCAACCAATGCTTGCTCCGCTTTGATTTCCGGAGTCGGCTCACCTGCTCCGTCTTTCGCATAATAAAACTCATCCAATGACAAAACCGGATCGAAGCCAATGTCATACAAATCCCGTACTTCCACTTCCACGCCTTGCTGTTGGAAATAATCAACCGCCGTATTCACCAAGTCATAATTCACACTGTATTTGCGCGGATCGCCAACAACAAACAACGCCTTCTTCTGGTTCCCTTCTGTAAAACCTTCTGCTTTGATGGATTGTACCAATGCTTCCGGTACAATCGATGCAGAAGTTTTTGCATCTACTGAAGCCGATGTTTCACCATCCGTCTGCTCAACAACCTCTACAGGCTCTACCATTGCTGGGGTATTCCCGCACCCAGTAAGCCCAAAGATAAGCGAAACGACAACAATTGCAATCAAACTATTTTTCTTCATAAAAATCCTCCTCATTTGTATATGCTCTAACCCTTGCATATGACGCTGTGAAACCATGCAGTGATCAATTGCACCTCTTCACAAATGAGTCGATTCAAACAGCGCTATTTGATTCAACCATTCCCTTGTGGGTTATGAACTATTGAAAGCATCCGATAAATGCTATCGATACTCTTCAATCAATTTTTGTATAAAAAACAACAGCTCGTCTTTTAAAAGCTCGTTTTTCCGTTTTACCATGGCGCATGTGATGATTTCTTCAGGACCCGCATATGGAATCCGAACCAATCCGCTTGGCAACTCCCGATTGCACTTCCAGTCAATTTCGACAGCAAAAGACGGCAAATGATGGAGCGCATCGTTATAGGTTTTATTGCCATTTGTTAAGATCGTCTTGTTGTTTTTTGGAACCCCAAACTGCTCCATTTCGTAATGAAGTGCAAACATGCCTTCAAACATATAGGATTTGCGAACTTCAAAGAGCCCCGTCAGATCCTCTTGGCTAATCTGCTTTTTCTTGCTTAAATGTGCATTTTTACTCATATGCACCTTTAGCCGTCCTTCAAACAAATTCTGCAATTCCAGCTTTTCAGCTGCCAAGAACTGCATGAGTTTCTTTTTTTGATAGGCGCTGTAAATGATAATCGCAATATCGGAATCGCGATCCACCACTCGCTGGATGGCTTTTTCAACACCGCACTCATATAACTCAAACTCGTAGTTATGATTGTTGAATTTGTCACAGACCTCGAAAAACTTGGAATTGATAATTTCACATCCAAAGGAGGCAATCTTGATTTTGTTCAGGTTGGTGTTTGCAAAAATTTTATTCTCAACAATTCGGTATTGTTCTACAATCGTTTTGGCATGCTCATAGACCTCAACCCCATATGATGTTAAGGTCACCCCGCGATTCGTACGATTAAAAATCGCCTTGCCAATTTCCTGTTCCAAATTTGCAATCTGAATACTAAGATTGGGTTGAGATATAAACAGATTGCTGGCGGCTTTTGAAATGCTTCCCGTCTCAACAATCTCGACGATATATCGCAGCTGGTTAAAATTCATCGTTTCCCCTTTCGATCCTGATAAAAATTTAACTCTTCTCTATTGTATCCAATCAGCTAAACTTTACAACCACTTTGCAATATGGATTTTTGACTGCCCACTCTGCAATATTTATATAGCAAAAGACCACACGAGTGGTCTTTTTGATTATGACAACAGTTTTCTTCCAAACTCATAGGCAGCGTTCAGTATCTGATCATTCTCCTCGACGGCATTGGGCCGCATATGCGTCGATACGCCAAAACGATCCACGAATTTCGCACCCGTGTGTTCCGCCAAGTATTCCATAATGCGAACCAGGTTCACAGCACCGGAATCTTCCTCGTCATCACCGCCATAAGTCATCAGCAAAACAATCTGCTTCTTTCTCCATTTCTCAAAGTGCACCGCGTATAAGCGGTCAACAAAAATCTTCATTTGCGCCGTCATGCTGAAGTAATAGATCGGGGTTGCAAATACCAGCATATCTGCTGCTTCAAATTGCTCATACAGGGCTGTCATATCATCCTGAATCACACAGTGCTTGATTCGCCCCGTATCGCATGCCAAACAGCCTGAACACGGCTGAATGCTTTTTTCTTGAAGATAGATCTCCTTAATCTCGCAATTAGGCTGGGCTTCCCGCATTCCCTTTTCTACCATATGCAAAAGTGTTGCCGTATTGCCGTTTCGAATCGGACTGCCCAGTATTGAAAGTATTTTCATCAAATCCCTCCTCTACCATATTTATATGCCAATTCACAGGTTCTTACACGCATAAATCCGCAGCTAAAACAATTCATCCGATACCCCATCCCACTCTTTTATCAGAATTATAAGCAAATGCCTTGACAGTGATTTCAATGAAGTTGTACGATAATTAGGATCGATTGGAGGGAATTTATGAAAGACATCAGCAAACCGATTATCAGACTGGAACAAAGGGATGAATACCGTATCATCGCCATTAGCGATATCCATGGCCATGCCGGCCATTTTCAAGAAATGCTGAATCGCCTGCAATTAAAAGCAGACGACATTCTCATTATTATCGGCGATTTTATCAACCGCGGACCCGAAAGCCTAAAAACATATGAACTGATCAAAGAAATCCAACAACGGACGAATACCTATGTTTTAAAAGGAAATCATGAGTCTTTTGTATATGGTTCTTTGATGAATGAAACACGTACCGATCGCTTCTTGCGTTTTATTCAGCAGAATTACTATCCGACCTTGGTGCACGAAATGGCCGAGACAACAGATTTTGACTTGGCTGCATGCCCGAACGGCAAAGCCCTTCGCGATCATATGCTGACTCATTTCCTTCCGATGCTGGAAGATCTCAATCAGCTTCCCATTATGCTTGAAAATGATGACTTCATTTTTGTGCACGGCGGCTATGATCCCAAACTGGATCCAATCAAAGACCAAACCAGCTTTCTTAAATACGACAATTACAACGAATTGAGCGGTATCAATGACAAACCCGTGGTTGTCGGCCACTGGCCTGCCAGCAATCTGCGCTCCGACCAGTTCACCAATGTACCCGCATTTAACAGGCACAAGAACATCATCACCATTGATGGCGGATTAGGCGTAAAGTCATCTGGGGAGCTCAATGCCTTAATCATTGAAAAACAGGATGGCGACATCAACTATAACCACCTGCAAGTCAATGATTTTCAGCCTGATACCATTCAAGTCGCGCATCAATTTCAGGAAGAGGATCCCATTTACGTTTCTTTTCCGCATTTTGAAGTGGAGATTCTTGATCGAAACGATGAATTCATTCTATGCCGCCACCAGCATACTCAAAAACCGCTTTCGGTTTTCCCTTCTTTATTGGAAACCCGGGATGAGGATACGCGTATCATAACCACCTATATCAACAAATTCTTTAATCTTCCTGTCGGCGAAGAAGTGGAAGTCTGCCTGACATTTGAAGACTGCGCCTTGGTCAAACACAAGGAAGAATTTGGATGGGTATTGCGAAATCAAATCACGAAGTCAGTGTCATAATTTTGATACTGGCTTCTTTTTTTGAAAAGTTTTGTCATATAATAAAGATAACACACACGCAAATTGATTCTTTGGAAGGAGAATTTATGTTTAATTTTTTCGCTTTCATCTCTTATGCCTGCATTGTCAGTTTCACGCCTGGACCCAATAATTTCATGGCCATGGCCCACGCAGGAAGGAAGGGATACCGAAAGACCTTCCCTTTCTTATTGGGTGTTTCCACAGGCTTTTTCCTGCTTCTGACCTTGTCTGTTTTCTTTAACCGCATTTTTCTGCAGGTACTGCCGAAGGCGCAGTTGATTCTGACAGCTATCGGTACAGCCTTTATGCTCTACCTTGCCTATAAGTTTTCAGGCATCCAGATCGGTCAAAAACGTAAGCCCGAGAAAAAAGACGCCAAACCGGCGATTCCATTAAACTTCAAATCGGGTATTCTTTTGCAGTTTGTCAATCCAAAGGGCATACTGTACGGGATTTCGGTTGTTTCCAGCTTTCTTGCGCCTTATTTTCCGAGTCCGTTCACACAGCTCGCCTTTTCTGTTTTGCTTGCCGGCATCGCACTTTTATCTACCTCCAGCTGGGCCTTGTTCGGCAGCCTCTTCAATCGCTTTCTGGCGAAATATGAGCGGCCTTTCAATTACGCCATGAGTCTGCTTTTGATCTACAGTGCCTTGACCATCTCCGGAATCTTACATTAGTTCTCTCGTAAAAAACCCTTGGCGTTTTTTCTCCAAGGGTTTTCGTTTTTTCGTCATGACAATCCAGCATGCGATATGCACGAGATGAACACGCAATGTCACTTCCTCTTTTTCAACTGATCACGCAAGAATCGCTTTTCATACTTTAAGGCCGCATATTTTGTAATCCGATTCATGCAGTACATATTCAACACGCCCCCTGTCAGCCCAACGACCGGGATGCCCTGAATGAATTTTGCATACAGGAGATTGTCAGACAGTGCATTCGCAGCCTCTTTCATTGCACCCCTTTTATACTCGTCAGAGTAACTGAACGCAGAAGCTTCCGCAAAGGCATCAACATCAGCATCTGTTTCAGCAAATTGGCTGCCTGTCTGCAGCGCCGCATGTATCAATTTCAATACAAAAACACGTTCCTTTTCCGATGAATAATCATATCCGAAATCCAGCGCGATCTGATAAAGGCTTTTCAAGACATTCCCAATAAAGAGTGGGATATCCGGCACACCGATTCCCAACAAACCAAGAGCAAAACCCTCCGCCCCCGAAAATAAAACATTCGAGCGGTTTGTAGCCCCGGCTCTTTTGCGAAAAGCTCTGAGGTTCTTTCTTTTCTGTTGAAGCGCCAATTTATGCGCATTGCTCTGATATCTGTCTATGTGTTTATTGGACGAAACCGTCTTTCCGATCAGAAAATCCCCTTCGCTGAAAACCGCTTCAAAGCCTTTGTGAAAAGCACTGCCCAATGCGTTTTGCACGCGCAGCGGCACAATTTTTTCAAATGCACGATCGCTTCTTTTTTTGTTAATCCTGCGTGCCCGGTATTTTCGCTCTTTTTTCCTGAACTTGTCCCATTCTATTTCAACAGGCTTTTTTTTCATAGACTTTTCCTTCCGTAACACAAAGCAAACTTTCATCCTTTACCTGATTATATAGCAATTCGGTGTAAGTATCCTGACAAAAAATCCCTTGGAGAAAACTCCAAGGGACTTGTATTAATCGTCGGTTCCAGCATCTCTCGCATGACGCATTTGAACCGCTACATCCTCTTCACGCATAACATTGGCTACTTGGCTCTTTTCGGGCATGGCAATCCAGCATGCGATATACACCAGTAAACCAAAGCTTGCCGCAAAGAGCAGGATAAACCAAACCACCCGCACAATCGATACGTCGATGTCGAAATAGTCCGCTACCCCGGCGCAAACGCCGCCGATCATGCCCCGTTTGGGGTCACGATACAATCTTTTTTCCATTCTACTTCTCCTCTTCTACAACACCCTTCAAGGATGCCGCCAAACCGGCCAATCCTTGAATCTCGGATGGTACAATAATCTTGGTCGCTTGTCCGTCCGCTACTTTTGCCAATGCCTCGAAGGATTTCAAGGTCAAAACCGATTGATCCGCTTCGGCATGCTTGATCATCTTCAAGCCTTCTGCGGTTGCATTTTGCACTTTCAGAATCGCTTCTGCTTCACCTTCCGCTTCGCGAATGGCTGCTTCCCGTTTTGCTTCCGCCCGCAGAATGGCCGCTTGCTTTTCCGCTTCCGCCGTCAAAATGGCTTCAGCTTTCTTACCTTCTGCTACCAGGATCGTCGATTTCTTCTCGCCTTCTGCCCGCAGGATCGATTCACGTCGCTCACGCTCTGCCTTCATCTGCTTTTCCATGGCGTCCTGAATCTCAGCCGGCGGCAAGATGTTTTTCAGTTCCACACGGTTGACCTTGATGCCCCAAGGGTCGGTCGCTTCGTCCAGAATCGCCCGCATTTTGGTATTAATCGTATCCCGTGAAGTCAGGGTTTCATCCAGCTCCAGATCACCGATGATGTTACGCAGTGTAGTTGCTGTCAGATTCTCAATCGCAGCGATTGGATGGCTGACTCCATAGGTATACGCTTTTGGATCTGTAATTTGATAGTAGACTACCGTATCAATCTGCATGGTGACATTGTCTTTGGTGATAACCGGCTGCGGCGGGAAGTCCACCACTTGCTCTTTCAAAGACACCTTGTTGGCAATGCGGTCAATCAATGGAATCTTGATATGCAGGCCAACGCCCCAGGTTCCCTGATAAGCCCCCAAACGCTCCAAAACAAATCCGTACGCCTGAGGTACAATCCGAATATTCGTTACAATCAATCCAATAATGACTGCAACAATCACGATAAAACCAATAAATGCTCCAAATCCGCCCATATTATGCTTCCTCCTTGTCTGCCCGTTTGACGACGAGCTTTACGCCTTGAATTTCTAAAACTTGTACCTTTTCACCTTCAGTCAATGATTCTTCACTGACCGCTGTCCAAATCTGTGCGCCTACCTTCACTTGCCCAGTCGCAATTAGGGGTTCGATGGGTTTCAATACAAACCCCTCTTTGCCCACCAGTGCGTCGGCATTGGTCTTATGACGCCCAATCTTCAGTCCCTTGACTGCAAATGGCCGAATGCCAATCAGCAAGGCCAATGAAACCACCAGGAACACGGTAATCTGAATGGCAAAGGAATCTACTACAAGAGATACCAGCCAAGCAGCCAAAGCACCAAAGGCAAACCATACGCTGGTTAGTCCCAAGGATATCGCCTCAACCACAATCGCTAGAACCATAACAGCCAACCAGCCATATTGTTGCAATATCTCCATCACTGCCCCTCCTTTCTATTTGATCGATTGATTCTCAAAGTTCATCGCATCGATTCGTTCTGTCTCTTCCGTTTCCAAGAAGGAAACCACTACCTGATCGCCCGCTTCCGTCAAAGCAACCAATGGATGTTGATCCGCCGATACCAAGTACAAGGTATCGTTGCCTTCCAGCTTCACCAAGAAGTACCCATCTTGCACACTTCCGATTCGGGATACAACCCCTGTAGCCTTGACCAGATCATCGTACTGATCGCTTATGGCATTTGTCATGCCGCCCTCGGCAATCAAAACTCGATTATACTCCATCTGCGCGTCCCGCAGGCTCTTGCCCCATGCAACGGCACGATAATTCTTCACTGACGCCATGGCATAGCCCACAACATTGCCGCTATTTCCTTTAAGCGTCGAAAGATAGGTGGGCTCGCCATTGATATTCACCAAATACGGGTACTTGGCGGTATAGCCGGCATTCTGCACCAATTCCTCCATCAGGCCAATCGCCTTTTGCTCCGTCGAACCGGAGATGCGATTATATTCCGCTTCAGCGGTTCTCGGGTTGTAAATCAAAAATCCGGTTGTCGCCTCGTCGCCGCCGTAAGAGGTAATGCCTGTATAGAAGAATAGATTTCCATCCTTAAACACATAGCCGATTCCATCCGTATTTTTTAATTTCCCTGTATCTGATGGATTCCACCACCCATTAACGTACTTTCCCCAGTCATCCAGATGCTCCTGGAAAATATCCATGGAAGAAACGCGATCCACCCAGCTTGGCTGTTGACCTTTTTGATAGAATTCAACCGCTTTCGTTGCAGGATCGACGATCACCACCCCTACAACATCGGAGGTTGATAATCCGGTTTTATGGGTGTAGGCGGTGATGACCCATTGCGGATTCCCGTCTTCATCTTCTTCGAAAGAGTAATCTGTAAGCGCGATGTTTTTATGCTTCGCATACACAACCCGCTTCAAGTCATCGAAGAAGTAGGCGGATGGCGCAACCTTAAAAGTCTTGTCGACGAATTCCGCATCCCCTGTTGTCGCATTCACTTTGATATAGCCGGGAATGGTTTGGTTTTTTATGTATTTAAAGAATCCCGAATGTTCCAAGGGGAACAACCAATAGGGTTTTCCTTGAACCACCGACAAGGTCCCATACTCTTTTGAGATGGTATACATGGATCCCAAGGAAGGATCCTTTTCCGTAATCAGCTTCTCGCCGAACCGGATGGCATCCGACTCGTCCCAAATAATCAAATTATCCATATCTACATTTGGAACCGTCTCGTCAAAGACGACTTCTTCCACATGCAGCATGTCTCGTTTCGCTTCCGCTCTAAAGATGGCTGATGATGCGAGTGATCCGATAATCAGATAGGCGCAGGCCAATCCAAAAATCACGCCGCCGATCTTCGCATGGAAATGCGTAAGCTTGGTACGGTCTTGGAACAAGTAGCCAAACCCAACGAAGACAATGGCAAAAATCATCGCCAAGAGAACGACACCGGCAAAGCTCAAACTCAAAACCGGCAATATGACCATGGAAATTAACAAAACAACGAGCAGTCCAACAATTGCAGCTTTTATGATATGTTTCATGATTCCCTCTCTTTCTTGCTATGGTTATTTCGAAGTTTTCTTCGAACCAATGATGCGCGTCCGCATCTTGATCACTTGTGATACTCATATTATAGAAAAAGAGCACCCCGACAACCATATTAAAAAAGCTAGATTTACGCTTGGAAAAAATCAACCTTGCGATTTTTCCAAAGCAAATCTAGCAACCGTTATATTTTCCGTCTTATTCCCCGTTTTGATACCGCAGGGAATGCTTCTCTATTTCGATTTCGATGTCACTCAACAGCTTTTGAATGTCTTTAATCTGGGGAATCATCTCTCTTAGCTTCACAATTTCCGTTTCATCAACAACACCGTCGGAAAGGATTTCAAAGAGTTCGTTTTTGAAAACATCCAACACGCGATTGGCGTTGATCAAGCCGTATCCCGATTCAAAAAGCGTTTTTGGTGTCGTATAGGGATGATCCTCTTTCCCGATCGGACAACATTCCGAGCAGTATTCTCTCCGCAAAGCCGGATCCTCATACACCTTGCTCATTGCATGCACCACATCGGGATTGGGTACGCTTTCGCCGGTTTCATAGCGGCCTAGGGTTGCAACGCTGATATGCAGCTTCTCAACTGCCTCTTCTCTGCTCATGGGATTCGGATTGTCTTCATTGTATTTTTCACGCGCTTCGCGATAAATATTCTCTTTTTTCATTGGTCTTCCCCCATTCCTTCCAACTTTAACCACATTATATCTTATCACAGACCGGAGTGAAATCTTTCTTAAAAAAATCCTAACTCTTTCCAGAAAAAGGGGAGGTAATGTAAAGCGTCGGCTCCGCTACTTCTCTTTTTGCATGGTAAACCGCAGCCGGTAGTAGGGCGCTTCAGCGCTTTCTTCCGGTATCAATAAGTCTGCATGGGTGTCGTTGAATCCGGAATATTCCACCTCGCAGGCAAAGGAAATTCCCGCCTTTTCAAAGGCGAAATCCTCAAAGCCGCTGTTTCCGATGATTTCGACCATTTCTTTTCGTTCCTTTGCATGCAGGCCCATCTCCTCCTGAGCCCCGGCAAAGGAAAGTGCGGCCATGATCATTTGCACTTTCGGTGAAGAAATCCAGTCCCGATAGTTTTCTCGTTCCACGGAAAAGGAGATACCAGTCAATTCCCCTTCCGTAACGGCAAATTCATATTCCGGACGATCGTCACCAGCAACCACAATCGTCGTGCTAGAATCTGGATTCTCAGTCCATTGACCATTTGCATCCAGCACCATGTAGCCCTTTCCGATCCCATAGTAGTCTGTAAAATAATTATGGTTCTCCGCAAATTCGGCTACAGTCAACGGACCCCGATTGGGTGGCAAGTCTTTGGCCGCAGCCGCTGTCCACAAAAGACCAAACACGAGAAGATTGGCTCCGATAAAGATAACACCGCGGTACCATTTTCGATCTCGAATTACATAAATTCCACTCTCATCCCAAGGCTGAATCTCCCTTTCGCTGCACCGCTTGTAACTCCGCCAAAGACAGACCAAATTGTAGATGGGAATATTGTACCCCATCCCTGCTCCCAAAACGCCCCAAGTGCGTTCCAAGGCTTCGCCGTAAGAAAAGCGCCGGCCGCTTGGCGCCGTAATATGCAAGCCAAAGACCGCCTTGCCCGGCGTCGTCCCCCAAACATGGAGCCAAATCGGTTCGACAAAGAGCATCAGCAACACAGCCACAAATCCATCAAGCAAATTGGCAAAACTGCCCCTTGCCGCCAGATTCACATTAAAAGCAAATGTCAGAAAAACCGACCATATCGTATTGTAGATAAAGATATCGAACATTCTCGCCATATATCTGCGCCATGGGTAAAACACCCCAGCGTCTGCTTGGTTCCCTGCCGCTTCTCTTTCGCTCACGACTGCCCCAATCTCATCCATTATCGTCACTTTCCTTTCTTAAACACTGCCCTCGTCTTTCAGCACCTTTATTTGCTTATCTCCGAAGCTTCAACCTGGGTCCGTTCCGCATCTTTTTTGTCGTAATAATCCTGAAGGGCTGCATGGGCGTCGCCGATACGTGCTTCCATTCCCTCGGGTACAATATCCTCATATAAAAACTCGCGCACCCGAATGGCCTCCCGGTTCGGATCGGGCTTTTCATCCTCCGGAAGAGCTTCCCTCAACTCGAAATCAATGGCATAAAACGTGATGTGGTTTTTGTCCAGCTCCTCTCGAATTCCCAGAAGGATTTCCGCAGCCCGCTCAATGCTGACGTCCTCATCCTCGGTGTAAAAAACAATATGTCCTGCAGTTTTCCCAATCGCTTCCAAATCAAAATCCTGATCCAAGGTCAGATCCGCTGCTCGAATCCCATATTGGGTGAAAAACGACGCCTCCGCCACCTCACGCTTCCCGGCATTGGCAATCTCCGCATAGCTAATCCAGCTTGGGTAGGGAAAATCCTCACTGTCAAAAATCGATTCTGCCGCTTTCCGGTACGCTTGATCGATTCGCATAAAGGTATTCCATTTATTGCGTACGTCATGATTGTACGAGTCATATTGCAACTCGCCCAATGGTGAAATGGAAAGGGAAAAGTGCGTGTCCCGGCTGTCAGGAGAAAAAACATGCGCATAGTAATGGCCGCACTTGAAGCTGAAGGAAACCCGCTCGATCTCCAGCGCATGGTCCGGATATTGCTCGGCAATATACTGTTGGGCGCATTGTTTGGCCATGATTCTGGAAACCGGATTTCCCACAAAACCATTCGCCAGCCACAGCAGACCGCCGATCAGAAAAAACGCCAGGCATCCCGCCAAAATTTTTACAGTCTTATTCATGATTCTTTTCCTTTCTAAATGCAACATGCAGCAAAAATGCAATCAGAACTCCCAGAGCGCAAAATCCACTGTACAAAACCGCCCATGTCAGCGGCATCGCCAGCGCAGAAAACAATGGTGTATCCGCAAAGATCCCTTCGAATGCAAAACGAATCAGATTCCAAAGATAACCGAATGCCAATACCGCCAAGGGAACACGATACGCCTTCTTCCCCAGTGCATAGTATCCCACCGCACCAATCGCAGGCATAAGCAAGATATTGTAAAACATGCCGGCACTTTCCGTTAAGGCCAAGCCCAACCCTACGCCAGCCGCCATCACCGCCAGTGAAATCCTGCCCTTCCACGGGTTTCGATTTGCTTGCATCTTTTCCTTCTTCCCCTCCATATGCTTCTCCTCTCAATCTACCGCCAGTCTATCGCATACACCCCTGCAAATCCAGTCAACCTCCTATAAATTTACAGTTCGTTAATGATCTCACGCAAGCAGGCCGACGTGCCGGACGCTTCTTGTCTTGCCTTGACAAAACCAGTTGTCATCGTTAAAATATTTTTATCGTTATAATTAATTTATCATAGGAGGATTCCTTATGCTCGCAATCTTCTCAAACAAGAACATCCGAAACCTTATTCTTTCCAATACCATAACACGGTTCGGCGACAGTGTTGAAACCATCGCCTTCAGCTGGGTCGTTTATCAGCTGACCGGGTCCCTTTCCATTATGGGACTGGTTTTTGCAATAAACTTTATCCCCAACATTCTGTTTGCACCATTTGCCGGTGTCTACGCCGATCGACACAATCGCAAATCAATCGTCGTCTGTTCCGACCTCTTTCGCGGCTTCAATGCAACACTGATTGCCGGTTTCATTTTTCACCAATCCGCCAGCGTTTGGATGATTGTTGCCTTCTCCTTTATCAACTCCACTTTGGAAAGCTTTGCAAATCCGGCGCGAAGAGCACTCTTTGCCGATCTAGTCGAGCCAGACCAGTTTTTAAAAGTCGCTTCCGTTTCCTCCTCCTTTTCGTCCACAGCAGAATTATTGGGACTGGGAACGGCAGGACTGATTGTTGCTCTTGGCGGAAACGGCCTGGCATTCTTTGCCGATGCCCTAACATTCTTTGTCTCTGCTTGGGGAATCGCCTGCATCTTGTATCAACGCGCGATCCCCGAAGATGCCCATCAGAACAGCTATTGGACAGACATCAAACAGGGGCTCCAACTATTGGGAGAATACAAGATCATTCCCATCTGCATCACCGCAAGCGCCCTTTTGAATTTCTTTTTCACACCGCTTAATGTTTTGCTTCCCAAATACGCCGACGATATCTTGCATATGGGGGTAAAAGGCGTTAGTTTGATTGAAGCATCCATGACGGTCGGTATTATTTGCGGCGGACTTTTGATTGCATCCATCCATGATAAATTCAGACTGTCAACCATTAGCATCACAGGTTTTATTCTATTGGGTACCACCTATTTCTTATTGGGACTCGTTCCGTATCTGCCGATTTCACCGTTCACGGCAGAATTTTCTGTCACTGTAGCCTTCCTCTTTGGGCTGGCAGTCCCAACCATTGCAACACCGCTGAGAACAACGGTGATGAAAATTATTCCTGAGAACAAGCGTGGAATCATTTCCTCGGTCATGGGAACCTTTATCCTGATTGCCATTCCCTTAGGCGGTGCGCTGGTCGGCATTGTCGGCGACCACCTTAGCATCACCCAATATTTCTATGTGGCAGCCCTTGGCATCCTTATTCTTTCTGGATTTTTGTTTGTCAATCCAACCTATCGCAAAATCTGATATAATCAGATGAAAGGAGTGATTTTATGGAGCCTTTTTATGTTCGTACAGAAGAGGAATTTAACGTGATTTATCATTCATACCGGATGAAAATCATAACGGCTTTCAGCCAGCAGGAAAATATGACCGCCACCTTCAAACAGATTGGCGATCTGCTTGGCGATGCCTCCTCCAAGGTCACCTATCATGGAAAAATGATGATTCAAATCGGGCTGTTGAAGCTGGATCATACTAATATCATTAATGGCATTACCGCCAAGTATTACCGGCTGGTCTCCGATGACTTCCGCATTCAACTCGACCGCAAAAGCGATCCGGTTCTAGAGAAGAAGCTTATGAAGCATCAGGCTGTAATCGCCCTTGATTCATTGGATGAAATGAAAGCGCTCGTCGGCGCTTTAGGCAATAAGCCCCGCTCTTTAATCATGTCTTCGAATGATCTCTACCTGACCGATGAAGAAGTCAAAGAGCTGAATGAACTGATCCATCGCTTCGCTCAAAAAAAGAAAAAGAGAGAAAACACAAGAAAGGTCACCTGTTATCACCTTCTTGTCGATCACAAGGATGATGAATGAATTTATATAGCACAAAGGGAATCACTCCACTTGGAATGATTCCCTTTGTCCATTCTTTATGTCTTTCTTCCGTTTTCCTAATGACTCCGCATTCTTCGAACGAGATTCAAAAGCATCACAATCACAGCAAGCAAAAGAGCCGCAGAAAATGCAAAGGTTGGCTGAATGCCAAACAGGGCGGCTACCGCCACCATCAGCGGTCCAGAGATCAATTGTCCGATCGCATCCGTCTGGCTGAAGGTAGACAGAACCGTTGCTTTGATCTCGCTCGGCGTATTTCTCAATTGAATCGCCTCCAACAATGGATAGGTCCCTTCCCGCGTCATCCTAAACACCAGAAACCCTGCCATTGCAAAAAATACGGACGGGCTATAGGCAAAAAACAAAATGCCCACTGCCATGAACAAGGTCAGCTGTACAACCATGATTACCGTCTTGATTCCAGCAGACAAATGACGTTTGACAATTCCCAGCATGAAAATGCCGCCAACCGATATCACCGCATTCAACCCGCCAATCACCCATACGGAAGGAAGGTTTAACAGGCCGTCTACGTCCAAATTCTCCAGAATATAGAGTTCATAGAGACGATCAATCCCTTCGCTATACAAGCCATAAAAGAGAAAAACCAGCAAGAGAACACTGAGAATCCGGTGTTTGCGGATATGGTGAATGCCCGAAGTCATTTGATGCCAATACTGCGACCAAATCATTCCTTGTTGTGGATTGGGACTGAAATGCTTTTCAGGCATGCTCCAACTCAATAAGATGGCAGACAGAATCAAAACCCCAGCCGCCGTATACATGGCGAGCCGAATGCTGATCGCGCCCACCCCCATGGCAACGCCTATCCCCAACAAGGAAAAGAATCGGCTATATTGCGCCCCGCTAAGCAAGAGCGCCTCAATGTCTTGATTCAACAACTCATCGGATACCCAGGCATGCAGTGCTCCACTAATAAAGGTGTATCCCATCCCCCATACGATTTGCGCAAACGCGATCATGACGAATGCAGTAAAGCTCGCTTCGATGGCAAATCCAATGCCAATCACGACAAGACCAATCAGCACGGAAAGCTTGCGGCTTTTCAAGTCAGCCAACACCCCCGTTGGTGTTTCAAATACCAGCACGCCAACTTCCAGAGCCGTACCCACGAGAATCAGCTGGTAGGGCGCCAGTTGAGCGATTTGAATCCGATAAACAGCTGCCGCGGTAAAGGAGAGCTGAAAGGCAAAGGCCAACACACTGCTGATAATGATATAAATCACTCTTGTTCGTTTCTCCATCGATTCCTCTCTCCTATCATGATTCTTTCTATCTTAATTAAATCAAATTCAGCGGAAGGTTACAAATATTTACTTTCACATGATGGATGCCAATTCCACCGGCATTTCATGGTATACTCAATGCATATTATATTTTTCGGAGGCATTTTTATGAGAAAGCATCCCATGCTTTTGGGCATCATACCTTCCATCATTTTTGGATTTTCCTTTATGTTTACCCGGGTTACCCTGGGAACCATAACAGATCCCTTTCATCTATTGGGTCTGCGTTTTGGATTTGCTGCAATTGCACTTACCCTCTGCATCCTGTGCAAATTTGCGAAAGTGGATTATCATGGAAAAAAAGTGGGCCGATTGGTTTTGCTTTCTGCCTTTCAACCCATCACGTATTTTATCTTTGAAACCTTTGGGATCGCGCGTTCCACCTCTTCGCAAGCCGGTGTGATGATCGCCTTTGTCCCGGTTGCCGTATCCCTTTTGGCTGTCGCCTTTTTGAAAGAACGCACCAATGGCAAACAAATGGCCTTTATCGCCTTGTCCATCATCGGCGTTCTCATTATCAATTCCGATGTTCAATTCTCGACTCAGAACATCTTGGGAAATCTGCTTCTATTGGGTGCCGTGGCCTCCGCTGCTATCTATCAGATTCTTTCCCGCAAGTATTCGACCGCTTTTACCCCCATCGAAATCACTTTTGTCATGATGTGGGTTGGCGCCATTGTTTTCAACGGAATTGGCATCGCCAACACCCTAAAACACGCCTCGATCAGCGCATATTTTTCACCGCTCATAAACCTGAAAATACTGGGCGCCTTGCTGTATCTTGGGGTTCTCTCCTCTGTCGTCGCCTTCTTCTTTATGAACTATGTGCTGTCGAAGGTTCAGGCAACAAAAGCCGCCATTCTGGCAAACCTGACGACGGTCGTCGCCATACTTGCCGGTGTTTTTGTCCTCAAGGAACCCTTTAATGGGATTAAACTGGCGGGCAGCATCATGATCTTGGTTGGGGTATATGGAACCACGAAGGTTCGCGTTTCCAACTAGATAACCTAATACTTTAGTGAATCCAAGCATTTGCATAAGGAAAAGTAAAAGGAAGGCCGGATAAACTCCGGCCTTCCTTTTACTTTGTCTATTTTTTTGCAGCTGTCACTGACATTTCCACAAGAATTGTGTCCCGTGCCATGCGTGCTTCCACACAAGCGCGAGCCGGCTCAAACCCGTCTTCTACCCAGGCATCCCAGACTTCATTCATGGCCGCAAAATCTTTCATATCCCGCAAATAAATCGTAACCGACAGCATATGACGCTTGTCTGAACCGTATTGGTTCAGCAAGCCTTCAATCTTTTCCAGAACAACTTTCGTCTGTTCCTGAATATTCTTGTCGGCCTCTCCGCACGTCTGTCCGCATAGATATACGGTGTTGTTATGCACAACAGCCCGACTCATTCTTCCCGTTCCCTCATAGCGCTTAATCTCCATCCTTTTCCCCTTTCTTCATGACTCATCGTCACTATTATTCTTGTATTCTCACTTCAGCCATTCTGCTTTTTCGAATATTGTTCCAGACGATCGCAACAACGACTATACAACCGCCAACCAGGGCCGAAGCGCTCGGCGCTTCCCCATTGAACAGAAATACCCAAATCGGATTCAAAAGCGGTTCAATCACCGCGATCAATATCGCTTCTATGGCAGAAACATGGCGACTGCCTTCTGCAAATAAAATATAGGCCAAGCCAATCTGAAAAATCCCCAAGGCCAAAATCGCCAAGATAGATCCCAAACTGATTGATATGCCGCCCAAAAAAGGAATACAGACCAAAAACGTGATTATGTTTCCGATCAGCGGGATTTCAGCAGGCGAACTGTCTTTCACCAGCTTCAGCGAAACAACGGCTCCTGCAAACGCAACACCCGAGATAATCGCCAATCCGTTGCCGACCATGGCGCCGCCGTGCAAATCGCCAAAGAAAAACAGCGTCATGCCGCCCATAACCACCGCAATCGTCAGCCATTCCTTCTTTTCAATCTGCTCTTTTAGCAGGACCCCCGATAGAATCGCCACCCAAATCGGGGCCGTATACTGGAGCAAAATCGCATTGGCCGCCGTAGTAATCTTGGTCGCCGCCACAAAAAGCATCATCATGGCCGCATAGGAAAAGCCGCCGACCACTTTCATGGGTTTTAGCCGCACGGGCTGGCGCAAGACAGCCATCATAAAGACCGCTGCTATTCCGCTTCGCATGCCGGCAATGGCCAAAGGGTTCCAAGGTATGTATTTGATCAGTACGCCGCCTGTACTCCACAACAGAGACGCAAGTACCAGATAAAGAATTGCTTTGCTTCGTTGACTCATCTTATCCCGTCCTAACTTGTATGTTATTTCCTATCTACTTATTTTCATTCATAGAAACTCCTTTGTCAAGAATTTGATTGCGCCAACAAAAACGACGCCATCCTGATTCGATGGCGCCGCCAATTCTACGTTCTTTTACTCGATAGGAATCCGATCATACGCATTTTCAACCGCGGTCTCAATCAGACTCTGACCCATGGTGTTCGGATGCGGATTCCGCAGCTCAAACCCAAAATACGTGTCTTGAATATACATATAGGTAATCTGTTCTTTCTTGTCTCCATTGCCGTAACCTTCAAACGCCTCATAAACGGCCGCATATTCAACGTTATCGGCTGATTCGCAAACACCTCGAATCACGTCATTGACACCTGTGTCATTGCTATTGAAGAAGTAGCCGTCTACCAAATTATAATTGTCTTCATCTGACGATTTGTTAAACGGATTGTATAGGTCATTGACAACAATCTTGGCAGTTGCATTATACTCACGAATCTTGTCGATAATTAGTGGAAAGTGTTCTACAACCGCTTCTCGACCAGCATCTGCCTTATCCGTATCGATGCGGTCGAAGTCATAGTAATCCACTCTGATAAAGAAGAAAACATACGTCGTATACTTGGCTGCACTCATCAGATTATTGCCGCCAATGCTGACAGTAATCACATCTGCTGCTCTAACCTGATTGATCATGGTTTGATCTGCACCGACTCCGTCATACGAAGGGCCTCCCAATCTTGCCAATAAATGACCGGTTTGGTCCCCATCCTCACTGAAATCGCTCATATCCACCGTGCGCCCGGTTTCTGTTGCCACATGCGACCGGAATGCATGAATGTAAGGGGTTTCATTTGGCATGGACGGCGCAACCGTGCCTGTTGCAATAGAATCGCCCAGCGCAACATACAACAAATTTTCCGTTGGTGGAGCTGAAATCAACTCAGGTGTTGAACTCGCTTCATTTGAAGCGCCATCTGAATCTGTCGCCACTTCCTTAAGTTGAATGTTCCAGCCTTCCCACTCCTGCTCAAGATACAGACTACCCTCGACGAGAATCGAAAGATGTTCCGTATTATAGGTAAGCTCCCATGTGCTTATAACCGTAAAACCATCTGAATCTAGATCTTCCCATTCGCCAAAAATTGGTGTTGCATACGTGCCTGTCTCAAATGTTCCTGTAATATCAGGATCGCTTACAAGCGTAGGCGGTTGATTGGCCGGTGATGTTATCAACTCAGGTGTTGTACTCTCTTCGCTAGAAGCGCCTTCGTCATCAGTCGCCACTACTTTCAATTGTAGACTCCAGCCTTCCCACTCCGGCTCGAGATACAAACTACCCTCGACTGAATACGTCTGATGCTCCGCGCCTTTGGTAAGCTCCCATGTGCCTACGACCGTCGGCTCAATGCCGCTATCATCACTCCATGTACCTAAGAACGCCGTAACATATTCACCCACAACAAAATCGCCGCTTATATACGGTGGATTCTCCATCAGAGGCGGTTCATTTTGTTGCGTCGATTCAGCTTCAATGACAATATCAATCGTTTTTTCAGTTTCAACATTATCATTATTAATCACTAATACCGTAACCGATGCCTCAGCCGCCTCTGTGAAACCTACCGGCTTCGTATATGTCATGCTGTATGTTGACTCAGTTCCTCTTGCTTTCACAAGCTCCAAGTCTAGCGAACTCCCCGCTGGTGCTGACAGTGATACTTCTGGACTCGTCTTCCTTTTCTGATTTGTCACGATCAGGGTCGCCTGAACGGAGTTGCTATCACTCTCAACGGTTAGCGTTTGTGATCCAACAAGCTCAATTGTCGCTAATTCTGCCGGCGGCTTATCCGCAAATGCCGATGTGCCAAGCCCGGCAAATAGCAGTATAAAAACCATAAGAAGTGCAAGTCTGCTTTTCATTTTGTTTCGGTTCATCACATTCCCCTTTCTTAATCATTTTCTGCGGCATTCTTTAAATCCGCTTCCTCTTCCGGTTCATATTCGGTTTTATAACAAATAGGAGGCTTATTATTTAATAATCCCTATGGTATTTTCATACCACAGAATCAATTGCAACTAACCTCCCCCTATTGTTTTTTCTTTCACGCTCAAAAGAAACATGTTCAGAATAGTTGATAAATTTTTATCATAAGTCGATAATAGAGTTGTAAGGGGGGCCGGCCATGGCTCAATGATTATCTGAAAGAAATCCAGGATATGGTCGCTCAAATGAGCATGGGATCCTCTTTTTCCATACTCATCGCATGCTTCAACATGCTCATTATTTGCAGTATCTTCAATCTGTTCGATTTTCTGATTCTGGATTGGCTGTTTTTTTCTTGATCAATCCCAAGTACCTGATACTAAAAGGCAGGTGAACCCAGTTGAAAAAACAATTCCATGCACGTACGTGGTTGCTAAAAGGCTTCATTTTACTGCTTGCCTTTTCCATTTATCTTTTCATTCATAAGATCGCAACCTATGCGACCGATCCTTTTTTAGCCGGCCGGTTCGCCTATGCCTGGCTCACAATGCATCATCTGATCCAAGCCGTCCTGATTCTTGGGATCATGTTGCTGCCATTCTGGAAGCGATCCTTTTCAGACTGGGGCATCAATCTGCAAAACCCCCGCCAAACCTTTGTGATCCTCAAGCAATTCGCAATCGGATGGATTTTCTTTGCAACTCTATACACCATAATCATCAGCTGGGCATCCGGCTGGCCGCCTCTTTTGAACTTCGACTTAACCGCAACAAACATTGTCCAATACCTTGTTTTTGAAAGCATCATTGTCGGCATATCGGAAGAACTGCTCTTCCGCGGCCTGGTTTACCAAATCTTGCATTCCTTTTTTACCGCTCAGTTTCGCATATTCGGCCAACCGATCTCATCGGCGGGCATTCTTGCTGCCATCATTTTCGCCCTTGCCCATATAAGCCTCGAATTCTTTCCCTTTGCCGTGACGTCCTTTGACGGCATGCAAGTCTTTATCGCTTTCGCGCTGGGCATCTTCTATGCCATGATCGTCGAAAAGACCGGCAGTCTTTTTGGCGCCATCCTGGCCCACAATATCTCGGACGGCTGGCTGTCTGTCCTGTATCTCGGCCTGCACTATTTGGGCAAATAAAAAAATCGGGCTAAGCCCGATTTTATTTCGCTTTGTTATCCTTTTTTTCACGCCCGCCTATAGTGCAGCCAGCATATCCTTCACAATCGCCACCGAATTCTTGATGGCCAGCGGTGCAAATTTCTCGTAGTCCATATGCGTGCCGTTGATTGCATTGTCAGAAATCGATCGAATGACTACAAAAGGCATCTCGTTCAGATAGCATACTTGGCCGATGCTCGCCCCTTCCATTTCACAGGCATAGGCCTCGAAATGTTCCCCTAGGAACTTCTGCTCGTCGGCGGCGCTTATAAATTGGTCTCCAGATACAATACGGCCGACAAAAGCATTGGCATCCTCGATCTTATCAATCGCCAGCTTAGCCTTTTCCACCAATTCCGCGTCACACACGAAATCAAACGTATCCAGTCTTGAAATTTGACCCAATGGATAATCAAAGAAGGTTACATCAACATCATGCTGAACCAAGTTGCTTGCAACCACAATGTCTCCTGGATAAATATCCTGGCCCAGTCCACCTGCAATTCCAACATTGATAATTTTATCTACTTTGAATTGGTCAATCAAGATTTGTGTGCAGACTGCCGCGTTGACTTTCCCGATGCCGCAAGTCACAACCACCACGTCTTTCTCCAGAAGCACGCCTTGATAAAAGGTCATTCTCGCCTTGTCGATTTTCGCTTCGACAACCATTTCATTTTTCAGCATTTCCACTTCTTCTGCCATTGCGCCAATTATTCCGATTCTCACCTGATCTTTTCCCTCTCTTTCATACCCGTCCATTCTATTCGAATTTAGAATAATGCGCAAGTTCAAATCCATGGTGCTTTTCTCAAATTCTGTGCAAGAAAAAACCGAACCCAAGGTCCGGTTTGCTATTATTTAATTCCTGTTTTGCTCATCTTTCGTAATTCGTTTCTTCAAGAACTCAATAAAGTCTTTCGCGTAGGGCTGCTGTGTACTCCACGCATATACCGGAAAGTCATCCTCTCCATTCTTCTTTTGCAAGTTGAAATAGAATACATCCTCATCCGTCTCACTGACTACCAGTACATTGCGCTTATATTTTTTATTCTTTTGGTAGAATTCATGCATATATACAATATCGCCCTCTAAGATATTATCGAAATCAATCTCAAAGATGCTGTAGATCTCTTCGCCATGAATTTCGCCGCCGCTGTATTGCCGCAGCCACCACTTGTAGCTCTCCGGCAAAGAAAAGCCTAACCGCGACTCGGCTTTTTGAATCCATTCTTCCGATGTTCCATCTCCGTATTCCGAGAATTCAACAAGCCCCGCTGATGATGATATGATTTCTTTGATCTCATTAATCCTTTCCATTTTCTCCTCCAAAGTAAACAAGATAGCTCCCCACTTTTCCATTTATCTGCCCAAAATCTGTATAATCTATTGTACAATCGCCTCAGATCGCGATGAACGCAACAAAGACCATGCTGCAAAACACCAACATGATCTGAGTCAATTGGTTTTTTATGCAAAACTTCCTACGCTGTCTTTCATTCCGAATTTGATTGAGTCGTTCGATCTTTTGTTTTCACTTCTGCCCAGTCCAACAATAAAAGAACCGCAACCAATGTCCAGCCAAGGCACAAGGCTTCAGCGAACGCTGCCAATCCCAGCCACGCAAAAACAATCGCAATTCCTGTTTCTACATGCAAAAGCCATAAAGTCCGCTTCCGAAAGAAGGCTTTGTCCCCTTCTTCATAAGGCTTATTCTTGCTCTCCCTCGGGGCAAGCCATACAATACTGAAATAGGAAAAACCCGCCATAACCATGTAGCCGATTGGGCTGATCACTTCAAATTTCATAAGGGTTATTATCCCGAATACGGTGGCGGCCGAAACAAGAAAACAGCTTGCCTGGCTGGTCGCATGATAGCCTCCCGCATAGGATCGCAACGGGATAAATGCTGCCAGAAAGACAATCAACAAGCCCACCTTCTGATAAAAGAAAGCAATTGCAAGATAAGCTGCCAGATGACAGGCAATCACGCTCAGCTGCCGAAAGCCATACAGATACAACTCATAGTCTTCTTCCTTCAGCATGTGATGTTCGATCAAGCGCGTTACAATTCTCTCCATCAACCGCTAGTGATTTACCTTTTTCAGTTTCTGGGCCCCTTGTGGCAATTTCGGCTGATGCGCCATAAAGAAGCAGCTGGTGTTAACATTTGCAACGGTAATCAACAATGCCAATGATGCGAAAACACTTCCAAATTTATAAACCAATTTTTTCATTTTCTCTCCTCCTTTTTATGATAGTTTCATTATATTAATTTTCCCGTTGTGTGCCGGTTCTTGTCATGAAACGTAGTCTTTTGGTAACGAAACACTATAAACTATTCGCCGATCCCCGGGGAATAGTTTACTTTAATTGGAAATTTTATACATTAACTTTACAATTTAACATTTTGTAGTTATTAAAAAACTGCAATCGCCGTTATAAACAGCAATTGCAGTTCTCTTTCATAAATTCTATCAAATCATTCAGTTGTTTTTCTTATACATAGATGATCACAGAAGCAATAAACTCCCGCTCCTCCGTCTGATAATCAAAGATTCCTTTGTATTTTTCGACACTCCGGTTGATATTCTCGAGCCCTAAACCATGGTGGGCTTTATCTTTCTTTGTTGTGATGATTTTGCCGCCCTTCACATTCAACTTCCCATCAAATGTGTTTTTGACATTGATGAACAATTGGTCCTTGCTGCACCGCATTTGGATGCCAATCCTGCGGTCCTTATCCAATGTTTTAGTTCCTTCAATGGCGTTGTCCAGCAGATTGCCCAAAATCGTAGTCAGGTCGAAGGCGGAAATTGACAACTGGTCTGGAACCAGAATATCCGTAGAGACCTTGATGCCATGCTGCAGGGCTTCCTGCATTTTAAAATTCACGATGCTGTCCAGTGCAATAATTCCCGTTGAAACGAATTCTCCGGACGAATCCCTCGCATGGGAGATTTCAGACAAATAGTCGACAATATCTTTTGCGTCGTGCTTTGAAGCCAGAGAAGAAATCGCAGTAAAATGATTGTTCATATCATGGCGCAAAGCCCGAGTCGCTTTCAGCGATGACTGCATAACCGACAATTGCTTTTCATAATAACGGTTCTGCGCTTGGATCACGCGTTTGTCGGCATTTTCTGCAAACACTCTGGACAGGCTGTCATAGAGATAAAACACGGAGAAGTTAATGAACAAGACGCCCAGCATACTCCAAATCATGCTGGAATCGCTCAGATTCTCAGAATAAATCAACAGCAGCAAGTACAGGGATATGGTTGGAATAAAAAAGATGCAAAACCAGTAGTAGCCTGGAATCTTCATACCCTGGCGCACGTTTTTAAAATTATACATAATAAGTGCAACCACATAACTCAAGATCTTGATCAGAATCAATCCGTAAACGGATTGGAATCGGCTTTCGTTGAAAACCGTGATGTCGACCGTACTGGTCAGCACGACGATGATCATTTCCACACAGATGAAAATAATGCTGATAAAGACGGTCGAAAGAATTCGCTTCAACATATTGGACTGATAATTAAAAGTCAGTCCAAACAGCATCAAGAGATTTGCGACCAACATGACGATGGGTATTTTCAGCCCCAAAAACAGATAGGCGATGATTCCGCAATACAAGGCGTAGGTAAGAAACTCAATCTTCCTATTCACACGGTCTCTTGTGAAGAAAACCATCATGAACTTATAAATCGTATAAGTGCCAAAAATATTCGTGATAAGAAACGTCCATTCAAAAACCCCTAAATCCATGATGTCATCTCCCTTGATTTTTTCAATTGCATTTCACGTACCGACTGTCTTCGTTTCTGTCCAATGGACAAGCACTTGTTATTCTCCATAATCACCTTGTCATAGGAAAATACCTTAACATGGTTATAATTGATGATATAAGAACGATGAATCTGTATAAATGTCTTTGGGGGCAATTCCTGGAGCACGTTCTCGATTGTGCCGTAAAAATAATACTCTTCCTCCATGGTTACGATACGCACTTTCCGCCCTTTTGATTCAAAATAAAGAATCTCATTAATCAAGACACGATTGGTGTCATGGCCTGTTTTGAAGGTAAACACCGCTTGGTTCTTCTTGAACAACTTCATGGCCAATTCTAAATCGATAAAAACTTTCTTTTTGTCAATCGGCTTGGAAAGAAAATGCAGCGGCTGAAAATCAAACAGCTTCCGGTCATATCCGTCTTTCCCCGAGATATAAATAATGCTGGTTCGATGATCGTTCATTTCTACGCGTATTTTTTCCCCGAGTTCAATCCCATTCATATCGTCCATTTCGATATCCAGAAAAATCAAGTCCACTTGATTGCCCTTTTTCAAATACGAATAAAATTCCATTCCGGATGCAAATACCTCGATATCAAACTTTGTCTGTTCCATTTCTTGGTATTCGAGAATCAAAGATTCCACTTCCGAACAAATCGCCTGATTATCATCACAAATCGCTATTCGCAACAAATCACTCACCGCCTTCGCTGTATCTTTCCGATTAGAGTACCTCCATTATAACATAAGGTTTTGCCAATTCTTACAATTATAACTAGGCTTGCTCACTCAAAAAGCACTCCATAAAGAGTGCTAAGATCATCGCGCTTTCGCTCGACTCATATTTTCGCTTTTTGGTTTTAATCAACCCGCTTGCTTTACACGGAATTGCTTCTGTTCATATTCCCTCAAGTATCGTTTTCTGCCCACAAGCGTAATTAACCCGTAATTCAAAAGCAATCCGCACGCACAAAGCATCAAGAAGGCCATCACATTCCCTTGTGCAAAATAAAGACTGAGGAACACAAATGCCAACGTAAAAGCATTAATCACAGCACTTCGATACAGCACAAAATGACTCAGCCCCATAGCCTGCAGGGAATACGAATAAACCGTTGATGGAATTCTTATTGCATTTGCAATCAAATAGATAACAAAAACCGTCGACGCCAAAGCCACAACCCGAAGATCAGGATTAATCAATGCGAAGATTGACTCATGAAACAATAGCGCAATTACTGCAATGCCTCCATAGAAGCAAAGTGCACATCCGATTGCAAGTCTGGGTACAGATTTCACCAGCTCTCGATTGGACTCCAATTTCTCGCTGACAATCGTCAACGCTGCCGAAGCATACATAAACATCGGCATGTGAAGGATGCCAATAACTTGAATCAACAGCAAATAAGCCGCCAATGCCACTTCCCCTTGACGTGAAACAACAGCAGTGATCACCATCATAAACACATTGCTTTCCAACACTTCCAGTCCAATAATCGGCAGACTTGCCATCAAATTTATTTTGACTCGAATCATATACATCTTCAACTTATCAAATCGGAAACGGATATCTTTAAACGCCATCCAAAAATAAATCATCAAATTCGCTGCCAAGGAAATAACCGTGGCATATCCAGCGCCCTGTACGCCCATCGGTGCGAAGCCAAACTTACCGAAAATCAGCATATAATCCAGCAGCAAATTCAGCAAAGACGCGAAAAGCGAAACCCACAAAATATGTTGGGTCTTCTGAATAACTTTGAAATAGGTATTCATGCTAAAGACCATCATTTGGATAAGAATATTCCACTTCACAATATGCAGATATGCTTCTGCATCATGTAAAAGCGCCCCGCTGAATCCAAAGATTCCGCTGAGCAAACTACGTTGAAAGACTTGAATGCCCATCAGCAAAACAAGACCTAAAAGCAGACTCAACAGCAATGAACTCATAAATTCTTCCAAAAAGTTATCCCGATCATTTCGTCCCAAGGCTTTTGAACCATTGATATTAAAGACAATGACCGTACACCCCAAAATTCCAACCAGCATCGAAATAAATTGATAAACCGATCCAACCGCACCGAATGCCGATACAGAGATCCGTCCGACCATCGCCTGGTCGGTTGTGCTGATGATCATAGAGCTAATTGACTGAATGATTAGCGGCAATGCCAGCGCGTTCAGTGATTGTATGATATTCTTCCGCTCTTCCATGCTGTCTCCTCAATGCAATGCCTGTTCAGAATCAATTTCAACTTGTTTTATCCAATCCTACACGACAATTCTCTAAACTACAATACAAAATAAAAAAACAATCAGTAAATCATCAAATCAATTCAACGACTCGTTGGTCTCCCACAATTCACTTCCCGGTATATCATAGAATTTTGATTTCATATTACCCCCTGATCAATAATCAATGATGCAGCGCATATTCAAATCACAGAGTATCGCTAACGAGCTGCCTTATAAAAAAAGACTGTTCCCCAAATCCAAAAAGCCATGAAACATCGTTCCTGCCAGAATCGAATTATATTTCCGATAAAGAAAATTAAAAAGAATATGCCATCCCAAAAGCAACAAAAGCCAAGTCACATTATTGCTTATGAATTCGAAAAACTGCATGTTTGCCATCCCCATCTGGAAAGGGATATGCATGAGTGAAAACATGACGGCCCCAACTGCAATTGCTGCAAAATCATTCTGAATTATGCCATACAATCTCGTCTGTATGTATCCTCTAAAAATCAACTCTTCGGTAAAACCGATCACAATAAAGTAATAGAAAACTTGATAGAAAAAGCGACTGTTTAAAATCAATTCCTTCCCCGAGAATACTCTTGGCAGAATATGGCCGAATAGTATCACTGCGATCCCTAGCAGACCGCCCGCAACGACAGCTTTTTTCAGTTTGTACCCTGTCAATCCAACGGTATTCAGCTTTTGCTTTCTCGCCAGAACCAACAAAAGACAGGCGAATGCCAATAGGAGGTTGCAGCTTACACCGCGATAGATTTGTTGCTCTGCGTATAAGCGTCCCATCCAATAATAGGCCCCCATGTAAACTGCATAAAAGATGATTGCAATTCCTGCATCGATTTTTGAATACTGCAACAGGTCTTCTCGATAGTTTTGATCCGCTGCAAAGAATTCCCTCACGTTTCCGTCTCCTCCTATTTGAAGTTTACTTTACTGTGTTTGCCATCATAAATTATATCATGTAGAAAACTGGGTTAGTATGAATATCCATATTTTGTCAAAGAAAAAACGACCCGAAGGTCGTTCTGTATTGTCTGGCCATGCTTAATCACCTTTCTTCCTGCCCAATTTAGCGGCTACATCCGGTACATGCCGCTGCGATTCCATCGGCGGTCTTACGTAACCCATGCTCTCCTGTCTTTTGGGAAGCTTTAGTTTCTTATATTCGATCTCCTCGTAAGGAATCATACTGAGCAGGTGAGATATGCAGTTGATTCGGGAACTTCGCTTGTCATCCGATTCAATCACATGCCAAGGCGATTCGTCGGTGTCGGTATACTGGAACATAACGTCTTTTGCTTTCGAATACTCAACCCAACGCGATCGCGCCGCCAGATCCATTTCGCTTAGTTTCCATCGTTTCGTCTGGTCGTTGATTCGATCTTGGAATCGCTTTTCCTGCTCTTCGTCACTGACAGAAAACCAGTATTTGATAAGGATGATCCCCGAGGATATAATCATGTCTTCAAACATTGGCACGGTTTTTAAGAAATGCCAGTACTCTTCCTCGGTACAGAATCCCATCACATGTTCAACACCCGCGCGATTGTACCAGCTTCGATCAAACAAGACGATTTCACCGGCGCTGGGAAGGTGATGCACATATCTTTGAAAATACCATTGGGTCCGTTCCTTCTCTGTCGGTTTCGGCAAGGCAACAATGCGGCAATTTCTGGGATTCAAAGGCGCGGCAATCCGCTTGATGGCCCCTCCTTTTCCAGCTGCATCTCTTCCCTCAAAGAGAATGACCACCCGAAGCCCATTACTGATAATCCATTCCTGCATTTTAACGAGCTCGCTCTGCAGTCTTTGCAGTTCCCGCTCATAGACGGCCTTCTTCAGCTTCATAATCCACCTCCTGAAAAACATATACCCATTTGCATATTCTCTTCATAATCAGGCGAGCAATCTGCAACCTCTCCCGTCATCATTGAATCAATTGTATAAGCCTGCAATCCAAAATGCGGTGACTAGTCTTGTGATCATGATGAGCCGTGATGAATTTTTCAATACCAATCTTGAAATATACAAATCCATAAGGGCACCTCCGTCCAACTCTGAGTAAATAATTTCACTTATGCCCCGTCCCTCGAAACCTTCGAATCATACCTGCCAAGATATTAAACCTGGGAACAGATTCCATGTATCGCCTGTAGTCGTCACCAAACTTCTCAATACCTTTTGAATCTTCCGAAAGGGCCAGCAGATAACAGCCGATCGCCGCTGCAATTGCCGTCATCACCACTAGGCCACTCTGTCCCAAAAGCATATGGGACAAAAACATCAACATGCCCCCAAGATACATGGGATTGCGAACCATCCCGTATATTCCCGTGGTGACAATCCCTTGATTTCTATTTTTTGCAAGGGCGCTAAACGCCAATGCAAAAAGCAATACGCCCGCCCCCAAAACGCCAAATCCAACAAAGACAAGTGTCTCATTCGGTGCAGGGAACTTGAATATCAAATAGAAATTCAACGGAAGAATAATAGACAGGAGCAACATCACGACTCTGTCCTTCTTGCCGTTCATCATATCAACACCTCCTTTGATGCTTACTATTTCCTGCTATTTTAATACCCATTATTGGTTGACCGCCAAGACCAGGGCTTCCTATGTTGATAGGGCAATCGCTCCATGATATTTCGCGCAAATCTTGTCAGGCGCTTTTCCACCAACAAAAAAAGTGCACGCCTTCACCTAACCGGTTAAACTTGCACTTGTTTCTTCCAAGAGATTGCTTATGCAATTTCTAATGTCTTATTTATATCATGAACGATTGCAGATAATGTTCTGCCATCCATCGCACCTTGCCAACCAAGTCCGTCTTGCCGCCGCTGACACACCAATTGTAAATAATCCCCCTCGACAAGGTTAAGAGTTCATTGGCAATTTCTTGCCCAGAATACCGGTCTGTGACCAAGCCCTGCTCCTGTGCCCGAAGAATCAGCAGATAAAGCCCATGGGCCAAGCCCCGACCTTCAGAGAGAAAGAATTCATTTCCATAATCGATTTGCGCCTTGTAGATATTCTTTGTTAGATCAAGCCCTCGCACCGGCGGAATGGCACATTGCTCTTGAAGATACCGATAGATTGCTTCAATTGGCTCTTCTTTCAGCATTGCAGGGTACACTTCTTCAATAAACTGGACATCGATCTCCTTGTATAGCTCAATCACAATTCCCGATTTATTGAGAAAATGATGATAAAACGCGCCCACAGAAACATTCGCTGCCTTGCAGATCTCATTGACACTCAATTCATCCAAAGTCTTTTTCTTCAGCAGCTCATAGGCGGTATCCCTGATGGTTGTTTTCGTTTTCTCCGCTTGCAGTTGTCTTGATGTTTTTTTCTCCATACGCCTCTATTCCTTTTTCCAGATTCATTCCGAACTTTCTCTTATTCCTCTGCATTCTACCAAAAAAAACTTTTATTGACAAACATGGACAGGCCCGTTATAATTTTCACAGAACGTTCACCGAATAGATTCGGCGAATAGATTTTGTGAAAAGGAGATGGAAAAATGAAGTACAAGGAATTGTTTGAACCGATTCAAATCAACAAATTGCGGCTGAAGAACAAAACGTCCATGGCTCCCATGGGCCCTGTCGGCTATGCAGATCCCTATGGTGGTTTCAACCAACGGCTTCAAGACTACTATGTCGAAAGAGCGAAGAACAATGTTGGCTTGATTATCACTGGCATTTGCAGCGTAGACCTGGGCATTGAGGGCATCCCTTCAAATGGATTGCCAAGCCCCACCAAGAATCCGCTTGCCTTCATCCACAGCACCTATCCGATGAACGAGCGCGTTCACGCCTATGATTCGAAGATTTTCCTTCAGTTGACCGGCGGACTGGGTCGAAGCGCCCTTCCAGGTTTTGTATCAAACCCCATTGCCCCATCTGAACAAGAAAACCGTTTCGATCCTTCCATGACCCATCGTGAAATGACGAAAGAAGAGATTCAAAACCTCATTCAGAAATTCGTTATGTCAGCAGCGATCGCCAAGAAGGCAGGCTTTGACGGTGTTGAAATCCATGCCGTTCACGAAGGCTATTTGCTGGATCAGTTCGCCATTGCGTTATTCAACAAGCGAACGGATGAATTTGGCGGTTCTCTGGAAAACCGCCTTCGCGTGTCGACTGAAATCGTCAAGGGAATCAAAAAGGTTTGCGGCCCCGACTTCCCTGTCAGCCTTCGTTACAGCCTGAAAAGCTGCATGAAAGGTTTGCGCCAAGGCGGACTGCCTGGTGAAGAATATGTTGAAGCGGGAAAAGATGTAGAAGAAGGCATTGAGGCTGCAAAGCTCCTCGTCAATGCTGGATATGATCTGCTTAACGTCGATGCCGGGACCTACGACTCATGGTACTGGAACCATCCGCCTGCATACTTTGAAGACGGCATGTACCGTGAATTTGGCGAGGCGCTGAAAAAAGAAGTGGATGTTCCCATCATACTGGCCGGACGCATGGATGACCCGGCCATGGCCATCGAAGCGCTGGGCAAATCCTGCGATATCGTCAGCTACGGCCGACCTTTGCTGGCAGATCCGGAGTTCATCACAAAAATCAAGTTCGACCAACTTGATGAAATCCGTCCATGTGTCGGTTGCCATGAAGGCTGCTTAGGCCGTATCGCCAATGCGCCTGTAAGCTGTGCCGTCAACCCAAGCTGCGGCCGAGAAAAAATCTACGGCCTGGCTCCTGCCCTGCAGAAGAAAAAGATCCTTGTTGTCGGTGGCGGCGTTGCGGGAATGGAAGTCGCTCGTGTCAGCGCATTGCGCGGCCATACCGTTACCCTGTGCGAAAAGTCCAACCAGTTGGGCGGCAACCTTATTCCAGGAGGCGTACCTGAGTTCAAGCGTTACGACCGAAAACTGGTCGCCTACTACCAGCGTCAATTGGAACTGTTGAATGTGGATGTCCAGTACAACACGACTGTTGATCGCAACACGGTTGAATCCTACAATGCCGACATACTTGTAACGGCAACGGGATCCACACCGCGAGTGATTGCGCTTCCGGGAACCAAATCTGCAGTAACCGCTGACCAGGTGCTTTTGGATCAAGCCGCTGTGGGTGAGAATGTCGTTGTGATCGGTGGCGGCCTGGTTGGTTGTGAGACCGCACTTTGGCTGGCACAAAAGGGCAAAAAAGTAGCCGTTGTCGAAATGCAGCCAGAAATTCTTGGCGGCCACGGTGCGCTTCCGCATATGAACCACGATATGCTCGTTGACCTGCTTGCATTCCACAATATCGACATCTACAAAAATGCATCGGTTGTCGATTCAAATGAGGAAAGCGTTCAAGTGAAGCAAGAGGACCAAACCTTCGAACTTACTGCTGATACGGTGATTACATCGGTTGGCTATGTAGAGAACAATACGCTGTATGAAGAACTGAAAGATCTCAATCTTCCGGTTCACAATATTGGTGATTCCAGCAAGGTTCATAATATTATGTATGCCATCTGGGATGCATATGAACTGGCAAGAAATCTATAGAAACAAAACAAATCCCTTCGCATTCATTAATGCGGAGGGATTAATTCATTACAGCTATCTCACTTTTCATCATCAGTTCAGTATTTTTCGTCTAATGTTAACTTCCTGAAAAATTACGCCTAATCACAAAATCATATTATGGAAACATGCATAAACCCTGGAAACAAGCCATTTTCACTTGTTTGTCTCCGGGGTTTATGATATACTTTACTTAGGCGTAAATACACCTAAGGGAGTGAAAGATATGTATCTTGATTTTTTAGTGAAAATACCCAATGTCGCAGGGAAAATCACCTACCGAAAAAAGGGTGAAACAAGCTATGTTTACTATGAATACGACCGCATTTACGACAAGGTCAGCAAGAAGACGAATCCCAAAAGAGTAACAATAGGAAAGAGGTCCGAAGCGGATCCTACGATGATGCTGCCCAATGAAAAGTACCTAAAATTCTTCCCTGATGAAGACGTGCCTGAAATGAGCCATAGGATCAAGAGGAGCAGCTGCCTGAGGATTGGCAGCTGGATTGTCATCCGAAAAATTATTGAAGAGTACAAACTGGAAGATATCCTTCAAAACTATATCGGCAAAAGAGATTTGGGGCTTGTCCTTGATTTGGCCACATACAGCATCATATCCGAAAGCAATGCGGGCCAGTATTATCCTGATTATGCCTATAACCACCCGCTGTTTACAAACGGAATACATATATACAGTGATTCAAAGGTGTCAGATCTACTTCAGTCTATGACAGAAGAACAAAGCGTTGGATTTCTGAATGAGTGGAACGCTTCCAGAGATCATCGCGAAAAAATATATATTTCCTATGATTCGACAAACAAGAACTGTCAGGCTGGGGAAATAGATCTTGTCGAGTATGGACATCCAAAGACAGATGTTGGTCTTCCCGTGTTCAATTATGCGGTGGCTTACGACACAAACAACCGTGAGCCTTTGTTTTATGAGAAATATCCTGGAAGCATTAATGATGTCTCCCAACTCCAAATCATGCTGGATAAAGCGGCAGGCTACGGCTATAAAAAAATAGGCTTCATACTGGATCGAGGCTATTTCAGCAAAAGCAACATCAAATGCATGGATGATCATAATTACTCTTTTGTCATCATGGTGAAAGGGATGTACGATCTGGTGAATCGCCTTGTTTTGGAAAACAAAGATACCTTTGAGAATAAATGGGTTAACCACATCGATGAGTATGATGTGTATGGGATGACCATAAAAAGAAAGCTGTACGAAACAGACAAGAAGGACCGGCATATCCACATATATCACAGTATCGTGAAGGAAAGCGTCGAGCGAACGCTGCTTACGAAGAAGCTTAGACAGATGAAGTCATATATGATGAAGCATACGAATGAGGTGATTACCTTTGGCCCAAGATTCAGCAAGTATTATATTCTCCATTACAATGAAAAAAATGGTGTATTCCAATTTGCCGAAGATCGAACAAGGGTGATTGAAAGAGAAAACAGCCTCAGTGGCTACTTTTGCATCATAACATCAGAAAAGATGACTGCAAAAGAAGCTCTTGATTTATACAAAAGCAGAGATACATCAGAAAAGTTATTTCGGGGAGACAAATCATACCTTGGCGACAAGAGTTTGCGAATTTACGGTGATTCTGCGGCGGAATCGAAGATTTTCATCGAATTTCTTGCATTGATCATTCGAAACAGAATCTATACTTGCTTAAAAGATGAAAAAATGAGGCTTGATAAAAGGCCTAATTACATGACAGTGCCTGCAGCCCTAAGGGAGCTGGAGAAGATTGAGATGGTCAGATTAACAGATAATCAGTACAGACTTGATCATGCCATAACATCGAGGCAGAAAACGATACTGAAAGCATTTGGTTTAGATTCAAATATTGTCAAGCACTATGCAACAGAAATTGGCAGACTGTTAAAGGAGGCAAAGTAAATGGGACGTGGAAGAAAAGCCGGAGTATCTACAGCAGAAGTGTTGGAACAGCAGATAGAAAAGGCACAGGAAAAAGTCATAAAAACCAAGGCGGCGTACGATCATGCAGTTGATGCCTTGCAGAAGATATTGGACAAGCGCGATGCTCACCGTAAAGATACTCTGTGGAAGTCAATCGCTAAAAGTGACAAGTCATACGAAGAGATCCTTGACTTTGTTTTGGAAGCCAAAGATGGGGTTAGATGACAATGGGTAGAGTGAAAAAGAATTTGTCGCTAGACGAACGGATTGAAAAAGCGCAAGAAAAAGTAGCGAAATATTCACAGCCATATCAAGAAGCAATAAACGAGTTAAAGAAACTCTTAGATGAAAAGAACAAGAGTCAGCAGGATCTATTACTGGATGCTGTTACAACAAGCAAAAGATCCTACGATGAAATCATGGCCTTCATTCAAAGCGATCCTACAGAAGATGTATGGTACGAGCCTGGTCAAGACTTTTAGACAAATAAAGCCCTCATTTTGTTAGCGTTGCACAAGATGAGGGTTTTTAGGCGTAAAAAAGCAGGAAGCTAACATCTAACCTTATCCAGTCAATCAAAATCAAACTTATTGATCATCGCGGTTATTCCCTAGTATGAGATATTGATTTACACTTAAAAGTGACCCGGGTTTAACGCTGAAACTTGACCCATCCTAGGGGGGCTAGCAAGTAGTGAACCTGGTTCTGATTTACACTGTACCTTGAAAATTTAACACTGTGATTTGACCCGCCTCTGAAAGAAAAATATAATTCTTTCTGCATGTCATTTATGCAGAAAGGAGGAAAAAGAGGTGAAAGATTTGGAAGACTGGGCCGCTGTACAAAAAGTGTACAAGCAGACAAAGTCCAAACGAGCTACAGCCAGTATTCTAGGCATAGCAAGAAATACCGTCAAAAAGCTTCTTGAATTATCCGAGCCGCCAAAGTATCAGCGAACGGTGTATGGAACAAAGATTGATAAGTTCAAGGAACAGATTATCGAATGGAGATGTGAACCATACGATTTTAATGGAACACGGATTTTCAGAGAACTTAAGAAGAGAGGCTATACCGGAAGCATCAGTCCAATTTACCGATTCTTAAACAAGGTTGACGAGGACATCGATGACCACATCAGTAGGAAAGCAACAGTGAGGATTGAAACGCCTCCTGGCGATCAAGCGCAGTTCGACTGGGCGGAATACGAAATGGTCATTGGGGGCAGATATCGAAAAGTGTATTGTTTTTCAATGATTCTGGCCGCTTCAAGAAAGAAGGCCATTTGCTTCTCCCTGAAGGTTGACGGGGATGCAATCTACGAAGCCATCCAGGAACTTTACGATGATCTGGGAGGCGTAACATTGGAGCTTCTGATTGACAATCCCAAAGCCCTTGTTATCGAGAACAATCCAAGGACTGAGGAGGAAATCAAGTACAATCCACATGCGCTAATGATGGCAAAACATTTGGGGACCGAGTTGAACGCATGCCCCTGCTTTTGGCCTAGAAAAAAGGGCAAAGTTGAGAGGCCATTCAACTTCATAGAAGAGCAATTCGTCAAAGGAAACACTTTTGCGACCATGGATGAACTCAATCATCGCGGGAAAAAATTTGTGGACGAATGGTGTGATGAAAAGCATACGACAACAAAGCGAATTCCAAACCTGCACTACCTGCTGGAAGAGAAGCAAGTATTACAACCGCTTCCGTCATTCCATTACCGTGCAAGTTCATTGAAAAAACGGATTATAAGCCCGGATAGTTATGTCAGCGTTGACAGTAGCAAATACAGCGTTCCTGTGAAGTATGTGGGCAAACCAATACTTTTCAGGCTGGTCTACGGATACAAGCTTGAGATTTATGATAAAAAAGAAAATTTCATCATGAGCATTGAAGCCTCAAAAACGAAACACAGTACCATCACAAACCCCGCTCATTACGAAGCGATAGCAAAACGGGTAAGTACATCCATTCCTCAGATCCGAAGAGATTTTACAGCCAGATTCGACAACGGTTACAAATACTTGGAAGCGGCTGGAAGAAGATTTGACCAGCCGACGCATCATGCAAGAAAAATCATGGAGTTGCAGGAACTGTTTGATGATTCTTTGTTGGACAGATTTATTGGAATTGCAGTAGATGAGGATAAGATGGATATCAAATCCTTTCGAGGCCTCCTGCGAAATTATACCAATGGCAAGCACTTGTCGGTCCAGCAAGAGATAGTTAAGAAGGAGCCTGAAAACAAGTATGATGGCGCTTCCGGGCTCACAAGAGAGTGCAGCTACTATGAGCACGCCCTAAGGGAGGAAACGCCATGCAGCAAGTAATGAACGACACGAACGCCTATATCCAGGCGAAAATGAAGCAATTCAAGCTTGTTGACATGCGGGAACAGTATTCAGACCTTATTGCGGAAGCAGAAACAACCTCCATGGGATATATGGACTTTCTGGTACGTTTGCTTTCGGCTGAGGAAGAAGGAAAAAAAGCCCGCCGATGCGAAAGGCTGTTGGGCAATGCTCGTTTTGAATCACCGGCAACCCTTGGAGACATCGACTATGGCTTTAACAACACTTTGAATCGGGATAAGATTGAAGAATTGGGCAGCTTGCGATTTCTGGATGCTCATGAAAATGTCATCGTTATCGGACCGCCAGGTGTTGGGAAAAGCATGATTGCAACTGGAATAGGCAAAAACGCCTGCAAGGCAGGACGAAAGGTATTGTTTGTAAACGCCAAAGAACTTGTGGACAAGCTTTTCGATGAAATGAACCAAGGCAAGCTGCCAGAAATACTCAAAAAGCTGAATAAGATCGATCTGTTGATTATCGATGAATTGTCTTATTTAAAAATGGACAAAGAAAGAGAGAGCCTTTTTTTCCAGATCATTCGCCAACGATACGAAAAAAGCTCCCTCATCATTACAACCAACCTGCCTATGGGCAAGTGGAATCAACTGTTTACAGGACAGTTGGCCGCAACGGCAATTCTTGACCGATTGCTCCATCACTGTCATGTGCTTAGTATAACGGGTGACAGCTATCGTGTCAAAGGGTCAAAAAACAGTGTGAATACAAGAAAGGATACAGAATGAATCCAAAAATAGATGAAAATGCAGCACGTCTTTTGCAAGATCTGTACGCATATGAAAGAGTTACAGCGATGACACCTGAAGAAAGAGATGTCCTTCGAAAATGGGTATCTGAAGGCAACAGCGTCCATGAGAATGCTTCTATGAGCGTTAGTGAAAATGGCAGGCCAACGAACTTCCTGGATGTTTACCGTTATGAGAAAGAGCGGCTGGAAGCCATGAGAAAGCGTTCCAGGATGGAGGAGAAATGCAATGCGAAAGGTGAATGACGAAGAGTTGATCAAGGTAGTTCAAATATACAACGATGAAGGGCGTCTTGCAGCTTATGACCTTCTCCGTGACCATTACGGGGTGAAAAAGCCGTATTACGTGTTGAAGCGAATTCAAAAAAATCCAATGTTTGAGTATGACAAGGAAAAAGACTGCTATCAGATTCATGACGAATCTAAAGCTGACGGACTCTTCATGAGCATGGATGAACTTTGTTCACCAGTGGCTTCTCCAGGAAGTATGCAGGCTGAAAGTCGACCAGATGAAATGGAACAACTCATCCGGGAACTGCTGGGTGATCGCTTATTGGAACTAAGCAGATACATCACGCTGGAGTCATCATCAAGGACGATGATCATTGACCAAACCTCTTTAAAAAATGCAGGTTATCGAGTCATTACACATTAACAGGTGGGTCAAATCTGAGTGTGAATAATAGGAATTACAAGAAAATCTGATCCACCAGGGATCAAGCCTCAGGTGGGTCAGATTTAAGTGTAAAAGTGAGTCAATTTTACTTGACAATCAACATCCGTCTAGCTTTTAGAATTTCCTCATTACGAAAAGGAATAGTGAATTTATCTTGATAAAGTAATGATAAAAGCTACTGGGAATTGATAATGACAATGTCCAGTAGCTTCTAGATAAACACTAAATACTATTCTTTTTCGACATATTTGATTGTAGTATCATCAATATCTACGTACCACTCTTTGAATGAATCTACATCAGGTTCACCAGTTGAATCGCTGCTTGAGAAGAATGTACGATACTTCTCATTAGAATTCCCGTGATGTGTAAAAACAATGTATATATTGTACATCCCCCCCCCATAATTATCATGATGATACTGGACTAATCGCTGAAAAACATCTTCTTGAAATAGAAACATTTTAGTTTCACAAAATAAATTTTCGATTTCTTGATCCGACATTTCATTAGTAATAGTGAAATGGATGAAAAAAGATTGTCTATTTCCATTGATATCAATCGTCTTAATAAAACTATTTTCATCCATCACTTTTTCCTGAAAAATCTCCCAATCACCCTTTAACTGATTTTTATCCACAACGGTTAACTGACTGATCACAAAAGCACTTGAAGCAAGGATGAGCAACAACAAGAAACCAAAAAACATACCTTTACGTCTCATAAGCCACCTCATTTCCTGCTACTCAAAGTAAAGCAAGCCGCCAAAGCCCGAACTATTTACTACATCATTCAAGTCAAGCGTTGCTGTTCCACCCCAAGACGATACATCAACACTAATTTCTCCGGTATTTAGATTCTCCTCAATTGCTGTTATAGTAACCCAATGCCATTCAAAACCCGATTCTCTTTCAATCCCCTGATAGTTAGTATAAGGTATTTTCTCAAGGTCAACATTTGAATAGTTCAACAGTGCAACAGGTGAATCCTTTTCCAATCCCTCTTTGATATACCCCGTTGCACTCTCTAATGATGCACTTAAAGGTGAGTTTTCGAAAGATAAACGCGCTGTTAACTCTACCCCTCTATCTTGAGCAAATCTTTCCACGCCACTTGCCAAATGCAAGATTGTCGGTACACCTAAAGTTATTGGAACTACAATGTCAGTTGGAATAGTAACCCCTCCAAGCTCCATACCTCCAATCGGTTCTGGAATCTCTGTTTTATATCCACCGATCGGATCAGGTACTTTATATGGTGTCACATATTCATAAACTTCTTGCATATGCTTGGAATAATCTGTTTTACTTATGTTTTGCAAATCATAAGAATAAAAATCTTCAAAATCACCATTTATGATCGCTAAATATGCAAGAATGTTCGCCGCAGCAACAACTCCACACCCTCCAGCTTCTCCTATACTATTCGGAGAAAACCAATCTTGATTTCCACCATAATACACAAATTGACCATCAGTTATCCGCACAAATCCCTCAAGACTCAAACTCGTTCGAATAACCATCTGCCCCTCAGCCGCGCAATACCCGCTCGGATCCACAAACCGCATCGGATTGCTTCGTACATAGACGTATCGGTTCAGCCCGTCGCCACGGAAAATATCCTTGCCGGTGAATCTGCCAATCTCCGGTTCGTAATATCTCGCGTTCACAAAGTACAGGCTGATGGCATAATCATAAACATAGCCGGCATACTGGTAGACATTGCTTCTGATCCCCTGGTCTTTGATGTGGTTCTTTTCTGTTGGGGTTCCAAAAGCGTCGTAGTCGTAGTAAGCCCCCAGGTTTCCATCTTCCTTGACCAAGGCTCTTGTGCCGCCCAGTACGTCCTTGACATAGAAGAGTCTCATTTCCAAATTGTCTTGGGAAACATCCGCCCAGTTCGCTTCCGTTTCATGCCATGTATCCAATGCAATTACCCCAAGCCCGTACGTGTATCTTTGGGTCTTGGTCTGCATCCCATAGGTCATCAGCACATCATTGAAAACAGAGGTTGGGTCAATGACATAATTGATCTCTTTCTTTGTTTTCAGGATTAATCCGTCATCATCTGCCAGCAAGGTTTCCAGAAGTTCCTGGTCATAGAGCTTTGAAGTCTCCGGCACGTTGATGTTCTTCGCGTCAACCGCCTGCTTGACCCTAGCCCCTGTTCCGTCATATGTGTAGGCGGAAGTGATGCCCATTTTGTTGACGGAGTACGTCATTTTCCCCATTGCATCGAAGTAATACTGGCCAATGGTGCCGTCTAATGTCTGGATTCTTGTCAGGTTCCCCCTCGCGTCATAGGTGAATGTGACAGGGTCGCTGGTGATGTGTCCCCCCACTTCCTCGTCTTCTCCCTGCAATGCCAACAACTGATTCTCTTTGTTGTAGGTGTAGGTCGTCACCTTGATCTCCGGCTTGTTCTCGTTCGGGTCGTAGACTTCCTTGCGGATCCTATTGCCCAGGGTGTCGTAGAAGTATTTTTCACTCACCTGGTCTTGGTTGACACTTTCAATCAGCTGGTTGACCGCGTCATAGGTGTAGGCCTCCGTCTTGTACACAGTAATGTTTTTAAGCGCCGTTTCAACCTTGCTGACCTTGTTGCCGTTGGCGTCATAAGTGAAGGTGTCCTTCAGCACCAAAGTCCCGTCCTGGGTTGTTGCCGTTTCCTCCAGCACGTTTGAAACCGCGTCATAAGTGAATGTAGTTACATTCCCGTTCGGCATGGTCTCGCTAGTCACACGGTCCAACACATCGTAGGTGTATGTTGTAACTGCGTTAAATCCGTCTGTTACACTTGCCAGATTACCCCTTACATCATAATTATACGCCACTTGGCTGCCGTCCGGGTAGGAAATTGTCATTTTTTGGTCCCGGCTGTTCCAAGTGAAGCCTGTTGTCTTTCCTTCAAAGTCCGTTGAGGAGAGAATTCTGCCCAAGGCGTCTCTTGTGTATGTCTTTGTACCCAGCCAGTCCGTCATGGCGGTTTCCTGGTTGAGGGCGTTGTACTGGCGTGTCACCTGTCTATTGTCGCTATAGACAATGGCTGTCTGGTTGTTCGCCACGTCATAGGTGAATTGGGTCATAAAGCCCTGTTCGTCTGTCTTTCCTGTCAGATTTCCGTTGCCGTCATAGGCATAGGAAACGATTAATCCTGTTGGCGTTGTTTCCTGAATCAGATCACCCCGTATGTTGTATGCATACTGGGTTTCCACGGTTTCTGTCGGCTGGCTGTAGGCCTCGCTCATTCTGGCCATAGTTTCAGCTGAAATGCCGCGGAATGCCCGCAGGCTTGTCAGGTTACCCATGGCATCATAAACGTACTCTGTTCGTTGGCTCAGGGCATCCACTTTGGCTGTTACCCGACCCAAAGTGTCATACTCGTAAACAGTTACATTGCCGTTCTTATCGGCTGTGGATGCCACTTTGCCCAGTTCCGTATAACTTGCCGTTTCCGTATGCAGGGCTGGATCTGTCGTTTTCACCAAACGATCCATAAAATCATACTCGTATTCCGTTCGCTGACCCATTCTGTCGGTTGTCGCCATCAGATTGCCCATCCCGTCGTATTCGAAGGTTTCCAATACTCCGCCAGGTGTTTGGCTGGAAGCCACTCTTCCCATGCTGTCATAAGCATAGGTTGTTGCGTACCCTTCGCCGTCTGTGACAGATGCCTTGTTGCCCACAGGGTCATAGGTAAAGCTTGTCTGCGCCCCTGTCGGCAGAATGATTGCCGTATTGTTTCCTACGGCATCATAGGTCTTTTCGTATACGTTGTTCAAGGCGTCTGTTGTTCTTACCAATCGGCCAAGCACATCATAGGTGTGGCTTGTCTGGTTGTTCAAGGCGTCAATCTCACGCACCAGCTGTCCTGCCGCATCGTACTGGTACTGGGTTGAGCTGCCGTTTCTGTCGGTAACGAAAATCTGGTTGCCGTTAGCGTCATAGGCGTAGCTTTCTGTGAAGTTTTCCGCATCTGTCACAGCAACCAGGCGGTTCAAGTCATCGTAGGCATAGGTTTCCATGCCGCCATTCGCCAGTGTCTTTTGCACCAGGTTGTTGACAGCGTCATAGGCGAATGCCGTTGCCGCGCCCAGAGCGTCTGTCTGGCCAACGAGGTTTCCGGCTCCGTCGTAGCTAAACAGGGTCACGCCGCCGTTTGGCGCGGTTTCCTGAACCTTCTCGCCCTTCAAATTGTAGCTGTAGTAGGTAACCAGTTCGTCCAGTCCGCTGTATTCCGAGCCGTTGAATTGGTGAATTTCCTTGAGGTTCCCCAGCCCGTCGTAGACGTATTTTGTCTCGTCGCCATTTTTATCCTTTTCCTTGATGACCCGGTCTAAGCCGTCATAAACAAAGCTTGTCTGATAGCCTTCCGCATCGGTCACGCTTGCCAGCTGCCCGGCTGCCGTATAGGTCATGGTCGTTGTAAATCCTGCCGCATCGGTAATGGAAACCAAACGGTCACGCTCATCATAGCTATACGATGTCTGATTGCCCAAAGCATCTGTCGCCAAGACCAGGTTGCCATTTCCATCATATGCGAAATTCTCTTGGCTTTGGTCTGGGTAAATCACCTGGGTGACTTTCCCTAGGGCATTGTAGCTGTAGCGTTCGGTGTTGCCCAGTTGATCGGTTTTAGTTTTCACACGACCCAACAGATCATAGGTGTAGATGACCTCACCGCCTAGGGCGTCAACTTCTTTGACCAACTGACCTGCGGCGTCATAGACTCGCTGACTGGTGTTGAATAGCGCATCTGTTACGCTTGTTACCTGGCCGTCAAAGCGGTAGGTTGTTTCTATTCTATTTCCATTGGCGTCAACCACGGCCACGAGTCGGTTCAAGGCGTCGTACTCATAGACAGTTGTGTTGCCCAAAGGATCCGTTTCTGAAATCAGGTTGCCGAAATTGTCATAGCCATAGGAAGTCAGGTTTCCTTCCTGGTCCGTCATTGTCAGCATTCTTCCAGCATTGTCATAGCTTTAGTGAATCTGGCTACCATCTGTGAAGGTAATGGCGGTCAGATTTTGCATGGCATCATAGTCATAGCCTGTGACTGTGCCGTCCGGCGCCGTTACTGTATCCAGGTCTCCCATCACCGTGTAGGTGTAGGAAGTGATTCTGTTCTCTTCATCAACGGTTCGAATCAGTTCGCCTCGGTTATTGTAATTCTTTCTGATTTGGGTTCCGTCCGGATACGAAATGGTGTCCACCCTGCCACTTGGCAGGTAGGAGGTTTCTGTTACCATGCCTCTGGCGTTGGATGTAGAAACCACACGGTTTGCCGCGTCATAGCCGAAGCTTTGGGTGTTTCCGTCGGCATCGGTAATGGCTGTGACGTTTCCGATGGCGTCATACATCATGTTTGTAACTGTACCATCCGGCAAAATGGTCGCTGAGACATTTCCGTCCCCGTCGAAGTTCAAGGTGATAACACGACCCAGTTCGTCAACAACCGAATTGACTTGCCCGAAAGCGTTGTAGCTGTAATAGGTGGTTCCCCCTTCAGGGTCTGTAACGGTTGCCACCTTGCCTTCCGGCGTATAGGTGTAGGTTGTCTCTTCGCCCAGGGCGTTGACTTCCCGCTCCAGGTTGCCGTCTGCATTATAGAAGTAGTTTGTGATGTTGCCGTTTTTATCCGTGGTTTCAATCAGGTTGTCGGTTTCGTCGAAAACATACTTCTCTTCCCCGTGCGGGTACACCTTGTAATTGACGCGGCCAAGTTCGTCCTTGTAGTAGGTGCTTACGGTGCCATCCTTGTCCGTGAATACCGTTGCTTCTTCCGAGTAGACGAAGGAGGTACTGGTTCCATCTTCGTTGATCTGTTGAACCACACGGCTGCTCTCATCATACTCATTGACGATTTCAATGGTCCCATTCGGGTCAATGGTCTTTTCAATCAATCCCGCCGCATTGTAAGCATAGCCCCATGTATGACCGTCCACATTGGTGATTCCTGTCAGGAACCCGTTTGTGTATTGGTAGTCTACTGTTCTTCCGGCAGAATCTGTTACATGATCCAGTTTCTCTCCATCGTAGAAAAATTCAACCCAGCCGCTCTGGCTTTCAACCTTGGCCAGCTTGCTGTTGGCATAAGTCAGGTTCCAAACGCTCTGCTCGTCTTCAATGGTTGTAAGCAGCCCGTTTTCGTAGGTGTATGTCTTGCCGGCCTTGGTTTCCAATATCAGTTGGTTCACGCTGTTGTAATACACATTCTTATATACAGATGTGTCAAAACTCAACTTTCCCGCTTCATTGGCGTAGAAAAACTCCGCATGTCCGTCCCCGAAATAGACCTTGGTGTATTCCGCCACCTGGGTTGCGTATGAATCATAGGAATGCCTCCACTGCTTGCCAAGGCTGGATTCCGTATAATCCCGACCGTGGTAGTAGCGCATCAGCTGAATTGGCGCCTTGCCTGCAATGGCGACGTCTTCCACTTCCACGGTATAGTTGCCTGTTGCCGCTGCAACGGGGTCTGCAAGATAACAGATGGTTTGTTCCTTGCCGCCCATGATTCTTGTGGAAAGTGAGACCATATCTCCGTAATAAGCTGTGTTGTTGTCGCTAGGTTCGTAGTTCCCGTTTGATGTCAACACTTCAGCTTCAATAACATACTCGCCGTCATTGTTTGCAATCGGATCCCACGCCAATACATAATCAACGATCTCACCACTTTGAATGGTGCGGTTTTGCGTAACCGAATCCAACAAAATGCGAACTGTCTGCAGATTCTCGTTTTGCTTTTCCAGATACGCCTTGACTGTTACATCACCCTGGTATCGGTACTCATCCACATTCTTTACTTGAACCGTCACTTTTACCAAGGGATCTTGGTGCAATGAGTCAGTCGCTTCGTCAACAACCACTTCTCCCAGATTCACATGGGTAATTGTTGGTACCAAGTCGGGTTGGATGACTGTAAACGGCTCGTCGAATGGATACTCAATCTGCCATTCTCCGGTTTCCTCATTTAAGGATTTCGGTTTGAAATCAGCTATGTAATTGCCTTTATACGGTATTGGGGCAAAATCAAAATCATAGCTTTGTCCCGTATAAGCTCCTCCTTCAAATCCACCGACAACATTACTGACGGAGTCTGTATCCAGTACAGTTCCCCCATCTTTGGTAGCCGCTTCTACGACATCGTGATCGTGAGAAAACTTAACAGAGAATTGAATCGGTTGATCGTTCCCGAAGACATCTTGCCCTGAAACCACTTCGCTTGCGTTCACTTCCGCGTCCGTGTTCTCATCAGGGTCCACCTCGCCGGTGTTGTCACCAGGATCTACCACCACGCCGTTCACGGCGTCGTTGTAGACCGGCAACATCTCAAGGATCGGCGAAGCTGCCGGGTCTTCCGGTGTGCAGGAAGAAACCAGGCTGGCTCTTACCATGTCATTGGTTTTCACTGGATCATATGACCAAAGGGCTGCAGCTGCTCCTGCAGCTTCCGCTGCGGAAAAGGATGTGCCTGCGTAAAGGGCTTGTCCCTGATTCATATCATAGGATTCAATGCCCGTCCCCAAGGCATAGAGATCCACCAAATCTGCATTTGCATATACATAAGTAGGCAAACCAGTCTCGTCTACACCACCCACTGCCATAACCTCTGGGTAGGCTGCCGGATACTGGACTTGTATTGTATTGCCTGCTGCTGCAATCATCAATCCGTCTTGGTAGTACATACCCTGCACGGATTCGTGCAAAATCCCTGAATACTGGTCTGCTCCAAAACTCATGACTACAATGTCCATTCGGTTTTCTTGGCACCACGCTAATCCTTGGATAACGTCACTATAGTAGCCGGTACCCGTACTGTCTAAAACCTTAACAGCATAGAGTTCCGCCTGCGGTGCCATACCAATCAAACCCTCATTGTTGATTTGGGCATTGATAATGCCTGCAAGGGCGGTCCCGTGTCCATTGGTGTCATCAAAGCTGTCGCCTTCCACGAAGGAAATGCCTCCCACCAGGTTCAAATCGGTGTTTTCTACATCAATGCCCGTATCCAGAATAGCCACCTTGATGCCTTGACCCTGAAAGCTTTCATCCTGAATCTGCTCCATGCCAATGGCAATCAGATTGCCCGGCATAATCTCTTCTGTGATATGTACCTCGGCATCCACTTCCACTGCGTAGACATCCGGATCTTCCACCAATGCCTGAATCTCTTCATAGGTCGCTTCCACCAGCATTAAGTCATTGGTAACTTCTTCACATATAAGTTCAGATACAACCGGTGTTGGTTCTTCCACTGGTGCTGTGGGTTCTTCCTCAACTGATTCCTCGACTGCCGGTTCTTCCACCGGTGCCGCTGGCTCTTCCTCAGCAGGCTCCTCGACTGTCGGTTCTTCCACCGGTGCCGCTGGCTCTTCCTCAGCAGGCTCCTCGACTGTCGGTTCTTCCACTGGTGCTGTGGTTTCTTCCTCAGCTGGTTCCTCGGTTGCCGGTTCTTCTACCGGCGCCGCTGGCTCTTCCTCAGCAGGCTCCTCGACTGTCGGTTCTTCCACTGGTGCTGTGGTTTCTTCCTCAGCTGGTTCCTCGGTTGCCGGTTCTTCTACCGGCGCCTCTATTTCTTCCCCAACTGGTTCTTCGACTACCAGTTCGTCTACCGGTGTTGCTTGCTCTTCCTCAACAGGCTCCTCGGCTGCCGGTTCTTCGATTGGCGGTTGCTCAACAGATTCTGCCGGCTGGTCCGGTAAGATCACCGTTCCATCGGAGACGGTTGCCTCCTCTGGGTAAAACATGGCACGCAAGCGCTCATTGTCCGCATGCTTAACCAGAAACTTCACCTTTTTGTCCGGCGCTTGCGGTGTTACATCTGCAAAAGCCAGACTCGGGATGCTTGCAAGAAGCATCATGACAATCAAAGCAAATGACATTATTTGTCTTTTTCTCATAATATCCTCCATAATTGTTATTTTTTGAAAATTCTAATTATAGTTTTATTATGAGCTATAATTTTAGTTGTGTAAATATCGTTTTTTTGTTTATTTTCAACTCGATGTTTATTTTTATAAACACTTATTTCGCCTTTTTTCTCTCTGTTTATTCTTGGCCTTTTTAAACGCCTCATTAACAAATTTAGAAAAGCATTCAAACGTGTTTTCATCGTCCAAGTGGATAAGGATTAAAGATGGTTATACTCCAAAATTTTGGCACAACAAAAAACGACCCGAAGGTCGTTTATCTGTGGTGGAGATGGTGGGAGTCGAACCCACGTCCGAAAGTCCTTTCCGGTTTGCTTCTACTGGGATAGTTGTTGATTAAAGTTTAACCCATGTCGCCCCCCAACAACTAGCGGAGACACGAGCGAGCCTGTGATACGACCTTATGGTCCAGGCAAGCCATAAGTCGTTTCCTGCTTTAAATGGAGCTCAAGTCCGGCCTGCAGGTCGACCAGTCAGGAGCTACTGCCTTATAGCTTAGGCAGCGTAAGCGTAATTATCGTTTGCTTTTGTGTTTACTGACCGCTTTTTAGATGAACGTGTCACAACATCCCCGGCTACAAAACGTTCCAAACCCCCGTCGAAACCATTTTCACCCCCATGGTGATTAATGATCGCGCATGGCGCGTTTCATACGTCTATCAGCATCTTTCTTGGCTAAGGTATGGCGCTTGTCATGGAGTTTCTTACCCTTGGCAAGAGCAATCTCCAACTTGGCCTTTCCTGCCTTTAAATAAAGACGCAGAGGTACGATTGAATAACCCTGCTGCTGCACTTGACCTGCCAGTTTGGCAATCTGTTTCTTGTGCATGAGCAGCTTTCTTGTACGAACTGGATCCACATTGTAGATGTTTCCTTGCTCGTACGGGCTGACATTCATCTGGTACACGAAAATCTCGCCTGCTGTTACGCCGCAATATGCTTCCTTGAGACTTACCTTACCCTGTCGAATCGATTTGATTTCTGTTCCTGTCAAAACAATCCCGCATTCGTAGGTGTCTTCAATAAAGTATTCATGGCGTGCTTTTTTGTTGTTTGCAATGACGCGAATTCCGTCCATACTCTACCCCTCATTTCTTCTGACGAAAAAATCGTACATTTGTTTCATCAGGAGATGCTTACTTATTATAGCATCTCCCGACAACATCGTCAATCTGCCAGAACAAAGTCAATCAACCGTCTCTCCAGATCGGTTCTGGCCACCATAATTCTAACTGGATCGCCCAAATGATAGCTCTTTCCAGAGAAAGGATCCTCCACACAGAAATGGGTCTCATTGAACTCAAAAGAGCCTTCCAGAGTGTCTAGCGGCACCATGCCCTCAACGGTATTGTCTAATGCCACATAAAATCCAAAGCCGCTTACGCCTGAGATAACCCCAGTAAAGATTTCTCCTAAGAACTGCTGCATGTACTCCGTCATTTTCAGCTTCACGCTTTCACGTTCCGCATCCTGGGCCTTTCGCTCTCGATCAGAAGTAATATCCGCCACACCCGGCAATAATTTCTCATAATGCTTGATGCGCTTGACATTCATATGTCCATTGATATGCTCCTTGATAATGCGGTGGATCTGCAAATCCGGATATCGCCTGATCGGAGACGTAAAATGGCTGTAGTATTCGGCAGCCAATCCAAAGTGACCCTCGCTCTTGGCTGAGTATTTTGCTTTCTTTAACGATCGCAGCATGACCATGCTGACAACTGCCTCTTCCGGCTTGCCCATGACCGTATCCATGACCTGTTGAAGCGCTTTTGGATGAATGCCTGTGCGCCCCTTCATGGTAATGCCGAAGTGATTGACGAAATGAACAAAGGACTCAATCTTTTCATCATCCGGTGTTTCATGCACCCGATAAAGGAATGGGATCTCCAGCCAATAATAGCGTTCGGAAATGGTCTCATTGGCAATCAGCATAAATTCCTCAATCATGCGGTTGGCAATTCTGCGTTCCGCCTTTTTCACCTCAATGGGCACTCCGCTCTTATCAAGAATCACCTTGGCTTCATCGAAGTTGAAGTCGATGCTGCCTCGCTGTTCTCTTCTATGGCGCAGTCTACCTGCCAGTACGGCTGCATCCCGAAGGGCTTGAATGAGCTCTTCATTGTCGAATTGCGATTCATCCATATACTGGATCAAATCCGATACATCCGTATAGATCAAACGAGCCTTGGAATGAATTACCGTTTCCGCGACCCTTGCATCTTCCACCTCACCCTTGGCTGAGATGGTCATAATCACCGACAGTGTCAGGCGATCCACACCTGGATGCAGACTGCAAAGGCCATTGGACAAGTGTTTTGGCAACATGGGAATTACACGGTCTACCAAATAGACACTGGTACCCCGTTTGCGGGCTTCCTTGTCCAATTCGCTGTATTCATGCACATAATGCGTCACATCTGCAATATGAACGCCTAATTCAAAGCGATTGTCCGGCAGACGCTTTATAGAGATGGCATCATCCAAATCCTTAGCATCCGCGCCGTCAATGGTGAAGACCAATGCGTCACGCCAATCCTCGCGTCCTTCAATTTCAACCTCTGAAAGTTCTGTGAAACGTTTGGCCTCCGTTACTACTTTCTTTGGAAATCCTTTGGGCAATTCATGCTTATGAATAATCTCGGCAATATCAATGCCGGGATCTCTTGGATTGCCTACAACCTCAGTGATCTCACCTTCGGCTTTTTTGCCATTTTCAGGCCATTTGGTGATTTTCGCAATGACCTTCTGGCCATCTTTTGCGTTCATCATCTTTCCCTTGGGAATAAAGATATCGCCCCGCACTTTTTTGTCGTCAGGAACGACAAATCCAAAGCTTTTGGTCTTTTGGAAAGTGCCGAAAAAACTGGTCGACTTTCGCTTTAAAATCCGCTCGACAACACCTTCCGCTTTTCTGCCATCCTCTTTTTCTTCCCGGATAAGGCGAATCAAAACCGTATCGCCGTCATAAGCACCCTTAGTTGCTCTTCCTGCAATAAAAATGTCATTTTCAATCACCCGTTCCGGACGACAAAAATAGAAAGACCGCTGACTAGCCATCATGACTCCTCGACGATAGCCCATCCATTCCGGCAGACCAAAGCGTTGTTTTCTGTTTACCAATTCTCCTTCTTCAACCAGGGCATCGATAATATCATAGAATATTTTCTTCGTATCCCGGTCAATTTGAAAGAGATTGGCCAAGTCCCGCTTGCTTAAGGGGATTGGTTCGCGATCCACCAGAACCGCGATAATTTTTTCTTTCAGTTCCATAATTTCTCCTTGAATGGAAATAGGAGCATTACGCCCCTATTTTTTCACGCCGCCACCCATCCTTTGATACAGTTTCACATCATAGGAAGTGACATTTTCTTGTTTTTCTGCATGTGCTGCCAAGGCCAGTTCAATCTGACGGCTGCAAAGCTCTTTAAATGAAATCCCTCCGGCTTCCCACAGATAAAATGCCATGGAGCCAGGCAGGGTGTTAATCTCGTTGACAAAAACCTCTCCTGCTTCGTTCAATAAGAAGTCAATGCGGGCATCGCCACGTGCGTCAATAGCCCGAAAAGCACCCTTGGCCATTTTTTGAATGGTTGCCGATGTCTCGTCTGGAATGTCTGCCGGAATGCGTCGCTTGGCTGACTGCATGCCTTTTCCACCTTTGCCGCCCTTGGCGCCATTAATATACTTATCCTCATAAGACAAGAAATCTTCCCAGGTTGCAGGTTCTTCGCATACAGATGCCAGCAAATCGGAGTCACGGCCCATTACCGCACAATTAATCTCACGAAGGGGCACAATCGCCTTCTCGATAATCACTTTGCGATCGTAGCTCATTGCTACTTCTATGGCTTGAATCAACCCTTCCTTGTCATCAGCTTTTGAGATGCCAATGCTGGAACCTAGATTTGCAGGTTTTACCACCAATGGATAGCCAATGGCTTCAGCCTGTTCGATCAAGGCATCCTTTTCATTCTTCCACTGTCCTTTGTAGAACCAGATATAAGGCACAATCGGCAGGCCTTCCGCCTTGAAAACAGACTTCATCAAGACCTTGTCCATGCCAACCGCAGCGGCAACAACGCCACAACCGGTATAAGGAATGTTCATGGTTTCGAACAAGCCTTGCAAGGTTCCGTCTTCTCCATTGGTTCCATGAACCACAGGGAAGAACAGATCCACTTTGACAACTTCCTTGGACTCGAACATTTTTCGAGCCATGGGATCACGATAAAGGGTGAAATCATTGCTTCGGGCAACCGGTACGCATTCCACCAATCCCTTCAAGGTATTATTTTTAAAATTCATAATGTCAAACAAGGCATCCCCTGTCCACCATTTTCCTTCTTTATCAATATAAATTGGAACCGGTTTGTATTTGGCTAGATCCAAACTTTCCAGCACCTGCAGGCCTGTTACAACAGAAACCTCGTGCTCTACGCTTCGACCGCCAAAAATCACACCGACACTTAGTCGTCTTTCCATTTCGTTCTCCTCCAATTCTCGAATCTCTCTCCCTATTTTACCATAAGGACATAAGAAAAAACAGGCGGTGATCACCGCCTGTAGACTTGTTTCTATTCATTATATGTGTCGGGCAAGTCGTTCTCGAAAAGCACCACATCACCCGGTTGAAGAAGCTGCCCCAAAAGTGCTTGCACTTCGGCCATGGTACGCACAATATGAATCTGATCTTTAGGATAGTCTTTGTTGGCCAAACCCTTTTGAATCGGTTCTGTCTGTTTGGGTCCCACCAGTACAACCGCTTCGCAAACATCGGCAATATACTCGCCGAATTTCTCATTGGCCGCATCCTGGGTCTCGCCCAGTTCCACCATGCCCGGTGTTACAATCACCCGCTTGCCGGTGTTGAAGGCATCCAGAACATCCAATGCCGCTTTCGAGCTGACCGGGTTGGAGTTGAAGGCATCGTCGATGACCAAAACGCCTGTGCCGGGATCAATCAACTGCAAGCGGTGTTCCACCGGTTCAATCTTTGCGATCCCCGCTGAAATTTCATTCAGGGTCATGCCCAGGACTTTTGCCACACTGGCACCCGCCAGGATATTGTGGATATTGTGCTTGCCCAAGAGTTTCGTCTGACACGCCGCCCGGTTGCCTTCCCTGTCGACAAGATCAAAGGTGGATCCCTTCATGTTGACTTGAATGTTTTCCGCCCGCAAATCCAGGGTTTCCGGATCCGCGTCAATGCCGTAGAGCACCTTCTCTTTGAAGGTTTTATCTGCCAGCTTCTTCACATTCGGATCATCGTAGTTGAAAACAGCAATGCCGTCGCAAGGCAAGTTTTCGATCAACTCGTACTTGGTCTTCATAATGTTGCCCACATGGCCGAAGGTCTCCAAGTGGGTCGGACCGATGGCGGTAATCACACCAATCTGCGGTTCCGCCAGTTTGGCCAGCTCTTCGATCTGTCCCATGGCGCGAGCGCCCATTTCGCACAAGAATACCTCATGCTCGGCTTTCAAATCATTGTTGACAACCTTGCAGACCCCCATGGTCGAGTTGAAACTGGATGGCGGCACCAGGGTGTTGAACTTTTCCTTCAAAATCGTTCCCGTGATGAATTTCGTGCTGGTCTTTCCAAAGCTGCCGGTGATCCCCACCACTTTCAGGTCTTCTCGCGATTGGATCTTGCCATGGGCTTGATCATAGAAGCCTTGATTGATCTTGTTCTCATAGGGCACCCGTAGAATCACTGCTGCCAACATCAGATAATAACAGAATCCATTGGATAGAACGAAAGCGAAATACAGGGCAACCGCCAATCCGCCAAATCCATTAAAGAAATATCCGATCAAGGCAAGGATCAAGAGGATTAACCCTGTCAACTGCATCCACGCCATTCGCAGCCGTTTGGCCCGTCCAGTCATGACCAGGGGCTTTTTCACTTCTTCTGCCGGCTGCATCCATGTCATCAAGAGCAAGGCCATCATGCCAATGCTGATCCAGATAAAGGCTTGTCCCAAAACGAGCGCGACACACAGCAAGACACCAAAAATCAAGGCGCCCCGATGGGTTGCATTGAATCCCCGGTCAACATGGTGTTGCTTCCATCCCGTAAAGGCTTCCGGCTTATAGCCTTCCAACTGCGCCATATGCAAATAGTACGTCACACGCTTGCTGATCACGGCGCCCCAAACAAGAGCAACCAGTCCCATCAAGCTATAGTTAATTGTCATTTTACTTCCTCCATTTTCATAAATACGCGCATTACTGCCTGGAATCGCCCAATCTGATCCAAAAAGGAATAATGTCCCGCTTGTTCAAAAACAACCAAGCCGGCATCCGGAATTTCAGACTCCATGATTCTTCCCATTTCCACAGGCGTATCCTGATCATCCGCCCCCCAAACCAGCAGGGTAGATGCCTTGATTTTCGGGAGCTGAGGACGCAGGTCATCTGCCAGCACCCGCACCATAATGCGTCGCATAATTCCCGGAGTGGCCTTGTAATCGTCGGAACCGAACTTTCGGTAGAACTTTTCCATCTTTGTGTCCGAACGGTCCCAAAAGGTCAGAATCTGATAGACTCGCTTCAAAACCTTAAAGGCGCGAATCCGCAGCTTCACTTTCAGACTCTTTTCTCGAATCAGACCGGCACTGTCCACCAGCACCATCTTGCCAACCCGTTCCGGATGTCTGCTGGCCAGGATAATAGATACACGTCCGCCGTGGGAATGGCCCAATAGATGGAATCGATCGATGTTTAGAGATTCAAGCAGCGCTTCGATATGGTCCGCGAAATTGTAGGAGTTCCAAACCGTCTTCGGCTCTTCGCTTTTCCCAAAGCCCGGCATGTCCACCGCAATCACTTGATACCGCTCCTTTAAGAGATCGGTAATGGACTGCATGGTCGTCAGATTCGCCCCCCAGCCGTGCAGAACAACAATCGGTTCGCCTTCTCCTTCTATTGTAAAATGGGTGTTGATTCCCAATATGTTTGCTTCCATGTTTCACCTCCGCAAATTCACTTCATTATACCGGAATTTCGCAGGAAAATCAAAAAAAGAGAGAAGCTTGCGCTTCTCTCACTTTTACAAGAATAATGGTACAAATACCAAGGCTACAATCGTCATCAACTTGATCAAAATGTTGATGGACGGACCGGATGTATCCTTGAAGGGATCACCGACCGTATCGCCCACGACTGCCGCTTTATGGGCGTCGGAGCCTTTGCCTTCGTAGTTGCCTTCTTCAATATATTTCTTTGCATTGTCCCAAGCACCGCCTGCATTGGCCATAAAGATCGCCAACAATACGCCGGATACCAAAGAACCCGCCAACATGCCGCCCAAAGCCGCAGGACCAACAAATACCCCCATTACGATTGGTGCGATTACCGCGATCAATCCAGGAAGAATCATTTCCCTAAGGGCTGCTGCTGTAGAGATATCGACACACTTGCTGTATTCCGGTACGGTTTCCCCGGTCATCAGTCCAGGGATGTCACGGAATTGACGACGCACTTCTTCAATCATGGAGTTCGCCGCTTTTCCTACCGCCTGCATGGTAATCGCTGAGAACAGGAACGGCAACATGCCGCCAATCAACAAGCCTGCAATAACATCCGGATCTGTCAATAGAATCGTCAGTGTTTCCCCTGTCTGCAGCTCAACCGCAGCGATATAAGACGAGAACAAGGCCAAAGCTGTAAGCGCCGCAGAGCCAATGGCAAAACCCTTGCCAATGGCTGCCGTGGTATTGCCCACCGCATCCAGCTGATCCGTGATCTTTCGCACGCCTTTCGGCAATTCGCACATTTCGGCAATGCCGCCTGCATTGTCCGCAATCGGTCCATAAGCGTCAACGGCAATCGTCATGCCCGCCGTTGACAGCATGCCAACCGCAGCCAAAGCGATGCCATACAAGCCTTGGAAGTAATACGCAATCAAGATGCCCGCCGCCAACACAATAATCGGCAATGCCGTGGACAACATGCCTACGGACAGACCGGAAATAATGGTGGTTGAAGCGCCTGTTTGCGATTCACGCGCAATGCCATGCACTGGACGATATGCTGTAGATGTGTAGTACTCCGTAATCTTTGCAATTAAAAGACCAACAATAAGACCGGTAACAATCGCAAAAAATGGAGAGACTTCTCCCAAGAGACTCTTACTCAAGAAGTAAGAAGCACCAACAACCAATACGGAACTTACTGCAGTACCAATGTTCAAAGAACGCTGCGGATCAGAGTTCTCTCCGGCACGAACAAACATCGTACCGACGATGGATGACAAGATGCCTGCTGCCGCCAATAGAAGCGGGAACGCCACGGCTTTCGCCGTCAGATCCAAGTTTGCACCGTAAGTTACAATCCCCAATGTAATGGCCGAAATAATCGAGCCTACATACGATTCAAACAAGTCCGCGCCCATTCCGGCCACGTCACCGACATTGTCTCCAACATTGTCTGCAATAACTGCAGGGTTTCTAGGGTCGTCTTCCGGAATTCCGGCTTCCACCTTGCCTACCAGGTCCGCGCCTACATCGGCTGCCTTGGTGTAGATGCCGCCGCCCACACGTCCAAACAACGCGATGGAGGAAGCCCCCAAACCAAAGCCGGCAATCCGGCTGGCTGCAGTCGCCATCATCTCAACGGTCGCGTTCTCTCCGACATATACGTAAAAGATCATCGATACGCCCAAAAGACCCAAGCCAACCACGCTCATCCCCATTACGGCACCGCCTGAAAAGGCAACGGAAAGGGCTTTGTTCATTCCACCTTCCTTGGCCGCATTGGCTGTACGCACGTTGGCTTTCGTTGCAACCTGCATGCCGAAGAATCCTGCCGCCGCAGACAAAATCGCGCCTACAAGAAACGCAACTGCCGTCGGCAAGTTGATCAGCAAGCTGAGTACGACGAATAGAACCCCAACAAACATCGCCAGCGTCTTGTACTCTCTCGTCAAGAACGCCATCGCCCCGTCGTGGATGTAACCGGCAATCTCCGCCATGCGCGGAGAGCCCGCTTCCACCCGCTGGATCGACAGTGCTTTATACACCGCAAATCCAAGAGCAACGATGCCTACCAGTGCTGCTACAATCATGTTATTCAATTCTTTACATCCTCCTTAATCTAAACCATGCATTGAGTTAGATTTTTTTATTGAACGATTGTCAATACAAGCGTAGAAATCAGGAACACAACTGCCAAAATCGTAGTCGCTCTTTCAAGCTTTGTTTCGTATGATTTTGCCTTTTGTTTGCCCCAGATTTGCTCAGCTCCACCGCCAATCGCACCTGACATACCTGCTTGTTTCCCTTCTTGCAACAAAATACTTGCGATCAATCCCAAGCTCGCAATAATAATGATGATATGAAGTACAGTTTGCATTTTTCCCCCTCCAATCTACATGAAGTGTTTAACGTACCTATTTTAACATAGCCGGTCCATGTTTTCAAGAACATGAAAAAAGGCCGGAAAGTCCGGCCTTTTCTAAGTTTCAATCTACGCTTTGATGTTGTAGAAAGATTTCAATCCATTGTATTGAGCAACCGTATCCAATTCTTCTTCGATTCTCATCAATTGATTGTATTTTGCTACACGGTCAGTACGTGAAGGCGCGCCAGTCTTGATTTGTCCAGCGTTTGTGCCAACAACCAAGTCCGCGATTGTTGTATCTTCTGTCTCGCCTGAACGGTGAGATACAACTGCTGTGAAACCTGCACGCTTCGCCATTTCGATCGCGTCCAAAGTTTCTGTAATTGTACCGATTTGGTTTACTTTGATCAAGATGGAGTTTGTTACGCCCAACTCGATACCTTTCGCCAAACGCTCAGTGTTTGTTACGAACAAGTCATCACCAACGATTTGGATCTTGTTGCCCAATTTTTCAGTGAAGATTTTTTGTCCGTCCCAGTCTTCTTCCGCCAAACCATCTTCAATTGAGATGATTGGGTATTTTTCAACCAATTCAGCGTAGTAGTCAACCATTTGCTCAGAAGTCAACTTGCGGCCTTCGCTTGCCAGGTTGTAAAGACCAGTTTCTTCTTCGTAGAACTCAGTAGAAGCAGGGTCCATTGCAATGCGGAATTCGTCGCCTGGTTTGAAACCAGCTTTTTCGATTGCTTCCACAATTACTTGAAGCGCTTCTTCGTTAGATCCCAAGTTTGGAGCGAATCCACCCTCGTCACCAACTGCTGTGTTGTATCCTTTTGCTTTCAATACACCTTTCAATGTATGGAAAACTTCTGCACACCAACGCAAGGCTTCACGGAATGAAGGAGCTGCAACTGGCATGATCATAAACTCTTGAAGGTCAACGTTGTTGTCCGCATGAGAACCACCGTTGATGATGTTCATCATTGGCACTGGAAGCGCCTTTGCGTTTACGCCGCCAAAGTATTGGTACAATGGAAGACCACAGTACTCCGCTGCAGCTTTCGCTACGGCCATGGAAACGCCCAAGATTGCGTTCGCGCCCAAACGGCCTTTGTTAGGAGTTCCGTCCAGCTCGATCATCGCTTGGTCAACTGCCACTTGCTCACGCACGTCATACATGCCGATCAATTCAGGAGCAATTACCTCGTTTACGTTCTTTACTGCTTCCAATACACCTTTGCCCAGGTAACGGCCTTTGTCGCCGTCGCGAAGCTCAACCGCTTCAAACTGGCCAGTAGATGCGCCTGATGGTACAATTGCACGACCGAATGCGCCGCTTTCTGTAACCACTTCAACCTCTACTGTCGGATTTCCTCGAGAGTCAAGGACTTCTCTTGCATATACATCACTAATAATGCTCATGAAATGCTCCTCCTTTGATTTGATTCATATTCATTATAATCTAAATGCATGGGTTTTCAACCCTTATTGCTGTTTTTTAATAAGTGATTTTCCTGTCATTTCTTCCGGAATCTCCAAGCCCATCAGTTCAAGCAGGGTTGGCGCGAAATCCGCCAAAATTCCGTCCTGTCTCAGGTCCAAATCACCGGTTCCCGCAAAGATCGCCGGAACCAAATTTGTGGTATGCGCGGTCATCGGCTCGCCATTTTCAGTAAGCATTTGCTCCGAATTGCCATGGTCTGCCGTAATAATCGCAACGCCGCCGATTTCTTCAATCGCCGCCAGCACTTCACCCAGGCACGTATCCACGGTTTCCACCGCTTTCACCGCCGCGTCAATAACGCCGGTATGACCAACCATGTCCGGATTTGCGAAGTTCAGGATCATCAAGTCGTATTCGCCTGAACGAATGCGGGCAACAGCCTTGTCTTTCACTTCAAACGCGCTCATCTCCGGCTGCAAATCATAAGTGGCTACTTTCGGAGAAGGAATCAACACGCGGTCTTCGCCCTCGTTCGGCGCTTCCACGCCGCCATTGAAGAAGAAGGTTACATGGGCGTATTTCTCGGTTTCCGCGATTCGAAGCTGTTTCAACCCTTTGGAAGCCACATATTCACCCAAGGTGTTTTTGTAAGACTCCGGCGGATAAGCTACCTCTACGTTCTTGATGGTTACATCGTAAGTGGTCATGCACACATACTCGGTGTGAACACGCTTCTCACGGTCGAATCCTGCAAATTCGTCATCGACAATGGCACGGGTAATTTCACGCGCCCGGTCTGGACGGAAATTGTAGAAGATTACACTGTCGCCGTCTTCCACGGTTGCCACAGGCTGACCGTCTTTCGTCACGACAGAAGGAATCACAAATTCATCAAAAACTTCATCCGCATAGGATTTTTCAACGATCTCAACCGCTGATTCATTCGTTGGGCCTTCGCCTTGAACCACGGCCTTGTAAGCCAGCTCAACGCGTTCCCAGCGATTGTCACGGTCCATGGCGTAGTAACGTCCCGATACGGAAGCAATCTCACCCAAACCGATGGCTTTCAATTCCGCTTCCAAATTCTTCACGTCTTGAAGACCGGCATTCGGCGCTACGTCACGTCCGTCCAAGAAGACATGAACATAAGCCTTTTTCACGCCCAAGTCTTTGGCCATGCGCATCAAGCCATACAGGTGTTCAACATGGGAATGCACGCCGCCATTGGACATCAGCCCCATGAAATGAAGGGCCTTGTCCTTCTTAGCCGCATTTTCCATGGCTGTCTTGATCGCCTGGTTCTCCAGAATTGTTCCGTCCTGAATGTCTTTTGTGATTTTTGTCAAAAATTGATAAATGATTCTTCCGGCACCGATATTCAAGTGACCGACTTCAGAGTTGCCCATCTGTCCGTCTGGCAAACCGACACAAAGTCCGCTCGCGCAAACTTTCGTATGCGGCGCCTCTTCCATCAGGCGGTCAAAATTCGGCGTATTGGCCAATGAAACCGCGTTGCCCATGCCAGGCTTCGCCATTCCCCAGCCGTCCAGAATAATGAATCCTGCAAACTGCTTTGCCATGATGGCCTCCTAAAAATTAATTAACGCTGTGAAGTCATCTGCTTTCAAGCTCGCTCCACCAACCAAAGCACCGTCAATATGCGGTTGGTTCATGATTTCTGTTACATTGGCAGGCTTAACGCTTCCGCCGTACTGAATGCGAACTTCTTCCGCTGTCGCGTCGTCATAAATCTCAGCCAAGGTATCGCGAATCATCTCGCACATTTCGTTGGCTTGGTCAGAAGTTGCTGTAACGCCCGTACCGATCGCCCAGATTGGTTCATACGCGATTACCACTTTTTTCACGTCTTCTACGCTCAGATCCGCAACGCCTTCTTTAATCTGCGCTGCAACCAATGTCTTATGCTCGTTGGCTTCACGCTGTTCAAGCGTCTCGCCGCAGCACATGATTGGTGCCAGGTTATGCGCCAAAGCAGACTTCACTTTCTTGTTTACCGTCTCGTTTGTCTCTGCAAAGTACTCACGTCGCTCCGAGTGACCGATTACTACATAATCAATACCCAATTCATTCAACATAATTGGAGAAATTTCTCCTGTGAATGCGCCGCTTTCTTCCCAATGCATGTTTTGCGCGCCAATTTTCACTTTGGATCCCGCCAAAGCTTCTTTCACTGCCGGCAACATCACATAAGGTACACAAACAACCACTTCAACGTCTGTGTTTTCCGCTTCCGCTTTGAATCCATTGACCAGGGCTACACCCTCTTCAATGGTTTTATTCATTTTCCAGTTTCCTGCAATAATTGGAATTCTCATGATTTCCTCCTATTTTTCGTTGATTGCGTCAATACCAGGCAACACTTTTCCTTCGAACAATTCCAAAGAAGCGCCGCCGCCTGTTGAAATATGCGACATCTTATCCGCATAACCAGATTGGATGACAGCCGCTGCACTGTCGCCGCCGCCAATGATGGTTACCGCTTCTGTTTGAGTCAGGGCTTCCGCTACGGCAAAGGTACCGCGCGCGAAGTTTGACATTTCAAATACGCCCATTGGTCCGTTCCAAACAACCGTCTTCGCATTGGCGATTTCCGTTTCAAACAATTTAATGGATTCCGCACCGATATCCAAGCCTTCCCAGCCTTCAGGAATCTCGCTTGATTTAACTGTTTTGAATTCCGCGTCATTTGAGAATCCTGTTGCAACAATGTTGTCAACCGGCAACAAAAGCTTCACGCCTTTGGCTTCCGCTTTTTCCAGCAATGACTTGGCCAATTCAACCTTATCCGCTTCAAGCAGAGAGTTTCCTACAGACCATCCTTTGGCCACAAAGAATGTGTACGCCATGCCGCCGCCGATAATCAACGTATCCACCTTGTCCAGCAGGTTCTCGATCACACCGATCTTGTCGGATACTTTCGCACCACCCAGGATGGCTACAAACGGACGCTCCGGCGCTTCCATGGCTTTGCCCATTACATCGATTTCCTTTTTCACCAAGAAGCCCAATGCAGATGGCAGAAGCGCAGAAACACCAACGTTGGAAGCATGCGCACGGTGCGCTGTGCCAAATGCGTCATTCACATAAAGATCCGCCAATGAAGCCAGCTCTTTTGCAAATTCTTCGCCGTTTTTCGTTTCTTCTTTTCGGTATCGTGTATTTTGAAGAAGAAGTACGTCGCCTTCTTTCATGTCTGCCGCCATTTTCTTCGCATTTTCGCCAACTACTTCGGCGTCATCCGCAAACAAAACGTCTTTTTTCAGGTACTCGCCCAAGCGAACCGCTACAGGCGCTAGAGAGAATTCGGGTTTCGCTTCGCCTTTTGGTCGACCCAAATGCGACATCAAGATGACTTTTGCGCCATTCTCAATCAAGTATTCGATAGTGGGAAGCGCGCCTTGGATACGAGCGTCATTTGTAATTGCGCCGTCTTTCATTGGTACATTGAAATCGCATCGCACAAGTACTTTTTTACCCGCTACGGCTAAATCAGTAACAGATTTTTTATTTAACATGTGTGATTCACTCCTATTCTTTATTTGTTCTCATGGCAAAACCGGTTATGTATCTCTACATAACCGGATTCTCCAAGATGTCCTGTTTATTCGATTTTAATCGATTCTATAGACCTTGTTGTACCATGTAGATCGCTAGATCAACACAACGGTTTGAGTATCCCCACTCGTTGTCATACCATGATACGATCTTCACCATTTTGTCGCCAACCATCATTGTAGACAGTCCGTCAATGATTGAAGAATGAGGGTCTTTTCGGTAGTCCATAGATACCAATGGCTCGTCAGAGTATCCTAGGATACCTTTCAATTCGCCTTCAGCCGCTTCTTTCAAAGCTGCGTTAACCGCTTCTTTTGTTGTTGCGTTTTTCAATTCAAATACGATGTCAACAACTGAAACCGTTGGAGTTGGAACACGCATTGCCATACCGTCAACAATACCTTTCAACTCAGGAACAACCAAACCTACAGCAACCGCTGCGCCTGTTGAAGTTGGAATGATAGACTCTGCCGCTGCACGTGCACGACGCATGTCAGAATGATGCGCATCCAAAATCTTTTGGTCGTTTGTGTATGAATGAACTGTTGTCATCAAACCTTTTTCAACGCCGAACTTGTCAACAATAACTTTCGCGAATGGCGCCAAGCAGTTTGTTGTGCAAGATGCGTTGGAAACGATGTGATGGTTCGCTGCGTCGTAATCTTTTTCGTTAACGCCCATAACAACTGTGATGTCTTCACCTTTTGCAGGAGCAGAGATGATAACTTTTTTCGCGCCGGCTTTGATGTGTTTAGACGCACCTTCATGCGTACGGAATACACCAGTTGACTCGATTACGATATCAACGCCTAGCTCTCCCCAAGGAAGATTTTCAGGGTTTCTGTCGGATACCACTTTGATTGTTTTGCCGTTGATAACAAGATCTCCGTCTACAACTTCAACTGTACCGTCGAACTTGCCCATCAAAGAATCATACTTGAACAAATGTGCTGCTGCTTCCACACCAGACATATCGTTGATTGCAACGATCTCGATTTCCTCTACGTTGCGCTCAAATGCTGCACGTACTACATTTCGACCGATTCGGCCAAAACCATTGACACCCACTTTAATTGCCATGAATGTTTCCTCCTTATATAAACCATTTATTTAAAGTAATTGACAATCAATTACTTTCCCCCAAGTTAACAATTTCCCTTGCCGCCCCTTCGTCGATCACCAAAATGATCTCTTTTCTCAGGCTCGCAAGGCCATGAATCGCCTTGGCTTTGCTGGATCCGCAAGCCACGGCTATCGCCACCGGAATCCGCTGATAGTCCTGCAGGCTGATCCCTATGGTGTTGGAGTCTTTGATGATGCGACCCCGTACATCGAAATAATACCCAAAAGCTTCTCCAACTGCACCTTGATTCAACAATTCTTCATGTTCTTTTTCCGGCAACTTTCGCCGCCTTGCCATCTGGTCGGCACGGCCGATTCCAAAAAGCAAAATATCCAACGCATGAAGGTCCGTTACAAGATTTAGTATCTCTGGCTCTTTCATCAAGCTTTCCTTGGCATTGGAACTGATATTGTCAGGCACATGAAGCAACCGGTAAGAGCCGCCCAATTTTTCAGCCAGTCGCGCTGCAATATGATTGGACTGCATTTCCAGACTGCCGCCGATCCCGCCGCGTGCCGGAATGACCTTGGTGTTTTTCAACCCCTTCTGCTGTGACATCTCCATCATCACCTGGTAGATGGTCGCCCCGCCCGTCACGCCGATCGTCATATGGTCTTTAACAGACTGTTTCAACTGCAAGGCAGCCGATTTCGCCGCGTCGCGCAATACCAAAGGATCTTGATCACAATCACCCGGAATGACAATGGCATGAGAAATGTCCAATGCTTCCTTTACTTTCGCCTCTAGGTTTTGCATACCCCGAATATCATGAATCATGTGTTCCAATTGCTGGTAAATGGACGCCCCGTAAGGCGTAATCATCACCCCGGAAGACTGAATATCCACCAGGCCCTGTTGCTGGAGCAGCTGGATTTCAGCACGCACAATGCGTTCGCCGATCCCCAGATTCGTTGCCAGCGACCGTCGGCCGATGGGACCCTGATAATGAATGCTTCGCAAAACTTCAAAACGCTTTTCCAGAAGCGGCACCATCTCGGGAACCACGACTTTCGCGAGTTTTAATAGTGAACTCATCGCCATCCCCCTCCCTTGTCTTGATGTTGGGAAAAAGCTCGTTCTATGTATAGGATGGACATTTTTTGTCCCGCATGCTCTGATTATGTCCCAGCACCCGTAAAAAAAATAACCCGTCCAAGGGTTATTATAATCAATCTCTATAAAAAAAACAAGGGAATTTCTGAGATTTTTTATCCTCTCCGCTTCCGTTTTGCCGAAGATAAAATTCCCATTTCTTCGCGGTATTTGGCAACCGTTCTCCGAGACACTTTTATTTGCTCTTTGGCCAGTTCTTCCGCAATCTTTTGATCGCTTAAGGGCTTCTTTTTGTCTTCCGCGTCGACCATTTCCCGAATCATGGCCTGTACGCTTTTGGAACTGACGCCCGCTTCGCCGCCGCCCAGATTGGTTGTGAAGAAGTATTTCATTTCATACAGTCCCACAGGAGTTTGCATATATTTGCCGTTGACCACGCGGCTCACTGTCGACTCGTGCACGTCCGCTTCTTCCGCCACTTGTTTCATCGTCAAGGGTTTCAGTCCCCTGTCGCCCTCCGTAAAGAATGTGGCCTGCACATCCACAATGGAACGGGCAATGCGCATCACGGTTTGCCGACGCTGTTCAATCATCTTGACAACCCAAAGAGCCCGGTCCAGATAAGCTTTGACAAATTCAGTTTCCTGGCCGCTTTTTAGAAGCGCCTGGATCTTCTCACTGACAAAGAGGCGAGGCATCAGGGCTTCGTTGGCACGAATCTCGTATCCGTCTTCTCCTCTTGTCACATAGACATCCGGCCGAATGTAGCGAACCAGTTCGTCTTCCGAAGGATACACGGAGCCCGGTTTTGGATTGCAGGTCTGGATCAATTCCGCAACGGCTTCCACTTCTTCTGTTTGCGCGCCAAGCTTTTTCGCCAAAACATCAAACCTTCGTTCCGCGATCAGGCTCAGTTCGTTTTTTACGACCTCGTATACCAAAGGCTGTCGAATGCCGCGGTCCTTCAACTGCAATTCAATGCATTCCGCCAGATCCCGCGCGCCCACGCCCACCGGATCAAAGGATTGAATGATATACAAAAGAATTTCAACTTCTTCTTCATAGGCATGAATTCGAAAGGCCAAATCGGCCAGATCGGACTTGAAATAGCCGTGGGAATCAATGCGCTCAATGACCGCTTCGCCGATGCGCACTTGGCTTTCTTTCAACTTCGAACAATACAACTGCTTGCGCAGATGTTCTTTCAGGGTTACAACCGCCGCATGGCGCGACTCAAAAGGCGAAGCGTCTTCCGTCCGTGCTTCACTCCCAAAGTTTACATAATCAGCCTGCTCATGGCTGGCTAAATATTCCTTCCAGTCTTCCACTTCCATGGTTTCGGATTCCCGTTCCGGTTCCTTCATCTCCAGCAGGGGATTGGTATCCATTTCCTGATGGATGAAATCGACCAGCTCCAATTGGTTGAATTGAAGCAGTTCAATGGCTTGACGCAACTGTTGGGTCATCACCAATTTTTGTTTTTGTTCCAATTTTAATCCAAATTCCAGTTTCATCACGTTTCCCCCATTGCCCTTAGTATACCAAAAAAAGCGTGATTACTCACGCTTTTCTCACTCGTTAAAATGAACGCTGGCTTTTCCGGTTCCCCGCTCTAAAATCCCCTCAACCGAATCCTTTACACTTTTGCTTAGATCTTTTGGAATCGTTTGAAGTTGGCCGTCTCGTTTGACAAAATCCCCTTGAATCATCAAGTGACGAACATTTCTTGCATCGGAAGAATAAAGAATGGAAGCCAAAGGATTGTATACCGGACTGGTATTGGAAAGGCTTAAATCCCATACGATCAAGTCTGCGTCATAGCCGTCTTCCAGCCTTCCGGTCGGGAAGCCAAAATACTCATGCCCCTTCATCAGCGACTGCCACAGCCACGGCAGGGTATAGCTTTCCGCATCAGACTCTGCCTGCTTGCCAAACAAGGCGAAGATCCGGGCCTGCTCCACCACGTTGAGCGTTGCCGAGCTGGCCGCACCATCGGTGCCGAAGGAAAGGTTCAACTGCTTGGCCTGGTCCCACAAGCCGCCTAGCCCCATAGCCAGTTTGCCATAGGTCTTCGGACAGGCCGCGAAATAGGTTCCCCTTCCCAAAAGCGGCACGTCTGCCGCCTCCACCCAAAGACCGTGGCCAACCAGAACCCGATGATCAAAGAATCCCAAGTCCGCCAGATAGGCAAAAGGTGTTTTCCCATGTTTCTCACGGGATGCCGTTACCTGATCCTGGGTTTCCGAAACATGAAGATGAATGGACAGGCCTGTTTTCCCTGCTTCCTCAACAACCGCCGTCAGTTGTTCTTCCGAAACAGTATAAGGCGAATGCGGGCCGTAGGCAAATCGAATGCGGTCCGACGATCGTTCCGATGCCAACCGCGTCGTCGCTTTCAGCCTGTCATCGAAATTGGGATCCGGTCCAAAAAGGGTCGGTGCCATCTCAATGCGCATGCCGGTTTCTTCCACCGCTTCCAAAATGGCATCTTCAAAGAAATAATGTTCCGCATAGCAGGTAATGCCGTGATCCATCATTTCCGCCATGGCCAGGAGCGAACCAGCCTTGGCGTCCCCCGCTTCCATCTTGCTCTCGTAAGGCCAAAGAATCTCGTCAAACCAGCGCTGAATCGAGACGTCCTCGGCAATGCCCTTGAAGATGTTCATGGCGCCGTGGGCATGCATGTTTACCAAACTGGGGGAAATATAGCCGCCGGCCACATCCATTGTCTCATCGGCCTCTGGGGTCACGCCCTCTGGGATCATGACGATCTTTCCCGCCCGGATTCCTATTGGTCGGTTATAGTGCACATGCCCGCTTTCATCGATCAAATGCCCGTTCACCAATAAACGATCAAGCTTCATTCAAGATCATCTCCTTCATCCATGCGCGGAATTTTTCCACGTCCATGCCCGTTGTGACAAAAGCATTGCTGGGTTTTCCTGTCACCTGTGAAACATCAACCACTGTTTTCCCCAGGGTCAACGCACCTTGGGTTTCCACCGTCAGATAATATTCATCTCCTGCCAGCAATTCCGGCACCGCTACGGAAGCCAAAGCAAGCCCGTCATGCATGACCGCGCCTTCAATGCCAAACCGTTGGTTTCTCGTTACCATATAATCCAAAATTTCTACGGCCAGTTTTGCCTTTTTGGTTTCCACCTTGCGCAATTCTTCAATCATGCTGTCTTCAATGGTTGCAGACAGGGTCGCATCCAAGGTTACCCAGGTCTGGGGAACACCGGATTCAGCCACCAGCTTGGCCGCCTCAGGATCCACATAAATGTTGAATTCGGAACAAGGGGTCATATTGCCCCCGTCAATGGCACCGCCCATAATGGTCAGATGCTTGATCAGCGGTTTCACGTCTGGATAGGTCATAAACAAGTGCGCGATATTAGTCAGTGGTCCAACCGCTACCAGGCGCAGGTCGCCCGCCGCTTTTTTCGCTTCGCGGTAAATCACATCGATCGCCGAATCCGCATCAAAATCACGACTGCTTTTTGGCAGGTCGACATCCCCCATGCCCGCCACGCCATGGACAGCTTTCGCCGTATGAAGCGGACGGATCAAAGGCGCGTCCTTGCCGACAGCAACCGGCACGTCGTACCCCAAGTAATCCACCAGATTCAAAGTGTTGACCGAGGTATACTTCAACTCTACATTTCCCGCCACCGTTGTAATTGCGCGGATATCCATTTGCGGGCAGGAAAGTCCCGTTAAAATCGCCAGCGCGTCATCGGTGCCAGTGTCACAATCTAAAACTACCGGTATTCTCATTCGTATGTCCTCCTTGTGATTGATAATGAATTCTGTCTCTCGCTTTGTTCGCTCCTGACCACCTTCGCCTTAACCGGATCTTAGCGGATTGGATCTTTCCGCTAATTCCTGGGCAAAGGTATATTCATTATTGCCAAATGAATTCAGTCTCTCGCTTTGTTCCTTCCTGACCATCTTCACCGAACTTGTATTTGCAGATTAAACCACTCTGCAAATGATTGTGAAGATCTATTCATTATAAAAAGAAAGGAAAAAGAGAATTCTCTTTTTCCTTCCGTCTTTATGCCAATTCCAACGCGATTTTCATCATGTCGTTAAAGGTCTCTTGCCGCTCTTCCGGCGTTGTTTGTTCATGCGTTACGATCGAATCGGAAACCGTCAACAGGGTCAATGCATTGACACCGTGCTTCGCAGCCACCGTATACAGGGCCGCCGTTTCCATCTCCGCGCAGATCACGCCGAATTTCGCCCATTTCTCCCAGGTTACCAAAGCGTCCTCGTCTCCGTAGAACACATCGCTGGTCAAAACATTGCCGACAACCGGCTTGATGCCTTGCGCAACCGCTGCATTGTAGGCCTTGTTCAGAAGTTCAAAGCTTGCAGTCGGCGCAAAAGACTGGCCGTTGAATCGGTTTAGGTTGATGGCAGAGTCTGTTGACGCGCTCATGGCGATTACCACATCGCGCAAAACAACATCTTTCTGCATGGATCCGCATGTTCCCACGCGAATCATATTCTTTACGCCATAAAACTGGCAAAGTTCTTCGGTGTAGATTGAAATCGAAGGGATGCCCATGCCGGTTCCCATCACCGAAACACGTTTGCCCTTGTATGTACCCGTATAGCCCAACATGTTTCGTACAGAGTTGAATTGCACAACATCCTCCAGGAATGTCTCTGCAATATACTTTGCTCTCAAGGGATCGCCAGGAAGTAAAACAGTTTCCGCAATATCGCCCATTTTGGCTTGATTATGTGGTGTTGTCATCACTGTTCTCCTTTATTTGTATTTTGATACCAGCTCAACGACCAGATCAACAAATTTGCGTCGCTCCACGTCAAGCAGCACCTTCACATTTTTATCTCGTCCCGTTTGGTGGTTAAAGTCAACCACCGTCATGCCCGTGGTGAACTCCCCTTGGGTTTCAATGGCTACGGCATATTGCTCCCACTTAAAAATCTCAGGCGCAATCAAGCAGGCAACCGCGCAGGGATCGTGCAATGGCGAACCTTCCATGTTCCAGACCTCGTCGTGGAATTTCACGAAGAAATCCAACAGCTCTGCAACAAAAATGCCAACCTTGGTATTCAAGGAGCGAAGTTCTTCCACTTCTTCTTTTTGAATGATCGCCTTATGGGTTACGTCCAGTCCCGCCATGATAATCGGCAGTCCGGAATCGTAAACAATCTTGGCCGCTTCGGGATCCACCAGGATATTGAACTCGGCCGCAGGCGTCCAGTTTCCGCCGTAAGCCGCACCACCCATCAGGGAGATCTGCTCAATCTTTTCCTTCACTTCCGGATACGCCAAAAACAGCATGGCAATATTCGTCAAAGGGCCGGTTGGAATCAAGGTGATTTTCTCCTCCGATTCCATGATCACCTTGCGCATCAAGTCGATGGCAGGCATGTCTACCGGCTTGGAAACCGCATCTGGAATCTCCGGTCCTTCCAGACCGCTTTCCCCATGCACTTCCGGTGCTACTTCCAGTTCCCGCAGCAAAGGGCGCGCAGCGCCCTGTGCCACTGGAACATCAACTCCAATATAATCGAGAATTCTCAATGCGTTGTTTAATGTTTTCTCCGGTGTCTGATTTCCTGCTGAAGTTGTTACCGCCCGCACATCCAGTTTTTCGGACGCGAACGCCATAATCAACGCAATGGCATCATCATGTCCCGGATCACAATCCATAATGACCGGAATTTGTCTCATTACTCTCCTCCCTTGGCTGCCGCTGCCGCTTCCGCCGCTTTTTGGCGTGAGCGCTTGTCAGCGGCTTGCTTTCTGGAAGCGTAAACCACCAAGCCGACAATGGTGAAGATGTATGGAATCATCTTTACAAACTCGGCAGGGATCGTAATCTCAGCCTCGTAGTTGGCAAGTGCTGAAGCAAAGCCAAAGAACAAGGAAGCGATCATGGTTCCAATAGGAGAGACGCCGCCCATGGCTTGCGCAGCCAAGGCGATAAATCCACGACCGGCTGTCATGCCTTGGGAGAACCAAGATACATAGCCCATGGACATAAACGCGCCGCCCAGACCAGAAAGAATGCCTGAAAGAATCAAGGCTTGGTACTGGATCTTCTTCACGCTGATACCAACGGAATCCGCCGCGTGGAAGTTCTCGCCAACCGCGCGCAATCGAAGTCCCATCGGTGTTTTAAACAGGAAGAACCAAGTGACAAACACCAGGATAAAGGCGACATAGGTCAGAACGTTATGCCCAAATATCACCGGCCCGATTACAGGCACCTTGTCTGCCAGTCCTTCAAACAACTTCGGCAGTACCCGGCTGTCCAGCGAAGAGGAAATTCCTCTGTCGCCCGAAACAACAAACAAGAGGAAGATGGTTCCTCCCGTAGCCATCAGGTTCAAGGCAATCGCCGAAAGAATAATATCGGTTTTCAGGTTCAATGCGAAATATGCCAGCATCAATCCGACCAAGGCGCCAATGATAATGGCCGCCAAGAGTCCAACCCATGCGCTGTCAAACCACGCACTGAAAACAACGCCTGCAAATGCAGACCAAAGCATGGAACCTTCCAAAGCAATGTTGATAACGCCAGCGCTACCGGAGACCAATGCGCCCAAGGCAGCAAATAGAATTGGCGTTGTTACCCGAATCACGGAATACCAAAACTCGGTGGTTCCGAGAATTTCAAGAATACTCGTCATCTTATTTCGCCTCCTTTGTCGCGCTTAAGCCTGCCATAGACTCTTCGTAAATAATACGATTCTTTCGCTTCGACATAAAATACTCAGCTGCTACCAAAACAATTACAATCCCTTGGATGATGCCGACCAATTGGTTGGACACATCGGTTGTACGGGACATAATATCCGCGCCGATTCGCAAGTAGGCCAGGAAGAAAGCGCCCACTGGAACCAAAGCCGGATTGTTTCTAGCCAAAATCGCTACAATAACACCGTCCCAGCCGAAGCCTGGCAGCATTTTGTATTTGAATCGCGTGTACATGCCCAGCATTTCAATGCCGCCGCCCACGCCGGCCAAGAAACCGCCCAAAAGCTGTGAAACAAGAATAACGCGGAATACGTTGATGCCGGAATACTTGGCAAAACTTTCGTTTTTACCAACCATGCGGATCTCATATCCCCAACGTGTTTTATACATAAACAGATAAACCAGAATGACTGCGGCAATCGCAACAATCAAACCCGTATGCACCCGCGTGCCCGGCAAAATCTTCATCAAACGTGCTGTATCCGGGAATTTAAAGGATGCCATATCCCCCGCGTTTGGATCGCGAAGATGATAGTTCAGGAAATAGAATCCCAAAAACATCATAATATAGTTCAGCATCAAAGATGATACCAGGACATCCGCATTCCATCGCAGTTTCAAAACGGTTGGAATCAAGGCACAGCCTGCGCCGATGATACCTGCCAGCAGCACTGCCACGATCGGATGAATCACGCCTGGCAAAGCAACATTCGTTGCAACCCATGTCGCTCCGATGGCGCCAATAAAGAAGGCACCTTCAGAAACCAGGTTGAATTGGTTGGCGCTGAACATAACGCTGACCGCCAAACCGGTAAAGAGCAGTGGAATCGCCAGCTCAATTACATTGCCAATGTAACGGAACTTGGAAACCGGTCCCACAGCAAACGCCTTTAGTGCTTCCAGCGGTTGTTCGCTGGTGAACACGACCAATAGAAACGCAATACCCAAAGCCAAACCAACGGCAGCCAGAGTGCGGATCATTTCAAATCTACGAAGTCGATCGAATTTTTTGATCATTGAACAGCCCTCCCAATTTCTTCAGCCGTTTGTTTCTTCAAGCCCAGCATATACAGGCCAAGCTCTTCTTCCGTAATTTGTGACGCATCCGGGAAGAATCCTGCGATTTCCCCTTCATGCATAACGATCAAACGGTCACTTAATTCCAATACTTCATTCAAGTCAGCAGAGTTCAGCAATACAGCCGTTCCCTTTTCACGAAGCGCTACCAGTTCCTTGCGGATAAACTCAATGGCACCAACGTCAATACCGCGAGTCGGCTGATCGCAAACAATGAAATCAGGCTCAACGAAGAACTCACGGGCAACAACAACCTTTTGGATGTTACCGCCGGAAAGCATCTTCACGGGCTGCTCGGCATTTTTGCACTTGATGCGGTAATCCACAACCAGGCGATCCGCCAGCTTGTCGATTTCATCCGTTTTCTGCATGATTTTCTTCGTATATTCCGGTGCGTTGTACTTGTATGACATCACATTGGACTTCACACTTTCCGTTTCTGCAACCCCGTATACCATGCGGTCTTCCGGCACATGGGAAACACCCAGATCACGAATCGCACGGATGTTTTTATCCTTAATGGTTTCGCCCTTGATCTCAATATCCCCTTGCTGGATCTTTTGCAGACCTGTGATCAAGTCAACAATTTCACGCTGACCGTTTCCTTCTACACCCGCGATGCCCAGGATTTCGCCTTCACGCAGGTTGAATGATACATTTTTCAATGCATTTTTTCCAAACTCATTGACGAAAGTAACGCCTTTTACGTTCAGAATATTCTTGCCGGGATTTACCGGTTTTTTGTCCACTTTCAAAACAACGTCACGGCCAACCATCAAACGGGAGATATCTTCTTCCGTTACATCGGCTACCTGATAGGTGCCCACGGTCGTTCCTTGGCGCATAACCGTCAAACGGTCACACAATTCTTTTACCTCATTCAGCTTATGCGAGATAAAGATAATGGTGTGTCCCTTTTCCTTTAAGAATTTCAATTGCTCGAATAATTCCTTGGTTTCCTGCGGTGTCAATACGGCAGTTGGTTCGTCGAGGATCAAAATCTTTGCTCCACGGAACAACGCCTTCAAAATTTCCACCTTTTGTTTTGTACCGACGGTAATGTCTGAAACCTTGGCTGCCGGATCCACTTCGAGGCTATATTGCTTCGAAAGGCTCGCAGTCTGCTCCTGTGCCGTCTTTACGTCAAATTTCAAACCTTGTTTCGGCTCTACCCCAAGCACCAGGTTCTCTGCAACTGTCAATGACGGAACCAACATAAAATGCTGGTGGACCATCCCAACGCCATGTTCGATGGCATGTTGCGGATTGGCAAAGGTTACTTCCTGCTCGCGCAAAAAGATATTGCCTTCCTGTGCTTTTTCCAAACCGAAGAGGATTTTCATCAACGTAGATTTCCCGGCACCGTTCTCACCGACCAAAGCATGAATCTCGCCTTCATCAATCGAGAAATTAATGTCTTTGTTCGCGACAATCCCGTTCGGGTAAACCTTTGTGATGCCCTTCATGGCCAATACTTCTTTACCCATAACCTTGTTTCTACCTCCACTTTCTTGATTTGCCCTACTAGCTAATCATCATTATAACGCTTTTCCGATTCAACGAAAAGCGATTTCCCAACACGATGTTTATTGTGGGACCGTGGTCCCTCTGCTTTACGTATAAAAAGAGGCACATCTATTTGTTACCCAAATAGATGTACCCCCATGCTTAATCGATTCGACTATTTTACTGCGTCGCGAAGCGCTGTCAACTCTTCAGTTGTCATGCCGTTTGCAGAAGAAACTTCGATTTCGCCGGCTGCAATCTTAGCTACGATATCATCCAACATATCCGCATAGCCATTGTCAACTACCCATTGGCTCTTCACGTAACCAACTGCGCCTTCTGCCAAGCCCAATGCTTCAGAGTCGCCGTAAGGAAGCGTGCCGTCCATGTGCATTTCAAGCGCACGGTACAATGAGTTGCCAACTTCTTTCAATGCTGAAGTAACGATCAAGTCCGCTTTCGCGTCTTCACCCATGTCACGGAACAATGCCTCTTGGTCAGAGTCAACGCCGATCGCGTACTTGTTAACTTCCGCTGCCGCGTCGATTTGTCCCAAACCAGCTTGACCTGCAACGTTGAATCCGATTGCAGCGCCTGATTGGTATTGTGCCAATGCCATCTCTTTACCTTTTGCAGAGTCATTGAAGTCGCCAATGTAGGAAATCTTCAATGCAACGTCTGGATTTACTGATTGCGCGCCTTCAATGTATCCTACCAAGAAGTCGTTGATAACCAGGATATCCATGCCGCCCAAGAATCCAACTGGTTCGTCGCCAGCAATATCAGCTGCCAAAGCGCCTACGATGTATGAACATTCGTTTTGCTTGTAAACCATAGAGTAGATGTTTGCAATCTCTGGGTTTGCAACTGTATCAAAGATAATGTAGTTGTTGTCTGGGTATTGCGGAGCAATCTCTTCCAAGATTTCTTGCATTTGCCATGTACCAACAATGATTACATCATAATCTTCTTCTGATACGTCGATTAGACCCGGCTCCCATTTTGATGCGTCAAAGCCCATCTCAATGATCTTAACATCCACTTTGCCTTCGTAGTCAGCAACCAATTGGTTCAAACCAACTTCCGCTGAATCAAAGAATGAACGGTCACCCAAGTTACCATTAATCAACAATACAACCTTTGTTACATCATCGTCAGTTGTCGCTGCCGGCTCGTCAGAACCTGCACAACCTGTTAGCCCAAATGAAAGCGCTAACATCAATACGAGCAATAAACTTACGTACTTTTTCACAAGACTACCTCCTCTTATTCTATACGAAATACGAACAAATAAATTATACAACAGGTTGGTATTATTTGCAAAACGAAATCGCTTTAAAAAAACAGTAGAAAATTTCAGAAAATTAGTAGTTTTGCCGAATCCTTCAATAAATGTTGGAAAAAGAAACCCTTTTCCCGGAACCGGTTCCATAAAGGTAAAAAAACAAACACAAGAATTCAATCCTGTGTTTGTAAATTTTAAGCATTTTCTTCGATAAACTTCTCCGCTTCAACTGCTGCAATCGCCCCGTCGCTGGTAGCCGTAACCACCTGGCGCAGTTGCTTGACACGGCAGTCTCCTGCCGCATAGACGCCTGGAATATTCGTTCGCATTTGCACATCCGTCGGAATATAGCCCCGCTCCATTTCCACGATTCCTTCGAAAGGCTTGGTATCCGGAATATATCCGGCAAAGATAAAGACCCCAAAAGTCATATCGCCTTCGTCCGGCGTAATGCGTGTGACTTGGCCAGTCTCATTGTTGGTCACCTCAATGGCCCCCAAAAGCCCTTGGCCTTCAAACTTCGTGATGGAAGAGTTCCAAATGACTTCAATCTTCTCATTGGCAAAAACCTTGTCTTGAATGGACTTTGCCGCACGCAATTCGCCCCGTCGCACGATCATGGTCACTTTCTTCGCGAATTTTGTCAGGAAGATCGACTCTTCGCAAGCCGTGTCCCCGCCGCCAACCGTGTAAATATCCAGGCCGGAGAAGAATGCACCGTCACACGTCGCGCAATAGCCGACACCCTTGCCCGTAAATTCCGCTTCACCCGGCGCATTCAGTTTTCTCGGCTGCGCGCCTACGGCCAGAATCACGGTCTTGGCTTGATATTCTTCCTTTTCGCCTTCCACGATTTTAATTCCGTCCTCAAGGCGGAATCCCTGAACCGTTTCAATTCGAATTTCAGCGCCAAAACTCTTGGCCTGATCTTCCATTCTTGCCACCAATGCGGGACCGGTCGCGTCCGGAATCGAGCCCGGCATATTGGCAACGTCGGCAGTTTGCGAAATCAGTCCGCCAACCCCCTCTTTTTCCAAAATCAAGGTTTTCATGTTTGCCCGGGCTGCATAGAGTCCTGCCGTCAATCCCGCAGGACCAGCACCGATAATGATCACATCATACATCTTCGCCTCTCCTTTCTTATGAAAAAAGGCATAAAGAATTCTTTATGCCTACTCTACTTATTATGCTACTGTATGTTCGCTTTCGTCAACCAGCGATGCGATATTCATGGCATGGTCGGAAATCCGCTCCAAGTTGCTGATCAATTCCAGGAAGATAATGCCCGCCTTCGGCTCGCAGGTTCCTTTGTTCAACCGGCTGATATGCGCCTTGCGGTACTCTTTTTCCAATTGGTCAACCTGGGCTTCCACCACTTCAACCTGCTCCATCAAGGATCGGTCTACCGTTTTGATGGCGTCCAATGAAGTTCGGTATGTCATAAAGACCATATCGTAAATATGCTTCAATTCCTTCTGCGCCGTTTCCGAGAAGCTGACCTCATTGTCGATTCGGTATTGCGCCAATTCCGCAATATTCTCCGCATGGTCGCCCACGCGCTCGATATCCGTAATGGCATTCATCAAGGCCTGAATCCGAACCTGCGAATGGTCGGACACGTCTTGTTGCGACAACTCGATCAAATAGGTTGTAATATCATGATTCAGATTGTTGATGATCTTCTCATTCTCCAAGACCAGTCGAATCTTTTCAGCATCGGCTTCGCGGACCGCTTCCATGGCCGTTCCCAAATTTTCGCGAACGATCTTACCCATGCGCAAGACTTCCTTGCCCGCCAAACCAAGGGCGATTTCCGGCGTCTCGGAAATAATCCGGCGATCCAGATACTTGACAATCTTGAACTGGTACTCGTCTTCCCGTACCGGGATAATGCGCTCTACCGCCTTTACAAACAATGCAGAGAACGGCAACAGCAACAAGGTATTCGTAATATTAAACAGGGAATGGGCATTGGCGATCTGGCGCTGCACATCACCGGCTGAAAGACTGGTAATCCACTCTACAATCGGCAATGAATACAGCAAAATCATAAAGACCGCTGTACCGATAATATTAAACAATAAGTGCATGATGGCCGCACGTCTTGCCGTTCGGCTTGCGCCAACGGAAGAAATCATGGCCGTTACACAGGTTCCGATGTTCTGACCAAACAGAATCGGAAATGCCGCTTCCAGCCCCAGTACGCCTGTCGAAGCAATGGCCAGCAAGAGACCCGTTGTTGCAGACGAACTCTGTACGATGGCTGTAATCACAAAACCAACCAAAATCCCCATAAACGGATTGGACAGTCCCGTAATCATCTGTTCAAAAGCCGGCGTATGCGACAAAGGCTTCAAAACGCTAGACATGGTTTTCATCCCTAGGAAAAGAATACCAAAGCCAATCAAGACTTCTGCCATCTCCTGGTGCTTGCGCTTTTTCGATGCCAATTGCAAGGCAACACCCGCTGCGATCACAAACGGCGCGATGTCCGTCAGCTTGAAAGCAACCAATTGCGCCGTAATGGTTGTACCGATATTGGCACCCATAATAACGCCAATCGCTTGATACAAACTCATCAACCCAGCATTCACAAAACCCACGACCATAACGGTTGTGGCCGATGAACTCTGGATCAGCATTGTGACGAGGGCACCGACAACAACACCAATATACTTGTTGGTTGTCAACGCGCCAATCATCTGCTTCAGGCGATTGCCTGCCGCCTTTTGAAGACCGTTGCCCATCATGTTCATGCCGAACAAAAACAGACCTAAGCCTCCCAAGACTCCTGCAAGAATGCTAAACATAATTGTTAACCCACCTCATTCATTTATTTCAAACACGGAATCTTTGTGCAATCGCTCCATGTTTGCAACAGGTTGCCGATTCCCTTTGCCTCAGACACAATCCCGCATGGATTAAATGCGGCTTAGCAGATCATGCCCGCGCTTCAAATCGGAGTTTTAGCGCAAGCCCGGATAATCCAGCTGGCGCAGCGCTTCATATAAAATAATATTTACAGAATTGGCCAGGTTCAAAGAACGGGCCTTTTCGATATTTCTCATTGGAATGCGAATGTTCTGATCTTTAAAACGCTCCAAAAGCGCTTTGTCAATCCCTTTGGTCTCTTTTCCAAAAACCAGGTAGCATTCATCCGTATAGGTAAAATCCGAATGGCGCTGTCCGCCTTTGGTTGTTGCGAAAAAGAATCGATCATGGTCGACGGTGTCTAGTAGCTCATCAAAGCTGTCATGCATCACCACTTCCACCAAGTCCCAATAATCCAGTCCCGCACGCTTTAAATATTTATCGGAAATCTCAAACCCCAAGGGTTTGACCAAATGCAAAACCGAGCCGGTTGCCGCGCAAGTTCGCGCAATCGCGCCGGTGTTGTGTGGAATTTCCGGTTCAATCAAAACTACATGAAGTGCCATGTTATCCCTCCATACAATAGGTTCTTATCACTTCGGCAATGGCCGATTCGTTATTGGTCACGGTTACCGCATCCGCGCATGCTTTCAAGGCTTGTGCCCCATTTCCCATGGCAATGCCGATCCCCGCCGCTTGAATCATCGTCATATCATTCTCTTGATCCCCGACGGCCACCGTATCTTCCATCGCTATTCCCAAGCGGTCACAGACCACCTGGAGCGCTGATCCTTTGTTCACATCTTGCGCCATGACTTCCAGTACGCCTTCCCAAGACTGGGCCAAGGCAAAACCGCCGACTGCTTCCAGCGCATCGCGCACCGCGGTAAGCCGCTTCGGCTCCTGCGAGTGAAAGACAATCTTCGGCACTTCCAAGCCGTGATCCCGGTAGTGGGTTCTCAGGCCTTCGTCGGAAAGAAAGGCCAGCTTGACGCCAAAACCGCCTTCATATTTGGATAGGGCTTTTCGCATCCCTTCTGTCGCATAGATCGTTTGCATATCGTAATAGCGGTAGAGCACATCATGCGCTTCCGCAATTTCAATTACCGATTCAATCTGCTCATTCGAAAGAAAGCGCTTCTGGCTGAAGCCCTCCGCATCCGGATCATAGATGTAGGCGCCATTAAAGCAGATCATCGGAAGGCTTGGAGAAATCTTTTCCGCATAAATCGTCGCTGCTTGAAAATTCCTGCCCGTCGCAACCACAACCGATCCGCCGTGACTTTGAAAGTCCCGAATCGCCTTTAAATTGGCTTCTGTTATCTCATGATTTTCATTTAACAAGGTCCCGTCCAAATCAACGGCTAATAACTTTTTCATCATGTCCTCCTTGAGGCCTTCAGCACTCATTATATAGGAGATGGAAGGAGCGAATCAATGAAAAGTTATTGGAAATTATTGATATTTGCCAGGCAAAGCTTTTCCTTCGCCAATGGGCATTTCTCGCAATTCGGCTTGCGAGCCGCACAAACACGGCGTCCGTGAAAAATAATCCAGTGGTGGGCGTCCTTCCAATCTTTTTTTGGAATGACTTTCATCAGATCCTCTTCCGTTTTCCGCACATCTTTCGCCGAAGCCAGCCCGATGCGGTTGGAAACGCGAAACACATGGGTATCCACCGCGATGGCCGGAATATCAAATGCATTGCTCAAAACCACATTGGCCGTTTTCCGTCCGACGCCCGGCAAGGCTTCCAGTTCTTCACGGGTGCAGGGCACTTTCCCCTCATGCTTCTCGATCAAGATGCGGCTCATGGCCAAAACATTTTTCGCTTTGTTTCGGTATAGGCCGATTCTTCGAATATGCTTTTCCAGCTCTTCCGTGGCAAGGCCGGCCATCTGTTCCGGGGTATTGGCGATCTGGAACAAGTCCGCCGTCACCTTGTTGACGGCAACATCCGTCGTCTGCGCACTAAGCATGACCGCTACCAAAAGCTCAAAGGACGTGGACCAGTCCAGTTCGGTTTTCGGGTTGGGATAAAGATCCGCCAGAATCTCCAACACGCGCGCTTTTTCCTTTTTTGTCAGTCGTTTTCTCATAAAAACCTCCGTCTTCATTCTATCCTTGATTCAGGCAAATGAAAAGAAAAAAACGGCGCTTTCCGCGCCGTCTTCTATAAAATGCCTAGCTCTTTTGCTGTTGATTCAAAGATGGAAACTGCCTGATCCAATTGTTCTTTGGTATGGCCTGCCGTTACCATGCATCGCAACCGTCCCGTCCCTCTCGGTACCGTTGGGAATACAATGCCCGAAACATAAACGCCATTTTCCAAAAGTTTTTTCGAGAATTCCATGGTTTTTGCTTCATCGCCCACCATAACCGGTGTAATCGGCGTTTCACTGTGGCCTGTATCAAATCCCAGCGCCGCCAGCTTTTCTTTGAAGTATCGTGCATTCTCCCACAGTCGGTCCGTGTACTCCGTCGACTCCATCAGCATGGTGATCGCTTCGATCGCTGCCGCTACCGACGCAGGCGGAATCGAGGTTGAGAATAGAATCGGACGTCCCCGATGATTCAGCCACTCGTAAGCCGTTTCGTTGCAGGCTACATAGCCGCCAACGGAACCAATGGCTTTCGACAGGGTTCCAATGCTGAAATCAACACGGCCGTGAAGGCCAAAATGATCAACCGTTCCGCGTCCGCTTTCTCCCAAAACGCCTGAGCCATGGGCATCGTCCACATAGGTCATGCATTCGTACTTTTCTGCCAGTTCAACAATCTCAGGAAGCTTTGCAATGTCCCCGTCCATGCTGAATACGCCGTCGGTAATAATCAGCACATTGCGGTATTGGTCGCGCTTTTCTTTGAGCACACGCTCCAAATCTTCCATATCGCTGTGCTTGAAGACTGTTTTATCAGCTCTGGACAATCGGCAGCCATCAATGATGCTCGCGTGATTCAATTCATCCGAGATAATCAAATCGCCTTTTTCCGTAATCGCTTGAATGGCCCCCGCGTTACAGTTAAAGCCTGATTGGAAAGCGATTGCCGCCGCTTCGCGCTTAAACTTCGCAATCGTTTTATCCAGTTGCTCGTGCAAAGCCGTATTGCCGACAATGGTTCGTACCGCGCCGGATCCTACGCCGTAGGTGTCGATTGCCTTTTTTGCCGCTTCTTTGATTCTTGGATGATTGGCAAATCCCAAATAATTATTGGAAGACAGGTTGATGACTTCCTTGCCATTTAAAATACATACCGCGTCGCAAGGCGACTCCAATACAGGAAGCTTTCGGTATACCCCTTTTTCCTTCAGCTCTTCTACTTTTTCCGCTAAATATCCCAGTTCATGAATCGTACTCATCGCTTCACCTCCGTGATTTCTTCCCCTTCATGATAGCATACTTCCGTTCCGATTCTTGGGAATTTTCTCAGAAAAGCCATTAAAAATCTGTCATTTTTCCAGATGATTTCCAGTTCAAAACAAGCGTCCATTCTTCACGAACAAAATCGTCTTTTTCTTCTCCGATCGCGGCTGTAACCAGCTTGCATCCCTCTTCTCCGTCCATGCGAACCAGGGTCCATCCCGCATAGGCGCGCACGACCGGCGATGGGTCCGCCATCAGGGGGGCGATTTGATCGAAGGCTTCTATGCATTCCGGCCGCGCCAAAGCCAGCAAGGCATTCCGCCGCAGGATATTACGTCCCCGCCAGCCGGCCGCCGTCGGCGCAAATTGCCCTTGAAAGTCCTTTTTGCTCATAAAGGCGACTTCCACCAAATCAACCTGCGTTTTTGCCGGCTCCTCCGTTTCACGCCAGTGACCGCGATTGTAGGGGCAAACCTGCTGACACCGGTCGCAACCGTAAATCAAGCTGCCCCAGCATTCCCGAACCCAGAAGGGGATATGCCCCTTTGCCTGGGTCCAATAGGACAAGCAGCGATTCACCTGCATGCTGTAGGCCCGGTCCAGCGCTTGGGTTGGACAGGCTTTCTGGCAGATGGTACAGTCCTTGCAGCCATCGGCAACCTGTTCGGATTCCACCTCAAGCTCCCTGTCGAGCATCACAAGGCCCAAAAAAAACAAGGAACCCCAGTCCTTAAAAATCATGGTTGAGTTTTTCCCTTGAAAGCCGGCGCCTGCCGCCACCGCAAAGGCCCGTTCCAACAGCGGTCCGGTATCCACCTGTGCCCTTGCGGCAATCCCCGCATCAGACAGGCGTTTCAAAAAAATATCCAGATTGCGTTTGAAGATGCCATGATAGTCTTCCCCGACAGCAAAAGTCGACAGGGTCCCCAAAAGGGGCTCCTTCGGTTTTTCACGGGTCGGTTCCGCAAGGGGCAGACCCATGACAAGCAGCGTGCCTTCCGTTCCGTAAGCCGCCTTTGGACTCACCCGCAAATCAAGATTGTGCTCTTCGAACTCCACCTCTTCCCCTTGGGCTTTCCTTTCAGCCAGCCGGCCCTTGACCAAATCCAAGTCACGGGCGTGCATTCCACCCAGTATTTCAATTTCCAGATCTTCGGTCAATTTTGCCAATCCCTTCAGATCCATCATTCTTCCTCCAATTCTCTTCCGCATTTGGCGCAGAAGCGATCACCGTCCTGGGCAAGATGCCCGCACGCCGTACAGCGCCTCTCTTTTCTTTCAGGCACTTGCGGCATATCCCACGGACCCACGGGATCGCCGTTCATCAGACGTTCTGCCCGTTCCTCGCCGATTTCCGCCCAGTGGCCGCAGCTTGGGCAAACCAAATAAAACCGGCGGTTCCAATGAAAAACCGGCAGAAAGAAAATATGAAAGATTCTTTCGGTTTTGACCAGGTCCAGGTTTTCGGTTCTGCACGCGCCGCATGCCCCCTGGGGCTCTCCCAATTTTTTCTTTCGATCCTGTACACCAAAAATTCCAATAAAAAACATATTCTACACCCCTTCCCGACGCAGCCACTGAATCTCTTCCCGATACCCCGGCAATTCATTGGGGGTCTCAAGAATCAACGGCAAGGACCGGATGACGGGATGGGAAACGAATCGGATCAACCCCTCCGGATCCATGGTTCCCTCCTTCAATTTCGCATGGCGGTCCTTGTTGCTGTGAAAGGGCGTCAGACTATTGTTCAGGTGAATGGCTTTCAGCCGATCCAATCCAATGATTCGGTCAAACTCCGCCAACACCCCGTCCAAATCGTTGATAATGTCATACCCGGCACTGTAGACATGGCAGGTGTCCAATAAGACGCCCAAGCGCTGATTGTCCTTCACGCCGTCAATAATGCGCTTCAATTCCTCAAACCGACTGCCAACTTCGGATCCCTTTCCCGACATGGCTTCCAAAAGAATCCAGCCAGGAAAGGCTGCAAGGGGAAGGCTGTTCAGCTCTTCGACGATTTGTCCAATGCCGGCTTCAATCCCCTGCCCCGTATGGCTGCCCGGATGAAAATTGTAGTAGAGGGGCGGAAAAGGCTCAAGCCTCTTCAAATCGTCGAGAAACATCTCTCGACCGAATGCCCGCGTCTCCGGCGTCTTGGAGCATAGGTTCATGGTATAGGGCGCATGGGCAACCAGGGTCCCCCACTTCTTCGATTCCATCCTTGCGGCAAACCGCTCAAAATCGACGGGATCTATCGCTTTCGCCTTCCCGCCTCTTGGATTGCGGGTAAAGAACTGAAAGGTATTGGCTCCAATGGCTTCCGCCGTATCCAGCATGGCTGCGTATCCTTTCGATACAGATATATGACATCCTATTTGCATGAGTCTTCTCCTTGAGTATTTCTAATGTTTTCTGGCGCTCGCTTTTCTGCGCCGCATTAAGCCGAATCGCCTTCATAGGCTTTTCTTCGCGTACGCCCCCGACTTTTCTTCGTGTACGCCCCGGCTTTTCTTCGCATACGCCCCCGACTTTTCGAGGATTGTACACGCTCTGTGCATTCTTCGCCTGCACTCCGCGCGTAAGGTCTGCATGTGTTCTGTGACCACTCTCAATGCGCTTGCACTCCGTTTAACCGCCCATCCGCACACCCAGTTCATCTTCGTGCAAGCACGAGATGTTACTGGCTCTACGTATTGAGTGGTCACGCATTGGCTGGTATGCTATTATTATTATAGCCTACACAATCAAATTAACCTAGACAAGGAAGGACTTACCGTGTTTCAAATTCAACGAAAAAACATAAAAAATATCGACTGGTTTCTGCTGGTTTCCGTACTGGCGCTGACCGTCTTCGGCATCATTGCCATAAATGCAGCAACCATAACGACGGAATCGGGGGAAACCTTTCAGATCGCCCTGGGCCAAAGAACGATCAACCTCTTTTCTTCCCGCAGTCTGGTTTATTTGAAAACCCAGGTAATCGCTGCGGGGCTGGGCGTTTTCGCCCTGATCTTCTTTACCCTGTTCGACTACCATACCTTCGGCAACTTCGCCAAGTTTCTCTATGCGGGTTCACTGGGACTCCTCCTGCTGGTTCTGCTCTTTGGCGATGTCCGCAACGGGTCAAAAAGCTGGCTGACCATTTTAGGCGTGACCTTCCAGCCGGCAGAAATCGTCAAGATCGTCTTTATCCTGGCCTACGCAAAGTTTATTGAAGACGCCCAGGAAACCCTAAACGAACCCCTGGTCCTGCTTCGGCTCCTGGTCCTTGCCATTGTTCCCATCCTAATGGTCTACAAGCAAGGGGATTTGGGCACCGCATCGGTCTTTTTCGTTATCGCGGCATCCATGCTCTTCGTTGCCGAATTGGACAAGAAGTATATTTTCAGCTTTTTAGGGCTGGCGATCCTCTCCATGCCCGTGCTTTGGTCCCGTTTGGACCAATACCAGAAGAATCGGATTCTGGTCTTCCTGAATCCCTCACTGGACATCACCGGCGCCGGCTACCAGGTCTACCAGTCCAAGATCGCCATCGGATCCGGCCAATTGTCCGGCCGCGGCGTCAGCGACGCGAAATTCATTCAAGGCGGTTACCTCCCCTTCAACCATACGGACTTTATTTTCTCCGTGGTGGGGGAAGCCTTCGGATTTGTCGGCGGTGCCATTCTGTTGGCACTTTTCGCCATTTTCTTTTTCCGGCTCATTCTGATCGCCAAGGAATCAAAGGACCTGTACGGGTCCATGATTGTCATCGGTGTCACCGCCATGCTATTCTTCCATGTTTTGGAGAATATCGGCATGACCATGGGGGTTATGCCCGTTACCGGCATTCCGCTTCCCTTTATCAGCTATGGAGGCACCTTCCTCTTAACCTGCTTCGCCTGTATCGGTCTGGTACTCAGCGTCGCATTACGAAAACAAACCTTGCAATTCTAAAGGGTCGGCTTAGCCGACCCTTTCTTTGATGAAAGCAAGTAAATCCTCTCTCGTATTCTTTTCAGGCTCCAGAAGGACGGCTTCCAAGCACAGTTTGAGCCATTCGCCAATCTTGGGCCCCGATTCCAATCCCAAATCAATGAGATCCCGTCCGCGGATGGCCAATTCACGGATGTCCACAGGCGGATCCTGGTCCAGCTCACGCTTGACGATCTCCGCTTCCTCCGTTTCGCCATGCCATACCGTGTACAATTCGAGATAGGCCGGCACCCACTTCTTCCCGACACGCTGAATCAGCTTGCGCGCTTCGTATGGCTCCCGAATGGGATGTCTGACTCTCGGATCCTGGATCAGCAGCTTGGCAATCGCCTTTCGCTCTATATTGCCCGCCCGCAAACGGACCAAATCCCAATCACTCTCTTCCAGCTCGACATCGGTCATCAGCATCAGCAAGGCAAAACGGGCCATATAATGACTGACCTTCCACTCCGCTTGCATGACCGTATCATGATGGAGATGGGACCATACGGGAATCCAGTCTTTCAGCAAGCGAAACTCCAGAAGGCCCGCAACGCCAACCTGCCATGAATCCGAAGTCAGAATCAAATCCAATTCCTGCTTTACCCGTTCCCCGCTCAGAAAACGGACTTTCTCCCCTTCCGACTCCAAGGCCGCCCGCAAATCAGGATCCAGACGCAGCCCGTATCGGGACGCGAAACGGATCGCACGAAATGACCGCAAAACATCCTCGGCCAATCGAATTTTGGGATCCCCCACAGCACGCAAGACCCCGCGCTGCAAGTCCTTTCTCCCGCTAAAGGGATCCAGCAGTCCCTTTTTGGCATGGAAGGCCATGGCGTTCATGGTGAAATCCCGCCGGGCCAAATCCTCTTCCAGCTCCTTGGTGAATGTCATCTCCAAAGGACGCCGGTAGCCCTCATAGGTACCTTCCACCCGATAGGTCGTGATCTCCAAATGATAGCCCGCGACAAGCCAGGTCAGCGTCCCGTGCCGAATACCGGTGGGAATCGTTCGAATTCCCCACGCCCGGCTCAAGGCCAGCATCTCATCCGGCGTGGCATCGGTGGAAAGATCCCAGTCCTTGGGCCGCTCCCCCGCATAAAAGCTGCGCACCGCGCCGCCGACTAAAACCAGCTCGTACCCCGCCTGGTCGAACCGCTTCATCAAGGCCAATATGGAATCCGGAATCCACTCAAGATTCAAAACAGCTGCCCCCCAAGAATTCTTTCAGGATTGACGTATTGGGAATGGCGGTTTCGTGGGTGTAGGTTTGGAAATAATAGAGGATTTTTCGAAGGCGCTTAACCTCCGCATAATAGTCAGAGTCGGGATCGATTTTTTCCAATTGGGGCTCTAAAAGGTTTTTCAGGAAAATAAACTCATAGACCAAGGCGGAATTAAAGACCGCATCCGCCTCCTCCTGGAAGGGGAAAATATAACGCTGCTCGCCCCTTCGAACCGACGGCCACATGCTTAAGGTCTGTTCCACGGATGCACCCCGGAACTGAACGTCGCGCACCATGCGGCGCATCAACCGGTTATCGGTGGTCTTGATCCGGTTATGGGAATCGATATTCAGCTGTGTCAACGCGCTGACATAGATTTTATACTTGGATGCCGCCGGAATCTCCGGCGTCAAGGCGTCGTTAAGCCCGTGAATGCCTTCGATAACAATCGGCTGTCCCGCTTCCAGCACTGTCGGTTCCGTTCCCGGCTTTCTCACGCCGTCAACAAAGTCAAAGACAGGCAAAACGACCGACTCTCCGTCCAGCAAATGGCGAAGGTCGCGGTTGAAGGTAGCAATATCAATGGCTTCCAGGGACTCGAAGTCGTACTTGCCGTCCGCATCTTTTGGCGTCTTGTCCCGGTCGACAAAATAATTGTCCAGAGAAATAGTCAGAGGGCGCCGTTCGTTGACCCGCAGCTGGATAAAGAGCCGCTTGGAAAAAGTCGTTTTTCCCGAGGCGGAAGGCCCAGCAATTAAAATCACCCTCTTTTTCGGATGATTGCAAATATCATCGGCAATCTGCGCGATTTTCTTTTCATGCAAGGCTTCCGAGATTCGTATAATCTCGTCGATCCGACACTTTTCAATCTGACGGTTCAGGCTGAACACATCGGAAATCTCAAGAATCTTCGCCCACCGTTCCGATTCCTGAAAAATCGCTGCGATTTTTTCATGCCGGACACGGGGCGGCAGTTCATAGTTGTACTCCGACCGCGGATAGACAAGAATCATGCCCGGTCGATGAAAAGTCAGATCGAATTTCTCAATGACCCCCGTCCGCGTGGCCAAGTAGCCATAGAACTTGTCGTAATACCCGTCCAGTTCGGAAATGGTCACTTCCTGCAGGTCCAAATCCCGGTTTAAATCCAACCGAAATTCCCGCTGTTGTTTTTTATAAATCTCTTTCATTTGTTCCATGGAAATTCGGAGCCGTCGAATGGGCAAATCAGCTTCAATCAACCGTGCCATTTCCATCTTGATTTGTTCAGCTCTTCCCTGGTCAATCGCCAGTTCTGCATCAAATTCCGCATATAGACCGTTGTTTAAGGAGTGCTCGATACGGACCGGATGCGTGGGAAACAGATGAAAACAAGCCGTTGTAAAAATAAAGCTCAACGTGCGCTCGTATATCAGCTGTCCATTTCGCGTTTTCACATCCAATAGCTTCAGCTCTACATCCCGGTCGATGCGGGTATTGAGATGAACCACTTGATGATCCAAAACAGCGCCGACAATCGCCTTTTCCTTTTCAGGATCCCAGATTTCCAGGATTTGATCGATCGTCATGGCCCGCCCAATCTCAAGTTGTGAAACTTTTTCTTCAAATGATAGTCGAATTGAATAAGACATGTTCTCACCTCAGTTTTATTGTACCGGAATTGACCAATTTATGGTATGCTTGATTTAAGAAAACACAGGGGGCAAAGCAATGGAAAAACTCAAAGACATTTTTTATAATCATTTTGACGGCGTATTGATGATCTTGGTTGTCGGGATCATGTTTCTTGTTCTGAACCTGAGGTTTTCCAGTTTGTTCGAGATTAATATGGAAAAGCAATTGTTGGCCAACATCGACGTTTCCGAACAGCTTGAGGCTGCCCGGGAGTCCGGTGAAATTGAAGAAACCCCCGCGCCAAGCGACGAACCCACTGAGCCGGAAATCATCGACGCGACGGGATTGGTTACGATTGAAATCCCCATGGGCGTAACTTCCTACGATATCGCCGACAAGCTTTTGGAGCATGGCATCATCGAAAGTACCAGCATCTTTATCGATCGCCTGATTGAATTGAATATCACAGACCGGTTGAACTACGGTTCCTACGAAATGTCACCGACCATGGAAATCGATGAAATCATCGATATTATGAGTAAAAACGCGGCAACCCTGGCCAAGGAGTCCTTGGGGACAGGCACACCGGTAAAAATCAACATTCCGCAAGGGTCCAGCGGCCAAACCATCGCTTCGATCCTGCAGGATCAAGGCTTAATTGCCGATAAACAGGCCTTTATTCAGACATCCATGGACATGAAGCTGGACCGCTACCTGCTGCCTGGCACCTACACCCTGAACAAGGGCATGGAAATGGAAGAGATCGTCAAGATCATCGCCCATAGAGATTAGAAGAAAGACAGCAAGACTAGATGCGCATGCATCTAGTCTTTTTTCTTTTCAGGATCCGGCCACGGTCCCTCCGGCGTCCCGATATCCGCATTGTTGTCATAGCCTCGCGTTTCCCAATAGCCTCGAAAGTTTGCGTCATCCGACAATTCAATCTTTTCCACCCATTTGATCCACTTATAGCCCAGCTTGTCTTCCGCCACCAATTGGAAGGGATAGCCCCGTTCCGGCGGCAAGGTCAGCTCATTCATCTTATAGGCCAAAAGCATCTTGCGGTCGCGGATCGTTTCAAGGGGAATCGATGTCGCATAACCGTCGACCGCATAGAAAATCACGGTGGTTGCTTCCTCCATGGGATCAGCCTGGTCAATCAGATCCGTTAGCAGAATCCCTTCCCACAGAAGCTTGACCGCCCATCCTTCCACGCAATTCAGCTGCACGACCTTTTCATAAGCCTGGAAATCCAGTACCTCATCATAGGTCAGGCTAAGGGGAGTGTTGATCAGTCCCGCCACCTCAAGCCGATAGGTTTCAATATCCACCGTTTGGGGACCCTTGATGGAATTCTCGCGAAAATCATCGATTGAATCCAGTTTCTCGCCTTGGTATTCTTGAACTTCAGTGGTTTCCAAACGTTCCGGCTCCTCGCCCTTGCCTACGACAAAGAAAAGAATCACCAAAAAAACAATTCCCAGCCATAGCCATTTTCTTGACATGTCTCCTTCTCCTTTCTATTCCATATCTACCCGGGGAAGGAAACAAAAAAACGTGCGGAGCATCTCTCCGCACGTCGTTAATACTTTTCATTGATATAGGCTTCCAAAATGGAAGGCTGAAGCCCGGAAGCAAATACGCCTGCCATCTGCAGCCAGTCCTTGATCCGGTAGCTTTTGGAATGATAAATCGCATCTTCCAAGTCTTCAATCACAATCTCAAAGAGTTTGCCCCGCAGTTTTTCGGATTCCGTATCCACATAGTAGGCTTTTACTGAATGGGGCCCGTGAATTTCCAGCAAGCGCATGGTCGCGCGGTCCTTGTCCTTGTAGCACTGGTGGGCGCTATCCAAAAAGGATTGCTTGTGCCGTGCAAACCGCTCTTCCTTGTCGCAATCATCGGCATCCATCAAATATCCCTTCGCCATCATGTTGAAGTACTGATAGTTGTACATGGCTTCCGCCACGGTTGTCATGGGCGAAAACGGATCATGCAACTGCTGCAGGAACCGGCAATTTTCTGCAATATACGCTTTTTTGGTGATCTCACCCTTCGACAGCGCCTCGATGGTTTCCGCCCGGTGGCGGAAAAACTCCGATAAATAGTTACCCTTTTTTTCACTCATTCCCTATTCCTTCCGATCCCCTTGCACGGCGCCCAAGGCCCGCATCCTGTCCAATATCTCGTCTTTGATCTTCCACCAGCTGGTATCCCAATTGCAGAAACGCACATTCTCTTTGGGCGCCCGGCCAATCAGGCGCTGAATCACGATGGATTCATCCAAGGCCCGCAAAAACAGAATCACGCGTTCCACATAGTCCGCTTTCGACAGCAGTTCGACTTGTCCGCCATCTATCATGGCTTCCAATTGGGTCCCCTTGACGACATAAAGGGAATGACACTTGACCTCGTCAACCGCCAGCGCATTCAGCAATTTCGCCGCGGAAACAACGTCCGCCTTTGTATCCCAAGGCAAATCCAGGATCAGATGCGCGCAAAGCAGAAATCCCCTGCGCTTGATCCGGCGTGCCGCATCTTCAAATTCAGCAACGCTGTGGCCGCGGTTCAAAATAGCCAGAGTTTCCTCATTGGCGCTCTGCAGGCCCATTTCAAAGTAAACCTGCATCCCGGTCCGCGCCTGAAAGGCTTCCAGATAGTCCAGTTGCTCCTCTGAAATGCAGTCGGGTCTCGTCGACAGCGAAACAGCAACGATCTCATCCATGACGGTCGCTTCCATCATTTCTTGAAAAGATGCCATCGGCATATAGGTGTTGGTGTAATTTTGGAAATACGCAATAAATTTTCGCGCGCCGTACCGCTTGCGGATATAAGCCTTGGTTTCCGTCAGTTGGCGTTTGACGCTGGCGCCCGGCACCAGGGTCTCATGACCCGCACCGTCCTCGCCGCAAAAGATGCATCCGCCGCGTCCCCGGCTTCCGTCCCGGTTTGGACAGGTCAATGGCAGATTGACCGGCAGCTTGTACACCTTCTCGCCGAACCGCGCCTTCAAGGCGTCCGAGTAAACGCGATAGAATTGATTTTCAGGATTCATTGTTCACCTCAAAAAAAAGGGATGCCAAGCATCCCTTTTTCCTACTTTTTCTCGAATTGATACTTGCTTCGCAGTTCCGTCGTTTTCTCTACATACGCCTGGTTTTGGCCCATTGCCAAAAGCTGACCCATGATTTGCTCTTTGACTGCTTCAAAGCTTTGCGGTTTCGCTTCAGTTTTTTCGTCAACGCGAATCAGGTGGTAGCCGAATGACGTTTCAACTGGCTCCGATACAACGCCAACTTCCAAATTGAAAGCCGCCTCTTCGAATGCCGGTACCATTTGTCCTTTCGGGAATGTGCCCAAATCGCCGCCGCGTTCATTGGACGGGCAAGTTGAATGCGATTTTGCCGCATCTTCGAAAGAAACGCCGCCTTGGATCTCTGCCAATACTGCTTCCGCTTCTTCTTTTGTTTTCACCAAAATATGCTTGGCGTGAACCGTTTCTTGTTCAACAAATCGATCCGCATGCGCTTCAAAGTATTCCTTCGCGTCTTCTTCCTCAACCTTTACGGAATCCAAGAGGTTTTTCATGGACATTTGCTTCAGAATCGTTTTTCTGGCAATTTCCATCTCTTGCTTAAACAGTTCTTCCTTTTCAAGCTCCGCATCCATCGCGTCTAGATAGAACAATTCTTGGTTGATCAGCTCATCCAACAATCTCGCCTTTCCTTCTTCCGATGCAAATTGTGCCTGTTGTTGCGGCTGCAAACCCGCCATAAGATTCTCAACGTCTTTTTCTGTAATCTCAGAACCGCCAACAACGGCTAAAACCTTAACTTCTTCCATATTCTAGAACTTCCTTTCTCCATATAGTCCCGTTTATCCTATCACAATTGGTTGGCCCTGTAAACTAGGCTTGATAGTAAGCTGTCATCGCTTGGATCATCCATTCATGATCCTGCGCCTCTCCCAATTCCCGGATGGCATGCATCCCCAAAATCGGCGAACCGATATCAATCGCCGGAATCGGCAAATGGGCTGTTGTAATCGGACCGATGGTCGATCCGCCGCGGGCATCGGAACGGTTGACAAAACGCTGGGTTGGAATCCCTTCGCGCTTGCAAATCCCTTCAAAGACCGCGATGGAGGCCGCATTTGACGTATAGGCATAATTGGCATTGATCTTAATAACAGGTCCTTTGCCCAAAACCGGTTGGTTGGTTGGATCATGCTTTTCCGGATAATTCGGATGAAGGGCATGGGCCATATCGGCAGAAACCAGGAAGGACTGCGAAAGCGCACGGAAGAAATCCTCCCGGCTTCCCGCTACAATCCGTTCCAGCACTTGTGCCAAAAACGGCGAATCCGCCCCCTGCATGGTCCGGCTGCCCACCTCTTCATTGTCATAGGCAACCAGTACCTGAGTCGCTTGGGCCGCTTCTGAGGCCACCAGCGCGCGATAGGAGGCATGTACCATGGACAGGTTGTCCTGACGCCCTACGGAGATCAAGTTGCCCTTCTCGCCGACCAGACACCCTGGCTGCGCATCGGCCAGATAGAGATCCCAATCCAAGATCGCATCCGGATCCACTTCCAGCTTGGCTGCCAGCAAGTTCTTCAGCCACCCTTCAGTCGCTTGGTCTTTCTCGGTCAGCGCAAGCAAGGGAAGCAATTGTGTCTGCGGATTGAATTTCGCCCCCTGATTGACCTCGCGGTTCATATGAATCGCCAGGTTGGGAATAATCGCCATCGGCTTGTCGAAGCAAACCAAACGCATGGCCGGTTTCATCACCTTATCGGTCGCTACCATCACGCGTCCGGCCATGGTTAAGGGCCGGTCCATCCAGGTATGGTGAATGGGACCGCCGTATACCTCGGTGTTTAAACGCAGATACCGCTTCCCGGAAACCGTTTCAGGATTGGATTTCACCCGAAATCCCGGCGCGTCCGTATGGGAACCGATCAGTCGGAATCCCGCTTCCACAGGCGACTTACTTCCAAGGCGAAACGCAATGACCGCCGAATCATTCTTGGTCAAATAATAGGCGCCGCCCGGCTTTAAATCCCACGCTTCTTCCATGGCAAGGGCGGTAAAGCCCGCGTTCTCAAGATTCCTGGTTAGGACTTCAGCCGCATGAAAAGCCGTTGGACTCTCGTCGATCCATTGGATTAATTCGCTTGCAATCATGCTTCTTCCTCTTCCTCAACTTCAAAATGCGCTTCAAAAACTTTGGCGATTCGCTCATACTCTTCATCGCTCTGGATGTTTGACAAGCTCACTTCTTCGTTTTCTTCCTTGTATTCGTAGATCATGAAGGCTTCTTCATCTTCCGGCAAGAGGGCGATATAAGAAGCATCGTCGATATCCAGGATATCCAGGACAAGGCAAGCCATTTCTGTTCCGTCTTCCAGTTCCAAATGCAAAACTGGGACCTCATGGTCATGGTCATGGTCATGATCGTGGTCATGGTCATGTCCGTGCTCACTGCAGCATCCGCCCTGTCCATGTTCTCCGCAGCATCCGCCTGTCATCTCTTGTTCTTCTCCACAGCAACACTTTTTCTCTTCTGCCATTGTTATTCTCCTTTTCTCGTACTCGCACATTTACCGCACAACCGACGTTTAAGCCTGCGGCTTTCCATCGATTGTCTGCAAAGGCGATTTCTAGTCATTGTAATTTCGCAACACTTCACGCAAAAATTCATAGGTTCGGACCGCTGAAGGCAAATTAAGCGCCTCATCCGGCGTATGCACATCCTTCATATCCGGTCCGATGGATATCATATCAAGATCCGGAATCGCCCGCGCCAATATCCCGCATTCAAGCCCGGCATGAATGGCCGTAACCTGCAACTCCTTGTCTGTCATCTTCCGATAGACTTCAACCAAAAGATCGCGAAGCGGTGAATCCTCCCGGTATTCCCAGGCCGGATACTCGCTGCTGATCCGATGTTTTCCCCCAAGCGCAACAGCCAGCCGGTCGATGCGATTGGCAATCTCCCGCTTTAAGCTTCCAACGGAACTGCGGATCGCGCTTTCAAATACAACAGCATCTTCTTTCGTGGATACAACCCCCAGATTGGTTGAGCTTTCAACCAGGCCCGGCAGACTCACGCTCATGCTTTGTACGCCGTTCGGGCACAAAAGCAAAGCCGCAATCACACGGTCCGACGCTTCCCGGCTCCAGATCCCTTCCAGGGTTTTTGCAGGAGACAGCACCAATTGCAATTGGTCTCTTCCCCGCAATTCCTGATTGATCATGGCTTCCAAATAACCCAAATAGCTTTGAACACCTTCGAAATTTTCAGGATTCAAGGCAATTTCGGCTTCAGCTTCCCGCGGAATGGCATTCATCTTGTTTCCGCCGGATACCGCGGACAAGCCCATTGTATATTTGCTTGTCAGTTCCCCTAAGACACGGCCTAGAATCTGATTGGCATTGCCCCTTCCGTGATGGATTTCAGCGCCGGAATGGCCGCCTTTCAATCCCTTCACTTCCAGCAAATAACCCTTCCATCCCTCTTCCGCCGCTTGGCGTGTTACAGGAATTTCGAATTGGCTTCGCATGCCGCCCGCGCAGCTGACAAGGGCATACCCTTCTTCTTCCGAATCCAGATTGATCATGGCTTTCGCCGTAAACCAATCGCCTTCCACCACACTGGCGCCTCCCATGCCGGTTTCCTCTTCCGTGGTAATCAGGCATTCCAGCATCGGATGCTCCAATTCCTGATCTTGAAGGATTGCCAGCATATAGGCAACGGCAATGCCGTTGTCGCCGCCCAAGGTTGTATCCTTGGCCCGGAGCCAATCGCCGTCTACATCCATTTGTATGCCTTCAGCAAGAAAATCATGGCAGGTTGCCGCGTTTTTCTCGCACACCATGTCCATATGGCCCTGCAGAATGATAGAAGGTCTGCCTTCATAGCCTTTTGAGGCCGGCTTACGAATATACAGATTCTTCTTTGGGTCCTGCTTGACTTCCAATCCCCAGCTGCGCGCCTGCTCGGCTATCCAGTCGCTGACTTGCGCTTCATGGTGGGAACAATGGGGAATCTTTGAAAACGCTTCAAAAACTGCTAAAAACGGATGTTCCGCTTTCCATTCACTCCACTTCATCCTATCGCCTCCTAGTCAATTGCAAAATCAATAATGCCTCCGCCCAGGCAAACCCGGCCGTCATAGAATGCAACGACCTGCCCCGGCGCAATGCCCGCTTGTTTTTCGTGGAAGGTCACCAGCCACCTGTTGCCCTCCAACCGCTTGACATCAACGCCTTGGTCCGGCTGTCGATATCTGAATTTCGCCGTACAGGTAAAGGATTCTGCCGGCGGCTCGTCGGCAATCCAGGTCACCTTTTCCGCTTCCAACGCCGATTTGTATCGTTTCGGGTTCTTCTTACCTTGTACCACAATCAGTTCGTTGGTCTTGATATTCTTGTCGATGACAAACCAAGGTTCACCGGTGCCCTTGCCCCCGATGCCCAGACCCTTTCGCTGGCCGATCGTATAGTACAGGAGGCCTTCATGGTCGCCCATGACTTGGCCATCCGGTGTGACAATCTTGCCCGGCTGGGCAGGCAAAAACTTGTCCAGAAATGCGTTGAAATCACGCTCTCCGATAAAACAGATCCCCGTGGAGTCTTTCTTCTTGGCTGTTGACAAGTCCAGTTTTTCTGCAATCTCCCGCACTTCGGGCTTGGTGACTTCCGCCAGCGGGAAAACCGCCTTGGCGATTTGCGACTGATTCAGTCCGCAGAGAAAATAAGTCTGGTCCTTGTTTAAGTCCTTGGCGCGCAGCAGTCGCGCCTTTCCATCCTTTACATCCTTGGCCGCATAGTGGCCCATGGCGATATAATCAGCCCCAAGGGTCTCGGCATGCTCCAGAAAGGCTTTGAACTTGATCTCCTTGTTGCACATCACATCCGGGTTCGGCGTGCGGCCCCGCTTGTATTCGTCGAGGAAATAGGTGAACACCCGGTCCCAATACTCCTTCTCGAAATTCACCAACTCATAGGGCAGGTTCAGTTTCTCGGAAACTTCCACCACGTCTTCAAAATCCTGAAGGGCCGTACAATGCCCGTCTTCGTCTTTTTCTTCCCAGTTTTTCATAAATACGCCGACTACGTCATAGCCTTCCTGCTGCAGCAAATATGCAGCAACCGAGGAATCCACGCCCCCCGACATGCCAATGACAATCCGCGTGTCTTTTTTCTCTTTCATTGCTGTTCGTCCTTTCTAAAAGGCATGCAAATTTGCAGACCTCGACTTTGCATAAAATGCCCGGTTGCGGACACAGTTTTCAACAATACCATGGTATCATATCTGTCAATGAAGTATTTATAAAACTTCCTTAACATCACGCAAAAATCCATAAAAAAATCCCGCGAATAATCGCGGGACTTTCTATAGCTTCATAACCTGTCATCTTGGGTTCATATAATGAACCCCTGGCTTGGCATTCCTTGCGGAATACCCGGGATCATGCTTGGCATTACCTGCGGTAATACCCTTGGCCGCTTGGGTTCGTAAACCGAACCCCTTGCGGTTTGGCATGCCTATCGGCATACCCGGACCTAGATCTTGTCTCGTTTCTGGTACTTGGTATGAAGAAGCTCATGGGCCTTGTGGCCGTATGGCTTGCCAAGGAACTCTTCGTACAAGCTGATGATCTGCGGATTCTTGTGAGACGATCGGATTGCCTTGCCGGCATCTTCTCGGTAGATCGCTTCGGCACGCTTCTTGATAATCTCGGAATCACCATGATGGTATGGCTGTCCGCCGCCGCCGATACATCCGCCAGGGCAGGCCATGATCTCAATGGCATGGAACTCGGACTTGCCGGCTTTGATGTCATCCAGCAATTTCCGTGCATTGCCCAAACCATGAGCAATACCGATGTTCAAAGACAGATCGCCGATTTGAACGGTCGCAGAACGGATGCCTTCCATGCCGCGAAGCTGTTCGAAGTCCACTTTTTCCAGCTCTTCGCCGGTAATCCACTCGTAGGCTGTACGTGTAGCCGCCTCGATTACACCGCCTGTCGCGCCAAAGATAACGGCCGCGCCGGTAGATGCGCCCAAGACGTCGTCAAAGTCTTCTTCAGGAAGGCCTGCAAAGTCGATACCCGCAATCTTGAACATTTTTGCCAATTCACGCGTTGTCAAAACATAATCGACATCAGATTCGCCGGCGCTTACCAGCTCAGGTCGCTCCGCTTCCGTTTTCTTCGCCACACAAGGCATAACGGATACAACCGTCATATTCTCAGGCTTGATGTTTTTCTTCTGTGCATAGTAGGTCTTTGCAATGGCACCGAACATAATTTGCGGTGACTTACAGCTGGACGGAATGTCCAAAAGCTCCGGATAGTTGGATTCGATGAATCGCACCCATGCCGGGCAGCAAGAAGTCAGAATCGGCAATGGACCGCCGGTTTGAATCCGGTGCACCAATTCGCTCGCCTCTTCCATAATGGTCAAGTCAGCCGCAAAGTCTGTATCAAATACGCCATCAAATCCCAATGTGCGAAGGCCAGATGCCAATTGGCCCGTTACCAAGGTACCAGGCTCCATGCCGAATTCTTCACCGATTGCCGCACGGATGGCAGGTGCGATTTGAACAACCACATGCTTGTTTGGATCCAGCAATGAATTCCAAACCTCAGAAATATTGTTTTTCTCGGCGATTGCTGCTGTCGGACAAACTGCCAGACACTGGCCGCAATAGGTACATGATGTTTCGTTCAATGGCAAATGGAATGCTGTACCAACGAATGATTCGAAACCACGGTTTACGCCGGAAAGGATCCCACAGGTTTGTACTTCGTTACACATGGTCTCGCAACGACGGCACATTACACACTTGTTGGGGTCCCGTACAAGAGAGAAACTGGAAACGTCTTTATCATATTCCAATCGCTCTCCTTCTAAGTTAATATCCAAAATGTCCATGTCCGCTGCCAAGGACTGCAGATCACAGTTTTGGTTTTTCGCACAAGACAGACAATCCTGCGGATGGTTGGAAAGAAGCAGCTCAACCGCTGTTCTTCGTCCCTGTACCGCACGTGCCGTATGGGTTTTGACTACCATGCCTTCAGTGATTTCCGTCGCGCACGATGGCATCAAAGCCGGACGATTTTCAACCTCTACCACACAAACGCGACAAGACGCCGTTTTGTTCACAATGCCAAAGTCATGCAAATTCAGATGGCAAAGTGTTGGAATATCAATACTCAAAGTTTTTGCTGCATCTAAGATCGTCGTTCCCTGAGGAACCTCGATCGCTTTACCATTAATGGTCGCTTTCACCATATTACTCATCTTAATCCCTCCCTATGGTCGACGGATCGCATCAAAACGACATTTCTCGTAGCAAGCGCCACAAGAAATACAAGCCGCCTGATCAATCACATGAGCCTCTTTCACCTTGCCGGAAATCGCGCCTACCGGACATACGCGAGCACAAGCCGTACAGCCCACACACTTGTCTGCATCAATTTCGTACTTCGTCAAGGCTTTACATTCTCCCGTACGGCAGTATTTCTCATGAATATGTTCTTCATACTCTTCGCGGAAGAAATGAATGGTGCTCAATACAGGGTTTGGCGCCGTTTGGCCCAATCCACATAGAGCGGTGTCTTTAATTGCGCTGCCCAATTGCTGCAGCTTTTCGATATCGCCCGGCTCTCCTTCACCATTGGTGATGCGTTCCAGGATCTCCAGCATACGCTTGGTGCCAACACGGCATGGCGTACATTTGCCGCAAGACTCATCCTTGGTGAATTCCAAGTAGAATTTCGCGATGTTTACCATACAGTTGTCTTCATCCATAACAATCATGCCGCCGGATCCCATCATGGAACCGATCGATTTCAGGTTGTCATAATCAATTGGCGTATCCAAGTCCGCCTTGGTAATCACACCGCCTGACGGACCACCAGTTTGAACGGCTTTAAAGTCTTTGCCGTCTCTGATGCCGCCGCCGATATCATAGATGATCTCGCGCAGGGTAATGCCCATAGGCACTTCCACCAAACCAACATTGTTGACCTTGCCGGCCAAAGCAAACACCTTGGTGCCTTTTGAGTTCTCGGTACCGATGGATGAGAACCACTCCGGTCCGTTCAAGAAGATCGGCGGAATATTCGCGTAGGTTTCCACGTTGTTTACGTTGGTCGGTTTTTTGTTGAAGCCTTCCACTGCCGGATACGGCGGTTTCTTGGTCGGCTCGCCCCGCATGCCTTCCATGGAATGAATCAAGGCCGTTTCTTCACCGCAAACGAATGCGCCGGCGCCCAATTTTATCTTAATGTCAAACGAGAAATCTGTGCCGAAGATGTTTTGTCCCAAGAGACCCATCTCGCGCGCTTGAGAAAGCGCCACTTCCAGACGATGAATCGCCAATGGGTACTCCGCGCGGATGTAAATCAAACCTTCGTCAGCGCCAATGCAGTAGCCGCAAATCGCCATCGCTTCGATAACACTGTGCGGATCGCCCTCCAAGATGGAACGGTCCATAAATGCACCCGGATCCCCTTCGTCAGCGTTACAAACCACATATTTTTTCTCCGATACGGACTTGCTGGCCAGTTCCCATTTCAAGCCTGTTGGGAAACCGCCGCCGCCACGGCCGCGCAGTCCGGAATCTTTCACCAGCTTGGTTGCTTCTTCGGCTGTCATTTCAGTCAACGCCTTGCCCAAAGCCTGGTATCCGTCAAACGCAATATATTCCTTGATGTCTTCCGGATTGATGAAACCGCAGTTTCTCAAAGCAATCCGGTATTGCTTCTTGTAGAAAGGCATGTCATGATGCATTTCCAATTTATGTTGAAGTACCGGCTCGTCGTACAGCAATCGTTCCACCTTGCGGCCTTTTACGATATGCTCCGCTACGATCTCGTCAGCATCTTCCGGCTTCACCTGAACGTAAATTACGTTGTCAGGCTGAATCTTCACGATTGGGCCTTGGCCGCAGAAACCGAAACATCCTGTTTTTACAACCTTGACTTCGTCTTGGTAACCGGCTTTGGCCAGCGATTTTTCTAAGTTTGTGATAATATCTTCACTCTGTGAGGCAACACAACCCGTTCCGCCACAGACCAGGATATGACTTCTTACATTACTCATCGAATTCCCTCCTTATGCCTTTGCGAACGTGTTGATCAGCACATTGTCCTTCAACATTTCACCGTTTTTAATATGCTCTTTGACGATCTTGGCAGCCAAAGCCGCGTCGACATTGCCATAAAGCACAGGCTCATTGCCCGGAATATTCACTTGAACCGTAGGCTCGCTGTGGCAGTAGCCCAAGCATCCCACTTGAACCAGACGCACTTCCAAGCCTTCCGCTTCGATCGCTTCCATCAAAGCCGCGAAAGTTTCCCGCGCGCCGGCAGCGATGCCGCAAGTCGCCATCCCAACCAATACTTCAGGGATTTCGCCAACCGCTTCACCGGTTTCACGAAGGCTGACTTTCTTCAATGAAGCTTCTCTCATTTTTTTTAATTCATCCAATGATTTGATTGCCATCGTTTTCTCCTTCCCTAGTTCAGGTCTTCCAGCACTTGATCAGCACGGTATTCGTCCAAAATCGTCTTGACGTCTTCCGGCTTCACATGGCCATACACCTTTTCCCCTACGGTAACAACCGGCGCCAGGCCGCAAGCTCCGATGCAACGGACGTCCTTGATAGAGAACAAGCCGTCTGGAGAGATTTCTCCCGGTTGAATGCCCAGTTCTTCCTTGAATGCCTTGAAGACTGCCTCAGAACCTCGTACAAAGCATGCCGTTCCCATACATACGGAAATGGTATGTTTGCCGACCGGTTTTGTGGTGAAGTAGGAATAGAAGCTAACGACACCAAATACTTCCGCCGCTGGCAGATCCAATTGACGCGCAATATACAATTGCACCTCTAGTGGAAGGTACGTAAAAATTTCTTGCGCTCGATGCAGGACATGAATCAAAGCGCCTTCTTGGGTTTCCAGAGACTCGATGTACCCATGCAACTCATCAAACTTCTCCTGAGGTAGGTTTGTTGCACTTGTCGTTCTCTCTTGCTTAGCTGCTGACATGAACACCATCCTTTCAAACTCTTTAAAAACAGACATCTCCAATTGTCTATTTTTTCACAGAGTCATTGTACCATAGATTGTAGAAAATTTCACGATGTTTTCTTTGTTTTTTACACTTTTTTTTCAATCGTCTATAAAATTACTATTCATTGGCAAATCTGTCTTTTAATGTGATCCACGCCAACATTCGTCCCGCCTCTGTTCCCTCCCTGCGATGGGAGTAAAACAAAGTCGGATTTTGATCTGTTTTCCGTGAATCGATCACTATATTCTTCTCCAACACTCCTTTCTTCAATAAAATCGCAAAATGGATCGCTGCCAAATCCAAGTTTGCATGGGTTTCATCCTTCATCAGAAGACCGGTCATCCCTGTCGCCGCCCGGCAAGCTTCAATCACCGGCAAATCGACTTCATACCCCGTCTGGGAGATGCAGGGGCCAATCATCACGCAAAGTTCTTCCGGCACGGTGCCGAATTCCTCCTGCATCCGTTCCACCATCCTGGCGGCAATGCCGGCTGCGGTTCCCCGCCAGCCTCCATGGGCCATTCCGATGGCATGGTGTGCGGGATCACAAAAATACAAGGGGACGCAGTCCGCATGAAAGGTTCCCAATGCGATCCCAGCCCGATCGGTCAGGTAGCCGTCGTAGCCGTCCCGCAGAAAAAAAGCGGAATCGACGGTGTCGACCCTGAGGATATCGACGCCGTGCGGCTGCCGCCCGCAAACAATTTGATTGAGCGCCACCTTCAAACCCTCTGCCAGGCACGACAAGGCATCGGCAAATCCTGCCCCATCCCGCAAATGGAAGTCCCAATCCGCTCCATTTGGCCTATGGCGTGTCGTAATCCCCGCTGAAACATTTTGCTCCATCCACTCCATGCAAGCCTCCTATAACAAGGGCGACAAAAGCCGGGAAATCTGTTCCTTAAACCGCATGTTCCACGGGCGCTTCTCATATTCGGACTCGGTAATTTCCTTGCAGTCCGCAAGATCCGACATAAAGGCTTCCCGCATTTGTCCGGCAATCTCGGAGTTGTAGAGAAAGGCAACCACTTCAAAATTCAGCTTGAAGGACCGGTAGTCAAAATTAGCGGTTCCGCATGAGGCAATGCGGCCGTCCACCACCATGGTTTTCGAATGCAGGAATCCATTTTCATAGATATAGACCCGGCCGCCGGCCTTTAAGAGCTCACTCGCCCAAGCCGTGGTCGCCCAATAAACAAAGGGATGATCCGGCTTGTTGGGAATCATCAGACGCACATCCACGCCGGAAAAGGACGCGATCCGCAAGGCTTCCAAAACCGCCTCGTCCGGAATAAAGTAGGGCGTATGGATATAGACATACTCCTTGGCCGACTGAATCATTTTGATATAACCCGATTTCACCTGTTCCCATTCCTCGTCGGGACCGCTGCTGACAATCTGCATGCCGCAGGTCTTATGGGAAGAAAGATAAGGAAAGGTGCTGCCGTCCGGCAAAAGATCTTCGTTGGACGCTGCCCGCCAGTCCAGCATAAAGCGGGTCTGAAGCTCATAGACGCTTTCGCCCTGGATGCGAATGGCGGTATCCCGCCAGTATCCAAAGCGCTTGTTCTTGCCTAGATATTCGTCCCCGATATTAAAGCCGCCGATATAACCGATGTGTCCGTCGATCACCGCAATCTTTCTATGATTCCGATAGTTGATGCGCGGATTGATCAGTCGGAAGGCGCTGGAAAAGAAACGGGCGTATTGGCCGCCGTTTTCCACCAACACTTTAAACTTACCCTTTCTAAGGGTCCTTCCCCCCAAGTCGTCAAAAAGTAAACGAACTTGCACGCCTTCCTTGGCCTTGTCTTCCAAAATGGTCAAAAGCTGATTGCCCAACTCGTCATTGTTCAGAATATAATAGTCCAAATGAATATGGTTTTTCGCTGCCCGAAGGTCGGCAAAAAGGGCTTGGAACTTGGCTTCACCATCGGTGAACAATTCCACTTCATTCTGTTCAAAATACAAGGAATTGCTGTTGTTCAAATGCAGGAGAATCTTGTCGGCATACCGCTTTGCGTTTTCTTCCTCAATCGTCCATTCGCCCATCCTGATGGCTTCCGCCTGGCCCTGATAAAAGGCCTGCAGGGCTTTTTGCTCATTGTCCGGCATGTTGAAGATTTTGCGGCGGGAAAGATTTCGTCCAAAGAAGAAATAAAAAATAAAGCCAAGGCCCGGCAAGAGCATGCTGACCATAATCCAGGCCAGGGCAGAAGTGGGATTCTTGCGTTCGGCAAAGATCACGATCGCAAGAAAAATAAAGTTGATCACCGCATAAAACGCATAGGAACTGGTGAAAAACAAGGGTGATAAAGGTGCCAATAGGGTCATAGGTTCTCCTCCCGCAATTCAGTCAATATTGTCTGTACACTTTGGTCATAGGGGCCGATCGGAACCGCTTCCACCATCTGAAAGTCATAACAAAGCGCCAAGGTCCTCGCCCCTTTTCTCAAGCGCGGCAGCATGCGGTCGTAATAGCCGCCGCCATAGCCCAGGCGGTATCCCCTTCTGTCAAAAGCCAGGCCCGGCACGATCACCAAATCCAGCGCTTCAACATCCAGAATCTTGGCGCCAATCAAGTCCGGTTCCTGGATGCCATAGTCATTTGCAGGCAGGGTCCGATAGTCTTTAAAGATCCGAACCGGCAAAATGGTTCTCGTTTCCGGCTGCATCACCGGCACATAGACCCGCCGCTCTTCTTCCAGCCATCGATCGATCAGGGGCCGGGTGTCGATTTCACTCCGAAAACTCAGGTAGGCCAAAATATGGTCTGCGCCCGAAAGGAACTCATGCTGAAACACACGCTCGTAAATGGCCTTGTTCATGGCCTCCGCTTGCGTTTTTCCCAGGGCGCCCCGTTTCTCGCGCATGGTTTTTCTCAAATTTCTTTTCATTCCGTTTCCCTTTCGGCCGCTTTAAATTCGTCCTGAAACATGCCCATCCAAATCACATCATGATAGCTTCCGTTCCGGTACATGGCATCCCGAAGCTGGCCTTCTACCCGAAAGCCCACCTTTTTGTAAGAACCGATGGCCCGCTTGTTGAATCCGTGGACGGTCAGGGCGATTTTCCGCACATTGACTTGTTCGAATAGAAATCTGCAGAGCACGCGCATGGCATCCGACCCATAGCCCTTCCCCTGAAATTCCTCCCGGCCGATCCAGATGCCCACCATGGCAACCCGGCTGACCCAGCCGATTTTCGAGATTCCGCATCCGCCGATATATTCTCCGTCCAGGGTTTCAATGGCAAAGTTATAGGTCTCCTTCATCATGGAGTTGCTTTCAATAAAGTTCTGTTCATCCTTTCGAGTCGGCGGGAATGGCGGTCCCTGAAAAACGAATTGCCGAACTTGTTCGAAGTCCGAAAACATTTCAAGCATCTCTTCAAGATCTTCATTTCTGATGGCGCGCAGCCGCACCTTTTTACCTTCCAACGCTTTCATGTCTATCACGCTCCTTTCCTTCTATTATATCCCGACCCCACCGCTAAAAAAAGAAAAACCGGATTCCTCCGGTTATTCAATAGGCATTAAATTGTTGTCCAGCCAACGGTGTTTCCCATCGACCGTCCGCAGGAAGAATTTCCCCTGATCGCCCTGGCTTTTCGCTTGATGAAAACGGAAAGCAAAGGAGTCTTCCACGGGTCCCAGAATTTCAATTTTCCCTCTGGGGTGTGACATAATCAACTTGAAGCGCTTTGAAAATCCATCCATGTGCCCTTTGGCTTCTTCCACAATTCGGACAGTCTCCGTCAAAGGCAATTGAAAATGGCTCTTGACCGCTTTTACCGGCCGGCACTGGAATACATAATAGGGATTGATTCCATGGTGAATCATCTTCTTCATTAATTCTGCCAGCACCTTGGGATCGTCATTGATTCCCTTCAAAAGAACGGTCTGGTTGTTGACTTGAATCCCCCGTTCCAAGAGGCTACGGACCGCACGAACCGCGTCGTCTGTCAGCTCCTTGGGATGGTTGAATTGCGTAACGACCCAGATCGCCTTTTTCTTTCGGTATTTCGCCAGGATTTCCAGCAACTCGGGATCCTTGGCAATCCTGTCCGGGTATACGACAGGCGTTCGGGTTCCAAAGCGGACGTAATCCAGGCTATCGATCGCCGACAAGGCTTTCAGATACTCCTCGATTTGGCCGTTGCTCAAGGCAAAGGCGTCACCGCCGGTGATTAACACATTGTTGACTTCCCTGTGATTCCGAATGTAATGAACCGTTTCGTTCAGTCTCCGATTGATCTCTTCTTGCGAGGTGCCGACCAGGCGTTTTCGAAAACAATGTCGGCAATACATGTAGCATACATTCGTCGAGAGAACGAGCACTGTTGTCTCGTACTTGTGTTGAAGCCCCTCAAACTTCGTGTTGGACGCTTCTCCACTCGTATCCAATTCTCCGGTCTCGTCCACCTCGTTCAGGGATGGCAGAGACAGTTTTCGAATGGGGTCTTCTGGATTTTCCCAATCGATTAACGATGAATAATAGTCCGTGACACGCATAGGGTATTTTCGAATAACGCTCTCCAATTTTTCTCGATCGTCACGTCGCAAGTTCGATACCTTCGGTATCTGATCGATCCTTGTCATCCATTCGGAAGTGTTTTTGTAAGACATACAAAAACCTCCTTCCTGTTTTTGACAATGTATCGCTTGCTACTATTATATCAAAAATGTACGTTTTCACAAAATTTCACAATAGTGTCAATTGTTCGCCGACAAAAGACTCCAGGTTTTCCGCGCTCACCCCCAAGAGCCGAATGGGCGCGCGAAAGGAGATTTTATCGGCCAGCATGACGCAGGCCTGATAAAACTGTTCTTCCCTTTGAATGGCATGGGGAAAGGTCATCCGTTTCGTCGTCACTTGAAAATCATCATACTTGACCTTGACCGTCACCGTTTTCGCGGCCATCCCCTTGTGTTTCAAATCCTCTTCCAGTCGATAGCAGAAATACTTCAAATAGGTCAAGGCTTCCTGCTTGGTCCGGACCGAGGTCGAAAAAGTCCGCTCACGGCCAATGGATTTTCGCTCATGGGTCAGGTTCAATTCCCGATGGTCGATTCCTCGAATGCGATCATAATAGGCTGATCCGCTCTTGCCAAAAAAGAGGGTCATCTCCTCCCGTTTCAGCCGCCTGAGATCCGCCACCGTACGCAGGCCAAACCCCTCCAGCTTCGCCACGGTTTTTTTGCCTATTCCGTGAATCCGCGCAAGCGGCAAAGGCGCCAAGAGGGCTTCCGCTTCTTCCGGATGAATCCATTTCAGCCCGTCGGGTTTCAGCCAGTCGGATGCCAGTTTGGCAAGAAATTTATTGGAGCTGATCCCCACTGAGATCGTTAGGCCCGTCTCCGCCTTAACACGGTCCTTGATGCGCCAGCCAATCGTCATGGGATCTTCCTGGCTGCCCGTAAAGTCCATATAGGCTTCATCGATGGAAACCGGTTCGATGCGGTCTGTAAAGGATCGCAAAATGGCGAAAACCGCTTTCGAACATTCGCTGTAGCGTTCCATATTCCCGCGCAGAAAGATGCCCTCCGGGCAAAGCTTTCTGGCCATGACCGAAGACATGGCCGAATGCACGCCAAATACGCGCGCCTCGTAGGAACAGGTCGATACGACGCCCCGATCACTGATACCGCCGATAATCACCGGCTTGCCGCGGTATTCCGGATGATCCAATTGTTCAACGGACGCAAAGAAGGCGTCCAGGTCCACATGAAAAATCAGTCTTTCCATCTTGTCCTCCCCCCCTAGTGTACCAAACATCTGTTCTGGAAGACAAGAAAAGCTCTGCCGGTTCCGGCAGAGCTTAAGGACTTTCTATGCAAGTACAACGGATTCTGCGCCACGTTTCAGCGCTTCCTCATTCATTGGTATCAACTTCTCCTTGGCGCCTGTAAAGAGCTTGTGGAAGGTCTCTACGACTGAATCTTCCGTAACCGGATGCATCACTTTCAAATACGCGCCCAGCATGACCATATTGGCAACCTTCAGATTGCCCAATTCACTGGCAATCTCATTGGCCGGCACATAAAAGGCACGCACGTCTTCGCGGCCGACTTTGCGGTCAATCAAGGAAGAGTTGACAAAGATCACGCCATCCGCCACCACATCTTCTTCAAACTTGATCAATGAAGGCAGGTTCATGGCAATCAAGCATGTTGCGTCATTGGTGATAACCGGAGAACCGACCGGGGTGTCCGATACGGTTACATGGCAGTTGGCGGTCCCGCCCCGCATTTCCGGGCCGTAAGACGGCAGCCAGGAAACCTCTTTGCCTTCAATCATTCCCGCGTAGGTGAGTAGTTTGCCCATGGACATTACGCCTTGTCCACCGAATCCTGCAAATATCGCTCTCTCTTGCATTATTCTTCCTCCTTTGGTGACTTGAAATTCCCCAACGGATAATATGGAATCATATTTTTTTCCAGCCATTCCAACGATTCAACCGGAGTCAGCCCCCAGTTGGTCGGACAAGTGGAAAGCACTTCAACAATCCCAAATCCCAAACCTTGCTGCTGCACTTCGAAAGCGCGCTTGATGGCTTTTTTCGCTTTTCTGATATTTGCCGGCGTATTGACCGCTACCCGCTCAACAAAAGCGGCACCGTCAATGGTTGCCAGCATTTCAGACATGCGCAAAGGCTTGCCGCAATGGGCTTCGTCGCGTCCGTACGGCGCAGTTGTCGCCTTTTGGCCCACCAAGGTTGTAGGCGCCATCTGTCCGCCTGTCATGCCGTAAATGGCATTGTTGACAAAGATCGTGGTAATCTTTTCACCGCGATGGGCAACATGAACGATTTCCGCCGTTCCAATGGATGCCAAGTCGCCGTCGCCCTGATAGGTGAAGACAGGATTTTTCGGATGAACCCGCTTAATGCCTGTCGCAACTGCCGGCGCGCGGCCATGAGCAGCTTCATGCATGTCACAATTGAAATAATCGTATGCAAATACAGAACAGCCAACCGGCGCAACACCAATCGCATCATCCAACAGTCCCAGCTCTTCCAAAGACTCTGCTACCAGTCTATGGATAATCCCGTGGGTACATCCTGGACAATAGTGAAAAGGCTTATCTGTGAGTCCCTTCGTTTTTTGAAATACGACAGCCATCTTAATCCCTCCCCAAAATTGACTTGATTTTATTCACAATACCTTCCGGTGTTGGAATCATGCCGCCTGAACGTCCATAGAATTCAACCGGTCGACGTCCCTCTACCGCAATCTTCACATCATCGATCATTTGGCCCAAGCTCATCTCAACACTTAAGAACGCCTTGGTTTCCTCGGCAATTTCCTCGAAAGCATGTTCCGGGAATGGCCACAGGGTGATCGGACGAATCAGTCCAACTTCAATGCCTTCTTCCTTGCAAATTTCAATGGCGTTTTTCACGATTCGTGCCGTCGTGCCATAGGCTACGCAAACCACCTCGGCTTTTTCCGTATTGACCGTTTCAACGCGCACTTCATTTTTCTTCATCAGTTCAAATTTCTTTTCCAGGCGCGTGTTGTGATCTTCCAATTCCTGCGGATCGATATACAAGGAGTTGATGATATTCGGTTTTCTTTCTCCTTGGGTTCCATCTGTCGCCCAAGGCTTCTCAATCGACTTCACTTCCCGCTCTTCAAACTCTACAGGTTCCATCATCTGGCCGATCATGCCGTCGCCGAGCACCATAACAGGCGTTCGATACTTGTCAGCCACGTCAAAAGCTTCCTGCATCAAGTCGACCGTTTCCTGGATGGTAGCAGGCGCGTAAACCGGATGGAAATAGTCCCCGTTGCCGCCGCCGCGGGTAGACTGGTAATAATCCGATTGTGCCGGCTGAATACTGCCAAGGCCCGGGCCCCCACGTACAATGTTGACAATCACACAAGGCAATTCCGCCCCGGCGATGTAAGAGATGCCTTCCTGCTTCAAGGCGATTCCAGGCGAAGACGAAGAGGTCATAACCCGCACGCCGCATCCTGCAGCGCCATAAACCATGTTGATCGCCGAAACTTCACTCTCTGCCTGCAAAAATACGCCGCCTACTTTCGGCAATTCACGGGACATGTACTCGGGCAGCTCATTCTGTGGTGTAATGGGATATCCGAAGAAGTATTTGCAACCCGCTTGGATTGCCGCTGCGCCGATCGCTTCGTTTCCCTTCATCAAAACTTTAGCCATAATTCTCCTCCTATTCACCTTCGCTCATCGTTCGATGTACTGTAATAACGGTGTCCGGACAAATGGTCGCGCAGTTTGCACATCCAATGCATTTTTCCGGTTCTACGGCAGTCGCGGGATGATATCCCTTGTTGTTGATCTTCTCCATGTCAAGCGCTAAAATCTTGACTGGACAAACGGTGATACACAATCCGCAACCCTTGCAGGCATCCGTATCAAAAATGACCGTTCCTTTTGCTTTTCCCATTTTCTTTCCTCCTTTAAAGCATCCAATTTTCTCGCATATACAATTGAAGCGGAAATACCTCCCCTTCAAGTTCATCAGGTAATTCCCCGGCTACCGATTCCAAGCACGAAACATACCGAATGGGAATGGATGTGGCGCGCGACAATTCTTCCGTCAGCTCCTGCCCCATTAACACATCTTCCACCTTCGTGCTCTTCATCAAATGGGTATTGTTGATCAACCCGGTTACCGTCTGGCGGGCAGTCGCCTCAATGCGCCGCAAATATGACAACGCGCCTTCCAGATCTGCCGTTTCGGGACGGTAGGCATTCACCACAAAAAAGAAGTCAAGCTCTTCCCGCTGGATATCCTGATAGAACCGGCTCAATACCCGGGCCCCCACAGGATCACCCCCCAAATCAATAACGGCTTCCACATCATGCTGCTGCAGCGGTTTTAGAATGGAAGCGGAAATCGCCGGCACATCGATGGCTGATCCGCCGATGGAGCTCGAAATCACCTCGATGCCCATTTCCTTCAATTCCTCTTCCTTTTCACGAGACCGAAAATACGGATTGACAATATCCAAATCAACCAAGCATACTTTCTTTCCCTGCTTCGCCAAAGCAACGGCATAATTAACGGCAAACTCAGTCTTTCCGCTCCCATAATGCCCCGTGATCACTCGAATCCTGCGATCATTCATATACCTTCGCCTCTTCCATATGATGCAGTACGCGCAGGGCGCCGTCTGCCAATGCTTTTAATTCGTCCTCCCCAGGGAAGACAAAGACCGGTGCAATAAACTTGGTGCGCTGCTCGATCCAGGAAACAAACCGGTCATTGTAAGCAATGCCGCCTGTTACGACGATCCCGTCCACTTTTCCCTCCAGAACAGTTGCCATGGCGCCAACGGACTTGGCTACCTGGTAGGCCATGGCCATCAATACCTCTTCCGCATGCTTGTCTCCCGCGTCAATCTTGGCGACCACTTCCCGAACATCATTGGTTCCCAAGTGGGCAACCAAACCGCCTTTCCCCGCGATTTGCTTGTTCAGTACAGCCGGTTCCAATTTGTTCGTCAGATGAATGACTTCGCGTGCCGGCAATGCCCCGGAACGCTCCGGCGTCATCGGCCCTTCCCCGTCCAATCCATTGGTCACATCAACGACGCGGCCCTCTGTATGGGCGCCAACGGTAATGCCGCCGCCCAGATGAACCACAATCAGGTTGACCGCTTCATAAGGCTGATTCAATTGTTTCGCAGCCAGCCGTGCAATCGCCTTTTGATTCAAGGCGTGGAAAATCGATCGGCGCATCACGCCGGGAATCCCCGTATAGCGCGCCAAGGGTTCCATTTCATCCACAACAACGGGATCCACAATAAAGGAAGGCTTGCCCATAGGTTCTGCAATCTCATACGCCAGTACGCCGCCCAGATTGGAAGCGTGCTGTCCCAGTACGCCGACTTTCAAGTCTTCCAGCATACGGTCGTTCACACGATAGGTTCCGCTGGTAATCGGCTTTAATAGTCCGCCCCGGCCCACAACCGCGTCTAAATCCGTCAGCTGAAGCCCCGCCTTTTGAATGGCGGATTCAATCATTTTGCGGCGAAAATCAAATTGCTCGAAGATGGTGCCAAAGGCTGCCAGCTCTTCTGTGGAATGCCGCAGCGTCTCTTCATGGATCACCTGATCTTCCTGAAAAACTGCAATCTTTGTTGAAGTCGATCCAGGATTGATGACCAGAATGTTTTTCTCTTTCATTCTTGTCCTCCTTCTTTTATACAGTCAATGCCGCCAGCACGATCGAATTCAATTTTGAAATCGGCTGGTCCGCACGGCTTGTCAAAACAATCGGCACTTTCGCTCCAACAATCAAGCCGGCGCTGATGGCATTCGATAAAAAGTTCAGTGTCTTATACAAAATATTGCCGGATTCAATCTGCGGTACGATCAGAATGTCCGCATCGCCGGCAACCGGATGCTCGATCCCCTTGTGGCTTGCAGCTGTTTTGGAAATCGCATTGTCCAGCGCAAAGGGACCTCCGATGATGCAGCCATCGATTTCACCCCGCTCATGCATTTCGACAATTTTCCCCGCATCCACCGTGGACGGCATTTTTTCATACACCTTTTCTTTTGCCGATAGAAGCGCCACTTTCGGCTTTTCAATCGACAGTGCATGGGCGACACTTACCGCATTTTTTGTAATGGCTACCTTCTGCTCCAGCGTTGGCGCGATGACCATGGCGCCGTCGCTCATCATCAAAAGCTTGTGATACGTTGGAATCTCAAACACAGCCACATGCGACAAAAGCGTATCGCCGCGAAGCTCCGCCCGTTTCAGCAAAGCCCTAAGGATAATGGAGGTGTCAACCAATCCCTTCATGAGGATTTCTGCATTTCCCTTGACGATTTCATCGACGGCAATCTCGCTGCCGCGGATCAAATCGTGTTCATTGATAATGGTGAATCGCTTTAGAGACAACCCAATGCGCCGCGACAATTCGCGAATCAATTGTTCGTCACCAACCAGAATTCCTTCGATGATTCCCAAATCGTGCGCTTCTTTGATTGCAAGCAAAACATCCTCGTCATGCGCAACCGCGACTGAAATCCGCTTTGGGCCATTCTTTTGTGCCAATTTCACCAATGACTTAAAATCTTTCAATTTCTGCCCTCCATCTTCTCAAGAAAACCTTTTCTTGTTGTTTCAAATTTGATAAACATAACAATTTGAAATACCTACTCTTATTATAAACCGAATTGAAAAGGTAAAAAAAAGAAAATGCGAAGTTTTTGTAAAAAAACTTCGCATGATTTAGTAATGATTCGATTGAAGCGTTTGATCGCCCGTTTTTTATGACAAGTTCCTTGACTGATTTGGACTTAAGGGGACCTGAAAAACCCGGTCTCCAGCAACCTGTCTTCCTGACAAAGACATCCACGCTCCTGTGTCATGCAAACTTTCATTTCCATTATAACCCATTTTGCTCCACAGGCAAACGTTTATTCTTTCACAAACTCATTCGTCCAATTTCCCCTCCCTGTTCCCGTCTCCCGTACAAGCAAAAGAAAAAAAAGAGAGAATGCAAAGCCAAGCTTTGCATTCCCCTTATTCCGTCGCTTGTGTTTCTTCCGGCGTTTCTTCCGGTGTTTCTTGCGGCACTTCTTCCGTCGCTTCTTCAATCACGACCACTTCCATCTCATTCGGCGCCAAATTGACAATCTCGCCTTCCACGAGGATCACCCCTTGGATCGGCACCTTGTAGACACCCGGTTCAAACTCTTCCATATTCACATAGAGTCTGAGGTCCCTCTGGTCAAGGGAAGCAATCACAGACTGTGGCGCTTGCACCGTGACCGTGATGGTGTGCGGATTGGTAAAGGCGCGAAGCCCTTCACCGACCTGGTAGAATTCCACCCGTTCACTCTGGATCTCAATGCTTGTCTCTTCCAGCGGTTCTATCTCGATCCGCGCGACAACGCGGTCGCCATTGGCCAGCGTAACGCCATTGGAGAAGTTCAATGCCACTTCCCGTTCGGTCGTCTGAGACAAGAGGTCGATATCAATCGGCATGGTCGCAATACTTTCCATCAGGGAAACGCGGTCCGGATCCCCTTGAATCAAAATGGTATCCGGTTCAAGCACCACCTTGGACAAAGCATAGCCTTCCAGAAGCGATCCCGAAAGGATCGGTTCAATTTCCACTTCCTTGGTCAATTCCACGCCCGCGCTGACCCGTACCGTGGCAGGTGCGTGGGAAATCCCCAGAATCTCATCCTGGCTGCCATTGACAACGGAATAGGTCACAACAGACTGAAAGTCCTTATTCTTACCGGCTACATCCACCCTTGCCAAGGCATGGGTCACATCCTCAATCTTCTGAGACGGACCTTTAACGGTGATCATTTCCGGTTCAATCACGGGGTCCATCACCTTGTACTGGGCCTGCGGCACACCGATAAATTCGACATCCACCGGCACTTGCTTTTCAACAATGGCATCCATCACAAAATAAATGGTTTTCGGAGAGTAGTCCTGGATCGTATATGTGCCGCCTTTCTCAACCTCAACCGGAATTTGATAGCCTCCGGATCCATATCCTTTCAAATCGACGGAAGCCAGAATATCTTCCGCCTTTAAGCTATATACCTCGCTTTGCCGCCCCGACACTTCCACTTCAATGGTCGCAGATGCCGGTTCCATCAGCACAACATGCTCGCTGGCCAGGGCTTCTTCATTCAAAAAAGAAACAGGCACATTCACGATTGTTGTCCGGACAATTGGATTGATATTCACCATCATATAAAACCAGATCACAATCGCCAGCAGAATGGAAACAATCAAATATACGGTTCGCTTTTTGTTATCCGTCCCTTCGTTCATGCTGCTTCCTCCATTTGCTGACCTTCGAGAAGAAATCGACATTTTCGTCTTGATCGTAGTTGCCTTCTTCCCTGAAAAAATCCGTGACCCGCGACTTCAATTGCTCAAGATCCAGATAGCGCGTCATCCGCCCTTCCCGCGTCATGGAAATCGCGCCGGTCTCTTCCGAAACAACGATGGTCAAGGCATCGGAATTCTCCGAAATGCCCAAGGCCGAACGATGGCGCGTTCCCAGCTCTTTTGAGATCGCCGTATTGGAAGAAAGCGGCAAAATGCAGGCCGCAGCGGTAATTCGCCCGTCCTCGATCACGACAGCACCGTCATGAAGGGGCGTATTTGGAATAAAAATATTGATCAAGAGCTCACTGGTAATCACGGAATCCAGACGCGTGCCCGTATCAATGACCTCGTTCAGTCCCGTTCTGCCCTTGATCACAATCAAGCCGCCAATTCGTTGGCGCGAAAGGGAAACCGTCGCTTCGGCAATCTCCGACACCAGGGTGTCCAAAGACTGCATCCCCGTCCGGTCACCGGAGAACAATCGCTTGGAAAAGAGATTGTTGCGCCCGATATATTCAAGCGCCCGCCTGAGTTCCGGCTGGAAGACGACAATGATAAAAACAAAAAACACAGTCATGGCTCGTTCCAACAACCAATTCAACATATACAGACGCGCAAGACTGGAAAGAGGCACCAACGCCAAAATCACTGCAATCCCTTTAAAGAGCTGCAGCGCCCGCGTCCCCTCCAACAACATCAACGCCTTGTAAATGATAAATGCGACGATGCCAATATCAATGACATCGGTCACACTAATATTCATAAAAATCTGCATCACATTCATTGTCATCCCACCTTGATTTACTGCTTCTATTGTATCACAGCGCAAGCTGTAATGAATTTACACGTTCATTACGATTTCTGACAAATTTTCTCCATCCGGCTCTCCGGAAATCTGTTCGGCCGTCCGTTTCCAGGAAAGACCGGTCTCGGGATCTCCTTGAATGGCCGGCACAATGCGGTGGCTCCATTTTTCTCCGTTCCAGGTCCGGTCTACCCGGGTGGGAATTGCACTCACCCGGCCGAGTTCCGTCTTGCCCGTCCAGGGATCCTTCACCAGCGTTACCTGCAGCATGACCCCGTCTTCCGTAAACTGCCAATAGGCAGGCTTTCCGGGCCGCTCCCGCTGATTGGAAATCGCATTGCCCAAGGAATAGGCAATCAGATGCCCCTCGTCATTCACTTCCATGGGCTGAATCACATGGGGATGGGACCCGATGATGGCGTTTGCCCCAGCCTCCAGCCACCTGTCTGCCAGCCTTCGCTGCTGGCTGCTCGGCTGGCGCTGGTACTCATTTCCCCAGTGGGGGAGTACCACAACAAAGTCCGCCAAAGGCCTTACCGACTCGATCTCCGAGACGATCCGTTCCCCGTCGCCAATCATGCGGATCATGGTGACCCGCTCCTCCGGCGTCAAAAACGATTCCAGCCCATTCAAGCCATAGGTGCCGTTGATCAAGGCGATGCGAACACCCTTGACTTCCACAAGCAAGACCGCTTCTTCCTCGGGGCGTTTGGTCCCCGTATGGGAGAAGCCCAGATCGTCCAAAACGTCCAAGGTGCGTTCCAACCCCCGCTTGCCGCCGTCAACACTATGGTTGTTGGCGGTCAAAAGCACGTCGAATCCGGCGGCCTTGATGGCTGCCGCCGCCTCATCCGGCGTATTGAACTGGGGATATCCCCGATAGGGCAGCCGGTCTCCCGACAGGGTCGTCTCCAAATTGGCAAGGGCCAAATCCGCTGCGCTTACCTGTTCGGCAATCGCTTCAAAGGACCGGGTGAAATCATATCCCGCCCCCCCCGGCAAACGCGCCCCTTCAATCTGGGGCATATGAAACATCATATCGCCCGTGAACAGGAGCTTGACCTCCTGCTGGTCCCGCATCAAAGCATCCAATTCTTCTTCAGACCGATAAAGCGACACGGAAGAGAAGGGAAGCGACTCCGCTTCCCCAATCTCTGTTTCCACCGCAAAGCCTGTCCACAAGGACAGGACCGCAATCCCTATCAAGCCAATCCATTTCAGTCTTTTCATCATTCTACTCCATCGGTTCCAAATAATCCGGTTCCGGCAGCCGATCCACTTTCGGCAGTGTCACCTGTCCGGTTTCCATTTCTATGATCAGGCCAATCGAATCCCGCAAATATCCCAGGGTGGACCCCTGAAAGTCAATCCGGTTGAGAATCTCATCCGGGTCTCCCACCACATCCAGTACGATCGTCGTCAGTTCGCCGCCATCACTGCCGCAAAGCAATTGGTCATCCAATCGCAGACAGTCCTTTTCTTTCCGGAGGGAGGTGTAATTGGTAAACCGATATCCGTTGATTGCAAGTCCCCGGATATCCGCCTGATTGATTTCACTGATCAGACTCAAAATATATTCGGGATTGTAGACCAAAAACGCGGTGGTCTCTCCCTGCACATAAGGACGTTCCGGCTCTCGAATCCGTATGGTCATCCCCGTATCTGTTATTTCCCGCAGACCCGCCAGCTCCTCTTCCGTCTGAATCTTTTGAAGCAGTTCCTCCCGGGCGCTGTCAATTTGCGCAATCCGCTCCTTCTCCGCTTCTATATCGCCGTCGATAACCGCAATCTCTCCATCCAACCGGTCCAATTCCGCCTGCAAGTCTTCGACTCGTTCGCTTAAGCGAGCCTGTTCGATTTCCCATTCCGTCTTTTCACTTTCCCGCTGGCTTCCCATCCAGGCATGTACAAAAACAGCGGTCACAACCAGTGTGACCAGGAAAATCTCCCATTTCTTCATCTTACTCATGATTGATCCATCCTATCATCGCATCCATCACTTGGTCGCGATTGATTTCATTCAAAATCTCGTGCCGCGCGTCCGGATACAATTCCATTGTCACCGACAAATCAGCCGCGCGATATTTTTCCGCGACTTCCCGGACGCCACTCCCAAAATCGCCGACCGGATCCTGGCTGCCCGCCATCAGGCAAATCCGCAAGGATTTTGGAATTTGACCGATCACATCCGGATCGTTGACATCAATCAATCCGCCGATCAGGTCCCGATAGAACCGGGTCGTGCATATAAAGCCGCATAAGGGGTCTTCGATATAGGCATCCACTTCCCGCTCATCCCGGCTCAGCCAGTCAAATTCGGTTCGGTTGGGCTGGAAGGCGCGGTTGTATGCGCCAAAGCTCAGCCTGTCCATCAAAGGGTTCTGCCGGCCAGCCGCCAAGGGCATCTGCAGCTGCGCCAAGCCTTTGCCCAGGACCCCCATAAGGCCCGGGCTGCCTGCGGTGCCGGAAAGAATGACCCCGGCAAAACGGTCGCCCTCACGCGCAATCAGACTGCGGGAGAGAAAAGAACCCATGCTGTGTCCAATCAAATAGAATTCTTTTTCATTCCAACGGCTGCCAAAATGGGACCGAATCTCTGAAAGATCCTCCACCACCCGGTTCCAGCCCTGATTTTGAGGGAAATCGCCCAAGTTCGAAGCACGACGCCCCGTCTCTCCATGGCCGCGATGATCCGATGCGATCACCGAAAAGCCGGCTTGATTCAATTTCTGCGCAAATCGGTCATAGCGCAGGCTGTGCTCAGCCATGCCGTGTGCCAACTGCACAATCGCCCTGGGTTCATCGACTGCCCAAACGCGAACAAAAAGGTCTTCACCATCCGTCATCCGGATCCATTCCGTCTGCATATTCCCCTCCAAAAAAAAGACTTCTAGTCCCATTATACTAGAAGTCTTTTTGAAAAACCATCTATGCGTTTCGTGTCGCTACAACATTGACGCCTGTGCCGCGCACATTTTCAATTACCACATCGCCAACCGCGACCGGCGCGCTCATCATCACCTGGGAAAGATCCTCCATCACCTCAAAGATCAGCTCTTTGGGGACCGGCGCTTCCGTCTTCACCGAGATCACCGGATACTGGCCTTCTGCCACGGCAACGGTGGATGTGATCACCCGTTTGGGCGCCGTCATTTCCTCAATCGCGTATTTTTTGCCCCTTGGACACTTGTTGCCGCTTACGGCGAAAGTCTCGCCTTCCGGCTCCAATGTCAACTGGCAGCCCAATGGACATACAATGCAAGTCATTTCTTTCGTCATTCTCTTATACCTCCTCGACAACGAATCGAAGTTCACCGTCCGTCAGATTCGCCAAAACGTCTTTCTTGATTTTAAAGTTCACCATTTCCGCCGGCAAGAACTTGCGCTCTTTCTTTTCCGCCACCAAGGTATCCCCTTGATAGGCCCGAACGATATGGCGGTCATACACGTTTCGAACACGCATATAGAAGGTAACCTGATCATCCACGTTTTCCATTGCCACGCTCTGCGGAACCACATAGCCGATGCCTTCGCCGTTGGCTGTCGTAAAATTGGCTTCCGTCGTCAACTCGCCCTTCAGGTATTTGGCAACACCCTGGCCGCTCAAGACCCCTTCTTCGCTGACGAAATCCACCAGGTCATGAACATGGACCACATTGCCGCAGGCAAATACCCCTGGCATTTCCGTCTGGCGAAGCTCGCCGACCTTGGGACCGTTGGTTCGGGCATCCACGGTGATTCCCGCCTTGTTTGTAATTTCATTTTCCGGAATCAATCCAACACTCAATAAAACCGTATCGCAATCGATGCGCTTGAAGGTCTCTGGGATCGGACGCAGGTTTTCATCCACCTTGGCGATGGTCACCCCTTCCACCCGGGACTTGCCGTGAATCTTCACGATGGTATGGGACAGCATCAGAGGAATGTCGTAGTCTTCCAGACACTGGACAATGTTTCTTGTCAAGCCGTTGGAATACGGCATCAACTCGCAAACGGCTTCCACCTTCGCCCCTTCAAAGGTCATGCGGCGGGCCATAATCAGTCCGATATCGCCGGATCCCAAAATGACAACGCGCTTGCCCGGCATAAAGCCTTCCATATTGATAAAGCGCTGGGCCGTACCCGCTGTATAGACACCCGATGGACGGTCGCCCTGCAATTGGATGGCGCCGCGCGTCCGTTCCCGGCAGCCCATGGAGAAGACAACCGCTTCCGCTTCAATTTCCAGATAGCCGCGTTCCGCACTGATCGCGCGAACCACTTTTTCGTCTGAAATTTCCAAGACCATGGTATCGGTCAATGTTTCGATGCTCGTCTCCTTCAGCATATCCACATAGCGGAGGCTGTACTCGGGACCGGTCAGTTCTTCCTTGAAACGGTGCAAGCCGAAACCATTGTGGATGCACTGGTTCAAAATGCCGCCCAATTCCTTGTCGCGCTCCAGAATTAAGATCTTTCGCACGCCCTGCTCATATGCCTCTACGGCTGCAGACAAGCCCGCAGGCCCGCCGCCAATGACTACCAATTCATACTTAAGCATCTTTGCCACCTCTTTCCAATGCGTCTTTCGTTCTTTGCGTCAACAGGTAAGAACCCTTGCCTTGCTTTTCAATCTCTTCCATAGACAGTCCCGTTTCCCGGGCAATAATCTCCATTACTCTCGGCGCGCAGAAACCGCCTTGGCATCGTCCCATGCCTGCTCGCGTTCGTCGCTTGACCGCATCGACCGATGTAATCGGCAGTCCCCGATGAATGGCGTCTATAATCTCCCCTTCCGAGATGGACTCGCAGCGGCAGATCACACGGCCGTATGCCGGCTCTTCCGCAATCAGATTTTTCAGCTCTTCTCCGGAAAGTTCCGCAATGCGCTTATAAGGCTTTCGTGTTGGATCAAATGCAGGATCCTCTGTTAACTCCACACCCATCTCTTTGAGGATGTCCACCACATGCACGGCGATGGCCGGTGCCGATGTCAAGCCCGGCGATTCGATGCCGGCGACATTGACAAAGCCTTTCACGCTTGTTTCCCCGATAATAAAATCACCGCGGTCGCTGGAGGCCCGGTTGCCCGCGAAAGAGCGAATCACCTTGCGGGTATTGATCGCGTCAATGCTCTTGCGTCCCGCTTCCAGGATTCGTGTAATCACCTCGCTGGTTGTTGCGACATCCGCTTTCTCATCGATGTAATCGGAATTCGGGCCAACCAAAATATTATGGTGGACAGTCGGCGTAACCAAAACCCCTTTGGAGCCGTTCTCCGGCGCTTGGAAAATTACCGTGTCCGTCATAAAGGACTGGTCCTTGTCCAAAAGCACATACTGCCCTTGGCGCGGATTGATTTTAAAGTCGTCCTCGCCGACCATGGCTGAAACGCGGTCCGCGTACAGTCCCGCCGCATTGATGACAACCTTGGCCTCAATGGGACCTTGGCTGGTATGCAATGTAAAATGATCTCCGGTCTTCTCAATGCCGTTGACTTCCGTATGGAAGGAGAACGCCACCCCGTTTTTGGCCGCGTTTTCCGCCAGGGCTACCGCCAGCTCGTAGGGGGACGTAACGCCGGCCGTTTTGCAGAGCAACGCTTTCCTCACGTTCTCGCTCAAATGCGGTTCCATCTCTCGGGCCTGGTCGCCTGAAATGATTTCCAATCCGCGGGCGCCGTTTTTGATGCCGTTTTCCATCAAGCGATCCAGTTCTTTCTCCTGCGCCTCGCTGAAGGCAACAACGAAGGAACCGGTCTGACGGAATCCAAAGTGCAGCTCGCTTTCCAATTGCGGGTACATGGCGTTGCCCTTGGCGCTGAAATACCCCTTCAGGCTGCCGTGCTTGGCGTCATATCCGCCATGAACAATGCCGCTGTTGGCTTTCGTGGTCTCTGTTGCCACATCTTCATTCTTCTCAACCAGTCGGACCTTCAGCTGATAGCGAGACAGTTCCCGGGAAATCGCTGTCCCGATGACGCCGCCACCGATTACACATACATCTAACATCTTTCATCCTCCTATTCGCTTCAACAAAAAAAGCTACACGGAAAGAACCCCCTGTAAAGGGCTTTCGTGTAGCTTCTCATCATCTCAAGCTCATTTTCATTTATCGACAGTGTAACATAATTATAAATTTTACGCAAGAGGTTTGTATTTGCCCCTTCAATGAATTACAATAAGAACAGGATTTCATCTTTAGGAGGTTCACATGAAAACATGGCTAAAATCCTTTGCAAAAGAGTACGGCGTGTTCATCCTTGTGATGTTGTTGTTCTTCGGCTTTTTCGCGCCCCTCACCACCATCGGGTCCTCGATGAACGAGACGCTGATTGATGGAGACATACTCATGCTGAGGCGCACGCAAAACGTCGATCGCGGCGATATCATCCAATTCCAATCCAACCTGGAAATCGATGACTACCATCTGTCCCAGTTGAATTGGTTTCAACGGTTAACCGTCGGCGACTATATGAATCTCGTAAAGCGCGTGATTGCTCTTCCCGGAGAGCATGTAGAGATCATTGAAGGCATGGTGTATATTGACGGCGACCTGCTGGACGAACCCTATGTGACCCACCAGGCAACCGAGATATACCGTGATTTCGGCCTTGTGCCCGAGGGCTCATTGTTCGTGCTGGGGGACAACCGGCCCGTGTCAAAAGACAGCCGGAGCGCTGATGTCGGCTTTGTCGACCAAGATTCCGTCAAGGGACGGGTTACCTTTCGATTCTGGCCCATCTCCCGCATTGGAAACGCAAACAAGTAAAAAAACTGCAAGCCTTTTGGCTTGCAGTTTTTGTTTGTCTATTGATTTTCGGTACGTATTGCGCAAATAGATTCAACCTTACTTTTGCAAGTATCGAATCCGGAAAAACTCCCTCAACCGATCCAGCGACTCCATCAACAGGGGCATCTCCTCGATTTTCAGGTCCTGAACCAGGGCATCCACCATCTGCTCATGAAACAATTCATGGGCCCGATAAACCTGGATTCCCGCCTTGGTCAATTCCACCTTGACCACGCGGCGGTCTTCTTCCGTCCGCTTGCGATCCACGTATCCTTTTTTGACGAGGCGATTGATGCCCGAAGTCAATGATGGGAGGGTAATACCCAAATCCCGAGCCACTTCGCCCATTGACCGCGCCCGATTCAGACCGATCATTTCAATGATATGCATTTCATTCATTGTGATCGGCGGATTCGTACGTGTCGTTATCGATTTTTCTTCAATTTCCAAAATATCATGAAACAACTCGACCAGAATCTGATTGATCAGGTTTTTCGTGCGATCTTTCGTCATAGCCTCACCTACTTTTCCCTCTAAATTTATCCAAATTGGAACTATTTGTCAAATTAAATCCGCTACTGTCCAATGGCAAAAACAAGCTCGGCTTTGACGGCAACCTTGCCGTTCACTCTGGCGATCGCTTCGCCAACCCCGATGCTGCCTTTGGATTTGACAATCCGCGTCTCCAGCTCCAGCGCGTCTCCAGGCACAATTTTCTTTTTGAATTTGGCTGAATTGATGCCGCCGAAATAAGCGATCTTGCCTTTGTTTTCCTCCAAAGAAAGAATCGCAACCGCGCCCATCTGCGCCAGGGCTTCAATCACCAATACGCCCGGCATGACCTTTTCTTCAGGAAAATGCCCTTGGAAATAGAACTCATTTCCACTGACCATCTTAACTCCTTTTGCAAAAACACCCGGCTCCAGTTCATCCACCCGGTCAATCAGCAAAAACGGGGCTCGATGCGGAATAATTTGTTGAATCTCATCATATGACAACATTATTCTTCCTCCCATCGTTTCATCAGCAAGCAGCCATTGTGTCCGCCAAAACCCAAGGAATTGGACATGGCATATTGGAACTTGGCTTCTCTCGCCTGTCCCGGCACATAGTCAAGGGTGCATTGGGCATCCGGATTTTCCAGGCCAATGGTTGGCGGCAAAATCTGATCCTGCAGCGCGCGCAAGCAGAAGATCGCTTCTACCGCGCCCGCGGCGCCCAGCAAGTGTCCGGTCATGGATTTTGTCGAGCTTACGGCCACCTTGGTATCCTCGCCAAAGGCTGATAGAATCGCCAAGGACTCGTTCTTGTCATTATGCGGCGTGCTGGTTCCATGGGCGTTGATATAGCCCACTTGCTCGGCTGTGATTCCGGCTTGTTTCATGGCCAGTTTTATGGCACGGGCCGCCCCTTCACCGCCGTCGGCAGGTGCCGTAATATGGAAGGCGTCACAGGTTTGACCGTATCCGACAACCTCGCCATAGATCTTGGCGCCCCGTTTTTTTGCATGCTCCAATTCTTCCAAAAGCAAAATTCCAGCGCCTTCTCCCATAACAAATCCATTGCGGTTTGCATCAAAGGGAATGGAAGCCCGCGCGGGATCTTCCGTTCTGGACAAGGCCGTCATCTGGTTGAAGCCGGCGACTGCCAATTTGTTGATGGAAGCTTCCGTGCCCCCGGTCAAGACCAAATTCTGCTCGCCGTATCGAATGGTTCGAAAAGCCTGGCCGATGGCATCGGTACCCGATGCACAAGCCGTTACAACGCCGTAGCATGGTCCCTTGGCGCCATACTCGATGGCCAATTGACCCGGCGCAATATTGATAATGGATTTCGGTATAAAGAAGGGAGAAACCCGCTTGTCGCCTTTTTCTTGCAGCAAAAGGCTTTCATCGTGAATCGCCGTCAGGCCGCCGATCCCGCTGCCCAAAATCACACCAAAGCTTTCCGGATCGATCGCTTCCAGATCCAAATCGGCATCAGCCATGGCTTCCCGGCCCGCTGCCACCGCAAATTGGATAAAGCGATCCATCTTTTTCGCTTCTTTTTTCTTCATATAGTCGGTTACATTGAAATCCTGCACTTCTGCTGCAACCTTGACGTCAAACCCTTCCGTATCGAAGACGGAAATCGGCTTGATGCCGCAGGTGCCCGCTTTAATCTCTTTCCAAGAATCTTCCGCCGTCAGCCCCAATGGGGTGATCGCGCCGATTCCCGTTACTACGACTCTTTTCATGGACGCCTCCTTACATCACCATGCCGCCGTCGACATTGATGACCTGTCCCGTAATGTATCGCGCATCATCCGACGCCAAAAACTTCACCAAGTTCGCCACGTCTTCCGGCTGGCCAAAGGCTTTCAACGGAATGGCTTTCAGCATCTCTTCCTTGATTTCCTCCGGCAGGCTGTCCGTCATGCGAGACTGGATAAAGCCCGGAGCGATGGCATTGGCACGAATGCCAAAGGATCCGCCCTCTTTGGCCAAAGATTTCATCATGGCAATCACGCCCGCTTTGGATGCGGCATAGTTGGTTTGTCCCACATTGCCCATCAATCCAATTACCGATGAAATATTGACAATAACGCCTGATTTTTGTTTCATCATCACGCGCATGGCATGCTTCATGCAGTTGAATGTGCCCTTCAGGTTCACATTGATAACCGCATCGAAATCCGACTCCTTCATCATTGGAAGCAGGGCGTCTTTCGTAATGCCCGCGTTGTTGACCAAGACATCCAGGCGTCCGAAGGTTTTCTTCGCAAACTGAATCAGTTTCTTGGCATCGTCAAATTGGCTGACGTCGGCCTGAACGATTTCGCATACGCCGCCTTTTGCTTCCAAGGCTTTCTTCACCGCCAAGGCTTCGTCTTCACGGCTGCGGTAGTTTAATACAAGATCGTAACCGGCTTCCGACAGTTTTTCAGCAATGGCTTGTCCAATGCCCCGGCTTCCGCCTGTTACAATCGCAACTTTTCTCTCCATGTTCTTCTCCTTATTCCACCTTTGTCAGTTTGGCCAATCCCTTCAGGTTTTCCACCGCAAAGGCTTTTTTGCTCTTGTCGAACCGCTTGACAAATCCTGTCAGGGTTTTGCCCGGACCGATTTCCACAAAGCGTTCCACACCCTCTTCTAGCAAGGCTTCCATAATGGCCACCCAGCGCACTGGATTGGCTACCTGGTCAGCCAAGAGTCCTTTCACCGCACCAGCGTCCGGATACAAGCCGCCCGTTACATTGGCATAAACCGGAATGGTCAGGGGATTTACCGTCATGGACGCCATTTCCTCCGCCAGTCCCAATTGGGCCGGTTTCAGCATTTCCGTATGGAAAGGCGCGCTGACCGGCAGCAAAGAAGCAATCTTGGCGCCGGCATCCTTTGCCCGCACAACCAAGCCTTCCAAGGCCTTGACCTCACCGCCGACCACCGTCTGCATCGGCGTATTGTAGTTGGCGATTTCAACAAATCCATCCGTAGTTTGGGCAACCAGGGCTTCGATTTTTTCAATGGGCAGACCCACAACGGCAGCCAAGCCGCCGATACCGGCCGGTACCGCTTCCTGCATCAGCTTGCCGCGCACCTTGACAAGACGAACCGCCGTCGAAAAATCAAAGGCGCCGGCATAGACCAAAGCGGCATATTCGCCCAGGCTCAATCCTGCCGTCACATCCCCTTCGATCCCCTGCTCCTGAAGCACCTGCAAAATTGCAACCGAAGTCGTCAAGATTGCCGGCTGGGTATACTCGGTCAAATTCAATTTCTGGTCAGGGTCTTCGAACACCAATTTCTCCATATCCAAAGACAAGGCATCGGAGGCTTCTTCAAAGATCCTCCGCGCCGTTTGAAACTCATCGAAAAATTCCTTTCCCATGCCAAGTTTTTGTGCTCCCTGGCCCGGAAAGAGAAATGCTGTTTTTCCCATTAGAGCGCCTCCACCTGTTTTTGCAGCCGCAAATAGCTGTCAGACAAATCCAAGAGCGATTCGATGATTTTCGCGGCAGGTTCAATTTCCGACACCATGCATGCGCATTGGCCGGCCATAAAGGAACCCGCTTTCAAATCACCCTCAATCGCCGCCTTATACAAGGATCCTGCTGATATCTCTTCGATTTCGTCCGCGCTTTTGCCGGCTTGATCCATCTTCTTCAATTCCTTGGACAGGGCATTGCGAAGCACGCGAACCGGATGGCCCGTATTTCGTCCCGTTACAAAGGAATCAATGTCCTTGGCTTTCATGACCTTCTGCTTGTAATTCTCATGAACCGTACATTCCTCTGCCAAGATAAACCGCGTACCAACTTGAACCCCGTCCGCGCCCAATGCAAAAGCAGCCAGCACGCCGCGGCCGTCAAAGATTCCACCGGCTGCAATCACCGGCACATCCACCGCGTCGCAAACGGCCGGCACCAGGGTCATGGTGTTCAATTCGCCCACATGGCCGCCAGCCTCGCCGCCTTCCGCGATAACCGCGTCAACGCCCAAACGCACCATGCGCTTGGCCAAAGCAACGCTCGCCACCACAGGGATCACCTTGGTTCCGTTGGCTTGCCAGTCTTTGATAAACCGGCTCGGATCACCGGCCCCGGTAATTACAACGGGCACTTTCTCCTCCGTCGCAATTTGTGCCACCTCTTCCACATAGGGGCTTAGCAGCATCACATTCAAGCCAAAAGGCTTGTCCGTCATGGTTCGAATCTTTTCAATTTGCTCGCGCACATAGCTTCCCGGCGCATTGCCGCAGGCAATCACACCGAGACCCCCGGCGTTGGAAACCGCCGCCGCCAAGTTTGCATCGGAAATCCATGCCATCCCCCCCTGAATCACGGGGTGTTTAATGTTTAATATTTCCTGTATCACGGAACTTCCTCCTTTAACAAAAGAATCTAACGAAGTGATCGACTCGCCCGTTAGATTCTTCTCATTTCTCTATGCTTGTTTCTTCTCGATGTAAGCGACCAAATCACCAACGGTTTGAATGGATGCCAACTCTTCAGTTTCCACTTCGATCTCGAACTCTTCTTCGATCTCCATAACCAATTGCATCATATCCAAAGAATCCGCTTCCAAATCCTCTTTGAAGTTAGCTTCCAGTGTAACCTCATCCATTTCTACGTCTAGTTCTTCCGCCAAAATCTCTTTTAATTTTTCCAACATTGTTTTTTTCCTCCTTAAATTTACGAGTAATTTACCATTGAATCAGGGCAGTGCCCCACGTTAAGCCCGCGCCGAAGCCAACGAGCAAAATTTTATCTCCCTTAGCCAGCAATCCCTTTTGTTTCATTTCATTCAATGCAATGGGGATGCTTGCCGCGGAGGTGTTTCCATATTCATCCAGGTTAATAAAGAACTTATCGGGATCCATCTTCAATTTAGAAGCGGCAAAATCGATAATGCGCTTGTTCGCCTGATGTGGAACGATCCAACGAATTTCATCATTGGTCAGTTCATGGGCCTTCATCATTTCCTTTAAGCTTTTTGAAACCACCTTGGTGGCAAACTTAAATACATCCTGGCCCTTCATAAAGAGGGCATGATATTCCGCTTCCTTTTCCGCCACTGGATTTTTCACCGGTGTCGTCGGAACCACAATCAAATCGTTCAAGTCACCGTCTGTATAGATCCTGGTGTCCTGAATCCCGTCTTTTTCACTTTTTGCAATCACGGCTGCACCAGATCCGTCACCGAAAAGAATGCAGGTGTTTCGGTCGGTCCAGTCGATATGCTTGGTCAGCACTTCCGCGCCGATAACCAAAATCTTTTCATAGGAACCCGATGCAATCAGATTTCTCGCCAAATCCAAAAGGTAGACAAAGCCTGTGCATCCTGCCGAAATATCCATGGCAACCGCATTTTTGGCGCCAATCTTTTTCTGGACCAATCCTGCCGTGCTCGGGGATAAATGATCCGGCGAGGTTGTCGCCAAAAGAATCATATCCAGTTCTTCCGGCTGCATGCCTGCCTCTTCCAATGCCGCCAAAGCTGCCTTCGTCGCCAAATCCGAGGTATTTTCCCCTTTCGACAAGTGACGATTGACGATCCCTGTGCGGCTTTGAATCCACTCATCGGAAGTCTCCACGATCTTTTCCATGTCCACATTGCTCAGCACGGTCTCAGGCACGTAGGCTCCGATTCCCAAAATTTCCGAATGGATCATTCTGTTCCCTCCTTTTCGCTTACCCTTCCCATGACCCGGAATTTCTCATACCGCTTTTTCAACAAAACGTCTACGGGCAGGTCTTGATAGCTTTTTACTGTTTCCAGAATTATTTGCTTTAAAGGTTCAATCACAGCCGGCAAAGTCTCCACCGTGTAGGTTTCCGGTTCGCTGACGACCTTGTCCACCATTCCGAAAGCGCTTAAATCCTGGGCGGTAATCTTCATGACCTCCGCGGCTTCCTGGGCTTTGGAAGCGTCTTTCCAAAGAATCGACGCAAAGCCTTCCGGTGACAAGACCGAATAAATGCTGTTCTCCATCATCCACACTTCATCGGACACGGCCATGGCCAATGCCCCGCCGGATCCCCCTTCGCCAATGACAAGGGTAATCACCGGCACTTCCAAGCCGGCCATCAGCGTCAAACTCTCGGCAATCGCCTGTCCCTGTCCCCGCTCTTCGGCGCCCAGGCCGCAGAATGCCCCCGGGGTGTCGACCAAGCAAAGAATGGGGCGATTGAATTTTTCCGCCTGTTTCATCAGACGCTGGGCTTTTCGATAGCCTTCCGGGTTCAGCATGCCGAAGTTGCGCTTGACGCGCTCCTTGGTACCGACCCCTTTTTCCTGGCCCAAAATGGTAAAGGCCTGGCCGCCGATCCATCCGATCCCGCCAATCAAGGCCGGATCATCGCCAAAACGGCGATCGCCGTGGAATTCGATAAAGCCTTCCACCAATTGTTCAATATATTGAGAAGCAACCGGTCGTTTCGCGTCTCGGGCTTTCGTGACACGATCCCAGGCATCCATGGGAAGATCAGCCTTCAGGCCGTTCAGTTCCCGCTTCCGCTTCTCGATGGCTTCCGATACGTCAATACCGTCGGCCTGCAGCGTCTCCAGACGCTTGATTTCATTCTCTAGGCGCTTGATTTCTTTTCTCATCTTTTCCCTCCATGAAGCCTAAGGATCTCCGATAGGGTCTCCTTCATCTCATGCCGAGGAACGATTTTGTCCACAAAACCTTTTTCCAACAGAAATTCCGCCCGCTGGAAGCCTTCCGGCAAGGTTTGGCGAATCGTCTGCTCGATGACGCGTCGGCCGGCAAATCCAATCAGAGTACCCGGCTCCGCCAGGATCAAGTCTCCCTGCATGGCAAAACTCGCCGTCACGCCCCCCGTTGTGGGATCGGTTAAAACCGAGAGGTACAAGCCACCCTTTTTGGCATAGGCTTCTACCGCCAAACTGATCTTCGCCATCTGCATCAGGGAGTAAATTCCCTCTTGCATCCGAGCACCGCCGGATGCGCAGAAAATAATCAAGGGCAGTTCGTCTTCGCCAGCCCGCTCGACTGCCAGCGTGATTTTTTCCCCAACAACACTGCCCATGCTGCCCATCATAAATCCGGCATTCATGACCGCCAGCACACAGGCCTGTCCGTCGATGGTCGCCAGTCCGGTGACCACGCCTTCCGCCTCTTGACTGCGCTCGCGATAGCTTTCCAGTTTCTTTTCATACCCCGGAAAATCCAATGGATTGGTCTCTTCCATCAGGGCATGGAACTCCTGAAACTCATCGGCAATTTGCGCGATCCGTTCCCGCGCGTTCAAGCGAAGGTGCTGGCCGCATTTTTGGCAAACGCCCTCCGTTGTCTTTAGAATCTCCGCGTAAAAAATCTCTCCGCAGTTGGGACACTTGTGAAAGTCCCCTTCGGGAATCACATCCCCTTTGGTAATGGATTCTGCTTCCAATTCCCCTTGCGGTCCCTTGTGTTTCGGCAATTGTATTGTCGCATAGGTTCGTTTCTTAAAAAGCATCTTGTTTTCCCCCTATTTCCAATCCGTCTCCAGCCATTTCGTATGAACACGCTGCTCCAGAAAATCAGGATGGCTCAGAATTTCCAGATGGAAAGCCCGATTGGTTTTCAATCCTTCGATTTCCAATTCGGAAAGGGCCTGCATCATCTTGGCAATGGCCAGTTCCCGGGTCTCGGCATGAACAATCAATTTGCCAACCATGGAATCATAGAAAGGCAAAACTTCATAGCCGGCATAAACCGCGCTGTCCATCCGCACGCCAAACCCGCCAGGCACACGAAGGCTGGTGATCTTCCCCGGCGATGGCCGGAACTGATGGGCGGGATCTTCCGCGTTCAAGCGACACTCGATGGAATGACCTTGAATGGCGATTTTTTCCTGCTCAATACTGAAGGGTTCCCCTTTGGCCACCAGCAATTGGGCTTGAATCAGGTCGATGCCGGTCACCATTTCCGTGACAGGATGCTCCACCTGAATCCGGGTGTTCATTTCAATAAAGTAGAAGGAGTAGTCATTGCTGACAACAAACTCAATGGTCCCAGCGTTTTCATACCCCACCGCCGCTGCAGCCTTCACGGCAGCGTCAGCGATTTCATTTCGTACTTTTTTCGGCAGAAAGGTTGCCGGCGCTTCTTCCAGCACCTTTTGGTTCCGTCGCTGCAAAGAGCAGTCCCGGGTTCCCAAGTGACGGACGTTTCCATGCTGGTCCGCAATAATCTGCACCTCGATATGGCGCGGATTCACGATCAGTTTCTCCAGATACATGCGGCCGTCGCCAAAAGCCAGGTCGGCTTCCTGCTTGGCTGCCAGAAAATGCAGCTCAAAATCCTCTTCGGACTGGATGATCCGCATGCCTCGGCCGCCGCCGCCTGCCGCCGCTTTGACCAAGACCGGATAGCCCAAATCCTTGGCGATTTGCTTGCCTTCGTCTGCGCTTTCAATCAAGCCATCCGAACCGGGAACAACCGGCACGCCCGCTTCGATCATCGATTCCCGGGCAACCGACTTGTCCCCCATCTTTTCAATCACCTCAGCAGAAGGTCCAATAAACTTCACTCCGGCCTGGTGGCACAATCGTGCAAACTCCGCATTCTCCGATAAAAATCCGAATCCGGGATGGACCGCATCCGCCTGGGACAATCCGACCGCGACCAGAATATTGTTCATATTCAAGTAACTGTCTTTTAAGTCTCTGGAGCCAATGCAAAAGGCTTCATCCGCCAGTTGCACATGTAAACTGTCACGATCCACATCTGAATACACCGCCACAGTCTCAATTCCCAGTTGGCGACATGCGCGGATAATGCGCACAGCAATCTCTCCGCGATTCGCTACCAATACTTTTTTCATGTTACACCTTCTTCACTCGGAATAACGGTTGTCCATACTCGACGGGCTGTCCATTTTCAACCAGACATTCCAGGATCTCGCATGCATCCTCCGCCGCAACTTCATTCATCAGCTTCATGGCTTCCACAATGCAAACCGTCTGTTCCTTTTTCACCTGGTTGCCCACCTTGACAAAGCTGTCCGCTTCGGGACTTGGTGCGGCGTAAAAGGTTCCTATTATCGGCGAAACAATAAAATCGCCTTCTGTTTCTTTCGTTTCTTCCACAATCGGCTGAGCCGTTTCTTCTCTTTTTTCAGTGATCTGCGGTTTTTCGGCAACCGTCGAGGCTTGTCGCGCATGAATCGGCGCAGCGCCTTCCGACTTGTCTGTTACCAGCCGCAATCCATCGGTTTCAATTTCCACTCGTACTAGAGACAGCGAATCAATGGTTTGAAGCAATTTTTGAATCTCTTCGATTTTCATCATTCTCTCTCCGTATTTTTATTTAGTCTATCTAACTATTCGACTTAATAAGTATACGAACGAACGGGAAAACTGTCAATAAATTTCAGAATTAATTTTTTGTGAACAAACAAAAAAACCCCTGATTTTCAGGGGTTTCAGAGCGAATCTACGCTTCGAATTTTTCATATTTTTCTGCTGCAACACGGCAGATCGGGCACGCCTCTTCAGCCGTTCCTGCTAAAGTATGACCGCAAACCGGACAAACAGAAACAACTTCCGCCGCTTCATAATCTCTTCCCGCATCCACTGCCTGCTTGGCTGTCAAGAATAATTCCGCATGGGTTTTTTCCGCTTCAATAGCAAATCGCATAGACCGAAGGGCTTGTTTTTCTTCCTGCACTTCCGCCACAGAAAGGAAAGCCGGGTACATTTGCTCGATCTCATGAAGCTCGCCGCCTCGCGCCCACTCCAAATGATCGGACGTTTTCGAAAGACCGAAGCCTGCGCCGGAAGGAACCAGGAAATCACCTGTTTCATCTTTCAATACGCGAAAATGATTATGGGCGTGAATTTGTTCCGCATATGCGATGGCCGCGAAAAGATTGGCTACTTTTGGATACCCCTCTTTTGCCGCTTCCTTGCCCCAAAGCAAGTAGCGCATATGCGCTTGGCTCTCTCCGCCAAATGCGGATCGTAAGTTATCTGCTGTCATTGCATTCATATGTTTTCCTCCTTAAATTATCATGATCTAAGTATAGCAGTACAAACCAATATTTTCAAGATTAAAATGATTATAATTTAATATTTGTTATAAATTATTTTTTGCCAATTCTTTGCAATTTTCTGATGATTATGCGGTATAATAGGAGAAAGTGGAGGTTATGCGATGAAACAAAAATTTCGATCTATCATATTAGCTATTCTTCCCCTGATTCTTTTCTGGTTCCTGTTGGTTCCCTCTCTGGAACCTCTCCTGATGGTGCAAGGAATCTTCGCCGTAGGACTCGTCCTGCTTTTCTCAAAATCCTGGATGTCATCTTCCCAATATACACGGTATTCTGCACTGCAAGTATTCATTTGCATGCCAAAATACCTGGGCCTGCTTCTGCAGAACATCTATCGGTCCGCCTTTTCCGTTACATTAGCCATTATCAAGCGAAATACCCATCCCGGTGTTGTCGAGGTGCCCATTCAAGCGAAAACCCCGCTTGTGCAAACACTCATCGCCAATGCTATTACTTTAACACCCGGTACCATTACATTAGATATCCAAGATACAACCCTATACATATTGTCCATCCGTGATGACGAGGCAACAAAAAAACAGGTGATCCATTCTATACAAACCAAACTGGAACCGCTGGTATTGCCCATTGAAAGGAGTGAGGACCGTGATTGAACAAATCACCATCGCATTTTTAGTCGGCGCCATTCTTTTCTCTGCCATTCTCCTCCTCCGGGGACCCTCCCTTTGGGAGCGGCTTCTGGCGCTGAATCTCTTTATGGCCAAATCTGTCATCCTGATGACAGTCTACGCGGTTTTTACGGAACAAACCACCCTACTGGACTTGGTCATTGCCTACGCCATGATCGGTTTTGTCGGCATTACGCTGATCTGCCGATTCCTGCAGCAAGGAGGTCGAACCAAATGATTGCAAAAATTCTATTGATCATCGGCTGCCTCTTTATTGGGTTCAGCATCTTCGGCATACTGCGATTCCAGAATATCTATACCAAGATTCTCTTGATTTCCAAAGTCGACACCGTGGCTACCCTGACCATTATTATCGGTCTGATCCTCATGCGGGGATTTGACGCCGCATCGGTCAAACTGGTGATTCTGACGGTATTTTTGATGATCACCAACCCCATCAACACCCATATGATCTCTCGGGCCGCCTGGCTCAATGGGGTGCCGTTTGAAGATGAGGGAGGAAGGCGCTTATGATTCAAATCTTCCTGCTCATCTTGATTGCACTAGCCACGGCGATTAACCTGACCAATAACCACCTAACGGATGTATTCCTCATTTCAGGTTTCTCGCTCTTGACCGCCTTCTGCTATGTTCTCTACCAGGCGCCTGATGTCTCTTTGGCCGAGGTAGCGGTTGGAAGCGCAATCCTGCCCCTGATTTTCATTATTTCCATCTCCAAGCACCGTTCCTTTGTCGTGCTGAACCTGCTTCCAAAGAACTGCGCCATGGAAATGGAAGCCCTCACTTTACTGCAAGAGTTCTGTGACCGCTATCGACTGAAATTGGTCTTGGTTGAAGATTTGGCTTTGGATGATGTGGAATTCAAGGTATTCAGAAAAAGAAATATCGACTTGATTATCGAATCCCACGAATACGATATCTGTACCTTTTCCGGCGTTACCACCAGCTTGATGATGAAAAGACTGGAATCTCGCATACAGAATTATGACCAATTTGAAATGAAAGAAATCAAGGAGGGAGAATTCATTGTCTAATCGTTTTGTCGCTATCATCGTGCCCTTTGGACTTTTACTCCTTGTAACTTTGTTTTGGCAAGTCTTGCCTGAATTAACAACCCCCATATTCCCCAGCGCCAAGGACTACATTATGGAGTTCGGCCTTGCGGAAACCGGGGCAAAAAACCAGGTCTGTGGCATTTATCTTGATTATCGTTTGTTCGACTCCCTATTCGAAACCGGCATTCTCCTGATTACGGTTGCCGGCATCGTCTTTATGGCGAAGAAGGACGAAGATGTTTTTTAGGAGGAACCCATGAAGCAGTCTCTAATCGTTGTTACCATCAGTCGCATCATGTTGCCCTTCGTCTTCCTCTATGGGATATACATCATCGTTCACGGTGACTTATCTCCCGGTGGTGGATTCCAAGGAGGAGCCATTCTGGCTACCGGATTTTTGTTGACTTATTTCATCGACGATGAAAGAAAAATCAACCTAAATCGATTGCTGGTTGCAGAAAAACTTCTTTATCTGGGAATTTTGTTGGCAGGAGCCCTCTCTTTATTGACACGCGGAGAAATCTTTACCAACTTTTTTCCAGCTGAAGTATCTCTGCTAGTTCGTCGTTTCTTTTTTATCCTATTAAATGTATTGATCAGTCTTAAGGTCGCCATGGGTTTGACTTCCATTGTTGAAACCTTTATTGAGGAGGGTCAGGGTTGAACACTTCTTTGCTATTGATTTTCATATTATTCTGCATCGGCTTTTACGGCCTTTGCGTGGGAAAAACCGTCATCAAGTCCATCTTTAACTTAATGATCGCCCAATCTGCCTTGCTCCTGCTTTTTTTTCAGCTGGCCCATACGCCAGGAGCAGCACCGCCCATTATCGGACAAGCCGCATCTGCAGTCTATGTGGATCCTTATCCCCAGGCCTTGATGATTACGACCATCGTTATCGGTGCTTCCATCACCAGTTTGTCCCTCATGTTCAGTATCAAAATTTATCACCATTACGGAACCCTTACTTGGAAAAAATTTATGCATAAGGAATGATTCCATGAATAATACCCCCATCATCATTATCTTGATCCCGATTATAACAGCTTGTTTCATCTATCTGATCCATAAACCATGGATCAGCGTTTTGAGCTTTGTCTGTCAAGGTGCTTTAACCTTGATCCTATGGCAGTACTCCAAATTCCTGGACACTGTCGGGATGCATGATTTCGTCGTCGGACCATGGACGTCCTGGATTGGTGTGGGCTTAAAAAACGATCTGCTTTCCTTGAGCTTTTTATGGCTAACCCTCTTGTTTTGGTGGGTAACCCTCTTTTATATTTGGTCCTACCGAAAAGAAGACTATAAGTTTCTTTTTTTCCTCTTCTTTTTAGAGGGCACCTTTATCGGATTGCTGCAGAGCAACGACCTCTTCAACCTCTTTGTCTTTATCGACATCACCACCATTATCTCGACCATCCTGATCATCTATGAAAAAGACGGCTATGCCATTAAAAGCGGGGTCTACTATCTGCTTTTCAATTCCGTTGGCATGCTCTTCTATCAGCTCGGCTTTATTTTTCTCTACACCACTATGGGCACCTTGAATATGACCTTGCTGGCGGAACGGCTGGCCATGGTACCCCATTCCAATATGCTGAGAATGGCCTACCTCTTTTTTCTGGTGGCCGTCGGCGTGAAATCAGCGATATTTCCGGTCTACAACTGGCTGCCACGCGCCCATAGTGCTGCCCCTAGTGCCATTTCAGCACTATTGTCGGGCTTGCTGGTCAAGAGCGGCCTATACGCTTTCCTGCGTATCCAATCCTTATTTTCATTTAGTTTTATGAACGAATTCTTTTTTTACCTTGGACTCTTCTCCGCTTTAAGCGGTGTACTCTTTGCTTTATGTCAAAAAGACCTCAAACAGATCTTAGCTTATCATACCGTTTCTCAAATTGGGTTGATTGTCATGGGATTAAGCACACCCGATACCATGCTTTATATGGGCGGAATCACCCATTTGGTTTACCACGCCCTGTTTAAGAGTCTCTTGTTCCTCTGCGCTGGCATTATTATTCATGAAAGTCAAAAAAGACGGGTCACAGAGATCCGCGGTGTTTTTCAAAGTATGCCTTTTATTTCCATCGCCATGATCATCGGCATGCTCTCCATCACCGGGGCTTTTCTCACCAATGGCTATCTGTCAAAAAGTTATTTGACCTACGGCTTAGATTATCATGCCCCTTGGATAAAATGGCTCTTTCAGGCTGTCAATTTTGGAACCGTTGCTTCTTTTCTTAAGATTACGCAGATTTTCATTGGCAAGCCTTCAAATGGAAAAAAAGAATTGCGTGCAGGACAATGCTTTGCTGTCGGCATACTGGCCTTTGCTTGTTTGCTGATGCCATGGGTCCATGAATCCCTATGGGCCAACTTCGGCCTTTCATTGCCCCATCTGAAACTTTTTACTTGGAACAAGGCTTTGCTCTATAGCATACAAATTCTAGCGGGACTTGCCTTTATCCGATGGATCACAATTCGGGAGCCCCGTTTAATGAGATCTATCCGTCATTTTCAAATCGGTTTCGGTACCTCCAATGCATTAATGCTTTTCTTTCTGCTCTTAATGGTACTATCAGCCAACCTGATTTAAGAAAACAAGAAGAGGAAAAAACATGAATTTAATCCCTATTGTCATCATTTTTGTTCCTATAATTACTGCATGCATCATCTACCTGGTCCACCGCCCTTGGATTACAGCCCTAGGGTTTCTTTGCCAAGGATTTCTAACACTGACTCTCTTTCGATACTCCCAATTTGTTCAGCAACTCGGGCTTCATGAATTGGGGATTGGCGGCTGGCCAGCTCATATCGGCATCGGATTAAGAAACGACCGCTTATCCATGGCTTTTTTATGGTTGACTATACTCTTTTGGACCATCATTCTGCTTTATATCTGGGCCTATCGAAAAAGGGATTACAAATTTTTGTTCTTCCTCTTCTTTCTTGAAGGCGCCTTTCTGGGTCTTCTTCAAAGCAATGATATTTTTAGCTTCTTTATCTTTGTTGATATTACAACCATTCTTTCTACCATCCTGATCATTTACGAAAAAAATGGTTATGCCATCAAAAGCGGGGTCTTTTATTTGCTCTTCAATTCCGTTGGCATGCTTTTTTATCAGCTCGGCTTTATTTTTCTCTATACCGCCATGGGTACATTGAATATTACCATTTTGACCGAGCGAATTGCAACGGCACCCCATTCCAATTTACTCTTGCTTTCTTATCTGTTTTTCCTGGTTGCCGTGGGTGTCAAGTCAGCCATTTTCCCAGTTTACACCTGGCTGCCACGGGCGCATAGTGCGGCTCCAAGCGCCATATCCGCCTTGCTTTCCGGCTTGCTTGTCAAAAGTGGACTCTATGCTTTTCTTCGCATGCAGTTTTTGTTCTCAGCCCCCCATATGAATGATTTTTTCTTTTGGCTTGGACTTGTCTCTGCCATTAGTGGCGTCATATTTGCTGTCAGCCAAAGTCATTTAAAACAGCTTCTTGCCTATTCGACTGTCTCACAAATCGGCTTGATCACAATGGGGCTTAGCCAGCCTAATAGTCTGCTCTATATGGGCGGGATCACCCACCTCTTCAATCATGCGATCTTTAAAAGCTTATTATTTCTTTGTGCCGGCGTGATCATCCACCGAACAGGAAAAAAGAAATTATGTGACATCAAAGGCATTCTGTCAACCATGCCCTGGCTGTCCTCAGCCATGATCATTGGCATGCTGGCTCTTTCAGGCGGTTTCTTAACCAATGGCTACCTTTCAAAAAGCCTCCTGCTCTATGGTCTTGAAGGAAAGCCTGCTATTGCAACCTTGGCTTTTCACTTTGTCAATCTGGGGACCATTATCTATCTGCTGAAATTGTCCCAAATCTTTTTTGGTCATGCTGCTCAACCACAAAAACCCATCGTGTTGGGGCAAAGGCTGGCCATTACCATTTTGGCCACAACCTGTTTGATACTCCCTTGGTTTAAACATGATTTATGGGCTTATTTTGGACTTTCCCTTCCCCATATTTCTCTCTTTACTTTAGAAAAAGCCATCATATATGGAGCGCAGTTAGCTATAGGATTCTGGTTTGTCAAAAGGGTCATCAACCAGGAACCCAAATTTATGCGAAGCATACGGAATTTCCAGTTTGGTTTCGGTTCCTCCAACGCCTTAATGCTATTGTTCTTGATTCTAATGATTGTATCAGCTAATCTATACTAGAAGACAAACATAAAGGAGATGCTTATGATCACGAACTGCAGCAATTGTCGGCACCGCTTTTCCTGGAAAGAAAGAAACCGTGAAATCTGGATGAAAAACAATTCACTGCGCTGTCCCAAGTGTCACCAGCGCTACCGTCAATCCCTGATTTCAAGAGTTTTGCTTGCCGTCCTGATTCCACTCCCCCTGGTCTTGCGCTACTGGATTCCCGCCCTGCCTCCATACAGCTTCTTTTTATGGATGGCGCTTCTGGTTTTGGCGGCGCCTTTTATGACTTGGTTTGTGCCCATTGATGACGAAGGAAACCCAATTCAATAAAGAATATATTTATCTGCAAAAAAACAGCCATGATTCTTTCGAATCATGGCTGTTTCGCCTTTTTATGCTTCCGGTGTAAATACGCGGGCCGCCAACTGCTCGTCATAATGATAGAAGGCTGCTTTGTTGTCGCCAATGCGCTCCAACTTGTCAATCATGCTTTGCATGTTGTCTTCTTCTTCCACTTGCTCGTCCACGAACCAGTTCAAGAAGCTGATCGTCGCATACTCACGGTCTTTGGTTGCGATATCCATCAAATTGTAAATGCGTGCAGTTACGCGCTTTTCATGTTCCAAGGCTTCTTCCACAACCGCCAATACAGAATCGTAAGCGTTGATTGGCTCAGGAATGGCCGCGATGGCTGCATGGCCGCCTTGCTCGCTGATATAGTTGTAGAACTTCATCGCGTGGAATCGTTCTTCTTCCGCTTGAACCATAAAATAGTTGGCGAATCCGTCATAGCCTTCGCTTCGCAGATGAGACGCCATCGCGATATAGGCGAATTCAGACAGCAATTCGTAGTTCATTTGATCGATCATTGCATCCATTAGCTCTTTTGAAATTTTCATTTTGTACTCCTCCTTAGTTTGTCTCTATATCATATTACCTTTTTTTCTCAGAAATAATCAAGGGATTTTCAAAATATACGCTTTGGCTTGGAAAAGCGATCCCAACACCCTCCGATTCCAAGTAGGAAAGGATCTGCAGATTCAGATCTTCCCGCACTTCCATCAAAGTTCCGTATTCAGAGGAATCCGCAAAATAGGTAATCAAGAAGTTCAGACTCGAATCGCCAAACTCCGTAAATCGAACCATAACGGAATTTTCATCCACTTGCGGATGCGCCTTGATCAGCGCCTCCATGCCATCGCGGATGCGCTTCAGGGTCTCGGCACCAGTGCCGTAGACAACCCCCAGCTGATACTTGACGCGTCGCTTATCCCGGCGCGAATAATTGTAAACCGGCGAATTGGCGATATTGGAGTTGGGAACAATGATCATTTCCTTCTCAAAGGTGCGAATCCGGGTGGTTCGAAACTTAATCTCTTCCACTACACCCTCTTCCGAGCCGATTCGAACGATATCTCCCAGGTCAAAATGCCCGTCCAGAATAATAAAGACACCGGCAACAAAGTTGGCAATGGTATCCTGGGCGGCCAAGGCAACCGCCAAAGACCCGATCCCAAGTCCTGCCACCAGGGTATTCAAGTCATAGCCGAATTCCTTTAGCAGCACACTGCCCGCGATCACCAAAACCACCACCTGCAGGACCTTGCCGATCATGCGGTTGACGGCGCCCTTGGCTTCGATTTGAATATGGCTGGCCGTGGCTGATTCAATCCGGTTCTCCAACAGCTTGCTCGCCTGGTAGCATGCGTATGCAACGATGATGATGCCCGCTACCCGAAAGCCCTTGTCAACCCACATTGGAAAGGTTCCTTCCCAAGGCAAGTAATAAGCCCCCAATAAGATCCGAATCGCCAGATAGAGATTCAAGACATTCAGCATCCATTTCAAAGGATTGCGAAAGGCCTGATTCACTTGATCAAAGGTTTTCAGCTGAAATCGAGAAAAAATCTTCTCCAAGAGCCGCTGATATCTTGGAAACCCCACACGGATCAGAATCCGAAATGCAAGAAATATCACCAAAGCAATGGCGATTCGCTGAATTGAAATCTCCATAAAATGCCAATTAAGAATTTGTTCCATTCATTCTCCCCCTTTTTGTCCCATTTCCATTGACCAGCCAAATCCCCAGCACCACCAGAATCAAGGCGAAACCGTGAATCAAGGTGAATGATTCTCCTAAGAAGATGGCCGACAGCAAGCTGCCGAATACGGGAATCAAAAACTTGTACAAACTCACTTCCCCCGCTTTGTTGAATACCAGCAGGGTATACCAAAGGCCGAAGGCGACAGCGGAAAGCAATGCCGCATACAGCAAGAGTCCAATGCCTAATCCCGTCCATTGAATGCTGCCGGTTTGCATGCCGGACAGGCCGCCCGCCAAAAGGAGCACGGCGCCCATGCACATCTGACTGCCCGTCATCACCAGAATATTCATCCGCTTGCCCAGTTCCTTGCCATAGATCGCGGCAAGGGATCCGGCGGTTACCGAAATCAATAGAAATCCTTCACCATTCCATTGAAGAGAAAAGGCCAAGGGTCCTTTCATAAGGGCGACGGCTCCCACGCCGACCATGCCCAGCACCAAGCCTGTCATTTTTCTCGGCGTCAGCGTGTCGTCCGGATAATAAAAATGCGCCATGATGGCCACCAAAAAGGTGCCGAAACCCACAATGATGGAAGAGGTCACACCGCTGGTTCGCGCCAGCCCATTGTAAAAGAAGAAGTACTGCAGGCTTGTATTGAGCAAACCCATGCCCAATACCGCTTTCCAAAATCCCTTCAATTCCTGCAGGATCCCATGGCAGTGGCGCAGACGGGTGTAGGTGAGAATCATCGCGCCAGCCAGGAAGAAGCGAATACCGGCAAATACCATCTTTGCATAGATGTCTTCCGGCGCCATATTCAATTCCTCATAGCTGATCTTCAGTACGGGAAAGGCGCTTCCCCACAAGAGACCGCAAATTGTTGCAACCAGGGCAATCACCGATTGTTTCTGCCATGTCTCGGACCTCATCCAATTCCTCCTCTTCTGCATGCTGCCTTGGAATTTGCTCAAGGCAGACCCTCTTCTTATGCAGCATATGGGCTGAATGTGCTATCAGCCAAATGTTTGACGAAAAACAATTCCTCATTAAAAAAAAGCCGGGTATATAAACCCGGCAGTTTTCTTAACGTTTTGAGAATTGTGGCGCACGACGTGCTTTTTTGAGACCGTATTTCTTTCTTTCTTTCATACGTGGGTCTCGAGTCAACATGCCTGCTTTCTTCAATGTTGGACGGTATGACTCGTCAACACGAAGAAGGGCGCGCGCGATTCCGTGTCGGATGGCACCGGCTTGACCAGTGAATCCACCACCGTGAACGCGAACAATTACATCATATTTATCTGCTGTACCCGTTACTTTCAACGGCTCCAATGCTTTTACAACCAATGTTTCAAAGTTAAAGAACTCACGCACTTCACGCTCGTTTACTTTAACAACACCCGTTCCTGGAACCAAACGTACACGGGCGACTGATTTCTTTCTGCGACCAGTTCCCTGGTATTGCGCTTTTGCCATGATACAGTCCTCCCTCTCTAACCTTTGTACGGTACCGGTTGCTGTGCTTCATGCGGATGCTCAGTTCCTTGGTACACTTTCAGTTTGCTTAGCATTTGTCGTCCCATTACATTCTTTGGAAGCATGCCTTTAACAGCGTGTTGAATCGCAAATTCCGGCTTGTCTCGAAGCAGGTCGCGATATTTTACTTCCTTCATTCCACCTGGATGTTGGGAATGGTGACGATATAGTTTCTGATCCAATTTCTTACCTGTCAATTGAATCTTCTCTGCATTAATTACAATTACAAAATCTCCTGTATCCACATGAGGCGTGTAGATTGGCTTATGCTTGCCGCGAAGAATCGTTGCAACTTCTGTTGCCAGACGACCCAATTTCTTTCCTTCCGCGTCAATGATATACCATTTGCGTTCTACCTCATGAGGTTTCGCTAGCGTCGTTTTCATGCGACTTCCTCCTTGGTTTTTTCATCATCCTGTCAAAAAAACCGGGGCTAGTGGTTTTTCCTTTCAGACTGTTCTATTTTAAAGCACCTACGGCAAATTGTCAAGCCAATTCACCGTTTTTGCCTTTAAATCTCTTGTTTTCCAACTCTTGTTTTGGTAATGAATTTTTCTCGCTCAAGATCCGAGTAAAATACACGTTCCAACGTCAAACCCTGTGGTCCGACAGTCTTTCCGCCCAAGGTTCGGTCCTTGGTTTCAAGAACCCGTTTGATCGTATCCATATCCAACCGACCTCGACCAATATCAATTAACGTACCTACCATAATCCGAACCATGTTGTATAGAAATCCGCTGCCTGCCACAACAAACTCCCAATCAGATCCATTATTTCTCAAATCGGCATAATAAACGGTTCTTATGGTATCTTTCTTGTCACAGCGTGCGCTAGTGAATCCCTTGAAATCATATGTGCCGATAAAATCCTGCGCGGCCGTCCTCATTTTCTCCATATCCATGGCATAACCGACTCGCATAGCATAACGATTTTCCATCGCTCGAGGAATTTGATCCGTATAGAATCGATAACAGTACATCTTTCCCTTGCAATGGTAGCGGCTATGAAAATCCCCCGGCAAGTCCCTAGCCTCGCGAATCACAATATCGCCCGGCAGCTGTCCGTTAAGCGCACGCGGAATATCCTCAATCCGCATATTAATGTCCCAATCGAAATGGGCAAACTGCCCTCGCGCATGAACGCCTTTATCCGTACGGCCGGATCCATGAATTTCAATGGGGGTTTTAGCAATCCTACCCAAACTTCTTTCGATCTCTCCCTGCACCGTTCGAAATCCGTCTTGCCGCTGCCAACCATAAAAATCCGCGCCGTCATACTCAACGAGCAAACCGATCCTTCTTACCACGTTCGACTCCAAATCAGGATTGCCATATAGGCAAGGGAGAGTATGGCTGTAATCAGATCACGACGTTGGAAAGTCAATACTTTCAACCGCGTACGCCCCTGACCGCCCCTGTAGCATCTTGCTTCCATCGCCATGGCCAATTCATCCGCCCGGCGGAAAGCGCTGATAAAGAGCGGCACCAGCAACGGCACCAGGCTTTTGGCGCGTTGAATCAGATTTCCGCTTTCGAAATCGCCCCCCCGGGCCATCTGCGCCTTCATAATCTTGTTGGTCTCTTCCATCAAGGTTGGAATAAACCGCAAAGCAATGGTCATCATCATGGCCAGTTCATGCGCTGGCACGCCAATCTTCCGAAACGGATTCAATAATTTCTCAATCCCGTCCGTCAATTGGATCGGCGATGTTGTCAGCGTCAAAAGCGATGTCCCCGTAATCAATAAAGTCAATCGGATCGCCATAAAGGACGCTTGCCGAAAGCCTTCCCGCGTGACCGTTAATTTTCCGAAGATGGAAAACCACACCTCGCCCGGCGTTAAAAACATATTGAGTACGAAGGTCAAAACAATAATCATCAGAATGGGACGCAAGCCCCGAACGATAAATTTCAGCGGTACTTTAGACAGCGTAACGCTCAGTCCCAAATACAAAACGACCACACCGTAAGCCAAAAATTGATTGACGACAAAGAGCGATACGATAAACATGAAAGTAGCCAGGATCTTCAAACGGGGATCCAATCGATGGATCACTGTATTCCCCGGGTAATATTGCCCAATCGTTACATTTCCAATCATGCCTTCGCCTCCTTCAACACCCGAAGCAAGGCTTCTTTCGCCTCTTCAACCGTCAGGACCGTTTCATCAATGGCAAAGCCCTTGTCCCGCAGTCGGCTCATCAGTTCCGTCACCTGCGGAATCCCCAAGCCGATTTCCTGAAGCCGGTCCGCCTGCTGGAAAACTTCCCGCGGACTGCCTTGCATTTCAATGGCGCCCTGGTACAAGACCACCAATCGGTCGACCAGTTTGGCCACATCTTCCATGCTGTGGGAAACCAAAATCAAGGTGAGATCGCCGTCTTGCTCATGCAGGCTCTTAATCTGCCCCAGGATCTCATCTCGGCCGTGGGGATCCAATCCCGCCGTCGGTTCATCCAAAATCAGAATTCTCGGCTTCATGGCCAAAACACCTGCAATGGCGACCCGTCTTCGCTGTCCGCCCGACAGATCAAAAGGAGATCGGTCGCCGACGACTTCCGGATCCAAGCCAACAAGGCGCAAGGCTTCCTCGACGCGGTCATCCACTTCCGCTTCAGAAAGTCCCAGGTTTTTCGGACCGTAGGCAACGTCTTTTCTCACGGTTTCCTCAAACAACTGATATTCCGGATACTGAAAAACCAGCCCGACCTTCCGTCTCACATCCCGGAGCTTGACACCCTTCTCGGTGATGTCCGTCTCTTCAACGATAATGGTTCCGGAACTGGGTTTGATCAAGGCATTCAAATGCTGGATCAGGGTTGACTTGCCCGATCCCGTATGTCCGATCAAGCCGACAAATTCGCCGGATTGAATTTCTAAGTTAATATCCCGAAGCGCCTGAACTTCAAAAGGCGTGTTGGGACTGTAAATATGATTCAACTGCTCTATACGTATTGACATAATTCTTCTACCATCTCTTCTATTGATAAAATATCGTCAGACAGGGCAATTCCCTCTTGAATCAATTGGTGTGCCAAGTCCGTCACCTGCGGTATATCCAGTCCCAATGCCTTCATGCGGTCAACCTGGTTGAAGATCTTCTTGGGTTGATTGTCCATAACAACCTTTCCCTTCTCCATCACCAGCACACGATCCGCCAAAATTGCTTCATCCATGTAATGGGTAATCAAAAGAATGGTTTTCTTTTGTTCCCGGTTCAATTTCAAAATCGTATTGATGACTTCCCGTCTGCCGGAAGGATCCAGCATGGCGGTCGGTTCGTCAAATACAATGCAGTCCGGTTCCATAGCCAAAACGCCTGCAATGGCGATTCGCTGCTTCTGCCCGCCCGACAAAAGATGGGGCGCGCGATCACGAAAGGCCGACATTTCCACAGTCTCCAGGGCTTGATCAACCCGCTTGCGGATCTCCGGCTGAGGAACCCCCAGATTTTCGGGCCCGAAAGCAATGTCCTCTTCTACAATCGTAGCAACCAATTGGTTGTCCGGATTTTGAAAAACCATGCCGGCTGTCGAACGAATCTCCCAAATTTTATCGGGATCCTGGGTATCCATTTCGTTGATCAACACATGACCTTCCGTCGGCAAGAGCAATCCATTGATCAGTTTTGCCAAGGTCGACTTGCCGGAACCGTTGTGTCCCAATACGGCAACAAACTCCCCGGCTTGCACCGTAAAACTAATATGATCAAGGGCACGAACATTTTCTTCCTGCCCCTTATATTCGTAACTAAGGTCTTCTACACGAATCATTGTCTTCATACTTGTCCTCATCGCTTCCAGGTAAGAAAACAGGGACTAAGCCACTTGAACTTAATCCCCGGATGCTAACCTACACCAATTCTACAATCGCCATTTCGGCGCCGTCGCCCTTGCGAGGTCCTAATTTATAAACGCGTGTGTAACCACCGTCACGCTCAGCATATTTCGGTGCAATCTCGTCAAACAACGATTTTACAACCGTTTCATCATAAATGAATGCCAAAGCTTGGCGACGCGCGTGCAAATCGCCGCGCTTACCCAATGTGATCATCTTCTCCGCCATGCGACGCGCTTCTTTTGCTTTCGCTACCGTAGTCTCGATTCTGCCGTTTGCAAGCAAGCTTGTCGTTAAGTTTCGAATCGTCGCCATACGGTGATCGGTTGCCATGCCAAGTTTCCTTTGCTTAGCCACTCGTATCCCCTCCTTCGGTCTCTTACTCGTCAGATTTCTTTAGGCTCAAGCCCAGTTCAACCAACTTATGTTGTACTTCCTCGAGAGATTTCTTCCCAAGGTTTCGAACTTTCATCATATCTTCTTCAGACTTGTTTGTCAGCTCGTTGACCGTATTGATCCCCGCGCGTTTCAAACAGTTGTATGAACGAACAGACAGATCCAGTTCTTCAATTGTCATTTCCAGAACCTTCTCTTTGTCTTCTTCTTCCTTCTCCACCATGATTTCCACATCGCTCACATGCTCTGTCATCTCGATGAAAAGATTCAAATGCTCATTCATTACTTTTGCGCCAAGCGCCGCTGCTTCATCCGGTTTGATGGTTCCATCCGTCCAGATCTCCAGAGACAGCTTGTCGTATTTTCCTTCCTGACCAAGGCGCGTATCCGATACATGATAGTTGACGCGTTTCACCGGAGTGAAAATTGAGTCGACCGCGATTTCTCCAATCGACATATCATCACGCTTGTTTTGATCGGCAGGAACATAACCGCGACCTTTGACCATCTTCATTTCCAGGTAGAGGTTCGCATTTTCATCCAAGGTAGCGATATGCAGGTCTTTGTTGACAATTTCAACGTCAGGGCCTGTGACAATATCTCCAGCCTTGATTTCGCCCGCGCCTTGTGCCTCGACGATCAGCGTTTGCGGCTCGTCGACATACATCTTTGCGGCAATGGACTTAATGTTGAGAATCAATTCCGCGACATCTTCGACAACGCCAGGGATCGTAGAGAATTCATGAAGAATTCCTTGAACCTTGATCGAAGAAACAGCCGCACCCGGCAAAGAAGACAACAAAATTCGTCTCAGCGAGTTGCCTAGGGTAATCCCGTATCCGCGTTCTAATGGTTCTACAACAAATTTCGCATAATGTTTTTCTTCACTCGAGTCAATCAGCTCAATCTTCGGCTTTTCAATCTCAATCATACTAACCCTCCTTTTCAGTTATCATCCTGAGGGCACCTTTTAGATCCATTTTCTGCGATCGTGTACCTCTTCAATTATACCCTTCTTCGTTTCGGTGGTCTACAGCCGTTGTGCGGTACCGGCGTAACGTCTTTGATCAAGGTAACATCTAGTCCCGTTGCTTGCAAAGATCGAATTGCCGCTTCACGTCCCGAACCAGGACCCTTCACGTATACTTCAACAGTCTTTAAACCATGCTCCATCGCAGCTTTTGCGGCCTTTTCAGCAGCCATTTGCGCAGCAAACGGCGTTGACTTTCTAGAACCTTTGAATCCCATTCCACCGGCAGACGCCCAAGAAATAGCATTTCCGTTAAGGTCTGAAATCGTAACGATCGTGTTGTTGAAAGTCGACTTGATATGCGCTTGGCCATTCTCGATATTCTTTCGCTCTCTTCTGCGAACGCGAGTTTTTGTTTGTTTCTTAGCCATGTATAGACCCTCCTTTCAGCTATTTTTTCCTTGTTACTCGGTTGCCTTTAGGACCCTTGCGGGTTCTAGCATTGTTTTTCGTGTTTTGACCACGAACCGGCAAGCTTCTTCTATGACGAAGGCCTCGGTAGCAGCCGATATCGCGAAGACGTTTGATGTCCATTGCGATTTCACGACGAAGGTCACCCTCTGTCGTGTAGTTGTTGATTTCTTTTCGAATCTTAGATACTTCGTCTTCTGTCAAATCCTTGACGCGCGTATCAGGACTGATGCCTGCAGCAGTCAAGATTTTGTTCGATGTCGTTCGGCCAATACCGAAGATATACGTTAGGCCGATCTCTACACGCTTGTCGCGCGGTAAATCCACACCTTTAATACGTGCCATTTCGTTCTACACCTCCCTGCTCGTGTTAACCCTGCACTTGTTTGTGCTTGGGATTTTCACAGATGACCATGATCTTCCCATGGCGTCGAATAATTTTACATTTTTCACAAATCTTCTTTACCGACGGTCTTACTTTCATCGTAATCCCTCCTTGTTTACTACTTTCTCCACGTAATCCTACCCCGGTTCAGATCATAAGGTGAAAGTTCCAGCACGACGCGGTCACCAGCCAAAATTCGAATGTAGTGCATTCTCAATTTACCTGATACGTGTGCCATAACGACATGTCCGTTTTCAAGTTTGACACGGAACATGGCGTTTGGAAGCACTTCCACAACTGTGCCTTCGACCTCAATCACGTCCTTCTTCTTCTTGGACGCTGGATTCGTTTTTTTGGACACTTTTCAAACCTCCGATCCTTAGCGAATTTCCTCATGTTGACCATAAGGCGCTAATAGTTTTCGTACATACGCATTGTTCATTTTGATCTTGGAATCCATCCGTTCCTGAAATTCTTTCAGAACCGTCTGGCTTACTGCAAGATGTTTGATCTTTTTCTTTTTCGGGTTTGCGAGTCTCCGCAAGTCACCATCGACAAGCAATACAAAATGCTGATCGATCACTTCCAAGACTAGAAACACGCGGTCCTTGTCGCGTCCCGCTTTGGAACGGACGACTTGACCGATTTGGATGGATGTTGTTCGTTCCATCGTTTCACCTCTTTTATCGCATGGATAATATGTCAGGTTCTCCATCCGTGATGGCGACTGTATTCTCATAATGAGCCGACCGTTTCCCGTCCACTGTAACCACCGTCCAATTGTTCGGCAGTACGCGAACGGTAAACCGTCCTTCATTAATCATCGGTTCAATCGCTAATACCATGCCTTTTTGTAACCGAGGACCTCGACCTGCTGGTCCGTAATTGGGGATCTGGGGATCTTCGTGCAATTCACGTCCAATCCCATGTCCCACATAATCGCGGACCACAGAAAAACCACGGGCTTCCACATACGCTTGAATCGCATGGGAAATGTCTGAGAGGCGATTGCCGACCTTGGCGAACTTGATTCCTTCAAAGAAAGATTGTCTCGTTACCTCAATCAGGCGTTTGGCCTCCGCGTCAATGGTTCCCACGCCATGCGTGCGGGCCGCATCTCCGTAGTATCCCTCAATGATCGCACCTGTATCAAGACTCACAATGTCGCCTTCCACCAACGTGCGGGCTCCGGGAATCCCATGAACCACTTCATCGTTGACGGAGATACAAACACTACCGGGAAATCCACCATAGCCTTTAAAGGCTGGGATTCCGCCGCGGCTTCGAATAAATTCTTCCGCCGCTTCATCGAGTTCCTTTGTCATGATACCTGGTTGTATCAACCCCGCCAAATACTCATGCGTCAATGCGGTCAAGACATTGGCCTTGCGCATTAATTCAATTTCTCTTTGGCTTTTGATCTGTATCATTTCATGTCCCTTCTACTTGACAGCCGCCTCAATGGCAGCTTCTATTGAAGTTTTAACTTTTTCGATGGTCTGTGTCCCATCAACATCGATAACCAATCCGTGCTTTCGATAATAATCGACGACGGGAGCCGTGTTGTGATGAAACACTTCAAGCCGTTTGCTTACCGCAGTCTCATTGTCATCCGAGCGTTGAATCAGCTTGCTTCCGCAAATATCGCAGATGCCTTCTTTCTTCGGACGCTTGTACAACAAATGATAACTTGCGTTGCAATCGAGGCAGGTCCGTCGATCCGAGATTCTGTGAATCAGGATGTCGTCAGGAACTACAATATTCACCAATGAGTTGATTTGACAATCAAGCTTTTGCAAATATTGGTCTAATGCCTCTGCTTGAAAAACCGTTCGTGGAAAACCATCCAACAAAAATCCATTCTTGCAATCCTCTTGCTTCAGTCGTTCTTCAACGAGTTCTAAAACCAGATCATCCGGAACTAACTGTCCCTTGGAAATATAGCCATCGGCAATCTCTCCAAGCGGTGTTTTTCTTCGAATGTGATCACGCAAAATATTTCCTGTCGAAATATGCGGAATCCCGTACTTCTCAATGATATTCGTCGCCTGCGTCCCCTTACCAGCGCCCGGCGGTCCTACCAAAATAAGCCTCATTTGACCATCTCCTTTTACAATCCCCTATCATGAAACTTATCCCCTATATTCAGTTTCTTTTCTCATGCATTTGTTACTTTAAAAATCCCTTATAGTGGCGTTGCAGCATTTGCGCTTCAATCTGCTTGAAGGTTTCAAGCGCAACACCGATGATGATGATTAACGATGTACCGCCAAACCGAATGTTCAAGTTTGTAAATACGGAAATCAATGTTGGCAGCACCGCGATTACACCCAATGCAAGCGCACCCAGCAAAGTGATTCGATTTACAACGCTTGAAAGATACTCGGCAGTCGGCTTTCCAGGACGGCGTCCGGGAATGAATCCACCGTATTTCTTCAGGTTGTCTGAATACTCAATTGGATTAAACTGAATCGCCGTATAGAAATACGTAAAGAATACAATCAATCCAAAGTTCAAAATTGTGTAGATTATCAATCCAGGCTCACCTTGTGTCGGCGCCAACCATTTGTTGACAAAACTTGCATATCCGCTTCCCGGGAAGAACATCCCAATAGTTGGCAAGAATGCCAATACGGAAGTGGAGAAGATTACCGGAATTACACCAGCCATCAACACTTTCAAAGGAATATGCGTGCTTTGTCCGCCATATAGTTTGCGTCCAACCACTCGTTTTGAGTACTGAACTGGAATCTTTCTAGATCCTTCTTGAATGGCTACCACGCCGGCAATAACGACGATGGAGACAAGCAAGAACAGGATCAATTCAATCAAGCTGACCGTTCCAGCGGAGAACAGCTTGAAGGTGTTGATATAATCACCGGGCAGTCGGCTGACAATACCTGTAAAGATGATCAGCGAGATGCCGTTTCCGATGCCATTTGTGGTGATTTGCTCACCCAACCACATCAAGAATGCCGTACCAGCTGTCAATACGATGATGACGGTGAACTTTGTCATAAAAGTGTCGTCAATCAACGCACGGTTGAATAAACCAATACTGATACCGAAAGCTTGAACCAACGCAAAGATAACTGTACCGATTCGCGTTCGTTGTGCCATCTTCTTGCGTCCTGCTTCTCCTTCCCGAGCCAGCAATTCCCAGCTCGGCAACGCGATCGTCAACAATTGCACGATGATGCTTGCTGTGACATAAGGATAGATGCTCAATGCAAAAATTGTAAACTGTGAAAACGCACCGCCTGCCATTACGTCAAAGAATCCAAGGATTCCATTTTCCTGACTAGCAAATAGCGCTTGAATGGCTTGTGAATTCATCCCTGGTACTGGAATTGCTGCACCGATTCGATAAATCACCAGCATCATGAATGTGAAGATCATGCGTTTTCTCAGATCGGGAATTTTCCATGCGTTTTTCAAAGTTTGCAGCATCTAGATCACCTCTGCCTTTCCACCTGCCGCTTCGATTTTCTCAATGGCAGATTTGCTGAATTTGTGTGCCTTAACTGTCAATTTCTTTTCTAGTTCACCGTGACCCAATACTTTGACACCGTCGCCGATCTTGCTGATCAAGCCAGCTTCCAACATCATTGCCGGTGTAATTTCTGTTCCTTCTTCGAATTGGTTCAACATCTTTACGTTTACAGAAGCGATATGGCTTGCAAAACGTGCGTTGCTGAAACCACGCTTCGGCAAACGTCGTGCCAAAGGCATTTGTCCGCCTTCAAAACCAATTCGTACGCTACCGCCTGAACGAGACTTTTGTCCGTCTTGTCCGCGGCCTGCTGTCTTTCCTTGACCAGTCGCAGTACCTCGACCTAAACGCTTACGGTTTTTTGTCGTGCCTGCGTTTGGCTTTAACGAATGTAGCTTCATGGTTGCACCTCCTTTTAGACTACTCGACGATTTCAACCAAGTGGTTGACTTTATTAATCATGCCTCGAATTTGAGGTGTGTCCTGTTTTTCCACTACCTGACCGATCTTGCGCAGTCCCAAAGCTTGAACCGTCTTGCGTTGCTTTTCGATCCTGCCGATCGTTGACTTCACCAATTTGACTTTGATCGTAGCCAAGGTCTACACCCCCTAACCTAAGATTTCTTCTACTGTTTTCCCTCGCATCTTTGCAACGTCTTCCGGTCGCTTCAGGTTGGCAAGTGCCACCATTACAGCGTTGGTCATGTTGCGCGGATTGTTGGATCCCAGAGATTTTGTTCGAATGTTCTTAATGCCTGCAAGCTCCAATACGGCACGTACTGGACCGCCGGCGATTACGCCTGTACCTTCTGGTGCAGGTTTCAGCAATACTTTGCCCGCTCCGAATTCCCCAACGATTTGATGAGGAATCGTTCCGTCTTTCAACGGTACAAGGACAAGATGCTTTTTCGCGTCTTCGACTGCTTTTCGGATTGCGTCCGGAATTTCGATCGCTTTCGCCATACCCACTCCGACGTGTCCGTTTTCATCACCAACAACGACCAAAGCTGAGAAGCGGAAGTTACGTCCACCCTTAACAACTTTTGTGACGCGGTTGATGTTTACCATTTTTTCTTGTAAATCCAATTTACTTGGATCAATTTTCGCACGTCGCATCATTTACCTCCTCGTCCTAGAATTTAAGTCCTGCCTCACGAGCAGCTTCTGCGAGGGCTTTCACACGGCCATGGTAGATGTATCCACCACGATCGAATACGACTTCTGAAACCCCTTTTTCCAAAGCGCGCTCTGCTGCCAATTGGCCAATGCGCTTTGCTGCATCGATATTGGACGTACTTTCCAAACCACCCTTAACGTCTTTCTCTACAGTTGACGCTGAAACAATTGTTTTGCCAGAAGCATCATCGATGATCTGCGCGTAAATGTGTTTCGAGCTTCTGAATACGTTTAGACGTGGGCGCTCAGGAGTTCCTTGGATCTTATTTCGTAGACGCATATGTCTTTTTTGACGACTTTTGTTCTTATCGATCTTTTTAAACACGCTGTTCACTCCTTTCTATCGACACCCAACTGGATTACTTACCAGTTTTACCTTCTTTACGACGTACATATTCGCCTTCATATCGAACACCTTTTCCTTTGTAAGGCTCAGGTTTTCTCCAATCACGAATAACGGCCGCATAGTTGCCGACTTGCTGCTTGTTGATGCCCTTAACAACGATTTTGTTCTGACCTTCAACTACAGTTTCGATTCCCTCAGGATCTACCATCACAACTGGATGAGAGAATCCAAGGTTCAACGTAAGCTCTTTTCCTGACTTTGCTGCACGGTAACCAACGCCAATGATTTCCAAACGCTTTTCAAATCCTTTTGAAACGCCTTCCACCATATTTGCAACTAGTGCTCGTGTCAAGCCATGAAGAGAGCGATGTCGCTTATTATCTGTCGGACGAGAAACCAAGATTTGTTTCTCTTCCACAGTAATTGTGATATCTTGATCCATTGCTTCAACCAATTGACCTTGAGGGCCTTTTACTGTAACGACGTTTTTCTCGTCAACAGTAATCTCTACGCCTGCAGGGATCTCAATCGGTTTTAGACCTACTCTAGACATTTTCTAACACCTCCTGATTTCTTCTACCAAACGTAGCAGATAACCTCTCCGCCAATATGTTCTTTTCTTGCTTGTCTATCAGACATGATTCCCTTTGAAGTCGAAATCATCGCTACACCGAGTCCGCCAAGAACACGAGGAAGCTCGTTATTCCTTGCATATACTCTCAATCCCGGTTTTGAAATACGCTTGATTCCCGTAATAATGCGAGAGTTGTCAGCGCTGTATTTCAATTGGATTCGGATGATCCCTTGCTTGTCGTCTTCAATGACATCATAGCCTTTGATATATCCTTCTTCTACTAGAAGTTGCGCGATCGCCATTTTGATTTTCGATCCAGGAACCTCGCAAGACTCATGTCGTGCGTTGTTCGCATTTCGAATTCGCGTTAGCATATCCGCGATAGGATCTGTCATTACCATACGAGTAACCTCCTTCCGATTTGTTGATTACCAACTTGCCTTCTTAACCCCAGGGATTTCTCCACGGTATGCCATTTCTCTAAAGCAAATTCGGCAGATGCCGTATTTGCGAAGAACTGCATGAGGGCGTCCGCAAATTTTGCAGCGGGTATAGGCTTGTGTGCTAAACTTTGGTTTTCGTTGTTGCTTAAGTTTCATTGCTTTCTTAGCCATTTTAGTCCCTCCTTCTACTTAATAAACGGCATTCCCATAAGGGCAAGAAGCTCGCGAGCCTCTTCATCTGTTTTTGCTGTTGTTACGACAACAATGTCCATGCCTCGGATCGCGTCAACCTTGTCATACTCGATCTCTGGGAAGATCAATTGTTCTTTGATTCCCATCGCGTAGTTTCCGCGACCGTCAAATGACTTGTCGGAAACTCCACGGAAGTCACGTACGCGTGGCAACGCCAAGCTAACCAACTTGTCGTAAAAATCGTACATTTTTTGTCCTCGCAAAGTCACTTTCGTACCGATCTTCATGCCTTCTCGAAGCTTGAAGTTTGCGACTGATTTCTTCGCCTTCGTTACGACTGGGTTTTGACCCGTGATAATTCGAAGCTCTTCGATCGCGCTGTCTAATGCCTTCGGATTATCTTTCGCTTCGCCAAGACCGATATTGAGAATGATTTTCTCTAGTTTTGGAACTTCCATCATGTTTTGATATTGGAATTTTTCCACCAAAGCCGGAACGACTTCGTTCACGTATTTATCTTTTAATCGTGATTCCACGGTCTATACCTCCTTTCAGAACATTCGCCTAGTCAAGCACTTCGCCTGTCTTCGCGCATACTCTTACTTTCTTATTGTCATCCAAGCGCTTGGAACGAGTGCGTACACCCTTCTTCAATTGCTTGTTGTATAGCAGTACATTTGAAGCATGGATTTTGCCTTCTTGATGAAGGATTCCACCCTGCTGCATTTGCGGCGTTGCTTTCATGTGTTTGGTTACCATGTTAACGCCTTCTACGATAATGCGTTGCTCTTTCGGGAAAACAGTCAAAACTTTGCCTACTTTACCCTTATCTTTTCCGGAGATCACTACTACCGTATCGCCTTGCTTCACGTGCATGATTACACCTCCTACTCCGATTGATTACAGTACTTCTGGAGCCAAAGAAACAATTTTCATGAATCCTGCGTTACGCAATTCGCGTGCCACAGGGCCGAAAATACGAGTTCCTCTTGGCGTCAAGTCTTCTTTTAGAATTACAGCGGCATTGTCATCAAATCGGATATAGCTGCCATCAGCACGTTTTACTGATTTCTTTGTTCGTACGACTACGGCACGAACAACCTGTCCCTTTTTAACAACACCGCCGGGTGTTGCATTCTTTACGGAACAAACAATAACGTCACCGATTGACGCATATCTTCTTCGAGATCCGCCCAATACTTTAATGCAAAGCAGTTCTTTCGCACCGGAATTATCCGCTACTCTCAAACGCGTTTCTTGTTGGATCATTCGTCTCGTCCTCCTTTCGCTTCGTGGAGATTATTTCGCTTTGGTGACAATCTCAACTAGTCTCCAGCGCTTGTCTTTACTCAATGGACGTGTTTCCATCACTTTAACCACATCACCGATTCTGCACTCGTTGTTCTCATCATGCGCTTTGAACTTCACAGTTCGCTTGATACGCTTTTTATACAAAGGATGTTGTACCTGAGTTTCTACAGCGACAACGACCGTTTTATCCATTTTGTTGGAAACAACACGACCTGTTCTCGTTTTTCTCAATCCTCTTGTCACTTGCTAGCCCTCCTTCCTTCCGTTACGCGTTCAGCTCTTTTTCACGCGCTACAGTTTGGACTCGAGCAATATCGCGTTTTACCGCTTTAATTCGCATTGCGTTGTCCAATTGTCCTGTAGCCAGCTGAAAACGTAGCTGGAACAGTTCAGCTTTGTACTCATTTAGCTTCTCGGCAAGCTCTTGTGCCGTCATTTCTCTTAAATCTTTCGCTTTAAGCATTAGCTTCACCATCCTCTTCTTTAACTACAAACTTACATTTTACTGGAAGTTTGTTGGCAGCTAATCGCATAGCTTCTCGTGCAAGGTCTTCAGGCACTCCGCCCATTTCAAACATTACTCGACCTGGCTTGACTACTGCTACCCAGTATTCAGGAGAGCCCTTACCTTTACCCATTCGGGTCTCCGCCGGTTTTCTTGTAATCGGCTTATCTGGGAAAATTTTAATCCAAATCTGACCGCCACGCTTGACGTGACGTGTCATTGCTCGACGAGCAGCCTCGATTTGATTGGATGTAATCCAAGCCGGTTCCGTAGTTTGAAGGCCGAACTCCCCGTACGTTACTTTATTGCCGCGAGTAGCTTTGCCTTTCATTCTACCGCGATGTACTTTACGATGTTTTACCCTTTTCGGCATCAACATGTCAGTTTCCTCCCTTCTACGCCTCTGCGTCTATTTTACGGCTTTTCGTTTGTTTACAGGACGGACTTTCTTGCCAGGAAGAATCTCTCCCTTGTAAATCCATACCTTAACACCGATTTTTCCGTAAGTCGTATCCGCTTCAGCGAATCCATAATCGATATCAGCACGCAAGGTTTGTAGAGGAATGGTTCCTTCACTATACCCTTCGGTTCTTGCCATATCAGCACCACCCAAACGGCCGGAAACTTGTGTTTTGATACCTTTTGCGCCCGCACGTTGTGCTTTGGTGATGGCTTGCTTCATCGCACGTCGGAATGAAACACGTCGCTCCAAAGACTGTGCAATGCTTTCTGCAACCAATTGTGCGTCTTGATCTGGTCGCTTAACCTCTTCAACATTTACTACGATGCGCTTTTGCGTCATCTTTTCCAATTCTTTCCGCAAGGCTTCAACGCCTGAACCACCCTTGCCAATCACCATACCCGGCTTTGCCGTGTTGATTGTCAATTTCACGCGGTTTGCGGAACGTTCGATCAGAATTCTCGAAATTCCTGCAGTATACATCTGCTTTTTAACATATTTTCGAATTTTTGAATCCTCAATCAGGTAATCGGAGAAATGCTTCTTGTCAGCATACCATTTAGAATCCCAATCCTTGATGATCCCGACACGGAGACCATGTGGACTTACTTTTTGACCCATGCTTTCTTCTCCCTCCTCGTTACTTTTCCTTCACGACAACACCAACATGGCTTGTACGCTTCCGAATCATGAATGCACGTCCTTGTGCTCTTGGTCGGAATCGCTTCAATGTCGGTCCCTGGTTCGCATATACTTCTGCGATGTACAGGTTCTCACGGTCCATATCGTTGTTGTTCTCAGCATTCGCTACGGCTGAGTTTACCACTTTTTTAAGGATGCCGGCCCCTCGCTTATTTGTAAATTCCAAAATCGCCAATGCCTCGTTTACGGACTTGCCGCGAACCAGGTCAGCAACCTCTTGGACTTTGCGAGGAGAAATGCGGATATATTTCGCAATTGCTCTTGCTTCCACCAGTTTTCCCTCCTTATGTTAAGCTTTAGCGCCTTATCGCTTCACTTTAGATTTTTTATCGGTCTTATCATGGCCTCTGTAAGTACGAGTTGGTGCAAATTCACCCAACTTGTGACCCACCATATCTTCCGTTACATACACTGGAACATGCTTGCGTCCATCATAAACTGCGATCGTATGTCCAATGAATTCAGGAAAAATTGTCGAACGGCGAGACCATGTTTTGATTACTTCTTTTTTGTTGGCTTCGTTCAAAACCACAACTTTTTTCATCAAATGGTCGTCGCAGAAAGGACCTTTTTTCAGAGATCTACTCATCGATCTGCCTCCTTCCGTTTCCTACTTAGTGCGTCGCTTCACAATATATTTATCAGAAGCTTTGTTCTTCTTACGAGTTTTGTAACCCAAAGCAGGTTTGCCCCAAGGCGTGCTTGGCGCTGGTCGTCCGATTGGCGCACGGCCTTCACCACCACCATGTGGATGGTCGTTCGGGTTCATAACAGAACCGCGTACTGTAGGACGAATACCCATATGACGTTTCTTGCCGGCTTTACCGACATTGATCAATTCATGATCAGCGTTGCCTACAACACCCAGTGTCGCGCGGCATTCTACACGTACCATGCGAACTTCACCACTTGGAAGTCGTACTTGTGCGTAGTCGCCTTCTTTCGCCATCAACTGTGCAGAGTTACCTGCAGATCGAACCAATTGTCCGCCTTTTCCAGGCTTCAGTTCGATATTGTGAATGATGGAACCAACTGGAATGTTTGCCAGCGGCAATGTGTTTCCAACTTGAATGTCCGCGTCAGGACCGGATACGATCATTGCGCCGACTTTCAATTTGGCAGGTGCCAGAATATAGCGTTTTTCACCGTCTACATAGTGAATCAAAGCGATATTCGCTGAGCGGTTTGGATCATACTCGATCGCTGCAACCTTTCCAGGAATATTGTCTTTGTTTCGCTTGAAGTCGATAATTCTGTATTTCTTACGATTTCCGCCGCCACGATGACGAACGGTAATCTTACCTTCTGAGTTTCTACCAGCGTATTTGTTTTTCTTCGCCAACAAAGATTTCTCAGGAGTTTTTTTGGTGATTTCTTCAAACGTTGACACAGTCATGTGTCTTACACCATTTGTGGTGGGTTTATACTTTCGAATACCCATCGTGTGTCCCTCCTCTAATTCATCTCTTCAGACTATTCAAGACCTTCGAAGATTTCAATTGCCTTGCTGTCTTCCGTCAACTCAACAATGGCTTTTTTCCAATCCGCGCGCTTGCCTTCATATCGGCCTTGTCGCTTCATTTTGCCATTCATGTTCATTGTGTTTACGCGCTTTACGCGAACGCCAAAAATCGTTTCAACTGCGTTCTTGATTTCAGTCTTGTTCGCAGTCTTTTCAACAACAAATGTGTATTTGTTTTCTGCCATCGCGTTCATGCTTTCTTCCGTAACCACTGGCTTTCGGATGATATCATGTGGATTTCGCATTATGCGTACACCTCCTCAACCTTACGTACAGCAGCCTCAGTCATAATAAAGCTGTCGTTGTTCAGGATGTCGTAAACATTCAACGTATTCACCAAGGTAGTTTGTACGTTTGGCAAGTTGTTTACAGATTTGATAACCGCGTCATCTTTCTCTGCAAGCACGATCAATGTTTTCTTTCCTACTTCTAGATTCTTAAGAACTGCAGCCATCTCTTTTGTCTTTGGCGCTTCAAACGTCAAAGCGTCCAAAACCTTCAATTCCGCACTTTCCACTTTAGAAGTCAATGCAGATTTCATTGCCAATTGTCGCACTTTTCGGTTGATGCGATAGCTGTAATCTCGTGGTTTCGGTGCAAATACGATTCCACCGCCAACCCAGTTAGGAGATCTCGTGCTGCCTTGACGAGCACGGCCTGTTCCTTTTTGTCTCCATGGCTTACGACCGCCACCGCGAACTTCTCCGCGTGTTTTTGCAGATTGTGTTCCTTGGCGCTTGTTCGCAAGAAGAGATTTAACCGCTTCATATACGGCATGTTCGTTTACTTCGATCCCGAATACGTCATCGTTCAATTCGATTTCGCCAACCGCTTGACCCGATACGTTATACAATGCTACTTTAGCCATTCAGAACCCTCCTTTCGTCTTCGCGTCCTATTTCGTTTTTACTGTAGCTTTCAAAGTCAGCATACCGCCTTTTGGTCCTGGCACTGCGCCTTTGACTAACAGCATGTTGTTTTCTTCGTCTACTTTAACAATTTCCAAGTTTTGAACCGTTACTTTTACATGACCCATTTGACCCGGCAATTTTTTACCTTTGAATACACGGGAAGGGGATGCAGAAGAACCCATTGAACCTGGCGCTCGATGATAGTGAGAACCGTGAGCCATTGGTCCGCGGCTTTGGTTGTGACGCTTGATCGCACCTTGGAATCCTTTACCTTTTGAAATTCCAGTCGCGTCAATGTGATCGCCTTCTGCAAATACAGCTACGCTGATCTCTTGACCCAATTCAAACGCTTCAACATCTTCCAAAGCAAATTCTTTCAAAACTCGTTTGTACGCGACACCCGCTTTGTCGTAGTGTCCTTTCTTTGGTCGGTTGACTTTGTTTTCTTTGACTTCGCCAAAACCTACTTGGATCGCATTGTATCCATCAGTTTCAACCGTCTTCTTTTGTACAACGACCATTGGCTTCGCTTCAATTACCGTTACAGGCACTACATCACCAGCTTCAGTAAAAATTTGCGTCATGCCAACTTTTTTACCAACAATACCTTTCATTTTACACCTCCAAATTTCTTACAGCGGATTGTTTCCACAATCATACTAAGAGCAGAGTGGATGTGTTTCCAATCTCTTAGTTGCCTATAGTTTGATTTCGATATCGACACCAGCCGGTAAGTTCAACTTCATCAACGCGTCTACCGTCTTTGGAGTCGGTTGAAGAATGTCGATCAATCGCTTGTGTGTCCGTTGCTCAAATTGCTCGCGAGAGTCTTTGTACTTGTGTACGGCACGAATAATCGTGATGATTTCTTTTTCCGTTGGCAGCGGCACGGGACCAGAAACAGCAGCACCAGTACGTTTTGCAGTCTCAACAATTTTTTTCGCGGACTCATCTAACACTTTGTGATCGTAAGCCTTCAGTCGAATTCGAATCTTTTGTTTCGCCATGTGGTTTTCCTCCTTTATCGCATGTTTTTTTCATACGACATGGGTTCACCGAGCAACGCTGCCGGGTGTTTCGTGAGTGTTAGGAAAAACGCTCACCTCAGTGAATCCAATCGCCCGATTTAAAACCGGACATTCTCCGCAAGAATTTTCCTGCTTTCGCAGCCACCTCTTGCATCATCGCATGTCTATATATCTGAACCCAATTCATTGGGCTTCAGGCACTAAAAAAAGCCATAATGGGGATAGGACACAGTCGTCCTTCATACGGCTTACTCCCCATTGCAAGCTCACCACGAAGGGCTGCTTGATAGTCATCATCATTCAATTTCTCACAACTATTAAATTATAGCCCGAGAGCTCACAAATTGCAAGCCTCGGGCTAAAATATTACAAATCTTTAATATTTACTTACTCGATGATCTTAGTTACGACACCGGAAGCAACTGTACGTCCGCCTTCACGAACCGCAAATCGAAGTCCTTCTTCCATCGCGATTGGGTGGATCATTTCGATCGTAAATGTCGCGTTGTCACCAGGCATGCACATTTCTACACCCTCTTGAAGGGAAATAGCACCAGTGATGTCTGTTGTACGGAAGTAGAATTGAGGACGGTATCCGTTGAAGAATGGCGTATGACGTCCACCCTCTTCTTTTGTCAACACGTATACTTCGCCTTCGAATTTTGTATGAGGCTTGATTGTTCCCGGCTTAGCCAATACTTGGCCACGCTCTACGTCTGTACGTTGAACGCCACGAAGCAATGCGCCGATGTTGTCGCCTGCACGGCCTTCGTCCAACAATTTACGGAACATCTCTACACCTGTACATACAGATTGAGTAGGCTCCTCTTTCAAACCAACGATTTCTACTTGGTCTTGAACATGGATGATACCACGCTCAACACGGCCAGTTACTACTGTACCACGTCCAGTGATAGAGAATACGTCCTCGATTGGCATCAAGAACGGCTTGTCGATGTCGCGCTCTGGCGCTTCGATTTTCTCGTCAACTGCTGCCATCAATTCCAAGATCTTGTCGCCCCACTCGCTTGACGGATCTTCCAATGCTTTCAAAGCTGAACCGATTACTACGGCTGCTTCGTCTCCATCGTACTCGTACTCGCTCAATAGGTCGCGAATTTCCATTTCTACCAGCTCAAGAAGCTCTTCGTCGTCTACCATGTCCGCTTTGTTCATGAATACAACGATCTCAGGCACGCCTACCTGACGAGAAAGCAGGATATGCTCTCGTGTTTGAGGCATTGGGCCGTCTGCTGCTGAACATACCAGGATCGCGCCGTCCATTTGGGCAGCCCCTGTGATCATGTTCTTAACGTAGTCGGCATGGCCTGGGCAGTCAACGTGTGCGTAGTGACGGTTTTCCGTCTCGTACTCAACGTGTGCTGTTGAAATTGTGATACCACGCTCGCGCTCTTCCGGCGCTTTGTCAATGTTGTCAAACGCAACGAACTCACCAGTTCCCAATCGCTCGTGAAGTACGCGAGTGATCGCTGCAGTCAAAGTTGTTTTACCGTGGTCAACGTGACCAATCGTTCCGATATTAACGTGCGGTTTGCTACGTTCAAAATGTTGTTTTGCCATGATTATCCTCCTAAAAGAACTTGTCTATTTTTTGCCTTCCATAATCTTCTCTGCAATATTCTTAGGAACCGCTTCAAAGTGATCCAATTCCATTGCGTAGTTACCACGACCTTGAGTCATGGAACGAAGATCTGTTGCGTAACCGAACATTTCTGAAAGCGGTACGTAACATTGAATCGCTTTAACGCCAAAACGATCGCCGAAGCTTTCGATGCGGCCACGTCGGGATGAAACATCACCCATAACGTCACCCATGTACTCTTCCGGTACCGTTACTTCCACCTTCATGTATGGCTCCATCAATACTGGGCTTGCTTTTTGCATACCCTTCTTGAATGCCATAGATCCGGCGATTTTAAATGCCATCTCAGATGAGTCGACATCATGGAATGATCCATCATAAAGTGTAACGCGGAAATCCGATACAGGGAAACCGGCCAAAACACCGTTTTGTGAAGCTTCCTCGATACCAGCGTTAACAGCAGGGATGTACTCGCGAGGAATCGCGCCACCCTTGATTTGATCAACGAACTCATATCCTTCACCTGGCTCCAATGGCTCCATGATGATCTTAACGTGTCCGTATTGACCTTTACCACCAGACTGCTTCGCGTACTTCATATCCACATCCGCTTTCGCTGTAATGGATTCTTTGTATGCAACCTGAGGTGCGCCTACATTGGCTTCTACTTTGAATTCACGCATCAAACGGTCAACGATGATCTCCAAGTGAAGCTCACCCATACCCTCGATGATGGTTTGTCCTGTGTCTTCGTCAGTGTAGGTACGGAAAGTCGGATCCTCTTCCGCCAACTTTTGAAGGCCGATGCCCATTTTGTCCTGTCCTGCTTTTGTGCGCGGCTCAATGGCTACGGCGATTACAGGGTCAGGGAATACCATGGATTCCAGAATTACTGGGTTTTTCTCGTCGCAAAGCGTATCGCCTGTAGTTGTTACTTTCAAACCTACGGCTGCAGCGATATCCCCGGCATATACCATAGGAATCTCTTCACGAGAGTTCGCATGCATCTGAAGGATACGTCCGATACGTTCTTTTTTACCCTTTGTTGAGTTGAAAACGTAAGAGCCTTTTTCCAAGGTACCAGAGTACACACGGAAGAAAGAAAGTTTTCCAACAAATGGGTCAGTCATAATCTTGAATGCCAACGCTGCGAAAGGCTCTTCATCAGAAGAATGCTTTTCAACTTCTTCTCCTGTTTCAGGGTCTTCCCCTTTAATTGCCGGTACATCCAACGGTGATGGCATGTATTCAAGAATGGCATCCAACAAACGTTGAACCCCTTTGTTCTTGTATGCGGAACCACACATAACCGGGAAGATATGGCAACCGATCGTCGCATTTCGAATACCCGCTTTGATTTCCTCTTCTGTCAGCGCTTCGCCTTCCAGATATTTTTCCATCAGCGTTTCGTCATGCTCCGAGATTGACTCGATCATCATCTCGCGATGCTCTTCAGCCAGCTCCATGTAATCAGCTGGAATCTCGCGTTCTTCGATCTCAGTTCCCAGATCATTTGTATAATAGTACGCCTTCATCGTAACCAGGTCGATGATCGCTTCGAATTTTTCCTCTGCGCCAATCGGCAATTGGATTGGAACGGCATTGGCTTTCATACGATCGCGAATTGTATCAACTGAATACAAGAAGTTCGCACCCATTTTGTCCATCTTGTTGATAAAACAGATTCGAGGTACGCCATACTTGTCAGCTTGGCGCCATACAGTCTCCGACTGCGGCTCTACCCCTTGTTTTGCATCAAACAGTGCAACTGAACTGTCCAATACACGAAGGGAACGCTCTACCTCTACGGTAAAGTCAACGTGGCCCGGCGTATCGATGATGTTGATTCTCGTTCCTTTCCAGAACGTTGTCGTTGCAGCGGAAGTAATCGTAATTCCACGCTCTTGCTCCTGCTCCATCCAGTCCATCTGGGAAGCCCCGTCATGGGTCTCACCGATTTTATGGGTTTTGCCTGAGTAGAACAGAATACGTTCCGTTGCAGTCGTCTTGCCTGCATCGATATGAGCCATGATGCCGATATTTCGTGTGTTTTCCAACGAATACTCTCTAGGCATCTAACTACTCCTTTCTACATCAAAACCAACCATAGCAAACCCGGGCATCATCGATGCCCAGGTTCCTATGAAACTACCATCTATAATGTGCAAATGCCTTGTTCGCTTCTGCCATCTTATGCGTGTCTTCACGTTTTTTAACGGAAGCACCCGTATTATTGGCAGCGTCCAAGATCTCTTTTGCCAAACGCTCGCGCATTGTACGCTCGCCACGCTTGCGGCTGTATCCTACCAACCAACGAAGTCCTAGAGTCTGACGACGCTTAGGTCGAACTTCCATTGGCACCTGGTAAGTCGCACCACCGACACGGCGTGCTTTTACTTCCAATACAGGCATGATATTGTTCAATGCTTTGTAGAAAACCTCAAGAGGCTCCTCTCCAGATTTTTCTTTGACAATGTCAAAAGCACCGTACACAATACGTTGAGCCGTTCCTTTTTTTCCGTCCAGCATGATTCCGTTGATCAACTTTGTTACAATAACATCATTGTACATTGGATCTGCCATGACTTTTCTAACCGGCACATGTCCTTTTCTTGGCACTTTCCTTCCCTCCTTAATCATTCATTAAATCATAGGTACTCGACTGATTTCGTCGTGCGTGCTTAGTACAACAAATACTGGGCATATGCCTATGTATTGTTAACTAAGAGCAGTGTCGCACTACTTCTTAGGTCTTTTCGCACCATACTTCGAGCGAGCTTGACGTCGGTTCTCTACGCCAGATGTATCCAAAGTACCACGAACGATGTGGTAACGAACACCTGGAAGGTCTTTCACACGACCGCCACGAATCAACACAACGCTATGCTCTTGCAGGTTGTGACCGATTCCTGGAATGTACGCAGTAACCTCTTGACCGTTTGTCAAACGTACCCTGGCAATTTTACGAAGCGCCGAGTTCGGTTTTTTCGGTGTTACCGTTTTAACCGATGTACATACACCACGTTTTTGCGGAGAGTAGCTCATCGTCTGTTCGTTTCTCAGTGAGTTGAAACCAACGTTCATGTGACGAGAGTTTGACTTAGTCATTTTGCTCTTTCTGCCTTGTCTTACCAATTGGTTAATTGTAGGCATTGATTTGTGCACCTCCTTGCATCATTTAATCATTTAATTATTGCAACTGAAGCGGCTCCCACTTCGATTCCGCAGGCTTCGCCCAACTCTTTCATGGAATCTACGAGGATCACTTCAAGATTTGCCTGGTGGCATAATTCCAATATTGGATTCTTCACTTTCCCGTCTGCATCCTTGGCCAAATATACTCGCACCACTTCTCCATTGGAAATCGCGCGGCGGGTCTGTTTCATTCCCACGATTTTGTTCGCTTCTCTCAGATGCTGTAAGTCCATTCAAATCCTCCTTGACGATGGGGCGAAGGAAAAAACTTTCCTTCACCACACCAACTTTAACAGTGTAACATCAGACACACAGGGTGTCAACCTTAACCGATAATTTCATCAATCAGGCTTTGGTCCTCCAAAATCTGCGGTTCACGCTCCGGTTGAACGCCCACATTGCGGTATCGGTTCATGCCGGTTCCCGCAGGAATCAGGTTACCGATAATGACGTTCTCCTTCAAGCCAACCAATCCGTCTGTCTTTCCTTTGATCGCCGCATCGGTCAAGACACGTGTCGTTTCCTGGAAGGATGCGGAAGACAGGAAGGATTCCGTTGCCAGGGATGCTTTGGTGATACCCAAAAGCACACGCTCGCAGGTTGCCGGCTCTTTGCCATCTTCAATCAATTCGCGGTTCTTCGCTTCAAAGGCCAATCGATCGACGAAAGTGCCCGGCAGGAATTCCGTATCGCCGGCATCCTCGATCTTCACCTTGTTCAACATCTGACGCACAATCACCTCGACGTGTTTGTCATTGATGTCTACACCCTGAAGTTTGTATACCCGCTGAACCTCTTGAATAATATAATTTTGAACACCTTGCACGCCTTTAATGCGCAACAGGTCATGAGGATTCAATGAACCTTCCGTCAACGCTTCACCCGCTTCGATGAAATCGCCATTTTTTACGCGCATGCGCGCCCCGAATGGAATGCCGTAGGTTTTGGCTTCCCCATCATTGGCAGTAATGGTGATTTCCCGCTTGTCGCCCAGGTCGCCAATCATGACAGAACCGGACAAGTCGGAGATAATCGCAAGACCTTTTGGTTTCCGTGCCTCGAACAATTCCTCGACACGCGGAAGACCCTGGGTAATATCGCCACCGGCGACACCGCCGGTATGGAAGGTACGCATGGTCAACTGGGTACCCGGCTCACCGATGGATTGAGCGGCGATAATGCCGACTGCTTCACCCACGTTAACGGCGCCGCCTGTTGCCAGGTTTTGGCCGTAACACTTGGCACATACCCCTTGTCGGGATTCACAAGTCAATACCGAACGAATCTCCACTTCCTTGATGCCGGCAGCAACAATCTTGTCTGCCAGATCCGGTGTGATATATCCATTCTTTTCAACCAAGACCTCGCCCGTTTCCGGATGCGTCAGCTCGTTGACCGAGTATCGACCCGCAATTCGCTCTTCCAATTTTTCAATCATGGCATTGTCATCTGTGAATGCACGGGCGATAATGCCTTTTTCAGAGCCACAGTCATCCTCGCGGATAATGATCTCCTGGCTGACGTCAACCAGACGTCTTGTCAAATAACCGGAGTCGGCTGTTCGAAGGGCGGTATCCGTCAGACCCTTTCTCGCACCGTTGGAGGAGATAAAGAATTCCAAGACGGAAAGGCCTTCCGAGAAGGATGCCTTAACCGGAATCTCGACGGTTTTACCTGTCGCACTGGCCATCAAACCACGCATGCCGGCAAGCTGACGAATCTGGCTTGTCGAACCACGGGCTCCGGAGTTTGCCATGATCTGAATATTGTTCAACATATCCAGGCTGGACATCAAGGCGTCTGTTACCTTGTCTGTCGTATCACCCCAGATGCGAATAACATTGTTGTAACGCTCTTCGTCTGAAATCAAACCTCGACGATACGCGCGTTCATACTTTTCAACTTCCTTCTCAGCTTCCGCCAACAACGGCTTTTTCTCATCCGGTACGTTGATATCGGAAAAGGCGATGGTAATCGCGCCAATCGTGGAGTAATGGAAGCCCATTTGCTTGATATGGTCCAGCGTAACCGCCGTAATCATATTGCCATGGACACGGAAGCAACGCTCAATGATGTTTCCAAGCATCTTCTTGTCAACCAATTGGTCAACTTCCATGTTGTAGTTTCCATCCGCCCGATCCGTAAATCCAAGGTCTTGCGGAATATTTCGGTTGAAGATGAAACGGCCTACGGTGCTTTCCACCAGCTTGCCGCGATCTGCAGCCGACTTTCGAATCCGCACTTTGACTTTTGCGTGCAAACCAACCTGTCCGCCTTGGTACGCCATCATCATCTCGTCGTAATCGGAGAAAATCATGCCTTCGCCCGCTTCCCCTTCGATATACATCGTCAGGTAGTAGGAGCCCAAGACCATATCCTGGGTCGGCGTTGTGATCGGCTTTCCGGCCTGAGGTGCCAAAATATTGTTGATCGACAGCATCATAAAGCGGGATTCCGCTTGCGCTTCTGCCGACAACGGCACGTGGACCGCCATCTGGTCGCCGTCAAAGTCGGCGTTGTATGCGGTACAAACCAATGGATGCAGTTTAATGGCTTTGCCGTCCACTACAACCGGTTCAAAGGCTTGGATACCCAATCTATGCAGGGTAGGCGCACGGTTCAGAAGTACCGTATGGCCCTTGATGACTTCTTCCAGAATCGGCCAAACCATCGGCTTGACTTTTTCTACAATGCGTTTCGCGCCCTTGATATTGTGCGCATGTCCCTGCTCAACCAACTCTTTCATAACGAAAGGCTTGAACAGTTCCAAGGCCATTTTCTTAGGCAGACCACACTGGTAGAATTTCAATTCCGGTCCAACAACGATAACCGAACGACCTGAGTAGTCAACACGCTTACCCAAAAGGTTTTGACGGAATCGACCCTGCTTGCCTTTCAGCATGTCAGACAAGGATTTCAATGGTCGGTTGCCTGGCCCTGTAACAGGACGGCCTCGTCGACCGTTGTCAATCAATGCATCGACCGCTTCCTGAAGCATACGCTTCTCATTGCGAACGATAATGCTTGGCGCGTTCAGCGACAGCAATCGGTTCAAACGGTTGTTGCGGTTGATTACCCGACGGTACAAATCATTCAGGTCGGAAGTCGCAAAGCGGCCGCCGTCCAATTGAACCATAGGTCGAAGATCCGGCGGAATGACCGGAATAACATCCAGCACCATCCACTCCGGCAGGTTGCCGGATGTACGGAAGGCTTCAATTACTTCCAAACGGCGAATGATCTTCACTTTTTTCTGGCCTGAAGCATTTTTCAGATCAGACTTCAATTGCTTGGATTCTTGATCCAGATCCACACGCTGCAAAAGCTCCTTAACAGACTCCGCACCCATGCCGGCTCGGAAAGTATTTCCAAACTGGTCATAGGCTTCCGCGAATTCACGCTCCGTCAAGATCTGCTTGTACTGCAGATTTGTGCTGCCCGGATCCAAAACCACATAGGCTGCAAAGTACAAGACCCGCTCCAAAGAACGCGGCGACATGTCCAACGTCAAACCCATGCGGGAAGGAATTCCCTTGAAATACCAAATATGCGATACAGGAGCGGCCAATTTGATATGACCCATTCGCTCACGGCGCACTTTGGCTTTGGTTACTTCTACGCCACAACGGTCACAAACGACCCCTTTGTAACGTACACGCTTATATTTTCCACAATGACATTCCCAATCTTTTGTTGGTCCGAAGATCTTCTCACAGAACAGGCCATCTTTCTCAGGCTTTAATGTTCTGTAGTTAATCGTTTCCGGCTTTTTAACCTCGCCGCGCGACCAGCTCAAGATTTTTTCTGGAGACGCCAATCCAATTCGTATAGACTCAATATTACTGAAATCGAACAAGAAGCTTCTCTCCTTCCCTAACACCTATTGCTCAGGTGTTTCTTCCATCTTTGCAACGCCAGACTCCAATGAGAAATCTGTCGGTGCATTGTCCACGATGTCCTCTTCTTTGATGTCGACCACTTCTTCATCCTTGCCGATCAACGTGATATCCAAAGAAAGACTCTGCAGTTCCTTAATCAATACCTTGAAGGACTCCGGAACACCCGGCTCAGGGATATTCTCACCTTTGACAATGGCTTCATACGTCTTTACACGACCGACAACATCATCCGACTTCACTGTCAGAATCTCTTGCAGGGTATGCGCCGCGCCATATGCCTCAAGGGCCCAAACCTCCATCTCACCAAAACGCTGTCCACCGAATTGCGCCTTGCCGCCCAAAGGCTGCTGCGTAACCAGGGAGTATGGTCCGGTTGAACGGGCATGAATCTTGTCGTCAACCAAATGGTGAAGTTTCAGCATATACATATAACCAACGGTTACCGGATTATCAAAGGCCTCGCCTGTACGGCCGTCTCGCAATCGGATCTTGCCGTCGCTAGGCAAGCCTGCCTGATTCAAGGCTTCGATAATGTCCGTATGCTTGGCACCGTCAAATACCGGGGTTGCAACATGCCAGCCCAAAGTCTTGGCTGCCATGCCCAAATGAACCTCCAGGACCTGTCCGATATTCATACGGGAAGGTACGCCCAGTGGGTTCAATACAACGTCCAAAGGTCGTCCGTCCGGCAAGAACGGCATATCTTCTTCAGGAAGAACGCGGGAGATTACACCCTTGTTACCATGGCGACCACACATCTTGTCACCAACCTGAATCTTACGCTTGGTCGCGATATAGACACGAACGGTTTCGTTGATGCCGGCGCCCATTTCATCCCCGTTTTTACGGGTAAAGACTTGAACGTCAACAATGATGCCTTCTTCACCGTGCGGTACACGCAAAGAGGTATCGCGGACTTCTCGGGCTTTCTCGCCAAAGATGGCACGCAACAAACGCTCTTCAGCAGTCAATTCCGTCTCACCTTTTGGTGTAACCTTGCCGACCAAAATATCGCCGGACTTCACTTCCGCGCCAATGCGGATAATGCCGCGCTCATCAATATTCTTCAGCGCGTCGTCGCCCACATTTGGAATGTCTCTGGTAATCTCTTCCGGTCCCAATTTGGTATCGCGGGACTCGCAAGAATACTCTTCAATATGAACCGAGGTCAATACATCATTCTTCACCAAGTTCTCGTTCAGAAGGATGGCATCCTCGTAGTTGTAGCCTTCCCAAGTCATGAATCCGATCAAAAGGTTCTTGCCCAAGCCCAGTTCGCCCATGTCCGTTGAAGGACCGTCGGCCAATACCGTGCCTTTTACCACGCGCTCGCCAATCTTGACGATCGGACGCTGGTTCATGCAAGTCCCTTGGTTGGAACGCTTGAATTTCGTTAACTTGTAGACGTCAACCGCACCGTCGACATCGCGGCGAACGATAATGCGGTTTGCATCAACGCGTTCAACCACGCCAGCCTCTTTCGCGATCTTGACAACTCCGGAGTCAAAAGCAGCCTTGTGCTCCATACCGGTACCGATTACAGGCGCTTCCGTTACCAATAGAGGAACGGCCTGGCGCTGCATGTTCGCACCCATCAGGGCACGGTTGGCATCATCATTCTCCAAGAATGGAATCATCGCCGTCGCCACCGATACAACCTGTCGCGGCGATACGTCCATATAATCCACTTCGTGGCGGTCTACAACGTCAAAAGATCCGTTGATGCCCCGCACCGAAACCTTGTTGTTCACAAAGACGCTGGCTTCATCCAAAGGCTCATTGGCCTGTGCGATAATGAAACGGTCTTCCACGTCAGCGGTCAAATAATCGATCTCGCCTGTCAAAGCGCCGCTATCCTTATCTACGCGACGGTATGGCGTTTCAATAAAGCCATATTCGTTGATTCGCGCATAGGTCGCCAGAGAAGAGATCAAACCGATGTTTGGGCCCTCGGGCGATTCAATTGGACACATGCGTCCGTAGTGGGAATGATGGACGTCTCGAACCTCGAAACCGGCACGGTCTCGAGAGAGGCCGCCTGGACCCAAGGCAGACATACGTCGCTTGTTGGTCAGTTCTGCCAGAGGGTTGTTCTGGTCCATAAACTGAGACAGCTGCGAACTTCCAAAGAATTCCTTGATGGCCGCGCTAACCGGACGGATATTGATCAATGCCTGCGGATCCATACCCTCTCCATCTTGGATGGTCATTCTCTCTTTAACAACCCGCTCCATTCGGGACAAACCGATACGGAATTGGTTTTGCAAAAGCTCTCCAACGGAACGAACACGTCGATTGCCCAAATGGTCAATGTCGTCCGTGTGGCCGATTCCGTCAAAAAGGTTAAATTCATAGTTGATTGTCGAAATAATATCGGCTATGGTAATCTGACGCGGAGAAACCTTTCGAACGTTCATGCGAATCAGTTCGATCAGCTCTTCTTGCGTTTGCGCCTGGTCAATCAGCTCTTTCATCGCCGGGTAGTATACACGTTCCCGAAGACCAAATTCACCCATGTCAAAATCCAGTCCAAAAACGGATGGATCAACAAATTGGTTGCCAATCACCTTTACAATGCGGTCTTCCACCTTGACATGAACCGTGTGGATGCCTGCCGCTTCAATGGCAGCCGCTTGCGCCTTGGTTACAACATCGCCTTCTTCCGCCAGGATTTCACCTGTATTCGGATCCGCCAATGTTTCCGCCAGGCTTTGTCCGATAATGCGGGTAGCCAGCGCCAGCTTCTTGTTGAATTTGTATCGGCCGACCTTGGCCAGGTCATAGCGTCTGAACTCAAAGAACAAGGAATTGATCAACGATTTCGCACTTTCCACCGTTGGCGGCTCGCCCGGACGGAGGCGCTTGTATACTTCCAGCAAACCTTCCTCTTCCGTGGAAGTCGTATCCTTTTCCAATGTTTTCAGCAATTGTTCCGATTCGCCCAACAGATCAATGATTTCCTGATCCGAACCAAATCCAAACATTCTCAAAATCACCGTGATCGGCAATTTTCTCGTTCGGTCTACGCGGGCGTAGACAATGTCATTCGCATCGGTTTCATATTCCAACCATGCGCCGCGATTCGGGATTACGGTTGATGAGAACAACGACTTGCCTGTACGTTCTTCCCTAGCCACCGCGTAATAAACCCCTGGTGATCGAACCAATTGGCTGACAATAACCCGTTCTGCTCCATTGATAATGAAGGTTCCGTTTTCCGTCATCAATGGGAATTCACCCATATATACGGTACGTTCCCGAACTTCGCCGGTTTCCCTCTTTACCAATTGCACCTTTGCGTTCAAAGAAGTGGAATACGTTGCGTCGCGTTCCTTTGCTTCTTCCACCGAATACTTCGGTTCAGGCGCCAGTTCAAACCCTGTAAACTCCAGTACCAAATCCCCTGTGTAATCCTCGATTGGCGAAATGTCATTGAAGGCCTCTTGCAATCCTTCCGTCACGAACCAATTATAGGAACGTTTCTGGATTTCAATTAGATTAGGCATCTCCAAAACATCGTCAATCTTCGCGTAACTCATACGCTCACGCTTGCCATACTTGACAGGATGCACCATCGACTTCACCCCTTTTTTGATCTATAAACCATTGACTTTACCCGTTAATTCCAAAAAAAATAAACTGCGATAAGTCACTTCTTACGCAGTTTACAATATTATCATAGCCGAATCATTCTGTCAATCCTTTTAAAAGAAAAAAAGCGAAGCTTACGCTTCGCTTTTACCGTCTTACTTAAGTTCGCAAGAACCGCCGGCAGCTTCGATTGCTTCTTTAAGCTTCTCAGCTTCTTCTTTTGGCAATGCTTCTTTAACAGTTGCAGGAGCTCCGTCAACCAAAGCTTTTGCTTCTTTAAGACCTAGGCCAGTTGCTTCACGTACAGCCTTGATAACTTTGATCTTTCCAGATCCAGCGCTAGTCAAAACTACGTCGAACTCAGTTTTTTCTTCTGCCGCTGCAGCACCGCCTGCTGCGCCGCCAGCTACCATTACTGGTGCAGAAGCAGTTACGTCAAACTCTTCTTCCAACGCCTTAACCAGGTCGTTTAGTTCCAATACAGACAATTCTTTTACTTCATCAATAAACTTTTGAATTTTTTCACTCATTGTATTTCCCTCCATCTTCGAGATTATTCAGCGTCTTGCGCTTCTGTTGCTTCCGGAGCCGCCTCAGCTGGCACTTCTCCACCTTCTGCTTGCTTGTCGGCAATTGCTTGTGCCACTCGTGCCAATTTTGCAATTGGAGAGTTCAATGCAATAACCAAACGTGTAAGAAGAATTTCTTTTGTTGGTAGGTTCGCAATCTCTGTGATCTTTGCAAGATCCATCAATTCTCCCGCTACAACACCCGCTTTCAATTCCAAAGCTTCATGCTTATCAGCAAACTCTTTTGTAATGCGAGCAGCAGTTACTTCATCGTTACAGAATGCAACGGCGTTTGGTCCTTTTAGGAACTCGCCCATGCCCTCGAAACCGGCTGCTTCAAATGCAAAGCGCATCAAGTTGTTCTTGTACACCTTGTATTCGATACCTGCTTCACGGTACTTGTTTCGCAATTCTGTTACTTCTTCTACGTTCAATCCGCGATAATCTACCAAAACAACAGAGGTTGCCGCTTCAATTTTCGCTTGGATCTCTTGTACCTTTGCCTTTTTTTGTTCTAAAACTACAGCAGAACTCATAAAGGTTTACACCTCCTTGTCGTTTTTTTCAATCAAAAAAGCCTTCCCCGCAAACGCGAGAAAGGCTGAATGTGCATCCTAAGACGCTCACCAACATCCTCGGCAGGATTCTTATCGCCTTAAAGGCCCCTGCTGTCTGCGGAAATGTGAACCATGTGAAAGTATATCACATGTGCTATTGATTTGTCAAAATTAAAGTTCCATCAATTTTGCGCCGTTCAATCGAACCGATGGTCCCATTGTGCTTGTCAAAGCAACGCTGCGCAGGTAACGGCCCTTTGCTGCAGACGGACGCGCTTTTACAATCGCACGCATCATCGCTTCAAAGTTCTCCGTCAATTTCTCCACACCGAAAGATGCTTTGCCAACTGGCACGTGAACGATGTTTGTTTTGTCAACACGGTATTCAACCTTACCCGCTTTGATCTCTTGGATCGCTTTGGCAACGTCAAATGTTACTGTACCGGATTTCGGGTTCGGCATCAAGCCTTTAGGTCCCAAAACACGGCCCAGTCGACCAACAACACCCATCATGTCAGGCGTTGCGATTACCGCGTCAAAATCAAACCATCCTTCTTTTTGAATCTTTTCCATGTATTCTTCCGCGCCAAAGAAATCCGCACCGGCAGCTTCTGCTTCCTTCAGCTTATCGCCTTTCGCGAATACCAATACACGCTTTGTTTTGCCTGTTCCGTGAGGAAGAACAATCGCGCCACGAACCTGTTGGTCCGCATGACGAGAGTCAACACCCAGTTTCACATGCAATTCAATGGTTTCATCAAATTTCGCTTTCGCGCCATTCAATACCAATTCAATCGCTTCTGCAGTGTCATACTGCAATGTTTTATCAATTGCCTTTACGGCGTCTTGATAACGCTTACCTTTTTTTGCCATTTAAATTTCCTCCTTCGTGGTGTTAGCGGTTTAAGACCTCCCACAGGTTTCCTAGTCTTCTACGACAATTCCCATGCTTCTCGCAGTACCTGCGATCATGCTCATTGCTGCTTCAACTGATGCAGCGTTTAGATCCGGCATTTTCAATTCCGCGATTTCGCGAACTTGTGCTGAGCTAACCGTTGCTACCTTTGTCTTGTTTGGCACGCCTGAACCAGACTCAATGCCTGCAGCTTTCTTTAGAAGAACAGCCGCTGGTGGTGTTTTTGTGATGAAAGTAAATGATCGATCTGCATAGACCGTCAAAACAACTGGGATAATCAATCCTGCTTGATCTGCTGTTTTCGCGTTAAATTCTTTACAGAATCCCATGATGTTGACACCATGTGGACCCAACGCTGTACCAACAGGCGGTGCAGGAGTTGCCTTTCCAGCCGGAATTTGTAGTTTTACAACTGCTTGTACTTTTTTAGCCATGTTTGCACCTCCTCGTTACTATAGTTTTTCAACTTGACTAAATGTCAATTCTGTCAATGTTTCTCGGCCAAACATCGAAATGTAAACCTTGACTTTCTGTTGATCGTCATTGATGCTCTCGACAGTGCCCATAAAATTCTCAAACGGTCCTGACATAACCTTGACCTGATCACCCACAACAAAATCCACCGAAACGACTTCTTGCAGTCCCATTCGGCGCATCTCTTCATCTGTTAGGGGAATCGGCTTGGATCCCGGACCGACAAAGCCGGTAACGCCTTGCGTATTACGCACGATGTACCAAGTCTTGTCATTCATGATCATCTTAACGAGCACGTAGCCAGGGAACTTCTTGCGTTCCTTTACCACGCGCTTGCCGTCTTTCACTTCAACAACTTCTTCCATCGGCACACTGACCTCTTCTAGCTGGTCTTCCATGCCCCGATTCTCAACCATTTTTTCGATATTTGTCTTCACCTTATTCTCATGACCGGAATAAGTATGAACCACATACCACTTTGCAGCGCTTTCTGCCATTGTCATCAACCTTCCCTAGTCTGGTTAGGCACCGATTATCAGTGAAAGCAAACCATGCATCGCAGTGTCCAGAAGCCATATCAAAATCGCCATCGCTAGTGAAACAAAAATGACGACACCTGTCTTTTTGATCAGTTCTGGACGAGTTGGCCAAGTAACCTTCTTGATTTCTGAACGGAACCCTTTCCAAAAACTCGTTTTCTTCTTACCTTGAACCTGAGTTGCCATGTCATCACATCCTCAATCGATTTTGAACCTACTTAGTTTCTTTGTGCACCGTATGCTTTTTGCAGAAACGGCAATACTTGCGAACTTCCATTCGATCAGGATGCTGTCTCTTGTTTTTTGTCGTGTTGTAATTACGTTGCTTGCATTCGGTACATGCTAATGTTACCTTATCTCTCACCTAAAACACCTCCCTAGGTATGATTCTTGTTGGATTTTCGTCTCCAGATAGAAATACCCAGTCTCTACTACACCACTCAATAAAAGTTATCATAGACGGCTGGGGATGTCAAGCAAATTTCAATCGTCAAAAAAAGGGCTAAGAGTCGAAACTCCCAGCCCTTGGTTGAATTCTTACTCGATGATCTTAGTTACGACACCGGAAGCAACTGTACGTCCGCCTTCACGAACCGCAAATCGAAGTCCTTCTTCCATCGCGATCGGGTGGATCATTTCGATGATGAACGTCGCGTTGTCGCCAGGCATGCACATTTCTACACCCTCTTGAAGTGTGATAGAACCAGTGATGTCTGTTGTACGGAAGTAGAATTGAGGACGGTATCCGTTAAAGAATGGCGTATGACGTCCACCCTCTTCTTTTGTCAATACGTATACTTCGCCTTCAAATTTTGTATGCGGGTTGATTGAACCTGGCTTCGCCAATACTTGGCCACGCTCTACGTCTGTACGTTGAACGCCACGAAGCAATGCGCCGATGTTGTCGCCTGCACGGCCTTCGTCCAACAATTTACGGAACATCTCTACACCTGTACATACGGATTGAGTAGGCTCGTCTTTCAAACCAACGATTTCTACTGGGTCTTGTACATGGATGATACCACGCTCAACACGGCCAGTTACTACTGTACCACGTCCAGTGATAGAGAATACGTCCTCGATTGGCATCAAGAACGGCTTGTCGATGTCGCGCTCTGGCGCTTCGATTTTCTCGTCAACTGCTGCCATCAATTCCAAGATCTTGTCGCCCCACTCGCTTGACGGATCTTCCAATGCTTTCAAAGCTGAACCGATTACTACGGCTGCTTCGTCTCCATCGTACTCGTACTCGCTCAATAGGTCGCGAATTTCCATTTCTACCAGCTCAAGAAGCTCTTCGTCGTCTACCATGTCCGCTTTGTTCATGAATACAACGATCTCAGGCACGCCTACCTGACGAGAAAGCAGGATATGCTCTCGTGTTTGAGGCATTGGGCCGTCTGCTGCTGAACATACCAGGATCGCGCCGTCCATTTGGGCAGCCCCTGTGATCATGTTCTTAACGTAGTCGGCATGGCCTGGGCAGTCAACGTGTGCGTAGTGACGGTTTTCCGTCTCGTACTCAACGTGTGCTGTTGAAATTGTGATACCACGCTCGCGCTCTTCCGGCGCTTTGTCAATGTTGTCAAACGCAACGAACTCACCAGTTCCCAATCGTTCGTGAAGCACGCGAGTGATCGCTGCAGTCAAAGTTGTTTTACCATGGTCAACGTGACCGATCGTTCCGATATTCACGTGCGGCTTGCTTCGTTCAAAATGTTGTTTTGCCATGATTATCCTCCTTCACCAAAACTCTTTTTTTGCTCCGTTTGCCACGGAGTTATTTTTGGAGCCCACGACCGGATTTGAACCGGTGACTTCTTGCTTACCATGCAAGTACTCTACCTGCTGAGTTACGAGGGCACTTTTGTTCACTCATACATTTTATCCCCCGTTCAAGGGGTTGTCAATAGGGAATTAGAGACAATTCTCCAGCTTTTTTTTGATGCGCTGCAAAGCATTGTCGATCGACTTGACGGATCGGTTCATTTTAACGGAAATCTCTTGATAAGACAAGCCTTCCAGATAGAGCATCAAAACCTTCCATTCCAAAAAACTCAGGCGCTCTTCAATCTTGCTTTCCATCAATTTCAACGTCTCTTCCGCGATCAGTTTCGCTTCCGGTCCCTCGTCGCTCTTGGCCCGCAGGGTCTCCAGAATACTGGGCTCTCCCTCGGTATTGGTGCGGGTTCCGTGCAGGGAAATATAGCCGTTCAGAGGCAAGTGCTTCTGCCGCTGAGAACTTTTAATGGCCGTTAGGAGTTGACGTTTGACCAAGAGGTTTGCAAAGGAACGGAACTGCGGATTGCGGGACGGATCAAATTCCGTCATGGCTTTAAAGAGGCCGATCATGCCTTCTTGAATCAAGTCCTCACGGTCTGCCCCAGGCAAAAAATACAATCCGGCCTTGTAGCGAACCATGGCTTTGTAGCGGTCAATCAAGGCCCGCTGGGCTGTCTCTGATCCCGATTGGGCGCGCAAAACCAGCGCTTCATCGCTTTGTTCTGTATCGGCCGGCTGCGGATTTGCATCCAGCCATTCCCTCTGTCTCGCCTTTGTCTCCATCGCTTTCTCCTTGGACCGTCTCCTTTCATTATAAAAAAACGGGTTCCGACCGTCAAGATTCGGAACCCTTCTCCTTGTTTTTCATCCACGCTTCCAACCGATCTTTCGTTTCCGGATCGATCCGGTCTTCCACCATGGAAAAGCGTTCTTTTTCCATTTGGCGCCGCTTTCGCTCCCTGACCTGGATCTGCCGCTTCATTTCCGCCAGTTCCAGTTCCAGCTCCCGGGCCGACACCCGGGTCGCCCCCCGGCTTAAGACCAGCTGCTGTTCCAAGTAGTCTGAAGTGGCTACCCGGATCCGCTTGACTTTGCCCAGAAGATGAACTTGTCGTTCAATATAATCATCCGCCGTCGTTTCCGACCCCGTAAAGACCACTTCCAGACCGACAACCGACTCCTTGGAAGCAATTGCGCCTTTTGCCGATTGCGCGTCAAAGACCACAATCACCTTGACGCCGGTATAGGCTTGATACTCCGCCATAAAATCCAGCAGAGACTGTCGGGCACCATCCAGATTAACCCGGGCAAGCCCTTTCAGCCTTTCCCAGGAGTGAATGACATTGTATCCGTCGACAAACAGGATTTCCTGGCCACGAATAATCATTTTCCTTTCAGCCCCCGCTGTCGCCTTACTTCATAGGTCACGACCGCAGCCGCCACCGACGCGTTCAAGGATGTAATCTTCCCTACCATGGGAATGGAAACCAGTCCATCGCAATGGGCGCGAATATTCTTCGAAATCCCCTTGCCTTCATTGCCGATCACCAAGGCAACCGAACCGGACAAATCCGTTTCAAATACATTTTGATCCGACATATCCGTTCCGTAGATCCAGAAGCCTTCCTTTTTTAATTTTTCGATGGCTTGAGCCAAGTTGCCCACTTTCACAACCGGCACATATTCCAAAGCGCCCGCCGCGGTTTTCGCGACCGTCGCCGTCAAACCTGCAGCGCGTCGTTTGGGGATAATCACACCGTGCACGCCGGCACACTCCGCCGTCCGGATAATCGCACCCAGATTGTGAGGATCCTCGATACCATCCAGAATCAAAACAAATGGCGGCTCGCCGCTTTTTTCGGCTCTTGCATAAATATCTTCGAAAGTCCCGTAATCGTGGGCGGAAAGGTGGGCGATCACCCCTTGATGATTGCCTTCCACAAACTGGTTGATCCGGGCGCGCGGTGCCATTTGCACCGGAATCCCCTGGTCTTTGGCCGCCTTTAGGATCTTGCCGATGCTGGCCTTGTTCAATCCTTCGGCGATTAAAATCTTTTCAATCGTACGTCCCGATTTTAAAGCTTCGAAGACGGGGTTTCGTCCGCCGATCCATTCAGTGTTTCGTTGAAGATCCATTCCATCACCTCCTCCAATCGTTTTGTCTCTCCGTTTAAGTATAAAAATCCGATCAAGGCCTCAAATCCCGTTGCCTTTCGGTAGTCATTGATGTCCGCTTTTCTTGGCACCATTGCAGACTTGGCATTGCGGCCCCGGCGCATCACGGCCCGCTCCCCCTCCGTCAGTCTGGGTTCGATCAAATGGTAAAAGGAAGCCTGGGCCGACGCTTTGACATACTGAACAGAAGCCTTATGGAGCCGTCCAACCGGCTCCAGGCTTTGCTCCATCAAAAAGCGCCGAATATAGACCTCGAACACCGCATCGCCCATATAGGCCAGGCGAAGAGCTGATTCTTCTCTAGGATTCCGCATTATTCTTCTCGTCTCCATTTCACACCCTGCGGCGTATCCTCCAGGATAATGCCTTCCGCCTTGAGCTGGTCGCGAATTTCATCGGCCCGCGCGAAATCACGATTCTTTCGTGCCGCCTGGCGTTCGTCGATCAAGGCTTGAATGTCTAATCCCAAATTTTCTTTCTCCCGGTATAGAATACCCAAAACGCCGCCCATTTCCATCAAAGCGTCGTAAAGGGCCTGGACACTTTCCTTGCTGCTGGTTTCCGACAGATGGGTGTTGGCGTATTTAACCGCTTCAAACATGACCGAGATGGCATCCGCCGTATTCATATCGTCTTCCATGGCATCCACAAATCGCGAAACAAATTGACTTGCCTCGGCTTTCACTTGCGCCGCCAAATCATCCGTTTCCGGCAATTCCAGTCCCATCAAATGCTGCATTTGATATTTGCTCTTGTACAACCGGTCCAATGCCGCCTTGGACTGCTCCACAATCTTGCGGCTGTAGTTGATTGGGCTGCGGTAGTGGGAAGACAGGAGGAAGAAACGAACAATTTCCAAATCAAATTCCTCGGCAACCGTACGAACCGTAAAGAAGTTTTTCTTGGACTTGCTCATCTTGATGCCATCGGTATTAATCATGGCGTTGTGCATCCAGTAATTCGCAAACGGCTTGCCTGTCAAGCTCTCGCTTTGGGCGATCTCATTTTCATGATGCGGGAATTCCAAGTCGGAACCGCCGGCATGAATATCAATGGTTTCTCCCAAGAGGCTTCGAATCATGGCCGAGCATTCAATATGCCAGCCCGGACGACCTTCGCCCCATGGGCTGACCCAAGCGGGCTCTCCCGGCTTTTTCACTTTCCACAGGGTGAAATCCAAAGGATTCTTCTTCTCGTCATTGACCAAAATCCGCGCCCCGCTCACCAGGTCTTCAATGTTTTTTCTGCCCAGCTTGCCGTAGTTGCGCACCTTGGAAACTTCGAAATAGACATTGCCGTTGACCGCATAGGCATATCCCGCGTCCTCCAGATCCTTGATGAAGCCGATGATCTCATCCATGGTTTCCGTCGCTTTCGGATGGATGATGGATGCTTCGTCGATATTCAGCCCCTTGGCGTCGGTCATATACTCGTCAATATACTTCTCGGCGATTTCTTTCACGGTAACCCCTTCCTCGATGGACTGGGTGATCAGCTTGTCGTCGATATCCGTAAAATTCTGCACGTACTTCACTTCCATGCCCTTGTACTGGAAGTAACGCTTCAGGGTGTCAAAAACCACAAAGGGACGGGCATTGCCCACATGAATGTAATTGTAAACCGTCGGTCCGCAGACATACATCTTGACGACACCCGGTTCAATCGGTACAAATTCTTCCTTTTTTCTTGTCAGCGTATTATAGATCTTCATCAAATTCCTCCTCGTTTTCTATCCTGTACTGGTAGAGCTCGTCTTCCAGGCGGCGAACCCGCTGCTTCAGATAATTGATTTCCTGAAGAACCGGATCCGGCATGCCCGCTTTTCCAACGCGCTCCTCATTTTGAATAACAATTTTGCCCGGAATTCCGACAACGGTACAATGGGCTGGAATATTCTTTAAGACCACAGACTGGGCGCCCACCCGCGAGTGATCGCCAATGGTGATGTTGCCCAGAATTTTGGCGCCGGCACTGATGACCACATTGCTGCCGATGGTTGGATGGCGCTTGCCGGTTTCCTTGCCGGTGCCCCCCAATGTCACGCCGTGATAAATGGTCACATCGTCGCCCACGATCGCCGTCTCGCCAATCACAATGCCCATGCCGTGGTCGATAAAGAGCCGTCGGCCCAATTGAGCGCCGGGATGGATTTCAATCCCCGTGCTTGACCGGCCCCAATCCGATAAAATTCTGGCCATGGTCGTAAAACCCCGCTGGTAAAACCAATGCGCGCGCCGATGGCGCCGAATGGCTTTCAGTCCCGGATAGGTCAGCATGACTTCCATGGCAGACTTGGCTGCCGGATCTTTTTCCATAATGGTTTGAATGTCTTCTTTGAGTTGTTTAAATCCCAACATAGTTCCTCCGAATGAAGATATATTCATCATTTTCTGATGATTTCTGCCTTTCTCTTTGTTCAAGGCAGACCGTCTTCGCTTTTTCTTCATTTCGGCAGATTGAAACCTCTGACCGAATGAAGAGCGAAAACATAATCATCATACAAAAACGCGGTGATCATCGTCTCCAAAGAGACGATTTTCACCGCGGTTCCACTCTTGATTAAAGGATACTATCCTTTCTCTCACCGATCGCTAACGAGATCAACCGGACACCCCTACTTTCCTTCAGGAGTCAGCTCCCAGGCGCACTTCCCTGCTCGATTCGTAAGCTTTTCACCAACCAGCTTCTCTCTAAAACCCCTCTTGCAAGTACTCTTCCTGTTCCCAGCCTTTCTTCATTCATACCACATTTGTCGGATATAAATCAAGCATTATTTTGTAAAGCCTTTCTCTACATAAGCCAAGCGCTTCTCAATGCCCGCCTTGCCCATTACCACAAAAACGGCCGCCATATCCGGTCCATGCAGCTGGCCCGTAATCATGGCACGGCTTGGCATATAAAGGTTTTTGCCCTTTAAGCCCGTCGCCTTTTGGATGCGCTTGAAGAATCCCTTCATAAATTCGTCGTCGATTTCCTCAACAGCAGCAAGGTCTTCCCGCATGGCCGCGATCAACACCGGAATATTTTCCGTTCGCAGCATCTCGGCCACTTCTTCCGTCTCAGGAATCACTTCTTCGCGGAAGTACAAGTCCGCACGTTCCACCACATCGGACAGCAACTCAATCCGTTCCTGCACGGTGGAAATCAAACGCTCCAGCCACCCGCGCTGTTCGGTTAAAACAGAGGCATCAATCTTGCCCGCTTCAATCAAATACGGCGCGCAAAGATCCGTCAATTCCGAAACGCTCATCTTTCTAATATGCTGGGCATTCACCCAGTTCAGCTTGTCGACGTCAAAAACGCCGCCTGCTTTGGAAACCCGCTCAAAATCAAAAGCTTCAATCAATTCCTCCATGGAGAAAATCTCCTGGTCCCCTTCCGGCGACCAGCCCACCAATGCCAGGTAGTTGATCAATCCTTCCTTGGTATAGCCTTTCTTTCTGAAATCGCCTACCGCCACATCACCATGACGCTTGGACAATTTTTTCTTTTCCTTGTTCAGCACGGTTGGAAGGTGAACATATTGCGGTGCGTCCCATCCAAAGCATTGATTCAGATAAATATGCTTGGGTGTGCTGGGCAGCCATTCCTCCCCGCGTACCACATGGGTGATTTCCATCAAATGGTCGTCCACAACGGCAGCCAAATGGTAGGTCGGGAACCCGTCGGATTTCATCAGAACTTGATCATCCACGTCATCCGTATTGATGGACACATGGCCCCGAATGGTATCATCAAATGCGATATCCGTATTTTCCGGCATGCGCAAGCGAACCACATATTCCTCGCCGGCTGCAATGCGCGCTGCCGCCTCTTCTTTGGACAGGTTGCGGCAATGACCGTCATACTTGATCATCTCGTTGGACGCGCGCTGTGCTTCCCGAACACTCTCCAAACGCTCCTTGGAACAGAAGCATGGATATGCATGGCCCGATTCGATCAGACGGTCCAGGTATTCCTTATAGATCTCCAATCGCTCGGACTGGATATAGGGGCCGTATTCCCCCCGCTGCTCGATCTCGCCGCTTTCATTGATAAAGACACCCTCGTCATGAGCAACCCCTGCCCATGTCAGGCTCTCCACCAAATTTTTCATGGCGTCATCTACAAATCGGTTGCGATCCGTGTCTTCAATCCGAAGAACATAAGTGCCTCCAGATTGCTTAGCAAATAGATAGTCATACAAAGCCGTTCGCAAACCACCAATGTGAAGATATCCCGTTGGACTCGGCGCGAAACGGACGCGTACATTCGACATAATTTTCCTCCTGTGCTCATTGTCACAACTATTATAAGGCAAGCCCTTTATTTTTACAACACAAAGACCCCGTAATCGGGGTCTTTGAAACATTCATTGACTTCTTTGGTCAACCGCTTATAGATTCAAGCCTTGGGCGCGCAATTCTTCCTTGACGCGTGCCACCACTTCTTCCGCTGCAATCTCTTCCTTGTTTTTCACATCGCGGCGCAAGACATATTCCACCTTGTTCTCTGCGGCTCCGCGGCCAACCGCAACACGGATTGGGAATCCAATCAGTTCCGCGTCCTTGAACTTAACGCCCGGACGCTCCTTGCGGTCATCCAAAACAACTTCCACGCCGGCGTTTTTCAGGTCTTCGTACAGTTTTTCAGCCAATTCCCGCTGATCATCATTTTTCACATTAATCGGTGTCACCACCACATGGAAGGGCGCGACAACCGCCGGCCAAACAATGCCGAACTCGTCGTGGTTTTGCTCAATTACCGCCGCTACGGAACGGGAAACCCCCACACCGTAGGAACCCATCCAGATCAATTGTTCCTTGCCATTTTGATCCAGATATGTCGCATTCAACGGTTTGGAGTATTTGGTGCCCAATTGGAAGATGTTGCCGACTTCAATGCCGCGGTCCATCACCAATGGCGCCCCACACTTCGGACAAGCGTCACCCACACGAACCGTCAACAGGTCATCAATCACCCGGCCTTCAAAGTCACGGCCGTAATTGGCATTGATATAGTGCTTGTCGGTTTCATTGGCTCCGATAACAAAATTCTTCATTTTCAATACGCGGCTGTCCACCAAAACCTCCACGTCCTTGTCAAGACCAATCGGGCCGGCAAAACCAACCTCGGCGTTAGTCACCCGCTTGACTGTTTCCGCGTCCGCCATTTCCATATCATGCTCGGCAATGCCCAGGGCATTCAAAAGCTTGGTTTCGTTGATCTCGCGATGGCCTGGAATGCAAGCCGCCACCACGCGGTCCTTGGCGATATACAAAAGCGTCTTCATAAAACGGTCAGCCGAGAAACCGAAGAATTTCTCCAAATCCTCAATGGTGCCCACATCCGGCGTATCCACCTTTTCCAAGGCTTTCTCTTCCGCATCCTGTTGAGGAATAGGAACGATCGTTTCCGCTTTTTCATCGGTTGCCGCAAAATCACAGGCATCGCAGTAGGCAACATTGCTTTCGCCCACTTCGCACATGGCCGTAAACTCATGGGAGTCGCCATTGCCCATGGCGCCGGCATCCCCTTCCACAACCCGGTACTTCATGCCCAGGCGTGTAAAGATGCGGTCATAAGCGTCCCACATCTCTTGATAGGAATTCAACATGCCCGCTTCATCCTGATCAAAGGAGTAGGCATCCTTCATTAAGAATTCCCGCGAACGAATCAGACCAAATCGAGGACGCTTTTCATCCCGATACTTGGTTTGAATCTGATACAGGTTCATCGGCAGCTGCTTGTAAGAATTCACCTCGTAGCGAATCAGGTCTGTAAAGATCTCTTCATGGGTTGGACCCAGGCAGAACTGGCGTTCACTGCGGTCTTTCAGACGGAACATTTCCGGACCGAAGTCTTCCCATCGGCTGGTCTCCTGCCACAATTCCGCCGGTTGAATGGCACTCATCAGCACCTCTTGCGAGCCTGACGCATCCATTTCTTCCCGCACGATCTGCTCCACTTTCTTTAAAACGCGATGTCCCAGGGGCAAGTAGGAGTAAACCCCCGAAACAAGTTTTCGAATCATGCCGGCACGCATTAACAGCTGGTGGGACGGGATCTCCGCCTCGCTCGGCACTTCACGCAGGGTTGGCATGTACAAATTGGTCATTCTCATTGTCTTCACTCCTTATCATCAATCAATGAATTCTGTCTCGAACTCCGTTCAAGCCAGACCATCTTCATTTGACAGCATATTCGCAGATTGAACCCTCTGACCTCCGTCAGCAAGTTGACCCTTTGCTGATAGCCTTATGAAGATCTATTCATTCTAATAAAAAAAACGCTTCATCCCAAAATAGGGACGAAGCGCAAACTCCGCGGTACCACCCTAGTTACAGATCCGAATCGATCTGTCCCTCGAATTGTGTGCTGTTCATTGAGCAGGTTCAACGCATAGGGGTTTGAATCGGTCTTTCAGCCCATGGACCAATCTCTCTTGCAAATCTTTTGCATCTACTATTCTCAAGCACGTTATTTGAATGCACTCATCATACAAGAAAGGACGCCGCTTGTCAACCTTCTTCACAAGTCATTCACCGAGAGCATCGTCGCCTCAATTTCTGAAAACGACCGATTCCCGATTGAACATGCGCCGCGTGTAAAAAAGCGCGATGCTGATATAGACCATGAGCCAGATGCCGACAATCAGCAAGTGACGGGGATCGTAAATCTGCGCCAGGGCTTCCTTAATAATGGCGATGGTATTGATAATGGGAATATGGAAATAGGTTTCCGGGATCAGCTTGCCGTCCAGATACAAGGTGAAGTAAGCCGGAATCATCACGAGTATGGTCACAGGAGACAAATAAGTCTGCGCCTCCTTGAAGTTTCTCGCGTAAAAACTGATGGCCAACTCAAAGGCGCTGAAGGTAAAGTTCAGGCCCAGGCAGGCAACCGCAATCACCACAACCGCCTTGAAGGGCAGCAGGCCGCCCGAAGACAATACGCTTGGATTCAGAATGGTTGCAAGGCCGAATCCAATCAAGGACGCGATCATCCCCATTACACTGGCCACCACCACGGCAAAATACTTGCCGAACAAAATCTGCGACCGATTGGCCCGGGTGGTCAACAAGGGTTCCAGGGTTTGGCGTTCCTTTTCACCCGCCCCCAAATCCGTTGCGGCGGGTATCCCCCCAACCGCCGACCACATGGTCAGCATCAGGGGCAAAAGCATCATGTAAATCATGGACCCCACCGGGCTGCCGGACTGGCTCGCATCCAGCGCGCGACTTTCCATATCCACCGCCTGAAGGATTTCAGGATCCATTCCCAGCGCGGCCAGCCGTTCCTTTACAACCGACTGCTGAAATTGGGTAATCAAGCCCCGCACCGTGCCCATGGCCATGCTGGATTTCTGGCTGGACTCATCGTAATGCAGGACAACCCCGGCCGGTTCCTCGGCATTCAGCTTTTCAGAGAATTCCGGCTGCGTTTCCACCACCACAAAAACATCCAGATCTGCCAAGGCGCCCAAGGGATCTTCGAAAGACTGAATATCCACCAATTCGCTTTCCGACAAAAAGGCCGTCAGCTCCGACTCCTCTCCCATCAACGCAATGGGAATATGGGACTCCACATCGTCGAAAAATCCCTGCATGGCAATCCCCATCACAAAGGTGATCAAGGGGAAAATCAGAATGGGGATCAGGATGCTGGTGGTAATGGTTTTTCGATCCCGAAAGGTATCCATCAATTCTTTTTTAAAAACAATCCATGTATATCCGTTCATTCCCGATCCTCGCTAATCCGGCGCAGAAAGAATTCTTCCAGCGACTCATTGGGCGCCCGCTCTTCCAGCTCATGCAAACTGCCGAACTCAATCAGCCGGCCCCGGTCGATAATGCCGATGGCATCGCAGAGCGCTTTCACTTCCGTCATGGTATGGCTGGAAAACACGATGGTCTTCCCCTCCGCCTTCAGCTCGCGGATAAAGGCATGGACCAGGCGGATTGCCGTCACATCCAGTCCCGCAGTAGGTTCGTCGAAGAGCATGATGGCAGGATCGTGGACAATGCTTCTGGCCAGGGCAACCTTTTGCTTCATGCCTTTTGAAAAATTGCCGGCCCGCCGGTCCAAATAGTCCCGCATTTCCAATTGTTCCGCCAGTCGCTCGACCCGATCATTGGCTTCCTGGGCTTTCATCCCGTTCAATCGGGCAAAATACAAAATATTCTCTCGGGCCGTCAGCCGATCATAAAGCCCCGTCTCGCCCCCAAACAGAATCCCGATATGACTTCTAGCCTCTTCCGGAAAATCAAGAGCGTTAACCCCGTGCATCACAATGCGGCCTTCTGACGGCCGAAGCATGGTGGCCAGCATCCTAAGGGTTGTGGTCTTGCCAGCGCCATTCTCCCCCAAAAGTCCAAATACTTGTCCTTCCGGAATGGAAAAGGTCAGCTGGTCGACCGCGGTAAATTTGCCAAACCGCTTGGTCAGGTCACACACCCTAATCATGCGCTTCCTCCAGCAGCACAACCGCCTGCGCCGAGATGCCTTCTCCCCGGCCTTCATAACCCATGCGTTCCGTAGTCGTCGCTTTTACCGATATCTGGTCGACGGAAATTTCCATAGCCCCGGCCAGACGCTCCCGCATCTTGGGAATAAAGGCCGCCAATTTTGGCGCTTGCGCCACAACGACGGCGTCAATATTGCCGATCCGATATCCTTTTTCATCAATCAAATGCATCACACGGCGCAATAAAATCACACTGTCCGCATCGCGATAGCTTTCTTCGCTGGGCGGAAAATGCAGCCCGATATCCCCCAATGCCAAGGCACCCAACAGGGCGTCCATAATCGCATGGGTCAACACATCCGCATCAGAATGCCCCAACAACCCCTGGTCGTAGGGGATCTTCACCCCGCCTAAAATCAAAGGCCGGTCTTCGGCCAATCGATGCGCATCAATTCCAATCCCTATTTTCATGCGTTCCCTCCTCGGTTCATTCCCTTTATTTTATCATATTTCAACGGGAACCAGAAAAAACTCGGATTTCTCCGAGTTTTTTTCTTATGCTTTCGCGCCCTTGGCGTAAAGCTTTAAATAACTTTCAATAAATCGGTCCAGATCGCCGTCCATTACAGCCTGCACATTGCCGGTCTCCTCATTGGTGCGATGATCCTTCACCATGGAGTAGGGATGGAAAACATAGGAACGGATCTGGTTGCCCCAGGCAATTTCACGATAGTTGCCCTGGATATCCTCAATCTTCTCCTTCTTTTCCTGCTGCTGGATTTCAATCAGCTTGGCCATCAGCATTTTCAGCGCCGTCGCCCGGTTCTTGATCTGTGACCGTTCGTTCTGGCACTGGACCACAATCCCCGTCGGAACATGGGTAATGCGGATCGCCGAATCGGTCTTGTTGACATGCTGGCCGCCCGCTCCGCTGGACCGGTAGGTATCAATCCGCAGGTCCTTGGGATCAATGGCAAGCTCTTCATCGTCTTCCAGTTCCGGCATCACATCGACCGAAGAAAAGGAGGTGTGGCGTTTGCCGGAGGAATCAAAAGGTGAAATGCGCACCAAGCGGTGCACGCCTTTTTCCGCCTTTAAATACCCATAGGCATTCTTGCCGCCGATTCGATAGGTCGCCGACTTGACGCCCGCTTCCGTATCCCGCTGCAAGTCCAATTCCGTAATGGAATAGCCTTTTTTCTCACACCAGCGAAGTTCCATGCGCAAAAGCATCTGCGCCCAATCCTGGGCGTCTGTGCCGCCGGACCCGGCATGAATGGAGATAATCGCCGAATGATGATCATACTCGCCATGGAGCAGGGTATCCAGCGACAAGGCTTCCAGCGCCTTTTCCACCGCTTTCATCGTCGTCATCATTTCCTTTTGGCTGTCTTCATCGGCTTCTTCCAATTCAGCCAATTCCACCATCATTTCAATCTCTTCCAGGGAATCCCGGATGGACTCCACCCGCGACAGCTCCCCTTTCAATTGTTTCATTTCTTGGATCAAGGGCTGTGCCTTTTCCTGGTCATTCCAGAACTCCGGCTTTGCCATTTCCGATTCCAAGACGGCTATGCGTTCCTTTGTTCCAGCCGTGTCAAAGAGACACCTCAAGCTCTTCCAATAGCCCAAAGGCTGCCTGATATCGTTGTTTTATGCCATCCAATTCAAACATACTAGCCTCCTACACATTTTTGCCGCAGCATTTTTTGTATTTCAAGCCCGAACCGCAAGGGCACGGATCGTTTCGACCTACTTTCTTGGTCGTGCGCACAACCGTTTTCGGTTTGGCCGGCGCGTCTCCGCCGGAGGTTCCCGTAATGCGGGCGACCTGTTTGCGTTCCATCTTGCGTTGCGGACGCACACGGTAAATCGTCTTCACCGTATCCTCGCGAATGCTTTCCGTCATGGCGTTAAACATGTCGTAGCCTTCGTTTTGGTAAGCGCGAACCGGATCTTCCTGCCCCATGGCTCGAAGTCCAATTCCCCGGCGCAGCTGATCCATGGCGTCAATATGATCCATCCACTTGGTATCAACCGTCTGCAAAAGCACAATCCGTTCAATCTCCCGCATCTGCTCGCCAAATTCCTCTTCCTGGTGGGCATAGGCCGCCATCGCCTGATTCTTCAGAACCTCAATCAGCCGGTCTCGGGTCAAGTCTTCCACATTGTCAAAAGCCATGGCATTCCCAACCGGGAAGTACTGGTTCATGGCTCCCGCAAGTTCAGCAAGCTGCCAATCTTCCGGATACTTCTGTTGGGTATGATGGGCGACCAAATCGCCGATCACGCCGTCGATCATCTCTTCAATCTGGCCTTTCAGGTTTTCTCCTTCCAGGACATGACGCCGCTGCTCATAGATGATATTACGCTGGGTGTTCATCACATCGTCATACTGCAGGACATTCTTACGAATGCCAAAGTTGCGGGCCTCGATCTTTTCCTGCGCGGACTCGATGCTTCTGGAAAGAATCTTGGCTTCAATCGGCTCATCATCCGGCAAACCCAGTTTTTCCACCATCATTTGCACGCGCTCGCCACCGAACAAACGCATCAAATCATCTTCCAGGGAGATATAGAAGCGCGATGCGCCAGGATCTCCCTGACGGCCGGAACGGCCGCGAAGCTGGTTGTCAATCCGTCGGGATTCATGGCGTTCCGTACCGATAATACGGAGTCCGCCCGCTTCCAAAACGCGTTTCTGCTCGTCGCGCAATTCATCCTTGGCTTTGGCAAGCGCCTCCTGATAGTCGGTTCGCGCGGTCAAAATTTCCTCATCCTCGGTTTCAAAGAAGGAGTCGGCCAGCTCAATCATATGCTCATCGTATTTCTTCTTCAGTCTGGACTTCGCCAAAAATGCCGGATTGCCGCCCAAGACGATGTCCGTTCCACGGCCCGCCATATTGGTTGCGATGGTTACCGCGCCCAAACGGCCTGCCTGCGCAACGATCTCCGCTTCCTTTTCATGCTGTTTGGCATTCAAGACCTGATGCTGGATGCCTTTCCGCTTCAGGAGTTTGCTCAACAATTCCGATGTCTCGATGGTAATGGTGCCCACCAAAACCGGCTGTCCGGTTTGGTGCGCTTCCACAATCTCTTCGATCACCGCGTCGAACTTGCCTTTTTGATTCTTGTAGACAATATCGGATTGATCCTGACGAACCACTGGGCGGTTGGTCGGAATCTCGATCACATTCATATTGTAAATATGGCGGAATTCGTCCTCTTCCGTCATGGCGGTACCGGTCATGCCGGACAACTTCTCGTACATGCGGAAGTAATTCTGGAAGGTGATGGTCGCCAGGGTTTTCGATTCCTTTTGAATCTCGACGCCCTCTTTGGCCTCAATGGCCTGGTGCAAGCCTTCCGAATAGCGGCGTCCCTGCATCAAGCGGCCGGTAAAGTCGTCAACGATAATAACTTCGCCTTCCTTGACCACATAGTCCTGGTCGCGAAACATCAGATAATTGGCGCGCAAGGCCTGATTGATCCGGTGCTGGAGCTCCATATGCTCCAAATCCGCCAGGTTTTCGACACCAAAGTATTTCTCGGCTTTAGCTACCCCCGGTTCGCCCAGGGAAACCGACTTGCCCTTTTCATCGATAACGAAATCCGCTTCTTCCTCTTCGAACTTTCGCTCCAAGCGTTCTTCAATGCCGCGGACCTTGTTGGGGTCTTCCTTTCTTCCCTTCAGGGTTCTCACAAAAAGATTCGCTGCCTGATAGAGCGCCGAAGAGGTCTCCCCCTGTCCTGAGATGATCAGGGGCGTTCTCGCCTCGTCAATCAAAATGCTGTCAACCTCATCGACAATGGCGTAATGCAAAGGCCGCTGGACCCTTCGTTCTTTAAAGACCGCCATATTGTCGCGAAGATAGTCAAACCCGAACTCATTGTTGGTTCCGTAGGTGACATCCGCCGCATAGGCCGCTTTCCGTTCCGCCTCGTTCAATCCATGAACAATGCATCCTGTTGTCAATCCCAAGAATTCATAGACCTTGCCCATCCATTCCATATCCCGCTTTGCCAGGTAGTCATTGACGGTAACCACATGCACGCCTTTTCCGCTCAAAGCATTCAAATAAACCGCCAAAGTCGCAACCAAGGTCTTGCCTTCACCGGTTTTCATCTCGGCAATATCACCTTGATGCAAGACCGCGCCGCCGATTAGCTGCACAGGATAATGCTTGATGCCCAAAACCCGGCTGGCCGCTTCCCGGCATACGGCAAATGCCTCAACACGGAAATCATCTTCGGTCTCGCCGGCTTTCAGGCGGGCGCGAAACTCATCTGTCTTGCCGCGCAACTCTTCATCACTTAAAGCCCGCATGGCGTCATCCATGGCAAGCACCTGATCTGTTATCGGTGTAATCCGCTTGATCTCCCGGCTGCTTTGGGAGCCAAAGACGGACTCAAAAAACTTTTTCATCTGTTCCCCTCCATATTTGCGTTTATCGTTTCAATTTCGCACGGGCAATCGGACGATACACCAACCGGCCTTCCACCCTTACACTTTCCATAATCACAATTTCTTCAACAGGAACCTCAAGATCTCTCAGCTTCAACACTTTGACCATCTTCTGAAAATCCTCTTTCCACCGCACCCTGCGCGCCAGGGTCACATGGGGCTTAAAGGGCATTTTCTCCACAGGAAATCCCTGATTCTTCAATGCCCGGTCCAAATTGCGGACCAAGCCGCCCAATCCACGCTCGCGGCGAAGACCGCGGAACAAAATATCGCCGCCCCGCTTGGAAAATCGGCCCAATTCAGACAAATGGATAGAAAAAGGCACAACACGGCTGGCCGTCTCCTGCAAAACCGTTTCAAACACTTCCAGCATGACCGGATCAATCTCCCCGATAAAACGCAGGGTCAAATGATAATTGTCCCCGTCGGTAAAGCTGGCTTTTTCACAATACGGATTGCATCGATCGGCATCTTTTTTCAATTGTGCTTTCACATGATCCGGAAAATCAATTCCAAAAAAGATTCGCATGGTTCCCTCCTAAACTCCCATTATTGTATCATTATTTTTATCTTCCTACCAAAATTCTCTAAGAATTTATAGATTTTTTACAGATATTTTTGAACAAAAAAGAGGATCGGCATCCGATCCTCTTCGCATTATTCAATAGGTTTCATGGTTGGGAACAAAATGACGTCCCGAATGCTCGCCTGGTTGGTAAACAACATGACCAGTCGGTCAATGCCGATGCCCAAACCGCCTGTTGGCGGCAAGCCAACCTCCAAAGCATTGATAAAGTCCGCATCAAACGGATGCGCTTCTTCATCGCCCGCGTCCTTTTTCGCAACCTGAGCGGTAAATCGCTCTTTTTGGTCAATCGGATCATTCAACTCCGAAAAGGCGTTGGCGTATTCCGCACCGGAAATAAAGAGCTCAAAACGCTGGGTATATCGCGGATCTTCCGGATCTTTCTTGGCCAACGGTGAAATTTCCACCGGATGGTGGGTCACAAAAGTCGGCTGCACCAAATGCTCTTCGACAAAGGCGTCAAAAGCTTCCTCGATCAGTTCTCCGATCGACTCATGGCCTTCCACTTCCAAATGCAGGCTCTTGGCCAGACGGTGTGCCTCTTCCTTGTCTGTCACCTGGTCAAAATCCACACCCGTGTGTTCTTTTACCAAGTCAACCATGCGGGCGCGCTTAAACGGCGCTTCCAAAGAGATCTCTTTTCCCTGGAATTCCACAACACGCTGTCCCAGCACCTTGTCTGCCAGGAAACCGTACAAGTCTTCCACCAATTGCATGATATCCTCATAATCGGCATAAGCCTCATAGGATTCCAGCAAGGTAAACTCCGGATTGTGTGTGCTGTCCATGCCTTCATTTCGGAAAACACGGCTCATTTCATACACCCGGTCAAATCCGCCGACAATCAATCGCTTCAACGGCAACTCCAAGGCAATCCGCAAGTACATGGGGATGTCCAGAGAGTTGTGGTGGGTAATAAAAGGACGTGCCGACGCGCCGCCTGCCAATGTTGACAAGACCGGCGTTTCTACTTCCATATATCCGCGTCCATCATAAAATTCACGCACATAGCGCTGAATCTGAGAACGCAATCGGAAGACATTTTTCACTTCCGGATTCATGATCAAATCCACATATCGCTGACGATAACGCAGATCCGGATCTTTCAATCCATGGAATTTTTCTGGCAAAATCTGCAGGGATTTTGACAAGAGTGTAACTTTCTTTGCACGGATTGACACTTCGCCCATCCGTGTTTTAAACACTTCACCCGTTACACCGACAATATCGCCGATATCAAAGGTTTTCGCGTCCATATACACGTCTTCACCCAACAAATCTTTTTTCAAAAACAACTGAATGCGGTCTGTGCTGTCCTGAAGGTCATAAAAAGCAACCTTGCCTTGGCCCCGTTTTGACATCACGCGACCGGCTATCGTAACTTCCGTGCCTTCTACAGCCTCAAAATCCGCTTTTAAATCTTCCGCTTTTGCTGTTACGGTAAATTTAACATGATCAAAAGGATTTGAACCCGTCTCCTGATACTTCTTCAGTTTTTCCCGTCTCACCCTTCGCACTTCATTTAGGTTTTCGACTTCTGACATGATTCTCCCCCTATCTCGAAATCTCCAGGATTTCGTACTTCACAATCTCTCCATTCGGCACTTCCACATCCACAAATTCTCCGGCACTGCGGCCCAATAGCGCCTTGCCTACCGGCGATTCATTGGAAATGCGATTTTGGAACGGATCCGCTTCTGTAGATCCGACAACAACATATTCTTCGATTTCATCAAATTCCAAATCACGAATTTTGACATGACTGCCAACGCCTACCACGCGATCATCGATTTCCTCTTCTTTAATGATCTTGGCATGCGCCAACATTTCCTGCAGCTTGTAAATTCGCTCTTCAACTTGCGCCTGTTCCAATTTTGCCGCGTCATACTCGGCATTCTCGCTCAAATCGCCAAAGCCCTTCGCAATCTTAATTCGCTCAGAAACTTCACCGCGTTTCACATTCTTTAAATATTTGTATTCCTCTTCCAGCTTATCAAAACCCGCTTGTGTTAAAATGACTTCTTTGCTTGGCATATTTTTCCCTCCCTTTCGCTTATCGCGAAATGTTTACATATAATCCGATTATAGTGAAAGGGAGAAATCTTGTCAAGCAAATCCTTCAGCTTTCTCCACTTGAATCAAATATGCGTCAAACAAAGCCTCCATTTCCGCCTGGCTTGTCGCCTCGTAAGACTTGACCCGATATTCCGTAGCAAAGGGACACCCCTTCAAATACCAGCCAAAATGTTTGCGCATTTCCAAAACAGCCGTCCGTTCCCCTTTATGGGCGATCAGGCCATGCAAGTGGCGTCTTACGACCGCCATGCGTTCCGCCAGGGTCGGCGGCGTCCATACCTTGCCTTGCAGTTCCGTATGGATTCGCTGGAAGATCCATGGATTGCCTTCCGCCCCGCGGCCGATCATCAATCCATCCACCTTCGACTCCCGCAAGCGCTCCATGGCGATCTTGCCGTTGAAGATATCTCCATTGCCAACAACAGGAATGGAAAGAGCCGCCTTGATTCTGGCGATCTCTTCCCAATCTGCTTTTCCCTGATAAAATTCCGCCCGGGACCGTCCATGCACGACCAGATAATCAATGCCCGTCGCTTCCATCCGCTTGGCGATTTCAACGCCCCGGCGTTCGCCTGCTTCCCAGCCGACCCGGATTTTTACCGAGACCGGCTTGTTGGAAGCTTCTACAATGGCTCGCACCGCTCGTTCCGCCCGGTCCAAATCCCGGACCAAAGAACTGCCCGCGCCGCTCTTCACAATCTTGGGCGCCGGACATCCCATATTAAAATCCAAAACTGCAATATCGTTCCTCGGATTGATAAACCGCTTGACGACTTCCGATAGAATGTCAGGATCCTCACCAAAGATCTGCAGCGACACCGGCTCTTCCTCCGGCTGAATCTTCATCAATCGCAGCGATTTTTGATCCCCGTAATACAAGGCTTTCGCGCTCACCATTTCCGTGCAGACAAAATCAGCGCCGAACTCCCGGCAAATTACGCGATATGGCATATCCGTAATCCCCGCCATGGGAGCAAGAAAAAGCGGAGTATCCCATTCCTGCTTTCGTATCTTCATAGCTTCCTCCTAGGACCGGTTTCGATCATAGATGATTTTCAACCCGTCCAGTGTCAACCGCTTGTCGATTACCTCAATGGTTTCAGACTCAGAAGCGATCATGGAAGCCAAACCTCCCGTCGCCACAACTTTTGCCACAGAACCGCCCAGCTCTTCAATCATGCGGCGCACAATATAATCCACCAAGCCAACATGACCGATGGAGATGCCGGACTGGATGCTTTCTGTGGTATTGCGGCAAATCACCCGCTCCGGCATTCGAATCTCGACTTTTGGCAATTTTGCCGTCTTTTCAAACAAGGCGTCTGAGGCAATTTTGATTCCCGGGGCAATGGTGCCGCCCAGGTAATCGCCCTTCTCATTCACCGCGCAAAATGTGGTGGCTGTGCCGAAATCGACAATCACCAAAGGTCCGCCGTATTTTTGATACGCCGCCACCGCGTTTACAATCCGGTCTGCACCGACCTGTTTTGGATTGTCGTAATGAATCAGCATGCCGGTCTTAATGCCAGGCCCGACAATCAGCGGACGCATCTCAAAATACTTGATGGTCATCGCTTCCAGCGAGTACATGATTGGCGGAACAACCGATGAAATAATGACCGCTTCCACCGACTTGGGATCCAGTCCATCATGTTGGAACAGATGGGTGATCAAAATCCCAAACTCGTCGCTGGTTTTTTGCCGGTCTGTCGCAATCCGCCAGGACTTCTTCAAATACAATCCTTCTTTTTTATATAACCCCAGGGTAATATTGGTATTCCCAACATCAATGACTAGTACCATTTCCGTCTCCTCGATTTTTCATTAGCGCCAACACCACATAGGTCGATACAATCATCGCAACGATCATTTCCGGCACCCCGTTGGTCAATCCAATCGACAGGATCATCTTGCCTGCCGTATCGGGATCAGCACCCAGCGTTTCTGCAAACCTGCGTCCATACAAGAGATAGATCATCGTCAGCACCCCGACCGTATTGGTCATGGTTCCAAAGACACCCGTCAAGGCAATCTCAGCCGCATTGCGGGAAGCAAACCGCCAAACCAAAACGCCCAGCACCGCTGTCAGAACGATCAGCAGGGACTGAAAGGCCAAAGCTGCCGCCGACCCGTCCGCCAAAATGCCAATCCAGCCGCGTACCAGCACCACCAATGCGCCAACCCAGAGAATGCCGCTGACTGCCAGCGAGCCCTTCTTTCCGATCTTTGCAAATCCCTGGTAAACATAGAAAGAGACCACCCCAATCAAAATCCGGGGCAGCACCGACACCAATGGATTTAAAAACACAAAGGAAATCGGCGTTGGATTGGTCACGGCTTGGAAAATGCTAAAGAGTCCAAAGATCAATCCGACAATCGCGCCGACGATCGGCCCTTCCAAGATGGCGCCAATAATAACCGGAATGTGCATGATGGTTGCCCGCGTCGGTCCGATGGGAATAAACCCAAGGGGCGTGAGGCCAAGAATCATGGAGATTCCCGCTAAAACACCAATAACAGCCATTCTGCGTGTTGTTAACCACTTCGTATTCATTTTTTTCTTTCTCCTTTCGCTTCGGTTCTTTTCAGATACCGTGCTACGAATTAATAAAGTGAACAAAAAAGCGACAATCATTCGAGGCTCGTGGCTCTCATTGATTATCGCCCTTATTATATGAGGATTTTTACTCGCTTGCAACGTCAAGATATTCAATGGACTTGACTTTTTTGCCGGAAACGCGACTCGCTCTTCCTTTTGAGGGCTTTACAGATAATTCACCTTTTGCATTGATGCTTTCCACGCAGCCTTCCAGCACCCGGTCTTCCAGCTCGACACGAACGTGTTGCCCGATCAATCCGGTGGCTTGCGCATAGGCCGCGCTCAGCGCTTGGCAGTCCTCTTTTCGCATGCATTCGTCTGCTTGGTCCATCCCGTGCAGAAAATCCTGCAAAAAGGATTCCTGTGCATCCAAATCCCAGCTTTCATCGAAGTGAAAATGCGCGGATAGGATCACATACACCCATCGCTCCTTGATTTTGGATATCAGAAAATCCAGTTTTCCAAGAATCCGCTTGTCCCGTGACAACATAAAGGGCCAAGTCAATTCCATTTCATGCTTGGGCAGGATCTGCGCAAGGGCGCCCGCTACAACCGGCGCAACCTCCGCTTTGTCGCCAAAGGGCAGGTCTTCGGGCTTTAAAATCACGCCCACGCTGCAATTGGGCTGAAAATCTTCGCCCCAGTCCCCCTTGACCCGGTCGGAGAAAATCACAGTGCCGTCAATGCCTTTTACGCCTTGCATGCTTCTGCACTTTTCTTCGATGGAATCAAGTTGGTCATAGTATACCAATGATTGGCCGACTCGGTGAATCGGTTCCTTTAAGTCAAATTTTCTCATGACCGCTCCTTTCATCCTCCCATTATACCACGGGGAGAATTAGGAGAAAAGATTCAAGAGAATGCCCGCCGCTACAGCCGAGCCGATAACGCCCGCCACATTGGGACCCATGGCATGCATCAAAAGGAAATTGGAAGGATTCTCTTCCTGACCCACTTTCTGCACGACACGCGCCGCCATGGGAACTGCCGATACCCCTGCAGCCCCAATCATTGGATTGACTTTGCCGCCGGAAGTCTTATACATAATCTTGCCAAAGATCACGCCGGCTGCCGTACCAACCGAGAAGGCAAACAAACCCAAAACGATAATGGCAAGAGTCTTTACATCCAAAAAGGCTTCCGCGCTGGCTTTTGCACCGACGGTAATCCCCAAAAGAATGGTCACAATCGGCATCAGCGCCTTGTTGGCTCCATCCACCAGCAAAGGCACGCGATTGGATTCCTTGATCAAATTGCCCAGCATCAGCATGCCGATCAACGGCGCAGCCGAAGGCAGCAGCAAGACCGTAAAGATGGTTACAAAAATCGGAAAAATAATCTTTTCCCGCTGTGAAACCGGACGCAGTTGTTCCATTTTCACCTGGCGTTCCTTTTCCGTGGTCAGCGCGCGAATGATCGGCGGCTGAATAATAGGAACCAGGGCCATATAGGAATAGGCTGCCAAGGCAATGGGCCCCAATAGATCCGGCGCCAACTTGCTGGTCAGATAAATGGCCGTCGGTCCGTCCGCGCCACCGATAATCCCAATGGCGGCCGCGGCTTTCGCTGTAAACTCCAAGGCGTCAATTCCCAATCCGCTAATCAAAATCGCCCCGATAAAAGCAAAAAAGATGCCAAATTGCGCCGCCGCGCCCAAAAGAATGCTCTTGGGGTTGGCGATCAAGGGACCAAAGTCCGTGCTTGCGCCCACGCATAAAAAGATCAGGGGCGGATAAATCCCCAGTTTGGTTCCATAATACAAGAAATGAAGCAGGTTCCCTTCTTCCATCAAGTTGGCTCCCGGCAAATTCACCAAGAGCATGCCAAAGGCAATGGGAATCATCAGGTAGGGCTCATACCCCTTTCGGATGCCCAAATACAAGAACCAGCATGCCAGGCCCAGCATAAAGATGCTGCCCAGATCCAATTGATAGAAGCCTGTACTCTGCCAAAACGCTTCTAAAATTCCACCCATCGCAATCACCTACTCCAGATCCATCAAAGGCGCATCCAACTGCACGTTCTGCTGTTCCTTGACATAGATGCCGCGCACCACGCCATCGTTCGGCGCTACAATTTCATTCTCCATCTTCATGGCTTCCAAAATGCACAAGACTTCCCCGCGTTTTACCGCTTGCCCCTCTTGAACCAATACCTTCAAAATAGTGCCGGGCATCGGCGCTTTCATGGCGTTAGCGCTTGCCGCAGTTTTAGCGCTTGCCGCAGCTGTAGCGCTTGCAGGCGCTGGCGCCGCTTTCGGCTCCGGCTGTTTTTTAGGCGCTGGCGCCGCCGCTCTTTGTACCGGCGCTGTATTTGGACGTGCGGCTGTTTCGCCGCCCTTGACTTCTTCTACTTCGACTTCGTATGTGGTGCCATTGACTGTAATTCGATATTGCTTCATCGGACTCCTCCTCATTATTCTTGCATTTGCCAACTGGATTTTGATTCTCCTACACGACGGATTTTAGAAATCCGAATGGGATAGGAGGCTGTCTGACTGGCCATTATTGCCGCCGTAATCACAGCGACCAGGGCCGGATCTTCCTTTTCTTCTATGGCTTCCACGTCCTGCTTTTCCACTTGCTGAACAGGCTCTGCAGCCTTTACGTTCTTGCGGTCGGAAAAGAGGTGTTCAAAATATCCCAGTAAAACAGCGATCACCGCCAAGATCACAAAAACGGTGCCCATGCTGAGAAGGGTTACGAACAAAGCCTGCGCGATGTTGATATGTTCTCCAAACATAAGTCCCTCCTATAGCGGACAGTTTCCGTGCTTTTTCGCCGGAAGCTTCTCCCGCTTTGTCTCCAGCATGTCCAAGGCGCTGATCAAACGCTGTCTTGTATACTGTGGTTCAATAATGTCGTCTACCATGCCGCGCTGCGCAGCCACATAAGGATTGGCTACCGTCTCGCGGTACAATTCAACCTTTTCCTGGCGAACCGCTGCCGGTTGATCGGCGTTCTCAATTTCCTTTCGGAAGATGATGTTGGCCGCACCAGCTGGGCCCATAACCGCAACTTCCGCGTTCGGCCACGCCAAGACCAGGTCTGCACCCAGAGATTTACTGGACATGGCCACATAGCTGCCGCCGTAGGCTTTTCGAAGAATCACGGAAATTTTCGGTACCGTGGCTTCACTGTAGGCATAAAGCAATTTCGCCCCATGACGGATAATGCCCCCGTATTCCTGCTGAATCCCAGGCAAGAATCCCGGAACATCAATAAAGGTTACCAATGGGATTTGGAAGGCGTCGCAGAAACGGATAAAGCGGGCCGCTTTGTCCGATGCGTCGATATCCAAGGTTCCCGCCAGCATCATGGGCTGGTTGGCAACAATCCCGGCCGTATATCCGCCGATTCTAGCAAATCCGGTGACAATATTCTTGGCAAAATGGGGCTGAACCTCCATAAAGCTCTCCGGATCCGCAACCGTTTCAATGATCGTCTTGACGTCATAGGGCTTGTTGGGATTTTCCGGAATCCATGTGTTCAATTCCGGATGGAAAAGGTTCAAGTCTTGCCCTTCCATTTTCGGCGGTTTCTCCGCATGATTTGAAGGCAAATAGGACAAGAGCCGTTTGACCTGATCCAGGGTCGCTTCGTCCGTATCCGCAACAAAATGCGCCACACCGCTTTTCTGGTTATGGCTCATGGCTCCGCCCAGCTCTTCCGCGCTGACCGTTTCCCCGGTTACCGTCTTGATGACCTGGGGACCTGTAATAAACATTTTCGAAGTCTGATCAACCATGAAAATAAAATCGGTCAAGGCAGGCGAGTAGACCGCACCGCCGGCACAGGGTCCCATAATCACAGAGATTTGAGGAATCACGCCGCTGGCAATCGTATTGTTGTAGAAAATCTCGCCATATCCGGACAGGGCGTCAACCCCCTCCTGGATCCGGGCTCCGCCGGAGTCGTTCAATCCGATCAATGGAGCGCCCATTTTCATGGCCAATTCCTGAATATTGACAATGCGCTTGGCGTGCATTTCTCCCAATGATCCGCCAAATACCGTAAAGTCCTGGGCAAAAATGTAAACCAGACGGCCGTCTACCGTGCCGTAGCCGGTCACAACGCCTTCACCCGGCGCATCCTTTTTCTCCATTCCAAAATTGGTGCATCGGTGTTTGACAAAGGCGTTCAGTTCCACAAAACTTCCCTCGTCCAGCAAATAAGCGATTCGTTCCCGCGCCGTCAGCTTGCCTTGAGCATGCTGCTTCTCGATTCGCTTTGCTCCGCCGCCCAATTCCACTCGTTCCCGTTCTGCTTGATATCGTTCCAACATGGATTTTGTCATTGTTTTCCCCTATTCTCGCTCGGTTAATTCGATCAGAACACTGCCGGTGCTTTTGGGATGGCAAAACGCAATGCGCGCGCCGCCGGCACCATAACGAGGCGTTTCATCAATCATGCGAACGCCTTTTTCCTTCATCTCTTCGATGGCTTCTTCAATATTTTCAACCCGTACAGCCAAATGCTGCACCCCTTCGCCCCGCTTCTCAATATGCCGTGCGATGGGTCCGTCCGGTTCCGTTGATTCCAACAATTCGATTTCCGTATCGCCGATCGGCAAAAAGGCGACCCGCACCTTTTGTTCTTCCACCACTTCGATTCCGGCCATTTCAATGCCCAGGCTCTCTTGGTAGAACTTCAACGCTGCATCCAAATCCTTTACCGCAATGCCGATATGGTCAATCTTCTTCACCATTTTTATGCCCCTCCTTCATCCATGCTTCCAATATTTTTTCGCCGCGTTCCCGAGGTGATTCCAGTCTCTGATAAACCGAATCCAACGGCGTACCCTTTATTTCCGCAATCAGCATCGCCTCGATCCGGCTTTCCATATAAGCCAGGATCTCCATGCGCGCCTGAAGGCGTCTGCGTTTTTGCCAGTGTCCATTGGCCACTTGGTCTGTCCGATGGGCGTCAATCGCTTCCACAACCGCTTCGATGCCCTGAGAGCGATTGCTTCCCTCTTGACTGGAGACAACCGGAAGTACCGGCGGAATCGTCTCGCGCCGCTGATCCATTTGCAGCATCATTTCAATCTCCGTCTTGGCCCGGATCGCGCCGTCCAAATCGAATTTGTTAATGACGAAAAGATCGCCAATTTCCATTACACCGGCCTTAATGGCCTGGATATCATCACCCAAGCCCGGGACCAAAACCATAATCACCGTATCGGCGTTTTGCACAATTTCCACTTCCGACTGGCCCACGCCGACCGTTTCGACAAAGATCACATCACAGCCATAGGCGTCCAAGACCTGAACCACGCCAGGCGTCGTTTTGGACAGTCCGCCCAAGTGACCCCGGGTACCCATGCTGCGGATAAAAACCCCGTCATCTTCATATAAGCTTTTCATGCGGATTCGGTCGCCCAGAATCGCACCGCCCGTAAACGGGCTGGTGGGGTCTACCGCCACAATCCCGACCCGCATGTTCCGGGCGCGGAATTGTTCCGCCAATCGTGTGGTCAAGGTGCTTTTGCCGCCTCCGGGCGGTCCCGTGATGCCAATCACATGCGCCTTGCCCGTATGGGGATACACCTGCTTTAAAATCTCGCTCGCCTTTGGATGCTCATTCTCAACCAGGGTGATCAGCCGCGCACAATCCCGGCGGCTGCCCTTTAGCATCCTTTGCACTGATTTCATTCTTCCAGATTCCTTTTGAGATGACCTTGAATAAAGGTTACCACTTCATCCGTCGGTGTTCCCGGCGTAAAGACCGCTTCAATGCCCTGTTCCTGCAAACCCGGAATATCCGTCTCCGGAATCACGCCGCCGCCAAGCACCAAAACATCGTCGATGCCGTGCGATTTCAGGCCTTCCACCACCTGGGGCAGCAAATGATTGTGGGCGCCGGACAAAATACTCATGGCAACCACGTCCACATCCTCGTCAACCGCTGCCCGGACAATTTGATCCGGCGTTTGACGAAGGCCTGTATAAATCACTTCCATGCCCGCGTCGCGAAGCGCTCTGGCAATGACCTTTGCACCCCGGTCATGCCCATCCAATCCTGGTTTTGCCACTAATACTCGTATTGGTCTCATTCTACTTCTCCCCCTACAATCGAACGTGTTGTTCGTACTCGCCAAATACCTCTCGCATCACATCACAAATCTCGCCAAGGGTTGCATAGGTACGAACCGCTGCCAAAATGGCCGGCATAGCATTTTCCGTTCCCTCGCATACTTCCCGTAAATTCACAAGGGCCCGTTCCACGGCCTCCTGATCGCGATTTTCTTTCATTTTATGCAGACTGTCCACCTGGCGCTTTTCAACCACCGGATCCACGCGAAGCAAATCCTTTGGCGCTTCTTCCTCAATTTGATATTGATTGACGCCGACAACAATCTGTTCGCCGGATTCAATATCCTTTTGGGTCGCATAAGATGCATCGGAGATCGCCTGTTGAATAAAGCCCAAATCAATGGCTCTTGGCGCACCGCCCAGTTCGTCGATCTTCTCAATCAACGCGAGAGCCTCCGCTTCGATTTGGTCGGTCTTGGATTCGATGAAATAAGAACCTGCCAGCGGATCAACCGTTTGGGTCACGCCGCTTTCATGGGCAACAATTTGCTGGGTACGAAGCGCGATTCGAACCGAATCTTCCGTCGGCAGCGCCAAGGCTTCATCCCGTGAATTGGTATGCAAGCTCTGGGTACCGCCCAGGATTGCCGCCAAGGTTTGAATGGTCACCCGGACAATATTGTTGTCCGGCTGCTGTGCCGTCAAGGTCGAGCCGCCTGTCTGGGTATGGAATTTCATCATCATGGATTTCGGGTTTTTCGCGCCAAACCGCTCTTTCATAATCTTGGCCCACAGTCTTCTGGCCGCGCGGAATTTTGCGACTTCTTCCAAAAGGTCATTATGAGCGTTGAAGAAGAAGGACAAACGCGGTGCAAAAGCATCCACATCCAAGCCCGCCTGAATGGCCGCTTCTACATAAGCGATGCCGTCGGCCAAGGTGAATCCCACTTCCTGAGCGGCTGTAGAGCCCGCTTCGCGAATATGATAGCCCGAAATACTGATGGTATTCCATTTTGGCACTTCCTTTGAGCAGTAGGCGAAAATGTCCGTAATTAAGCGCATGGAAGGCTGTGTCGGATAGATATAAGTCCCACGCGCAATATATTCTTTCAAGATATCGTTTTGAATCGTGCCGCGCAGCTTGTCAGCCGGTACGCCTTGTTTTTCGGCTACGGCAATATACATGGCCAGCAAAACGGCTGCCGGCGCGTTGATCGTCATCGATGTAGAGACGCGATCCAACGGAATCCCATCGAACAAGCGTTCCATATCCGCCAATGAATCGATGGCAACCCCGACTTTCCCCACTTCGCCCGCTGCCAGGGCATGGTCGGAATCGTATCCAATCTGCGTCGGCAGGTCAAAGGCGACAGACAGTCCCGAGGAACCCTGGGAAACCAGATATTTATACCGTGCATTGGATTCTTCCGCAGTCGCGAAGCCCGCATACATCCGCATCGTCCATAAGCGTCCCCGGTACATGGTAGGCTGTACGCCCCTTGTAAATGGATACTGGCCCGGGAAACCAATTTCATCCAAATATGCTTCCTGACTGTCCAACGGTGTGTACAACCGGTTCACCGGCTGTCTGGAACCCGATACAAAGACCTCTTTCCGCTCTGGAAATCGGTCTGTTACCTTCTTAACCGTCGTTTGCTCCCATTGCTCTCGTTCGGCTTGCAAGTTTTTTTTCTGATTCTCCATTCTAATCCTCCCCGCTTCGACGCGATATTCACCTCTAGACTACAAGAAAACGCTATCTTATGCAAGGTAAATTGCATTATTTAAAAATCTTTACGAAATTATCATAATTTATGAATGATTAATTGCAAGAAAACACCCTAAGCCGCAGCTTAGGGTGTTTCATCTCTTATTCTTGCGTATGCTCAGTTGCCGTTGTAAAGGCGGGATCGCCCACCGGTTCCTGGTGGGAGCCGGCATCCAACTTGTCGTCTCTTTCCGGTTTTTTCTCTTCCGCACTGGCAATTGGCGTTTCATCCGCATCGGATTCATTAAAAACCGCATTGAATTCATCGCCGCTAATGGTTTCTTTTTCCAGAAGCAATTCCGCAACCATATGCAGTTTATCCATGTGATCCGTCAGCAATTGACGGCACAGACGATAGGCCTCGTCGACAATATGACGCATTTCCTTGTCGATTTTCGCTGCCGTCTCATCGCTGTAATCTTGAGACCGTGCAATATCACGACCCAGGAAGACTTCGTTTTGATCCTTCCCATAGGTCATTGGTCCCATTTCATCATTCATGCCGTAATGGGTAACCATGGCGCGGGCCGTATTGGTAACCCGCTCGATATCATTGGACGCACCCGTCGAGATATCCTCCAGCACCAATTCTTCCGCTACGCGGCCGCCCAAAAGCACGACCAGCTGCTCTTCCATATCACGCTTGGAAATAAAGCGTTTGTCCTTGTCCGGCAAATGCATGGTAAATCCGCCGGCGCCGCCACGCGGCATAATGGTCACCATATGGACCTTGTCGACATGGGTCAGGTAATGACTGACAACCGCATGTCCCGCCTCGTGGTAAGCCACCAAACGGTTTTCCTCTTCCGTTCGAACATGACTCTTCTTCTCCGGACCGGCAATTACTTTCGTAATGGCTTCTTCCGCCAAACGCATCGGAATCTCTTTTAGATTCTCGCGCGCGGATAAAAGCGCCGCTTCGTTCAAGAGATTTTCCAAATCCGCCGGCGTAAAACCAATGGTCCGTTTCGCCAGGGTTCTCATATCGACGTCTTTGCCCATGGGCTTGTTTCTCGCATGAACCTTCAAAATGGCTTCCCGGCCTTTGATATCCGGAATGCCGACCCGCACCTGACGGTCAAAACGACCCGGTCGCAGAATGGCAGGATCCAGAATATCCGGACGGTTGGTTGCCGCCATCACAATGACGCCTTCGTTGACACCGAAGCCGTCCATCTCAACCAGCAATTGGTTCAAAGTCTGCTCCCGTTCGTCATGGCCGCCGCCAAGACCTGCGCCCCGGCGCCGTCCGACGGCGTCAATCTCGTCAATAAAGATAATGCATGGCGCATTCTTCTTCGCCTGTTCAAACAGATCGCGAACCCGGGATGCACCCACACCAACGAACATCTCTACAAAATCGGAACCGCTAATGCTGAAGAACGGCACGCCAGCCTCGCCGGCAACCGCCTTGGACAAGTAGGTTTTCCCGGTTCCCGGTGGACCTACCATCAGAATGCCCTTTGGAATACGAGCGCCCAATTGGATATAACGTTTTGGATGAGACAGAAAATCGACGATCTCTGTCAACTCTTCCTTCTCCTCTTCCAGCCCCGCAACATCAGCAAATGTGACATGGGTGGAACCCGATTCCACCATACGGGCTTTGGATTTGCCAAAATTCATGGCGCTTCTGCCGTTTCCGCCCTGCGACTGCCGCATAAACAAATACCAGATCACGGCAAAAAAACCGATCATCAGAATCGGCGACAGGATCGTCATCCACAAGGGATCTCCCTGCGGCTGTCGAACCACCAGATTGACTCCGCTGTCTTCCAGATTCAGTGAATCGTAATACTCCTTATCAAAATTCGGAATACTCGCTGTAATATTGGTTCCATCCGCTAATGTTCCATGAACCTCATCTCCGACGGCAACCAAGTCGCCTTCCACTTCACCTGCTTGGATTTTTTCGAGCAAGGTGTTGTAGCTGAGTTCCTGTGCTGCCTCAAATTGATTGCTGGTTGCTGAAGCGATCAGAATAATCACCAAGAAAACCAACAAATACATTCCAACCCCTCGAAAGTATTTCGGCATGGTTGTCACCTCCTTATTTTCTGTATAACCAGTTTATTGATAAACGGATGGCGCTAAGATCCCGATATAAGGCAAGTTTCGATATTTCTCCGCGTAGTCCAGTCCGTATCCAACCAAGAATCCGTCCGGTACCACAAAGCCCGTGTAATCAAAGGTATGGCCGGTCGTCTGACCTTCCCGCTCCAAAAGCGCGCATACCTTAAGCGATGCCGGCTCCCGCTCCTGCAAGATTCGCAGCAAATATTTCAGCGTCAAGCCGCTGTCGATAATATCTTCTACGATTAATACATTTCTACCCTCAATACTGGAATTCAAATCTTTTACAATTTTTACAATTCCAGAGGATTCGGTCGAGTTTCCATAGCTGGAAACCGCCATAAAGTCCATTTCCAACGGACGGTCAATCGCTTTGACCAAATCACTCATAAACAATACCGCGCCTTTCAGCACGCAAATGACCATCAAATCTCCATCGGGATATTCCGCTGTGATCTGTGCACCCAATTCCTTGATCCGCTTTTGCAATGTTTCTTCCGATAAAATTACCTCTTTAATATCCTCTTTCATAATGCCCTCCTTCTAAGACCTCAAACCTGATGCGAACCATTCTTGACTCCGAATCTGGTCTCCCCTCGCATTTTCTGAGTCCCACCACCCAGAGCACGCGTTCCTCATCGGCCAGCAAGGGCCATGAATCCCGCCTGTGCCGCGGAATCTTCCGATCGATCCAAAACCGTTTCAATCGCTTTCTTCCCGATGACGCAGACAGCTGGAACCAATCTCCAGATTGCTGGGTTCGCCAAAATAATCTACCCTGTATTCTATCATAATCGATATCAATGGTAAACGGATCATTGGTCCATTCTTGCCCGTTTGTCCATTCGGTGATGACTTTCCCGCCCGGAACGCTGACAATCCCTGGAACAGGCAACAAAATCTTGAAAACATCCGCTTCCCGCTCCAGACCCACGGTCACCGTCTGGCTGTCGATTTGCAGCCAACGGCTCTGGGAGAAAGCAAACTGCCGGCCGGAATGTCCGGTCCGAATCATCGCCATGACATGCTCCATCTGGCCGTATTGAATATCCTTGGTGGAACCATAGACCCGCTCCAAGGCCAAGAGCAAAACCCGGGACAGAATCGGCGCTTCCAACGCCTGAAGCGCTTGCCGCCGAAACCGGACCCCGTCTGGCTCCCCTTCGGCAATCGCGTCATAGACGACTTCAGCCTGACTGCGAAGATATGCGTCGTCTGCGGCAATCAAACCGCTGGCCTGCACAATCCGGTCCACCACGCCCCGGTCAAATCGCCCTTCGATTTTTGGCAGCAAATCATGGCGAATCCAATTGCGGGTAAAGGCCGTATCCGCATTGGACGCATCCGTAAAGTAGGCCAGTCCCAATTCCTCAACAGCCTCCATAATCTCTTCCCGTTTCCAGTCAATCAAAGGCCGGATCATGGGCGGATCCAAGGCGCAAATCCCGCCGAAGCCCCGTGCGCCGGTTCCGCGAAACAGATGGAACAAAACCGTTTCCGCCTGATCGTTCCGATGATGGCCCGTGGCAATCCATCCAGGCCGGTCCCCCAGCACCTCTTCGAAAAAAGCATAGCGCAAACGCCGGCCGGCTTCTTCCAGGCTCATTCCGTTTTCTTTGGCAAAACAGGCGCAATCCACCCGCTTTGAATAAAAGGGAATGCCCCGCTTTTCACAAAGCGCTTTCAGTTCCGCCTCTTCTGTCTCGGCAGCCTCCCGCAGGCCGTGGTTGACATGCGCCGCCTCCACAATCAAGGCCTGGTCCGCCGCCGCTTGTACGGCCAATTCCAAAAGCAGCATCGAATCAGGTCCGCCCGACAGAGCCACAACCATAACTTCATTTTCATTCACTTGTTTTTTGATCCATGCGATCGTCCTGGCAATTAGATCCATCGGTTCACTCCAAACGGAAAAAACCGGAAAAAAATTCCGGTTTTAACGACGAGATTGATACCCGCGCTTGGTTCGCGTGGGTTTCTTTTTAAATTCGTTTCGCTCATTGCTATCTTTAAGGTAGGCTTCTAACTTGTCTTCGAAAGTCGCAGGTTTGTATTCTTTTTTCCGCGGTGCAAAGGATTGTTTCGCCTGTGGTTTCCGATTAAACTTCTTTTCACCGCCCGGTCGATTCGGCTTCGCGCCGCCCGGTTTTCCCTGATTCGGCTTGCGCTCCGGACGTTTTTCCGTCTGCCGAATGGAGAGACTGATTTTTCCGTCGTCGCCAACAGACAATACTTTCACCTTTACTTTGTCGCCAGTTTGATATAAGCCTGACAATTCCTCCACATACTGATAGGATACCTCAGAGATGTGAACCAACCCTGATTTTGGCGCCCCCACATCGATAAACAAACCGAATTTGGCGACCCCCGTTACAACACCTTCGACAATCTCATTCACTTTCAAATGCATAAAAATGCGATTCCTCCTTAATTATTGTGTACCAGCTATGACTAGTAGTATAGCGAACCCCGCGCATTCTGTCAATTTTTAAAGAGTGCCGCCATGGGATCCTCGGTTTCCGTACGATCCTGATCCTTGTAGATCAGTTCATTGTCCCGCACCATGCCATAGAACCGTGCCATGCGCTCAACAAAATCCGGATCGTTCTTCGATTTAATCAAATCTTTGCGCACCTGAATCCTCGCTTCGATTTTTTCAACCTCGCCAGCCTTTTGCGATTGAATCGCCCGCAGTTCTTCCATGCGTGCCTGATGGCGGCCATAGGCCGTCATCACACCGCTGCCAAACAAGAGCACCAATATGAGAAGAAGAATGCTTTTTCCAACCCATCCGCGCATGAAAGGTCTCCTTTCAATCTCCAATCACCCGATACATGGTTTCAGCCGTTTGCTTGGTCGCGTGATCCAGACAAACTACAACCTCCACTTTCAAAACCCTGGAACCCAGGCGCAGATCAATGCGGTCTCCCGGCACGACTTCCGTCCCCGGTTTGGCAACCTTGTCATTAATCAGTACTCGCCCCTGGTCGCAGGCTTCCTTCGCTACCGTTCTTCGTTTGATAATGCGTGCATTTTTCAAAAATTTATCGATTCTCATGTTCTTCCCCTTTGTCGTCTATCATGTTCATTTTATGAAATAACCAAGGGTTAAGTCAAATGAATTCAAGATGAATTCTTCCATGAACTTCGTCCAAGCCAGACCATCTCCGTCTGGAATAAAAAAACCAGGCCAGGGCCTGGTTTTCTTATCAAGGATAAGTTCTATTTGTTTACTTTCGCTTTCAAAGTTTTACCAACTTTAAAAACAGGTGCCTTCGATGCAGGAATTTGAATAGATTCTTCCGGATTTCTTGGGTTGCGTCCTTCACGTGCTTTACGCTCGCGAACTTCAAACGTTCCAAATCCAACCAATTGAACTTTCTCTTCCGCAATCAACGCTTCCTCAACACTCTCAATAAATGCATTCAAAGCTGCCTCAGAGTCTTTTTTGCTTAAACCACATTTGTCTGCCATTTTCGCAACGAGTTGTGCCTTATTCATCGATAAACCCCTCCTTAACTTTATATGAATCAGTTAAACTGAATCATTTCTCCATTTGTTTGCTCTGGTTCCAGAGCGCATCCAACGCTTCCAAACCCAAAGCGTCAAAATCCATTCCTTGGCGGATCGCTTCCTGTTCCATCCAGCTGAATCGGCGGATAAACTTATCCGTTGCCCGTTTCAAGGCCAACTCCGGATGAATTTTATAGAATCTGGAAACATTGACAATTGCAAAGAGCAGATCGCCAAACTCCAATTCCATCTCATCCTGTTGGTTCAACTGAACCGCTTCCTGGAATTCCTGCAATTCCTCATGCAGTTTCTCTATGGCACCGGTTACATCCGGCCAGTCGAATCCCACTTCCGCCGCTTTTTTCTGCACCTTGCGGCTTCTGACCAACATCGGAAGCGCTTCCGGCAGATCCTTCATGCGCTGAGACTGCTGGCTTTGTCCCTTTTCCTCCTGCTTGATCTCTTCCCAACGGCGCACAACGCCGTCCGCCGTATCAATGGACTCTTCCGCAAAAACATGAGGATGGCGGCGAATCATCTTCTCGCAAACCCCAGTCGTTACATCCAAAAGACTGAAATAACCGTCTTCTTCGGCCAGCAAGCCATGAAAGACGATTTGCAGAAGCAAATCACCCAGCTCCTCTTCCAGATTGGCGTCATCCTGCTGATTGATCGCCTCGATCACCTCATAGGCTTCCTCCAGCAAATTGGCCCGCAGGGATTCATGGGTTTGTTCCCGGTCCCAAGGACAGCCGCCTGGGCTGCGAAGCCGTTCGATAATCGCGATCAAATCACGATAGGTGTACCGGTTTTGCCGGTCTGCCTTGGGAATGTAAACACTGGTCAGGTGCGAACACTTAACCCGGTTCAATTCCATCAAAGGCATTCGCTCCACGGATTCATTGACATCCATGGGATGGCTGACCACAAGTGCTTCCTGCTCATCTCCGTAGCATTCCGACAAGACAATTTCCAAATCGGACAATAATCCATGATCGTCAATATTGGTGATCAGGAGTCCCTGTTGAAAATCAATGGCGCGCGGATCAAAAGCAGAAGCCTCGATAATTTGGCAACCAGAAGAAAAATCTTGGGAAATAACTGTCATTACTGCATCAATCTGGCTGATCCCCCCAAGAAATTCTAATCTTATTTTATCCTTCAAATCCGCTGAAGTCAACATTTTCACGACGTTTTCACCAAAAATTGGATGGCCGGGAACAAAGTAAAAGAGTTTTTCTTCCTCTTTACTCATTTTTGTCAGTTTTTGGTAGATTTCCCGCTCCACTTCCTCCAAGGAATCCGCCGCCTCGTATTGGCTGTCAAAACTTTCCAAGGGAATCTTTGCCTCGACCGCTTCTTTGGCAACCGGATGCTCCAAGGTTCGAAAAACCTTTTTCCCCTCAGACTCAAAAAGCGCGCGGTACGCGCCCACCGTCATCTCTTCTATCCGTCCGGGACCCAGTCCCACTATGGTAATTGTATTCATCCAATCCCTCCCATCTCAGTATACTGGATTCACATAAAAAGAAAAACACCCCGAAGGATGTTTTCCAAATTTTCTATTCGGTTGCTTCTTCTGCGCCATCTTCGGCAGGAGCAACAATGCCCATGCTTTCGCCCAATAGAGCCGCATAAACATCGACGTTCTCCACTTCTGCAGCATCAATCACAGATTGTACCAATTTGCCAATCTCTTCATTGGCCAATTGCGCTTTGATCTGATCTTTGTACTCTTCAAAAGTCGGTACAACCTTGTCTTCGATTTTGATAACATGCCAGCCGAATTGTGTCGCAACCGGTGCCGAAATTGCTCCGACTTCCGTGCCGAAGGCTGCCAGTTCGAACTCCGGTACCATTTGGCCGCGAGAGAAGTAACCCAAATCGCCACCGTTTTCAGCGCTAGGACCTACAGAAAGCTCTTGTGCCAAGGCGGCAAAGTCTTCCCCGGCAACCGCGCGATCGTAAACCGCGTCTGCCTCTTCCTGGGTTTCAACCAGGATATGTCGGGCCCAAACTTGTTCATAGCTTGCTTCATTGGCGTCATAGTAGGCTTGAACCGCTTCATCCGTAACGTCAACTTCCGCTTGCAATTGTTCGCTGTACTTTTCAATCAGCAATTGCTGTTTCAAAAGCTGGCGGTAATATTCTTCATCAATGCCGGTATTGGTCAAGAACTCTTCATAATTGGCCTTCAACTGCTCGTCGGCTTTAATCTGGTCCAATTCAGCCTGCACGTCTTCATCCGTAACGGACAGTCCGCTGTCCATCGCTGCCAGCTCCAGCGTCTTCTGCTGAATATACTGCTGCACCATGGAATCCAAGTACTGACGTTCATAGGTCATGTTGTTTCCTGCGTCTTCCGTCCACATTTCCGGCGTCACATAACCAATCACTTCAACATATTTCTTGTTAAAGGCGAAAAAGCTTTCGAACTCATCCAAAGGCAAGTCCACCCCGTTAATCGTTGCCAGTTTTTCGGGTGCTGTCGTTGTCGGCGCCGTCGATCCATCCTGTGCCGCCGAACAAGCCGCCAACACACCTGGAACAATCAACATGATCGCCAAAACAATCGCAATCACTCTTCTATTCATTCCGTCTCCTCCTTTTAGTTACCTAGCTATTATACCAAATCAAACCACGTTTGCGGCAGCGGATTGGGTCAGTTTTTAAAAAATTCACAGATAATCCCCGCAGCTTCTTCCATGAGTGTCAGGGCGTCCTGAGCGGCCGCATCCCGCTTGATCAGAAAAATCTTGGGGAATTCAGTCGACAAGTCGAAATCGACCATCCTTCCATAATGGTCCATCAACGCCTTGCCCAGTTCCGGCGTAAAGGACAGTGTTCTTGCAAAGGTAAACACCACGCCTTTCTTGGTATGGGCAACCGTTGAAAATCCGGCCCGTTTGGACGACCCCTTCAATTTTGCAATTCGCATCAAATTGACAACCGGTAGAGAGGGTTCTCCAAACCGGTCGATCAGCTCATCCAGAATCTCGGAATAGTCTTCGTCCGTTTCAATGGTCGCGATGCGTTTGTACATGCGAATCTTTTGTTCGTCATCCTGAATATAACCATCCGGAATAAAGGCGTCCACCTGGATTTCCAGCTTGGTTTCCAAGGCCTCGTCCGTGGTTTCCAGCCGGCCTGTGTACATGTCGACAGCCTGTTCCAAATACTTCACATAGAGGTCATAGCCGATCGCCGCCATATGACCGTGCTGCTGTGCGCCCAAAAGGTTGCCGGCACCGCGGATTTCCAAATCCCGCATGGCGATCTTAAATCCGGCGCCAAATTCCGTAAATTCTCGAATGGCTTTCAATCGTTTTTCCGCCACTTCCGACAAGACCTTGTCTTTTTGGAAGGTGAAATAGGCGAATGCCAATCGATTGGACCGGCCGATGCGACCCCGAAGCTGATACAGCTGGGAAAGGCCCAAACGGTCCGCGTCAAATATAATCATGGTGTTGACATTGGGAATATCCAGTCCGGTTTCAATTATGGTGGTGGAGACCAGGATATCGATCTCACCTTCCAAAAAGGCAACCATGACCGCTTCCAGTTCCCGCTCGCTCATTTGTCCATGGGCAACCGCAACCCGGGCCTCCGGAACCAGCCGCTGCAATTTCGCCTGCATGGTGCGAATCCCCTTGACACGATTGAAAACAAAGTAGACCTGTCCATCCCGCTCCAGTTCCCGGAGGACGGCGTCGCGCACCAGTTCCTCCTGGTATTCCACCACAAAGGTCTGCACAGGCAGCCGGGCTTCCGGCGGCTCGTCGATGACCGACAGGTCCCGAACCCCAATCATGGACATATGCAGGGTTCTGGGAATCGGCGTCGCCGACAGGGTCAGTACATCCACAGAAGCCTTCAGCATTTTCATGCTTTCCTTGTGGCGGACGCCAAAGCGCTGCTCCTCGTCCACGATCAAGAGCCCCAAATCATTGAAGGCCAATTCTTTGGAAAGGATCCGGTGGGTCCCCACCAATACATCGATATTGCCGGCTTTTACATCGCGAAAAATCCGTGTTTGCTGCTTCGCCGTCCGAAAGCGGCTGAGCATTTCAACCTTGACGGGGAATTCCTGAAACCGCGACAAGAAGGTGTTGTAATGCTGCTGGGCTAAAATGGTGGTCGGCACCAAAACCGCCACCTGCTTGCCGTCCAAAACCGCCTTGAAAGCCGCCCGAAGGGCTACTTCCGTTTTCCCGTAGCCTACGTCGCCGCACAGCAATCGGTCCATGGGACTGGCCTTTTCCATATCGCTTTTAATCTCTTCAATGCACTGCAGCTGGTCCTGGGTTTCTTCATAAGGAAAAAGGTCTTCAAACTGCCGCTGCCATTCATTGTCCCCGCTAAAGGCATAGCCTTTCACCGCTGACCGTTTGGCGTAGTGCTCCAGCAACTCCCGCGCCATATCCTCGATGGCCTTTTTCACAGTCCGCTTGGTCTTTTTCCAATCGTCGGATCCCATCTTGTTCAGGCGGGGCGAGCCGGCATCTCCCCCAATGAACTTCTGCAGAATCTGCATATTGTCCACCGGCACATAAAGCCGGTCTGTGCCTCGGTACTGGACAATCAGATAGTCCCGCTTCACGCCCAGAATCACTTTCTGTTCAATGCCCTGGTACTGGCCGATGCCAAATTCCTCATGGACCACATAATCGCCTACTTTCAGATCCATAAAAGTTTCAATCCGTCGGCTCTTTTCCTTACCCCGCTTGCGGCGTTTCTGCTTGGTCGCGCCATAGATCTCCGCTTGGCCAAACAGAAAAATCCGCTCGTCAATATATTCAAATCCCTGTGCCAGGGATTCTTTTGTCACCGTAACAAATCCCGGTTCGAACTTGGTCTCCTTCAAAACCGGAATGCGCGCCTCCTCCAGATAATGCTGCAAGGCTTCCGCCCGTTCTGTTGATCCCGTAAAAAGTACCACGGTGCCATCCCGTTCAACCAATCGCTTAACCTCTTGTGCCAAGAGCTCAAACTTTCGGTGAAAGACCGGGTTGGCCTTGGTGCGCACTTGCACAAGAGCCTTGGGCGCAAAGAACCGGCTGTTTTTCAGCAGGCGCGTGGATGTGATCACCGGCCGGTTCGAAAGGGGCAATTGTTCAAAGGGAATCAAGGCATCCACATGATGCGACAAGGTTTCCCCCGCCAGATGCAGCTCCTCAAGCCGATGGTGAAATTGATGCTGCTGGTCACGCGCAGCCTCTAAAATGCGGTCCGGCTCATCCAAAAGGATGACAGCATCCTGCTCCATCCAGTCCAAGAGGCAAACCGACTCTGAAAGATAAGGAAAACAGAGCGATGCGCTTGGCAGCGGCAAATCGCTCTCGATCTGATGAAGCACTTTTTCAAATTTCTCAATGCGTTTGGTCTTTTCCGCGCTTTCCTTCTCCCGGCGGGTCGTTCTTTCCAAATCTGCCCGAATGCCCTTAACCAATGCATCCCGCTGGTCTTCTGAGAGAATAAACTCCAAGGCCGCGGGAATTGCGACTTTGATCAGATTCTCAAAAGACCGCTGGGTGTTCAGGTCAAAAGAGCGAATGGAATCGATCTCGATATCGAAAAATTCGATCCGAACCGGATCTTCCGCGTCGGATGGGAAACAGTCGATAATCCCCCCGCGGGCGCTGAATTGGCCCGGACCCTCGATCATGGTTTCCCGCCGATATCCCAGCTGAACCAATTGGGCAACCACCTCGTCAGGCGCCATGGTCTGCCCAACCTCCAAAAGCAACTCCCCGTACTGGCTGGGCGGCAGCATGGGGTTCATCATCGCTTCCGTAGAAGTTAAGTAAATCCCCTTTGTCCCCCGCTGCAAGTCATGGAGGGTGCGAAGCCGCTGGTTCATATTCTCATGACTGAAGGCTTCTATATCGTAAAAATAGGTAGGTCTTGCCGGAAAAACCCGCACCCGGTCTGCTGCAAAGCTGGAAAGGGCAGCCCTTGCCGCGCGTGCCTGATGGTCTTGAGAGAAAACCAGCAGGACCTGGCGGTCGGCGCCCAATCGCGCAAACAATTGAATCAGCGCTTCTTCCGACAATCCATGCAAAGAAACAGGATAGCTGCCGTTCTCCAGCGCGTGAAGAATGTCCTGATACGCTTTGGTTTTTTCGGTTATACGTTCCCAAATTCTCTGCATGATAACTCCTTACTGAAAATTCAAATGGTTGGTGCGGTTCATCGCCTGTTCAACCCCGTCTTGGACAATGGTCTCAATCGCATCGCAAGCCGCGTCAACAACAGATTCCATGATCTTCTCTTCCTTGGGCGAAAATCCGCTTAAGACATAATTGGCCAGATCCATAAAGGAAGGCTGCTTGCCGATTCCCATCCGCACCCGCGGAAAAGCATCGGTCTGCAGTTGATAGATCACCGACTTCATGCCGTTATGGCTGCCGGCGCTTCCCCGTTTCCGCACCTTAAGGACCCCAACCTCAAAATCGATATCATCATAGATAACAATCAAATTCTCCGCAGGGATCTGGTAGTAGCGCTGCAGATCGACCACCGCCCGGCCGCTTTCATTCATATAGGTTTGGGGCTTCACCAAAATGACCTTCTCTCCGCCCAGAAAGGTTTCTCCCACCAAGGATTGAAACTGGACTTTCTTGACGCTGATTCCCCAGTTCTTCGCAAGGCGGTCCACCACGCGGAAGCCAACATTATGGCGGGTTTTTTCATATTTTTTCCCTGGATTCCCTAATCCAATAATTGCATACATCTTACACCTCTTAAAAAACCCCCGAAATCATCGGGGGTCTTCTTTCTAGTCAAACAATACACTGATGGAACGGTTGCCGTGGATTCGACGAATCGATTCCGCAAGCAACTCGGCTACGGACAAGACCTTGATTTTCTCGATCTGTTTTTCCGGTGGCAAAGGAATGGTATCCGTAATGATGACTTCCTCAATTGAAGAATTCTTGATTCGTTCAATGGCCGGTCCGGAAAGAATGCCGTGGGTACAGCTTGCATATACGTCCAAAGCGCCAAATTGCTTGGCAACTTCTGCAGCTTTCACCAATGATCCGCCCGTATCAATCATATCATCAATAATCAAGACATGCTTGTTTTTGATATCGCCGATTACGTTCATAACCTCGGCCACGTTGGCTTTCGGTCGGCGCTTCTCGATAATGGCAATTGGAAGATCCAAAATGGCGCCCAAGTTACGCGCGCGCTTCACACCGCCGATGTCCGGAGACAAGACAACGGTATTATCCTTGGTCAAACCTTCAATGCCGCGGAAATAATCTGCAATCAAATGGATCGCCTTCAAATGGTCCACTGGGATGTCAAAGAAACCTTGCAGCTGAGACGCATGCAAATCCATGGCAACAACCCGGTCAGCACCGGCTGCTTGTAGGAGGTTGGCAATCAGTTTTGCAGAGATCGGATCTCTGGCTTTTGCCTTTCGGTCTTGGCGCGCATATCCGTAATACGGAATAACGGCATTAATTCGGCCTGCTGACGCTCGTTTGAAAGCATCGATCAGAATCAACACTTCCATCAAGTTCTCGTTTACCGGGGGACATGTCGATTGAATCAGGTATACGTCGTTACCTCGAACCGTCTCCGGAATGCTGACGGAAATCTCGCCGTCGCTGAAACGATCGACGCTGCAACGCCCCAACGAAATGCCCAGTTCATTGCAGATGGATTGCGCAAGCTCTGGGTTTGCATTGCCTGTAAAAACCTTGATACGACTTTGCTCAGAATGCATGGTACTCCTCCTAAAATTTAACCTATTTATTAAAGAAACGCTCAGCCCATCCAGCCTTGTTGACTTGCTTCGCTCTCGCGATGGACAGATCTCCCTCATCCACATCCCGTGTGATCGTCGAGCCCGCGGCAACAAATCCTCGTTTCTTGATATGTACCGGTGCCACCAGATTCGCATTGGATCCGATAAAGGCATCATCCTCCACAATGGATTGAGATTTCTTTTTACCGTCGTAATTGACAAATACGACGCCACAACCAATATTTACACGCTCTCCGACAATGGCATCGCCCACATAGGACAGATGACTTGCCTTGGATCCATTCCCGATCACCGCGTTTTTCACTTCAACAAAATCTCCGATTCGGCACCCTTCTCCAATCCGACTTTTCGGACGCAGGTAGGCAAAAGGACCGATGGTCGTCTTTCGTCCAACCTGGGCATCCAATATTTTGGATGAATCGATTGTCACTTCATCGCCGATCTCACTGTTGATGATTTTCGACATGGCGCCAATCTCGACATGGGATCCGATTTTCGTTTTCCCTTTCAATTGTACGTTGGGTTCTACAATGGTGTCTGGACCAATCACGACATCCGCATCGATATAGGTACTGGACGGATCGATCAAGGTAACGCCTTCCATCATCCAGCCCTCATTGATCCGCGCCTGGCGAATCCGAGTCGCTTCCGCCAGCTGCGCCCGCGAATTGATTCCCCGTATATGATCTGCTTCCGACAGGCAATGGGATTCCACATTTTCACCCAAGCCACGCAAAATGGCCAAGGCATCCGTCAGATAGTATTCGCCTTGGGCATTGTCCGTCGTCAGCCGTTCCAATGCTCGTTTCAGCGCCGCACCCTGGAAACAGAAAATACCGGAATTGATTTCCTGGATGCTTCTTTCCGCATCACTGGCGTCTTTTTCTTCCACGATGCCGACAACGCCTTTTTCGTCCCGCAATATTCTGCCGTAGCCGTATGGATTGTCCACCCGGGCGCTCAGCACCGTTGCCGCCGCATGGCTCGCTTGGTGCTTGTCCACCAAAGCCTTCAGGTCATCCCCTTCAATCAATGGCGTGTCTCCGGTTAAAACCAGGACTTGGTCTTCATCATTGATGGTCTCCATCCCCTGCATCACGGCATATCCCGTGCCGTAGGGAAGGCCTTCCCCCATGGGCTGTTCTGCAAATCGCCAGCCGCTGTTTTCATACGCTTGACAGATTTCCTCTTTCCCATGGCCAACGATCACAATCGTTTCCTCTGCGCCTGCCGCTTTCGCAGCACGGTCGACCCACCCCAAGAGGGTTTCGCCGCAGATTTGATGCATGACCTTTGGATGTTGCGATTTCATTCTTGTTCCTTGCCCGGCGGCAAGAATCATTGCTTTGATCATTCTCAGTCACCTCACAACCTACACTATTATACCAGAGTTTGCTTTCCTTTCAACTATTATATTTTAACACAAAAAAAAGGACCGTGTGTCGGTCCTTTCTTATCATTCCATTGCTTCCACTTCTTGCATTGACTTTTCATACTCCGAAAAGACAATATCTTGAATCCGCGCCCGCGTTTCCGAATTGATCGGATGTGCGATATCGCGAAATTCACCATCAGGCATTCTCCTGGACGGCATCGCAATAAAGAGTCCATTTTGCCCCTCGATGATTTTAATGTCGTGTACCACGAAGGCGTCGTCGAATGTTACAGATACTATCGCCTTCATCTTTCCATCCGTGTTGATCTTTCGTACTCTTACGTCTGTTACTTCCATTTTCCAGCTCCTTCCGCCAAGATTGAATGCATATAGTAAAATAATCCATTATATATATACTCCATTTTAGAAGGAAAACCCTTTTTTTTGAAAAAATTTTCAAAATATTTTTTATTCGACGTTTGGACGGACCACAACTTCGCCTGTTTGCTCATCGACGGAGATTAATTTAAACATGGCATAGTAGTCTTCCACCAGCTTGCGGTCCGGCTCTTCCGTTGCAACCAGGACCCCGATTCCCTCGACAACCGCTTCAAATTCCCGCACCATTTCAATCATGCCCCGCAAAGTACCTCCCCCGCGCATAAAATCGTCAATCAGGAGAACATGAGCGCCCGCAGGAATGGCCCGCTTGGACAGCGACATGGTCTGGATTTGGCCGGTAGACCCGCTTCGGTAATTGATATTCACCGTTGTGCCTTCCGTCACCTTGATGTTTTTTCGAATTGTGACCATGGGCACATTGAGAATTCGCGCAGTGGCCAAAGCCACAGGAATGCCTTTGGTCTCAACCGTCACCACATAATCGATTTGGCGCTTGGCGTATCGGTCCGCAAAGATCTTGCCGAAGGTGAAAACCGTATTGGGATTGTTCAGCAAATCCGTCATATAGATGAATCCGCCGGCAATCAGCCGTTCCTTCTCCATAATGCGCTGGCCGATCCGCGTCAGAAAGTTCTCCGTTTCCGTACGGTTCAAGTGCGGCTGAAACAAGACACCGCCGGCCGCGCCGGATTGTGTGACGATTTCACCGGAATCCAACCGCTTGACCAGTTGGCGCAGAATCGCGACATCTTCGCTGATGGTTGTCTTCGATGCGGCGAACCGATCCTCGAAGGCTTGATAGGTGAACAATTGATTGGGATGTTCAACCAATATTGAAAATATAGCGGCTACACGCTCGCTTCGTTTAAACTTATCCATGAAAGACCCCTTTCAAATCCGAACATTCCATATTATTATACATCATTTTATTCGCTTATAGAAGATCTTACAAGCGATTTCAGCGAAAATCATTTGTTTTTTTTTATGATATAATAGATACTATCGAAAAACAGGAGGTTTCCTTTGAACATCAATTGGAGCAATCAAAACCAAACGATTCATTTTATCGGAATCGGCGGGATCAGCATGAGTGCTTTGGCGGAAATTCTCATAAAACGAGGATTTCGGGTCACCGGATCCGACAGAAACGAGTCCCCCCTCACAAAGCATCTTGCGTCCCTTGGCGTCACCATCCATATCGGTCATTATAAAGAATCCGTTCATGGAGTCGACCGTATTGTTTACACATCGGCCATCCATGAAGACAACCCGGAACGGATGGAAGCCAAACGCCTGGGGATCCCCCAATATAAGCGGGCCGACCTGCTGGGCGCGCTGATGGAAGACCATGCCGTCTCCATTGCCATTTCCGGCACCCATGGAAAAACCACCACCACAGGAATCCTTGCCGCGATTCTTCTTGAAGCGGAAACGGAATCCACCATTCTGCTGGGCGGCAACGCCGATGTCATGGGCGGCAACCTATCCATCACAGGGGATGAGATTTTTCTGACGGAAGCCTGCGAATACAAGGAGAACTTCCTGGAGCTGTGTCCGACCCATACGGCCATCCTAAATATTGAAGCCGATCATTTGGATTATTACCGGGACTTGGATCACATCCATGAAGCCTTTCTTCGTTTTGCCAACCTTCTGCCCGAGACCGGCACTTTGGTTACGCAAAAAAGTTTAAAAGCGAACTTTGAAAGCATCAAAGCCAACATCCTTACCTTTTCCCTGGATGAATCCGGCGACTACCATCCCGCAAACAAAATCGCAACCCCCCAGGGATGGACCTTTGACCTGATCAAGAACGGCCAGCCGCAGGGCGTCATTGACCTGCCCCTGCCGGGCGATCATAATATTGAAAACGCCTTGGCCGCCATTGCCATCGCCGATTCCATCGGCATCAATTTTGCAGCGATTCAGACCGCCTTGGCCCATTTTGGCGGCGTTCACCGCCGCATGGAAATCAAAGGAGAAAAAGACGGCGTCATGGTCTATGACGACTACGCCCACCATCCATCAGAAATCCATGCCGCGCTTTCAGCCATTCGACCTCGAGTGACAGGTAAATTGTATTGTGTTTTCCAATCCCATACCTTTACCCGCACCCACAAGCTTTTTAACGAGTTTGCCGCATGTTTTGGAAACGCCGACATCGTATTGATGGATGATATTTATCCGGCTCGTGAAAAAGACACCGGCCTGGTTCATGCAAAAGATTTGGCTGCTGCCATTTGCGATCATCAAACGGATTGCCGCTATTTAGGCAGCCGGGAATCCATTGTCCAATACCTAAAAGAAAACACCCAGCCAGGTGACTGGATTGTCACCGTCGGTGCCGGTCCTGTCAATGAGATCGGCGAAAGCTTTTTATCGGAAGGATAAGAAAAACCGCCTCGTATTTGCGAGGCGGTACTTTTTTTATCCTTGTTTTCCTATTCGCTTTCCTTATTGGATTGAATCTCAGCCAATTCCGGCGCATAAATCTCTTCTAGCAAATCTTCCGTTTTTGTCTGCACCGCATAGTCCTGCACCCAGTAATTCAAGGTTTGCTTGCCAAAGGTCATGTTTTTGGTATCCCCCGGCAGGGTGTGCATAAAAATGGAATCCGATGAAAAGCCTGTGGCAAATGAGGTGCCGATCTTCAATGCATTGGAAACCCCCATGTCGGTCCGTACATAATCAAAGGCTGTTTCAATCACCCACGGCAGCTTGTAGCTTAATGCCTTGTCTGTAATCGCCTTGATCACCTTCTTCTGGTTCTCGATTCGGCCAACGTCTCCAATAAAGATTGTGCCGTCGTTGCTTTTTCTAAAGCGCAGAAAATCCAGGGTTTTGCTTCCATTCAAGACCTGCTCGCCCGCAGAAAGATTGATATGCAACTCTTCCGGCTCCGCCCAGATGTCATCGTACACCATATCATAAGGCACATCGACTTCAATGCCGCCCACCAAATTCACAATGGCCTCAACACCGTTGTAATTCACCTTTACGTAAAAATCGACCGGCGCCTTGTACAAGAGGGTGCTGACCGCGGTTTTTACCCCCTGGCTGCCTTCCCGTCCATGGACCGCATTGATCTTTCGAAGATCCGCTTCCTCGTACCCTTTTTCATAATAATAGGTATCGCGCGGAATATTGATCAGGTCAACACGCTTCAACTTCGGATCGATGCTGGCAAAAATAATGGTGTCCGTCCGTGGGCCTTCCATGCCGATAATCACGGCATTGATCCGCTCGGAATTCTGCATGGCCAGGTATAGATCGCTCAAAGGCTCCGGTTCGGGTTCCGGCTCTTCGCCCGGTTCCGTCAGGTCTTCGCCTGGCTCATCCGGCGTCAGATCCACCTCGGGATCCGTTGTGACCTCTCCCGGTTCAGGAAAATTCATTTCCGGCGAGGAAGTCATTCCATGCACCAACATCAGCCCGCCGCCTATTATGAGGGTAAATACCAACAAGGCAATCCCAAATATTCTCAAAAAATACTTCATATACTCTCTCCCGTCTACTTCCACTCTAATCAAACCTAATTATAATCATTCTTGCCCTGTTTCTCAAGTTTTCCCGGGAGGATTCACATTTCGTTAACAGAAAACGGGAACCCGAAGGTCCCCGTTTCTTGCTGTTTTCGCTATTGTTTTCCTTTGCTTGCGCGTCCCAGACTCCAAGCCAAACCGCCATAGAGAACGACGACGCCAAAGATCAACATAAAAATTGAACCGCTTGTCATATTACGCCTCCTGTTCTTTCGTGTTCTCTTCTTCTCTCACAACAGTCTTTTTCAAACCAAAGATAAATGATGCGACAATCAGTACAGCCAACATGATATACCCGCCTACGGCGATAACCCACATTGGATATCCTTCATAAGTCGTACCAGACATCAAATTCATAATTTCATTGTAGATATTGCCAGTCAGGATGACACCCAATACCAACGGAGTGATCAAACCCAGCAAATAATTGAACCATTTGCCCAAACGCACTTCTGAAACCTCATTGACATAGGTTCTGATCGTATCGACTTTGATTGCGCCAACGATCATAATGGCTTCCAGCAATGCCACGCCGATAATACCGAATGCATTGACATAACGGTCTACAACGTCCAACCAGTACAAGCCAGACTTGGTCGCAAAGATCAAACTGAATACGAAGGCAACCAGAATTACGCCAATGGTCGTCTTTTTGCGATCCCATGCAAACTTGTCAGCAAAAGCGGTTGATACGGATTCAACCAAGGAGAAGGCAGAGTCAATCCCCAAGGTCAACAGCATGATAAAGAAGATCAAGGAGAAGATAACCCGTCCGAACGGCAAGGTTGTCAAGGCTTCAGGGAAGACCACAAAGGCCATGCCCAAGCCGCCGCTGCCGGCAACATCCGCTACCGCCGCGCCTTGTACCTGCGCCATATAACCCAAAGTTCCAAATACGGCAAAGCCGCCCAGGAACGAGGTGCCGCAGTTTGCCAGAGCTGTCATAATCGCGTTGTTGGTAATGTCAGAATCCTTTGGAAGGAAACTGGAGTACGCAATCATAACCCCGAAGGCAACCGATAAGCTGAAGAAGATCTGTCCATAAGCGTCAGCCCATACCCGCCAATTGGCCAGTGCGCTGAAATCAGGATCCAAATAGTAGTTGATGCCGTCGATGGCGCCCGGAAGCGTCACACCGCGGATTGCCAGGATAATCAACATGACGATTGGCAAGGTAACCGTAACCTTGACAACGACGCCTACTGACTTGACGCCTTCGCGGATTGACCACCAAATAAAGAACCAGGTGAGAAGCAAACCGATCAATACTGGAATCTTCATGCCGAAGTCCGCTGCCGGACCCTCGGAAATACTCAAAATCTGACCGAAGAAGAATCCCGCGGAATCCCCTTCCCAAGCCAAGCTGAAGGAATGCCATACGTAGTTGAAGACCCAAGCCATGATAACAGGATAATAGCAGACAATCATAAAACTGACTAAAACAGACAGCCAGCCCAAAGGCTCCCACTTCTCCCCAATATTCTGCATGGCCGTTGGTGCACCGGACTGATAACGGTGACCCATGTAAAACTCAAAAATCAAAATCGGAATTCCTGCTGTGAACAAAGCAACAAAGTACGGCACCAGGAAGGCGCCCCCGCCATTCTGTGCAGCCATATACGGGAATCTCCATACGTTCCCAAGACCTGCTGCAGAACCAATCGCCGCCAATACAAACGAAGTACGGCTAGCCCAATTTTCGCGACCCATTGAATCACTCCTTTCAATTTTTGAAGAAATTGTGAACAAAATAACAAAATAATTTCACCTACAACATATCTTTTTTACAATTTCTTCATAATCTTATTTTCCCAGACATTGGATAAATTGTCAAACAACTTTCTGAAAACGTTTGCCAAATCCTTAACAAAGACATTTGCCCAATAAAAAAGGGACCTTACGGTCCCTGTTCTTAGCGATTCTTCAATTCCTTGGCCAATTCTTCGTAGCCCGGTTTGCCCAAGAGCGCAAACATATTTTTCTTATAGGCTTCAACACCCGGTTGGTCAAATGGATTCACCCCTAGAAGATATCCGCTGATTCCGCAAGCCTTCTCAAAGAAGTAAATCAGGTAGCCAAAGGTTTCCTCATCCATCTTTTCCATTTCGATGACAATATTGGGAACTCCGCCGTCCACATGGGCCAGAAGCGTTCCTTCAAAGGCACTTTGGTTCACTTCGGAAAAGGTCTTGCCCGCCAAATAATTCAATTGGTCCAAGTTGGCTGCGTCCTCTTCAATCACCAAGTCCTCTTCGATGGAGCCCAAATGCAGAACAGTTTCAAAAAGGTTTCTTGGGCCGTCCTGGATATATTGTCCCATGGAATGAAGGTCAGTGGAAAAATCAACGGATGCCGGGAAAATCCCCAAGCCTTCCTTGCCTTCGCTTTCGCCGTACAATTGCTTCCACCATTCCGCGATGGTATGCAAAGCCGGTTCATAGTTGACCAAAAGCTCTACGGTCTTGCCGTCCGACAGCAATTGATTGCGTAAGATTGCGTATTGCAGTGCGGGATTCTCTTCCAACACATCCTTGGCACAGTCTTTTTGCGCTTTTCTCGCCCCTTCCATCAAGTCGCGGATCGAAACGCCTGTTGCCGCAATCGGCAGCAAGCCAACCGGCGTAAAGATCGAATAGCGTCCGCCGACATTGTCAGGAATCACAAAGGTCGTATAGCCTTCCTGATCGGCCAGGGTGCGCAGGGCTCCCTTCTTTTCATCGGTTGTCGCATAGATGCGTTCTTTCGCGCCCTCTTTTCCATATCGCTCTTCCAGAATCTTTTTAAAAGCCCGAAATGCGATGGCCGGTTCAGTCGTTGTGCCAGATTTGCTGATCACATTCACTGAAAAGTCCTTATCGCCAATCCAGTCAATTAATTGCTTCGTATATCGCCCTGAAATCTGATGGCCTGCAAACAAGACCACCGGTCCTCGGCGTTCCTGGTTGGATTGCAGATTGTACAAGCTGTGGTTTAAGGCTTCAATGGCTGCACGCGCGCCCAAATAAGAGCCGCCAATGCCAATGACAACCAAAACCTCCGACTGATCCTGGATCCGTTTGGCAGCCGCTTCCACAGCCGACAAAATCGCAGGATCCATGGCTTCGGGCAAATTCACCCAGCCCAGAAAATCTGCGCCTTTTCCGGTTCCTTCGTGCAAAGCGGTATTCGCTTCAATTGCACGCGCTTTCCACGCGTCCATCATTTCCATCGTTACGCCAGTTTGCGATTGGTTAATTCGAATCATAATTCCCTCCACTACAAAAATCTTATTTTCATCATGGCAAAATCATCTTTTTGCGCATCCTCGGCAAAAAGCCGCAATGCCAAGTCGATATTGCCGATTATGTTGGCATCATTTTTGGTCTCTCGTACCACATGGAGCAAACGCTCCATGCCAAATTGCTCCCCTTGCTCCCCTTTCGCTTCCAACAAACCGTCGGTAAAGAGCAGCAAGCGGTCATCCGAATGAATCACGGCTTCCATCTCCTGAAAATCCACCTGGGCAAACAGGCTTGAGATCGGATATCCGGATCCTTCCAAAATATCGATGGTATCATCATGCCGCTTTAGAAGCGGCATGCAGATATGCCCGCCATTGGCATACCGCAGAATTTTGCTTTCATGGTCATACACCGCATAGACAATGGTAAAGTATTTGTCCGCTTCCAATTCTAGATCAGAAAATGCCCGGTGCAGCTTTTTCAACACGGCTGCAGGCGAATCGGACTCATCCTTCAAGGCGCGCATCGTTTGTCGAATAAACATGGTCAACAAGGACGCGGAAACGCCGTGACCGACTACATCACTGATATACATGCCGGTATAGCGGCCGTCCTGCACTTCGAAAATGTCAAACATGTCCCCCGACAAAATTTCCGAAGGCCGATAGATATAATCCACAAACACATGACTGAAATTCGCATTGCTGGGCAGTATCTTTTCCTGAAGCAAACGAGAAAAATCCAAATCCCGGTCCAGTTTGACCTTGTTGCGGATCAGCCGTTCTTCCAATTCCTTTCGCGGCGTAATATCCACAAAGGTTTCCAGTATGCCAAAGAGTTCGCCTTCGCTGTTTTTGATCGGCACATTGCGCACATGAAAAAACCGTGACCCGATTTTTCTTTCCTTTTCCACAGACATGGCGGTATTTTCCGCTATCAAGCGAATACAATGGTTACATCCGAAGCAGCCTTCCGCATCCACATAGTCGAGCACATCATGATCGTCTCGATTCAAATCCTCTTTCATGCGGGCATTGAGATAGACCTTGCGTGATTTCAACTCAACAAAGCGCGCCCAATACGGCAGGGCATCCAAAATTTCATGGATCCAACCGCTTGATGATTCATCCCATTCTTTTGTCGCTGCACTGATTATTGCATCTTGAATCATGGTTGCTTTCCTCTCTCTCGCCATTTCACCCCAATTATACCAGAAAAAATGACGCATACAATGAATTCTGCCTTGAAACTTTTTTTAGACAGACCATCTTTGCTTACCAAAGATATATTCATCTTTGCCTGATGAATTCTGTCTTTCACTTTGTTCAAGTCAGACCATCATCATTTTCACCGTATTTCAGCAGATTGAATCCTCTGACTGAATACTCAATGATGATATATTCATCTTTGCCTGATGAATTCTGTCTTTCACTTTGTTCAAGTCAGACCATCATCATTTTCACCGTATTTCAGCAGATTGAATCCTCTGACTGAATACTCAATGATGATATATTCATCTATACAAGAAAAGTCTTCCAAACCTAATCCTTTGGAAGACTTTTCGCTTATTCTTTAAATTCGACAGGCATGCTGCAGGTTGAACAATCATTGGAACATCCCGCGCATTTCCCCTCTTTAATTCCTTTTGCCTGTTTACGAATAATCCGAATGACCCACCAGCCAATGCCGGCAGCCAATAGAATCGTTATTGCTGTTCCCATTCCAGAACTTCCTTTCCTTTTTTCTGACGCGTACGCACAATGATGGCTGCAATGGTTCCCAATGCCAAAATCGTTGCCGATACACCAACAGAAAACCGTTCCGCCAAACCAAATCCAATGACGGCGTAAATCCATGCGACGGCAAAGGTATAGCCGCCCGCAAAAAACATCCAGCCCCAGCTCCGCGTCTCCCTCTTAATTACGGCCAAAGTCGCCAAGCAAGGGGTGTACAGCAAACTGAAAATCAAAAATGAGAAGGCTGCCGCAACGGGGAAGGCCTGTTGAATGCCGGCTGCCATGCCGCCGATATTTCCACTCAAGGCCGCTTCTCCGGCCGCCTCGCCCATGCCAAAGATAATCGACAGATTCGATACGATAGATTCCTTTGCAATCACACCCGTCATCAAAGAAAGGGATGACTGCCAATTGCCAAACCCCATAGGCGCGAAGACCGGTGCGGTCAAATGCCCCAACTGGGCGCCAAAACTGTCCATCATGTCAGACATACCGCCTTGATTGAAATTCAGCAAGCCCCACAAAACAACCGAGGCCGCCAAAATCACCGTTCCGGCTTTTACAATATAATCCTCAACCTTGTCCCAAACACTGCGTCCGACAGTCTTCAAAGTCGGTAGATGGTAGGTTGGCATTTCCATAATAAAAGGATCGCCAGAGCCCTTGAACAGGGTTTCCTTAAAAATCGTTCCCATCAACACGGCAACCAAGATCCCCAAAAAGTAGAGAAAGAACATGACAATGGCTTCCCGTCCCGGGAAAAAGATCGATGAAAACAAGAGATAGATCGGCATCCTCGCCCCGCAGGACATAAATGGAATCATCATCATAGACGCCTTTCGGTCCCGGTCGCTCTCCAGGGTGCGCGTCGCCATAACAGCCGGTACGGAACACCCGAAGCCCATGAGCAACGGAATAAACGCCTTTCCACTCAGCCCAATTTTCCGCATAAACCGGTCCATGATAAAGGCGACCCGCGCCATATACCCGCTGTCTTCCAAGATGGACAGTGCCAGAAATAAAATCGCAATATTTGGCAAGAAGACCAATACGCCGCCCACGCCGGAGATCACCCCGTCCGTGATCAGAGAAACCATCCAGTCCCGCACATTCAACGACGTTAGCACAGCACCTGTTTGCTGCGAGATCCATCCGAACAATGCTTCCACAGGACCGGCAATGGTTCCGCCCAAGCTGAATGTCAGACTGAATACCAGATACATAAAGAAACCGAAAATCGGCAATCCCCACCAAGGATGCATCAGAATTTTATCCGCCTTTTCCGTCATGGACTCAAATCGCTCCGGACGTTTCATCACGCGATCAACCAAATCATGGATATACCGATAACGAAGATGGGTCATTTCCGTTCGCTCATGATCATACAAATGCTCCATTTTAACACCCAAGGCATCACACACGTCCATATCTTCTTCGATCACACGAATGGCCTTCCAGCGTGACCTTGGATTGGTTTTATCCATCCCACACTCTTCAATCAGGGATTGAATCCGATCTTCGATTTCTCTTGAAAAAATCACCGGATTCCCCATGCCCTTTTCCGGATTCTTGGCAACCTCGGCCGCCAAACGGCGCAACTCATCAATGCCTTCTCCACGGCTCGCGGAAATAGGCAAAACTGGAACACCCAATTTCGCCTCCATTTTTTTTACGTCCAATTCGATTTGCCAACGCTCCACAATATCCATCATGTTCAAGGCAATCACCGTTGGCTGCTGAAGCTCCAACAATTGCAGCGTCAAGTAAAGATTGCGTTCCAGGTTGGAAGCATCGATAATATTTACAACCACTTCAGGTTTTTGATCCACAATATACGCGCCGGCAATTTTTTCTTCCATAGAATAGGGTGAAAGACTGTAGGTGCCCGGCAAATCCGTGACAACCCATTGTTCCCCTTCGTATGTATACTTGCCCTGCTTTTTCTCCACCGTAACACCCGGCCAGTTTCCCACACTTTGCCTCGCGCCGGTCAATTCGTTGAACAGCGTTGTTTTTCCCGCATTGGGATTTCCAGCCAACACCAATTCTTTCATGATTTCCCGCTCCCCTAACTGAGAATAATTATCATCATTTCCCAAAAGAATACGGCTTATTCCTAAGCCGTTTGTTTAACCTTAATTTTTTGTGCCATGCCACGACCCAATAAAAGCTTGGATCCTTTAATCTCTACAACGATAGCGCCAAATCCGTCGCTGCGGACTACACGAACCGGTGTTCCTTTAATGAAGCCCATATCTTCCAGTCTTCGTTTTACTCCCGGTGACCATGTAATTTCATCGACCACCATTTCATCTCCCGGTTTGCTATATAAAAGCGTCATTCGCCTTCCCTCCAATTGATAACTATTATCATTTAGTCCATCATACGGTTATTTGGACGAAAAGTCAACTCTTTCACATAGATTGCAATCGTTCCATTTTACCAATTTATTCTTCCAGTTTCATCGAAAGGTTTTCCCACTCTTCTTCCCATTTTTGCTTCTTGGAAAAGAGTTCCTGCAGCGCGTCCACATCAAGATTGCCTTCATTCATTTGCGCATCCGCTTCTTCAATCATCGCTTCCAATTCCTCTACGCGAGCCTGCCACGCTTTTTTTTGCTTGTCTGTCGAATCGGATGACCGTCTTTTGGGCTTCTCTTTTCGTTTTGTCTTTTTCACCGCTGTCTCTTCAAGAGCCGGAAAGAAAGCTTCATCAACAGATTCCACGCGCCTCAAATACCCCTTGGACAAGAAAACCAGGCGATCCGCCATCTTTTCAATAAAATAGCGGTCGTGGGAAGCAAAGAATACCGTTCCGTTGAATTTCTGCAATTCCGTTTCCAGAATTTCTCGGGCGTCGAGATCCAAATGGTTGGTGGGCTCATCGAGAATCAGCGTATTGGGTTCGTTCTTCATCATCGCGCCCAAGGCCAGGCGTCTTCGTTCCCCGCCGGACAATCCCATCATCGGCGCGAAAACATGGTCGCCGCGAAAACCCAGTTGCGCCAGTTCCCGCCGCGCATCCAGGCTTGCAATTTCTCGAGACTTCTCCCAATAATCAAGAATGCTCCTTTCCGAAGCGACATGAATCTCTTGCGGCAAAAAGGCCATTTTGGTTGAAGGTCCGATCCAGATCACGCCGCCATCCGGCTCTTCCTCTCCCAAAAGAATTTTAAACAATGTCGATTTGCCAGCGCCATTGCGTCCCAGAAGCGCCGTGTTCTCCTGAAACCGCAGAAGCAGGTCAATTCCTTTCAAGACCGAATTCTCCCCGAAGGATTTTTCAATGCCTTCCAACCGGAGTACTTCTTTTCCGGACCGTCTCGTCTCCCCTGCCCTTAAGGCAAATCGGGTTTCAGGAATCCAGGGCTTGCCGGGTCCACGAACTTCCAGCTTCGCCAGGCGCTTTTCCAATTCCTTGGCCCGCTTGAACATCTTTTCACTGTCGCGCATCCTGCCCCAAATGCGAAAGCGTTCGATTTGCGCTTCCATGCGTTGAATCTTTTTTTGATGCTGCTCATAATTTTTAAGCGCTTCCAGAAACCGCCTTTCCCGCTCCGCTTGATAATAACTGTAATTGCCATGGTATTCTTCCATATGGTCGGGATGCAGCTCGAAGACCTTGCCAACGATGCGATCGAGAAAATACCGGTCATGGGACACGATCAAAAGCGCCATCTCGGTCTGCAGCAGGTACTCCTCCAACCACACAATGGTCGGCAGATCCAGATGGTTGGTGGGCTCGTCCAACAGCAGGAGATCCGGTTCCTCCAAAAGCGCACGCGCCATTCGGACCCTGAAGCGCTCCCCACCGCTTAGGGAAGCCATGGACCGGTCCAGCCAAGATTCTGGAATCTTCAAGCCTTGCTTGATCCGATTCAATTTCTCTTCGACCTGATAGCCGCCGATCGCCTGAAATTGATCCAATTCCGCAAGATACTCCGGCATAATCCGCTCCAGCTCATCGGGCTTTTCCGCCATCTCGGCTTCATATCGATTCAACCTACCCTTGGCTTCTTCCACATGAGCAAAAGCCCCTTGCAAAATAGCGCCGATTGCCTCCTCGCTGGGCGCCAAGTCCTGCTCCAAAAATCGAATCTTGGTGTTTTTCCGAAGGGTCAGCCGGCCTTCCCCTTCCAGTTTCCCCGCCAGTATTTTTAACAACGTGGTTTTCCCGCAGCCATTCACACCCACCAAGCCAATCCGTTCCTTTGGTGCGATATGGAACGAAACACCGGTAAATACGGTTTTCGCGCCATAGTGGGCTGCCGCCTCACGATAATCGATCATTTCTGTTCTCCCTTCGACTGTCTCTGTCTCTTCCTTGTCCTTTTAGTATATCGGGAAGCGCCCGCCCTGTAAAACCGATCCTCATAAAAAAACCAGGGACCGATTCAATCATCGGCTCCTGGCTTAGCGCAAGCACATGGGCAAATTTCCCTTGTCTCGATGGGATGCCACACATTGGCAGCAGATGCCATGATTCTCACAGCTTGTATGCGGACACGCGCAAGGATTTTCATTGATGCAACGTAAATTTTCCATCTCTTCCCTCCCTAATGAATTGCTTCGATTTTATCAAAGTTTGAAAGAGCTGAAAAGTGGCAATCAGAGAATCGCCTTGATTTCCTTGAAGGCTTGACCCCATCCCTGGTCAAGGATCCATTGGCCCCCCTCGCCCATGCAATCCTCATCAGCAAGCACTACACCGATTCTTCGATTGAGCTGTCTTCCCATTTTCACCGTATGCATCGTTCCCGATTCCACCCCGGCTTCTACGACAACGATACATTGACTCAAGGCGGCAATCAGCCGATTCCTTTGAACAAAATGATAAGGCTCCAGTTTCATCTTCGGAAACATTTCGGTAACCAAGGCGCCTCCGCGATCCAAAATTTCTTGAGCCAATGGCGCATTGGTGCGCGGAACAATTCGGGACAGGCAGGAAGGCAGAACCGCTACGGTTTTTCCTTTTCCGCACAAGGCGCCGCGATGGGCAAGGGTGTCGCACCCCAGCGCCAATCCGCTGATGGCCACCCGACCGGCACCCGCGCATTCCCGTCCCATTGCATAGGCGCGTTCCTTGGCCCCTTCGCTGGGTTCCCGGGTTCCCACAATGGCAATTCCCTTGCGCTGCAGCAAGGCAGCCTCCCCGCGAACCGCAATCAGAAGCGGTGGATTCGCCAGTTCAAAAAAGGCTTTTGGATAGGCTTGGTCCTCTTGGCAGAGGATGACCGCATCCAATTTCGCCATGGCTTCAATCTGCGCACACGCCAGCGACCAGGCCTTTTCCCGTTCGAAAGCGCTATAGCGTTTCCCCCAGGCCTGGACTACCTGCTCTTGCCAGACGACGGACTCTCTCGAGAACCGCCCCTGACGCATTTCCAGCTTTCGTATGCCTTGGCTACCCACGCCCGGAAGATTCAAGGCCGCCAAACGTCCCCTCATCGGCTTCACTTCCTTTCAAGACCTGCAGCAATTCCAGGCAAACCTTCGTGATTTCCCCATAGGGAATTCCGCTATAGGGAAAGAGCAATTGCTGACGGGCTTCATGTTTCGATGCTATGGCTTCCAAGTAAATTCCCTTGGCCTTTGCTTGACGCACCACTTGCTTGATCCGCACCGGATTCTTGAGCTCCAAAATCATATGGACCCCGGATTCCATGCCCAATACTTCCAACCAGCCTCCCCCATGCCGGGTCAGAAATTCATCGATCAATTGGCTCTTCTTTCGATAAATTTTTCGAATCCGCCGCAAATGGCGTTCATAATGCCCTTCCTCCATGAATCTCGCCAAAGTCAACTGATCGATTTTGGATGCGCTCGGCGTCATGCGCTGTTTGTTCTTTTCAAAGATATGGATGATCGACCGGGGCAGAATCATATAGCTGATGCGCAATGATGGCAGCAAGAGCTTGGAAAAGGATCCCAGATAGATCACCCGGTCATTGCGGTCCATCCCCTGCAAAGCGGGAATGGGATTGCCGGAATAGCGCAGATAACTGTCGTAATCATCCTCAATAATCAGGCCGGATTCATGCTCCGCCCATTGCAAGAGCGCTTCCCGCTTAGCCACTGTCATGACCGTACCGGTTGGATACTGATGGGAAGGACTGACATAGGCGACGCGGCAAGTCGTTTCGTGCAATTGATCCACGTCCATGCCCCCGTCAACCAAGGGGATTTTTGCCGTTTTCCAGCCGTAGTCTTCAAACACCACCTGGGCTTTTACAAAACCCGGATCTTCCAGGCCTACACGCCGCATATCCGGCGGCAGCAAGGGAAGAAGCATGCCAAGAAGGACCTGAACCCCCGCGCCGATTACAATCTGAGAAGGCAGGCAGTTCACACCCCGGTCCCGCCGCAGCTGGTCGCGCAATTGAAGCTTCAAGGCCAACTCCCCCGTAGCGTCTCCGCCGCGCAGCAAGTCATCGCTCTGTTCCCGAATCACCTGGGCATGCAATTTGCGCCAAAGGGCAAAGTCGAACCCGTCGGGATCGACGCCGGTATTCCGCATCAAATGCTCTTCCGGCTCATAGACAGCCGCTTCTTCCTTCAATTCCAAAATGGGGCCCGGCGGCTCCGCTATTTTTAAGGGCAGCACAAAATACCCCACCTTTTGCCGGCTTTCGATATAGCCTTCCATCAGTAATTGCTGATAGGCATTTTCCACCGTGGTGCGGCTTAAACCCGTGATTTCGCGCATTTCCCGAATGGCCGGCAGCCGTTCGCCTGCGCCCAATTCCCCTTCCCGGATGTTTTTTCTCAGGTTTCGGTACAATTGCAAATACAAGGGCATCTTTTTGCTTTTATCCATGGGATAATGAAAAATCATGCTGACCCCTTTCATATTTTTATTTTTGACCCTTTTAAAGGGGTCACAACTTTATTATAGTGGACTTGACAGAAAAAGAAAAGGGAGGCAACCCAAATGAACGGACGAACCACAAAAACCTTAGTACTAACCGGTATGATGACGGCCCTGGTCTTCATCGCAACCGTTGCAATTCGAATTCCCGTACCTTTTACCCAAGGCTATATCCATGCGGGCGATACCATGATCTTCGTATCCGCTGCCCTGCTTGGCCCCATCCCCGGCATGTTTGCCGCAGGCATCGGCTCAGCCCTGGCCGATATGATGGGTTATCCGCAATGGGTCATCCCGACCCTCTTGATCAAAGGCCTCATGGGTTATTTGATGGGCACTTTTGTTCACCTTGATTCCAAAAAAGCAAAGCTGCGCGGCGGCATTATTTTAGCCATTTTCTCAGCCCTGATCATCGGCTTTTTCCTGACCCTGTCCCGCCACGGGCAACTGAATCCGCAATTATTCATTGACGGCCTCGACGATGTCGCCAATGCCGATCAGGCAGCCGCAATGATCGCCGGCGTCCAACGACAGCTGATCGCCGTTCTCATCGGCATCCCGGTCTTGACCCTTGCCGCATCAGCGCTTCTAAACCGATCCAAGGGCATTAAAATCTCCGGTTCGGTGATGATCGGCATGATGATCGCCGGCACCTGGATGGTCACCGGCTATTATGTAGCGGCAGGATGGATGTACGGAAGCTTTATTCTTCCCATCTTCAGCATTCCTTGGAATGTGGTCCAGTTTGTACTTGGCGCCGTCCTCGGTTTGGTTCTGATCGCCGCCCTGCGACGCACCAATATCAGCCAGCATATCAAATAAGGGCTTCCCGAAGGAAGCCCCAAGCAAAACACTTATTGATTTGAAACCAGATACTCTCGAAAGGCCGGATTCGTTCGGTCTTTTTTTTCGTTCTTTTCGAATGCCACCCGGCCTTCGCAGACCGTCATCTCCAACTCCAAATCCTCGTTAAGAACCAAGATATCCGCATCCTTGCTCAGTTCAAGGCTGCCCTTTCGATCCAAGACTCCAGTAATTCGCGCCGGATTTTTGGAAGCCATCATGCTGGCTTCTTCCATGCTAACCCCCAGCACCTTGACCCAGTTTTGGAAGCCCAGAAGCAGATTGCCGGAACTGCCGGCAATGGTTCCATCCGGCAGGGTGATCTTGCCTTCTTCCCCAATATTCACAGACCGGTTGGCAAACACATAATGGCCCGGTGCCACGCCGGCAGCCAAAACCGCGTCCGAAATCAAGGCGATTTTTTCAATGCCCTTCAGCCGGCGGATCATTTCCATCATTTTCGGATGCACATGCACAAAATCGCTGATCAGCTCGCAGTCGATATCAGCCAGCAAATAGGCGCCCAGCGCCCCCGGATCCCGGTGATGGATGGACCGCTGCGCATTGCAGGTATGGTTGGACAGGCTGACCCCCCAGTCGATTCCCTGCATGGTTTCCTCATAAGTGGCATCCGTATGGGCTCCTGCCACCAGGATGCCTCGTTCATGCAGCATGCGGATAACCGCTTCCGCCCCTTCCAGCTCCGGCGCCATGCTGACATGCTGAATCTTGCCGCGTCCGGCCTTTAAAAACGCCTCCATGGCTTCCACCGTCGGCAGCAGCAAGACTTCCGTCGGAAAAGCGCCTTTTTTCTTGGGATTTAAAAACGTGCCTTCCATATGAATGCTGATCATGCGCGCACCTGTAGTCTGCGCGTCCATCGCCCTTGCAATGGCGTCCAATTGACCGAGCAGGTCTTCAAACAGAGCTCCACTTGTCGTTGGCTGAAAAGCCGTAACCCCGACTGTCGGCAAGAAATCGGCCAAGCCCTGGACGTCAGCCGGATCCTGGCTGCCAGCAGCCCAGCCGCCTGATCCATGAATATGCATGTCGATGAATCCCGGCAGAACCCATTGGTTCCCGACATCCACCTTTTCGCCGTCTTCAAAGGACGCGTCCGGTCCCATCTTAATGCCTTGAATCTTCCCATCAGCCATTAGAATCGCACCCGGATGCACTCCATCCGGAAAAACGATCCGTTCACTTTTGATCCACCACTCTTTCATTCAAAACCCCTCCTTATTATTTGTATCCAATCAAATCCATCCATTATTTGTCTTTATTCTTCATCAATCCTCTTCACAAGCGGATTCATTCGGTTGATCCTTTCGCCTTTATTAAATGCCACTTGTCCCTCGCAAATGGTTTGAACCAAAGCCAAATCCGCATCCAAAACCAGAAGGTCCGCGTCCTTGCCCGCTTCGATGGTTCCCTTTCGGTCCAACACACCTGCAACGCGGGCCGGATTCTTAGCCGCCATCACGCAGGCTTCTTCCACGGAGACCCCCATGGTCTTAATCCAATTTTTAAAGCCCAAAAGCATGTCTCCGGTGCTCCCTGCCAGGGTTCCATCAGCCAGTGCGCTTCTTCCGTCTTCGCCAATGATGATCGTATGGTTGGCAAAGGAATATTTCCCCGGCGTCAAGCCGGCGGCATGAATCGCATCCGAAACGATCACAATCTTTTCAATTCCCTTCAATCGGCGGATCATCTCCATCATCTTCGGATGCACATGAATGAAATCGCTGATTAATTCGCAATCGACACTGCTCAGCAGATAGGCGCCCAAAGCACCGGGATCCCGGTGATGAATGGACCGCTGCGCGTTGCAGGTATGGTTGGACAATTCGATGCCCCATTCGATTCCCTGCATGGTCTCTTCATAGCTGGCGTCCGTATGTCCGCCCGCAACCAAAATCCCCTTCTGCCGCAAAAAACGAATGACCGCTTCCGCGCCTTCCATCTCCGGCGCCAGGCTCACATGCTGAATCCGGCCTTGGCCGGCTGCATCCAGATAAGCCTGCATCCTTTCCACAGTCGGCAGCAGCAAGGTTTCCGGAATAAACACGCCCTTCTCCCTGACATTAAAAAAAGGTCCTTCCATATGAATCCCGGTCATACGCGCGCCGGTCGTCTGTACCTCCATCGCATGTGAAATTGCCTTTAACTGGACCAGCGTATCCTCAAAAGGCGCGCCGCCCGTTGTCGGCTGAAATGCCGTTACCCCGACTGTCGGCAAAAAATCCGCCAGTCCCTGAATCGCTTTCGGATCCGCGCCGTCTGCCTCCCAGCCGCCTGACCCGTGAATATGCACGTCGATAAATCCCGGAAGAATCCAGTCCGTACCTGCATCCACCATGTTCCCTTCCGCAAACGAAACGTTTTCTCCACGCTTAATCTTCCCGATCTTTCCATCTTGTATCCACAAAGCGCCCGGACCGATCCCATCGGGAAAAACAATCCGTTCGCTTTTGATCCACCACGTATCCATCGAACCCCTCCTTGTATATATGTATATACCAATTTTATCCCTCTTGGGTAAAAAGGGCAAGAAAAAAGAAGCGCAGCACGCTTCCTTATTTCGAACCCGGTCTCGGACCCAAATACTGATAGTAATAGGTCTTAATCCGTCCGTTATACAATTTTCGCTTTCTAAATGCCTGCTGGCCATACAAACGTTCAAAACGCTCTTCCGCTGTAATAATGTATTTCGACCAGGTCGTCAGTTTCTGGAAAGCCAATCCCATTTGGCGGTAGAGGTTTTCCACCTCTTGCTTCTCGCCCAAGCGTTCCCCGTATGGCGGATTGGTGATGATTACGCCGTAGGGGTCCGGAATGCGAACGCCGTCGAAGGCACGTACCGTGAACTTGATGCAGTCGTCCACGCCGGCATCAATGGCATTTTCCTTGGCAATGGCAATCATGCGCGGATCCTTGTCCGATGCGTAGATCTTCAATTCCGTATCATAATCGATGGCTTCATAGGCTTTCTTTTTGGCTTCCTTCCAAACGGATGCATCCAAAATCGGCCATTCCTCCGCCGCAAAGCTTCGTCCCAGTCCCGGCGCGATATTGCGTGCAATCATGGCCGCCTCAATGGGAATCGTGCCCGAACCGCAGAATGGATCCAACAATACGCGGTCCGCCTTCCAAACAGAAAGCATGACCAGCGCCGCCGCCAGGGTTTCCTTCATGGGCGCCTCGCCCGCTGTCTGGCGATACCCGCGCTTGTGAAGACCCGCGCCGGAGGTATCCATGGTCAAAGTCGCCCGGTCGTTCAATAGAGACACTTGAATGGTAAAGGGCGCGCCGGACTCTTCGAACCAGTCCACATCATGATGCTCCTTCATCCGGTCGACAATCGCCTTTTTCACAATGGACTGACAGTCCGATACGCTCATTAGTTGTGATTTTTGCGCCTTGCCTTTCACCAGCATCTTGCCGTTGACGGGAATCCATTTCTCCCAAGGCAATTCCCGCGTCCTTCGATACAGCTGGTCGAAGGTGGTTGCCGTAAATTCTCCCATCAATACATGAACCCGGTCTGCCGTCCGCAGCCACAGGTTGGAATCCGCGATGGCAGACAGATCCCCTTCATACAAAATTCTTCCGTTTTCCACCGCGGTAATCTGATAGCCCCGGGCGATCAGTTCCCGCTTGACGACCGCTTCCAGCCCCTGGGGCGCTGTTGCGATTAATTGAATCTTCTCCATCGCCATTCCTCCTCTTCTTTCAGTGTATCATTATAACTGTTCTGAACCAATTCCACAAGAAATCAATTTTCCCTGTTTATTCCAGTCAACCGCGGGTATCCTCTTTAACGGAAATCAATTTAAGGAGGAGACAAACATGTTAAAAGTACAATCAGGCGACTGGAAAGGTGAAAAACACGTTCCGGTTATCCATGCACCTAAATCTGTTAAAAAAGGCGAAGCCTTTGAATTAAAAGTGAGCGTAGGCGACGAGATTGCCCATCCAAATACATTGGAGCATCACATCTCTTGGTTCAAAGTATTCTTTGTTCCCGCTGAAGGCAAATTCCCGGTAGAAATCGGCAATTTTGAATTTAGTGCTCACGGTGAAGGCGGCGTTTTCGACGAACCGGCGGCAGCAACGATGGTGAAGTTGAACGAAAGCGGACATTTCCACGTATTGTCCTACTGCAACATCCACGGCTTATGGGAATCGGAAGCCGAAATTACAGTCGAATAAAACTTACAAAAAAGCAGGGCGGATGCCCTGCTTTTTCTATGTGGAATTACTGTGATTTTACTCAAATCCTTACTCGTCCATTAATGCCCATGGCATTCCCAGTTAATCTCTTTTCCCATGACCATATTTCCATTGTCAAAAATGCGAAGCATCAAGCTTTCGTCTTTGATGTCAGAGCCATAAGGCTGATGGTGGGCGCATTCTCGCTCTTCTCCGCTTCGCTTCAGCGGTCCCATTCTCAGACATGCCAGGTTTTCTTGATCCAGAGAATAAAGTCCCGGCTGATTCCTCCGCATTTGAACATGCAAGGCAGCCACAGTCTCTTCCAACTGAATTTCCTCCGCGATTTGATCAAGGGTCTCCTGGGACTTCAAAAATCCCAATCCCGAATCATGTTCAACGCCCAGTCTTTTTTTCGACCAGATCGTTTTGCCTTCCCTTACCCCGATGTATTTTGGATAGGCTTCCATTCGATAAACCCAACCACCCTTATAAACCAGAATTCCCTCATAGAGTCCCAGGTCCCTGTGTTCGTTTAAAAAATAAGCGGAATGGGCCTTGCGCTGAATCAAGACTTCCTCAGGAACAGGATTTTCCGGATTCTGATACCCTTCCAGCATTACGTATTCATCCTTGGCTGGGTCATAATACTCCAGCTGCAATCCAACCACGTCATCCCAATTCAGTTCGATCTTCTCGCTCCTGCCAAGACGGTCCTCTTCTTCCATCCAGTCAACATCCCTCAATTCAAAAAACAAACTTTCCGCCATCTGGTCAGGATGAATCACTTCTATTCTGGAAAGCCGATAGTTTCCTAAAGTCTCCGGCACTTTCACCTGCGGATAGATTGCATTCAAATCAGCCTGGCTCACAAAAGGACGGTAGCCGGTGGCGTAACACAAGGTCCCGTCATAGACAAAAGGAATGCGCTCGTTATAGGCAAGGGGACGTCCCACCGACTTGATTTCCATTTCCTTTGCGGCATCCTTCTGCCAGTCTTTATCATTCACATCCCATTTGACTGCTCGTTCCCGTTTCAGCTGCTGGAACATCCCGTATCCATCATCCCGAACAAATTGCGCTACGCTTTTTGCAATCCTGTCGATATTCCCGTCATCCAACAACTCGTCCGGCGATTCGCTGATGATATTGCCGGCAAAATGGGAGACCTGTTCGATGGTCACAGATGGAATTCCTTTCAAAGTAAAAGCATTCAGTCGCAGATAAGCGTCCTTTTGAATATCCGAGCAAGCAATCCCGTCCGCCTTCAGCTTGGCCATGACAGCTTGCGGCAGTTCGCGATACAATTCCGTTACCGTATCAATCATCAAAGGTCCCGCACCCACTTCCGCCACATGCTCATAATGAATTTGATAGATCATCTGGTAATGGTCATCCAAAGAATCGGCCAGCGCCGTCTCGGAATTCAATCGATCCTCTGCATTGACCAAGGCAAACACAATATCAAACACAGGCTTGCTGTCTCCCAGGTAGGACTGAATATAGGACAGGGTATGCATGACCGCCGCAAGGCCGGATCCGTCATATTCATCCTTGCCGTCTCCCTCATAGGATTCATAATAGGCCGTGATCACAACCGCTTGCTTCTCCCGATTCGACTCCCCTCGAATGACCGCGGCAATATTCCCGGTCGATTCCTCCAGAAACTCATCTCCCCACAGAGGCTCCGCTTGCTCTCTATCAAAAAATCCACTCAAGTAGGCTTTCAGTTCATCCTCACCCGTCATCTGCATGGCAGAGAGTTTCACCAGCATCCCTTTCACCTGCATGGAGATGTCCTGCACCCTCGCCTCCTGTGTTTGAATCGGCATTGACAATTCAACCACTTCCACCGGTTCCCGTGTTGAAAGCTGGGGTTTCTCCTGTCCCTGCAATGTCGCCGACTGTCCCGATGAACACCCGGCAAGCATCAAAGCAACCAACAACAATAAAACACAAATCCGTCTTGCCTTCATTGCCTTGCTCCTTTCCTTTTAACGATTCTGTCCAACGCCTTGAATAGTAAAATCATGGGTCCATGATCAATTCAAATGTCTCCATTTCTCCATTCATCACAATCGTGACAGTCATCACCGTCCCATCATCTGGAACGCCGGTCCCATACTTTGTAAAGCGATAGATGGGATCCAGCACCACATCCTCTTCAATCAAAGCTCCACCGCTGCCTCGTCCCAGGTCATAATGAATTTCGAAATGATCCAAGACCGGCGGATTTTCCACCTCTTCTGTATAAGTGAGCGTCAATACCCCGTCCACATGGCCGTCATGCTCCAAGCGATCGTCTTTCTCCGTAAAAAGCCACCAGCCATGAATTCGGTATTCGCCCTTCCACGATTCCGATTCTCCTCGAAATACTTTATTGTGAAGCATGATATCGTGATTCAGTAAAAATCTGGCGCCAACAAGGCCAACAATGACCAGCAAACCAATCCAGATCCAACGTTTTTTCAACACCCTTTTCACAAAACGCTCCTTTCCAATACACGCCTTCGTTACTGGCTCTCAGGTTCTGACTTGCGAACACTTGCATATATGCCTCCATAAATCACAAGATAAATGATGAGAATCAAAACCGGCGGCCAATCAATCTCCACCCGATACCGAACAAACAAGTAAACAATGCTGCTAAAGCTATAAAGCATCCATCCACTCAAAATCAAGAAAAGACTAATAAGCGTCATTTTGCAGCTCCTTATATATCGACCATTGAATTATCATTGCTTGTCCACCCCGTTCCCATGCAAATTATTACGAAGACGTTTGATGATCCGATAGATCCCCAGCAGCAAAAGTCCATAGCTAATGCCATGCAGCAGCAATGAGACAAGAGATAAAAAGATATATGTCAAGCTCGCGTAGACTTCTGGTCCAAGCTCATCGACGTGCGGCAGCAGCAAATACGGGATTACAAGATTTACAAAGACGATAAAATAAAGAAATGCAAATACCTGCATGGCAAAAGAAGCAAAGAAAAGTCGAATCTCCTTGTAGGCTCTGCCCCGCCAGCATATAATCATTCCAAGAATTCCCGCAATCAGTTCCATAGTCGCCTCCTCGATTTCCATCTATTTCAAGTATAACGCTTTCGTTTGAATGTTATTAATAAACTTTTTGTTATTTACAAAATTTTCACAATATTTTTCTATATCGATATTTTTGTTTACTTGTTTTTCGCTTTGTTTAGACAAAACCGTGAATTTTCTTCTTGCAAAAACAGCATATCCCCATTCCCGCCTTGACATTTGTTCGCCCTTTCAGTAAGATGTGGGTATATTCATAGCACTGATGAACGTCAAGAGTAGCTGCGCGGAATGAATCAGAGAGTCGATGGTTGGTGGAAATCGGCACAGGAAGCGGCAGGCGAATTACATGGCGGGAGGTTCTTTCAGACGTTGCCCACGTTACGGGTTTGAGGCAGGCTGCGGCCTGTAAATGAAGGTGGTACCACGGTTCAATTCGTCCTTTGACGAGATTGGACCTTTTTTTATACAAAAAAATGAAAGGAGAACGAGAACCATGAAACGAAATGTCTATGACGTATTAATGGAACGCGGCTTTATCGAGCAAGTGACTCATGAAGAGGAAGTGCGCGAAATGCTTGAAAAGGAGAGTTCCACTTTTTATATTGGCTTCGATGCAACAGCAGACAGCCTTCATGTTGGACACTTTTTGACGGTAATGGCTATGGCGCACATGCAACAGCACGGACACCGCCCCATTGCCTTAATCGGCGGCGGCACTACGATGGTCGGTGACCCAACAGGCAAAACCGACATGCGAAAAATGATGACCAAGGAGACGATTGCCCACAACGCGGAATGCTTTAAGCGGCAATTGTCCCGCTTTATCGATTTTAGCGAAGGAAAGGCCCTTATGGTCAACAACGCCGACTGGCTGTTGAACCTGAACTACATTGATTTCCTTCGGGAAATCGGGGTGCATTTCTCCGTCAACCGCATGCTGAGCGCAGAAAGCTACAAGCAGCGTATGGAGAAGGGTTTGACCTTCCTGGAGTTCAACTACATGATCATGCAGTCCTACGACTTCCTGGAGTTGAACCGTCGATACAACTGTAATCTTCAATTGGGCGGCAACGACCAATGGTCCAATATCATTGGGGGCGTTAACCTGATCCGAAAGAAAGAACAAAAGCCTGCCTTTGGCCTGACCTTCACCCTGCTGACCAACTCGGAAGGCAAGAAAATGGGCAAAACAGAAAGCGGCGCTGTATGGCTGGATGCCGAAAAGACATCGCCATACGAGTTCTTCCAATACTGGAGAAACATCGATGATGCGGACGTTGAACGCTGTCTGGCGCTTTTGACCTTCCTGCCAATGGATGAGGTTCGCCGACTGGGCGCCCTTCAAGATTCCGCCATCAACGAAGCCAAGGAAGTTCTGGCTTTTGAAATCACCAAAAATGTCCATGGCGAAGAAGAAGCCATCAAGGCAAAAGAAGCGGCTCGCGCCCTGTTTGCCGGCGGCAGCGACAAATCCAACATGCCAACGACAGAAATGGATGCAGCAAAGTTTGAAGAAGGCATCGGCCTTTTGGCTTTGCTGACAGAAGTGGGATTGACCGCTTCCAATGGTGAAGCCCGCCGATTGGTGCAGCAAGGCGGCGTCACCATGAACGACGAAAAGATCACTGATTTCCGTTACACGGTAACCGCGAACGACTTTAAAGACGGTGAATTGATCCTGAAAAAAGGAAAGAAAAAATTCCATCGCATTACCCTGTAAGATTGTCAGCCATCGAGGACTCCTCGATGGCTTTCTTTTTTGTCGGAAACCGACAGACATTCGTCTGAATTCTCACTCTGTTTTTCTTGACCATTTTACGATTCCGTAATATACTGCTCATAATATCCAAAAATAACCGGGATATAATTTTGAAAAGGAGGAGAAATCGATGGCGTACAAACAAGAAACCCAATGTATCCACAGCGGCTACGAACCAGAACAAGGGGCACCGCAAGTCATGCCTTTGTCCCAGAGCACAACCTATCGTTACTATGACAGCGCCTTTGTCGGCAAACTGTTTGATTTGGAGGCCGAAGGGCATATGTACTCCCGCATTTCAAATCCGACAGTCGAAGCAACGGAAAAGAAAATCAACGCCTTGGAAGGCGGTGTGGGCGCCTTATGCGTATCCAGCGGACAAGCTGCCACTTCCACGGCCCTATTGAATATCTGCGATTCAGGCGATCATGTCATTGCAGCCTGCAACATCTACGGCGGCACCTACAACCTTTTAGGCGTCACCTTCGAGAAATTCGGCATAACGGTCGACTTTATCGATCCAACCGATGAACCTGAAAGCATCTTGGCTGCGGCAAAACCCAATACCAAAGCCATTTTTGCTGAAAGTCTGAGCAATCCTTCAACCAGCGTACTGGACTTTGAAAAGTTTGCTGCCCTTTCAGCCGAGCTGGGGGTTCCCCTGATTGTAGACAACACCCTGGCAACGCCGTATTTGTGCCAACCCTTGAAGCATGGAGCCCATATCGTCGTTCATTCCACGACCAAGTTCCTGGACGGCCATGCAGCCATTGTCGGCGGCGTGATCATTGACGGCGGAACCTTTGACTGGAAAAACGGAAAGTTTCCAAGTCTGGTCGATCCAGACCCAAGCTATCATGGCGTCTCCTATACGGAACGCTTCCAGGAGGCGGCTTACATCGTAAAAGCCCGAACCCACCTGCTGAGGGACCTGGGAATGACCATGAGCGCTTTCAACGCCTATTGGCTCCACCATTCCATTGAAACCCTGCATGTGCGCATGGACCGACATTGTGAAAATGCGCAGCAAGTCGCCGAGTTCCTGGAAGCCCATCCAAAGATCGACTGGGTGCGGTATCCCGGCCTGAAATCCAGCCCGGATTACGAACGGGCGCAAAAGTATATTCCAAAGGCAGGCGCCGTCATGACAATTGGCGTCAAGGGCGGACGCGACGCCGCTGCCAAATTTATCGACAGCCTGAAGCTCTGCTCTCTGGTTGTCCATGTTGGCGATTTGCGTACTTCCCTGCTTCATCCAGCCAGCATGACCCATCGGCAATTGTCGGCTGAAGCCTTAAAAGCGGCTGGTGTCGCACCCGAAATGGTACGAATCAGCATTGGGTTGGAAAACATCCAAGACATTCTGGAAGATCTGGATCAAGCTTTGCAGGAGGTCTAACGATGCCCATTATTGTTCATCACGACCTGCCGGCATTCCAGACCCTCCTAAAGGAAAAAGTCTTTGTTATGCGCGAGGCGCGGGCCATCACCCAGGATATTCGGCCCTTGCGCATCGGGCTCTTGAATCTGATGCCGACGAAAATCGCAACGGAGACCCAAATCGCGCGTCTTTTGTCCAATACGCCCCTGCAGGTGGAATTGATTTTAATCCAACTGGAAAGCTATCAGCCAAAGAATACGGACCATAATCATATGTCCAACTTCTACCAAACCTTTCAGGAAGCCATGAAGGAAGGCCTGGACGGTCTGATCATTACCGGCGCGCCGGTGGAGACCATTCCCTTTGAGGAAGTCGACTACTGGGACGAATTGGAAGCCATTCTGGCCTATGCAAAAGACCACGTGACCTCTACGCTGCATATCTGCTGGGGCGCGCAAGCCGGACTCTATTACCATTACGGCATTGACAAGCAAGCCCTGCCGGAGAAGCGGTTCGGCGTTTTCAGCCATAAGGTCGCAGATCCGACCTGTCTCTTGTTCCGGGGCTTCGACGACCGCTACGCCTGCCCGCACTCCCGCCATACGGAAGTGCCCTTAAAAGCCATTGAAGCACAGACGCATTTGCGTGTGCTCTCTGTCTCCGATGAAGCCGGCGTCAACATTGTCAGCAGCCATGACTTTAAAGAAATCTATGTTTTCGGCCATATGGAATATGATGCCGATACCCTGCGCGGCGAATATGACCGCGATATTAACAAAGGCCTGGACATCGAGGTGCCCGACCACTACTTTGTCAATGACGATCCCAGCCAAGATGTGATTGTCACCTGGCGCAGTGTCGCCCATCTTTTCTACGCCAACTGGTTAAACCTTGTATACCAAAAAACCCCATATGTTTTGGTACCATAGATGAAGATGATTCATCAAAAAAAAGCGCTTGAGCCTTCGCTCAAGCGCTTTATCCTTGCCATAAAACTTCCAGTTCCTTTCGATCAAAGACCGCCACCGCCATAGAGGTATCGGCGCAGCCGTAGTAGATCCAGATCTCCTGCTCCCGTTCCACCAGACCGCAGGTAAAAACCACATTGCCGTAGAAGCCCTTCCGTTCAAACTCCGCCTCGGGCTGCATAATGGGCTCTTCAACAATCCGGAGAATCTTTCTGGGATCATCCAAATCGAAAACTGCGATTCCCAGCACATATCGGTTGGTCTCATCCGCCGCGTGAAAGACTTCAACCCAGCCTTCCTCCGTTTTAAAGGGAGGCGCTCCAGCGCCAAACCGCTTCATGTTTTGCCAGCCTTCCGGCACGCCGAACAGACGATGGTGCTGTCCCCAATGCACGCCATCCGGTGAAAATGCACACCAAATATCCGGTGTCCCGATCCCCTTGGGCACCGGCCGATGCAAGCAAACATACTGATCATGAATTTTAGCCGGATAGAGACATACATCCTTGTTCTCCGGCGGCAGGATCAGGCCTTTTCGCTCGAAGGTTTGAAAATCACGCGTCACCATCGCTGCAGGCGCCGGTCCTGCAGGAGACACCGCGGTATATGTAATCCAATATGTATCTTCCACTTTTGCAATCCGGGGGTCTTCAATCCCCCAGGTTTCCAGCTCGCCTTCCGGGAACAATTGCGGGTGGGTTTCGATGGTAAAGTGTATCCCGTCGCGACTGCGTGCGATCCTTAGGTGCGACAAACTGGTCAGATACAAGGTTTTATGGGTGCCAGCCTCTTTCACGCCTCTCGGATCCGACAGGTCATAGCGCGGATTGTCTTGGTCCAGCCATTTCACTGCCGGCTGGCCGTCTTCCATAACCGCCACGCCCCGTTTTCCCGGCACAGCTTTGGGACTCTCCGCCACACGCAAAAGCAAGATGATTTCATCGTTCAGCGTTGTAACACCGGCATTGAAAACGCAGTCCACCTGCAAGTCTTCCCGGGACGGTTTTACATCCGCCGGTGTGATCAGCAATTCTCGTCGTTTCGGTTGAATCATATCGTCCTCCTATTCCAATCGGATCCAGCGCCCTTCAAAGGCTTCCAGTCGACTGACTTTCTCTCCGCTTATCAAATCCCTTCCCGACCAGTCTTCCCTGATCTGAACCGGTTCGTGGGTCATATTCACCACGCAATCGACGGTTTCTTCGGCGGCACTTCTTCGGATCCGCAAGAGCGAATCGGTGCAGGTGACTTCCTGGGAAGCTTGGGGATGGAAAGCCGAATGGCTTGCCCGGAGCTGAAACAATTCTTTCATGCGTTTCAGCCAATCTTCCTCGCGGTCTGAAAGCGGCAGCCGAATCGGTTTTCGGTTGATGGACCGGTTCATGCCGGTTCGTTCCCTTTCATCCAATTGGTTTTCACTGGCAAAAAGGCTATGGTAGTAAACGCCCGGAATCCCCGCCAAGCTTAAGAGGATCATATGGGCGGACCGAAACTTGTTGTCGGTCCATGGCCTTGGTTCGCCGGGCGCCTTCAACATGCTGTAATAGGTAATGTTCAACTCGTATGGTGATTTGCTGCCGTCCGCATTGGTTTTGTAATTGACCGCTCCGCCCCGGTCTCTGGCCGATTGTGCCAAGGCATTGATCTCCTGGTCCGGCAGGATACCGATCAGGGGACGCACCCCGATTCCGTCATGGGTGGCCAGCACATGAAAATAAGCGGTGTCCTTTCTGGGCACCGACAGCGTATTCAAGTACCCAGCCAGTTCCTTCGGCGTTTCTCTGAAAAAACCGTGGGCGACCAGTCCCGAGAGCGCAAAATTATAGATCAGATGCGCTTCCGGTTCTTTTGCTCCAAAATAAAGCAGGTTCTCAGCCTGGGGCACATTGGTCTCGGACAAAAGCAGCACATCGGCATTCACCAGGTCCAGATAGAGCCGTATGGCGACAATCCACCGATGCACCTCGGGCAGATTGAGAGAGCTCCGTTTCGGGTCTTTCCACCCGTGGCCGATCGCATCCAGCCGGATCCCCCTGGCTCCCTTTTGAGCATAGAATCGCAATAGACTCGCCAGGGCAACAAATACATCCGGACTGGAAAAATCCAAGTCCGCCTGGTCTTCACTAAAGGTTGTCCAGACCCATTGCCTGCCCTGAGCCGTTTCAAAGGGCGTCAGCAATGGATGCTCGCGCGGACGCATAACAGCAGAAACATCGGTCTCCTTAGGAAGCGCAAGGTAAAAGGAGGTGTAGGCGGGATCCCCTGCCTTCCATCCCAAAAACCAAGGATGGGAGACCGATGTATGATTAATCACGGCATCAAAAAAAAGCGAAAAAGAATCGTTCATGCATTCAATTTCGCACCATGTTCCCAAATCCGGCCGAACCTGCCGGTAATCCGATACGGAAAACCCGTCATCGGATGTAAAGGGGAAGAAAGGGAGGAGGTGTACCCATGGCAGGCATCCCTCCATTTCCCTATTCAAAAAGGATGTTAATGTTTTAAGCGGCACCTCTCCCGGCGCCCGCACACTGTCACCGTACGCAATCAGCATGATGGACGCTTCACTCCATATCGCCCGCCGCCTCTTCCTGCTTATCGGTTCAAAGGAAAGGGTCTGTAGAATCTTTTCGCTGCCCTTTTCCCCATAGAGTTCCCTTAAGGTTTCTTTCAATTTTCTCTGATTGGCTTTCATTTCCGCGTCGACTGGCGAACCTTCAGCTCGGGGTCAAAAATCACACGTTCGCCTTGCCCTACCTCCCCGGTTTCGATTTGTCTGTCCAGGATGCGGATCGCTTCTATCGCCATTTTCTCTGGAAATTGATTGATGGAACTTAAGGTCGGATAGGAAAACTCCGCCATGGGAATATCGTCAATGCCCAATACGGCAATATCGTCAGGGATTCTCAGCCCCCGTTCATAAATGGCATGATAAACCCCCATCGCCCTCATATCCCCGGAAACAAAGATGGCATCCGGCCAGTCGCCGGAATCCAATATTTCGATGGTCTTGGCATAGGCGCGGTCCGGACTGATAATCTCATAATCAATTGCCACAGGCTTCAAGCCATGCTTGTTCATGGCATCCAAAAAGCCTCGGCTTCGGTCCTCGTTTACCGTGTAGTTTTCGGAACCCAAAAGGAAGCGGATGCGGGAATAGCCTTGGTCAATCAAGTGCTCCGCCCCCATAAATCCAGCCTTGTAATTGTCCAGATTGACATAGGAGGATTCGGGATGATGCTTGTCCTTTCCGATCACCACAAAGGGAATCCTTTTTTCCAGCAAATAGGTCAAGCGCTCATCGACGTCCTTGGTGTCAAAGATCACCGCCCCATCCGCATAACCGTTGGTCAACAGATAGAAACCGTCCTGTTCGTCCGCTTGAACACGATCGGCATTGGACTGAGAAACGATCATCTTGTAGCCCAGTTTTTTTGCCGCTTCATTCAGATGTTGAATGGTTACATTATGAAATTCGCCCAAAAACGCATTGTCCTTCTCGCTGACAAAGGCGAAAAGAATCCCGGTTTTTTTACTTCGCAGAGATTGCGCCAGCAAGTTGACGCGATAGCCGGTTTCGTCAATCACTTGCAGGACCCGCTTCCGCGTTCGTTCGCTTACGTTCTTGTCTCGATTGATGACCCTGGAGACGGTACGCGGTGATACGCCTGCCAGTCTCGCTACGTCTTTGATATTTACCATTCCATCACCCCATTTAGTCTTTCATCAATTGTATCAATATTTTCCTTAAATTGGTATGAGAAAAGGTCCTCAATCCCACTCGAAAATTATGTTCCACCATCCGGCTATAGACCTGTTGATCGGTTAAGCAGCGCTGAATCTCCCCGGCCGTTTTTTCATAGATGGACGGCTGGATAAACGCCATGCCTTCTTCATCCGTCTGATAGGCGTCCCCCAGGGAGATCACCTCAAAACCAGCTGATTGGATATCGGTTTTATAGACGGCATATTCGAAGATCAGAATGGGCTTTTTCGCAAATACCGCTTCCAAGAATTGATTGCCCCAGCCTTCCCAAATGCTCGGATAGGTGATGAAATCCGCAAATACATAGGCGTCCCACAAGGAATATACCTTGTGCTTTTCCGTATGCGTGCGGGAATGGTCCACCCATTCCCCGACCCAGCGGAGGGTGACCCCCTTCTGCTCAGCCCGGTCCGCCAGACGCTTTTCATACCCGTCTTCCGATTCAATCATACCGGGCAGGAGCAAAACAAATTCCGTATCATCCTGAAAAATGCGCCCGTCGTAAAGGGTCTTGCCGACCCAGTTGCGCCGGATTGACGCCTGATTCAAAACGGCTATCTGGTCGATCGCCAATTCTATGGCTTTCCGATTGGTCACCCGGGTTGCCTGCAGAAAAATCAAGTCCTGGTCGCGAAGCCCCAAGTTCTTTTTGAAATCGGCATTGTAATCGTCTTGCTTCCACAAGGCCCCTTGAAAATCAAATACATTGGGCACGACAAGAGAATCGAGTCCTTTTCTTTTTTTCAATGATTCCTGTGCAATATGGTTGATCACCACATGGCGGTAGCGCTCGCCGATCGGCGGATACAAGGATTCCAGCAGATCCGCCACGCCTTGGCAGGTGGGGTTGGAGAAGGTCGCCCGCTCCCAGTGAAAATCATGATGGTGGCAGATGACTGGCAAGTCGAGCTTTTCGATGGTCCGCTGCAAGGCAAGGGCTGTTGACAGGCTGCGGCCAATGGAAAAAATATTGTTTGGAATCACCAATTCAATCTGCAGCGCCTGAAAAATGCGGGTGAACCGCTCTTCCAGCCGTGCCGCCGCCTTTTCGATGGCCGCCATCAGCTCCGATTCATTGGCGTATTCCCAAAATTCGACATAGGCATTGCGTTCAATGCGCAAATCCTCTTCGTAGCGGTAACCCAGTTCCGGGATCACATACCCTTCCGTCGTGCCCGCGCTGCCCGCGATCATAAAGACCTCGTGTCCCATCGTTTCCAGGATCTCTTTCCATTTATCCATTTCCAGAGAAACCCCGTCGGTCTCTCCAATTCGATAATGACACAATGCAATTCTCATAATTCCTCCTATCAATCCAGCCGTTCACCCGAATCCGGATCAAAGAAATGGTAATGGCTCGGCTTCAATCCCAAATGGAACACCTTGTCAACCTCCAAGTCCACTTCCGGCCTGACCGACAATTTCATACGCTGGTCTCCGATCTCCGCCAGGACAATATTATGCGACCCCTGGGGTTCGATCAGTCGGCAAACCGCTTCAATGGGCGCGCCTTCTTCCACGTCGATATTCTCGGGCCGCACCCCCAGAAGCAGCTCTTTGCCAACAAAGCCGGAAAGACTCGGATGGTCAGCGAGAAAATCCAGATGATCCCCTTTCAGCCGATATCCGCCTTCTTCCTTTTCCTTGATGGAAACGCGGAGGAAATTGGTCGGCGGCGTCCCTATGAAATCCGCAACAAAGCGATTGGCACTGTTGTGGTAAACCTCGTCCGGCGTTCCAATCTGAATAATCACGCCATCCTTCATAATGACAATCCGGTCCGCCAAACTCATGGCTTCGGACTGGTCATGGGTAACAAACACAGTGGTTGCGCCTGTCCGCCGATGGATTTCTTTCAAGTCCGTACGCATTTGAACCCGCAGCTTCGCATCCAGGTTGCTTAAGGGCTCATCCATCAGAAAGACCTTGGGCTTGACCGCAATCGCACGGGCAACGGCAACACGCTGCTGCTGACCGCCGGACAATTGGTCCGGATAGCGGTCCAAAAGGGGTTCAATGCCCGTTAGTGCCGCCACTTCTTTGACACGGGCCTCCACCTCAGCCTTGCCCATTCGCTTGATTTTCAAGGCATAGGCGATATTTTCATAGACCGTCATATGGGGCCAGACGGCATAGTTCTGGAAAATCATGCTGACATTGCGCTTTCTGGGCGGCAAATCCCCCACACTGACTCCGTCGATGATCACTTCCCCTTCCGTGATCTCTTCCAGGCCTGCAATCATGCGCATGGTTGTGGTCTTCCCGCAGCCCGAAGGACCCAGCAAGACAAGAAACTCCCCGTCATGCACTGTCAGATCGATGCCCTTGACCGCTTCAACCTTGCGGTTATATATTTTTTTCAATCGTTTCAATTCTACTGTTGCCATAGTTTCCTCCTCTCAGCCTAAACGCTGACATCTCCCCACATTTGATTGATGTATTTTCGTATGATAAAGGTAAAGATCAGGGTCGGAATCGCATGGGCGATGCCCCCTGCCGCTGTCAGGTTGACCTGTCCGGTTGCCCCGTACAGGGTCTGGTAAACAACAACCGCGAAGGTTGGTTTAAACTGGGTCAAAATGATGGCCGAGATTGTCTCGTTCCAAGCACCCAAGAAGGCATACATGGAACTGGCGGCCAAACCAGGCAATGCCAGAGGCAAGGTAATATTCAGGAAGGTGCGCAGCTTGGATGCGCCAAAGACCTGTGCCGCCTCCTCGAGTTCCACCGGGATCCCAAGAAAGATGCTGGTGGTGATCCAGGTCGTCAATGCAATGGAACCGACGGCGTACACCAGGGAAAGACCCAAGGGTTGGTCATACAGGCCCATATTGGCCAAGATGATAACCATAGGCATGGCGATGGCCACCCCGGGAAACATCCGCACGAAAAGGATGCTGAATTTCATGGTATGCTTGCCCCGGAACCGATAACGCGCCAAGGTATAGCCGGCCGTTCCCCCAATGCTGAGGGATATCAAAATGGTGATAAAGGCAATCTGGATACTGCGGATCAATGCCGGTACGGCATCCCGCGTTACCTGGAAAAAGGTCTTGTAGTTATGTAATACATCCTTCCTTGCCTTAAAGACCACCTCATTCTGTGTCAACAACAATTTCGATTTCTCTTCCAATTCTTCCGGTGTGAAATTCAAACTTAAATTGGTTCGCATATAGGTAGACATCTTTTTGAAGTCCGATGTGTCCAGCAGCGTCTCGTATTCGTTGTTCCGCTTGTCGTAAATGCTCAAGAGAACGCCACGGTCTCCATTTTCAAACTTGATCTCGGACCGCATTTCCGGAACCAGCGGCAGCGGATACTGATAGGCTTCCCGGGTCGAGAGAAAGGAAAGGGAAAAGATAAAATACACCGGGACCAGGATCGCAAATACAATGGCAATGCTCACGATATAAAGCGTCGCAAGACTCGCTTTTTTCTTCATCGCTTTCATCTTCATGCCTTTGCACCTCCGTCCTTTCTACCGAACGCCCCCGATACGCGCAAGTAAAGCAGTGCAACGATCGTAATAATGATGGCGATTACAACCGAATAGGTTGAAGCCATTCGAAAGCTGTCAGGCAAGTTCGGCACTTCTTCGGTGTAGTAAATAACCCGTTCCAAAAGCACCGGCACCCGGCTGAAGCCGAAGAGCATAACAATCGTCAGCCAGATCTGCAAGGCGGAAATCAAACGCAGGATTACGGCCGTTTGAATGGTGGGCCGCAACATGGGCATGGTGATCTTCCGAAGGGTTGTCCAGCGACCCGCGCCAAACACATAAGAGGCTTCCATCATTTCCTTGGGCAGCCCCTGCAGGCCTGCCAGCAGAATAATCATCATGGATGGAATGACCTGCCAGGCATCAATTAGAATAATCAGGATCAGGTTCTTAAGATGGTTTTCACCGGAGAGAAAGATGATTTTCTCTCCCGCTTCCAAAAAGCCCGTATAGGTTAAAAAACTGTTCACCCAGCCATGGGTGGTGAAACCCGTCTTCCACATGGCACCCAAGACAACCGGTGACAGCGCCATGGGAATCATGGCAATAAACAATAAAATGCTGGAGCCTTTGAACTTCCGGTTGATCAGCAGGGCCAATGCCATGGCAGCCACAAACTCCAGGGTTACGGAAAAAATTACAATAATCGCTGTATTCTGAGCAGCCGGTACAAAGGTGGCGTCTTGCAGTACCAGCCGAAAATTGTCTAAGCTAATTTGACCTGTTGCATCGGTGATGCTGACCGTAAAGGCCTTGATTACCGGTCGAATCCAAAACAATACATAATAGATCAGTGCAGGCGCGACGAGCAGATAGGGTCCGATTTGGTTCCAGTTTCGTCTCTTGATAGTCTGTTCCTTTGACATGATCTCACTCCCTTGACAGAACAGGACCACCGGGATCGCCCCGGTGGCCCCCATCTCTTATTTCCTTAACGCATCCAATTCTTCGTTGGCAGCATCAAGCATTGCCTGATCAACTTTGCCTTCCAAAACCATGTTTTCAAACAAATTGTCAAATACTTGCTTCACAGCACCCCAGTCTTGGAAGTCGCCGCCTGGCACGCCAGAAACTCGGCCGTTTTCCAATACCAAGATCGCTTTTGAAATGACTTCGTCGGTAGGCTCATCGCCTAAGAAATCAAGCGCTTCTTTCACAGGTGGAATAAATCCGCCGGTGCCTTTCGACAATTTCAACTGAATGTCCGGTCGAGTGATGTATTCCAAGAATGTTTTTGCCAATTCTGGATTCGGCGCATCTTTCATAATCGCAAAACCAGATGTTCCGGCAATGGAGCCGATGCCTGACGGTCCTGAAGGAGCAGGCGCCAAAACGAATTTGGTTTCATTCGAGCTGTACACTTCGCCAGCCCGTGCATTATGGAATACAGTCAGCCATGCTTCTTCCCGTTTCATTGGATCGATGCAGTTGTCCACATTCAATACTGTTGGAATGTATCCGTCTGCTTCGCCGATCTTGGAGTAGATCTTCCACGCTTCTACCGCTTCCGGTGTGTTGATTTCAGGGAACCCCGCACCATATGAAAGCGCCGCAGCCCCAAACTGGTAAACCCAGGATTTCATTGGAACGCCGGTGACAACAACTTTTCCTTCACCCTCGCCTTCCGCGATGTTCACAGCCCATTCTGCATATTCTTCCCAAGTCAATGCGTCGATGTCCGCGCCTGCCGGCAAGTATGGCAGGGCTTTTTTATTGGCCAATGTCAAATAAACGTCCGCGCCAACTGGAATGAAAAACTGCTTGCCGTCCATATGGGTGTTGTCTTTAAAGGTCTCGGCAAAATTCCGATCATCCCAAGAGCCAATCAAGTCTGTCATATCTTCTACGTAACCTTTGTTGATCCAGTCTGGCATATTGGCAACATAGGCAATAATTACGTCTGTCGTTACATGGTTGGTTTCCTGCTGCACTTGCGCACGCTGCAGCATGGTGGTATCGTCCATCACCTGGAAGTTGATTTTTACGCCATGTTCCTCTTCAAAAGGTTTCAGGATTTCGTTAATGACAAATTCCTGTTCGGTTGGCACGCTCCACAAGCGTGAAGTAAATACCAAGGTGTTGTTCGTAGGCACTTCTACGATCTTCTCCTCAACGATTACTTCGGGCTCTGGAGTCGTCTCTTCCACTTCCGGTTCAGCTGGCGTACAGCCGGCTAAAAGAGCGATCCCAGCCAACATAAAGACCAAAAACAATGCAATTCCTTTACGATTCACGATTAACCTCCTTTTTTGCCATCGATGGCAATTTCTTTCAAAAAGAAAAAATCCCTTCAGAATTTCTTTTTGAGTTTCCTTATTATCTTGACAATCCTAAAGAAAAAAGCGAATTTTCAGAATTGTCAACGTTGACAATTACATATTACCATGATTTTTCATTTAAGGCAAACGTTTCTTTTTTCAATCTTGTTACTTTACCCAAAAACAAAAGGAATCACAAAATCCGTGATCCCTTCGCAACTTCTTCATGGCTGAATGAATTCCAGCCATTCTTTTTCCAAAACAGAAAGTTCCTTCCCGTATACAGCCTGCATGGCCTCTTCAGCCCCCATGCATTCATTGGATTGAACCAGCTCCTTCGCGTTCTCCATCCCATAGGCTTCAATCAGATAATGGAAGAAAGACCGCAGTTCTTCTTTGACGATACCTTCATCCAGGTCTGGATTGATGCGCGCCCCCGCCATATATCCAAGCGGCAGGTAAGCATCGGTCGCAAGAATCTCCCGCATCGCCGCTTCCGGGTGAACCGATGAAATCAGATAAATTCGACTGGAGGCAAGTTCTTCAACAAATCCAACCCGGATCATCTCATCCAGCGGCACCCCAAGGCTTCCAACAAAAACTTTGGCAAGCTTCTCTTTATAGGCGGGATCTTCTTCCCCCTGCTCATGAATCTCATAGATGACTCCCAAGAGGGTGTCATCGTCGCGACCCACGAAATGCTCCATAATGCCTTCCGTCATGTAGATGTCCACTTCAATCAAACCTTGCGGTACGACACCCAGCCGGTCCGCAAACTCCTGGTAGCAAAGCTCCCTTTGCTTGATGATCGCTTCAATCTGTTCGTGGGACCGTCGGTCGATTGTATCGTAGCGGACAATAAAATGTTCGCTTTTCACCGACTCGAACTCCCCAATGGTCGCCTTTGCCTCCAGGGTTGGGATGGTCCAGGCGGAGGATGATTTCGAAAACTTTCCGCTGTACCGGGTCCGTTCATCCACCTTGATCATGTATTCTTCTTGCCGGTTGTTCATGGTCATGGTTGAAAGGCGTTCAAAGGCATCCGCATGGGCAGCCCCAAACACCCACAGATAAGCAGATCGGTTTAGCGGATTGGGGACCAAATATGTAAACATCGCCGTCTCCTCGCCGATTGTCCATCCCGCATCCGGCACTTCCAAATTGCCGTCCGCCACACGAATGGGCAGCTGGTCGTTGACAGCAGCAAACTCCAAATTCGTTTCTGGATTGCCAATCAAAATCAAATGGCTTCCCTTCACGGCATCCTTGGCAAAGGCTTCATCCGATTGCACCGGAATGGATACAGCCGTGCTTTTTTCCAAGGATATTTGAATGCGTTCGGCAAAATTCTTCAGCCGAAGCGTATCCTGGTCTGATCCCTGGCTGCCATATACGATTGCGTACGGTTCTCCTTCCCACATGCCTTGATAAAAATCATCAAACCCCGTCATTTCGGGACTGATTCTTTCAACTGGTTCCTCTTTTGGCGCTCCGCAACCAGCCAGCAGGGCAACCCCTAGAATTAATGCTGCGATTCGATAAAACCCCAAACACGTTTTCACTTCCGTCCCTCCGTTCTGTCCGATTTCAAATATCTTCCACTCTCATCTTACCTTTATGATTCCACATTTTCAATTTTCTATTCAATTATTTTACCATTCCTAATTTTATTAATAAAAAGTTTATAAAATTCATTGCAAACGAATAATCGCAAAAAAAAGAACCGCTAATCAGCGATTCTTTCATTCCACATGGGATGTTCCATCATTTCACCTACAATGCGTTCCAGTCCGGCCTGATCTTCCAGGGTAAACCGTGAAAGGATCGGGCTGTCCACATCCAGAACACCGTAACATTTTTCTTCTTTCATTAAGGGTATGACAATCTCCGATTGACTGGAGAAGTCTCAAGGAATATGTCCTGGATAATTCAGAACATCCTCCACCCGTTCAATGGATCGCGCGGCAAACGCCGTGCCGCAAACGCCATTGCCTGATTTGATGCGTGTCGTTGCGCTCTTGCCGTGGAAAGGACCCAGCACCAGCTCTTCCCCGTTCCACAAATAGAAGCCTAGCCAATTGACATCCGTCAGGCCCCAATACAGGACCGACGCGATATTGGCCAGATTGGCGGTGCAATCTGTTTCCGCTTCCAGCAAAGCTTCAATCTCACGCTCCATGTCAGGATACGGACGAGACGTTGCCAAGCTTGTGTCTTGAACCATGCTGCCTCCTTACTGCATCTCGATATTTGTCAAATCCACATAGGTATCTTTTGTGTTATGCTCCACTTCAATTCTAAAGGATGAAGCGCCAGACAGGTTCAATGATACTTTTTCTGGATCCTGTCCGCGATAGATTTCATATTTTTCTTCCAATGAACCGTCGACATAGAAGTAGACAGTCGCATAGTTCTTCGCGTCTTCCAAGATGGAACCGGATCGATCATCCATGCCCAATACACAAGAGAACGCGTCGTAATTGCCCTTCGTCAAGTATTTCACCCGATTGACCCGCTGTGTTCCAGACGTAAAGCTAAGGATCGTCGATGTAGACGGATAAATCGTACCGGCAATCTCAACCTCGCCATTCACCCAGGTAATACCGGCATAAATGTTGCCAACCTTCTCGTAGGACTGCGTCAAAAATTCACGCGTAGACAAGCCCGAAGACTCCCCGATCATCACCTGTGAACCGGAAACCTGCAAGGATTTGCCCATCAGTTTTGCTACATCATTTGCAGCTAAGTAAACCTTACCATCAACCATAAACGGTTCCGATGAGGTGTTTACACGAGCGCCATTCAAATAAACCTGATAGTCATTGAACACCGCTTGAATCGTCCGCGTCATCGTTGTTGCAAATCCAGGCACCATGCCCATCAGCAAAACAACGATTAAAATGCCACTAATCATGCCTTTACTAAAATTCTTCATCTTCAACCTCCCATGGGTACTTACACTTAATTATATCCAACTATTTGATTCTTTACAATTCATTCGTATTCTTTACAAAATTTCTCAAGAAAATGATGGGTAATCTGCGCGGTCATCCCCCAGATCATGCCTTCCTCCCGCGGATAAAACAGAATCTTCCCTTTCCCTTTGCGCCACGGATAGGATTTGCCTCCCGGAACATAGTGGTGGGGAAAATCCTGAGGCAATTCATGCTTCTCTTCCACCCAATAAACTTCCGGTTCCTGATCACGCAGGGAACGAATGGAGACGCCAAACAAATCCGCCACCTCTTCTGGATTCGGTTTAAATTTTGCCGATGGTTCAATCAGCGCAACAAAGGGATACAGGACATAATTTCTTCGGACCAGATAATCCACCGGTCCCAGCAGCGTTATCTCGGAATCTTGAATCCCAAGCTCTTCGCAGGTTTCCCGCACTGCCGCGTCCTGTGGGGTTTCCCCAGGCTCCACGCGTCCGCCGGGAAAAGAAATTTCGCCGGGCTGAGAGATAAAGTCTGATCGTGTCTCAAACAGGATTTCCCAGTCCGTTTCCCCTTTCCACAAGGGGATTAAAACCGCATATTCGCGAGAAACATCCATTGGTTTTGGTTCATAATCTGACAAGCACTCCTGGATAGACTTCAATGCAAATTCCTCCTAATGGTTATAGTGTACCCCAAAATAAGAAAAACCCCAAGAAACTTGGAAAAATTCCCAATCATTGGGTACCAATATATAGACAGAAAGTTTGAGAGGAGTGTCTATGAAAAAGATCAAAGGTTTACAAAATCAACCGATGATGCGGAAAGTGGAAATCGCCTTGCTTCCGCTCATTTTGGCATCCATTTATTTTTATGGTTGGCGCGCCTTGCTGCTGCAAGCGATCGTAATCGCCGCAGCAATTTTCGGTGAATGGATTTTCATTCGAAAGACCAAGGCAAAAGTTTCTGAAGCCGTTTTGGTTTCCGCCATCCTATTTACTTTAACCCTGCCGCCTTCCACCCCATTTTGGATCGCGGTCGTGGGCATTCTTTTTGGCATCATATTCGGCAAGATGGTTTTCGGTGGCTTCGGCAAGAATATTTTCAACCCAGCCCTGGTCGGCAGAGCCTTTGTCTATGTTTCCTTTGCCGGTCCGATGACGACAGAATGGTCTTCGCACTTTTCCAAAGGCTTGGGTGGATTTGCCGCCTATACGGCGCCTTCCATTCCCGTTGACGCCTTATCCAGTGCAACCCCTATGCTTGTCTACCGAGCTTCTGGCCAGCTGCCAGAATTGTTTTCTCTCTTCACCGGCACCGTCAACGGTTCCATGGGGGAAGCCAGCGCGTTGCTGATTCTGATTGGCGGCGCCTACCTGCTCTATACAAAAACCGCTGCCTGGCAATCTGTTGCCGGAACGGTTGTGGGATTCTCTGCTATGAGCCTGCTGCTTTCAGCTTTGGGTTTTCAAGAGGTTCTGCCTTTGTCCTACGGACTTCTTTCCGGCGGATTCCTTTTCGGAACCATGTTTATGGTGACAGACCCAATCTCGAGTCCCAAAACCAAGGAAGCCAAATGGGTCTACGGCATCTTGATTGGCGCCGTAACGGTCGTTATCCGCGGGTTTGCCCTGTTTGCCGGCGGCATCATGTTTGCCATCCTGGTTGGCAATACCTTTGCCCCATTGATGGATGAAGCCGTAAAAGCTTGGAAAGCACATAAAAAGGAAAGGAGTGAAGTAAATGGCAAAAAACAAGCTTCATAGCCGCTACTCCTACTCCATAGGATTTATGGTGGTCATCACCCTGATCATGATTGGCGCCCTGGCTTTAATCAATGAAGTCACCATCAGCCGCATTGAACGAAACATTGAAGTCAAAAACCAGGAAAAGGTCTTGGAAGCAGCCAATCTGCTTCCGGACGATGCAACGGATGAGGCGATACAAACCCTCTACCAGAACAGCTTTGAATCCATCACCTACGATTCAAAAAAACTGTACCGTTTCAATGAAACCTCTTTCGTGCTTCCCGTTTCAGGCAAGGGTTTGTGGGGCAATATCACCGGCTACATGGGTATTGATTTCAGTTCAAACCAGATTTTGGGACTTTCCATAGTCTCTCACAGTGAAACCCCCGGTCTGGGCGGTCGAATCGAAGAAGCAGACTATTTGGACCAATTCGACAATCTGACTTTGCCGACAGAACCCGACTATCTGATTTATCGGCCGGAAACCGGCGGCAATGTCGATTCCATATCGGGCGCAACCGGCACCAGCAATGCCGTTCGAAATTTTTTGAACGCAGATCTGACTGACTATCTGAACGCATATGCAAAGGGGGAATTTGAATGAAACAGACAAAAACCATATTCCTGGAAGGCTTGTGGGGAGACAATCCCATCGCCCGGCAAATCCTAGGCATTTGCTCCGCCCTGGCCGTCACCAATTTGATGAAAAACTCCCTGGTTATGGGTTTGGGCCTGATCTTTGTCACGGCGTTTTCGGAACTGACCGTTTCTTTGATTCGCCAATGGACACCCAAGCATATCCGCATGATGGTCCAGGTCTTAATCATCTCGGCCTATGTCATTATCGTGGATATCTTCCTCAAGGCGTATTTCCCAGAAATCTCAACGGCATTGGGACCCTATGTCGGCTTGATCATCACCAACTGCATTATCATGGGTCGGTGTGAAGCCTTCGCCCAGTCCAATCCGCCTCATGTCGCCTTTATTGATGGAGTCGCCATGGGTAGCGGATATACCTTGGTGCTCTTGTCCATCGCCTTTGTTCGTGAACTCTTAGGATTCGGCTCGACTTTCGGCATTGCCGTTCTGGGTGAATCCTGGGTGCCTTGGTCCATTATGATCATGCCGCCCGGCGCCTTCTTTATGCTGGGTATTCTAATCTGGATCCTGCATACCCTTAAGAAAGAAGACAAAGAGGAGGTGGCAAAATGACAGTGAATCCATTGGTTGTTTTCTTTGCATCCATTTTCACCAACAACATGATCTTCTCCAGCTTTTTGGGCATGTGTTCCTTTATCGCAGTATCCAGCGATCTGAAGACATCCATCGGGCTGGGGCAGGCCGTTACCTTTGTGCTGGCCATTACCGCCCCCGTCAATTACCTGCTCTACCATTACGTGCTGGTGCCTTTTGGGCTGGAATACCTGCGGTACATCATATTCATCGTCAGCATTGCTGCCATTGTTCAATTGGTTGAAATGATTGTGGAACGGTACTTTCCTTCCCTCTATCATTCTTTGGGCATCTTTCTGCCCCTGATCACCGTCAACTGCGCAATACTGGGTGTGTCCCTCTTTATGACCATCCGCAACTACAACCTGATCACCTCGACCCTGTACGGACTGGGTTCCGGATTGGGATGGATGCTTGCCATTGTCGCTCTTGCCGGCATAAAAAAACGCATGAAGATGAATGCCGTGCCAAAAGGCCTGCAGGGCCCTGGAATCACCCTAATCATCACCGGCATTATGGCGCTGGCTTTTCTCGGTTTTTCCGGCATTGTACAAATCTCCTAGGAGGCTCTTATGGAAAAAATACTGACAACCCTATTAATCTTCACCGCATTTACGGGCTTCCTCGCCTTCTTGCTCACACTGGCTAAAAAGACGATTGGTAATTACGGGATCATCAAGGTAAAAATCAATGAAGAAAAAGAAATCGAAATGGAAGGCGGAGACACCCTGCTCTCCGGCTTGATGGAAGAAAAAATCTTTATCCCGTCCGCCTGCGGCGGCAAGGGATCCTGCGGATACTGCAAAGTGACCGTTGAATCTGGGGGCGGAGAAATCCTGCCGACGGAATTAGGCTATATCAGCCCGGAAGAACGGGAACGAGGCGTCCGTTTGTCTTGCCAACTGAAGGTCAAGGAACCCATCGCCATCTCCATTCCGGAAGAACTCTTTAATGTAAAAGAATTTCATCCGACGGTCGCTTCCATTACGGACCTGACCCCCAATATCAAGCATTTTGTCTTCACCCTGCCGGAAGGAGAGGAAATCAGTTTTAAAGCCGGCCAGTATGTGCAGCTGAAAGCGCCCAAATACCCCGGCAACCACGAAGAGGTCTTTCGGGCCTATTCCATCGCCTCAAGTCCTTTGGACCACAATAAGATCGAATTGATTATCGGTCTGGTTCCCGATGGCATTTGCTCCACCTATGTGCACAAATATTTGGAAGTGGGCGATACCGTTACTATTACGGGACCATACGGCGACTTCTATTATCAGGAAAGCGATCGTGAAATCCTGATGGTGGCAGCCGGCACCGGCATGGCACCCATCCTGTCAATTCTGCATCAGTTGAAGGCCATCAACAGCCAAAGAAAGGCTACCTTCTACTTTGGCGCTCGCCATGAAGAAGACCTCTTTTTCCTGGAAGAGATGAAAAAGTTCGAATCGGACCTCGTCAGTTTCGAGTTTATTCCTTCCCTTTCCCGTCCGCGAAACGAGGCGGAGTGGAAAGGGCAATTGGGCCGGGTCACCAGCTGTTTGCAGAAAGATCTGGCGGAACAATGTGAGCGTGAAGCCTATCTCTGCGGCAGCCCAAGAATGATCGATTCCATTGTGGAAGTGCTATTGGAAAAGGGCATCCCAGAAGAGCATATCTTCTACGACAAGTTCAGCTAAATGGATCAAGTCGTAAAATTTTATGATACAGATTCGAATAAGAAACGCATCGAATACAGAAAGTGCTTGTCTCTGTTTCGATGCGTTTCTTGTTTCCTTACACAAATAAACCTATAATCAATTAAGCCTGATCATCAGCACTACTTCCATCTTCAAAGTTAATAGTTCAAAAAGCATCATAACAACCGGGCAATGAAACTGAAAAAATCACCTCATTAACAAGGATAACGTTCTCATATTGTCATTTTCTGGTTATAATTAAAACATCCCCAAGATTTTCTTATAGAAAGGAGCTCCCCATGGACAGACTTTCCATAGGCAAGATGGCCAAACTGAACGGCATTACCATTGACACACTGAGGCACTACGACAAACTGGGACTGTTGAAACCTCAGATCAAGGATGAACAGACCGGCTACCGCTACTACTCCATTAAGCAGAGTGCGGTATTGGATATGATCCTCTACATGAAGGCACTGGGCATGTCCCTTGAGGAGATCAAGCAGCATTTTGATCAGAAGGATCTTTCCGTAATGCGAAGCGTGCTCACCCGCCAAAGAGAAAGTATCGACTCTCAAATTACGAAGTTGATGCGGATGAAAGAAGCCGTCAACGCAACCATCAGCAACTTTGACCGCTATCACGTACCTCCCGAGTACGGCAAGGTCGTCATTGAGCACACCCCAAAAAGAAAAATCTTTGTCTTCGATGGCGGCAAAAACATCTATGAGCATACCATCGAAGGATACGAATACATCCTGAGAGCATTGAAGAATCAGGTCATCGCTCAAGAACTCCCGCAGGTTTATTTCTGCAATGTGGGCACCATTCTTAGAAAAGAGATGATCACTCAAGGCCGAATGTACTCCACAGAGCTGTTTGTCTTCCTTGACTCCTATTATGACAACAACGAGATGATCGAATATATTCCCGAGAACATCTATCTGTCCCTCTACTGTCCTTGCTTTGAAGAAGAGCTGGAATACGCGCAAATTCTTTTTGATTTTGCCAAAAGCCATAATTATAAAATTGTCGGCGACTATATCTGCGAAGTGGTCGTTGAACTGCCCATATTTGAGGTGGAAGAACGCCATATGCTAATTAAATTGCAAATTCCTGTAAAACTGGGTTGACTCTCGTGTAACCCTAGACTTTATAATCATATTATCAGAAATGCACGATGACCAAGACAATTGAATCGTCTCCGACTCCACCCGGCCCCCGAGGTCGCTTGGAGCGACAGGGTCTGAAGAGCAATTTTCAGGCCTGCCATTGGCAAAGGAGCGCATGAACATTCATAAGAATGTTTGTGGGCTCAATTTTTTTTGGGAGGTAATATGATGAAGGGTTACAACGGAAAAATGCTGTGGATCGATCTAAGCTCCAAAGTCACTCGAGAAGAAGTGATTCCTGATGAATGGCGCTCGCTCTATATTGGCGGCGAGGGATTTGTCGCAAAGCTCATGTACGATCGTGTGAAGCCTGGAACGGATCCCTTGAGCGAAGAAAATCTCTTGATTTTCGCCATGGGACCTGTCAATGGTACTCTGGCACCATCGTCTGGAAGAACCTGTGTCGGATTCAAATCCCCACTCACTGGAACCATCGGTGTCTCTAATGTTGGGGGCATGCTGGCTCCTGAACTCAAGAAAACTGGTTATGATGTGATCATTATGACGGGCAAATCAGAAACCCCCGTTTACGTATTTGTTAAAGATAATGAAGTTCAATTCATGCCAGCAGAAACCATTTGGGGATTGGATGTAGAAAAAACCGAAGAAGCCATCCGTACCGAACTTGATGACCCTAAAGTGAGAATCGCAGAGATTGGTCCTGCAGGCGAAAATCTGGTCAAATTCTCCGCGATCATGGTCGATGCCCACCGGGCAGCAGGTCGAGGTGGCGCTGGAGCGGTCATGGGCAGCAAGAATGTCAAGGCGCTGGTTGTCAGAGGCTCTGGAAAGCGTACAGAGATCTCCGATCCCGAAGCATTCAGGCTCTACACCAAACAAGCCCGCAAGGAACTGAAAGAGGAACCTTTTGTCGCCTCTCTTCTATCCAAATTTGGCACACCAACCTTCACTGGCGCCATGAACTCAGTCGGCTGCCTGCCTACACGCAACTGGCAGACAACGACCTTTGAGCACGCGGATAAACTCGGCCATGAAGCCTATCATGAAGTGCTGAAGGTCGAGGCGACAGGCTGCCACGCCTGCCCCATCGCCTGCGGACGCAAAACCGAGATCCAGCATGGCAAGTACAGCGGTACAAAAGGTTACGGCCCTGAGTTCGAAGGCTTGGGCGCCTACGGTTCAAAGACCGGCGTCTCAGACCTTAATGAGGTCGTTATGGCCAACTTCGAATGCAACAAATACGGACTGGATAACATCTCGGCCGGTCAAATCATTGCTACCGCCATGGAATGGTATGAAAAAGGCATCATCAATACAGACACCACCGACGGACTCGAGCTCAATTTCGGAAACGGCGAGGCCATGATTGAACTGACAAGAAAAATCGCTCTTCGAGAGGGATTTGGCAATCTTTTGGCAGAAGGCTCAGAAAGAGCGGCTCAAGTCATTGGTAATGGGGCTGAAGATTATGTCATGACTGTCAAGGGCATGGAACTGGCCTCCTGCGGCGTTCGTGCCAGCAAGGGAGAAGTCCTATCCCATCTTGGTTCAGAGCGCGGCGCCGACCACTTACGGCCTTACGCCTCCACCATCGATGCGCTTGGATATCTATCCGAAGAGTTAGGAATCACCGAAAAGAAAGTCAACACGCAGGACTCTGACAAGCATTGGGTCAAACCCCTCAAAGAGCTGAGCATGCTCACCAACCTGCTAGGAACCTGTCTTTTCACCACGATCACCCTAGCCGTAAAAGGCGAGACCTGGACAGGAGTATACAACGCTGTCACCGGCAATTCGCTGACCCTGGCAGAGATGCTTCAATGCGCAGAACGTGTTTCCAATTTAGAGCGCCTCTTCAATGTGCGCGAAGGTTTCACTAGAAGAGACGACACCCTTCCAATCAGACTCAGAACAGAAGCAGCTCCAGACGGACTTGGTGAAGGTGCAGTCGTGGATGAAAGCGTCATTATCGATGAGTTCTACGACTCCATGGGATGGGATTCTAACGGCGTACCGACAGAAGCAAAATTGAAAGAACTCAACCTGATTTAGTTAATTGTCATGCCCGGCTTCCGCCGGGCTTTTTTTCGCCAATACAAAAAGAACCGAAGAGCCGGCACAAAGCCATTCTCCTCGGTTCGCATTTCCACTATACCAATGTCTGATATCTCGTTTCAATCCATTCCATATTTTTTTGAATCCGCTCGTTTTCAACAGCAGGAATTTTAGTCTCCGGTAGATGCATGGCAAAGGACTGCTTCTTGATTTCTATCGCCTGTTCCCACCGCTTCAACTGAGACCGCAGCTGCTGGTCCGCTTGGCTGCTGATCGATTCCACTTCCAAAACCAAGCCGATATCATAGAGCAAATGGGCAACTTCCTTGATCTCTTTCAAAGCGGTTTTCGCTTCCAGCATTTCTTCCTTGCCCCGCTGCAGCCAGGAAGGCAGCTTTTCCAGCTCGTGTTCCCGATCCCGAATCTGGGCGCCTACCCATTCGATATCCGCGAAATGTAAAGGCATTTGCGCCATGGCTGATTCAAAGGACTCCTGGCCGGCCGCCAACAGTCGCTTCTGCTCCTCCAGAATAAAGAGGACCCGCTTCTTCAGCATTTTTCGGTATCCAATCTGTGAAAACAGCATGTTGAAGAGGATGGCAATTAATACACCGCACAAGAGCGCCGCCATTCTTAATTGAAAGGTCAACAGCATGCTGGGTTCCCCTGCCGCCGTTGTCTGCACATACTGGGTCATGTAAATCGCCGTAAAATAAGCCACTGGCGATACAAACCGCCAACTGATCTTAACGCTCACATAGACGGTGAAGGCCACGCCAAGCGCCACGGTAATCGCCGTATTTCCACCGAAGAAAATAATCAGCGCCGTCGCAACAGCGGCAAGCACCGTCGCCATCACCTGGTCTTTCCCAACGCGGATCCCCGTAATGGACACAGGCTCCAAGGTCAGCATCAGACCGAACAGCACCGAAATAATATCCTTTTGCAACAAGGGATTGGATCTGGCAATCAAATACGCCACCAAAATCCCCAAAAATGTTTTTAATACATAGGCAGTCGAGTCAAAAAGATAGGCCTCTCTGCCCCAACGAATCCATGAAATGATCTTTTTCATTTCTGATCCTCCTTGATCTTTCTACCCTAAGTATATCATTCCGTTTTTTTGCAAGGCAAACGATTGGACAAAAAGTAGGACGGCGGTCCCTACGTGGTTCCGCCGTCTTTTTTCGGTTTCTTCAAAGCCGATTTGGGAAAGAAGAGCGTAATGCTCGTTCCCTTGTTCAATTCGCTTTCCAGATAGATTTCACCGCCGTGCTGTTCCACAATGACCTTGGCGATGGCCAGGCCCAATCCGGTTCCCTGGGTCTTTTTCGTCTCGCCGCCCAGCCGGGTTCGCGACTTGTCCGCCCGGTAAAACCGGTCAAAAATATGCGGCTGGTCTTCCTTGGCAATCCCAATGCCGTTGTCTTCAATCTGAATGGCATAGGTCTGTTTCGTCTCACGCAAGGAGAGGCGAATCTCGCCCCCTTCCGGCGTATATTTGATGCTGTTGTCCACAAAGACGCGAATCGCCTGTTTCAGCTTGTCGTAACTGGCGTATACCGTCGGGCACATATCGAAGCGCCCGTCGATCTCATGATCCTTGTCGATCATTCTGGTTTCCTTGGTGATCTCTTCCATCAGTTCAGACAGGGAAAACTCGCTCATTTCCATCTTCAGCGTTCCACGGTCCCGTCTCGCCAGGAACAAGAGACTCTCCACCAGCGACTGCATAAAGTCCGTTTCGCTGCGGATTGCCTCAATCCCCTCGGACAGCACTTCGGGATCATCCTTGCCCCACCGGTTCAAGAGATCCGCATAGCCTTTGATAACCGCAATCGGCGTACGCAATTCATGGGAAGCATCCGACACGAACTGCCTTTGCTTGCCATAGGATTCCTCTATCTCATCCATCATGCTGTTAAATGTCTGGGCCAAATCCTTCAATTCATCCCGAGTGCCGTTTACCTGCAAGCGTTCAGACAAAACACTGGTCGAAAGAGACTGTACGTCTTTTGTCATTGTATGAATTGGCTTCAAATGCTTCTTTGCAATTTTCGATGCCTTAATCATGGCAATCATCCACCAGAAAACCGTTATGATCCATCCAATGGCAACTGCCGCCACATAGATCTCTTCTGTCTGCTGGGTATCCCGCATTAGAATCAAGACTTTCTCTGGTGACTCCGACGTGCCCTGCAAAACAGATTCCGATACGAACCAATCCTGATAGGAAAGACTCCATGGCGAGTAAGCGTTGTCTGTTCGAATCTCGGAATAAGTCAGTCCTTCTTTCCCGGCAAGTAATGTGCCTTCCGCATCAAAGACCCCATACTCCAAATGTTCCTTAGGGATCAGCCGATCCAAAAGGGAAGTATCCGGCGTTTCTTTCCAATCCTCTGCAAAGACGGCCGCTCTCGTTTCCAATTGCCAAATCTGATAGGTCTGCAAGCCGTATTTGCCGCCAAAGAATACCAGGAGATTCACAAAAATCAAGGTTCTTAAAGCAATCCAGCCATAGCTCATGGTCAGTTTGAAGGTGATGTTCAATCTGAACAGGGACAAAAAGCGGTCGAAGCCAGATGCCAGCGAGTCCTTTCCATTTCCCCGGAAAGTATCAATGGCTTCGAGAATGGCGCGAATCACACTCTGCACCAACCGCAGAATTAATTTCCCAACAAAGCTGATGCCCGAGAAAATAGGATTGCTCTTCCTTTTCTCTTGGGCTTGCTTCTTTTGGGTTTTCTTCTTTTGTCTCTGCGCTTTTTTTTCTTCCTTGATTTCCTTGCGTTTCTGTTTCATCTATTCCACCTTAAAAATATAACCCACACCGCGAACCGTATGGAAAAATTTCATATCAAATGCTTCATCGATCTTCGTCCGCAGTGTTCGAATATAGACATCCACGATTTTCAAATCGCCATAATAGTCATAACCCCAAATGCGTTCGATAATCTGCTCCCGCGTCAGAACATGGTCCTGATTCTCCATGAGAAACTGACACAGTTCAAATTCCTTCTTCGTCAAGCTAATCAATTCATCTTCACAATGAACCTCATGCTTGTCCGGATCCAAACAAAGCGCGCCGCCGCACAACTTCTTGGACGCGGAAATTTTCGCCGGTTTTTCTTGTGAACGGAATACTCGCCGTATCCGTGCCAAGAGTTCTTCAATGGCAAAGGGTTTTGTCATGTAATCATCGGCTCCAAAATCTAGCCCCATAACCTTGTCCATGGTATCATCCTTTGCCGTCAGCATGATAATGGGCACATCCGAGCTTTGGCGCACTCGGCGGCATACCTCCATCCCATTCATCCCCGGCAGCATCAAATCCAGTATCACCAGGTCCGGCGACTGGCTTAAAATCGCCTCCAACCCAGCTCGTCCGTCATGGACGGAACTGACTTCGTAGCCCTCATATTTTAATTCCAATTCTAAAAATCGTGCAATCTTTAATTCGTCTTCTACGACAAGAATCTTCTCATTCATGCGACCGCCTCCCTCTCCCCCATTATACGACATTTTGGATAAAAAAGGGAAAAGGCGAATCTATTGATCCGCCTCGTCATCCTCTTTCTCAAATTCTTCTTTTACTTGTTTGGCTACTTCTCGAATCGGCTGGTCAACACTGTATTCCTTGCCGGTATAGCTGCGAATTTGCATCTGGAATCCGACAATAATGGCCAACAGCAGCGCGAATAGTGAGAATGGTACGGTGAACAAGATAATCAACAGGGCTACCCAAGTGGGAAGATCCAAGAAGACTTGCTCGCCTTTGTGTAATACGAAGCGATGTTTGCTCAACTTTTCGCCCGCTTCCCGCATTTCATCCTTGCGGTGTTGACGCTGTTCGTAACGTTCTTCGTTGCGTGGTCGCTCACGTCGTTCTTTTCGCTCTTTTCTTGGTTCCGCTTTCGGCTTGATCCGGTCTTCCTTTTCCAATTTTACCAATGCTTCAACCAAATTGCCGTCGCATTCTTCCAATGCTTGCCGCGCTTCTTCGTAAGTTACGTTTGCACGTTCCTTTAAAATATCAATCTTTTTCAGTTCGTTTTCCATGGTTGTCCTCCTTACGCTTCCGGTTCGTCGTCAGAGAAAGTTTCTTTGATCTTTTCCATCATTTCGTAAGCTTTCCCTTTTTTGTTTCGAATTCTGAATTTAAATCCGAATACTACACCCAAGACCAACAGTACAACTGATACCGGGAAGGTGCAGATGATCAAGATCAGTGCCAAGATCGACGGAATGTTCAAGAATGTTTCACCATTCTTTTGAATCATAAAGCGATGCGCATTCATCTTCGAGAATACCTTTTTGGTTTCTTCCCCAAAGTTCTTGCTGCCTTCAGCAAATCGTTCGCTGGCTGCTTTTCTCTCCGGTCGAATCTTCTCCGATTTCTCCAGGTAGATCAGCGCGTCCACCAAATTGCCGTCGCACAATTCCAATGCTTCCTTCGCTTCCTGATAAGAGACATTCGCTCGGTCCTTTAATACATCAATGTTTTCAAGATTAATCATTTTGTTTCCTCCTTTGTTCTTTCTGATTACATCTTATCCACGCGGGATGAAAATCAGAACAAAGAAAGATGAAGAAATGGTTAAATCCAAGAAAACTTTATTTAATTACCTGTATTTTACCTGCTTTTTCCACTGCTTCTATTATATACCCGTGGACTATGAAAAAATCATAAACTTTCGGCTTTTCATGTTTAATTTGTTAGTTGGGTGGTAAGTATGTATTACCAAAAGGCATCCAATAGATCAACTGAAAAGTTGGTCCATAGATGACCGATTGGGCTATTGTTTTACGAAAGGTAAAACAATAGATTTGATCTCAGAAGCTGGAGGTGGTTCCAGTAAATCCGGAACAACCGACTATCAAATGAAACCTTCAATTTTTACTTCGAATCGGTTGAGATGTCAACCGAACGAAAAGGAAATTTGAAATTCAAATGATAGCCTGCGACTGATCAATGACCCCATGGATTTTAGAAACAGTACCAAGGTTTTTACAAGTGAAACATGACATTAGAAAATGACCGTGACGTGTGAAAAGCGAAGCAGAAGTTGGATAATGGACATGAAGTAAACGTAAAAACCAAAGCAACACTTCTAAAATTCGCAAATGAGGGAGATCAGCCTGAGAAAGTAAATAAAGGAGGGGAGTCCACCTAAAACTTCAAATGAAATCAAAGCATGAGGGGCGTTGTCCAGGTTAGTGAAATACGGATAGCGTCCTTTGTGTGTACAAAATAAAGTGGTTTTGTGAACTTTAACAACAATATCTCGTGTTTTTGATTAGAACGAATATAAAGTGGTATATTACTAGTAACAAAGGATGCTAGACATCCTGAGAAAGGGGATGATTCCACCAAAAACGTCGACAGTCAACATCTCAACATCTCCTGATGAAAGACTGAGCCGGTAAAGAGGATCGAAAGCAGTTTGCGATCACAGGAGTAAGAGAACGTAACGCCAGTCTTGATTCAGGAAGATCTTCCAAGGAGGAAACGTGAAAACAATTAAAAAAGAGTAAAGTCCGCACCCTATAAAGTGAATAGAGTGCGGACTTTAGTTTTGTTCAAAAACTTATTTCAAGACTTTACAGTTTCTCAACCGCCAAGCCTGTCTGATGGCCGTTCAAGTTCTGCTGCTCTTCCAATCCAGCTTTCGCTTCGATGGATACAGCCAAGGTCTCGCCTTGGATATACTCGCCAAAGGCTTCAACCGCTGCCTGAATCTCTTCGTCACCTTCGAAGTAGATCTTGATTTGATCCGTTACTTCAAAGCCACTTGACTTACGCAGGTTTTGAACCTTTGAAACCAGCTCACGCGCATAGCCCTCTTGAACCAGTTCTTCAGTCAACGTCGTATCCAGAATCAAGAATTGGTTGTCTGCCATGGAAACATTGAAGCCTTCCTTGGCTTGGATGGTTACCTGCACGTCATCTGTTGTTGCAACAAACTCTTCGCCTGCCAAATCCACAGCAACCGACTCGCCTGCTTCAAACTTCGGCGCATATACGCTTCCGTCCAAGGCAGCCAATGCCTTGCCGAACAAGCCCATCTTTTTGCCCAATTTCGGTCCAACAGCACGGAAATTTGGTTTGATGGTAAAGTTCATAAAGCTGTTCAGGTCTCGTTCGAAAACAACGTCCTTCACATTCAGCTCTTCTTGGATCAATGGAACCAAGTCGCCGATTAAAGACTCATGCTTGCCGTCAACCATAACCTTGCCGATTGGCTGACGCACCTTGATCTTCGCTTCTTCACGAGACGCGCGACCCAGGGTTACCAAAGTACGTACAAGGTCCATACGCTCTTCTACATGGTCATCCATCAGCTCTGGCTGATGCTCAGGATATGCTGCCAAATGAACGGATTCTTCGCCAGTCAGTTTTTGATACATTTCTTCTGCCAAGTAAGGGGCAAATGGTGCGATCATACGCGCCAATCCGTTCAACACTTCATAAGTCGTGTTGTAAACAGCCTTCTTGTCATCATTCAACTCGCCACCCCAGAATCTTCTTCTAGAACGTCGGATATACCAGTTGGAAAGATCTTCATTCACAAAGTCTTGGATACGGCGAACCACTTTGTTCATATCGTAGCCGTCCATAGACTCCAATACTTCCTTCAATACGCGTTGGAACTTGGAAAGAATCCAGCGGTCCAACTCAGGACGCTCTTCCACTGGAACAAAGAATTCCTTTGGATCCACGTCGTCCGTGTTTGCGTACAATGTGAAGAAGTTGTATACGTTTTGAGTTGTATTGAAGAACTTGCTCAATACTTCCTTCAGACCGTCTTCGTCGAACTTGGTTGGTGTCCACGCCGGTGATACATACAATAGGTACCAACGCAGCGCGTCCGCGCCATACTTTTCAAACATCTCGAATGGGTTAACCGCGTTTCCGCGGGATTTAGACATTTTCTTTCCGTCTTTGTCCAGAATCAAGTCGTTAACCAAAACCCGCTTGTATGGTGATTTGCCGGTAACGAATGTCGAGATCGCCAACAAGGAGTAGAACCATCCACGCGTTTGGTCAATGCCTTCACAGATAAAGTCCGCTGGGAAGTTTTGCTCAAAGACATCCTTGTTTTCAAACGGATAGTGAAGCTGTGCAAACGGCATAGAACCGGAGTCGAACCAGCAGTCGATTACTTCTTTGACACGTGTCATGCGGCTACCGCACTTGTCACAAGTCAAATGCACGTCATCTACATACGGACGGTGCAATTCGATGGAATCGTCGATATCCTCGATCGCACGCTCCGCCAATTCTTTTCTGGAACCTACGCTGGTTGTGTGATCACAGGAATCACAACGCCATACGTTCAGCGGTGTACCCCAGTAACGGCTTCGTGAGATCGCCCAGTCGTTCAGGTTCTCCAGCCAGTTGCCGAATCGCTTCTCGCCGACATAGCCCGGGTACCATTCCACATTGTTGTTGTTCTCGATCAAAAGATCCTTCAGCTTGGTCATTTCGATATACCAGCTTGGCTTCGCGTAGTACAACAATGGAGTTTTACAACGCCAGCAATGCGGATAGTTATGCTTCACTTTCTTGCGTGCGTACAATTTGTTCTCGCCCGCCAAGTATTTGATGATTTCGATAGCCAAGTCATCATCGGTTACGAAACGGCCTTTCCACGGAGTTGTTGTGTATTGGCCTTTGTCGTCAACCGGTTGAAGAACCGGCAGGTTGTAAGCCTTGCCAACCTGGTAGTCATCTTCACCGAATGCCGGTGCGATATGAACCAAACCAGTACCATCTGACATGGTTACATAGTCAGCAAGTGTCACAAAGAATGCCTTCTTGTCTGCTTCCACAAACGGCATCAATTGCTCGTATTCCATATGCTCTAGGTCTTTGCCTGTCATGGTTTCAAGAAGTTCATACTCCCCTTCCACCACTTGGTCAACAAGCGCCTTGCCTACGTAATAGATCTCGCCTGACTCTTTGGAAAGAACTTTTACGTACTCTTCCTTTGGATTTACGGCAATGGCAACATTGGCTGCCAATGTCCAAGGTGTAGTTGTCCATGCCAGGAAGTACTCGTTTTCAACGCCAACGCGCTTCATTTTTACCACTACGGTTTGAGACGTGATCTCTTCGTAGCCTTGAGCAACCTCATGAGAAGCAAGACCAGTACCACAACGTGGGCAGTATGGTTGGATCTTGTGTCCTTCGTAGATGTATCCTTCTTCGAAGAACTTGTTCAGAATCCACCATTCCGTTTCGATATAATCATTTTCCAATGTGATGTAGGGGTTGTCCAAGTCGATCAGGTATGCCATCTGCTTGGTCATTTCCCGCCATTCGCCCTCATATTTGAAAACGGATGTTTTACATTGCTCATTGAAGTTGTGGATGCCGTACTCTTCGATCTCAGTCTTGTCATTCAATCCCAAGATCTTTTCCACTTCGATCTCTACGGGAAGACCGTGTGTATCCCAACCGGCTTTACGCTTCACCTGGTAGCCTTGCATCGTTTTGAAACGGCAAACCCCGTCTTTCAAGGTACGTGCAATAACATGGTGAATGCCCGGATGACCATTCGCTGTTGGTGGGCCTTCATAGAACACGAAAGGCTCGTTGCCTTCGCGCGTTTCGATGCTTTTCTTCAATAAATCCATCGCTTCCCAATTTGCGCGGATATTGGCTTCTTTTTCCTTTACCGGCAATTTGGACAATGCTTCAAATCGTGCCATTTTTCTCTCCCTCTCTTTATCAAATAAAAAAAGCCCCTAGATCAAAAGATCTAGGGACGAAAACTCCGCGGTACCACCCTACTTACAGGACACACTTGGTCCTGTCGCTTAAACAAGATAACGGCTTGCTCCGGAATCCCCTACTCTATTCAGGGACTCATGCTCGCAGGTGATTTGTTAAAGATCGATTCGGATAACCTTTCAGCCGGTGAATTATCTCTCTTTGCCTTCGGTGGCCTCTAACCGTCCTGCTCATCGCTTAACTTATCGTACATTACGAAAATCCGTTTGTCAAGCAACCAAATTCATGAGTCGAATTTCCGCAGCTGACAAACACGTATCAATCATTTACTACCACAAAATCAGTCATTTATGCATGCACGCCACAAAGCAAATTCCTAATAAGCCTGCAAAAATGCAACAACGCCGTCTTCGTCATTGGAAACGGTGACATGATCGGCTACCGCCTTCAAATCAGCCACTGCATTCCCCATGGCGACACCCACACCGGAGTTCTGAATCATCTCCATGTCGTTGTAGTCATCACCAAAGGCAATCACAGAAGAATGATCCAACCCAAGCGTATCAAGAACATGGGCAATGCTGTTCCACTTGGTTACATCCCGCCGCACAATCTGACAAAGGGTTCCTGAATCCGTTACCACCGCCGTACAGGAATCCGGCAAGGAATCAATGAAACCCTCAGGGATCTTCTCCTCGGCGTAAATCATCACCTTGTGAGTGGAGGCAAAATCATAAGACGAAAGTTCTATAGGACTATAAGGAATCGGACCGAAGACTTTTGCCACATCAAAGTTCGAATGCAGCACATCAGAAACTTCCATAGATATCTGATCCAAACCAAACTGGCCAGCGAGTTCAAAAATCTTCAAAGTTGTTGAAAGCGGCATCTCTTGACTATAAACTACCTTCTTATCACTGTAGATAATGGCGCCATTATAGCAGATGACCAAATCGTTCTTCAATTCATCGGGAATCAACCGAAAGGCATCCCGTGGCGGTCGTGCCGTTGCAAAGGCAACCTTGTTCCCCTCAGCTTCCATTTCCTTTAATACACGTACCGTACGTTCAGAAACAGTCTTGTCACTTCGCAGCAATGTACCATCCAAATCAGAAACAATCATCTTCGCCATGCCAATCCCCCAATCCATTCAGAATAAATGATATTAGGTATTAGTATGCACTTTTTGAAATGGGATTGCAAGAGAAGTTTCAAAATGCTTTGTCCAATTCTCTTTTATCAGACAAATCGAATATGTTTTCTCATTTTTTCCACATGATAATATTCAAAGATTTATACCAAAAAACTGTGCTATGGCAGTTAAACTACTCAGAACACTAATTACATTGACTGAAGCTTTTCCAATACCCATCATAAAACCTTTAAACTTAGCTTTTACCTCAATTTGCTTACTCATATCCTCGTCTTGAACCGCACCTTCAGCTTCATAAAGAATTTCACCCAAGTGTTCTTTTTGCTCGGCTGATACATCATTTAATTCATTAATTTTTCCAATTGCTTCCGTGATTGCTTCTCGAAAATTATCAACTGAATTGCTATCAAAATTCATAATCCCAGTATTTACTCCTGCGACCTGATTACCATTTCCAGTTATTTTCTGACTCACATTATTCTGATGAATAATCTTTTGTTGTTTGCTTATATAATCCTTCAATCTATTACTAGCATTTGCAGCATCTTGTAGAGTAACAAAAAAATCCCTTCCTTCTGCATAAAGATTCTCTACCACTCTAAAATCCAAACTATCATAATCTTTCCAACGATACTCTTCGTTGTATGTTTTTCCATATTTATTATTAAACTCTATTGCTGTAATACCTATCCCTCTAAGTAACTCAACTTCTCTTTCCGTTATATCATCCTCCTTGCATCTTCGAATAATCATTTCAAAATCATGAATAAATGTTCTTTGACAAGTTAGCGTAGACAGCAACGTCATCTGAAAATTCCATGGCACTTTGTCCCAGAATGTATTCTCTTTCGATCTCTTCACATCCTTATTAATAAGCTCCATTATTTCTATAGAATATGCTAACCATCGTTCCATATCTTCAATTATATCGGCAAGTGATTGGTCTTGATAACTAGTACCACCACCTATTAATCCTTGACTCATAGAAACCTCCTTCACTTCGTAAACTTAATTATTTCCTCAAACACAACTAACCATTTGTTTGTAATCCCACACTAACAATAATAATGCTTTTATGATCAATTAAAATTCAGCTTTTATTTTATGATATGCTTCTGGCAAGGATTTCTTAATAAAAGCATCCGATAACTCTAGCGCCCCCGACCTTCGAAGTGTTTCGTTGATACTCCACATTACAGGGTAAACAATTATTGGCATATCTTTACTATTCTTGCTTACCATAATCGTCTGCTTATCATGCCATACTCTGAAACCAGCCTCCATCTCAAGAATTTTTTGTACTGGATAAAATAATTCGATCTGCTTTTTCAAGCTCAGCGAATCTGCTATTTTACCTTGAGTCCCCCATTCAAGCAATTGAATTGCAAAGTGCCTATTCAGCTTACTTTGAACTCGTTGATTCCAAAAATGATTGATACAATTATGACAAGATGACTCACAGTTACAATCTTTAAGTATTTCAAATGCCTTATCAATCACTTCATCCGTTTTGTACGAAACTTCCGAACTGTAACCAGCTCCACTCGATAGACTGTCAAACAAATAAATATCAACAAAAACTTTATCCCGTGAATATCTTAACCTATATCCGCTTTTAATTTCATTGAACTCTACATCTAATACTCGCCCTGCCGCCAAAACTAACGTTTCAGCAAGAGTTAAAGCCGCCGAACCTATCCAAAAATCTTCAGCATCAACGTTAATCTTATTTCTATCAAGTTCAAACTCATAAACTACCATATCCGTCATAAACTCATGCCCTAACACATAATTCTCAACATCATTATGGTGGCACTTCTTATACGATTTCTGTGATTTATATGGCTTCTTTACGCTCCGATCCAGTTCTTCTGCGCCGGCAACAGCAGCACCACAGTCCTTACAAATAAAAAAACCTTTATCACTTGGACCTTTATTCAAAACAATGAGTGCTTGATCTGCCCTTTCAGCCTTTCTTATATATGTGAAATTTGTATCTATCATATCATTTTTTGATGGCGTAGCAGAGTAACAGGGCATCTCAGCATATGACATTGTACTATCAGAGCGTGATTCACTTACACTGGTTGCATTAAGAGGTGCAAACCCCCACGGCTTCAAGAAATTCCTTGCTGAAATTTCATTATTACCGCAGAATGGACATTTACCGTCTGGAGGTGATGAAAGCCCAAACCAGCCACACGATTTATTTTTACATGAAAAGAGAGTTTTAGAATATTCGTTATTCTCAAAATACGGACGGGCAGGATTATCAAAATGGTCTGGTCTAAACTTCGAATGAAAACTATATATTCCACCAGATTTATATGTCTTCTTATCAACCTTAATAACACGACCAGGTGCGTATTCACTAATCGCTTGATCAAGCGATCTGCTAGGCGTAAATTCCACTTTCTTACCGTACTTGTCTTCTATGAAGAAGCTCACAACATTTTTGGGGAAAGAATAGGTTGGCAACACACTTTCATCATATAAAACATCCATTATAGGCTTTATTTTCTGTCTTTCATCCTTGTAATCATCAGGGTTGCTCTGATACTTGTACTCTACGATTTCAAGCAAATGCAAAAGATCTTGCTTACTTTGTTCAACTTCATAAAAAGTGTCTCCAGGTATCAGTACACCAATTTCCGCAGATGACAGGCTCAAATCTTCAAGAAAAGACCTGAAATTCTGAAAGTGCAAAGCGAAAAAATCACCAATACTCAATTTATCCATTCCCAAATTCAAACGCTTCAGATACTCGTTGAGCATAACAATATTCACATGTCGTTTGATGAGTTTTTTATTCGCTAAGTCTATCCATGGTGCTCTAACATCACCAGATATTATTTCCTTTGGATGCAGAAAATAGTGGCTGTCATGAGGTCCATTATCTGTATAAGTGACAATAGTAGATATTGAAGATCCTCTACGACCAGCTCTACCAGCTCTCTGTTGATAATTTTCCCTCATGGGAGGAATATTTCTAAGACCAACAGCCGTTAATGAGCCAATATCTATTCCCACTTCCATTGTTGTCGTGCAACTTAGAATATCCACCACAGGTTGATTACCGATTTCAACATCTTGAAATCTCATTTCGTAGTTCTCTGTCTTTGACCAAGTTTCATCTCTTTGATCAATGTGGGATAATTGTGCTGTATGTTCTTCAGTATTAATACTGGCTATCTGCTTCTTATCTTCATTAAGCACCGCATCAATTACAGGCCTTCTCCAGAAGTCCATTCTTTGCAATTCAGATTCATCCATAACCGTAAGATTATCCGAACCACAATGAGCGCAATACCCCCACAGATCGCTATGAAATACACTTGAACATTTATGGCAGTACACCCATTTCTGATTCTCATTAACAACCATTTTAATGTACGACAAGTTTAAGTAAGCTTGTTCTTCACCATTTGGAGTAGTTGTATATAACTTCAGACAGTCATATATAGCATCAATTGCTTCCTGACTATTTCCAAACTCTTTACTTTCCAAGATCTTCTTAATATATTTAGGCAATTCTTTGTTAGACGCTAATCCATATCTTGGCACTCGGCGATTATGCGCATTTTCTCTGACATCTTTTAATATCGTTTCGTCTAGCGAAAAAGAATCTTTCATGATATGGTTTGCCCAAGCTGAAAAAAGAAGTTCAAAATCATCACGATCCATTAGTATATCATTTTCTTCCAAGATATCCATTACTTCATCAATACGGTCTTCAGAGCAAGGCATAATATAACATAGAGCAAGATCTGAAAGAGAAATATAACTACTACACAACAACTTCAACATATGAATCTGAAACAACTCAGGCACTGTCTTAAAATCGTTCTTGAGCGAGTTATATTTCAAGGGTTTTTTGTGTTTTTCTGCACGCTTAATTTTCTTTCCGATTTGCTCAAGGTTATTGTTAAACGCTTCATTATCTCCACCATAAAAAAGTTGCAAATTATTGACATATGCAACGTGAAGAAACACTGTATACAGCATATCCATTGAAGGTTCCATATTATTCTCTTCAGCCCAAGCCAGAAGTTTTTTTGCAGCCAAAACAATTACTTTTCTCATTGCCTCATCATCAGCGGACTTGGTTAGATCTATAGCAAGTCCAGCCGCTCTCTGCCTACTATCTGAGAATAAAAGAACCTTCCTTCCAGCATTCGGAGACTTCTTAAGTTTTTCTTCATCGAATATCCGTGGCGCTTGTATTTTGAGCTGTTCAGAAACCAAATTATAAAAGGATTCGTTACCTTTTGTAACAAAGTCCGAAGCATTCATATGAGTCTTTCCACACTTAGGACATTTGTTGAAAGCCAAAACCCCTGGTTTACCTTTTAACTCTTTATTGTGGTAAACTACATGCAAAAAGCCTTCATCATCTGCATGTGAATCATCAAAACAAAGTTTGCCACTGTAGGTATCAAGCCAACCTACTTTAATATCATTTGATTTTTCATATTTTCCATCTTCTGGGATTATGTACAAATGCACTTCTTTCATATCTTGATCATATTTTTCACCAGGTTCGTTCCAAATATACCGAGCACCATTTGTATCATCATACATAAAAGCTTTCAAAAATAAAGCGCCACATCTTCTATCATTGACAAGCTCATATACCTTGCCACCACAATGACTACAAACATTACGACTTTTACCAAAATAAACTTTACCTACACCCACCCCCTCTTCATGAATTCCATGAGAGCAATCTGGATTTGAGCATACTGAAATACCCTGTAGCCCTCTAAACATCATATGAAGACGGGCAGGGAATAATACTTGATCTTCGTTATTCATTGCCAATGGAGCAATGCTTAATAATACTTCAATAGCTTTCTCAGATGTTGATTTTGAGTCATCAGGAAAGACAATTCTAGCTAACTCTTTTAATGCTATGGCATTTCCCCTACATTGACTCATAACTTTAAGCATAGGAGTAAACTCCATTAAATGATCATAAAGCCACATTCTACCTTTCTCATAAGAAGCAAGTTCAATGTTCTCATCAAACTTCTTAGCAAAGTTATTGATACCTTTCAGCCTCGTTTCTTCATCCAAGGAAAAATCATCTGTTGATAGTTCAGCCAGTTCTTCAGCAGACAAGTTATACTTTCCAGGAATTTTGATTTTCTGATTAGAACCTCGTATGATGTCAAACTTAGAGTTCTCGCTATATCCAGCAGAAATATTGTTAGCAAAGTTCTTAACCTCTTCATTAGAATCATCAGGAATAGACGCACTAGTCATAATGAACCTGACTCGATCTCTAGCTATGCCTATCCTAAAGAGCAATCGCCTAATGAGAAGAGCAACTTCTCCACCAGCAGCACCTCTATACATATGCGCCTCATCAATAATAATTAGCAATTTGTTCTTTTCATCAGTATCCAACCAACGTCTAGTTTGTTCCCATAGGGACTTCTCAATTGGACGGAGTAATGTATACTCTAACATTGAGTAGTTGGTGATCAGGATATCAGGACATGTTTGCTGCATTTCCTGTCTCGTCATCATCTCGGCATCCAAATCGTTTGTTATATGCTTGTTCTCGTAAAGACCTTCAATAAAACCTTCAAAATCATTCTTTGCCGGATACTTCCCAATATCCTTTAGTACACTTTTAATTGAGTCATTTTGAGAAACCAGATCTCTTTTCAGTGTATCCGCTAATTCCTTATCCTTAGTTTTATTCTTCTCTCCTGGATATGGAGTTCTCCCTGTGTACATGCCAAACTGAGGAATTCTTGTATATTCATCTCCTGTACATTCACAAAAAACCGAATGAAATCCTTCGCCCTCTTCACTAACACCAATCATTCTTCTCAATCTACTGATTTGATCAGATACCAAAGCATTCATCGGATATAACATCAATGCTCGGATACCTCTTTGCTCCCAAGATTTCGTGTTTGTTGAAGCCTCATGAATTAAACTACTAACCATAGGCCACATAAAACACTCCGTCTTACCAGAGCCCGTTCCAGTTGTAACAAACAGATCTTGTTCCCGATAAAAAGCTTCTAAGGCTTCAATTTGATGTTTATAAGGGTTCCTGAATACACCAAGATTTGCATCCGTCATCTTGCCTAAGATATTTTTTATGTCTTGAGGGATATATTCAGACTTCTGAATGCCGTTCTCGCAAACTTCATACGCAGGATTCGCCTCAATATAAGGCTCTTGATATAAAACACCTTCATCATTGATGGCTCCCTCACATGCTGCATGCAAGAGTCTGCTTTCGCCTAGATATTGCGCTTTCACATAATCTATCAACTTCTTTTTTAAAGCATCATGTGTGCATTTTACGCCATATTTTTCCATCTTAATCTCCTACAACTTCAATACATAAATTTTCTAACACTTCATATATCAAATCCCATATCGATTCATGAAAAATAAAATGATATCTGTCTTGAATATGTCTTACTGGCCAACCGTACAGATAAAGCAGTGACAGCTCTTTCGTTGGTAAATTGCATTCCAAGTGCAAGGTTACATAATCACTATCATACTGATAATGCGCCTTCGCATGATTATTGCAGCGCGCTTTTAGACCCAATAAGAACCTATTGACCTCATAGTTGTCTATCAAGAACTTGCTTATTTCACTTACAAAACACTTTCCTTTACTGAATTTCACAAAACCAAAATGTCCGTACTCATCTTTATAGATTGTTGTCTCATTATGTGGTAATCTAGATATTTCACACCATGCATTAGCGAAAAAAGACTTATTATACGGATCAAAAACTTCATAACTCATTCTTTCCATATCTATCTTTTGCCATTTTATGTTCTCAATATACGCTTTCCACGTCTCATCGGCCTTTTTTACACCATTGAAAAAAGCCCTGATGTCTCGCACCTTGACTTCATCCTTGGTATTTCCTAACTGCAAAGGCACTAATCCTGACATTGAAACATTCTTTTCGTCACATAAGCCGCGTACATGATATAACCCTTTCTTTACCTGAAAAAGCTCTTCGTCAGGCAACATCAAATGAGAGTTAAAACCCACTAGCTGTAGATCCCCAAACGCTTTTAGTCTGTTTATTATAATTGTGGCCGGTGATTTCTCTTCATTACCTTTAAACCAGATATTCATTTCTGGGTACTGTCCAATCATATAATCAAGAAACGCTGAACTTAATTGCACTACTTTCTTTTGGCTCCGTCCATTATCAAAAACAAAACCATCAACCACCTCGATATCAAGCACATCAGATCTAATTTTCAATGAAGTTGCAGAATAGATAATTCTAGTTATATGATCAATCGTATTCTCAGCATTTAGTGGCTTCATCTTCAAATCTTGGTTGATTCTATCTACCACATTATTCTTATTACTCATCACCTAACTCCAACGCTAGCTTTAACTTCCGAATATCCATTTCCTTAAGCTCTAAATCTGCAAAAATATCTAAATAAGCTTCTCGATCAGAATAATCATCCATCCAAATACTTAAACAGAAAACAATAATACAGAGAAGTGAATCTGATTCACTTCCCAACTTACGAAGCACCGCCGTTAAATTAGCCATCTCAAGCATTACCGCACGCGATAATTTAAGTTTCTTTTTTAGCCCTTGTAGATTATTATAAGCTTCTTTCTTATCTTCATATTCTATTTCCTTCTCAAAAATATCCTTAGTTACCGACGCTTCGAACAGCTCACCAGAACGTTTGAATGTCTTACAATTATCAACATTAAGCACTGATAGATATCCCAATATACCGCTTGGCAACAGCTTAATCATTTCTGGAGATTCAAGCGAGAAAATTAGAATCTTGGAAGTCTGATTTTTCATCACTGGATAATAAGCGCTTTCAAATGAGTTATCCAATAAATTCTCTATCAGAATAACTTCTGAATGCAAAGCATCAATAGCCTTATTCATAAAGTTGATATCACTATATCCATAAGGAACTGTTATTACTGCTGAATCAGATGCACAATATACATTTGAAAGCGCATTGGCAATTTCTTTAGGATTATTGCCTATCAGCAGTATGTTCTTCCCGAGGATTATGCTTGAACAGATATATTTTGCCATTTGAGAAGATAGATCTTCCTCGATACCAACAGTTTCTAAATTAGTCTGTAAGTCATAAATGAAGTCAGTAATATCATCCGTTTCTTCGACCTCTTCATCACATAATCGACCGTCAACAACAGTGAGATCAACCTGGTGTTGTACTTCACTTTCATTTAATCCAAGCATCTGTGCAGCTGCTTTGATTCCTTCAATCAACTCACTAGTATTTTTCTCTAACTTCCCATTCATCTCTTCAATCCTTGATTTTTCACATTGAAGATTCTTTACTTTCTCTTCCAAATCATCTATTGCTTCAGTAAGCTGTTGAACCTTATGTTCAGCTTCGGCCTTCTCCATAACCTGCTTCTCATGTTCATCAAGCCATTTATCATATGCAATTTCCTTGAACTTATCATCTTTCATAGCTAACTTTGATCGAAGTTCAATAAGTTCGCAATTGCACACTTCGTTCTCACGTCTTAACGCGTCAACAATTTTTTGGGCATGATCAATCTGATGGTCCTTTTGATCAACCAATTTATTATTATCCTCTCGTAGATCTGAAATCGACTTCCGAAGAATAGCGTTTTCTTTATCTTTAGATGACAACTCTTTTCGATGGTTCTCCTGTATATGTCTATCATTTTCCTTGAGCTTCTTTATTTCTCCTTTTAGACGACCAACTACTTGGTTATGATCGGTTTCGATCTTCGCAACTCTTGCTTCAACTTCAGCTTGACACTCAGCTGCATATTTCTTCTCCAATTCGAGAATTTTCTTCTTTTCTTCCACTTTAATTTCTAAGTATGAACTACTTTTTTCATCGAGTTCAACTGATATCAGTTTGAAAAACAAGAATATTCGATCCACAAAACAAGTATTTAGTAAACCATCAACATATCGAATGAAATAATCTGTTTTTACACCTGTTAGCCTTGTTCTTATTGCTGAAAAGTCATCTTCTTTTGTCGCAATCTGCTCATTTATTCCAAGATCAATTGATGTCAGCAACGCTTCTATAAGATTTGAGAACACCTCTTCAAATCGTCGATCTTGGAACTTAAAAAGACGATAATAGTAAATACGGCAGATTATTTCTGTTGGCAACTTGTTAATCCTGAAACCTTTAGTTTCTTTTTTAAACTCTTTTGGCACTGCTACAATCGGTTTGATCAACTTTGAACGATCAAGCTGATTTACTAAGAAAACAAATTCATCTTTATTTATGGTTTGGCTTACACTCCCTGACACAAAATAATTTTTCGTTTTCATCTTATATCATCTCTCATTTCACAATATTTTCTGTACAGAAGTCGTTCTACACCAATTGGGATTTTACCGTTTCTAATATAGTTCTTCATAATCCCTTGTAACCGAGCCTCCATATCAATATACAAAAATAGTTTTCTCAACCAAGGCTTGCAGGGAACATTTGGTGTTCTACTTAATCGCTTTATATCGTTTATAGTTATTAGCGCATCGCTTTGCTTATATTTCATCTCTTTCTGACAAAATTCAACCAACTTCTCCAATGTCATCTGATACTTCCAGAACAATGTGTCACCATATCTTATACCTTGAATCTTCTTTGTTCTGTCGTCATTCAATTTATAGCTTGAATAGAATATTCCATTCCTAATAAGAAGTATTTCAGATTTAATACTAGCGCTAACATTAACCGTAGCATCCTGCGGTAAAGTTTCATAAAGACCTTTGAGATTGTTGCCACATACATCACAAGTTGTCACTTCATTCACATTCCTATTGATTTTTTGAAAACGCCTATTAGATAAATAATAGAGCAAAGTAGTATTATTCTCACCAAGACACATCAACTCATTCTCATTACTAATTGGCACTCTCAAAGATTGAGTATTGGAATCCACAGATGTTATATGATAAGTACTATTTGAACGGTCCTGATAAACATTAATACTCTCAGTCATTTTTCCATAGCGAACTCTATACAGTGCATCACCACTTCTGCCAAAGTAGTTTATTTCATCGACTCCTCTTACTGCAGGAGGCCAAATCAAATCAATTTCTGTCTTTTGATGCACAAGATTGACTTTAAACTTATCTCGCGCATACTGGCTGGCTTTTTTGAAGTCAACATCCGAGTCAGCACGCATAATAATCTTATAGACTAGGTATTGAAACGGCTTTTCATTTAACTTAAGAAGTCCCATTAAAGAACTCTCAACAAATCGTTTTCCCTCAAATTCCTTGCCTCTTATGGTCGCAACATAATATGGTACATTTAGCTCAATCTCATCGTTGACTCGTACCTTATATCCCTTCTCTCCGATACAACTAAACAACATCCTATTACATTGGAATCCCTCGGCTTCCTTCCCCCATTTCTTTGAATACTCCTTTTCAACAGAACTTGGAGAATAATGTATATAATAGCGTTCAGCCGAAAAACTTATATCCAAGTATGACGATACATCAGGAATGAACCGAGACTGATCAATACTATATTTATTCTTCTTGTCACCGGATTTATCTCCGATACAAAGAGTACTACCAGAATACTTACTCCCTACTAACAGTTCTTCCTTCACACTAGTAAACCTCATCATAAGACTATACTCTGTGGAAGTACTCTTGCAAAGAACTAATAACGGGCCTTTTCTCTCATAGATATTCCCAGTAGCATGACTGCTTCTTCTAAGCATACACTCATTATCTATTTCTTTGTTGTGATGCCTGAAGAATGAATTGTATTTAGTTCGATGTACATATGTAACGTATTCACCGCATTCTCGACACACAAATCTTTTTTCACGGTATGAAATATTCCTGTGATATAAATCATCAAGTTTATTTGCATAAACCAATGATTGGTTTCCTTTAGGGCCTATTTCGTATGCCTTATCCACTTTAAACTCCCACGTAAATAACACCTTTATATGCTCTTCGTAAAATCTAATTGCAGATATAGATGTTTTAACCATTTATATTGTGACATTATCCACCATTATTTGATTTACACTTATCGACTAGAGTGGTTATCAATTATGTCAAACTAGTCAGTCATTGAAAAACTCACTTCAGAAAAACTTCCAATAACATTTTATCACTAATAAGCCAATTTCCGCCATTCATTTTACATAATTTTCAAAAACATCAATCAACATTTATCTTTATCCATAAGAAAACGCAAGACCATAACGATCTTGCGCTTCACTCATTTCTTCATATTTTTGTTTTACGCTTCACATTCTTAAGATTCACCTTCACTCTTTCTGCAAATTCTCATGCATTCTTCAGATCCTTTTGCGTTGGCATTCCCTTGTTCATACCACCGAAATACTTGAGAAAAGATTGGTGTTGTGCCCGAATCTGGTCATTTTACAGCTAATGAATATGTATTATGCAAGTAATTTTCACCTCTAAACACTTCGTTCATTGTCCCTTTTACTATAAACCCAAGCTTTGTTATAAGATTAATTGACTTTTGATTCTCAACATAAATACAGGCTCTTATTTCTTTCATGTCCATCCTATCTCTTGCAAAGCGAATGATCTCTTGCATAGCTTCAAGCATGTATCCATTACCCCAGAAATTTTTATTTAGATCGTACCCCACTTCTATGCTAGCATTTTTATGATCCCAGCAATGAAATACACCTGTCCCCATCTTCATTCCATCTGACTTACGAACAATAATCCATCTATGTTGAAGCCTTGGTTCTGGTTGTAAATAAAAATCAATAATCTCATCTGCACCATTCATATCTGTGAGTGATTCCTCATCAAATAAGTATCGAGTCACTTCCGCATCTGAAAATTGCGCGAAAATAAAATCCGCATCACTTCTCTCTATATTTTTAAGCACTAATCGTTCTGTTTCCAAATCTATAAATAACATTTCATTTCTCCCTCTAGAATCTGTCTCTTTCATAATCCTTAACCTACTTCAATCTTTGAACAGTCTTTGAGATTAACTTTTTTACCGTATCCGAATTAAGCAGCATAACCCTACCTATTATAATTAGTTAAGCACCATACTTTTCTTTATATGTGCAGTAAAAAGGAATAATAAAGATTTCCTAGGATACTTAGTTGTCAATGTGTAGATTCAACTAAATTATTTCAAAATTTGTTGTAGCTCATATTCAAGTACAATTTGAGCCTTATCTTGAATAATATGTAATTGATTGTCTACGTCAAGTCCTTATATTCATTTCTCTATCAAAGATTTGTTTCAATCTTGATCGCTTCTTCACCGACCTTATCAAGTCCTAACAGAATCCAATCCGTTCCTTGAAAGTCTTCCAATTCACTAATCCAGAATGTCTTATCACCTGTAGTAACGATTTTTACGTCTTGCTCAATCATGCGACTTTTTTCAAAGACCTTTAACTCAACAATATCTTCATTCTCTAGCAATCCAAAACAAACCGTTGGAAAGTCTTCTACGATTCCTGGAAGGGAACCAAACGAAACACCATATCGAGTCAATGCACTCCCCATCTCTTGTACGCCGGATGTCTGCAATTTATATCCACCAAATAATTGGTTTCTCAGATATGCAAATGATACATACTCATTATCCAGTCCAGTTTGCTGGTAAAAGACAATCATTCCTTTCTCAACTTCCTCCTGATGAATCACCACAATCGGCTTGTCTTCTATTTCAGACAATATCTCTTCAACAGAACTACCATTATGCAGCACAATAACAAAGCAAACAAGTATAGCAATCACGACTACTATACGATTGATAATCTTCATATTTATTCCCCTATTCATTTCTCCTCTATAAGCCAAAAGGATTCCAATTCCACATCAAAAATGAAACATACACTGTAATGCTGAGCAAGCAAATGGATAAAACAACGGCTCCAAATCGCTTATGTATTCTGAATCGTTTCCAAGCAATATACCCAATAACCAAGCAAAAGCCAGTCAAACACAATGCTGATACTCGAAGTTTAAGCAGATAGTCCGCAGAACCTAAAAAAATTGAAAGACTAAAGAGCACGGACAAGATGATATCCCCATTTGATACCGGTCTTTTCGGATAACTAAAGCTCTCAAAATGATCTGTTTCTGCAAGTTTATACATTCGTGCTGAAATAATCAGCGTCATTCCAATCACCCATACAATCAACAATACCTGTATCATAATTATCCCCCAGTATCATTTTCGCAGCTAAAATTAATCTTTTAGTAAAAACTTCCTTATTCAAAAAGAAGTTGATTTACAAAATCATCCAATAACATTCTATCACTAACGCTCTCCTTTTTATCATTTAGTTGAGTAAAACTATAAAAAATCCACACGCAAAAAGCATCTGAAACTCGAATCGCTTCGATCAACAGATGCTTCTCAATTACTAAGCTTGTTCACATTTTTTCCACTTCAACCGCTATGTATCTACAGAAACTATTTGATTAATAGAAATCCACATCAAAGGTTGCTCTTTAGCTTCTGTGCAAATGCTCGTGCATTCTTAAAATCTTCTTGGTTTGGTCTTCCCCTGTTCATGCCACCGAAGTACTTAAGGAAAACATTGGTGTTAAAACCTTTGCAACTAAATTCATCGACAATGGTATAGCCTTTTGCCATGAGTTTTTCTCGCAGTAGCGCATGATCCTTTTTGACTTTTTTCTCGCCCTGCACTCCGCTTGTCGAAAATATGAATCCCGCTTTCTCCTTGACAGTTGGCATTCTGTCAACAAAATCGAGTAAGGGCTTGTAATGTCTCCCACTATCAATGCCCGCTCCAAAACCAATCAGATCATACCCCGCCAGCTCCTCCATCTCTATCTGGTCAGGGAATCTGACTTCAGCACCCAACACCGCTGAGAATTCATTGGCAATTTTTTCTGTATTGTTATGATGATACGAGTAAACGATAATCAAACTCTTTGCAGCAACATTAACATCTTCTTTCTGCATTCTTCCTCCTCATACAACCGCAGTATTCGCCCTCAGAGCATTTAATGCACTCCCTGCAAGATATATACACGGATTCTTTGACACGCAAACAAAAAGCACAAGGCCATGATTCAGCCTTGCGCATTATTTCAACTTCTTACCTATTGTTTCTCCACGACTACGCAAATTGTTTTTGACTCATCAGAATATGCTTTGCCTGCAACATCCGAGTAAATCATGATGTTCGAAAAACCAGCCTTCTCTATCTCCTCTATGATTGTATCCTTCGTATAAGCTTTGAACCAATTTCGAACGACATCTACCTTTCCCTCTTCATCAATGATTGTATACTGATCAAGCCGCACATTGTTATCATAGATAAAATGAGATTGCAGACACAAATGCTTGTTTGGTCTCCAAAAGCCGCCATTCTCGCTGATTTCCCAAGTATGACTCTCTTTTCGATCCTCAAATTCTTTCACAGTAAATACATCCACGATGAATTTGCCGCCTGGCTTCAAGGCATTGTAAATCTTCTTAAGCAAAGTGGCCCGTTCTTCATCAGACAACACCACAAAGTCACAGTAGATTAGCGTAATCAGATCATATTCATTCCTATAATCAATCTCAAGATAGTTTTGATACTTATAGTGAATGTCTTGATCATTCTCAGCAGCCTTATTGACCGCATAGTTGATTGACCGATTTGAATAGTCAATCCCAGTTACCCTGTAACCCTTCTTATAAAACCGTTCCGCATACAAGCCAGGTCCACAACCAAGATCCAAGAGATTCGAGTAGACCGATGAAGGAGCAATCTCTGAGATCCATTCAACTGACTTATCTATAAAATCATGCTGTCTGCTGGCTGCCTCCAGCCTAGGATTCAAGTGCGCTTCCAGTAAGCCCTTTGAAACATGTTCATCGTCCCAGAACTTGCAAGTGCTTTTGGTGTATACAGGCGGTCTTTCTAAATACTTGAATAACTGATTCAACATGCAATGTTCCTCCCTAACGAAAGAGTCTTTACTCTTTCAAAAATTTTCCTAAGAATGTTGCAAAGGCATAGGCTGCAAGCAATAAAAATGTTTTGTAATTGGGACTTCTCTTCACCTCAAGGGATAGGCTTTCATCCTTATGAGTTGCTAGATATTCGAAAACCACCGTTTTAAGTACCGGACCATGCTCTGTGATTTTGGTATCGGAGTAACGCAATACATAATCCTCTCGCTTGTAGCGTGGCAATAACCAGTGCTTTTTGTAGGCATAAATCAAAGGGATCTTCTGCGTATCCCGATAGATCTCGCCTGAATAAAAATGGAGGCGACCTTTAGCATACGAATACTGCAGTTGATAATCCTTTCCTTCCGGTCCAATAATTTCTGAGTTTTTTTCAAACATGTCTTGCTGTAAACCGTCTTCCATCAACGTATAATCACTGTAGTCCAAAACCAATGCAAGAATGCATAGAAGAATAACAAGGATGGGGATGATATATTTTTTCTTCATAGTCGTGTTCCTTTCTTCCGTCTATAGTAGCGAGCCTTAGTTATCATTTCAATTTCAATCTTTTTCCAGTATCAGGTTATCACAACGATAGCATCATGAGAAGCAACAAAAAAGCACAAGACCATAAACAGTCTTGCGCTTCACTCATCTCTTATTGTATTTCTTACTTCTTAACCCAAGCCCCTCGTTTGCTCACCTGCCAAGGGTTGACTTGCCAGTCTGGGTTCTGGGCTTTCATCCATTGTTTTGCCTTCTCTTCAAAGTCCGATTCCCTGTCATAGACCACCAAGAGGGTTGGTCCCGCTCCGCTGATGACGGTTCTGACGGAGCCCATGGCTTCCATTTGTTCCTTGATTGCTTCCGCTCCGTGAATAAGGGGCATGCGGTATGGCTCGTGAAGCTGGTCCTGCAGACCTAGCCCTAAGCGTTTCATGTCGCCCGATGCCAAGGCTTGTGTTAAGAGCATGGCTCGTCCCACATTAAAGATGGCCTGCTTGTGGGGCACCTGGTCCGGCAGGGCATTTCGTGAAATCTCCGTGGACAATTCAAATGGAGGAATAAGCGCCATCAGTCCAATATTTGGGTGGACCTCAAGCGCTTGTGACACAATCTCATTCTCTGTCATCAGACTGACGACGCATCCGCCCAAAATGGCCGGTGCGATATTGTCCGGGTGGCCTTCCATCACCGTTGCCAGACGAATCATTAGGCCTTCATCGATATCCTTGCCTGCTTCTCTGGCTGCCTCTCTGGCAATCATAAGCCCCGCCACCACACAGACTGCGCTGCTGCCCAGTCCTCTGGCAATGGGCGGCATGGAGATGAAGTCCAGCTTTAACTTTCTTTCCTGCACCCCGACAGTCTCCAGTCCCAAGCGGTAGCTTTTCAGCAGCAAATGCTCGTCGTTCTGATACTGCGGGTCGCAATTATTCCATTCGTGTTCGTTCTCCGACCACGCCACGTCAATTCTGGCTTCCGCCGAAAAGGCCAGGCCCACACAATCAAAACCCGGGCCCAAATTGGCTGTGGTATAGGGAACCCTGACTTCAAACATGTCTCCCACCCCTAGCATGATGCATAGATAAAGTCCAGCATCTCGTCAATCTCACAAGACTTGTTGTGAATTTCAACCCGTGACGCGATATCTTTCAACGCGTATGGAATGCTGACATTCGTCTTGTTTGCCAAATGTTTTAAAAGCTCAAAATCATGGTCGTTGGTCTCTCCGAAAATCGCCGTATAGACCGAGCGTGAGAACTTGTACGGGCTGGCTGTAGAAACCACCACGATTGGCCGTTCGTCTCCCGTTTCCCGTCGATAGTCTTCTGCGACCTTGCGGGCAACGGCCGTATGCGGATCAATCATTTCTTTGGTCTCTTCATAGATCTTGGCAATGGTTGCTGCCGTTTCTTCTTCCGTGCAATAGCCGCCATAGAAGGCAGCGAAAGTTTCCTTCATTTCTTGACTGGCTTCAAAGACACGCTTGTCTTGGAAAGCTTCCATCATTTCGGAAACCACTTCCGGTTTCCGGTCGCAGGCTTCGTAAAGAAGGCGCTCCAGGTTGGAAGATACCAGAATGTCCATGGACGGCGAGCTTGTTTTGAAGAACTCACGGTTGCCGTCGTACACGCCGGTCTTGAAGAAATCATAAAGGATCTTGTTTTCATTGGAAGCACAAATCAACTTGCCAATCGGCAGTCCCATTTGCTTGGCGTAAAAGCCGGCTAGAATATTTCCAAAGTTGCCTGTCGGCACGGCAAAATTCACTTCATCGCCGAATTGGATCTCGCCTTTATTGACCATCACGCGGTAGGCCTGATAATAGTAGGCAATCTGCGGCAAGAGCCGGCCGATGTTAATGGAGTTAGCCGAAGACAGGCGAATCCCTTTTTTCTTCAGCGCCTTTCTCACTTCTTCATCCACGAAGATTTCCTTCACCCGGGTCTGCACATCGTCGAAGTTGCCGTTGACGCCATATACAAAAGTGTTAAATCCTTTCTGGCTGGTCATCTGGCGCTTTTGCACCTCGCTGACGCCATCCTTCGGGTAGAAGACCACAATGGATGTGCCTTCCGCATAGGCAAAGCCTTCCAAGGCCGCCTTTCCCGTATCGCCCGAGGTTGCGGTCAGAATCATAATCTTTTCCTTGTGCTTCAGGACCTCTTCCGATCCCTTCATTAAATGCGGCAGGAATGACAGGGCCATATCCTTAAAGGCTGCCGTTCGTCCATGGAACAGTTCCAAGTGCGACATGTCGCCAACTCTTTTAAGCGGGGTCACATCTTCCGCTTCAAATCCATGGCCATAGGCCTTATGAATCATCTTTCGAAGCTTCTCTTCTGAAAACTGCGTCAGGTAGGGTGCCAATACCTGATAGGCTGTTTCTTCATATGCAGTTCCCTCCCAGGCATCTGCTGCCAATTGAGGGAAGCTTACGGGCACATAGAGGCCACGATCCGGCGCAATTCCTTGTAGAACCGCTTCTGCTGCCGTCATTTGAATCATGTTGTTTCTTGTACTTTCGTATCGCATCTCCTATACACCTTTCTTTTTTTATTATTTGGGGTTGTTTTTTTCTTTCTCTATGTTATAATGTTTCCAAGCGAAAAACAAGTGTTTTTTGTATAAATACAATTCTTTTTTTCTTGTTATATTTGACCGAAAGGAGCAATCTGGATGAAAATTGGACTATTGGGCCTGGGAACTGTTGGAGCCGGCGCCTACGAAATCATTGAAAATCAAAAGGGACGACTGCAGGAATTCTACCAAGAAAAACTGACGGTCGAGAAAATATTGGTTCGTGATATGAATAAGAAGCGACCGGTAGAAGTACCCGAAGGCAAGCTGACGACGAACGCAGATGAGATCTTAAACGATCCATCCATCGATGTCATTCTTTCCGTTATGGGCGGCATGGAACCGGCGCGCACATATATATTAAAGGCATTGCAAAGCGGCAAGCACGTGGTCACTTCCAATAAGGCGGTCGTCGCTGCCAATCTTTCTCTCTTTGTCGAGGAAGCCAACAAGAATGGCGTTGCCTTTCTATTTGAAGGCGCTGTCGGCGGCGGAATTCCCATTATCAAACCCTTAAAGCAACAACGCCGTTTGAACAAGATCGAAGAGATCGAAGGCATTCTAAACGGAACCACCAATTTCATCCTAACGCAAATGATGGAAAACGACCTGGAATTCGAAACCGTCCTGGCGGACGCCCAGGCGCGCGGATACGCGGAAGCTGATCCTTCCGCAGATATCGACGGATTCGATGTTCAGCGCAAGATTTCCATTCTGTCTTCTTTGGCTTACGGACAAGAAATTCCAACCGACAAGGTTTATACACGGGGCATCCGTTCCATTCGAAGCATGGATACCGACTACTTCAAGGCTCAAGGGCTGGACGTCAAGCTTGTAGCCTTCTCAGCGGACCAGAACGACGAGATCTCCATCTGGGTGGAACCTTGCCTGGTAGATCCGTCCCATCGCTTCTATGCCATTAAAAACAGCGACAACGTCGTTTCCGTAATCGGCCATATTTCCGGCCGACTCGACTTCGTTGGCGCAGGCGCCGGCATGGATCCGACAGCCAATGCCGTCATCAGTGACTTGATGGATATTTTGGACAACCATTACCAAGCGGACATCATCCCGCTGGACAAAAACAAAAACGTGGGACCTACGCATGCTTCACAAGACTACTACCTGCGCGTAGACCTGCTTTCCTGCACGAAATCGGAGCAGGACCGCATTGCCGATACTCTTTCGAAACTTGGCTTGGCAAATGACCATGCCTTGTACCAAGGCATGATCGAAGGCATCGAAGCCAGTGACATGAGAGCCTTGGTTGCCGATGTGGAGAAGGAATGCGGCTCCATCTTCTATGCAAGGAGGTTGAGGGGGTAATGAGCCTGATCGTACAAAAATACGGCGGCACCAGCGTTGGGAATATCGAACGCATCAAACGGGTTGCCGAACGCATCACCAAAACGGCAGCGGGAGGCCATCAGGTTGTGGTTGCCGTTTCCGCCATGGGCGACACCACCGACGAACTGGTTCGTCTGGCCCGCGCCATTCACCCGGATCCGCCTCATCGCGAATTTGACATGCTTCTGGCAACCGGTGAACAGGTATCCATTTCCCTGCTGGCCATGGCCATTCAAGCCCAGGGATTCGACGTGATTTCCCTGACGGGCGCCCAGTGCGGGATTCAAACCACACAGGTCCACAAAAAAGCGCGAATCGAATCGATTCGCACGGAACGGCTGAACATGGAACTGGGCAACGGCAAAATTGTTATTGTTGCCGGTTTTCAAGGAATCAACGCAGACAACGACATCACCACTTTGGGCCGCGGAGGTTCAGACACCACTGCAGTTGCTTTGGCTGCCGCTCTGGACGCGGACCGATGTGAAATCTATACGGACGTAGACGGCGTCTACACCGCCGATCCAAGAAAAGTGAAGACAGCTGTCAAGCTGGACGCCATCTCTTATGACGAGGTCTTGGAAATGGCAAGCTTGGGCGCGCAAGTCCTGCACCCCCGCTCCATCGAGCTGGCACGAAAATACAAGGTGCCGCTGATGGTACGGTCCAGCTTCTCTGACAATCCCGGAACAGAAATTATCGAGGTGAATCAATTGGAAAAAGTATCAGTGCGAGGGATCTCCCTCGATGAAAACATAGCAAAAATTACAATCGTGGACGTGCCGGACCAGCCCGGCGTCGCCTTTACCCTCTTCTCGCGTTTGGCGAGTCAGCATGTACGGGTCGACACCATCATTCAGAGCGCCCACCGCGACACGGTCAACGATATTTCCTTTACGGTGAATGACGAGGACAAAGAGCAAGCCTTGGCTATCACTGAAGCTTACGCCAAGGAAATCAAAGCCCACAGCGTACTCCATGACGCCGGCGTTGCCAAGCTTTCTGTTGTTGGCACCGGCATCGCCGGAAACACCGATGTGGCCGCCAAACTCTTCGGCAGCCTTTCGGAACTGGGCATCAACATTCAAATGATTTCAACCTCTGAAATCAAAATCTCTTGTATCGTCTCCATGGAAGACGGACTCAAGGGCATGCAACATCTTCATGAAGTCTTTGAACTGGGTTCCTCAAGCCCGGAGCAAAAATAGAAACAAACACCCAAATCAAAAACCGTGCGGATTCCGCACGGTTTTGATTTGGAGAAAAGATGGAGTTTGCGTAGCTTACTTGGTTCCGTAGTACGCTTCTTTATATACAGCAGCCAGTTCCTTCACCAACGGAAGTTTCGGATTAGCTGTTGTGCACTGGTCTTCGAAGGCTTTGTCAGCCAACTCGTCAATCTTGGACAGATATAGCTTCTCGTCTACGCCGTAGGCCTGGATGGATGGCTCCAATCCGACTTTCTTGGACAAGTCGCGAACCGCGTTTACCAGGCTTTGTACGCCTTGCTCGGTTGTATCCGCTTTCAATCCCAGCGTTCTTGCGATTTCAGCATATTTCTTGTCGGCTACGAATGTGCCGTATTTCGGGAAGCTTGCGAATTTCGTCGGCTTCTGCGCGTTGTATGCGATGACGTACGGCAGCAGGAATGCATTGGCACGACCATGGGAGATATGGAACTCTCCGCCCAGCTTATGCGCCAGGGAGTGGTTGATGCCCAAGAATGCGTTGGTAAAGGCCATACCCGCCATACAAGACGCATTGTGCATCTTCTCGCGCGCCAGTCGGTCTGAGCCGTCCTGGTAGGCTTTCGGCAAGTATTCAAATACCATCTTAATGGCCTGCAGGGCCAGCGCGTCGGTGTAGTCTGTCGCCATAACGGATACGAAGGCTTCCACGGCGTGGGTCAAAACATCCAGTCCCGTATCAGCTGTTACCTTTTGCGGCACGGTCATGACGAAATCAGGATCGATAATCGCCACATCCGGTGTCAAGGCGTAATCCGCCAATGGGTATTTCACATTTTTCTTCTTGTCCGTGATAACCGCGAATGCCGTTACCTCGGAGCCTGTACCGGAAGTCGTTGGAATACAAACCAGCTTGGCTTTCTTGCCCAACTCATTCAACTTGTAGGTACGCTTTCTGATGTCGAAGAATTTCAAACGAAGGCCGTTGAAATCCAGGTTCGGCTGTTCGTAGAACAACCACATGCCTTTTGCGGCGTCCATTGCAGATCCGCCACCCAGCGCGATGATCGTATCCGGATTGAAGCGCTTCATCAAATCGGCGCCTGCCATGACGGTTTCCACGGACGGATCCGGCTCAACCGCGTTGAATACTTCAATCATCACTGGAGTATTGCGTCGGACAAGATGATATCGGAGCTTCTCCACATATCCCAATTCCTCCATCATCCTGTCGGTTACGATAACCACACGACGCACGTTTGGCATTTTTTGCAGATATTGCACGGAGCCGAATTCGTGGTACACGCGCTCCGGAACTTTGAACCATTGCATGTTTACTCTTCTCATTGCCACTCTCTTTACGTTAATCAGGTTTGCAGCCGATACGTTGTCTGTTGTTGAGTTGTTGCCCATGGACCCGCAACCCAAAGTCAAAGATGGCATGTTTGTATTATAGATATCGCCAATCGCGCCTTGGCTGGAAGGTGAATTCACCAGCAATCGACCTGTTCGCAATGTTTCTGAGAATGCTTGAATCACTTCGTCGTCATTGGCGTGGATAACGGATGAGTGGCCCAAACCGCCGAACTCTGTCATCTGCTTGGCACGCTCAATTCCCTCTTTTGCATCCTTAACCTTGAAGCAAGCAATAATCGGGCTTAGCTTCTCGCGGGACAATGGGTATTTCGGTCCCACGCCTGCCAGTTCCGCAACCAGCATCTTGGTGTTGTCTGGCACTTTCACGCCTGCCAATGCGGCAATCTTGGTTGCCGGCTGGCCAACAACCGCTGGGCTCATGGACATTCTCACCGGATCAATGGCAACTTCTTCCACTTTTTTGATTTCATCTTTCTTCAGGAAGTAGCAGCCGTTGTCTTTCATTTGGTCCGTTACATATTTGTATACGGGCTCATCGATAATTACCGCTTGCTCGGAAGCACAAACCGTACCATTGTCGAATGTTTTGGAAAGAATCAAATCGGTTACGGCTTGATCCAAATCTGCTGACTGGTGGATGTAGCATGGCACGTTGCCTGCGCCTACGCCCAATGCCGGCTTGCCGGATGAGTAGGCTGATTTAACCATGCCCGGGCCGCCTGTAGCCAAAATCAAGGAAATGCCGTCATGCTTCATCAAATAGTTGGATGCCTCAATGGATGGTTTCTCAATCCACTGAATGCAGTTTTCCGGCGCCCCTGCGGCGATTGCCGCGTCCCGTACAATGCGGGCGGCTTCTGAAGAAGATTTCAGCGCCTTCGGATGGAAGCTGAAAATAATCGGGTTTCTTGTCTTCATGGCAATAATGGATTTGAACATGGTCGTTGAGGTTGGGTTGGTTACCGGTGTAACCCCGGCCAGAATGCCAATCGGTTCTGCTACCAGCTTGTAGCCTTCCTCTGCGTTCTCTTCAATTACGCCAACGGTTTTGTCATACTTGATACTGTGGTAGATATATTCGGTTGAAAAAATGTTCTTGGTGATCTTGTCTTCGTAAACCCCAAGCTCAGTCTCTTCTACAGCCATTTTCGCCAGCGTTTGCTGTGCTTCCAATCCGGCCAATGCCATCTTCTGTACAATCAAATCGACTTGCTCTTGGTTCAGGTCCATCATTTTACGGCTTGCTTCTTCTGCTTGCTTCACATACTTGTTAACCATTTTCGCCACATCAGGGCGTTCGATTTTCACTTCTGCTTTTGCCATGAGATCACTCCTTATAAAACACTTGTTAATTTCTTAACGACAAATTCATGATAGCATCGTTAATTTATTCACACAACTTTTGAAAATCCCTTCCTGCGCCTTTCTAAGAAAGGGAAAACCTTTGTTTCCTATCTTTTTCTCCGTTTTTCTCTTATTTACTCACTTTTTCAAAATTAGCAAAAAAAGAAAACCTTCGAGCAAATGCTCAAAGGTTCCCATAAACTTTTATACGATTTTCGTTCCGTGATACTCTTTTCCCTGGAGAAATTCATGCACCTCTGCAAGATTATCCGAACGGATGCCGGCTCCCGGCAGAATCAAAATCCGGTCTCCCGCATAGTCCATCAATTCCTTCAACAGGGGCAAATGGTCCGGCGCCTTCCCTTCCCGGCCGCTTGTCAGAATTCGTTTCACACCCAATCCGACCAAGAAATCAATGGCTTCCTTTTGGTCCGGCACCAAGTTAAAGGCCATATGGAAAGTCACGGGTACGGGATTGGCTAATTCGACAAATTCCCGAATATGGTCCCGGTCCAAGGTGTTGTCGGCCTTAAGAAAGCCGAAGACAAAGACGTCCGGTTTCAAAGATTTCAGTGTTTTCATATCCTCGCGCATGCAGTCAAACTCTTCTTCTGTATAAACGAAGTTTCCGCCTCGCGGGCGAATCATCACCGCCACTTTGGCATTCAGCCGCTCAACTGCCAGCTTCACCGCCCCATAGGATGGGGTGGTCCCCCCCTCCGCCAGGTTCTCGCAAAGCTCGACGCGGTCTGCGCCCCGCTTGTCTGCCTGTAGAGCCTGCGGGTATCCTTCCACGCAGCATTCTTTTGCTTGAATCATCACTTATTCCCCCGCTTTAATGGCTTTGCTGAAAGTAAGACCGCCGATCAGGAACAAGAGTGCAATGCTCAAAACCCCATAATGGGAGTCCCCGGTAATCTGAGAGGTAATCCCGAAAAGGAATGGTCCCAGGATCGCGGCAAACTTGCCAAAGATGTTGTACATGCCGAAAAATTCGGTCGACTGTTTTTTTGGAATGATCTTCCCGTAGTAGGAACGAGACAGGGCCTGAATCCCGCCCTGGCTGGACGCCACCAGAATGCCCAAAATCCAGAATTCCGTTACCGTATCCAATTGGAAGGCGTAGAGGCAAATGAGGAAATACACCACAATGGCAACCTGAATCATTCGCTTCCCGGAATACTTTTCAGAAAGTTTTCCATAGAGCAGGGCAAATGGAAAGGCCACAAACTGGGTCATCAAAAGGATCATCAAAAGCGACGTTGAGTCAATGCCGACATCGGAACCGAATACGGCTGCCATACGGATAATCGTATCCACCCCGTCGATATAGAAAAAATAGGCCAACAGGAACATAAAGACTTTCTTGTTGCCGCGAATATTCTTCAGCGTGTGGCCAAGACGGACCACACTCTTCTTGATCGGTGATTTTTCCCGCTCGATATAGTGGTTTTGGCGCACGTTCTTGAACATGGGGATGGAGAAGAAGCCCCACCATGCCGCCGTAATCAGAAAGCCGATTCGGAAGGTTGTTGGCTCGGAAAGTCCCCAGCCCGGTCCCATGGCAACAATTAAAATGCTGAGAATAAAAGGAATGGTGCTGCCGATGTAGCCAAAGGCAAAACCATAGGTCGATACCTTGTCCATTTTTTCATGGGTGGTGGTATCCACTAAAAATGAGTCGTAGAAAATATTGGCGCCGGCAAAGCCCGCGACCGTCACGATGTAGAAACCCAATAGAACTGCCCAGTTCCCCATGGGAACCGCAGACAAGAGCGCTGTAAAGCCTACGCCCAAGACGACAAAAAAGGACCAGAATCGCTTTTTGAAACCCTGATAGTCGGCAATGCTGCCCAGGATTGGCGCCGACAGGGAAATCAGAAGCGTGGCAATGGAGTTGGTATACCCCCAAACCGCCGTTGAATCGCTGGCCGCCATACCCGCCGCATCCGTCATGGATTTAAAAAATAATGGTAAAAGTGCAGTAGTAATTGCGATCGAATATGCCGAGTTTGCCCAGTCATAGAGGATCCAGCTGCGTTCCGTGCGTGTGATTTTCAGATCTGACATGATACCCTCCTTTTTCCTGTTTTCTCCATTATACCAAAAAATATTGGGAAATATCGCCATACGGAATTTTTTGTAAAACTTTACAAACTCTCGTATAATAGACTCAGAACTTGAAAGGAGTAACGTCATGCCGGATGTCATCACCCATGCTCTGGGGGCAACGGAAGCGCTTAACCGCATCGAAGATCCGATTGCGTCCCTGATTCACAAAAATATGAACGCGTATCGTCTGGGTGCCCAGGGACCTGATTTTTTCTTTTACTATCATGTCCTGCCGGGACAGGACGACAAACAATCCAATGAATACGGAAGCAGGCTTCACCGGGAATTCCCCTTTGCTTTTTTGCTGGCATTGATGGACTATGCGAAGATCAAGCGGAAATCAAAAGACTTTCCCGTTCTGGTCAGCTACAGTTTGGGCTTTCTCACCCATTACGCCTTTGATCTGACCCTGCATCCCTTTATCTTCGCCCATTCCGGTGTTGTGAAAGAGAATGATCCCGACAGCCATATCTATCATTACTATCACAAGATGTACGAGGTCGCCTGCGACACCTATCTGCTGCGGGAAAAGAAAAAACAGATTGCCGGACGGTTCCGCACCAGCCAATTAATTGATCTTCGCGGCAATTTCCCCAAAGCCATTCCAAAAATGCTGGGTGCCTGCATCAATTCCGTTCACGACATTCAATGGAGCTACGAAGATTATCAGGAAGCCTTGGAATCCATGCCACGGGTGCTGGATCTGACCCATGACCCGTATCGAATCAAGCAATACGGTTTTCGACTGTTGGAAACCTTCATGCGAAAAAAACACGCCTTTACCCAGGCCTTGTATTTGCATAAGGTGCCGGAAGATCCCAGCTTCTTCAACCTGGATCACCAGCCTTGGTTCCATCCCGTCAAAAAGGAACTGGTCTTCACCGATTCCTTTATGGACCGATATGAGAAAAGCGTAGACTTGGCCGAAACCTTCCTGCGTACTGCAATCGGCTATTTGGAGGGAACGCAAACCCGCAATGACCTGTTGGCCGTTTTCGGCGACAAGGCCTACGACACCGGCCTCTCCTGGAAAGAAGACCAGACCATGACATTCACGCGCTGCGTGTTCGAAACCCTATAAACCATAAAAAGGCCATCCCGATTGGGATGGCTAGTATTTTGTCTTGGTGGTCACATTGGCGTCCATCAAGTAAATCATATCTTTTCGTTCCACTACGACCCGCGCCCGCTTCAGCAGTTTTGGATCCTGGCGAATGGACTGCATCAGCTTTCCGTTGGGATTGATCGCATAGGGGTGACCCACCATGGACAGCATGGACAAGTCCCCGTTGGTATCCCCGTAGGCGTAGCTTTTCTCCAGATCAATCTCATACTTGTCCACCAGAGACTTGAGGGTCTTGGCCTTGTTGACGGCGTCCCACATACGGGTGATCTCTCCGGTAAAGCATCCCTGCTCATCCAGATGATAGGTGCTGCCCCGCCATTCAGTTACCTGATAATGGGCCGCCATGCGTTCGACCAAAAAATCCGGGCTGCCGGAAACAAAAAAGATAGCATCACCCCGGCGATGGTGCTCCAGGATGCGGTCCCGGGCAAACTTGTAAACCCGCTCCGCGTTCAAAGCGATGGCCTGATCCGCCACAAAAGACAGTTCGTCGCGGTTGAGCCCTTTGATCGCCTGGCGATATTCCTCCGCCAAGAGTTCCAGGTACTCCTCGTAATCTCCGTATCGGGTGGTCCACTCCTGGTATAGGCCCTTGACCTTTCCATGCCAGTGAATGGGATCAATCACCTCATACTTGATCAGCTTTTTAAAGTGCTCCGTCATCAAGGAATTTCGGTAAATCGTACCGTCAATATCAAAAAAAGCGCCAACTCTACCCATGCAATCTCCTCCGTTCTTTCCCTATCTTTACCCAAGTGCTTTTTCGGTTAACAAAAAACCGGGCAAAATCCGCCCGGTTCCTTTTATAGACTCTCTCCATGTGCTGGAATTTCGTGTTTCTCAAAGACCTTCGCCACGTTCTTGCGGCTTTGGGTATCCATCAGGAAGCCCACCTTGGTGAATTTCCCTTTCAGTTTCAGGCGCAAGACTCCGCTCGGTCGCTTGCGGTCCTTCTTCCACTCGTAATACTCAACCTGGTCCCATTTCACCATGCGGTCAGCCAGATAAATGCCGTCGCGGTTGATGCGGATCTGCGCAGTCTGGCGCATCATCATAAAGATGCTGGAGTAAGTGAAGTAGGCGAAAATCAGCGTCAATACGGCATATTGGAAAATGCCCATGGCGCGAAGCACCATGTAGGCAATCAAGAGAAGAATGGTCAAGACCATATATACCTTGCTGCGTCCCGTATGACTCCCCAAAGGATTCTTCACGATGGTCGTTCGCAGGGTATGCCACTGCGGCGCCATTTTCTTTTGAAAGCGTGTGATGCGATAAACAAAGTAGCCTGTCAGCATCAAAAGAAACCATGATAAAATCTCTAGAAAAAAGTAATCAAATCCCGTCATTATGCCTCTCCCTTCTTCGCTACGCCCGTCTTGACTGCCGCCTCGCCAACCGCTTCGCTGACCTTTTCAGCCAAGCGAGGATCAAAGGCTTCCGGCAGAATAAACTCAGCGGTCAATTCCGTCTCGCCTACCAATTCCGCAATGGCGATCGCCGCTGCCAGTTTCATTTCCTCGTTGATCTCGGACGCGCGCACATCCAATGCGCCGCGGAAGATGCCCGGGAATGCCAATACATTGTTGATCTGGTTAGGGAAGTCGCTTCGGCCCGTGCCCACAACAGCAGCGCCGCCTTCCTTGGCCTTGTCCGGATGAATTTCCGGTGTCGGATTCGCCATGGCCAAAACTATGGCACCCTCATTCATGGAAGCCACCATTTCGGTAGAAACCAAGTTTCCTTTCGATACCCCGATAAACACGTCCGCATCCTGCATGGCGTCTGTCAGCTTGCCTTCCACCCCTTCCGGGTTGGACAATTGCGCCAGCTCTTCCTTCAGCCAATGGTTGCGTTCATGGCCCGGCACCAAGATTCCCTTGCTGTCGCAGATCTTCAGGTGTTTAACCCCGGCTGCCACCAGCATTTTCGCAATGGCGGAACCTGCGGAACCGTCTCCGTTAATCACGACCGATACTTCGTCGATTTTCTTGTTGACCACTTTTAGGGCGTTCATCATTGCGGCGGTTACCACAATAGCCGTGCCATGCTGGTCGTCATGGAAAACCGGAATGGACAGGCGTTCCTTCAACTTGGTTTCAATCTCCACGCATCGCGGTGCCGCAATGTCTTCCAGATTGACGCCGCCCAATGTGGGTTCCAGCCAAGTCACCAGCTGAACAATCTCATCCACGTCCTGAGTCGCCACACACAGCGGAATCGCATCCACATCGGCAAACTCCTTAAATAAAATCGCCTTGCCTTCCATAACCGGCAGGGCTGCTTCGGGTCCGATATTTCCCAAACCCAAGACGGCGGAACCGTCACTGACCACGGCAACCAAATTCCCTTTGGCCGTATAGTCGTATACCTTTTCAGGCTGTTCGTGAATCTCTTCGCAAGGCGCCGCAACCCCTGGCGTATAGGCCAAACTGAGCGCTTTTCGATCCTTTACCGCGACCTTGGATTTTACTTCAATTTTTCCTCTCAAGGCTTTGTGCAAAGCCAGTGCTTCTTCTCGATTTCCCATTATCTCCCCGCCTTTCATCGTAACACTACTATTATAGGGGGTTTTTCGGCAACTAACAAGGGATTCCCCTAGACAAATCGCAAAACTGACCATATAATGAGGGAAGGAAAAACCGAAAGGATGAAACGATGAAATTATACGAAGAGTGGAGCAAAGAACTGGAAGGGTTGCAAACCCAAGACCAATACAACAAATTCTGGGGCGAATACCTGCCAAAGGAAAAAGACTGCTATATCAAGATCCTAAGCGAAAAGAAACAGGTTCTGGAAGGCACAGTCGAATCTTTGGCTGCGGAATTCGATCTTGACGCGTTGACTTTTGTCGGATTCCTGGATGGAATCAGCGAAAGCCTGGAAGAGGAGCTTGATCTTGACGCATTAGAGGCAGGCACAGAAATCAAATTGACTATCAACTGGGAAAAACTTCTTTGGAATATGCATAAAGCCAAAGCAGACTGGTTGTATGGTTTGGATGAGTGGGCCGGCATCTTTGATGATGACAAGCGCAAGCAAATTCGAAAAGACTACAACAAGTCTACACAAGTAATCAAGCCGAAAAAAATTGGCCGCAATGAGCCTTGCCCATGCGGATCCGGCAAAAAATACAAAAAATGCTGCGGCAAAAACTAGTAAAGCAAAGGGTCGATATCTTCACGATATCGACCCTTTTTTTATGCGGTTACCAATTTTACTCCGCAGCTTGCACCAATTCTTGTCGCGCCCGCTTCAATCATCTTTTCGGCGTCTTCTTTTGTTCGTATTCCGCCGGAGGCCTTCACCTGGGCCGCGTCGCCGACTGTTTTCTTCATCAGGCTCACCGCTTCCACGGTTGCGCCGCCAGTTCCAAAGCCGGTTGACGTTTTGACAAAATCAGCGCCAGCCTTCACGCTGCATGCAGAAACCGCTGCAATCTCCTCGTCTCCCAAATAGCAGGTTTCCAAAATCACTTTTACCAAGGCCTTGTCTTTTGCCGCTTCAACCACAGCGGCAATTTCCGATTGCACATCCTCATAGCGGTGCTCCAAGGCAGCGCCAATGTTGATGACCATATCGACTTCCGTTGCACCCTCTTCAATCGCCAGCTTTGTTTCCGCCACCTTGATTGCCGGACGGTTGGCTCCCAGAGGGAAGCCGATTACCGTACATACGTCAACGCCGCTTCCCTTGAGCATTTCCGCCGCCAAGGGAACATGAACCGGGTTTACGCAAACCGATGCAAACTGATGCTCTTTCGCTTCTTCGCACAGCTTCTTGACATTTTCAATGGAGGCTGTTGCTTTCAGTACCGTATGGTCAATATACTTATTCATTTCACTCACTACTCCTTCGTTACAATGGTGTCTACATTCTCTGCCGTTACCAGGTTTGAATCCAAGATTACGTCCGCTTCCACTTCAGTTCCAGCCAATACGTCCAGGGCTGTGAATACCGCATTCTTGCCCAGGAAGAAAGGCGGCTCTGCAATGGTCGCTTCCAGTTTTCCTTCACGGATTTTCTCCAGGGAAGGATCGATCGCGTCGCAGCCGATCAGCGTGATTTCATCCAGGCGTCCCGCCGCTTCAATGGCTTCCAGTGCGCCCAACGCCATTTCGTCGTTGGCTGCATAGATGCCGTCGATTTCCGGATTGGCTTGAAGAATATTCTCCATGACTTCCATCGCTTTGGCGCGGTCAAAGTCAGCCGCTTGCTGCGCGACAATCTCGAATCCAGGGTTTTCTTCCATGATTTGATTGAAGCCCTTGCTTCTGTCTTGGGCTACGTTGGTTCCCATGATTCCCATGATCTCAACGATTTTGCCTTTTCCATCCAATTGGTCTACCAAGTATTGGCCGGCAATATTGCCTGAATGGATCGCGTCAAATCCGATATGGGCAATCACATCGCCGCCGTTTGACTTTCGGTCGATGGTCAAAACCGGTACATTCATGTCGTTTGCCGATTCAACCGCTGCAATAACCGCGTCGCTGTCAGACGGGTCCAGAATCAACAAATCCAAGCCCTTTTGCAACATGTTCTCTACATCTTCCAATTGCTTGCTAGGCTGGTTTTGCGCATCGGTTACGACCAATTCGATGCCTCTTTCCTCAGCAGCCTTCTTTGCACCTTCAACAACATCAACAAAGAAAGGATTGTTCAGGGTATTCATTGATAAACCAACACGAGTAACATCGTCTGCCTGCGCTTCAGCATCCGACGCGCCCCCTTGCGAGCACCCAGCAAAACCGACCATCATAAAAATTACGAGTAATAATGCTACTGCTTTTTTCATCTTTCTCCCCCTATTTCTTTTTTGATAATTTCTTAAAGCGATTGTCCACGATAACCGCCAATAAGATCACAATGCCTTTTACAATATTGGTTGCGAAGGGATTGACATCCATCAAGACAAGCAGGTTGCTCAACACACCCAGGATCAGCGCCCCGATCACCGTTGAGAAAATAAATCCCTGTCCGCCCGTCATGCTGGTTCCGCCCAAAATTACGGCAGCAATCGCATCCAATTCGTATCCGGTACCGGCTGTCGGCTGGGCCGAACCCAACCGCGCCGTCAATACAACGCCTGTAATCCCGGCCAAGAAACCGCTGATTACATAAACCATCATCTCTACTCGGCCCACATTTACACCCGAAAGCCGCGTTGCCTCCCGGTTGCCGCCCAGGCAGTAGATGTTTCGGCCAAATTTCGTGTGCTGCAAAACATAGAATGAAAGCAGGTACACAATCAACAAAATGATAACCGGGAACGGAATGCCCAAGACATATCCCTTTCCGATGAATTTAAAGGAATCGACCCGTGCCGCGATGGGCGATCCGTTTGTATAAACCAGGACAATTCCCCTTGCAACCGCCATTGTCGCCAAGGTCACGATAAAGGGAGGTACTTTTTCTTTGACAATGACATATCCGTTGATCAGTCCAAAAATCGCCCCGGTCACCATGCCCACATTGACCGCAAGAAAAGTCGACTGGGTCGCCGCCAAAGTTGCCGCTGAAAAAGCGCCGGCTACCGCAACCACCGATCCGACAGACAAGTCAATGCCGCCCGTCAGAATAACAAAGGTCATGCCGGCAGCGATGACTGCGTTGATTGAAACCTGCCGAATGACATTGATGAAGTTCCCCATTGATAAAAACGAATCAGACAGAAAGGAGGCAACGATCAAAATCATTACGAGTACCAATGCTGTTCGATATTTCGTCAATAATTGATTTAACTTACTATTCATTTTCCATCCCCCCTGCTGCATAGAGTAGCACCTTCTCCTGGGTAAGGTCCTCGTGCATCAATTCCTTCACGATTTTTCCTTCCCGCATCACCAAAGCCCGATCGCTCATGCCAATCAATTCGGGCAATTCCGAAGATGCCAGTATAATGCCGATTCCCAGATCGGACAACTCTCTCATGATTTGATAAATTTCCGCTTTGGCCCCGATATCAATCCCGCGAGTCGGTTCGTTCAGAATCAATAGTTTCGGCGCGGTCTCCAGCATCTTCCCGAATACAACCTTTTGCTGGTTGCCGCCGCTTAAGTTCCCTGTAATCTGGTCGGCACTGGAAACCTTGATGTTCAAGCGCTGAATCTGCTGGTCGACGACTTGCTTTTCCTTGGTCTTGTCAATCGATGAAAAGACCCGCTTCTTCAGCATCTTGTGCAAGGACGCCAAACTGATATTTTCCTTGACCGACCGAATCAAGACCAGGCCTTCATTCTTCCGGTCATCGGATACACAGGAGATTCCCGCTTCCAATGCGTCCCGCGGATTGGTCACTTCCACGGCAGATCCATCGACCATCACCTGGCCGTCGAACTTGCCGTAGTAGCCCGAGATCAGCTTGCCGATCCGAATATTGCCCGAACCCAGAAGCCCGGCAATGCCGACAATCTCCCCTGCCTTCACATCGAAGGAAACCTGATGGATTTTTTCGTGGTCATCGGCTTCCAAGACACGCAATACGCATTCGCCTGTTTCCGAAAGCGGATTCGTCCGTTCCGGATATAAATCATGAATATCCTTGCCCACCATCATGCTGACCAGTTCATCGTGATTCGTCTCCGCCGTCTGTTTCGTGTCGATATACTTGCCATCGCGGAAGACCGTAATCCGATCCGTGATTTCAAAAATTTCATCCAGCCGGTGGGAAATGTAAATGATTGAGATCCCCTGTTCCTTCAGGTTGGCTACAATCTGAAACAGAAACTCGATTTCCTTGTCCGTCAAGGATGCCGTTGGTTCATCCATGATGATCAATTTTGCATCAGCGGAAAGGCATTTGGCGATTTCCACCATTTGCGCTTCCCCGGTCGTCAACTCCGACACCAGCCGCTTGGTTGGAATCTCGAGCCCCACCCGCTTCAGAAGCCCCTGGGCTTGACTGTCGAGTTTTTTCCAATTCACCCGGCCAAACTTGTCAGCCGGAACACGGCCCACAAAGAGGTTCTCCGCCACACTCAAATGAGGGATCAGGTTGAATTCCTGATAAATCATCGAGATGCCGGCATTTTGGGCCTCGCGTGTTGTTTTGAACCGAACGGATTCACCTTCAAAGACCATCTTTCCTGAAGTAAAGGGCTGGGCGCCTGAAATAATCTTCATCAGTGTCGATTTTCCCGCTCCGTTTTCTCCACACAGCGCATGAACCTCACCCCGAACAATATCCAGATGCACCCGATCCAAGGCTTTTACCCCGGGGAACTCTTTGGTGATTTCCTCCAGCCTTAATATCTGATTGTTCTCCATCTTCTTCCCCTTTCAGGAAATCTTAATACGCACAACCCGCAACCAAGATCACGCTCGGATACGGTGTAAACTCGCCCGTGCGAATGATTGCTCTTGCTGATTTCGTCATTTCCTTTAACTGAACATGCTCTACATATTCCACTTCAATGCCTTCCAAGCGCTTCAGGATTTCCTGATGCATTTCGGGGCTCACGGTTTTCAGCTCTTCGGCCAGGATCGCCTTCTCTACGACCATCTCGCCCATGATCTCGTCCAGTACGGGCAAGTATCGGGGTTCGTTGGGCTTCCACGCCAAATCAATTCGTTCCACATTCATGGGCATCGGCAGGCCGGCATCACTGACAACGATCGTATCCATATGTCCCGTATCGGCAAGTGCTTTCGCAATTTGCGGATTTAAAATTCCACCTTTTAACATTTTCCCTTCCTCCTCATGCTGTCCTTATTGATTGATAAATTTCAGTACGTCTTCCTTAAATGGCATGGCCGGCGCCGTTCCCACTTTGGTTACCGACAACGCGGCTACCGCGTTCGCATATTTCGTTGCTTCAACCAGATTCATGCCTTCACCCAAACCGGCAACCAGACCGCCGTTAAAGGCGTCTCCCGCACCCGTCGTGTCGACCGCATCGACCCGATAGCTTTCGATAATGGCTTCTTCGTCCGGCGTTTTCAAATAGGCGCCCAACTTGCCCATCGTAATGACCACATTCTTTACACCCTTGTCCATAAAGATCCGGGCGGCTTCTCTTGCATCGTCAAAGGTCTTCACTTCCATATCGGAAAGGATTCCGGCTTCCACTTCATTGGGAGTGAAAATATCAATACAGCCATACAATTCATCGGGAATTGCCTGTACCGGCGCCGGATTCAAGACGATGGTCTTCTTTTGCTCGGCCGCGTATTGGATGGTTCTTTCCACCGCGTCCACATTGGTTTCCAATTGCGTCAAATAGATGTCCGCCTTGTCAATGGCTGCTTCCACCCGCTGGATATCCGATTCATTCAGGGTCTCGCAAGCCCCCAGGGTCACCAGAATTTTATTTTGGCTGCTGTTTTCATCCACCATAATCAAGGCTGCCCCTGTCGATGCTTCTTCATCAACAAAGACCAAATCCGTCGCCAGCGACTCGTTCTGGAAGCTCTTCAGCGCGATTTCCCCGAATTCGTCTTTTCCGATCTTGGTTGCCATGGTAATATCGGCGCCCATCCGTTTGGCTGCAACGCCTTGGTTTGAGCCCTTTCCACCCGGTCCAACCTTGAAGAATCCGCCTTTCACCGTTTCCCCCGGTGCAGGAAGATGATCCGCTCGTCCCATCAGATCAACAACAAAACTTCCCATTACTACGATCTTTTTCATTTTCCCCCTCCTATGTGGTAACGTTTCCATATTTCTGAAAAAGAAATGCCATATTCCTATGGCTTCTTTATTTAACCCGTTTTTCCGAGCCTTTCAACAAGAGTTTGGGTAAAAGGATAATGCGCTTCATGCCCATCGATTCCTTGCTTTGGCCGCTTAAGCGTTCCAAGAGGATCTCCGCCGCAACGGCGCCCATCTTTTTCGTCGGTCTTGATACCACGCTGATGTTCATGGACAGGGTGTTCAAGATCTCGATTTCATCGAATCCAACCAAGGAGATATCTTTCCCAATCTCGATGCCTTCTTCCACCATGGCTTTGATCGCCCCAAGATTCATCAGGTTGTTGCTGGTGAAAACAGCGGTTGGTCGGTCCTTCATGTTGATAATATGCTTCATCAGCTGATAGCCGCTCTTTTCGCGGAAATCGCCGTGCAGAATCAATTCCTCGTCAATCGGCAACTGATTCATTTCAAACGCCTTCTTGTATCCGCGCAAACGGTCCCTGCCCGGCTTGGATGTCAAAGGCCCCGCAATGATGGCAATTTTCTCATGACCCGCCTGGATCAAGGCGTTGGTCGCTTCAAAAGCCCCCTGCACACTATCCAAAAATACCGCGTCGAAATTCGAATACTTCACATCCCGGTCAATCAGCACAATGGGAATTCCCATGCTTTCCAAGAGGGTCAAATACTCGGAATTGAATTCATTCTTGTCGGATGTCGGCGTGATCAGCAAACCCTTGATCATCTGCCCTTTCAGCATCGCGAGTGACTTCAGTTCCTTTTCGGTATTCTCATCGGTATCGCAAAGAATCATATGGAGATTCTCATTATCCAGCACACTGGCAATCCCCTTGATAATCTCACCAAAGAATGGATTGTTGATATCAGGAATGACAACGCCGATTACATTGGAACCGCCTGTCGGCAGATTCTGGGCAAAGGCATTGGGAATATAATTCAATTCCTTGATCGCCTTTTCTATTTTCTCCCGCGCTTCATCCCCCACATATCCGCTGCTGTTCATAAACCGGGAAACTGTGGACGGTGATACACCGGCATGTTTTGCTATATCTTTAATTGTCGCTTTAGCCATAACCCCTCCGTTTGTGGTAACGTTTCCACATCTCGTCAAAAAAAAGAAAACTTGCTATGAGTCGAGTATATGCATTGACAATTCCCCTGTCAACCATTTTTTTGAAAATGTTTTCATAAAAAAACCGCTGAACCTGATGATTCAGCGATTTCAATCACAAAAAATTTATTCCGGCAGGGTTACGCTTCCAAGAATCGTTTCTTTGGCTGCGCCTGTTGCGCTCGGCAGATTGCCGGGCATCTCTCTTAAACGCAAATAGCCCAATACGGCAAAGGCGATGGCCTCTTTTGCATCCGGATTGCTGACTTCCGCAAAGGAATGCAGGGAAGCCGGAATGCCGGCTTGGTCCAAATATTTCTGAATGCAGTCAAGCAAATACTCATTATGGACGCCGCCGCCCGCGATATAAATCGTATCGATCGGCTCCAGCTGCTTCAAGCCTTCCACAAAAGCGTAGGCCGCAAACTGGGTAAAGGTGCAAAGCAGATCTTCGGGGCTTTCTTCCCCATAGCTTTGAATCAACGCCTCCGTGAACGCATCGCCGAACTGCTCCCGTCCCGTGCTTTTGGGAATCGGCTGCGACAGATAGGGATGTTGGCGCAATTCCTCGAACAAAGCCTCGATCCGCTTTCCTTGTGCCGCACGCTGACCCTTGTTGTCATAGGCCTGCCCGAAGAAACGGTCGACCGTATAGTTGACCATCATGTTTCCCGGACCGGTGTCAAAGGCGCGCACCTGATCTTTCCGCCCGGTTTTGGGCAGATAGGTCAAGTTGCAGATGCCTCCAATATTCACAAAGACTTGGTTCTTCTGCAAATTTTGATAGAGCAGGTACTCGGTTGCCGGCACCAATGGCGCCCCTTCCCCGCCGCAGGCGATATCTTTTTCCCGGAAATTCGACACGACCTTCAGCCCGGTCCGCTGGGCGACAATGCTCGGATTCCCAATCTGCAAGGTGGACGGCAGCATGCCGTTCGCCTTTGAATTATGCCACATGGTCTGTCCATGAATGGCCACATAATCAATCTGCGACCGATCGATCTCGTTTTCGTCAATAAACCGATTGATGGCAGCCCCCAGTTCCTCGCCAATCTCAAAGTCCAAAATGGTCATCGCTTCCAGCGAGAGTACCGGGTCTTTCAATTTTCCTCGAATGCTTGCAATCAAGCTCTCCGAATACGGAAGCGAATCAAAAGCCATCAGCTTCGTATTCCGGAATTCATCTGTTATCTCTACCAGACAAAGATCCACGCCGTCCAGGCTGGTCCCTGTCATGACTCCAATGCCTAACATATTGCCTCCTGCTCCTTGCTCTAAGGGCGCAGAACCTGTTTGACCGAATACCGATCCGTACGGTAAAAGAGCTGGCTGTACTGTAAGACCTCGCCGGTTGCGCTGTGAATCACCAAACGCACCAAGAGCAAAGGATCGTTGGGGGCAACCCCCAAGGCTTCCGCCTGACGCTCGGTTGCCAGCACCGCATGGATGGACTGGTCCGCATATCCGATCTCATACCCCAGGGATTCCAGTTCTTTCATCAGAGATCCGCTTAAATCGCTTTCCTGGAATTCCGGCGAAACCCGAACCGCCCGATAGGAGAGCTCCAATGCCATGGGTTCCCCATCAGCCAGCCGGGTACGTTCGATATGAAAAACCCCTTCGTAAGACTCAATCTCGAGGGCTTTTGCCACCGCCTCGTCCGGCAGCTCCTTTTGAATCAGCGAATCCCGACTGGACGTGGCATAGCCGCGCCGTTCCATCTCCGCTTCGAAACCGATTACCCCTTTCGCAAAATTGCCGCGCACCTTTTCAGAAACAAAGGTTCCGCTGCCTTTTTTGCGATACAAGTATCCATCAAAAACCAATTGATTGATTGCCTGACGCACGGTCATTCGGCTGACATTGTATTGCATGCTAATATTCCGCTCGGATGCAATCGCTTCGTTCGGCGCAAATTTCCCGTTTAAAATATCCTTTTTGATGTCCTCATAGATGGTTAGATGGATCGGTACCCGCATAAGCTCTCTTCCTTAGATAAAAATATTTTTTGACCATAAATACGCAGTTACGGCAAATAAAAGCCCAAAGAGCACATACCGCTTCAAAAATGTTTTTCTCTCCCGGTTTCCGTCAACATAAACGCTGACATAGGCAATGCAGCCGCTGGAAATCAACCCATTCACCAAAATCACCGCTAGATTCTGCGGGATTCCCAGCATGGTCGCCAATGGCACCACGCCTATATTCAACAGCAAAACACTTCCCGCTATCAAAATCGCGCCCTTAAACGAAAAACTCTGAATCGATGTACTCATTTGATCACTCCTTCTATTATACCAAATTCTGCTTGTTAAATTTTCACAGATTTCAAATTACTGATTCACGCCCAGCCAGTAGCGGTAGCCACCAAAGACATTTTCTTCCAGGCTTGAAAGATAGACCAGGGGTTTGCCGGCCCATTCGTCCAATGCCTTCTGGAAGTTCAACCGATAGCTTTCATTCTTTTCAAAGACCGATCCGGTCAATCCAATAGCAAAGGGTTCCTGCAGGCTTTCTAAGAGCCTGCCTGCCTGGGCGGCCAAAGCCCGGGCTTCTTTCAAAACCGCCTCTTGAACCAAGGCATTCTGAAGGGGCGCCAAGACGCGGGCGGCTCCGGCAAATTCCGTTCTGTCCTGCTGATAGGTCCACTGGATCAATTCCGCCTTCTTTCGAATCCCCAGAACAGACAGGACTTCGTCGACTTCCGCCAGGCGCGTTCCTTCCTCAAGATGGAACAAGAGGGAGCGCACGATGGCGCGAACAATGCCGAAGGCGCTGCCTTCGTCGCCCAGCCGATAGCCCCAGCCGCCGCGCAGAACAAAGCGATCTCCCGTATACGACATTACAACGCTTCCCGTGCCCGCGATCACATCCACGCCGCATTTTTTCCCATGATGGGCAAAGTAGCTTAATTTTATATCACTCATAATGGTCGCTTCAAGCCCAAACTCCATAGAGATCCTTTTCGGAATCTCGGCCGCGCTTGCAGCCGTTTCCGCCCCGCTGATGCCAAGAATGACGGTGGGTTGATATGCAGCAGCCTTGGAAACAATGGATTCAATCGCTTCCCAGGCCCCTTTCGCATCCACATGAAGCGCTGCGGGACCAGCTGTCCAGCGTTCCAGCTCCTGGCCCTTTTCATCGTACAAGACGCCCAGGGTTTTGGTTCCCCCGCCGTCCACCGACAAGATTGTGGTCATAAAGGCTACCCCCTAGCACGTCGCAGGCGGAACTTTTGCCAAGGCTTGATCAGATCCAAAAGGAAATGCTCTTCCGCTCGAATGTGTCCCACAACATTGCTTTTGCCGCTGTTGGGCATATCCTTTAAGGCAATTTGCATTTCACCGGCATAATGGCCGTATTCGCTGCTTTCAATCACGATGTCCCCGCGGCGAATATCCGGGGTGTTGAACACATCAAACTGGTGGCCCTTGTGCTTCACCCGCGACATGGTTGATCGAATGGCATAGGCATTGATGTCGCCCCGATTGAAATGAAGCTCGTCAAAAAGAATCGAGTTTTCCACTTCCGGCAAGCCTTCCACCGGCGTCACATCCAGTGTCAGCATGTCGCGATCCAAGGATCCAAGCCGCTCCAACTCTTCTTCACTGGCAAAACAATTGGAAATCATCACGTCATCCATCAATCCATTCATGGCGATATAGTGCTTCAATTGCACATCCACCGGAAGATCGCGGTGCAATTCCATGGTAACCAAACCATCTGTTACCGGCCAAGGACCGAAGCTGGCCGCTTGCGAAGAGATAAAGGCAGCCGTCCGCATGCCGTATGACTTGTACTGCTTGGTTGTCTTTTCCACAAATTCCGGCGACAATCCCGTAAACCGGTGCGGATAGAAGTTATGGCAGCCGATCAGCTTGTTGGGATTGGGCATGTAATCGAAAATATTGTCGATCATATGGGTATCGATGCTCATGTTGATTTCCACCAGCAGCCCTTCCGGATTGAAGGTCATCATGGCTTCTTCCCGGCCCGTAAAGCCCATGTCCAGTCGGATGCCGTCCGCGCCAATCTCCTTGAAGAAGGAAAGATCCGTATAGCTGATCCCCAGTTCCGAGAAGACCCGCGGGTTCACGTCGACAATCACTTCCATGCCCAAAGATTTTGCATATTCGTTAATCTCCAAAAACTCTTGAACAATCTTTTCCTTTTGGCTGGCATCCACGCTCAGCAGACAGGAAAACACCCGATCAAAGCCATGTTTCGCAGCCGTTGCCAAATACGCCTTGTTCTCTTCCATGGACGCCTTTTCAGGGTAAATGGAAAGTCCTAGCTTCTTCATAGCTTGCCCTCCAGTTTTGCAATGCGCTTCTGCATTTCAATCATTTGCTTCAGCAGGGATTTTTCCGCCATGGCCGTCATCAAATGATCCTGAGCATGAACAAAAATCACGCCAACGTCAAACTTTTCACCTGAGGCTTCCCGCTGCAGCGTCGAGGTTTGCAATTTATGCGCTTCCCCAATCTCCGCTTCCGCTTCCTTCATCAATTCCTCGGCCTGGTCAAAATCGCCTTCCAGCGCCGCTTCAAAAGCTTCGTACGCCAAACCGCGCGCCGTACCGCCATGAGAAATAATACCAAAAATCAACTCTTCCATATTTTCCACTCCTAATCAAAAGGGCTTAGGTGAAAAGATCACCTAAGCACCGTTTTCTACTCTTCTGTTTCCAATTCCAATTGTTGCTTGTCGTACATTTTGAAGAATGGGTAGTAAATGACAACTGAGATCAAAATCAAAACCACATTCAAGGCTGCCGCACGCCAGTCGCCGCCAGTCGCGATATACGCGCCAATCGGTCCAGGCAATGTCCAAGGTGCCAAGATGAAGACCTTGCCAACCAAGCCCAGGCTTGTTGCAATGTAGGCTACCGTTCCCATGACAACCGGTGCGATGATGAACGGAATCAGCAGAATTGGGTTCAATACAATCGGCGCACCAAAGATCAGCGGCTCATTGATGTTGAACAATCCCGGCGCCAAGGCCGTACGTCCCAAAGACTTGGCATACTTGGACTTTGAAGCAAAGGCCAACAGCAGAACCAAGCCGATTGTCGCGCCGGCACCACCAATCCAGATAAACCATTGGTAGAACGGCTCCGGTGCAATATAAGGCATGGCTTCTCCAGCTGCATGCGCAGCAGTGTTGCCATCCAAAAGGATTGTCCAGATTGGACGAGCAACCGAACCAACAACAGATACACCATGAATACCAGCCGACCAGAACAATGTAATCAAGAATACCGGCAGCATCACACCAAACCATGTATCCGATGTCTGTACCAGCGGCGCCAATGCTTTGGCGACAACCCCATGCCAGTCAAACCCAAATACGATGGTGATCAATGTCATAATCAAAACAACCGCGGCTGTCGGTGTCAAGGCTTCAAAGCTACGCGCCACACTGGATGGCACTTGCTCAGGCATGGTGATTTTGAAACCGGACTTCAATACAAGACGCATGATTTCAACGGCAAAAATTGATGTAATAATGGCTACAAACATGCCGCCGCCACCCAAGAATCCCATTGGGATCGCCAGGCCAAATCCTTCAATTGCGATCTTTGGCATCAAAGTCATCAAGAATGCCATAACGCTCAAGTTACCGCCGGAAACGCCGTCCAGCTCGTAAGATCTCGATAAACTATATCCAATCCCCCAAGCCGCGTACAAGGACATGATGTACATGGTCATGCGATAAGGCAGTAGAATGGTTCCAATATTCGCCTTTGCCCATTGGGAAATCGCCCATTCAGCCGGCAATGGCGGGAACGCAAGAATCAAAATAAACGATCCGACAATAATGATCGGAAGTGTTGCAACAATACCGTCCCGAACCGCACGCAAGTGGCGTTGCTCCGCCAAACGCGCCATCGGCTCAGAGACCTTTTCTTCTAAGAAAAGAAAAAACTTATCCATCTGATGTCTCCTTTAAATTTTGTGAATTATTTTCCTAAAGCATCCATAATAAATTGGAACAATTTCTTTACGCTTTGTTCCATTGGCGCATACATGGCCGGTGGAATCTTCTCACACGCCACGCCTTCATGCTTCGCAACTTCCGCATTCACCTCTTTAAAACGGTGACGGATTTGCGGTGCCACCAATACGATATCATATGGATGATCTTGAAGCTCAACCATAAAATCCGTTGTCCCACGTGCGATAACTTCCATCTCCACTTGGTTCTTTTCGGCTACTTCCACCAGTTTCTTCGCTGTCAGCGCAGTCGACATCCCGCCGGCGCAAACAAACATTACCTTTAACATCTATTCCCCTCCTTTCCCAACTTTATCGCCTTTTTGACAAAACCGGAAGCTTTTTCGAGCAGCTCTTCCGCTCTTTGGCAATCCGAATCGGTCTCTATCATGACAATCGCGACCTTTGGCCGGCGATTTGCCGCTTCAAGCGTTTCCTCCGCAAGCGCGTAGGATGCGCCTGTCGCCTGCATAATAATGCGCTTCGCGCGATCAACCAACTTCTCATTCGATAAATTCAAATCGACCATCAGATTGTTGTAGGCTTTGCCAATCGCAATCATGGACGCCGTTGAAATCATGTTAAGGACCAGTTTTTGTGCCGTTCCCGCTTTCAACCGCGTAGAGCCCGTCAATACTTCCGGTCCGGTTTCCACTTCAATGGCAACACGCGCTTCCTGCCCAATCAGCGAGTTTACATTGCATGCAACCGCAGCCGTCTTTGCCCCCACTTCATTGGCATAGCGCAATCCGCCGATCACATAGGGCGTACGGCCGCTTGCCGCGATTCCAATCACCACATCCGTATCGGTCAGCCCAAGCGCCCGCAAATCTTCCTTTGCCAGTTCGAAGCTGTCTTCAGCGCCTTCCACCGCTTTGACAAACGCTTTCTCTCCACCCGCGATCAAACCGACGACCTGCTCGGCCGGGGTTGAAAAAGTCGGCGGGCATTCAACGGCGTCCAAGACACCCAGTCTGCCGCTGGTTCCAGCGCCTATATAGATCAGTCTGCCGCCCTGGCGGAAGGATTCCGCCACCATCGCAACAACCTGCTCAATATTGTTTATCGTTTTCCCAACCGCTATGGCGACTTGCTGGTCTTCTTGATTCATGGTCATCAAAAATTCCCGTGTTGTCATTTCATCCAGATTGGCTGTCTCCGGATTCCTTGTCTCTGTTCCCAAATGTTCTAACAAGTTTGCACCTCCTAAATCGGTCTAGACCAATTTGCTGATTGCAATCATATCACGGGATTAAAAATCTGTCTAGACCAATTTCTGATTTTGTTGAATTGGTCTAGAACTCTACTACATTTCGCAATAAATGAATTCTGCCTTGAACCTTGCTCAAGACAGACCATCTTCGTTTAGCAGCATATTAGCAGATTGAATCCTCCGCTAAATGCTTAACGAAGATATATTCATCGTAAATAAAAAAAGCAAAACGCTTAGCGCTTTGCTTCTTCCATCCGTCAAATTCTATAGGTTTTTATCTTCCAACATGATCTTGACGTACTGGGCCCGTTCAAAGGCGTAGGGGTCCAAGGCATTCTTTTTCGAACATTTTCCACGGAATTCTTCCAGGCTTTCATAGCCCTTTCCTTCCATCCATTGTTCAATGCCTTTCAGGATCGTTTCCATTTGCCGGGCCTGATTAAGATAGAGTGTGCTGACCACCTGAACCGCATCGGCTCCCGCCAATAACAGCTTGATAGCCTCTTCTGCCTCATAGATCCCCGTATTGGCGATCAGGGACCCTTCCACCTGCCCGTGAAGGAGCGCGGTGAACCGCAGCGACTCACGATATGCGCCTTCCTGGGTCAGCTCGAAGGTCGCCAAATTGGACTCCGTTTCAATGTCTATTTCCGGACTGATAAACTGATTAAAGAGCACAACCCCCTTCGCCCCCGCTTCCATAAACCGCTTCACTGTATACAGCGGATTGGTGTAGCAACGCGTCATTTTGACACTGACAGGCAGCCTTGTTTCCGCTACGATTCTCTCGATAATGGCAACCTCCCGGTCCTCCATCTCCTGTCCGGACAGGTCCAGGCTTTCGGGAGTATGGTAAAAATTGATCTCAAACCCGTCGACACCGGCATTCTCCAAAACCTGGATATAATAGATCCATCCTTCTTCGGAATAGGCGTTCAAGCTCGCAATCAACGGAATGCTCACCGCTTCGCGCGCCCGCTTCAAGTCCTTCAAAATCTGATCATTACCCGATGTCATAATTCTGGAATACCACTTTAAAATCGCCTTCGACCGCTCCTGCTCCGATTCTAAAAGCTCCTTCAATTGCAGGCTTTCCAATTGGATGCTTTCCTCAAAAATCGACTTAAAAACAATTGCGCCGGCACCATAGTCTTCCAATTGTTTCAGCAGCGCCGGATTCAAGGACAAATCGCAAGCCCCGACAATAATCGGGCTCGGCAATTCCAATCCCATCGCTTTTGTACGCATCTCCATGCAATTCCTCCTTTGAGAAAAAGGATTCCTAACGGAATCCTTTATTCGAAAAATTTGTCAACGGTCTTTTGAATGAAATCCAAGTATGCCTCTTCTTCAATCACCGTGATCTGCGGATATTTGTTTTCTTCATATCGGCACGCCTTAATCAGCGCAAAGGCGTCCTTCAAACTGATGAATTCCAAAATCGGAACCGACTCATCTTTCACTCCGCCAAAATCCACATGCTTGAGGTAATCGCAGATCTGACGCATATCATAGATCTCAATATTTTCCGTGAACGCTTCTTTGAACTCCTCATCACTCAACCCTTTTTTCCCAGGGGGTACGATCACACTGCCGTGCTCACTGATATACGCGTCCAGCCACAGATGCATATAATACCCAAAGAAGAACGAAAACCATTTCTTTTCGCGCTTCATATAGTCCGTATTCACCCGAAATTTCTCCAAATCAATATGGTTCCCGGTGTAAAAATGCACCTCCCGATAACTCTCTTCATCGGAGCGATCATACAATTCTGGAGCCGCGGCCCCTAAGAGAAAATAATCCTTTGCCAAAAGATCGCCTTCACGTTCCAATACGCGTTTCGCTACATGCAAATGGGTGCAAAGTTGTGCCATGAATCATTCTCCTTTCTATTCAGAAAGCCTTGAAATCCGTTCCCGTTCCGCCTTTTTTAGCTTTTTAAACACCAGATCATAAGAATGGCGGACCATGGCTTCAATCTGCCCGTCCGTCAGAACGCCATGCAGTTCAACGGTATTCCAATGCTTCTTATTCATATGATACCCTGCGGTGACTTGTTCATACATGGAACGAAGCTTTAGTGCCTCGTCCGGATCACATTTCAAGTTTATGCTCAATGGCTCTCGCTCTTCACTGATCAGCGCAAACATCTTGTCCGCCACCCGAAAAACCAGCGTCGTTTCATCAAATGGATAGTCGCAACTGGTGCCGGGCAGGCTCAAACACATTTCCTTCGCGCGTTCATAGGAGATCCTGTGGCTAGCCATCAATCATGTCTCCCAATACGCCCAAAAGGCTGCCTTCGCCTTTTCTCGAACCGCCGGTTTGCGGCGCATGCTTGATAATGCGGTCCGCCATGCGGCTGAACGGCAAGGATTGAAGCCAAACGGTTCCCGGCCCGCGCAGGGTCGCAAAGAACAGGCCTTCTCCGCCAAACAAGGCGCTTTTCACATTGCCGACAAATTCAATGTCATAATCCACGTCTTGTGTCAGCGCAACCAAACAGCCCGTATCAACACGCAAGGTTTCGCCAGCGCGTAGCTCCCGCTTCACAACCGTGCCGCCTGCATGCAGGAATGCCATGCCATCGCCGCGAAGACGCTGCATGATAAATCCTTCTCCACCAAAGAAACCCGTGCCCAAACGCTTTTGGAAGGCAATATCCACTGAAATGCCCTTGGCTGCGCACAAAAATGCATCCTTCTGGCAAATCAATTCCTGACGGAAATTCATCAAGTCAACCGGAACAATGCTGCCCGGGTAGGGCGCTGCAAAGGCAACATGCTTTTTGCCGCCGGCCGCGTTTCCAAACAGCGTCATAAACAGGCTTTCCCCTGTCACAACCCGCTTGCCCGCAGACAAGAATTTCCCCATCAATCCACCGCCGGAAGATTGGGTGCCATCTCCGAAAATAGTCTCCATTTGAATGCCGTCTTCCATATACATCATGGCTCCGGCTTCCGCAATAACGCTTTCGCCCGGATCCAACTCGATTTCTACAAATTGCAAGTCATCCCCGTATAATTTGTAATCCACTTCATGCGCTCTCATATGAATCGCCTCCTTTTTTCTTATTGTAACCCAAACGGGCTGGAAGTTTCCATATTTTGCCCATTAAAACTATCTTAATTCTCCCTAGGATTTTCCGTAGATTCCTGTGATGCTGCCGTACTGCACAACATGGTCCTCCATGGCATGCATCAGGTCCAGTTTCATGGAATCCATGGGAATGGAAAGCATGGTGTCCAGCACAAAAACCTGGAAGCGGTAGCGATGGCTTCCCATAGGCGGTTTCGGTCCGCGGTAATAATGCTTGCCTCCGTATTCACTTTTCCCCTGGATGGCTCCGCCCAGTTCTTCCACCACCTCGCCATGGCTGATTCCTTCCGGAATCGATGTGCGATTCGCCGGAATATTCCAGATCAACCAATGGTTGTAGACCCCCAGGGGGTGATCCAAATCATCCATGATAATCGCGATGGAAACAGCTTCTTTCTCCAGCTCGCCCCAGGAAAGCACGGGGGACAGATCTTCCCCGTAACCCGAAAAACGATCTGCAATCTCTCCGTCCCGTTCAAAGGAATCGCTGTTGACCAGCAGATCCTCCGTCGGCAAAACCGCTTCCTGCAGGTTCTCCTTCCTGCGCACTGAAATCACCACAACAACAATCAACAACAATAATGCCAAAAATAATCCGATTAACATAAAGTCCCTCCATTATTTCTTTCTCTAAGGAACCCATACCAATTTTTTTGCAATTTAAAACAGCGCTTGCAAAATCGCAAACGCTGTTCATCATTCTCTACAACTAATGGGTCCATTCTATAATCTCGATCTTTTCTCCAAATTTCTTCTCAATGGCCGCTTTCATCTGTTCGTAATGCGGACAGGGAATACCGACCGGATTACCCTTTTTGATACAGGATGCAAACGCAATGGCATCCACGCCGCGGTCCACCATCACGCCCACACGCGCAACCGCCCGTTTCCCCGGACATCCGCCGCAGGAAACAAAGCCGACAACTTCAACCGGTCCCATTTCCACAAAGGCGCCCGATCCCGTTTGCGCCATTTTAAAATCAGTCGTTCCGGGACAGAAATCCTCCGTTTGCCGACAACGAATAATGCCTACTTTTTTCATTTTTCTACTCTCCGTTTCAAATTTTATGTCTCCCGCTATTCTACCACAAAAAAACTTTCGACATGAAAAAAACGTCAATCGAGAATAGAATCGATTGACGTAAAATCAGCCTTGTGTTACAATGAAATTTGCGAAGTTTTTTCGCAAATCACGCATAAATTTATATAAATACCATATCACAAAAACTTTTGTTTGTCAAATTCTGAATCAAGGAGGCGTTTATGACTTCGAATTTCATGCTTCAACAAACGGAAAAGGCGGTTGAGAAGATTGCCGTTTCCAAGCTTCTCTCCCTGAATGCCGTCACCGAAAAATACGGCTTGCTTCTTACCGAATCCGACGCGATTGAAATCATTCAAACACAGAAGAATACCCTCAAAAACTGCTATCGTTATGAATTTGGCACCGATACGGTCAGCAAGCTGGTTTTTGCCTTCAGCGACTCTCCCTATCTGACCCAGTCCCATTACGCGGAGACCCTGCACGACCTGATTGAATTGTTTTACCACTTCAAAAGCGAAACCTGCGAAGCGTTAGATGACGATACCTTGATCGCGCTCATGAAGGATTACTATGACCACGTCTGTGAAGGCAGCATGGAACTTTTGGAAATGAAAGACCTGGAAACCATGGCACGAAACCTGCGAGAAGGCAAAGCAGACTTCAAAACCGTACGCGAAGCCCACCATTGGTATGAATGGGAGGAATGGAATGAATAAAGACCAATTCGCAGTCTCGCAAGCTCAAAACCCGGATTTTGAAGGTAAGCTGATGGCTTTTATCCAAACCTATGCAAATCGGTATGTAGGCGGCATGAGCAACTCGCTGCCCATGGAGCAAATGCAAGGGTTGGCAGCCTCCGCTTTCTACCAGATTGCCTTTGTCCTAGAAGAAAACGGCATATCCGATCCCGCTTGGGCGATCATGCATGCCGAATCCCTCCTTCATCTGCAGCAAGAGGGAATCGAGCGGCTAAAACACAAAATGGCAGAAACCAAACAGCAATTCCGCCGCATCCAGCAGGAACGGATCAAAATCCCTCAGCGGGCTTACCAAGACACCCTTATGCAAGGAATTCCGCTTTTCTTTGCCGAATATGATGTCGAATACGCCGCCCATGAAACCCCGGGCTCCATCGATTACCAACTGACGAATCCCAACACGGATAAGAGCGGCATTGTCTTTATTGCCGATTACCTGGACCAGCTGGATCTGGAAAATCAATTCTGCCGCCATTATTCCCCCGTCGATATCCATCGGCTTATGAAAGCCTTTGATCCCCATTATGAAGTGCTTTTGGAGAATCACTTCGAGCATGTCTTGCTTCAGGGGATTGGCAGAATTCTGATCAACCAGTCTCCAAGAACGCTTGCTTTGACAGCACAGGACCTGCGGGTGATTGACAGCCGCCTTCGGCCCCTGTCGAATGACCAGCTTCAATATGCATTCATGCATGCCGCAGCGCTTCTGTTTCAATCCCTTTCCCTTGAGGATTCATCCCTGCAAAGGCTGATTAAAAGCCAGCTACAGCAACAGCTTCCTCGTGTTCAAAACGCACTCGACCACCATGCGCTCGACAAGGTTTGGACGGTCGCCCTTTGACAAAATTCACCAAAAGAGTCATAATAGTCCTCGTCATAAAAAGGAGGCAATTATGGAAATACTCGTGCTTCTTGGTCTCTTGATTGTAGGGATCATTGGAATCATCATTAAGAAATCAAAGGCAAAGAATGATCAAATCATTCATTTGGAAAGCCGCATCGACGAATTGGAGCGACGGCTGTAAAAGCAACAGACATGAAAAGGAGACAACATCTTGGAAAGCTTATTGTTTGGCATGCTGGCACTGATTGGCGTCAGTTTTTTATCTGCCATTTCTAAATTGCAAAATCAAGTTCAGCAACTGCAGAAAAAGACAGCTGCCATTGCTGAAAAACTGGGCATCGAAGATACCATCCCACCGGAACTGCAAGCGGAAATCGACGCGCTTCTCGACGAAGGAAAACGCATCAAAGCCATAAAGGCTTACCGCCAGGCAACCGGCGAAGGATTGAAGGAAGCAACCGAAATCATCGACCAAATGAACCAAAAAAAGACCTCCTAGTGAGGTCTTTTCCATTTATTGGGATACGATAGATCCATCGGTGCCAATTACCACTTCACGATAGGGCACGATTTTTTTCGCGTTCAGCATGGCCTGCTGCGTTGCCATGATAATCCCGCCGCAGCACGGCACGGACATGCGCACCACGGTGATGCTCTTCAAGGCATTCAACCGAATAATCTCCGTCAATTTCATCGTGTGCGCTTCCAGGTTGTCCAGCTTCGGACACCCAATCACCGTCACCTTGCCCTGGATAAAATCTTGATGGAAATTGCCGTAGGCATACGCGGTACAATCCGCCGCAATCAGAAGATCCGCTCCCTGCAAATAATCCGCTGTCGGATTAATCAGATCCAATTGTACCGGCCATTGACCCAATCGGGACGGAACCGTTTGAAAATCAATCGCTTGTGGTGTCGGTTGAGTGGCCACTTTAGCCTCTTCCCGTTTGATGGTTTGCGCCGCCGAGCCCGGACATCCACACGGAATGCTGGGCAATTCATCGACTGGCGCCGCGGCTCTTTGTTCAGCCATTTTCGCCATGACCAGTTCTTCGTTAAAGGCTTCCGCTTCCCGCTCAATGATCTCAATCGCCCCCGTCGGACAAGACGGCAGGCAATCGCCCAAGCCATCGCAGTATTGGTCTGAAATCAGCTTGGCCTTTCCGTCCACCATCTGAATGGCGCCTTCGTGACAGGCTGTGACACACAGTCCGCAGCCATTGCATTTATCCTCATGAATTTGAATGATTTTTCGTTTATATCGCTTCATAGAATTGCTCTCCTTTTTACCTTGTCTGCTTGTGATATGCTTATCATACCGAATTTCGGGTAAAATGTTCGTAACCTATGTTACCAAAGGAGGAAATCTTGGAAAAGTGGAAACAACTCATTCTGGCTTCAAAACTCTTCCAGGGTTTTTCTGAAGGGGACTTGGAGGCCTTTTTATCGGTCGCCAAAACCAATCGCGAAACCTTCCAAAAGGGAGAAGTCGTAGCCAATGAAGAAATGCCCTGCACCCATATCGGCATTGTGATCTCAGGCCTGATTGACGCACAAAAAACCTACCCTTCCGGCAAATACATCACCATCAAGCACCTGGGCGAAGGCGAGATGTTCGGCGAGGTCGTTGTCTTCTCCAACAGAAAGACCTATCCGGCCACCTTGATTGCCCAGACTCCCACGGAAGTCTTTTTCCTGCAAAAAGAGGAAATCATGCGGCTGCAGCAGGAATACCCCCTGCTTATGCTGAATTTCGTACAGATTCTTTCTCAAAAAATACTCACCCTCAACCGGCGGGTCAAGAGCCTGTCCTACCATACTTTGCGCCAGCGCATTGTCGATTTTATCTTGGAGGTCTACCAAAAGAAAGGAACCTTGATGTTCCAACTTCCCGTTTCGCGGCGGCAGATGGCCGAGCTGTTAGGGACGCCCCGTCCGTCTTTGTCGCGTGAATTGTCCAAAATGCGGGAGGAAGGCTTGATCGACTTCGAAAAAAACAGCTTTAAGATTCTTGATCTGGATCGACTGGAAGCCATCTTTTTCGAGTAATTTCGAAATAATCGGTTTTTCACCCCTTGACGGATGTGTTTCTATGCATTACAATGAGTTAAAATTCATCCCAACCAAACGATGAAGGGTGCCAGTACACAGATCGCGTTTCACCAAAGAGAGAAAAACCTAGGCTGAAAGTTTTTCGTGAAAACCCTGTGGAACCTTACCCCGAGTGAATTTCCGAAAGGAAAATCGGAACCGGACCGTTACCAGACCGGACAGTATCGAGCTTGTCTCCGTACTGATAAATCAAGAGGAAAGATGACCTTCTTTCAATTTGGGTGGTACCGCGGAGTAACCTTCGTCCCTAGTGTTTGGGATGGAGGTTTTTTTAATTGAAAGGAGAAACATATGACTGCAAGACAAACGGGAATTTTAACAATCTTTTTCTTTTACATCCTGATGATGCTGGGAATCGGCTGGCTCTACTACAAGCGGACTCAGAATCTGTCCGATTATATCATCGGCGGGCGCAAACTGAACTATTGGGTTACCGCCCTTAGCTCACAGGCCTCCGACATGAGCGGCTGGCTCTTGATGGGACTGCCCGGATACGCCTATGCGGCCGGCATGGAAGCCATGTGGATTGCCTTGGGCCTTTTGATCGGCACCTGGGCCAACTGGCGGTTTGTAGCAAAACGCCTCCGCATCCTCACAGAAGAAATGGGCAATGCCATCACCATGTCCTCTTACTTCCAAAATCGATTCAAGGAAAACTCGGCGCGCCTGCGGGTGATCTCCGCCATTGTCATTCTGGTCTTCTTCCTGATCTACACGGCATCGGGACTGGTCGCCGGCGGCAAGCTGTTCAGCTCCGTCTTTAACATGAACTATCAGGTATCTCTGACCATCGGCACCCTGGTCATTATCGGCTATACCTTCCTAGGCGGCTTTATGGCGGTTTGCTGGACCGACTTCTTCCAAGGGCTTCTGATGTTCTTGGCCCTGATTGTCGTGCCTTCGGTCTCCGTCTTCAAGGTTGGCGGCATTGGGGTTACCATGGCTGAGCTTGAAGCCTTCAACGCTGAACTTTTAAATCCTTTTACGGGCGTCGACGGCGCCGCGCTGGGCGGCCTTGCCATCGCAAGCCTCATGGCCTGGGGACTGGGCTATTTTGGCCAGCCGCACATTCTGACACGCTTTATGGCCATTGAAAAAATCGGTGAATTGAAAAAGGCACGTCGCGTTGCCATGATCTGGGTCACTTTCTCCTTGATCGCCGCTGTCTTGATCGGCATGATCGGATTTGTCTATATCGGAGGCTCCCTCAACGGTTCCAATGAAACCATCTTCATTCAAATGGTAGACACGACCTTCCCGACCATCATTGCCGGCGTTATGCTGGCAGCCATTCTGGCCGCCATCATGTCAACCGCCGACAGTCAGTTGCTGGTCACCAGCTCAGCCTTGATTGAAGACTTGCTGAAAGTCTTCTCCAAGAAAACCTACTCGGAAAAAACCTATGTCTGGCTGGGCCGCGGCACCGTAATGGCCGTCGCCTTCTTCGCCTACCTGCTGGCATGGAATCCGGAAAACTCCGTCTTGGATCTGGTCGCCTACGCCTGGGCCGGATTTGGAGCCAGCTTCGGTCCCGTTGTCCTGATTTCGATTTACTGGAAAAAGATGACCGGCAACGGTGCTTTGGCTGGCATGATCACCGGCGGCGCCACGGTTTTGATCTGGCGCAACCTGTCAGGCGGTCTCTTTGACCTCTATGAATTGCTGCCTGCTTTTGTTCTGGCTGCAATCGCAATCTTCCTGGTCAGCTCCATGGATCAAAAGAATGCCGTCAATATGGATCTTGAATTCCAGGGAATCGACAAAATGCATGAATAAGAAAAATTTCACCGGGTATCTGTAAGGTAGAATCTTACAGATTGGGGTGAAAGAATGAAGGAACGGGAATTATCATTAATCAAGCAGGCTATCCTCAATGAAATCGAAGCGTACGAGTTCTATAAGATGGCTGCCGGACAAACAAAACAGGCGGAAAGCAAGAATGCTTTATTGGCTTTGGCGGATGAAGAATTCAAGCATTCCACCTACTTGAAGGAATTGTTTAACAACATGAAGAAGAACGGCGACGATTTTAAATTGGCTTTCTTGAACGATATCCCATCGCCTGGGATCTATCGTTTCAGCGAAATCAAAAACAATGCCAACCTAAGCCTGGCCGTCACCATTTTCAGCATCGGCATGGAAATGGAGAAAGCGTCCATCAAATTCTACGAGAAGGCGTATGAAGACACCGATCATCCGGAAGCAAAAAAACTCTATGAAGTATTAATCGCATGGGAGAAAACGCATCTGGAGCAGTTTGAGGAAGAGTACAACCGACATCGGGAAGAATGGTGGAGCGAGCAAAGCTTTGCGCCATTTTAAACGAATGAAATGCAAAAGAAGGAATCGAAAAATTTTCGATTCCTTCTTTCTTTATAGCTGTTTGGCCTGAGCGACAATATGGGCAACGCTTCACTCGTTTTTTCCCCACACATCCGTTATACTATCATAGATAAAACCACGATGCCTGACAGTTTCCAAAGGAGTGAACACCATGATTAAAGCCATTATTACCGATTTCGACGGAACACTTTTAAACAACCGCGGGACCCTGTCCCCCAGAACCGTCTCCGCCTTAAAGGCCATAGAAAAGAAAGGCTTGCTTTTCGTCGCGGCTAGCGGCCGTTTCTACGGCGGCATCCACCGTGTCGTCAGCCCCTACCTTTCCAAAAGCGTCTACTGCTGCAACAACGGCACATGGATTGAAACAAGCAATCGCAAACATGTACTGGACCGCACGGTCTTTTCCGATGAAGAACTGATCGTCCTCTTGCGGCAGGCAAAAGCCGTAACCGATCGTTTCCCCGATCTATTCAGTTTCTCCTGCGACGCGGACCATGCCTATGTGGAAGAGCCCAACGGCGAGCTGGTTGCTGCGCTCCTGCGCGCCCATACAAAAACCACCGTCCTGCCTTCTCTGGAAAACTATCGGCGGAATATCTGCAAGCTGTCATTCTTCTGCCACGCCGGCATGCGGCAGGAACATCTTGATGCCCTGGAACAAATCGGCCTTGCCCACGAACGCTTTCAGACCGGAGACCAATGGTTTGATATTCAGAAGAAAGGGGTCACCAAGGCAAATGTTTTGGCCGTACTCCGGGACCGTTATCAAATCAGACCGGAAGAAACCCTGGTCTTCGGTGACAGTTTCAATGACATTGAAATGCTTGCAGCCTCACCCAACAGTTATGCCATGTCCCACGCGCCGACTCTCGTCAAAGACTCCGCCTGTCATCTGGCGCCCAGCAATGAAGCCGACGGGGTCGCCGTGATTTTGGAATCTCTGGGGATTTGCGAATAAGACTTGCCGGCAGGGGTAAAAGAGTGGTGTAGAAAGGATGGAAAGGAGCCAATCCCATGATGAGTGAACTTCACCGTTTGCGTGAGAGTATTTTAAGTGAAGTGGAAGGCTATCAATTGTACCAAATGACATCCAAGGCACAGCAGAACGAAAATGTGCGCAGAGCTCTGGAAGAACTCGCCGAACATAAGCAGATGCACGCCAAAATTTTACACAATCTCTATGAACACTTTGAGGCATCGGAAAAGAAAGAATTCCCGAACCTGAGCATCGAAGCCTTGGCGCAGCAGCCGAAGCACTGGCGCGATATTAAAGAAGCCAACTTGAACGAATCCATTTCCCTTCTGGATCTCTGTCGGGAAATCGAAAGCCGCTCAGTCCGCACTTTTCTTGACGCCGTTCGCTTCACCCATCATCCTCAAGCCAGACAAATCTATGAAATTCTTCTCGACGAAGAACGGCAATTCCAGCAAGATCTGGAACGCACCTACCAAAATGTTCGAGCCAGCTGGATGAACCACAGACGCTATCTCTACTAGGAATCGATTTTTCGATTCCTTTTTACATGAATAAAATACATGTGTCCTTGACGAAATCCGTTCATTTCGATAAAATGTTACAATATCGAAATGAATTGAAAGGAAGGGAATCATGTTTAGAGGACTTGTCCTACCAGAACACTACGAATCAAAACTAACCCTGCGGCAAACGGAACGCGCCATCAAGCAGGTTAAAGACTATTTCCAGCGAGAGCTCGCCAACGCCTTGAATCTGGAGCGGGTTTCCGCCCCCCTTTTCGTCTTTCCGGAAAGCGGATTGAACGACGACCTGAACGGGGTTGAGCGCCCGGTATCCTTCGATGTGCCCGGATTGCCCCACCATGGCGTGGAAGTCATCCACTCCCTGGCAAAATGGAAGCGGATGACCTTGGAGCGCTATGACTTCTCCCCGAACGAAGGCCTTTATACGGATATGAATGCCATTCGCCGCGACGAGGAACTGGACAACCTGCATTCCATTTACGTGGATCAATGGGACTGGGAGAAGATTATCGCCCATGAAGACCGAACCATGGAAACATTGAAAGACACGGTAAAAAAAATCTACCGGGTCCTGAAGATGACCGAGAACTTCGTTGATGACATGTACCCGGTTATCAAGCCGAGTCTGCCGGAAGAGATCTTTTTTGTCACCACGAGCGAACTGGAAGAAATGTATCCGGACCTGACGCCCGACCAGCGGGAAGATGCCATCACCAAAGAGAAAAAGGCGGTCTTCCTGATGCAGATCGGCGGGGATTTGGCAAGCGGTCAGCCCCATGACGGACGCGCGCCGGATTATGATGACTGGTCCTTGAACGGCGACATTCTGGTTTGGCATGCTGTCCTGCAGCAGACTTTTGAGCTTTCTTCCATGGGCATCCGTGTTGACGCCGATACCTTGCGCCAGCAATTGGCCCACCGCAAGTGCGAAGCCCGGGCCGAACTGCCTTTCCACAAGGCCTTGCTGGAAGAAAAGCTGCCGCAAACCATGGGCGGCGGGATCGGACAGTCCAGAATGTGCATGTTCTTCCTGCAGAAAGCCCATATCGGCGAAGTGCAGGCTTCCCTATGGCCGGAAGAAATGACAAAGGACTGCGAAGAAGCCGGTGTTTTCTTGCTGTAAACAATCAACCGCGGAAAAATCCCCGCGGTTTTTTTGCGTTTCAGCACTCGAACATATGTTTGATTTTCTATCTTGATTCTGCTATACTGATGGCAGGAGGTGAGAACGTATGTACGAACTCTACGACCGGCTGCAAATTCTTGCAGACTCCGCCAAATATGATGTCAGCTGTTCCTCCAGCGGCAATGAACGAAAAAACAACAAAACCGGCGGCATTGGCAATGCGCGTTCCTTCGGCATCTGCCACGCCTGGGCGGCTGACGGCCGCTGCATATCCCTGCTGAAAATTCTTATGACCAACCACTGCATGTATGACTGCGCCTATTGTGTCAACCGGGCATCCAACGATGTTCCCCGCGCCCGCCTGTCTCCCGAAGAGATTGCAAAGACGACCATGGCCTTCTACCGCAGAAATTACATTGAAGGCTTGTTTCTTTCCAGCGCGGTTGAGGGGTCACCCAACCAGACCATGGAACGGATTGTCAAAGCCCTGGAACTTCTGCGCCACCACTGGCGCTTTCAAGGCTATATTCACGTCAAGGCCATTCCCGGCGCCGATCCGCGCCTGATTCGCCAGGCGGGCTTTTTGGCAGACCGGATGAGCGCCAATATTGAATTGCCCAGCCGCGAGTCTTTGCAGCTCTTGGCGCCGCAAAAACAATTGAAGACGCTTTTGCAGCCCATGAATCAGATCCAGCACGAAATCCACGAAAACCGGTACGCCCTTAAGCGGTACCGCCATGCGCAAGCCTTTGTGCCGGCAGGCCAATCCACCCAGATGATCATCGGGGCGACTCCCGAGTCCGACTTTCAACTGATTGGCGCCTCGCAAAAGCTCTACGACCGATTTCAATTGAAGCGGGTCTTCTACTCGGCCTATGTTCCTGTCGGCAATCCCAAGCGGGTGCCGGCTCTCATTCCCCGAATCGCGCCCCTGATGCGGGAACACCGCCTCTATCAGGCAGACTGGCTGCTGCGCTTCTACGGCTTCCGGGCGGAGGAACTGCTAAGCGAAGCCAAACCCCACTTCGACGCGGATTTTGATCCGAAAATGATTTGGGCTATCCGCCATTTGGAACACTTCCCCGTTGAAGTCAACCGGGCGCCCTTTGAAACGCTGATCCGGGTGCCCGGCATCGGCCACCGAACCGCCTCACGGATTGTCAACCAGCGTCGCCTGGCTTCCCTTTCCGTCGATGAGGTGAAAAAAACGCGCCTGGTTTGGAAACGTGCCCGGTTCTTTTTGACCGTTCGCGGCAAATACTATGGAGGGTCCTCCCTGTCTCCTGATGGCATTCGCACCGCCTTGCAGCCGGAATGGAGTCAACAGATGCGACTCTTCCCCGACAAAAAAGGAGGCATGATTCATGGATTATCTGTATGACCATTCTTTCGATGGTTTTCTAACGACCTGCGCCATTCATTTTCAAGAAAAAAGGGCTTCCGGCATATTTCCGGAAACCCACTATCAATATCGTTTGGGCGAGGTGCCCAAGGTCATTGCCACGGACCCGGTTCGGGCCGCCGCCTTCTATCATGAACTGGAAGAACGCTTCTCTCCGGACTTGGCCCACCGTTGCGGCCGAGTCTTTCTTTCGGATCATCCCAACAAGGAAAATCTCCTGCTGGCCTACCTGAATTTCGGCTTTGAAACCGGCCGGGGCTTCGATTCCCTCTTCACCCATGAAATAGTGGAACCGGTCCATACCATCGCCGCCGCGGTGGAATGGGAAGCCGCCCGCTTTTTGGGGCTCATCCGCTTTCAAGAAATCAAGGGCATCCTCTACGCGAATTTTGAACCCGACAACGCCATCCTGGGTCTTCTGGCGGAACATTTTCTGGACCGCCTGCACGGCGAACCCTGGATTATTCATGACACCAAACGCAACCAAGCCATCCTCTGCAATGGAATCAAGTGGCGCATGGTCCCCTTCCGCCGGGACTTCGCCTTAACCCTGCCGAGAGAAGAACTGGCCATTCAGCAGCTCTGGCGCGGCTATTTCACCCATATCGCCATCCCGGAACGAAAGAATCCCAGACTGCAGGCACAATACATGCCCAAGCGCTATTGGAAAGACCTCATCGAAGTCAATACCCCTTCATTCCGTTAAAATGAAGGGGTGTTTTTTTGTTCCAACCGCTTCAAGAGCGACTGATAGGCAGCATGGGTCGAAAGCGTATGGGCGTTGCCCACCATCAGCAGGGCTCTCTTTGCCCGGGTAATCGTAACATTCAGCCGTCGCTCATCCGTCAAAAAGCCCAAATTCCCCTGCGGATTGCTCCGCACCGTTGACACGATAATCACTTCCTTCTCGCGACCTTGAAAGGCATCCACCGAATTGATCTCCAGTTTCGGCTGGCCAAGCAATCGCTTCAAGAGTTTCACCTGGTCCAGATAGGGCGTGATGATTCCTATCTCTTCCACCTTCACACCGGCTGCCGTCACACGCTTGAAGACCTGAACCACCAACTCCGCCTCTGCCTCATTCAAATAGGAGGTTCCGCCCTCCCGGCTCTGCTCGCTACCGTCAACCTGGAAGAAGGCTGCAGTCCAATCGGAAGGCCACTGGTGCACATGTTCCAGATCAGAGACGCGCCAATTGGCATTTTTCTGGCCGGCCCGCAAGTCTCCATCGTAATAGCGGTCATTGCAGAGCGCCATGAGTTCTTCATTCATACGGTACTGAATCGTCAGCCGCGCCTTGTTGGCTTTCGCCACATTGATCAGACGGTCAAAGAGGGACTGGTCCATCCCCAAGCCTTTCGCCTCTCCGCTGAGGATCGTCGGCGGCAATTGCTTCTGGTCTCCAATCAAAATCCAGCGCTTGGCATGGCGAAGGGGGATCAGCGATGCCGCTTCAGCCGATTGGGTAGCCTCATCCTGGATCCACAAATCAAACCGTTCTCGTATTAAAATATCCGCTCCCGCCGTGCTGTTGGTCGAAAATACGACAGGTGCTTTCCCCAAGACTTCATCGAGTATCTCCTTCTCGATATCTTTCACCGCCTGAAAGATCGGCTCAATCCGATCCTGCACTTCAAGCCAGCCGGCCATCTTTTTCATCTGATCGGCAGACACGCCCCGGCTGCCCCTGCCCGACTTTGCATTCCGCAAAATTTCCGCATTGGACATGCCTCTCGTCCATCGCGGATTGGGCTTTTGGAAATCGGCCTGTTCTTCCCGCAGCTCTTCCATCTCCTCCAGCAGAGGTTCTACCTCTTTGCGAAGCGGGTGATGCATCAACTTGAAATCCAAAGTTTCCTTTAAAAGATGCGGGTGGACTCGAATGGGATTGCCGACTCGGATCCCCGGCACCCCGTGCGCCAAGGCCATGTCCAGCAAATGGTCCACCGCCGCGTTGGAATCCGCCGTCATCAGGATCCGTTCCCCCCGCTTCAAAGCCTCTTCCATGCACGCTACCGCTGTTCGGGATTTTCCCGTTCCCGGCGGCCCTTGAATCAAAAAAAACCGTTTCGCCTCCATGGCGCGTTTCACCGCATCCTGCTGGCTTGGATTCAGATTCGGCTGATCGATGTCAACCGGCTCCCCCGCCTCTTCAATGGTTCGCGTTCCCGTCAGCATTTTCAAAAAGGCTTCATTTTGCGGCTTTCTCAAAGAAGTCACCGCATCCCGCATGCGCTGATAGGTCACCTCATTGGCTGACAAATCCAAACGCAATGGCTGGCGGTTGGAAAATCGCTTGGGCCGCCCCTCAAAGGCCAGGGTAATGTCATATCGTCGAACCTGATGAACAATTGCCGTGAGATTTCGCTTGTCCAGCGGATTGCCCTGGCTGATAATCACACGGTCCCCCACCTTGATTTCCGTATCGACAATCTGCCGATTCGGCTCCCGTTTCATAAACCGCATCAGGCTTGCGCCTGTCGGGCTGGTTCCAGCCCGCCTGCACTTCATCTTGCACAGGGCACGGCCGCGCTTTTCACGGTCGGAGCCAAACAGCTGCTTCATTTCCTCGTAATGCCGCTTCTTCTCCTCCTCCAGCTCCGCTTCAATCATTTTCAATTGCTTTTGAATGTATGCCTTTCCTTCCGGTCTCATCTGTCACTACTCCTCATCGACTACTTTCCCTCGTATCTTGTTCCCGAAAATTCTTCATATATTGTATTATATCATTAGGAGGGAATGTCCATGAAATTATCCTTGGCAGAACGAACACGCAGGCATGTTGAAATCTTTTGGGAGCAAACGCAAGATCCGCAAATACTAGAAATGTTCCCATCCAGCACAAAATCCCTTTCACAAGCGATCAGTCTTTTTGAGGAATCCCTGCAAGACGAGGCCAAAAGCTTTGGCCGGATCATCCTTGCTGATCATCGCTATATCGGCGATATCTGGTGTTATTGCATCGATGAAGAAAACGAGCATCATGCCATGCTCAGCATCGTTATTTTCGACAAAGCCTATTGGACGAAAGGCGTGGCGAGTTCCGTGATTCCATTATTTTTGGAAGATGTCTTTTCCCGTTACAGGATCGATTCAATCGGCGCTTTTACATTTGCCTCCAATCTGGCATCCCGAAAAGCCCTTCAAAACTCAGGATTCAGTGAGCTTGAGTCTTTCATAGAAGATGGACAAGAATCCGTTTATCTGGAAACCAAAAAGAAATGATGCATAAACATCATTTCTTTTTCGTTTCATAAACGGCAACCTTGTTTTTGCCTTTCTTTTTGGCTTGATACAGCGCCTGGTCTGCCCGGTTGATCATCAGCTGCTTATCAATCGCCTCTTCATATTCGACGATCCCCATGCTGCAGGAAAGCACAAAACCCTTATAGGTGATTTCCTGGACCAGGTTCCGAATCTTCGCTGCCAGAATGCGGCCATCCTCCGCCCCGGTATTGGGACACAGAAATACAAATTCATCGCCGCCCCACCGGCCCATAATATCTGTCTCGCGGATCGCTTCAACCGTTCGCTTGGTGAATTCCTTCAACAATTCATCCCCAGCGGCTTGTCCCAAACGATCGTTCATTTCTTTAAAGTTATCCAAATCCAAAATCATTACCGTAAAGGTGTTGCCGTACCGTTCCGCCCGACAAATCTCATTTTGCAGCAATTCTTCTATTTTTCTCCGGTTGTACAGTCCGGTCAGCACATCGATGTAGGCAATTTCCTCCAAAAGCTTCAGCCGAAGCTGCTGTTTGTTCTTTTCTGTTTCGGTAGAAATCAATTCCTGCACATTTTCCTGGAAGGATTTGGCGCGATGCTCAAAGCTCTCAATCAGGGTGTCGATCTCGTCGATTTCGGTCCGTTCCAATACCGCGTCCCGATTGGCATCGAGTCCGAACTGGGAAACTTCTCCGGCCAGGTGCTGAAGAGGCTCAACGATCTTTTTGGTCATTCTTTGACTGATCAGCCAATACACCAGCATAATCAGAATCGTCCCCAAAAATGCAAGCCCGTAAATCTTCTTCCGATAGGCTGTCGCTCCCTTGTTAAAATCGTTCAATGGCGCAAAAAGATCCTGCTCGTTGATCGCCAGAATCATGGTCCATTTCCCCCGATTGATCCGGGTGGAAACCAGGATTTCCTGATTGTCCTGCACACCGAAATCGTCGGCGATCAAGAGGTCCTGATCGGCGTCATAAATGGCTTCCTGTAAGCCATCCATGGTTAGTACTTCTTTATAGTGGGCTTCAACAAAATATGCATCGATGCTTTCATCAGTCAGAACTCGACCGTACTCATTCCGTTGCAGCCGCTTTTTAAAGACCCGCTTGTCCGGATCGTCAAAGGCCATGATCTCCCCGTTCTGATCCAGCAAAACCGCAACGTAGGGCACATCCAGCGACATTTTCATGGAATCTGCAAGCATGGTCTCCAACCGCATGTCCAGCCCAAGCACGCCTTGCAGTTTTTCTCCCGTATATACCGGCGCGATACAGGACATAACCCAGCCCCCGCCCAAGGGATCCAGATAAACATCGGTCCAAACCGGTTCCCGGTCAGGGTTGTAGAGAGAGTTTGCCAGATAATAAAACTGATACTGGGTGACGTCGATATCCGTGCCCACATACTGATCCACGTGATCGCTATAGGGATAGACCCGATTGAAGGTATCAAAGGAATTGAAATAGGCCTGAAAAATGCTTTCATTGGTTTCCACGGCCAGCTGCAGATACGGATCCATTCCCTCGGTCTGCAACACGACCTCAAATTCAGGATCCTCGAAAGATGAAAGGCCCGGATAGAAAACCCCGCTTCCGTCGGCAACCGCCTCTTTGTTCAGAACCGCATTGTCGACAATGCGATAAGCCGATGTGTTCCACGGACGGGAAACAGGCGTCTCAAACAAGGGCTCGAAACTCTCTTGCAAGGATAAGGCGAGTCCTTCCACCCGAGAAAACTTGCCTTCAATAATTTGTTTGCTGGCGGATACATTGGCGATCATGCTCTCCATGCTGGATTCAACGAGCATTTGCTGCCGCTGTATCGTCATCGCCCTCCCGTACAGTCCGAATACAGAAAAGAGGAGCACTTCCAAAAGTAATATGCCCGCAACAAAAAAAGTACCCAGCTTTTTGTTGACGTACTTTCCATAGCTCAGTCTCATCGGCCCGCCTTCCCTTCTCGCAATTGTTTTCCGACTATTCGGAACACTCTGGAATGGTTTTGTTATATCATATTTTTGCTATAAATTCAATATATTTGATATTATTCCCACTTGATACTCATTGCATCTGGCAATAAAAAAAGAATAGCATTTCGCTATTCTTTCCCTTCTTACTCTTCTGTAATTTTGCCTTCCGCATGCCATTTTCTTGCAATGTATAAAAACGGCGTATCGGCAGCAGCTACAACGAATTTCAGCAAATACGTAGAGATCAAGATTTCCCACAAAACTTCCATGGGGAATACTCCCAAAAACGCAATGGCTGTGAAAATCACCGAGTCAATCAACTGGCTGACCATGGTCGATCCATTGTTTCTCAACCATAGCTGATGCTTCGACGGATATTTTTGCTTCAACTTGTTGTAGGCCCAAACGTCATGCAATTGTGAAGCCGCGTACGCCGCCAAGCTTCCCAATAGAATTCGCGGCATAATGCCGAAAATCGTCTGCAAAGACTCTTGCGCAAAGTCAAAGGCGTTTGGCTGGAATACCAAAGCCAACTGCATCAAAACCGTCAAGGAAATCAATGAAAAGAATCCAAGGTAAACCGCGCGTTTCGCGTCTCGTTTTCCATAATTCTCCGACAGGATATCCGTAACCAAGAATCCTGTTGCATAGACAATGTTTCCAAGCGTTGCTGCCACTCCAAACAAATCAACACTCTTCACCACTTGCACATTCGCAATGATGATCGAGATCGGCACCCAAGCATACAATCCTAACTTTCCAAATTTCCGGTAGGCAAATAAAATGAAACCAAAGTTCACAAGCAGCATAACCAGCCACAATAATTCATTCATTATTCCCACACTCCTTTCATGCTTTCGGGTTTTTTCCAAAAAAAATGCGCCGCCTTATGAGCAGCACAATACCGGCGCCATAAGCGCCTTTTCTTGCGTGCCGTAGTTTTGTTTAAAGACAGGAGGCTTTCGAACTGTCCGTGCTACAGAATACCACAGAAACGGGAGTTCCGCAAGGGACCCCCGTCTCAGATTCACTTTTTCAACTCTGCTTCTATTAATGCTTTGGCAATCTTAGGGTTTGCCTTTCCCTTTGTCGCTTTCATCACGGCGCCCATCAAAAAGCCGAACGCCTTGCCGTTTCCACTCTTGATCTCGGCCGCCGCTTGCGGATTTTCTGCAACAATTTTTGCGACCAGCGCTTCCAATTCTCCTGTGTCGCTCATTTGTTTCAAGCCCAAGATTTCAATGGCATCTGCAACACTTCCCGGTTTCGCCCAAAGGTATTCAAACACCTGCTTGGCGGCTGAATGGGACAAGCCCCCGCTTTCGATCTCTGTCAACAGTTGAATCAGGGTCGGCGCATCCATGCCGAAGGCTTCCCCGAACGGTAAAGCCTAAGCCCTTCCGTCAAAATCCAGTTTGCAACCTTGCGGGGCGATACTGCCTCTGCGGCCGCATCCTCCATCAGACGGGCCAGCACGGCGTCTTCCGTAAGGGTGATCGCTTCCGACTCGCTTACTTGATAATCTGCCATAAAGCGTTCCCGCCGCTCAAGAGCTGTCTCCGTTGGAATTCCCGCCTGCGCGGCTTGGATCTGCCCTTGCGTCAGAATCAGTGCCGGCAAATCTGGATCGTCAAAGTACCGGTAGTCTTCAGCGTCTTCCTTGGATCGCATGGGAACGGTTCGGCCCTTGCCGGCGTCCCATTTCCGGGTTTCCTGAACAATCTTGTCCCCTTCCCCGAAACGCAAGAGGTCTGATTGGCGTTTGACTTCCTTCTCCAGAGCTTTCTGCACTTCCTTAAAGGAGTTGATGTTTTTAATTTCCACCTTGGTGCCCAGCACCTCGCTCCCCGGTTCCCGAAGGGAGATGTTGGCGTCGCACCGCATGGACCCCTGTTCCATTCGACAGTCTGAAATCTCGGCAAAGGCCAACTGCGCCCGCAGGGCCTTCAAAAAGGCGACCGCTTCTTCCGGCGACCGCAGATCCGGCTTTGTGACAATCTCAATCAGCGGGATGCCCGACCGGTTATAATCCGCCAGGGAATAATGCTCGTATTCCGGATGCATCAGCTTGCCCGGATCCTCTTCCATATGGATCCGTTCCAGCCGGATCATGGTTTTCTCTCCGTCCCGAACCACCTCAATGCCGCCGTCCGTGCAAATCGGCTCTTGGTACTGGGTAATCTGATAGGCCTTGGGCAAATCCGGATACATGTAATTTTTCCTTGAAAACTGGCTTACGGGTTGAATGGTGCAGCCAAAAACGCCACCGGCGCGTATGGCCAGCTGAACCGCTTCTTCATTGACCTGCGGCAGGGTGCCCGGCATCCCCAGACAGATGGGACATACCTGGCTGTTGGGCGTGGCGCCAAAGGCGGTGGAACAACCACAGAATAGTTTGGATTTCGTTTTCAACTCAACATGGATTTCCAGTCCAATTACCACTTCATACATCCGAATCCCTCCTTCCAAAAACGCCGAATTTTGCTTCCAGTCCTTTCAATACAGAAAAGATCAACTCTTCCTGTCCGTGATCCGCCATGACCTGCATGCCGATCGGCAATCCCAGGGCGCTCTTTCCATACGGAATGGAGATGGCTGGAATTCCGGTAAGGCTGGCCGGCACCGTAAAAGCATCCTCCAAATACATGGCCATGGGATCATGGCTGTGGGCACCGAGCTTGAATGCCGGGGTTGGCGTCGTCGGCATCAAGAGAAGATCGCAAGACTCAAACAGATCTTTCATCTTGGCTTTCAACATGACTCGATACCGCTGTGCCTTTTTATAGACCTGATCTTGATAACCGGCAGAAAGCACATGGGTTCCAAACAATACCCGGCGCTTTACCTCCAGGCCAAAACCGGTGCCTCGGCTGGCTCGCATCACGGCCTCAACAGACTCGCCTTCACCGGGCATCCCATAGCGGATCCCGTCGAAACGGCCCAGGTTGGAGCTCGCTTCTGCTGAAGACAAAACATAATATACGGATACCGCTTCCTGCGGCAAAACAAATTCAATTTTCTCGACCTGGGCGCCCGCTTCTTGAAGCTCCTGACAAAAGCCTTGGTAGGCTCTGGCCACATCCGGCGCAACCCCGGTCAAATCCGAAAGGATTCCCACTTTCAGTCTCGAAAAATCCTGAAGCGGCACTTGGCAGGCATACGTTTCTCCCATGCAGGTCGGGTCTTTTTGATCTTTCCCGGCAATCACGGAAAACACCGTCTCACATTCCTCTACCGTGAGCGTCATCGGACCAATCTGGTCAAAGGAAGACGCAAACGCCACCAGTCCATAGCGGGAAACCCGCCCGTAGGTCGGCTTGAGGCCAACGATGCCGCAATAGGCAGCCGGTTGGCGGATGGAACCGCCTGTATCCGTTCCCAGTGCAGCGGGCACCATGCCGGCCGCTACGGCAGCGGCGCTGCCGCCGGACGATCCGCCCGGCACGCAGGTCAGGTCTTTGGGGTTCTTGGTCTTCCGAAAAGCGGAGTTCTCTGTGGATCCGCCCATGGCAAACTCATCCATATTGGTCTTTCCGACAAACCAGGCGCCCGCCTCTCTAAGCCGTTCAATCACTGTGGCGTCATATCCGGCACGATGATCCTTAAGCATTTTCGACGCGCAAGTCAAGGGCTGGCCTTTGACGGCAATATTGTCCTTGATGCCCATGGCAAGGCCTGCAAGGCTTCCTGCGCCTTTTCCCTCGCCGGTTCCCTCTTGATCCAGGGACAGAAAGGCGCCGATGGTTTCATCTTGGATTCGAATTTCTTCTATCATTTCTTTTCTGCTCATCTCTTTCGCCTCCTAGTCCATCACGCGAGGAATCACGAGCGCCTGATCCTTGGTTTCTCTTTGTTCCCAATCCGGCTGGAAGTCCACTTCAACCGGTTCATCCGCGCGAAGCCGAAGGGCGCTGCGTTCCATTTCCGGCAAGTCCTCAATGGTACCCAAATGTTCAAAATGCGCCATCAATCCGACAAAAGCCTGTTCAATGGCGGGGATTTCCTCTTCTTGTAATGCGATTCGTGCCAGCTTTGCGGCTTTTTCCAAATGGTCTCTCATCATCTTTTCCTCCGATCACGGTGTCAATCTGTTTAAATCCCGCGGCAAAAGCGTTGCTTCCCGCACGTTATCCAGCTTGAGAAGCTGCATGGTGAATCGTTCCAGCCCGATGGCAAATCCGCCATGGGGCGGCATGCCGTACCGGAAGCTCTCCAGATAGAAGCCAAAGGCATCCGGATCCATTTTTTCTTCCACCATGCGGTCCCGCAATTCCTGATACTGGTGAATCCGCTGTCCGCCGGTTGTAATCTCCATACCCCTAAAAATCAAATCGAACGAACGGGATGTCCCTTCCTTGACTCCGGGATAGGTGTAAACCGGCCGTTTCGCCAAGGGATATTCCGTCAGGAAATAGAAAGGCGAGCCGGTCTCTTTTTCCACGATTTCTCCCAAGAGCTTTTCCTGGGCGGCATTCAGGGTTGTGCCTGTGCGAACCCCCACGGCCTCCAGCTTTTCCTTGGCTTCCGACATGGGAATACGAGGAAAGGGAATGCGGGCCGGCAAGTCGATTCCAAGCCGCTTCAGCTGCGGCTGGCATTGGTCTTGCAATTCATCCAGAATGGAAAAGATCAAGGCTTCTTCCAAATCCATCAGATCCCTCTCATCCTGCAAAAATCCCATTTCCACATCCAGGCTGACATATTCGTTCAAATGACGATGGGTCGCGTGCAATTCCGCCCGGTAGGCATGGCCCACTTCAAAAACCCGTTCAAATCCCGCGCCGACCATCATCTGCTTGTAGAACTGGGGGCTTTGGGCCAGAAAGGCCCTCCGGCCGAAATAATCGACCGTAAATACTTCGGAACCGCCCTCTGTTGCGGCGTCAATGATTTTCGGCGTATGAATCTCTGAAAAGCGCTGGCTGATCAGGGACGACCGAAAGGCTGTCACGATCTCTTGCTGAATGCGAAAAACATCCCGGGTTCGAGGCCGTCTCAGGCTCATGATCCGTTCGTCCAGTTGCTTTTCGAGTCCTGCATCCATCGTTCGCTGGTTGATGGAAAAAGGAAGCAAGTCATAGGCGACGTCCGCCAATGCCTCCATAGCCGTCAAGTGAATCTCCACCCCGGCCTCCTGCCGCTCGGTTGCGACGATTTCGCCCGTTACCCGCAGGGGTGTTTCCAATTTCAGGCCTTCCAGCTGTGCGGGGTCACAGACGACCTGCACGATCCCGGTGGCATCCCTCAGTTGAAAGAAGCCTGCCGTTTTCAACCGCGTCACCTTGTGGACCCATCCAAAAACCGTTGTTTGACCCGTCTTGCCTTTCAAATCTTCGATAAATACTTGTTTCATCTTTTCCTCCTTGGCTCCATCCGAGGAAGTGTGGGGATAAAAAAAAACTCTCCGTCCCCAAATAAGGGACGAAGAGTAAACTTCGCGATACCACCCTAGTTGCCGAAAAAAATCGACCACTCACCTCAGTACGGAAAATTTTCATTTTCGATACCGTCCAATTTGATAACGGATTGGTTCCGTCCAAGCCTACTTTTTACATTTCGGTTGGCCGCTCAGGGATGTTCTTCACATTCATTTTTCATCATCGGGCTTCCACTGTCCCCGACTCGCTAAGATGATCCGTGATGTTACTCTTCCCGTCCTTGCGTTTTATTGTGTTTGATTATACGACACTTGTCTTTCGTCTGTCAAGAATTTTTTGAATTTCTTTTCTTATTCGTCTCTGAATTTGAAAACTATGGTAAACTGAAAACAAAAGAAAAAGGGGGTTCCTATGGAAAACAAATTAAGAAATTACGCCAAATTGGCAATCCAAGTCGGCATCAATGTCGAAAAAGGACAGGAATTGGTCCTCAACGCGCCCGTCAATGCCATCGGCTTTGCCCGCCTCTTGGTGGAAGAAGCCTATGCGGCCGGCGCCAAGGATGTGCATCTTTTCTGGTATGACGAAATCACCAACAAGACCCGCTTTCAAATGGCGCCGGATGAAGCCTTCGAAAGCTATCCGGAATGGCGGGCGGAAGGATTGGAAGCCATCGCCAAAAACGGCGGCGCCTTTCTGACCGTTCTGACACCCAATCCCGATCTGATGAAGGATGTGGATCCCAGCCGGATGCAAACCTGGAACCGCACAGCCATGACTGCCCTCAAAGGCTACCGCCACTATACCATGAACGGCCTGTGCAGCTGGAATCTCTTGACGATTCCTTCCGAAGCCTGGGCTGCCAAAGTCTTCCCCAATGACGCGCCGGAAACCGCCATGGATAAATTATGGGCACAGGTCTTTTCCGTTGTCCGCGCCGATCAGGATGACCCGGTTCAAGCCTGGAAGGACCATATTGCCTTCCTAAAAGACCGGTTGAACTTCTTGAATGAAAAGAACTTCAAAGAGCTGCATTTTCAGTCGGAAACCTGCGATTTCACCATCGGTCTGCCCAAAGACCATATCTGGGTTGGCGGTTCCATCGCCAATGCAAAGGGGCGGGATTTTGTCCCGAATATGCCAACGGAAGAAGTCTTTACCAGCAACCTGAAAAACGGCGTCAACGGCTGGGTGAAATCAACCAAGCCTCTGAGCTACCAGGGCAATCTGATTACCGATTTCACCATCTGGTTTGAGGAAGGCAAAATTGTCCGCTACGAAGCTGGTTCCGGTCAAGAAGCACTGAAATCCTTGATCGAAACCGATGAAGGCTCCCGCTATATCGGCGAAGTTGCCTTGGTGCCTTATGATTCACCGATCTCAAACTCCAATCTTGTCTTCTACAACACCCTGTATGATGAGAACGCCTCCTGCCATCTGGCCATCGGCAATGCCTACGGGATGTGCCTGAAGGACGGGGATAAAATGAACGAAGAAGACCTGGCTGCGGCCGGCCTCAACCGGTCTCTGTCCCATTCGGACTTTATGATCGGATCGGCCGATCTATCGGTCACCGGCACCACCCAAGACGGAAAGACCATCGCGCTTTTCACCAATGGAAACTGGGCATAAGATGAACCCTTCGCCGCTCTGGCGAAGGGTTCTTATATTTTCCTTAAATGCCCAAATTTCAATCCCTGCCATGATATAATCGACTGGAAATTTAGGAGGGATATCCATGGAAAAAGATCCAGTTCTTGCAATCCAAGACCTTAGAAAATCATACGTACCGGGAAAGCCGGTTTTGCGCGGCGTTGACTTTTCTGTGTACCCCGGTGAAATCATCGGCTATATCGGCGCCAACGGCGCCGGCAAAAGCACCACCATCAAACTGATCCTGGGACTTTTGCCGGTCGATGAAGGCTCCATCTCGCTCTTTGGGGCGCCCATCGATCCGGATGCCGGCACCTACAAAAACCGGATCGGCTACGTGCCCGAAGGCGGCGACCTGTATGAGAACCTGAGCCCCGCCGAGTACTTTGATTTCCTCGGCACCCTGTACGGCCTATCGCCGGAAACGGTTGAAAAACGGGCCAAATCGCTGATGGAGATCTTCGACATCGAAAACCATTACCACGCCCGCATCGCGTCCTTTTCCAAGGGCATGAAGCAAAAAGTCCTGATCATCAGCAGCCTGCTCCACAACCCGGACATCCTGATTCTGGACGAACCCTTAAACGGCATGGACGCCAACAGCGTGATGATCTTCAAGGAAGTCCTCTCCGCTCTCGCGAAGAAGGGCAAAACCATCTTCTATTCCTCGCACATTATGGAAGTCGTCGAAAAGATTTCGGATCGCATCATTCTCCTGTCTGAAGGAAAAGTCGTGGCCGACGGCAGTTTTGAACAATTGAGCCTGCAAAATCACGAGGCTTCCCTGGAAGGACTCTTCAACGACCTGACCGGATTCAACAACCACTGCCAGCTGGCGGAAGACTTCGTGCGCATTTTGGAGGAAGAGGCATGAAAAAGCGATTTGTCGACCGTCTCGACTTTCTAGAAAACCCGCTCAGTAAAATGGGCTGCGACTGGGGCAAAGTCAAAGCCATCCTGGATCTGCAGCTGACCCTGGATGCGCGGCGAAAAATGGCCGCCAATCGAAAAAAAGGCAAGCCGGAATCGGGCATCTTCAAGCAGATGACCCTGATGTATGGCATCTCCGGCGTCTTCACCGCCTTGATCGTCAGCGGGATTCCCGATTCCTACGTGCGTGTCTCCCTGGGCTTTTTCTTTATTTTCCTTATGTCGGCGCTCATTATGATCACCGACTACTCGGCGATTATCCTGGACCGGCAAAACCAGCTGATCCTGCAGACCAAACCGGTGGACCAAAAAAGCCTGCATCTTGCCAAACTCCTGCATATCTTTGTCTATATGGGCTTTATGACCCTGGTGCTGGGCCTTCCTTTGCTCCTTTTGGAAGCCTATTACGACGGCATTCAAGGTGTTTTGATCTGTCTGCTCGCCTATGTCGGCATGGATCTGCTCACCGTTGTTTTTACCGCCTTTTTGTATGCGGTGCTTTTGCGCCTTTTCAGCGGCGAAAAACTCCGGGACATGATTCAAGTCTTGCAGGTGGGTGTGACCATCATCATGATGATCAGCTACCAGGTCTTCAACCAGGGAATCGAATTGCAGGGGGCGACCGCGCGCCTGACGCCGGCCTGGTGGCACTTGCTGCTTCCATCCCAGTGGTATGCCAGCTGGATGGCTACCGGAAGTGAAATCCTGGTGGCGGTTCTTCGCGGAGCCGGATTCATTCTGCCGGCCCTCCTGATTCTGCTTTATGGGAAACGGCTGGCGCCGCGCTTTGATGCCATGCTGGCCCGCCTGGATGAAGAAAAAAATGAAACGAATACCGGAAAATTGATCCGAACCATGAACAAGCAAAAAGTTCTGGGGCAATGCTTTACCCGTTCATCGGAAGAAAAGGCCGGATTTCTTCTGGGCCTCCGGCTTTTGAAACGGGAACGAAAGATTCAGTTGATCGTCATTCCCCAATTGGTTTTGGGACTGATCTTCCCCTTGCTGATTTTGATTCCCATGCTGATTCGGGGCGAATCACTGGCGGAAATCCGTGACTTTCCCTTCTATTACTTTTTGTATATGACCGGCTTTATGGTTTTGCCTTTGAGCTTCTATGCCATGAAAAGCGAATTTCACAAAGCCGCGTGGATTTTCGATTCCCTGCCTGTTGAGGATCCCAACCGGTTGAAACGAGGCATGCTGAAGAGCTTCTTCGTTCATTATCAATTGCCGGTCCTTTTGGTTCCCACCCTGTTTCTGATCGGACTCTATGGAATCGGCAAGGCCCCCGATATTTTGGCGATCTTTTTCCTACTCTGCTTCTTTGCCCGATGGAACCACCGGGGCTATGGCAGCGAATTCCCCTTTTCGGAAGACTTGGCCGCCATCCAGGAAAGCCGGTCCAAGCTGCTGGCCATGGTTTTCATCAACATGGGCATGGTGCTTGTCATCGGACTCCTGCACGCGGCGATCAGCTATTGGCTGCATGCCAGCTGGCTCCTCCTTCTGATGAGCCTTGCTCTTGCCGTCTTCGCGTGGGAAACCGATCGGCTCTTAAAAAAGAATCAACGCACAAAAGTCCAGAGAACCTGATTTCAGGTTCTCTTTTCCTTGTCACTGATGATTTGATAAAATATACTAGTAGGGACACAAAAGAAAGAAGGAGCCTATTATGAAAAGAATGCAAAAAATAAGCATGATCCTGTTGATCATTTTACTTGTCGGGCTAACGGGCTGCACCCAGCCCGCGCCGAGCCAACCGGAAACACCCGTCGAGGAGCCGACTGAACCGGTTGAACCAGCTCAACCAGCCGAACCAGACCAACCTGCGGAAGAGGAAATAGCCGAAGAAACGCCGGAAATCACCACGGTGACCTATGGACGAAGCAGCGACGCGCAAATCGTCGATCAATTCTTGACGGCCATTGGCGGCGGACAGTTTGAGATCCGAAAAATTCTCTTTGACCGCAGCGTCTACCAGCCAAAGGTGGAACGCACCAATCTGCAGCTTTCCCTCCATGCCTACACCTACGACGAGGAAGCGCAGACCTTGGAAATCGAGTATCGCATCGCCAATCCTTCCGAGCTGTGGCTGTATTCCTATCGGGACGCCTCCATGCACTTGAGCAGCATTTTGGAAACCGAAGAGGGCCAGCAGGCCTTGTCCTTGGACTACGGGTATCCGCAGACGGTTCTGCCGCCGCATTCCTACCTGTATTTCACCCACCGCTTCGAGGACATCCGGACACCAGCCGTTGCCTTTACCATTCGTGCCATGCGGGATGAATTCCGCGTTGAACTGGCAGCGAGCGAAACCCTGGCCGCCAAAACCTTTGCGGTGGATGCAAAGCAGGACATCAGCCTCGACTACTCGGAGTTTTACGCAAACATTCAAAAAATCGAAAACCAATCCTGGGATCTGATCCCCTTCAAGCGTCTGAATGATGCAAAAATCACTCAAATCGCTTGGTCGGAAACCGGCGGAACCATTACCATGACCATCACACCGGATGCCTTTGTGCCGCTTTTAGCCCTGGCCGAGGAACACTACCGCTTCCAAGTGGTCACAGACGCCGGTGAAGTCATCCCGGCAGAAATTACAAGCATTGAGGGACAAACCGATGAAGGTCGCTATGTGCCAAGAGAACCGGTGGTGATGACACTAAAAACCAGCCAGACGATCCTGGATCCGTGTACGGCCATTCAGCTTCATATGGTCTATGCCATTCCAACCCAGGAAGACCGCACCATCTACTTGGACGACGGCACCGAATCCATCCGGGCCTACGACAATATGGACGAGGTCAGCTACTTCTCGGACTTTGTCGACTTGGGCACCGATGTGAACCGACAGGCCATCCTGCCGGTCGAAACCGTCTTCTATCTGGATACCCTGTCCTTGACGGAGATGAGGATGAAATCAGCCCTGATCGAAGAGCTGCTTCCCTTCCTGCAGACCGAGAACCTTTCCGTTACCAAGGCGGAACAGTTGAAAACCTTTGAGATTCTGGAAGAAACGGTTCACTCTCCAGAGGAACGGGAATACAAGATCCATGTCATCTTCGAAAATGGAAACGATGAACCGATCTATGACCACACCTTTGCCATTCTCTACACCTTTGGCGATTCCGCGTGGCGCGTTTCGCAAATCGAATTTGCGGAATAAATCAAACTTAAGACAAAAAAAGACGGAAGGCTTTGAGCCTTCCGTTATTTTTTATTGAAATGTTTCTTCCCATTCCTTCACTTTAAACCCGACCAGAATCCGGTCGCCCACCACCAAAGGCCGCTTCACCAGCATGCCGTCGGTCGCCAGCAGGGCGAGTTTCTCGTCGTCGGTCATCTTAGGCAGCTCATCCTTCAGATGCAGCTCGCGGTATTTCATCCCGCTTGTATTGAAAAACCGTTTCAAAGGCAGGCCGCTTCGCTCCCACCAGGCTTTCAATTCCTCCGCTGTTGGATTCTCCTCCACGATGTGCCGGACCTCGGCTTCGACGCCGGCTTCTTCCAGCCACTTCATGGCCTTTTTACATGTGCTGCATTTTGGATAAATCAATACCAATGGTTTCTTCATGTCTCCTCCTAATTCGATGATGCGCTGGCCGCAGCAGCCGTTGATGCGCCGATCGCCGCGATCATGGCCGCTTGCTGAGCCTGCAGAATTTGCTGCACAACGGTCGTTACCCCCATCTTCAACATGGCTTCATACTCTTCATCCTTGACAAACTCGCTGACGACCAGCATGGCTGCCAAAATGGTGTTCATGCTCCCTTGCCATTTGAATCCCTTGGTCACCGACAATTGCTTGGTATATTCGCCTAGGTATCGCACAACCTCTTCAACGGGCTGCTCGTTTAAGACCAAAAGCGGAATCTGCGGATAAAAATAATCGTTCCACTTGATCTTTTGCCGCTTCATCTCATCCAAAAAGACCTCGCATCGTTCCAGCAGGGAAATCTTCAAGTCCTCCGGCTGCAGCACCGTCAGGATATGGGTCATCATTTGCAGCATATTCCCCTTGTGATAGCGCTTCTTGGCCAAACGGTCGTAATAAGCTTCCATCTGCTCAATCAACTGGTCCGGCTGCCGCTGGTCCTTGGCCAGCAAAACTGCCATGGGCATATCATCGCTTCCCGTTAAAAATTTATGTTCCCGCTTCATCAGCTGATACAGGTCCTGCGCCTTGATCAGGCGTGTCTTCAGCGAAGGCTCCGAGAGCAGCGAAACCGCCACCATGGGCATATAGGGTCCTTTGATCCTGGCATGCTTCAGCTGCTTTTCCAGCTCCATCAGCTGGGAAACAGAAGCGGCCGTATAGCCTTCTGTGTCCATCATGGCGGCAATCAAGTATTGGTTGGTACCGCGAAAATTGGAAAACATGCCGGACTCCTTCCGGATCCCCTGCAAAAATCCCTCATACCGCTGTGAATCAAAAGGATGCTCCTTCAACAAGTAAAACATGGGGATCATGCGCATGGCCGGATCCCCGATCTTCCACTTATAGGCTGTTTTCATTTGTTCATAGAGATGCAAATACTGTGAGATCTTTGATTCTACCATCTTCTCCTCCTAGAATAAGGCTTCCCTTCGCACAAGGACCAGGATAACCCCCAGGCCCAATAAAATCATCGTAACAAATGATGTGCCGGCAAGCAAGATGTCAACCCCATTCCATCGCCAGAAAATGCCAAAATTTGCCCAGATCAAGACCAAGGCAAAAGCCCAATCCCGTTTTGCCCGCAAGGCGAGCAAGCCCAAAAGCAGGACAACGACGAGAATCCCCATGGTCCAAAACACCGCGTTTTCACCGCCGTCAAATCCTCTCGTAATGAAAAGAATCGAGGTATTGGCGACCGTCGCCACGGAAATCCAGCCCAAATAGACGCTGATGGGAATCCGCATGGATGCCACCTTGCTAAAGCGGGACCGGTTCATTTCAATGGATAAGGCCATCAAACTCACAAGAATAATCAAAATCGCAATTTCTGTTGCCCACCAGATTTGATAATGCCATAAAAAGATCCAGGCCATATTGGCCAGACAGCTGATGGCAAAAAAGACACCGCCGGCCGGACTTAAGCGCTCTTCCCGCCGAACCGGCACCAAGAGCCAGTAGCCCAGCAAAAGATAAATCACCGCCCAAATGGAAAAGGTAAATCCCACAGGCGTGAAAAGAGAGGGGATGGAATCCGATACTTCCCCCGTTGTGATTCCGTTTATCGGCAAATAATTGGCAAGCCCGTTTACAGCCAGAACACCCAGATACAAAACAATCAGCAGACTCGTATTTCTTCGTTTCATTCGTTCACCTCCGTCTACCTTGTTTGTACCCGATTTTTACGGGTTCACGCCAACCGCGCTCTGCCCCGCAATCCGGCCAAACACAATGGCATCGGTTAAGGAATTGCCGCCCAAGCGGTTGTTCCCATGGATGCCGCCCGTCGCTTCCCCGCAGGCATACAAGCCCTTGATGGGCGCTCCCGTTTGGCCCATCACCTGTGCATGCTCATTGATGGGCAGACCGCCCATGCAATAATGCACCCCAGGCTGAACCAGAATCGCATAAAAGGGCGCAGCCAATTGGACCGGCAAATCCCGGCGTCCGTAGTCTGGATCGGCGCCTCCGGCGACAAAGCCATTGTATCGCTCAAGCGTTCGCCGCAAGCGGCTTTCGCCAATCCCCAATTCCACTGCCAAAACCTCAATGGACTCCGCCTTCTTAACCAAATCCATGCGGATATAGGCATCAGCCGCGGACAATCCCTGGCGGATGGATTCATCAAAGATCAAGAAGCTTTCTCCCGCCGTCTGCTTGCGCATCTCTGCGCTTAAAACATCCCGGAATGCCATTTCGTCCGTAAAGCGATTCCCTTCCAGGTTGACCAGGATGCCCCCGTTTCCCCGGATTGCCTCCGTAATCAAAACACCGAAATTAGGCTCCACGGTAGGATGCGCCTGAATCATGGACATATCCACCAGCTCGATGGGCAAGTCCGCCACCAAATCGATGTAATCCCCCGTGGCGCCGGCATGGTTGGTCGTTTTATAACCCTTTAGATCCGGGTTAAAGGCAACAAAGCGTTCCGGACTGCCGCCGAACCCTCCGGTCGCGATCACCACCGCGTCCGCCATAATCTCATACTCGCGGCCCTCCTGATTCCGGACCAAAACCCCTTTCACCTCGCTTCCCGATTCATCGTGAAGCAACTCGATCACCTTGTTCTCAACCCGCAGGTCAATCCCCAAGGCGTTGATCTGGGCGCCAAGCACCCGCATCACCTCGGACCCGACCGGCGCTCCGCCGGAAGGCCGATGGGCGCGGTCTACCCGCGAGCCGGCCAAACGGCCAATATCCGTCAAATCCGCCCCCAAAGACGACAGCCAGTCAACCGCATCGCCGCTCTCTTCCACCAGGATCTGCGCCAGGTCACGGTCGTTTTGATAATGGCCGGCCGCCAGGGTATCCGCCAAATACAGCGCTTCGCTGTCAATGGATTTCGCGGCGATTTGCAGCTGGCTGTTGACCCCGTTGATTCCCCCGGTTGCCCGCTGGCTGTTCCCGCCGATCCGCGGCATTTTTTCCAAAAGGACGACGGACAGCCCCGCCTGCTTGGCTTCAATGGCTGCACTGATCCCGCTGGCGCCCGCCCCGATCACAACCACATCGGTTCGTTCCGGCCGTTCCAGGTAGAGGACGAACCCGGCAAAAACGGCAAAGACGATTGCCATGCCCAAAATAATCCGCTTCATCGGTTCACCTTCTGATAATAGTGCTGGGGCCGCCCCACTTTCCCGTAGGACAGATCCATTTTCAACAAGCCTTCCCGCACCATGTATTCCAAATACCGGCGAACGGTTACACGCGCCAAGCCACTGTTTTCTCCAATTTCCTCCGGTGTAAAGGGGTGATCCATCCGGTCAATTTCCCGCCAGATCAATTCATAGGTCTTGCGGCTCAAGCCTTTCTCCATCGGTGTCAGGGGTTTTTCCTTCATCCGCTCCCGGCGGAACAATTGGTCAACTTGGGCCTGTTCCAGGGTTTCCTTCGCCTGAATGCCTTGAATTCTTCTCAGGGCTGCCCGGATCGCCTCCTCGAATCGCTCATAGGTGAAGGGCTTGATCAAATAATCGACCGAACCAAACTGAAAGGCCTGCTCGACCGTCTCCACGCTTTTGTCCGCCGTGATAAACACAATCTCGCACTTCATCCCCTGCTCGCGAATCCATTTCAAGAGATCCGTTCCCTTCCCCTCCGGGAAATAAACATCCAGCAAAACCAATTCCACCTTTTTCTCTAGCAGTATCCGCTTGGCCTCATCCAGACTCGGCGCTGTCACAATTTCCGAAATCTCATCGATGCGCTCCGCAAATTTTCGGTTGATCTCCCGAACCATCGGATCATCTTCAACGATTAAAATTCTCATTCTTCTCCCCCTTTTCGAAGCGGAATCCAGATAGAAAAGCTTGCGCCGTTTCTACCTTCATATTCAATGGTGCCGCCGTATTCATGCACAATTCGCTGCACCGTCCACAATCCATAGCCGCGATCCGATCCCTTGGAGCTGATTCCCCGGGCAAACAGGTCTTCCTGCATGTCTTCCGGAATGCCGCTGCCGTTGTCTTCCACCGCGATCATCACCCCGCGGTCGGATCCAAAAATACCTACATAGAGTTCGCCATCCTCATTACCGCTTAACTCGTCCAAGGCGTTTTCGATCAAATTGCCCAGGATCGAGTTGAATTCATCCACCCGCATCTCCTCCGGAAGGGCGGACAAATGCGAAGCCTCGTCCAAGGAAAATTCAACTTTTTTCTCCATGGCCTTGTTGTACTTGGCCAGGAGCAAACCGGCAACCGAAGGTTCCTTGATCTGTTGCGAAATCCGCCCCAGCATCCGCTGGCGGGTCTGGGCGACTTCCGAGATATACCGGATGGCTTCATCGGTTTCACCCAACTGAAGCAAGCCCATCACCGTATGGAGCTTGTTCATAAACTCATGGTTCTGTGCCCGCAGGTCATAGTTCAACTCGCGGATGCCGGTCATCTCCTCGGCACGCTGGCGCACAGCGCTCCAGTCTTCAAAACCGGCCAAAACCCCAAGAAAGGTCTGCTTCTGATCGTAGATCGGATAAAAATTGGCCAGCACCACACGACCGAATCCCACCTTGATCTCGACCGCTTCAACCGGTTTTTTCGATTGCAAAACCGACGTAAAGCCGTCCCGGATGCGGTAGCGGTAAATGCTTTGTCCCACGTCTTCAGGACCCAAATCCAAGAGCCTTCTTGCCGACGCATTGGCCAGATTGATGCGCCCGTGCTCGTCGATGGCGACAATCCCCTCCCGCTGGTTTTCCAGCACCAGGTTCTGCTGGCCCAGCAAAAAAGCGATCTCGGACGGTTCCAGGCCAAAAATCGTCTCCTTGATCTCTTCGCCCATATGGCGGGCAAAGAGCATGCCCAGAAATACCGCCGCCAATAGATAAAAAACAAAACGATAGATGCTTCGCCTGATTTCCTGATACAAACGACCGTTAAGCAAACCGACAACCACGGTGCCAACCGGTTGACCATCTTGGTAGATTGGCGTATAGGCTTCAATGGCAACCGAAGGCCAAGACGCCTGCACGGTTTGCGATCCGCCTTCCTGAATCCTGGTGAGCATGGCTCCTTCTTCCACCGGCTGATTCAAATAGACAGGGTCCGGATGAGCAAAATAGCGATTCTCTCGGTTGATTACATACATGTACTGGACGCGGGTCTTCAGCCGGATGCGCTCCACCGTATTCTGGATGGGAATATAGCCGTTTTCAACCGTCAACTGGTCTTGAATGTCCGGGTGGGCCGCAACCGTGATGGCGATATCGAGGGCTTCATTCGCCATTTGCGCCCGCAAAGTTGTCAGCCACTCATTCATAATCAAGCCGCCGAACAACAAGACAACGATTAAAATCAAGACACTGACCGTTATCATGATTCTTTGATTCAGTTTCATCGCCATGCCTCACCTCACTTTCTTTCATCGTACCGATTTTTGGATCAAATGGAAAGGACTTTTCTTGAGAATAACAGAAAAACGCCCCGAAGGGCGTTTTTCTAAAGAGTTTGAATGACGATTACTTCGCAGTTGCAAATGCCGCAGCAGATTCGCCCGCGATTCGTCCGAATGTCGTAATGTCAGATAGTGCGTTTCCGCCCAAACGGTTTGCACCGTGAACGCCGCCAGTTACTTCACCGGCTGCAAACAATCCGGCAACAGCTTGACCGTCTTGTCCGATAACTTCTGCATTTGTATTGATCTCGATTCCACCCATTGTATGGTGTACCGCAGGACCAACTTCTACATAGTAGTATGGTGCAGTTTCCAATGCGCGAGGCATGTCTGGACGCTCGAAGTCAGGATCAGCGCCGGCTGCAACGTATCCGTTGTATCCGTCGATTGTCGCTGTCAATGTTGCTGCGTCAACACCCAATGCAGCTGCCAATTCTTCAACAGATGCCGCTTCCGTTACCAAGCCTGCTTTGATGTATTTCTCGATTGCTGACAAAGATTCACGCACGCCTTGATCGAATACCAAGAATGCTGTTTTGCCTTCTTGCTCCAACTCCGCTGCAGATACAACGTCACGAGTTGAAATCTCGTTGATGAAACGCTCGCCGTTTCGGTTAACCAAGATCGCGCCGTTGCCGCGAACCGCTTCCGTAATCATTTTGTTCTTTTCAGGAACAACGGTTGGATGCGTTTGGATGAACTCCATGTCAACCATGTTTACGTTCAAAGGTGCTACCAAACCGATCGCGTCGCCAGTTGCGCCAGGATGGTTTGTTGTACCGAATCCTTCCAAACCAGGTTGGTATTGAACGATAATGTCTTGGTTGTTTCCGAAACCGCCGGTTGCAATTACAACTGCTTTTGCGTTTACTGTGTAGTTGCCTTCTGCTGTTTCAACAACTACGCCTGTTGCAACGCCGTTTTCTGAAAGAATCTCTACAACTTTGCTGCTTGTAGCAATTGTGATGTTTTCACGAGATTCCGCTGCTGTTTTCAAAGTTTGAACCAAGTGGTTGCCTACTGGCGCGCCGCCTGTTGGACGGTGAGCACGGTTTACGCTTGCGCCACCCAATCGACCGATATCAGTCAAGTCAGCACCCATCTCAGTCAACCAAGCAACTGTGTCTGCGCTGTTTTCCGCCAAAACCTGTACCAACTCAGGGTTGTTCAATTTCTTGCCACCCTTCATTGTGTCTTGAACAAACAACTCAACAGAGTCTTCGATTTCTTTTGCAGCTTGTTGCTCAGTTCCAGCCGCGTTCAAACCGCCTGTTGCGTAGTTGGTATTTCCGCCAACCATTGGCATTTTTTCAAGAACCAAAACGTTCATGCCTGCATCCGCTGCAGATACTGCTGCAGAAAGGCCTGCACCGCCAGCACCGATTACAACAACGTCAGTTGTCACATCTTCCAATGCTGCTGTTTCAGTTTCAGTTGCTTCTGTTTCTTCTACTGCTGGCGCGCCGTCTACGTACGCTTGTGCCAATGCAGAAGAGATGGCTCCGATTACCCCTGCTGAAGTTTCAGATGCGCCGGATACTGCGTCGATCGCACCAGTGTTTTGCGCGATAGCCGCGTCAACCAATGTGTTAACCGCGTCTTGTGCAAATTCTGATTCAGGGTTTTCGATGACTTCGATTTCAGTAATCTTCAACTCATCTACTGTCACTGCAACCTTGAACGCTCCGCCGTGGCCTTCGCCTTCGCCTTCGTATGTTCCAGGGTTGTACAATGCTTCTACCTCAGGTGCTTCCGTTGCTGGTGCTTCCGTAGAAGAACATCCTGCCAACGAAACCACCATCATGATCATCAACAATACTGCTAAAAGACTTCTTTTCATGATGGTTCCTCCCAAATGATTTATTCCTTGTCAGGATACAAGATTAACAAACTTTTAACAATGTTTTGTACATAAGCTTCTCACTTCTTGTTTGTTTTGGTCTTTATGGTCTTTGTGGCAAAAAAATGAGACCTGAATCAGGCCTCATAACAAATTTGCTTTTTAATTGCTGCAGCCGCTTCCGTCCCCTTGATTTTTTCGATCAAGCAGAGGGAAAATTCAATGGCTGTGCCCAATCCCCTGGATGTAATCACATTGCCGTCCACCACAACCTTGGCGCTTGGCTGCACATCCGCGCCCGCCAGCTCGCCTTCAAATCCCGGATAGCAAACCGCACGCTTGCCCTTCAGCAAACCCTTCTGCCCAAGAATCATGGGCGCCGCACAGATCGCCCCTACCGGCCTGCCCGCCAGATAGACGCTTCTTAAGAGCTGATCGACCGCCTTGTCTGCCAAAAGATTTTTAGTGCCCGGCATACCGCCCGGCAAAACCAGCATGTCTACAGCTTCCGGATCCACTTGGTCCACACGGCAGTCCGGCAGGATTCGAATTCCTTTGGATCCGCGGATGGGCTGGTCCGTCAGTCCGGCAATCACCACTTCCAGCTGCGCCCGTCGCAATAAATCAACGACCGTCAGGGCTTCCACCTCTTCCGTTCCATCGGCAAAACAAACAACAATCATGATTTCCTCCTAGTTTCTGCGGTTGGTCAGCATCATCAAACGCAGCAGGTTCAAAATGGCTACCAAAGTTGCCGCCACGTAAGTCATGGCTGCCGCATTCAACACCTTTCTCGCCGCCGGCATTTCATCCTCGGAAAGATAATAAGAGCCTTCCAAGGTTGCCAGCGCGCGGCTGGAGGCATTGAATTCCACCGGCAAGGTTACAATTTGAAAAAGTACCACCGCGGCAAACAACCAAACCCCGATCTGGGCCAGTCCGGTCAAGCCTAAGAACAAGCCGGCCAGTACCAGAACCCATGAAAGATTGGAACCAATCTGCGCGACCGGCACAATGGCGTCCCGCACTCGGATGGGCGCGTAGCCTTCCTCATGCTGCAAAACATGGCCGATCTCGTGGGCCGCGACTGCCAATGCGGCAATGGATCGTCCCTGGTACACATCCGGTGAAAGGCGAACCACGCGGCGTCTCGGATCAAAGTGATCCCCCAGCTTGCGATTGATCTGCACCACCTGCACATCAGTTACACCGTTTCTTCTCAAGATCTCCGTTGCGACTTCATATCCTGTTATTCCTCTGCGGTTTCTTACCCGCAAGTATTTGTTGAAGGTGCCTGTCACCCTCGCTTGCGCCCACATGCTAATGGCGATGCCAATTAAAATCAAATATCCCCCAGGTCCAAACAAATAGAATAAACCCAATTTGCACACTCCTTTCAGCAAGTCGAACTTGTGCTATGCTGTTCGCCGCCAACCGCGAGTCCTTCACAGCACCGGCAGAGACTTTTGCTCTAAACAATTGAATTTCACAAGTCCTTTGATAGGGTTATTATACGTCGAAAATTTCCGAAAACAACAGAGTTTAGAATTTTTTTATGGAATGTTTACAAATCTTTTGCCGCCACAATGGCCATATTGTTGAATCGCGGACGCAAGGCAAGAATGGCACGATTGTCCCTGCTCGGATGAATGCGGTTGGTCAGCATGACCATGCCCGCCTTCCTTTCCAGGTCCATCAGAATGGAGCCGCCCGCAAATCCCGTATGAAACAAACTGCGGTCGGAACACAGGTCCCCCAGGGGACTGCCGGGAAATGGCATCATCCATCCCAATCCCCGGCGATCATGCTCAGACCGTGCATGCTCCCGGGCTATCAGTTCAATGGAGGCCTCGGATAGAAAACGGCCACGTAGTCCCTTGCCGCCATCCAGCACGGCTCGAACAAACTTTCCGATATCTTCAACCGTAGAAAACAATCCAGCATGACCGCTGACTCCGCCCATGGCATGGGCTTTCCCGTCATGGGCTTCCCCCCAGACCAGACCGCGATCCGCCCGGACCTCGGTTGGCGCCGTTTTCTCCTGCTCGGGAGAAAATCCGGTGTGGCTCATGCCCAGCGGTTTAAAGATCCATTTCCGGAAGGCTTCTTGAAGTCCCATGCCGCTGATGCGTTCAATCGCTTCGCCCAGAAGGATGAAGTTGATATCCGAGTATTGAATGCGGTCTGTTCCCGCTTCCGGGAGCAGCGAGGCCGCCCGTTTCACCACGGCTTCTTTCCCCGCTAAATCCTGATAGGGAAAATCAGCGGGCGCGCCGGAGGTATGGGTCAGGCATTGACGGATCGTCACCCTGCTTTGACCGGCTTCCGGAATAATAGACGAAATTGCCGTTTCCAGCGTCAGCTCGCCCCCTTCGATCAAGTGCAGGATGGCCGGCACCGTCCCCACCACTTTGGTCAGCGAAGCCAGATCGTAGACCGTATCTAATGTCGCAGGCTTTGTTTCCGGCGTGGTCATGGCATTGCCCAAGGCACAGTAAAAATTCTTTTGTCCAATCACCCCGAAGGCACAGCCGGGAAAGGCGCCGTCATCGATCCATGTCTGCATTTTGTTTTGCAAGTTCGTCAGTCTTTCTTTTGTCATCTTCTCTTCCCCCAAATCATAAGCTCTGTTTGAAATCCTCTTCCCTTCAAAACATCTTGTCTCGCTAGTATCTACGTTGATTTTACCATATTCAGGATGGTCAACGAAGATCGATTCCATAAAAAAAAGCTCCGCTTTCGCGGAGCCCAAAAATTTTATTCGTCTTCCTCTTTCGCCGCTTCGATGATCTTCTCAGCCAAGTTTGTCGGAACATCTTCATAGCGAACAAATTCCATGGTGAAGCTTCCCCGTGCCTGTGTCATGGATTTCAAATCAATGGTGTAGGTCAGCAATTCCGCTTGCGGAACTTCGGCCGTTACGATCTGCTTGCCGCCGGCAGCCGAGTCCATGCCCAGCACACGACCGCGTCGCTTGTTGATATCGCCCATGATATCGCCCATATAATCTTCCGGAATCGTGATTTCGATCTTCATCACCGGTTCCAGCAAGACCGGTTTCGCCTCTTTAACGCCTTTCTTGAAGGCCAATGCCGCAGCCAGTTTAAAGGCCATCTCAGACGAGTCCACATTATGGTAGGATCCGTCATACAGGGTCGCTTTCACGCCGATCACCGGATACCCGGCCAAAACGCCTTTGTCCAGGCAGTCCTTCAAGCCTTTCTCAACCGCTGGAATATAGTTCTTCGGCACGGAACCGCCAAAGATTTTTTCAACAAACTCAAATGGTTCTTCCGTCGGTTCGAAACGGATGCGCACATCGCCGTACTGGCCGGCGCCGCCGGTTTGTTTCTTGTGCTTGCCCTGAACATCCGAATTGCCGCGGATGGTTTCACGGTAAATGACTCTTGGTTCCGTATATTCCACTTCGACCCCATAGGTATTGTGAAGCTTGCTCTTGATGACTTCCAGCTGGGTAACCCCTTGGCCGCCGATCAATTGCTGCTTGGTTTCGCGGTTTCGATCCACCACAAAGGTCAAGTCTTCCAGCATAATCTTGTGCAGCGCATCGGAGATCTTGTCTTCATCGGCTTTTCGAACGGTTTCAACGCCCTTGTAGAGGGTTGGCTGCGGATTCGGAATGCCCCGGTACTGAATCGGCGATTTCGGATCGCACAGGGTATCGCCCGTTTCCGGATATTGCATCTTGGCTACAGCCCCGATATCGCCGGCTGTAATTTCCTTCATTTCAATCTGCTCTTTGCCTCGAAGCATAAAGATGGCACCCATCTTTTCCTTTTCTTCCTTGTTGGCAATCAACACTTCCTGGTCCCGTTTCACGGACCCGGAACGAACCTTGAACAAGTTGATCTTGCCGATAAAGGGGTCGGAGATCGTCTTGAATACGATGGCAGAGAACGGCGCCTCCAGGCTGATTGACCGCTCAATCTGTTCTTCCGTGCCCGGTTTTACGCCAAATGGCTTTTTCATATCCACAGGCGCAGGAAGGTAATCCCAAATCATGTCCAAAAGGGTATGGGTTCCCACGTTCTTGGTTGCGGAACCAACCAATACCGGAACCAATTCGCCATCCAAGATGCCCTGGCGCAAACCGCTGTGAATCTCTTCAACGCTGAATTCTTCCCCTTCAAAATATTTTTCCATCAACTCTTCACTGGTTTCTGCAACGGATTCCACAATCATATCATGCAGTTGATTGACGCGATCCATTTTTTCCGGCCAGATTTCAGCATCATTGCACTTGGTGCCGTCATAAATCCGCGCCTTCATATCCACCACGTTGACAAAACCTTCAAAGTCCTGCTCTTTTCCGATTGGAATGCAGAAAGGAACCGCCCGCTTGCCAAACTTGCCGCGAATTTCTTCCAGCAGTTTGTCAAAATTGATGTTTTCCTTGTCCATCTTGTTGATAAAGATGACGGAAGGAAGGTTTCTTCGCTGAACGTACTCCCATGCTTTTTCTGTGCCTACCTCAATTCCGCTTGAAGCGTCCATGACGATAATGGCTCCCCGGGCAACCCGCAAGGCACTGTTCACTTCGCCTACGAAATCGAAATATCCCGGTGCATCAAGGAAATTGTATTTATGATCATTCCATTCAATGGGTAGAAGCGCTGTGCTGATCGAAACTTGTCGATCCTTCTCTTCTTTTGTGTAATCCGATACGGTTGATCCGTCTTCTACACGCCCTACTCGCTTAATCGCGCCCGTCGTAAACAACAATGCTTCTGACAATGATGTTTTCCCACATCCTTGGTGTCCTAATAATGCTACGTTACGGATTTTGCTGGGTGAATAATTCTTCATAAATACTTAGCCTCCTTATGTCTTTATGGTAAAACCATCAAGTAAACGTTTGCCTCGATCAGACGCCGTTTCCCCGAAGTTCTTACTTAAAGTATACCATCAATTTTCCTCAACCCTTCACTTTTCTGGAAATATTTAGAAATATTAAAGAAAAAGCCAAGTTGACTGAAAATTAATTCTTTTCTCATTATACCAGAAATTGTTGTTTCGCGGTAGAAGCCCACCTCTAGAATTTAAAAAAACTTTGCACTTTCACCCATAAAGAAAGAGCATTGGTTCAATGAACCAATGCTCCCTGCAAACGCCAGTAGTCCGCTTCTGTTTCCAGCTCGTCCGCCTTTTCCAACAAGTCCTGCAAATCATCCACATCTTTGTTTTTTACCGTCCAGCGGAAGTTAACCACATAAAACTTGGTGTGATTGACCGGATTCGTGTATACCAGCTGGCCGACGCCTTTGCCGTAGGTGGACGGTCCGATCAGGTCTACCCGGTTGCCCAGATTCATCTTCAGGCTCAAGGCCAGCAATTCCGAAGCCGACGCGCTGTGCTCATTCAAGAATATGGAGATGTGGTCAAAACTGTACACGGTTTTGGAAGCAAACTTCGTGACTTCCTCCCGCGGGTAACGGACGGAATAGATTTCCTTGTTGACCCGCAAAAGAAGGTCGGCAACCCGCTCGGCTTCATCCAAGTCTCCGCCTCCGTTGTCGCGAAGATCCAAAACCAATTTGGTCTTCCCTTCATCCAAAAACGCCTGCAATTGCTTTTCCGTATCCGCTGCCAGGCCTTCCTTGAAGGTGTCGAAACGGATGACCCCCGTGTCCGCTGGGATCATGGGCGAGTCTTGGGAATCTTCACCGACAAATCCGGTTTTCCGGCCTGAAATGGCGGAATAGTCCCGGGTTTTCAGGTCATCGTAGAAAAAATACAGAAACGAATCCCCGACCATGTCTCGAACCTCGTAGACAAAGGACTGAAATGCCTCTTTCTTCACCAGGAAAGGATCGTCCACCTTTGCCTTCAGCGCCTCATATTCCGTTTTGGAAAAAGCCCGCTGATACAAATAATCGTCTTCCAGAATTTCCAAATAGGAATCCACCGTCCATTGATCGATCCATGGTCCGTAGGCCAGCAGCAAATAGATCAACAGACTTAACGCAAGTCCAATCAAAACCCCTAGACCAATTTGCTTTGTGGCAGATCGCTTTTTCCCAAATGATACGGCCTCTATTCCCTTGCGTCTCGTCAACATTGAAGTTCCCCCTTTTTCACCTTTCCATTATAACCGATTCATGGAAATTCGAAAACGGGATCGCCTTATTCTTTCCAGTTCAGCACCAGCGACTTAAATGCACCCACCGACAGGATCACGCCGCCCAGAACGGCCCCGACTGCCGCGCTGGACAGAAATGGAATCACCAAGGCGAAGGTACCAAAGCTTTTGCCCATCAAGACTTGTGCAAAGGGCACGGCAACAAGGGCGCCGATAATGCCGGTTCCAAACGCTTCGCCCAGCACCGCCCATCCGATTTTTTCAAACCGACGATAGAGCATGCCTGCCAGAAAGGCGCCAATCATCGAACCGGGAAAGGCCAGAAGCGAACCCGTGCCCAAGAGATTGCGAAGCACAGAAATCCCAAAAGCGTTGGCAACGGCGCCAGCCGGTCCCAAAAGAACGGCCGCAACCACATTGATCAAATGCTGCATGGGGAAAATGCGCGCGACACCCACGGGGATATAAAACCACTGTCCCACGATGACACCCAGGGCCATCAAAGCGGCCATGGTGGTCAGTTTTCTCGTTTTCATGCGTTTTTTTCCTCCTTGTAAATGTTCACGTCTTCGCCGTCCAAGACCTTGTTGAGGGTCCGAACCGCGCACATTTTTCCGCACATGGTGCAAACACTGGAGTCTTCCGGTGTCGAAGACGCCCGCATTTCCTTGGCTTTCTCCGGATCAATGGCCAGATCCAGCATCTTGTCCCAGTCCAAACGCTGACGCGCATGACTCATTTGGTGGTCCCAAGACCGCGCCCCCGGAATTCCCTTGGCAATGTCGGCGGCATGGGCGGCAATCTTGGTCGCAATAATGCCTTCCGCCATATCCTCTTCCGTCGGCAGGCGAAGATGCTCGGCCGGCGTTACATAGCAAAGGAAATCTGCCCCCTTGCTGGCTGCCAAGGCACCGCCAATGGCGGATGTGATATGGTCATAGCCCGGCGCGATATCCGTAACGATCGGTCCCAATACATAGAAGGGTGCCCCATGGCAGAGTTTTTTCTCCAAGACCACATTGGTTTCAATTTCATTCAGCGCCATATGGCCCGGTCCCTCGATCATGACCTGCACATCCTTGCGCCACGCAGCCTTGGTCAGTTCGCCCAGGCGAATCAGCTCTTCAATCTGGCTGGCGTCCGTGGAATCGGCAATGGCGCCAGGGCGGCACGCATCGCCCAGACTCAAGGTAATGTCGTAATGGCGGCAGATATCCAAAAGGTCATCGTAATACTCGTAAAAGGGATTCTCGCGGTCATTCAGGCGCATCCAGGCAAACATCAGCGACCCGCCCCGGGAGACAATATTCATCAGGCGGGGGTTTCGCATAAAGGTCTGGGCTGTTGTCTGGTTCATGCCGGCGTGAATGGTGACAAAGTCCACCCCGTCCTGGCCGTGCTTTTCCACCACATCCAAGAATTCCTGCGGCTTGATGCTCTTCAATTCCTTCTCATAGAAACCAAGGGCATCATAGACAGGAACCGTTCCGATCATGGCTGACGAAAATCCGATCAACTCTTTTCTAAATTCCGCCGTTTTCCCGTAGTTGGACAAATCCATAATGGCTTCCGCCTTCATGGCAATCGCCCGTTTGGCTTTTTGAATTTCCCGCGCCACATCATTCTCATCCTTGGAAATCCCCAGGTTGACATTGATCTTGGTGCGAAGGCCTTCGCCCACCCCTTCGGGATCCAGCGCGGTATGGTTGATGTTGGCCGGAATGACGATGGTTCCTTTGGCCACCCGTTCCCGGATCCATTCGCCCGATACGCCTTCCTTCTGTGCGACACGTTCCATTTGCTGTGTGATGGTGCCGGCTCTCGCCGCCTGCATTTGTGTTGCCATTCTTTTCTCTCCTTTTTGAACAGCTAGAACGCGAAAAAAAACACGCGTGCTACCGTAAGCACGCGTGTACTGTTTTGAGTACGAAGCTTCCCTACGCTGGCATCATCCAGATCAGGTGTAAGGGTCAAAGCTTTTTGGGCTTCCTCTCAGTCGGCCATATTCCGACTCCCCTAGCTGTTCTATTTTATTTTTTCACATTAACCTTAGCATGCGGATTTCTCTTTGTAAAGCCCCTTTTCCAAAATCTTTCCAGCTTCCTGCCAAGAGGCTGCCCGAATAATGTTGTCGCCTTCCAAATTCCGATTGTAGGAAGCATCCATCAAAATGACGGGGATCCCCGAGGCGGCGATCGCTTCAGACTGGCTCACATTGTCCTCTAAAAAGACAATCGGTTTGTGCTTGTCGGTCCAGGTCGTTTTCGGCCCCAGTCCCAAATAGACAACCGGCAGATCCTCCGGCATGCCGTGATCGGCGAACCATTTTTCCGTCATCGCCTTCATATCCGGGGTCCGTCCCGTTACAAAGACCAGTTCAAACTGCTTTTGAAGCCGTTCAATCACTTCGATCGCGCCTTCGCGCATTCCAATATTCTCATGAAACAGCGGCTTGTTTTCCACATAAAAATCCGCCGACACATGTTCACATCCCTCGTTTTTTCGGATGCTTAAATGATGAAAATTCTCAGGTGTCAAAGATAGGTCGAGCATTTCATTGACCCGGTGCAGCCATGCGTAGGGGTCGCCTACGGTGCCGTCCAGATCAACCGCAACAAGTGGTTTTTCCATAGACTTCGCCTCCTTTTCGCCTCTAGCCTACTGGAACCAGTCGGCCGGGTCAAGCCTAAACGGACATTTTCTGAAAATAAACCGCGCTCCCCACGGCACCCACCAGTCCCGTCACAACCAGAATCATGACGGAAACCGGAACCGATACGATCATATTCTCCGGTACGGGTCCCAGCAAAAACAAGGGAATCGTATAGGGGTAATACGCATAATAGATTTCGGAACTCAAAGCGACAATATTCACCACGACCACCGCGATGGAAAAGACAATGCCCGCCACGTATTTGCGCACCAGCAGGGTGACCAGCATAATGGGGGTCAAAAGCGGCAAATAGATCAAGGCGTCCCGGATCGCCAATCCGACCGCCGTAGCAAAGGCCGAAAGGTTTACGCCGGGCACATCCAAAATCAGACAGATGACCAGCGCTTCCACGACATTGATCAGCAAGAGACTGAGAATCCAAAAAAATACGACGATAAACTTGTCCAGCAGGAGACGGACCCGCCGCACGGGGATTGCCAGGGTCGATTTCAAGGTGTCTTCCTCAAATTCCTTGCTGAAGGTATAAGAGGTGATCAGCCCAAACATCAGAATGCCCATCACCATCAGATTCACCAATTGCACGTCTTCAATCAGGCTGGCAAAGGTCTCGCCTTCCATGCCTTCCACCGCCATGTTGGCAACAATGCCAATCAGAAAAGGGACAATGGAAATGCCCAGAACGCTCAAGAGAATCAGCGGCGACCGCTTCACTTTCATAAACTCCAACTTCAACTGCTTCATATCCGTTTTTCGCCCCCTGTCAATTCCACAAAATGGCGCTCCAAACTCATGGATTTTCGAATCAGCTGGCGCACCTCGATTTCATTTGCCACCAGCATCCTGTTGATCGCTCCCGTTTGATCCTGTACGTCGTAGATTTCGATGCGATTATCCGCCTTCACCGTAAAATCAAAGATGCCCAGTTTCGTTTCCAAAAGCCGCAGGGCTTCGGCCGGACTATCCACCTCAATTTCGATATATTCGCCCCCCTGGTCCCGCAAGCCTTCCAGGGAAATCTCATCAATCAGTTTTCCATGGTGGATGATCCCCACGCGGTCAGCCAATTGCTCGACCTCCGTCAGGATATGACTCGACAGAAACAGGGTCATATGCTGCTCCTTCGCCAGTCGTCTCAAAAGTTTCCGCATATTGCGGATGCCGGACGGATCCAGGCCGTTGGTCGGTTCATCCAGAATCAGAATTTCAGGCTGGTTCAACAAGGCCCTTGCAATCCCCAGCCGTTGCTTCATGCCTAAGGAATAGCCCCGAACAAGTCCCGTATCCTTGGGGTCCAGCCCCACCAGCTCCATGGTGTCTTCAATGGCTTTTCGCTTGGATACCCCGCGAAGCCGCAAATAGATTTCCAGATTCTCCTGTCCGTTGAGATTTCCGTAGAATCCCGGTATTTCAATAATGCATCCGACCCGCCTTAAAATCTCATGGCGGGCTTTTCGAATGTCCTTCCCAAAGAAACGGACGCTGCCTTCCGTAGGCGTCAAGAGTCCGGTCATCATTTTAATGGTTGTGGTTTTCCCGGCGCCGTTGTTGCCGAGAAATCCGTAAATTTCCCCCTGCTCAATCGAAAGATTGACACGATCGACCGCGCGATGAGAACCAAAGCTCTTGGTTAAATTTTTTGTTTCGATCGCGACCATCTCTTCCCCTCCTTATCCAACAAAAATCGGGAATCGAACCGAAAATGTCGTTTCCCGGTTCTGTCCGCTTTCCACGCGGATCATGCCACCGTTCTTTTCTGTGAGCCGCTTGGCGATCGACAGTCCCAAACCATGGTTTCCATTTTTGGTTTTTCGTGAATCATCGGTTTTAAACAAGCGCTCAAACACACGATTGATCTTGTCTTCCGGAATGGGTTCCCCCAGATTCCAGATCGACAGCACCACCTGGTTGCGGTGTTTCTCCACCCGCAAACCCAACACTTTTCCGCTTTTGCCGTGCTGAATGGCGTTTTGAATCAGGTTCTGCAAAATCCGTACAACCGCCGTTCGATCCGCATAGATGAAATAGCGATCGTCCGGGATCTCATTAACCACTTCCATCCCCACTTCCTGGAGGCGGGGTAAAAAGCCGATCACGGTGCTGCGCAAGAGCTCGTTGATCTCCAACCGCTCCGGATGCAGTTCCATTTCATCGGCATCAATTTTGGCCAGCTCAAAGACCTCGTCCGTCAGCCGCTTCAATTCCCGGGACTTTTCCGCGGCAATCTTCAAATACAGGTCACGCTCGTCAGGATCCGTAATCTTGCCTTCCACCAAGGCGTCGATGTAGCCGATAATCGACGTAATCGGCGTTCGGATATCATGCGAAATATTGGAAAGCAATTGCCTTCGCTTGAGTTCCGAATGCTCGGCTGCCAGCTTTGTCTGCTGCAAGGCTTCCATCAAATCATTGATGGCAAAATCCAGCACGGCGTCTTTGTCCTTTTCATCCCGCAAGATCCGCATGGATATCTTGCCCGATAAGACCTGCTGAATAACCCCCAGCCGGTTGGCCAATTGATTGTTCCGCTTGCGCAGCAAGACGATAATGACGACAACCAGGGCAACAATGATCAACAAAAGAATGCCGGTATCCATCCTTATGCTTCACCTCCCTGGAACTTGTAGCCCAAGCCCCATACGGTTTTAATGTATTTGGGTTCATCCGGGTTGTCTTCAATCTTCTTTCGCAGGCGCCGAATATGAACCATGACCGTATTGTCATCCATCATATAGTCGTCTTTCCACACGTTTTCAAAGATCTGACCCTTGCTGAACACCTGCCCCTCGTGGGATGCCAAAAAGGCCAGAATTTCAAACTCCTTGGCCCGCAGCTCAATCAGCTCTCCATCTTTGCGCACCTCAACCCGCGGAATATCGATACTCAGCTTCCCAAAGACAAAGCGCTCGTTCTCTTCCTGCTGGGCCGGCTGGTACCGGCGAAGATGCGCCGCGATCCGCGCCGTCAGCTCATTCATATAAAACGGCTTGGTCACATAGTCGTCCGCGCCCAGCTTAAAGCCCAAGACTCGGTCGGTGTCTCCGTCCTTGGCCGTTAAAAACAAGACCAGCACTTGGTTGTCCTGCTCGCGAATTTTTTCCACCATGGACAGACCATCCATGCCCGGCATCATCACATCAGCCAAAACCAAATCATATTTGCCCTTTTCAAAAAGCGTCAAGCCGTCTAGTCCATCGGATGCCGTATCGACTTGGTAGCCTTCCAATTCCAAATATCGTTTGATCAATTGTAAGATTTCCTGTTCATCGTCAACGGCTAGAATTCGAATCGTTTTACTCATCATTCCCGCCTCCTTTTCTCGATCTTTCTTCTATCTTACCATTCAAAAAGGACCGCTGAAAGCGATCCCTGAAAAATTTAATGAACGATTAAGAGTTTCATGGCTATTCTCATTCCTGATTGAACTGAATCACCTGATAGGAAGTCCCCGGCAGGCTTTCACTCCACCCGAAATCCGAACTGTCGCTTCGGAGGATTCGGTCTGCCTCTCCTTCCAGACAGACAAGCAGGATCAAGAGGGTTTCCGGCGAATCAAAATACGCGTTGCCGGCGTTTTTTATGGCTTCCAGTTCGCGGTTTTGAATCCATGTCCAGGACGCCTCGTCCTTTCCTTCCGCTTCTTCGCTGACAAGGTTATGGGAAAAATCCACAGACCCCACCAAGAGGCAATTCCCTTGCAAACCCTGAATTGCAGCAGCAATTCGATCGAGAATCTCATCATCCATGCCCCGCGGCACGGTGAATGCCAAGACGGGAATCTCCCGCGCTTCCTCCGGCAGAAACATCAGCGGCGTCTCGATGCTGTGATCAGCGGCGATTGCCGCGCCCCCCAAACCGGATTGAATCCAGTCTCCGGCAAGCTCCGACACAATCAAGTCTGCTCGGCTCTCGGTTCCCTCGGTCCAAATCAAGGGATAAGCGGCCCTGCCCGGATGATCCGGCCCGACCAAAACAATCAGGTCCGGTTCCGCCTTGAGCGCCCTTTCCCAAGCCGATTCGATGATTTCCCCCGCAAGCTCATGATGTGGCATTATGATTCCGCTTTTCTCATCGGTTTTTGGGTCCACCAGCATTTCCATCTGATCCGCAGGTTCAGTCTCCAAATTCATTTCAAGGGCAAAAGGCGTTTCTTCCAACTCAAGAGAGGGGGCGCAAGCGCCCCCCATCCAAGAAAGAATCAACAAACTACTCAGCAGCAGAATCCGTTTCATCCGCCTTCACCTCAATCACTTGGGCTTCCGAGAAACCAAACAAATCCGTGTTTAATTGCCCGTAATGCTGCCTTGCCTGAACAAAGGCAGGCTCTGCCTGGTAGGTACCCGGCGCGACCACCCGTGCCAGTACGGTCACTTCCAGCGCCTTCCCAACCGGCCACGTATGAATGGTCACCTGCTGGCCGGTGTTGTCAATCCAGTACTCGTCATCATAGCGTTTCGTCGCATCCATAAACCGCAGATTCGAAGGCAGCACATCGGAAATCACATATCCGCCTTTCGGCGCGTTTTTATCCAGCTGCAGTCGCAGGCGTACCTGGACCACATCGCCGACGGTCGCATCCTCCAGGGTTTTGCCCAGAACCAGATAGGTTCTGTTTAATCCCAGAAGGCCGTTTTGCGGCTCATACAGTTCTTTCACCGGAATATAGGCAGAAAGACTCATATCCACATGTTCAACCGTCCGCCAATCGGTGTCGGCCAGTTCTTCGGCACTCATCATATAGGTCGCCATCTCGTCGACGCCGATGGCTTTGTCTATGGTTTTCACCGGTGTGACCGCTTCTACGCGGCCTTCCACCGTTGGATCCACTTTGAAATGCTGCAAGAACAAGGCCCGTTCCAAACGATTCAATTCCTTCATCGGCGGCAAATCCCGGGCGAAGGCATACAATTCCATCGCCTCGGGACGATCCAGTTGAATGGCCACCAAGGCAGCCAGCATGGTATCGATCCGCTGCTGGTTAATATCGCCGGAATACAGATAGGTTCGGTCCCCAAAGGTATAGGCGCGTTCCCGCATCATCGGTTCATAGATGCCCATGGCTTCTTCTTCCGCCCCTAAGGCGGCAAAGCCCAAAGCCAGGTATAGGCGTGCCTCATCGTCTTCAAAGACCGGCACAGCTGCCTGCAGCGCTGTCAGCACCGGTTCGCCCTGGCTGGCCAATCCCCAGAGGGCCGCGGCCGTATCCACTTCGTCAGTCGCCTCTTCCGCAAGACGGTTCAGGTAATTCAAAGCCTTGGCCGTCATGGTATCGGGCAAGCCGGAGGCCACCAATTTCGCAGTCAGCACCGGATCCGCCTCGCCATAGGCCACCAGGCCGAATCCGCCGTTGTATTGCTGGAACTCATATGGCGGTTCCGCCACATCCATCTTTTCTTCCATCCATCGGTTGATCTGGATCTGCGAAAGGCGCTTCGCCTGAGCCGCATCCACCCGCCGTGACCGTGTATAAAGCAACTGCCGCCATTCGCGGTAGAGCCAGCCCTGTTCCGCCGGCAGAATGGTCAATTCACCGTACGGGTACAGGAACAAGTCGCCGGGCTGGTATTCAAAATCCACCCAGGCCGCATTGCGCGCATCCAAGACTTCAATGTTTTTTTCGATGCCGTCGGAAGCATTCGCTGTTTCGCTGGTCATCGTGACCGTATATGTTCCTGTCTTCAGCTCCGGCATGGCCAAATAGGATATTTGGCCCGCCTCGCCTTCCTGATCCGTCTCGTAAATCACTTCGCCGTTTTGCGACAATTTCAAGCGATGGGTCACAGATTCCCCGGCTTTTGCGCCGTAAACACGATAGCCCACCATCGGCATGTCTCCTGTCAGGAATTCGTCAGCGCCAATGGTTTGCAGGAAGAAAGGCAGTCCAACCTCAATCGGCGCCGTTTCCGCCCCCGCCATCAATTCATCCGATACGCCCAGGCTGGTCAGCCGCCAGGTCGTCAAATTGTCCGGCAGAACAAAGGAGAATTGCGCACGGCCATTGGCGTCCGTAATCAAGTCCCTCACAACCGCCGTGTCCCTGAAATCGGACCGAATCGCAATGGAATCGCCTTCGCCGCCGCCTTCCGCGCCGCCGAAAAGATTATACGCGCCGCCGTCAGTGGAAGCCGTGGACCGGGTCAGATTCGGATAGCCCATATCCCGATAAAGTTCTCGCAAAGGATCCGCAACCTGGTTGTGCACAGCAAAGAATGCTTCATCGACCACAGCCAGATACAGATTGGCTTTCACCGGATTTCCCTCCGGATCCGTCACAACAAAATCAACCGTTGCCGTATCTCCCGGCGCATAGCGGTCCTGATTGGTTTCCGCTTGAATCGTCAGTTCCCGGTCGCTCTCCTTATAGGAGACCACCGTTGGTCTGGACCGCAGGATTTGGCGTCCGTCGTAGTACAAGGCCTGCACATAAAGATTCGGCAGATCACTTTCCTGGAAGGTGAATTCTGCAATTGGCGTCCCATAGGAACGAATTTCCCGGATGCCGTTCTGATAGACCACCAGCAGCAACTTCGCATTGTCCGCCAAGCTTTCCACCGGCGCGTCCCCGCGCGTCAGGGTCAGGCTCACCGTTTCGCCGATGCTGTATTCCGTGCTCCAGTCCGGCTTTCGCAACTCGATATAGGGCGAGTTGGGATCCGGCCGTCCCCAATAATAATCGTGAACGGACTTGGTCACTTGCACGCTTCGCCCCTGCTGGTCTTCCGTCACCACCTGCACCTTGTAGGACTTGTCCGGTTCCACTTGGAACTCAAAGCTGCCCCCTTCGATTTGATTGAAATCAAACCGGGTGACGGGCCGTTCCCGTTTCGTGTATTGCGGAATCTCGATCATTCGCCGTTCAATCGGGTCATATTGCTTCATCACGCTGGTTTGTTCCCAGTAGACCTCGACAACGTCAATATGCAAATCCAAATCGATGGGATCGCCCCAATAGTCGGAAACATCACCCGTTCGATCCGGGCTGTTGGCCTTGGTCAGATCCAGTTTGTAATTGGCAATCGCGACATTCGCCTGGCCGTCTTCGATCTCGGTATCCAGCTGAATCCAGACATCCCGCGGGAAGACCTGGATATAGGCATAATCCGTGACCTCTTTGTTCTGCTCATCCTTGGTCCGCACGTATATATCGATCGACTGGCCATTGATTGTCGGGGCGTCAATCTGGGGCACAAGGCTCAGCTTGGCTTGACCGTTTTTATCCACTTTCAACGATTCCCGATGGTAAGCCGTATCATGGTAGCTTACTTCCAGTTCCGTTCCAACAGCAGGACTGCCATCGAAGAAATTGCAGGAAACATCCACTTCCACCGTTTCTCCCGACTCGTAATACTGCTTGTCGGTTTCCACATTCACAATCAACTCCGGCTTCACATAGCGGCCCACATCGATTGTGCGCGCCATAACAAGGGTATCGCCTTCATAAACCCGGATTCGATAGGTCTGCGGCAGCAGCTCCTTGATATCGAAATCAAAAACAAAGGTGCCGGCTTCATCGACTTCCACCTTCTGGGTCGCTAAAACGCTGGCTTCTTCGCTCCAGGTTTCCAAAGAAACGGTCAGCCGGTCCAGACTGCGTTCGTCCTTGGCCCGCAGCACGCCCCAGCCTTCGATTCGATCCGTCGGCTGGTACAAGCCCCGGTCCGTAAACAGAGTGGTGTAATAGTCCGGATTGCTGTAGTAGCCGCTCCAATACCAGCCATTGTAAGTTTCCCAGGCCTGCGGCAGGGCAAGCACCAATGGCTGTTTTCCTTCCTCTTTCGCAAACACCACAAACGGATCGCTCCCGACCGCCATGCGGAAGATCGCCGTTCCTTCCGCATCGGTTTGGCGGATCTCATCGCCGGTCTGCACCAGAAGGTTCTCCATGCCCGCTCCCGTCTCCGGATCGACAGCCCAGAAAACAATCTCTTGGTCGGTCGTCTGCACCATGGCATTCAGCGGGTGCACCTGCACCAGGGTCCGGGTTGTCACCCCGTCGATTTCCGTGGTCAGCCGATAATTGCCTTGGGGCAATCCGTCGGGAATAGACAGATAGAACTGCGACCCCTTGGCCGTTGAACCGATAATGGTTCCAACGGTTTCCTCGGCAGGTTCCAGCTGTTCGTCCGCCACCCATTTTCTGATCGGATTGGATCCCCACGGCACAAAGGCGTGCTGGGTCTCGATATCCGCCAAAAAGTCATCCAGGTCCGGATAGCGTTCAATGCGAACCGGGAAGGTTTCCCCGGGATCAAATCCGCGTCCGCTCACAGACAGGAGCCATCCTGCATCGGGTTTCTCGTGATAATAGGAATCAAATACCATCCAGGTATCCGGTCGTTCCGTTTGCGCCGTTGTCGTAAAGGACATGATCACCGGTTCCCTCAGTATTTCTCCGTCATCCGTCGCATAATCCCCCGATAGGGTGAAGGTATACATGGTGCCCGGTTCCAGTTTTTCCGGCAGGAAGGTCCAAGTGCCCCGGTAAAATTGCCATCCGCCGGCGATCGCCGGTTCAATGGTCACATAATCCCGTATGTCTTCCAAATCAATTCGGTTAAACACCCATTCAATGGCCGCGTCCACCGGTACATCAACGGCTTGATGCCGCGGAATGCTCCGCTTCAGGTGAAATTCATCCTGGGTCTGGAAGGCCCACGACTGTGTTCCTTCCGCCGACGTGTATGTAATCTTGTAAACCTGACCGGAGGCCAGGGGCGCTTGCGGCTGAATCACCGCCTTCGCATTGTCCGGCCAATAGGCGTCAAAGGCCACTTCCGGCTCGAATTGCAGCCGCGTCGTCAGGTCCGTGCCGGCTTCAAGCCCGGAAAAGGCAAAGCCGCTATCGATCGCAACCCCGGTTTCATCCTGGTCGGACGCCGCCAGATCCAAGGGCGTAACCAAGAAAGCGCCCCGCCATTTGGTGGCTTCCACAATTTTCGTCACCGTTTCCTCCAGTTCGGCTGCCGGATCTTCCACCGTTGGTTCCGGCGTCTCCACAACCGGTTCAAGAGGCTCTGTGCATCCTGTCGCCATCATACATATACATAAAAGAATCACAAATATCGATTTCATTCGATCCATCTTTCCGCTCCTTTCCACTTTATGTTTAGTTTAACACACCTGTTGACCAAGCAAACATTTCTTCCGCGAATTCAGAAAAAGTTAAAATTTTATTCAAAATTCCACCTAAACCATTTTTACCCAATAAAAAAAGGAATGCCTACGCATTCCTTCGTCTCCATTCCATCACGGCAACCAATCCGCCGCAGATGAGTATTCCAAATCCCGTGTCCTTTACGCTCCATTGCTTGGTAAAGAGGTCCAGCCAAGTGAAAATGATGATGGCTCCGCCCAGAATCATCCCGTCCGCGCCCAGCCTTCGCATCCGTTGGGACTGTTTTTCCGCACTCGCCTTGCTTTTATCGGTTCGGACATGTACCAAATTCGATTGCACCAAGACAAAGCCGATCAATGCCAGGAAAACGCCCAACATAAGTATCAATTCTTGCATCAAAACACTCCCTTCATACTCCGTTTTCTCTATTCTAAACGAAACATATCTCAAAAACATGAAGAGAGTATTGCACTTTCCTCGAGGATTCTTTACGATTTTGACTTTATTTGCAAATGAATGCAAAAAAAGAGAAGGGAGAAATCTCCCTTCTGCAAGAAAAGGATCTAGAGGATTCTTTCCAAAACCTCATAGATCTTGCGGACTTGATTGATGTTTGTCATTCCCGTTTCCTTGTCGCGAACGGACCCGTAAACGTGAGGCATCACATATGGAACCCCCGCATCCAGACAAACCTGTAAAATTTCCTCAAAGTTATCCGGTGTAATGCCGCCAGTCGGCTCAATCAACTGGATTCCCTGACGTACGCAGGCTTCCGCCACCGCCTTCAGCTCTTCCAATGATTTTAGGCCTCCCATCGGGAAAAACTTCACCGAATCGGCTTCCATATCCTTGATCATGGCCATGGCCGTATCCACGTCCACCAAAGCATCCGCTTCCTGTACGCTGAATTTACCGGTATTCACCTTCACTTTTCCCGGAATGCCCGTAGGCGCCATCATCACATTGATAGCCGTTTCATTCGCATCCTTGGCACGCAGCGCGCCGGATGCAAATCCTGCACCGGTAAAAGGCTGGTTCACATGTCCGGGATTGGTTGCGCTGGCAATCATGGCCGCTTTCACAGCCTGTGCCGGATCGCCTCCGCCCATGCCTACAGAAACTGCCGGCAGTTTTTCCAGCCAGGCATTGACTTCCTTGATGCCTTCTTCCGCATTGTCAAATTGCTTCGACAAAATGCCGACCAAGGCGTGTCCCTCCATGGCTTCGACCACTTCTACGGCATTCGCCAGATCGCCAGCCAAGAAATTGACCGCAACCCGGTTTTTCATAAAACTAATTTTTTGCAATCGATTCATGTCTTACTTCCTTTCCAAACAGTCGCGGACAACCGCTTCAATTTTTCCCAAATCCGATTCCTGCACCGACCGAAGGTCGAAGGTCAATACCCCGGTATTGACATAGTGCTCCCGGATATAAACGGCTGGATCCGAAGCCTTCATGGCCTTCACCAATTCCGCCGCAGCCATCCCGGCAAGACCAGCATCCACCTTGACTTTGGTTCTGAAGATGGCGCGTCCCGCCTCGTCCTGAACTACGCTGGCGTTCATACCGTCGATCGTATTGAGCTTTTCGCCCAATCGAGCCGCCCATTCCTTCATGGTTGCAATTTCTTCTTCGGTGCGTTCTTCTCTATAATCTGCTAGGGCCTGCAAAAGCCCCATGATGTTTTCTTTTCCAATCTTCATGGCCCGTCCCACACCCAAATACTGCAGGTGACAGGCATGAATCCAATCCTTCTTCCCTGTAATAAATCCGGAAGTCGGTCCTTCAATGGCTTTTGATCCCGAATAGATCACAAGATCCGCGCCCGCTTCAAGATACCTGGTCAGGCTTTCTTCCGCCGCCGCATCCACAATCAAAGGCAGACCATGCTCATGGGCAATCTCCGCCATTTCTTCCACCGAAAGCATGCCCTTTTGCACGCAATGATGGGATTTGACATAAAAAAGCGCCGCCGTTTTCTCTGTGATTGACGCGGCAACATGCTCGCTGCGTACCTTGTTGGCCTGTCCCGCCAATACGGGAACACCGCCGCCTACACGAATCATCGTTTCGATCGGTGCGCCAAAATTCACCGCGTGGCCTTTTTGCAGCACAATCTCATTTTTCGCTCCCGGCAAACTCACCGGCAGGGTTTCAATCTGCAAAAGATTGTCCTTGGCAATGGTTGCCGCAACGGAAATCGCAATGCCGGCAGACGCGCAGGCTGTCGGACAGCTGGCTTCTCCCTTGGTGTACTTGCTGATCTCGCCATCGGCATAAGCCATCAATTCTTCCAATACTACAAAGTGTTTCCCCGCCGAAGCCATCGCTTCGAGGGTTGCAGCGCGGGGGGTTGAAACCCCCAGCGCTGTCATTCTTCCACTTGCATTGATAATCTCTGTTAATCCCTTATTCTTATAAAGATTCACATGCATCCCTCTTTCGTCTTAAATCCGCCTTACATAAAAGCGAATACACCTGCCAACAGCATCGCACCCAAAATCGCGCCACCGGCGATTGGTCGGTCTTTACGATAAGCAAGCGCCGCGCCCACAAAGGCGCCAATGCCTGCTGGAATGCTGTACTGAATGGCTGAAATAATAATCAATGGTCCCAAGAATCGGCCGGTTTTGTTTCCGGCACCCATCATAACGTCAGTTCCGCTGGCAGACAATCCTTCCGGCATCGCTGTACGTACCCCGATGATCAACAGACCCAATGCAATCCCGATTGCCGCGCCTGTTACCAAGGAAAGGGCAAAGTTGTTCAAAGGCGCTGTAATGCCGGCAGCCAACATCATCGCTGGAATACCAATGCCAACACCTGTCATCAAAGATCCGCCGATATCCAAGATACCAACCAATGGACCTTCCAGGATACGGGCCAACAGGAAGCCTGTCGCAAAACCGGCTGCTGCCGCGTAATCGCCGCCTGTCAAACCTTCATCCAACATTTGAACAACGAAGATTTCGTTGAAGGCGCCAGTTCCGTATGTGATATATAGATGCGTTCCCGCAAAGATCGCCGCACAAGCCAGAGCCATCAACAGAGGGAATGTCTTGTTCGCCAATAAAGCTGATTTCATATTCTTGTTTGTCGTTTCCATTCTCTTCTCCTCCTTCTACAAGCCCAGTTTCGCGAAGAAACCACGGAAGTATGCAATAATCACAAACAATGCAATGATAATGCCCAACATAATCTTAACGGATTTGTTGAATCCTTTTTCTTCGATGGATTGTCCGATCAAGATGCCCAGAACCAAGCCTGGAACCGCATTACCCATGATCATTTGTCCCGTGCCGCCTAGAATCGTCGCCCATACGCCTGTTTTCTTGCCGGCGTCCAATGCTGCCAGCCAGAAGATAATCGGCATCACAGGGTTGATCATCAAGCTTGCCGCTGGAGACAGGATCTCTTTTGCGATGATTGACAGCTGCTCAGGAATTACAGAAGCCAGGGTATTCAAAAATGTAACAACAACCGCCCCCGCAGCTGCACCGGTTACAATCATTTTTGATGGATCATACAAGGTTTCCTCGACCGATTTGTTTTTCAAAAGAAGCGCGCCAGCCGCGAAGTTCGGCACAATTCGGTGGAAAACGTCCTGCGTCAAGGCACCTGTTGCCACAGCAGCCGCTGCCGCGTTAAAGAAGAATCCCATACCGAATGAGAAATGGGCAATCGGGTCGCCTTTGCAGGCATTCAACTCACCTAGGGTACGGAAAGCACCCATGGCCTGAGATTCAGGCGAATGAAACATTCTTGCCGCGCCTGCAGCGATGGCGCCGCCACCGAGCAGACCAATGATGATCGATTTGATAATTAGTCCAGTCACAATACTTCCTCCTCTATGGATTAATAAATTTCAACCGGGTAAGAATTCTTACCTTCAGTTGGACCTGGGTTTTCACCTTTGGCATAAAAATAAATAGGAACTTCTCTGTCGTCTCCGTCACTTTTTCTTCCACAATTTCCACTTCAACGGGTTCCATATGAAGGATTAAAGCTTCGTCGAGTTGTTTGTACGCTTCCTTTTTAAATTTTCCAAAGGCGTTGCCGAGCGCTTCCTTTCGGTTTGCGCCACTGGCAGCAAGTAAGATTTCCGCAGTCTTTTCTTGCAAACAATTCATTCTCTCTCCTCCTTCTTGAGATTATCGAGCCAAAAGCGCCTTGACCAACGCTTCACCCAATTCCTCGATATCCATAAAGCCAAACCCCACAACCTCGCAGCCTTCCTTTACAGCCGTTACGCCGGCTTCCACGCTGCGCAAATGGTGCTTTGCCTTATATCCGTATTTGTTGGCCGCCATCAAGGCGCCGGCGCCGCCCGATCCGCAGAAAGATACGCCCAGATCGGCTTGATGCTCGTGCATCACATCGCCCAATTTCATATCGGCCGCCATGCCTTCGATAACAATGGCTTTGCCGCCTGCATTTTCAACACCCTTGGCTACTTTTTGTCCTTTTCCCAATCGATGTCCAATGACAATTAATACTTCCTTTTCCATTACGACTCCTTTCTCAACGCCATTTCATAATGGGTTGATACCAAAAGCACTTCAGACCGATGCGCCGCACCCTCTTCCGTAAATGCTTGAACAATCTCTTCCGCCAGTTCGATGGCTTTCTTGGATACCTCGGCAAAAAGGCTTTCATCCATCTCAGCCACCCATTCATCATCCTTGGACCGGCGAATCAGCGAGATCATATGAGACAAAAATCCCAATTTAAACTGCTCTTCCCATACAACGCCTTGCTTGGTAGAAAAGGCCAGCACCTCTCTCACTTCTTTCTTTTCTTCTGGTGTCAGCTTCAGTCGCTGCTCGATTTCTTTGATTATTTCTGGCACCGTGACCCCTCCCATATAAAACTTTCTCCATCGACAATCGATACGATGGTTTCAAACTTAGAACTACCCATCCGCTTTTCCCCGACGCTGTCCGTCAATTCAACCGATTCTTCCTTTCGGCTGTAAGCGGTAAAAACGGCTTTCGCCCCCACTTCCAAACGGCCGTAACCGGTCAATCCAAATACGTCCGCCGCCTTGACGGTAACCTTGGCAATGGCTTCCTCGACGCTTAAGCCCAGCTCAATCATCTTGTCCATCACATGGGAAAGCGAAAACACAGGACCCTCCAGATTCTTCTCATAGAGATCCGTGCTGATTAAATCTGCCGTAAAGCCTTGCTTCATGGCCCGCTCCGCGGTTTCAAAAGAAAAACTTGCCGAACCGTGTCCCACATCAAAGAACACACCCCGCTGCCGTGCGGCAGCCGCAGATGGAATCATCTTTCCTTCTCCATCAAAGAGTCCGTTGGGCTTGTTGTGATAGCAGTGGGTAATCACATCGCCCGCTTCCATCAAGTCCAAGACCGCATCCACTTTGGGCGGCATATTGCCGATATGAACCACCAAGGGAAGCTCTAATTCCTTGGCGATGGCCTTGGCCCGCTCAATCGGCCGGATCCCCTGGTCTCCCACAACGCTGGCACTGGCTCGCGCCTTGATGCCCACAATCTTGTCCGGATGCTTTTTCACCGCCTGACGGATGGCCTCTTCATCAATCCAATCAGGATTGGATCCCTCGTCCAGACGCTTCAAGCCGATTCGTGAAACATTCAAGACAATCTTCACATCGGTTTTCGCTTGAGCTTCCATTTCGGAAAGGTATTCCTCCAAACTGTCCGCTCCGACTGTACCGGCATCCAAGACAACCGGACTGCCCCGAAGAATCCCGACTTGGTCCGGCTTCATGCCGATCGCGGTATCCATCGGATTCGCATGGACGTGGATATCAATCCATCCCGGTGTCAGGGTCAAACCCGGCAAATCAAGAAGGTCTTCCCCGGCTTGGGGCTCCAAATTCTTCCCGATCGCTTGAATTCTCCCGTCCACAACGCGAATTTCGGCTTCCTCATAGGTTTTTCTGTCCGGGTGATAAATCCGTTCCGGACGAATTCGCAATGCTTTCATACTTCATTCTCCTTACACAATATACCGCATGACGGCTACAACCTCATCGGCTGGTATCACCAAGTCATAGGTTTGTCCAATTCGGAAGAGCGTATCCTCCACTTTTTTATATAAAGAAGGGTGTTGGGACTGGATCCGCTCCAGATCACCTTCCGAAACATAGTCTCCGTAGATCCATCTCGGAATCGACAGGATAATATGCAGGATCAGTCCCCAAAGATTTTGGTTTTCCAGTATGATACCTTCCTCACTGGTTAATTTCATGATCATTTCACCGAACTCCACGACCGACATGCCCGTCAAATGCGCAAAGTCCTCCAAAACGTCTCTTTTGGCGCTTTTGCTTCCTTCGGCCAATTGGCCGCGCACCTTTTCACCGGCCACCATTCGCCGCGTTTCCTTCAGGGATTGAAAGCCGTAAAGCTGGCTGTGAATCATCCCCAGTTCCGCATTGGAAATCACCGGACTCACCACCATATAGGCGATCGGAATCTCCAAGTGAACCGTGGAAACGACAAAATCCAGATGACCGAATTGGTCCAGGTTTTCCTCTGCCTCGAAGGCCGAAGTCGGACCAACAATTTCCACATGCTGCAGATTGTTCCGGATGCGCTTTTCCAATAGCTTGGCCGCGCCCTTTCCACTGCTGCAGACGATCAGGATCCGCCGTCGCTCTCCCGCCCGTTTCCGTTCGGTATTCTCCCCCAGGTACATGGTCAGAAAACCGACTTCATCGTCGTTGAGGGGAATCTGAAAATAGGATTCAAAGACTGCTGTCATCTTCTTGGCGACCTGGAAGAGATCCGGATACTGGGCTTGCACCTCTTCCAGCAAATAATTCTTGCTTTCAATCTGCAACTGGGATTTTTCCAGACTCAGCTCCAAGTGCAAGAGCAGTTCATCCTTCAGATGCAAGAGGGACTCATCGTCCAGGGTCAATTCGAAGCTTGCAATTCTCAGCATCTCATAAACCGCGTCGATCAGCTTGGGATCAAACACCCGCCTCCCCTTCAGTTCGAACACCTTGCAATGGTTTTTCAGCAAAACGCGATTCAAGGTTTCAATCTCCTGATCGGGAATTTCAATGTCCAGCCAGGCAGACAGGCCGGCATAGATATCTTTGGCCATCTGAAACAGCGGCTGCGCGGTTTCAAAGGGCTTCTTTTTGCTTGTTGCCAAATATCGATTCTTCTTCATGCTTTGAATCGACAAGAAAATATAGGATGCAACCATTTGAAATTGTTCCTGGGGAATCCAAATCCCATTTTCCTTTTTCGAAAGGGAAATCCGCTTGCGGATCTCTCGAAACAAAGATTCCACATCGTCAAATGGCAAATTGCTTTTCACTTCCCCGAAGGTTTGATCCTTCAGGCTGTCGGCCAAAAATCCAGCGGCAAATTCCCGCTGCACCTCTTCCGGCCCTTCCAGTCGGTAACCGTAACGCGCCCGGCTTTCCAGTTTCAGCGGCCCGGTTTCCACATCCGCCTTCAGCTCTTTAAGCGTTGCCAGAATGGTGGACCGGCTCACGCCCAGGGTATCCGCCAGATTTTCCGTAGTCACAAATCCTTTTTCGTCAAAGAGGGCAACCACCGCCAAAAGCTTTCTCGCCTTGGCTGAGTAATTTCGGTATTCCTGTTCCGCCTGCCCTTGAATCAATTGCCTTGCAGCTTCCTTGTTTTCAAGCCAAATCCCGACTTTGGGCTTCGATTGAATCTCTGCGCCCACTTTGTCCAGCCAGTAGTTCATCTCCTTGACATCGTAGCGGACTGTCCGAATGGACACCTGCAAAATCTCAGCCAGTTCCTGAACCACACAAGGGGTTTCTTCCTGCAACAAGATTTCTAGAATTCTGATTTGACGATCCTTTAGATCCATGGCTACCTCCTAACTGCATTCTATCCTTAATTTTAATCCTGCAAAATATTAACCTTCTTCTTTTTTTATCGTGCAATTTCAAACGATATATACCCAAAAAAAGAGATCTGGCACGCAGCCAGACCTCAAATATTCGTATAAACTTGCAGGATAAACCGCTGTCCGCCGCTAGACTTCGTAGTCCACGACAACACGTGCCGTCGCAACGGTACGCACAAAATCACGCACCTTTTCATGCTTCGGATGAACCTGATAGGCGTCCAAATCCGCCTGGGAATCAAAAGAAGATTCCAAAACCACGTCATAGGCCGCGTCGGACGGATTAAAGTTAATGCCTACGGCAATCGCTTTAAGTTCCTCGATTTGTCCCTCCAGTCCCATCAACCGCACTTTGACTTCCTGCATATTTTCTTCCTTGGTAGCCGCTTCCGTAGCCGCCACCTTCCACATTACCAGATGTCGTACCATAATAATTCCTCCCTGTTCAAAGAGCGGCGCATGCGCGCCGCCCTCTTATTTTGTCCCTGTTGATCCCATGCCGCCTTCACGCGAAGAATCGGTATTGCCGTTGTCCGCCACCAAAAAGGCTTGGAACAATCCCTGAGCGATGCGCTCGCCCGCTTCAATGCTCACCTCTTGGTCCCGGCAATTGAACAAAGCAATGCCGATATTGCCGTCATTGGATGAGTTGCCATAATAATCCGCATCAATAATTCCCGTGCCGTTGGCCAAGACCAGGCCGCGTTTGATGCCAATGGAAGACCGCACATAAAGCTTCAGCACTTCGCCTTCCTGCATATACGACTTCACATCGGTCCAAACCACATAGGTCTTGCCGGCTGGAATGGTAAAGGCTTCCGGCGCGTAAAAATCATAGCCTGCTGCAATTTTTGACCCTCTTGTCGGCAATTGAATTGCCAAATCTGCAAATTTTCTCGCGTCATCCCGGACGACTTCAAAACCTCGTATCTTCATATTTCCCCCTATCGAATCGGACAAACGCCTGATTCGCATCCTTCTGTACCAATATCCAGTTGCTGTTCTTGTTTTTCATACTTGCTGATCAAATTTGGAATAAACGGACGCATTTCTGAAACGCGGCGTTCGTATTCGTCCTTCTCGATCGCTTCGTACGGCAGTAAGTCATAGAAGCTGTCATCCAACGCCAAGAAGGAAAGGGCAACAACCTCATCCCAATGATCATAAACCCAGGCTTCCACCAGGTCCCATTCATGCTCCCGCACATGAACGGTGATGGAGCAGTTGTGCTCCACGTAATTGTCCATGAACATCTTGTAGTTTTCCAATTGCTCAATGGCGCTGACATCGTACTTGGTGCGGCCTTCCGGTGCCTGTACCGGGAATTCCACGACTTTTGTCGAACAAGTCTTCCATTCCTGGCCAACTTCCGGATATACCGGCCAATCCAACTCTTCTGCCACTTTTGCCAAAGGATCGGTCGCATTGATGCGGACACGGCGAATATAGTATGGGGAATGCGAATAATGAACCCCGCTGGACACGGTCGGCAATTGAGACAAGGTGCCTTCCGGCTTCACGGTCGTTACCAATAGTGGTTCGTTTTCGCCCAATTCATCCGCGTAATGATCCGCCGCTTCTTTCGCTGCCTGACGCAACTCGCCCAAGAGTTCCGCCTGCTCATCAGCAGAAAGACCTACGGCATTGACCATATCCTGCCATCCTGTCAAGGAACAGCCGACCAGCTTGTCGCGATTTTGCGTGGAATCCCACATTGGAAGCTCCAATTCCACACAAGTCATGCGGTAGCCCGCTTTCGCAGACAAGCGCTGCGCTTCCAGCAATCCTTCCTTGTTCAAGGTATTGTCTTCACGAACAAAAGAGAAGGTATTGATGGTTGTCAGGTTGCAAAGGCCCCGGGTATCCAGCAGAATCTCTCCGCATGGGTTGACTCCGTTGAAGTTAGGTCGGCGCTTCTCTGCCGCGACTGCATTGACAAAGCCCGGCTCGCCGGAATAACGCATTTTCTCGATCTGCCAATGCCACATCTCGCGGCTTGGCTTCTCTCGGTAGTAGATCGAGTTGTTGGACATCTGACGATGGATAATTTCCTTGTCCACAATCCATTGGCCGTCGATTTGCTTGTAAAGATTGGTTTTCGCGTCGATGCATTCCTTGTCGTCAGAGTCGACCAAGACGATTTCAGCCGTTCGGCGAACACCGCCGACCACCACGTTCTCACCAATGATATTGGCAATGTCCAGACAATCGATTGGCTTCAATTTGACACGCTTGGCGCTGTGGATCACGCCCAGCTTTTTCACAACCCGGTCGATCTTGAAGAACATGTTCTTCAAAGACTCATGGCCTGAAGCGGTTCCGCCAAAGGTCTTCAACTTCTCTCCCTTCGGACGAACATTGTCATAATTGATCACAATCGTTTTGATCTCACGGTACTCGTTGGAATACAAGACCTTGATATAGTAATCCAGCGCTTGGGTCCAGCCTTCCTTGCTGTCGCCCACGGTAATCTTCACCGATGAATTTCGTGAGAAATGAAGGCTTGTGGAATCTTCCCGTTCCTCCATTGGAATCGGCGAGTAGTCCTGGTGGATCAATTCATAGTCGGTACGAATCTTCGGCAATTGCTTGACGTCTTCTTTCAAAATTCGAACGCCAACGCCGGATCCAACCATCAGCAAATAGAAAAGATCCTTAAAGGAATCAAAGCTGTCGATCACTTCAAAGGCGCAATTGTAATTGGAGATTGGATAGTTTTGCGCAACCGGCGTTCCGCCAACCCAGAAAGTGCGGCCGGACAAGAATTGTCGCAGGTTGAAAATATTGTCGAACAAGCGCTCAGCCTCCGCCTTGGTTGTCGGCACCAGGCTTGCATTGTATTCAACCGCACGGCGCACAGTTTCCCACCAGTACTCGCGGCGGTTTTGTTCCGGCAGCCAGCGCGAATATGTACGATAATAAACAAAATTCCCCAATTGCTTCATTGGGGACGGAAGATGTTTGTAACGACTGATGAATTCATCGGTAAGAATACGGTCATCCGTTCGTTTTCTAGCGTCCCGGGTTTTGTCTCTTTCATATCGATATAGGATATAGGCCTTCGCAACATCCTTGCGCGGAGAATCCATCAAATAATTCTCGACCAAATCCTGAATCTCTTCTACTTGCATTGGAATGCGAGAATCAGTGGCAGCTTGTCCGATCAGCTCGGCAATCTTGGTGCTGAGGGTGCTGTCAACGCCTTCTTTTGTGGCTTTCATCGCATTCTCTATGGCGCGAACGATCTTATCCAGATTAAATTCTACGAGTCTGCCGTCGCGTTTTGATACTTTCATTCCATCGCCTCCTTAATTTATTATCCACTAAATATAGTATCACTAATTATTACTTACTCTTCATATTGTACACCTTATAGAATTTGCCCACAAGAGATATTTCCCGGGAAAGTACAGGAAAATATAGGTTGTTCACAGCAAAGCCCAGAATTTCGCGCCTTCCCGTTTTCGTCTGAAAATAAAGAAATCCGTGAAGCTGTCGCTTCACGGATTGGTTGCATTTTAATTTCCTGATTCTGTATTTCTTATACAGGATTTTCCGGTGTTTCCGGCGTTTCCGTTTCAGGAATCGTCGCCGGTTCCGGCGCAGGTTCCGGTGTTGACTCCGGTGCTGGTTTTGGTGCCGGTTGCTTCTTGATGATATATGGCGCACGCGGATCAAACGGGAAATATCCATCAGAGTTCGTTACCCCTTCCGGCAGCAGCGCTTCGCGCGTATAGTTATTGGATGCGCTCCACAAAATCCATTCCTCGTAACCGGCATCATAAGTCGCTTCAATTTGCGCCCGAACCTGTTTCGGTCCGTAAGAAACATAATTGATCCCGTAGTCCCGCTTGATCCAAGGGGCTGAGAAGTCCTGCAGCCACGGTCGCATCAACGCTTTCTTGCGGCTTGTTTCAGCCACCTCAATGCGATCGTGCGCTTTAGTCATGGTCCCGTAAATAATCGGATACGGATCACTGTCCGGATATTTGACACCCAAGGTATTCATGTAGAAGTGGGACGGATACACCATCGGAGAAAGCACGTCGCAGGCATCCGCCAGGGTTTCCAGCTGATGGCCTACCCCTTCCCCTGTTCTGGAAATGGTGACCTGGCCGAAGATATCCGCCGAAATGCGCACGCCGTAAGGCGACAGCACATCGGTCGCATATTGAAGAAAGTCGGCGATCGCCTGATTGCGGTCCGCTCCCTCATATTCCTTATAGTCGATCAAACTCAGTTTGCCCTTGTCCGGGAATCGCACATAATCGAATTGGATCTCATCGAATCCCATTTTTACGGCTTCCAGGGCAATATCCAGCGGATATTCCCAGGCGTCCGGGTTGTAGGCATTCAGCCATGCGTTGCCGTCCTTGTCCCGCCATACGGTTCCGTCTGCATATTGAATGGCCAATTCCGGATAGGCTTCCGCCACGCGGGAATTTTTAAAGGTAACCACCCGTGCCACGGTATAGACATTCTCGGCTTTCAGCCGATCCCAGTTCACGGAGAACTTTGGAGACAGGGGCGCATTGTTCAGCCCTTCCGCCACCGCCATCGGCACCTGAGTTGGATAGGTAAAATGTCCGCTGTCATTGTTGACGTCAATAATCATCGCATTGATTTCTGTCGTCACCGCCAAATCCAGCAATTGATCAAACTTCTTGTTGTAGCCGATCGCATTGCCTGTCACATAAATGCCTTTGACCTTGGTTTGGTTTTCGAATGCTTTCCAGTTTCGATCCACCGGCAAATACGCGTCATCGGCAAAAGGATCCGACGTAGCGGCAAATCCCGTTGAAAGGCTTGTTATCAATAATCCGGCAAAGATACCGGCCATCATCTTTTTGTTCATCCTGCACGCTCCTTGTTTTCGCTTTCTTTATTATATCCCAGGCAGTCTGGCGGAGCAATCCAAATTCAACGCAGAATTACGAATTGGAAGGGATTGTGAATGAAAAGTGAACGAATCAATTCCAGGCTGTTCTTTTCTTATGGGAAGTTTGTTTGAATCCTCAAATCAACGGGTAAAGGGATAATGGCAAAGTGGATCGCTTTGTACCTTTCCTTTAAGTATACCTGTTCCATACAAGAAGACCCGTCGACGGACGGGTCTTCTTGTGTCTATAAGGCGCGATAGATCGCTTCCACTTCTTCTTTTGACAAGGGCTTCGGATTCAGTCCCGTACACCCATGAATCATGGCATCTTCCACCATGGCATGTAAGGTTGCTTCATCAAAGTCTGTTTCCAACTGAGACGGGAATCCAATTGCCGTTTCCAAGTCTTTGATTTTTTCAATCAAAGCTTCAACTGCATCCTCCCCTTCAATCTTCAACTCTTTATTGATCCAGGCCGCCTTTTCTTCAATGGCGGGCTTGCTGATTTGAAGCATGGGGATTTGCAGAATGCCCACTGTCAATCCATGGGGCAGATCCAAATGTCCGCTCAAGGGACAGCCCAGCCCGTGCGGCAATGCCGCGCCACAATGGCTCATGGCAGCACCGGCCAGCATGGCGGAGAAAGCCATCTCATCCCGGGCTTGCCTTTCGCCAGCAACCGCTTTGGGCAAATTGGCAAAGATCCGTTTCATGGCCTCAATGGCGTAAAAGTCCGCCATGGGGTTTTCAATGGTGGAAAGAATTGCTTCCAGGGCATGTCCCAAGGCATCCATGCCCGTGAAAGCCGTCACCCTTGCAGGCAGACCATCCATCAAATCCGGATCGATCCAGGCGATCTTCGGGTAAATCCCGCCTTCGCTCAAGGAATCCTTGATCCGGGTTTTCTCATCGGTGATCACGGCATACAAGGAAACTTCCGATCCCGTTCCGGCTGTTGTCGGCACGGCCAGTATGGGCAGGATTTCTCCGTTCAATTCTCGTTTCTCACTGCCTCTTCCGTCCAGGTATTCTTCCACTTGTCCGGACTGATTGACCATATAAGCAATCCCCTTGGCCGTATCCATGGCTGATCCGCCTCCAATGGCCAGAACGCCTGTACAGCCCGCTGCCTTGCAGGCGGCAACGCCGTCCCGAATATTCCCTGTCTCGGGATTCGGCCGAACTTTCGCATAAAGAGTATAGGCGGAGGAGTCGACGCCTTTTAGAACCTCATCAACCAAGCCCAGCGAACGCAGGGTTTCATCGGTAACAATCAGCCATTTCTCAACATCAAATCCCTTCATTGCTTCCGCAATGCCGGCAACGCAGCCTCGTCCAAACTGGATGCTTGTTGGTACGCCAAACTGAAAGTTTTGCATCTTACGCCTCCTTCAAGGCTTGGGCCAATTCCTTAACAGAATCGAACACAAAGCTCGCTTCAATTTCTGAAGCCTCATAGTCTTCCGGGCTTGTTTCTCCGGAATACACCAGAATCGATGTGATGCCTGCCACTTCTCCCATGCGGATATCCGTATACAAGCGGTCGCCCACCATGGCGATTTTTTCCAAATCGACATCGAATTTTGCTGATACCGCTTCGATCATGGTCTTCTCCGGTTTGCCGATGACTTCCGGCAGCATGCCCGTTGATCCCTCGATCATCTTGATCATGGCGCCGGTGTCCGGCATCCACTTGCCGCCGGCCAGCGGGCAGTTGAAATCCGGATGGGTTGCGTAGTAAACCGCCCCTTCCCGGATGCGGTCGCAAGCTTGCCAGATCTTGTCATACGTCAGCGTAGTGTCAAATCCAAGCACAACCAGTTCCGCCTCTTCGTCCCGGTTTTTCACCAGAGTAAAGCCATGGTCCAAAAAGACCGATTCCAAAGCCGGCGTCCCCAGCAAAAAGACCTTGGCGCCCGGATGGCGCAATAGAAGGGTCTTAGCCGTTGCTTCACCAGATGTAAAGATTTCATCGGTGCTGGCTTCGATGCCCAGCTTTTTAAGCTTGGCTTCATAGTCAGCCGCATTCTTCGATGAGTTGTTTGTCAAAAAGATGGTGCGTCGCTTTTGCTCTTTCAACAATTCCAAGAATTCTTTGGCGCCATCAATCAATTCTCCCCCAAGATAGATCGTGCCATCCATGTCCAATAAAAAACATTCGATTTGCTGCAATGGTTTCACTTGCCTACTCCCTTCAATCGAATGATCCGCGGTTCATGACTGCTTACGCGAATCACTATCTTCACTCCTCGTTTGGTCGCCTTTGTCTCAAGCTTTTCTCCCGTAACCGCATCTTGACAATTTTCCACATCGGCAAAATCAGGCAAAATCATTTCCACCCGTTTTCCCGACCGGGATGACTTATTTTCAGATGCATATGCTGTCGCCACCAAAAGTGTCGTCTCCCCTTCTTCCAAGCGATGCACGTCAATTTCCCGGTTCTGGCGATTGGTGTATGAGACACGCACTTCCGGTTCAATTTCATACTCCCGGCATAGATCGCGAATCAAATCCCAGAAAATTTGCGAGCCCTGAAGGACTGCATTGCCGGGATGGGTGCCCACAAAGACAGCTGCGCCTTTTCCAACTTCCCGCTTGGTAATTGCCGGCGATTCATCAGCAAAGCGCGCCAATACTTCCACATCCTCTTTTAGGATTTGAATCTCGTCTTGATGCCATGCCCCTTGGTAATTCTTGCCTTCATAGGTAAGCAGGGGATTGTTTCCAGAATAAGAATCAAAGGCTTTTACGCCAAATGTTTCATGCAGGCCGGAACCCGGAATCACATGCTGATACCAGCCTTGCTTTGTCAGCATGCCCAATCGGGATGAGCCCACCAAAAGGCCGCCATTCTCCACATATTTGGACAGGGCTCGGCCAGTCTTGTCTGGCAGGACTGCCAAAAATGGCGTTACCACCATCTGATAATTCTCAGCCAAGCCATCTTCCACCTGATCGGTCGTTAGAAAATCAACTCCAAATGATTGTTCCCACAATCCACGGTAAGTGCCGCGCAAGGCTTCAATCAAGAATTTTTCCTGGCCCATGCCATTTAGAACAATGGCGTTTTCCCGTGAGATGACAACTGCAATCTTTCTGGGATGCACTGTTGCATTTCCAATTTCCGGTATGTTCTGAATGGTTTTCCCAATCCAGCCGGCTGCTTCCGTTCGCTCCGTCGGCTGACCGTCCAAATCCACGATAGCTCCCCAGTGAATCGGCTGAAAATCCCATTCCCGCCATCCCTGATACAAACTCATGGTTGCACCATGTCCAATGGCATCAAAGACATTGCGCTTCAAGTCAAAGCCCTTGACGTTGCGGCTTGGTCCCAAGACCCAGCCGTTGATGGGTCCACTGTCTGTTTCCATCATCCAGAATCGGCCCTTTTTGTCCAAGACCGTGCTTCGGGCCAGATCCAAAAACATGGAAGAGAACTCCGGCATTTTTTCCAGCTTGTTTCCGCTGCCCGGATACAAGTCATAGCCGATATAGTCGACGACCTTGGCCATTTGATGCTGGTCCAGTCCCGTCAATACCCCCATGGGATCCTGAGATTTCAGGAAGAAAATATTGGTACTGGTCGGATGAATCGCATCCAGCTCTTTAATGGTCTTGGCCTGCCAGTCCACAAAGTTGACGGTGTTGTCCATCCAGAACAAACGCCAGTCCAACCAGCGTGTAATGCTGGACCAGCTTGTCGGCTTGGTCTTTGGCGGTTCCACCTGTTCAAAGGACTGAACGACCGTGTTGGTCGCTCCCCAGCGATAGGCGTGATTCAATGCCTCAATGGTCTTGTACTTTTCTTCCAGATAATTTCGGAATGCTTCTTTCGAATGATCGCAATAGCAGTAGAGATCGACACCACCCGGCTGCAAAGGCATAAAGGGAAATCCAATCTCATTGTGAATCTGATAGGCCCCCAAGGCAGGATGGTCCTTGTATCGGCCGACCAAGGTGCGGATATATCGTTCGCTTTCCTTTAGGAATCCCGGATGGTCCATGCAGGCCCAAGAATAGGACACATTATTGGGATACCGCTCTCCATGATTGTTCATAATATTCACATCAGGATACTTTTCATGAATCCAAAGGGGCGGTGAAACCGTACCGGTTCCCAAGAGGATCTTCAACCCGTATTCCGCGCAGAGATCGAAGAACTCGTCCAAAAATCCGAATTCCAATCTTCCCTCTTCCGGTTCGATTTGATCCCAGGTATTGAACAGCTCCGCGGTTCGAATCCATTGAATCCCCGTTTCTTTCATCAGTTCCAGGTCCCGGCGCCAATCGCCACGATCCTGCATTAAGGGATAATAACCCGCGGCGTAATGAAATTGCTCCTTCATGCCTGACCTCCAATCACATCTACTTCCAGCCATTTGCATAGTTCTCGCGTTTCTTCTTCGAATCTGCCATAAGCCAGTACATAATGGTGTTCGAATCCATGGTCCATCACCCGCTTCAACACTTCGTTGGCATCCTGAGTAAACCGGACATCCATCTGATTGGCAAAGAGGGTCCGGTCCGGTTCAATGGCTTGGCCTGATTCCAACAGCATTCGATATCCGTCTTTCCCTTCACTCAATTTCATCAGGGTGACATCCCCGGTTTTCAAGGTGAATTCCATGGCAGTTCCCATGCCCTGTCGAATGGTTGGATGATCCGTTAACTTAACGGCTTCACCTTCCATTGCCAGTGATGGCGCCGCTGGACCGCAATGCCACATCTTGGCGTCGCCCCCTGCATTGATATTCACCCAGTCCGCCAGGAAGCACGGACCGTCCGACCAAACCTTCTGGGTTAGCATGGTTGCCAAAGCCGTCACATCCCCTTCACAGGCTGTCATGATTCCGGCATCATTCAAAAGCGCTACAGCCCCGCAGGCAGAGATTCCCAGGATGGATTGAAACTCCGGCCAGCATTTGATTGCGTAGCCTGCAATTCCCTCTTCTTCCGCCATGGCTTTCAAAGCCAAGGTCAAGCGAATGGTCTGTTCGACATTTCGGTCTCCGGCAGTGATTTCATCAACCGACTTCAATAAGTCTTGTCCTGCCGCCTTGACCTCGTCCGCCGTAAAGGCCGCCATGCGTGCCATAACTTCACTCAAGTCTTTTCGGTCAATCTCGGGACCAATGACCTGGCGGAACTTCAATTCATTGACTTCCGACAGGTAAAAACCCGGCACACGGCCGCCAACCACGCAGAATTTCGCGCTTGCCAAGGCAGATTTCGCCCGCATGGCTTGAAGGAAGGTCTCCGCCTGCTTCCATACAGCTTCCGACTCCACGCCGCCATACACATAAGAGAAAGGATGGTCCCAGCGATTCAAGAAGCTCGCATACATGTTCAAGCCGCAAAGGGAATTAAGCGGCAATTCAACGCTTCCTTCCAGCATAGGTTCTTCAAATCCCCAGAGAAGAAGGGGTGTTTTTGGGAAGCGGCGAACCACTTCCGACAAAATCGAACCAAAGGAATAGGTCGCGCAGACCAAAATCAAGGCGTCAATCTCTTCTTTTGCCAGATTCTTTATTTCCGCAAGAATCACCTTTTCGTCAATCCCGATGGAATTGGGTCCCACGACCGTCACCCCATCCTTTTGCTGCCATTCTTTTCGAATGGCTTGATAATATTCATCGCCAATATCATAGCGGAAGTTGGGGAATCCCACTCCCAGCATTCCAATTTTCATGCCTGTCCCTCCGATCCACATTCCTTGATCTTCTTGATCACCTGCGCCTTCATGCGAGCCCGTGCATTTTTCTGCTTCTGCATATACATGCCGGTCGTTTCCGGCGATTCGAACAAGCCTTCCAGGAAGGCACGGTCAATTTCGCTGAAGAAGTTGCATTTACACATACCGAGAGCAATGGCTTTTTTCAAGTCGCCCGCTGGGATCCCCGTGCCCCCATGCAGTACAAGGGGAATCTCCGTCGCATCCGCAATCTTTTCCAATCGTTCAAAATCCAGCTTCGGCTGGCCGCGATAAAATCCATGAGCATTGCCAATGGACACAGCCAAAAAGTCAACGCCAGTACGTTTCACAAAGTCTGCCGCTTCATCAGGATCCGTCATAACTGCTTCAAGGGCGGTTTCTGTCGCTTCCGCGCCGCCGACAGCACCCAATTCCCCCTCCAGTGTAATGGCCGCGCCTACGGCTGCCCGCAACTCTTGAAGGGTGTGAATATTATCTTCGAATTTCCCGTGAGAACCGTCGAACATCACCGAATCAAATCCGGCCCGCACCGCTTGCAAGCACTGGTCTTTGGTCGTCGCATGGTCCAAATGCAGGGCCCAGGGAACCGTCACGTCTCGTCCAATCCGATTGACAAGATCCACAAAGAGCGAATAGCTGATTTCATGGTATTCAATCTGCATGGGCGACACCTGAACGATAATGGGCGAGCGCATCTCTTCAGCCGCTTCCAGCAGGGTTTGCATGGTTTCCATATTGCTGACATTGATGGCAGGCAGGCCATAGCCCTTGGCCTTGGCATCCGCCATCAAGGCTTTCATCGTAATCCGTCCCATCTTACCAAGCAAAGCCCGGCGCATTGGTCGGCTTCTCCCACAATTTTTCCATCTCGTCATCCATGGCACAGAAGGCCAGGGCAATGCCTCCCATTTCCTGGGTCGTAATAAAGTTGCCGATTGCCGGCTTGATCACTTGAATGCCTGCGGCTTCCAAGATCTCGCGCACATCATTATAGAAGATCAAGAGTTCCATCTGGGTTGTCTGGCCGCATCCATTGACTAATACAGCCACTTTTTCCCCTTCCACAAAAGGGCGGTCTTCCAAAAGCTTCTCTGCCATCACTTTGGCAACGCCTTTCGAAGAATCCATTTTCATATTGTGGGCAGCTGCCTCGCCGTGAACCCCCATGCCGATCTCAACCTCATCATCGGCGATTTCAAACATCGGGATCCCGGTAATCGGAGAAGTGCCCGGCAGGGTTGCCACGGTCAAAGTTCGGGTATTGTCCCGCACTCTTTCGGCCATTTTGCAAACCGCTTCCAGATCATGTCCTTCCTCGGCGTAGCTGCCGGTAATCTTGTAATTGAACAAGGTGCCGGCTGTGCCTCGGCGCTCCTCCGGCTGATCCTTGGGTGCGGATGCGATGTCGTCATAGAGAATCACGCCCTTGCAGACCAGATCATCGTCTTCCGCCATATCAATGGCCATCTTGGAATTGATCACATCGCCTGCATGATTGGAAATCAAGACACAGACCCCAGCACCCTTGTCTGTCGCTTCAATGGCATCGTACAAAACATCGGGGCTTGGGGCGGCAAACAAACCGCCATAGGCGTTGGCATCCAGCATGTTTTGGCCGACAAAACCGATGCAAGCCGGCTCATGGCCCGATCCGTTGCCGATAATCACCGATACGTTTCCCTGCGCTTTCGGTTCTTTTCGAAGAATCACATGAGCCCCGTCCAGTTTTTCCAACCGGTCCTGATAGGCATTGACATAGCCTTCGATCATCTCCTCGACGATCGTCTCTGTATTATTGATAAACTTTTTCATGATTCTAGTCCTCCTTCACAAATGCTGCAATCGTCTGAAGCATGTAGCAAATGGATGTCGCGCCGGCATCTTGATGGCCAATCGCTTTTTCCTGGGCATAACGCGAACGGCCGCGGCTGGCAATCAATGGAATGGTCGCCTCGACGCCTTTCTTTGCCCCTTCGGCACCCCTTGCCAACACTTCCGCCAGTCCGGCACCGGACGATGCCGCTGTCTTCATGGCTTCCGCAGCGGGTTCCATGGCATCCACCATGGTTTTATCGCCCGGTTTTGCGCCGCCCAAATCCATTACCTTGGTCATGGCATTTTCAAATCCAAGAGCAAAATCCATTCCTTCCACGGTCTCCTTGCCCTTCAGCGCCTTGGACAATTCCAAAAATACGCTTCCGAAAAGCGGTCCCATGGCGCCGCCCAAAGTGGATACCAAGGTTCTTCCGTAGGTTTTGAAATAATCACGGCAGCTGGCAGCCTCCATTTCCATAAGCTTTGCTTTCGCTGCTTTGGCGCCCCGCGCCATGGTAATGCCGTGATCGCCGTCTCCGATTACCGCATCGTAGGAAGACAACTCTTCTTTTTTTTCTTCAAACATTTCCACCACTGCCAAAAGGCAGTTTTTTGTCATTTCCGCGTTCATTTCGTTTCCTCCCAGATTCTTTTCGCGTATTGCAAGCCCTGTTCGGCTGCTTGATAAGGATCCTGTGTCTTTGACTTCCAGATGGCACAGTCATTGCCGATTTGGCAGTCAGCCAAGGCAAAATTCTCCAAGGTCAGCCACCGGTCGTACCCAATTTCCTTTAAGCCCTCCGCCACACTTGAAAAATCCACGTGTCCTGTTCCGGGAATGCCCCGGTTGTTCTCGCAAAAATGCACATGAAACAGGTGGTCGCCCAAAGATCGAATCGCTTCTCTTTGGTTGGCTTCTTCAATATTCGCGTGGAATGTATCGTAGTGAATGCCGATCATTGGATCATTAATAGCAGCCATCCACTCCGCCGCATCTTCTGTATGATTCAAATAGGATGTCTCATAGCGATTGATCATCTCCAACCCCATTTTCACCCCATATGCTTTCGCTTTCTCCGCCAGCTGGACCAAAGTCTCCTGGCTCCGTTTCTTGCCTTCCATGATTTCCATTCTTGGGCGGGTTACACCCCAAGGCGCGTACAATACACCACCCAGCAAATCGCTCTCCAATTCATGGGCGATTTGCAAACATCGCAGCAAACGATCGACTCCTGCCTTGTGAATCGCAGGATCATTTGAAGTAATATCCGCATGAGGATTAAGCCCCGTTCCGCAGGTAGCCGATAAGTTCAACCGTTTTAACTCCTGCTTTGCATAACTCACATTAAAGTGTTCCGGATCCATCAAGGGAAATTCCACCCCGTCATAGCCCATTGCTTTCAAGCGCTCCATAGGCGCAAAATGATCATCGCTCCAGGCGTGAACCATGGTCGACAGATGAATGCCAAACTTCATAACTTCCTCCTTGAAATGAAGATGACACACAAAATTGTGTGTCATCTCCCTCAACTTATAAACTTAAAACAGTCCCGTGAAAAAGGATGGAATGATCGCCCATAGTGAGAAATCATTGCCTCCAAACGCTTGTACAAAGTCGGAGACGGTGTGCTGTAGGAATGGGATTGACCAAGCTTCAAAGAGGATCAAAAGAACCCCGCCGATGATACTCGTCAAAATCACACCCCGTCGCCCACCTGTTGCGTTCGCGAAGACTGCTCCAGGGGCTACGTCAAAGAAACATGCAACGGTCAATGGGATGACTGCGTAAGAAATTGAACCCGTTGCTGCCAAAATTGCGATAGTTGCGATAGAAGCCAGCATGCTGACAACGAAACCAATCAATACGGCATTCGGTGCATAAGGGAATACCATTGGGCAATCCAGTGCAGGAATCGCACCCGGAATCAATTTCATGGCAATACCGCGGAATGCAGGGATGATTTCACCCAACATCAACCGTACGCCTGTCAAAAGAACCGTCAGGCCAGCGCCGAATGTCAAACCTTGCATCAGGCTGAATGTGAAAACATCCGCGCCGCCAAAGGCTGCTGTGCGCGCTTCCGCGCCAATCATCAAGCCTACAACAAAGTACACAATGAACATGACCAAACCGGTTGCAATGGTTGTATCACGCATGAAGTCCAATGACTCCGGCAGCTTCAATTCTTCTGTCGATTGCTCTTTGTTTCCAAACAACTTGCCAACCCATGATCCGATTAAGCAGAACAGGGAACAAGTATGTCCGATGGTAAATGTATCCGTTCCTGTTACCTGTTTTACATACGGACGAAGCAATGCCGGCGTCACAATAATGTAAATGGACAGGAAGATCGTAGCAAAGATAGTCAAAGCCGTTCCGGAAAGTCCGCCTTCTACCCCTACAGCAACGAAGATAAAGGACATCCAGAAGAAGATGTGTCCGGTTAAGAAAATGTTCTTAATCGGTGTAAATCGTGCAACAACCAAGTTCACAACAAAAGCCAAAACCATAACAAGTCCAACGACTGAGCCATACTCTGTCAAAAATCCTCCCATTCCCATAGGATTGATGGCTTCTTCTGCCGGAATTGCGTAAATATTAGTGAAAGCCGTCGCCAACGGATTGATGGAAGCGACAATAATGTCAACACCTTTCATCAGGACAATAACGCCGATAACGGTTTTCAAGGTTCCCTTTACCGTATCACTCAGTCCCTTCTTCTGAAGAAGCAGACCCAATAGCGCGATCAATCCTAAAAACAATGGTGGCTGACGGAATACTGTGTTAACCAAATAATTCAATACTGCCATAACTCCAAGTTCCTCCCTTTTTTATTGACCGAGTATTTCCTTGATGACGGGCATCCCTTTCTCCTCAATTTCCTTGTGATCCATGAAATTCAGGATTTCAATCAGTGGAATGGAAACTTGTTCCTTTAATTGACCGTATAATTCCTTTGAGGTAAAAATCAAATCTGCATCCACTGATGCGGCGGTCATAATATCCGCTGTGCTGACCTCCGCCTTAATTCCCTGGGCTTGCAAGACGTCGTCGACGTTCATTTTCAACAACATGCTGCTCCCTACACCAAATCCACACACTGCCAATACCTTTAATTTTTTCATGCTTCCCTACCCCCCTGGTTAGTATTCAAGCAATTTATCCAATGCAAGGTCTTTGTCCTCGCATTCCATCAAAAATGTTAAGTTCTCAGGCTTCGACAAAAACTTCGCCAAATCCTGCAGCGCCCTCATATGCGAGGCGCCGGTTTCCGCCGCAAAGGCAAAGACCACCGAAACGGGATCATTGGCTTCGCTGCCGAAGTTCACCGGTTCTTTCAATGTGATCAAACTCATGCAGCTTTCATTCACCGTCTCATCCGGACGGGCATGGGCAAAGGCCACATGGGGCATGATCACGATATAGGGACCCAAGTCATGAATCGCCGTAATCATATTTTCAATATATGCCGGCTCTATGGACTTCTGAGCAACCAGAAGCTCCCCGGCCTTGGTGATGGCGTCCTCCCAATCGCGTGCTTCCACCTTCAATCGAACCACGTCCGCATGGAGTACATCTTTAAGCATGATTTCTTTCCCTCCGTTTTCTGATTTCGAAGGAGCGGTCATGTCCGAAATTTGGCGAAATTTCGCCACTTGGATCATATGCTCTCGAATCTTCATTAACTCTTCATTCTCCAGGAATGGACTGACATGAATTACATCCACGCCTGGCAAATCATAATCCAAAGTCGAAATCACAAAGTGAATTCGATCTTTATAATTCTCATAATCCTGTACCGAACAGGTATCAATCACCGTCAGTTCCGGCAACAGGCTTTCCAGCCGCATCTTCAGAAACTGTGAAGTCGCAATTCCGGAAGCGCAGATCACCAAAGCGGTAATCCGAGTTCCTCTGCCTGCATTCCGTTCATAGGCTGCCCGCATATGCAAGGCGATATAGCCGATTTCGTCTTCATCAATCCGCTTCCCAAGTTCCGCTTCCAAAGGCACCACACTTTGCTTGGCCATCTGAAACATAAAGGGATATTTGTTCTTGATCTCTTGCAGATAGGGGTTCCTTGCAACGCGACCGCGTTTGAACCGATTCATCGCCGTCTTCATATGAAGCACCAGACTTTGATTCAGCTGACGGTCATCCATCAGACTCAAACCCGTTTCCTTCTCGAAATGTCGAACAATCGCTTCGACCCATCGTTGGGTTTCGGTTTGGTTCTCAACGGGGGCTTCCCCCAGCTCGTCAATACGCCGAAACAATTTGGCGCCCAACAAATGCATGGCGATGGTCTCCACTTCCGAGCCGTCCATGGTGATGCCGAATGTCGAACGGATCTTGTTAACGATCCAATCCGCCATCTCCATTTCCGGCGTATCGGCAACACTTGTTCCCGGTGCTTCCACCTGTTTGCCGATCCGGATCCGCTCCATGGCCACCAGAATGTGAATGGTCAGATTGATAAAGGCAACATCCGCCATGGGATGAGTGAAGATCTCTTCGGCTTCCATTAAAATTGAAAAAACCTGATCGATCTCGTCATCCTCAAACCACTGGGCTAAATAAGAAGGAACCTGCTGATTCTTCTTGGTCATGAACTCAGCCAGTTTGCGCCAATCCACCCGCTCCGCATATAAATCAAAGAGCAGTCTTCGTATCACACTTTCATTCCCTTGGATCTGATAGCCTTTGCCTGTTACAATCCGCAGCTCCAAGTTTCTCGTTTCCAAACGTGCGCGTACGATTTTCATCATCTTGATCACCGTATTGCGGCTGCACTGAATGCGCTGGCTTAAGTGATCCAAAGTCATGGGCTTTCCGGAAGCAATCAGTTCCTGCAGAATCAGACGCACCCGTTCCTCTTCCGTCAAGATCCGATCTTGCGGAGCCAAGCTTCGCAAGCGCCGCTCCAAAACACTTCGCTTGACATTGGTTTCCAGACGGACGCCTTTTCCAGGACTTCGCACAAGGGTCGAATAATTCTCTGCGCACCATTCCTCGATCAAATCCAGATCATACCGGATCGTCCGCGGACTCACGCCAAATTCATTTGCTATTTTTTGTGTCGAAACCGTTGTCCTTTCCCGTAAAAGAAAGAGTATGATTTCAACCTGTCTTTTGCTTAAGCTAAACATCGTTTCATCCTTTCTGCATGCCGAAATATCGAAAAACGTTTGCTTGTGAATTCATTATACCCACCCGCACCTTCACCTGGATAGTCCAAAGCTTTTCCGCACCATGTGGCAATCGTTTCGTTTGACATTTTTGCACAAAAAAAGACAAACCACGGATTCTTCATCGTGATCTGTCTTTTTACTTAGAAAAATAAGTTCTAAAATGGTGGGCCTAGGTGGACTCGAACCACCGACCTCACGCTTATCAGGCGTGCGCTCTAACCTGCTGAGCTATAGGCCCCTGCCGTTTTGCGACTTCTATATAATATCCAAATCACACAAAAAAGTCAAGGTAAAACTTAAAAAAAAGCTAGGGGTTTTTCACCCCTAGCCAAATGCCCTTCTATTGTACTGCATTGGATTCAATTAAGCCGTATCCGCCTTTCTTTCTTCGGTAGACAACAGCCATTTCTTCCGTTTCACTATTAAAGAAAACAAAGAAGTCATGCCCCAGCAAATCCATTTGAAGCACTGCCTCTTCCGGATTCATCCATTTCATGTCGAACCGCTTATGTTTCATGATGCGAATCTCTTCTTCTTCCGATTCCTGATAATCCGGAATATCACCGAATCGAATCGATTCGCCCAGATGTTTCCTTTTTTCGAGTTTGGTCTTATGCTTTCGAATTTGCTTCTCCAGCATTTCCACCGCTTGATCCAAGGAATCATACATATCAAAACTCGAAGCCTCCGCCCGCATGTTTGCACCTGCAAATGGAATCATCACTTCAATAATGCTTTGATCCTTTTCGCGTTTGAAGGTAGCTGTCGCTTCCACCTCCTGATTAAACATCCGGTCTAACTTTCCAAGCTTTGACTCGACCCTCCTTTGAAGTGATTCCCTAACGTTCATGTTTTTGCCTACGATTTTGATCTTCATATTCACATCTCCTTCCAGGTCGATCCGTTCCCCTTCCGGGTACTAGGTTACTTATATTATACCGTTTTTCATTCAAATCTAACACGGATTGACCATGTTTTTCAGGATGTGGAAGTTGTGTATAATGTGGATAAATTTGTGGATATGTGAAACCTGGGAAAAACCGCACAAACTAGGGATTCCCCCTTTTTTGCCGTTATATTCTGATCATTCTAATCATTTGTTATCCACAGGGCTAAACCCGCATGGTCACTAATTTTCAGAATGTTTATCCCCCATTATCCCCACAGGTTTCTGGATAACTTTGAAAGCCATGTGGAATGACCGTTTTCCTCATTGTGAATGATGTGGATAACCCGGTTCAATGAGGATAAACACTGACTTTCGCTTGTTAATAAATTGTTAACTCTACCCGCGGGTGGCAAAGGTCAGGACAAAAATTTCCCGCTCGCCATCTGCCTGCAAAACTTTTGCACATGCCTCAGCCGTCGCTCCCGTTGTCAGCACATCATCGACCAGAAGAATTCTTTTTGACTTTCCCCCGCCCTTCCCTTTACTACGCAGAGCAAAAGCCCCCTTCAGATTTTTTCTTCGATCTGCTGCCGTCATTTCCTTTAGGGCTTTTGTCGCTTCCTTTCTAACCAGCCAATCCTGCCGCAGGGGAAGCTTGAGACACCGTCCAATCTCGCCTGCGATCAACCCGGCTTGGTTATAGCCCCGGTCCCGGTATCGGGACCGGTGAATCGGAACGGGAACAATCCAATCAATGGGCTCCCCGTCATAATGGCTTTGAAAATACCGGGCCATCTCTCCGCCCATGGCTCGGGCCAACTCCGGATGATTTTTATATTTGCAGGAAAGAATCAGATCTCGTGCCAGCCCCGCATAAAGATAAGGAGAAAACGCACGCGAAAAACTGCGTGCATACGCGCCGCACCATTGGCACAAGTCTCCGTCCGCAATGGGTTTGCCGCATACTTTGCAAAGGGGCTCTTCCACTTTCTGAAGCTTTAGCCGACAAGAACTGCAAAAACGTGCACGACCCAATCCCTCAACAAGATCGCCACAGGCAAAACAAATGTCGGTTTCCGGATAGATCCAATCGCTGATCATAAAAATCACCTCCTCTTTCATTATAATCCAAAAGAAATCCTTTTCATTGATTCTTTCCTTGACAGGGAGACGAAAGACCCATATACTCATGGTAACACTTTATCACTTTAGCGTAGTAAAGCATGAAAAAAGGAGAACAACATGGTTAAAAATTTTCCCGATGGCGTCCGCGATCTGACCAGCGAAGACTTTCAGCAAGTGGAAGAAACCGCGGCCACAATTCGCCATCTTTTTCAATCTTATGGGTACCGCTCGGTGCAAACGCCAAGCTTCGAAGCATACGACCTTTACCATTTTCCAGGTGCGCCCGACCGAAACGCCATGCTGAAATGCATTGACGCATCCGGTCGCGTTCTGGTCCTCAGACCGGATGCAACCGTACCCTTGGCCCGCATGGTCGCCATGAATTACCCGAAAAACGATGCTTTGCGCTTTTCCTATCAAACCACGATTTTCCGCCAAACGGAAGCCGGTTTGGGTGATTTAAGCGAATGGCATCAGGCCGGTATTGAAGCCTTCGGTGATCCGCATCCCGAAATCGATGCGGAAGTGGTTGCCATTGGCGTGGAAGCACTCCTTGCCTTGGACTTGAAAAAGCTGCATTTCGATTTGGGCCACGCGGGATTTCTGGCCGGCTTGTTTGCAGCCTTATCCCTGACGGAGACGCAGGAAAAAGAAATACTGGGCTATATCGAAAGCAAAAATCTGCCCGAACTGCAGCGCGCCATTCGCTCTTGGGACCTGCCGGAAGACGGCGCCCGCGCCCTTCTTCGTTTACCCCAGCTTTATGGATCGCCGAAAACAGTTTTAATGGAAGCAAAAGCCTTATGCCTGAACAGGCAAATGGAAGAAGCGGTTCAAAACCTGGCAGACGTTGTCGAGTATTTGAAAGATCTGATCGACGTGCCCCTGCAATTGGACTTAGGCTTCACCAACCGCATGCATTACTACACTGGATTAATCTTCAAGGGATATATGCAAAATGCCGGATCCCCCCTTGTATCCGGCGGCCGCTACAATGATCTGAGCGAACAATTCGGCCTTTCCCGTCCTGCATGCGGATTTGGCTTGAATCTGAGCTACTTAAGCACCTTACTTCCTAAAGCGGTTGCCCAAAGCGCTGAAGTTGTGCGCTATTCCATGGAAACCCGAAAACTGGTTTGCCAAAAGGCAAAGGAAAAACGACAAAATGGTTCCATCATCATCACTCTGTCCGATCGCGCCAATGCGCCCAAGGATCAGGCCGTGCTGGATCTTCGGAGCCTGGAGGAGGCAAAAAAATGGTAAAAATCGCTCTGGCAAAGGGTCGGCTCGCGGAAACGGCGATCGATATCCTGCAGGCCAGCGGATATATATTCCCGGACTATTCGAAAAAAAGCCGCAAGCTGGTCTTCGAGGACCAAACCAAGACCATCGGCTTAACCTTTGTGAAATCCATGGATGTTCCCATCTATGTGGAAAAAGGCGCCGCCGATGTCGGCATCGTGGGGAAAGACATCTTGATGGAGATTGAACCCGATGTCTATGAAATGCTGGATCTGAAAATGGGGGCATGCCGGATCTGCGTAGCAGGATTCCCGGAAACCAAGATTCGTCGCCAGCAATTGGTCATTGGATCCAAGTATCCCAATGTTGCGAAAAAGTACTTTCAAAAACAAGGCATCAAAACAGAAATTCTTCATTTAAACGGTTCCGTGGAACTGGCGCCGATCATGGGTCTGTCCGATGTGATTGTCGACATCGTCGAAAGCGGAAAAACCTTGAAAGAAAACGGATTGGTTGTTTTGGAAGAAATGCATCCGATTTCCGCCCGCTTGATCGTAAATAAGGTTTCTTTGAAAACCAAGGGGCCCATCGTTGAATCCTTGATTGAAACCCTTCGAAAGGAGACCAAGAAACGCTATGAAGATCATTAAAAATACCACTTCCCTCAAACGGAAGGATCTGGACAATCTCCTGAATCGCTCCGACGGCGACCTCGCCGGCGCGGAAACAAGAGTAAAAACCATCTTAGAAGACATTCGAACCAACGGCGACAGCGCTTTGGTCGCTTATACAAAGAAATTTGACTGCCCTGCGCCCAAGGCCTTGAAGGTGAAAACAAGCGAATTGCAAGCGGCGCTGAAAAATTGTGATCCAAATCTGGTTGCCACAATCCGTGAAGCGACTGACAATATTCGTTCCTTTCACAAGGAACAACGGGAGGAAACCTGGTGGACGGAGCCGCGTCCCGGAGTCAAACTCGGCCAAAAGATCACACCGCTGGACCGGGTGGGACTTTACATCCCTGGCGGCAAAGCCGCCTATCCTTCCACCGTTCTGATGACTGCAATCCCTGCCCAGGTGGCAGGCGTCCAGGAAATCGCCATCGTCTCTCCTCCGGGAAAAGACGGAGAAATCCATCCGGTTATATTGGCAACGGCTGCCATCCTGGGCATCGAGGAAGTCTACCGCGTCGGTGGTGCCCAAGCTGTGGCTGCATTGGCTTATGGAACCGAGACGATTGAAAGTGTCGATAAAATCGTCGGCCCAGGCAATCTCTACGTGGCACTGGCAAAAAAAGAAGTCTTCGGCCGCGTGGACATCGACATGATCGCAGGGCCAAGTGAAATTGCCATCATTGCTGATGACTCGGCAAACCCAAGCTTTGTAGCCGCCGATCTCTTAAGCCAGGCTGAGCACGACGAACGTGCGGCTTCTGTTCTCATTACCACCAGCCCAGATTTGGCGGAAAAAGTGCAAGGTGAAATCGAAAAGCAACTGAAGCAATTGGACCGGGTAGCCATCATGGAAGAATCCCTGAAAAACTATGGAACCATCTTTCTGGCAGACAGCCTGGAAGAAGCCGTACGCATCTCGAACCTGCTGGCTCCGGAACATCTGGAGCTGCAAATGGCCGATCCCATGAAATGGATGCCCTTGATTCGCCATGCCGGCGCCATCTTTATCGGTCCTTACACGCCGGAACCCATCGGCGATTATTTTGCAGGACCCAACCATACACTGCCAACGTCTGGGACGGCTCGCTTCGCCTCCCCCCTTGGCACTTATGACTATTGCAAAAAAAGCAGCTTGCTCTTTTACGATCAAGCCGCATTGTCCGCTGTTAGCAAGCGCGTGGCTGCCTTTGCCCGGGAAGAGGGCTTGGACGCCCACGCCAATGCCATAGAAAGGAGAGCGGAATCATGAATCCATACCTGCGTAAAAATGTACAAGCCATCAAACCTTATACGGTAGACACAAGCGACTATGAAGTCATGCTCCATGCCAATGAAAACCCCTTCAATCCCTTTCGGGATCTGAAGCAAGAAATCATGCAGGCCCTCTTCGAATGCAACGGCAACCGATACCCCAGCATCGATGCGGCGCCCCTGCGGGCAGCCCTGGCAGAATCAACAGGCTTTAGCCAGGAAGAGATTCTTTGCGGAAACGGTTCTGATGAAATCCTGCAAATGATCGTTCAGGCTTTTATCGACCCAGAAGACACCATCGTCAGCTTTGCGCCCACCTTTTCCATGTATCAATTCTTCGCCGAAGTCCAAGGAGCAAACTTCATCACGGTAGATGCGGAGCCAAACACCTTGCAGGTGTCCCTGAATGACCTGGCTGATCAAGCCAATGAAAGCAAGGCAAAGCTGATCATCCTCTGCAATCCCAACAATCCAACGGGACAAGGATTTTCAAAGGAAGAAATTATGACCCTGATCAAGGCAACCGATGCCCTGGTTCTTGTGGATGAAGCCTATATGGAATTTTATGGCGAATCTGTACTGGACGAGGTCAAGAAATGTCCGCGAATGATCGTAACCCGCACATTCTCCAAGGCCTACGGCCTGGCGGGCATCCGTGTTGGATACGCTGTAGCGGATCCTTCCCTGATCACAGCGCTGGATCTGGTCCGGGCGCCCTACAATCTCAATGCGGCCAGCCAAACCATCGCTATGGTTGCGCTGAAAAACAAACAGCTGTTTCAAAAGCAAATCGCCCTTCTTTTGTCTGAACGAAACCGCATGGAAAAAGCTTTAGGCGAATTACCTGGAGTCGTCCTCTTTCCATCAAAAGCGAACTTCATTCTGATTCGAACGGAAAAGGCGGCAGAAATTGAAGAAGCCTGCATGGAATCGTCCATTCAAATTCGCGGATACAAGTCTGAAGGACTGCTGAGAAATTGCATTCGGATCAGCATAGGCAAACCCGAAGAAAATGATCGGATGCTCGAAATCTTGCAGGAGGTACAGGCATGAGAAGCGCGCAAATCACCCGCAACACCCTGGAAACCCAAATCACTTGTTCCTTGAAGTTGGAGGAAGGCGAGTCTTCCATTTCCACCGGGATTGGCTTCTTCGACCATATGCTGACCCTTCTGGCCAAACATGGCAGACTGGCCTTGAATCTTCAGGCAAAAGGCGACCTTGAAGTGGACACCCATCATCTGGTTGAAGATGTGGGCATTGTCATGGGACAGGCCCTTCGCCAAGCGCTGGGAGACAGAAAAGGCTTAATCCGTTACGGCACGGCCTTTACGCCGATGGATGAATCCCTTTCTCGTGTCTGCATCGACATCGGAGGAAGGTATGCCTTGGTTTTTGATGTACCCATCCTTCGGGAACGGGTTGGCGATTTTGAATCGGAAACCATGGAGGAATTCTTCTTGAGCTTTGCCCAAAATGCAAAAATCAATCTGCATGTCGCGTCCCTATACGGACGAAACCAACACCATATCTATGAAGCTATTTTCAAGGGACTCGGTCGCGCGTTACGGGAAGCGTGCACCATAGATCCCACACTGGACGGGTATCTCTCTACCAAGGGGGTGATCGAATGATCGCGATCATTGATTACGGCGTGGGCAATTTGAAGAATGTCCGCCATGCTTTTTCCTTTCTTCAGATTCCCACCCAAGTCACCCGTGACCCGCAAGTCATTCGAGCTGCCGATGCCATCGTCCTGCCGGGCGTAGGCGCCTTTCGGGATGCCATTGCAAACCTGAAAAAATATGACCTGGTGGATCTCTTGAAAGAGGAAGCCAAGACCGGCAAACCCTTCTTGGGCATTTGCCTAGGTATGCAAGTCCTCTTCGATAAAAGCTATGAAGACGGAGAATGGGACGGTTTGGGCTTGATTGAAGGCGAAATCATTCGATTCCAAAATGTGCCCAAGGTGCCCCATATGGGATGGAACACCTTGATTGAGAAAAACGACAGTCCGATCGCAAAGGATATTCAACCGGATTCCTACGTTTATTTTGTTCACTCCTACCATGCGACCTGCAAAAATCCAGAGGATGTGATTTTCACCAGCGAGTACGGTGATGAATTCCCCGCCGTCGTCCAACGCGGCAATGTGATTGGCATGCAATTTCACCCGGAAAAATCCGCCGAAGTCGGCGAGCAATTATTGAAGAATTTTAAGGAGATGATAAAATGATCGTTTTTCCAGCAATCGATATAAAAGACGGACAATGCGTTCGCCTCTTCCAGGGAAAAAAGGAAGAGGTGACTGTATACGGAGAAGACCCGGTATCCATGGCAAAACAATGGGAATGCCAGGGAGCCAAATGGCTGCATGTGGTCGATTTGGACGGCGCCTTCAACGGGGCGCCGCAGAATCAGACGGCCATTATTAGCATCGCCCAGGGCATTTCCATTCCCATTGAAGTCGGCGGCGGCATACGAACCGAAGCACAGGCCCGCGCCTATTTGGAAGCGGGCGTGCAGCGCGTGATCTTTGGCACGTCCGCTGTTAATGATCCAGGCCTGCTAAAACGATTGGCTGCAGAATTTCCCGGCCGAATCGCCGTCTCCATTGACGCCAAAGACGGACTGGTTTGCGTGGAAGGCTGGGTCAAGGGCTCTGCCATCAACGCGGTACTCTTTGCCGAGGAGTTATATGACATGGGGATCGATACCTTTGTGGTCACCGATATCCGCAGAGACGGCGCGATGACCGGGCCCAATTTTGAAATCATGAAAGAAATCCAAGAGAAGATTCCCGCACAATTGATCGTCAGCGGCGGCGTTCGCTCCAATGATGACTTGAATGATGCCAAGGATCTGGGCTTCTACGGCGCCATTACAGGCAAGGCCCTCTATGAGGGTGCCATCGACTTAAGCGCTTTCTCGGAGGAATCATCATGTTAGCCAAACGCATTATTCCCTGCCTGGATGTCGACCACGGCCGCGTCGTCAAGGGTAAGAAATTCAAATCCATCCAAGACGTTGCCGATCCAGTGGAACTGGCAAGACGCTATTCCCTGGAAGGCGCCGATGAACTGGTCTTCTACGACATTACCGCCTCATCCGAGGACCGGGAAATTTTTATTGAAACCGTGGAACGAGTAGCCGAGCAGGTCCGCATCCCCTTTACCATTGGCGGCGGCATCCGGACGCCGGAGGACTTTCGCAAAGTCCTGCTGGCCGGAGCAGACAAGGTATCGGTGAATACGGCAGCCGTATTGAATCCCGAATTGATTTCGGAAGCCGCCGGCATCTACGGGTCGCAGTGTGTTGTCCTTTCCATCGATGCGAAGAACCAGGGAGATCACTGGGAAGTCTTTATTCACGGCGGCAGAACCCCCACGGGCATTGATGTGGTCGAATGGGCCAAAAGGGGCGAAGCTTTAGGGGCCGGCGAGATTTGCTTGAACGCCATCGACGCTGATGGGGTAAAGACCGGGTATGCCATCGATATTACCCGCCGTGTCAGCCAAGCGGTGCGCTTGCCGATTATTGCGTCCGGCGGCGCCGGTGAAAAAGCCCATTTTGCCGAAGTGTTGAAGGCGGGCGCGGATGCGGCCTTGGCTGCCAGCGTCTTCCATTACAACACCATCCCCATCCCTGATCTGAAAGACTATCTGCGAAAAAACGGGTTAATCATCCGATAAGGAGGACGACAGATGAAAGTAGCCATCGACGATTTACAATTTAACGAGGCGGGGCTGATTCCCGCTATTGTCCAAGACGAAACAACGGGCACCGTGCTGATGATGGCATGGATGAACGAAGAAGCACTGGAAAAAACCGTAGAAACAGAAGAAGCCTGGTTCTATTCCAGAAGCCGCAAGGCGCTTTGGCACAAGGGCGCCACCAGCGGCAACACCCAAGCAGTCACAGCAATTCTCTACGACTGTGATGGCGATACTTTGCTTTTACTGGTCAACCCCAACGGGCCTGCCTGCCATACCGGCCGAACAAGCTGCTTCTACCGAACCTTCGACGGTTCGCCCCTTCCCAAGGCAACCATGCTGAACGTACTGGAAAGCTTGGTGCAGGAACGGAAAGCCAATCCAACGGAAGGATCCTACACCAATTATCTCTTTGACAAGGGGATTGACAAGATCCTGAAAAAAGTGGGCGAAGAAAACGCCGAGGTCATCATCGCATCTAAAAACGAGGATCGCGGCGAGCTTATCTATGAAACGGCCGATCTACTCTACCACCTGACGGTTTTGCTGGCGGAACGCGGAATCAGCTGGGAAGAAATCATGCTGGAATTGAAAAAAAGACACAAAAAATAGTGCGAACCCGCACTATTTTTTTGTTCCGATATAGATTTCAATCTCCTCTTTGGCCCGCAAAATCTGAATCCATTTTTCCGGAATGGCTGAAAATCCATGATGCGCTCCCAGAACCATGCCGACAAACATGCCTCTTGCGGCTGAATCGCCGCCCGCCATCACATTGGCTTCCAATGCCAGGGCATAATTTTCTTCAAAACAGCGAATCAAATATACGCAAGACGGCAAGGCGTGGGCGATATCCGCAGTTTGCCCGAAGGTGCGGATCACATCATTGGCATTCAAAGAATCTTCCCTTAAGCCTTTGGCAATCAAAGGCGCGATCAAAGAATCCTCAGGAAGTGCCGACAATTCCATTTCCATCGCTTCCACAGGTGTGATGCCCTTCAGAACCAAGCATACGATCTTTGCTAAAAAAGCAGCTGTCTCTTTGACTTTGCCTGTTCGGTGCGTTATCTCCGTCTCTTCCACCACATAATCCAACAGCCTGGGATCGTTGTAATAAAAGTAAATCAAGGGCGCAATGCGAACGGCGCCTGCAAGTTCGGTGCTTAAGGAGCCGGCTGGATACTCTCCCGCCATCATATGGTCATATGTCTCATGGGATGCATGATCGTGATAGCCTTCATACTTCCCCATTTTCACCTTCCACTCCAGGAAAAAACGATCTCGGTTCCATCCTCGGTTTTTATCCAGCGAGTCCAAAAGCCACATGGTTTGATCCCCGTAATGGGTAAAATCCCCCGCCACCTTCCCCAGGTGATAATTGGTTCCAGGCGGAAGCAATTCTTCTACCAATCCAAACTCTTCGCGAATCCGATCCTGATCATAAATCCAGTGGGCGCCCAAGGCATGAGAATCGGCAACCAAACTGCCCCACAACATCCCTTGCAATTTACGATACATGACATCCCTCCTTCCTATCCTATACATACCCGGAAACGAAAAAAGAAACGACTGCTTAAGCCGCTTCTTCCATGATTTTTATTCCCTGACGCATTTTTTCTCGTATTTCAACCAGGTCAGGAAATTGATAAAAGAATTGAATTTTTTGGTCTACATAATCCAAGGATGCTTGTGGCCGGTCCCGCAGAACAAATTGCGCAAACATTTCCGCGAAATCCTCGGCCGGACTCGTAGCTGCATAATCATTTAAAAACCGGTCTTCATGGGCGATAAAGAAATCAAAGAGCGCCGTTTCCGAGTCCTCCGCTTCCACTGCCGCTTCCCATTCCTTTTCCATGCCCCGCCAGAACTCCTGGTAAAATCGGTTGAGGTAACTCAGCACCGCCAGGTTCCCTTCCTCCAAAGCCAGAGTAGCTTTCGCCTGAGGATCCATCTGGGTCTCATTCAAGGAAAGGATGTGGCCGAATTCATGTATCAAGGTTTCATCACCCGCATCAACATCCAAATTCCCACTCGCGTCGACAAAATCCAAGTAATCAACCGTCAGCCGCCAAGTGGTTTGCGCTTCTTCCAGAGGATACACATAGGCCAGCATGTTTTCCTCTCCATCCGTCACAACGGCAAATTCCCTGACCCGTCCCAAAAGCGATTGCGGAATGATGGTTTCGATCCGCTCCCACAGCGCCAAAATGTTCTGGTCTTGCGTGGAAGATTTTTTCATGGGCTGCAGCCAGGCCGGCTCCTCATTCACAATGCCATGGTCCGCGACCCCATAGACCCCCATGACCGCTTCACGGTCATTCACCATTTCGACCAGTTCGTGAAAGGAGAGTCCCAGTTTTACCAGGCATTGATCCAAGGCGGCTTCCACAGGGATGTTGGCTTCCGCCCCTTCGGGAATTTCTTCCCATTCCCGGATCAAGCGCAGGGCTTCCTCATACTCGGCTTCTTCCAGCCCTTGCCGCTCGGTGGCCAGAAAGGTCTCCAGATCCGTATAAACCATCGGAATGGCATTTTGGCGCAATTGTTCCTCAAATGCGATCCACTCCTTTTGGTCTCCTTTTGAATGCAAGTCTGCGTCCCATTCCGGCAAAGCCATCCATTCTTTTTCCAATTGGGCCAATCGGCCTTCCGGAATCAGGACTTCCATGCCCTGCAAGTAATCTGAAAAGGTCTCAGCTGACCGGTCGCCGTAACCGAAGGATTCTTCAAAAACCAGCATGGAAAGACTTCCACATCCAGAAAGTCCCACTACCAATGCCATCAGCATGACCGCTACCCAAAATTTCTTCTTCATCTGTCTTCCCCTTTGTTGATTTGATTCTATCATAACGAATTTATCTTAAAACGGTACGTTTGATTTCTTTGAAACTTCTTAAAACTTCTTAAAATATTTTTATGGTGTTTTCCCCCTTTATGCAAAATCTGTATAATAGATATACTAGAAATCTGTATAATAGACTTACTAGGGGGGGGAAATCGCATGGAAACAAGAATCCTAATCGCGGAAGACGACCGTGAAATTCGCGAACTCGTCCGCATGCATTTGGAAACCGACGGGTATACGGTTTTTGAAGCAAAAAACGGACAAGACGCAATCAACCAGTTTCAGGCAGATCCTATGCACTTGGTGCTTTTGGATCTCATGATGCCTGTTAAAAATGGAATCGATACATTAAAAGAAATCCGCGCCATCAGTGAAGTTCCCGTGATTTTACTGACCGCCAAAGGCAAGGACGAGGATAAGGTTCTGGGCTTTGGCCTTGGCGCCGACGATTATCTGGTCAAGCCCTTCAGCATGGTGGAATTGCTGTCACGGGTCAAGGCCCAATTGCGGCGCTATATGCGCTACACCAATCCGGCGCCTACACAAAGACCCCTGTTAAAAAACGGCTCCTTGGAACTCAACCTCGATCGATTTGAATGCACCAAAGACGGGGAAAAACTGAAGCTAAATCCCATGGAAATGAAACTGCTGACCTTTTTTATGGAGAATATCGGCATCACCTTCACCAAAAAGCAGTTGTTTGAAAACGTATGGGGCGAACCCTTTTTCGGCGACAACAATACGGTCATGGTCCACATCAATTTTTTAAGAAACAAAATTGAAGATGACAGAAAAAAACCGGTTTTGATCCGAACCATTCATGGAATCGGATACCGTATGGAACGCTGCCGTGACTAAGGATATCCGAAGAGAATTCAGAAAAGAGTTTTTGATTTTTATCACCTTGATTATCGTGGAGATCTTCCTGACCATACTGTTCAGCATCCTCTATCTCTCCTTCTTTCACGCCGATAAACTATTGGACTTTAATGTAATCTATCAGGATGTGATTGAATTTGGGGCGGAGGAAGCCTTTCGGATCAATGAATTGCCCGAAGGCGTCAGCATTGAAATCCTCAATGACGACAATCAGATTGTAGACGGCTACAACACGAGGCGCCCATCCGGCTATCAATACACCCAAAAAGAAATCAACATGTTTTTGAACAATCTATATATGGATGTATACGCTTATTATCCGGAAGACGAAACCGAACTGTTTGTGCTTTTCTTTGTGCCAACCGCGCACGGCGAACTTTCAGCGGATGTATTTTTTGCCAGCGTTGGTTTCTTTCTTGTTCTCGTGTTCCTGACGATCCATGTGCTGAGCCAACGGCTCGGGAAAAAGTTTTTGGAACCCTTGAATGAATTGGTCTTGGGTGTTCGCAAGATCAAAAAAGGCGACTATCGATCAAAGATCACCTATGTCAGCCATTCGGAATTCGACCAGGTCCGCGATGCCATCAACGCCTTGTCCACCGACTTGGATTTGGAAATCAAAAAGCGGCAGGCCGTTGAGAATTCCAGAAACCAATTGATCGTCGATGTTTCCCATGACTTAAAGACTCCGCTCACCAATGTAATTGGCTATAGCGAAGTAATTTTGCGCAATCTGCAAAAGTCGCCTCATCTGGACAAAGCGCATATGGAGATGCAACGCTATCTGGAGATCATTTCAAAAAACGGCAAGCAGGCCAACCGCTTATTGCAGGACTTGTCGGAGCTGAGCCAATTGCAGGTGCCTGACCTTTGCCTGCATTGTCAGGAAGTCGATTTTCCGGAGTCGATTCGAACCTTCTTAATCGACTGCATCCCGGAAATCGAAGAAGCGGGATTTCTTTATGAATTTCAAATACCCGAGAAGGCATTCACCTGTGAAATCGATACCTACAAGTTCCAGCGCGCCTTGCAAAACCTGATTGACAATGCAATCAAGTACAACCCGCCCGGCACTCACATCACCATTGTCGTATCCGACGCGGACCAGAATGTGAAACTCACCGTGCAGGATAACGGCGTCGGGATTCCCAAAGACAGCCGCGACAAGATTTTTGAACCCTTTGTTCGCGCGGACCAGGACAGAAACCGTACGACCGGCGGCAGCGGACTGGGGCTGGCCATCACCAAAAAAATCATCGAAAAACACGGCGGAACCATTGCGCTAAAATCCGATGAAAGCGGCAGCCGATTTGAAATCGAATTGCCCAAGTACTATTCCCTTTGTCGAACAGAACTGGAAATTGAACGCTAAAAAAGCTCGCAGCCGCGAGCTTTTTCCATTATTCCATTAAAAACTCCGCCGCTTTTTGCAGCTTCGCCTTTAGTCCGGAATAGCGTTTTTCCGTCTGATTGTTTCGGATCATGCGATGAAGCACGTTGTCCTGACCCACCAGCACCACCAGCTTTTTCGCGCGGGTAATCGCCGTGTAGATCAGATTGCGCGTCTCCAGCATGGGAGGCAAGCTGGAAAGGGGAATGACCACAACCGGAAATTCGCTGCCCTGGCTCTTGTGAATCGTAATCGCATACGCCAGGGTGATCTCTTCCAATTGGCTGTATTCATACAAAACTTCCTTCTCTTCGTCAAAGAGCACGGTCACCTGCTTTTCCTTCTCATTGATCCATGTAATCCGGCCGAAGTCGCCGTTAAAGACCCCCTCGCCCTGGCCGGAATACACGCCATCCACCAGCCTCTTCCATTCGATCTGGTAGTTGTTGCGCGTCTGCATGACCCGGTCTCCCAGGCGAAGCACCATGCTGGACAGCTCCAATTCCGCCTTGTTGGCTTCCTGGGGATTCAACACGGCCTGCAGGGATTCATTGAGCGGTACGACGCCCACGCCCCGTTTGCGTGTTGGCGCCAAGACCTGGATTTCCTTATGGGGATCAAAGCCTTTCCAATTGGGCAGGCGTTTCGCCACCAAATCCACCACGGTTTCCATCACCCGGTCTTGATTCTCCCGGATAAAAAAGAAATCCTTGTCTTTCAGATTCATCTCGGGTTCCAGCCCCTGATTGATCTTATGGGCGTTGACAACGATCATGCTTTCCTGGGCCTGGCGAAAGACCTCCGTCAACCGAACCACCGGCACAACGCCACTTTCGATCACATCACGAAGCACATTGCCCGCGCCGACAGACGGCAGCTGGTCCACGTCGCCCACCAAAATCACTTGCGCTTCCGGCGGCACCGCCCGAAGCAAATAATAAAACAGCAGGATATCAATCATGCTGGCCTCGTCGATAATAATCAAATCGCCTTCCAGGGGGTTCTCCTCGTCCCGGCCGAACAGGAACCCATCGGTCCCCTCTGAGCGGCCATACTCCAAGAGCCGGTGAATTGTCTTGGCTTCGCGCCCCGTGGCTTCCGCCATCCGTTTTGCAGCCCGTCCCGTCGGCGCCGCCAAGAGCACATCCAAGTCATTGTCTTCCGCCAAATCCAAGAGGGTATTGATGGTGGTGGTCTTGCCCGTTCCCGGACCGCCTGTGATCACTGTCACCGCGGAAGTGAGGGCCGTATGAATGGCTTCCTGCTGGGACAAGGCCAGATCGATTTTCTTTTGGTCTTGAATGGATTGAAGACGTGCCGAAAGCATCTCTTCATTGACTTCAATGGATTTCGCCGCCAAATTGATCAGGGTCTGGGCACTGAATGCCTCCGCCGCAAAATAAGCCGGCAAGTAGACCTGATCCTCTTCGTTTCCCGCAACCACCTTCAGTTCGCGATTGGCCGCCATCTCCAGAACCATGTTTTCGATCGGCAGAATCTCCGCGCCCAAAAGCCGGCGCGCATGGTGGACCAAAAGCGACTTTGGCGCATAGGTATGGCCCTGATTGGTCATCTGGCTCAAGGAATAGAGAATCCCCGCATGAATGCGGAAGGATGAATTGGTATCGATCCCCAAACTCTGGGCAATGCGGTCGGCCTTTAAAAAACCGATCCCCTGCACATCCTTGGCCAGCATGTAGGGATTGTTTTTCACCTTCTTCACCGCATCGTTGCCGTAGGCCTTGTAAATCTTCAGGCAGTTGGCTACCCCGATCCCGTAGTTCTGCAAAAAGAGCATGATTTCACGAATGCCCCGCTGTTCCTGAAAGGAGGTTGCTATGGTTTCCGCCTTTTTCTCTCCGATTCCATCCACCGACTTCAAGCGTTCGGGATTGTACTGGAGTATATCCAGGGTTTCTTCCCCAAAGGCATCAACAATCCGCTTGGCGGTTTTGGTGCCAATCCCCGGGATCAGGCCAGACCCCAAATACCGCAGGATTCCATCCGTATCCGTCGGCGGCACCTCTTCGTAATGGTCCACCCGCAGTTGCTCGCCGAACTTGGGATGCTTGACCATCTCGCCGCTTACGCGGATCGGCATCTCTTCTCTTAAGAAGGGAAAGGTTCCTACAATGGTATGATAGGTATTTTCCGTCTCTAAAACGGCAACGGTATAGCCCGTTTCCTCGTTTCGATAAATGATTTCAATGATTTCTCCCGTATGCTCAATCATGCCCATTTCTCCCTTCGTCTTTCTCTATTATACCAAAGGGACAGACAAAAAAAAGAACGGAATCGAATCTTCCGTTCTTACTCATCCTCTTTGTCTACCTTGCCCAGATTGACATAAGTGGGTTCCTTTTCCTCTTCACGCTTCTCTTCCTGATGGAAGGTTTGCGAATAGGTTTGCCGCACGGTTTCCAGCCTCGCGCCGCAATTCTGACAGAACTTTGCATCCTCCGGATTTCTTGCCCCGCAGGCGAAGCAATATCCTTCTCCTTCTACAACGGTTTCTCCGATGGACGTCTTTAAGCGCTGAATCTCATCCTTGATATCGTCAATCTGATGAATGTCGGCTTCAAAGGACTCCAAATCGATCCCGTCCTTTTTGGATTGGCGATAAAATTTCTTGCCGATCTCCCGCTCCACTCTTCGGATTTCCGTTTCCAACTGACGAATTTGGTATTTAACGCGAGAATCGCTGATCTTCTCTTCCGCTATTCTGCCAACATCGCCCAAGGCGTCTCCCGCCGTATCTACCATCTCTTTGATATTTTGACCCAAACGGTCGAAAAATTGACGTGCCATGATTATTCCTCCGAACTTTCCAAATTTCATCATTATTATACCACAAAAATCCAGAATCCAATCTAGCGCAGCAAGAGAACCAGCAGGGGAATGACCGCGACCGACATCAGCGTCGTCAAGAAGACCATCTGGCTCGACAACTGATAATCCGCATCATACAACTGTGCAAAAATCGCCCCGTTGGCGGCAACCGGCATGCCCGCCATAATCACAGGTATTCCCAAAGCCAGGCCGTCGATGCCGAATTGCTTCAAAACAAAATAGGTTAAGAGCGGCATCCACACCATGCGAATCAAACTGGTCAGCCACAGCTTGCCGTTGACAAGAATCGCTCGAATGGATGATCCGTGCAGCATGGCGCCAACCGACAGCATGGCCAAGGGTGTTGTCAGGCCGCCGATTTGTGCAAAAACCTGATCAATGGGTTCGGGCTTGTCAATCGAAAAGAAAAAGCAGACCAAGCCGATCGCCAAAGCGACCAAATTGGGATTGGTAATCAACTTCTTAAACTGGAAATGGTCGCCATGACCCTGATGCTTGCTCAGAATCAGGATGCCGATCGTATAGACGAAGACATTAAACCAGATGTTGTAGATCGCCGCATAAAACACCCCTTCATTTCCATAGATTGCCTGGGTGACCGGGTAGCCCATAAAGGCCACATTGGCGAAGATCAAAGCAAAACCGTGAACCCCTTCCTGCCTCGGCTTCACTTGAATCAGCTTCATGTAGGCAAAGGCCATTCCAATGGCTGCGACATAATAGCCAAGGCCGCTGATCAAAATCATCATGCCGTTTCTCATCATCACGGGATCATAGGGAAAGTCCATGGCGCTGATAATCAGCGCGGGCAGGGTGACATTGACAATGAATGCAGACAGCTTCCGCACCATTGCATCATCAAAGATCCGAATCTGAACCAGGAAGAACCCCAATACAATTTCTAAAAATAATACCATTACCTGATAAAATACATTTGCTAAACCCACATGATTCCTCCCAAAAATTCGATACTTCACTTTACCAAGTAAAAGTCAGGGAGTCAATAAAAAAGACCCGAAAAATTCGGGTCTTTAAACTAGTTTTGATCCTTTACAATCGTTTCACCGGCAATCTTGCCAAATACAGAAATATCAGTCAAGGCATTTCCGCCCAAACGGTTGTTGCCGTGAATGCCGCCTACGATCTCGCCAGCCGCATAAAGGCCGGAAATCAGCTCGCCATCCGCTGTTTTTACACGGGTTTCCGTGTCGATCAACAATCCGCCCATGGTATGATGTGCCGCCGGAACCACTTTCTCGATATAGAATGGTCCTTTGTCGATCACAGCAAGCTTGGCGTTTCTGTGCCACTCGGTATCCGCTTCTTTCGAATCCACACCGCTTTCAAAGGCAGTTGCAAAGCCGTTGAAGTCTGCGATGGTTTGCAGCAATGCCGCTTCCTCAATACCGAAGAATGCCGCGGCTTCTTCCAAGGTGTCGGCTTTTACCAGCACGCCGTCCGCTACCAATTGCTCATACTCTTTGCCGTAGATCTCCAGGGTACGCGCTTCTTCCAAGATCTCCTGGTCCCAAACCATGTATCCGTATCTGTCTGATTGTGAAAGAATGGCATTGGATACAACATCACGACGGTCATTCTCGTTGACAAATCGTTTCCCTTCGATATTGACCATCGGTGCGCCGTACATTCTTGTATCCGCAACAAAGGAAATTTTGCCTGTTGTTGGGAAGCAGAACGGATAGGTTTGAATCCATTCCATATGGGTTGTACCGGCACCCAAGGCCTCTGCCATCACGATTCCGTCGCCATTGTGTCCCGGCGCATTGGTCGTTCCGACGCTTTCATCCAATTCCGGACGATATTTTACGCGAATTTCAGGGTTTCCTGCAAAACCGCCTGAAGCCAGAATCACGCCGTATTCGCCATTGAATGTCAAATTTTGACCCGATTTGTTTTCCGCTTCAACGCCTGTAACACGGCCGGCTTCATCTGTAACCAAACCAGTTGCTTTCGTGTTCATCTTGAAGACAACACCCAGCTCTTCCGCTTTCAGGTATTCCGACATCACCAATTGGCTGCCGATTCCGCCTTCAACCACGATGGCCCGTGCTACCGTATGGCCGCCAAAGTGTTTTTGGAAGTCATCCATAAAGTGAACGCCGACATTGTCTCGCAACCATTCGGCAGTCGGCAATGCGTTATTGGCCAAAACATCAACCAACTCAAGGATGTTTGTGCGGTCTCCGCCTGCAAGGGTATCTTCCGTGTACAATTCAATGGAATCTTCGATGCCTTGCTTGGCTTGGACCCAGTTGTTAGGAATATCCATGCCGGCGCCTGACCAGCTTGTGTTTCCGCCTACAATGCTTTCCTGCTCCAAAACAACAACTTTCGCGCCATTTTCAGCCGCTGAAATTGCTGCCGTCAAACCTGCGCCGCCGGCGCCAACAACCACAACATCATACGTTTGTGTTGTCTCTGCTTCCGCGGCAGGCTCAGCCTCAGGAATCACCATTAATCCTGATTCATCCACAACAATCGAAGCGCCCGCATCCGCATCCGCTTCAGGTTCTGCCTCTTTTTCCACTGCTTCTTGTGTTTCCGTTTCTTGTGGCTCCACCGCTGCCGCCTCTTCCGTCGAAGATGCACATCCGGTAAAGGACACAAGCATCATGCCAATCAAAATCCATGCCAACAGTTTTTTCATGACTAATCCCCCATTTACTCAATTTTGTTTGACGTCAAACTTCAAGACCTATTATAGTTTCTCATCAAACCATTTGCAAGGGTTTTGTGAAGATTTTACCAATAAAGTTTTATAACAAACTTTAGAATCAAAAAAAAGCCTTATCGGTCCTCCGATAAAGCTTTGTAAAAACTCTTGTTCATCTTCTTCAACAACCGCAGCAGCTCCAATCGCTCCTCCGGTTCAAATTCACCGTACGCAATGTCGATCAATCGGGTGGAAATCCGAAAGAAGGGCTCTTTGAGCGCCAATCCTTTCTCCGTCAATTCCAAATATGTAACCCGTCTGTCCTCTTCCGATTTGACTTTCTGCACATATCCTTCCCGCTCCAAACGGTTCACTAAAGAGGTGATGGTTGATTTGTCCCGCCGTGTCATTCGAGCAATATCTTTCATCTGCAAACGTCCGTCATTTTCGAGCAAAACAGAAAGAATGGTGCCGTGAGAAGGATCAATTCCCTCTACGCCTTCCTCTGCCAATAGCATTTGAATTACACGCTGACTATTTTTCCGCGTTCTACTGATATAGCCAATGATATAATCGGTCACTTCTCTATGCAATTCATCGCCTCCTTTCTCTTGAATTATAGAATATCATAGCACGGATATTGACGTCAAAAAAACAGGAGCTTTCGCTCCTGTTTTCTATTCCAATCCTGCTTCTTTTCGCAATACTTCCGCTTGATCCGTCTTTTCCCAAGGAAGGTCCAGATCAGGACGGCCAAAATGACCGTAGGCTGCAGTTTGCTTGTAAATCGGACGACGCAATTGCAAGTTCTCGATAATCTTCGCCGGACGCAAGTCGAAATGCTTTTTCACCAGTTCTTCGATGCGTTCCTCTTCAATCTTGGCTGTGCCGAAGGTATCCACAAAAACCGATACCGGTTGGGCAACTCCAATCGCATAAGCCAATTGAACCTCGCACTTGTCCGCCAATCCGGCAGCCACCACGTTTTTCGCCACATAGCGTGCAGCGTATGCCGCCGAGCGGTCCACTTTGGTGCAATCCTTGCCGGAGAACGCCCCGCCGCCATGGCGCGCGTATCCGCCGTAGGTGTCTACAATAATTTTTCTTCCTGTCAAGCCGGCATCCCCTTGCGGTCCGCCAACAACAAATCGACCCGTCGGGTTGATCAGGAACCGTGTTTGATCATCAATCAATTCGGCAGGCACAACCGGCAAAACAACCTTTTCAATCAAATCCTTTTCGATTTGGTCATGTTCTGCAACCGGTGAATGCTGCGATGAAATAACAACCGTATCAACACGTACAGGCGTATTGTCATGGTATTCAATCGTTACCTGTGTTTTTCCATCGGGACGCAAGTATGCCAAGGCTCCGCTTTTTCGCACTTCAGACAGACGCAAAGCCAATTTATGCGCCAATGAAATTGGCAAAGGCATCAACTCTTCCGTCTCGTTGCAGGCATAGCCAAACATCAAGCCCTGATCGCCGGCGCCAAAGTCCACGTCTTCAGATCCTGATTCCTTCTTCTCCAGGGAGTTGTTAACACCCATGGCGATATCCGGAGACTGCTCGTCAATCGCAACCAAGACACCGCATGTGTCACAGTCAAATCCATATTTTGCACGGTCGTAGCCGATCTCACGAACGGTTTCCCGTACAAGCTTTTGCACATCCACATAATGGGTTGTCGTGATCTCGCCGCTTACCAGAACCAAACCCGTTGTTACGGATGTCTCGCACGCTACGCGTCCCATGGGATCATGCGCCATAATTTCGTCCAAAATCGCATCTGAAATTTGGTCACAGATCTTATCGGGATGTCCCTCAGTTACAGACTCTGATGTAAAGAGCCATTTTCTCATTCTTTTTTCCTCCTATAGTCTGAACCTTGTTTCAGACACAAAAAAAACCCCATCGAAAGAGGTTTGAATCCTCTGCATGCAGAGGTTAGTGCCTCCCTCATCTTGCGACTCTTGGTCGCGGAATTAGCACCTAATTAAAATAGGTTGCTGGACTTCATCGGGCCGGATCCCTCCATCTCTCTGGATAAGGTTCAGTTTCTTAGATTATTCACCGTTAAAGATATCACTTCGGAATTCCGATGTCAATAAATCTTAAGAAAATTTCTTATCCTTATATGGTCCACTGCCCGTGAATGATGCCTACCAGTTTCCAGTCGGTGCCAAACTGCTGAAAGACCAGCCGCAAGGAACGCCAGTCCATGCCGGCATAGGTGGGATTGAAGCCGGTGTAATGAAACTCCACCGTCTTGGAGGATGGATAAAAGCTTTCATGATTGGTGATCATATTCCCCGTTCCCATTACCCAGTTCAAACTGATATGGGAGGCATTCTCAAAATCTTCATCATAGATAAAGCGGTTGTAATAGTCGGCTTTGGTCAATTCAATGGGATCCCCGGTGCCGTCAAAGCTGCCGAAGGTATAAATCGTCGGATCCGTAAAAAAGTTTGCAATGTCACTGCCTGCAAAAATCAAATCCGTTGCCGATACATAGGGGTAGGGCGTAAAACGGATCCCGGCAGCCGGGTCAGCCAGGGCTTCCAGCGCGGAAAAATCCTGGTCGGCAATCACTTCCACTGCCTGCATGGCCAAACACAGGACCGCTTCATTGTCGGAATCGGCCATGGTCATGGTCAAGCTATCCGCCATTTCATCGATTTTCTTTTGCAGGATCTCCCGATCCTTGTTGAACTCCTCTTTCAGTTCTTCTGAAAGCCGCAGCTCCTCTTCCAGATTCTTAGCCTTTTCCGTCAGCACAGCCAACTGATTTTCAGCATCTGATAGCGCCTCTTCCAATTCCGCTGAAGGGTTTTGCGTACAGCCGGAAACCAATAAAACAAGCAATAAAAAAATCCCGATCAAAGGGATTTGTCTTTTCATAAGACCCCTCCTTTCGGGATATTCATACCCTAAACCAATAGGCTCGTCATCAAGAATATGGCAAAAGCGCCCACAATCCCGCCCGCAATCACAATGGGCAAGGCATGGCGAAACTTCACATTCATCAGGGATGCGGCCAAACTGCCCGTCCATACGCCTGTCCCGGGCAAGGGCAATGCCACCAGAAAAAACAGCCCCATATAGGCACCCGTTTTCATCTTCTGGCTCTTCTTAATGGTTCGTTCCTCAAATCCCCGCGCCAGGGGACTCACCAAAGGAATATGGTGTTCCCGCAAGAACCGACAAAGGGGACGAAGGAACAGCAATAAAATTGGTATGATCAAAAGATTTCCAACCAAACTGTATCCAAAACTTTCCCATGGGGTAAATCCCAAACCAACTCCGGCAGGAATTGCGCCTTTCACTTCGATGATCGGCACTGCTCCCAACACCATCACGTACACGCGTGCGGGCAGGGCCTGTAGAATTTCCAGCATTGCGCTCTCCTTTCCTTGGATAAAACTTCGCCTCTTATTATACCGGATTTTTCTTTTTTTCGCTTGCTTTTTTCTTTCAGACTCGCTATAATGGAACAGTCATCGGGGTGTAGCGCAGTTTGGTAGCGCATCTGGTTTGGGACCAGAGGGCCGCGGGTTCAAATCCTGCCACCCCGACCATGCTTGAGATGGACCTTCGGTTCATCTCATTTTTTGTTAGGAGAAAAACATGAATACCTTTCTACCCACAACACAAAAGGAAATGAAAAACCGCCACTGGGATCAGGCGGATTTTGTGCTGGTCTCAGGCGACGCCTATGTGGATCATCCCTCTTTCGGCCCCGCAGTCATCGGCCGCGTGCTGGAAAAGATGGGCTACCGCGTTGCGATTTTGGATCAGCCCAATTGGAAAGATTGTGACGATTTCAAACGATTTGGCAAGCCACGTTTGGCTTATTTGATTACCAGTGGAAATATTGATTCCATGGTGAACCACTATACAGTCTCAAAAAAGAAACGGTCAAAAGACCTTTATTCCCCAGGCGGAAAAGCCAATTGCCGTCCGGACCGCGCAAGCATCGTCTATGCCCAGCGAAGCCGGGAGGCCTACGCCGACGTTCCCATCATCCTGGGCGGAATCGAAGCCAGCCTGCGGCGCTTTGCCCATTACGACTACTGGTCCGACAGTGTTCGCCGGTCCATTCTGATGGACGCCAAGGCGGACCTGCTGGTTTACGGCATGGGCGAAAAAGCGATTATGGAGATCGCGGAAAATCTGGACAACGGACTGGATATCGCTTATATCCGTCATATTCCCGGCACCTGTTACTTGGTCAGCGACGCGTCGGAAGTCTATGATGCCGTTAGCTTGCCGGGATTCAAGGAGATACAAACCGATAAAAAAGCCTATAACCGGGCTTTTCAACTGTCTGCAGAAGAGCAGGATCCCATCCGGGGAAAAACCCTGATCCAAAAACACGAATCCCGATATCTGGTGCAGAATCCACCCATGATGCCGGCCAATGAAACCGAGCTGGACTGGATTTATGCCCTGCCTTTTGTTCGTGAGATCCATCCCAAATATCAGAAGCAAGGCGTTCCCGCCTTTGATGAAATCCGCTTCTCCCTGACCAGCAACCGCGGTTGCTTTGGCAGCTGTTCCTTCTGTGCGCTGGCTTTCCACCAGGGACGCATTGTGCAGTCCAGAAGTCACGAGTCCATCTTGGACGAAGCCAATATGATGATTGAGGATCCCAACTTCAAGGGCTACATCCACGATGTGGGCGGACCAACGGCAAACTTCAGAAGACCGGCCTGCGACCGCCAATTGTCCATCGGGACCTGCAAGAAAAAACAATGCCTCTTCCCGGGACCCTGCAAGGAATTGATTGCAGACCATACGGACTATCTGGTCTTATTGAGAAAACTCCGCCGCTTGCGCGGCGTCAAAAAAGTCTTTGTGCGGTCAGGCATTCGCTACGATTATGTATTGGCCGACAAAACCACCCGGTTTACCCGAGAATTGTCGGAACACCATATCAGCGGCCAGCTTCGGATCGCGCCGGAGCACATCTCGGACCGTGTGCTCAAGCAGATGGGCAAACCCGGCAAGGATGTCTATCTCCGCTTTATGAAAGACTTTGAACGCATCAACAAGGAATTGGGCAAAGAACAATACCTGGTGCCCTACCTGATGAGTTCCCATCCGGGCAGTACCCTGAAAGACGCCATCGCTTTGGCTGAGTTTTTGCGGGACATCCACCATCAGCCGGAACAGGTGCAGGATTTCTATCCGACTCCGGGAACGCGTTCCACGGCCATCTATTATACGGGGCTGGATCCGCAAACGGGCCAACCGGTTTATGTGCCGAAAACCGCCGAAGAAAAGGCGATGCAGCGCGCCTTGATGCAGTTTAGAAATCCGAAAAACGCCCGCTTGGTTCGCAAGGCGCTTCACCTTGCCCATCGCGAAGACTTGATCGGGACAGGCGCAAAAGCCCTGGTTCCCCCGGAAAGGAAAAAGACAACGCAAACAAACCGGAAAACCAATCGCCCCAAAAAACACAGACGTAAATAACCAGGAGGCACCCCATGCAGAAAAAACTCATCCTATTATGCCTGCTCTTGCTTTTGGTCCTGAAACCGGGATTTGCAGCAGAAGACACAATCGAAGAACCTGCAGAACCTGAACTTGAGTCCGTCGATCCATCTCAAGGGATTCCGGTTCTCATGTATCACCATATCTTGCCGGAAAGCCTCTTGGCAGACCAGCCCTATAATGCGGCCGTCATCGCTTTTGAATCCTTCAAAGCCCAGATGAAATGGCTGAAAGACTCGGGCTGGACCGCACTGACCCTGGACGAATTCCATCAAGCGATGACCAGCGAGGAGCCCCTGCCGGAGAAAAGCTTTGTGATCACCTTTGATGACGGGTATGCCAGCAATCTCTTTTTTGCCTTTCCGACCCTCAACCGGTATGGATTTCCGGCAGCCGAGTTTATCATTACAGCGAACCTGGAAGAAGAGACAAGAAAATGGGACGGCAAAAAACTTTCTTGGAAGGATGTTGAAGCCATCTCTGGCCTTTTCAGCATTCACTCCCATACCCACGCCTTCCATCAAATGGAGGATGGAAAGCCTCTTTTGACGGTCCGAGCCGATGAAGAAATTCAAGCCGACCTGGATTTTGCCTGGGAAGAGATTGATCGCCATGTCGAACCGGGACTGCGCGCCTTTGCCTATCCCTATGGGGTGTCCACTGAGTCTACGATGGAAATCCTAAGAAATCAGGATGTGAAGCTCGCCTTCACCACCGAAGAAGGCTATGCGACCCAGGCGTCTGATCTGTTGCTGATCCCGCGTTTTTCCATTACCCCTTCAGTCACCATGGAAGACTTTATGACGATCTTTGAGCCGGACCTGCAAAGCTCCGAAGAAGTGGACGAAACCGAAGAAGCAGCAAGCGATGAACCATTGGATTCGGATGCATCCGACTCTGAACCGGCAGTCGAAACTCAAGAACCGGAAAACCCAGAAAATCCATTCTGAATCAGGAATAAGAAAAGAACCCAACGAGTGAAGTCGCTGGGTTCTTCTTTATGCAAAATAATCCGGGATTTCACAGATGAAATCGCCGAAATCTTGGATGTCCTTCTTTAGCGCAGCCAAGAGCTTCTCCGTGTCTTTCGCCTTGATGCAGGCGATGATTTCCTGATGATAGCGGGTATCATCATGGACGATCTGCTCCCATCGGTTCCAATACAACTGGGCGTAGGCGCGTTTCAAACGGTTCATAATCCGTTCCAATTCCTTGTAGGCGCATTCATTCCTTGTAAATGCCATCAGCTGAAGATGGAAACTGGCATTGTGCTCCCAGTGGGACCAAACATCCCGGTCTGCTTCTGATTTTTGATTCTCATGCTCTTCCAACTTCTCGATCTGCGCCTGATAGAACTTATCCATGTTCGCCTTGATCAGGCCCCCTTCAAAGAGGAACCGCAGTTGCAGCATATCTTCGATATCTTCCCGCGTCAGACGAATCACTTCATATCCATAGCGGGGAATATTCCGCAAGACGCCGTCATTGCACAGGGATTGAAGCGCTTCCCGAACCGGCGATTTGCTGCACTGGTGCTTTTCCATCAGCTCTTTCTCATTGATAATCTGATTCGGCTTGAACTCATAGTTCAAGATATCTTCAAAAACCGCATTGTAAATCTTTTCTTTCAAGCTCATTTTCTCAGCCATCGGTTCACCTCTACACTCCCAGATTTGTCCTTTTCATTATATCGATTCCACTTTGAGGTGTAAAGCCAGGCACTTTCTGCGGAAATTTTCTGAAAACGATTGACAGGACCGAAATTCCTAGATATACTACTGGTGTGATCAGTAATGTGTTTAATGATGTTATGATTGAAAACCGAAGGAGATTTGATGGAAAATAAAACAATTGAAACCTATATCCAAATTTTAAAGCAAGAGCTGATCCCTGCTTTGGGATGTACGGAACCGATCGCCATTGCGCTGGCCGCTTCCAAAGCGCGCAAGGTGCTGGGCAAGTTTCCGGAATCTCTGGAAATCCGGTGCAGCGGCAATATCATTAAGAACGTAAAAAGCGTAACCGTTCCCAATTCCGATGGTCTGAAGGGCATTGAAGCAGCCGCCACTTTGGGACTGGTCGGCGGCAATCCCGACGGAGATCTGGAAGTGTTGGAATATGTTACGCCGGAAGACCGTGAAAAAACACGAACCCTATTGAAAAACAACTTCACCGCCTGCACCCTTCAAAAGGATGTCGACAACTTATATATCGTTGCCACAGCGCGACACCAAAACGAATACGCGGCTGTCACTATCGTCAACCGCCACACCTTGGTCTCGAAGATCGTAAAAAACGATGAAACGCTATTCGAGCTGCCTTCCTACACAAATAAGCAGGAAACCAAATCCATGGAACCCCTGTCCGTTCGGTCCATAATCGATTTCGCGGATTCCGTTTCCGCAGAAGATATATCAGAAATTCTGGACCGCCAGATCGACTTGAATCAAACCATTTCAAAGGCCGGACTGGAACAGGACTTTGGGGCACAAATTGGGAAAACCCTCCTGAAGCACTATGGAAACGATACGGGTACAAGGGCCAAAGCGCGAGCGGCAGCCGGATCCGATGCGCGAATGAGCGGCTGTTCCCTGCCGGTTGTCATCAATTCCGGCAGCGGCAACCAGGGACTGACGGTTTCACTTCCCGTTATGGAATACGCAAATGCCATGAAAGTTGGAAAAGATCAGCTCTATCGCGCCCTTTGCGTCAGCAATTTGGTTGCCATTCACCTGAAGAAGAACATCGGCAATCTTTCCGCTTTCTGCGGTGCCGTATCGGCAGCCAGCGGAGCGGGCGCTGCCATCACCTATCTAAACGGCGGCACCTATGAGCAAATCTCCAACACCATCACCAACACCATGGCCAATATCGGCGGCATTGTCTGTGACGGCGCCAAACCATCCTGCGCGGCAAAGATCGCATCCTCCATTGATGCGGCCATCCTTGCCCATAATATGAGCATGAACGGCCTGGCCTTCCATGAGGGCGAGGGCATCGTCCAGGAAGACATTGAATCTACGATTAAAAGCATCGGTTATGTTGGCCGAATCGGCATGAAAACCACCGATCAGGAAATTCTTCATATTATGACCAACCAAGTCAGCTTTCACTAAAAAAAGGGCTCTGCATTTGCAGAACCCTTTTTTATGTACTTACTTACACTTCTGAAATACACTCCACAGGACACTCGCTCGCACATGCACCGCAGCTGATGCATTCGTCTTCATTAATGACACGAATCCCTCCATCAATCTCCGAAATGCAGGTTACCGGACAAACCGTTTCACAAGCCCCGCACCCAATGCAATCATCCGCATGAATCCGATATGCCATCCTTGATCCTCCTTTCCCAGATTACTTATAGTATACCCAAATATTTTCCAATTCACGGCTTTCTTTTTCTAAATATTTCGAATATTTAACTATTGTAATATTGACAGTATTGTGTGTCACACAGTATACTGAAATTGAAAAGGACGTGATGGTATGGATAACCTGGATTCAATCAAACAAAACTTAAGTTCTGAATTGCGCCGCGGCACCTTGCTCCTGATCGTTCTGGGGGCTTTGGACCAAGCGCAATACGGCTATTCTTTAATCCAGCATCTGGATGCCCTCGGCATTAAAGTTGAACAAAACACCCTCTACCCCCTGTTGAGACGCTTGGAAAAGCAGGGCTTGGTTGACAGCGAATGGATGGTTGGAGAATCCCGCCCGAGACGCTATTACAAGATCAATGAAAATGGCAGAATGATTCGGAAACATCTTCTGCAGGAATGGACATCGATCCATCAGATTTTGATCAAGCAGGATCAAAGATTGGAGGAAAACCATGAAGGATTGGATTGACCGATATCTCTATCAAATTGAAAAACGCCTGCCCCGAAAAAACCGGACAGACCTTATTGAAGAAATCCGCGCAAATCTCTATGACGAATTGGAAGCAACCTATGATTCCAAGGAACCCACGCAAGAAGAGATCCTGGCTTTTCTGAAGGCCAAGGGAAAACCCGAAATGATCGCCATCGGCTACCGCGGTACGGAACAAGCCTTAATCGGCGGCAGTCTCTATCCCATTTATCTGCTGGTCGTAAAAATCGCGCTGTTTGCCAGCCTTCTGGGGATCACCATTGCCACCATGGTTGCCGTCGGCTTTGACACCCAAACGCCCTTAAGCGCGCTGGGCCATTTTGCAGCCGGAATCATTCAGGCCGCGATCGGAGCCGTTGGTTATGTAACCATCATCTTTGCCTTAATCCAGCGGTTTATGGATCCCGATGAATTGAAATTGGAGCAGGAAAAATGGAACCCGAAAGACTTGCCGCCTGTTCCAGAAAAGAAAAACGAACTGAAACGGTTTGAACCCATTGTTGCAATCGTCTTTCTGATTTTATTGATCATTGGCTTCAATTTCTTCCCCGATTTGCTGGCCATGCGATACACCACCGCTTCGGATCGGGTTGTGATTCCCCTTCTCAACCTGGATGTGCTCAAGGTTTATCTGCCTTGGTTGAACTTGATCTGGGGATCTGCTCTGCTTTTCCAAGTGGTTCTTCTGATCAAAGGGCATTGGACCACCCTTCTGCGCCTGATGAAAATCGCTTTTGACTGGATTGGACTGGGGGTATTTCTCTGGATCATATCCAATCCGAAACTCTTTGTCTTTGAAGGTGGCTTGTTTGAATGGGTCGGCCTGGAAAACGGGGCAGCACTGGACACACTCTTTCATAGCATGGCCCGCATCGGCATTATTGCACTGATTGCCCTGATGGTCTTTGAAACCGGTAAAAACATCTATAAGATTGTACAAAAATAGAACCCGCAAATGCGGGTTCTGTTTCTCTTTTCTATAATCGTTCAATCGCATCCAAGAACATTTCAAGGGGCTGGTTGCCCACCAGTTCTTCCGAATCATTGATCACAATTTTCGGGACGCCGGAAACCTGATATTGGTCCGACAGGTCCGAGAAGGTTTGCGCCTCGATCATTTCCGCCCGAATATTGGGATTCTCCAAGGCCAGTTTGTGCGCCTTCGCTACCGCGCCCGGGCAATGCGGGCATCCCAGGGTAACAAAGACTTTGATGTCGACAGGCTTGTCCACCTTGGCAATCCGGTCTGCAAAGGCTTGGGGCAATTCCTCTCCCGCGCCGGAAACTTCCAAAACGCTGGAAATAAAGGAATTGATCTCATGTCCGCCGGGAATCCCATTGAATTGAATGCCATGATCCTTGCGGTCTTCGTCCAAGAGGACAATGGCCGGCACCCGCTTGACTTGAAGCGTCTGCGCCAATTCATCATCTTCCTTCAGGTCATACACTTCCAGTTTGATTTTCTCGCCGACCTCAGCCATTTCCGTCATAAAGCTTTTGGTATCTTCACAGGTCTCGCACATTTCCTTTGTCGCAAACAGCGCCACCGTTACCTCGCGCTTCATGGGTTCAAAAATCTCTTGCAGTTGTTTTTTAATTTCTTCGTTCAAAAAAGCCATTATTTTTCCTCCTCTAATGTATTTAAATAATCATTGGCGGCCAAGGCAGCCTTCGCGCCTTCACCCGCTGAAATCACAATTTGCTTGTAGGGCATATCGGTTACGTCCCCTGCCGCAAAGATGCCGGAACGGTCAGTCTCGCATTTTGCATTGACTTCGATCTCTCCCCGGCCATTGCGTTTTAGAAAATCAGCAACGAACTCAGAATTCGGCAGATAGCCGATTTCTACAAAAAGGCCGTTTCCTTGAATGGCAACCGTCTCGCCGGCTGTTTTATCCAGGGCATTGACATGGCTGACCAGACCTTCCCCCGCTACGGATTCTATCTGCGTATTTAAAAAGATGGACACATTCTCTTTGCTTTTCAATTGATCGACCAAAATCTGGTCTGCCCGGAATTGGCTTCGGTGCACCAGGGAAACATGATTGGCGATTTTCGACAAATCAATCGCCGCTTCCACCGCGCTGTTGCCGCCGCCGGCGACAATCACGTCAAGTCCTGCAAACAGCGGTCCGTCGCAGATTGCACAGTAGGCAACGCCTCGCCCCAGAAATTCTTTTTCCCCGGGTACATTCAGCTTTCTCGGCTTGGATCCCGTTGCCAGAATCACAGACTTGGCGGAAAAGATTTCTCCGGTATTGGTATGAATTTTTTTCACGCTGCCATCTTCAATTCGGTCCACCAGCATATGTTCCTTGACTGGGACCTCCAGCTCTTCCACATGCGCCTGAAACTTCTTTATCAGGCCTTCACCGGTTTCCGACGGAAACCCCAAATAGTTTTCAACGCTGGATGTGTCCAGTACCTGGCCGCCTAGTTTCTCGGCCAAAATGCCAACCTTTAATCCCTTGCGCTTGGCGTAAAGGGCTGCATTCAATCCGGCGGGACCGCCGCCTACAATCAACAGGTCGTAGAGTTCTTCCGTCGACACCCTTGGCGCCTTGGGCTTGGTTTGCAAATGTAGTTCCATTTTCCTTCCTCCTTTGGGGACGATACTTGAATGTATGGGTAAAAAATCTAGCGGTTGATAATCTTGCAAACCGCCGATTCACTCAGACCAAAAATTTCCCCAATCGCTTTTAACGACAGGGTTGATTCTTTTCTCATCTTGCAGATGAGGGGATCGCGCCACTCTTTGTCCGTGATCAGACTCTGATAGTCCATCCCTCTTCGCTTGGCTTCCTCGCGCAAGGCGACCTCCACCTCCTGTCGACTCTTGTGACAGGTGCCGCCCTTCTCACAAAGGGGCAAATTGCGGTCGCATACGGCATCGCTCGCACGTCCATTCAGCAAGTAGGGCCGATAGGTCTCTTGATTGGGGATCGGATCCAGCAAGTCCGATTGGAACGCGCCGTCCAAGAGCACAGAAAACTGGTTCCACGCACAGTGTTTGTCTTTGCCATAGACAGATTGCGCAGTCTCCAAAAGTCCGCGATAATCATTCAGCAATTGACTCTTATACCGGTCCCGATAGAGTTTCCCCTCGCACTTGGCATACATGGCATACCGTATGTTGATCGCCTTCATGATTTTCGAAAGGTCCGAACCATTGTCAAAAATCAACAATCGATAGGACTCCTTGTCCAGCAGGCAATAGCCGTATAAATGAAAGTCCAGTTTCTCCTTAACTTTTTTTACGATCTCCAAAAACACCTTCCGGTCTTGATCATCCCGAAACATGGGTTGATCGGAACCGCTGGTCTGCGTAATCAGATAGGTGCCATAAAGGATTTTTTCTCTCGCTTTTCTTGCCATATCCGCCTCCTGTATGGACAGTATAGCAGGGACGGTACTTTCTTGTCAAGTAGCGTCCCTAAATTTTTTTCTGAATCCCTGAATTCTTGCCTAGCGTTTGTTATAATAGGTGGTATCATCAAGTATTTATATGGAGTGATAGCGATGCAACTAGAATGGACAAATCTCTTGCTTCAGGGTTTTGCCGGAGGCATTACCGGTTATGTAACCAACAATTACGCGCTGAATATGCTGTTCCGCGAATATACCCCCTTGAAGCTGGGCGGTGTCATTAAAAAAACAAAAAGTGAATTTATCGACGCAATCAGCGAGCTGGTCGAACGAGACCTCTTAAGCCCGTCTCACTTGAAAAATGAGTTTTTAAAGGAAGAGGCCCTGGAAGAATGGAATATCCTCTTCGCCTCGCTTTGGGATGAATTCTTTCATGCGGAATTTCAACAGGTTCCATTCAACGAGATCCCGGGCATCCAAAAGGCCTTGCCCAATTGGATTGACACCCTGGTCACAGAAAGCTTGGAACCCATTTGCGACGGCCGACTCCCCTTGCCGGAACTCACCCTGGGCGATTTGCTTTCCGAGGAATCCTTCGCCTTTTTAACGAAAAGAATACTGATGCAGTCCGTTGCTGAAATGCAGCAGGGCTCTATGCTGGATACCTTCCTGCCTGACCTTCTGGCGCCTTTGGAAGGCAAAACCCTTGCGGATTTTCTCGATCATTCGGAACTGGATCAAATGGATAAGGGGCTTCAGCGTTTGCTTGCCCAAAGTCTCGATCATGGGAAGCAAAACCCCGAATTGCTCACCGAAACGCTTCAAACCTTACTCCGCACAAAAGAATTCGAAAGCATGGTGGACCAATGGGAAAGCACATGGGGACAAGAACCCTTGGATCACCTGTTGACCGCAGAACAAAAAGAAGAAATGCAAGCAGGCATCATGCACTTCTTTGCCCGCCTATCCCAAGATGATGTCCAAGCGGCGTGCGCCAAGAGTCTTCAGCCTCTGTTGGCAGAATCCGCCTTGCTGGATCGTCCGCTTTTATCGCTCTTTACGGAGGATGCAAAATCTGCGATCCACGACTGGATTCGAACGGTCTATCACGATGGATTTGACCGTCTACTGGTCTTTTTGGAAGAACGGGAATCCTTGCTGAAATACCGGGTAAAGCAAGCGGCACAGGCTGAGCTGTCGGCGCAGTCCGGCATGCTGGGCGGCATGATTCAAAGTCCTTTGTTTAAAGCAATCGATGAATTGAATCTGCTCCAAACCCTTTCCGGCTATCGACACCAGGGCGAGGAAGGCTTGATCCGGCTTCTGGATGCCAAATCATGCAGAGACTTGGGTCTTTCCGTCACGGAAGAGCAAATTCATGTCCTTTCCCAATCAATCATCACCGCGGCGAGCAAGCGTTGGCAGCCGGCTTTCGACGCCCTATTGAAACAAAGCCCGGTGGAATTGTTCGGTTCGAACTGGTTTCAAACACTGCGTGAAAAAAGCCGACAATTGGATGTGGAAAAAGCAGTCATCCAACTGTCCGATTGGCTTGAAAACCATAGCAAGAATCATGACTGGTCTTCCGTTTTGCAATTGCAATGGTCTCGCGACTTAAGTCACCAATTGCTTCAAGCCTTGAAAGCAATCGACCTGCAGCCTTTGCAAAACACCTTGCTGGATCAGAGCGAGAAGCTTTACAGCACAATGAAAACGCAAACCATCCCAGCGGATTGGCTTTCTTCCATGCTAGCGCGCGAGGATATCCAGGATGGAATCAAACGGCAAATCAATCAAATTGCCGAAACAGAAATGGATCAGCCGATCCATCGCTTCCTGTCCGGTTTCAATCAAACCGAATCAAGAAACGCCTTTGGAGAAAACCTCATTGAATTGATCGAAAAACACGGGGAAGAATTTTTGAACGGTCAGGTGGCTAGCTTGGTCAAGACCAATCTTGAGCAGCGGGACGAAGAAGAGATTGTGGACCTGGCACATGATTTTATCGGCCGCGAATTGCAGCCCATTACGAAATTTGGATTTTTGCTCGGAATGATCGCCGGTGTTTTACTGGCCCTGTTCCCTTTGCCGCGTACCCTTATGGCGGGTCCTATTGATCTATTTCCCATGGCCATTTTTGCCGTGGTCGGAGTCCTGACCAACTGGATTGCCCTGCAAATGATTTTCCGGCCCTATAAAGAAGTCCGCTGGCTGAAACACATTCCCTTCTTTCGCCATTTTTCACAGGGCTATCTCTTAAAAAACCAACGGGCTTTTGCCGAAAATCTGGCGAAATTTGTTGATGAATCCTTGCTGAACCGCAACATGATCCAGCAATTGTTCTCCGATCAAAAGAAAACGCTGAAACAGCGTTGGTTGAAATGGATTCCAAAAAGCCTGCCTGGCTGGAGCAAGCTGGCTTTGCAGAAAAAACAGAAGGAATTGGCGCAAGGCGTTGGCGTGCAGGTACAAAAAGCGGTCGAGGAACACACCGACGCTTGGAGCCACTCCATGTCCGCTTCCCTTGGCGCGGCAACGCTGCCGCTAGACGATCCCCGCCTCCAGGAATGGTTAAAAACAAACGGTCTCGAAAACATCCGTCGAAACGGCTTGGATTGGTTGGAGAAAAACCAATCGAAATCCCTGGATCATTGGATCTCGTCCGATACGCTTTCCACCGTTTTCACTCCGGTTTTCAACCGTCTTCGTTGGCGTTTGCCGGAAGAAATCGTGCCAAGCCTGGCAGCGGACTTCGCTTCCGGCTTGCTGATCAAACGCAGTCTGCCCCAAAAAGGACAATCCTTGGAAGACATATTCGGTGGCGCTCTTGCGGATTGGACGCGGGCAAACAAAGAAGGAATTCTCCATCGATTGACGCAGTCGGCACAAGGGGAAATTCTCAACCGCGAAGCGCAGCTAGCTCACTCCGTCAACAACCGGATTCAAGAAGGTTTGAACTTTCTCCAGCGCGGCGGTTTCGTTCTGATGGGCGGACCGGCCTTAATCGAACGGATTCTCCATCGCGTTATAGCCGAAGAGCTTCCCGATTTCTTGCGCACAGAATCCGAAGGCATTCTTGAAGTCTTTGCACCAACGCTGGAAACCCTGTTGACTTTCGAACAAAAAGAAAGCTGGCAGCTTGAGCAGGATACGCGCCAGCGTCTTTCTCGCGATCTGAAGGCAGGCATAAGCGAAATCCTGCGTCACGGCGATCTGACGGTTCAGCAGTTTTCTCTCAATCGGAAAGCGGCGGATGACTGGATCCAATCGACTCACCGGCAAATGCCATGGGCGGATCAGCAACTGGCGGCCACGCTCAGTTCCTTGGCAGCACCTGCATTTTCCGCTGCATCACTGAAGAATGTGCTGGATCAATTGCCGAAACGCAGCCTGACATCGATAAAAGACATTATCCAGACTGCTGATACAACCGAGGCCGTCATTGAAGGCGGTTGGCAAACCGTCACCGGAACGCTTGCCCGAAATACGGTGCTTGGCGACTGGATTCCCGTTTCCCTGCTGGTCCAGCAAGTCGAATCGCTGTTGACGCGTATTGGTACCGAGCCGCAAATTGGCACACTCATCGCAGGCATGGCGGAATCTGCCTTGCCGACTGTAACCAATCAAATTATGACAACAGAACCGATTGTCGAATGGATGGCCGAGAATAGCTTTGATCCGCTTTACCAAGCGGCTCACGGGCAATTGCCTGCCCTGCTGTCGACCTTGTCCTTCCAATCGCATATCATCACGGAGGTTGACGCCCTGTCGCCTCGTGAAATTCATCAAATTTTCCTCTCCTTTGCAGGAACCTATTTCTTCCGTTTGGAAGTGTATGGACTTTTTGGGGCTGTCTTCGGCCTGCATCCGGTCCTTCCCGGTCTCGCATTGGTCTCTGAGGGATGGAATGCCATGAAACTCAAACAAAGGAGAAACCGATAATGGAACAAACGCTTCAATTAAAAAAGAACCATGAAAAGAAATTCCAAGAAGGCTATCCCCTTCTTTTCCCCGAGGCGGTTAAATCGACCCGCCCCCTTCAAAAAGAAGGAGAAATTTTTCAACTTATCACACAGAAAGGCGAATTTGTCGCCCGCGGCTATTACGGCAAGCAGAACAAGGGAATCGGCTGGATTTTAACCCAAAAGGAAGAGGAATCCATCGACTTCGCCTTTTTCCTTCGAAAACTGTCCGCAGCACTGGCCCGCAGACAGAAATTCTATTTTTCCGAAGAAACCAACGCCTTTCGTGTTTTTAACGGCGAAGGCGACGGGATTGGCGGATTGACGATTGACCACTATGACGGCTACTACCTCTTCCAATGGTACAGCCGGGGCATCTATGCCTTCCATGAAGACATTCTCCGTGCTTTCTCGCAAATTACGGTTGCCAAGGGCATCTATCAAAAACGGCGCTTTCAATCCGGCGGCCAAGTTATCCAGGAGGATTCCTTTGTATCGGGCGAGCGGTGCGATCACGGATTCCCCGTACTGGAATCAGGCGTGGCTTTAAACGCGAATTTGAACGACGGCGCCATGACCGGCTTCTTCTTTGACCAGCGGGACGTGCGAAAACGCCTGATGAACGAATATGCGGCCAATTGCCGCGTACTCAACACCTTTTCCTACACCGGTGCTTTTTCCGTCTTCGCCGCAAAAGGCGGCGCCTACTCAACGGTGAGTGTCGATTTGGCAAAACGAAGCCTGGAAGCAACCAAGGAGAATTTCCGTCTCAATGAGATTCCATTGGATCGACATGAAATCGTCGTGGAAGACATTTTCCATTACTTGGCCCGGGCCAAAGAAGAGAACCTGCGGTTTGAGCTGATCATCCTGGATCCGCCAAGCTACTCCCGTTCCAAGGACTTTACCTTCAGCGCCCAAAAAGACTATACCGACCTTGTAGAGCAGGCCCTGCCCGTGCTGGCCAAAAACGGGATTATTCTCGCTTCCACCAACTGTTCCCTTTTTGATATGAAGGAATTCCAGGAGATGGTCAAAAAGGCATTCCGAAAGTTCAATCGCCGCTACCAGGTATTGGAAAGCTTCCAGCTTCCCGTGGATTTCCCGATTCACGCTTCCTTCCCCGAAGGGGACTACCTCAAGGTGTTTTTCATTCAACACACTTCATAAAATAACCCGCTGCCGTTGGTAAACGGCAGCGGGATTTTTTTATAATAGACTGGCTTAAAGAAGTTCCAAGGCAGAATTCATTATTGGAACCAGCGGCGAACCCCTTCTAGAATCTGGGTCCAAAGGCCGGAACTTTCACTGGTTTCCACGGTGGTTTCATCAGACTCTCCCTCGATTTCCCATTGGGTCTGAATTTTCTCCATTCGATTTGGATCCGGATAAATGATCAGGTCATAGGTGGTTCTCTCAGAATGAAAGGCACCCGTCTTTACGTAATTCATACTGATATCAGTCAGAAATCCCCGCTGGTCGGCGCTCAAGTTCCAGAATCGTCCGGTACCGGTTTTCAATACACTCATCTGCAGGCTCAATCCATTATCTTCAAAGGCAGTTTTCAATAGTTTGCCCTGTTCCTCCGGCAGCGCCTCTCCTCCCGTGGAACACACCAGAAAGGTTTGCGGGGTATCCGGCGCCACATATGTAACCGGGCTATGGTAGATGGCCGCGTAGATCGCGTCTTTTCGCTGATCCGGATTGCGGATGCTCAGCTTCATCCGGGTATAAATTTGCCGTACTCTTATTGCGTAGGTTTCCTTGTCCAATTCATCCAGTTGATCCAGCTGATAGCGTTTGACCAAATCCGTAATCGGATTATAGGCAAGAACATACTTTACCCCGGTCGAATAAGCCGCCAAACTTTTGAGCCCTTGATAGGCGCCGTCTCCCGTATAGGCTGCCAAAAGCGCGATCTGCCCGCCGCGATCAATTCCCCAAAGACCGATGTTTTCTGCATCCAACTGATAGGTTTCTGCATTCATCTTCAGCCAGCGAACCGCATCTTTCGTATCAACCACCCCGGAGGAGAATCCAGACCGCATCCCAACCTCCCGATAGTCAATGCTGGCAACCACAAAACCCGCTTTCAGAAAGCTTTCCGTCACCTCCTGAAGATCCCCTTTTGCCAAGTCTGCCCGAGACCCGATTTCCCATTCTCCGCCATGAACAAAAAGAACCACCGGATAGTCACCCGGTCCCTCCTCCTCCGGAACATACAAATCCATCTTCAATTTGTCATGGTTGAGATTTTTGTAAACAATCCCTTCAACAGATGGAATCAACTCTTCTTTCGGCGTAAATCCCGCCAGCAGCATGCCGGCCATCACCATCAGCAGAATCACGATTCCCCTTCGGCACTTGTCCATCGGTTCCCCCTGCCCTAGAATTCGAATTTTCGATAATATTTTTCAAACAGCATTTGCGGTGTCAGCATTTGTTTCGAGTAAACATTGGCAAAGCGTTCCGCCAAAACATACAAGGAAATCTGATTGGCTCGGCGAATCGATTCCGGAAAATTCGCTTGACCCTTTAAGCGGTCAAACAAAAGCTCTTTTCCTTCCTGATAATTGCCGATGCATAGATCCGGTTCAATTTGATTCAGCGGATAGACCCCCATATTCCGATCAAGATACAACCTGGAAAAATTCAATTTGGGGATTGCTGTCTCCCGAAGCATATCCGGATTTTTCGCATACTCCCATTCCGGCCGCATGCCTTCGGTGGATACCGGCAGCCCCATTTCCTGCAGCTTTTCCATGGTCGCGCTGGTTGGAATGTTTTCATAGGCATTTCGCATCATGCCGGATAAATAAAAGTGTGCAGAAAAATCGATTTGGTCTACCTTCAAGGCTTTCGCTCGATCGTAGAGCTTTGCAAGGTCTCCTTCGCTTCCCTTCGTGATGACGATCCGCCAGGTGACGTGAAAATCCGCCTGATGAGCCAGCGATGTAGCCCTTTCAATCCGCCGATAGGCGCCCATTCTCCCCGCAAGGGCATCATGCATCATCTCTGTGCCGAAAAGCGTAAATACGACACGGTTAATGACGGGTGCGATCTCTTTAAGAAATTCAAGGGAAAATGCCTCTCCGTTGGTGTAGAGCAGCCGATCCTCCCGATTGGGCTCAAACAGCCCTTCGAAATGCGCCATTTTAACCAAGCTGGCCAGTTCCGGGTACAGCATCGGTTCCCGAAGAATGCCAATCCTCACCGGTTCTTCCAGCGATTCGCGAAAATCTTTTGCGATCTCCACGATTTGACGGGGTGTCATCATCTCCCTTGCCGAACTCAATGACGGACAATAGCAGTGAAAGCATTGGTTACGACAATTGGTCGCTTCAAAATAGATTCTTCGTTCCATTTGAATCGCCTCCTTCTTCCATTATAACCCAGATGCCCTTTAAGTAATTCTTAAATCCCCCCGCTCCACAAGCAAAAAGGATAGCATTGGCTATCCTTAATTCATGGCAACCTGACTTTTCCCCCGCTCCTTGGCGCGATACAGGAGTTCGTCGGCCCGGCGAATCAGATAATCGATCGATTCTCCGTTATACTGGACCACGCCGGCACTGAACTGCAAGGTTACCGCCGCTTCTCCCTGACGGAATTCATATACCTGCAGCATGGATTCAATGCGATCCAAAATTTCAATGGCATCGCCAATTTTGGTTCCCGGAAAGATCAGCAGGAACTCTTCCCCGCCATACCGCCCCACATAGTCCATATGCCGAACCTGCGCTTCCAAGGCATCGGAGAATTCCTTTAGGACAAAGTCCCCAAACTGGTGGCCGTAAATATCATTGACGGATTTAAAGGCGTCAATATCCAGCATGGCGATGGTCAGCGATTCCAATCCCCGCTCGGCTCTCGCGACTTCCTTTTCCAAGAGTTCAATAATATGCTTGCGGTTGAAAAGTCCCGTCATTTCATCCGTAATGGACTCTCGATACAGGCGGTCATTCAGCCTTTCCAGCTCATCCTGATAGGCTTTCATCTCTTTTCTCAGACGAACCAGCTCCGTAATCTCATCCATCAGGAGCACCAGTTCATGCTTGTTCTCTGCAATGGCTGCAACCTGAAAATCCCGGCCGTTGCAATTCACAACCTGTTCGAAGGTATCGGGCTTTCCTGCCTCGCAAACCGCCTTGCAAAACTCATAAAGCTTGCAATCGGTCTCCAGAGTGTTCAGAAGAATTTCCTGAAAGGTCTTCCCTTCAATCATGGATCGATCCATGCCGACAATCAATTCAAAGGATTCGTTGACCTGAGAGAATCGAAACTGTTTGACATCCTTCTGATCGGTTTCAAACTGCAGTTTCGCATAGCCAATCGGCATGCGATCGATCCAAACCTCATTTGATTTTCTCATTTGCAACTCCTTTCTTTTTTTCTTCCGACCGCAAGATGCGATTTCTTCCGGCATCCTTGGCCCGGTACAAACAGCCGTCGCACCGCAACAAAAACTCATGAATGGCTTCGCCGTGATACTCTGCCACGCCTCCACTAAAGGTGATCTGCAGATTTGTTTCATCCAGCCGAAAGGGAATCGATTCCATCTGCCAGCGAATCCGTTCCAGAACGCGAGCCGCCTTCTCGGCGGTTGTCTCCGGAAAAATCAAAAGAAACTCTTCCCCGCCATACCGGCCGACAAAGTCCATTTCCCTCACCCACTGCCGCAGGCGTTTCGAAAACTGTTCCAAAATCTGATCCCCCGCCTGATGGCCGTAGGTATCGTTGACCCGCTTGAAATAATCAATATCGACAAGGGCAATGCTCAGGGGTTCTCGATACCGCTCCGCCCTTGCCACCTCTTTATGCAAAAGCTCCAGAATATATCGGCGATTAAAGAGTTTCGTCCCCGGATCGGTAATGCTTTCTTTATATAATGCCAGATTCAAGTCTTCCAGTTCCCGCTGCTTTTCCTGCATGCGTTCCCGCAATGCCGTCATTTCCGAGATATCCAAAAAGACGGTGGCAAATTCATCGCCCGCAACGGGAAAGGCTGTAATATGAAAGGTGCGGTTCAATACGCGTGAATAGTTTTCAAAGGTTTGCGGTTTCTGTGTTTCGACCACCTTCGTAAAAATCTGCACCCACGGTATGGTATCTTCTTCAATATGAGGAATGGCTTCCGTTGCCCGCCTATTCAGCAAATCCTCCCGTTTCAGACCTGTTATCTCTTCATAAGCCCGATTGACAAGCAAGAAGACGTAATCCACCACCTGACCGGATTCGTCGCGCAGTGCTTTGCGATAAGCAAATCCCACCGGCATATTTTCGATTAAAACTTCCCACGGCAGCATCATCTTCCCACCTCCTTCGGCTTATGAATTTGATACCCGATTCTCGAAGGTTCCAATAAAAAAGAAAAGCGCAAAATTAGGAATTTTCTTGCCATGCCCCATTTCTCGACATATAATGAAGGGCGTTGTGTAAAGAGAAAAATTGAATGGCTAAAGGAGGATTTGGGGACTTGCCCCAACGATTATGATTACAATATCCAATCTCAGCTTGAGATTCACCGACAAAAAATTATTTGAAGATGTCAATATGAAATTCACCCCCGGCAACTGTTACGGGGTAATCGGCGCCAACGGTGCCGGAAAATCCACGTTTTTGCGGATCCTTTCCGGTGATTTGGACCCGACATCCGGCGAGGTCTTTATCGGCAAAGGTCAGCGCATGGCGGTCCTGAAGCAGGATCATTTCGCCTATGACGACTTTACCGTGCTCAACACCGTCATTATGGGCCACCAACGCCTATACGATATTATGGTGGAAAAAGACGCCTTGTATATGAAAGAGGATTTCAGCACAGAAGACGGCATTCGCGCCTCGGAACTGGAGGGCGAATTTGCGGAGCTGGACGGCTGGGAAGCGGAAACCAATGCAGAGAAACTCTTGATGGGACTGGAAATCCCAAAAGACCTGCATGACAAATCCATGAGCGAACTGTCCGGCGACGACAAGGTCAAGGTCCTTTTGGCCCAGGCCCTTTTCGGAAATCCGCAGATCCTGATTCTCGATGAGCCTACCAACCACTTGGATCTTCGTGCCATTGCCTGGTTGGAAAACTTCTTGATCAATTACGAAAACATGGTCATCGTGGTTTCCCATGACCGCCATTTTCTCAACAAGGTCTGTACCCATATGGTGGACATCGATTTCGGCAAAGCCAAAATGTTTGCCGGCAACTACGACTTCTGGTATGAGTCCAGCCAGCTGGCCCTTCAGCTGATGAAAGACCAGAACAAGAAAAACGAAGAGAAAATCAAGCGGCTGCAAACCTTTATTGCCCGTTTTAGCGCCAACGCGTCAAAATCCAAGCAGGCGACCGCCCGAAAGAAGATGCTGGACTCGCTCCGCGTGGAAGATATTCAACCATCTTCGCGCCGCTACCCCTTCGTTGGCTTCACGCCGGAACGGGAAGCCGGCAAGGACATTCTGTTTGTGGAAGGCATCAGCAAAACCGTTGGCGGCGAAAAACTGTTGAACAACGTATCCTTTGTGGTGAACAAGAATGACAAGATTTGCTTCACCTCACGAAATCCAGTCGCAAAAACTCTCTTGTTCCAGATTCTCATGGGCGAAGTGGAACCGGATGAAGGCTCTTTCCGCTGGGGTGTAACCACCTCGCAAGGCTATCTGCCAAGCGACAATGCGCAATACTTTGACACGGATCATACCAATCTGGTGGACTGGCTGCGCCAGTATTCCGCCGAGCAGGATGAAACTTTTATCCGCAGTTTCCTGGGCAAAATGCTCTTTGCCGGCGAAGAGACCCAGAAGAATCCGGCGGTTCTATCCGGTGGTGAAAAAGTGCGCTGCATGCTGTCAAAATTGATGCTCTCCAGCACCAATGTACTCTTGCTGGACGAACCGACCAACCACTTGGACCTGGAGTCCATCCAGGCTCTGAACAATGGTTTGGTGGCGTTCAAGGGCACCATGCTCTTCACCTCCCATGACCACAAGTTCAATGAAACGATTGCCAATCGGGTGATCGCCCTGACACCGCAAGGCATTGTCGATCGGGTAGGAAGCTTTGACGAGTTTTTTGAAAACGAAGAACTGCAGGCGGAAATCAGCGCCCAGTACGAATAGAAAACATGATGCACATAAAAAAACAGGAATTCGTTAATCGAATTCCTGTTTTTTATAGTTGTTCAATGATGGCCTTGTTCGGTGCGGCAATCATATGGGCTGAAACGCCAAACCGCTGAAACCGGTCATCCTGTTTGACACTTTTTATCGCTTGATCCACCGCAGCCGTCTCACCGGTAAATATCAGCAGCGACTTGCCGGCACTTCCAACGACCCGGCGCAGGCGAAGCAAATCGATCCGCCCGCTTTTCACGGCCAAATCCGCCAAATGAATGCCGGCAACCAAGTTTCTCGTTTCGATAAATCCCAGGCTCTTGACCGGTCCGGCAACCGTCGTTTGATCCAGCGCCTCAATAACCGCGTCGGATAACTTATAGATCTCATCCTGAGCAATCAAGCCTTTCCCGGCCACCTGCGCGCCGGTCTCCACCGCGCTCTTTACGGCGGAAGGCTCCCCGGTCAGCAGGATAAAAAACCAGCCGGGACAAATGGGTTTTGCCTCCATGAGGGTAACCGGCGCCGCTTTTACCGCCGCGTCAGCCACCAGATAGCCCAGACCCATTTCCTTTGTTTCCAAAATGCCAATCGCTTTCATCAAACAGCCTCCTACAAAAGAGAGTCGATCAGTTCTTTTCTTGGTGAAGATATCGTTGTTGCATAAAGAATTTCGCCCGTCATCTGATATTGATCCAAGCAGGCTTTCACAGCCGCCTGAACGGATGCGATTTCACCGGAAAAAAGCACATAGCCTTTCCCGCCCAATCCGCGTGCAATGCGGATCTCGATCAGGTCAACCTTGGCCGCTTTCGCCGCTGTATCCCCCACCATCACCGATGTAACCGCCGACATGGTTTCAACCACGCCCAAGGCGGGAACCGTCCCAATTTCACTGGTCGCGGTCAATGCGCTCATCACCGACCGGTGGGCATTTGACAATACATAGGCATCGATCAGGAAAAAGTCTCCGACCCGTTCCGCAACGGCAATGCCGGTTTTCACCGCAGACAATTCTCCCGTAAACATGGCAATATACTTGCCCGGACAGAGCGCAGTCGCCAGAATCAATTCGACATGGGCAGATTGAAGAACCTCATCGACTGTTTCCATCCCCTTGGCAATGCTTTTAAACTCCAACAATCCAATGGCTTGCTTCATTGATCCGTCCCCCCTTGCCTTTCTCTTTGGATCCCTATGGCATCCATACCAACCTCAACGACCCTGCCCGAAATGCTTGCATGCACATTCGAACCCAGCTTTCCTTCCGGAATCTTTGCAATCAGGTCTCCTTTTTCAACACGATTTCCCGCTTCCACCACCGGTAGGGCGGGCGCGCCAATTCCTTGAGAGAAGGCGATGCGGACTTCTGAAACCGATTCAGGATTTTCCCGTATCGGCGCCGGCACATCATAAACACGGAGTCCCAAATTGCCGATCAAGCGATGGGTCGGATAATTGCGATATTCCCGAAAATCCCTCGCACGATCCGGCGATTCGTGATGGGAATTCTTGATTCCCATCTGCCTCAATTGGTCCTTCAAAGAAATATTCAGCTTCCAAGGCTGCAAATTCATAATGCAGGCAATCTCGCAAAGACCGCATTCACAGCAAAGATAGGCTTCGTCCAGACTGGCCGTGGCATCGCCCAGCGACTGGTAGCTGGCCATCCGCATCAGTTTCGCCGGATGAAGGTTATGGCCCAGCTGGTAGCGCGGACAAATATCCGTACAAAGGTTGCAATGGCAGCAGGCAATCTTGGCGTCCTTGAGCATTTGCGGCAGGGATTTTTTCTTGGCGACGATTCTCGGATGATCCTTGGGCAAAACAATATAGCCTTTGGACGCTTTTTTTACGTAAGTGTCTTCCGGATCCTCAATCAGCTTGCCCATCATGGGGCCGCCATCGATCACAGAGTAATCGTCTAGCGGCGTTCCGCCGGCCCATTCAATCAAAGTTGAAAGGGCCATGCCCACAGGCACTTCATAGGTCCCAGGATTTCTCACCTCGCCCGTGATAGTCACGAAAGTATCTGTAACAGGGATTCCCTCCCCTGCCTTCGCCAGATTCAATAGCGTCTCCACATTGACAACGATGACGCCCACCTGGAGAGGAATCCCCCCTTCCGGCACGACGCGTCCCACCGTCTCATAAACCAGGAACTGCTCATCTCCCGCCGGATACACATTGGGCATGGCATGGATGGCAATGCGCGGATAAGGCGCGACCGCTTTTTCCAGCGCGTCAATGGCCCCATGGTATTTCTCCTTTAAGCCAAAGATGCCCTTTCTGGCCCCAACGGCTTCCACCCATTTATCCAGGGTCTTCACCAGAATCTCAGCATCCCGCTGCATGAGTTGCTGGTCCACCCGTAAAAGCGGTTCGCACTCGGCGCCATTCACCACCAAATACTCCGCTTCCGCATTCAATTTGACATGCGTGGGAAAGCCGGCGCCTCCTGCACCGACAATCCCAGCATCTTGTACTTGTTGAATCCACTCTTTCTTCATGGACTTCCCCCTATCGGATTGCAAATCCGTCGACCAAAACACAACGTCGCTTGCGGGTAAAGGCACTGGCACTCGTCAATCCTTCCCCCGTTGGACCTGCAATGGTAAAGGTTGTATACCCTTCCCCACCTACGCCGATTCCCGCGTAGGACGGTCCATTTTTCACAAAGATTGTGGTTTGAATTCGACGGGCGAATTCCGTCAGAATATCAATGTTTTTGGAATGAATCATAGCCGTATGGCGCAGGCCGTGTTCCAGTTTTTCGCCTAAATCCATGGCCTCATAGACATCTTTGACACGGATGACCGGCAAGACCGGCATCATCAATTCCTCCTCGGCAAAAACATGATTGCCGGGAGTTTCGCAAATGATCAGTCGAATGTCTTCTCCGGCTTCAATCCCGAGTTCCTTGAGAATCACCCGGGCATCCTTGCCGATATAGGCCTTGTTTGGCGCCCCGGTTTCGGTGACCACCAAATCCCGCAAACGCGTAATAGTCTCCCGATCCTCGATCAAATAAGCGCCGTGCTTTTGCATTTGGAAGATCAGATAGTCGGCCACCTGATCGACAACAATGCACTCCTTCTCGGCGATGCAAGGCAGATTGTTGTCAAAGCTCGCTCCGTCCACAATGTCTTTGGCGGCTTTCTCAATATCAGCCGTCTCATCCACAACCACCGGCGGGTTGCCCGCCCCCGCGCCAATCGCCTTCTTGCCGGAAGACAAGACGGCACGCACAACACCAGGTCCGCCTGTCGCGCAGAGCATGGTCACCTTGGGATGGCTCATCATGCGCTGCACCGCTTCCATGCTTGGATTGTCCACGGTCACAACCAGATTCTCCGGCGCCCCCGCCTCTTTCAAGGCTTCGTTGATCCATACGACCGTATCGATCGAGATCTTCTTGGCTCCAGGATGCGGGCTGAAAACCACGGAATTCCCCGCAGCCAGCATGCCGATGGCGTTGCACATAATGGTTTCCGTCGGATTGGTGGATGGGGTAATGGCGCCAATTACGCCGAAGGGCGCAAATTCCAGCAAAGTCAGTCCGCGGTCGCCTGTAAAGACGCCGGAGCTTAAGTCTTCAACCCCCGGTGTCTTGTCCAGCACCAAGCGGTTTTTGATAATCTTGTGCGCGATACTGCCCATGCCGGTCTCTTCGGCGCCCCGTCTCGCCATCTCTTCCACTTTGGGGCGAAGATAGGCTCGAATCGCATCGACAAATTTCTGCCGATCCGCCAAAGAATGCTCAAAATACGCCTTCTGCGCTTGATAGGCCGCTTCCACCGCTTCATCCATTGAAGAGAATATCCCCGGCTTAACCGATTGGAAACCCGATTGCACGGGTGCCTTTTCGAGCTGCTGAATCACCATTCTTGTAATTTGTTCAATTTCTTTTAAGGTCGTATCCATTCATTCATGCTCCTCTCTCCCAAGATACGCGAAAGCGCCGCTTTCGCCATTGCGATGTCCTCTTCTACGGTTCCACCGCTGACACCCAAGGCGCCGATCACGCGATCTTGATAAAAGATCGGGAACCCGCCTCCGAAGAGAACCAATTTCCCTGGGTGAGTATTTTCAATTCCATATAACATTCCGCCCGGCTGCGCCAGCTGACCCACCGTTTCTGTCGGCATTTTCAGCGCTGCCGCTGTATAGGCTTTCCCGCGGGCGATTTCGATACTGGCCAAAAGCGCATCATCCATCCGCGCTTGCGAAACCATGTTTCCGCCATCATCGCAAACGGCAAAAACAAAATCCTTGCCGCTTTGCTTTGCGGCTGAAATCCCCGCTTCAATCAGTTCCTTTGCAAATGCCAGATTCATGCGTTCCGGCACCCAAACCGCCTTTTTCAAAGCGGCTGAGGCGATTTGCTCCACTTGATCCCATTGGTCCACCATTCTCGCCAGGGTAAAGCAATAATCCGAAACCCGATTCAAGTATTGAAGCAGTTCCGGCCGCACCGGCCGGCTTGCCGCCAGGGCGATCAATTGTCTTTCTGCCCTGCGCAGAACCGTACGGGCCTGGTGCAGATAAGCGGATGTCAGATTTTCTCCCGGATGAATAAAAGCCCGCAAGGGCGTCAGATACCGGTCATACTCGTCAATCCAGGTTTCCAGACGCTCCACATCGCTTGCTTCGATTATCTGGATCAGCTTGGCCTTGCCCTTTTCATCGCTGGCCACTTCCGCGCCTGCAAGAAAAAGATCCTCCTGGACGGCATCCAACTGGTCCTTCATTTCCTTATGCTTCAAAGCCGCCTTGGCGATCCCCAAAACAGCACTGCTCTCGTCAATGGTGCCGTAGGCTTCCACCAGCAAATCGGATTTTGCGATTCTCGATCCGCCAAAAAGCCCCGTCGATCCGGCATCTCCCGTTTTTGTATAAACCTTTGCCATAAGATCACCTACCGTATACTTTCACTTCATCCACGATTGCAACCACGGCATAGTCCACAGGCGCTTCCTCCTGATTGCTTACCAATCGGGCCGCTCCACCGCGACAAGCCAAAACAATCTCTCCGTTGCCCGCGCCGACATTGTCGATGGCGACAACGGTTTCTCCTTTTGGATCCCCTTCGGGTGTGAGCGGTGTCAGAATCAGAAATTTTTCTCCCACCAATCGTTCATTCTTCGTTGTTGCAACAACATTTCCAATCACTTTTGCCAGGATCATTTCATCCCTCCATCCACCCAAATCCATTGGATTCGGTTATTTTTCAGTTCCTCTTCCGCCAAGGGCGTCAGGATTGCTCCGCACTGCAGCTCAATCCGTTCAAATCCTTCCAGATAGGGAATCAGATCCCCCCGGGTGACCACGCGTTTTTCAATCCGCCCAATCCTACATAGGTCAGGCAATTTTTCCACCTTCGCTTCCTTCGGAGGCAATTGCGTCTTTCCGGGATTGGCCGCCTTGGCAAAAACCAAGTCGCGGTATAAATCCTTACTGTCGCACCATCTCACCCCGAAGGCTTCCAAGGTGTTCATCACCCGCAGGCTCATTTCCCGCATGGCTTTGGGCGCCTTGGTTCTCAAAGAAAAATCGCAGGCGTCCTTGGCTGCCCAGACTTCCTTTCCCATGGAAAGCGATGTGCCGATCAGGTATGCCGCCGGCGTATCCCAAATCATCTTTGCGATTTTGCTCGCCGTCGTGATTGTCATCACCGGCACCAGAATCCGATTGTAATCCATGGCCAAAATCTTGGCGGAACCCCAATCGTTCTCAAAGACCCGCGCCCCGTCCGGCAATAAATCCAGTGTTCCGATCTGGCGAGCGGCTTCCGTCACCATCACTTCCGTTGACCAGCCGCCCCGCTTCAAGCTTTTTGCTGCTTTGATTCCTTCCGCCCGTCCCAGGGTGCCGCCCGTATAGATAAGCAAGGCCTGCTTTTCCGACTCGTCCTTTTGGTCGATGCGAACCAGCACTTCCTCAACTATCCGGTTAATCAATTGGTCTGTCATACCGCCACCTCCTTGGAACCCCAGGCGATGCCGATCGGCGTCACCAACAAGGGATGAAGCGGCTTGATCACAGGAATGCCCAGCACCTTCTCAAAATCCTTTTCGAATCCCTGAAAGCTGGCCGCGCCGCCAACCACATAGACACAAGAAACCGCATGCCCTTCGATGGCGCGTTTCACAATGGTGGCCATTTTTTCCACCACCGGCCGAACCAGGGGATAGAGTTCCCTTTCCTGGTCGCCCGACCGCTTGCGCACTTCCGCTTCGTCGAAGGAAATGCCGTAGTTGCCGGCAATCACCAAACTCATATGGGTGCCGCCCGTCGGCTCATCTTCGACCGCAATCACCTTACCTTCCTTCAGAATGCTGATCCCGGTCGTTCCGCCGCCTACATCCACAACAGCGCCTTCTTCAATCCCCAGTACCAGGGCCGCAGCCGTCGGTTCGTCCAAGACCTGAGTCACTTCAAAACCCGCCGCTTCCACTACATTGGCAATCACCTTCGTGTCTCCCTCGGCAATTCCCGGCGGTATGGCGGTTGCCGCCTCCGTCAGTTGAAGGCCCAGCTGTCGTTCAATCTTGGCCTTCAGCCGTTGAACAATTCGCACCGCACCGATATAATCGACAACAATCCCGTCTTTAACAACCGAAGCGCATTCAGATGCCCCGGCAATGGGCCGGTTCGCTTGGTCCACTACGGTTACCACAATATTGGCAGTACCCAGATCAACACCAACCTTCAAGATTTCAGGGACCGGCTTCGATTCCTCGGATTCGATAATCTGATTAAATTGATCCAAATATTCATTCACTTGCATGATTTCCATTGGCATCAGTCCCTTTTGATGATTTTGACATAAGAACCTGTTTTCAACCCCAAGCCATTGGCTTCATCCAGATCGACGTGCATCTCCATGGCATAATCCGGCGATACCCGCAATAAGACATGATCAAGCTGGCCGCCCCGTTCTCCGGGAATCTGCACCGATACAATCTCGCGATCGACAAAGCCGTGACGGTCTGCGAATGATTGCGGCATATGGATATGCCGGAGGGCTGCGATGGCGCCCTGTGGCGCTTCCACTGTCCCTTTCGGCCCCACCAGTTTGATTCCCGGCGACTTTTCCAGCACGCCCGATTCTCGAACCGGCGGCCTGACCCCCAGCCTAAATCCATCGGAAACTGACAGTTCCAATTGGGTCGACTTGCGCAAGGGTCCCAAAATTCGAACCTTATCAAGTTTCCCCTTGGGTCCCACAACAGACACGCATTCCTTGGCCGCATATTGGCCCGGCTGCTTCAGATCCTTTAGTTTGCTTAATTGCGCTCCCTCTCCAAAAAGCTGGATAAAATCTGCCTCACTGAGATGGATGTGGTGATTGGAGACGCCAATCTCCACATATCCCAGCTCGTTCATGACTCGATCCACGCAGCTCTTGACGAAAGCTTCTTCTCTCGTCATCGCAAATCCCTACTTTCTTTTGGGAAGAATCATCTCTGTATCGGTATGCGGTCTTGGGATCACATGTACAGAAACAACCTCTCCCACACGTTCTGCCGCCGCTCTGCCGGCATCCACTGCCGCTTTGACAGCCCCGACATCACCGCGAACCATAACGGTTACCAAACCCGACCCAATCTTCTCGTAGCCGATCAATTCAACATTGGCCGCTTTGGTCATGGCATCCGCCGCTTCAATCGATCCAACCAAACCTTTTGTTTCCACCATTCCTAATGCGTCACCCATCATTTACACTTCCTCTCCGTAATGTATGCATTTCTTATGCGGCTCGCCCTTCTTCCGCGGGCAAGCGGCGTCCTGACAAAGGTTGCAGGTCGCAACCGGTTCTATTTCCACTTTCAATTCTTCCGCTTCCGCTTTCATGGCGGCAGCCAAATCAAGCTTCTTCGGTTTCGCTTCCTTTGCCGGTGCTGGCGCCGATTCTGTTTTTTCTTCCGGTGCCGGCTTCGGTTTTGTGGAAGGTGTCTTCAATCCCTTTCCTCGGGTTTCCGGTGAAAAAACCAACATGTCCAAATCCTTGGCCGGCCGGGCGATCACCTTTGTGCTGACAACGCGATTCACCCTTTCGGCAGCCGCTGTCGCAGCTTGAATGGCCGCCTTGACGGCACCCACGTCCCCTTCGATTTTGACCGTTACCATGCCGAAACCTCGGCTTAATTCAATTCCAATCAGCCGGATATTGGCGGATTTCACCGCAGCATCAGCCGCTTCAACGGCAGCTGCCATTCCTATGGTTTCAATCAATCCCAACGATTGTTTCAGAAGGATCCCCTCCTTTCTTATCCTTTTCGCAAGGGCATGCGCTTGACAAGCCTTGCGCTATTGTTGCCAAAGACCCTGGCCGTCTCCAACTCGCTCCGTCTTGAAAGCGTCAAATAGGGCTGGTCCTTTTTCAGTTTCTTGTGGTGCAAACAGAAATTGCCCGTCGCATCCATACCAATTCCCACTTCCAGCCGGGAAACTTCCGCCGCCATATAGGCGATTTCCGCTGCGGCCCCGTCTTCGACTTCCGAAATTTGTACAGGAACCTCTTCTTCTTCGATTCCGTAGAGCACCTGTTTCAGCAAGGGATGATCGGCGTTGCCCCGCACAATCATCACCTCGATACTCGGTCGATCAGCCATTCGATTCTTCCCCCTTTGCGAGGATCAGTCCGGTTGCAACCGCATTTCGCGGTCCTTCCGTCCCGCGGATATTGCCGCGGCCGGCAACCACACCGAATTTCGACAGGGCGTCCGTCACCAGCTGCGGCACCTCAAAATCGAGGGCGGAACCGCCAACCAGCACCACATATTCGATATCCCGAAGGTTCCCTGTCAAGCTGACCGATTTCAGCGCGCGAAGAGCATTGACCACAAAGACTTTCCTCTTGGCATCCCTGCGCACCTCTCGGATCTTCTCCATCGAAAGGTTGCCCGGCAGGGGCAGCATCATTCCGTCCTTGAGAATCGCAACCCGCGCATATACGCCCGGATCGATCGGGGTGTCAAAAAACTGCACGCTTCCATCTTCATGACGGATATGAAACAGACTTTCCCCCTTGGCCAAAGGATACTTCTTGATGTCCTCGGCCAATTCCGGACTGTCCAGTCCCAGCTCTGTTTGAATCAAAAGGGTGACCATATTCCCGGCACCGGCCAGGTGGATGGACTGGATTTCATTGTTCCGGTTGATCACGGACGCATCCGTCGAACCGGCGCCCATATCCAAAATCGCCAAAGGCGCTTTGGTGCCCGGTGTTGTCAATGCACCGCGGATGGCCATATCCGCCTCCACGCCGCCGACCTGGACCGGCACACTCAGCTCTTTGCTCAAGGCGTCGGCAATGGTCTGCATCTGCAGTTTGTCCGCTTTAACCATGGCGGCAACCCCTACGGCATTTTCCATGGCGAATTCACCCGCCAGACCGCCTTTGACCGCCTGCGGCACAAAGGTGTCAACCGCCAGCAAATCCTGAATTTGAACCTGGGATGCGACCTGTCCGGTCAGGTTCGCCATCACCTGGCGAACGCGTTCCAGCATGCCGCCGGCATTGGTGCCCGGCTCGCCCTTGATATCAGCGATTGGCATGCAGCTGCTTACACAAGACATCATTTCTTCCGCGCCGGCTTCCACATCGACTTCCGTTCGCTTGTTCTGTCCGACAATGCGGATTTTTCCCGCTGGAATCCGTTTTGCCCGCACATCCCCCGCCGGCGTCTTGATGACAACCGCAGACCGGTTGCCAATCAGCGCCCTGGCAATGGGCACAATGGATTTGGTTTCATCGGCATTCAAGCCAAAAACCGTCGCTATGCCGTATGGATTCGACAATACCTCGATCACATTGCCGGGACCGGCGACCTCCACAGCCGTCAGCATGCCTCTGGGAATCTTCTCGAACAGGGTGACCTCATCGATAATGGGCATCTTCTGATCCAAGCGATTATGAATCAGCACCGCATCATCGTATTGGGCGATCACCCCCTGGATCTGATAGCCTTGCGCCGTCAGACGATTGATGTCCCGGGCCGCTTCCTCAAAATCAATGGACCGGTCCACCAGGGCAATCAGGGGTTCTGCCTGGTTTCGGGAGCCAATTTCCTGTAAAGGAAGGGAAATCCCGACACCCACGCCAATACCGCCCGGTGTCGCCGGATTATGGCCAATCATGGTGGATTCCGTAATAATCGTTTCCGTGATTGTTTCCATGGCAACATCCCCGATTACCGGTGCCGCCTCATTGATGCGCACCTCTTGGATGGTGGAAACCGGCACACCCGCCTGATCCGCCGCCATCTTTAGGGAGGCATAGACGCCCTGCAAATTCTCTTTGGTCCCCTTGATTCCTGTTGTTTTGACGATCCCTGTTGCTTGAAAACGCGGAGTTCCGCAGTCCAGCCGGGCCAGGGCTGTTTCCGTTGTCGCATTTCCAATATCAATACCAGCAATCCAAGTCATTCGATTGCCTCCTTTGCTCTACACTTTCAGTCGACCTCGTTTTTCGTAGTTGTCTGCCGCTTCACGCACAAATGCGCCGTTGATTTTCGCCTGATATTGGTTTTCCAATTCATCGGCAATCGCAATCAGTTCCGCCTTCGTTGAACGGTAGGGCCGAAGGGCATTGTAGATTTCCAAAATACGCTCATCCGGTATGGCAATCAATTCCGCCGCACGGCGAAGGTTTCTCGCAAATGCGTTTCGGCCGACTGACTCCGCAACCTGCGCTTGCATTTCCAAGGTTTCCGGACGAATTTTACAGTCATCCGCCGTTACTTCGCCGCTCATCACCTTGTCCAATGTAATCTCGTTCAAAGTTTTCCCGGTCGGCGACTTAATCTGGTCCGCACGCTTTTCACTCAACGGATAATCAGCTTCCGCATTCGCACGTGGACCGTTTCCATTCGACGCCTTCGGTGCCGCTTGAGGCGCGCCGCCGGCCATCTGTTTCATCACTTCTTGAACGATGCTCTCTAGCATTTCTTTTTGATTCATCATCTCACCCCCTAGGAAAACTTCACATCAAGGGAAACCGGTTTGGCATGCGGTACAACATGCTCCGTTTCCTTGATATGCAACAAGGCTGCAATCGCCTGATACTTCGGACGAGCCATCTGATCGTTCATGGTAGGAACCGGCGCAGGCGATTCACCCTTCGCATATTTCGCCGCATTCTTGCCGATGGCGCGATAGACTTTCGCATCCAACAGCGGAGCTTGCGGGAACAATTCCAGGTTGCTCAACTGCATCAGGTCCTTTTGGTGAATGACCGTGGTCCCTTTCGACTGGATTCCGATCCCGATGCCCGACCCGCTGAGTTTCGCTGCCGTATGTGCAACCATGGCAACATCGGAGGTATGGGTGACCCGAATGACTCTCGCCTTCAATCCCTCTTCCTCAATGCCGGCGATCACTTGTCGAAGCACTTCGCGATGCGGCATATGAATGATGGTTTGGGTTTGAAACTTGCCGAAGGCAGGCGCTACCGCAACAACCACTTCATCGCTCTTTTTGCCCTGGTCTGCAGGCGCGCCTTCCGTCAGCGTCAATCCGCCGTTGTCCGGTACGACTGTCGGCTTGACCTCAACCGCATTCCCATTGTTCTCAAATTGGTAATTCTTCAATACTTCTTCAATTACGCTGCGAACTAAGTTCTCGTTAATTGTCATCTCGATCCCCCCTTACTCAAAGTCCGTCGCGTCGATCGCGTTCGGAATATCCTGGATCTGATCCCAACGTTCTGGGCTAATTCGATAACCGGTGCCGGGACCGTGGTAATCGTTGCAGTCGTTAACCGCGCTGATAACATGGAAGTTCTCGTCGATTATCGCCGAGGTGTGAAGGTGGTCGCCGGAGACGCGCATCTTCATCATGCCCAGCAAGTTTTGTGCAACATCTTCGAATCCGCCTTTGTAAAGGGCTTTGACAACATCGATGCCGGTGATTTTTCTTTCCATCATTTCTTGCGCCGCTTTCAAGTCTTCTACAACATTGCGGTCCGGCATATCCTTGGAACCGTGGGCATAGGTTGCCGCCTCGACTTCCTCGTCTGTGATTTCCGGCAATCCCAAATGCTTGAATACCGCTTGCAGCGCTTTCGCTGCCCGATTCCGAATCTTGACCACTTCGTCTTCCTTAACCGGTCGAAGGCCGCCGTCGATTTTCAAATCGCGCTGGAGGACATTGTAGTCATCATAGTCTTCCGCATCAAAGTTGGAACCCGCAAACATATTGTCATAGTTTGGTACTGCAGAGTAACCGGAGAAAATGAAGTCCGTTCCCGGAATCATCTGCATCAAGGTTCTTGCCGTACGTCGGATCGGCGCATGAGAGAAGGTTTGGTCATTGCCCGACGCTACTTCCATATCCAGCATGGTGGTAATGACATTTTCCGCCAAGACCGCTCGAATGCCTGATGGAACCGCACCCGGCACGCCGATGCAGCTGATGGACCCGTTTTGCAGTCCCTGTACCCCGGCCGCCTTGGTAATATACACGCAACGCGCTTCCAGATACAGCATGGACTTGCCTTCCGCATAGCCCATTTGCACCTCGGAACCCGTGCCCGATGTAAATCGCATTTTCAGTCCGCGAGACGCGTAACTGGACGCCAAAAAGGCTTTGGACCAAGGCGTGTCATCGCCGTCGACAAAGACCTGCTCGGTGCCATATACCGATACGGTTTCGGCATAGGCGGTCAGTCCGCGCATCCCCAGATGCAATTCCGTCGCTTCCTCAACCGCACATTGGGTTAAAACCCCCGGACGTCCCACTTGGGAACCGACCAGCAGGGAAAGGGCGTTAAAAGGCGCATAGCGCACGACGCCAACAGTCGTCTCATGCTCGTCGAAGCCGCGAAGGGCGGCTTCCGCCGAGTCGGCCGCAATTTGAACCGGATGGTCTTTCAGGTTCGTGACGTGACACTGGTTGGAAGGCGTCTTTCGGGGACGCATTTTGGTCAAGGCCATCATCATTTCCAATACATTCATATGTCCCAAGACTTCAGCCGCTTTTGCCGGCGTCATGGCGATCGTGTATTTCACCATCTCATCCCGGGGAACATTGACGTCGACCAGCATCTTTGCGAGTTTGACCGATGGAATCGCCATCACTTCTTCCGCACGATCCAATTCAATGCCGTACTCCGCAATAAAGGTGTCGATCAGGTCAAAATCTTCCCGTTTTTTCCCGTCCAGCTCGACAACTTTTCCATTCTGAATTTTAATGCTTGGCGTCGGGTCATTGGGGCCTTCCATGGCGATCAAGCCGACTTCCGGCCACTCTTTGATAAATCCATCTTTATTGACATCACGTTCTGCCAATACTTGAAATCTTTTTGATCTCATCCTCTTCCTCCTAACCGATTAAATATAAGGCGTTGTTGCTGATTCACACTCTCCGCCCATGGTTGAGAGAAGCTTGGTTCCCACTTCCTTCGCCGTCAGGACCGCTTGCCGAACCGCACCGGAATCGCCCGTGATAAACAGGATCACTTCGTTGGTGTAGCTGGTTGTCGCTGGTGAAGCGTAGCTTAAGACCTCAACGTTGGCCGCTTTGACCGCCGCGTCAGCCGTTACCACGCCGACTGCCGCCGGTGCGCCTACGATCAAGCCAAACGCCTTGCCAATTGGCGCATTCCAAGCCTTGTTGCATGCGTAGCTGGCCCGCGCCGTATACTGCAGCTCCATATAGCCCACTTCGTTGCCCCATACGTCGCCAAAGGTGCGGTCAACTTCTTTCAGGGTGACTTCCACCGCGCGTCGAACATCGGACACGTCGTCAGCGCCAAAGATGATCAAGTTTCCGTGACCGGCTCCGCCTTTGGTGTCGCGAGGGAGCTCAATGGAGATAATTTCGGTATTGGTCGCCTTGACCGCCTCGTCTGCCGCCATAATATGCGGACCGGCTCCGCTTCTGGCCCCGATAATCCCGATGGACCGATATTTCTTTTCCACATTCATGGCTTCCAGCAATTGATCGTCCACATTGGCAATCACCAAGCCGATCGTATCGCCAACCGGGTTGGTCCCGACAAACTCCGTCAGATTGCATCCCTTTGCCGCCGCTTTGGGTGCTGTCGGTGCCGCCGGCGCTTCCTCAGCCGCTCCGCCGAGCTTCTTCATTACTTCTTCAACCATTTTTTCCATCAATTGATCTGACATTCTTCTTCCTCCTAATCCGAACCTACTCTGCCTTTGGCAGGATCATTTCCACATCTGTATGAGGACGTGGAATTACATGTACAGAAACAACCTCACCCACTCGATCAGCAGCTGCGGCGCCCGCATCCGTTGCCGCTTTTACCGCGCCAACATCGCCGCGCACCATCACCGTTACCAAACCGGAACCGATTTTTTCATATCCGATCAGGGTAACATTGGCTGCTTTTACCATGGCGTCGGCTGCTTCGATCGCGCCAACCAGACCTTTCGTTTCCACCATGCCTAGAGCTTCCTTAACCATTGCAATTCCTCCTTCATGATTTTTGGCATCGTCGCCATTCTTCTATATGCTAACAAATAACGCTTTCCTCCCTTTAATAAGGAGAGGTTCACTTCCTGTACTTTTTGACAGGCGCCCGCAGGAAATTGCCATCCACTAGCACTTTCTTGCATTCGGACAATCCATTTATCCAAAAGAAAAAGCCGATCCTAATTTGGATCGGCTTGTCGGCGCACGCGATTGCGATATTGGGAAGGGGTGATCCCTTCGATTTTTTTAAAAACACGCGAAAAATAATTCGGTTCGTTGAAGCCCAGTTCATAGGCAATGGCGATTAGATTCTCATCTGTGTACTGGATCCGGTCTTTGGCTTCTTCCATTCGGCATCGCGTCAAATAGGTGGAAAAATTCTCCCCCGTCTCCCGTTTAAAGAGCTTGCTCATGTAATGGGCGCTCAAGTTCATATAATCCGCCACTTCCTGCAGAGAAGGATTCTCCTTGTAATGGCGGTTGATGTAGTTCACAGCAAATTCGATCTCAGTATCGAAACAGGAGATCTTTTTATCAATAATCCAGTCAAAAATCAAATTGAGGGCATTCTCCATATAGTTTGCCGTTGCCCTTTTGTCCCGCATAAAGAAGGTGGATTCAAAGCCTTCCAAATCAACACTGTCCATGGCCAAGCCCAATTCATGCCCCAGTTCAATGAGCTTCATAAAGAGATTCCGCAGATTGACTCTTTCTGTTTCCCGGTCCTCATGGGCCATTCGCAGGTAACGGTTAAAGGCGTCTATTGCCTTCTTGAAATCGCCAACCATGATTTGCTGCTGGACCGTATGCAAAACCTTCTTCAGGTTCGCTTCAAAACTCAAATGGTTTTCCTGCAGATGCCGGTGAATGACTTCCACCACTTCATCCGGTTTGGGCGGTTTCAGAATATAGTCTTTCACCCCGAGTTTTACCGCCCGCTGGGCAAACTCAAAGTCCGCATAGGCGGTTAAGAACACAACCACCGGCTCGCGGGTTCCGTCCAGAATGCGTCCGGCCGCTTCCAATCCATCCATAATCGGCATCTTGATATCCATCATAATCAAGTCGGGAAAATAGGCTTCGTATAATTCGACCGCCTCTTTCCCATTCTTGGCTTCCAAAATCTGAACCAATTGGGGAAATTTCCTCTGTATGATCATCTTCATGGATTGCCGAACCAGCATTTCATCATCAACGATCAGTATCTTCCACATCACTTAGCTCCCTGTTTTTCGGTATTCTCATAATAATGGTGGTGCCTTTGTTTTCCGAACTGCGAACCACCAAGTCCGCTTCTTCCCCAAACAAATGCTGCAGCCGCTTATAGGTGTTCCAGATTCCGATGGATTCAGGCGTCTGCCCCTTCGCTTCCTTCATCATCTGGATTTCCTTGAGGCGTTTTTTCGTCATCCCAATGCCGTCATCGGTGACAGACACTTCCACGCGGTTCTTATAATCCTTGGCGCGTATATGGATCACCCCGCCCTCCTCTTTGGGATAGATGCCGTGGTTGACCGCATTGCCCACCAAGGGCTGAATGCTCATAAAGGGCACCCGCGTATCCATCATCGCGTCATCCACTTCCCACTTCACATGAATGCCATCACTCAGGCGGATGTTTTGAATCTTCAGATATTTTTCCGTATAGTCCAGTTCATCTTTCAGCATGACCGTCTGGTCCATATTTCTTTTCAAGGTGTAGCGAAGCATTTCCGAAAGGGCATAGACCATCTCAGAAGTTTTCGGCGCATCTTCGATCAAGGCCAGCGAATTGATGGAACTGAGGACATTGAAGAGAAAATGCGGATTGACCTGGTTCTCCAAAGCCTTCAATTCGGCTTCCTTCAGGGCTTGCTCCAATTCCATTCGGGCTTCCATCTCTTCGATCAGCTTTAGATTCTTTTCATTCAGCATCTCTTGGTTGGCCGTAATCACGCTCTGTTCCACAATATAGTTGGTAATCACAAACATCAGTTCCGCCGCCGCTTTGATCTTGCGAACGGACATCGCCTTGCACTGCGTTTGCAATTCGATGAGTTCAGGCTCTTCTCTCCACTCTTCCGAACGCACCCCCTGGTCTTTCAGCCATTCCGGCGGATCCCCCTTGACCCGGACCTGTCCGGCCAAAAGGGCGCCAATAAACTGCCCTTCGAACATAATCGGCGCCGCAAAATCCACCAGTCCCGTGTGGCAGTAGTAGATATAGGGCTTTCCTGTTCGCGCGGCTTCCAGCCCCCCGTGGGCGTCTGAGTGGAAACAGCGAAAGCATTCCTCCCGTTCCCGCATGGCCTGGCAAAATGGCGTAAAATTGCTATATTTGACGATGGGCGCCCCTGTATAATCCACGGTAATTGCCGCCAATCCCGTCACTTCGGAAAAGCGGTCCTGTATTTCCTGCAGTTTTTGGATATCCACAATATCTTCAAGACGAAACCCTCTGCTCATTGTTTCTCCTTCCCTCGCTTGCGATCCCCATTTTCTATTGCTAGTACTTAAAATTTTATCAGATAACCCATAGCCTGCCTACTGGAAAGCGCTCTCTATTTCATCAAATGACAAGAAAGTGCCCTTTCTTGGCAAAAACCTTTCCATTTCCCGCTGCCTTCTTTGTTATCATAAAAACAGGGGGGAAAGCAAATGACGACTATTGCGATCTACAATCGAAAAGGAGGTGTCGCCAAAACGACAACAGCCATTAATCTGGCTGCAGCCTTGGCGAACAATCAAAAACGTGTGCTCTTGCTTGACAATGCCCCGCAGGGCAATGCTTCTGCCGGTGTGGGCGTCAATCCGTCCGCTCAACCGGGAATCGCCGCCTGGCTGTCGGACACGGTATCGGCTGAGAAGGTTCTGATCCGCAATGTGGTTCCTAACTTAGATCTTATTCCTAGCGATTATACGCTTGACCCAAAGAATCTGCCTAAGGATCGCAACAGCCTTGCCCGTCATTTGCCCGCTCTCCAATCGGATTATGATTACATCATCATCGATAATGATCCCACGCTGGACCTTCTCACCGAAAATGCCTTGCTGGCAGCGGATTCAGTTCTGATTCCCCTGCGGATCGATAAATTTGCCTTGGACGGCTACCGCGAACTGCGGCGCCACCTGCAGGGCTTCGAACAAGACTCCCGTTCGCCCCTACCTGTTCTTGGCATTCTTTTTACCCAATATGAGTCACGGACCCGTGTCATGCGCGGCATGCGAAAAGAACTCAAGGCCTCCCTCGGCGACTTGGTCTTCGATACCGCCATTCGAAAAAACATTCAATTGGTCGAAGCGCCTTTTTTGGGCCTGCCGATTTTCGAATATGCGCCGCGGACGGCAGGCGCCCAGGACTACCAGGCCCTGGCCGACGAAGTGATGAAACGCACAAAATAACGGGTACCTCAAGGGTACCCGCTTTTTATGCCTGCTATTCTTGCCTGATCATATGATCCCACTCCAGGAGCGCATCCCGCAAGGCTTCAATCCCCTCCCCCGTTTCATTGCTCAGGGGAAACCAGCGCCAAATGCCCAGTTCCTGCATCCGCTTGGACACCTCCAGAATATCAGTCTGGTCTTGATCGATCTTCGTGGCAATGCCGATTACGGTTGTTCTGATCAGTTGCCGATATTCCAATTGTTTGCCCAGCTGCAGATTGGTGGCATCTTCCACCCACAATACCAAGTCTGCCTGATTGCTCAATTGCAGGAGCCTTCGAAAAAAGGCCTGGTTTTCAAAAAGCTCCCCGGGCGTATCCATCCAATCCCCGTAAATCACACACCCTGTTTTCTCTTCCCAAATCCGATCTTTGGTCAATCGCTGAATCAGACTGGTCTTGCCCGCATCGACGGCGCCGATAAAGAGCACCTTCATGTTCTGGTCACCTGACAGCCTGTAAATCCCAGTCGCTCTGCCAGCACAGAAACCACTGCGCGCAGCGATGATTCCACAGCCGAAACCTCTCCCCGAACAACAACCGATCCGCTGAACCGATCGACGTAACACAGAGCAATGCGGCCCGACTTGGTTGCCAAATCCCCGGCAAGGATCGCGCCTTCCCCCGGCGTTATCGTCAAGATCCCCAGCGATTCGCCAAATGCTTCTGGAAAGCCCAATTTATCGCAAAGATCTCGTTGCGGTTTTGCAATCACATGGGCGAGGGTCACCTGTTTTCCCGGTACATATTCCTGAATGACTCGCTGCTTCTCCATAAGAATCCCTCCTTACTTTCAGTGTAGCAAGGAGATTTACCGAGGAAAAGAAAGCTTTTGGCTCTTCTCTTATATTATTTTCCTTTTTATTCCCTTTTATTTCCACTTCAGACTTTTCTGAACCCCCAGATTTTGATATGATAGAGAAGAAGTGCCAAATACTGACAAAGGAGAGGCCATGGAAACTTTAGAAGCGATGATCCGCCTGTTTCGATCTGCAACACGCATTCCGGTCTGCTGGGTCTATAAAAAGAAAATACTCTTGTCGGAAGAACCCAAAACGCGGGATCCCCTTAACGAAACGCATCGTCGCATCATCCTGAGCTTTCCAACCGAGCTCTCTGCGTACGATAAGCCGAAACATTTGACGACCGAGCTGAATGAAGCCTATTTTGCCCTGCCGGCAAACCAAGGGCTATTGGTTTTCGGCCCCATGCTCTTGTACCGGCCAACGGAGGAAAAGATCCGCTATCGGTTGAAGACAGCCATGCTGCCCTATGGACAACTGCCCGTCTTGCGCCAATACGATTACGATTTGGCCGTAACGGGCGATATGCAGCGCTACTATTATGGATATCTGGCTTGGAACATGTTTCGCAAGGAACTCTTGAGTTTTGAATCAACCATCGATTCCTACCCGGTCGACCGACCTGAACCCGCCCATGAGCATTTCCAGGCAACCAATGAAACGGAAACCTACGAGCTGGAAGAAAAAATCATGAAGGCAATCCGGCACGGCCAGCCCGAGATTATCAAAAAAGCCCTTTTCCATTTTCAACAGATTGACTTGAACCAAGCGCATCCCAGTCTTGAACTGATGCGGACAGAAAAGAACCGGCTGGTTGCCACCGCCACCTTGGCTGCCCACGCCGCCATTCAGGGCGGGGTCAATGAGGAAAAAACTCTGAAATTGAAGGCTTCCTATATTCGACAAGCCGAGCGCGAAACCGATTTCGACCAAGTACGGCGTCTTCATCTCGCCATGGTCTTGGATTTTGCCGAGCAGGTCAAGCAGGAACAGGCCGGGTCCTATTCCACCTTGATTTCCCGGGCCATCCAGCTGATCGAGGAAAACAAAACGAAAAACTATCGGCTCAGCGAATTGGCGCAGACCTTGAATCTTCATCCCAGCTATCTGTCCCGCCTGTTGAAAGAGGAAACCGGCATGTCCTTCAAGCGATATCTGACCCACGTCCGCATGGACACGGCCAAGCAGATGCTTCAGGATCCGATCAACAGCATCCTGGAAATCTCCTTGTATCTCGGATACGGCGGCCAAAGCCATTTCACACAGGTTTTCCGCAGCGAAGTCGGCATGACGCCTCTGCAATTCAGAAAACAACTGATTCTCAACCATAAACGAAAATAAACGGATGCTCGAGCATCCGTTTTTTTATGGGCGACTCATCATCGCCAGTATTTTCTGTTTTCGTTTACCCACAGACGCCTGGTCCGCAATGGGATTGCAAGTGCTGGGCGCTCTGGGAATCGCTGCTAAAATCGCACATTCCTCCCGCGTCAGTTCCGAAACGCTTTTCGCAAAGTAGGTCTCCGCAGCCTCGCCAATTCCGTAGGCGCCTTCCCCGAAATAAACCAGGTTCAAATACATGGCCACAATCTCTCTTTTGCTGTAAAGCACTTCCAGCTCAACCGCCAGGGTCATATCCTTGAGTTTTCGAATCATGGTTCGCTCCGGCGTCAAAAACAAGTTCTTCGCCAGCTGCTGGGTAAGCGTACTTCCGCCTTCCACCACTTTTCCCGCCTTCAAATTCACGCCGGCGGCGCGAACAATCCCGATGGGATCAATCCCAGGGTGGTAGTAAAACCGATGGTCTTCCGCCTGCACAATCGCTTCAACCATGGCTTCCGGAATGGCTTCCGCCGATACATATAAGGGCCTTGCCGCCTGAATCTGCCGGGGCAGCGCCCGATTCAACTGAAATTCAGCGCCTTGAATGCTTCCATTCACCCAGCTAACCCAAATGATGATAAAAAGAAACAAGACGAGCCCGATCTTTTTCATTCGTCGTTTTTTCATTGGAATTCCTCCCTAAAACAACGATACAAAACAAACCTTACCCGCCCCCTGCTTTTTTCTTACGAAACTCTTAATTGTTGGTAAACTGTCTTACCCTTGGCACCACGCGGACTGCCGTCCAGGAAACAATCGCCAGCACCGCCAAGTCCTTGAGGACAAAGGGAATAAAACCGGCCTTCAAGGCCCCGGCCAGGGTCATGGTGCTCCCAAAATACAGGTTTACGATCCCGTACAAATACAAGACACCCACCAGATAAACAAGCGCAAGCCCGATAACGCTCCACATGAATACACCGGAAAAGGTAACTTTCTTCAACCGACCCACGCCATATCCAATCAAGGTCGCGCAAAGCAAAAAACCAATCAAATAACCGAATGTCGGTTGAAACACATAGGTAATTCCCCCGCCGTTTGCAAAGATGGGAATCCCAATCAAGCCAATCATCAAATAAAGCAATTGTGAAATCATCGCTCTTTTTCCGCCTAAAAAGATCCCTGCATAGGCAACAAAGGCCAGCTGCAAGGTAATGGGAACCGGTGGAATCGGGATCTTGATAAACGCGCCAACTGCCGTCAGCGCCGTGAATAAGGCAATCAATACCAAATCTCTCGTTTTCATTGTAAACCTCCCAACAACATTGTGTTTACATTAAACCAAAGCCCGAAGCATTTGTCAACCATATTGTTTTTTTGGTTTACCACCCAAAGTCTTTCCCCTTCACTTTCCTTTTGATATGATAGAGAAAAGGGTTCAGGAGGGGATTCTATGATACAACCGCCGTTTTATCTAAACGCTAGTTTGGCCTTGTACGATGAGCAATACAATCTTGCAGATTTGCTGGAATCGAGCATGCTGGGCTTCTTTGTCGTCCAGTTTCCCAACACATTCCGACTCTCTGTGCGCGAACGGTCGCAAGAGGACTTCGGCGCCATTCAGTCGGCAACCTATGACGACCTGCTCTATCAAATCCACCCTGATGATCGGGCCCGTTTCGACTCGCGCCTGCACAACGCCCAAAACAACCCAACCGTGTCTACGCTTTTGTTTCGCCTGCTTCCCCACGGATCGGAAGAGCTCATTTGGCTTCGCGCCCATTTTCAGGGACTGAAAAGCGGTGAAATCCTCGGCCTCCTGGAAGATGTTTCGCAGTTGAAATACCACGGCTTTGCCTACCAAAGCGTGCAAAAACGCCTGAACACCGCCATTGACTCCGCCCGCATGGGGGCATGGGAATGGTTTGCCGACGGCAACCGTGTTTTCCTCTACGGATTCTTGTTTGACGAACTGGGTCTGCGCGCGCCAAAGAAACCCTTTGACATGGGCATGGTTCGCGAATGGGTTCATCCCCTGGATTTGGCCGATATTACCGATGAGACCCAAAAGTACTTCACCAAGCCAACCGGAAACTTCAAATTGGAATTTCGAATCCGCGGCAAAGAACGGGAATGGATCTGGGTTCGCCTGATCGGAAAAGTCATTTTATACAAGGAAGACCAGCCCTCCCGCATGAACGGAATCCTGCAGGACATAACCGAAGAAAAAACCCGGGAACAATTGCGAACCCTCTTGCGCATTGGAAGCGTCGGCTATTTTGAAATCTATCCCGACCGGAAAAATCCCGTTTATATGGATCATTCCGCCATGCAGCTTCTTGAACTGAAGACCAGCCATCCAACGCCCGAAAGCTTGATCCGAAAGATCCGTTCTCCGCGCGGCGAGCTGATCTATGAAAACCTGCTCCATCGAACACGGGTGACTTCGGATACCCTCTTCAGCCATCAATTTGGCTACGCGCTTTCCAAAAGCGACAAGTGGATACGCATGGAGTGCATCTCCCGCAGAAATGCCCAGGGCGAAGCCTACCTGGAAGGCTTTTTGATCGATGAAACGGAAAAACGCGTTCAGCAGCGTGCGATCCGCGAAAACCAAAAACTCTTTGAGCGCATCACCCAGTACAGCCCCATTGGGATTGTCTTAATCAATGAGGCCGGTTTCGTCCAATACATCAACCGGGATGCCTCCAAACGGATCGGCTACCCCCGCACCGGCATGCTTCACCATCATCTGACGGAATTTGTCCATCCGGAATTGCTGCCAAAACTCTTTCACCTTTTGGACAAAATGTTCAAAATCAAACCGACCGGACAGAAAGAACGCATGCTTTTTGTCACCAAAACAGGCGACCGCCTGTGGATGGACCTCACCATCTCTCATATCGACCATCAGGAAGAGAACCCAGAGCTCTTGATCCTGATGGAGGATATTACCGAGAAAATCAGAAACCAGCAAAGCCTCTTGCTGTTGGAACAAAAGTACCTGTTTCTTTTTCAGGCGACCCCGGTTGCCTTGGGTATCTTTAACTTCAACAGCGAAGCCCTGGTCATCAACGAGGCCTTCACCGAACTTTTGGGCTACACAAAAGCCGAATTGATCGGCAAGTCATTTGAAGAACTCACCGATCCATCGGAGCGGGAACTCTTCCAGTCCCTCTACAAGGACTTGTTTGAAGGCACTGCACAGCATGTCGAGACAAAGAAACACTATATTCACAAGGACGGTCATCTCGTCTATGTCGATGTCAATATGAAATGCGCAGACGACGGGCTCAATGAACCCGTTGTCATTGCGACCATCCATCCGATTTAAAACAGCGCCGATTTTCATCGGCGCTTTATTTATTCCATCGCCTTTTTTCTGTAAGTCTTCCCGCGCTTGATTTTTTCTGTGAAACTATTGACAGGAAATCCGAGAGGGGGTATACTGCAATTGTCATATTCCACTTTTGGCATATGACAAATAAGTCATTTGATTTCACAACTCATATGGAAATTCAAAAAAGGAAGGCGATACTATGTTCAACTGGCTAGATCAACTCGTTACCCTATTTATAGAAGGTGCCTTGGGCCTTTCACGGGCGACCGCACTCGGTGAAAGCGTTCATTTTTTCTTCTTTGATGTAATCAAGATCATCATTCTTTTAAGCGTTATGATCTTTACCATTTCCTATATCCGCTCTTACTTCCCGCCGGAAAGAACCAAGCAAATGCTGGAGAAAGTCGGCGGCTTGAAAGGACATGTATTGGGATCCCTTTTGGGGATCGTCACCCCTTTTTGCTCCTGTTCTTCCGTTCCCATCTTTATCGGATTCGTGGAAGCCGGCGTGCCATTGGGTGTTACCTTCTCCTTTCTGATCACCTCCCCCATCGTTAACGAGGCAGCCTTTGCGATCCTTTTGGCATCATTCGGCTGGAAACTGGCTTTGCTCTACGTCGTTTGCGGGGTTGCAGTCGGTGTGGTCGGCGGAATTCTAATCGGTGTTTTAAAACTGGAATCCCAAGTGGAAGAATACGTCTATCAAATGCAGATGGGTCATGCGGAAATCCCTGAAATGCAAACCAAAGACCGGGTATCCTTTGCCGTGGATCAGGTCAAGGAAATCGTCGGTCGAATCTGGGTCTTCCTGCTGATCGGAATCGGCTTGGGTGCTGCCATCCATGGATGGGCACCGGAAACCTGGCTGGCTGCCAACGCCGGACCGGATAATCCTTTGGCTGTCATCTTTGCCACAGCGGTTGCCATTCCGCTATACTCCAATGCGCTGGGCACCATTCCCATCGCGGAAGCCCTGATTATGAAAGGCGTAGGCATCGGCACCGCCATTGCCTTTATGATGGCAACGACCGCCCTGTCCCTGCCGGAAATGCTCTTGCTCCGCAAGGTAATCAAGCCAAAACTAATTGCCGTATTTGTTTCCATCGTCGGCATCGCCATCGTCTTGGTTGGTTATCTTTTCAATGCAACTTCGCACATTTTGCTCTAGGTTGCAAATTGACAAGACAAGATGCCACCCCTATACTGAAATAGAATATTCCATAAATGGAATGTATAAAAAAAGGAGGGCTTTATGCAAACCAATCTACTAAAGGCCATCGGCGATGACACCCGCTTGCGAATCTTAAGGCTTCTGATGATTCAACCCTTTTGCGTAACGGAGATCATGAGCCTGCTCGATTTAACGCAAACCAATACCTCCAAGCAATTGGGGAAACTCAAGCGGGTCGGCATTATTGAAACCCAGCGCAAAGACGGCTACACCTATTATCAATGGGACCAAGACTTTTTGAAAGACGAGCCGGAATGGACCCAGGCGATTCAAAACATGTTGAACGTCTCCTCCGACTATCCGGAAGACCGCCAGCGAACCCTGACCTACCTGGAAGGGAATTATACCTGCAAGGACCTGCAGGTTGATGATACGCTGCTCCGCCAGCTCAACGAATTATAAAAACAGAAAAAACTCAAATAAAAAGGAGAAAAACGATGAATATTAAAGTGTATGGAATGGGATGCAAGAATTGCGAAACGGTTTTGGAAAATGTAAAGCAGGTCGTTGCGGAAAAGAATCTGGATGCAACCATTGATTACATCACCGAACTGCAAGAGATTTTGGCCGCCGGCATTATGGCAACGCCAGCCTTGGAGGTCGACGGAAAAGTCGTATCGAAAGGCAAAGTCCTCAAGGCTGCTGAAATTGCAAAGTTTCTATAAAGATCGAAGCCCTTCACCTGGTGAAGGGTTTTTTCATGACTTAATTTCTTAACAAATCCCCCATGGGAGATATGATAAAATAAACAGGAATTCAAAACGAAGAGGTGTCATATGAAAAAATTACTTGGCTGCATTCGCCGTGCCGACAAGGACTTTGGCATGATCCGCGAAGGCGACCGAGTCGCAGTCGGTCTATCAGGCGGAAAAGATTCCATGGCCCTTTTGAAAGCCATGAAACTCTACCAATACTTTTCGCCCAACAAGTTCCATTTGGAAGCGATTATGATCTCCATGGGATTTGAAAATTTCAATACACAGGTCGTCAAAGACTGGTGTGCGGAACTGGATATCCCACTGACGATTGTCGAGACGGAAATCGCACAGATCGTATTTGAGGAACGCAAGGAAAAGAATCCTTGTTCCCTTTGCGCAAAAATGCGGAGAGGGTCCCTCCATGATGAGATGAAGAAGCGGAACTTGAATGTTTTGGCTTTGGGCCATCATCTGGATGATGCCATTAATACGCTCTTCATGAGCCTCTATTACGAAGGACGCATGCATACCTTCTCGCCCCTCTCCTATCTTTCCCGAAAAGATCTTTGGATGATTCGTCCCATGATCTACGCCGAGGAGCGTGATGTCGTTCATGTCGTCAAAACCCATAATGTACCCGTAGTAAAAAGTCCATGCCCGGCCGATAAAAACACCGTTCGGGAAGAAATGGACCGGCGGATGGCGGCACTGTACAAGGAGATCCCCACCGCGAAACACAACATTCTCAACGCCATGAAAAGTGGCGAGCAAATGGAATTGTTTTTCCATACTGTAAAACGACACAAATAGACGACGGCGATTGCCGCCGAAAGGAGACTAGCCATGAAAAAGCTTTTCACCGTGGGATGTTTATTGTGTAGCATGATTCTCGCGGCAGCTTCGACTGCCGCGTTTTCTTTGTCTGCACCGCCCTACGCAGAAACCCAGACAAGAGACTCTTTGGCAAATGGAATGGAGTTGACAACCATCGAGCGACTCACCCAAGACGGATGGCAGCGCATCCATGTGGTGACGGTCGACTTAACCGCTCCCAATCTTTCTCCAACCTTGCTGACCCCTGAATCGGGTCTTGGCACAAAATCACGGGTTACCACCATGCTGAAGGGTGCCGATGCCTTGGTTGGGGTCAACGGGGACTTTTTCTATAAAAACATCAACTATTCCTCCATTGGCGCCATGATCGGTGACGGAAGCCTGCTAAGCAGCAGTATTCCTTTTGACTACCGCACCGCCACCACCAATACGGAACCCCTGATTCTCATGGACCGGTACGAAGGTCTGGACTTTCAATCCCTGGTTCCCAGCGTCTCGGTCACCATCAATGGCACAAAATGGCCATTGGACGGATGGAACAAGGCTTCCAGCCAATATCTGGGACTTTTCGCCTATGATCAGAACTGGGGCAAAACTTCCATCGGCACCCAAGCCGCCAACCTGGTGGAGATTGTAGTCGTTAACAACCGCATTACAGAAATCAGAAAGAATCAGCCGGCTGCAGCCATTCCGGCCAACGGCTTTGTTCTGGCCCAGCGCGCCGACAGGATTGCAGAACTCTTAGGGTCGGCATCTGTGGGCGACCGCGTCAGCGTGACCACCAGCCCCTATTTAAGCCACATTGAAATGGCTTTGGGAACCGGCGGTCTCCTTGTTGAAAACGGACAAACCGTCAATCGATTTTCCGTTCCCATCAACGGTCACCACTCGCGTACCGCTGCTGGGATTTCCAAAGACAAGAATACCCTTTACCTAGTCGCCGTGGAGGGCCGATACGGCAATTACCGCGGCATGACCCAAACCGAACTGGCTGACTTGATGAAGGAGTTGGGCGCTTATAGGGCCGTCAATCTGGACGGCGGCGGGTCTACAACCCTGGCCTACCAAACGCCTGCCATGAGCAATCCGGTTCTGGTCAACCGCCCTTCCGACGGTGCGGAACGACCGGTCGCCAATGGATTTGGCATCACAGACAAAAACCGTGCAGGCGACTTGTCCTCCATAGCGATTGAACCCAGTCCGGGCCCTTACCTTCCGGGCGTGCCCATCGAACTGAACTTGAAGGGGCTGGACAACTACGGCCATCCAATGCCCGTAACATCCTACAAGTACAGCACTTCAGGCGTCAATGTTCGTTGGAAAAACGGTGCTGCAATTCCGGAAAGCTCCGGCTTTTTGACCCTCCAAGTGGTCAGCGGCCAAATTGAAGCCACCAAAACCATTTGGATCGACGGTCCCATCCAGGCCTTAAGCAGCCAGCAAACCAAAATGATCCTGGCACCCAACCAGCAGCTGGACCTGGCGGACTATCTGTCGCCCCTGACCGGGAAAAACAGCGAAGGGGTCACCCGCACCCTGGATCCCGCAGACTGGGACCTTTCCGTGATCGGCGGGGTCGGCAGCCTGAACGGCACCCGCTTTACCGCTTCGGCACTGCCGGGCGCCGGCGGACTGGTCGTGGCTTACGAAAATGCCCGACTGACGATTCCAGTTCTGGTTGGGGTACAGGAAAAAGAAGTCCATCCATTGGATGATTTGGCAGCCTTTTCGGCTGATCTGCCTTTCTACGTCAAGCAATTGCCGACCCGTACCGCCGCAACCGATCCGGACAATTATGTGGAAGTTTCGGGTGAAATGGCAGAAGGCGTTCAGACCGGCACGACCAGCCTGGCCTTGCGTTATGATTTCGCCCATACTTCTGAGAATCGAAGCGCCGATTTGCTAATGGGCGACAAGGGCATCAAACTGGGTTACCGGCCGGACGGCATCAGCTTCTGGTGCTACGGCGACGGCCAAGGCGCCCTCTTGAAGATCAAAGTCAGCGACGGATACGGCAAGAACTTCTATCTGCCGATTACCCGCGTCACCTTCACGGGATGGCAAAAAGTCAGCGTCACCTTGCCGGAGACCATTCAAGGCCCGGTGACCGTCAAACGCCTCTATCTCTACGAAGACCGACCGGAGAGCCGATACACCGGTATCGTTCGGTTTGACAAGCTGATGAGTTTCCAGGCGCTGAACGCAAGCCTGCCAGCACTTCCGGAATCGACCCAGCTGCCATTGACCATTCCGCCGTTGAATTCGGCCTTGCAGCGCTCAGACCGTTTCCTCGTCGCCTGCGGCATTGAAGAAACCGACACCTTCCTGAACCAATTGCTGGCGCCCAAGCTGGAAGCCTCCATGGCGGAAGGAAAACTGGGCATCTACTTGACGCCTATGAGTGCGGCGGTCCATACGCCTCGCATCGGTTTTCTGGACCCGAAAGATTCCGCCTACGCCTTCCAATACGGCAATGTGCAGATGATTCAACTGGATATCTCCGATGGCGGCTTACGGACCAGCGATGAAAACGGATGGCCGCTGCTCTTGAAAAAACTGAAGGAATCCACGGAAAGGAACCTGATCGTTCTGCTGTCCGACTCCCTGTCGGCCTTCTCGGATCAAAAGGAACGCAAAGCCTTTATCCAAGCCCTCAACGAAGCTTCACAATTTGATCGGAAGATGATCATCATGCCGGGCAAGGAAGCTGAAATCACCAAGGAAGCGGGCATTTACGCCATTACGATTCAGCAGCCGGACCGACTGACCACAGTTGAAGCGGCCGATTATCAAATCTTGGAAATTCAATTGGGCGAGGAATTTGGCATCGGCTTTACCCCGCTCTATGAATAAAATTTACACAGCTTGCCTTTTCTACCTGGTTATGGTAAGCTCAATGTAATTTATAAAAAAGAACCGTCCATTCGGAAGGGCTTTTGGTATTGCACCGCAGGGTGTCGTATGAAGAGCCCTTCTTTTTAACATTCGGGACTGGTGGGCATCCGCTTGCCCGTATCCGTAAATTTCATATAAAAGAACCGTCTAATGAAGAAGGGCTTTTGGTATTGCGCCGCAAGGTGTCGTATGAATCGCTCTTCTTTTTTAATAATCCAAAAAAGCAAAGGTCCTTAAGGAGGAAAAAATGAACATGATCACCGTTGAAAGACGAAACGCAAAAAGAAAAGCCCGGCAATTGCGGCGGGACGGAAAGATCCCTTGCGTGATTTATGGCGGCGCCTTGCAAGAATCCATTTCCATTCAAATGGAGACATCCCTCGCAAACAAACTCACGCGTGAAAAACGTCAAGGAAGCAAGATCAACGTCAAGCTCGACGATCAGCTAATCCGCGCCCAAATCAAGGAGAAAAACCGTGATTTCGTGACCCGTGAAATCAGCCACATCAGTTTTCAGGCGCTCAAAGCCAACCAAAAAATCAATAGCGTGGCCCACATTCTCTTGAAAAATACCGACCGGGTTACGGGCATTTTAGAAAAGCAGAATTTGGAAATCCCTTATGCCTCCTATCCGGAGGATATGATCGATACGGTTACCCTGGACATGGATGGCATCCCTGTCGGCACGGTTATAACCCTGGGCGAACTAGCTGATTTTCAAACCGACAAAGTGGAATTGCAAATCGACAGGGGCAGTATCGTATTGAGAGTTCACGATATCAACCGCCCTATGGATGAAGCAAACAAATAGTGCCTCAAAAAGAAAGGAACTGAGAAATGCAAACAAGTTTAATTGGCCAAGCCATTCGCCATTCCTCCTTCGGGAAAGGCATTGTAACGGATTTGACAGACCACCGCATCACCGTCTGTTTTTCTCGAGGGGACAAAAACTTTATCTACCCTGACGCCTTTGCGTCCTTCTTAACCCTGAAGGACCCCCGCGCTCAGAAAAAAATCAATTGCCTTCTGGATGAAAAAAGACAGGTGGAGGAAGCCAAAAAACGCGCCCACCACGACAAACAGATCCGAAAAAACCGGCTCCGCAACCTGAGAATCACGCGAAAATCCCAGGCGGTCTTCGATATCCCAAACGATTGGCCGGCCGCGTCCCCGCTCCCGCGGGTCTTGTCAACAGGCCATTATCTGAACGGCCCTTCCAAAGGGAAAATTCGCATCCCGCGCAAATTAAAACCCAACTCGGTCTGCCTGCTGACACAACTTGCCAAGGGAGAAAAGGAGCGAAACCGCAGAATAGTGGGGGCTTTTATGGTTCAGGCCGACTTCTTCGGCGATTTGTGCAGAAGCGGACAAATCGAGAGCCATGACCACTACAAACTCGCGCTGCCCGAAGACCATTCGCTGCTTCTTTGGAATTATTTTTCAGAAGCGGATTGGCCAAAACGCTGGGGCAACACACCCTACAAGATTGTTTCCAACATCAACATGCAGCCGATCCTTGCGGATATGCGGGACCTGCTTGCTCCTACTGATTCGCAGGAGATTGCCGATCAATTCTACCGCTATTTCTGCAAGATGAATCATCTGCAAGACCAAGCGTGCGATCCGGCTACGCTAGACGCTGCACCATCGAATTGCGAATCATCGTAAAATCCCCCGTAAGTGAGACAACATTCATAGAGAAAGGGAGAAAGCCATGAACCATTACCAGAAAAAAATATCCATAACGGTCAACGATATTATTCACCATGCACACCTGATGATCGAACAGGCCAAAAAATTGGAACAAGCAAGCGATCCCGACCGTCAAGAACAGGAAATCATGCACGCAGCCATGCAAAATGTGATGAATTGCAGCAATCGAATTGGCATGAAAATTGGAGAGCTCAGCCTCTTTTTATAAAGAAACACCTCGGTTTAATGAAAATTTAATCTTCTGTTAAACTGCCCTTAAAACCGCAAGCATAGAATAATGATGGAAGAAAAAATTGGAAGTCATTACTGAGAGGAATCGATATGAAAACTATTTTGTTGTTAACCGCGTCCACGGGAGGCGGCCATAATCAGGCGGCGCATGCCTTGGCAGAACTCTATGAATCAAAAGGATACGCCGTTAAAACTTTAGATATTTTTCGAGACAGCAACGAGAGGCTCGATAGCTTGATGGTGGAAGGCTATGCCTTTCTGGCAACCAAGATGCCGAAAACCTATGGCGATCTCTACTGGCTGGCCAACAAAAAAATCATCAATAAAACCTTCTGTGATGCCATCGCACGAAAAGTCTGGCGGTCTTTGAATCTGGAGATTCAGCTGATTGACCCGGACCTAATCGTGTCGACCCATCCCTTTGCCGTAGAAATTGTTGCCAAGATCAAACGGCATACCCGTTTGGACTGCCCATACCTGGCTGTGGTCACCGACTTTATCGCCCACCAGACCTATCTGAGTCCAGCCGTTGACGGCTATCTGGTCGGCAGCGAATGGACCAAGCAGGATCTTGTGGACAAGGGCGTCGCGCCGGACCGGATTCATGCCTTCGGCATCCCAACGCGAAAAGAATTCTACGAGCCCCTGCCGGAACATTCATCCGCAAAGCCTTTGAAAATTCTGGCCATGGCCGGGTCCCTTGGTTTAGACGAAATGGCCGACTGTCTGGAGACCTTGATGGCGGATACTTCCGTTTCCGTCACAGCGGTTTGCGGCAACAATCAGAAGCTCTACGAAAGTCTTGCCACCCAATTTCAAGATGAAATCGATACGGAACGTCTGACCCTCTTTGGCTTTACCCGAAATATTCGCGACCTGATGGATAGCCACGACTGCATGATGTCGAAACCGGGCGGACTGACAACGACCGAGGCCATTTTGCGCCAAGTGCCCATGCTCATTCCCTTTATGATCCCAGGCCAGGAAGCGGAAAACACGGAATTTCTCGTTCAGGAAGGGATGGCGCTTCAAGTGGATTCCCCCGATGAACTGGCGGAAAAAGTCGCCTTGCTGGAAAATCAGCCTCACCGTTTGCCGATGATGCGCGCCCGCATGCAGAATGTTGCAAAAGGCTATTCGCCTGCCGCCATTTTTGCCCTGTCCGCCGAGCTGATACATCGCCGTTCGGAGAAGGTCGCCATCTTCAGCGCCGGCTTTGGTGCCGGCCATAAAATGGTCACCGACGCCATTCGGGAAGATTTTTTGTCACAATACGCCCATGCGGAAATCAAGGAAGTCGATTTGTTGAAATGGCTGATGCCGCAACTGTCACAGCCCATTTACTCCGGCTACCGCTTTTTGGTGAAAAACTATGAATCCCTGTACAACCGATATTATGAGCAAAATTCAAATGATGACAACGCGGCATCTTTGTTTGCCAAACTGTCACAAAAGAAAACAAACAAATTTATCGATAAGGAAATGCCCAGCGTTTTGATTTCCACCTTCCCCATCTGCACGCAAGTCTTAGGGGAATGGAAAGAAAAAAAAGGCAGCAGGCTCCCCTTGATTACGGTGATTACCGATGTAACTTCCGCCTCGGAATGGCTGCATCCGGAAGTTACCCATTATATGGTGGCCAGCGAAAGCGTTGAACAGGAATTGATCGAGAAGGGTGTTCGTCCGGATCAGATTACGGTAACCGGTATCCCGGTGCGCAAAGCCTTCCAGATGCCGCGGGAAAAAAGAACCCGCACCCTACACGATCCCATCCGCCTCTTGATTATGGGCGGCGGATTCGGCATGCTGCCGGAGGACCACACCCTCTACCGCTGGATCTGCGATGATCCGACCATCGATGCAACCATCATCACCGGACACAACCATAAATCCTATCGGAAACTGAAGAGCATGTATCCGAATTTAAAGGTCAAGGGATTTGTCCAGGACATTGCTTCCGAAATGAATCAGGCTGATTTGTTGCTTTCAAAGCCCGGAGGCATCACCCTGTTTGAAGCGATTCACACAGAAATCCCCATTTTAGCCTACCGGCCGAGCCTTGGCCAGGAACAAAAAAATGCCGCCTTTATCGAAGAAATGGGAATTGGGCAAAGTGTATTTACAACGGGCGAAATCCTGAAAGCCATCGACAACTATAAATGGCACCAAACTTTCACCCAGGTGCAGGCCCATATGGAAACCATCCATACAGAACTCAAGGAAAACAGCACGCAGGTTTGGCAAAACCTCTTGGCGACGCGAAACGATGTGTAAAATGGAAAGGAGTGGAATGATGCGTATTTGCTTACTTGCTCTGCTCGCGGCAATTGGCATTTATCAGCTGATACCCAATATCTACGCACGACACTTTGACAATCGTGTGCATCGTCGCATCGCAGCCACCAATCATGAAATCGCGCTGACCTTTGACGATGGGCCGGATGAAACCTATACGCCCGAATTGCTGGACTTGTTGAAATCGGAAAAGATTCACGCGACCTTTTTTCTGGTGGCCGAACGTGCCAAAGCCCATCCTGAAATCGTTGCAAGAATGAGGGCGGAAGGCCATGCCATCGGTTTGCATTCTTTATCCCATCGCGGCTTCTGGCTGGAGACGCCCCGTCAGACGCGCTTGGATTTTGAAGAGTCCTTGGATATCTTTCAATCCCTTCATGTTGACTTGGTGGGATTCCGACCGCCATGGGGCACCTTCAATCTTTTGACAAGCCACTATGCGGCGCAGGCCAGCCTGCCCGTCTACTTATGGAGCCGCAATGCTCAAGACTGGAAAGACGAAACCACCCCAGACGATATTGTTGAGCGAATCACCGCAGAGCTGACTGAAGGAGAAATCATCGTCCTCCATGATGCCGGCGGCGATCAAGGAGCGCCCGGGCATACCATTGAAGCACTTCGCACCGCCTTGCCAGCGCTCAAAGAACAGTTTGAATTTGTCACGCTGGAGAAAGGAAATAAAGGTCATGAACTGGATACAACGGAGATTCCATCAATTTGATCAAAAAATCATAGAGAAAAACGGTTGGCGTCATCTGGATGCCGCTCCGTCCTTTTACGGCGTTTATCACCAATATACCGGCAAATCCATTCGATTTGATTCTGGAACTTTACAGCAGGGAGACTGGGTTGTCGAACTGCATTTGGATAACCGCAAAATGCTTGAGGAGGGGCTTACCCCTCCTCAATTGTTTCGCCAAATCAGAAAGGAAATAAAAGGAATACAAAGCGATCTTCCGAAGCAGTATCCGGAAGCAAAGGGATGTTACGGCGTCAGTGTTTTTGGCCCCTTGCTTAAGCGATTGGGCTTTGAAACCCAGCCTTATCCCCATCGATTTCAGGGATTCTGGATCGCCCTCTGGGAAAACAGCATTCGCTGGGTCCACGGCAGCATGCTGAAATGGCATGCGCCCTCAGTCTTATTCCTCAACATCGGTTCGGAAGAGGAGGCATCCCCATGAATAAACAAAAATTCCTAATCCTCTTGCCCCTTCTGCTCCTGGGGCTTACCACCTGGATCATCGGGAGCAATCAGGAATTCCCGCAAATCCTCTTGGCGATTCGACGGGTGAATTTTTCCTACCTGGCATTTGCCTGCCTGCTGATGGGGGGTTACTGGCTGCTCAATGCAGGCATTCTCAAAACCCTGTTTCATAGAAATTCAAACGCGCTGAATTGGAAAAACGCCATCCAGCTGACCATGGTCGGCCAATACTACAGCGCCATTACCCCTTTCGCCTCGGGCGGACAGCCGGCGCAAATCCTTTCCATGTCAGCAAAAGAGATCCCCATCGGGCGCGCAACCTCCCTTTTGATGGTTAAATTCCTCATCTATCAGGTTACCGTGGTCCTCTATGCCTTGGGATTCTTTCTATGGCAATACCATTATATTCAAAGGACCCTCGCAGGAAGCTTTGCCTGGATCCTCCTTGGGCTCGCTCTGAACGGCTTGTTGATTCTCTTGATTGTCCTGGCGCTTTTAAAGCGCGACTGGATGGAAGCAAAATTGATGCGGCTTGTCGATTTCATCGGCTCCAGACGGGCAAACTTTCAAACCGAATCATGGAAAGAAAAAATCAACCGGTCGCTTTCCGATTATGAGACAAGCGCAAAAGAAGTCCAGGCAGCCCCAAAAATTGCCGGCAAGGTCTTTCTTTTGACCCTCTTGCAGTTAACGGCTTACTTTGCCGTTTCCTGGGCGATCTACCGTTCCTTCGGACTCAGCCAGATCGGAGTGGCGCGCATTCTTGCCCTGCAGGCTCTATTGTATATGGCCATTTCCTTTATTCCGACTCCCGGCAATGCCGGCGCGTCGGAAGGCGGTTTTCTGGTCATCTTTCATCTGCTTTTCACCGGTGCAACCCTGATGCCGGCCATGCTTCTCTGGCGGCTGATCACCTATTATCTGAATTTGCTCATCGGTGGCCTGGTCACCATCTACGACCATTGGGAATGTGCCCGCGGTCATAAGAAAAAAGCGTCATCCCTCGGATGACGCTTTTCATTGTTTTACGGCTTTAATTTATGGTAGATTTCGACGATCCACTCCAAATCCTCGCCTTCATAGGATTCAAGCAGAATCGTTTTCACCTCCGCTTGCTCTTCGGGTGTGAATCCGTCCTTTCTGAGCTCGACAAAGCGGTCAACCGTTTCAACAGGCAGTTTCGCCAAGAGCGTCAGGCCCTTTGCATAATCACTCACCGACAAGGCTCCTTCGATCTCATCAACCGCTTCCTCGGATATGGCTTCAACCGTTTCAGGCTCTTCTGTTGCTTCCTCCTCAACCGGTTGCGAATCCGGCACTATCTGGTCTGCAATTTCAGGCTCGACAGGAATCTCCGGCCTTGTTTCTTCCACAGCCGCCGCTTCTTCTATCGTTTCTTGACGCGTTGGAACAACCGGTTCGGTTTCTTCCCTTCCCTCCTCCTCGCAAACAGAATCCGGTTCCGCCGGCGCTTCTTGCACGTCCACTTCTTCCGGCTGCGCAGGACGCTCTTCCGGCGTCACTGTTTCCACGGCTTCCGGTTCCTGTATTTCCGTCTCTTCCGTCATGGGCTCTTCCATGATCACAGATGGAGTTTCTCCCAGAAGTCTAATCTGACCCTCTCTGGAGCAACGTGAAAAAATAACGGACAATGCCGCCAGTCCTAAGATGCCCATTATTATTGTTTGTCGCTTCATCGTTCGCTCCTTTCAAGTTCCCAAATTACCTATTACCAATATTCTACCATAGTTTTTCCTTTCCATTTCTGAATGATTCGTTAAAAAAAGAAGGTGCATTTCTGCACCTTCCCATCACTTCGCCAATACAGGCATTTTAAAGATCAAGTAGGCTGCCTCCGCCTTTGTCAGACTCGCCAATGGACGAATCCCGATGGCGCTTTCCTGAAGCATCTTCAACTGATATGCCGCAACCACGCAGTCCTTTGCCCATTCGTCTATCCTCTCCCGATCCGAGAAACCGGCCAGGACCAAATCCTGGTTCTTTACAGACATGGACATGCCACGGTATTCCGTATAGTATTTCATAGCCACCGACGCCGCCTCCTGCCGTGTAATCGTGCGATTCGGCATAAAGGTGCGATCCGGATATCCATTGATCATGCCTACGTCCACAACGGCGTTGACATACGGATAATAGGCCGGATTAATCATGGACCGGTCCACATAAGGGTCTGGCAAGTCAGACACCGGATCCAATTGAAGCCACTTGGCAATCATCATGGCAAACTCTTCCCGCGTAATTTTTTCATCCGGATCATAGCCGTCCAGCGATTCGATGGCGCCCGCCTTCACCAAGGCCAGGATCGCTTCCTGATAGGCCTTGTCCGTATGGACCACCTGATCGATATTTCCATTTTTCACCAAGAATCGAACATACTCGCCAGCCAGCCAGCCATGGCGCAATTCGGAAATGTCCCGCACCTTGTACCAGGTATAGCCGGCCTGTTTGACAGGTGCGCTGTCGATAATCATCCGCTCTCCGTAATTCGCCTGGGCAACCACCTTGCCATTGGGGGTTGACCGAATATTCAAGGGTTTTCCAGCAACCACCATGACGAGTTCCCCTACATTGTAGATATCCTTCTCAACCAGTTCAAAGGCAATCTGGTCGTCTTTGTGGGATGGTGACGGCGTCGCAAAATAAGCATTCTTTTCAGGAACACCATAGAAAGGACCCACCTTCACCTTTTCTTGCGGCAGCAAGTCGGGAGAGATCGGCGTGATCGACTGTCCGAATTCCTTGGCCGCATAATAGTAAACTAAGTCCTGATACGCCTTCCACTTGATTCCGGAGTTCGGATTGTTCTGCCACGACCATCCATTGTAGGCCCAGATGGCAAAATACCAGTTCTCCAAAACCGTCATATCGCCATCGCCAATCTGCGGTGTGTAATCCGTATTCCATTTGCGGATAATCATTTCGACACCCGCATGGATATTATAGTCAATGTCCGTCTTCAATCGCTCGTTGTCATACCCGCTGTTGCTGTTGATCTGCATCAAGCCGATATCATGCGTGCCATTTTTATTGTAGTTGATATTGGGAGAACCATCCTCCCGATAATGCTGATAATTCGATTCCACGCGTGCAATGCTTTTTACAATAACCGCTGGAATCCCATATTCTTTCGCAACAATCTCGATTCGTTTTTCCAACTCAATTCGATCTGGATTTTCCGTAGCAAAACCAGGCATGATCGTTACCAACCACACCATGGCACAAATTAAACCGATCCAGACCTTTCCCTTTTTTGTCATACTCCCCCTCCAAGACAGTTTATACTAGTCTAATTGTATCGGAGGCGGAAATGAATTTCCATTACAGTACAATGACAATTATTCTCCATTCATTCCAAATTTTCTCTTCGTACCCTTTTGGTCCTTTCATCAATGCGTTCCACAATGCAATGGTCCACAATGACTTCCCCTGCTTCAACACGTATTTCCACATACTGATCTTCTATCTCTTCCCGATCATACAAACCCAACATCCAAGTATCAATTGGAAACTTAAACACCTGGTCTTTCCAGTTTACACTGAGTTGATAGATGCCTTGTTCTTCCGCCTGCAACAAATCATTGGTCTGCATTCGCAGTTTAAGCGTATCGACATCGCGGGTCGGTATTAAAATTTGAATTTCATCATCGGCTTCCCGGTAAAAGCTCATTAGCCTACCTACGCCAACCTGTGCGGATGTTACGCCGCGAACCGTCCGTACGGTTAATCGATGGCCGCTTGTATCCGTCTGCGTTTTCTTTACGGTAATCCGGCGATCCCAACTCCAACGCGCTTCGAAAACACCCGCATCCTTGTCCACCATATAATACTTGTCCAAAGCCGCAACATATGCAATATCATAGAAAGTGCGTTCTTCGGTGGACCGGTTGTAGATTCGGTTTCGATAGTTGCCAAATTCATCGTATTTTACGATTCCCGTATCCTGATACATGATATAAAAGTAACCGTCTGACAGCAGTCGAATCCGCTCTACCACATCCTTGTCCACAGGGGCTCGTGAATCATCCGACATCAGCCATTCGTCGATTTCCTCATCTTCAACATCTTTCACCAATACGCCCGACTCTGCAGGTCGGATCCGGCCACCCAAATACATTTGAAATCCGTCAAAAAAAGCCGATTGATAGAGCCTCAAGCCCGTCATCCAACCCAATGTTTCAAAGGACTCGCCAACCAAATGAATATATCCCTTCTCATCCAACAGCAATGCATTCCCATTCTCTTCAAACAGTGAAACAAATTGATGTGGATATTCCGGCTTAAATTCGTTCAGAATCTCCATAGCGTCTGAATCCACTTGCAGAATCTGCCCTTCACGTTCATCTAAAATCCAGAGTGTGCTATTCGCTTGAATCAATTCGGCAGGAGTAAATCCATCCGAAAATTCCAAGACACCGGTTTCGGTCCAATTCTGATCATAACGAACAAGCGTGGCTGGTTCTTGGAACAATACAAAGATTTCATCGTTCATTGACAGGATCCCGACCGGAGACTCCTCGCCGCGTCCAGACACTTCTGCATTCGAAACCAACGATGCGAATCCCGGTTGTACAAATACCGAAAAAAGCAACAGAAAAATAAGAATCCGTATTCCCTTTTTCATTTCCCCACCTCCAAAATATGAACATATTCCCTTTCCTGTTATTTTTTTGAATTCAAAGAAAAGACGTGCCCAGAAACCCCCTTTGTTCCTGATCACGTCTTATTACATATTTGCCCAGAAATACCCTTTTTACTCGAATGTCCAAACGCTTAGAACCTTTCATCGAATAATTCCCGTAAAAAAACCGCTTCAAAAGCGAAGCGGTTTTTCATCACATATCAATTGCAGTACGATGAACGCACTTTGTTTTGCTGTCAAGTTGTTCAACAACAAACAGCTCTACTTTGACAGAAACGGATCCGTCCTCCATACGCAGCAATCGTATTTCAACGGTTGCATCGTCCTGGCATGGCATAGACGCCAATAGTTCTGTACAGTCCAACTGTGTCATTGGAATTCGAATTCGATCCTCTCCGTATAAGATCACCAGATCCCTGGCCGTATCACCTTGTCTTGCCAGCAAATCATTCAGTGGAACTTGCAGCCTGACGTCATTGGCCTCTGTCTTCAGCGGAGCCAAGTAATCCACAGCACCTGATTCTTCGTCTTCCGTTTTCAACAAACCATACCCACTATCCCGGAATCGCGCCACAGTCTTGCCTTTGACAGTCCTTTCGGCAATCAAACGTTTTGGCGTCCCAGATGCTTTTGTTCCCCAGTTCATCAAATATAACGCATTTGAATATTCAGGACTATGCCATGTTACAATCACGCTCTGATCTCCTTTTGCATCAAAGAAATAAATCTCCCCCGGAATCAAGACCTGATCTATCACTTTTCCGTCAAAATTGAATTGAACCAAACTGGAAATCCTACTATGCGTTGTGCTGAACGCGATTTCAAATCCATGATTAGTAGCTACAAATATTTGATGTTGTGTCGCATCGGCTGTTATCCGCATTCCTTCCGGTACATCCAACTGCGTCCAGCTTACTCGCTCCAAATCAATCTGCCTTGTGTCCCCTTCTGTTCGGATTGTTTTTCTGGTCTCCAATACATAGTAATCCCCATCAACCCGAACCAAAAGATAAACGATATTCTTCGATTCCCCATGATAAAATCCAACAAACTCATCTAAGACATAGCCTTCCGGCATCACTTCTTGGACGTCAAAGTCAAGAATAACAGCTTGGGCTAATTCAGAAAAATCAGATCCTTCCAATGAGTCTTCATAATTAATAAAAATAGCTTTCATCCCACGATACCACATAGGTTGAATTCCAATTTCATCATCACGAACACTGAAACAGGCTGACCAGACAGGAGTATCCCCCAAATTCATGAAAGTATTCTCAACATGGCTGCGCTTCAGCAAATCCGTGCCATCTGTAGTATAAAGATCTCCATTACTCGTTTGAACAAAGAATATTGGTCCTCCGCAATACTCTGTGCTTCCACCGATTGTTTCTTGAACAACTGCGCCTTCTTCATTATATTCAATCAAGTGCACTTGGTTACCTTCACTGATTGCTGCCGCAAAATTTCCATTCGATAAAAATCCTACTCCCCCAAAATGACAACCTGAGCCAGGACCATCTTGCAACGTACGAATCAACTCCATCCTTCCATCCAACTCGTACTCTACCGCTTCCGGTTCCCTCTGACCGGCAAATCCAACGGAAGAACTCAAGGCAACAATTATCATCAGCCATACAATCCAACGCTTTCTCATCATACTGATCATCCTCCTTCATCAATTCTTACTTACTAATAATCGTATCAGAAATTTTAAATCGTGATCTTACATTTTCTTACATGTTTAGTTGTAAGTAAAGTAACTTATAAAAACGGGCAGGAAACCTGCCCGTCTCCTGCCCGTTATTTTACATCATGCCAATCAGTTTTAAGAAGTTTGCCAATATGGTTGCCGCATCAGCTTTTGTAGCCTGATCAAGCGGACGATACGCATCGTTCTCTTCCGCTTCAATCACGCCCGCATCCGTCAGCTGCCCGACATAGTCCGCTGCCCATCCATCAATGGAATCGAAATCGGAGTATCGTTTGGCTGCATTCGCATCCAACCCTTCCGTCATCTCGACATAATCTACGGCCCGCTCAATAACAGCCGCCATTTCTTCACGGCTAATCACCTGATCACCGCGGAACATGCCGTCATCGTAACCGGTAAAGATGCCCGATTGGGTTGCCAGCAGAATTTCCCTTGTGTAAAGCTGGCCTTCCACATCCGAATAGGATACCGCCTCGCCCTGGGCTTGGGTGATGCCCATCAGGCGAACCATGGTGTAGGCCATTTCGGCTCGCGTAACCCCCATATTCGGCTGATACAAGCTTCCTTCTTCATATGGCAACACATGCATGCTTGCCAAGGTTTCAATGGCTGCTTTCGCGTCAGAGCCTTCAATCCCCAATACCTCAACAGGTTCTCTTTCAACCAGGGTGTAGATGCCCATCTCGCGGTGGAGAATTTCCACGCTTGGGTTGCCATTCTCATCTACAATGGTTCTGGACAATACCGGCACCCATTCCTGCGCCACTTCGTCAAATACCACCGCCATCAACGGGAACTCCGTCTTCGGCGCTGCAATTGAACGCACCACCAGGTTTTCGAAGGCGTCAATCGGTGTAGTTTCCACGCGAATGGTTCTTTCATCGATTTGCTCATCCGTCTTCAGGGTTAGGTCAAACAGAACCGGTTCAACCAATCCCGTGATGCCCGTCGCTTCTTCCATGGCTTTTGCCGTCTCTTCATCAACCCGCTCAATGGTCACATGAAGTCTGGCACTCTCGAGATCCCCCGCAAAGTCATCTGGAATCAAAGATGATGAACCCAAATCTTCTGTTGGAAGATTCATGGTCCCAATCCTTGTATCCACTTGCAGTTCCGGCGTGCCGCCGTCCCGCAAGGCCATCGCATTGATCTGATCCACTGCTGTTAATGGAATTTGCACTTGCTGCGATGTCGCTTCCGTCTCGCTCTCGACTTTAAAAGCCGTTACACCGGCTTCATCCGTTTTGATCTGGCCGTCCAGCCGATCCGGATTGACTGTATGGACACTGGTGTCTCCAAAGTTTTGTGTGGAAACCGGTTTTGCCGGTGCCGCCTGGGTTCTGAACTCAACCGCTTCTCCGTATACAACCCCTTCTGCCTTCACTGCATATGCGCGCACATAGTAGATTGTACCCGGACTTAAGCTGGTTTTTTCTTTGAACGAAATCGCTTCTTCTTCAGCGCCCAATTGCAGAACGCCTTCCGCTTCCATCACATTGGTTTTGTTTTGATCTCGGTCATAAACAAATCCGTGTTCCACCACCGGCTTCACGCCGTAATGATTGATCGCACCCACAAAGGTTGCCTGGTAGCTGCCGATTTGTTCCGGTTCCTGAGTCGATACAGCCAATGGATGCACCACATGAATCACGCGCTCAATCGGATCTGCTGCATTGCCGTTAACATCCGTAACATCATAACGCAGGGTATAATCGCCAATCACGCTTGTCTTCAACGGATTCGTCAACCGAATCGCACCTGTAATGGACTCCGCGGAATCATAATTGTCGGTCGCTTTTGCGCCCGCATCCTCATAAGGATCGCCTTGGTCCATGAAAATCTCTTCATCGCCCAGCAGTTCCAAGACCGGCTTGGTCGTATCTACCACATTTACCGTTCTCTTGATTGAAACAGCTGCATTGCTCGATACATCCGAAACATCATAGGAAATGGCATAGCTTCCGACTACATTCAAATTCACATTGCTGCTAGCTGTAATCCTTGCTGTAATCGCCTCTGAATCATCGTAATTGTCTGTTGCGGTTGCGCCTGCATCCGTATAGCTTGTTTTCACTTCCACATCTACAGACTCATCGCCTGCCAATGCCAATACTGGCGCTGTCGTATCAACGACATTAACCGTTCTTGTCTTTGCTTCAGCAACATTATCATTGGCATCCGTCACATTGTAGGTCACTGTATAAGCGCCCAAGGTATGAAAATCCAGATTATCACTTGCCGTAATAGCGGCTGTAATCGCATCTTTCCCATCATAGTTGTCCCTTGCTTCCGCGCCTGCATCCACATACGGCAGATGCACTTCCGTATCCACCGGATTGGATCCAGAAACCGTAATTACCGGTGCTGTTGTATCCACGACGTTGACAATACGCTGGATTGAATCCGCTTTGTTTCCTTCCGAATCGATGACATCGTAGGTAATCGTATAGCTTCCAACCTTGGTAAGATCAACGCTTCCGCTGGTCGTCACATTTGATGTAATAACATCAGGCGCATCATAATTATCAGTTGCTGTCGCGCCTGCATCCGTGTAGCTCGTTTTAACTTCCACAGTCACAGATGCATCTCCAGTCAAATGCAGTACCGGTTTTGTGGTATCGACCACATTCACCGTTCTCTTGATTGAAACAGCCGCGTTGTCCGAACCATCCGAAACATCATAGGTGATGGCATAACTTCCGACAACATCCAAATTCACACTGCCGCTGGATGTAATTCGAGCTGTAATCGCATCAGCAGCATCATAATTATCCGTTGCGGTTGCTCCTTCATCCGTGTAGCTTGTTTTTACTTCCACATTTACAGACTCGACTCCAACCAATTCCAATACCGGCGCAGTTGTATCTAATACGGAAATAGTTTGCTTCCTACTAGTCGTCAAACCAGCTTTGTTTTTCACTGTATAGATAACTTCGTAATCGCCAAGAACAGTAGTATTGACAGCACTTGAATCGATCTCTACCGATCCATCAAGCCCACTGTCTGAATCATTAGCAGTTACAGCCTCTTGCGTATAAGATCCTTTAACTTCCATATTTCGATCAGAAGGGAATGATGTAAATACAGGTGCCGTTTTATCAATCCGCACCCATGCATCGGCTGTGTTTGAAATATTACCTGCAGCATCAACCGTTCGCGCCCAAACATGATATTCGCCGGTAGCTGAAAATACTTTGCTTGTCGTGTTTGCCCAATCAGAATCAGCTGGCGTACCAGCAGATACCGCCATCTGATAGGTAATCGCGTTCGCATCTGCACTTCCGGCAACACTAACAGAAACATTGCCTGCCGTCCAACCACTTGGAACACCGGAAATTACAGGTTGGCTAGGTGCCGTCGCATCCACAATATAACCGGAGAAGGTTTGGGTCGTTGTATTGCCCTTTTGGTCTTCCGCTACTGCTGTAACCAACCAAACACCGTCTTGATCAAGCGTTACTGTTTTTGTCTTGGCACTGCTCCAGCCCAGAGGTATGGAGTCACCTGTCGTTGTATTCGTTACTGTTACAGATTGACGTTTGAATCCGCTGCCGCCTTCATCTGCAAAGGTCAGAGTCAGCTCGAAAGGATTGCTTAATAAGCTGCCCTCTGCCAGACTGATTACAATCGTCGGATCCTCTGTATCATCAACTACCGTCAACGACTTTGTATAAACCTCAGACCAATTACCAGCTTTGTTTTGTACCGCCAATTGAATTGTATAATCACCTTCAGTAGATGACGACAAATCAAGTGTCACATCTTTTGAAGAATATTCAACCGTTCCATCGGGTCCAGTTACTTTCCAGCTCCAGGCAACGATATCATCACCTTGCGGATCATAAGATTTATCTGTTAAATCAACCGTAGTTCCCAAATGCATTTGCAAATAATCGGTTGACATGCCAAAATCAGCAATTGGCACAGATGCAATCGTCGTAGTCGTTGAAATATATTTGGATGTCGTACCGCTCCAAACCCCTTGATCATCCAGCACCCGCAATTGCACGATGTACTCATGACCAGCTTCAAAGTCTGTTGAAACAGGTTCTCGCCAAACCCAACTTCGATCCGATACTTCTGTGGAGGATGTTGCCGTTACTTCTTTCCACTTCCATGCATGTGCAACTATATCTCCATCAAGATCATAAGACAGATCAGTGATGGTATTGGTCGCGGTATCAAAGACAAACTTCGCCACAGGCTTTCGATGGAAATTCACCATGGAAACCTTGGTGTCCTCAAAATAGAAATCATAAGATCCTGGCTGTGTGTATTCTTCCGGTAAATCATCTTGGTCTGAATTGTCCCACCACATGGAACCGCCCGGCGTCGCATAATAGTTGGGATCATGGTCCACTCTCCAGCGTCCGTTCGGATATTCCGTCGTAACCGTATTCGATTTCAACTCAGAAGGATTCACCACAATCGAAATCGGATCGCCGGCAACAAATGTTCCAACCGCTTCCGGATTTGCCGGGTCAAAGACTCCCGATGTAATGGTCTTTTGATTCACTTTCCCCGCAATATAGTTTGCAATTTGATCAATGGCATCGGAATAAGCCGTCGTGTCTCGATTCACGAAGGTTCCCATGTCGTTATTATCTGCAATAAACGCATTGGCTTGCGTCTCATTGCCATTGTTTCCCCAACCGATATAGTGAATGTCTTCATTGAGTGTTCGATAAAGAATTTCACTTAGCGCCATCTCATCTTCAAAATCACCGATCAGCTCATCATCCAAGTTGATGACAAAACGTTCCGAAGAGTCTCTCCAAGATGGTTGACGAATAACTTCTGAGAAACGGAATACCGTTTTTGAGGTAATACCAATATTCTTGAAATAACTATATCGTTGTGAATATGCGAAAACACCATAGCCGCCAGCTGGAAGCGGATTTGAATCTACATAGTCAATAGTTTTAACTCCATCCCGATAAATTTCGATATGATCACCAATCATCTTCACTTGCACATTGTACCAAGTGTCCTTTTGTCTATCAAAATCTTCCGGAACCAATTGTTCTAAGTAATACCCTGCATAATATCTTCCATTGTACCCTTCATAATAGGTACCGTCGTACTCTTCCCCAAAAGTTCCGTAATGGTTTTCGATAAATTTGTATAATCCGGATGGAATCGCGCCATTTCTATCCGTGACATATACGTAAAACGAATAACCAGCCATATTATCATGGGCACCTACTAAATTCATTCTAAATGTAATACCAATATTATCATTGTCACTATCATTGAATTGTCCAAAATCACAGGAGAAATCCACATCTGAAATCGATTCATCATCTTCCCAATAACCCGTCCAAGAAGTATTAACCGTTGTATATATTTGGCCATCCTTGAACCTCCATTGGCCGACTTTACTTGGATAGTTCTCCCATTTCTCAAAAACATCCGCTGCATCCGCATCATTGGATGAAGTTGTACTCACTTCCAGTGAAGAAATATCCACACTTTTCGGATCAATCCCAAGCTCTGACAACTTTGCTGTTAAATCCTCTTTGAAAGTGTCCACCTGATAATCGGAATTCCCAATCGTCAACACCACATCCACATCCGGACGCTGCACAAATGTCATGGTAAGATCTGGTATAGAAGTCATTTCAAATACATTGTTCTCAAGTGTAAAAGCTGGCATAGAGCATAATAACGTCATACAAAGTAAAAAGGGAATTAATTTCATGGAAATACTACTCTTCATCTTGAACCTCCTCTACTCCCAACCACACTTCGCATGCAGTACTGAAATAGCCTTCACAATGAATCAGTATCTCATAATGACCTGCTGGAACTCGAAAATCAAACCGACCATTTTCATCCCCTGTAAACCAATACTTTTTGAAAGTATCCAGTTCTGTAAAGCGAATCTCCGGATGCGCAATGCCATTACCCGTTTTATGATCAATAATCGTACCAATATCTTCATACCAGTTTTGTTGTTCAACTGTAAATGTACATTCACTAATCACAACCTGATCTTCTGATAATCGATACTCTGAAACCAGAACCCATTCGTTCTCAACCTCTACTTGCAATTGATACAATCCCGGTTCCAAATCTAAAAACAAATATTCACCGTCAGCATCCGTTTCCTGCTCAGCAATCATAATCAACTGTTGTTCTTCCACCAATGGTTCCTCTGCCATCGGCTCTTCGACTGCCGGTTCTTCGACCACTGGTTCCTCAACCACTGGTTCTTCAACAACCGGTTCCTCAACCGCTGGTTCTTCAACCGCTGGTTCTTCAACCGCTGGTTCTTCAACCGCTGGTTCTTCAACCGCTGGTTCTTCAACCGCTGATTCTTCAACCGCTGGTTCTTCAACCGCTGGTTCTTCAACCGCTGGTTCTTCAACCGCTGGCTCTTCTACCACTGGCTCTTCTACCACTGGCTCTTCTACCACTGGCTCTTCTACCACTGGCTCTTCTACCACTGGCTCTTCTACCACTGGCTCTTCTACCACTGGCTCTTCTACCACTGGCTCTTCTACCACTGGCTCTTCTACCACTGGCTCTTCTACCACTGGCTCTTCTACCACTGGCTCTTCTACCACTGGCTCTTCTACCACTGGCTCTTCTACCACTGGCTCTTCTACCACTGGCTCTTCTACCACTGGCTCTTCTACCACTGGCTCTTCTACCACTGGCTCTTCTACCACTGGCTCTTCTACCACTGGCTCTTCTACCACTGGCTCTTCTACCACTGGCTCTTCTACCACTGGCTCTTCTACCACTGGCTCTTCTACCACTGGATCCTCGACTGCCGGTTCTTCGACTACTGGTTCCTCAACCACAGGCTCTTCAACCACAGGCTCTTCTACCGCAGGCTCTTCAACCGCTGGTTCTTCAACCGCTGGTTCTTCAACCGCTGGTTCTTCAACCGCTGGTTCTTCAACCGCTGGTTCTTCAACCGCTGGTTCTTCAACCGCTGGTTCTTCAACCGCTGGTTCTTCAACCGCTGGTTCTTCAACCGCTGGTTCTTCAACCGCTGGTTCTTCAACTGCCAGCTCTTCACTGTCCATCACTTGCATCAAACGCACATCATAATGCTCCAATGGATTCCCCTCAGCATCAACAACTGTCCCTTTCAATTGGATGCCCATTGTCGTTAGTTCCTCTTTCGGCATTTCATCTGCAAATGCAGGCATGATCATTCCTATGATCAAAACCCAAATCAGAACTAACATCCCCGATCTCTTCTTCATAGCTCTCCCTCCAACAAAAAAAACCGACTCACAAGTCGGCATAATCACACAACTGGCTGCCTCAGTAAGGCCCTATAGCTTTGCGTCCCTGCTTCGCAACAGGTTTGCCCAATATTCCCCTAAGAATATTATAGTTCATCTTCAACTTCATCACCCTTACATTTTCTTACAAATAATGTGAATATTTCTAATTCTGAATAAACGATTCTTGTAATCATAACAAAAGACTCGCCTAAGCGAGCCTTATATGGTCAAATCCTATTGAATTGTTTCCCGGTGAACCACCTTCGTGATATCATCCACCTGCTCCACAACAAACACTTGAATAACAATCTTAATACTTCCATCCTCTCCAACAGATAGTTGAATCTCGATGGTTGCATCATCTTGACAAGGCATTCCATCCAGTAGTTCCGTACAATCGAACCTACTCATCGGAATTGTTATCTCATTTCCCCGATATGTAATCAGCAAATTGTCTGCGCCTGCATTTACTTTTGTAAGTATATCAGCAAACGGGATTCGCAATCTCACCTTATCCTCATCCGATTTCAACGGCGCCAAATAGTTCATGGCTCCTGATTCTGAATCAGTCACCTTTAACAAACCGAAGCCGTCATCACGGAATTCCGCCGTCGTTTGACCACCAACTGTACGTTCAGATATCATTGGTTTTGGTCTTCCCACTGACTTTTCCAGATTCCAAGTCACCTTTATTACATCATAATAGGAATCATCATCATGATTCTTTTGAAGATAGAGCACAGAATTATTCGGACCTTCAGCAAGTTCTCCTACACAATATTCTGTTTTATAGCTTTCTAGCAACTCACCACTATAGCTATATCGCTGAATATAACCACAATTCTCATGACCAATCCTGAACAGAACCACAATATAATCTTTCGCAGCAATGAGACCGCGGAAACCATTATATTTCCAATTAGTATCAATTTGATTAACGTCTACTTCATCCGGCAAGGTCAATAAAAAATCATTGCCTGTATTTTTTCCAGTACTTGAATCCACACTAATAACTCGGAAACCTATTCCTAGATCACTGCCTTCATCACAAGAAAAAGCTCCAAAAATAAACTCTGATCCGCTAGGCGTAAAATCGTATGCAGAAATCCGCCCCGCATCTGGACTTAAAACTACTTTTTCATCATCTGGATTTCCTAACAATGCAATTTCGTCTATTAAGAAATTAGGATCCTCTTCATCGCTAGAAGCCTCACGATCATACAGAAAAGCCATATATGGATCATTCGCTGCAAAACCGTACTTTGCACTTAGGTCATATTCCGATAATACCATTTCCTTTTTTGCGTCGTAGATAAAAGTAGACTCATCACTGTCTACTAGAAAATCACCTCCCTGGTCACATTCAATTGTATAAACTCCACTTCTTGTAAATTCAATTCCCTTTCTATCACTCCCATCCAACTCGGGATAAAATGGGTCGCTTCCAAAATTTCCATCTAAATCAAATGGAAATTGACGTCCCGAATAAAAAACTTCGCCATCCCATACCTCTTGATATTTGGTAATTAAGTAGAATAATCCTTCATCTGGGCTATAGTCTAAATCAAGAATTTCGCCATAACAAAAACCATTCATTGGAAGCGTAAACAAATTCCGTTGATTTGATGATAAAGTTAACTCCTCTTCTAATGGTCCTCCATCATCTGCGAAGCCAATACTCCCGAACATCATACATACAAGAAGTAATAAAATTCCCGTTTTCTTCATATCCATCCCTCCTTGGTCTTATATTATCTGAAATTTCACGAAAATAGCCTTACGTTTTCTTACAATTTTATCTGAATCTTCATAATACAAAGCTTATATACGCAAATTGGTCTATTCCTTACGATTTCTTTCAGATTACCCCAGAAATACACAAGCATCCCTGCGCGTGCTATAATTGAATTATGCTAAAAATAGGGGGTCGAAATAGACGAGAAGATTTTGATTGTTGAAGATGATTTGGATATTGCCAAACTGATGAGAATTTTTCTGAAAAAGGAAGGCTATCAGGTTTATCATGCGGCTGACGGTCAAACCGCCATTGGACTCTTTCGAGAAGTGAATCCCGACCTGATCATTCTCGATATTATGCTGCCCGATTCAGACGGAAAAACCTTGTGCGAGAATTTCCGCCAAACGACCTTGGCTCCAATCATCTTTGTCACCGCACTACAAGACGAAGAAGACCGAATTGAAGGACTTAATATCGGGGCGGATGACTATCTGTCCAAACCCTTCAGCATGAAAGAACTATCCGCACGAGTTCGCGCTCAGTTGCGTCGAGCCAACTTTTATGCCCATAACGAGCAGCACACCATGCTCCGCTTTAAGGGGATGGCCTTAAACCTTGAGAATCTAACCGTAACCATCAACGGCAGTCTGATCCCATTGACAGAAAGCGAATTCACGCTCCTGTCAACCATGGCGCGAGAACCCGGCAGAATTTTCGGCTATGAAAATCTCTATGAAAAAATCACCGGTCAAGCTTCCCATGGCGATTATGGGGCGCTTTTAACAACCATGAGCCGACTGCGAAAGAAAATCGAATTGCATCCGAATTTGAAATATATTCACACCGTACGGGGAAATGGATATAAATTTAGCGAGTTCGTGTAAAAATCACGAACCCGCTTTTTTTATTTGAACCGATATGGTTGTCCCTTTGCCCAAATCACTTTTCGCAGAAACACTTCCCTCATGCAGATCGACAATTTCCTTCACAATCGCCAACCCCAATCCTGATCCCCCTTCATTGGAGCTTCTCGAACGCGAAGCTTTAAAGAACTCCTCAAAAACGAAAGGTATATCCTGCGCGGGAATACCAGCACCCGTGTCCTCAACTTGGAAGATCACCGAATCCATTTGAACCAAGAGACGCAAAATGATTTTCCCTGGCGACTTAGTAAATTTAATCGCATTATGAATCAAATTGGTAATTGCCTTTTCCAACAAAAATCCATCGACATGAATCAACACATCTTCTTCCGGCAATTGAATTTCGTATTCCAGTCCCGCTTTCTCCACAAGGATCATGGTTCCAAAATGAACAGAACTTAAAAACTGTTTGGCAAAATAAAGATCGGGATTCAAGTGTACCCGCTTCGCCTGCAACTTTGACAGATTCATGATATCCCCGACCATACGATCCAAGGTATCTACTTTTTGCGTGATCAACTGGTAGAATTCCGGTTTTTCATCCTCTTCCAACAAATCTTCCTGCAATGCTTCCGTTGATCCGCGAATCGTCGTTAATGGCGTACGAAGATCATGGGAAATATGCATCAACATGCGGTTCTTTTCTTCGTTCGCTTTTACCGCTTTCTTTCGCTCCTTCTCGGCCTCTTTCCATGCCTGTTCCGCTTCATCCTTTGCAACTACAACCCCGTAGAAAGAACGATAGGTTAAAAACAAACTACCAACCAAGGCCAAGGCCATGATCACAATGATCCCATAAAAAAACACATCATTTCTTTTTGCTTTCGGAATCAACATCGCTCGGTCTTCCAATCGACCTTGATCAATCGTTTCAATACATTTATCGATAATGGAAGCCAAGACTGCCTGGTCCGGTTGAACCGCCATTTGCATAAGGGAATTCTTTTCCACTTCACCGATAATTTTCAACCGATCGTACCCATAATAAGCTTGCTGATAACTAAAAACCGGAATTTCAACAACCACATAATCCGCTCTCCCGGTTTCGACCGAACGAAAAGCCTCCGCTTGATCCTTAACCGACAGAATCTGTATTTTATCTGAGACATTCTGCAAATAGTCATTCATCCAATAGCCAACCGGAACAGCCACCACCTGACCTTCCATATCTGATGCTCGCGACAAAACGTTGGGATTCTTGGTATTGCCTACGATGGAGATTGTATGTCCGCTGTACGGACGGGTAAACCGCATCCATGACTTTCGCTCCTCCGTAACCGTCACACAAGTCAACAGATCCAACTCACCCGCACGAAAATCTTCCAAAACCTGAATCCATGTTTTGTGTTTTGTTTCCGGATCATAAACAAATTGAATCCCGGTCAGCTCACTAATTTCTTTTATGTATTCAAGGCCCAGCCCCTGAGGTTCACCATCCTCATCCACATATTCAATCGGCATATAATCCGAAATAAATCCAACGCGAATTTTTGGCCGCCCTGCCAAATAATTCTTCTCAGCCTCCGTTAATTTCAATACATTTGCATTATACTCCCGGTATTGTTGCTGGATCATTTCGCCCAGCTCATGATCCAATTGATACTCAATCTCCTTCTTCATAATGGACGCTAACATCGCCTCTTCTTTTCGAAGCGCAAGCGAATATCCATAAGACAAATCATTAAAAGTAAAGGCGACGGAAATCGGCGTATTGGTGATATCAATAAGCGTATAATTCCCAGTATCCAAAATATATGCATCAATCTCCCGATTGATCAAAGCCTCCGGCAGTTTGGTTTTTTCATCATAGAATATTGGCTTGAATTTTAATTCCGGATATTGATCAAGCACTTCTTCATAATCGGCTCGAAAGCGAAAGCCAATCCGCAAATCATAAAGGTCATAAACCTGTTGAACCCTAGAACCCTCCAACGCATAGCAGGCAAACGGAAATTCCACAAACGACGGAAGAAACGTTAAATATTCCTTTCGTTCCTTTGAATCGACCAGCCCTAGAACAAAATCGATAGAACCTTCCATTAAGCCCCGCTCTAGGTTGTCCATATTAATCGCAGGCTTCAGGGCAATATCTATCCCCAGATCACGTTCAAAGAGCTGCATCTCTGCCGGTGTAAAATCAAGAAATTTCCCTTGTGATTCTTCTCCCATGGTATCTTCTACAATTTTCTGCTGTTCCTTGGACAACGACTCGTCACGAACAATCTGAACCTCTCTCTTGGGAGTCAGTCCGTCTAAAAACACATCAAAAATATCCTGAAAGGTGACACCCAAGGTAAACGTTCTGCCTTGAACCGATTCCAGATATACGCGTTCTTCGTTTGTTAACTCGATTGGATAGTTCTGCGATGCGTCTGCTGCCATAGCTGTTGAACCTGTCAAACCCAATAGGCAAATCAGTAGCATCGTTGCAAACAGTCTCTTCATCATCAAACTCCAATTTTTCTCATTGTTTTCATTATAGCACAAAGAGAGATCCCCCGGAGCAACTCCGAGGGATCGGGGAATAGATGTATTGTAGGGAAATGCCGTACCGGGAAAATACGACATCTACAGTATACCTAACTTCATAATAAGTTTCAATATTATTCACATAAATTGTTTTTTCTTTCGTGAAAACGTTTTTTATAAACTAATAAAAGTTTATCATAGCCGCATATTTTATAAACAAAAAGCGACTCCAATGGAGTCGCCTCTTCTTATCTGTTAAACAATCGATACATCACAGTTGCCGCCTCAGATCGTTTCAATCCATCTTCCAAGAGAAGTTTCCCATCCGAGCCGGCAATTAAGCCCGCCTTGACTACTTTTGCAATATCGACTCGATGCAATGCGGCAACTTCTTCTTGATCCGTAAATTTCGACAGAATCTCATCCGCCTCTTCTGGGATGATTTCATCGTCAATCGCATAGCTCAACATCATCATCATTTCCAACCGTGTGGCTGTTTGATTGGGTATAAACGAATCTGTTGTCCCGCCATATACAAGACCGTTGGCATAGGCTGCGTCAACATATGGTTTGAACCAGTCTTCAGCCAACACATCCGTATAGAACGACGGTGCTCCGTTAAGCGGCAAGCCTTTCACACCAACTAGCATTTTAACAAATTCCGCTCGGGTAACTGAGGCTTCGGGATCAAATTTCCCATTTCCTACGCCGTTAATCACGTGTTTGGCCGCCATAGACTTCACATATCGGTCTGCCCAATGGTTGGTCATATCAATAAAATTTGTCACCACATTCAAAATCGCGTATTCGCTTAGATGCGGTAGCTTCGCAATCAGCTTTCCATCCCGTACCGTACCGCTGATATATTCATATAAACCTGTATCCGGATTGTAGTAGTACAATCCCAAGGTATCATAATACGCCGGCAGAATCTCATCCAATGGATATGCCAAATGCAATGGATTGTTTCTGTGGTCTGTCAAACGGGTTTGCCCGTCAGACCGAACCATAATGGCGTTGATATCAAACCCCGGCACAAGGCCCCTCGTCACTGAAACCTGACGCAATCCTGGATCTTCAATCGCCGCTTCCAAACTGGATGGCGGCGTTGTCAGCACAACCTGCAAGCCCAGCTCACCAGACTGCCCCTCAAACGCTTCGCTAGGAATAACCAATTCAATTCCATTGAAATCCAGTTTGACATCAATGCCGCCTTCCGTGATCGCTTCAATCGCAGCCGCAGGAATGACAACCACAATCTGATCTGCTACTTCAGTTGGAAGCGCTGCCTCTGGAATCGGTATTACTACTGCTGTTCCTTCCGATGCAACTTGCGCCTGTTCGACTGCAGTTTCAATCGCATCGTCGTCAACGGATACTTGTGTAACGCTTCCACTGGTTTCAATCTCTACCGCTTCTTCGCCAATTACTCCTGGATTTTCGGGCTCAGGTTCTGGAGTCGGAATTGGAACAAAACCGCCGGTACCACCGCCGCCCCCGGTACTTGGTTTAGTCGTGTATGTATGCAGAAAACCAAATGCTGACAAGGCGTCAACCATTTTCTGGAGGTTTGCACTGTCAGAAGCAATGAAATCCCCCAACTCATCGTTCAAATAAATTTCCAGTTCACTCATCACCCCATCAAAATCCGTACCCGCCTGGCTGAATACAGCTTGATAGACGTCTGCAACCGTATATGCATCGGACCCGGGATCGACATTCAAACTTCTGCCATCGACCTCAACCGAAGTACTCCCCGGAATCCGTCCCAGATCAAACTCCAATTTATCGGTATAGGTGTCATAAATCGCAATCTTCTTTTCCTGCGCTAGTTTCCCCAAATAATACACCACAGTGCCAACGTTCGAACCATCATCTGGTGACAAATCCATTGAATTGATGGACTGAATCAAATCAGTTGCCTGGCTGCTAACGACATTCGCCAAAGCGTCATAGACTTCCGACTTGCTTCCTTGTGTCTGTCCATCCAGCGCAGCTCGTATTCCATCATAAAGATCGTTGAATGTAGTTTCCGGCAGCTCCGTCGCAATTGCATCGCACAAACTATCCGGTGCACCGCTGTAGAACGATGTTGGATCTCCAATATATGCCAAAGTTGTATCATAGGCATCAAATACATCCTGCAAATCAGCGCTTAAGAAGAGTGCCGACAATGCGGATACGCCGGAATAACCGATTGTAACATCCGCAAATGCAGTTGGAATCATGGTGATCAGCATCATGAGAATAAGTAAAATACTAGCGATTCGCTTCATCTTGTCCTCCTATTCCTTGCATCTTCAAAATTTTCTTATAAAAACGGTTTGACATAACGACCGCTTCCGCTCTGGTAATCGGATCTTGCGGGTTCAACTTCGAATCCCAGCCTTGAACAAATCCCAAAGCTACTGCTTGTCCAAATGCCTCTCGATATTCTGGTAGAATCCGGTCTGCATCGACATACATCAGCAGATCCGCCCCTTCCGTCACTTCAAAGCCGAAAGCACCATACGCCCTCATTAGATACGCAATAACCTCTTGCCGACTGGCTGACACCATCAACTTCGTTTCCGGTTCTTCCATAATCAGTCCCAGACGCACCGACCGCTCCAACGATTTGTAATACCATGCGGATGGGTCCGCCTGAACCGCTCCGTCTGGAAGCTTTTCATCATCATATACGACAATTCGGGTCAAAATCGCCAGCGTTTCAATCCGAGAAATATAATCATCCGGATAAAAAGCACCTTTCCTCTTGCCATTCACAATACCCAATGCAGACAAAGCAGTCACTTCATCCTTTGACCAATGATCCTTCAAATCTTTAAAAATCGGCGGTTCCGCCAAAGATTCCACCGGCAGATACCGAAGTCCCTGATCAAATACCCTCGCTTGCGCTTCTGTCAATTCAATCATAGGCTCCTCTTCAACAACTGATGGAACAACCAAAGAAGCCGTTGCATTGGCGCGGTTTAAATTGTTTAAAGCATCCCGATCTTCAACTCGAAAAGCATCTACCAATGCCATCCGGTCCCCTCGACTCCACGTCTTCAGCTTTCGAATATTAGACTGCACTTCTGTAAGCGTGTACCCTTTTGCCTCAATTTTCGCAACTTGCTCTTCCGATAAAAGAAATGACAAGTTCTTCGCAAGACCTTCCAGACTCTCTTCCGAATCCATCGCACCTTCCATGATTTCATAATACTTGGCCTGCTTAGAAGGCGAATATGAATCAAACTCTTCAAATATCGCATCCATCTGCGACATGTCGATTGAATCGGCAAAACCCATTCCATTAAACATAAACAACAATAAAACTGCGACAAGAACCTTCTTCATCTGCACCACCTGAGCTATCTATAATTATTTTCACTTTTTTTACATTTTATTTTGTTATTCTCATAACATATTGTATCACATAAACAGTATTTTTCTTACAAATATCTTGTGGTTGCAACACTTCCACCCATCGTGATATAATATGTAAGGAATTGTAAGGTTAGAAAGAAGGGGTCGTATGTCTACTTTGAGCAATGCTCTTAAAAAGAAAAAAATGGCAAAAAGAGATACAAAAGCTTATCAAAATTCCGACTATCGTTTGACGAAAAAGGAGCAAGAATCCTTAACAATCATGCGAATTTTGCTCGTTTTGCCCATTATGTTGATTTTGATTCTATACGCCGTGAGTTAGCGGCGTTTTTTTATTGTCTCATTTTGAAGCACTTTCAACGGGTTTTCGACAACTAACAGATGAGTTTGTTCTTTGCCAATAAAGGTTTCAAGTCTGCCTTGTATATCCGCAAGCCCTTTGCAATTGCGAATCAAATCATGGGTATCCGTTGCAAGAAAGTCTACCTCGCCTTCCTTCAGCAATCGTGTTGCCACATTATGAAAGGTCCCCGTTGCCATGGGATCACAAGGTTCCATCGTCAACTGAACCAATCCCCCTGCAGCACGGAAAGCACGAACAAGCTTCGAATCTCTCCTTACGGAACCCATCCGTTCCGGATGTGCCAAAATCGGTACTAGTTTACGCAAACCCAACTCATAAACCAGTTCTTCCGCATCTTGTACTTGTTCAAGATTCATCGCCTCAACAAGGACATATCGGCTGCCCGCGAGGGTCAGAATGCCTTCCTTATCGATGCGCCGCACAAATCGTCGATAATTGTCGACAGCATGTTCCATACCCAAATATAATCGAATCTTGCTTAGTTCCGTCTCTTTTTGGAATTCTGAAAAACGACCCTTCAGCCATTTCAGATTCTTTTCGCCCGCAAAAGCCCAACTGTGTGGGGTAAGAATAATGTCCGTTACCCCATTATCTTCAGCCTGTTTTAATAAAATCAGAGACTCTTCCAACGCAAGCGGTCCGTCATCCACCTGATACAGCAGATGCGTATGGATATCAATCATTCTCTCGTCTCCTTCGGCCTTTCTGCTTCTCCCCATAATAATAATGGTTATAGATATAGCCGTAGTATCCACCTTCGTCAACGGGAACTTTATTCATAATCACACCTAATATTTTTGCACCAACATCTTGTAACTGCATTTGTGCACTTTCAATCGCACGAATATCCTCTTGCCCTACCGCTGCCACTAAAATAACACCATCTGAAAGCCGAGATACCACTGCCGCATCCGTAACCATACCAACCGGCGGTGTATCAAACAAAACAAAATCATAGGCTCCTTCAATGCCCTCAATCATTTCTTGAAATCTTTTGGAACCCAAAACTTCCGAAGGATTCGGAGGTGTTTGACCCGTTGTTAATACATCTAGGTTTTTCTCAACCGTATTTTGTATCACATCTTCAATCATTTCCTCTCCAAGCATCACTTCTATAGCACCAACAATATTACTCAATTCAAAAAAGCGATGCTGTTTTGGTTTGCGATAATCACAATCCACAATAAGAACACGGTGGCCAGCGCCTGCCAAAGATAAACCCAAATTACCAATAACTGATGATTTGCCCTCTGATGGACCCGCACTCGTAATGATTACCTTTTTCAAATTATGGTCAAGATTCATAAACTGCAAATTTGTTCGAACTTTTCGATATGCTTCTGCAACGGGAGAAGTATCGTTTTTTCCAATTTTATGCTGTGTCATCATTTCCCCTCCACTTGCTTGTCCATCGGGATCATGCCAATTACTTTTAACCCTAGTTTTTCAATATCGTTTGGGGACTTCACAGAATTATCCAGCGCTTCAATAATAAAGGCCAGAAAAACCCCAAGCATTACCCCCAGCACAAGTGAGATTGCCAAATTCATCTTCACATTAGGTTTAATAGGATTCGCCATCGTCTTTGCTTCATCAACAACCTGCACATTATCTATCTTCATCAAATCGGAAACTGTTGACATAAATACCTCTGCCGTTTCATTGGCAAGCGAGGCCGCAATCACAGGGTTCGTATGTACTGCTGATACCTTGATAATCTCAGTATCCCGCAGCATCGATACATTGATGTACGAACTCAACTGTCCATAGGTCATATCCCAGCCCATATTTGCTTTCACTTGATCCAAAACCTTATGACTCTTTGCAATTTCTGCATAGGTTGAAATCAGTTTTTGATTCAATTGTATATCAGAATATTCAATGCCCTGGCTGGTCGTTTGATACTCCTGCGGTTTCCCTAAAAGCAAGGTCGTTGTTGACTCATACTCCGGTTCTAAAATGAAAAACGTGGTCCCTGCTACAGTAGCAAAAGTAACCAACATAATAACAATAATTAGTCCCAATCTCTTCCTTAGAATGAAAAACAGCTCTTGTAATGTAATCTCTTCCACGTCTCTACTCCTTTATAACCGCTTTTTCCACCAAACCTTCTGGATTGGGATAATATGTCGGAACAAAATTTTGAAGCCACCCAATTAACTGTTTCTTGTCCATTGCCGAAATTCCCAACTCCAACTCATGAAGTTTTTCTTCCAGCACATGTATCTCAAAATCTGACGGTTTCTCGATAAAGATCTTTTGATGCCGTGTCGATTTCATATCCTCATAATCGATCAATATCTCTTCATACAGTTTTTCACCCGGCCTCAACCCCGTAATAGCAATTGGTATTTCCTCATTGGGTTCGAACCCAGACAGGCGGATCAGCTCTTTCGCCAAATCCAAAATCTTAATCTGTTCTCCCATGTCCAGAACGAAGATTTCACCGCCATTGGCCATCGCTCCCGATTGAAGCACCAACTGTGCGGCTTCAGGTATCGTCATAAAATACCGTCTCATCTCCTCATGTGTAACCGTCACCGGTCCCCCTTCTGCAATCTGCTTTTTAAACAAGGGAATGACCGATCCATTTGAACCCAAAACGTTGCCAAACCGCACGGCCACAAATTCCGTCCGGCTGACGCGGTTCATCCCTTGAATCAACATCTCGCAAATCCGTTTCGTCGTCCCCATCACATTGGTTGGATTAACCGCCTTGTCTGTCGAAATCTGCACGAATCGTTCCACACCGTATTTGTCCGCCATTTTCATTACATTAAAGGAGCCAAACACATTATTCTTTATCGCTTCTTTCGGCGCATCCTCCATCAGCGGCACATGCTTATGAGCAGCTGCATGAAAAACAACATGGGGGCGATAGGTCCAAAATACCTCTTTCATTCTGGCTCGATCCCGCACCGATGCAATTTGAACCCGAAGTTCCAGTTCCGGATACTTGCGCTTTAACTCCTGTTGCAAATCATAAGCATTGTTTTCATAGATGTCCAAGATATACAAGACTTCAGGTTGAAAACGCGCCAACTGACGACAAATTTCAGATCCAATAGAACCACCGCCACCCGTTACCAAAACCCGTTTTCCTGTAATAAATTCTTGAATCGATGCAGTATCTAATTTCACAACATCTCTTCCCAGTAAATCCTCGATTTCCACTTCACGCAATTGTCCGACGGTTGCCTTTCCGTCAATCAATTCATATACACCAGGCAGGATTTTCACTGGCAATTTAAGCGGTTCCAATGATTTTAAAATATTACTCCGTCCCTCTTTTCCAGCTGAAGGAATTGCAACTACAATTTCATCGACTCGGAACCGTTCTATCGCTTCTTTCAATTTTTCGTTCCCACCAAAAACAGGTACGTTATGAATTCGATCCCCCCATTTCAAAGGATCATCATCCATCACCACTACAACACGCGCATTGAGATCCGGCTTGTTGATGTATTCCTTCATGACCATTTCACCGGCATCACCGCCGCCGTAAATCATTACTCGCTTATCATCTCGAAACACATGAATTCCTCTATGATACGCACGCCGAAAAAAACGATAAAACATGCGAACCCCGCCAATCCCCAATAATTGAATCATGGCGGCAATTAATAAAATACTTCTCGGAATCGATACTTGAACCAAAAAGTAATATAAAATCACAAAAGAATTCGCAATCAAAACGCCGGCAATCACATTCACCAACTCGCGAATAGAAGCATATTTCCACACACTGGTATAAAGCCGTGCAAGATAAAACACAACTAATGAAATGCCTATCATAACGCCAACATGGACTTGAAGCAAATACCGGAATTCATTAGGAATCTGGCCGCCAAATCTCAACAATAAAGCCAAATAATAACTGCCATATAAAATTATAAGATCACAAATCATCAGTGCGATCATACGCGAAAATCGTCTTGCTCGATTAACCATGTTTCACCTCAACTTCAAAATTTAGTTAGAAGCACTATTACTATTTTATGACATTTTATTGTGCATGGCAATTGTATTAGTGCCTTTTTTAGTAATAATGTATTATTGTAAACATATTGCGAAAGCTTTTAGGTTGATGTTTACAAACCAACCTTTTCCTAGTCAGCATGATCGAATATACTATAAATAAAAAAGAAGGGAGGAACCCATGAAAGAAAAAATGACCATCGGAGAATACGCAAAGCTCAGAAATGTGACCGCCGAAACCCTTCGCCACTATGATCGAATCGGATTGTTCAAGCCCCTTGAACGGGACCCCGACACCGGATACCGCTATTATTCCATTATTCAAGATGAAAAATTAGGGACAATCCGGGAATTGCAGCATTTGGGCATGAGCATTGAAGAAATCAAAGCATATTTTGATCATCGTAATCTCAAGCAGTCCTTTTCCTTGCTTCAAAAAGCCCATCTGCAATTGCAGGAACGCGTCAAAACCCTTCAGAAGCTCGAGCGCACACTCGCAGACCGCATTGACCATCTGGACCAAATCATGCAGCACACAGATTTTGAAACCATTGAAGTCAAAACACTTCCCGACAGACTTATCGTGCACAATAATACAGTCAGCTCCAATATTCATGAAGTTTCTTACACGTCCTTGGAATTGGAAAAAGCGCTGAATGAATCTACGCCGCTCTTGGCAAGCAACCGACTGGGCTTTCTCGTCGACGATACAGAGTCCAATCCGGAACGCGGAACCCTTTTTATTTTAATCGATCCGGATCATACCGCCGATCCGGCTTATATTCACAAAATACCGGCCGGCCAATATGCCTGCAAGATATATAAAGGATCCTACCGCAATATCTTGACAGAAATAAAAAAAATGAAAAAATGGATTGCGCGACAAGGACTGCAATCCACCGGACCGATTGTGGAAATCTTTTTATTGGACATCAGCGTTACCGATCGGATCGAAAATGAAGTTGTCGAATTGCAAATTCCGATCATTCCCCGATAAATGAGCAAAACTTATTCTTCCTACCGGAACTTACTCTTACAATCTAGAATTTAACTTTACATTTTACACAGTACCCTGATAAAAAGCTTGACCTTTGTCTTACAAAAAGGTTTATACTAACCTCTAGACTCCTGCAAATTTCTTTTTTGTGGGAGCATGGAGGTGTTTTTATGCAAAAAAATATACTAGGAACAGAGAAAATCAGCAGGCTCTTTATTAAGTTTGCCGTTCCGGCAATCATCGGAATGATTATTACCAGCTTGCAGACAATTATCGATGGGATTTTTGTCGGTCGGTTTGTTGGCGCGAATGCATTGGCCAGCGTCAACATCGCACGACCTTTTATGGATATGATCTTTGGCCCGACTTTCATCATCGCAATTGGGGCAATCAGCATCATCGGACGCGCTTTGGGCGCTGGAGAAACCAAGGAAGCACAATCTGCTTTCCGAACTGCAACCTTGCTAGGTGTTGGACTCGGGCTTTTCATCGCCTTGATTGGAACCCTATTCCACCGGCAACTTGCCGTCTTTTTTGGCGCGAACTCGCTTCTTCTAAGTGATGTTGAAACTTATATCCGAACGATTGCTGTTTTTGCACCGCTTATTTTCCCCATGATTCTCTTCGGCTTTGCCAGCCGAATTCTTGGAAACCCAAAGGTATATCTCTACGGTTCCATCCTGAGTGTCATGGTTAACATCAGCCTAGATTATTGCCTGGTCAAAGAAGCACAAATGGGTGTTTTGGGTGCTGCGCTTGCTACCGGTATCGCATTCAGTACTTCCCTGCTGGTTACAATTATTCCAATGCTGAATCGGGACAAAGCCATCAACTTGTTTTCAGGGAAATGGCGTTCATCCGTTATCGGACCTATGTTCTACAACGGTTCATCAGAAGGAATTGTCTCTCTTTCTGCGGCGATTACCGTATTTCTATTCAATCGCACGTTTATGCATTTGGCTGGCGCAAGCGGTGTAGCCGCTTATACAACCATCAGCTATATTTCTAGTTTTGCCGTTATGTCCGTATTCGGCATTTCCGACGGCATCGGATCTCTGATCAGCTACAATTTCGGCCAAAAAAGACACGATCGGATTCGTGAAATTATGAAACTGGCCATTCGAACCAGTCTCGCCATCGGATTCATTCTGGTTATCCTGACAAACCTGTACGGCGAATCCCTGATTCGCCTGTTTATTAAAGGCAATCCAAGCGTTGTCACAATGGCTGCCAAGGGTGCGTCCCTTTACTCCATCAGTTTTCTGCTGGTTGGTTACAATGTCATCTACTCCGCCTATTTCACTGCAATTGGCAATGCCAAGGCTTCTGTCACGATCGCCCTGTCCCGCGGGATGATCGGCATCGCTGCCGGATTGATGATCTTGCCCCCGCTACTGGGTATCCAGGGTGTTTGGCTGGCCGTTCCATTTGCAGAAGTCATCACGATTTTTCTAGCGATCTATTTAAAACAAAGAGAGGCTCGTGCGGATCAGATTATTTTCAAGTCAAAAAAACAGCGCATTAAATCCGCTTAGCTTTCGAAACCCCTATCAGTTGATGGGGGTTTTTCTTATAAATTGGATCTTTATTTCACTCAATCTACTCCTCTTAATTCCTTGTTATTCCTTATAGCTCCCCATATTCTTGACAAGTTCCTTTTTGTGTTGTATTATACCTTTAAAAGGAGTGATACACATGAGCAATGGATACTATACAGTCGATCAAGTTGCGGAAATGCTGCATATGCATGTAAAAACCGTACGGCGTTATATTCGAGAAGGGAAACTGCCTGCTGCCAAAGTAGGAAAACAATGGCGTGTGACCGGTCATGATCTAAGTGTCTTTATGGAAGGCGAACGTCCTGCAAGCGACTTCAAACAAATCTCCGCTGCCGAAAACTTCGCGAACGATTCTTCCCAAGCCAATGCGCAAAATGATAAGATTCCACTGCCCAAAATTCAGGTTTCAACCGTTGTAGAAACAGTTTACGAAACTCAGACACAAGTTGAAAGAATAACCAATACCTTGACAGCCGTCATGCAAACCAAGGATCCTTCCTATGGGAATTCTACGCTAAATGTGCAAGTACTGCCAAGTCAACGTAAAATCCGGGTATTATTATGGGGAACCATCCCGTTTGTGGAATCCATGCTGGGTTGCATTCGCACCTTGGTTGAAGAATAGGAGGTCCCTATGAAAACCCCTTCCATTTACGATTCGCCCGAAGGGAAGCGCCTAATTTTAAACGCATACGAAGATATCCTTGCACGATGGCCCATACCCGTTGAAATCAAAAAAGTCCCTACCAGTTACGGAGAAACCGCCGTTCATATTTCCGGTGCCGATGATTTGCCGGCCCTGATTCTCTTGCACGGCTCCACCAGCAATTCCGCTATGTGGATGGGTGATGTAGAAGCACTAAGCCGGCATTATCAGGTCTTTGCTATTGACATTATCGGCGAACCCGGACTTTCCGCCGAAAACCGCCCTGATCACGAAAGTGATCATTATGGCATCTGGCTGGAAGAAATCATGAACCATTTCAACCTGCTGCGCGCCACCCTTATGGGCAATTCCTTGGGTGGATGGATGGCTTTGCAACTGGCCCGATATCGACCGAATCGGATTGATGCAATGATTTTATTGGCTCCCAGCGGATTGGCACCCGCACGGCTGTCCTTTGTACTAAAGGCCATCCCTCTCACTTTGATGGGCACCTGGGGTGCGCATAAGCTCAATCGAATCGTCTACGGCCATGAGGAAATTCCCGTGGAAGCAGAGCGGTTCGGCGATTTGATTATGGAACATTTCACGCCGCGAATCGGTTCCCTGCCCACCTTGACCGATGAGGAGCTTGCAGCACTTCGAATGCCAATCCTATATATCGGCGGTGAAGAGGACGCGCTTCTTCATACACAGGATTCCGCCGACAGGCTTCAAGCACTAGTGCCTCAAGCCGAGATCCATGTAATTTCCAAAACCGGTCATGTGCTGATTCACGAACAAGAAATCATCCTGAATTTTCTGGATAAATGCAAATAAAACCGATGTCATAATGACATCGGTTTTCCACATGTTTCAGTTTTATATGATTATTTATCCACATTCCATGCCCATTTTCCAACATATCTCATGCTTTCAAAGCTTGCATGGCAATCTGTTTCATTTTGTCCTCTCCTACTTTACCGCAAAAACTACAGAGATTCAACTGAATCACAAGAAAAGATTCCTTCCAATCAACATAAGATCCTTTGGCACCTACATCAATCTATCCAACTCGTCTGATCATAGACCTTGTCGAAGGCAAAGATTTGGCAGAACTCCCTTAAAGGACCTCCGTCAGCCAGAAACAAGATTTTTTCAAACTCAGCAACCGCTTCATTCTCGGCATTCTTCAACAAAATATACCCGCTTAGTTTCGCTTGAAATTCCTCTTTCTCCATCAGGCCGTTTGCCTCCCGCTTGCATAAGCTACGGTCAATCTCGTCATAAAGCTCATCGCCGTAAAGAACATTTCCAATATCAATGGGATCCACCTCATGGTTCGCTTCCACAGCAATCAAATTCACATTGTTTTCGTCGGCACGCCAATTAATGGAATGGATCGCCGTATTTGCCGAGTTGATCAATTGTTCCCGCATCTCATCACTCGTCATCCGCGCGCCTCCCATATTATAGCCCGGAGTCAAATGATCCACTAGCTCTCCTCCAGACTCATAAAACACAAACTCCAAAAATCGTTCAGTCGGCAGATCAATCCGGACTACTTCCCCGTCTGTAATTTCCAAGATTCGCGAGAAGGTCCGTTCCACATTTTGCACATCTTCAAAATCCAAATAGGCGCTGTGATGCAAATCATAATATAGTCCAATCGGAATCTGCGCCAGAACCTCATGTATTTCATAAACAATGCGCCGATTGATCTGTTCCATATGCATTTCATTCAGGTGCTTGATCTGAATCCAATAGTGAATATTATCAATGATAATCTTCAGATCCGGCGCCCCCATGCGATTGGGCTCTTCATAAACCATCTCAAATTCTACGCCATTATACCGAAGTTCCCGGTACAATTGCCCAACCAAATTCAACTCGGTAATATAATCCCGCCGATTGCGCTGATCTTTTTCGATTTTATCCAGCAGCGAATCAAACCCCAATCCGCTTACAATATCGATATTTACGCGAAGCAAACGAGTCTGCACCGCATCCAAATTATATTCCCTCTGCAACAACCCGATCAACCGCTTCATCCTCGCCGCCTCCTTTCCCCGTCCTATTATACTTATATCCCATAAAAACCCATTCTTTCATTCCAGTTCATCCATTTTGCTCTCAGCCAATTTTTCTCCGCTCCAAACCAAGGCAAAAGAGATGAATCACTTCATAATTTTCTAAAAAATAATCGCGTTTTCTGCTAAATCATGAAAAAACGCACCGCTTTCTTATAAGATTTGTCAGAAAACTGTGATAAAATAAAAACATCGAAATCAACGGAGGAAACAATGGGACCAAACTTCTTTTCTTATGCCAAAACTGAATTGACGAATGATGGATTTATTTGCTGGCTGCTCGACTGGTGCAAGTATCCCGGAGCAGAACTATACGGCGTTGCCAACGACTTATTGGCTGTACTGCTCAACAAGCCAGCAGACACCATGCATGTTACTGAACTTAACATTCATCAGCAATATAAAAATATCGACATTCTTCTCGAAATCAACGGAGAATCCCTGATCGTAATCGAAGACAAGATCGATTCCAGAGAGCATTCCGACCAACTGGAACAGTACAAAAAAGTCATTGAATCTGATTTTTCTTCATACAAACAGGAAAATCGAAACTTCATCTATTTGAAGATCGGGGACCAGAGCAGCTATCAGGCAGTAGAATCAGCCGGATATCGATTGGTACACCGGGAAGATTTATTAAGAATCTTCGCCAATCATACCTATATCCAGCACCCCTTGTTCCGCCAATATGTCGACTACCTGGCTGCCATCCAAAAGCGGGTAGGATCCTACGCAGATCTGCCGGTTGCAGACTGGTCTGCGCGCGCCTGGCAGGGCTTTTATATGGAACTTCAAGCTTCCAAAAAGCTTCCGCAAAATCATTGGGGTTATGTCAGCAATACCAATGGCGGCTTCTGGGGATTTTGGTGGAACCATACCCCTTTTCCCTCTCAGGCTGATCCCGAGTATTGGACCTATCTGCAAATTGAAGAAAAACGCATCACCTTCAAGGTGGAAATTGCCGATCCGGATCGACTTGGTACAGAAAAATCCGCGATTCGAAACGAGATCTGGAAAACCTTCGCTCCGCTTATTGAACAAAGCAACCTTGAAAATCCGCCGGCGAAAACCCGATTCCGGCAAGGTACATGGATGAGCATTGCAGAAATAACCGATCTCACAGATCAAGAATCACTTACTTCAGCCATCAATGACGCAGAAGCATTGATGACAAAATTAAATCATGCGCTACAATCCCTAACCAAGGCGTAAGCCTTGGTTTCTTTATTCGCTTTTTTATACTCAAATCCAGCCTTTCGATTTTCAAACCCACTTATTTCGCCTTCCCTCAAGACAATATCCGTATGTTTTACTTATAATTTACAAAATCATTCGTTGCGCATCCTTCTGAATTGCGGTATACTAACTTTGCCCAAGGGGTAAAAAAACTATATAACGCTTATATAGCTTCGAGATAATGGTTCGAAGGTTTCTACCTGGCGCCAAAACGCCAGACTATAAGCAGAGAAAATGGAGGTCACAATGAACTACGATGTAATCATTGTCGGTGCTGGTCCTGCAGGAATTTTCACTGCCTTAGAAATGCTCAACCAAAATTCCGACAAGAAAATTCTTCTCATTGAAAAAGGGCGGCCCATCGAAAGCCGTCACTGTCCAAAAGAAATCACAAGAACCTGTGTGGGCTGCCAGCCCTATTGCCAGATCACCACAGGATTTTCCGGTGCCGGTGCATTCTCCGACGGCAAGCTCTCTCTAAGCTCAGAAGTGGGCGGCGATCTTCCCTATCTATTAAGCCATGAAAAAGTGCAAGAAACCATCGAACGTGCGGATACAATCTATTTGGGATTCGGCGCGGATCCTCATATCGAAGGACTGGAGCACCCGGAAGCCGTCAAGGAAATCCGAAAAAATGCTATTAAAGCCGGTTTGAAGCTCGTCGACTGCCCCATCCGTCATCTGGGCACAGAAAAGGCGCAAGAAATTTATGAGAAGATCCAGCATCATTTAACCGATAACGGGGTTGAAATCCGATTCCATACCCAAGTCACCAATCTGATAATTGATGGAAACACAGCGAAAGGCGTTATTGCAAAGCGGCATGACTCACCGGAAACCGAGGAGGTTTTCTGCCACAAACTGGTTATTGCCGCAGGACGCAAAGGCGCGGACTGGCTGAAACACATGTGCCTTGAACATGATATCAAGCATACCGCAGGCACGGTAGACATCGGTGTTCGCGTAGAAGTCAGAAATGAGATTATGGAGAAAGTAAACGAAGCCCTGTACGAATCAAAACTAGTGGGACGCGTAGGTCCCTACCGGGACAAAGTGCGCACCTTCTGTCAAAACCCCGGTGGATTTGTCAGCCAGGAAAACTACGACAATAACCTTGCCGTGGTCAACGGCCACTCCTATAAAGAGAAAAAATCGCAAAACACCAATCTGGCTATCTTGAGTTCCCACAATTTCCGGGCACCATTTAACCGCCCCATCGAGTACGGACAAAAAGTTGCCGAGTTGGTCAACATGCTGGGCAATGGCAAAATCCTGGTTCAACGCTATGGGGACATTCTTAATGGAAAACGGACATGGCCTAAAGAATTGAACCAATCAAATCTAACGCCAACCCTGCAAGACGCGGAAGCCGGCGATTTGACAGCCGCAATTCCCTACCGCCCCATGACCAATATCTTGAGTTTTATCGAGGCATTGGACACGGTGGTCCCGGGTTTTGCCAGTTCGGAAACCCTTTTGTACGGGCCTGAAGTCAAATTCTATTCAAACAAAATCACCATCGCTGAAGATTTCGAGAGCAGTATTAAGAATCTATACTGCCTGGGAGATTCCAGCGGATGGACAAGAGGCTTAATGATGGCTTCCGCCATGGGCGTTCTCATGGGTGAAATCCTCGCATAAAATAATCCGGTGCAAAACCTTGCACCGGATTTCTTATACAAAAATTTGAATCAACTTCCATAGAATCAATGCCCAGATTATAAGAATCGGCACACTGAAAATCCACCGCTTTACCGGCAAATCAAACTCTCCCGCAATCACTTGTTCCCTGGATTTTGCAACGATTTCCTTCGGCATCATTTTCATGCATAACGCAATTAACACCGGCAAAATAAGCAAATCATCCAGCAAACCCACTACTGGAATAAAATCGGGAATCAGATCAATCGGTGATAAGGCATATCCAATCGTAATCGCCGCCAGCACCTTCACATACCAAGGCGTCTTTTTATGATGAAATGCTAAAATCAGTACCAACATATCTTTTTTCACTTGTTTCGCCCATGTTTTCAAGCTCATCTCGCATTCCCCCATGTAACTTACATGATACGCCTTTTTCAAAACATCGACAAATAAAAGAAGGAACCGAAGTTCCTTCTGTCAAGTTTATGGCAATGAAATTGGCAGACGGTGAACCACCTTGGTCATGTCATCCACCTTTTCGACAACGAAGAGCTCTGCGGTCACCTTCACGCTTCCATCTTCTCCACGCACCAGATGAATCTCAATGGTCGCATCCGTCTCGCACGGCATTTGTTCCAACAGCTCCTGAACCGCCAAAGCTGTCATTGGAATCCGAATGCGGTCTTCCCCGTACAAGATTTCAAGATTTTGCGCATCTCCGCCTATCTTGGCCATCACATCACATAACGGCATACGCAGCCGAATCTCTTTCTCTTCCGACTTCAATGGAGCCAGATAATCAATAGCGCCTGTTTCCGGATCTTCACTTCTCAACAATCCGTAACCGCCATCGCGGAAAGTCGCCGTTGTTTTGCCGCCAACTGATCGTTCATGAATCAAAGACTTCGGCGAGCCTGTGGATTTTCCACCCCATTCAATCCTGTAATAGCCACTTTGTCTTGGGTCTTCTTCATTAATTACTGATACAATCGTTTCATTTCCCTTGATATCAAAGCTTAGTGCAAACCCTGGTAAAGCAACAGAGTCTACGATTTCACCACTGCCGCTTATTCTAACAACTTCTGAATACCCACCGGGTCCATCAGTTGATAAAACTTGGAATTCTTGGCCATCATATTCCAGACTTACCGGAACAAAATCTTTATTTCCATTGTTGATTTCAATTACCTCGTCAAGTTCAAACTCCAGATGCTTTTCTTCATAATCGCCAACCCATTTCATAGAGAACTTCCCAATTGTCCAGTCTACATGTTCTGGTTGACTGTCACTAATTAGCAGCATGTATATTTCTTCAGCCGTATCTCCAAAATCCGCACCCATTATCTCGCCTTCTTCTAATCCCATCATTTCTGAAATAGACGCTGATGAGACACCATCTATTGGCTCAAAATCTGCAGGTGATTGTCCTTCCTCGTAAGCCAATGCAGCAAGGTCCGGTGGCCCTGAATAACCTCTAATTAGATTGATCATTACACGGTCTTTGCTTTCTACGTCAAACCACCAGTTCGGGAATCCCATCAATGGCAACACTTCAGAAAAATCAGGAAGAATTTGAACCAGCACTTCCTCACCGGCAGTGTAAATATTCCCTTCCACATCTTCTATTAAAAAACTAATAAAAAATGGCAGATTATACCCATCCACCCAGTCCAATTCCGCACTCAAACCGTCAATCGGTTCCCCTTTTGGATTCACCTTAAGTACCGCCATACTAGATGGATCTTCATCATAATCAAAGGTCTGCAAAACAATATTCCCATCTGCTAAATACTTTATGTCACCTGGCCAAAACTCTCCAACAAAGAACTCACTGACGCGTGAATCCAACTCCATCGGTTCCCGCGGCTCCTGATAGGCAAATCCCGTTCCAGTTCCCAATACCAAACAAATTAACAATAATAATGCCAAACCTTTTTTCACACCAACATCTCCTTCCCTGTTTGTTCCATTATATCAATTTTCATACATCCTCAAGTTTACGTATTCTTACAATTTCAACAATTTGATTGCCAAGTTAACAAACGCAATTCCCCATTTCAGTTTTATCTATTGCCACATTAAGCTGAATAGATTTATAAAGCACATCTTTCTGAAAACGCTTTACTATTCAATTTTTCTAGGATATATTCAACCCAGGAAAGGCACGATCCTTTCAAGGATTTCAAAATCATTGTGGCAAGGAGGTAAATTGATGCTTGATCAACGCAAGAAGAATATCTTGTCTTCGCTCATTCAAAGCGACGACTTCCTCACCATTAACGAATTGTCCGCATTATATTCCATCAGCAATCGAACTGTCCGCTACGATCTTGATGCGATTGACGATTGGTTGAAAAGTCAGGATTGTCCACAGCTTAATCGAATCCCCAGAAAGGGCATTCAGCTTGTATTGTCGCCGCAGGACCGCAAATTGATCCATCAGTTGCTGGAAATCCATGATTTCTCGCAGTATATCCTGACTCCGGACGAACGAAGGCGTTTGATTGTCCTTACGATCCTGAACCAAACCTATCCGGTATCTGCAACCATGCTTGCTGAAAAGTTGTCTGTCAGCAAGGCCACCATTTCCGTAGACCTAAAAAAACTGGAATCCGTATTGTTGCAGTATCGACTTGCCTTAAAGAAGCAACCGAATCATCTTATGATCATCGGCAAGGAAAGAGACCGCAGACGCCTCATCTCAGAAATGCTGAAAAAAACAACTCTGAATCAGCAATATCTGCCCATCAAACAAAGTTTGCAGGCATCCCTTGCAACGATGGAAACCTGGTTTCCTACCGTTGATCTGATACACCTTATGGAAATCATCGAAAAATCGCAAGCTGCAATGGGTGTCAATTTCAGCTTTGAATCAACATTAAATTTGATCGTTCATCTGTCACTTGCCATCCAACGATTGGAAAGAGGCATGGATATTCAAATTCAGTCTTCTCACCTGGAGCACCTGAAAAATCAAAGCGAATATGAACACGCAAAAGTAATCGCCGAGGCCGTCTCATCCAAATACAAGCTTCAATTGCCGGAAGCGGAAACGGCTTATATAACCTACCACCTAATGGGTGCAAAGCTCAACCGGGTCAACAGTTACGAATCCTACCGAGACCAGCATATGAACATCTTTCCCCTTCTGGATCTGGTGATTGACAAGGTTGAACTTGAAATGAATACGCCAATCGTGGATCGGGACACCTTGCGGAAAGATCTGTTTCTGCATTTGGTACCAACCATCCAGCGACTTCAGTTTGGCACACCAATGAAAAATCCCTTGTTTGAAAAGATCACTGGAGAATACAAGGCACTGTTTCACATCTGTCAATCCGCCCTGCGGATCATCGAGAACAATTTGCAGCTTACATTCGATGCGCATGAAACATCCTATATTACGATGCATTTTGCCGCTTCGCTTCACCGGCAGAACAAAACCAATCAACAACTTCAAAAAATATTATTGGTTTGCGCCAGCGGAATTGGCACTTCCCGGCTTCTGAACGCAAGGCTGCACGAACACTTTCAGAACTTTGAGGTCATTGACAGCATATCCGTGCAAGAAGTTGACGAAATGCTTAGACAGCAAGAGGTTGACCTGCTGATCACCACCATTCCCTTGGAAAAAACGGTGGTGCCGATTGTTGAGGTTTCTCCTATGTTGTCCGAACGGGAATTACAGGCACTTTCGAAATACTTAAGTCCAGCAATCATCCAACAGCCAAGAAAGAAATCACCGGAAGGCATTGTATCGGACCTGCTTCCATTGATCCAAAAGCATGTTGGTATCCAGCTTCCTTTGCAGCTCGAAGATGAGTTGCTCCGCTATTTTCAAACCGATCAACAAAGCAAAGTGGACAGCGAAGTCTTTCAGCAGGATCATATCCAATTGAGAAAGACATGCGCCTCTTGGCAGGAAGCCGTGCAAATGGCTGCTGATCCTTTGTTGAAGAAAAACTGGATCAGCCAGGATTATGTCAATCACGTGATTCAAGACTTCCATAAGCATCCCAGCAGCACCATGATTGCACCACAAATCGCTATGCCTCATGCCAAATCACTGGGGAAAGTCAAACAAACCGGATTCTCGATCCTTACTTTGCAGGACGGCGTTGTTTTCTCTGAAGGATATCCACCTGTAAAACTCGTGATTTTTCTGGCTGCTGCAGACCAACAGCATGTTGACCCGCTGGCAGAATTAATTGGCTGCTTGAGTAACAAAACAGTCTTCACAAAACTGCTTGAGTCTTCACAAGCCGATCAGGCTTTTGAATTACTAACGAAAAAGGAGGTGAAACAATGATTACTGATTTCATCAAAGAAGATCATATCAAGGTTGGCGTCACAGCTGACAGCTGGCAAGACGCCGTTAAAAAATCCGGTCAACTCTTGCTGGAAATCGATGCGATAGAAGAACGCTACATCGACGCCATGATTAACAAAGTCGTCGAATTGGGAAACTATATCGTTATCGCACCGGGCATTGCAATGCCTCACGCACGCCCCGAAGACGGCGCAAAAAAAACCGCCATTACATTGATGACTTTGAAAGAAGGCGTTTCATTCGGACATGAAAAAAATGATCCCGTAACCTTAATTGTCGGCTTATCGGCCATCGACAACAAATTGCATCTTGAAGCGCTTGCATCCTTGATGGAGCTTCTGGGCAATGACGAAAAACTTCAGTTGATTTTAAACAGCAAATCAGAAAAGGAACTCTACTCACATTTATAAGGAGGAAACCATGCTAAGAATACTTACCGTATGCGGCGCTGGTGTTGGAAGCAGCATGATGCTGAAAGTTTTCACCCAGCAAATTCTAACCAAAGAGAATATTGAAGCCGTTGTAAATGCATCGGATATTGGCTCGATCAATCCCCAAGACGCTGATATCATCATTACAACTACTGATTTCTCTAATTTGTTCAGAAATACAACGGGAAAAGTACTGCAAATCGACAACTTGACCGACAAGGAAAACTTGCGGACCCAGTTGCTTGCGTGCATTTCAGAAATTGAAAAGTAGGAGGTTTCGAAATGAATATCTTAATGTATTTCTTGTCAAAAATCCTAAGTGAACCTGCATTTCTGATCGGTCTTGTTGCCTTGGTCGGACTGCTGGTTCAAAAGAAAAGCTTTGATGTCGTTTTAGGTGGAACTGTAAAAACCATGGTCGGTTTTCTCATCATTACAACCGGTGCGCAAAACATGGGGATGGCATTGACACCTCTTCAACCCATGTTGCAGCATATCTTCGGCATGGAAGCACAAGTCGTTGATATCGGCGGATCAATCGGCGCCAGCATGTCAGCCTTCGGCGCATCAGCAACGCTTATCTTCGCCTTGGGCTTCCTGGTGAATGTATTGCTTGCCCGCTTCACTAAATTCAAGTATATCCACCTGTCAGCCCATGTATCCTTCTTCTACGCTGGACTTATTGCAGCATTATTGACGGTTGGCACTTCCTTGTCTCCGATCATGGTTACCATTGTCGGTTCGATTTTACTCGGCCTTTACTTAACCATCACCTGCGCTTACATGGCACCCCTGCTGAAAGACGTACCCGGAACCGGCGGCTATACCATTGCCCACTCCAGTTCCATTGGATGTTTGATTTCTTCTAAACTTGGCAAAGTGCTGGGCAACAAAGACCATGACCTGGAAAAAATCAACCTTCCGAAAAAACTCCAGTTTCTTCGGGAAACAACCATTGCGCTGAGCGTGATTATGACGTTGATTTTCTTTGTGATCGCCTTGATCGCTGGACCAAGATTCATCAGTGAAAACATTAGCGGCGGACGCGATCTGGTTTCCTTTTCCATCCTGAAAGGATTAAGCTTCGGTTTGTGGATCACCATTATCATTACCGGGGTACGAATGATGCTGTCAGAGATCGTTCCTGCCTTTCACGGAATCTCCGAAAAAATTGTTCCCAACGCGGTCCCAGGGTTGGACATTCCCGTCCTGTTTCCCAATCATCCAACATCCGTCATCGTTGGCTTTATCTCCAGCTTGACCGCCGGTTTGATCGGCATGGCGATTCTGGGAATGATGAAGTTCCCTGTGATTGTCTTCCCTGCATTGATTCCAACTTTCTTTACCGGAGCGGTTACTGCTATCTTCGGCAATGCAACAGGCGGACGCCGGGGCGCCATTATCGGTTCTTTTGTAAACGGCTTAATTCTAATCTTCGGGCAGGCCTTTCTGCTTCCATACATCGGCGCTTTCGAACCCGTCATGCGTGTTCTGTGTGAAACCGACTATGCATTCTTCGGACCGATCGCCGGATGGCTGCTTAACCTGATTGGCTAAGAAATGAGGTTTATATGAATCGTCTAGACGAAGTTTTCAAGCAAAAAAAGAAATGCATCACATTCTATCTAACCCTTGGTTATCCGAATGAAACTGCATTTTTTGATTTGACCCGCCTCCTTGTGGAAAACGGAATGGATGTTCTGGAAGTCGGCATACCTGTCGCAAACCCTTTTTTAGATGGCAAAACCGTAGCGGACACTCACGCCCGAGTACTCGACCAAGGTTTTGACCAACCGATGTGCGACCATCTTCTAAGAAAGTTGAGAAACAGGTATCCCGAACTGCCCATTGTCATTATGTCATATTACGAAGGCATTGACAATTTTCAGTTGCGCGACAAGGCAGATCTCTTTGACGCATTGCTTTGTCCCGACCGTGCCGTAAATGGGATGGACCATATCATCGAGATTTATAACGAAACCATGAGTCTTGATGAAATCAAGGAAAAACTGAAATGCAATCAACATTTTGCCTATGTCATGTCCGGAAATATTCCAACTGGATCATCCAAAGAGCCCAGTACTATGTTTTTGGAAACAATCGCCCAATTACACACCCTGACAGCCTTGCCTGTTCAAATCGGATTTGGGATTTCAACACCCAGTCACGTGGAACGGGTTGTTGCAGAGAATGTAAACGGTGTGATTATCGGCAGCGAGTTGATCCGCAGGTTCGACAACAAGCCATATCCTGAACTGCTTTCTTATGTTCAGAATATGTGTCAGGCTGCACACAGCTAAAGGGAAGCAGATGCACGCATCTGCTTCCCTTTCCATTTTCTCTCTAATGCATCGTCTTTTCCGCCACAATCATATAGTTCGGCGGATTCGCATACAGATTCTCCCGTTCGAAGATTTGAAATCCAAAGGACTGAATTTCTTCCTCCAGTTTCATCTTGGAGATAAAGCGAATCACCGGAGCTGCGCCAAACATCAAGCTCACCTTCATCATCCGCCTCAGCCACGGATCCTCTTCCCCCAGACAATCCGTTGCCGAAAGAAAGATTCCGCCGGGTTTCAGCGCGTGGCTGATCTGCCGGTATACCGCATTGGGATCCTTGATATAGCACAGAAGATTAAAGGCCACAACCACGTCAAAGGGTTCATAAATGTTGATTTCCTTTTCTGCCCGCTCCACACAAAAGGTAATATTGTCAATACCGCCATATGCCGCTTTCATCTTGGCCACCTCAATCATCTTATTTGAAAAATCAATGGCCACAATTTCCTTCACCTCTCTGGACATCGGCAGGGTTGTCAATCCGGTTCCACAACCCAAATCCAGTACTCGATCCGTTTTCTTCAGATACTTTTTTGAAATCGCCAGCAATTTCTCATAGGCATTCTTGTATCGCTCGTTGGTATACTCATCATATCGGCCTGCTACATTGTTCCAAAATACGGAGCCATCTTTCATTTCACCACCCCTTTACAGGTCCCCTCACTATATTCATACCACGGAAAAAACCGTTCATCTCCGGCTGTAAACACTTCACAAAAATTTGATATAATGAAGCCAGAGGTACAGAGGAGGGCACCCTATGAACGATAAGAAAAATCTTCACTTTCATGACGATGCACCCCGCTATGAAGCTTGGTTTGAAAAATTCAACGAACTCTTTAATTCGGAAGTAAAAGCCATTCAAGAGGTCATGGAACCCAATAAAAAGAACCTGGAAATCGGTGTTGGCACCGGATTGTTCGCAAAACGCCTATCCATACCGGAAGGCATCGAACCCTCAGCATCCATGCGTGAAATCGCAGAAAGCCGAGGCGTCTCGGTATGCAATGCCCTTGCGGAAAAACTTCCTATTCAGGATCAATCCTATGAACAGGTTTTCATGATCACCGCTGATTGCTTTATGCAAAATTTGCCTAAGGCGCTTGAAGAAGTCCATCGAATCCTTGTGAAAAACGGCATCCTCATCCTTGCCTTTCTGGATCGGGAAACCCCCATCGGCACCGTCTATGAGGAACGGAAGGCAACCGATCCCTTCTATAAAACCGCTCATTTCCGATCTGCGGACGAAATGAAGGACTTGGTGGTGAAATCTGGCTTTCGACTCGAAAAGGAGGTACAAACCGTTTTCACCTATGAAAATGTCTTCCAGTTGCCCAAACCCGGTCACGGCGAGGGCGTATTTGTCGTCTACAAGGCGCGCAAACAATCATAAACATGAAACAGCCCCGATCCTTCGGGGCTGTTCTGATTAAAGAAAACTGCGCATGCTTTAAAGCAAAACTCAATAAACCTTTTCACTCTGCATCGACTTGATCTGATAGCGTACCGGTATTTCCCTTAACCGTTCAAAATGCCGAATTTTCCAATTCAGCTCCTGGATATCAAAAAAGAATACACTGAAAATTTCCCAGATGGCCACCCAGGCACCGATGAAGAGGCCTTCTGAGACCAGCTCCCCCGTGAAATTCAATCCGACTTGATGCTGCAGGGTATTCGCCGCCAATAGAAAAAGGCTTCCAACACTGAAAAGGATGCCGCTCTTTCTAAGCACGCGCCCACGCTCCCCTTTCACCTTGCGAATTCGGTAACTGAAATAGCGGCTGAAACCCGTAATGCTTTTGGCTTCCCGACTCTTGTCCACGATGCTGCCCGGAATGTAAAAAATCACTTCCATGGACCGCTTCAGTCCAATTTCCCGGGAACAGCCCATCAAATAATCAAAAAGATCGTCGTCCAGATCACGGTTCACCAGAGGAGAATAGTCCCAATCGGAATAGACATCGCGGTAATCATCCAGATTAATTACAACCTGATAGATCTCTAGATTAGGGTCATATGGATAAATTTGCTGAAGAAACCGTTCTTTCATGATGCACCTCCCCTTTAAGTGCTCTGGCATCGAATCTTACTAAATATGAGACAGTCGCTTTTCATATTTTTCTATTTGCTTCAATTCATACGAATCGAAGGAACTGGCTTTGATCTTACGGATCAGAAATTCCCTGTAGTTTTGCACAATCTCTTGATTTTCTTTACTGCCTCTCCGCTCCAGGTACTGAAGCGTCTGCAAGAGAGCCGTCAGCACCTTGATATCCGCCATGCCGTAGGCAATAATCTGGTCAAAGGCATCATGCAGCAGAAAATGAAAACAATAGGCCTCTAGTAATACAAATCCCGATTCGTCAGGATCATCGTCCACCCTGATGTACCCATAGGATTCCTCGCACAAGAGCCCCAGCAACTCACCAATCATTCGGATCCCTTGAATCGCCGTAAAGGGGTCATTGATCCCCGGCGACAAGGCGCGAAGCGCCACTTCCACCATCTTTTGAATCGTATAGGCAAAATCCTGCTTCTCGGTTTTTCGATCTCCAATCACAACCAAGGAGCGGATTTCATCCGCCATTTCCTGCACATCCTCCGACTCAGTACCGTAATATATGGAAAATAACCTTTGGCCCTGAGTCACATATTGCCCGATCACCTTTTGAAAGACAACAGCGACTTTTCGCTTGTCCACCATTTGGAACAATTCCCGGTCTGCAATCTGCTGGATATATCCGTTTTTCTGACTGACGATATGGAAAATGCCTGAATACTCCTCAATTAGCGGCTCGGGTTCCAATTCATGTTCTTCCAGCATCTTTTTGTACTGGCGGATCTTCACCTCCGAATCGCTATAAAGGCGCTCCAACACATTCCCCGTCTGGATAAACCGCACCACATTATTGATAAACATCATAAAGTAAATCAGGCCCACAGCGATATACAAGACCCCGATGCTGGCCGAAATTACGGTATATTCCTGGACTGCATCCCGGGTGAAAAGCAGGGAGACAATTGAGTAGGTGAATCCGCCAAGAAAAACACCAAAAGACTGCATGGTATTGCGCTGGGTCAAAAAATTCTCCACAACCCTTGGCGACAGTTGAGACATATACATGGTTAAGACAACCATGGTAATGGAAAAAGTGAAAGTCATAATCGTGATAAAGGCACCTGCCACAATGCCATGAATCATTCTGGCCAATTCCGTACTGGTCAGAAAAATCGAGGGGATCGATTCCTTGTACTGTGCCAAATAGCCCGAATCCACCAGAATCACAATCTGTGCGCCCAATACGGATATAATGGCATATATTGCCGGGTAAAGCCAAATACTCTGTCGGATTCTTTCGATTCTTGCTTTCATACCTCTCTCCTCCTGCCCACTCTTTCAAGTCTTTACCATCTCCAACGGTCGAGTCTTTTAAATTACGTGCTTGCAAACATGCTTACCGATTGCTGTATGCGACAAAATCTTCGATTTTTAGTCCCACAGCTACCGCGATCGATCCCCAAATTAAATCTACATTGCTCCAAGTTCCATGCAGGACCCAATATTGGTAGCCCTCGTCCGCCAGGACCGCGACAATGCCCAACAGTACGACCATCATCACCCGTCGTCTGCCTTGAATCCCCCACCAGGCTGCAGCGACACCAGCAAAGACACCCAATAGAATAAATGCTTCGATATGAACAATTCGATGGAGCGACTCCTCCATCCAGTTTAATTCCCACGCTCCGGAAAATCCAATCCGATCAATCATCCGTTTCAAAAATAGGATGAAACCATGGCCGATTTCAGTCAGTCCCAACTCAATCCGGTAGGAGGAATATAAAACCACCGCAAACCAACCGACCGCCAATAGCAAGCCGCTTATTTTTCTTAAGCATTGGTTTGATTGTCTTTTCACCCGATCCCCTCCCCAACACGCTACCAATACCTGCAGTTCATGTCGCGCAATGACACGCTAAGCGTCATTAATCAAAGTTCCGAACCATCGTCTTAATCTTGCCTGAAGGCGATTTTTCAATTCTGTCAACCACTTCCCAGGTAATCCTCATTTCCCCAACCATCTTTCTTGAATTGGCATGGACTTTCTCCATTTTCGCTCGGTCAAATCCTTCCCGGGTTTCTACCCGAATATGCAATTGTCCCGGTTCATCTTGCACGTATTGAAAGGCCCGAATCCCCGGAATCCCTGACATAATTCTGGCTACATGCATCACTTTGAATCCATGGGCCGTAACAATATAATCCCGTACCCGACCGGTCAAACTCTCTAAATATGGTGTTTTCCATCCGCAGGCACATCCGCCGGATCGCAAAATACCCCGATCTCCCGGACAGTAGCGAATAAAAGGCGCATCGGTTGACCAAAGATCGGTAACAACAATCTCGCCATCCACACCTTCCGGTGCCGGAAGCCCTTTTTCATCCACAATTTCCACATGAACCCGGTCCAAAATATGATAATGGCCGCATTCGCATTGAACGGCAATCATCCCCAATTCACTGGTCCCATAGGTTTGGTAAACACGGCAGTCAAAGGCACGCTCAACCATTCTTCTCTCTTCATCGGTCATTCCCTCGCCGTCCGGAACCAACCCTTTAAGCCGCAGCCTGCGGTCTTGATGTGCCAATGCCTCTTCCGCAAGCCGAGTCCACAAAAAAGTATAGCCGGTTCCAATATCAGCACCGTATTCAGCGATTTCGCGAATGTAATCCGCATATGTATTCTTATCCAAGTGATAAGCTGAGCACTGCAGCTGTTTCATGCACGCCACTTCCATTGTATACGGCGGTTTGCGCACCCCGGTTTTTGAAACCGGCACATTGGAAAACCGCGCTTTTTTTACCGGCGAAGCCTCTCCTGCAAATTCGTATAAGCGCTCATAGAGTGCATATTCATAATGAATGCTGCGCAAGTCCCTTAAAAAAGCCAGCCTGCCGGAAGTCCCGCCCGTAGTGCCATGCCAATGTCCAATGGTGGGGGTTCGGTTGGCATAACGGTCCAAATCCTTTCTAAGCTCATCCTTTCTTAGCAATGGGATACCAGCAATCTCCTGAAGACATTTCAAATCTACGTCCGGCAAAACACCTTTATAATACGGAATATTGGCACGAGCCTCGCCAATCAACTGGTTCAAACGGCGCAGTTTCTCTTCGCTCCTATCTTCCATGAGGAGCCTTTTAATGTCCATAGCTGCATAATGATTCTCATATTCTCCGCCCCGCCGTATACCAAGACGTCTTACCGCTTCCATATTTGCAAGCAAGCGTTTAACCGGCACTGGGGAAAATCGGAACACATTTCGTTTCCAACTCTTCATTCCCATAATCAACCCTCGTTTCTACTCCTGCGGATTATAAAATCTACTTCATCTTTATTATACTTGAAAATGTCTTTACATTTCCCATATTTGTATTTCTATTCACAATATTCAAATAAAAGGGTAAAATAGAATTAAGTTCTAAAATAAACGGATTCTTATACAACTTTGTCAAGGAGGCGCAAATGAAAAAATTTCTATCGATTCTGCTGTTTTCAATACTACTCTTCACTTCATTTACACCCGCATTTGCAGTTGAAAGCGCAAGCTTGCCGAATTTTCCAGTTACCTTTAATGGCATTCTGATTGACAATCAACATGCAACTTATCCACTGTTGGTGTATAAAAACATCACCTACTTCCCTATGACTTGGGACTATTCTTCGGCGCTGGGGCTATCTACAACCTTCACCGAATCAAAAGGATTAGTTATTGAGAAGAGCGGCAAATCTGCTGAGCTCGTTCAAAGCTTAACAGCAAATAATTCTGCCGCTGTTTCCTATCGAATCAGCAAACCTTATTTCCCAATCACAGTAAATGGAAAACGCATCAACAATGCAACTGAATCTTACCCGATCTTTATATTCAGAAACATCACTTATTTTCCACTCACCTGGCGATTTGCCGTTGATGAATTCGGATGGGCTTATAGCTACACCGATGCTACCGGTTTAAAGATCGCAACTACCAGCGAATCTGAAATGACCAGCCCGAGTCACAAAATGGATACCATCAATTACGGCAACGGTGACAAATATGTTGGCGAAGTCCTAAATGCACAAAAGGACGGCAAAGGAACCTATACTTGGGCCAATGGCGATTATTACACAGGCGAATGGATGCAAAACAAGAAGCACGGTACTGGCACACTCATGCGCGCCAATGGTAATTCTTATTCCGGCGACTGGCGAAATGATGACAAAAACGGAACTGGAACTTTCGTATTTTCCTACGGAGATCGATACACAGGAGAAGTCACTCAATCAAAATACCATGGTATCGGAACCTACACTTGGGCTGATGGTGATGCATATACCGGCACTTGGCTCCATGGAAAACGAACCGGAAATGGAATTTTCACTTTTGCCGACGGTAGTGTCTATGAAGGTGGATTCCTCAACGATCTTTTCGATGGTTACGGGAAAATGACAAAAAGTGATGGAAACGTCGAAGAAGGTATTTGGACCGATGGAGTGCTAACCACAAAGATGCCAGCACCACCAACCAATCTTGCAGTTTCAACCAATTCAGATAATACCATTCGATTAACATGGACCCCCGCAGGTGGCAGCAATTATGCCACACTGTACTATACAACTGATCCTGCCGGAAAATGGGCTGAACTTAGACAACCAGACAGCTTGCCGTTGAAACTTCGTGGAACTGGCTACACGTTCCGAGAAGCCAGTGCAGGTCAAGTTTATTATTTTAAGATGACTTCCACTTATAGCGGTAATGAATCTGTAGACAGCTCAATCGTCAGCATTAAAGCAGGTGATACTTCAACGACGATAACCAGTCACGTAATCCAATCCAGAATCCAAGGCACATTTGACGGATTCGCAACCGATCGCACCTACGTACTGGAAAACGGCCAGGTTTGGAAACAAACATCTTTTGAAAAAGAAACAGCCCATCGTTTTATGCCAAATGTTTTAATCTATTTGGATGGAGATGAATACAAAATCCTGATCGAGGGCAGTGATTCAGAACCAACTGTCGTTAAAATCAAGTAAAAGCAAACGGATCATGGAAACTTCCATGGTCCGTTTCTGCTTCAACGTGTCAAATACTTTCATTTCATCCTAATCGCTTTTATTCAGCTTTCCCCCGATGCCGGGTATTCTCTTCATCCACCCAGTCTTCCTCGTAGAAAACACTCCCTCCACGCCCCGGCACTTTACGGTTGGGACCCGGCTTGTAGAATGGACAATTCTTAGGTCCGTAGCAAAAGGTCTCAAAGCGATATTGCAAAATCCCCGGATTCCAATGATCCACCATGATCTCCACCGGCATGCGGCAACCCCATTTGCAGGTTATGCACTTGCCCTTGTAGGTGCGGGCATCCAGACGCCGATGTCCTCTGGCCCGGTAGGTTTCCAATTCCGGCGCCAGATCTGTCCATGGCGGATAGACCCGAATCGTATGTAAATTTCGTTCCCACGTCTTTTTTAATTTCGATACTTTATAATAGCCCACCGGTTCCAGCCTTGCATCAGCCACCGGCAAGCATTCACCACTGATGGAATCGCCGACTTGGAACAGATGCTTGGCCTGTGCCGCCTTGCCTATACCGATCCAGATCACGCTGGGTGCTTCATCCAACGACCCTTCCACCAGCAGCGCAAAGCCTAAATAGTTGTGATGGGTTTGATCAAAAGAACGGCCCAGACGAATTCGCGGCTGTACCGAGCGAACCAAACCTTCGAATATCATTTTATCCATACCGGTCTCCTTTCCATCTTTCTATTCCATATTTACCCATTCATAACTGTGATTCAAAAATAAACAAAAAAAAGGAACCAAGGTTCTCCTCAGTTCCAAAAAATGTATTCGTTTTCTGTTTAGTGTCTTAATACCCCAGCAGTCCCGGCAGCCATACGGATACTTCCGGAATTAAAATCAAGAGAATCAAGACAACAATATTACAGCAAATAAATGGTAATGCACCTTTGAAAATATCGATAATCGGCATATCGTTGACCTTTGTACAAGCGTTCAAACACATTCCAACAGGTGGTGTAACAAGCCCCAAGGCCATTGCCGTAATAATCAAAGTTCCCAGTTGCAATCCGCTGACACCATACGTCTTCAAAATTGGAAGCATAATCGGCGTAACCAGCAGTATACATGGTGTAACATCAATAAAGGTTCCCAAAATCAACAGGATAAAACCAAACAGAATCAGCACACCCGTCGCTTCCAGATTCAACATGGTAACAAAATCCGCAATCATCGTCGGTACTTGAAGCATGGTCAAAAGCCATGTAAAAATGGTAGTAAAGCCGATAATAATCATAATGGAAGCGGATGTCATAAAGGTCCGTCGCAACGCTTCACCAACCTGCTTCCAGGTAAGTTCCTTGTATACAAACATTCCCAGAATAAAGGAATACAAAACCGCAATGGATGCCGACTCCGTTGCAGTGGCAATCCCAAATGAAATACTGCCCACCAACAAAAACGGCAAAATAATCGCCGGAAGGCTATCCGCCATGGTGTGAAGAAAATGCTTCATGTCAAAAGGCGTTGGTTTTGGATGGTATCCCCGTTTTTTCGAGATTCCATAACAAACCATCAATTGGGATACCCCAATAAACACGCCCGGCAGCAAGCCTGCCATAAATAAAGCGCCAACCGATTCTCCGGATACCATGGAGTACATGATCATGGGAACACTGGGTGGAATAATCATCCCCATGGTGGAGGATGCTACGGTCAAGCCCGCTGAAAATTTCTTGCTGTATCCCTGTTCTTCCATAGCCGGAATTAAAACCCCGCCGATTGCGGACGTATCCGCAACGGAGGATCCGGAAATTCCGCCAAAAATCATACTTGAAACGACGTTGACTTCACCCAGTCCGCCTCTGAATGGACGCACCGTGTAAAGACAAAAATTAATAATTCGATTGGTCACTCCGCCTTTATTCATGATTTCGCCAGCCAAAATAAAGAGTGGCATGGCAATCATAACGAAGCTGTCAGCCCCCGACCAAATCCGAGGCGGAACCATAACAATAAACTCCGGTGCCTGTAAAAATATGTAAACCAAGCTGGCCGCCCCAAGGGCAAAACACAGCGGCGTACCGATGGCGACAAAAGCAATTAATCCCAATAACAACAGTACTAAACTCATTACTCTTCCTCCAATTCTTTAAAATTAGAGTATTCCTTATAATCCAGCACCATGCGGATGACACTGCAAATCAATGCCAATACCATGGATGCCGGCATAATGATATACACATGTCCCATTTGAACCCGAAGACCGTCGCTGATCTGATTGCCGACTGCATCGATCCAGTTAAAGGAACTGGCAAGAATCACAGAAAGTACAATCATTACCACGATATTGTTAAACATGCTGACAAAAAGCTTTTTCTTTCCCGTCAATTTGTCAAACAGGTAATCGACCGCAATATGTTCATTCTTGATAATACAGATCCCGAGGCCAAGAAACGTTGAAAAAATAAACGCATAGGTGACAAACTCCTCAACCCAAATAAACGAGATCGAGAAAAAATATCGCAGAATAACGGTAACCATGACAATCACGGCAATCATACCCATCACAAATCCACCAAGATTCAAATAAAACTTCGATAGCTTCTCAATGACAAGCGGCCCTTTTTTCTTGCTCATTGCTAAAATCCCCCTTAAAAAAGGGGAGAGAAATCAAGTCTCCTTCCCTCCCCATTTTCTATCGCTAATTGTACAGTTCTTCAACCAGCGTGTCGTACTCAGCTTGTGTAAAGATCCCTTCTTCAACAAAAACTTGAACAACTTGCGGTGCTCTTGCCTTGAATGTTTCCAACTCTTCGGCTGTTGGTACGTAAATTTCTGTTGTTTCAGCAATCTTCGCTTTCGCTCCGTCAACCGCTTCCGCCATCATCTTATTGCTTTCAACCATCATATTTTGCGCTTCTTCATCCACGATTTTTTTGAATTCATCAGATAATCCATCATAGAATTTTTTGTTCAGCACAAATGTCTCCGGATGTACTTGGTATTCAACTTCTGTACAATACTTTTGCACTTCGTTAAATTTCATATCCGCGATGTTGATGTAAGGGTTTTCTTCGCCATCAGCTACGTTTGTTTTCAAAGCCATGTAAGTTTCTGTGTATGGTACGGATACAACGTTGGCGCCAAATGCCTTCATGGATTCTGTTACCGCCAAGATGCCTGGTGTACGAATCTTCAAGCCTTCTACATCATCAACAGTTTTAATTACCTTCTTGTTGTTTGTGATGTTTCGGAATCCGCCTGCATCGCCAATGCTAGCCAGGTACAATCCATTTTCCGCCGCTTGCTCATTGATCGCATCCACAATTGAGGTGTCGGCAATCTTATTGATCGTTTCTTGTCCGTCAAACAGGAATGGCATCATGAAGATCAACAGCTTTGGTGCTGTCATTTCATACTGGCCTACCCGGTAACCTTGAATCGTACCAAGTTTACAGCTTTCGATGATCTCTTTTTCCGTTCCCAATTGTCCTGAAGGATAGATTTCGACTTTAATTTTTCCATCCGTTCGCGCCTCTACATTCTCCTTGAAGATTTCCAAAGACTTATGTCGCGGTGTTTCAGTCGACATCGGATGGGCAATTTTCATTGTGACAACCTTTTCCTCTTGTGCAGGCTCAGCAGATGCTGCTTCGCTTCCGCTACCCGACGAACAACCCACAACTGTAAAGCACATCATTAGTACCAATACCAATGCTAAAGCTCTTTTCATTTTTATCCCCTGTCCTTTCTATTGATCCGGATTTGTTTTTCCATAGGTTTCTTCCAACAAGCGGTCAATCTTCTTAAGACACAGTTCGTCCAAGTCATCTGTAAAGTAATCCGGGTATTCGTCAAAGATAAATCCTCGCAATCGTCGAATACCACTATATAAATGGACCGCATACGCCTTTTCAATCTCATCAATCCGCTTTTCGTGAATAATCTTCATAAAGACTTCATGATCTTCATAGATCTGTTGAAAGCGACTGGCCGCAACCAAATCCAAAAGCTTGAAGCGGTTATAGCTCAACTCCACCTTTTGAATGATGTCCCAGACACCCATCTTTCCCAGGGTGCGATACATCATTTTATGAAATTCAGCATCCATCTCTCCAAACGCTTTTGGATCAACGCCTTCTTCGATCATTTCCTTCTGATCTTCCATGTTTCGTTCCATTTTGCGAATCGCTTTTTTGTCATCCAACAAAATAAAATCTCGCATAATCGCCGATTCTACAGAAATCCGCAAATAAATTACATCCAGAATTCGATTCATGTCCAGCTGCGACACATAACTCAGTTTGTAGGGAATCGCAGTGACAAGCCCATCTTCTTTTAATTTCTGAAAAACGCTTCTCACTGGTGATCGAGAAATTTTATAGGCTTCCGAAACATCATTTTCCGTCAAGATAGTCCCCGGTTTGATGTCCAAGCTTAAAATCTCCTTTTTCAGTGATTCGTATACGCTTTCCGATAAAGTTTCTGCTCCTAGATCACGCTTGCGCAACTGCTTTCCCTCCCAATGATTCTGTATTATTTTAATTCCTCCATCTTCACATGATCCATGTCAGTGAATTCAATGTTTTCACCGCACATGCCCCAAATGAAGGTATAATTGCTTGTTCCAACCCCGCTATGAATGGACCAGCTTGGAGAAATCACAGCCTGCTCATTGCTTAGAACCAAATGTCTGGTTTCGTCAGGCTCTCCCATCAAATGGAATACGCGGGTTTCTTCCTGCATGTCGAAGTACATGTAAACTTCCATGCGTCGCTCATGGGTATGGCATGGCATCGTGTTCCAAACACTGCCTTCTTCAAGGATCGTCATGCCCATAACCAATTGGCAACTGTCCACCACTGCCGGGTGAATGTATTGGTTGATCGTTCTTTCATTCAAGTTCTTTTTATCGCCCAAATGCACTTTTCCAGCATCCGCCAAGGAAATCAGCTTGGTTTCATATGCCTTGTGAGCCGGACAAGAGTTAAAATAGAACTTTGGCGGATCGTTGGGATCCTCACAAGAGAATGTCACTTCCTTCGCACCCATGGCGATATAAAGTCCATCTTGCTTCTCCATTCTATACGCGACTCCGTCAACGGTAACCGTACCAGGACCGCTAATATTGATTATACCAGCTTCCCGGCGATCAAAGAAGTGCGTAACCCCCAATTCTTCTCCTGAAGGAATTTCCAAGGTCTTTTCGACTGGCATAATCCCTCCCGCGATGATTCGATCTACATGCGAGTAAACCAAATTTACCGCATCGGCTTGAAAGACCGTATCAATCGCATAGTGCTTTCGAAGTTCATCCGTTGTATAGCGTTTGGAATCTTCCGGATGATTCGCATACCGTTTTTCCACTTTGTTTCCCCCTCTTTCTTAAGCTTATCTAGCTAACCAACCGCCATCACAAGCGATCGTAAAACCATTGATATAATCTGCCGCTTCTGAAGCCAAGAATACGGCAACACCGCCGACATCGGACGGTTTGCCCCATCTGCCGGCAGGAATTCGATTCAAGATTTCAGCGCTTCGCACTGGATCCGCCATTAAGGCTGCCGTATTGTCCGTATCCATATAGCCTGGTGCAATTGCATTGACGTTAATATTGTGTTTTGCCCATTCATTGGCCATCAGCATGGTAATGCCTTTCACGGCACTCTTCGATGCCGTATAGGAAGGAACGCGAATGCCGCCTTGGTAGGACAGCATGGATGCTGTGCTGATGATCTTGCCGCCTGTTCCCTGCTTGATGAATTGGTTGGCTGCCGCCTGTGACAGGAAGAATACCGTCTTGCTGTTGATATTCATGACATCGTCCCAATCCTTTTCTGAAAACCGCACGCTGTCTTCACGGCGGATAATGCCGGCGTTATTGATTAAAATATCCAAGTGGCCGAATTCCTCAACTGTTTTATCTACAATTCCTTGCAAAGGATCTATTGACATCAAATTGGCTTCAATCGCCAAAAAGCGTCGGCCCAGCTTTTCCACTTTTTCTTTTGTATCGTTCATTTCCATATAGTCAACGCCAACAACGTCTGCACCAGCTTCTGCCAATGCCAAACACATGCCTTGACCCAATCCAGTTCGGCAACCCGTTACGATTGCTACCTTTTTCTCCAAAGAAAATTTGCTCATATGGTTCTCCTCTCTTTCCGTTGTACACTTTGTATTCATTGTATACAATGTATACTATGTTTTAAGCATATTCCCGGAAAGCGCTTTTGTCAATCAGAAAATATGCTTTTTGTCAGAAAATTTATTTTTTATGATTTTGCATTGTGAAATTCTGTTCCGCAATACGAATTCATCATAACGAGTCTTTTGCACTTTGTCAAACCTTTTTTAAAAACTTCGCCCTCACAATCAAACCAATCCATCAATTCCTCTTATAAGGCATATTTCTCTTGATTCAATCCCAAGAATGATTTATACTATAGCTGTTCCACATTGCAGAAATAGTTTCCGTATTGTGAAATTATTTGTTTTTGGAGGTTTTCATGGATGTTGTCACCCTTGGAGAAAGCATGGTTTTGTTCAATCCAAGTACTGAAGGTTCAATTAAATATGTTCATCAGTTCACCAAATCCATTGCCGGCGCTGAATCCAACGTAGCCATTGCCTTGTCTCTTTTAGGTCACCAAGTGGGATGGATCTCGCAATTGGGCGATGACGGCTTCGGGCACTATATTCGTTCCATCATTGCCGGTGAAGGCGTTGATGTTTCACAGGTTCGTTTTTCAACGGATCATCCGACCGGCATTCTCTTTAAAGAGCGGTTTTCCTATGCGGATCCCAATGTGTACTATTACCGTTCCCATTCGGCAGCCAGCAAGCTAACCCCGGCCATTTTGAACGAAGCGTATATCAAGCAAGCCAAAATCTTGCATATCACTGGAATCACCTTGGCCATTTCAGAATCTGCCCGCGAAACTGTGCAAGCAGCCATTCGAATCGCCAAAAAACATGGTGTACTGGTTTCCTTCGATCCCAATATACGCCTGAAGCTTTGGGATCTCCAAACAGCCAGACCTGTAATTCTCGATGTCATTCAACAAACAGACATCCTGTTCCCAGGCATTGACGAAGCAGCCATGCTGATCGGGTCTAGAGAACCAAAAGAAATTGTAAGAACCTTTCACAATATGGGTTGCTCCCTCGTTGCCTTAAAATTGGGCAAAGAAGGTTGCTGCCTTTCTAATGGAACAAAAACGAAATTTGTGGAAGGCTTCCCAGTAAAACGTGTGGTAGACACCGTTGGAGCGGGCGACGGTTTTGCCGCCGGCATCCTATCCGGCATCCTGCAGAAGAAATCCCTAGCGGAATGCGGTAGATTGGCCAACGCCATTGGCGCTCTCGCTACCATGGCTACAGGAGATATGGAAGGCTATCCAACCCGATTGCAGGTTCAACAATTCCTTGGCGAGTCCAAGCTTCCTGATCGTTGATCTCCTCTTTTGAGGATCATAATAGTTCCCCTATTTTTGGAACACATCCCTATAATAAAGCGCACCTGTTCGGTCCCCAATATCCCGGACAGGTGCGTTTTATTTGTAAAGAAAGGAACAACAAATAGCCCCTGCAAAGCAGAGGCTATTGACTCATCAGTTCGTGCAGTTAGCGCTGTACGCGGCCAGACGCATCGCCCTTCATTAAATGTTCCACTTCATCGACCGTTACCAGATTGAAGTCACCCTGAATTGTATGCTTCAACGCAGAGGCGGCTACAGCAAACTCCAAGGCTTCTTCATGACCCTTCCCAGACAGGAGGCCATAGATCAAACCGCCCGAGAAGGAATCCCCACCGCCAACGCGATCGACAATGCGAATATTATAATGTTTGGACTCATAGAATTCCTGTCCGTCATAAATCAAAGCGGACCATCCATTGTCTGAGGCGGAATAAGACTCCCGTAACGTAGTAACTACATATTCAAAGCCGAAAGTTTCCTTCATCTCTTTGAAAATCTCTTGATAATTCTCAGACGCCACCTTGCCCTGGGTAATATCCGTGTTTTTCGGCACAAAGCCCAAGGTTTTTTCCGCGTCTTCCTCATTGCCGATGCATACATCGACATATTGCATCAGGTTTCGCATCACCTTTTGCGCTTGCTCCGGTGTCCACAATTTTTTTCGGTAATTCAAGTCAACGCTGACTTTCACTTTGTTGCGCTTGGCTGCAATCAAAGCGGCTTCTGTCAATACGGCAGACTCCTCGCTTAAAGCTGGAGTAATACCGGAAAAATGAAACCAATCCACGTCACTAAAAATAGCATCAAAATCAAACTCATCCGCTTTCGCCTCCGCTATCGCCGATCCGGTTCTGTCATAAACTACCTTCGATGGGCGCATGGACGCGCCGGATTCCAAATAATAAATACCAACACGATCTCCGCCACGCAGAATCTCTTCAGTATTCACTCCAAATCGACGCAGATGATTAACCGCCGCATCTCCAATCGGATTGGCTGGCAGTTTGGATACAAAAGCGGAATCCATTCCGTAGTTTGCTAACGAAACGGCTACATTCGCCTCGCCGCCGCCATACACTACATCAAACTGATCGGCTTGAGAAAAACGTTGATGACCAGGTGTCGACAAGCGCAGCATGATTTCGCCCAAAGTAACAACTTTCATTTTCTTTTCCATCTTATTCATTCTCCTTTGCTTGGCGGAATGCATCCATAAAGGCTTTTGCGTTCTTTTCAATATCCTCTAAAGAACCTTTGGACAAGGCAGAACCAACCCCCACCATTTCACATCCGTTGGCAACCCAATCTTTTACGTTTCCAAGGTTCACACCACCAGTTGGCATTACAATTGCCTGCGGCAATGGGCCGTGTACCGCTTTCACAAAAGAAGGGCCAAAGGCGCTTCCCGGGAACAGCTTTACAGCAGAAGCTCCCACTTCCAAGGCACGAACCATTTCCTTAATCGTCATGCAGCCTGGCATATAGGGTACCTGGTACATATTGCAAAGTGCTGCCGTGTCTTCACTCAAAGCCGCGCCAACAATAAATTTGGCTCCCGATAGAATCGCAATTCTTGCAGTAATCGGCTCCATGACACTACCCGCACCTAATACAATCTCATCACCATATTTTTCATTCAGCACTTCGATTGCCTTATGAGCCATCGGTGTTGTAAAAGTAATCTCAATACCGGTAATTCCCCCGCGGATACAGGCTTCTGAATACTCCACCGCCTTTTGATAAGAATCTGCGCGAATCACCGCAATCACGCCACTCTCTCTGGCTGCTTGCATTACTTGATCTCTAGTCATATCAATTCCTCCGTTTCATAATATGAAAACCGCTTTCAATTTACAGTTCCATTATACGGAATTGATTTTCAAAAATCAAGCGTAATATGGAACATCATACGAATATTTCAACAAAAAATGCTTTCTAAAAATAACTTCCACATAAAAAAAATTGTGGCCGACTCACGTCAGCCACAAACTTATTTTCTTTATCTCTTCCATTATAAAGATTTCCCGCCGATCTCCTTGGAAATCTTTGCTGCGGTATCTTGAACCAATTGCACATATGTTTCAAAATCCTTATCCAAAACACGGAACTTCGGTGCCGATACACTGATTGCATACCGAACCCGCTTCAAATGATCAAAAATAGGAGCGGACACGCAGAAGGTGTTAAACTCATTTTCCTCATCATCCACCGCATACCCTTGCTCACGAACTGTATTTACCACGTCTTTCAAGCCTTCATACGTAACGATTGTTCGTTCCGTAAGCGGCACAATCTTTTCCTTTTCCGCCTGATACCACTCATCAAAATCCAATTGATCGGAAAAGGCCAAGAAAATCTTCCCTACCGCTGTACAATAAAGCGGAATATTTTTTCCTATATAGGAATACATGCGAATGGATTCCGTACTTTCCAGTTTGTCGATATATACAGCCTGATTGCCCTCCAAGCTAACCAAGTGAATGGTTTCATTGGTTTCATTGGAAAGGGCGCGCAAAAACGGCTTTGCAATCGTAATAATATCCATCTGACGTGCAACCGATTCACCGAAGGTCAAAAACTTGGCCGACAAGCCATACTGTAAGGTCTCCTCATTTTGTTTCACATACCCCAGCTCCACCAAGGTGCCCAAAAGCCGATGCACGGTTGTTTTGTTTAGCTGTACGCGTTCCGCCAACTCCACAATCCCCGCTTCATTTTCGCATAATGCTTCCAATATATGAAAAGTTCTTTCCACTGACTGCACAGTCTGTTTCATAATGCACAACTCCATTTCATTTTTGATTCCATTATAGACTGATTAGCAAGTTTTTTCAAATCTCCCTGAATTCCTTTCAAAAAATAACACCCATCTATCTAATGGATGTTTGTATCTTCTCAAGTATCATTTCAACCTCATGCCCATTTATAGCGTTTAAAATTTTATGCGGGACGCTTTTAATTTCTATATGCTCAACCTCTGCATTACCAGCCGACTTCCTGTATAAATCGATAACCGATTGCGGAATCACATCATCTTTTTCAGCTGTCACCAGTAGCAACTTCCCTCTATACGACTGCAAAATCTGCCATGCATCACTCTCCAAATAACTGTTCTTTCGTCGGATGCACTCCGTAAAGCCATCATTGAATGGCAACTCATATGCTTCAATGTCATATGCAGCCGGTACGAAGAGCACCAATTGGCTGATTTGAAAAGATTCTATAAGTTTCACCGCCGTATATCCGCTCATACTGGCGCCGATGACGGTTATTGGTTCAACCGACTTAAACTGTTCAATCACCCTTTTTGCTACCAACGTTCGTTCCATAAGTGAAGACTCTTTTAACTTGCCTCCCGTCTCTCCATGACCTGGGAAATCGAAAGCGCAAGAAGAAACGCCCTGTTCCAAAAGGCGTTTCCGAATTTCATCATATCGTTTTCGATTGGACTGCCCGGCACCATGCAAGCAAAAAACCTTGCAAGAGCAGACATCCCCCATAATATCCCCTTTAATAACATGCTTTGTAACCTGTAGAGAAAATAAGTGTCTCACGCCTGCCTCCTGTTAGAAAAACAAGGTCAATCCGATTGCGATCAGCATGGAATGAACCAGCATTTGAAAGCGCCTCTTGCTGATTTTGTCCACGGTTCGATTGCCAACAAACAACCCTAGGGCAACGGCTGGTGCTAAAAGCAAGAACATACTGAAATGGGAAGCATGAATCTCACCGCGTGTTAAATATCCAAAGATAATGAATGGATTTAACAGACACCAGTAAAGAGATATCATCCCCCGATAGGTTTTTTTATTGTGGGTTACCTTATCCATATAGGTCCCTATCAATGGTCCGCCAACACCATACGCAGCTTGCATAAATCCGCTTAGAAAAGGATAGGTTCTATGGTAAGTCCGCATCATCAAACCACCTTCTCCATCTTGTCCCTTTTGGATCAAACGGATGCTATAAACAGAATTGACAATGATAAAAACACCCAAACAAACATTCATGATTTCACTTGGGATCAAGTCCCCCAAATAAATTCCCACTGGCATGCCCAGCATCGCCAGTCCAAACATAATGAAAAACTCTTTTTTCATTAAATATTCCCGATCCCTAAATGCCACGGCCAAGGATTGAAATACAGACATAGTTAAAAAGACAGGCAATATCTCCAACCGCTCAACCACAAATAAACTTAATGGCAAAGCAAAAATAATCGCTCCAAATCCTGAAATGGTCTGTATTGTATATCCAATAAAAACAATGACAAATAAATAAATCGAAGCATCTAAGGCTAAACTCATTCTCATTCTCCTTCAAAAAATGCAAAGGCTTTTACAAGCGCAAAAACCTTTGCACCTCTCATTCTTATACTGCTTTTTCTTCAATAACTGGTTCTGAAACTTGCATTGGTTTCACTTTTGGGAACCCTAGGAACAAACAAATGATCGCTGAAACCATTACGAAATGTGAGTAGGTTGAATACTTGATAATCTCAACCGCAACCAACTCGCCTGAAGCCATAGACGCTGTCGCAGTTGAAGCCGCTGCCAACATCATGCCGCCCCATGGTACATTCGCCATCGTTGATGTTGCAAACATATCCAGATACGATGCAGTTCTTCGCGGATCAATGCCAAATTTCTTCGTTGTTTCCATGGCAATCGGCGCTGCAGTAACAATTGCAACCGTTGAGTTTGCCACAAAGATGGTAACCAGAATCGTCAATGCGACAATACTCAGCAAACCGCTTTTGGGATCACTTGCTTTCGCCTCCAGCTTTTGTACAATCCAGTCGATACCGCCATTATACTTAATTAGTCCAATGATGCCGCCGACAATCAATACGATAATGGATATTTTGGCCATACCCATCATCCCACTATATGCAGTAGTCAACACACCAACCAATTGTCCGAATTCATGTTCAAATGCATTATAGTACATTCCAATTCCGCCTGCCAGAATGATTCCGGAAAGCAATACGTAGAATACATTGGCGCCCAGCAAAGCTGCTACCAAGACAACAGCGAACGGAAGAACCTGCAGCAGATTGAAACTGCCTGCAACAAACGAATAATCGCTGCCCATGGTTAAAATGGCAAACACGACCATAGTAAGAATTCCCGCTGGCATGACAATCAAGAAGTTCATGCGGAATTTGTCTCGCATCTCCACCCCGCATAGCCGAGTTGCCGCAATCGTTGTATCCGAGATAACTGACATATTATCACCAAAAGCGGCACCACCTAATGTTGCCCCTACAACCAAAGCAACCGGAATGCCTGTCGCTTCCGCCAAACCTACAGCAATTGGAGCCATAGCCGTTACCGTACCAACCGAAGTTCCCAAAGACAATGCTACCAAACAAGCTACAAAAAACAGTCCCGGAACCAACATAAAATCCGGTATGTACGTCAAAAACAAGTTTACTACACTGTCAACCGCACCGCCATCTCGTGCCACTTTTGCAAAAGCGCCAGCCAACAAGAAAATTATAATCATAATAATTGTGTTTTCATTGGCCGCTCCACGGGCAAAGGTATCCAGCTTTTCCATTGTGGTACGTTTACGGTTCATAAAAATAGCAATAAATGCTGCAATCATAAAGAATACTAGCGCATCAACGACTTTCGAACTACCCAAGGCAATACCGAAACTAAATGTCAATGCAAGAAAGATCAAAATGGGTAATAATGCGATAAAACTTGGTTTGGTCTGGTTTTTCATAGAATCCTCCTAATTTATCATTCTTGCTTTGTTGCATATTTTTCTCATCCATGGCTGGCATTGTTGGATCCGAACAATGCCAGCCACAATGATAGCGAAACAAATTTCCTTATGATAAAACACTGAAGTCGATTATTGACACCAAACGATTTACTTGTAAATATGCTCCAATAATTCTGGTCCGAATGCTTGCTTGCCTGCAAAAATGCCACCCGTTCCACCGGTATGAATATAGCAAACCTTGCTTCCCTTCGGAATCTTGCCCGACTTGATGTAGCCAAGCAATCCTGAAAAACTCTTGCCGGTATATACCGGATCCAGGAATAAGCCTTCTTTCTTTGCGACTTCGATAATTGCTTCGCTTCCTTCCACAGTAGGAGCACCGTAGCCATTGCCCAGATAGGCTTGATCAATATTGATTTCCCCCCAGATCACATCATCTTCCGGCGGTTCAATATCAAACTTTTTATAGAGATATTTCACACGATCAAAGATATTTTGCTCACCAACCACTTCACCCGGTCCGTAGCGACGGTTGTTTATAGAAATGATTTTCGTCTTTGATCCCGTTAGCAGTTTGCCAAAAATCATGCCTGGCAAAGAACCCGCCGAACCATTTGCATGGAAAATATAATCCACTTCCTCCCCCATAGCCGATGCTTGACTCATAATCTCAGCAAACACTTCGATATATGCCACCCAACCCGGGGATGCCGTACACCCAACCGGAACGTTCATCACCTTGCGGCCTTGCGATTCATTTTCTTGAATCAATGCTTCCACCTTGCGGTCAACCTTCGCCCACAAGGGATTCATATTGTAATTTCCCTTTGGTTCATCGCGATGTACCAAATGAATCTCAGTGCCTAAAATACTGTTTAATAACAGATTGCCCCTGCGTTCTTCCGGATCTGCTTGATTCTTGGTATCCCCCAATACAGCGATGCATTTCAACTGATTCAAGTTACAATATTGCGCCAATTGCAATGCGGCGTTGGATTGATAACCACCAACCGTAATCAAGGTATCATAGCCCTGTTCTTTGGCTTCTCCAACTATATATTCAATCTTTCGGACCTTATTTCCTCCAAAAGAACTTGGTCCCGACATATCTTCACGCTTTATGTAAATATCCACGCCATATTCATCAGAAAGATTATTCATTCGATGAAATGGTGTTGGAAAGAAGCCCATTTTCACCCGTGGAACTTGATTCAACAACTCTACTAGCTCTAATGCTGTATAGGTTTTCATTTCCCTCTCCTTATTTAACGGCGATCATTTCTATTTCAACCATCGCACCTTTTGGCAATTCAGCTACTTCAAATGCAGCACGTGCCGGACATGGCGATTCAAAAAACGTTGCGTAGACTTCATTCATCTCTGCAAATGTTTGAATATCCGCCAACAATACTGTTGTTTTGCAAACTTTTGCCATACCACTTCCAGCTTCCTCTAAAATCGCTTTCGCATTCAGCAATGCTTGTTTGGTTTGTGACTGAATGTCCTCTCCCGCAAAGGCGCCTGTCGCTGGGTCAATTGGCAATTGCCCAGAAACAAAAATAAATCCATTCGCCTCAATTGCTTGCGAATACGGTCCAATTGCTCCTGGTGCCTGCTCTGTTGATACTTCTCTCATTCTTGCAACCTCCCTGTTCAATCTGAAATCCTTTTCCTGGTCGTCAAAAAAGAATGGCATATTTTTACATGTGCACAACCGATTCTCCCTGACTTTCTTTTCGATGAATTCAGTATAACACATTTTTTGCACGATGCAAATATTTTTTTACGCAGAAATAAATTTTCTTTCATGCAACAATTTTTTCACAATGTCTTGAAATATTTTTCACCAATGTTATACTTAAAATAAGAATGCGGAAAGGAAGGACGACATGATCTACGAAAAACACAAAAAAATGGCGGACTATTTAGCGGCTTTACTGGGCGAGAATACTGAAGTCGTTTTGCATGATTTTTCAAATCTGGAGAATTCCATCGTCTATATCGTCAATGGGCATATCACCAATCGAAAAATCGGAGATACCGTTACTGATCTTTTGCTAGATTTTCTGAATAAAAAAAGAAGAATCCCTGAAGGATTCCTTTGCAACTATACATCGAAATCGTCCAGTGGAAAAACACTCTATTCTTCCACCTACTTTATTCTCGATGATGAACAAAATTTAATTGGCGCTTTATGCACCAATACAGACTATACAAATTTCAATGATGCAATGGGTCTCTTGAAGAGTTTCTTACCGAATTCAAAAGCCAATATCATGGAGAAACCCTCTGCAGATAAACCGGTTATGGAAAACTTGTATGGCAACCATGAAACCCTTACTTTGGATAAAATCCAAGAAGAAATTGAGAAAATGAATGTTCCGCCGTTACGAATGACACCTGAAGAAAAAATGGCTGTTGTCACATCCCTCTATGAGATGGGCATGTTCATGCTCAAGGGTGCCGTACAAGCGACCGCACAACATTTAGAAACATCTGAAGCAACCATATACCGATATATCCGAAATGCAAAAAACAATTAATTGACGTTTACAGCAAAGCAAGTAAAGAGTCCTTCGAACAATTTGTTCAAAGGACTCTTTACGTTTTTTCCTATTCAGCGTTTTCGATCGTAATCAGTTTCAATGGAATATTAATCAGCGCTTCCACACTTTCACCATCCAGAATCTTCATCGCTGTTTCCAGCGCCTTCTCGATTTGAACGTCCGGCTGTTGCATAACAGTCGCGGCCATTTCACCCTTCTTCACAGCTTCAATGGCATCCCCTGTCGCATCAATCCCATAGATTTTGATTTCATTCAAGCGATCCGCTGCAATGACTGATCGAACTGCGCCCAAGGCCATCTCATCATTATGCGCATAGATCGCGTCCAATTCCGGATTGGACTGCAAGATATCATCTGTAACCGTTGCCCCTTCTTCTCGAGAGTAGTTCGCTGTCAAAGACGTAACCACTTCGATGTCCGGTGCATTTGCTGCTAAGTAATCGACAAAACCGGCTTGACGGTCCAATGCTGAAGGCGCGCCTGCAATGCCTTCCAATACCGCAACCTTGCCTTTGCCGTTCAAATCTTTAACCAGTTGCTCCGCATCCAGCATACCGGCTTCTTTGTTGTCAATGTCCAGATGCTGCAATACATCGCCCAGATTGGATGGTCGCGTAACCGTGATCACAGGAATTCCCGCTTCATTGGCTGCCACTACCGCGGTTCCCACGGCATCGGAATCCACCGGATTCACCAACAGCACATCCACCTCTTTTGTAATGAAGTCTTCAATTTGTGTTGCTTGCGTTTCAGCAGAATCCTGGGCATCCAACGTAATCAGCTTGATTCCCATTTCTTCCGCTTTGGCAACTGCCGCTTCGTTCATCGTCACGAAGAAATCATTCGCCAGGGTAGAGACCGCAAAACCAACCACAACTTGGTCATCGCTCTCTCCCGCTGCATTTGACTGGCAACCCGTGAATCCCACAAGACACAACATGCCAACCAGTACCAATACCAACAACCTCTTTTGCATTTTCCTTCCTCCTTCTCATCTTTCATTACTCTTTCTATGCTTTTTGATTCTTGCGCTTCAACAGGACAGCCACCAGAATAATTGCCCCCTTAACAATCTGCTGAAAGAAAGGGCTAATATTCAACATGTTCATCCCATTGTTTATAATGCCGATAATCAAGGCACCCATGGCAGTGCCTGTAATGGTTCCAATTCCGCCGGATAAAGACGCGCCGCCCAAAATAACCGCAGACAAAACGTCCATCTCCATGCCGGTGCAGGCTGTCGGTGAAGCCGTCAACAGCTTAGAAGTGGTCATCACGCCTCCAATCGCACACATAATCCCTACCGTAATAAAGCTGATAATCTTATAGCGGTTGTTCGGGATCGTGGAAAGAGTGGCCGCTTCGCTGTTGGCGCCGATCGCCTTCAAATACACCCCATGCTTGGTCTTATGTAGTACGAAATATCCGATCAATACCAAAACCACGGCGACAATGCTGGAAACCGGCACGCCCAAAATATGCTTGGCGCCCAAAAACGAAAAGCTTTCCGGCAGTCCCGAAAAAGGTTTTCCCTGGGTCCAAACCAATCCGATCCCCCGGATAATGCCCATGGAAGCCAAGGTGACAATAAAGGATGGAATCCTTCCATACACCGTTAAGACCCCATTAAAGGTTCCCACCATCATACCCACAACAACGGCGGCCAATACACCCAATACTTGCGATCCGGTTGTTGTAATCATCCATGCGCAGGTAATGCCCGCAAGTGCTGCCGTTGAACCGACCGAGAGATCAATCTCTCCGACCAGTACCACGCAGAGCATGCCGATGGCGATAGTCAATACGATGGAAATTTGCCGGGTTACATTCAAGATATTTTTTGCCTTCAAGAAATACTCCGATGAAAACGCAAATACCACACAAAGAATGACCAAGATCAACAGCAATCCAATTTCGCCTTTGAGGATTTTCGTTATTCTGTTTCGAGCAGACTCATTCTGATTCATTGTCTCAACCTCCTAAGGATAGGGATAGAAGTCTTTCATTGGTCACTTCTTCTGGCAGAAGTTCGCCGACGACCTCACCTTTTCTCAATACTAAGATTCGATCACACAAATCCATTAATTCTTCAAACTCCGAAGACATGACGATCACGCTTTTGTTCTCTTTACTTAAAGCCTTGATCAGATCATAGATCTCCGTTTTCGCCCCAACATCAATACCGCGGGTTGGCTCATCCATCACCACAATCTGCGGTCCGCTCATCAGCCATTTGGCTACCACAACCTTTTGCTGGTTCCCGCCCGACAAATTCTGCACCGGCATGTCCACATGCAGGGGATTAACGCGCAATGACTGTCCCATTTCAAGACTGAGCTTCTTTTTCTTTTTCTGATCCAGAAAGCCCGCTTTGCTTTCGATCATTTCGATACTGGACATCACCATATTGTTGGCGATGCTGTCCGTCAGGAAAAGCCCTTCTTTCTTTCTGTCTTCCGGAATCAGGGCAATATGATACCGCTTGGCGTCCCTTGGCGATTTCAATGCCACTTGGTTTCCGCGAATGAAGATCTCGCCGCTTTCCGGTTTCGCATGGCCAAACAAACTGTGCGCCAGTTCGCTCTTGCCGGCCCCGACAATCCCCGTTACACCCAGAATTTCGGACTCCTTAACAGAAAGGCTGATGGGGGCTTGCATGCAGTCGGTTTTATAAGCCCGCAATTCCAGCATGGTCGCCTTCTCGCTGAAATCCTTGGTTTCCATCTTTCTTTGGCTGCGGATCTCGCGCCCGATCATGCTCTTGATTAATTGAGGCTGGGTGACCTGATCCATCTCAAAGGTGTCAATTTTCTCTCCGTCCCGCAAAACGGTCGCCCGGTCACAAATCTTGAAGACTTCCTCCAGGTAATGGGAAATATAAATCATGGTCACTTTGTTTTCCTTCAAGTTTTCCATAATCATAAAGAGCGTTTCGACTTCCGCCTTGCTCATGCCGGTTGTCGGTTCATCCAATAAAAGGATCTGGGAATCAACCGCAAGGGCCTTTACAATTTCAATAATTCGTTTTTGCCCCATGCCCAATTCAGAAACCAAGGCTCTGGGATCAATCTCAATCCCGAATTTATCAAGATAGGTTTGGCTTTTTGCATACAGGGTTTTTCGGTCGTAAACGCCAACTGCCCCTTTTGTTGGTTCATTGCCCAGATAGATGTTTTCCGCTACCGTTAAGGATTCGATCAAGCTGAGTTCCTGATAGATCGCCGCAATGCCCTTCTTTCGTGCGTCTTTCGGCGTGCGAATCTGCACTTCTTCACCGCCGACAAGCACCTTTCCTTCATCGGCTTCATACACGCCTGTAATAATTTTGATCAGCGTTGATTTCCCGGCGCCGTTCTCACCCAGTAAGGCATGCACTTCGCCTTGCCGCAATTCAAAATCTACTCCCTTTAAGGCTTGGATGCCACCGAAGTTCTTTCTGATCTTTTCTAATTTCAACTCCAACTCCGCCACTGGTACCATCCCTTCTCTCAAAACTAAATTAAAGAACGAACCGCTTCCCTTTCAGGAATTGATGACTGCGCACCCTTTTTCGTGGTGCTGAGCGCCGCCGCTTTTTTTGCATAGTCTAAACACTCTGCAAAAGGCTTGTCCATGGACAAGGCCGCCGTAAACGCGCCAATAAAGACATCCCCGGCTGCCGTTGTATCCACGCTCTCAACCTGAATCGGTTCGATTCGGGTAAATTCTTCTTCGATATAGGTCACGGCTCCATCTCCGCCCAGAGAAACAATCGGCGATCGGAAGCCTTTTTCCCGCAGTGCGTCCAAGGCGCATTTTGCGCTTTCCTCGTCCACAACGCAAATGCCGGTAAGAATTTCAGCCTCCGTTTCATTCGGTTTGGTGTAATCCACCATGGCTGCAATATCATTTGGAATTCCATCTGCCGGAGCAGGTGCCGGATCCAAGACCACCGTCAGCCCTTTCTGTTTGGCCAAACGAATGGCTTCATACACGGTTTCCGTTCGGATTTCCATGGTAATCAGCAAAATATCCGCTTCATCAAATACCTGCGCGTTATTTTTCACATCCTCTGGTGTTAACAAGCGGTTGGCGCCCGGTGTAAAGCTGATCGAATTTTGACCGGTTTCATCCACCCAGATCATCGCGATTCCGGCTGTCGCCCCTTCTTCCACCAAAATGTTGGCTACATTGATATCCGCTTCTTTTTGCTTCTGCATCAATTCTTGACTGAATCCGTCATTGCCCAGCTTGGTGAAATAGGTAACGGCGCCACCGAGTTTGGAAGCCGCAACCGCTTGATTTCCGCCTTTCCCGCCGGGAAAGGTTTGAAAATTATCCGTTAAAATCGTTTCTCCAGGGGCAGGAAATTTCTGCATGAACATCACCAAATCCATGTTGATGCTTCCCATGCATAAAATTCTTTTTTTCATTTCAGCTCACCTCGCAAACTCTCCACTGCTTTCATAAACTTGCGCGTGCGTTCAAGGCTGACGGCATTCTTCCAATTGCCTGCTTCCTTGAACCAGCTGCCGACAATGGCGCCGTCTGCTGCCCGCAGCAGCTCTTTGGCATTGTCTGTCGACACCCCGCTGCCTAAGATAATGGGCAGTGAAACCGCCTTTTTGCAGCCCAGTACCCGGTCCACCGTCGGCGGCATGCCTGTATCGAATCCGGTGACTATGACCGCGTCGCCATTTTGCGCTTCAATGTCCATCGCCTGTTCCTCAACGCTGCGGTCGTGAATGATATAATGGCTGCCATGCTTCACATTCACATCACACAAAAATGCAATCTGCTGATCTGCCCGCAGTCGGTTTCTCATCCGCGCCAGTTCTCCACCGGCCGCTTCAATATATCCGGACTGCGAGATAAATGCGTTGCACCACTCGAAGACCCGCACCCACTGGGCACCGCCCGCTACTCCACAGGCAAGTGCCGGAACCGCGCCATTCATATGGCATTCCACTCCAACGGGAATGGACACATTTTGAATCACCTCATGAAGGCCAACTGCCAAGGCTGCTGTCGTTTCATGGGCAATATCTGTTCCCTTCAGGTACGGAATATCCCACATGTTTTCCACCTGAACGCCGTCTACGCCGGCCGCTTCCAATACCTTGGCTTCCTCAACGGCAATGGATATGATCTTTTTCATATCCATTACTGTTGGGTCGTATAGGGGAGATCCTGGCAGTGGCCGCAAATGCACCATGCCAATTATCGGTTTTTCCTTCTTAAAAATCTTGTTGAGTTCCACCCTCTGACTCCTTTATTAGAAATTCACTCCCGCAACCAGAATAATGTAGCTATACGGTGTCCGTTCGCCTGTACGGACAAAAGCTTTCACTTCTTCTCCGTTCAAGGAACCATTCAACCACAGGTCCTTCATTTCCACATGAGGGATAACCTTTTCCGCAAGGGCATTGCCTTTGTTCTGGAATCCATCGATCGTTTCCTTGAATTGTGCGTATGTAGCGGGACTAACCGACTTGGTTTCTTCCGAAACAATATAGCTTTCCACTTCCAACTCTTCCAAAACCACTTTTAAAACATCATTCACAACCGGTACATTTTCCGTCACCGCCAAATCCACTGTAGTTGTAAGCTCATGTCGTGGAAACGGACAACCCACATCACCAATCAGGATCATATCCCCATGGCCCATTTTCGCTACGACTTCCGACAATTTTGTGTTGTAAATTCCTTTTCTTTTCATACTTTCCTCCTTATAGTTAGTTAATCGATTAACTAAGTTTGCTATTAAAACGGCAGCCGTTCATCCGATTGCCGTTCTACTAGTTTCGAGTTTAATACGACATAATTGCCCTTCAAACTCTCTTTGGATTCAATGGTGTCTAACAATAGCTGCATCGACATCGCACCCAATTGTTTGGTTGGGTTGTCAATGGTCGTTAACCTTGGGTGAACAAAGTTCGAGAAGAAAATATTGTCGTAGCCAATGACTGCGATATCTTCCGGCACCTTCAATCCCATATCCTTGATCGCTTCCATGGCACCCCAGGCCATAATGTCACTACTGACGAAAGCCGCCAACTGCTCTGTCTTCTTATAGGTCTGCAGATACTCTTTCATCACATCGTAACCGGATTCAAAAGAAAAGTCGCATTTTCGGAACTCCACATCCGCTTCCGTAAATCCCTGGTCCAGAATATATTCTTGAAATCCCATCAAACGCTTTTTCGCATTTGGCACGATATCAACCGGACCAGCCAAACACAGAAACTTCCGGAAGCCCTGTTCTACAAACCGCTTGGCGACTTGATTTCCGCCTTCAAAGTTGTCTGCGAAAACAAAGGCAATGTTCTTGTCTGTCTCGAAAGCCGGACGGTCGACAATCACCATGGGAACCGGTCGTTTTCTATTCAGCTCCCGGTCTTTCATTCTAGGGGCTACATTGATAATGCCGTCGACCCCATTTTCGATAAAGGTGTTGATAATCTGTCTTTCCTTCTCGACGCTTTGGTCTGAATCGCACAAGGTGATATGATAGTTTTCCTTGTTAGCGACCTTCTCGGCGTATTTCACAATCTCCCCAAAGAAGGGGTTGGTAATGTCCGGTACGATCAAGCCCAAACGAAAACTTCGATTCACTTTCAGGCTTCTTGCAATGGTATTGGGCGTGTAGTCCAATTCTTCCATTGCCTTGGTGATCTTCTCAATCAGCTCAGGGCTTACATATTTTTTCCGGGTTATTACATTGGACACAGTTGCCGTAGAAACACCCGCCAATTTTGCAACATCTTTGATCGTTGCTCTCATCAAATCAGTCCTTCATTCATTTTCAGTTAATCGTGTAACTGTAACTTCACTATACGCCCGAAGCCAATTCTTGTCAATTCTTTTTTCAGAATTTTTATACAGAAATCGCCCCGCACAAGGCGGGGCGATCCCATTTGGATGAGTTATATGCAACGAAACATCCTCTATTCCGGAAATTTTCCGACTGATTGCTTCGTTGTTTCTATTGCTCGGTTCGCCAGTTCGTTAACCGGCAGCTCAGCGTTCATGCTGAGCTCCATATATGCCATGGCATTCAGCCCGCTGACCGTAACAGCCCTGTCCGCATGTTCGGCACTGTAGAGGGCGGCAACCCGAAATGGAGAGGCTCCCATCAGATCACAGGCGAACAAGATCTCTTCTTCCGGGATTCCGGACAAAACCGCGTCAACCTTGGTCTGAAAATCAGCCAAATCTTCTTCCGGTACCAGATCGATAAAGTGCATATGGTCCGGCGCTCCGACGATCATCTTCAAATTCTCTTGAACGCCTTTTGCATAGCCGCCATGACCCATTACGATTACTTGTCCCATTGATTACTCCTTTACGCGTAGAATCCGGTCCAATAGCCTACCGCAGTCAATGCGCACGCCACAAGCAGAATCAAACCCATTAATTTCAATGGTGACCATTTCTTTTTGGAATACAGGGTGTAAATCCCGATTGTCAGTCCCAATGGAACAATTTTCGGGAAGATGGAATTGATCATGGCATCGGCGTTGAAGATCACCTGATTCTCCAGCAGTACGCCCTGGGTTGCGTCATAGACATCCCGAACGATCTGAATTGGAAGGGTGCAGCGAACGAAAGATGCCGTCAAGGCGCCCACAACAATCAGACCCAAAACCGTCATGGTTTCAGTTAACTGATCAAGTTTTCCGGTAGACATCAAGCCCTGCATGCCTTCGATTCCGGAGCGGTAGCCTAATCGGAACAGCTTCCAGCTCAAGAAGAAGGTTCCAATCGGATACAGAAGCATATAAGTAACGGCGCCCAGCCAGGAAGTAGATGGTGAAGACTGTGCGATGGACAAGCAAAGGGTCAAGAGGATTGGAATAATCGTCGCTACCCAGAGGGAATCGCCAATGGCCGAAGTCGGGCCGATCAAGGCGACCTTCACGGAACTGATCAGCTCGGGCGAACACTCCTTGTTGGCATTGGCTTCTTCCAAGCCGCAAACAATGCCGTTACAAATGGAGCCAACCTGGGATTCCGTATTGAACAAGGTGATATGGCGTTGCAAAGCTTCCGCCTTCTCTTCCTTCTCCTCGTAAAGCTCATCGATAACCGGTGCCATGGCTTGACCAAAAGCCATGCCCAGCATACTCTCTGCCTGTTGGGAACATCCATTCCAAAAGAACCAATGCAGGAAGGATTTTTTCAGTGTCTTTTCAGCAATTTTCTTTCTCATGATTGTGCCCCCTTAGCTGCAAGATTGGTTGTAGCGACATAGTAGAGGATCGTTGCCAAGATCGCAACAACGGCAACGGCCATGGTATTCAAATGGAAGTATGTAACCAAAACAAATCCTGCCAAGTAAATCGCCCAATGGTATTGTTTTTTCAACAAGAATGAAAGAATAATGCCCATACCTAAAGAAGCCATCATGCCGCCAAAAACACCTAGCGCGGTTGTCACCCAACCGGGAATCAATGTTGCAAAATCAGCCTGGGCGGAAGCGACCGTCATGGAAGACAGGACTAGAACCGCCGGTACAAAACGGCAAATGAATCCAATTCCTTGCCCCATCACCACATTCGGTACAAACATGCGGTTGGCTGCCCCTTCTTTTGCATAGCGTTGCGCCACACGGTTCAAAGGCAGGTTCAAGGCATAGGTCAAGTTCCACATCAGCTGGCCGACCAAGCCGCCGATGCCCGCAAAGACAACTGCCAAACCGATCACTTCAGTCGGTTCAAGCCCTGCGCCAAATACCAGCGCTCCGGCTGTTCCAATATAGGTTGCATAGGACAAGTCCCAGGCCACGGCGCCGCCTGGCGTAACGTTGCCCATATACATGATTTGCAAAGGAATGCCAACAATCATTGCCGTCTGCACATCACCCAGGATAACCCCGACCACAAAGGCCGCCACCAACGGCCTGCCCAGGGTATACCATCCGATGGTGTTTCCGACGATAGAACCAATAGACCCCAAATATACAAATAAAGCGATGAATATAATCTGTCCGGTACTCATAATTACCCTCCTCTGATTTACATTGCAAGTACGCTTTTTTTACTGGATGGATTTTTTGAAAGACGCCCAAGACGTCTTGGATGTCGTCGGCAATTGCTGGAAGCAAACCTCCATGTTTTTCGCCGACAACCCGTCCAGCAGTTCAACATCCGATTGACTTAAAAAGAAGATTCCTGTGGCTCCCTTCACCTGATGGACGGTGTCTTCCCGCTTCGCCAGATTTCCAAGAATAACAAGCTCCGAATGAATAATTTCCTCTTCCAGCGCCGGCAGCACTTTGGGATACCGCACAATCACCAGGCGGTTTCCCGCGCCTTCACTGGCAAGCAATGCTTTCGCTTCCTCCGTTGTGACAATATGCGTCTTGTAGGTCGAAGGCACCCCCATTGTCATAATCGATTTCAGCACAGGATTTTTCGCGCTCTCATCATCGATCGCAATGATTTCCTTGATCCCCAGCGTCGGGCACCACGCGACAATCGTTTGCCCGTGAATCAGTCTGTCATCCACACGTACATAAGTCTTTGCCATTTCATCTTCCTCCTTGGCTGCGCAGCCTTTTTTCATCGAATGATTACCATAATTTGTTTTCAATCAAACTCGCATACATATATGCGACGGTATAACCGTCATTGTTAGATTCAATCTGCCGTACCTTCCCCAGGGTCGAATAATACGACAAATACGGAAAATCGTTGATCTCGCCTCGGAATACCGAGTATTCCCGCAATCCTTCATACCATTGTTCTTGTTCTTCTTGGTCAAGCGTGAAATACGCTTGCGGAATAAATCCCACCAAGTCCTCGAAGTTTTCTCCATACACCAATCGAATGTCGCTTCCTTTTTCACGAAGCCGCTTCACTGCAGTTTTCACGGCATCATGGGTGTTGATATGGCGCGGATGCATAGAGCCTCTCCAATGGGTGATGACCAAATCAACCTTTTCCTCGGCAAAGTATTCCTCCATCCGTTTTGCAAATGCTTCAGTCGTGGGCATTTCACTGGACACATAGCCCAGCCAGATCGTGTCGCCGCCCAGCTTCTCAGCCGCCCGCTTATTTTGATTCAAAAGCTCCTTCAAATAAGCGTCCTTTGCTTCCTGTGTTGCATTCGGATCTTCCAGCCTCCCTTGCGTGACATGGATGTAGGTGCAATGCGCACCTTGCTTGGCATATTTCAGCATAAGCGGTCCGCCCAAAATCTCTGCGTCCAGAGAATGGGCCCCGATGCTTACTGCCCTCTTGATCTCGCTCATTCTGTCCTCCTAGAAAGTCTTACGATAGTCTACATAGGTACGAAATTCTTCAACGCCATGTCGCTCGTAGAACCTGCGCCCCGGCGTGTCCGTCGATACAAAGTACAAATGGAAGATCCCGCGTTTCTCCATCTCAAGCTGCATCAAGTCAAACAAGATGCCCCCGATGCCATAGTTTCGGACATCCGCCTTGACGCCAATCGGGCCAAACCGCATGGGATTGCCGTCGATCATGCGCATGCAGAATCCAACGATCTGTTGCTCCTTGTCCAATACCAGCAAAATGCAGTCTTCCGCTGTATGGTTCTGCATGGAAATCAAGGCATTTCTTTTCCAGCCGCCGCCAAACTCAGTCTTGGCAAATTCCAGCAAATCCAGCGCATAGCGGTAATCGAAATTGATAAATCGAAATCCTTCCGCTTCAGCTTTGGCCTTTTTTTCCAGCGCTTTTTCACCGAGCCCATACCCGTGCAAATCCTTGCACATCGAGTAGCTTTCTTCTCCAGACTGATACTCCATTTTATCAAAAAACGAAAGCGCGCCACAATAAGCTCGTTTGTCGATTCCCGGGAAAAAATAACTGGGACTGTAAGCGCCCAGAGTGACATTTTCCGCGCCCATCGACTTGAGTTTCTCCTCCGCCTTTTTCACCAACGCCGTGCCGATTCCCTTTCTCTGGTGCGCCGGATCAACAAACATGACATTGATCCATCCCCGCTTCGGTTCCAGCCCCCGTTCCAAGTAAGGAAATTTCCGCTTGGTTGCCAAGAGAAATCCCACCACAGACTCTTCTTCCAAAGCCACATAGCAAAGCTCCGGATCGAAATTGTCATCAAACAGGGCCTGTTTGCGAAACTTATGCACCGTAATCGGATCGGCAGTCAAGGTACGGTTCCAAAGGGCAACCACGGCTTCTTCAAACACTTGGTTATAGTTACTAATCTTCATTGCTCTCCAACCTTCCTCTAACTTGCATCCTTTTGAATCTTCAAGTTAACATGTTAACGTGTTAAGTTGTTTTCATCATAGCACACTCATTTTCATTCAGCAAGTATTTTCAGAATTTTTTATTTGGATCAAAAAAGATACCATTCCCCCATGAGTTTTGGTACACTATACATAACTCAACGTGTTAACATGTTAGGAGCGAAATCATGAAAGTAAAACTGACAAAGTACCAGCAAATCGAACAGGATATTATTCAAGCCATCAAATCCGGGCAGCTGCAGCCTGGCGACAAGGTCGACAGCGAATCGGTCTTGAAAAAGAAATACAATGTCTCCGCGACCACGGTCCGCAAGGCCTTCAACGACCTCATTAGCGAAGGCTATTTGATGGGCGTTCAGGGCATGGGGACCTTCGTGACAAAGAAGCAGATGATTCGCGGCCTGACTTCCCTGAGCTTCAGCGATGAGTTGCTGCAGCAAGGCTACGAGATTGACATGATGGTCGATCAGATTGAAACCATCACCAATGCAAAGATTGCCGAGAAGCTGGAAATTCCGGCCGACCAGTCCATCACTTGCGTTCGCAGGGTTCGGATTGCCAACGGAGAACCCATCGCCTACCAGGTTTCCTATGTGGACAGCCGATTGTTCAGTCTGGACCAGGCGCAGACGATTCATCAGAACAAGTCCTTCTACAAAACCCTTGCCGCCTGTCAAATCATCCCGGACTGGGTCAACGAGAACTATTCCATCCGGGAAGTTCATGACGCCCATGTGGCCAAACTGATGAAGATCAAGAAAAACGCAGACACCTTCTTCGTCAAGCGCATTGCCTTTGACGAATTGGACAATGTCCTGGAATACGCCGAAACCTACTTCAACAAAGACTGGTATTCCGTTACGGTCAACATTAAAATCCACTAAAAAGACTCTTTCGAGTCTTTTTTTATTTCTCTGCGTTCCTCCCCGATGCTCAATCTCAGAATGAAAATCCCTTGCTTATGTGTTATTTTCAAAGGCGCCTTGGGTAAAATATTGGATAAAGATTACAAATTCTCTTATTCATAGGAGGTTGCACCATGCAAAATGAAAAACGCATTATTCTCATTAACATTCTAATTGCGGGTATACTCACCATTCTGGTCTTTGCCGTCAGCCTGGCACTGCGCGACCAATTTTTACTGCCGGATCAAGGCGCTGCCTGGTACGAATGGAAACTGCCCAACCCTAGCTTTTGGTCAGGAGCAACCGCCTGGACCGGATATCTGCTTCATCAATTTGCGCTTTGGTCAATCATTTTAAAAATGCATAAGGCAAAAAAACCTGCAGCAAAAGAGCTGACAAAGTACAACAAGCAACTAATCGCCGTCAATCTTTTCTTTATTGTCCTTCACGCAATACAAAGTTATTTTTGGTACGACGGATTGGCACAGGATGTGTCTGTAGCCAGTTCCCAATACTCAGTCATTGCAATGCTGGTTTTGATTCTCATCATGGAGAACCGAAGACGTGGCCTGTTCTTCGGTAAAAGGGTCAGGTTGCCGAAAGACGGAACCCGACGGGTTTTCGACTACCACGGATTCTACATCGCCTGGGCTATCACCTACACCTTTTGGTTTCACCCCATGGTGGGCACCGCGGGGCATTTGTTCGGTTTCTTCTACATGTTTTTGCTCTTTGCCCAACTCTCGCTGGCAGGCACCCGATTCCACTTGAATCGGATCTGGATTGTGCTTTTGGAAGTCATTGTGCTCTTTCACGGTACAACGGTTGCAATCCTGCAAGGCACCGGCATTTGGAGCATGTTCTTCTTCGGCTTTGCCACCATGTTTGTCGTCACCCAAATGTACGGATTGCCCATCAAACGGCCGTGGCGCATCGCCATCACAATATTCTATGCGGTTTCTGCCCTGGTTATCTATAGTGGGTTCCTGTTCGACAAGAGCCTCTCCATGATTCACCAAGTCATCTGGATTCCCACGATTCTATATGGATTGGTTTTTATCATCACCTACATCTTGCAGCTGCCTTCCCTTTTCAAAAAAAAGAACCCTCAATAAAAAGAGTCTTGCCGGATTTTTCATCCAGGCAAGACTCTTCTCATTTCTATTTGCTTGTTCACTTAACCAATCTTCTTGGCGGCGTGTGTAACACTTTCCATCTCCAATCCATTCACTCTCAAATTGCGTTGATAGGCTTTCAAGTCCACATACAGATCGGATTTGATTGGGTTGCGTTTGGTTTTCGCCATGGTCATCAGCTGATAGGCAAAGACGCCGACATTAAAGGCCAAAGCCGCGCAACTCAAAACCATCAAGGCTTTGGGATCCCGGGTCGACTGGATCTGAAAGGCCGGATACTGCGCATAGTTCATGGTCAACGACACCATGGTCCAAACGCCCAAGGTGGTTGCCCGATGCTGCAGCCAGGCTCCAGGCTTGAATACTTCCGCCAATGTGCAGGCAATAATCAGCAGTGCCCCTGCATACATGGCCCGCTCCGCAATGCAGTTGTAGACGTAAGCCATATTCCACAGGTCGTAGCCAATAATCCAAAACCAGAGTTGATCGGTCCAAACCATGTCTTTGGAGGCTGTATTGGCAACCCGAAGATTGGACCAGCCCGTTAGGGTCAGAATCACCAGAATTCCCGCCGCCGCATTGATGAGGTTCCATGGGCCGCCCATCAGGGTTATTCCGTTTTCCACTTGCCCCGTCATCGAGTAGACTTCGATATCCCGGATCACCGCCTCCAGAATATTCAGCGATAATATGGCAAACGGAAAATACTTGAAGTATTTGTTCTCACGGAATGCCTTGTGATAACGAAACAGCATAAATCCGATAATGCCAGCCAGTACAGAATAGTTCTTGACCCATGCGAACCAATAACCGCCGGTCGTCCCGGCGCCTGCCGTTTTAGGCCAGATAAACAAGGTTGCAAGGATGGGGAAAATAACAAATGCGCCAATCGCCGCCTTCTTGCTGCGCCGCGTCACTTCATTGATCAGCAGCAAGAGTGCCAGCAGCCCCAGCCACGTGACAACCGAAACAAGTGTATAATTCGTAAAGAAAAACATAATAATTCCTCCCTTTCATGATTACACTTCGTGGTCTAACCACAACTTCTAGTTAAAATTTTAACACCTTTATCGGCGTAGTTCAATCGTTATCCTCCAGTATTTTACAATAAAATCCCCTAATTATGACATTTCCTCCTTTATAACTCCAAAGATAAGGATTATACTAGAAGTGGCCTTTGGTTAAACCAAGAATAGGAGTGAGAAAATGTTTGAAGAAATCGTCGCACCGTCCATGAAAGAACTCTTTGTGCAGTCCATTGAAAACCTGATCCTTTCCGGTGAACTCCCCATCGGCGAAAAACTGCCGACCGAACGGGAACTCGCCGCAAAAATGAAGGTCAGCCGTTCCATTGTCAATCTGGGTCTTAACGAACTGGAACGCAAGGGCTTTATCGAAATCATTCCCCGTCAAGGAACCTATGTCGCCGATTACATTCATAAAGGCAGCATTGACACCCTGATCTCGATCGTGAATTACAACGGCGGCCGCATCAACCGTCATCTCTTTCATTCCATTATGGAGTTCAGGAGAATCAACGAATGCGAGGCGGTCGCACTTGCGGCAGAAAACCGCACCGATGATGATCTGGCCCATCTGGAAAAGCACTATCAGCAACTCGTACAGGCGACCGAACCTGACGAGATCATCACCGCTATTTCTCAATTTCATCATGCCATCTTCTGCGCAACGGGAAATACCATCTTCCCCTTGGTCTACAATGCCTTTGAGAAGATCTATCTCTTGATGATCCGAACCATCTCACGATACTTTAAAACAGAAGAAAGCGCCGCGCGATTGCAGCTTATCTTGGAAGCCATTCGCAGCCAGAATGCAGAAGGGGCAAAGAAAGCCACGCTTGATCTGATTGAGGAAGGGCGCAAGCGATTGGAAGACAATTATTTCGCCGAATAAACACATCACATTTTCATGGTCTGCCTATTATTCGATCAGCCTCCTTACCCCTCCGACGTTTACCTGGTTGGCGGTTGCGTTTTTGGTGCTTTGTCAGTACAATGGGTAGTACACGAACCAATTGCAACCCATTGTTACTTGACGGAAAAATCATCGACGTCCTGCACCTACAGACTTACAGACTCGGTGTGATTAGGAGGCAAATATATGAGCAAATTAATTTTTTTAGATATTGACGGCACTTTGCTGCAGCACGGAATGGGCATCCCATCCTCAGCGAAGAAAGCCATTCAACTGGCCAAACAAAAGGGCCATAAGCTATTTGTTGCAACCGGCAGACCCAAGTCCGAAATCTCGTCCGACATTAAAAATTTGGGCTTTGACGGATTTGTCTGTTCGGCCGGCGCCGCGGTGGAAGCCGGCAACCGCATCATCCACAAGCAGGAGATGGATCCCGCATTTGTTGAAGGACTGGTTGAATTTCTTCAGCAATATGATTTCGGATTTATTCTTGAAGGACACTGTCATTCCTACTGCAACCCAAAGGCAGCGGTTTTCTTCGGCCAGCTGCTTGAAGACCAGTCCCTGGCGATGGACAAGGAAAAGTTCCTTCCTCTCAGTGAATTTTCCCCAACTGCGTCGAAAATCGACAAGGTTGCGCTCTTTTCCGAAAACCCCGATCACTTTGCCGCCCTTCAAGCGCATTTAAGCCATCATCCGGAAGTCAACCTGCTGGTATATGAAGACTTTCACGAAGGCACCATCAATGCAGATCTTCTGATTGAAGGCGTCACCAAAGCGTCGGGCATCGCACATCTCTTGTCCCATTATTCGAAATCGATTGAGGATACCGTCAGTTTCGGCGACAGCATCAATGATATGGAGATGATTGCCGCAACAAAACTGGGGATCTGCATGGGCAACGGCGTTGACGCCCTTAAAGAGATCGCCGATGACGTTACGGACACAGTCGACAACGATGGACTTTACAAGGCTTTCGCCAAGCATCAGTTGATTTAACCGAATACAGCAAAAATAAGCTGGAAGAGCTAAACCTTCCAGCTTTTTTAGATGCAAGAAAAACGCCGCCAAAAGGCGACGCTTTCCAAATGAATGAAACGGGTATTACCCCGTTGTGGGCAAAGAATGAAAACTGACGATATGATGGCTCTTCGCCATTTGCTGCAAGACCCCTTCATAGTTGTGGGAAATGCCGAAATCCAGACTGATGACCACTTCCATATTCCCATCTTCCAGGGTGCGAATGCTTCGGATATTGGTAATACGCACATCCGAATCATAAAAATAGGTCGTCAGCCGCTCCAGATAATTCCCCTCGGGATCCTGAAATACGATCGCCAGAGACCGCAGGGATCGATTGCTGAAAATCCGCTTCTCAAAGCGTTTCAACACAATCATGATAAAGCTCACACCGATCGCAGAGAAAATCCCAATCCGGTAATAGCCCAAACCAATGGCAAGACCCAGACAGGCGACCAGCCAGATGGTGGTGGCCGTAGTCAAGCCTTTGATCGTTCCCTGGTCAAAAATAATGGTTCCAGCCCCCAGAAAACCAATTCCGGTAACCGCCTGGGCAACCACCCTTCCATGGTCAACCTTGAGCGCTTGAGCCAATTCCGGCTGGGCCTGAATCATGATAACGGACTGCATAACCAGTTCATCTTGAATCAGGGAAACCACGGCTGCCCCCACGCAAACCAAAATATGGGTAATAAATCCAGCCGGCCGGTTTTTCATCTCGCGTTCCCAACCAATCAATCCGCCAATCAGAATCGACAAGGCAATCCGAAATAGAATGACTTGCGTTTCCATGGCCATTATAAAATCTCGATTCTGCCGTGACCAATATTTTGATTGGACTCCGCGTCAAACAGCACAGTATGGGATTCACCCATGCGCAATCCAACCTCTTGATCCACTTCGTAGTCGACGCTGCCAAATACCACTGCCGTCAGCAGCAGACCGCCCGCCTCAATCTTGACAATGGTCTCCATGCCGGAAGGCAAGGTGGAATAAACCCGCCCCTTAAGCTTGGCTTCCGGATCCAACGCGATATGCTCCGGCCGGATGCCGACAATCAACTCTTGTTCCCGCTGCAGGGTAATGCTTCCGCTGGTCGGCGTAAACAGGAGGTTCAAATCTCCGGCAGCAATCTTGATCTCGTCCAGATTCACATTCTCTCCGGACGCTTTCAGGAAGTTCATCGTCGGACTTCCCACAAAGTCAGCCGCAAATTGGTTGGCCGGATTATGGTAAACAGAAAGCGGACTTTCATACTGCTGCAAATCGCCGTCTTTCAGCAAGCATACCTTTGTTGACAGGGTCATGGCTTCCAATTGATCATGGGTTACATAGACAAAGGTGGAATCGGTGTCCAGATGAAGGCGTTTCAGCTCGGTTCTCATATCCATCCGAAGCTTGGCGTCCAGATTGGACAGGGGTTCGTCCATCAAAAGCACTTTGGGACCCGTCGCTAGCGTTCTGGCAATGGCAACCCGCTGCTGCTGGCCGCCTGACAATTCAGCCGGATACCGATCGACAAATTCTTCGATCTTCAGCATCTTCAAGAGTTCCATCACACGGTTGGCGATTTTCGTTTTTTCCCACTTCAGATTCTGCAGGCCAAAAGCGATGTTCTTGTATACGGTCATATGCGGCCATAAGGCATAGTTTTGAAACAAAAATCCGACATTCCGCTTGTCCGGGGCGATATCGATTCCCTTTTCAGAAGAAAAGACCACCTGATCATCAATCAGAATTTCGCCTTCCGTGGGAGTTTCCAATCCACCAATCATGCGAAGGGTCGTCGTCTTGCCGCATCCGGAAGGACCCAACAGGGAAACAAAATCCCCATCTTCAATCACGAGATTCAACTGGTTCACTGCGACAAAATCGCCAAATCGCTTGCTCACATTTCTCAATTCTATTTTCGGCATTATGCTCCTCCTATACCTTTGTCCACAGAAGCGCCAGTCACTTTGTTGACAATAAAGTTAAACAGCAACACCATAACCACAATCAACAGGTTGATGGCATTGGCATACTGATCCCAGCCCTTCTCGTTGTATTGGAAAAGCATGGTCGTAATCACGCTCGTTGCAGGCGTTACCAGCAGGATAAACAGAGCCAGTTCCCGCATGCTTGAGATAAACGGCAATAGATAACCGGAAATAAAGCCGGCCTTTTGAATCGGAATGATGATTTGCGTCATCCGCTTCCACCAAGAGATTCCCATGACGATTCCCGCCTCTTCGATCTCTTTGCTTAATTGGAGCATGGCATTGATGCCGGCCCGCGAGGCAAACGGCAAGTACTTGACAGAACCCACCAGGACCAGAATCGCAAAGGAACCGTATAGGGAAGGCAAAATGCCGCGTTTCACTGCAAACATGGACAGGAAGATCGCGCCAAAGGCCATGCTCGGCATCAAATACGGGAAGAATGCCAAGTTGTTTACCAGGTTGGACAGTCTGCTTCCCCTTCTTCTGACAATGGCGTAGCCCAATAGAATTCCGGTTGTACCCGCGCAAAGGGCAATGGACAGCGACAAGCGAATGCTGTTGTACAAGCCTTTGTAAATGGAGTGATTCAAGAGAATGCCCGGCTCGCCGTTGGCGATATCCGTTGCACCCTTGCCGATCCAAAACATGGTCGTGAAGTTGTCTAAAGAATAATTCCCAGGTTCCTTGATAAAGGACTCAACTGCAAAGGTAAGCAGAGGAACGATGGAAATACAAACCAAAAATACAAGCATAATCACAGAAAGCGGATTGCGAAGCTTTCTCAATTTGACCAAAGAGATATTGGAGCTCTTTCCGGTAATCGTGGTAAACGATTTTCTCTTGCCGACAATATGCTGGTTGATTGCCAGAATCAAGCTTCCGATCAAAATCATAATCAGGGCGATAATATAGCCAAATCCAGGATTCAGTCCATTCAGTGTTCGATACAGCTGGGTTGTCAGCACCTGGTATCGAACCGGCGCCCCCAGAAAAGCAGGTACCGCGAAGGAACTCATGGAGCTGGAAAAGGTCAATAAGAATGTGGACAACACCGCCGGCATCACGATGGGAATGGTAATCTTGCGCATGATCGTCATCCGGTCAGCCTTCAAAATCAAGGCCGCTTCCTCCAGGTTCGAATCCATGTTGCGCAAAATTCCGCCAATCAAGATGTAGGCGAAAGGCGCGTAATGCAAGCCCAATACCACAACAATGGGAAAATATCCGTAGGCGATCCAGTTGGGCGTCGTAATCCCCGTTAAAACGGAAAACAGTCCCGGCGCCCCTCCAACAAGACCATTCTTGAAAAAGTTCAACCAGGCCATCGCCAGGGTCCAAGACGGCATGATGTAGGGAAAGATAAAGACCGTAGACAAAAAGCGCTTGAAACGAATATCGCTTCGCGTAATCAGCCAAGCGAAACTTCCGCCCAGCAAAATCGCGATCAGACAAGCGCCAAGGGCTACCTCAATGGTATTCAATAATGGCTTGTAAAAGATATTCATGCCCGACTGAACATCAAAAATCACTTTATTCCAATGATACAACGTAAAATCGCCAGCCTGTCCACCGCGGATTCGCATGACTTCCGAAGCATGAACCATAAAGGTATCGCGGATAATGGATAACAGCGGGAACAACGTCAGGCAGGTTAAAAGCACAAGCATCACGATCAAAATCACGTTATGCGGTTTCTTTAAAAATCCTTTCATACGATTTTTCCAGTTCAATTCATCACCTTTTTCTTCTAAATTCTATGTTAGCTTTGTCTTAAGATTATCTTAATATTACCATAGCGATGAAGATTCAGCAAGGGATTATCCCATGAATTTTCTGGATAAGGGAAACTTCACGGTAAAACAGCTTCCCTGCCCCAATTCGCTTTCGACAAGAATCGTTCCCTCCATCGCTTTTACCATATACTTGACAATCGACAAGCCCAGACCGCTACCCTTGACCCGGCTGCTGCGCGCCTTGTCTACACGGAAAAATCGTTCAAAAATTCGTTTTTGATCTTCACTGCTGATGCCGATCCCCTCATCCCGCACCCACAGCGTCAGTTGTTGATCATCTTCTGTCGCGCCCATTTCGATGGCGGTGCCCGCCGACGAATATTTAATCGCATTCTCAATCAGGTTCACCAAGATTTGACGGACCCATTCTTCCCGGAGAAAAACACCCTTCGACTCTTCGGGCAGCTTCAAAGAGAGCCTGATATCTTTTTGCTGACATGACGGCGCCATGGCAGCCGCCACCGCCCGCATGGTATCGGGTACGGAAAAAAGCTGATATTCCGCCTCATTCACACGGTGTTCGATCTTGGACAATTTCAGCAGCTCGGATACCAGCCGCTTCAATCGCTCGGTTTCCACCTCAATCATCCGAAAGGCCTTGTCCCGATCTTCATCCTCAAGGCCTTTCCAGTCCTGGAGCATCTCGACAAATCCGCTGATAATGGTCAAAGGCGTCCGCAATTCATGGGACACATTGGAAACAAATTCGACACGCATTCTCTCCAGCTTCTTAATCCGTGTCAGGTCCCGAATAACCGCCAAGGCCCCGATCTGATCAAAGGGTTCATACTTGCTCGCAATCCCGGTCATGAAGATTTCCAATTCCAGTCCCTTCCCGCTCGTGTCCACAATGGTCTTCGATTGGCCCGTGCGAAAAACCTCCTGCAAACCGTCCAAGACCAGCTGACAAATCGCACTCTCGGTTCCCCGGCCACTTAAGATTCCCCGGTTGATTTCCAGCAGGGCTTCCGCCTGCGGATTCACCAGGACTACCTTGCCTTCCGGATTCACAACCAACAATCCGCTGTCAATGCCCAAAAGAACCGAATTGATCTGGCTGTTCCGCCGATTCGTCTTCTCTACCATTTCCATCAAGCCCTGATTGACCCTTTGCGATTCAACCAGAATCTTATGAAGCTCCCGGTTATTTTCCACAGGAGACAAGTCCGGAACCCGCCCCTGGGCAATTTCTGTCAAAATGCGATTCACCTCTTGGAAGTTTTTCTCATACCGAGCCATCAGATAAGCTTCCACCAGGGCAAAGAACAATCCTTCCAAAAGTGTTAACATAAGCCCGATCAGAATCATCCTGCGACGAAAGGCATCCAAGGCATATAAGGGATAGGCGACCCGCAGTCCCATCGGCGCTTGCTCGGAAATCGATATCCTCGTGATTAAATACAGGGTGTCCGTACTGAAGATTTCGCTCCAGCGCACGACCCTGTGAAAACTCCCCAGTTTTGCATCCGCAACCTCGGTATCCAGCCATGGTTCATACATGCTCTCCGGCTGCTGATGAGAATCGGCAACGAATTGCCAGTTGGCGTCATAAATGGTGATTTGTCCGTTGAATTTCTCTGCCCCCAATTCGGCAAATCCCGCCCATTCCTCTGGCGTGGCACCACTTCCCCAGGCCATGGTATGTTCAGAAAACTCTTGTGCAAAGGCACGAAGAAGGTGCTCTTCATCCTGCAAAATCGTTTCCCGAATCGAAAAATAGGTAAAGAGAAAGGCTCCCACAGTGAGCATCACCAATCCCACCATGTAGCCTTGCAACAATCTTTTATTCATTCGTAGCCACCATTTTATAGCCAACCCCTCGAACCGTGGCAATCCGATTTGGCTTGCCCAACTTTCTTCGAAGATTGGTCATATGCACGTCAAGTGACCGTGCCTCGTTTTTATCGCTTCCAATTGCTTCCATCAAAGTCTGGCGCGATACTGTCTTCCCCTCATTTTCAGCCAACATCTTTAAAATAACAAATTCACTCAGAGTCAAATCAATGAGCTGATCTCCCAGCTTCACTTCATTGCGTTCCCCATCGATTGCCAAATCTCCAATGGAAATGATCGACCGGCGGGTTTCCGCAACAGGCACTAGGTTTTCAACACGCCGCAATGCAACATTGATTCTCGCGTGAAGCTCCCGAAAACCAAAGGGCTTTGTAATATAATCATCGGCTCCGATTCCCAATCCAATCACCTTGTCTGTTTCTTCACTTCTGGCCGACAACATGATAATCGGGATTGCGGCGATGTCCGGATTCATCTTTATGCGGCGGCATACTTCCAAGCCGTCAATACCGGGCATCATAATATCCAAAAGAATCAAATCAGGATGCTCTTCCAGGGTTTTTTGGATTGCTTCTTCCCCGTCGTAGGCGCAGCTTACTTCGTACCCAAACCGCTTGAGATCCATCCGCAGCAGTTCAACAATATTCTCCTCGTCATCAACCACCAATATTCGCTTCTTTTCCATCTTTCCCTCCACATGCTTCATTAAGACAATTTTAACATATTCTTATGATTCGTGCAGGTTTTTCAATAAAAGAAGCCCCCTTGGTTCCCAAAGGTTCCAAGGGGGGAGATGGTTCTAGTAGATATATTGGTTGAGGAACTCCTCAACATCTGCACGGTTGTTGAAAATGAATTCAGGATCTTCGGTAACCATGACCTTTTCCCAGAACTCAACCGGATAATCGTTCTCTTGAATCGGGATATTCGGATTCGATGAATAAGTGCCAATATCCTTGCTCCACGGCGCGAATCCGTCTTCCGTCAACAGGTACTCCATAAACAATTTTGCCGCATGCGGATGCGTTGCATCTTTCATCATCAGCATATAGGTTGGATAGTAGAATCCTGTAAATGGCTTCACATCAAAGATGCCATCAATCGCCAGGTTTTTGGTTTCCTTGTAACGAAGCTTGGAGTAAGTGCCCAGGCCGATTGACTCAATGCCTTCACCCTTAACACCAATGCTTTCCGCCATCTTGCTGTCGCTTGTCACCAAAACCAGACCGTTCTCAAATACCATCTTCATCCACTCGTATCCGGCATTCTTCGTGGTCAGCTCCAATGGCTTTCCATAGTAGTCTTCATAGGCCGCTGCCAACTCGGCAGAAAGATCATCCCTTGTCAACATGGTCAGGAAGTTGGAGTTTACGCCTTCCAGGAAAGGATTTTTGAAGAAGAACTTGCCTTCGTTCGCCGGATCCGTCAACGCCCACGCATTGTCAATCGGCGTTCCATCGTAAGTTTCTGAGTTGTAGGTAAAGATCTTATTAATAAAAGAGAATACCAATGGTTCCTGATAAGCTTCCGGAATAATATCCTTCATGGATTCCGGCACATAATTCACTACATATCCCGGTCGAATCAATTCACCGAAAACACGGCCCGAGTCTTGCGCAATAATAAAGTCAGCGCCTTCAATTCCCAGGCTTGCTTCTTTGGAAACCTTTTCAATCATCTCAAAGTCTTTTAAGTTTGCCGCTTCCACTTCGATGCCGTACTTTGCTGTAAAGGCTTCAGCCGCCGTTGAAATTCGACTCGTGATGGAATACACCACAACCTTGCCCTCTTTTTGCGCTTCCGCCACCAGCTCATCATGGCTCATCGTTTCTGCCTCAACCGTTTCTACGGACGTATCCAGCTCTTGTGCGGCTTCCTCTTCTGCCGGTTGCGGATTTTCAGCAGTCGCTTCCGAGTCTGCACATCCGGCAAACATCATCAACACCATCGCGCTTAGCAAAAATAAGGCGATTGTTTTTTTCTTCCAATTCTTCATTTCAATCCTCCTCTGAAATAATGCTAACATAATCCAAATTCGAGTTAACGCTTTCTTAAGACAATATTAACTTTATATTAATTCAAAGAATCTGTCAACCTTTTCCTCGCACCAAAAAAAGAAGCAAGGCAGCACTCGCTCCCTTACTTTCCTTCCAGCTTTTCAATATTCTTTAATACAATTTGAATCCGGCCGTCATCCGTCGTCTGGTATTCAATAAAGTCTTCATGGTTGACACAATCCATGGGCACATGAATCTCGATCCCGTTATCGGTGATCATCACCCGCTTCTTGGTGTACTTCCGCTCTACCTTCTTATTCACGGCGACACGGGCATCCACCCCGGCTTCTTCCATCTTCTCCTTGAAGGCCTGCTTGGCTGCCGGCTTACCGCCGAATCCCTGCTCTGCCACCCGGTCCAGATCAATGGCGCCGGTCTCCTCAATGCTCTCTGCGATGCATTTTTCAATTTCCCCGTTTTGGCGGATATCTTCATCATAGTAATAGGCGACCACTTCCGACACCGCATCCTCAATCTGCTGCACCTTCTCAGACAGGGAGGCTTCCATCTCCAGCTCAAAGATCTTGTCGATCACCGTATCCTTCTCTCCTGCTATGTTCACGCGACCGGAAACCAGCTTGGCAATTCCGGAATCAGGATAAAAGACAATGCCATCGGCAATCTTCTGGCTGGGGCTCGGCAGAATGCTCTGGTGTTGGGCAATAGTTGTGGCGATGCCACCTTCATCGTAGGCGATCTGATGAATATAACCCTTCTTGTAATCCAGCTTGATCATGCCGACGACTTCCCCTTCTCCATGGCTTCCGTCAAAGAAAAGGAGGTCTCCGCCCCGCAAGCCGTTGTCTGCAAAAAGCTTGTGGGCTTTCTTGGCGAAATAGCTGCTGAAGGCCAGCAAGTCCCGGTCTTCCGTATATTTTTTCATCATCAGGTTCTCGCCTTTCAACCTACCCAGCCGAAGGTTGGTATCCCCCAAAATCTTATTCACATGCTTGGTGATATATCCTAAAATCATTTCATCGCTTTGCAATGCCTGCCCGATTACCGGCTCCTGCAATTCCTCGTCGCACAAATGTACAATGGATGCTCTGATTCGCAATTCATTTTCCATTTCAAACCTCCCTGTCAATCATCCTTTCTATCATACCAGATTCGGCCGGTTATGGACCGCTGATTTTTCCAACAAAATCGAATAAAAAACCAAGCGCCTATTGAATCCCAATCGCGCTTGGCTTTTCTCATTCATCCACAATTTGATGGTATTCTTTGTACCAATCCACAAATTTACCCAGACCCTCCACAATTTTGGTTTTGGGCTGGAATCCGGTCATAGCTTCTAATCGAGCCGTATCCGTGCAGACTCTTTGCTCCTCTTCCTGGAATAAAGGTGAAATGGCTTTAATCGCTGTTTTCCCCGTTGCATATTCAAGGGCTGCAATGAGGTCCACCAGCATAACAGGTTGCGAATTGCCAACATTATATATACGGTAGGGTGCCGCAGACGCACCCAAATCACTGTTCTTTTCCTCCCAATTCGGATCTGAATCCGGTATCCTCGGAATCAAACGGACCACCGCATCTACCACGTCATCCACATAGGCAAAACTCCGTTTCCTTATCCCTGAGCCAGATATTGCAATTTCAAGATTTTCAAAAAGATCCTTTGTATAGGCGTAAACCAGCATATCCGGCCGTCCCCATGGTCCGTAGACCGTAGAAAACCGCAATCCGGTTGTGGGAATTCCATATAAGTGGCTGTAACAGTGCGCCAACAACTCGTTGGATTTCTTCGTAGCCGCAAAGATCGTCGCAGGATGTTCGGCATGGTCCTGTTCCGAACATAGACTCTCATTTTTATTTCCATAGACAGCACTCGAGGAAGCGTACAAGAGATGAGAAACCCGCAACAGCCTGCAGCATTCCAGCACATTCACAAAGCCGCAGATATTCGCTTGAATATAGCCATAGGGATCCCGCATGGAAACCAGCGGTCCCGCATAGGCGGCCAGATGGATCACCACATCAGGCATATACTCAGCGAAGACGCCGAAGAGTTCCCCTTCATCCGTACAGTCATGGGCATAAAAATAAAAATTGTCTTTTTGAAGCAAAACTGCCAACCGGTCCCGTTTCAATTGCACCTCGTATGTATCGCTCAAATTGTCAATACCAATTACCTCGTAGGATTGATCCAATAAAGCTTTCGTCAAATGAAATCCAATAAAACCGGCTGCGCCGGTCACCAAAACCCGATTCATATCGCTCATCCTCTCACCCTCTCCCTTTCGCGAATTTGAATCTATATGTATTTGATATCCATTTCACAAAATCTCATGCAAGGAATTCGAAACGATTATCTTCTAGAAAATTCCCCTCATTTTTAGATCTGTACCCAACCTACTCTTGCAGGAGTATCTTGGAAGTCCCCTTCCATAAGCATCTCGCAATCCGAAAGCAAGAATTCCACCCGCTCTTCAGTTCCCTGCGCTTTGACCGCACAAAGTTTCACTTCTTCCTCTAACGCTTCTACAAAATAATAGAAGTTCTCATAGACAAAATCCAATTGATCCAGCTTTCGCTCCAAAAAGGTATTACGGCCACGATTTGTATTCCGTTTCAATACCACTTCTTTTGGCACATCGAGATAGTATCCCCCTTTGCAGCCAAAATGATGAATAATGCTTATCATCTCTTGACGATCCTTTTCAGTGATTGGAAACATGCCATAAGTACCCCAAACCTTATGCAGGATCCCACCGCCTAAAACAACACGCCGCTCGTCTTGAAAAAGGTAATAGTACCCCCGATGACAAAGATTAAACCAGGTGGCAATGGTATCCCAAGTCCAACGATGCTTCTTCCACATCATCGCAAACATACGACTCGCGAAGATCGGATCATCCATGATCACACGCAACACTTTCCCTACTTTATGTCCATTTCGGACTATATAGGAATAATGCTCTATATCCGTAAGAGGAAGCTCAATATTCGTTTTTTCTTTTACTGCAAGAATGGTAGTTGTCTTTCCTGTACCATTCATACCAAATAATTCCATGATTACCATTGGATCACTCCTTTCACTTATTCTATAGGAGAATCTCGTTCTCGCACCTTACATTTTCTTTCACTCCTTCGAAACACAGCCATTCCCCGCAACGGTTCTACACCTTCATAGATCAAACACCAAACCTTATTTTGTAAAGAAAATATTAATAGTGTAAAAATATTTGACAAATAGCAAATTCCTTGCTACCATAAACAGGAAGAAGAAAATAGAAAGGAGAAACACCATGGACATTTTCCTTCTAAACAGAGAGCGTATGATCGCCATTATGCAAAGCAGTCTTCGGCAAATTCGCCAGCTATGCGGCTGGAGCGCCAAAGATCTGGGCGAATACATGGGAGTCACCCGACAGACGATTAATAACATAGAAACCAAAAAAACAATGATGAGCACCACCCAGTATGTTGCGCTTTGCGCAGTACTTGATAAACGGGCGGAAAGAGAACCCCATATCATGCGGGCAGCCATTGCCATTCTGGAGGGCAATACCACCATGCATACCTCCCCGGAAATTCTGGCAGGCATCCCCAAGCCACCGGCAGACACCATCCAGGAATTAACCCTGCTGGACAAGTGGTTTATGGCATTTCCTGATTCCAATTTACGCATGCCAGCCGGCAAGCCGGCAGAAATGGATGCAGATTCGATCAACGCCATCGCAAAGTACTACAAGATTATTGCCCATGCCGATTTCCTCTTGCATCATCAGGCAGAAGACTTTTTTGCAAAGATCGCACGATCCTTGAAAGAAGTGGGCAACAAAGTCATCATCCCCCTTCGGGCCATTGAAGTCATGCAGGATGCGATCCTGTCCTTTGATCCGAACTTGTATGTCCCGGCAAAAAAAGGGCTGAATCTGCTGGCAAAAATGCAGAAAAACCATCTATTAGATATTCGAGGGGAAGAAACAGACCAGGATCTCAATGGGCTCTTGCAGGCAATCTTTGCCCAGCACCGCACCCATCACCGCCTCTTCCTGCTCACCCAGAACCAAGACCTGGCCTCAGATATTTTGCAGTTGAATGAAAGCAAAACCATTCAAGCTTATCCTATCTCAGCCGGAAGGCTGAAAGAAGACGGACATCTGGAAGAACTGACAGCGATCACAATCCCTGAAGTTCAAGAAACACCGGAAAAATCGGATACAGAAGCAAATGCCTTTGAAGGCTGGGCGACAATCGACTAACCATAATTACAGAATGATTTAAAGGAGGTACACTTTGACACAAGAAGAGCAACACGCCAGAAGCGCCCTTGAACGATTTATCACCAATTCCATTGTCTTTATCGACACCTGCAGCCTGATGCACAAAAACGCGGAAAAGCTGACGAAAGAACTTACCCCCATCCTGCAAGCGAATGAAAAGAAGCTCATCGTTCCGGTTCGGGTTGTGGAAGAACTGGACAAGCACGTTAACAGTCCTATTCCCAACACCCAGGAAGCCGCCAAGCGAGCAATTGCCCTTTTAAAGGAATTAACGGTAAAGAAACTTGTCGACTATCGGGGAGAAGAGAGTGACAATTTTGCGGACAATGTGTTTTACTCGGTTTTTGCCAAGCACCGCATGCAGCACAGACTGCTTTTGATCACCCAGGACGGTGACTTGGCCATGGATATCCTGCAGTTAAACGATTCCAAATCGGCAAAGGGCTATCCCATCAAAGTAAAACGCATCAACCGCTTTGGATTCTTGAGCAATTTCCGAAAGGACTTTCAGAAACCCGGCGAAGCACAGCCTCAATCAGCAAGCCCGGCAGCACCGGCAAAGCCTGCAAGGCCAGCACCGCCAGCGCGGCCCGCACCGCCTAAAATTCAAAAATTCGAATTACGAACAGAGCTGACGCATTTAAAGGAATCGGCAATGGCCGTTACCCACCTTCCTACTGAAGGCGATACGGTTTTGGCTGACAAGCAACCCATTCAATTAAAAGAGCAATTTGCATCCGGCGGCGAAGGTTATGTGTATCACACCAACACTCCCTACGTCTGCAAGATCTATAAAAAAGAAAAGATAAATACCTACAAATATGAAAAAGTAAAATTAATGCTAAAAAATAAAATCAATTATCCCGGAATCTGCTGGCCTGTTGCCCTGGTTACCAACCAAAAGGGTGAGTTTGTCGGCTATCTGATGCCGAAAGCAACCGGCAAGGAACTGCAGCGAAGCGTCTTTCAGCCGCAGCTTCTGAAGAAGCGGTTCCCCGACTGGAAGAAGCGCGATACCGTGGAATTGAGCGTCACCATCCTAAAAATGATCAAGCATCTTCATGACCGCAACATCATTTTGGGCGACATCAATCCCATGAATATTCTGGTGGTCAGTCCCAAGGAAGTCTACTTTGTCGACACCGACAGCTACCAGATCGAAGGCTTCCCCTGCCCGGTTGGCACCATTAACTACACGGCACCGGAGATTCAGCGAAAGCCTTTCAACACCTTCTTAAGGACCTTTGGCAATGAATCCTTCGCCGTAGCAACCCTGCTCTTTATGCTGATGTTGCCAGGCAAACCGCCATACTCGCAACAGGGCGGCGCCAATCCGGTGGACAACATCATTAAAATGGACTTCTCCTATCCTTTGGGAGAAAGCTCCAACCAAAAGGCGCCGGATGGCCCGTGGCGATTTATGTGGAGTCATTTGCCCTACTATATCAAATCCGCCTTCTACACCACCTTCAGAAAAGGCGAGGAAGGCAGCACCGAACAAAATCGCATGACTACCAATGAGTGGCTGGGCAAAATGATCCACTACCTGGGGCTGTTGGATTCCGGAAAGTTTGGCGAGCAGGATGAAATGTCCGCTGTCCTCTTCCCAACCCGCTATAAAAAGAATGTCAATCTGGAATATGTCCGCTGCAGCATCTGCGGCGAAGAAGTGCCGGAAGATTCAACGGAGCAAGGCATGTGCAAGTCTTGCCTGAAAAAAGGTGAAATCTATCACTGCAGCCATTGTGGCAAGGAAATGGTGTACACCAATTACGCGAAAAAGATTCGCAAGGTCAAGCGCCACACCATGTGTCCGGACTGCTACAGCCATATGAATGAAGTGGCTTACACGGAGTACTGCAGCGATTGCGGCACCGCCTTTCCCATTACCAACGGCGAACTGGAATTCTACAAAAAGAAGGGCTATGAAGCGCCAAAACGGTGCAAGCCATGCCGAAAAGCCGCAAAGAACGGAAGCCGAACCCGTACAAATACGCGATCGAATACGGAACAATCGCTGGGTCAAGCAACGCCTAGCAGCGCCCATTCCAGCCGATCCGGTTTTGGAACATTCCTGGAGCTATTGGATTATATTTTGAAATAAAACCGAAAATCTGAAAGGAGACAACAAAATGTCAGAATCAAGCTTGAAATTACGAATGGAAGATCTTGTAAACAACCCAACCGCCCGCGTGCCGGTATGCCTTTGCCTGGATGTCAGCGGCTCAATGGACGGGGATCCAATCAACGAATTGAATGAAGGCGTCCGCGCTTTCTACCAAGAGATTCGCGACGATGAAGTCGCCCTCTATGCAGCCGAGATCTCGATTGTAACCTTCGGGGGCGATGCGGAATGCATGGAAGACTTCGCGAATATCGAACGGCAAACCAATATTCCGGAGCTGGAAGCCTATGGCGGCACACCCATGGGCGAAGCCGTCAACATGGCTTTGGACATGCTGGAAGCACGCAAAGAAGAGTACAAGGACAAAGGCGTTGACTACTACCAGCCTTGGCTGGTCCTGATGACTGACGGACAACCCAACGGTTCCAGCCGGGAATTGGAGCAAGCTATTGCCCGAACGGTTGAAATGACAGAGAATCGCAAGTTAACCATCTTCCCGATCGCCGTGGGCGAAGACGCGGATATGGATGTGCTGCGGGAATTCTCGCCAAAACGCCGTCCGCTGAAACTGAAAAACCTGATGTTTAAAGAATTCTTCACTTGGTTAGGCAAAAGTATCGTTTCCACGTCCAACTCCATGCCGGGCGAAGAAATCCCATTGGATATTGACGGCCTTAAAGGATGGGCCAGTCTTTAAAAGGAGACTTAAGACAAACGCTTATGTGGAAAACCGCGCAATACGCAATTATCGGCAGGGGACACGAACGAACCCAAGTCCCCTGCCAGGACAAAACCTATAGTCTCAAGCGAAACGGCGCAACCGTAATCGCCTTGGCTGACGGCGCCGGCTCCGCGGCCCTCTCCCATCTTGGTGCAGAGACCGCAACCAAAACCATTGCCCACGAGTTGACGAATCATTTCGACGACCTGATTCAAAATCCGGACGGCCAAGCCGTCAAGGAACAGATCCTAAAGGTATTGCTGGATGCCCTCACCCAAACGGCTGAAGCCAATCAATGCAGTCTGCAGGACTTGGCCTGCACCTTGCTGGTAACGGCAATCAAGGGAGATGCCTTTCTCTTGATCCATCTGGGTGACGGTATCGTGGCCATGGTTAAAAACCAGCAGCTGAAATTGGCGTCGGCACCGGACAACGGCGAATTTGCCAACAGCACCTATTTTGTCACCTCCAAAAGCGCCCTTCGGCATATGAAACTCTTCAAGGGCTCCACCCAAGGCTTTAATGGATTTGCCCTGATGTCTGACGGTACGGCGGAGAGTTTCTATCACCGCAAATCCGGTCACTTGTCCGTCGGCGTGAAGAAGATGATAGATCTGTCCGTTCTGGTCAGCGACGAAAAGTTCGACGCGTTTCTGGATGCCAGCTTCAAGCAGGCCATTCGAAACAACACCCAGGACGACTGCAGCATTGCAATCATTACTAACCAGGCCTTGGCAGCAAGAACCTACCAAGGTCTGGATCCATACGCCAAGTACGATCTTTTTGAGATCAATCCAGCCAACAAGGCAATTGCTGAAAAGCGTTTACGAAAATTTGAACGAATCCTTGCGCAGCTAAGCACGCAGCCAGGCCGGATTGAAAATCTGTCAAAACACTTGCATATCAAGAAAAAATACCTGAAACGAGATTTAGAAATCCTGGTCAAACATGGCCTGGCAAACAAAAAGGAAGGAACCTACAACAGTAATTTTCCTTCCGATCAATGAAAAAACAACCCTTCCGCTGTCACGCAGAAGGGTTGCTTTGCTTCTCGCCCGATTAAATTCGGTACAGACGGTGGTAATACTTCTCTTCCAATGCATCGTTGTATTCTCGCCCGCCATCGATGTTTTGTGATTTATAGATTGGCGGTTGGAAGCCACGCTCCAGCATGATTTCTGCCGCCCGCAGGGTAACGGCTTGCAAGAGGATGCTGGTCGTCACCGTCGACATGCCGCAAATCTTGGTGTCCAAGCCCTCCACATCAATCGTTGAATCACCTGAAACCACCTTGTTGTCCAAGACGACATCCGCCACTTGGTAGAGGTTTTTGCCGCTGCTGTGCTTGCTTGTCAGTCCCTTGGACGCTTCGACCGCTGTTACAGCAATGACTTTGGCCCCCTTGGCCTTGGCACCGATTGCCATTTCGATCGGAAATGGATTGCGGCCGGAATTGGAAATAATGACAACGGCATCTTCTTTGCGAATATCCACTTTCTTTAGAAAGGTTGATCCCACCCCTTCAATCGCTTCATACATGCCGCCAGCCGGTTCTTTAATGTTCTTGGTGGGAATAAATCCCCCCGCGCGGTGTGTGATTTCCAACGCACCCGCCGTAGAATGGCCTGATCCATAAGCCTGAACAATCCCACCAGCCATAATGGCATCGGCAAACACTTCCGCCGCCGATTCAATGGCTGCGTCTTCCGTCGCCTCCAATTGCTGAATCAAATCCTTTACCACTCCGTATACCTGACTCATCTTCATTGCCTCCTTCTTGACCCCTCGTGTTTTAGGTTTATTAATCCTTAATATTATATTATAATAGAATTATCGAACCACATCTTTATTATACAGAATATTTCTATAAAAGCAAGCCTTCCTTTTTCATATGTCTTTAGTTGCCCTTCAACTTTTCAGTTTGATATAATAAACGAACAGATTACTCACTCTCAAGGAGGTGTCGAACCATGTATATCACCCGGCTCAAGTCATCCATGGACACGCTCACCGATACGGAAAAACGAATCGGAACCTATATCGAAAAAAACTTCGACAAAATGAAATCAGACAAATTGTCGTCCTATGCCTTCGCCAAGGAATTGAATGTTGGACAGACCACGGTCATCCGTTTCTCTCAAAAACTGGGCTACAAGAGTTTCCGTGAACTCCAACTCGACTTGTCCAGTACGGCGGAAAAAATGGAGATTGAAGAAATCTCCGTCGCTGAGTCTGTTAACAAGACAAACTTCAAAATCATGAAGCAATATCAGGAAGTCGTGGATTCCACCTATGTGCTCAATACGGAAGAAGCCATTCAAGAGACGGTGAACCATATCAAAAAGGCAAACCGCATTCTGGTCTTCGGCATGGACAATTCCAACTTGTTTGCCGAATATTTCTCCAACCAGCTGCGGAACATCGGTTTCTTTTCCTTCCATTCGTCGAGCCCTCACACCGCCTATACGATGATCGCCAAGATGCATGAAAACGATCTTGTCATTCTCCTGTCGGACAGCGGGGAAACCAAGGAAATCCTCAAGGCCGCGAAGCTGGCCAATAAACGTTCCGTGCCCCTGGTCGCCATCACCCGCATGGCAAAAAACAGGCTTCAGGAGTATTCGGATGTGGTTTTGAAAACCGTCAACCGCACCAGTGACTCGCGCCTGGAAGCCATGAGCATCCGGTGCTCGCAACTCTATCTAATCGACGCCATCTACCTGAATCTCTTTAAAACCGATTATGAGAATTACAAGGATATGATCGACGAATCCATTGCGTTTGTTCGCAGCGAATAGAAAAAACGATAAAGGAAGAGGCATCTTTCCCCTTAATCCTTTTCATAATAGGGAATCTATAGCCAAATCAATAATAGACAAAACAGGAGCACCCAAAAGAGTGCTCCTGTTCGATCTTGCCTTCTACTTTTTCATCAACTTCAATGCGCTTTCCACCTGCATGGCCACCCCAAGAGGGATGCAATCTTCATCCGCATCAAAGGCTTCATTGTGCAATACAGCTGTTAAGCCCTTCTTTTCGCTGCCGCAGCCCAAATTGTAAAACGCCGATGGCACCATATCTGAGAAGAAAGAGAAGTCCTCTCCCCCCATGCTTGGATAATCCATCATCTCCAGATTCTCTTTTCCAACCAATTCTTCCGCCGCTTCCAAAATCACATCGTAAGTTGCATCGTCATTGATCAAAGCTGGATACCCTTCATTTAAAACAACATCCACACTTGCTCCATAGGCCGCTGCCACTTGGGAAGCGATCAAATGAATTTTGGCTTCCACATCTTCCCGCATCTGACGGCTAAGGGTTCTTAATGTGCCATCCAAGACCACTTCGTCGGCAATGATATTGGCCTTGGTGCCCCCATGAATGGAACCAAAAGTCAGTACAACCGATTCCAATGGCGATACCTGACGGCTCACAATCATCTGTAGGCTGGTAAGAATCTGTCCGGCAATCGCAACCGAATCTATAGCCGCATTTGGCCGCGCCGCATGTCCTGCTTTGCCTTTAATGGTGATGGTCACCCGGCAAGACATGGCGCAGAATGGACCATAATGAAACTGCAATTTACCCGTTTCCACTGTGGGATGTACATGAAGACCAATCACGTGGTCTACCTTGGGATTATCCATGCAGCCTGCTTCAATCATCCGCTTTGCTCCGCCCACGGCTTCCTCTGCAGGCTGGAAGAAAAACTTGGCGGTTCCGTCAAATTGGCCTTCCTTATCCTTAAATACCTTGGCAGCACCCAAAAGAATAGTCGCGTGCATATCGTGTCCGCAGGCATGCATCACACCCTCGTTTTGAGACCGATGAGGCCGGTCTTTCACTTCTGTGATGGGCAGTGCATCAATATCGCCTCGAATGCCGACAACCTTGCCGCCTGATCTCCCGCGCACAATAGCTACAACCCCGGTATCGGCAATCCGCTCGTTTTCAATGCCCCAAGCCGTTAAATACTCTTGAATCTTTTCCGCTGTTCTATACTCCTGCAAGCTCAACTCAGGATGCATATGAAAATCCCGTCGAATTTTCACCAATTCATCCTGCAGGGCTTGTGCCTGTTCCATGATCGTCATAGTCTTCCCCCTTATCCTTAATTTTTATCTGTTTTTTCGAATATAATCTCGCCCTCAATAATCGTTACCAAAGGTTCCGACATCAATTCCAAAGGATTGCCGGACCAGATGACCACATCGGCGTCCTTGCCCTCTTCCAGACTTCCAACCCGATCTTGAAGACCTAAAATCTTGGCCGGATTAATTGTAATCATGGCCAGGGCATCCTCAAAGGAAAGCCCTTCTTTCATGGCTAGCCCCGCCATAATGTTCAATCGCTCAATGGGAATGACAGGATGATCGGTCATAATGGCTGTCAAAACGCCAGCGTTTTGCAGCACCATAGGTGTTTTAAAGGACTTCTTCATGACCTCAGGCTTGCCCGGGAATCCAAAGCTTGGTCCTGTAACAGCCGGCACGCCCGCTTTGGCGATATGTCTGGCAATCAGATGCCCTTCTGTGCAATGTTCCAATGTAAGCTTAAGGTCAAACTCCTTAGCAATTCGAATGGCTGTCAAAATATCATCCGCCCGATGGGCATGTGCCTTTAGGGGCATCTCCCGCCGTATAACCGGCAGCAAGGCTTCCATCTTCATATCAACAGGCGCTGTCTGATCAGATTCGTCTTCCTTTTCCAACTTTGCAGCATATTCCTTGGCTTTTTTTAGGGTCTCTCTAAGTACCGAGGCATTGCCCATTCGTGTCATGGGCGCCTTCCCCTTGTCGCCATAAGCCCGCTTCAAGTTCTCTCCAAAGGCGCATTTCATGGCCAGTGGCGCTTTAATGACCATTTCATCTACACAGTCTCCGTAAGTTTTCAAAACGGCAAATTGCCCGCCGATGGTATTGGTGCTTCCAGGACCTGTAGCCACACAGGTCACTCCGCCTTGCACGGCATCCTGCCAGCAAGGATCCAATGGATTGATCCCATCAATGGCACGAAGCTGTGGAGTTACCGGATCGGTTTTTTCATTGACATCCATGCCGCCAAATCCAAGACCCACTTCCACCAGACCCAAATGACAATGGGCATCCACCAATCCAGGCAGCACCCAATGTCCTTCCGCATCAATCACGCGCGCTCCATCAGGTACTGGAATCTCTTCGTCAACTTTTACAATCTTTCCATTCTCGATCATTACGCAGCCCCGTTCAAAATCACGTCTTGCGGCTGTTACAACTCTTCCATTTTTGATTAACAGCATTGTATCCCGCTCCTTTGCCTTTTTATCCCAAAATATTCACCAAAAGAATGCCCGCCAGCCAAAGGGCCAGAAGGGTAATCAGAAGTTTGGGCGCAAGGACACGAAAAATTGCCAACGACAGGGCAACCACGTCCTTAAACTCAAGGGTCAGCTTCGGATTCTCCTCTTCATATAATTCATTGCGTTCATCTTTCATACCTTCTCCTATTTAACCAAATGACACCAAACCGTATGGCCTGGCTCCACTTCCTTCATTTCAGGCGCGACCTGCGAACAAATCGGCATGACTTTGGGACATCGGGTATGGAACTTGCAGCCTTCAGGCGGATTAGCCGGACTGGGCACATCCCCTTCCAGAATAATCCGTTCTTTCACCTCGGAAGGATGCGACCTGGGCACTGCCGAAAGAAGGGCTTGAGCGTATGGATGCATGGTATTCTCAAACAACTGCTCAGACGTGCCAATTTCCATAAAAGATCCCAAATACATAATGCCAAGCCGGTCGCAGAAATACCGGACCAAACTCAGGTCATGGGAAATAAACAGATAGGTCAGCCCCATCTCTTCTTTCAACTTTTGCATTAAAGTCAGAACTTGGGCCTGAATGGACACATCCAGGGCCGCAGTAGGCTCATCTGCAATAATAAACTTGGGATTCAATGCCAAAGACCGGGCAATGCCAATCCGCTGGCGCTGGCCGCCAGAAAACTCATGGGGATACTTGGACACATTGCTTTTGTCCAAGCCACAGATTTCCAACAATTCCTTGGTCCGCTCCAGAGCCTGATCCTTGTTCATAATCTTATGCTTGATAAGACCTTCCGATACAATGGCTCCAATACTCATTCTAGGATCCAGAGAGGCAAAAGGGTCCTGGAAAATCATCTGAATGTCCCGCCGCATCTCCTGCATCTTCTTTTTGTCGATATATTCCCTGTTCTCCACATCAAAAATCACCTGGCCGTCAAAAACCACCTTGCCGGCCGTAGGCGGATATAGATTGGAAATGGCGCGACCTGCCGAGGACTTACCGCAGCCTGACTCGCCCACAAGGCCAAAGATTTCCCCTTCATTGATGGTGAAAGTAATATCGTCCACTGCCTTGATATCGCCAACTTTTCTCGAAAAGACGCCACCGGTGATGGGAAAGTACTTTTTCAAATTTGTAATTTCAATCAATGGTTTACTCATTCGATTTTCCCTCCTCATTGTAAAGCCAGCATCGCACCTTATGACCCGGTTTGACTTCCTTCAATTCCGGCATCTTGCTTCGACAAATCTCCATACAGTCAGCGCATCGAGGCGCAAAAGCACACCCCTTGGGCAGAGCCGTCAACGGAGGCACCATGCCGTCGATGCATTGAAGGCTTTCGCCTTTTTTCACATTAATGACGCGTGATGAGAACAAGCCCTTGGAATAGGGGTGCATCATCTCATCGAATAAGGTTACCACGTCGGTTTCCTCTACCACGCGACCTGCATACATGACGGCCACGTCATCCGCCATTTCTGCGATAACCCCTAAATCATGGGTAATAAACAGAACCGACATGTCCAACTCCGTCTTCAGGCTGCGCATCAAATCCAGGACTTGGGCCTGAATGGTCACATCCAGAGCCGTGGTTGGTTCATCTGCGATCAAGAGCTTGGGATCGCAGCTTAGAGCCATGGCGATCATAACGCGCTGGCGCATGCCGCCGGAAAGCTGGTGAGGATACTCGTCAATGATCTTTTCCGCCCGTGGAATGCGCACCTTCTTCAAAAGTTCAATGCACATGGCCCGGTTTTCATCCCCCACAAGCCCCCGGTGAAGGGCCAATGTTTCACCGATCTGATCCCCAATGGTAAATACCGGGTTGAGGGCTGTCATGGGCTCCTGAAAGATCATGGCGATCTCATTGCCGCGCACCTTCTGCATATCCATTTCAGGCAAGGACACCAGATCCTGACCTTCAAACATAACCTGACCCGTATCGATAAAGCCCTGTTTTTTTGGCAAGAGCCGCATGATGGATAGGCTTGTTACACTCTTCCCGCAACCGGATTCGCCAACAACGCCCAGAACTTTTCCTTTTTTTATAGTCATATCTACATGATGGACCGCCGTCACCTTGCCTTCTGATGTCTTGAAGGAAGTTGTCAGGTCTTTCATTTCCAATAAAATTTCGGACATATTCCTTCCCCCTTACCGTTTCAACTTGGGATCAAAGGCATCCCGAAGTCCGTCACCCAAAATATTAATCGACAAAATGGTCACCAAGACCATCATTCCAGGCGGAATCCACAACCACCAATGCATGCGCAAGGAACGCAAAGACTGGGCAGCTGCCAGCATATTGCCCCAGCTAGGCTGAGGCTGTTTTACCCCCAAGCCTAAAAAGCTTAAGCCCGCTTCGGAAAGAATACCCGTCGCGATTCCCAGAGTGGCATAGACAATAATGGGCGCCAATACATTAGGCAGAATATGGCGACGGATAATCTCGCTTGATTCCAAGCCTAATGAAATGGCTGCTTCTATAAATTCCCGACCCTTGATAGCCATTACTTCTGCCCGAACAATCCGGCAGATCTTGGTCCAGGACAAAATTCCCGAGATAAACATGACATTGTAAATGCTTGGTCCCAAGACCGCCGCGATGGCAATGGCGATTACAAAGAAGGGAAAGCACATGACCACATCAACAATCCGCATGATCAAGTTGTCAATCCATCCGCCAGCATAACCCGCGATAGAACCCAAAAAGACCCCGATCAGCAAGGAAATGGCTGTCGATACCAAACCAACGCTCAAGGAAACACGACCGCCGTAAATCAAGCGGGTAAAGGTGTCCCGACCCAAATCATCCGTGCCCAGCCAATGGTCTCCGCTCGGCTTTTGATAGGCATTGAGCATGTCCACCTGGTCCCGGTCATAAGGGGTAATCAAGGGAGCAAAGACTGCCAGAATTGTTAATACCACAAGAATAAACAAGGCAGCAACCGCCATCTTGTTTCTTCTCAACCGCTTATAGACAATCCCCATGGGAGAAAGACTTTTGGCATTTTCCAAAGCTACAGATTTTGTACTCATATCTTCATCTCCTCCCTTTTATTTGTAGCGGATCCGCGGATCCACCAAAGCATACATAATATCCGCAAACAGATTGGCCATCAGAATCATAAAGGCCAAAATCATGGTCGCGTCCATAATCACAGGATAATCACGGTTCATAACCGCCTGAAAAATCAGGGTTCCCATCCCCGGCCAGACAAAGATGGTCTCTGTCAGTACGGCGCCTGAAACCAATTGTCCCAAGGACAGGCTGATAATGGTTACCACCGGAATCAATGCGTTTCTCAAGGCATGCTTGTAGATGACAATCCGTTCGTTCAAGCCCTTGGCCCGGGCTGTACGAATGTAATCCTGCTGAATGACTTCCAAAAGCGATGTTCTTGTATACCGCATAAAGGAAGCCATTTGTATAAAGCCCAATACAATCACCGGCAAGGCCAGATGATGAAGGAAATCCAAAAACGCCCGGATTCCCGTATACCCACTTGCCAAAGTCTCCATCCCGGAAATCGGGAAGAGCTTCAAGTCGATGGCAAAAAACTTCACCAGCAAAAGGGCAAAGAAGAATGCCGGGATCGAAAGGCCGATAAAAGCCACTAAGGTAGCTATGTAGTCGAAAACAGAGTACTGTCTGGTAGCCGATATCACCCCTAAGGGTATAGCCACAAGTATGCTGAGCACCAGCGCCACCCCAGACAGCATCAGGGTGTTTCCAATTCTTCTGGAGATCATTTCAGCAATCGGTTCTTTAAATTTCAGGGAATATCCCAGGTTTCCCTGCATGAGTCCGCCCACCCACTTGGCGTACTGAACCGGCAGTGGATCGTAATATCCTACCGCCTGAAGCATTTGTTCCACGTCCTCCGCCGTTGCATCCGTTTCAATCATATAAGCATACGGATTGCCCGGCATCAGGTGAATGAGTGAAAATATGATAATTGAGATCCCAATCAAAACGGGAATCATTAAGAGTATGCGACGAACAATATAATTTCTCATCATTCCCCCCCTTTCCTTTTCTTTGTCAGGCAGTTTCTCTCGGCGCCTGTAAACTAACAAAAACCCGCAGTAGACCAAAGTCCGCCTTTGGACGATGAAGCTGCGGGAAACATGAACACGAGGGAAACCGAATCCCATGGCGATTCGCTGGATTCGGTTTCTGCTCGTTTGTTCATAATCATTGGATTGCAGGCCTCAAAGGCGCAATCATAAGGAGCTTAACTTACTTTTCGATATACCAGGTGTTGGCTCCATACCACAATACGTTTGGTGCTGTAGCACCACGAAGATCAGGAGATACCGCACAACCCAGTTCTGGTGTGTACAGGAAGATGGCAGGCAATTGCTGGTTCAAGTATACGCCCCACTCACCGTAAATCTCACCGCGCTTCGCTGTGTCGATGTAGGCAATGCCTTCGTCCAAAAGACGGTCATTTTCCGCGTCTTCAAAGTTCATCAAGTTGTACTTGGCACCTGTTTGCCAGAAACGCGCTTGGTCAGGCTCTACACCTGCGCCGAAGCCGATCAGGAACAATTCAAAATCGTCATTGTTTAGCTGCTCAAACATAGTGGAGAATTCCATGATTTGAAGTTCCAAATCGATACCGATATCCTTCAAGTTCTGTTGGATGACCGGTGCGGAACGTTCTCTTGTTTTGTTGCCTGAAGGATACTTCAGTACCCATTTCAATTGCTCGCCGTTTGGTCGAAGCATCATGCCGTCTTTGTACTCATAGCCTGCTTCTTCAAACAAGGCGATGGCTTTTTCCGGATTGAACTCATAGGCATTAACCTTGTCAGCACCTGGGTAGGCCCAGTTGGAGCTTGGCAACGGCTGGGTCAAAATCTCACCATAACCATACATCAAAGAATCTACCATACCTTGACGGTTAATGGCATACATTAGGGCTTGTCGAACTTTTATGTCTTGGAAATCAGCCAATTGATGGTTGACACCCATAAACTGATAAGATCCACCAACGGTTGACATCACTTGAATGCCTTCTGACTCATAAAGGGCCATATCGTCAGGGTTAAAGTCAGAAACAGTCATATAGTTGATTTGTCCGGACAGCAATTCCGCTTGCGCTGTATCTTGGTTGGTCGCCTTGATAATCACACGGTCCAAGTAAGGCCTGCCTGCCCAGTAATCTTCAAAGGCTACCATGGAGACATATTGGTCAGGTGCAAACTCGTCCATCATAAAGGCTCCGGTTCCCACTGGATTTCTCAAAAGTTCTGTCTGCTCGCTGGCTTTGCCAACTTCAACGTCTTTCCAGATATGCTCGGCAATCATATTGGCTTTTGTGCCCAGCATGGTCAATACAGACGCATAGACCTTGTCAAAGTTTACCTTGATAGTGTACTGGTCGATAATCTCAACACCTGAGATCTCCTCCGCATCGCCATTGTGGTAAGCTTCCGCGCCGGTAATTGGCACCAAGTTGGAGTAAAGCGGTCCTGTATAATCAGGATGGGCAATAAATTTCCAGTTGAAGTAAACGTCATCGGCGTCAAAATCTTCACCGTCATGCCATTTTACGCCCTGACGCAAATGGAAAGTCACACTCATAGAATCGTCAGCGATATCCCAGCTTTCTGCCAAACCAGGAACCAACTCATTCTTGTCAGTAATCTTGACAAGCGATTCAAACACAAGATCTGTTACCAGAAAATCATTATCTGTTGATGTAATCAAACTCAAGAAGTTTCCGCTTGGCGGGTTCCAAGACGCGCGGATCAATGTACCGCCGTACTTGTCTTCTTCCGGTGTTTCTGCCGGTTCAGCCGGTTCAGTCGTTTCTGTTCCATTGCCCTCTGCAGGCGCTTCAGTTGCAGGTTCAGAAGAACCGCAGGCACTCAACAAGGTTGTCATCAACAAAAGAACAACCAGCAATAAAGAAATTCGTTTTTTCATGTAGTTCCCTCCTATTCTTTGTTTGTCTCCCCCCGAAAACACAAGCGGGTGTCATGCCGCTTGCTGGTTTACGCTTGTTCCACCAGCCAGTTGAACAAATTATTCATAACTTCCGACTGGTCAATCATATCTTCTGGGTGCCACTGCACCCCTATGATTTTCTGCTTGGATTCCGACTCAATAGCCTCAATGACTCCGTCACCGGCTTTGGCCGTCACCTTTAATCCCGCGCCCAAGAGACGGACGCTTTGATGATGCAAAGAGTTTACCGATACCACTGGCAAACCAATCACATCAGCCAATTGTGTGCCGGCTTCAATAAATGCCTTATGGACACTATGGCTTCGCTTTCCTTCCTGCAAATGCTGAATCGCTTGAGGAATCTGATCATGGATGTCTTGATAGAGACTGCCCTCCCGTGCGGTATTAATAATTTGAAGACCCCGGCATATGCCTAGGATTGGTTTTTCCGCTTTTTCTGCTGCCAGATAGAGTTTGATCTGAAAATCATCCAATTCCGGATTAATGGCGCCCAATCGGCTATTAGGCTCTTCCCCATACAAACTTGGATCAATATCGCCTCCACCTGAAAATAAAAAAGCATCACAGACTTGAACATGCCTTTCAATAACATCAGAATCCCCAAAACAGGGAATAATGACAGGCAGCCCTCCAGCTCGGAGCACGCCCTTTACGTAAGTGCTGTTGACATAGGCTCTTTCCATATCCCCAAACATCGGTGTGTGTGAAACCAGCGTATTGCCGACGATGCCAATGACTTTCTTGCCCATTTGCCCCTTCCCCCTTTCTTTTCGTCTTTCCAACAGATACAATTGCAAGTATCATGCCAACATAAAAATATGACGAAAACGAGACAATTAGCCGTGCGTAAAACTAAAAGGAGCTCAATTGGATGATCTTATTCATCCAATTGAGCTCCTTCGCTCATCCATTAAGAGTATTCTCAACCAATTCTCGTCCATCCTCCGACAGACAACAACCTTGTCGTCCACGATACACCGTCATCAGGTTTTTGTCAACCGCTTCCTTGACCAGTTTCCTAATCTGATATTCGCTGACCGGCTGACCCATTCGATCTTCCATCAGTTCCCGCAACCTTTCCCGACCAACTTTTTCATCCTTTAAAGAAGCCTCATAACAGATTCCCAATACTTCCATAACCAGATCTGATTCTGCTGGGTCTGCATCCTGCTCAAGCTGCAAATAGATCGGATAAGGCTCTTCCGTATCCCGCATCAGTTTATAATAATTGGCTACATTTTCAAGTTCCCGCACATTCCCTTCCCATGCATGGTTTAATAGAATTCGCCTTAAAGACATGGGCAAGATCAGCTCTGAATCACCCAAAAACCGTTTAAACAGCAGAAGTATATCTTCCTTTCGCTCCTGCAGGGTCGGAACAACCAAGGGCAATACATTGATTCGATAATAGAGATCCTCTCGGAATCGCCCCTGCTCCACCTCTTCCTTGAGGCTTTTGTTGGTAGCGGCTATAACGCGAACATCCACCCCAATGACCCGGTCGGAACCAATCCGCATAATTTGTTTCTCCTGAATCACCCGCAATAGCCGTGACTGCAGAATGGCCGGCATATCGCCAATCTCATCCAGAAAAATCGTTCCCCTGTGAGCTTGCTCAAACAAACCCCGCTTGCCTTCTTTTCTAGCTCCGGTAAAAGCACCCGGCTCATATCCAAAAAGTTCACTCTCCAACAAACTTTCCGGCAGGGCGGCACAGTTCACCGCAACAAAAGGTGCCCGGCTCCGAACCGACTGATTATGAACGGATTGGGCCAGCATCTCCTTGCCCGTCCCACTTTTCCCTTCGATTAAGACCGTCAAATCATTGGCCGCGAACCGCTTGGCTTTTTGAATGCACTGCTTCATCTTGCCAGATTGGGACACGATGTCGTCAAAAGTGTAAACCGCATGTTGACCCAAAGCCTTGGTCTTCTCCCAAATCTGGCTTTCCAATTGCCTGATATGGGTAATATCCCGAAAGACCATCATGGTTTCATTTACCGATGCCGTATGCTTAATGGCTTCCCGGGTGACCAAAACCCACTTGGCATTGATTTGCACCAACTCGTCAACGAAGGCGCTTCGACCAGCCAAGTCCGTTCCCGAAAGCAAATCATCCAGCCGGGTATAGCCGTCAATAATCTCCCAGCCCATGTCATCCACCATAAAGGCGTTATGCATGAGCACAACTCCATCGCTGGAAATCAGCATAAACCCTTCATGAGCCATGTCCAAAATGGCATTTAACTGAGCTTCCCGCAGACGCGTACGCCGATACTGCGACTTGATCCCTCCCAGCACATCCGCCGTGCTATTGATATAAGCCAATAGTTTCTTATTGGTTGCCCAATTGTTCATCTCTAAAAGTGCGACCAGTTTGATCATAGTCTCGCCATCCAAACAGCGATTGCCCACATCGATCACCGTTGGAATCCCTTCAGGAACAAAGCGGCTTTCGCCTGGGGTTACCGCAATCACAAAGCGTGAAATATCCATGCCCGGTTCATAAGGAACAATCTTTAAACCCTTGATGCGCAAGCGATACATCAAGGCGACCGTCTCCAAGGTGTTTTCAATGCAATCGTTGACCAAAAGCACTTCAGACCCTTCCGGTATATCTAAAAGCCGAAAAGCTCGATCCTCTTTAATGGTTCTGGAAACCACAAAGGCCGAATCTGGATCAACCAGCATGCCCTTAAAGCGATCTGCACGATTCTGCAGCATAAAGAGCACCACATCCCCATCGAGTTGCGTTCCCGGTTTCAAAGAGTCCAAAAACACATGCTCATATCGTACGGAGTCCTCAAAGACTTCTCGAAGATTTCTTTCGATTTCGCGATGAACCGCACCATTGAAATCTGTAACCACCACAATCCTTTTCATTGTCCTCACCCCCAATAAACACTTTCTCTTATTATACACGATGGGGGACCTTTGACGAAAGCAAGCCCTCTCTTCGGTGAATTATCCACATTTTCATATATACAAAACAGCCTTATCCACGTTTTTAGGATAAGGCTGTTCATATTGTTATCAATTCATTATAAATCTAATGTTACTTGCCTGTTGCTGCATTCTCACCAGCAATTCGACCGAAGACGGTGATGTCGGAAATCGCACAAGTGCCTACACGGTTGTTGCCGTGAACGCTGCCTGTAACCTCGCCTGCCGCGTACAGACCTGGAATTGTATTTCCGTCTACATCAATTACATGCGCATCTGTGTCAATCATGACACCACCCATGGTATGGTGAACGGATACAACGCCTTTCAGTATGAACCAAGGACCTTGTTGCATGGGCACCATGGCTGTTGTACGACCAAATGCTTCGTCTACGCCTGCTTCCATGTACTTATTGTAGTCCGTCATAGTTTGAACCAGATTGTCTGCATTGATATCGAAGTATTCAGCAATCTCTTCCAAAGTATCCGCCTTGTAGTACACGCCGCCTTCCAGGCATTTCTCATACTCGTCAGCAAATTTAGCTTCCAGGTTCAAACGGTCTGCAACTTCTTGGTTGTAGATCGCGTAAACCGGACCTTCTTGTGCCAAAATCGCTTCCGCACGCACATCACGCATACCCATTTCGTTTACAAATCTGTTTCCGTCAATGTTAACGTAGATCAGGCCTTCCCCACTCCAGCTTGGTGCTTCAATGCCGTAGAATACGCCTGTCATTGGGTTGTTGAATGGATACAATTGAATGTGCTCCATGCCTTCCAGTTGTGCGCCGATGTTTTCAGCCATAATGATACCGTCGCCGACAATAGCTGGTGAGTTCGTTGTTTGAACCGACTCACCTACCGTTGGCCAACGCTTGTTATATTGCTCTCGCATTTCGATGTTAGCACCGAAACCGCCTGAAGCCAAAACTACACCACTCTTGGCAGTCAAGACTGCTATGCTTTCTCCTGCAGAAACCAGTACGCCTGTAACACGACCTTCGTCATTTTGAACAAATTCTTCTGCTTTTGTGTTGTACTTGATCTCAACACCCAGCTCTTCCGCTTTGTTCACCAACGGAGTAATCATGCCGGCACCCAACTCAATCGGCTCAACGGCACGGGCAACACTATGGCCGCCTTCATGAACCAAATAATCTTGGTATTCAACACCTACGTAATCCCGCAGCCATAATGCCGCATCCAACGCATTGTTTGCAACCATGTCTACCATTTCCTTGCGGGCCTGCTTTCCGCCGCCTTCCCACATTTCTTTTGCAAATTGCTCAACACTGTCCTCAATGCCTTTTTCTTCTTGCAGCCAGTTATTGGCGCAAGCAAGTTCTGCGTAAGACAACAATGTGTTGCCACCTGCAAATGGCATTTTTTCAATAACAACAACCTTGTCGGCTCCGCTGTTTACCGCTTTGATGGCTGCAGACAGACCCGCGCCACCGGCGCCGATTATCACAACATCATATTCGGCATCTTCAATGGCAACCTGCGCGGATGCCGATTCGTCTTTGATTTGCAAAGTCGAAACGTCTACACCAGCAGATTCCAATGCCGCAGTAACCGCTGCAATCACACCGTTGGATGCGAATGTCGCACCAGCAACCGTATCAACCGCCAATGTCTGTCCTGCGATGATTGCCGCTGGAATGTCCCGAAGCGGCGCATCGGCCAAGCCCGCTGTTTCCTTGTGTTCTACAATAACAATTTCAGAAATCTCGGAATCCGTCAGTGTCACTTCAACTGTAATGTCTCCGTTGTTGCCTTTGCCTACCCCTGTGTATGTACCTGCAGAATACTTCGCATCTGCAGCCGGCGCTTCCGTTTGGTCCTGCGCGTCCGCCGCGCAGCCCGCCAAAGAAACAACCATGAGTACGACTAGCATGAGTGCTAAAAATTTCTTCATGATACCTCTCCTCTTTTGTTTTGCCAACAATTTATTTGTTCATTGAACCTGTTATAAGTTTAACAGTCTCCCTATTTTTCGTATTTAGCTGAATCTTTCACTTTTTTGCAGTTTGCCTTTCTTTTGAATCCGCATTTGCACAATTCACTCATCCTGTTTGCACTATTCGTTCAAATTGACAAAATATGAACAAGATCGTTTGAAAAATGATACTATAGGTGTGCGAATCCATCACTCGAGGTGAACCTATGTCTATCAAACAAAGAATCGCACTGATTATAACCGCGTGTCTGATTACGTCCTTTCTTGTGTTTTACGCAACCACCATTTCCAGCGTTCGCAAGGAAAACACGCGCGCAACAACCGAGCAGACCAGCATCCTGAACGACTCCAAATCTGAGGAGATCGGGCTCCGGCTCTACAATGTGATCAATGAGTTTCGTCTCTTGGCCCAGATGCCCGCCTTCAAATCTATGGATATTCGGGTGACCTTTCCCTATATCGACAATATTACCGAAATGAAAAAGAGCAATCTGGATGAAATGGTGGATCTCTTTGCCTACGGCGCCTTCAACGGCAAAAGCTGGGTAAACGGCGAACAGACCTTTGAGCTGATCACCCGCAAGGAATTCCTGGAACTAAAAAACTCCCCTGCGGAGTATATCATATCGGATCCCAAAAAAGTGGAATATTTGGATGCCGATGTAATTTTGATTTATTATCCCATCACCAATTACAAGGAACAAAAAGACACCTTGTTTATCGGCGGCATTAAGGTTGACACCCTAAGCGAGCTGATGAGCCAGATCGACTTGTACGGAGGAACTTCCTGGATCATGGACTCAAACGGTTTGGTTTATACCATGAATCCCATCGAATTCTCCCATGTTATGAGCTACGAATCCAAGAAGGACTTGCTCAAGCAGATCAACCCGATCCAGTCCGGCACCGTCAAACGGGAAAACTCCACCATCTTTTACTCGCCCGTGCCCCACGCGAAGGATTGGATTCTATGCACCAAGATCGACCACGCCACCATGTTCGCCAACACAGACGCCATTACGGCCAACATGCGCATGATTGTTATCGTCGCAAGCTTGATCGGCGCCTTGATCGCCTATGTGGCATCCGCCAGCATCGTCAAGCCGATCAAGAAGCTGCAGAAGAAGATGATTACCGTAAAATCCGGCAATATGAACGCCTACTTCAAGGAAAAGGGAAAAGACGAGATTTATTACCTGGGTCAAACCTACAACCTGATGCTGGACACCATCAAGGATCTGATCAACCAGATCTCGGTTACGGAAGAGCAGAAGCGCCAAGCCTATCTGCAGGTTCTGCAGGCGCAGATCAATCCGCATTTTCTGTACAACACCCTGGCCTCCCTCAAATGGCTGGCCCAAAAACAAGGGGCTGAGGATGTAGCGGAGTATATCGACTGCCTGTCCAATTTCTTCCGCATCTCCCTGAGCGAAGGGGCTGAAAAAATCACCTTGCAAAATGAAGTGATCCACGCGGAAAGCTATTTGAAAATCCAGCAGTTCCGATACAGTGACAAGGTCCTTTACCACTTTGATGTCGAGGAGTCCGCCCTGCCCATTGAGGTGCCAAAGCTGATTTTACAGCCGCTGATTGAAAACGCCATCAACCACGGCTTGAAAGTTGAAAAACGCTTGGGCACCATTCAAATCCGCTGCCGAACACAATGGGACAAGCTCCTTATCACTGTTGCGGACGACGGCTTCGGCATGACCGAAGAGCGATTGGCGCAATTGAGAAAGAATCTGGAGAATAACATTTTTGAAGACAACTACGGACTCAACAACCTCAGCCAGCGGCTAAAGCTTCATTATGGCGAGGAGTCCGAATTCAACATTGAAAGCAAGCATCACCAGGGAACCACCGTTTCCATTGCCATCCCAATCCATGAAAGCGAGGGCATCAACCATGGCTAAAATTCTGATCGCCGATGACGAAAGTCTGATTCGCAGCAATATAAAAACGCTTCTCGATCCCTTCCAGCCTTCCTTCAGCGCGATATATGAAGCGGAAGACGGCGTGGAAGCCTTGTTTAAAATCAAGGAACACCGGCCTGAAATCGTCTTGTTTGATATCAACATGCCCTTCTTGAACGGGCTGGATGCCATCAAGAAAATTCGGCAGCAGGACAAGAATATCATTCTGATCATCATCTCCGGCTACAGCAAATTCGAATACGCCAAGGAGGCCATCGCCAACCAGGTCTACGCCTATTTGCTGAAACCCATAAATGAAGTGGAATTCCACGAAACCATTCAGTCCGCCATTGACTGCCTGCAGGGCTTTTGTGTGGTTCCTTCCGATGCGGAACGCAAGCAAGACGCAGAGCATCAGGTGGTGCAGTATATCATCGATCACCTCTCGGATACAGACCTGAATGTCAACGCGGTCTGCAGCCACTTTCACCTGAGCTGTTCCAGCTTCGCCCGTTTGATTAAAAAGCAGACCGGCCATACCTTTACCGATTATCTGACCAAACTCCGAATGGAACGCGCCATCCATCTGCTGGAACACCATGACGAGTTGAACATCAAGGAGATATCTGCCCGCTCCGGCTATAATAACCAGCACTACTTCAGTCGGGCATTTAAAAACTTTACCGGGTTGTCGCCGAAGAAATACAAGGAAAGCATTCTATAAGACAACAGGCTCCTCTTATTTTAGAGGAGCCTGCCTGCATCTATAGGATTATCTTTTTCGTTTATTCTTCATATGGTATGCCGTTTTCTTCGCACCACACGGACGCGACATGGCGCCATCCTTCGTCCTTATAGTCCTGCCACTCATGGTGCAGGCCAAATCGCTCAATGACCCGATCGAATCGTCCGGAGTTTTCATGTCCCCGAATTTCCTCCAGAATCGCATCACAGGCCTTGTCATCCTGATTGAAAGCAAAAGCCCGCATCAAGTCACCCATCTGCTGGTCCCGATTCGCGGGCAGAACAACAAAACGGTCCGGATTGTCCTGAATCGCCCAAACCATCAAAACCGCTTCCCGCTCCGACTCTTCAAAGCCGGCCAAATCAGCTTCACCCAGGAATTCAGCCAGGGTAAATGTCTCATCGTTCACAACCGCCAAATCATCCTTCTCCCGATCATAAAAAGCACGAAACATCTCGTTGGCCAATTCAAACGCCTTCGCCAACTCCACTAATCTCATTTCTTTTCTTCCTCACAAATATATTTATTTTGGATCAGAGCGAACCTGCCTACCGGCGGTTCATTCACCTCCATTTTACCCCGGCCACGGTAAATAGAAAAGCAAAATAATTCGGCATAAACACAACCCCCTGCACGGCTGCAGAGGGTTGCATCTATTGAAAACTAATATGGAATTAAGAGGAATCTTATTGACGGGTTTTCAGGAAGGTTTCAATGCGCGAGCAAAGCAGGTCCGGCACATCGATAAAGGGAGAATGCCCCCAGTCGCCGGTCTCATAAATCGCCTTGTCGCCCAATGCATCCCGAATGCCTTGACCCATATACGGAGGCACCACCATATCGCGGTCCCCCTGGAAGACCAGGACCGGACGCTGAATCTTCTCGATCCGACCATTGCCGTCTTCCACCCCATTGCTCGCATTGGAGATATTGAAATGAACCAAGGCATAGTCCACATCCACCAAATTGCGCTGGGTCATCATATCGTCCAGATACTTGGCATACCGTTCTTCTTCCGGCTGATTATGGGTGTAAATCACACTGTTCCAAATGATCCGCATCAGTTCTTTGTTTTTCTGCGCGTAGGCCTGCAAGACCGGAACCACCTGTACGGGGTCTGCAGCGATCTCTTCTTTTGTCTTCAGCAGCTCGCCGATCAAAGGCTGTCCCTGTTCGTCTTTTTTCATCATCGGATAACCTTGAATGCCCACCGATTCGATCAAAATCAATCCATGAAGCCGTTCCGGCATTTTGGCAGCAATCTCCATGGCAATCCCGCCTCCGGTTGACCACCCGCCCAAAAAGTATTCGTTGATGCCCAAGCGGTCCACAAACTCTATCATATCATCAGCAAAATCTTCCAAGCTGTTGATTTCTTCTTCATAACTCGATCCGCCAAATCCTCGAAGGTCCGGCGCAATCAACCGTACATCCTTGGGCATCCGCTCAAACAATACGTCCAGATGCGCGCTGGATGTCATATTCCCATGCAGCATCACGAAGTACTTTGCGCCCGTTCCCTGTTCCCGATAAGCGATCGTTTCTCCATTGGCCAGTTTCACAGTTTTCAGCAAATCTGTCTCCTCCTTGTCTGCTCCTTCGCCTTCCTTATGAAGGGGGTAGAGGGGGAAATTCCCCCCTCCACTTGTTTCTCTAATCCAGGTTTTTCACAATAATGGCTGTGCCCATGCCTCCGCCAATGCAGAGGGATGCCAAGCCGTATTCAACATTTCGTTTCTTCATTTCATGAATCAGCGTAACCAAAATCCGATTTCCGGATGCGCCCAAAGGATGTCCCAAAGCGATGGCACCGCCATTGACATTGGTAATCGGCATCAGATCGGCAACTTGAACCTCATGCTCTTCGCTTAGCTCTTTCAAAACGCCCAAAGACTGAGAAGCGAATGCCTCGTTCAATTCGATCAGCCCCATGTCTGACAATTTCAAACCGGCATTTTTCAAGACATTTCGAATGGCCGGTACCGGACCCAAGCCCATCACGGACGGATCCACGCCGCCTTGGCCGACCGCTACAATTTCAACCAGCGGATTCAACCAGTATTGGTCTACAGCCTCTTCCGACGCCAAGAGCACCATGCTGGCCCCGTCATTGATGCCGGATGCATTGCCCGCTGTCACCGTGCCGTCCTTTTTAAAGGCTGGACGCAATTTCGCCAGCTTTTCCGGACTTGTCGATCGGTTCATATGCTCGTCGGCATCAAACCAGATTTCCTCTTTCCGGGTCTTGATGGAAATCGGAACAATCTCATCCGCGAACCGGCCGCTGTCTACCGCTGCAATGGCTCTTTTTTGCGATTCCATGGCAAAAGCGTCCTGCTCTTCGCGGGTGATGCTGTGCTTCTCGGCAATATTCTCCGCCGTAATTCCCATATGGTAGTTGTTGAACACATCGGTCAGCCCGTCTCCGATCAGGGAGTCCACTGCCTGTAAATTGCCCAACTTGCTGCCGGACCGATTCTTGCCGGAAAGCAAGAACGGCGCCGCGCTCATCATTTCCACACCGCCTGCAACCACCAGGTTGGCCGTACCGCTTTGGATGCCGGCTACCCCGTTCATGACCGCTTTCATGCCGCTGCCGCAGACCATGTTCAAGGAATAGGCTGGGATCTCAACCGGGAAGCCCGCATGCAAGCTGACTTGCCGTGCAATCCCCTGCTTCAATCCTGCTGACAGTACATTACCCACAATCACTTCATCGACTTTTGGCACCAGGTCTTGGTGATCCTTCATGATATTTTTTACAACAGCTGCCCCAAGCTCGCCCGCATCGGCGTTTTTCAAGGTTCCCAAAAACTTGCCGATGGGTGTTCTTTTGGCTTCCACAATATATGCTTTTTTCATTTTCTCCTCCTACTGCATGAAAGGAGGATGATTCAAGTTTTACACGCGATAATACGAAACAAACTGCCGCGCATGTTCCTGCGCCAGCTCCTCGATCGGAATTCGGCTAAAGGTGTCATTCGATAGCAAATGAATGGTATAGGCGCCCAAAATGCTTTCAATAAAGGTTACAGCCATAATTTCCGGATCTCCGGTGACCATGTCCTCCTCTTTAAGATGGTTAAAGTATTTGAGCAGCTCCTTTTTCACACCTCTCGACAATTTCAACTTCACAAATTTCTTCATATCGTCCGGCAACCGCATTTGGATCTGGTAAAAATTCTTGTTTCGCTTGCAAAACTCCAAATAATCCGCCGCAATTTCACACATGCTCTTTTCAAAGTCCTGGCTTGTCAGCCTTCCAATTTCACTTTCCAGATGCATCTCTTCCACATAGTACTCCAAGGTTTCATGGAAAAGATTCTCCTTGTTCCCGAAATGTCGAAAAAGAGTGATCTCATTCACACCCGATTCTACCGCGATCTGTTTCGTCGTCGCTTTGATATAACCTTCTTTCGAGAATAGCTGCAATGCAACTGACATAATTCTTTCTCTCGTTTCCTCTTTTTTCGACATATCCAATTCCTTCCATCTGTTTATTTTCGTGCGCAGAACGCAATCCACTTCAATTTATACAATGATTATATCACTTTTTTGGGAAAAAAATCCTTCCAACAGCTGATAGAACGCATGGGGCTTTTCATACATGGACGCGTGTCCACAATCCTTCAGCTCCGCATATTCGCAATTCTTCAAGTGGCTGCGCAAATACTCCGCCTCATTGATGGGGGTAATATAATCGTGATCGGCGCCCACAACCAGCACCGGACACTGAATCTCAGAAAGCCGGTCCCGCACATCGAAATTCTTCGAACTGTCCGTCAGCCGAATCATCCGGTCCAGAAAGGCTTCCGTGAAGATTTCCATCAAAAGCTGCTTTCTGGCATGCATCCACTCCACATGCTTGGAATAAAACTGATTGGAGTAGATGTAGGGCAAGGCAACATAGTAATAGCTTTCCGGATCATAGGTCCGCGCCGTTCGGTTCCATGCCTCGCCAATGTCCAAGAGCCATGGGCTGGTATAGGCCGAAGCATTAAATACCGCCAGCTTTCGAACCCGATTCGGGAACGCAATCGCCACCTGCAATCCAACCTGAGCTCCATAGGATACCCCGGCCACATCATATTCCTTCGCACCAACCGCATCCATGACCACTTGAACCGCTTCAATCTGAATACGGTGATCATAGTCCCATTCCGCACAAGTTTCCGATTCCCCCTGATCAAAGAAATCCATTAAAACCAACTGTCGGTTCTTCGTCAGTTCCGGGATAAACTGCTGCCAAGATTTTGTGCTCATCATGATGCCATTCAGCAAAATCAGCGGCGGATTCTCAGTTGCCTGTCCATGTACCTCATAGGCAATCGACTTTTCCCTGCACATGCATTGTTTCATTTTCGTCACTCCAGTCTACACGATCGCCTCTTGATCCGCTTCCAACAGTTCTGCCTGTACCGCGCTCAAATCTTCTTCTGAGATATAATGGTACTCCAGCGCTTTTTCCAAGAGCTCTGCCCTAAACATCGGATGCGAAATGGCAACCAGCCGCAAAACACGTTCACGGATATCCGTGCCGCGAAGGGCAGCAACGCCATACTCCGTCACCACATAGTCCACATCATTGCGAGACAGAGTCACGCCGGCGCCCGGTTTCAGGAAGGGAACAATCTTGCTGATGGTTTTGCGTTCGCCTGTTTCCCGATTCTTGATGCTGGCTGTCGAATACAGGGCAATGAAGGAACGTCCGTTTTTGGAACGCTGCGCGCCGATGGCCGTATCTGCCTGGCCGCCCGTTCCGCTGAACTGAACATGGCCCAAAGATTCGGAAGCGCATTGGCCTGTCAAATCGATTTCGATGGTCGTATTGATGGAAACCTGGTTGTCGTTTTGCCCGATCACGCAAGGATCATTGGTCCAATGGCCGTCCAGAATTTGCACGGACGGGTTGTTGTCCAAGAAGTCGTACAGCTTTTGGTTGCCCAAGGCAAAGGCGCAAACAATCTTGCCGTTATACAAATTCTTTTTCTTGCCCGTGATCACGCCGGCTTCTACCAAATCCACCATGCCGGAAGTCATCATCTCTGTATGGATGCCCAGGTCTTTCTTGCCGGTCAAGGATGCCGCAACGGCGTTTGGAATGCCGCCAATGCCCAATTGGATGCAGTCCCCATCGTGAATATGGTCTGCAATCAACTTGCCAATGGCCAAATCCTTCTCGTTGGGTTCCACGTCAGGCAAAGTTGGGATCGGGTAATCCACTTCGACCATGTAGTCGATGTCCCGAACATGCACTTCCACGTCACCAAAGGTGCGCGGCAGGTTGTCGTTGATCTCCAGAATCACCAAATCAGCCGCTTCCAGCATGCGGCGTTCATAGACATTGCTCAATGAAAGGGACACGAAGCCGTGTTTGTCCGGCGGTGTCGCATTGCCGATATAGACATTCGGCTTTTCGTACATCAGGCGCTTGGTCGCCGCCAAATGCAAATGGTTGGGAATGTAGGAGACGCGGCCTTTCTTGTGCATCTTCCTTAATTCCCCGGTATAGAACCAGCCATTGATATGGTAATGGTCCCGGTATTCATCGTTCATAAAGTAGTCTGCCTGCAAAAGAGGAAGGCAATTGACCACCTGAACATCCTCCACACGATCATAGATCGTGTGGAGTTGTTTCAGGATCGCTCTTGGTTCCGCCGCAGCCAGTCCGGTTACCACCACATCCCCGTCTTGGATATGGGCTAACGCTTCTTCTACTGTTATCATTTTTTCTGCGTACGTCATGATTTCACCTCGAAAATCTCTCTATTCACCTAACATTTCTGGAATGCTCTTGAAGTCAATATATGGTTCCCAACCTGCTTCCGCATCTGGGTTCATACGTGCCAACGCCATCTCTTGGGTACCCAATCGCTGACCGTTGGAGAAGTCGATAGAACCGCCGAATGGGTTTTGGATTGGTGCGGATTCCATGGCTGCCATGTAAGATTCCCAAGTCAGCTCGCCATCCACACGTTTCAATCCTTCTACAAAGAAGTGTGCCGCAATCCAGCCAGTCATCGCGTATGCGTTGCTGGACAAGTCTTCGTTGGATACTTTCGCTACCCACTCACGGTAGTCTTTTACAGCCGGTTTCGTCATGTCAACCCATGCGTCGGCATAGATGTCAAATTGGCCGTTTACCGCGTCTTTAACCGCTGCAGTCATGCGTTGGTCGCCGTTTACGTATGTTGTCAAAACAGTTTTGTTCAAACCTTGTTTTGCCATTTCTTTCGCGATTTGCGGGAATGTACCTTGGATCGCCGCGATAACAACCACGTCAACTTCTTCATTTTTCAATTTTGTTACCGCTGCGGATACGTCTTCAGCATTTGGCGGTACCTGTTCAGCTACAACTGCAACGCCGCCGATTTTTTCCGCTTCGTTTTCAATCCCTGTCAAAAGGTCTTTGCCTGCATCATCATTGGTGTAGATAACGCCAATTTTCGCTGCCTTAAACTCGCCAACGGCCCAAGCAGTCATAATGCGGCCTTCCATTGGATATACCGGTTGTACCGGGAATGCCACACGGTCAGCGCCTTCCGCTTTTTCGTTGTAGAGAATACCGGTGCCTGTTGCGAAGTAAACCGCTGGGATGCCGGTTTCCTTGATGTCGTTCAAGGTTGCACCAACGATTGGTGTGCCAAAATGTCCAACAAGCGCGAAGATCTTCTCATCGTTGATCAGCTTGTCAATGGCTGCCTTGCCTTTTTCCGGATTGAACTCATCGTCTGTATGCACATATTCAATGGTTCTGCCGTTAACGCCGCCGGCTTCATTCACCATAAGGAAATATGCTTCGATGCCCGCTTTGAACGGAACGCCAACCGGCGCCAAAGGACCAGAAGTTGCAATGGAGTTACCAACCTTGACTGTCTCTTTTGTTACACCCTGTGCTGCCGCGCTCGCGCCACCACATCCAGTCAGCGATAGAATTACGACTAAAACCAATGCCAGAACTGCTAATTTTTTGCCTTTCATTCTTTCTCCTCCTTATATGCTTGCATTCTATGATGCATTGCCACCCAAATACGCTTCCACCAGACGCTTGTCCTGAATCAGGTCTTCCGCCCGGCCGTGCATGCTGACATTGCCGACTTCCAATACATAGGCATAGTCGGAAATCTTCAGCGTCTGCAAGGCGTTTTGCTCCACAATCAGAATCGTAACGCCTTCTTGATTGATCTCTTTTAGAATTCGAAAAATCTCTGCTACAATCAATGGCGCCAAACCCAAAGACGGCTCATCCAAGAGCAGGATCTCGGGACTGGCCATCAAGGCCCGCGCGATGGCCAGCATCTGCTGCTCGCCGCCGGAAAGGGTCCCTGCCACCTGTTTCTTTCGTTCCTTCAAAACCGGAAAATATCCATAAACCCGTTCAAAGTTCTTTTTCAGTTCCGAACGGCTTTTCACGGTAAATCCGCCAACCCGCAGGTTCTCCTCCACCGTCAAATCCGGGAAGATCTGTCGGCCTTCCGGTGACTGGACGACACCCATCTGATTGATCTTGGCCGGACTCTTTCCCGCAACCTCCTCATCATCAACTTTGATGGACCCGGATACCGGTTCGATCAAACCCGATATGGTCTGGAGCGTTGTGGTTTTGCCCGCGCCATTGCTGCCCAAAAGGGCGACAATTTTGCCTTTTTCCACGGAAAGGTCGATGCCTTTCAGCGCCGCTATGCTGCCATATGAAACATGCAAATTTTCGATTTCCAGCGCTTTCATTGTTCATCCCCCTTTCCCAAATATGCTTCCTGCACATCCTTGTTGTTCTGAATTTCGGTGCCGGTTCCCTCGCCCAGCTTCCTGCCGAAGGAAATGGCGCAAATCCGGTCACAAACATCCATAACCAAGGTCATATCATGCTCCACCAGCAGAATCGCACACCCGTAGGAATCGCGAATCTCCTTTAGCAGCCTGGACATGTCCAGAGTCTCCGAATCATTGAGGCCCGCAGCGGGCTCATCCAGCAGAATCAGCTTGGGATCGCTCATCAGCGTCCGGCCGAGTTCCACTTTTTTCAGGATCCCGTAGGGCTGTCCGCCGATGGATTCATCGGCTTTGTCGTCGATCTTCAAAAACTTCAGGATCTTCATAGCCTTGTCCCGCTGAACCTGTTCTTCTCGCTTGGCCTTTTTCGTTCGGAATCCGGTTGCCAGAATTCCGGTGGTGTATTCGATATGCGCGCCGACCAGCAAGTTGTCCAAAAGGGACATGTCTTTGATCAGTTCGATGTTTTGAAAGGACCGAACCAATCCTTCATGAATAATCTGATGGGTGACTTTTTCATTCAAGTCCACCACTTGGTCGTGGCGGTTGGTGAACAAGATCTCCCCGTGATCCGGATTGTAGAATTGTGTAATACAGTTAAAAACTGTGGTTTTCCCGGCGCCGTTGGGGCCGATCAACCCGTAAATTTCTCCTTGATTGACCGAAAAGGAAAGATGGTCAATCGCCTTAATCCCGCCAAATGCGATGGATAAATCATTCACCTGCAGGCACTTTGTCTCGCTCATCGCTCTTTCCTTTCTTAAACTTCTCTTTCAGCACGCCGCCCAAACGAATCATGCCGTTCGGGTAGAACATGGTGACCACAACAATCAAAACACCGGTAAACACATAGGCCAGTCCGTCCACGTTGCCGATGATCGGAAGCTCTTTCAAAATCAACTCCGGCACCCCGAATACGATAAAGGCACCCAGGATCGGACCGGTAATCGTTTGCATGCCGCCGATAACAATCACGGCCAGAATCTGCAAGGACAGCATCAGATTCCATCCCGAAGGATAGGCAAATCGGATAAAGTGCACGTAGAGGACACCGCCGATCGCGGCATACAGGGTCGCGATGCCGAAGGCCGTCAACTTATATCGGAACAGGTTGATGCCCATGGCCTGTGCCGCATGCTCGCTGCCGCGCATAGTCAAAAGCGCCCGACCGGTTCTGGAATGAATAAAATTGTAGGTAAAAATCATCAAGCCGACCAGAACGGCGACCATAAAGATAAAGGTCATCTGCCGATCCATCTGCAGAACTCCGAACAATTTCGGGTAAGAAGCATTCTTGCCGGAAAATCCGTTGGTGACCGTTTCCAACTCCACAAAAACCTGTCGGAACACCTCGGATACCGCCAAGGTTGCAATAGCCAGGTAATAGCCTTCCAACCGCAGTGATATCAGGCCAATCACCAAACCAATCACCAGAGGAACACCCACGGAAACCAGTACCGAAATCATAAACGGCAAATTCATGTCTTCCGTCAGATACGCCGACATATAGGCCCCAATGCCCATAAATCCGGCGGTACCCAGGGAAACCAGTCCGCTATACCCCAAAAGCACGTTCATGCCGATACCTACGATGGAGTAAAAAATCACAGTTCCCAAGACGGTAATCGTCGCGCTGTTTAAAAGCCCTATCTTCTGCAGGGTTGGCAACAGCGCCAATATCAAACCAAAAAGCAGATAAGCCTTATATGGCGGCTTTTTGCCAACTACCGCCGAGCTTTTCTCTTTCCCTTTCACATCCAAACCTCCTTCTTCATAGTGCTCCGTCTATACTTTCTTGATCTTCTTCTTGCCCACCAAACCATTCGGACGGAAGATGATAAAGGCCAGGATCAGCAGGTATAAAATGGCTTCTCCCCAAGTAGACGAAACATAATAGTGCAACAAGTTTTTGCTTAGGCCAATCAGATACGCGCCCAAAACAGGTCCGTAGAAGGTTTGGAAACCACCCAATACACAAGCGACCAATGCATTGATCTGCACGCTGTCCATCATGGATACGTTAACGGTAATCGCCGGTGCCAGCATCAATGCTGCCAAGGTTCCCAAGGAAGCGGCAATCGCCCATGCGCCCATGGTTACGGTTTTAGTCGGAATGCCCATCAATTGTGCCGTTTTCTCACTGGAAGCCGTCGCGCGAACCGCCAATCCCCACTTGGTTCGCTGCAGGAATAAAAAGAGCAGTACCATCAGAGACAGGCCAACGATGATATTCATCAACGCATTATGGGTAACGCTGGCGCCTGCCACCTGCACCGCGCCGGTTTTGATAAAGCGCGGGAACGACAGCGGGCTGGTGCCGAAAATCATCGGTGCGATTCCCAGGAAAAACATGATCAAGCCAAAGGTGATAATCTCTTTGCCCAAATGACCGACGCTCTTTGCATTCCGCATAATCACCAAGTCAATCAGAGAGCCAACCACAAAGGCGCTGATCATGCCCACCAACGCTGCCAGGAAGGGGTTTGCCCCCGTTCCCAGCAAGAAGAAGGTCGCTACAAAGGCGTTCAGCATGCCGACCGACCCCTGTGCAAAGTTTTGCATGCGGCTGGTCTGAAAAATGATAATAATCCCCAAACTGGCTAGCGCATACACACTCCCTGTTTCCAGAGAGCTAAACAGCAGTTGCATGAAGGTTGACATTTACGCCTCCCCCCATTTCACCACATTCGCTGCCCAAACATACCCGATGCCAGCCGCAATCATCAGCACATAATCGCCATCCTTGACCTTGCCGGAATCCAATCCCAGCTTCAAGGACAGAATCTGGTCCACCTGGCCCATATGGCCGTAGTTTTCCAGGTAAACGCTTTGATCTTCCGTGAGTCCAATTTCATTCAGCATAAATTTATGCATGGATTTTTTAAAATGCAGGACGGCCAGATAATCGACATCGCTTCGTCCGATTCCCGATTTCTCCAAAGACCGGTCGATGCAGTTCATCCAGTTCGGCATGGATACTTCGTTCAGCCGCTCTTTCATCGGTCCCGGATTCATCAGTGTCAGCGACTTGTACGCCTTGTCCAGATTTGCCGTTGTAATCGGCTGGTTGATTCCGCCGATTTCAACCCCGGCATCCCGTGCCAAAGAACCATCCGCCATAATATGAGAACCCAAAAGCAGGTTTTTCGTCATATTGTCCTTCAGGACAATGGCGCCAGCGCCGGCCGATAGGTTGTACATCATGGACATGGACTTGTCAGTGAAGTCCACGAAGTCGCCGTTTCGGTAACCGCCAACCACCATGACCGTATGGATCTCGTCATCGGCAATCAGCATGTCCTTCGCCATCTTCATGGCAGATACGGTGGTGCAGCATCGGTTTTGCACGTCAATGCCCCAAGCGTTGACAGCGCCGATCTTGTCTTGAATGTAAAGCGCGGAAGTGGTAAGCGGATATTCCTTCCACTCTTCTCCCATGCACAAAATCACGTCGATTTCCTTTGGATCGATGCCATAGGTTTCGATGGCGTCCAATGCCGCTTTCACACCCATTTCCTGAGTGCCGTCATTGGGTCCTGGAATGCTTTTTTCTACAATGCCCAACTTGTCGCGAACGGCTTCTGTCGCCCAAACGCCTTGGGTCGCGTCAGAAATTTCCGCCGCTGTCATACGATGATCGGGAACGTATAATCCCACTGCAGCAATGCCTACATGTTCTTTCATTCTATTCACCAACCTTCTTCTTGATTCGTTTATAATCTCATGCCGCCGTTAACACTTAAGTTGTGACCCGTTACGTAAGACGCTTCGTCGCTGGCCAGGAAACATGCCGCGTTGGCAATTTCTTGCGGCTGACCCAAACGTCCCAGCATGGTCATGCCGGCAAACTTATCCAATAATTTTTGCGGAACTGTCTCCATCATGTCCGTCATCACATAACCCGGCGAAATCGCATTGACGCGAACCGCTGCGCCTTTTCGGGCAAACTCTTTCGCCCAGGTTTTGGTCAAGCCGTAAACGCCGGCTTTGGTTGCCGCATAGTTGGATTGGCCGATATTGCCGTACTCGCCTACAACGGAAGCAATGTTGATAATCGCGCCTTTGCCTTGGTCAATCATCATCGGTCCGATATGCTTAGTCAGATTGTAAACCCCTGTCAGGTTTACATCGATGACAAGATCCCACATTTCGTCTGTCATTTTTTGCAGCAAGGCGTCTCTTGTGATCCCTGCGTTGTTGACCAGGATGTCCACTTGACCAAACTCAGACTGTAGAAACGCGCCAAAAGCTTCACACGCTTGGCGGTCTGTAACATTCAACTTGTATCCTGTTACACCCTCCAACTCATAAGTCAGATCCGAAACATCAACCGCTACCACCCGTGCGCCTTCTGAGATGAACTTTCTAGTAATGCATTCTCCGATTCCTTTTGCTCCTCCGGTTACTACCGCTACCTTACCTTCTAATCTCATGGTTTCTCCTCCTTCGAAATGTAAGTACTTACTGACATTTTATTGGTAAACGTTTTCAATGTCAATGACTTTTTTTGTCCGTTTCAAATTAATTGCTTATGCTTTCCAATTCTTTTTGCAGCATCGGTACGATGGTTTTATAGTCGCCGACCAGTCCAATGTCCGCATATTCAAAGATTGGCGCGTCGGGATCCTTGTTGACCGCGACGATATATCCCGCGTTTTCCATGCCGGCAATATGCTGAATCGCACCGGAAATTCCGCAGGCGATATACAAATCCGGTCGCACGGTCGTTCCCGTTTGTCCAACCTGCTGTGCTTTTTCCACCCAGCCTTCGTCTACTGCCGCACGGGAAGCCGCCACTTCACCCTTCAGGGAATCCGCCAGTTTTCTCAAAAGCGCAAAATCCTCTTTGGAACCCACGCCGCGTCCGCCTGCAACCAGCACGCGGGCCGAGCCGATATCCACATGGTCTTTCACGTTTTTCACCGCTTCCAAAATCTTGACTTGACTTGTCAGATCCATGCCCGACAGGTCCATGCGGTCTACGGAAACGCCGCATTCCGGTGCGCCTTTCACCACTTCCATTACGCCAGGGCGAACCGTTGCCATTTGCGGACGATGATTGCCACAGACGATGGTTGCCATGATATTGCCGCCGAAAGCTGGGCGCGTCATCAAAAGATTGCCCGTCTCTTCATCCATTTCCAACTGGGTGCAATCGGCTGTCAGTCCGGTTTTTACCGCTGCCGAACATCTAGGGGCCAAATCACGGCCGATGGAAGTCGCGCCAATCAGCAAGATTTCCGGCTCTTCCGCTTTAATCACGGAAGTCAGCACTTCCGTGTACAATTCTGTCTGGTACAAAGCAAAGGCCTCGTCCTCTGCCACCAGCAGACGATCCAGGCCATAGGCCTTCAATTCCTCAATCGCACTGCTCAAATGCGCGCCAATCAAGACGCCCACTACATGAACGCGATCCCGACCTGTCGCCAGTCTTCTGGCTTCACTGATCAGTTCAAAGGCAACGGGCTCTACAACACCTTCCCGTTGTTCGATATATACTGCAATGTCTTTCGCCATGATTCTCCTCCTACAGGTTTAATCCCTTCACATAATCCAATACTCTCTCAACGCCAACTTCGGGATTTTCCGCATAGACCGTTCCCGCAGCCTTCACGCTTTTGGTTACCGATTTCTTCACCCGGGTTGGCGAACCTTTCAAGCCCAATTCATGATAATCCACTTGAATATCATCCGCCGTCATCATGGAAATCTTCTTCTCGCTTACGGCCCGAACAATATGGTGGGTATGCATGTACCGCGGCTCGATGGTTTCAGCCAGGGCTGTCAGCATGCATGGCAACGGCAGAGAAAGTCGGTAATATCCGTCTTCAAAGTTGCGCACGGCTTCCACACGGTCTCCATTTAAAATGGCTTCGCTTACATAGGTCGCTTGTGCCAGGCTCAAATGCTCGGCAATCTGCGGTCCAACTTGGGCCGTATCCCCGTCGATGGCTTGGCGTCCACACAGAATCAAGTCTGCCCCGATTTGACGGATTGCACCTGCCAGGGCAATGGAAGTCGCCCAGGTATCGGCACCGGCAAAACGGCGGTCTGAAAGCAAAGTCGCCTCGTCCGCGCCCATACACATGGCTTCCATCAGGACTGCTTCCGCTTGGGGCGGTCCCATGGTCAATGCATGAACCTCTACGCCTTCCCCGGCATCCTTGATTTGAAGCGCCAATTCGATGGCTGCCTTGTCATCTGGATTCATGATGCTGGGTACGCCGTCACGGATCAGGGTTCCGGTTTCTTGATTGATTCGCACCTCGGTTGTATCAGGCACTTGTTTTACGCATACAACAATTTTCATCTTTTCACTCCCCTATCGTAAAAGATTGGCCGAAACCACCATGCGTTGCACTTCGCTGGTTCCTTCATAGATTTCGGTAATCTTCGCGTCTCTCATCATTCGTTCCACTGGATATTCCCGGGTATATCCGTACCCGCCGTGCAATTGCACTGCCTTGGTTGTCACATCCATGGCTGCTTCCGCTGCAAACAGTTTCGCCTGGGCCGCCGCTACAGAATACGGTTGGCCTGCCTGCTTCAATTCGGCTGCTTTGTATACCAAAAGACGTGCCGCTTCCACCTTCGTTGCCATATCCGCCAAGACGAATTGGGTATTTTGGAACTTGGCGATTGGACGGCCAAACTGCTTTCGCTCTTTGACGTATCGCACGGTTTCCTCCAAGGCGCCCCCTGCAATGCCCAAGGCTTGGGCAGCAATGCCGATTCGACCGCCATCCAGTGTCTTCATGGCAATGGAGAAACCTTTGCCTTCCTTGCCAAGCAGGTTTTCTTCCGGCACAAAGGCGTTTTCAAAGATCAATTCACAGGTCGCCGATCCTCGGATCCCCATCTTCTTCTCTTTTTTGCCAATGCGGAATCCCGGTGTGTCCCGCTCGATGATAAATGCGCTGATGCCTCGGGTTCCCTTGGCTTTGTCCGTCATGGCCATGACGACATAAATGTCTGCATACTGGGCATTCGTAATGAAAATTTTGGATCCGTTCAAGACGTATCCGCCTTCCACTTTCTCTGCTTTCGTCTGTTGTGATCCCGCGTCCGTTCCGGCTGCCGGTTCCGTCAAGGCGAAGGCGCCCAATTTCTCACCTGATAGCAATGCTGGCAAGTACTTTTCTTTTTGCGCCGCTGATCCGAATGAATAAATGGGATCCGCACAAAGGGACGTATGCGCGCTGACCACTACGCCGGTTGTCGCGCAGACCTTGGAAAGCTCTTCCACGCACAGCACATAGTCCAGCACATCGCCGCCGGCGCCGCCCAATTCTCTTGGAAAAGGTATTCCCAGCATGCCCAAAGAAGCCATCTTCTTAACCGTTTCTTCCGGGAACTTTTCTTCCTCATCCACCTCGGCCGCCAAAGGCTTCACTTGACCTTCTGCGAATTCCGAGAATAATTTTCGCATCATTCGATTTTTTTCACTTAATTGAAAATCCATGAAATCCTCCTTACTTGGCAGGCGGAATCACAACCGCTTCTCCGGTCAGCACAAGCTTCCCATCCTGGTTGAAACATTCCGTCTTTAATTGCGCGCGTTTTTTCCCTTCGTCCAGTTCAGCCACCGTCACTTGTGCGGTTACGGTATCGCCAATCCGTACCGGTGCCGTAAACTTCAGTGATTGCTTCAGGTAAATGGTTCCCGGTCCCGGCAGCTGCATGCCCAATACGGCGGAAACATATCCAGCTGTCAGCATGCCATGGGCAATGCGTCCCTTGAACATGGTCTTGCTGCTTTCCACTTCATTGAAGTGGGCTGGGTTCAAGTCTCCGCTGATCCCGCCAAACATAACCACATCCGCTTCCGTTACGGTACGAGACAGGGTTGCTGACTGTCCAATTGTTAGTTGATCAAATGTAAAACTCATAAGCTCCTCCTTCGTTATGTAAGTAACCACTTACATACTACTCTCCTTCTTCCAGTCTGTCAAGAATTTAACACAACTTTTTTCAGAAAAAAATAAACACTCCGAATACAGTGTCAACTGTACGCGAAGTGTTCCTGTTGTTCTTTATTTTATTCACCGTTTTTTATCCCTGTCGGGATCGTTTTTCTTCCTGCAAAAAGGCTGCTGCTACCAAGCCCATGGTCCGGGTGCACAGCTTGATATAGGCCTCGTCCACTACAAATTCCGAACTGTGCTTGGGAGCCTGCCCGCCGGTGCTGACCCAAATCAGGCAGGACGGCGCGATCTTCGAATACATGCCAAAGTCCTCCCCCACCAAAAGCGGCGGTGCGTCTTTCACCAGGAAGGGCTCCGGCCTCCCGGCTTCAATGCCTTCGTACAAGGCATCCGCATGGGATTCCAATGTCTCCCACACAAGTTTCGTCAATGCTTCGTCGTTAAACATGCAGGGGTAGCCCGGGTTGAAATCCAAGTCGCAGGATCCCCCCATGGCCGTAGCCATCCCCGAAGCAATCCCTTCAATCCGGTCCATCATGGCGCTTCTGGACTCCGGCGTCAGATTTCGGAACATGCATGCCATCGTCACCTGATCCGCCACGATATTCTCGGCAGAACCGCCGCGGATCGTACCGATATTCAAGGTGGCATTGGTCATGGGACTGATGTTTTTGGAAACAATCCCGTTGAGGGCCGTCACGATGGATGCCGCAATGTTGATGGCATCCACCCCGTCCTGGGGCGCCGAAGAATGGGCGGATTTCCCGTTGACCGTAATTGTATAACTATCCGTAAACGCTGTGATATATCCCGTCCCCGCTTCTATCACACCGGGTGTCTTCGTATCCACATGCAGGGCAAAACAGGCATCGGGCACCTCGTCCATCAAACCCGCCTCGATCATCTGCCTGCCCCCGCTGTTGCCGCCGACTTCCTCCGCCGGCTGAAAGACCAATTTGACCCTGCCCCGCCAGCTTGCCTTGGTGCGATGTAGAATCTCCCCGACTGCCAGCAGGTTGGCCGTATGCACATCATGGCCGCAGGCATGCATGACATCAGGCACCTGAGACGCATAATCCAAGCCCGTTTGTTCCTGCAGGGGAAGGGCATCCATATCCGCCCGCAGCATCAAAAGCTTCCCGGGCCGTCCGCTGTCGATGGTGGCGATCACGCCCGGCTTGCAGGGGCTCAATTCATAGGGAATCCCGATCCGATCCAGTTCCCGGCAAATTAACTTCCTTGTTGCAAACTCCTGAAAGGCCAACTCCGGATACTTATGGATCTCCCTTCGAATTCCGATCGTCTGCGCCTCCAATTCATTGGACAATTCGATTACCTGTTCCCTCCAATTCATCTTTTATCCCTCCCGTATTTGATCCCGCATCAATTCCTTTTTCCTAGAATATCAAATAAGTTGAATAGTTTGCAAATTTAGACAACTGCGCGCATAAATATTCTCGCCTTCAACAAAAAAAGCTGCCAGTCGCGCTGACAGCCTTTCCATTGATATGCGTATTCAATGACGCTTCTCAATACAGTTCCGGATTCAGGAAAAAACCGCCGAAGAATTCATCCGTTCGAATCACATTGACAATCAGGTTGCCATCCACAGCCCGCAGCAACCTAACGATGTCATTCACTTCATAGGTTGACACGACACTGTACAAAAGCGCCATGGGTTCTTTTGAATAGCCGCCGACCGATTCCACTTTGGAAATGCCGTGGCGGTATGAGGCAATATAGGTCTCGATCAACTCATCCGGCTTCCGGGTGGTAATCTGAAGCGTTACTTTCTCGTATCGGCGGTAGAAGGATTCGATCGTCCGTGTCGAGATAAACTGGAACATGATGGAGTAACCCGCCGCCTCCACGGAAAACATCCATCCGAAAATAATCAGAATCAGCGTATTGAAGACAAACACATAATTCCATAGGGACTTATTCAGCTTGTTTGACACATAAAGGGCGATAAAGTCGGTGCCGCCCGTGGACCCGCCGCCCTTCAAAGCCAAAACAATCGACATCCCGTAGGCAAAGCCGCCAAAGGCGATATTCAAGAGGATGTCGTCAAAGAAGGCTTCCACCTGGACCGTTTTCAATAAAACAGAGAGCAGAACAATCTGCAGAAGAGACAAGAGGGTGAATTTCTTCGAAATCCCCTTGGCGCATAGGATGGCGACCGGCAGATTCAACGCCAGCACAATGACGGAAATCGACACCTCAATATCGGCCATACCGAAAATCTTATTTAATAGAATCGCCAGTCCCGTAAACCCGCTGGACAGCAGGTTGGCCGGCAAAATCAGTCCTTTAATCACAATGGCCTGCGCCAAAGCAGAAACCGGAATCAAAACAAACGAAAAATACCTTCTAAATATCGACTTCATTTCTCCCCACACTCACTTTTTTCTCAACTTGCCCCCCATTTTACGAGATGCACCCCAGAGCGTCAAGACACTTCTGATTTATTTCCATGCGGACAATAAAAATAGGATGCCGGCTCGGAGATAAACATCACACCAAGCCTGGCATCCTTTATTCTATTTCAATTTTATACCTGTCTGTTTCCTTCAGCCGTTCATCTGATGGCCGTCTCTCCCCATCCAGCTGCCCACTTGCTTCAGTACGAAATGGATCAGTCCATAAAGGGTCAGTCCCGCCAAAATCGCGGCTCCATTGGCGATTACTTCCACCACGGAAAAAACATGTCCCGGAATCAAGAGTTGGTAAATCTCTTCCGACACCGCAAAAAGCATGCAGACCAAAATGGTATGGTGTCCGTTTTCTTTCCCGCTCATCCCGTAGCGGGCAAAGGCATGACTGACCAGCACACCCAGAAACATAAAAGCCAAAGTCACCGCAGTGCCCGGTCCGACAGCGCGCATCAATATCCCGCAGCCCCGGTCAAAGGCATTCGGCACGACCCATGCCGTTTCAACCGCCGTATACTCCCACATGGTGTGGATCACACTCATCCAAAGAAAGACCATGCTCCATGCAATTACCAAAATCAAATTCCGCCCTCGACTCATACGTACCTCCCTGCTGGACACTCCTAACGAACTCCCAGAATTTCACATGTCTACATTATACGCCAAAAGAATCGGAAAAATCGAGCCTTTTAACTAACTTTTTAAAGAATTTTACCGTTTTTACAACTATTCATTCTGTATTTTAAGAAAGTTTACGATTTATTACAGAATTTCCACACTCTCACGGAAAAAAGAGCCACCCCTTCCGGGATGACTCGTCTGTTTTGCCCTATTTATTTCTTTTGCTGCACCAAGCTGCCAGCAGCTTGAGCCCCTTGCTAAATACCCATGATGCGCCGCGCTTCATCCGGCGTAGCCACTTCCAGTCCCAAGGTCCGAATGATTTCCGCCAGCTTACCCACCAGTTCATGGTTTTCAACCGCATCATTCCCCTCATTCAGGTAATGGCTGTCTTCAAAGCCGATCCGCACCACCGTCGCTCCCATGGCGATGGCGGCAGCCAGAAACGTCCAATTGTCCCGACCGAAATGGGTTACGCCCCACAGGGCGTCCGATGGTACGAAGGAACGGAATGCCGCCAGGCTTTCGATGGTCGGCTGCATGCCCCCCTGATGGCCGAAAACCAAATTGTATAGAATGGGTTCCTTGAAATGGGTCCCTTCCTCTTCCTTTAAGCGTTCGATATTGTGAATCATGCCGATATCGAACACTTCGACTTCCGGCACAACCCCGCGGCTGTAAGCCGCGTTTGCGCAATAGCGGATGTCCTCAAAGGAGTTCCGGTAGATAGCCTCGCCCAGATTGGTCGATCCGCCGTTCAAGGATGCCGATTCCACTTTTCCATAATCCAGGGGCAAACAGCGCTCTTCGATATTCATATCGGATACGCCGCCCGTGGATGCCTGCACCACAATGTCGCCTTTGTCCAGAATCTGTTCAAAGCATTCCGTCAAAAACGAGGTGTCCGGCGACAGGTCGCCGTTTTCCAGTCTGGCGTGCAAATGGCACATGGCCGCGCCCTTCTGTCGGCTTTTGGCCACATCTTCCGCCAGCAACCGGCTGTCGATCGGGGTGCCCGCCTGTACGGGCGCCAATGAAATAATCACTTTTCTCTGACTCATATTTTCCTCCGTCTATACCAGCTGCTCTACAATCTCTTTCAGGGTTTCCTTGCTGCCCACATTCCCTGGAAAAATGATATATGGCGTATGAGGGAACTTGCTTTCCTCCCCGGTCAGCCATACGGGAATGCCCGGCTTGATCTGCCCCATGACCTTGGCCTTTTTCACCCGCAGGGCCTTCGTGCCCACATCACTTGAGGTGATGCCGCCCTTGGCCAGAATAAAGCGGGGCTTGACGTTCAGCAGGCCGATAATGCTGGTTACCGCATCCGAAATCTTCACAGAGGCTTCCAGAATTTTTTCCTTGTCGTCGGTATCCAGTTCCAGCAGTTTTCGGCTGGTATAAACAACCGACGTCCTACCTTTAACAATATTTGCTTCCACCGCCTGGATGATTCTTTGCACTTCCTCTTCCAAGCCGCCTTCCACCTTCACCTGGGCCGCGTCAAATTCATAATAGTCGGCTTCAACGCCTGATTGCTGCAGGCAGGCCAGCTGTTCGGTCGTTTTCTTCACATGCGACCCGATCAAGACAATGCCGCCCATGCCGTCGGCTTCCCGGGTCAGTTCTTCCCGCTTCAAAAGCGACCGATCCGTGATTTCTCCTATCACCTTGGGCAGACCCGCGGCAGATCGGATAATGAAACGCTTGCCCATCCCGATGGCTTGGGCCAGAGCGGCCGCAAACACTTCCAGCTCTTCATAGCAGGTGCTGTCCACCAGGACCTTGTTGAATCCAGTGACACCCATCAACTGGTCGACAATCGCGTCCACCTTTTTGGCTCTCAGTTCATCCAACCCGATGCGCACACAGTCCGCTGCCAGATAGGCACCCTGGGTCTTTTCTTCCACAAATGCTCCAAGATCCGAGCTTTCGTAACCGAAGGTCCGGTCTTTGGCAAATTCCGACTCTCCGACCGGAATCAACTTCTCGCCGTCCTTCAGATAATGGATTCCATCGATGGTCACCCGACCGCCTTCCACAAAGAAGGGACAGAGGATTTCCCCATCAAAGGCTGCTTGTCCGTTTTCTTCCAGGGTCTCCTTGAGCACCTCCGTCTCCAGCGGATAATGGCCCCGGAGGGTCGAATCGCCGCGGGAAATCAACAAGAAGTCCTTTCCGGTTTCCTTGGCAATGCGGCTGATATTCGCCGCGATTTCCGCGTGCACCTGGCGGGTTTTATCCTCACTGAAGCTTCTTGAGTTCGTCAGGATAAAAAAGAGATTGTTCTCGTCCTGGAAGGCTTCCCGCAGGGTTTCTTCCCGCCAGTCCGTATAGACATAGACGTCATGGACGGTCTGGATGCCGGTTGGGTCGTCATCCAGAACAATAATTTTTCTGTTCTCTGCGTCCAGATTCTTCGCTTGTACTGTTTCCATTCCTTCTCCTATTCCAATGCTGGAAACCTGTAAGGCTATACCTGTTTCCAGAACATGTAATGTTCATTCACCACTTCATTGATCCGCCCCACATCATGGTTGACGATCAAATCTACCAAATGCCGGTGCAGGGCAATAAAGTTCTCCATCTCGCCCTTGTTTAGAATCAATTCGGTTGCATGGGTTCTGGAAGGTACGGTAATCCGGTCCACATAATTGTACATGCTGATCAGCAATTCATTTCCGATCGCCTTGGCAATCGACATATGAAAAGCAATGTCCGCGGCCAGCAACTGATCCACATCCGGATTCTCCTTCTGGATTTCCTGTTCCAGATTATCGAGGTAGCCGAGGATCTCGCCCACGTCTTCCTGTTCCAGCTTGTGGCTGGCGACTTGGAGCATACCAATATCCAAGACTTTCCGCAGCTCAATGATGTCTTCGGCAGAGTCTTTTTGCAGGATGACGCCGTACAGCATGGGATCCAGCATCTTCTGATTATACGAATCGCTGACATATGTGCCGTCCGCCCGCTTGATATAGACCACCCCGTAGGATTCCAGAATCTTGATGGCCTCCCGGATCGAATTCCGGCCGACCTGCAGGGATTCGCACAGCTCCACCTCCGTCGGCAGCCGGTCGCCCGGTTTGAGTTCACCCTGAATAATCGCTTCGGTAATGCGGTCCACCACGCGCGTAACCACTGTCTTTTTGCTTTGCAATGCTGTGCTCAGCACCCCGTTTTTTCTTCCCATTTCAACCTTCCCATCTGTGCAAGAGGATCTACCTAAATACACACTTATTTTTCAATCTAAATCAGGCTCGCAGGCCATAAAATCAAATCTTGGAACACAATCAGCAGAACAATGACCGCTACGGTTGCCAGCATGTAGGGAATCAAGGTCTTCACTACATTGCCTGGCCGCGTTTCCATCAGGTCACAGGCCACATAGAGGCACATGCCCACCGGCGGGGTCACCAGTCCGATGCCAATCACTACGGTGATCAAAACCGAAAGTACCACCGGATCGATGCCAACTGCCAGAGCGATCGGATAAATGACCGGCATAAACAGCGTCAAAGTTGCGATCGATTCCATAAACATGGTAACAAACAAGAAGATGAAGAGGATAATCACCAGAATCACATAGGGATTCGTGGAGAAGCCCAGCATCTTGTCGGCCACCCATTTATCAAAGCCCGCCGTGGTCAGCATAATCGTATACAGCTTGGCGGCTGCAATGATGATAAAGATCTTCGCGCTGGTTCGCGCGGTCTCATACATCCCGTGCTTGATATCCACCCACTTGAGTTCCTTGTAAATCAGTCCGCCCGCGATCAAACCGTACACAACGGCAATCACACCGGCTTCTGTCGGCGAAACCAGTCCTGATACAATTGTACCGACAATAATGATCGGCATCAATAGGGCTGGCAAAGAACTCCAGACACTCGCCAGCAAATGCTTCAGGCTGAAAGGCGCCGTTTCTTTCGGAACCCCTTCCTTTTTCGCCATCACATAGGAAACTGCCATTTGCGCCAGACCCAGCAAGATACCGGGAATAATGCCGCCCAAAAACAGCTTGCCTGTGGAAATGCCCAAGATCCCCGCAATGACCACCATGGGAATGCTCGGCGGAATTACGATGCCGATGGTCGAGGAAATGGCCGTTACGGAAACCGTCATCTCCTTGCTGTATCCTTTTCTGCGCATCTCCGGCATGATCATGCCGCTGACCCCCGCCGTATCGGCCACGGCCGAACCGGAGATCCCCGCAAACACCATGCTGGAAAGCACGTTCACATGGGCCAGGCCGCCGGTGAATCGTCCTACCAGATCATAGCAGAAATCCATCAGGCGCTTGGAAACGCCGCCCTTGCTCATGGTGAATCCCGCAAAGGTATACAGCGGAATCGCCAGCAGGGCAAAGGAGTTGATACCTTCAAACATGCGCTGGCCAACCGTAACCATGCTGCCGCTGCCTAGAAAAAGGATGCCGCCCATCGCCGAAAGGCCCAAGGATACGGCAATCGGCGCTCCCACAATCAGGAGTGCGAAAAATGTTATGATTAAAAATGGTATCATCCCTGTTTCTCCTCTTTTCCTTTTTTCATCTGAACCGCAAAGTCCAACAGCGCGGACAATGCGCTCATCAGAGCCGTCACCGGAATCATCCAATATACATAGGACATCTTCAGCGGCGCCATGGTTGAAATCTCCTGTTTGGACTTGATGGCCAGCAAAAAGGCCCCGTAGCAAAAGCCCAGATAAAACAGGCATGTCAAAAAGCTCTGAATAAACTTCAAACCTTTCGAATGCTTCTTATTGATAAGTTCTTCGATGATGTTCACATTCAAATGCTCGCCCTTGACGCTCAGCGCAATCCCGGCGATCAGCATCGCCCACACGTTGAGGTACTGGGATCCTTCCATATACCATTTGAATCCGCCGATTCCCGGCACATACCGCAAAATCACATTGGCGGTGAGAATTATCATCAGCGCTGCCAGCATGACCGATGACACAATAATGGTCCATCGATTCACTTTTTCCTGCAACTTGATCATTCTATACACTCCCTATCAGTCTCAGATTTCCACCCGGTTTCCCACTCAAGTGCCTATCGGCAGCCGGTGGGGGCTGAAAGCCCAGCAGGACGTGCGTCATGCCGGGCTTCTTTACCGGATTTCCTTCTTGGAATTTCTTATCGGTTGTTTCTCCAGTCCTGCGCACGTACAAGCAGCTCACCGTAGGTGTCTTTCAAATCTTCCGCCACGCTGGTGGAAGCCGCAACAAATGGCGCCAGATCCGGATGCGTAATCGTCATGCCGCCCTCTTCCAGTTTCGCCAGCAAGTCTTCTGTCATTTGCTTGTTGAGATCACGGTTTGTCTTTTGGGATGCAATCGCCGCAGCTGCTACAATTTCCTGCTGCTCAGCACTCATTTTTCCCCAAACGCTGTCGGCAATGGTAAAGCACATGCCGGAGTAGATATGGTTGGTAATGGCCAAATGGCTTTGCACTTCATACAGGTTGTTGTTGTAAATAACGGGAACAGGATTTTCCTGCGCGTCGTAGGTTCCCTGTTGAAGAGCCATGTAAAGTTCCGAGAAAGCCAGCGGTTGCGGATTCGCGCCCAATGATTTCATGGTTGCCATAATCACCGGATTTTCCGGCGTACGGATCAGCATGCCGACCATGTCATTAGCTGATTCTACCGGCGTATTGGTGGTTACGCATCGGAAGCCATTGTCGTAATGGGCCAAAACACGCATATTGTGATCCAAGAGTTTCGCTTCCGCGTCTGCTTCAATATCGCTGTCCATAAAGTCCCAGGCATCTTCAAATGTCTCGAACTGGAATGGCAGGGCTGAAATGCCCATCTCAGGCACATAAGTCGCAAAGTTGCTTGCGTCGGTGATAATCACGTCAACCGTGCCGGAATCCAGCGCCATCGCTTCGATCAGCGAGGCATCGCCGCCCAACTGGCCTGACGGATAAATTTCCACGGTAACGGTTCCGTTGGTTTTCGATTCAACTTCTTCTTTAAACTGCTTTGCCGCGGTTGCGCGCGGATCTTCTTCGTTCGTGCTGAAACCCAGTTTCAAGGTAACGTTTTCCTCTTTGGCATCACTACACCCCGAAAATGCCAGCACAATCGCCATACACATCATTAGAAGCATAATTCTTTTTTTCATCTCTTTTCTCCTTCTCCCTATTAAACTACCGCAAAATAAGTCCTTTTGCAATCAAAGCGTCTTTCAAAGCCTTAGCGCCGAATCTTGGGCTGGATACAACGACTTTATCGCATTCTTCCGCAATATACCTCTCGCAATAAGCCATGGAACCCTGCGCGAACAAAATCACGTCCGTTGAATCCTTGATTTCCTCCGCCATCTCCAGCATTCTCGCCTTGAAACTTTCCTGATCCAAACCAAAAGCGCCTTCAATCAGTCCGTCTACCAATTCGACTTCCCGTCCCATTTCCTGCGCAACCCGAAGGATGGTGTTTTTGGTCGGGTTCAATGTCGTCGGCAGCGTCGCCATCACGCCGATGCGTTTTCCCTGGCGTACCGCTTCCCGGCACATCTCCTCATCAACCCGAACGATGGGAATGCCGATATACTTGGCCAAATCCTGCACAGAATCCGCCACTTCGCCCACCGATGAGCACAGGTTGATAATCGCGTCCGCCCCGTCCTTTACGGACTGCATGTACAAGTCTACAAGCTTGGCAGCCGCCTCTTTGGTCACCCGGCCCGCATCGATGGCATCTTTCAGCACGCTTGGGTCCTGATAGCTCAAAAGTTCCGGCGTTTGACCGATTTCTTTCCGGATCTCCGACTCCACGGTTTCAATCAGTTCCGGTGTTGTACTGGTGTACACAAGTGCAACTTTCATAGAATCCCCCTTTGTTAATGTGTTACGTCCAACGTAGGATGTTTAACTTCATCTCTATACTAGCACCCTTTCCAGCGAGAGTAAAGGGGGAATTTCCTGAAAACTTTGACAAAGTTTTAGCATACTCTTGATCTTTCATTCCCCTTAACCTATCCAAACCGCCCTGTATCAAAAATGCAGGCTCAATCCGTAGATTGATGCCTGCACATAGGATAAAGGGCTAGGCGCCCAATTCATCTTCGTTTTTCAAACTCGCCGCTGTCAGTTCCTTTTCATGGGGAAAAAGCACTTCGTCGTAATGGCTAATCTTCCGATCCAAAATGCGGATGGATGTCTGCAGCACTTCCATTTGTTCCAGCAGCCTTTCCCGCTGCTTCAAAAGAATCTCTTTTCGTTTCAGCCTGGTTCCGTCCCCCAGCTGAAACAGCGAGACATATTCCGTCAGCGTCTCAATGGGCAAGCCCGCCGATCGCATGCACTTGATAAACTGAATCCAATTGCAGTCCGCCTCCGAATAGTCTCGGTTTCCGCGCCTGTCGCGTTCCACCCTTGGAATCAGTCCGATCCGCTCATAATATCGCAGGGTGTCCGGGCTCAAATCATAGTTTTTACTTACTTCAGAAATGGTCATTTATTCGCCCTCTCCTTACTGCTCGAAAACCTGGACAACATCCTCCAAAAACTTCGTGATCTCGATATGCTGCGGACAGCTTTTTTCGCATTTTTTGCAGTTGATGCAGGCCGATGCCTTGCCGGATGTTTTAGTCAGATTGTTGTAGTACATCTGATGAACCGAGAACAACTGAGATTTCGCCTGCTTCTCGGCATTGTAGAGCGCGAAAACCTTAGGAATCTGAATCCCCATCGGACAGCCTTCCACACAATACTGACAAGCCGTGCAGGGAACCGCAATCTCTTCCCGGATAATCGAAACCGCCTGGCCAATCCGCTTATGTTCCTCTGCGTTCAAGGGCTCAAAGTCGCTCATATAGCTGGTATTGTCCAACAATTGCGTCTGGTTCGACATGCCGCTTAAAACCATCATAACATTCTCATGGCTGGCTGCAAACCGAATCGCCCAAGATGCCTCCGAAGCCTCCGGCCGATATTCTTTAAACAGCTGTCCCGCTCTGGCGGGAAGTTCCGCAAGGGTGCCCCCCTTGATCGGCTCCATGACGATAACCGGTTTGCCATGCTTTTCCGCCACTTCATAGCATTTTCTCGACTGGATGCTCTCATTCTCCCAATCCGCGTAATTGAGCTGAAGCTGTACAAAATCCATTTCAGGATGCGCCGTCAGAATCTCGTCCAACAGGGCAGCGGAATCATGAAAGGAGAATCCAACCTGCCTTGCCTTGCCTTCCGCTTTCTTTTCCAGAACAAAATCAAAGGCACCCAGCCTTTCAGCTGTAGCAAACCGCGCCACATCCAGATTATGCAGGAGGTAATAGTCAAAATACGTCACGCCGGTCTTCTCCAGCTGCTCGTTGAAAATGCGCTCCATGTCCTCAACCTGCTTGAGAAACATCGTCGGAAGCTTGGTCGCCACCGTAAAGGAATCCCGCGGATGCCGTTTGACCAACGCCTCCCGCAGGGCAATTTCACTTTCATAGTCATGGTACATGTATGCGGTATCAAAGTAAGTGAATCCTCTTTCCAGAAAGGTATCCACCATCAATTCCAGCTGGTCAAAGTCGATCGATTTCTGATCCGCGGAATCCAAAATCGGCAACCGCATCAATCCAAATCCCAGTTTCTTACCTTCAGATGCTTGTTTCATTTTCCCATCCTCCTTGTTGCCACGCTTCCTCTCCGTGAAATCGCAGCTCTTGATTCACACCTGATTCCATCATACCCCCTGGAGTTCACTCCAAGTCAAGAATAAATTGTTACTTTCAGTTATGTTTATTGATGCCGCTTCTTCCCTGTTTTTTTACGAGTGTTTATCTTAATGATTCAGACTACTATTATTCGACTGGTAACATTATTTCCTTCACCATAACACTTGCTTTCCGCACGGTTCAAATATTACACAAACTTAAGAAAACGAGTCATCCCCTTATGATGATAACTCGTCCAACAACATGATATATTATTCGATCTTTATATAACTGGTTTATTCATTAATGAGTTACATGTTTTTCAATTTACATTCATGCTCATGAGCGGACTGACAAAATTCTCATTGCTGCCTTAACGGCCAAATCCTTGTCATGGTTGAAATGCTCCCGCAGAAGCTGCTTCGCTTGTTCGATTTCTCCCGCCTGTAGCGCCCTATTGATCCCTTCATGTTCTCTTTGAATAATCGCCGCATTTCTCACGCCGTCCTGATACAAATTGTATAAAAGTGTCATCTGTGCATGCATTTTTTTTGCAGCCATTTCCAATCTGGAATTGTTTGCATGCCGGTAGAAAACCAGATGGAATTCATCGGAGAGCTTTTTCCACCCCGTAAGATTTCCCACATCCAATAACTCGCTGGATTCATCAACAATTTCATCAACTTCAGCAAGAAAACCGTTCTGATTTCCACTCTCTAGCGCGTACGCCATCGCCATACTGTCCAAGTCCCGCATAAACTCAAAAATTTCCCGGATGTCATTTTCCGTAAAAGATACAACCCTCACCCCTACATTAGAATAATAGGTCACCAAATTATCTTCAACCAATCGTGTCAACGCTTCTCGAATGGGTGTATGGCTGACCTGGAACTGTTCTTTGAGTGTCTTCAAAGTCAGCTTTTCTCCACATTTTATAGTTTGATTTAATATCTCCTCTCGAAGATGAAGATAAATCTGCTCCGATAATGTCTTCCTTACAATTCCCAATCGCATATTCCCCTTCCATTCCAAAAATCATTAAGTATCTGTCTTTATCATACCACAAAACCAATCATCCTTAATCGTATTTTGCAATTTGCAACATACAGAACTTTCTGATATTATTGGTGTGCAGATAAATTTCAACATCTCAGCAAGCAGGCGAATTTCCTGCTTGCTTTGTACGCAAGAAAGGAGTCACCTATGGAAAAGAGAAACTGGACCTATCCTACCGAAACCGATCAGCGCGTCACTGATCAATGCGACGTATTGGTTCTGGGCGGCGGTATCGCCGGCTGCATGGCGGCTATCGCCGCGGCAGAAAGGGGCAGCCGCGTCATCGTCGTCGAAAAGGCCGGCATCAAGCGAAGCGGCGCCGGCGGATCAGGCTGCGACCACTGGGAACATGCAGCCACCAACCCCGGTTCCACCGTAAGTCCCGAAACACTGACCGCGGCAATGATGGACGACAACGACGGATACAATAACGCCATTTCCCACTATATCGAAACGAGGGAAGGCTGGGATCGCCTGCTGGACATTGAGAAAATGGGCGGCAAGATCCGTGATACGAACGATCAGTTTAAAGGCGCCCTCTTCCGTGACGAAGAGACCAAGCTGCTCTATGCCTATGACTATGAGAGCAAGCTGACCCTTCGCATCTGGGGCACCACCTTCAAGCCCGCCATGGTCAAGCGCATGAAGGAATTGGGTGTCAAAATTGTAGACCACACCCTGGCAACATCTTTGCTGACTTCGGAAACCGATGACGGCAAACGCTGTACTGGTGCCACCGCCGTAAACGCCAGAACCGGAAAATTTCATGTCTTTGAGGCCAAGTCGGTGATTATGTCCATGTCCCGCCCCGCCCGCATCTGGCTCTTTTCTGCCGCCTATCCCGGCATTTGCGAATTTCGACCCCTGTCCTGCATTGGCGACGGCCATGCCATGGGATGGCGAATCGGCGCCGAGTTTGCCATGATGGAAAAGAACGTGCAAGCGCAGTTTTCTGCGGCCGGCCGTTCTTTCCCGCCCTACAGCACCGGCAACAACCACAACACCTGGTACCCCGCTTCCATTGTTGACGCAAGGGGCCGGGAAATCCCCTATCAGGACCGTGACGGCAATCTGCTCGCAACCTACGCCGCCCGAGTGCGTCCCTCAAAAGGCCAGTCCTTCTTTATGAAAGGTGGAAACATTGAACAGGCGAAATACCCATACGACGGCCCTGAAACCCAACCCTATGATCAGGTGCAGGTTAAGGGATACCAACTTCCCTTCTATGCCGATCTCACGGAGATGCCCGCCATGGAACGAGATGCCATTTGGGGTCTGATGGTCGGTGAAGAAGGAAAAACGAAAATACCCGTGCTGAAAAACCACACCGATGCCGGTTTTGATCCTTCCCGGGATGTGCTGCAGTGCTACGGAGTGGGTTGGCAAAGCGCAAATTTTCTACCCCAGGAGCGGCAGCTCTTCGGACTTTCCGGTGGATTTATGAATGACTGGCATCTGGAAACGAATATCGAAGGACTGTACGCTGCCGGCGATGCCCTTTATGCCTCCAACTGCTACGGCCATGCCGCAAGCACCGGCCACTACGCGGGACGCCACGCGGCGGTCGCGGCGGAATCTCGGGACTTTCAATCAGCTGACCCTAAACAGGTGGCTGCAGAGCAAGACCGAGTATACGCTCCGCTGAATCATAATTACGCCACCGGAACCACCTGGAAGGAGCTGAATCAGGCCATCGCCAAAACCATGCAGTTGTACTGCGGCGAGAAAAAAGAAGCTACCCTATTGAAGGCGGGACTGGACGTCCTCCGAGACTATGAAGCCAGGATCGTCCCAGGTCTTGTTGCTGCCAATCCACACGAACTGATGCGGGTCATGGAGGTACAAAACATTCTCACAGTCGCGGAGATGATTATCGAAGCGTCCCTGGCAAGAAAGAAGAGCGTGGACCGCTTGGAATTCTACCGAATCGACAGCGACGAGACCGAATCGGAAGGCCTGATCCTGGTCAAAGAAGAGGACGGAAAATGTCTTTCCCGCATGATTCCCCTGAATTACGCGGGCGACGATCTTAAAAAAGCCTATGAAAATGCAAACAAAGCCCTGGGAAAGAAGGTGCAAAATGAAGAGTGAATTTACCCTGCGGCCTGTGGAGCCGGCAAAGCCCATCACCATCTCTGACAGTTGTATCGGCTGCATGAACTGCGTGAATAACTGTCCCATCGACCTCTTTATGCCGCCGGCGGAAGGCGATACAGCCCCCGTCGTCGCCTACCCCGACGAATGTTGGTATTGCGGCGTATGTGTAATGGAATGTCCTACGGACGCCATTCGGCTGACACATCCCCTGATGAACCAGCCCCGATGGGTCGCTAAGGAAAGCCTGCTGAAAGGAGATAAATAAATATGGAACTGCTGAAACAACTGACACAGCTTTGGGGCGTTGCCGGTCGGGAGGACCGGGTGCGCGACTTTATTCAGAAGAGAATCATGCCTCATGTCGACCGCTGCTATGTGGATCCACTTGGGAACCTAATTGCCGTCAAGCACGGCAATGGAAAAGGAAAGCGCATCATGCTGTCCGCGCATATGGATGAAATCGGCCTGCAGGTAATTAAAATTGAAGGCGACGGACGGCTACGCGTTCGGGCCGTGGGCTGGGTCTGGACCAGTTCGCTCTACAATTCCAAGGTCCAGTTCCAAAACGGAATCTTCGGCGTTGTCGGCTGCGACGGCAAGATTGAAGAGGCGAAAAACGACGAGAACAAGCTCTTTATCGACATCGGCTGCGACAGTCGGGAAGATGCCCTGAACCATGTGCAGATCGGTGACTACTGCGGCTTTGTCGGCGACTATTACGAAATGTGCAACGGCCGTGCTGCAGCAAAGTCCATGGACGACCGGGTAGGCTGTTATATTATGATAAAAGTCATCGAAACCCTGCAGGAAGTTACAGACCATGAACTTCACTTTGTTTTCTCCGTTCAGGAAGAGCTGGGCTGCCGTGGTGCCAAGGTTGCCGCAGACCAGATCAAACCCGAAATCGGCATTGCCCTCGACATCACTCCGGACCACTATTATCCTTCCGACCTGATCGGGGAAAACACCGTTGGCAAGGGTGTTGGCATCAAGCTGGGCGACCCCTCGGCCGTGGTGGACCAGGCATTGACCCAACAGTTGATCCGCTGCTGTGAAACCAAGGAAATCCCTTATCAGCGGGATATCATGACACGGGGCGGCACCGACATTTCCAGCATCAACCGCTCCAGCGGTGGCGTGCGCGTGGTCGGCATTTCCGTCGTCACCCGCAATGCCCACAGCCAAAGCGCCGTCATCGCCCACAAGGATGTCGATAATGCAGTCACTCTGCTCTGCACCTTTGTATCAGAACCCATTGAATTTACGGATCTTGTATATAAATAACTTTTATGCAAAAAGAGAAGACCTTTTAGAAAGGTCTTCTCTTTTTGACAGTCATTTCTTTCAATCAACCATTAATTCACAAAATCAAAGAGGTCTTCCATCTGGTCCTTGAAGATCTCGAAGATTTGATTCAGGTCGTCTTCGCTTTCCACTGGGAAAAAGGCCATTCCTTGATCGTCCTCCACAAGCTTCAGGATCACCACCTGCGCTTCCTCCTCCTCATCGTCTTCCAAAGGGAAGAGCACCACATAATCCTCTTCCTTAAAGGTAATGGTATCCAAATACTCGAATTCCACCTCGTTGCCGTCTTCGTCGCGCAAAATTACAATATCATCACGTTTTTCTGTCATCTTCATCCTCCTATCAAGACCCGGCCGAATCACATTCAGCCGTCTTTTCCTTATCATAGCCGAAATACTCATCCTATACCACTAAATTAATAATTGTTCATAGAAATTATGCGCCGTCGCCCTTGGCGGCCTGTATTCGGTCGCGCACCCATTTTTCGATATCCTCTCGGTTCTGCTTCTCAGCATTTCCCTGCTGCCGCTTGACCACCTTCCGGATGTCAAATACCTGTCGCGCCTTCTTCTCGCGGGCAGGTGGCAGGGTTTGGGCGGCCTTCGGCAAACCAAAAGGATATGCATCGATATCCGGCAGGGTGGTAATATAGGGATCCAGCCCCGAAAGCATGATCAAGACTTCCCCCCGGGCCTTGTCCAGCATTTGAATGGTGCGGCTGGTTACTAGCGGCTGTTCCTGATGGCTGTATTCGCTGAACCGGGTTCCGCACATCTCGGTGACAATCCGATGCAGATGGGTGTCCTTGGAACGCAGCACAAACCAAGCCTCGCAATTGTTGATGATATTTCTCGCCCCTTCCGGGCTGTAGGACCGGAAGAGCTGGTCAATGGACTGGACCACCAAATTAAAGCGAATATTGGCGCCCCGGGCCATGGTGATCATATTGTTGATGTCTTGAATCTCCGGCAGGTTGCTGAATTCATCCAGCACATAATTGACCCGTACCGGCAGCATGCCGTCCGCTTCCCGGCTGGCAACCAAATCGATCAGGGCGCTGTAGCTCTGCTTGACAAAGGCTGAAATAATGGGATTGAAGACCGACCGTTCCGTGGGCGAGATGATAAAAACCGCCGTCTTTCGCCGTCCGATCTCCGTCAGGCTGAAGTCAGACTCCGCCATCATGTCCCGCAGGCTTTCCTGTCCGTAAAGATTCATGGGCTGGGAAAAGACGCTGATAATGCCTTTACGGGTATTGTCTGCGGTATGCACAGTCTCATTCAGATTCATAAAGACAGCCGACAAGGGATCCACCGCCTTCAGGTAGGCCTTGAGGAAGGTTCCTCCCTTGCCCATTTGGTTGCCTGCCGTATTGGCAAAGCGAATCGCCTCCATGGTCAACTGGTTCCCCTGACTCTCATTTCTAACCATCTGGGCCAGACCGGTAAAATAATCCTTGGCATTGTTGGGCCAGAAGCTGTCCTTGGTGGTTTGGCACAAGTCGCTATAGACGCAGTCGGCGATATCCCGGATATACACATCTGATTTCTCTTCGTCTCCATCCTTGTACAAGTCGCAGGGGATAGAGAAGGGGTTCCAGCGGGCTCCATGGGTGGGGTTTCGAAAATCCAGTACATGAATCGGATAGCCCAGCCCTTCCAAGAAGGGCTTGAACCGTTTATACAACTCGCCCTTGGGATCATTGACAATCATGGATTCCCCATGCTTGGCCAGCATGGCAAGAAGAGGCGCCACATACAAGCGTGTTTTCTTGGAACCAGTTGCCCCGAAAGCGATGGAGTGAAAATCATGATTCAGCACCTGGGCGGTATCGCCGTCGGAATAGATGACCGGCCCGCCGGCACTGACTTCCTTGCTGCTTGTCTCCACTCGCGTGGAGATTGCAACAATCTCCTCCACTTCCGCAAACCGGCTTCCCTGGCTTTGTTCAAATGATTTCATAACGCGTCCTCCTTGTTTAAAATCCCATTCGCTTCACCGGTTTCGACACCGGCACGCACTGCAGGCAAACCGCCTCCATTTCCGCAAGCCGATCTCTGGTAACCTTCGCTTCTGCCTCTTCCTCCTGTTTGACGGCAAAGGCCACTTCATCCACCAGGCGGTTGACGGTTTCATATCCAATGAAACCCGGTCGTACGGAAAGGTCATTGATAAAATCCCCCAGCACCGGTTCCGCCTCATGGCAAAGGGCGATCCCCTTTTCGTCGAGCTCGTCCATCGCATAGGAAAGCAAGGCCTCCGCATTAGGATAGGTCATCTCGATTTCTCTAAGCCGCAGGACGCCGGCCAGCCGATTGTAAAGATCCCGGGTATCGGCGGCGCTGCCGACAGAAGCGATAAAAATGTATTGCACCTTCTCCTTGTGACTGTCCAGATAGTCCAGGAGCATTTCAAATTCAGGCGATCCAGTCCGCCGGATCCAACCACTGAGATCGATGCAAAACACTCCCTCAAACCGGTTATAATGATTGGCTACAATCAAGGGACTGTCGAAGAAGCGCTGAAAGTCCGCGGTCCTTCCATCCGGGTATTTCAAGGCCAAGTAAGACTGCTTGAAGCTCCTTGTCCTTGACCGCTTGGCATAGACTGCCCCTGCCAATCTTTCCACAAATGCCAAACATCCAACCCCGCCATTGAGGGGCTGACGAATCAGCAAATGGGGATTTTCAAGCCCCGGTTTGGACCAATTCTTTATGATGGTTTTGCATTCTTCCGTATAGACATAGCCGCGCGTCCTTTTCATTGCCAACCTCCTCTTCCTTATGCCTCCATGGCGGCAACAAATGCCTGAATGTCCGCAAAGGTTTTTTGTCTGGTTTCTTCATCCAATCGTCCTGTCGCGATTTTTGCGATCTTCTTTAGGTCGCGATCCGGTCCGATGGTGCATGCATCCAAATAGGTGTCAAACTTCTCGGCATTGAATCCTTCCCCGCTGTAGCAGTAGGAATAGCGGAAGGTCACCTCGCCGTCGGCCGGATCCAGATGAAAGCCGCCGTAGCGCAGATTCAGGTTCAAGTCATTCAAGTAGCTCCCCAAAACCAGGCGGCATTCCGGCACGCACTGAACCGGCAGGATTGTGTTGATGCGGATAGACTCCACGTCCTCATTGACAGCCACATAGGTTTTCATCGTGGCGTTGCGCATTCTGAAGCCTAAAACCGCAATCAGCCTTTCATTGTCGCAGACCGCCTTCCACTCCTGGTCGAAGAAAAAGTCCTGAATTCCCGTGAAGACCACCTGGGCCCGGGTCCGCTTGTCCCCGTCCAGCGCCTCTTCCTCTTCCCATTCCGTGATCAATTCTTCCAGCTCGCCCTCGCTTTGAATCTCAAGCAAGCGGTCCTTCAATTCCTGATCCACTTGAGGATCCTCCATCATTTGTTCAATCATCTCCATCGCTTTTTCCGTCATTTCCATTTCCTCCTTTTTTTGCCTTTGCATCGGCTTTTCTTGATCTCAGTCTAACCCACCCGCGGCAGCTCGCCGATAAGGTCAATGAAAGGCGACATGCAAAAAAAGTAACCCCATGTCTCTTGGCTGTCACCTGGCAGCTGGAAGCCAGCCGCGCCTTGCAGAGGAAATGTATTGTAAACAAAAAAACACCGGGAATCCTTTGGGATTTCCCGGCATGCAAAGACTTTATATTCGAATATTGTTTCGGTGAAACATCACTTCAAGGGTGCGCAGATTGCCCACGGAAGACCGGTCGATCAACTCATGCTTTAAAAGCCAATAAACCACCACCTGGCCTTCCAGGTCGTTGAGCCGCGCCATATGGGTCCACCAGCGCTTGGCCTCCTCGATTGACTCTCGCTCTTCCGACCGAATCAGGGAAATCAGCGGATCACCGCCCGTGATGTCACCGCCCTCATAGACCGACGACTGAAAGAGAGCCATATTAATCAGCGAGAAGACGTCCCCTTGTTCCACCCCTTGTCCAATCAGCTCGGGCACCGTATAGGCGTACCCTAAGTGGTTCAGGTCCCCAATCTCCTGGCGCCTCAGCATCATGGCCAGATAGTTGTTGGCCGGACTGAAAAAATGGTCCGGATGAAAGGCTGCCAAGAAGGCTTCTTTGGCCTCCTGAAAGCGCTCGACCTGATAGAAACCCAAGGCCTCTGAAATCAGGGCAGGTTTCACGCCCTTCTGGGTGCTGTAGGGATCCGGATACAAGGCATTCACGAATTCCCGGTCATACCCCAGCCGTTTCATTTCCTTCTCAAGCACCTCTAACCGATACCTGGCCAATCCCGTCGGTCGCTCATGGTCCAAGACCCGCTTCAGTTCGTCATAAGCCTTGGTGATGGCTGGTGCAGAATCCCAGGCCCCGGCCATCAGGCAAGCCGCAAAGAACAAAACCCGTTCATTGGGCGCCGGTTGGTCCTTCAGATTTTTATACCCTTCCAGCAGGATTGATTGCGCTTCCGCCGCATCCGCAAATTCCGCATATCTCAAGGTCTGATCATTCAATGGGAAGACCGAAAGCGCGTGAAGCATGGTTTCGCTTTGCGCCCTTCCAAGGGCAACAATCTTGCCATACAATCCCTGCGTGAAAATCGTTTCCGGATCTTTCAACATATCGGCATGCATCAGATCCACCAGGTGTTCCACATAAATCTGCCAGCTGGGATCCTGGGTCTGCATCAGCCGTCGATGCAGGGCATCTTTGAAGCTTTCGCCCAGGCTCAGTTCATCCCGGTTCAGATCAAAAAGCAAGGCCTGCCCGTCTTTTTGACCGGAAGTTTTGCTGATCTTCTCCGCCTTGCACCAGGCCATGATATCCAGCATATAGGATCCGCACAGGATTTCTGTCAGCGACTCGCCGTGGACAAACCATTTCACTGCTGTTTCCACCGGCTTGGCCTGCCTGTAAATTTCCAGGGCGCCCCGAACCAATCCATATTCCGTGTGACCGGCTTCCGTGGAGTCTTGGAATTGTTTTTCAACAAAGCGGCTGAAATACTGGGACTTGGGATCCTGCAGAAAATCTTCCATCATGCGAACCTGCGGTTCAGTGATTCCGGTCTTGAAGACCAAATCCAAAATGGTTCTGCGCATGGCTGGCACAATAAAACCAAAGCTTGTTATGATTTCAAAGAGCAGATTTTTCTCGGAACGAGACGGGCGGCCCTGCTTTTCCTTGTCCTTAACCCGCTTGACCAATTCGCCGATCAGTTCCTCGTCGTCCAGCATTCGGATGCCAAAGGAAACCACCTCTGTCCATCGATTTTTTCCCGTATAGGCCAGAACGCGGTTCGTTTTACTGGCATAGGCTTCCTCTCCATCCACATAACCCCGCACCAGGGCGCAGGCAGCCAAATACTCCATGAATTGATTGTGGGCAAATTGATAAGCCGGTTCATTTCCCATGGTTGCCGTCTTTTGAATCAGGCAGGTTACAGACTCCAGCACAAAAATCAGTTCTTCGGTCGATTTCGACCAGCTGATAAAGCCTTCAAAATAGGCAAGCGCCTCATCCAGAATTTCAATCAGCAGAGACTGCCGCACGGATGCAAGCCCGCGTTTCATCATGCTTAAGGCCGCATAGGAAACCACCATCCAGAGGTCTTCCGGCTCATACAATTTTGCCGGCTTCCAATTGATCGCCTGAGAAATATACTTCTCGTACAATTCGCCCTTGCTTGCGGGGATTTTCCCCGTCGTTCTGGACAACAAAAGGATATTGGTCAGATGCAAGGGCACCTGTACCATATTCGCCTTATGCAAATACCGATATTGGCTGGAGTGAATTTGGTCAATAATCTGCTCTGCGTCCTGTGCCTTGGACTGATCCAAGGGATAGATGGCCTTGAACCACCGATGGACAAAAGCCGTAATTTCCAATTCCGATAAAGACTTGATCTCTTTTTTCGCCAAGCCGCCGATCGGATCCAAGGCCGACAAGAACGCACCTTCGGTTTGCCCCTCTTCCTCTTCCCGTCCGCCGTTTAACTCAGCCTGGGTATCCTTTCTGGAAGTCAGGATCAAATGGGTATGCGGATAGGTTTCCAGAAATGCAACCAGCGCCTGGCCGAACTCTTTTTGGGCATCCGCACTGTACACCTCGTCGAATCCATCAATCATCAGCAAAAGCCGGCCTTCCCGCGCCAATTGCTTGACGGCGTCCACCAGCAAGGCGCGAATCGATTCACTGCTCCCCTTGCCGCCAAAGTAGGAGTTCTCCAGCATGGCGCCCATCATCGCTTCAAAGGAGTCCGCCTTGCGGTCATCCAATGACCGGCACAGGAGCAAAACTGGAATCAATCCTTCCCGAAGAAAATTCTCCTTGAGAAATTCCTGGTCGTTTTTCGCATAGGCCAAGGCAATCCTTTTGGCCAGGGTGGTTTTCCCAAACCCGGGCCCGGCCAGTATCAGGGACCGTGAAGAAGGAACCTGCTTGGGATTCATGATCTTGTCGTCGTAAAAGGGATTCTGCCGGTCTGCATCTGGCGCTTTTCCATCGTTTCTCGTATTCTCGTCATCCTTGCCTGCATTCCCATCGGTGGTATTGACGGAGTGCTTGTTTCCCTCCACCTCCGGCGCAAGGAGCATGGTCTCTCGCTCGGCGCGATTGACGCCCCCCGCTTCCAGCATGTCCAGTTCCCACTCCAAGTCCCCGAGCAAGGCTTCCGCTTCCAATTCAAAGAGGTCCTGTCCTTCAGCCGGATTTTTTGTGCGTATCGCTTCGGTCTCCAGCACCGCCAGACTCGTGTCGATATCCTCAAGCAGCCCCTCTAAAGAAACCGCAACGCTTTCCTCCTCAACACGTAAAGCTTTCCCTTCCGTCTGTTTGGTCTCTTTCTCCTGCGCCAAAGACTTGCCCATTTGATTTGCTTCGGCTTCCTTGCCAAATGCCACCTTTTGTTTCTCGTCGCGGGAAGGTCCGCCGCTTGCCGCTTCTTTTCGTACGAAAAAGCCGTTTCCTTCCCCGTCAAAGGCCTGCATGCTCGCGTCAATTTCCACCAACAGGGCATCCAGCTGGTCGTCGTTCAGCAAGACGTCCAGACTGCCGGCCTTTTCTTCTCTAACCTCACCACTGGTGATCCGCAAGGGCATGTAAATATCCTGCAGGGAATATTCCTGAAAATAGAGATCCCCCGCATCGGGCAAGCCGTCCGGCTTGTAATCCGAACAAAACCGGATCAGTCGATGCAAATAGGTTTTCATGACTTCAGCTACTGCCACTTCATTCATCGCTTCCATTCCTCCGGACCTTACTCTTCCCGAACCCCAATCACCAGCATCTTGCTTTGAATCAGATACCGTTTCTTTTCATCGGAGGTCAACTGGCCTGTCGCCAACCTTTCAATCACCGGGTAATGCTTGTCAACGGTGTTCATGCAGATACGGATGTAGTCATCAATGGTTTCCTTGTCAAAGGTTTCCATGGTGCATTGGGTCGCGTACCGATAGGAAAGCTCCCCGTCATCGTGGTCGATATGGAAAGCGCCGTACCGCAGGCTGTAATTGGTGCGGGCAAAGTAATCATTGATGGCAAGGAAGAATTTCTCATCGCATTCCTCCGGCATCAGCACCTTGACGCTGATGGCATCCACTTCCTCTGAAATGGTCACAATCACAATAGCCGTCAGATTCGTCAGGCGAAAGGGCATGACCAGCTTGTTTTCCTTGCCTTCATGCTTGTCGTACTTCCATCCGTTGGACTCCAAAAGCGCCTGCACCTTTTTGGCGACCAAATGGCGCCCCTGCACTTCCGGCGTAAGAATTTTCTCTTCCATGGTTTTCATTGCTTCTGTCATCTTATTCCCTCCTAATCCCTGTTCTCTTGTAATTTGAATGCTTCCACCTCTTCACCAAGCCAGTCCGCCCCTGAAATTTCTTTAAAGGGTTCCGGGAAGAAACGCGAGAATACGCCAATCATCCCTACCAGCTGACTCCGTGTCGCATTGCCTTTTTTATTCTTATTGTTGGTCAATCCGTTTCTGCCGAAGGCGTTGGTTAAAAGTCCGGAAAAGACCTTCAGCAAATGCCCATTGGCCGAAAAATCCTCTTCTTTGCAAAGGGAACCAAACCCATGCTGATAGATGCCCCGGCTGTAGACCTCGCCCCGCACAAAGGGCAGAATGGAAAACATCATCAAAAGGACATCGGCATAAAATTCGTCGATTTTCTCGACCGACTCAAAAGTTCCCTCAAGAAAGCTTTGCACCGCCCTCAAGTCTTCTTCCGTTCTTGCGTTGGGAACGTCTTTGATCATCCGTTCGACAATTCCCTCTGCGGCCAGATAGCTTTCGATCACCCGGTTCTGGAATTGATAACCGCAATCCGTCGCGATCAGCAAGCCCGATTTGGTCTTGATGTCCGCCATAAACTCATCGATAAACATCCCGCAGAATTCTTCGCCGAAAACACCGGTCGTCGCCTCCGTCACATAGGTCTCGAACTCCTCCAGAGACATCTCGTGCCGGCCGCCATATACAAACATATTCGTTGCTATGGCTGCCAGAACCCGATGAATCAATTGCAGCATTTTCGTCTTCTCAATGCCCAGCTCGTATTTCTCGATATCCCACCGCTTGTCGATCAGCTTGTTGATAATCTTGGGCAGGACTGTCTCCGCCTCGGCGGTTCGGTTCTCATCGCGAATGGAGATGATCTGGCTCAGCATATAGGGGTTGGTCGCCAGACGGTACATGTAAACATTATCCAAAATGGAAGCCACCAAGGCGTCAATCTCCGACTCGGACGCGCCGGATGAAAACTTCCACTTTCGGCACAATCGATCGATATCGGTTTCGTTGAAAGGCTCAATCTCCCAATACAGCTCAAAGCTCTGAAAGAGATCATATTCGAAGTTGGAAAAATCGATGTTCCTGGATGTCAGTACTACCTTGGATTGGGGGAACGCCGTCAGGATTCCGCCCAGGCTCTCCCTGTAGGATTTTCGCTTGTTGTAGGCCAGTTCGTCATAGGCGTCAAAGAGAAAGAGAGGTCTGCTGGTTTTCGTACTCGACTGAAGCACCGCCTTCAAATCGGCCGCCGAGAAATCCTCATTTCCCTTGGCCATCCGGACCGCTGCTTCAAAAAGCAGTTCTTCGGTGACATTTACCTCTGATAAACCGCATTCCTTTTCGGCGCTTTCTTCCTCAAGAAGCTGATTCACCGTCTCAGCCCGTACCAAAACCGGCAAATAACATGTCGATTCCAAACCAAAAGCCTGGCCGATTGCTTTATATGCGCCTTTTTCCACACCCCGGCTTCTTTCTCCCGCGCATAGGGACAAGGCTTGCAAAAGAATGCTCTTGCCGCGTCCGGTTTCGGACCGGATGACAATCCGATCCGCCGACAGGTCTGCTACGGGCGATCCCTTGGACTCGCCATTGCAGGAAAAACGCGGCACCACATAGAAATCACAGACATCCTTTCGCAATTTGACATCCACATCCCGCAGGTTCATTTCGCGGGTATTATCAGCCAAAGCCTTCAGGTAGATTTCCCTCAATGACTCCGTATCCTCAGGTGGTTCCAGCCCCTGTTCCCGATAAAGCACTTCCAAGAACAATCGGTTTATTTTATGGCCTGGGTGGCTTGTATGCAAGGCCGCGGCAAAAACCGTGAAGACCACCAGGTCTTCATCCGCTAGAATTGCGGCAAGCCCCTCTTCTCCGACAAACCCCAGACTTCCCGCACAGCAGGCCACCAAGGCTTCTTCATTCATTTCAAATCCGCTGAACCAGTGCTCACCCGACTTGGTCTGCACATAGAAATCACTCTCCGCCGCATGCAAAGCCAAAAAGGCAAGGAAGACAGAAAACTTGGCCAGACTGTCGACGCTGGGGCCGCCGCCTTTTCCATACTTCCATTCGTTATAGCGCTTGTTGGCCGCATTCCTTCCCCGGGTCAGCTTGTCATTTTTCCCGCTTTCAAAAATCGCGTCATCCACCGATTCTTCATACCGGTCAAAATCGGTAATCCGCTCCCCGGACGGCAGATGAGGCGCCAGATCCTCGTTGTAGGTATAACGAAGCGAGTCCAGCATGGCATCCCGCTTCGCTTCAATCTCGGGATCATTGCACCATCGAAAGGTCGCTTCCGACCATTTTATCGCCTCTTCGCTTAAAATCTTTTTGCCCAACCGATCCACTTGAATCGCCGCAATCATCTCTTTCAATAAGGATTCAAATGCCATACGTTCCCTCCCGTCATTTACTCCGCTTCAAACCGTTCTTAATTGTCAGTATATTACAAAATCCAAGCCCAGAAAAGCAAAGGCGCCGAAATCTTTCTTGCATCCAGTTTACACCCACTCGTGCTTCCAAAAAGTCACCTGGCGATTACCTGAACCGCTGCCTCCCGCGATCCCCATCAGATGATTACAATCCCCTTTTCATTAAAAGAAAAAGAGCATTTTCTTATCGAAAATGCTCCTGCGCTTCATCACTGCAATCCACTTGATTTTTATTATGAATTTGCCTGCCTAAAAAAGTCATCAGCGAATACAAAAAAACTCCCGCCATCGCTGTAATCCCATAGGCCGTCAGCTCAACCAAAGAAAAACCATGCCCCGGAACCAGCAACTGATAAACCTCTTCTGAAACTGCAAACAGCATGCACAGAAAAATGCTATGCTTTCCATTCTCCGCGCCATGCATGCCGTGTCTCGCAAAAGCATGGCTGACCAGCAATCCCAAGATGCCAAATGCCGCGAACACGGCATTTTGTTTGCCGGCAACGCCTACAAACATGATGCAGAGCCGATCAAACAAATTCGGAATCCCAACAAAACTCCCCATCCCAATTTGTTCCCACATGCAGTGGATCACACCGATCCAAAGAAAGACCAAACTCCACACAAACACCAATACCAAACTCCGCCCTCGACTCATCTTCTCCTCCCGCATTCTATTCAATCACGCGTTTGAAAAAATCTTCCCCCGACAGTCGTCTGACGACCACCTTCCGATCGGTTTTTGATTCTTCCATAGCCTGCCGCTTCCTGCGATTCAATCTAACCCACTCTACCAAAATGGCGGCGCCCACGCCCCAAAGATTGTGGATCACATCCTGACTTTCATAACCGCGACCGCTGACGGCATTCTGAAAGAGTTCGGAAAAATACCCGATCGAGCCGGCTAAAAGAGCAACCAAAATGATTTTGCCCATCCATGGCAGTCTGCTTCGCCGAAGCAGGAAAAGCAAACCCCAGGTAAAAAGAAAGTATTGAATAACATGAACCCCGTCTTCCATCCATCGGTTCATGGCTTCCAGCTTGTTCGCTGTCCCAAAGGATTCCGGCAGCATGGCAGAATATTCTTCCGCCGATATCTCTTCCGCCGCTTCCCCCATCATCAGCCGAACCGCCAAATGGTCTTCTCCCAGGACATCTAAAATCATGCGATTAACCGATTCGTTCATTCCGACCAAGCGATCCCCTTGAATATTGGGGAACCATAGAACCAGAACCATAACTACCACCATGATGAGCGTTCGTCCGATTCCTTGCCTCTTTCCTATTCTCGCCTCGTTTCTCATGACTCTTCACCATAGGCATTGCTGTATTTTGCCGCGTAATAGTACCGGCTATTGTAGCCCGAAAGCGCATTGCCCTTGCGAATATCATTGAGGATGCAGCCCAGATTAATGCTGCCCGCTTTTTCCATGCTGATCACACTTTCCGATACATCCTGCAAACTGGAATAATTCTGCTTGATCACAAAAAGCGCCCCATCCGTATAGTTCGATAAAATCACTGCATCCGAGATCGCACAGGCCGGTGGCGTGTCGATCAGCACATAGTCATAGGTCCGCTGGGCGTCTGCTAATAGGGACTGCATCGCGTAGGAACCCAGCAGCATCTTCGACTGCTGAACATCGACGGCGTAGCCCTGCAGGATATGGAGGCGGTCTGTAATCGCTTGAATCGCTTCCTGCTGGGGTACCTTGCCCGTCAGGACATTGGCCAGGTGATGCAGGTCTGCCTTTTTTTGTCCAAATTTCCGATGCAGGCTTGGCTTGCGCAAATCCGCGTCAATCACCAGTACATCTTTTCCCGCTTCCGACAAGGCCAGGGCCAAATTGGCGATGACCGTGGTTTTGCCTTCCCCCGCCAGCGCACTGGTGACCAAGACCGTTTGAATCTTCTTGGAAGCGAAAAGATAGTCAAAGACCGTACGAATATAAAAAATGGAATCGACAAAAATCGGCGATTGGTTCTCGTCGGTAAAGAGCAGGCGCTCCGAAGCGGAATCCCCCTTTTTCACATGGGGAATTTCGCCGATGGTCTTAAGGACCAGACGGTCTTCTATGTCCGAAGCGGTTCGCACCTTGGGCCGCAAGGCATTCTTGGCCACCACATAGCCCAATCCCAGCATCAAACCCAGGACCGCGCCGATCGCCGCGTTCATTTTGGTCTTCGGCGGCACCGTATGCCGGGGCAGCTTGGCTTCATCCAACACGTTCAAGGAGCCCCTCTCCACCGTTTCCATCATGGCCTGCGGCGCAACCCGCATCAAGGAGTTGGCGATGCTGACAGTCAGTTCCGGGCTGGTGCCCACCACCGAAACCAAAAGCACCTGAGTGTCCTTCACCGGTGAAAGATCCACCCATTCCCGCAGCATTTCCGGCTCGACATCCAAATTCAAATCTTCAATCACATATTCCATTACACGATTGCTCTTCAACACCACCGAATAGGTGTTGACCATCTTCTGCGCCAAATAGATATCCGACGCGCTTTGGGACCACTCTTCCTCGCCAACCACCACCCGTTCCTTGGCATTGACGACCATGGACGCCGTTGCCTTATACAGCGGCTGGTAACTGAATACCGTAATAAAACTGGCGATGGCAAGCCCCAAAACCATGGTCCCAAGGATGATCCATTTCCCGTGAATCACCCATGATAATAATTCCTCCAACGACATTTCCGTCATTTCTTGATCCATTTGCTTTCTCTCTCCCCGTTTTGATCTCTCCAGCAAATTCCCTTTATAATTATAGCGGAAAGTAAGAAAGCGCATATCCATTTCCTTATAAACATTCTTGTAATTATAATAAAAATGATGTTTTTTAAATGAATTTTAAGGAAAATTACGAATTGTTACGCGAATTATTGCGCGATAATTGTCAGAAAAATCACTCTTCCTTGCAAATGGTGTTTACCACCTGACAGACAGGTATAATCCGCTCATTGCCCAATGCGGATTTCGGATTCAACCAATGACACGCATCGCAGAAACTGATAGACCCGTCCATTCAAGGTCTCGATATCTTCAGTATGCTTGGCAAACCGATTATCCGCCTCACAATAAGTAGCCTCGAGCGTCTGATTACCTGCGAGAACTGTAGCTAATCCTTGTCATTCATCCTGTAGAAGGCATAGAAATATGCCATTGAACCCATCAAGAAGATCAGTGAACCAGAAGGATGAATAAGTAAAAACGCAAAAAAGACGGCTCAGTCATTTACTGAAACCGTCTTTTCAAATTCTTATCAATGCGTTCCAAGTTAAATTCCGGGAAGTAGCGGCCCTGGCTCCACGTCTTGCCCCACTCATGGTCTTCATGCCTCGGGTCTGCCATCACCGACAGAAAATCCTCGAATCCATCTTCGCCGCCCACATCTTCCGGCGGTGCTGCACCTTCCCCGGCCAAACACCGTACAAAGGGAATTTCTTTTGTATTCACAACCTTTTCCACTTCAATCAAATGCACCCAGCTGTCTCCAAAGTCATACTCATACAGCATCTGATCCGTCAGCATATCCCCCAGCCGCTTGCCGCGTTCCAGTTCCTGAGTGACAAAGGGATCTTCGATGTCCAAGGCTTCCTCATGGTCAACCAGACAGCGGGTCGCCAACATCCCATTTGGATGCCAGCCGGGATGACTCATCAGATTTTGATCCCGCCGAGCCAAGTCCCCATAAAGAAAGAAGCAATGGGCGTGAACATCCTGCCAGTCGAATGCCGTTTGAATCACCTCGTGAAATTCCTCGAAAGTCAGAAACAGCGGCACCTGAACCCGGCGCCACACCGACAAATGCTCGAAATCCAACTGGATTTTCATGATGGCAACCGTAGCCTCCATCGCCCTTTCACCGGCAAATTCCGTTAGAAATGCCGTCAACTCTTTGAAGGGGTCGATATAGTCCTTCTTGCCAACTTTCACATAGCTGCGGCTCACTTGTTTGCTAAGCCCAACTTGCAGTAGCCCCTCTTCCCAGTAACGATCAAACATCCATTCCGTATCCATTACAGCACGATTCATTTTCGCCACCGCGCTGCGATCCGATGTTTTCGTGAAAGTCAACTCGCCCATTTCCGCCAAATACTTTTCAATCACAGCAGGCCGAACGCCTTCCGCTCCCCACACACTTTGAATTCCCTGGCGGATCACGCTATCAAGGTTTTTCCATTCCTTTGCCTTCATCCCATAGAAAACGATCCGGTATTGGGTAGCATCATGCACCAGCACCAGCATTTTCCTTCGGTCCATCGTCACCACGTTGGCATGCCAGCTGAACTTTTTTTCTTCCTCTGCCCCGGCTTCCGGCTTGATCTTTAACAGATCCAACAACTTCTTCGTACACTGTAGCTTCACTCTTGTTCTCCTTTGGCTCAACTTGTCTTTTCCATGCTAAACGGCGATCCCAATAGACCCTTCTCGCAAACCATGAATGCTGAAGAATTGAATCTTCCATCTACCACTGATTGTACCCTTGAACGCCCTGCTGTTCAATTCATTTTTTCTCTTTAACGAACTTCCACCCCTATCTTCACCTCTTCATTTTTCACTTGATTAACCAGCCTTCCAACAACAAAATCATACTCCATAGATACCCTTCTCCTTTGACAGAAATGCCCAACTCGTGTAAGCATGCACGAGTTGGGCATTTTTGAATTCGTAAATTAATTTGGCGTGGATCTTCTATGACCACCAACTTTTGTTCCGTCCTTTTTCTTGTAAGGCTTGACAGGAACTATTTTCTTTTTCTGTTTTCCACTTTTGCTAGACTTAGTTTTTGCCATCCATAATACCTTTCCTTTCCGACTCAGAATTGACTCTTCAAAGAGGTAATGATAAAATTACCCTGCAATCCTGAAGAGGTGGGTATAACTGAGTCTGTGATCCCATCTATGAAAACAGCATCGGCAAATGCTGTTTTTATTTTGTCCTCAAATACTCGCTGAATGTATTTGTGGGAAGTCGCCTTCTTTTGCTTAGCATTTTTTGCCAAATTTGATTCCCTTTGGTCTCATCAATCAATCCCTGATTCAAAGCTTCTCTCAAAATTTCCCCGGTTGTAAGTACACGGATTGAGTACTTCTTCGCATAATACAAAACATCCCGCAAATTATTGCTTGCTACCACGCCTCCGTTCTCTATAGCAAAAGCCAGCGCAGCCGCCTCTCCACGACCGATCGGCAGAACCCCCTCATCAGGATCAACTGTCATTTCCCGGTACAATTGAAACGCTCTGGAATCAACACCCATTGATACAATCTGGATGTGCTTTGATTGAACCAAAGCATCCGTCCGTCGTTTAAGATGAGGAATGTTAGGCCGCGTCAACTCACTATACACCTGCTTTGGCAACAGCATTCTTCCGCTATACAGCTGTACAAGAAGACACTCTTCGTGCACCCAAAGAAAGGAAGATAAGCAATCGGTATCGTAATACTGGTTAGTCATACAGCTCTTCACCTTCTTCATCCGTGCCATAGACGATATCGTCTCTAAATGCATCCAGCATCAACTCTTCATATTTGCTCTCAGAAAGCCTTCCATCCCGATATGCTTTCTCCACCTTTTTGATATATCCGCCCAAGGTATTGTATTGTTCCCTTGCATCCAGCGGCATATACAGTTTATGACCGAATCCAAGTTCTCTGGCTGATTTGATAACATTTTTCTTCATCTCCGTTGTTTCAGCAACACGAAAATATCCTTCCCGTACCAATCGCCAAAGCACAGCATGGCGACTCATTCCAAAATGCTGCTCAATCCGTACAACATCTTCTAAGTCAAGCTTTCGTCCGCCTTTTTGCAATTGCTCCCTGACATAGGCATCCAACGCTTCATGGGGCATTAAAAAAAACGAGGCAAAAACATTCGCTTCCGTTTCCTTTGGATCATGAAAATCCATATTCATGGAACACAAAGTGGAACCAGATAGGTCATGAAAAAACAAGTGATACAATTCATGCGCTGCGGTAAATCGCTGCCGCCCCAAACTCATCTTGGAATTCAATGCAATGAGTTTGTTCTGATGATCTTTAATGCACATGCCGCTGGACTCTCCACTCATAGGATGAAATACCAAGGTAATATCTTCTCTCGCACTAACCAAGGCAAAAATATCCACGGGACAAGAAGCATCCTGGCCAAATTCCTTCCGCATTCGAATCGCCTCTGTGTTCAACTTGATATCCGATTTCATGCCTTGTCCTCCCCGGAATCAATGAACCGCAAATTCAACATCAGCTTGTTCAAGGTTCCAATCACTTCTAAATCTTCCTTTAAAATACCATCTGTTCGAAACCCAATTTCCAAGGGCTTGCTCATCGACTCTTCATCCGTGAAATATGACAAATCACTCCCGAATAAATATGCAATCTTTTCCAGCATATCTATAGTCATGCTTCTTTCATCCTTTTCAATCTTTGAAATATAGCTCTGATCCACTTCTAAATAAGCCGCCAACTGCTTTTGACTAAGCTTAGCGGATTTTCTAAGTCCTTTTATTTTCTCTCCCACTTTATTCATAGCATCCTCCTTATCATAATTATATACCTGTTTAGTCATATTTTCAAACTGTATCACAAGCGAAAATATGACATTCTTTCACCTTGCTTTTTTCGCTCTGTAGCAGGATTCCCTCTCCCCTTGATCTTCACGAAAAATCAAGTTATCTCTCCGTTTGAATAATTTCCATACTAAAAAGCCTCTTGGCATGTGACCGTTTACGGTCCTGCAAGAGGCTTTTCTATCTCTATTTACTTATGTCCCTCTTCCGGCACGATGCAGATAAACCGCAGCTCTCCGTCACCGGTGTTTTCAAATTGGTGGAGGGCGTCATTGGGTACATAGGCGATGGAACCCGCCTCAACCTGATTTTTCTGTCCGTTCAAAAACAGGGTGCCTTCCCCTTCAATAATATAGTTGATGTGCGGCCAAGGATGAACATGCTTTGGCGTATGTCCGCCCTTTTGCAAGATAAACTCCCGCATCACGTGGCCTTCCCAGCCATCGGCCGGACCGACCAGCACCTTCATGGTTGCGCTTAGCGCCTCCGGATGGGTGACAACCTTTGTTTCCACTTGGTTTTCATGTGAAATCATGCTTCGTCTCTCCTTTTCCCTTTTCTTTCACTCTAACCGAAATCAGAGATTCTGTCCATCGGAAAGAGTCCACAAAATTCTCCCTTGCACTTCTTTATGATCGCAGGGCCAAATCCTCGGCACCCAGGGTGCCAACCAAGGAATCCAGATACTCATCGGTCTGCAAATGCGCCAGAATTGCTTCAGCCTTGTCCAGCCTTTCCATATACTGAAACTCATCGATTACCGAAGCGTTCAGCGGATTGGCGATAAAGGCTTTCAAGCTCTCGATTTTTTTCTCAATCAGCTTGATCTCTATGGCCTGCTTGTTTTCCAAACGCTTTTGGTACCAGTCGCTTTTCAGAATCACGTCCTTGTCAAAGAGACGGCGGACTTCCGGATCCCCGATTCCCTTGCCTTCATAAGCCCCAAGGGCCATCACGGAAAGCACCGCCTTTAGCGGTGGAATCGCGTCATCAATGCTGCCGTCTTCAAAATAGAAGCCGGCGGCTTTTTTATGCCCTTCTGCAATATTCTTCATCCCGTCCACAAAATCTTCCAAGCTCTGGGTTTCAGGCCGCAGCATGCCTTCTGTGAACACGGTCTGGGGTTCATCAAAGATCTTCCCCAGATACTTGAAGGAGAAGACCTCCGTAATCCGGTAGCCCAGTCGGCTGGCCGGAATCAGCTTCCCTTCATACTCAAAGTCTTCCACTTTTTCCAGCGCACCGTTCTCAATCAGCACTTTTGGATCCCGCTCGTTTTCAGAAAGCCGCGCCCAGATCTCGGGAATCAGAATGGAAATATCATGGTCCACCCTCATATCGGGCCCGATATGGCCCGCCGGGGTTGTAAACCCGTGATAATCCCCCAACACAAAGGAAAGCAGGGCATTGTTCAAGTCATAGATCGGCAAGAGCATATTGAACGGCCCCTTGGTTAGGGCGCCTTCCGATCCGGCACCGGTAGTCGACGGTGATTTTCCCGTCAGACTGCTGATAAAGTCCATAAAGAGTTCCGGCAGTTCCTGATAGTGAAGCGGTCCATAGACGCTTAGCGGCAAAATCTTCTTGCCCTGGTCCATGCCCGGCGGATTATTTCGCCGTCCCGCCAGCACCGCATTCACCGGATGAACGACTGGATCGCTCATGGGAATTTTTCGGGCCAGCCGTACGCCCACATCTGCCACATAGTTATTCAGGGGTTCCAGCAGGTCCAATCGGTTTTCCAGATACCTAGGGTTCTTGCTCGGTGCGCCGTCCACCAGCCTCGGTTCTGACGATACGATGCAGTATTCAAAATCGCTCTCCAAGAATTCGTCGATGTGTTTCTTGACCGCATCCGTGTAGGAGATATAGCCCATTACATCTTCCTTGATTTCCCGCACCTGATCCTTGGTCAGCGGTTGGTAATTGGTGGCAAAGAGCTTGTCTGAAGACAAATCCTTCTCCGCCTTCTTGTCATAGCCCTTATGGATGGCTTCGTCCGGCCGCTGGAAAAAACGGTACTCGCAGTTAATGACAAATTTGAAACTGGAATTGGTGTATTCCGGATTCGTGTGGTTCAACTGTGCGGCTGGAACGGTAATCGAGGTACTGATGTCATCCTCCATCTGCAACTTGGCCGATGGCATAAAGTCCATTCTCACCTTGAAGACCCGCCAGGCGTGATCCTGGTCAAAGCCCACCCGCAGGTAGCTCGGCCGGATCTTTCGGTTGTTGTACTTGATCTCATTACCCGGCTTGCCGTTGATGATGTCTACGGAGAAATGGCTGCGCCAATCGCCCTTCCAGGAGCTTTGGTAGAATCGCTTGACCATAAACACCAAGGCCTTGATATGGTTGGGGATCTCCTCGAGATATTCATTGAAGGCTTCCGTGTATGCGCTGGACGGCGTCAAGAGTTTCACCACCGACCCTAGGGTCCGGTCCTCCGAAAGAATCGGACGTGACGGCCGTGTCCGATGAGGATCAGACTTCCACCGGCTCTTGTAGTCTCGGTTGATGATCTCTTCCACAAGGTCCAAATCCTTTTCCAGATCATGCACATAATAGCTGCCATACATAATGGAATTTGAAAGGGACTTGGAAATTTCAGACTTTCCGCCCCCGGATACCGTGCACGGCTTATGGCAGAAGGTGCCTTCAGCCGTAGTCTCCACCAGTTTCCAGGCAGGTGCCGCCGGGTGTTTCTCCATATGGAGTTTTTCGCCGTTCGGCAAAATATACACATAGGTCGGCAAAAGCTTGAGGGTTCGCTCTTCCCCCTCGTACTGCCAGCGGATGCGGGTTCTATGCAGGTCAATCTCCACATTTTCGGGCAGATAGATCACCCGCTTGTCATGTTTGTCGATCCCGTAATTGTCAGCCTGGACATCCATGATTGACGCGTAGTTCTTTTTCACCTCTTCAAAGCTGTAGCCTTCCAGGCTTGAATTCTCGATAGCGTTATAGTATTCGCCGACATTCTTTCGTGGAAAGGCGATGGTTCCGCCGGCATGTTCCTCTTCCACATTGCCGTAGAGGTTGGCGGCAAAACTCAGCTGGGTTTTGATCTCTTTTTTCGAGTAGCCGAAATAATTATCTGCAATCAAGGTCACGCAGACCCCATGATGGTCACGGCAGGTGATCTTGTAGGCAGACCCATCGTTGTACAATTCATTTTCATGAGTGTAGCACATGCCGTCCCGCTTCTGGCGGTCTGTTGCCTGACTGATATGCGGCAGCCCCAGGTCTTTCTTTTTCATCTGGGTCAGGTGGGGCGCCAACACGATATAGCCCGTATGGCCCGACCAATTCTTTACATCCAGTCCCGCATCGTTCAAATGGGACGACGGATCGCCGGCATTGCCGAAAACAGATTCCACAAAATCCAGATTGGTAACCAGGGATCCCGGCACCATAAAGAGAACCTCCATGGTCTTCTCTTCCGTGACCCCGGGCACGCCCGGAGAAACGATGGGCTTTACATAGAGGGACACAAAGGTTTTCGCCTTTTTCTCCTGATTGGAGGTAAAGGGCAAAATCATCATCTCTTCCGGCGGATTGACCGCCGCCTGATACAACTTGGCGAAGGCCTCTTTGGGTACTGCCTTTTTGTCGTAAGGAATGGCAAAGCCCCCTTCGACGATATGGAAAGACCCCTCCGTGGTTCTTCGGTCGTGGACCGGATTGCTTAAAATGCCCTGCTTGATGCGGTAGCTGGAGATATAGTCGTTGGTAAAGACATCTCCATCCGCCGGCAAGGACATGACACGCGCCAGCCCGTAATGGTCCAGGGCAAAAAACTCGTCGATCACCCGCAGGCTGCCGAATTCGTCCTGAAAATAGTCGTCAAAAAAACCATTGACCCTGCGGTTGATGCCAATCTCATTGACGTCCACCCGGCGGGTTTTCTCCTTGTAGTCTTCAATAATGCCGTCAAACAAGTCAATAAAGTAAGCCCCGGAATCCCGCACATCCTCTTTGGACTCGTAAATGGGCAGGCCCAATGCCGCCAACTTAAAATTAATATATTTGATTCGATCTTCGCTGCTGACACTGGAAGACATGAACCCGTCTTCGATTCCCAATTTCTTTTTTAACACCCTAAATCCTCCTCATTTTGAAATCTTCCACAATCCCTTATAGCGGAAGTCTGAGGTTTCAGACAATTCCAAATGATTAAGCTTTATTATACTACAGTGCCGCAAATTTTCAAAACGATTCTCCTTGCCAATATTACGGCCTGCAGATGCTTTCATAGATTTTTCCGTATGCCTGGCTGATTGCTTTCCAGCAAAATCTGTCGGACCCTTCAAGCGCATGCTGAGACATGGATTCATAATGCGTTAAGATTTGCAGAGCTTTCTCTGCGATATCATCCGCATTCCGGCTTTCCACGCCATAGCCGACAAGGCCGTCTTTAAACTGGCCGTCAAACCCCTGGTCCTTCGAATACAGGATCGGCAATCCCTGGCTTATCGCCTCGACATAAACCAAGCCAAAGGTTTCGTAAAGCGAGGGCAAAAGAAAGATATCATGCTGCCGATAGCATTCCAGCAGGTCTTCTTTGGTCAGCACACCCCTGTATTTGACATAGTCTGCCGCGGTGATCTTCCGATGAACTGCCCGTTTCTTTATCGGCCCAACCACGGTCAGTTCCGCTTCCATGCCTCGATCAATCAGCTTTTTTGTTGCCTTGACCGAGGTCTCCAGATTCTTGTTTCTGTTGATGTCCCCAACCTGAAGCAATTTTAGCCTCTTCCCATCTGGCCTATACTTAACGACGCCCTTGTTTTCAAGCCAAAAATTTCCCACGCCATTGGGGATGACGACCGATTTGGCCTTGATCGCTTGCCGAATCGCCAAAGGCACGTACCGGCCGATCATTTGGTCTCTGTATGAATGGGACAAGAAAACAATCCCTTCGGCATTCGATAAAATATCAAGGCCCAGCTTTCTGAGCGGCAACATCCACTTGAAGAATAGATTGAGGTCCGTATTGCGCACCGCTACAAGATAGGGAATCCCAAAGTCCCGCTTCAAGCGCAATGCCGGATACCCATTGGTAAACAAAGAATGCGCATGAACCAGCGCATACTCGCAGACCGGAAACCGTTCAAGCAAGTCCCGGTATATCTTTCCCTGTTTCCGGTAAAACAGCAAACGGTCAGACTTGTTGTGATTTTTGCTGACAGTTGCGTAAGGTCCGAAATCACATGCCTTTAAACCGGCAGCATCGTTCACTGGAATAAAGACGTCAATCTGCAAGCCCGATTTCCTTTGCTGGTCATACAAATGCCTATACAATTTGCTGACGCTGTAATAAGAATTGATATGCAAAATCTTCATTCCATTCATCCTACAATCTCCAATAACGATAGCCTCTTTCTTCCGCTTCCTCGATTGCCCTCATGCTCTTCACATCAATCAGTATTTTCTGGCTGTTCTCAAAATCCCCATACATTTGATCCAGGTCGGTCCATGTCAGTTCCCTGAACCGGGCATGGGAAACGGCCAGTACGATGCAGTCCATGCCTTTGACCTGATCAAGCGCCACAAGGTCAATGCCATATTCCCTTTTGGCTTCCTCCCGGTCCGCAACCGGATCGACCACAATCGGCTCGATTCCATATTCCCGCAAACGCTCAATGATGTTGACAACCTTTGAATTTCGCGTATCGGGAATATTCTCCTTGAATGTAACCCCCAGAATCGCAATTTTTGCGTCCCTCATGGCTTTATTCGCCAGAATCAAGTTCTTGATCATGGCATCTGCCACAAACTCTCCCATACTGTCGTTGATCTTTCTGCCGGACATAATAATCTGACTATGGTAGCCCAGTTTCTCCGCTTCATACAGGAAGTAGTAGGGATCAATACCGATGCAATGACCGCCCACCAGACCCGGATAGAATTTCAGGGCATTCCATTTTGTATTCATTGCATCAATCACTTCTTTTGTGTCGATTCCCATTCGATCGAAGACCATGGCCAGTTCATTCATAAAGGCGATATTGATGTCCCTTTGACTGTTTTCAACGACTTTTGCCGCTTCCGCCACCTTAATCGAACTGGTTTTATGCACCCCGGCCTCAATCACCAATTCATACACGTTCGCAATTTGTTCCAGTGTTTCCCCATCGATTGCTGAAACAATTTTTTTAATGTTCTCCAATCGATGAATTTGGTCACCCGGATTGATCCTTTCGGGCGAGTAGCCCACTTTGAAGTCTTGGCCGCATTTCAAGCCCGAAGACTCTTCGAGGATTGGAATGCAAACCTCCTCGGTCACGCCCGGATAGACCGTTGATTCGTAGACCACAATGGATCCTTTGGCCAGATTGCGGCCAACCGTTCGGCTGGCAGATTCAACCGGTGTCAGATTTGGCGTTTTATCCGAGTTGATCGGCGTGGGAACCGCGATAATATGAAATCTTGCTTCCTGCAGTGCCCTTTCATCAGATGTGAATTCTACAGAGCTTGTTCGAATCGCTTCATCACCAATCTCTTTTGTGGGGTCAATCCCCCGCATATACAAACCAATCTTCTCTGCGTTGATATCAAAGCCGATCACCCTTGCCTTTCTGGCAAAAGCTACCGCAATGGGCAGACCTACATAGCCCAGACCAACCACGGCGATCTTTTCTGTTTGTTCCTTGATTCCTTCATACAAATTCATCTTGAACTCTCCCGATCTTCTATAAACCGATTCAAAAAAACAACAAGAAACCTATTTACTGATATGATACCTCCAAAGCAGACCCAGTAATTATTTATTCCACCAAGTGAAATGCAGCTCTCTTTATTCAATCAAACGATCTAAAAAAACAGGATGCCCGCCTCCGATGGAATATCGGAAACAAGCATCCTGTATGCATCCCATTAATTGCCGGTCCTCTTGCCTAAGCGCCATTCTCTTCTATGCCTATAGTGGGAATCGCTTCTTCCAAGGTCTGCAAGTATTTTCTTGCCATTTTCTCCTGCGTCATCCGTTTGGCTGTATCCACCGCATTCAACAACAGCTTGGCCTTCTTCTCCTCCGGAAGATTGATGACTTGTCTGAGGACGACCGCAAGTTCTTCCGGATTTCCCGGCGCGCACAGATAGCCGTTCACCCCGTTTTGGATAACACCGTCAATGCCCTCTCCCTTTGACCCAATGACAAGACACCCGCTCGCCATGGCTTCCAGGTAAACCAGACCAAAGGTCTCGGGCGCGCTAACCATTGCAAACACGTCGCTGTCTTTCATTTTCTGCAGCACGCACTCCCTGTCCAGTCGTCCCAGAAAAACAATCCTTTCGCTTGCCTGCGACTGGTCTGCCAATTTCTTTAGTTTGGCCTTCTCGGGACCATCTCCCGCAATCTCAAGCATCAAGTCTTCATCCTTCAAAACAGAGAATGCTTTGATTACTATATCCAAATTTTTTAAGGGAACAAAATTTGCCGCGACAAACACCTTGGTGCTTCTTCTTTTGATCTTGCCTGAAAGCAACTGCTCCTGTAAAATATACCTTTCCTCAATCCCGGAATGAATGACAAACTGCCCGTCTAGGCAGCCGGCTTCCTCAAGCAGACCGTTAAAGGTCTTCTGGATCTTTTCCGATCGAAAGCCGATTCTGTCGATCAAGGGCATCACGCGAATAAATTTTCTTAAGTTCCTTTTTTTCTTCAACAGCACCATATCGCCCGTATGCAGGGTCAGCACAAGCGGAATGCCAAAAGCTTTCTTCAACAATAACCCGATATACAATTCGGGATTGATCATATGGCAAAGCAGAAGATCCGGCTGATCTCCACCTTCTATCAAACGTTTCACTTTATAAAAGCCTTCTTCTATGGTCTTTTCCGCAAAATCCATTTTTGGCATTTTCTTGACAGCAACACGGTTCACCCTGATGTCCTCAATCCTCACGCATGCATCACTCTTATGGACAAGCGCCCTTTTTGCTTTCTTTGTAAGACTAGCCAGTTTCGGAGAAAAAATCCAGGTTCGAACCACCCGCACTTCATGACCGTACCGCTCCCATTCCTTGGCAAAATAATGAAGGGCATAGGGAACTTCACTTCTCTTTTGCCCCTCATAGGCTGGATACAGTTTTGTAAGCAACAAAATCTTCATAACGCTCTCCTCTACTGGAATCATCTCATTACATACATGCCCAAGTTTTTATCCAGTTCCCATAAAACCAACCGTTATTATCGATCGATTGTTTTTAATCCCTTGATCCGATTTTGAATGTTATCCCAAATACATGCAATTTTTTTTGTACTTATCCAATAATTAGATCCTCGTTTTAAATAATATAATTCAGATAAGCAGCAAACAACGCTCCTTCTTTCATCTTATGGCATTTACTTGATTTGATGAAATGTTCCGTATATCGTAACAATCTAATTCGTAATTTACATAACTAGGAATAGAAAGAATATTATGGTAAAGTATGTATGTTGGTGTTTAAATTTCGGAAGAAAAGAATGCTAACGCCAAGACCGAGAAATTTATCATTCACTGTCAAATAGGGCTTGCAAGAACAATATGAGTACATATTGGTCGTAGTAAAGCAGACTATTTTTTTCCGCTTTTTGCGTTTTTCATCCAATTCAAGAAAGGAAATGTTTAATGAAAAAGTCAGTTTTAGAAATAGTGAAAAATGGAACAAAAGAAAAGAAGACTGATTCTCTTGAAATATTTACTGCAAACTACATTAGCAAAAAACTAAATGTCAGTCGAAATTTAGTTAGCCAGTATCTTAATGAATTGGTAAGAGAAGGGGAGTTAATAAAGGTAGCGACCAGGCCTGTCTATTTTTTCCATAAAAAAACTATCGAAATCAGAAATAAAACCATTATAGATCAAGAAAGTATTGAGCTAAATTATGCACTTCGGCTACTCAATGGCAGACTGAAACCCGAAAATGATTTTAGCAAATTAATCGGATGTAACGGCAGTTTGTCTTATAGTGTCAAACAATGCAAATCCGCGATTTCCTATCCGCCAAATGGTCTGCCCATTTTGTTGAACGGACCAACAGGAACTGGGAAAAGCTATATCGCACAGCTTATGTATGAATATGCAAAAAACAATCAGATCATTGACAATGGCAAGTTCATCATTGTAAATTGCTCAGAATATGCCAACAATCCCGAACTATTAACCGCCAATCTTTTTGGACACAAGCAAGGGGCATACACAGGTGCTGATAACGACAACGTTGGGCTGATAAAAGCTGCCGATGGAGGCATTCTATTTCTCGATGAAGTCCATTGCTTGAGCCCAGAGTCTCAAGAAAAACTGTTCCTGTTTATGGATAAAGGAATCTATCATATGCTGGGCGATAATGTAAATTGGCATCAATCTAATGTGCGATTTATATTCGCGACAACCGAAGATCCTGAGGTTGTACTGCTAAAGACTTTGCTTCGAAGGATCGTAATGATTTGTAAAATTCCTTCCCTTAATGAACGATCGATGTCAGAAAGGAAAGAACTTATCTCTCTTATTTTCAAAGAAGAATCACAAAAAATCGGCCGAAAAATTTATATAAGTAATGCTGTATATAAAAGCTTGTTGGTGGGGGAATTTAAAGGAAATATTGGACAAATGAAAAACCACATCAAAGCCGGTTGCGCAGATGCCTTTCTGCAAAACTCCAACGATGCTACCCTTAAGATCACACTAAACAACATGCCCAATTTAGAAGTGTTGGATTTGTCTTCCGAGATCTTCGATTTCGATGTACGACAAGATGAGGAATTGATTGATATCGAGAAATTGACCCTAAGCGATGGAAGCAGCAATAGAATCATAGATTTTTTTAGTGAGATTTTCGAACACTATAAGCATAGCTTATACGAGGACGATAAATTTGAATATTTCATCCGAGGTTTCTATGGGCTTCAAAACAAGTTCTTTGATTCGATCGTTTATTTTGACAATGCAAGAAAATATTCAAACTTGGACAACTACACCCAAACGTTGGAAAGTATATTCGAGATTATTAAAACACAGTACAGAATCAAAATTAACAATAACGATATTCTATCGATATCTCGGTTTCTAACTGAATATAAAATAGTCGCTGCTGAAGTTAGCAGTTGGGAAAAAGAAAAGAAATTTCAAATCAAACAACTGAAAGATCTAATTCAATCCAACCTACAAAAAGAATACCATATTGCACAAAAAATAAACGCGATCATAAGCGGCAGCCTTGATATTATGATGGATGAACTGACAGAAGTCGTGTTGGCCTTAATCATTAAATCGTACAACAAGGAATTGGATATCAATAAAACCCCTGCGATAATAATCAGCCACGGATATTCAACCGCTAGTAGCATTGCCGATTCAGCTAACCAAATGATTGGGAATTTTATTTTCAATGCTATTGACATGCCTCTGGATATCTCTTCCGAGCAAATCGCAACGAAAGTGAAGAAGATGCTGAATGAAATGCGATGTTTTAAAGAGGTTTTGCTGCTTGTAGACATGGGCTCGTTAGAGGAAATCTACTTAGGCATTCAAGATGACAGCACTATCGATATCGGAATTATAAACAATGCAAATACCAAATTGGCGCTGGATATTGGATTCAAGCTCAATCACGGCGAAAGCATCGAAGATATTCTCATATCTTGCAGCAAAAACAACGTCACTTCATACAAGTATGTGAAAAAAAGAAAACGCGAAGATGTCATTTTAGCGATCTGTCCAACCGGCATCGGTACATCAAGAAAAATTGTCGAACTAATCGAAAGTAGTTTGCCAAGAAAAATTGATTTGCAAATTAAACCTGTAGAATATACACAGATCCTTACAAAACCACTCTGGAAAGAACTTTCGGATAATTATAATATCAAGCTGCTCGTGGGGACCATTAACCCACATATCGAAGGATTATCCTTTGTGCCGCTGGAGAATATCATCACAAAGAAGGATGTTTACGCCTTTAATGATCTCATATCCAACTATTTAACGGAGGCTGAGATTCAACAGTTTAATAACAATATCGTACAGAGATTCTCTTTGACGAATATCTTAAACTATCTGACCATCTTAAATGCTGAAAAAGTATTAGATGTTGTAAAGTCAGTTGTCAGTAAGATCGAAAGAAACTTAAATCTTGAGATAAATCCAAGTGTGAAAATTGGTTTATACGTTCACTTGTCATGCTTAATTGAACGGCTCATTACGAAAAGCGAACTGACAACATATTTTAACATTGAAGAGTTCATTGTTAAAGAAAATCAATTCATTTTGACCATCAAAGAGGCCGCATCAGAAATTGAAGAGAATTTTAGTGTCGAAATACCTGTCGAAGAAATCGGATATATCTTCGACTATATCAACTCAAATGAATAAGTCTTTTGGAGTTAGAAAGATGCCGACATCGACACTATGTTGGCATCTTTCTTGCATTATATAACCACGAGAGAAATATCAATGAAAGGTCGGGCTAAAATTATGAAGATTTTTATTGCGTCACATGGGAATCTTTCCATCGGCATATTGGATTCCCTGCAAATGATAACGGGTGATAGCAAAAACATTCAAGCTTTGCAACTCAAACGCGGAGGAGATCCCCAAAAAATCGCACAGAGAATCGAAAATGAAATTCAAGAAAACGCTACGGAACATTTCCTGATTTTTACGGATTTAAAAGGGGGCAGCGTACATAATGCAATGATACGACTTTGTAATTATGAGAATGTTAGTGTTATTTCTGGATTTAATTTAAGCATGATACTGGATGTAGTTTTTCTAACTAATCAAGTTGATGATTCCGCAATTCAAGAAGTTATCGCCGTTGGAAAAGACGGAATCGAATTGTTTAATAAAACAATTTTAACGAACTTATTAAACGGCTAAATAGAGCGCGTACGCTTTTATTAAATGAGAAAGGATAGTTTTTATGATTAAGCTATTGAGAGTGGATGATCGTTTGTTACATGGTCAAGTTGCTTTTTCTTGGACAAGAAATCTTTCAGCAACAGACATCATTATTGCAAACGATGAAGTATCAAAAGATGAGTTCCAAAAAATGACATTAAAGCTCGCAAAACCCCGAGGTGTGAATTTGCAAATTTTAGATTTAAATGCCGCATGTGAACTTATTAAAAAACATGAAAATTCTAGGAACAACATCATGGTCATCACCAACAATTTGGAAGACGCAAAGAACATCATTACAAATACAACCTTTATTGAATCTCTGAACATTGGTGGACTGAGAGAACGAAAAGATTCAAAAAGATATACAGGGTCTGTAACACTTACCACAGATGATGTAGATATTTGCAAAAACCTCATGGCAATCGGCATTGAAATTGAAATACGACAAGTACCGGAAGAAAGAAAGATTCTTTTACAAAGTTTGATTTAGCTATAAATATAAAACAAATTGCAGGAGGGTAAGGATGGTACAAGCGATTTTAGTTGGTTTAATTGCAGTAATTGGTACATTTGATGATTTTCTTGGATTGAGCATGATTGGAAGACCCATTGTATTAGGACCTTTGGTCGGGCTCGTACTGGGTGACTTCACACAGGGAATTATTATTGGAACTACTTTGGAACTTGCCTTTATGGGTGTAATGATTATTGGAATCGCACAATCAATCAATGTGCTCGTTGGTGGAGTTTTAGGAACCGCCCTCGCTATATTGACAAATAGCGGACCAGAAGTTGCCTTGGCTTTAGCCGTTCCAGCAGGCATTCTTTATAACATTATTAAGAGTGGTATTTATATTTTAAAGCAGGCTTGGGTTAGAAGAATCGACAGCGCCGCAGAAAATGGAGACTATAAATCGATTGAACATAGTCATTATCAACTTTTTGCGTTGGTCGCAGTCATCACATTTCTCGTTGTATTTTTCACTGTTTACTCTGGAGCTGCTGCCGTACAGGCGGTCGTCGAAGCGATTCCAAACGTAATTATGACCGGTTTAAGTGCAGGAACAAAATTGCTGCCAGCTTTAGGTTTTGGTATGTTGCTTAACATGATTTGGAGCAAAGAAATTGGTGCTTTTTACTTTTTAGGATTCGCATTTGCATCATTCTTTAATTTGCCGACGATTGGCGTAGCTATAATCGGAGGTGTTGCTGCAGCTATCGCATATTTCTTTGTTAATCAGGCAGACGAACCAAATTCCAATGAAATTGAACAAAATGAAGCTAAGAGCATCAATCCAGAAAAGACCTTGACCAAAAAAGATCTGATTAAAGTCTTTTTCCGATCGCTTACACTTGAAGCCTCATTCACCTATGAGAAATTTCAAGGCATTGGTTTCGGTTATTCGATGATACCTGTACTTAAAAAGTTATATCCAGACAAAGAAAAGCTAGCTTTAGCGCTTAAACGTCAATTGGAATTTTTCAATACAACACCGCATGTCGTTACAACGGTAATGGGGATCACTGCCTCTATGGAAGAAGAATACGCCAGCAACGAAGATAGTTTTGATCCAAGTTCCATCAATGCGATTAAAGTTGGTTTAATGGGACCTTTAGCTGGAATTGGAGATTCCCTGTTCTGGGGAACAATTCGAGTAATTGCCGCAGGTATTGGTTGTCAATTGGGAATCCAAGGAAGTCCACTTGCTCCTATTGTATTCTTGATTGCATTTAACGTCCCTCACTTGCTAATTCGATACTACGGAATGATGAAAAGCTATGAATTCGGAAAGAAATTTATCAACAAACTAAGTGAAAGCAACTTGATCGACAAAATAAGCCTAAGTGCAGGAATTTTGGGTCTTACCGTTATCGGCTCAATGACAGCGAGCATGGTTGAAGTATCCACTCCACTGGTCTTGCAGTTTGGGACCTTAGATCCAATCTCCGTCCAAGCGTTATTAGATAGCATTTTACCTGGAATACTACCACTAAGTGCAACTTGGATTGTTGCAGGTTTGTTGAAAAAACAAGTAAAAGTGATGAACTTGATGTTTGGAATTTTAATAACAGGGGTTCTTGGTACTTTGATAGGAGTGTTATAGGTGAAAGTAAAGAATACGATGCTAGACTATATTCGAGAAACATCGAGTGTGGGCAAGGCAATATTATTGAATCAAGATACTATTTTGCAGCAGCTAAGTGATCGGTATATTTCCTCAAAATGCAAAAAAATTGTTATTATCGCTTCCGGTTCATCGTTTAACGCTTCCATGACAGCGCGTTTGCTGATGGAAAAAAACCTAAAAGTGGAAGTAAAAGTAATCACACCTTTTGAATTTGAGAATTATGAAACAAATTTTCTGGACGACGCCTTTGTTTTTACAATCACTCAAAGTGGTCGCAGCACAAACATCCTTTCAGCGATCGATAAACTGAATGAAATGAGTATCGATACGATCACATTAACTGGCTTCCCCGACAGTGAAGTGAGGAAGCACAGCAAAATTATTATCGATTTGCATATTGGCGTTGAAACGGTCGGATATGTGACCAAGGGATTCACTAGTTCTGTACTTTTCCTGATGCTATTTTCAAAATTTACTGCTCAAAAGCTCGGCTTAATTGATACCAAAGAGGTAAAAGAACAAGAGACTAGTATTCTTGACATTTTCGATACCTATAATGAAGCAATCACGACAACTATTGATTTCTATAAGAAGCACAAATCCATATTCTTGAGAATGAAAAGATTGCAAATTTGTGGGTATGGTCCAAATTACGGCACAGCAACTGAAGGCGCTCTGAAAATAGGTGAAACGTACGGGATTCCCGCTACGCCATATGATTTGGAAGAATTCATGCATGGTGGTTATTTGGAACTGACCCCAGAAAGTGTTGTCATCTTAATTGATTCAGACGGGAAAGGCCACAAGCGAACCATGGAGCTTTATAACGCTTTGCAGTTTGCAACAAAAAAAGTCTTCGTGATCGGCTCAATGAAATTGCCTCAGAACGACCATTTTCTGAGAGTAAAAGAGGAGCTTAATGAATGGACAAGCCCGCTAATATTAGTTATGCTCTTCCAAATTTTAGCTCATATGATTTGTACCGACTTAGATATTTGGGAAAAGGAAGCGTATATCGACGAGTTTGAGCGAGAGATAGCTAGCAAAACAGAAAAACCTGACTATCTGAAATGACATGATTTTGCTGAAATAGTTCTCAATTTGCATCGAGTCAATTTTATTCATGTAAAAATCTACCATGAAACTCTGTCACATGAAAATGAACCATTCTATAGAATTTTATGAGAAAGGATGCCTAGTTCCAACAATCCATTGGAATCAGGCATCCTACTTTCATGAAAGTAGTGTTTATTTCTACTCCTCAATACTCCCATACATCTTGCTGTAATAGGTCTCATATTCCCCGGAAAGGATATGGTCCATCCAATCCTGATGGCCCAGATACCATTGAATGGTTTCCTCCATGCCTGCTTCAAAGGTAACGGCAGGTTCCCACCCCAGTTCTGTGGTGATCTTGCTATTGTCGATGGCATAGCGCCGATCATGTCCCGGTCGGTCCTTGACATAAGCAATCAGGTCCAGCGGTTTGCCCAAGACCGACAGAATCAGTTTCACGATTTCGATATTCTTCTTCTCATTGTTGCCCCCGATATTGTAAACCTCGCCCGGTTTTCCCTTATGAAGGACCAAGTCAATCGCCGCGCAATGGTCTGCCACATGGAGCCAGTCCCGCACCTGCAGGCCGTCGCCGTAGACCGGCAAGGGCTTGTCATTTAGCGCACGACTGATCATCAAGGGAATCAGTTTTTCCGGGAATTGATAGGGCCCGTAATTGTTGCTGCACCGGGTGATATTCACCGGCATGCCATAGGTCTCATGGTAGGCACGCACCAATAAATCCGCACTGGCCTTGGATGCCGCATAGGGACTATTGGGCAGTAGGGGCATGGTTTCTACAAACTTGCCCGTCTCCCCCAAGGCGCCGTAGACCTCATCTGTTGACACCTGCAAAAACTTAACGCCTTCCCGATATTCCCTGCAATACTTGTCTTCCGGGTTGGCCTTCCAATGCCGTTTGGCCACATCCAGCAAAACCTGGGTCCCAATCACATTGGTAGTCAAAAAAACTTCCGGTTCTTCGATGCTGCGGTCCACATGGGACTCTGCCGCAAAGTTGACCACAGCGTCGATCGCATATTCAGCAAAGACCGCTTCCATCTGATCCCGGTCCCGAATATCCCCATGAACAAAAACGTGACGCGGATGGTCCATGACATCCTGCAAATTTTCAAGATTCCCCGCATAGGTCAGAGCATCCACATTTACAATCTTATAAGTCGGATGCTGGTCCAGCATCATCCGAACAAAATTACTGCCGATAAAACCAGCCCCGCCGGTTACCAGTATGGTCTGCATGGCTTTCTCCTATTCCTCTTCCGCCAGGTTCAAAAGATATTGCCCGTAGTCGGTCTGTACCAGCTGCTTGCCCGTCTCCAGCAATTGGTCCCGGCTGATCCAGCCCTTCTTGTAGGCGATCTCTTCCAAACAGGCGACATACAATCCTGTCCGCTTCTGAACAGTTTTCACAAAATCCGAAGCGTCCGACAAGCCGTCAAAGGACCCTGTGTCCAGCCAGGCAAAGCCACGGCCCAAAAGCTGCACCCGCAGCTTCTCTTCTTTCAAGTACAGGCGGTTCAAGTCCGTAATTTCCAGCTCGCCCCGCGATGAAGGCGCTAGCTGTTTGGCTTTTTCCACCACATCATTCCCGTAGAAGTAGAGTCCCGGCACCGCGTAATTTGACTTAGGGTTGTCTGGCTTTTCTTCCAGCGACAACACCTTTCTATCCTCGTCAAATTCCACAACCCCAAAGGCTTTTGGATCCTGCACATAGTAGCCGAAGATGACCGCGCCATCTTGCACCTGGGCGAGACTCTCCAGGATGGGTGAAAAGCCCTGGCCATAGAAGACATTGTCGCCCAAGATCAAACACACGCTGTCATCCCCAATAAAGGATTCCCCCACCAAAAAGGCGTCTGCCAGGCCCCTTGGCTCCGCCTGTGCCGCATAGGAAATCTCAAGCCCGATCTGGGCTCCGTCTCCCAAGAGACTTTCATACATCCCGATATATGCCGGATTCGAAATCACCAGCACTTCCCGGATGCCCGCAAGCATCAGGACCGAGAGGGGATAATAGACCATGGGTTTGTCATAGATAGGCAAGAGCTGCTTGCTGACTCCCTTGGTAATGGGATAGAGCCTGGTTCCGTTTCCTCCCGCTAAAATAATCCCTTTCATGGTTTCACACTCCCCGAATCATAATCACAATGATAGAACTCTCGCACAGCTTCAATCACCCTTCGGGTGTCTTCCGCTTTCATGCCGTAATACAAAGGCAGCCGCACCAGCCTTTCACTTTCCCTGGTGGTATAGCGGTCCTCACCGTGGAAGCGCCCAAAGGTACGCCCCGCCTTGGAAGTATGCAGGGGCACATAGTGAAATGCCGCTTGAATCTCCTGCTCCCGCAAAAACTGAATCAGCGCAGTGCGCTCGGTCAAATCCTTGCACTTCATATAAAAGGTATGGGCGTTGTGGGCAATGCCCTCCGGTATGGCTGGCAATTCCACACAGCCCCGCTCCTCCAGCTCTTTCAAGCCTGTCGCATACAGATTCCAGGTCTTCAGACGATCTGAATTGATCTGGTCTGCTGCTTCCAGCTGGGCCCACAAGACTGCCGCGTTCAATTCGCTGGGCAAGTAGGAACTCCCCATGTCGACCCAGGAGTATTTGTCCACCTGTCCCCGCAAAAACTTGCTGCGGTCGGTGCCCTTCTCCCGGATGATTTCCGCCCGCTCAATGAAATGCTTGTCTCGAATTAATAGCGCGCCGCCTTCCCCCATGGTATAGTTCTTGGTTTCATGAAAAGAGAAGGTGGCAAAGTCCCCCATGGAACCCAAGGCTCGTCCCTTGTAGGTCGCCATAACTCCCTGGGCTACATCTTCAATCACCAGCAAGCCATGCCGTTTGGCTATCGCTAGAATCGTGTCCATCTCACAAGCCACCCCAGCGTAATGGACCGGCACAATGGCCTTGGTCTTGTCCGTAATGGCAGCCTCGATCAGTGTCTCGTCGATGTTCATGGTATCCGGCCGAATGTCAACAAAGACAACTTTCGCTCCCCTCAACACAAAGGCATTGGCCGTTGATACAAAGGTAAAGGACGGCATGATCACCTCATCCCCGGGTTGAATCTCCCCAAGCAAAGCCGCCATCTCCAAGGCATGGGTGCAAGAGGTGGTTAAAAGCACCTTTTCTAAGCCAAACCGGTCTTCCAGCCAGGCGCTGCAGCGCTTGGTAAAGGGACCATCCCCGCTTAAGTTTCGGTTGGTCTCTAAGGCTTCACGCACATATTCGATTTCCTTGCCTACCAAGGGCGGCAGATTGAATGGGATCATGACTTCCTCCAGTATTTCTTCACGATATTTCCTCATTCATTATTCTACTAGAATTCACGCTTTCTGACCAATCCAATCTCCATTTTACAAAGACTTTCCCTTCCTAAATGTTTTAATATTCAAACTTTTTGTGTATAATGGAAAGACACATCTTTAACCATACGCATAAGCGTTTTGAACCATAAGGAGTTAATTGCATGAACAAGTTTATTTTTATGGACATTGACGGCACCTTGCTGGATGACGACCGAGCCATTCCCGATTCTGCAAGAAAAGCCATTCAACAGGCAAAGCAAAACGGCCACAAGGTGATTGTGGCAACAGGCCGCGCCAACAAGGGCGTGATTCCTGAAATCCGCGAACTGGGCTTTGACGGATATATCTTCTCCGCCGGTGCCGTTGTAGAATTCGAAAACAAGACCATCTACAAGCAGCCGATGGATCCCGCTTTAATCGAAAAGTTGATTCAGGCAATGGAAGCCAATGAAATCGGATATATTCTGGAAGGCTACCAATACGCCTACTACGACCCTCGATTCCTCGAATATTTACTGAAGAACCGATCGCTGGAAGATCTGGACGACAGTGATTCACGTTTTCGATCCCTGGATTTTTACCAACACGGGGAAACCGAGATCTACAAGATCGCCTTTTTTGCCAAGGACATGGAACATTCTAAAGCCTTCGAGGAAACCATGCAGGACTGCAGCAAGATCTTTATTTTCACCCACCAATACGTGCCCGGCAATTTGATCAACGGAGAAATCACCAATACCGGGATCAACAAGGCCAGCGGAATCAAGCATTTGATGGACCATATGAAAAAGCCGATGGCCCATACCATCAGCTTCGGCGACAGCTTGAATGATCTTGAAATGATTCAATCCACAGGAACCGGCGTCTGCATGGGCAATGGCGTTGAGACACTGAAAGAAGTGGCCGACGACGTCACCGACAGCCCCGCGCAAGACGGAATCTACAAGGCATTCAAAAAGCACGGATTAATTGACTAGCGTAAATCGAATCCCAGAATATGAAGACATTCAATAAACCGCATATAAAAGCAAACAAAGAACCCTTGGAAACCAGGCCTGTATCGGTCTGATTCCCAAGGGTTCCCTTCTATTTATCCGTATTCTATTCTGCAACCGATCTTGCCGGATGCTGCTGGTATAACAAGCTCACGTCTAGAGAATCATCCTCCATACGGGTATGGAAATCAAAGACAGCAAGGTTGATAAAACTACCATCTCTGTACCCAATATATAGTCCCCTTCATATTTTGCCGCCAAAATGGATGTGGTGGTCGCTGCAGGCATGGCTGCCAGGATTACCGCGATTCCACCAACCATGGCATTCACATGCAGCAGCCTTACAAGTCCATACATAATGGCTGGAATAACCAAGAGCCGCAATAGGGAGTATCGCACAACAAGCCCCTTGAAGATGCTTGATAAATTCTCCACTTCCCCGATCATGACCCCGATTAAGATCATAACGACTGGCGTTGTGCATTTTCCCAACATAAGGACTGTCGCGGCCACCGGTTCAACCAAATGAATATCTCCGATCAGCAAGGCCAATCCAATATAGATGGCCACAAGGCATGGATGTACCGCCACCTTCTTGATCCCAGTCATAATATCCTTTTCCTTTGTATAGAAGGATAAGCCCAAAGTCCATAATGCAATACGAATGGGCACAAGATAAATGGACGCATACATTAAACCCACGGATCCAAAGAAGCTTTCCGCGATGGGCATGCCAATAAAACCGGCATTGGAGATCAGGGTTCCGAATCGGAGGGCGGCACTTTGTTTAGGGTCACGCTTCCCGTACAGGCAAAGTCCCAAAACATAGCTAATCACCATGGAAACGGAAGACAATCCGATCAGGAGCCCAAAATTCTCAACCATCTTAGGATCAAAGCTGATCTGAAATGAATTGACAATGCTGGCCGGCAAAAACAGTCCGATTACCAGGTCTGTCAAAACCCGCTTGTCCTGACTCCTAACAACATTCAACCGTTTTAATACGATGCCGACAATAATCAGCAAAAATAAGATTCCCTGCATATTCCATATCTTCTGCAACTCCATAATAAACTCTTCCCCCGCACCCGCGTGTCTTATCTAGCTCTGGTAGACCGTTTCATACCGCTCATATATGTAAAAGAATTACCCTGCAAACTAATCCATCTTATTGTACATCATCGTAGTAAGATTACTCAAACAAAGACTCCACCCATCCACAAATTTCATTGTGTTCCTGAATAACAAATTCTTGCCCTCTTGCGGCTGACTGGAAATATCCAGCCTTCCGGTTCTTCTCGGTATGATAGGAGATCTCGACATTACGAAAGCATTCTGTAAAATGCCACTTGCTTCGCGCCGCCCCTTCCTTTGTCAGCACCAATCGATCATTATGGAAAAAGACACCGAAACCCGCACATTCAGGACCAAAACTCAAGGTGTCCCGCGCAACATAAACCGTATTGCCCGTGCGGTCCAAACGCTCACCGGATGCATGCGGATGCCCTTCCATCCAGGGGGCAAACACAGCTTTCTGATTTCCGCAAATCACATCTCCAACCTGCAGATAACCATAAATAATGTGTCTTCCATGCCTGTCTTTCGGATCAAACCGCAGTTTTCCGTCAACCCGGAGGGTTTTTCAGGCGGCTTTGTGCTTTGTCGATCTGACCATACAGCCCCTTCCAGTCGACAACCCGATCCACCGCTTCTCTTCGAATATCTGGGTCCAAATGACAACCGTAGTCTCGCCTTAAGACAGCATCACCGTCTTGCTTCAACTTGCTTCCAGGCAGTTCATGAAGGATTTCATAGTAGGATTTCCCTCGATAAAATAAGTCAGAGAACGAGACAGATGATTCATCATCCGGTATCGGCAAAGACAACAAGGTTCCATCCGGCAGTATCGGATTGGCATACCCGCCTGCCGCTGAATCAAATCCTTTTCTGCTTAAGATAATTTCCATTACACTCCTCCTCTTTTACCATTCCAATTGGAAATCATCCATAACCATTCCCATCCCCTTGTTTCTATAACATAAAAACCACCAAGTAGCCCAATAAATTAAGTCAAGCTACTAGGTGGTTTTTATTTTCTCGTGATCTTCTTCATGTTTGAGGAAGATCATTCCACTTTAAAAGTTCAGAACTCCTTTTTTACTGTATAATATTTCTGATTCTTCAGATTTATTATACGCTTACACATTTGGATTATCCATGATTCTTAGAATATATCAGCGAGGAGTTGACTTGATACCCGGCTCAAAGGCTTTCTAGAAGTTCGTAAGGTTCTGCCTCTGTTACAGGAGAAAGCATCCAATTATCAATACTTGAAATCCTCTCTCAACAGCTCTTGACTTAGTCTCTTTCCTGAGTTTGCTAAATACTTTGCTGCAGACGGGAATTTTTTGCTTTATTTGCTGCCTCCATAAAAACACGCGCACGATTCGGATCAATTGGGTTTTTCATATCTCCATTTTTAATCCATGTTGCTACTGATACTCCGTCGTAATATTTTAAAAGCTCATAAATATTATCGCCCGTTGCACCACCGCCAAGAAAAATCGGAACATCCTGCACACGGGTTCTCACCTCTTTAATAATCTCAATACTCTCTTCCGTATTTTTCCCTGCGATAAATAAACCATCGGCAAACGCTTCATGAATAGCTTCCCAAGCCGCATCCTTGTAAGACTTTCTTCCTAATGGTACCCCATGAACCTCATAAACATCAGCGTATACCGCAATCTCAGACTTAATACGCTTTCGTAAATTTGCAATTTCGACACACTGTGCTTGAAGCAACCCGGCGCTTGTTACCTCTACACCCGTGAACAGATGCTCCACACGGACAAAATCCGCTCCAATCGCGTCTGCTACAGACAAACCCGAAACACCATCCCAATTCATCAAAACGCCTAAAACCAATTCTGGAAATGCCTTCTTAATCTCATAACCAATTCTGGTCATGTACGCAATCGCTTCAGGGCTCGACTCCTGCTTGATCGGCATATCATTCATATTCTGCAAAACGATTCCATCAAATCCATTTTTAGCGACCATATCCGTTTCCTTTAAAACTGAATATACAATCTTATCAATCGTTTTTTCCCGATGTCTATAACTCCCTGGCAACGGATCCGGCTGAATCATGGAAAGCACATCACAATTAGGTCTATACATCACATTCATCCCCTCTAAGATATTGATAGTATTCCAAGCTCACTGGATACATTTGAGCGGATGGAATAATACCTTTTTCCGTAACAAAAGCTTCAATATATTCCGATCTCACACCAACCAATTCCGGTGTGCTGAAGTCAATTTTATCAATTTCAACGCCTTTAGGATCCCAGTTATCAAGAGCTTTGCTCTTTATATCATTGAAAACCAGTTTCTTCATTTTCCCAAAGGTCGGCCTAAAATCAAGCTTGATCAGCGTCGTTAGAAAATACAGGGGCACCTTATAATTTTTACAAACCAAGCCCACCAAATCTGAACCAATTGTATTAAAACCTGTTCCATCGGCAAAAAACGTCTCTGCCCCCATAAAGGCAGCGTCACATTCTTTCAAATAATACATGATCGCCGCGTCTGGAATGAAATGAATATCATAATTTGACTTTTGGCACGCAGCAACAAACGGCTCCCCCCCGTCTATAACACGACTTTCAGCAATATATATTTTTCTCTTTATTCCATCATTCGATAATTCTACCAAGAATCTCTCAATCGTACTCGAATAATCGAAAACAAATAAGGTTCTCATGTCACTACCCAGCTGACGACTATATGCAATGATTTTATCAAGCGCCTCTTTTGAAGCAACCTGATAACGGTTTTTTGCATCAATAATCTTGCGGACACCTTCCTCAACCGACAAGTTCTTGTAAGCATCAATGCCGCGAATCATCAGGTAAATTGCATTGCTGACCGCTTGGCTCGCTTCCCCCCTGGTTTGTATAAAAAACTGCGCAAGCAGATTTACTTTTTCAACAATCGCATCGATGGATTCTTTTTCTTTCACACCACGCCGGGCAACCGCCTCGATCATTTCTCCGATCATGCGAATATGATTGCTGGCTCCCAAAATCTTCTGCTCTACAATACCGTCAAAGTTCACTTTCATATCGTCAGGAAGAATTTCTCTTACCTCTATTGTCTGTGCATCCATTTTCTTATTCCTTTCCTCCAGAAAATTTTAGTATATTTTTCGCATTTTCCTCATAGACTCGTTTTCTAAAACTCGAATCGACATCAAACGTATCAAAAATGCTGATAGAACACCGCGTAAATCGTTCCGGATAAAGTGAACCGAAAAGCAACTTCTCTGGAGACAATTCATTTATTGCTTTTTTAATAATCTGTACTTCATATTGGTTTGATGTTTCCAAATATACGTTTTCATGTTCCTTCGCTAAATCAACACAACCGTATCCATAATCGAAACAAGCCATATGCAAGATAATGAAATTCACGTTTCTATGTTTCTTTATCTGCTTCAACCATTGTTGCGGCATGGATCTGGCTCCAATCCCCGCAAAAACTTTGATGGGCAAGTCTTTTTCTGACAAAACTGTTAAGATCTCATCCAACCGCTTGCATGCATCCGGATAATATCCATGCTCCAGCGAGTTGAATTCTATCATTCGAATCTCTGGGATCTTCAGAATCCTTTGGCTTTCCTCAATTGCATTTTCATCTTTCGGATTGATTACCGCACAGCCAATCAGTCTATCCGGATGTTTTTTTACCAAATCTACAATACAATCATTTTGCTTTTTGATGTTTCCGCCGTGAATCGCGGAAACCACTCGTTTTTCTATTCCAAAACGATCCATATCTGCCAACAAGCTCTCAATCTCTTTCTCTCCGAAGGGATTAAGCAAATTAATATGCGCATGAATATCTATTATCATTTCTAAGTCACCACCGAACTTTTCATATTTGACAACGAGGCGCCGCGCAACTACACTCGCGCTCAGCGCCCCCTGTCACCTGCTTCTCTAACCTAGAATTCCGAGATATACTCCTGCAATTCCAATAAACATCGTGATAAAAATCAATTTCACTGCAGAAATTTTCTTTCGTGCAATCAACCAGTACATAATCAAGGTATATACCAAGCCCAAAACACCCGGCATCAAGCCATCCAACGTTTCTTGAATGCTGATTACCGTATCACCACTTGCATATTCAATCGGTATATTAATATAAACCAGGGCTGGAATAAATCCGCCAACAATGACAAAGGCGGCAATAGCAGCCAATTCTGAAATTTGATTAATTAATCCCGAGCTTTGAATCTTATGTACAAAGCGAACACCTTGGCTATATCCTTGAAACACGCCCAGATAACGGATGCCCAAAGAAACTATACTCATTCCCAAAACAAACAGGATCGGGCCCGCCCATCCGAGTCCGGCAGAAATTAAAGAAATTGCAAGACCTGCTAGAATCGGACGCGCTGTACCATTCAACAAAGAGTCACCTAAACCAGCCAAGGGGCCCATTAATGCGGTTTTCACTGAGTTGATCGCTTCTGGATCCATATCTCCTTCTTCTGCGTATTTCTCTTCCATGGCCACGCTCACGCCAATCGGAATCGCTGAAACCATATCCTGGGTCAGAAAATATTCCATATGACGCTCATATGCAGCTTTTCTATCTTCAGGATCCTCATACAAGGCTTCGATCGCAGGAATCATCGCCTCTGTAAAACCAGCATTTTGCTGTCTTTCATAATTGTTCGCACAACGTATTGTTAACTGATGAAAAAAAGTTCTCCACAAAACCTTGCGTGTAATTTTCGACTCGCCATTCATAGCATTTTCTACCACCTGATTATTTGCCATCTACTTTTCCCTCCTTATGCCATTTCCTTGTTTTTATTTGGAAGAATTGACAGGTAATAATAAAGAGACACACTGATTACCGCCAATACCGCAATTCCAATCATGTTGATACCAAGATAGGAAGCGAAGAAAAATCCCAAAATCAGGAATGGCCAGAATTTTTTCTCTTTGATCGAACTGATCAGCAGCGCAAAACCGACTGCGCCAATCATGCCGCCGCCAACGGAAAGTCCTGTAATCAGCTTATCCGGAATTGCCGTAATAACAGCTTGGACCATGTCTGCTCCATAAAAAATTGCCAAAAATGTCGGCACTCCATACAAGAAAAAGTTAACCGTCATTGGAAGTACTGTATTATAAAAAATAATTCCTTTTGCACTTCCCTTTTTTACTGCATGATCTACACGGTGCATGAAGAAAACATTGATAACGGAATTCTGTACAGTCTCCGCAATTTGACCAATAAACGAAATCGGAAGCGCAGTCGCAACGGCTAGCTCCGTTCCCCCACCACCCAAAATTGCAATTCCAGTTGCAATCGCTGTACTAATCGTTGGATTCGGCGGCACGGCAGTTCCTACAAAAATGACCGCCAGGAACATCAGTTCCACAATAACGCCCACAGAAAAACCGGTTTGCATATCTCCCATAATCAAACCAACCACTGGACCTACAAAGACTGGACGAAAAATGTGTGTTTGTGCCATGTGTGAATCAATAAATGCAATTGTCACAAAGATTGCCACTAGTGCTGCTTGCCAAAATAAACTCATTCTCTTTCCCTACCTTTCTCAATTAGTATTTTTTTAACAACTTCACTACGTTTTGACTTCGATCTGACGGAATGGTTCTGTATTCGAGTTCTACCCCATTCTCTGCAATCTCGTAGAATCCATTCACATCACCGTCATCAACCCATAGATTGTCTAATATTTTGCTTTTCCCTTTTTTCATATTCAAGTTTCCAACGTTGATCGAATTAGGGATTAAGCCGTTTTTGACTAAATAGCTCGCTTCTTTCGGACCCCTGACCAGGAGAAGCGTTCTCTTATCATCTGAACCACTTTCATGATATTCAATTGCCTGATCAAGTGATAGAATTTGCAAATGCACACTAGCTGGCGTTGCCATTTTTAATAAGGTTTGTGAAAACTCGTCTTTGGCTGCCTTGTCGTCAGCCACAACGATTTGCTTTGCATCTGCATATGCAAGCCATGCGGTTACAATCTGTCCATGAATTAGTCTGTCATCAATTCGAAATACTCCAATATTCATCATTTTCCTCCTTAAAATTCAGCAATGCCTAAAGATTCCATCAAAACATTTTTTAAATCATCACACAAATCGCTCAAGCTCATCTGCTCATTGCTTAGTAAGACAGTCAATAGGATAGGGAGGTTGACACCATAAAAAACAGAAATATTATCGTTTTTAAACGATAATCTGCCTGCAACATTAAATGGCGTTCCGCCTTTTAAATCACAGAGAAACAAGAATTGATTGTCTTCACTCGCATTTTCAACAAGGTTTCCCAATTCATCTTGAAGTTCTTCTGCACCCATTCCTTCGAGAAATGGAACTACGAGCAATTTGTCCGTATCCGCGCCCAACATTTTAGCCGAGTGAACCATCCCTTCAGCCATTGATCCATGCGTTGTCAAAATAAACGTTTTCAACCTATCCAATCCTCCACAATCGTTCAGCGTTCTTATAAAAAATATATTGCAATTCTCTTTCCGACAGTTTCAATTCTTCAAATTTTTCAATCTCAATATTAATTGGCTTGTATGGCCAATCCGTCCCAAAGCAGACTCGTTCCGGCCCCAATTCTTTAATCGCAGTTTTTAAAACCTCGACATCCATCTGCCCTGATGTTTCCACATGCACATTCTTTAAATCCTTGATCGCCTCTATGGTAGACAAACCAAATTCATAATAGCCAATATGGGTAAATACAAAATCAATATTGGAATACTTCTCCGCATATTTTGCCCAAGTGTACGGCGTACTAAATGGAGCCGTACCCACATGCGTCTGCACATGAACGTCATATTTCGAAATCTCCAAAAAAATCTGATCCAAGGCTGGCGTGTTATCCGGATAATAACCATGTTTCCACGAATGAAACTTTATGCCGCTCATCTTATACTCACCAAGACATCGATGCACCTCTTCCATCGCTCGAGGATCTTTCGGATTAATAAATCCATATCCAAAAATCCGATCCGGATAGGCTTGCATTGCTTTATAGACCAAATCATTCTGATCACGCATCGATACTCCAGACAGACTACTAATTCCAACCTTTGAAACCCCATACTCTTCCAGGCAGCCGATCATCTCTTCAGGTGAGTTTTGCTCCCCCGAACTCGTTTTGCCCAAATGCGAATGGATATCATAAATTCGCATTGAATCACCTCCAGTAATTCGTTTTAAAGGTACTAAGGTTATAACTTTAATACCTTATAGATAACATATTACAATCTCGCTCTTTCCCTGTCAATATTTTTTATTTCATTTTTTTATTTTCCTCCCGGTTCCTCTACGTTCACTCCTGCAAGACAATAATTTATGTGCGCTGGTCCTTTCGCATAAAGGAACTTTCTCTATGATTTTTTTCATCCGACTCAAAATATGTTAGAATAACATTATTGAAATGATCGAACTATCGTTTTCCTCACAACCAACAACAAACCATCTATGGAGGACACAACCTTGAATAAAGTTAATAAAAATATTAAAATACCGCTTCATTATCAAATATATATTGACTTACTAAAACAAATTCAGAATGAAGTTTATGAAGAAGGCGATAAACTGCCTTCGGAGACCGAACTGATGGAAATCTATGATGTCAGCAGAATCACAGTTCGAGGCGCTGTTGATTTGCTTGTGCAAGAAGGCATTGTTGAAAAGTATAGGGGTAAAAAAGGAACCATTGTCCGAAATACAAAATATTCATACGATATAAAAAGACTGACGAGCTTCTCAGACGATGTTCATGCTTATGGAGGAAGACCGAATTCAATCCTACTAACTTTTGAAATTATTCAACCGACAAAAAAAATTGCCCAAGCGCTTCAATTGAAAGAGGGCGAAAACGTTTATTATATCGAAAGACTTCGCTTGCGCCAAGACATTATCGTTAGCTTACACCGTTCCTATATCAAGCAGTTTAAGCATTTAAATCTGACGAAAGATGACTTTCAATCCAACACCTCCCTATACGGCCTGCTAAGACAAAACGAGATCATACCAATTACAGCATCCGAAGTACTGGAGGCAAAAATGCCATCAAAAGAAATTCGAACCATTTTAAAAATTGGCGAAAAACAACCCATTTTTTATATGGAACGAACAACCTTTACTCACAATAAAACCCCCATCGAATTTGTTCTTATTTACAATAACGCAAACTACTACAGATATAAAATCAATATGGATATCAATCAAAATTAGCGCAGAAACCCCTGTGAAAGTTATCAACGATTTTCCTTCACAGGGGTTTCTGCCTGCAATCTGCATTCTCATCAAGTCCAGCAATGCAAAAAGCATGTAATGATAAAATTAGCAGTTTCCTTGGGTCTTGGCATTAACATTTCCAACAATCCATACTGCCACGAATAACAATTGAAGCAATCAACAGGGGGGACTGGTAAAATCAAACAGGTCCTCTGCAAATGCCTGCACTTGCCTTACGCAAACATAAACACCCCGGACACCAGCAGAACGCTGTACACCATCTTGGTGAATGTCCCCCCGTCGATTTTCTTGTGGGCGATATTCCCGGCAATCATGCCACCAATCAAAAACGGAACCATGACTGCAAGAATATCAAACACCTCTTTGCTATAGCTTCCATGCAGCAGATTCGCCCCAATAATAATGCTGTTGAGAGTCAGCCAGATGGCGCTCAATGTCGCCCGAAAGGCGCTCTTATCCGTCAGCTTCCTTGTGGCATAAACCACAATAAAGGGACCGCCGGATGAAAAGGCCCCGTGAATCACCCCGCCCATAACGAGCATGACATTCATCACAATCTTGCCCAGCTTACTCTCAAAATTAAAGCTGCCCGCTTTGGCAGAAAAGCTCTTGTAAAGGCCGCCAACCGCAACAAGGATCATAAAGACACCCAAGAGGATTTTCAACGGCGCCTCCGGCAAAGAAGCGAACAAAAAGATTCCCACCGGCAAGCCGACAATCACGCAGCCCAGGATCTTAAAGTATTCCTTAACCACAATCGACTTTCTATCAATGATCACAATGACCAATGCCAAGAGCCAACCCAGAATGGTCAGAACCGGCACTGCCGTCTTTACTCCAATCAAGGCAATGCAAAAGGGAAGTGCAATCACGGTGCATCCAAAACCCGTAATGCCCTCCAAAAAATGAGCCAGTAAAACAACGGCTCCCAATGCTAAATTCAACCACATTGCTTTCAATTCTCCTTATTTATTTAATACGCTAAAAAATCTTTCATAAACTCTGCATAGTTCCGTTCACTGATCAAGCGATTGACCTTGCTCTTCTCAGAAGCAAACTTGGAAAAAAGGTCACAGAGGATAAACAAATCCTTGTCCCCGTCCTTCTTGGTCTTGATCATAAACAGAACCTCAACCACGCTCTTCTCCCAGAAGATCGGCTTTTCCAATACCACTACCAGGCAGATGTCCTTCCGCACAAACTTGTACAGATCCTGAAGATGAACCACCTTGTTCCCAATTTCATGGGAGACAAAGGGCACCTTCCTGTCCTGGTCGCGTTCGATCACACCCAAGTCCATCATCTTCCCGTAAATCTTTGCCAAAATCTCCGACCGGGTATCCCCGGATATTCCGACCAGAAAACGCTCAGGCCCAAAGTACTTATCGATGTCCAAGGCATAGAGGTCAATCTTCCGAAGAAATTCCTGCACCTTCTTGATATGGTCGCCCTCTTCCACCGAAACCTTGTGTTCAATCACATCCGAATTCACCCGGTTTACAGAGACCACAACATCCACATTTTCGCTTTCGGCTTCCGCTTCATTTAAGTTGGCAAAGCGTATAATCTCCGCGTTGTTAAAGCTGGATTTCAGTTCGTTTTCATACATCAAAGACTCAGACCGCCCCCGGGAAGAGATAAAGCCAATTTTGAAGATCCGGCTCTTTTTCAAATTCAAGAGCGCCATGTTGAAGTAAAACAAGAGATAGCCAAACTCGTCCAGAGGAATCTTCACCTTGTAGTGGGATTCAATGACCGCAACTGCAGATACGGTCACCTTCATCGCGTAAATGTATTTTCTCAGGTTCTCATGGATAATGGGATTTCTCACAATCAGATTGTTGTTGATCCGTTTGATCATCTGAGGAATATGCAGGGACAAAAACTTTCGAAGGCCCAGATCCCCAGAGATGTCGATATCAAAGTTGTTATAGATCTCGGCAAAGACCGCATCCATCACTTCCTCTACGTCCACATCCTGAATCTCGGTGGTGCCTTCCGCTTCCGTAATCACCCGCTTGCTGTCCACATGCATAAAGAGATAGGCAATCTCTTCCTGACTAAAAACATAGGAAAACACGGCTCCCACCGCTTCCGCCAGGTCAACCACCTGGGTATACAAGGAATCCGACCCGATTCTCTTCAAATAGTCCGGGTCCACCTCAATAAAATGCCCCTGCTTGTTTCGAATCAAGGCAATGGAGATATGAATGGAAATGTTTCGAATGGAAATATCCGAAAGCATGACATTGTTGCGGATGGTCCAAGCCCGTAAAATCTCCTCCACCTGAGCAATCTCTTCCAATTCAATGGGAAAGATCTCCCGGATATGTTCCAGGTATTGTTCTACAAAGACTTTCTCGTTGTAGAAAATATACTCCGAGATGCAGAGCCTTTTGTTCTGCTCCGTGCCCTTAACACAGATTCCGTAATGAGGGCGGGAAGTCATCTCGAGATTGAACCTGCCCAAAATCCGTTTCACTTCCTTGATATCCTGATTCAAAGTCGACAGACTGACATAGATCTCAGCCGCCAAGTCTTCAAACTTCACATAATCATCATCCGTCAGAATCCTGCGCAGGATATAAAAGACCCGCTCATAGTTGTGGGCCTGCAAGGTATCCATAACCTTGATCTTGCGGGATGAATTCAAGTCGTCCAGATACTGCTGAAAATCCGGGTCATTGATGCGAATCGCATACCCTTTCGAAGAGCTTTCCAATTGAACCCGCTCGTCGTTCAGCTTTTTCTTGATCTCCTTGAGTTCATATTTAATAGTCCGAAGGGACACATTGACCAGCAAGGATAAATCCTGCGATCGAAGTGTCCCTTTCTTATACAGACTATTTACAATTAAAATTTGTCTTCCCGTCAGATTGTACTTCTCCATATCCGATTCCCCCATAATGGCACTCTTAACCGCACTCGTACTTAGCACCATTATAGCATACGGGTCTTTCTATAATACGCCGATAAACACACCCACAAGACCGATCACGATCGTCGTCAGCAACAATGTGGTTGGCTTTTGGTTCTTCTTCAGCATCCAGAACATAAACAGGGTGTAAAGAAGCGGCAAAAGCAATGGGAAGATCTGATCCAGATAGGTCTGGAGCTCAAATTCCACCCCGCCGAAGTTGGCGGCCAAAGCCGTCTTCATCCTAACCATGGATGCACTCATGGCGCCAATTACCGTCAAACCGACAATGGTAGCCGCTTTTGACATCTTAGTAATCAATCCGGATTCGCTGGCGCTGCTGATCAGGTTGGTACCGAAACGGTAGCCGAACTTCAAGCCATAGTAACGAACCAACAGATGAGGCACATTGTACAACAAAAGGAACAAAAGTGGTCCCAAAATATTTCCGTCTTTGGCAAGCGATACGCCAATACCCACTGTGATAACGCGCAGGGTACCCCAGAAGATGGAATCGCCAATGCCTGACAAAGGACCCATCAAACCGACCTTGATACTGTTGATTGCATTCTTGTCGAAGGTCTCATCCTGGCTGGCTTTCGCCTCCATGGCTGTTGCAACACCTGTTACCGTTGGTGCCAAATGCGGTGTAATATTAAAGATGGCCAAGTGACGCTTTAAAGCATCCGCACGATCTTCTTTTGTCTTGTAGAACCGCTTGATGGCTGGCCACATGCCCACAGCAAACCCTAAGCTTTGCTGGCGCTCATAGTTGTATGATGCTTCCAAAACGAATGAGTTGAAGAACAACTCTCTGAGCATCTTCTTTTCTTCTTTTGGTGATAGCGTTTCATTAGTCATCGAAAAGGCCCTCCATTTCGTCGTCCACTGCCGGTCCTGCAACCGCAACCTGAACGTCATTCTTTTCAAATACCACTACAAAGGACAATACGACACCGATGATTGTGATGGCAAGCATCGGCAATCCCATGTAGGAAACCAATACAAATCCCATAAGGAAATAGAGAAAATTGCTTTTGTTCATCATTGGCTTCAACAGCAGTGCAAAACCGACTGCCGGCAACAAGCCCCCTGCAACCTTCAAGCCGTTCATCATAACCGCTGGAATGTTGTCAACAAAGACCTGTACCGCGGCTGATCCAAAGCTGATCGCTGTAAATCCAACAACAAAGTACAAGGCACATTGCATTAAAAGTCCGCCAATGTTTAAAGTAATAAGTCCTTTGATATTTGCTTCTTCGGCCAACTTGACTGCATAATCCATAAACCAAGAACGTACGATAAATACAACCACTTTGATTGATTGCGCCAAAATGGCAATCGGCAACGCCAGGGCCAAGGCAACCTCAATGCCCTCTCCCGTAAGGATCGCAAACGCTGTCCCCAAGGCTGCACCAAAAAGCGGATCCGGTGGAACCGCACCACCAATTTGAATGGCTCCCATAAAGATCAATTCCAATGACGCACCAATCATCACACCGGTAGTGGCATCCCCCAATAAAACGCCAATTACCGACGAAACAACAATCGGTCTTGCAACCATGGATGTTCCCGTCATCTTTTCCAGGAACCAGATCACGGCTAATGTCAAACCTACTGCAACTGCTGCTCCCATAGTTATCCTCCTCCTTTAAAACTTGATTTTCTTTCTTAATGCTTGATATTTTTTCACCGACTCGCTGGGTACTTGTCGCACTTCAATCTCAATCCCCATCTCGTCGATCTTATCCAAATATGAAACGTCTTCCTCGGAAGTAAAGACTGCAGGCGAGAAAGCAACCTTTCCATCCGCCTTTGCCATACCTCCAAGATTCAAGGTCGGCCGTGCCTCAAGAAGCTGATACAACTTATAGGCATCTTCCGGTTTTCCGACAATCACAAACACCTTCATCGAAGCAAGCTTCGGATTCTTCAAAAGCTCTGCTGCCGCTTCCACACTTCGAACCGCCAAACGCACCCCGTTAGGCACAGACATCTTCATGGCCGCTTTTCGAATATCATCATTTGCCGCTTCATCGCTGGCGATGACAATCGCTTCATAGGCCAACTCAGCTCTCCAGCTGTATGCGATTTGGCCATGCAGCAAGCGATCATCGATTCTCATTTTTACGATCATTTCATTCCCTCCTTAAAAGTCAAAATCATCTTCCACTTTTTCTGCAAACTTATCATTGACTACCAAGAGCCCGGTCTTGGCCGTTTCTACAATCTGTCTTACCCGCTCCAAAGTAGCGGATTCTTCATTCAGCATCAAAAGCTCCAACAGCATGGGCAGACACAAGCCCGTTACCAAAATGGCATCTTTCATGTCCACCAGTTTCATGGTCTTCTGGTTGACGCTGCCGCCGAACAGGTCTGCCACAACAATCAGCTTGTCTGTAGACAAATCAACCGACTGCATATACTCTGCAAATTGCTCTTCATAGGTCACATCACTGGTATAAGCATTGATAAATGCCAGATTGTCCTGTTTTCCCATGATGATTTCGGCTGCACTGACAATGCCTTCTGCAAAACGGCCATGACTGACCAATAATATTTTCAACATAAACCTTTACCTCCAAATCATTAAACCAATGATTTTTGAATATACTTGTTCACTGACCCGTTGATCCGCTCCCGCAAATCCCGGCCCCGGTCGACTGCAATGCGATAGGCAAGCACCTGGAACGCCGCAATGATTTCCAAAGGATAAAAATGCTCACTGGCGAAATCAATGAAAATATCCATGTCGCCCAGCACTTTATCTCCAACAAGCACTGCATTGTGACCAATCTCCGTGTTGATGAATTCTGCGATATGCGACGCCTTCACCTCATCAATCCCGGTCTTTGCCAGCAGGAAGTACCCAATTTTCTTGTCAAAGGCATTCTGCGGTCCGTGGATCAACTCTTCCATTTCGAAGTGGTTGGTGAAGACCGGCACCATCTCCATAAACTTGATGTCCGCCTCCATGGCCACCGGCAACAGATCAGAAGCCCCGGCAAAGATAAACTTGTCGAATCCGGCAATCACCGCTGCATGCTTCTCATACCACTCGTGCGTACCTTCCACAATTCCGTCAAGGTGCTCAACAGCACGCATATAGTCTGCCATGTAGGCCTCAATCACTTCCTCTGTCCCCTTGCCCGACAGACGCAACAGACTCAAGTATACCAAATACATGGTCGCGCATGTTGCCGAATATCCAATGGTCCGGTACACATATTCTTCGATGTCTGTTCCCATGTTCAAAGAAAGGGAAGCCGCCGAAGCGATGAAGGACTCATCATTCTCCGTAATGGCCACATTCATTAGGCCTAAATCACGAACCCGCACCAGAGAGTCGTGCACCAGCTTTGTCGATCCCGTCTGGGAGATAAAGATGTACAAGACGTCTGATGACAAAAACTCCTGATTATAATAGTTGTAAAAGGTGTTTGGATAGATGATCTCGACAGGCAAATCCAATATCTCTTCCCCAAACCGCTTTGTTGTATAGGCAGCATTGTACGAAGTGCCGGAGGCCACAACTACAATGCGATTGATCTCCTTATCTTCTACATATCCAGAAAGCTTGCCCATAATTGATTCTCTATTCTCGCAAAGCTTCTTTAGCTTCTCTGGAATCACTTCGATGCTGTTCAATAATGTTCCCATGTATTCTCCTCTTACTACACCCTGCTGACTGCTCAGTTATATTTTGTTCTTGTACCTATGATTATATCGACATCTGAAAATCTCTCAATTTGACCATTTGCACCCTACAGGGTGCAAAATGACCAAATAAAAAAAGAGAGAACCGAAGTTCTCTCCAAAAACACATCTCTATTTCATTCAACTTTCAAGCATCCAAATATGAATCTTAACGAGGCTGATGACCCGGCCGCAGCAAGTCATTCACGGTCTTCACCGGATTAAAGGTCGACAGGGGCACTTCCACAAAGACTGTATTCCAATTATGCATGGCGCCGTTCCACAAACCCGGATGCTCCAAGGCTTTGAGCTTACGTCCCTTATAGGATTTTTCGCTGATAAAGTAGCGTTCTTTATTCACGAAATCCAAGAGATTGAACTTATTACCCTCATAGTCCCGTACAAAGCAGACAAGATCCACCGGATTGAAATAAGCTGATTCGCTTAAAATTCTTGCATTCTCTTCAAGACTCAAATCAATCTCGGCTGTTTCGCAGATCTGCAGATCGGTGTAGTCACCGTTGTCCACAACAAAAGGACCGCCGCCGGGTTCGCCCTGGTTCTTCACCATGCCGCAGATTCGCAAGGGCCGATTCAAGAAATGAAAAGCCCTCTCTTTAGTCAGAGCCGCCTTCGAGTCGATCTTCAATACATCCTTGATAAAGACCGCGATTTCAGCAAGATCTTCCTGACCAGTTGACAGCGCATGCAAATAACCGTCAATCTGCTTTTTAACCCGCAACCCAATAGATGCCAGTTTTCTTTTATAATTGATCGTATCCTGCACATGGTCCCGATGACACACGTTGTCAACATTCTTGATAAAGACCAGGTCTGCATTCAAATCATTTAGATTTTCAATCAAGGCACCATGGCCACCCGCTCTGTAGAGGGGCTTCCCATCATCCAACAAAAAGGGCTGGTTGGACAAATCTACCGCCAACGTATCCGTTGAGGGTTTTTGAAAGGAATAAGAAATCTGAACATGAGGCTTATCTTTTGTGACACATGCTACATAAGCATTAAAGGCTTCCTCATGCTCCTTGGAAATCGTAAAATGCAAAGAGACCTCTTCCGGATTCAAATACCGCTCCCCTTCATAGATATGCTCATCAATGGGCGTAGCGATGAAACCTTCATAACGATGCATTTGAATCAATGCTTTTGGCAGATTGCCGTAATTCAGACCATTCTCCAACAAGCTCAAGGCAATGGCAACACGGTTCGAGATCAAGTCTCCCTCATTCATGCTGCAATCGACATGTTGCTTCAACTCATCTACAAACGCAAACTCTTCCAAATGATGAAAGAAAGATGAAACAGGCTTCGACTCCACTGACTCGTTAACAAAGGCATACAAATCCTGAAACATTCTCGTTGCCGCACCACTTGCCGGAATAAATTTTACGCTTTGCAAATTCCAAACCGATTCACCTTCATGCTCGTCTTGATACAAATCCTGAGAAGTTACCGCTCTTACAATTTTCGTATGCTGCATGCCTTTATTAAACCGTTCAATAAATGCTTCCATCCGTCACGCCCCTCTTTCTTTGTCAATATATCTCTCGATCTAATCTCTCCGATACAAGTCTCTGGTATAGACTTTTTCTTCCACATCTAAAAGCTTGTCTTCCATGCGATTGGCCACGATCACATCACAGATTCCTTTAAATTCTTCCAAATCCCGTATCACCCGGGAATTGTAGAACAAGTCGTCTTCCAGTGCAGGTTCATAGACCACCACTTCAATACCCTTGGCCTTGATCCGCTTCATCACGCCCTGAATGGAAGACTGCCGAAAATTGTCCGAATTCGTCTTCATGGTCAGCCGGTAAACACCAACAATCGCAGGCTTCTTAGAAAGAATCATCTCGGCGATGTGGTCTTTCCGTGTCCGGTTGGCATCCACAATGGCCGCCATAATATTCTGCGGTACATCCTGGTAGTTGGCCAACAGCTGCTTGGTATCCTTTGGCAGGCAATATCCCCCATACCCGAAGGATGGGTTGTTGTAATGGTTTCCGATCCGCGGATCCAGGCAAACCCCTTCAATGATCTGTTTGGTGTCCAATCCCCGTATCTCTGCATAGGTATCCAGCTCATTGAAATAGGAAACCCGCATGGCCAAATAGGTATTGGCAAACAGCTTGATGGCTTCCGCTTCCGTGGAGTTGGTAAACAGCACCGATATATCTTCTTTAATGGCACCCTGAACCAGCAAGGACGCAAAGACCTCAGCCCGTTCTGACTGTTCCCCCACAATAATCCGAGATGGGTACAGGTTGTCATACAGGGCATGGCCTTCCCGCAAGAACTCCGGAGAAAACAGGATATTCGATGTTCCAAACTGTTCCCGTACCGATTCCGTATAGCCCACCGGTACCGTTGATTTGATGACCATCACAGCAGAAGGTTCAATCTCCAACACCTGGCCAATCACGGTCTCCACCGACGATGTATCAAAATAATTCTTCACCGGATCATAATTGGTAGGCGTTGAAATAATCACGAAGTCCGCCCCGGTAAAAGCCAATACCGGATCAACCGTCGCCACCAGATTCAGTCCGCCATTTCCAAGATATTCCTCAATCTCAGTATCAATAATGGGAGATTTACCCGCATTGATCAAATCCGCCTTCCACTGGTTGATATCAAATGCCACCACTTCATTATGCTGAGAAAGCAACACTGCATTGGACAAACCCACATAACCTGTTCCTGCAATTGCAATCTTCATAACCACCCTCCAATATAAACCATTTATACCCATGGAAGGCTAAATTTCGACTTTAGGCTCCTCATAATTCTTTTCAAAATTCCATGCATCACGGCACATTTCAACAATGCCCCGCTTAGCAGTCCACCCCAACTCTCGTTCCGCCTTGGAAGCATCCGCATAGCACGATGCGATATCCCCAGGCCGACGGTCAACAATAGAATAAGGAATAGACAAGCCATTGGCCTCTTCAAAAGCATGCACCAATTCCAGTACAGAGGTTCCTCGCCCAGTTCCCAGATTATGAATATGCACACCCGGAGTAAGATGAGACAAAGCGGCAACATGCCCCTCCGCCAAGTCACAAACATGAATATAGTCCCGCACCCCAGTGCCATCCACCGTATCATAGTCAGACCCAAAGACCCGAAGCTCAGGCAGTTTTCCCTTGGCAACTTGCGCCACATACGGCATTAAATTGTTGGGAATGCCATTGGGCGCTTCCCCGATCTTCCCGCTTGTATGGGCACCAACCGGATTAAAGTACCTCAACAAGGAAACAGAAAACTCAGGATGAGCCGCAGCAATATCCGTCAATATCCGTTCACTCATCTTCTTGGTTTCCCCATACGGATTTGTCGTAGGCAGCAATTCCATCGTTTCTACAAACGGTACGTTATTGTCTCCATATACAGTAGCCGAAGAACTGAAAACAAACCGTGGCACATTATGACGAATACAGGCTTCCGCCAATACCATAGTGGAAACCAGATTGTTGTAGTAATACGCCGAAGGTTTCTCGCACGACTCCCCAACAGCCTTCAAACCGGCAAAATGGATCACTCCGTCAAAGTTATGGGAATTAAAGATAATCTCCACCAACTCTGCATCGGTTACATCAATTTTGTAGAACGTCACATACTTCCCAGTCAGACGCTCCACTTCCTGCAAAGTAGAAATCTTACTGTTGCACAAATTGTCTGCCACAAAAACCTTATGGCCCGCTTCCATCAAAGCTACACAGGTATGAGAACCAATATAGCCGGCACCGCCTGTTACGAGAATGTTCATGGATTCTTCTCCTTCTTGATCGCTTCTATTTTGTCTTTTTTATTATCAACTTCACCCGATTGCCCGGCAAAGCCTCAAAGTCCTGCTTGTATTGGCCGCACATGGCACGAACCTGGGTATAGGGCGCTTTGGTTCCGTCCCGCTTGGTATAAAGCCCTTGATCAAAAATTGCATCCGCAAGCTCCGAAACATGAAGCTCGCCGTTTTCAGCAGATTTCAATACTTGAACAGCCGCGGCTTTCAATGTCAGTTTCTTTTTATTCACTGTCTTTTTTTCAGAAAACGCCCGGCTCTCCTTGGGCATTTTCTTCTGTTCTTCCCCGAAAGAACCGCCCGATAAGGCTTGAATATAATATGCCGGCTTATTGTCCTTTAGAACCACCACTTCACCCATGGAATCGGCCATTTCCATCACCTTTTCCGGCGACTGAATCCACTCTTCAAATGAAACCAGACTTTCCACTGCAATCTTCATCGTTCAACCCCTTTTATAAGATATTTTTCTCACTATTTTTATTATAAGCCATATTCCCTTCCAATTCCATCCATGATAAAAACGCCAGCCCCGACAGCACCATGTACAAATTCTGAGTTTGCCATGGATTCGCGCCAGCATGCCCACATTAAAAACTTTTTGTGAATTATATAGTTTTATTATATAATATTATATAATAAATGTTCGTCATGAAGGAGGTTGCCAATAAAATGTTAACTTCTCAATATTTTCCTACTCGAATGCAAAAGGGCAAGCCAGAAACCAAGCTGACTCGCCCTTTTTTACTGTTTTAAAAACTCTAATACTTCTTCATAGGATTTGCTGCTTTTAGAGAATGCTGCATAGATTTCATCTGTCTGCATTGCTCTTTTTTTCGCCAAGAGATTCTCGAGTTCACTTGCAGCCTTGTCGTATCTGGCCTTTGCTCTTACAAGATTTTCTTCTGCCTTGCTAATCTTTTCATCAATCGAAATCGTCTTCCTCGTTCTCGCCATTTATTGATTCTCCTTTCGTATTGGCATTGATCAGTTGCTCACTGATTCGATTCACTCTGTATTTGACATAATCATCATTAACGCCAAATGCTTTCAGAATTGTTTTTTGCCTTGCTGTTATCGCGTGATCTAGACGATACACATTATCCATGTGTCGTATCATTTCTATTTTTTCCAGTTCCTTTAACGCTGCCGGAACCGTCATGTAATTTGGATTTTTTTCTATTCTCGCCTTTTCATCTTTTAGCAGGGTATAGACTTTGCTTCTCACGATTAAGGCCACAAACTCAATGAGAATCTTTGCCGAAGCCGACTCATCCGTATGTACGCGAATACTTTTATTGCCAAGATATGTCTTGTCACCACGGAAAAGCTTTTCAGAGCTATCGCGGCTCTTATACAGATTCAAGGCTTCGCCAGCACTCATCTTTTTGGAGGTGATGATCACAAAGTATCCGCCGAGCTCTAGCTCCCGTTCAATAACATCCGCCTTTTCCCTGGCCATTACAAAGACATTTGTCTTATGATTCATGAAAATCTCAAAGTATTTCCTGTATGAGTCGCCAATCTCCACAACCTTGCCCTTTTGTTTTTCAAGGAAGCTTGCCATTCTTTCGATTTTTGCCTCAATGACCTGGCGTTCCGAGCTTTCCTTTGAGATTTTATGAAAGACATGAAAGTATCTGTCGTTTTTGTCAGTGACGTATAATTTTCGTTTTATTGTTTTTCCGTATGTTTGATATCCTTTTATAAAATGTGCGCGTTTGCTTTCAAAGGTCCCCTTGTTTTCAAAAACCAGCTGATTCACCAACGATGCCTTGCCTTTGACCATGATCACAAAATCATAGCCGCACTTATCCATGTATTGGATATTTTCTTTGCAAAAATAACCTCGATCCAGGATAAATCCCACTTTTCTATAACCGTACCCTTGGGCCTTCTTCAACATGAACTGCAATTGTGAAACATCAACGATACTTCCAGGATACTCTTCATAAAAAAGCGGGACCTTGTTTTTAGTATCATAGGCGATTGAATAGTTGAAAATTGGAAGACCTTTATGGTCCTTGGCGTGGCCATACTCGACCATTCTTATATCTCCCGCCTGACAGTTTTTATTTGTTGAATCGTAAGAAATATATATTTTTTCCCTGTGATCTCTTGCTTCGTTCCAACTGTTCAAAAATCCAGCAATCTGGTCGTCTGTTATTGAGTTTAGAAACCTCGAAACCTTAGCATCGCTATAGAGACGCATGCCTTCTGTTAGCAGGGGATGGTTATAGGCATAGTCTGGATAGTACTGTCCAGCATTGTTTTCACAAACAATAGAATAGATTGCCAAATCCAAAAACAATCCAACTTCATCATTGTCAAAATACTGCCCAAGTATGTGCGGCAAGCCATACTCATTCATGATTTTCTTTAAGACGATAAAAGAACCCGAACGGAGACAGCTGCTTCTTGTTGTTACACTTTTCAAATCGGGAAGTGCTACTTCTGGAAAGAATTTTACGAAGTTATGATTGGGTTGCATCATTGTTGGATCTGCTTTTGACATCTTTCCAATGGTTGTTCTTCGTGCCTTGGTATACTTCTTTTCCGGAAGATACTCTCGCTCATACGTGTATTCTATGTATGTCGTATCCTTCTTTTTATTGGTCGTTATTCTTCCGGTGTTCTCAGGTATTTTTACTAGAAAATCAAAGTACATTTTCCACCTCCACAAGAGCATGAATTCCTACTCGTTAAGTTTATCATACCTCAAGCCCAGAAACAACAAAAAAGCCCATTTTGTTAGCTTCCTGCTTTTTTACGCCTAAAAACCCTCATCTTGTGCAACGCTAACAAAATGAGGGCTTTATTTGTCTAAAAGTCTTGACCAGGCTCGTACCATACATCTTCTGTAGGATCGCTTTGAATGAAGGCCATGATTTCATCGTAGGATCTTTTGCTTGTTGTAACAGCATCCAGTAATAGATCCTGCTGACTCTTGTTCTTTTCATCTAAGAGTTTCTTTAACTCGTTTATTGCTTCTTGATATGGCTGTGAATATTTCGCTACTTTTTCTTGCGCTTTTTCAATCCGTTCGTCTAGCGACAAATTCTTTTTCACTCTACCCATTGTCATCTAACCCCATCTTTGGCTTCCAAAACAAAGTCAAGGATCTCTTCGTATGACTTGTCACTTTTAGCGATTGACTTCCACAGAGTATCTTTACGGTGAGCATCGCGCTTGTCCAATATCTTCTGCAAGGCATCAACTGCATGATCGTACGCCGCCTTGGTTTTTATGACTTTTTCCTGTGCCTTTTCTATCTGCTGTTCCAACACTTCTGCTGTAGATACTCCGGCTTTTCTTCCACGTCCCATTTACTTTGCCTCCTTTAACAGTCTGCCAATTTCTGTTGCATAGTGCTTGACAATATTTGAATCTAAACCAAATGCTTTCAGTATCGTTTTCTGCCTCGATGTTATGGCATGATCAAGTCTGTACTGATTATCTGTTAATCTGACCATCTCAATCTTCTCCAGCTCCCTTAGGGCTGCAGGCACTGTCATGTAATTAGGCCTTTTATCAAGCCTCATTTTTTCATCTTTTAAGCAAGTATAGATTCTGTTTCGAATGATCAATGCAAGAAATTCGATGAAAATCTTCGATTCCGCCGCAGAATCACCGTAAATTCGCAAACTCTTGTCGCCAAGGTATGATTTGTCTCCCCGAAATAACTTTTCTGATGTATCTCTGCTTTTGTATAAATCAAGAGCTTCTTTTGCAGTCATCTTTTCTGATGTTATGATGCAAAAGTAGCCACTGAGGCTGTTTTCTCTTTCAATCACCCTTGTTCGATCTTCGGCAAATTGGAATACACCATTTTTTTCATTGTAATGGAGAATATAATACTTGCTGAATCTTGGGCCAAAGGTAATCACCTCATTCGTATGCTTCATCATATATGACTTCATCTGTCTAAGCTTCTTCGTAAGCAGCGTTCGCTCGACGCTTTCCTTCACGATACTGTGATATATGTGGATATGCCGGTCCTTCTTGTCTGTTTCGTACAGCTTTCTTTTTATGGTCATCCCATACACATCATACTCATCGATGTGGTTAACCCATTTATTCTCAAAGGTATCTTTGTTTTCCAAAACAAGGCGATTCACCAGATCGTACATCCCTTTCACCATGATGACAAAAGAGTAATTATGATCATCCATGCATTTGATGTTGCTTTTGCTGAAATAGCCTCGATCCAGTATGAAGCCTATTTTTTTATAGCCGTAGCCTGCCGCTTTATCCAGCATGATTTGGAGTTGGGAGACATCATTAATGCTTCCAGGATATTTCTCATAAAACAAAGGCTCACGGTTGTTTGTGTCGTAAGCCACCGCATAATTGAACACGGGAAGACCAACATCTGTCTTTGGATGTCCATACTCGACAAGATCTATTTCCCCAGCCTGACAGTTCTTGTTTGTCGAATCATAGGAAATATATATTTTTTCGCGATGATCTCTGGAAGCGTTCCACTCATTCAGAAATCCAACGCTTTGTTCTTCTGTCATAGACTGAAGTAGATCTGACACCTTTGAATCACTGTATATATGCATTCCGTTTGTAAACAGCGGGTGGTTATAGGCATAATCAGGATAATACTGGCCCGCATTGCTTTCGGATATGATGCTGTATGTGGCCAAATCAAGGACAAGCCCCAAATCTCTTTTGCCGATATAGTTTTGAAGGATATCTTCCAGTTTGTACTCTTCAATAATTTTTCGGATGACAATCCAGCTGCCAATCCTCAGGCAGCTGCTCCTCTTGATCCTATGGCTCATTTCAGGCACGTCTTCATCAGGGAAGAATTTTAGGTACTTTTCATTGGGCAGCATCATCGTAGGATCCGCTTCGGACCTCTTTCCTATTGTTACTCTTTTGGGATTCGTCTTCTTGCTGACCTTGTCGTAAATGCGGTCGTATTCATAGTAAACATAGCTTGTTTCACCCTTTTTTCGGTAGGTGATTTTCCCTGCGACATTGGGTATTTTCACTAAAAAATCAAGATACATATCTTTCACTCCCTTAGGTGTATTTACGCCTAAGTAAAGTATATCATAAACCCCGGAGACAAACAAGTGAAAATGGCTTGTTTCCAGGGTTTATGCATGTTTCCATAATATGATTTTGTGATTAGGCGTAATTTTTCAGGAAGTTAACACCATTTGTTGATTGTCAAGTAAAATTGACCCACTTTTACACTTAAATCTGACCCACCTGAGGCTTGATCCCTGGTGGATCAGATTTTCTTGTAATTCCTATTATTCACACTCAGATTTGACCCACCTGTTAATGTGTAATGACTCGATAACCTGCATTTTTTAAAGAGGTTTGGTCAATGATCATCGTCCTTGATGATGACTCCAGCGTGATGTATCTGCTTAGTTCCAATAAGCGGTCACCCAGCAGTTCCCGGATGAGTTGTTCCATTTCATCTGGTCGACTTTCAGCCTGCATACTTCCTGGAGAAGCCACTGGTGAACAAAGTTCATCCATGCTCATGAAGAGTCCGTCAGCTTTAGATTCGTCATGAATCTGATAGCAGTCTTTTTCCTTGTCATACTCAAACATTGGATTTTTTTGAATTCGCTTCAACACGTAATACGGCTTTTTCACCCCGTAATGGTCACGGAGAAGGTCATAAGCTGCAAGACGCCCTTCATCGTTGTATATTTGAACTACCTTGATCAACTCTTCGTCATTCACCTTTCGCATTGCATTTCTCCTCCATCCTGGAACGCTTTCTCATGGCTTCCAGCCGCTCTTTCTCATAACGGTAAACATCCAGGAAGTTCGTTGGCCTGCCATTTTCACTAACGCTCATAGAAGCATTCTCATGGACGCTGTTGCCTTCAGATACCCATTTTCGAAGGACATCTCTTTCTTCAGGTGTCATCGCTGTAACTCTTTCATATGCGTACAGCTCTTGCAAAAGACGTGCTGCATTTTCATCTATTTTTGGATTCATTCTGTATCCTTTCTTGTATTCACACTGTTTTTTGACCCTTTGACACGATAGCTGTCACCCGTTATACTAAGCACATGACAGTGATGGAGCAATCGGTCAAGAATTGCCGTTGCGGCCAACTGTCCTGTAAACAGTTGATTCCACTTGCCCATAGGCAGGTTGGTTGTAATGATGAGGGAGCTTTTTTCGTATCGTTGGCGAATGATCTGGAAAAAAAGGCTCTCTCTTTCTTTGTCCATTTTTAAATAAGACAATTCATCGATAATCAACAGATCGATCTTATTCAGCTTTTTGAGTATTTCTGGCAGCTTGCCTTGGTTCATTTCATCGAAAAGCTTGTCCACAAGTTCTTTGGCGTTTACAAACAATACCTTTCGTCCTGCCTTGCAGGCGTTTTTGCCTATTCCAGTTGCAATCATGCTTTTCCCAACACCTGGCGGTCCGATAACGATGACATTTTCATGAGCATCCAGAAATCGCAAGCTGCCCAATTCTTCAATCTTATCCCGATTCAAAGTGTTGTTAAAGCCATAGTCGATGTCTCCAAGGGTTGCCGGTGATTCAAAACGAGCATTGCCCAACAGCCTTTCGCATCGGCGGGCTTTTTTTCCTTCTTCCTCAGCCGAAAGCAAACGTACCAGAAAGTCCATATATCCCATGGAGGTTGTTTCTGCTTCCGCAATAAGGTCTGAATACTGTTCCCGCATGTCAACAAGCTTGAATTGCTTCATTTTCGCCTGGATATAGGCGTTCGTGTCGTTCATTACTTGCTGCATGGCGTTTCCTCCCTTAGGGCGTGCTCATAGTAGCTGCACTCTCTTGTGAGCCCGGAAGCGCCATCATACTTGTTTTCAGGCTCCTTCTTAACTATCTCTTGCTGGACCGACAAGTGCTTGCCATTGGTATAATTTCGCAGGAGGCCTCGAAAGGATTTGATATCCATCTTATCCTCATCTACTGCAATTCCAATAAATCTGTCCAACAAAGAATCATCAAACAGTTCCTGCAACTCCATGATTTTTCTTGCATGATGCGTCGGCTGGTCAAATCTTCTTCCAGCCGCTTCCAAGTATTTGTAACCGTTGTCGAATCTGGCTGTAAAATCTCTTCGGATCTGAGGAATGGATGTACTTACCCGTTTTGCTATCGCTTCGTAATGAGCGGGGTTTGTGATGGTACTGTGTTTCGTTTTTGAGGCTTCAATGCTCATGATGAAATTTTCTTTTTTATCATAAATCTCAAGCTTGTATCCGTAGACCAGCCTGAAAAGTATTGGTTTGCCCACATACTTCACAGGAACGCTGTATTTGCTACTGTCAACGCTGACATAACTATCCGGGCTTATAATCCGTTTTTTCAATGAACTTGCACGGTAATGGAATGACGGAAGCGGTTGTAATACTTGCTTCTCTTCCAGCAGGTAGTGCAGGTTTGGAATTCGCTTTGTTGTCGTATGCTTTTCATCACACCATTCGTCCACAAATTTTTTCCCGCGATGATTGAGTTCATCCATGGTCGCAAAAGTGTTTCCTTTGACGAATTGCTCTTCTATGAAGTTGAATGGCCTCTCAACTTTGCCCTTTTTTCTAGGCCAAAAGCAGGGGCATGCGTTCAACTCGGTCCCCAAATGTTTTGCCATCATTAGCGCATGTGGATTGTACTTGATTTCCTCCTCAGTCCTTGGATTGTTCTCGATAACAAGGGCTTTGGGATTGTCAATCAGAAGCTCCAATGTTACGCCTCCCAGATCATCGTAAAGTTCCTGGATGGCTTCGTAGATTGCATCCCCGTCAACCTTCAGGGAGAAGCAAATGGCCTTCTTTCTTGAAGCGGCCAGAATCATTGAAAAACAATACACTTTTCGATATCTGCCCCCAATGACCATTTCGTATTCCGCCCAGTCGAACTGCGCTTGATCGCCAGGAGGCGTTTCAATCCTCACTGTTGCTTTCCTACTGATGTGGTCATCGATGTCCTCGTCAACCTTGTTTAAGAATCGGTAAATTGGACTGATGCTTCCGGTATAGCCTCTCTTCTTAAGTTCTCTGAAAATCCGTGTTCCATTAAAATCGTATGGTTCACATCTCCATTCGATAATCTGTTCCTTGAACTTATCAATCTTTGTTCCATACACCGTTCGCTGATACTTTGGCGGCTCGGATAATTCAAGAAGCTTTTTGACGGTATTTCTTGCTATGCCTAGAATACTGGCTGTAGCTCGTTTGGACTTTGTCTGCTTGTACACTTTTTGTACAGCGGCCCAGTCTTCCAAATCTTTCACCTCTTTTTCCTCCTTTCTGCATAAATGACATGCAGAAAGAATTATATTTTTCTTTCAGAGGCGGGTCAAATCACAGTGTTAAATTTTCAAGGTACAGTGTAAATCAGAACCAGGTTCACTACTTGCTAGCCCCCCTAGGATGGGTCAAGTTTCAGCGTTAAACCCGGGTCACTTTTAAGTGTAAATCAATACCATTTTCTGGGCTTTTCAGGATTTTTTTATTCACTGTTTTTGATCCCGTGATCTGACCTTGCCGTGCTCACAGGTTTTGTCCATGATCTTGCAGAATTGCTCACTTGTTTTGTCATTGGCTTAAAGATACAATAATGGCAAAAATAGGTATTGAGGTGAAAAAAGAGACACCCCAAACGAGCCAACTTAATCCGGCAAGATTTCGTCTCGTTTTGGGGTGTCCAAAAAGCATGATTATCATATCACGATACGATAAATCTTAACTTCCTGAAAAATTAACTCTCGAATACTTTTCTAAACGTCATCCTCACCTTTTCCACGCATAAAGGCGATGATTTCATCAAGACTTTTATCACTGTTGACAAATGCGTTCAGCAATTCCTTGCCTTCCATATCCTGCTTCTTTTTCATAAGAATCTTCAGTTCATTCAACGCAGCATCATACTTGTCTTTCGCTTTTGCCACCACTTCTTTTTGTCTTTCAATCTTTTCATCTATCGGTATGTTTCGTCTTGCCATCTTCGCACCTCCACATTTAACCTATCACTTGCAGCTTCTCATTGATCCCGATTGCCTGTTCTCGAACATTTCGTTCCGTCATATCAAAGGCCTTTAAGATCTTCTTTTGTCTTGCCGTCACCGCGTGATCTAGACGATAGTTCCCGTCTGTCTGCCTGATCATCTCAATCTTTTCAAGCTCTTTGAGTGCAGCAGGGACTGTCATGAAATTGTCTTTTTTCCTGCTCTCTCTCATCTGCTCTTTCAGGCAAGTATAGAACTTGTTTCGTATGATCAGTGCCACAAACTCTATGAAGATCTTACTATTTACCGATTCGCTTCCATACACCCTCAAAGACCTATTTCCCAGATATGATTTGTCTCCCCTAAACAGTTTTTCCGACCCATCACGACTCTTATACAGGTCAATCGCTTCTTCTGCAGTCATCTTCTCTGAAGTGATGATGATAAAGTATCCGCACAGTTTGATTTCTCTTTCAATCACAGCCTGTTTTTCTCTAGCAAACATAAATGTCTTCTCATCCCCTTGTGTGTGATAGATTGGGTCAAAGTAACGACAGCATGCACTTGGACATTCATAGCCAGTTTTTCCTTCCCGAGTTTTCAAGTAATCTGCCATGCGATCGATTTTTTCATTCAGCTGGACCCTTTCCGCCGTACGCTTGCGATCATTAAAGTATATGTGAAAGTACCTGTCTTTTTCATCGGATGGGAACAATCTCCCCTTTACTGTTGTGCCACTGACTCCATAATCTCTTATCCAATGGCTTCGGCTATCCTCAAAACTTCCCATATGCTCATTTATAAGTTCGCCAGCAAACTTCTTCATGCCTTTCATCATGATGACAAAGTCGTAACCACATTTATCCATGTATCTTATGTTTTCTTTGGCGAAGTATCCCCTGTCCAAAATAAAGCCAACATGCCGATAGCCATAACCCACGCTTTTTTCCAGCATGTACTGAAGCTGGGACACATCCACCGTGCTGCCTGGATACATCTCGTAAAACAAAGGTTCTCTGTTGTTTCTGTCATAGGCTATGGAATAATTCAGCACTGGTTTGCTCTTGTCATCCTTGGCATGGCCCATTTCCGCAAACTCAACATCTCCGGCCTGACAGTTCTTATTGGTTGAATCATAGGATATGTAAATTTTCTCCCTATGGTCTCTGCTTTCATTCCATCTGTTCAAGAATTCAACGCTCTGACTTTTCTCTAATTTGCCTATGAAATCTGAAACCTTCGAATCACTGTACATTCGCATCTTATCGGTAAACAAAGGGTGGTTATAGGCGTAGTCCGGATAATACTGGCCTGCATTGTTCTCTGCAATGATGGTGTAAACTGCAAGGTCCAAAAACAGTCCGCTCTCTTTGCCGATCAGCTGAGCCAGTGTTTCATCCAGATGGTAGTCTGCAATGATTCTTCGAAGAACCATGTAGCCCCCAACCCTTAAACAGGCAGATCTTAAAGCCCTCTTTTTTTCATCTGGAAGTTTTGCTTCCGGAAAATATATCAGGTACTTTTCATTAGGAAACATCATGGTAGGATCATCTTCACAAGCTTTTCCAATGGTTGTGCTTTTGGGTATGCTGTATCCTTTCTCCGAGTCATAAACCCTGTCTAACTGATAGTAAATATAGGTGGTTCCCTTGATTTTCTTTCGTGTAACCTTCCCTTTTTCCTTTGGTATTTTCACTCTCACATCAGCGTACATTACGGCCTCCTTCATGAGAGTTAATTAACTCTCTTCTATCGTACCATAACCAGCTGAAAATAACAACAAAAAACGGCCGTTTTCCGCAGAATTCAGCCATTTTTTAAAAGTACGCCACTTGCCGAAACCGATAGAGAGTTAATTATCGAGGAAGTTCACAATAAACACCGCAATGAAGAGACGAATATTTTTCATTAAGAGTGAATATTTCGGACCGATTGCCCCACCTTCACGGCGGAATTGACCCACTATCACGCTCGAATTGACCCACGGTCTTGGACGGAGGGACGTTTTTCTTTTACGGGTACTTAGAATTCAGGCACATTTGTGCTAATAAATTCTAAGGAGGGTCAATTAGATGACCAATTACAAATCTATTCTTCGGCTTCATAGCCAAGGAATGAGTAATCGCAACATAGCTGCAAGTCTTAGTTGCTCAAAGAATACGGTAGGAAGTGTTCTTAAGCGGTTAAAAGAGCTTTCGCTTTCTGCAGAGGTTCTTGCTGAACAATCGAACCCCGAAATTGCCAAGCTGATGTTCCCGGAAAGAAGTCATGATCCAGAAAGGCTAATGCCGGATTGTGAGTCTATGCACAAGGAACTTGCAAAGAGCGGAGTAACCTTAACCTTGCTTTGGGCCGAATACTGTGACCAGGCAAGGAGTGCAAACAAATCGTATTATATGTACACCCAGTTTTGTAAAATTTACAGAGACTATGCCAGGATACATAAGGCGACTATGCACATTCACCGAAAGCCCGGTGAACTAATGGAAGTTGACTGGGCAGGCAAAACCGCAATCGTACAGGATTCCCTTACAGGCGAAGGGTTGAAAGCATACATCTTTGTAGCAACCCTAGCTAGTAGCGGCTACTCATATGTCGAAGCATTCTTGTCCATGGAAATGGAGAACTGGATTACGGCACATATCCATGCATTTACGTATTTTGGTGGTGTTCCAAGAGTAATTGCCTGCGACAACCTTAAGACCGGTGTGAAGAAATCAAGCCGATATGAACCGCTTTTAACCAGAAACTATCAGGAACTGGCGGAACATTACCAAACCGCAATTGTCCCCGCCCGGGTTCGTAAACCCAAGGATAAAGCAAATGTCGAGGGGACAGTTGGTATAATCTCGACATGGATTATCGCAGCATTGCGCAATCGCCAGTTCTTCTCTTTGTCAGACTTGAATGAGGCTGTATTTGAGAAACTGGAAGAATTCAATGCCAAACCTTTTCAGAAAAAGAAAGGCAGCAGACAAAGTGTATTTTTCGATGAAGAAAAAATTCATCTTACACAATTGCCTGCCACCACGTACGAAATAGCCACCTGGAAAGTTGCCACTGTACAGCTTAATTATCACATATCTGTTTATAAAATGCATTACTCAGTTCCCTATGAGTACCTTAAACAGAAAGTGGATGTGAGAATCACAAGCAGGGTGATTGAAGTATTCTTTCATAATCATCGAATCGCTTCACATATGCGATTAAAAGGAAAACCTGACCAGTACAGCACATTAAAAGAACATATGCCTGAGAAACATCAAAAATACATGGACTGGGACGGCAAGCGGTTTATCAGGTGGGCTGAAAAAATCGGCCCTTCCGTTGCCATCGTCGTTAAGGCAATCTTAGATGCACACGAAATCGAGCAGCAAGGTTATCGTAGTTGCATGGCATTGATCAAGTTAACGGACAAGTATTCCGTTAGTCGTTTGGACAATGCCTGTGCGAAGGTGCTGACGTATACGTCTCGCCCTACATATAAGAATGTACAAACAGTTTTAAAAACCAAAGCTGACAAGCTCATGGAACAACAACAGCCCAGAAGAAAAAGCAAGAACTCTGAGTTTGGATTTACCCGTGGTGCCTCCTATTACAACAAGGGAGGTGACAAGTCATGACTAATGATAGTACTGTAACCAAACTTCAAAAAATGCGATTGAGCACAATGGCTGAACATTACAGGGAACAGCTCAAAGATAATTCATATGCAGAGCTTACTTTCGAAGAACGATTTGCCTTGCTGGTAGACCTTGAGTGGGACAAACGCAGGAGCAATAAGCTGGCGCGACTCATCAAAAACGCCACTTTCAAATTTCCTTATGCTTGTCTTGAAGATGTAGAATACCATCCAGATCGAAAGCTAAACAAACCGCAACTTGTAAAACTGGGGACCTGCAGTTTTCTCGATCATCAAAACAACATTATTTTCATGGGTGCTTCAGGAAGTGGAAAGTCATATCTTGCTTGTGCACTTGGTGTATCGGCTTGTCGCAAATTTAATACAGTTAGATACATCCGGTTGCCGGATCTGCTTAACGAGCTGGTAGTTGCTCGTGCTGAGGGCATTTACAAGAAGGCGATTCACCAGTATAAGAAAGTAAGACTTCTAATTATTGATGAATGGATGCTTACACCACTAACAGAAACAGAAGCTCATGAACTTCTGGAGATCGTTGAAGCCAGGTATCAAGTCAATTCCACGATTTTTTGCTCACAGATTTCACCGGAAGGATGGCATGAAAAAATCGGTGAAACTGTTATGGCTGATGCAATTCTTGATCGCATTGTTCACAACTCATATAAGATTTTTATCGATGGCAAAACATCAATGCGAGAACGACATGCCTTAAAAGAATAATACGGGAGCCACATTAGTGGCTCTCCCGCCGTGAAGGTGGGTCAATTTGAGCGTGACGCTGGGTCAACGGCGCCGAAATATTCATTAAGAGTAAAGAAATCCTTCCCTGTCCTATCTGTGGAGGCCGGTTGGTTGTCCGAGACAGTCGAAAGCGGAAGATCATCCAAAGCGACGGAAGGTGTGAGACCTACCAGATTCGCAGACTTGGTTGCAAAGCTTGCCGCAAGATTCACTCTGAGCTTCCAGACTTCATGCATCCACATAAAAACTATGCAAGTGCTGTTGTCCAAGAAGAACTGGATGGGTCGGGAATCAGTTGCCCTGCTGACGATTCAACCATTGCAAGATGGCAGTTGGATTTTAAGAAACGCAAGCAGATGCTCGATGGGCTGCTGCAAGCCTTGTGGCTTGAAATTCTAAAGAAACCCTTCCAGCTTTTGCATCCGATTTCTTTGCTCGAAACCTTAAGAAAACAAAAATCCGATTGGTTGAGTTTTGTCCACCGTACACTGATCAATCATGGATTTGCCATACACACCCAGTTTGCATGGTGTCCGAGTTAGGCTTCATGATACGCTCGCTTCAACTTTAGAAAGGAGCGAATAACATGAAAGCAATCAACTCAGCAGACGATGTCGCTGCAAAGCGAATGCGGATGCTCATGCCGCTTTTGGAAGAAAATCTGGATTCACATCAGATTATCGAACGAAAAAAGCAGATTGTTAGCCAGCACAACATTTCCTACAGGACTGTCAGCAGGTATTTGAAGGCCTATGAAGCCAAAGGCTTTGACGGTTTGAAGCCCTCAAGGAACTACAAACGAGAGTCTGAACTTCCAGAAGAGTTTCCCTTCATCTTAGAACATGCCATTGATCTTCGGCGGGAATGTCCTACTAGAAGCGTTCGTGACATTATCCGGATTCTAGAACTGGAAGGCCAGATCATTCCGGGTACCTTGTCTAGAAGCACCCTGCAGCGGCACATGCAAAAATCCGGGTTCAGCAAACGGCAAATGCTAGTTTACACCAAGAAAGGAACCGCTTCGAGACGGTTTCAGAAACCCCATCGGTGCATGTTGTTTCAAGGAGACATCAAGTATGGACCCTATCTTCCCATTGGTGAAAATGGGGAGAAAAAACAGGTCTACATGTCCGCCTTTATTGATGACGCCACTCGGTTTATCGTCAGTGCCAAGTTCTATGACAACCAGCGCGTTGAAATCATTGAAGACAGCTTGCGAACAGCTATCATGCAGTACGGCAAACCCGATGCCATCTACGTAGATAATGGAAAACAGTATCGCTCCAAGTGGCTGAAAAGCGCATGTGATAAACTAGGCATTCGCTTGTTATTCGCGAAGCCGTATCATCCCGAAGGAAAAGGCAAAATCGAGGCTTTTAACCGCAGAGTATCTTCCTTCTTGTCGGAAGCTGCTTTGGCAAAACCGCAAACCGTGCATGAACTCAATGACATGCTGGATTTGTGGATTCAGAACTACTATCACAAATCTCCCCATGCAAGTCTGGGAAAGATCTCACCGGAGGTCGCCTTTAAAAGCGATTCCAGAGCTCTAACCTTCCTGGACACCAATGCCCTGGCCTATGCTTTTTTGCATGCCGAGGAGCGTCTGGTTGACAAAACAGGTTGCATTTCCTTCGAAGGGGATACCTACGAAGTCGGCGTACGGCTTGTTGGCGAAACCGTTAAAGTTTGCTTTGATCCAACCTGGTCTAACGAAGTGGAGATCCATCACGACAGTGTAGAACCTTTTATGGCAAAGCCACTGGTTGTTGGTCACAACTGTGGTGTGAAAGCAAGCCTTCCAGAAGGCAAGTCTGCTAAAGCTACAAATTCATCAAGGCTTCTCGATGGACTTAACAAGGCCAACATTACCGGTCGAACCAACCAAGAAGTTGCTGTTGTATTTCGCAAAATCGAGGAGGTGAATGATCATGTATGAAGCCTTTTTCAACATGGGTCATACGCCCTTTCTCAACTCGATTCCTGTTGAATCCTTGTACCTTTCCAGCATGTTGGATGAAACGCTCTCCAGACTCGAATACGTTGCCAAGAACCGTCTCTTTGCCATTGTTACGGCAGATGTTGGCTGTGGCAAGTCTACTGCGATCAGAAAGTTCGCTGCGTCCTTGCCGGCTGACGAATACGAAGTCCTGTATTTGTCCGACTCAAAACTAACGCCAAGATGGTTTTACAAGGGTCTTTTGGCCCAGCTGGGTATGGAATCAAAGTTCTACCGAGGCGACGCCAAACGTCAGCTCCATCAACAACTGGAGATCATCCAGGGGGTTCGCGGAAAGCGAGTCGTTACAATCGTTGATGAGGCACATCTTTTAGTAAAAGAAACCTTGGAAGAAATTCGGTTTCTGTTGAACTATAAAATGGATTCCCTTCAACCCATGGCCTTGATTCTCGTAGGCCAAAACGAACTATGGGACAAGCTAAAGCTTCAGCGATATGCAGCCATTCGGCAGCGAATCGACATCAAATGCGAAATTCCGCAGTTTGACAGATCACAAACTGCCGAGTACATCCAATCACATTTGCGGTATGCTTCCGGAACAGAAGACATCTTTACAGACAAGGCTATGGACGAAATCTACCGCTACTCTGCGGGTTCAGCCAGAGCCATTGTAAGCGTCAAACCGGAGGCACATAGTACCTGAGCAAAGGAAATGATAGAATCATCTCATCTAATAAAGGTGGGGTGAACTTTCATGGACAGAGAACTGAACAAGCAGAAATGGCAGGTCGCCATTGAAAACCAGAGATCCAGCGGGCTGTCTCAGAAACAGTGGTGTCAAGAAAATGAAGTAAATCTGCACAATTTCAGATACTGGGTACGCCGGCTGAAGACGATTGAAACAGAAAGCGATGAAGTCAGATGGGTGAGCCTGGACAGCGATTCTGTATCTGATATTGTGAAGATTACTGTCGGAAGAGCTACCGTCGAGGTCAGGAGACAAACGGACAGGCAGCTGCTTTCTGAAGTTCTCGGGATACTAATGGCACATGTTTAATGAACAGAAAGTTGACCAGGTATATTTGGCGCTGGGTGCAACCGACTTGAGAAAGTCGATTGACGGCCTGTCGCTGATTGTTCAGGAGAAATTCAAACTGGATCCCTTTTCAAGAAACTTATACGTCTTTTGCAATCGAAAACGAGATAAAATAAAGATTCTTGAATGGGACCGATCAGGTTTTTGGCTGCACTACAAGCGGCTTGAAAAAGACAAGTTCAGATGGCCTGATGAAACAGGAGACACCCATATGGCAGTGGATGAACGTTCCTTCCGATGGCTTCTTGATGGACTTACCATCCGGGAAAGATATGCTCATAAGCCTGTCACAGAACGGCAAATATTGTAGTCATGAACACGTTGAAAAACTAGTGTTTATGGCTTTTTTCTTGGTGAAAAAGAGCGCGTTTTTTGGTATAATATAACCATGGAAAACATTGAAATTTCAACGCTTTCAGCGGATAATACAAGTGAAAAAGATGCACGTGATTTGGAGAATGAAGTTGCTGTTTTAAAGCACGAAAATGAAGAATTGAGAGCTAAAGTTAAATTCTTGGAAGAACAGTTCAAACTCTCTCAGGTACAGAAATATGGTTCATCTTCTGATACAGTGGATCCCATGCAGCTCTCCATTTTTAATGAAGCAGAAAAACTGTCTGCTCAGAAAAGCGAAGAGCCTGATCTTGAGGAAATCACATATAAACGCAAAAAAGGACACTCAAAAAGTCGAAAGACTTATGACGATCTTGAAGTTGTAGAAGTTTATTATGAGATCCCAGAAGAGGACCAAATCTGTCCAAAATGCAATCATGAACTTCATGAGATGAAAGTTGAAGTACGCAAAGAACTGACGATCATTCCGGCCCAAGTCAAGATAACCCATCATAAACGTCTGGTCTATGCCTGCCGGCATTGCGACCAGGAGGGCATTGGCGGCACCATTGTTAAGGCTGACACACCAAAGCCGGTTATACCAGGATCATTGGCATCGCCGTCTTTGCTTGCCTTTATCATGGACAAGAAATACGCACAGGCCCAGCCCCTGTACAGGCAGGAGAAAGCTTTTGAGAACTTTGGCATCGACATTTCCCGGCAAAATATGGCGAACTGGATTGTCAAAGGCGCTGAGGACTGGCTGAAGCCCATTTATGACAGGCTGCATGCGCATTTAATCCAAGAACCCATCATTCATGCGGATGAAACGGAAATGAATGTCTTGGATGAGAAGAGCAACAAGAAGAATTACATGTGGCTCTACGCATCGGCGATTCATGGGGACCATCAAATCAAGCTCTATGAATACCAGCCATCAAGAGCTGCAAGGCATCCAAAGAATTTCCTGGACGGGTACGCTGGCTTTCTTCAGACGGATGGATATCAGGCCTATAATAAGATACCGGACGTCATTCACGTAGGTTGTCTTGCCCATGGCCGAAGGAAGTTTACCGATGCCATAAAGGCGGCACCCGAGGATGCCGACATTGCAAAGACCAAGGCCTATGAGGCGGTTAGATACTTCAAGAAAATCAGTAGTCTGGAAAAAGAGTTCAAGGAATTATCGAGTGAGGAACGTTGCAAAAAACGACTTGAAAAAACCAAGCCGGTACTTGATGAGTTCAAAATCTGGCTGGATGCAGAAGCCAAGCGAACGCTGCCAAAAAGCAAGCTTGGCCAGGCAATCAGCTATAATCTCAAGCAATGGGACAAGATGATCAGATTTCTTGAAGACGGCAGAGTTTCTGTCGACAACAACCATGCAGAGCGGGCCATTCGACCATTTGTCGTTGGCCGCAAGAACTGGCTTTTTGCAAAATCACCCAAAGGAGCTTCAGCGAGTGCCATTTGTTATAGTATCATTGAAACTGCCAAGGCCAATCATCTCAAACCATTCCAGTATTTGACCTATTTGTTTGAGCTGTTGCCCAACATCGATGTCGGCGATGAATCAGCACTGGATCAGCTGATGCCATGGTCGGATGCAATTCCTGAAAATTTAAAAAGGAAGTCACAAGACGAATAGAGAAACCACCGCTTTTCACAACTGAGAAGTGGTGGTTTTGCATTTTGCTCAGTTGCCGCAAGATGTGCCCTCTGTTTGACGCTTACATTCGGCAGCGAATCGACATCAAATGCGAAATTCCGCAGTTTGACAGATCACAAACTGCCGAGTACATCCAATCACATTTGCGGTATGCTTCCGGAACAGAAGACATCTTTACAGACAAGGCTATGGACGAAATCTACCGCTACTCTGCGGGTTCAGCCAGAGCCATTAATAAGGTCTGTACCCATGCGTTGATGTATGCGGCACAAAGATCGAAAAAGCTGGTTGATGATCATATGATTCGAACCGTTATCACAGCTGAATTACCATAAACATCCGGTCATGGCGCCGTGGCCTGTTATCAAACAACTTGCGGCAGAATAGGCGAGCAAGTTGTGGTCAAGTTCATGAGCAACTCATGGACAGAGAACGTGAGCAACGACAATTCACTTTTTTTGTCGAGTCGGAAAATCGTGAGAAGTTAACAATATAAATAACGGACATCTCTGCTTCTAAAAATGCCCGTTCTCTTTCACTGCTAATCATGGTGTCTAACTGATCAACCAGAATCACTACCGATCTGAAAAGTTCCCATCACTGCCTATCTGGGATGTCAAAGTAATCATGCCTATCAACCAGAATCACCTCAAATACCCACGCTCATTGATCTACTATGTTCAGTATCATCTCTGCCCATCTCATTGTCACCTTCATCCCCTTATTACTTCTAACGCCTCATATAAGATTCCCAAAATTTACTTATGTGGATGAATAGTTTCTTGGGGTGTTGGGGACTTACTGAATAGGTGGGACTTGAACTTAGTTGCCAACCGATCTTGCTAAAGTCTATCTTCCAAAATATCAGCTATCCTCTTACTTGCTAAACCATCTCCGTATGGATTACTTGCTTTACTCATTTTATCATACTCATTTTGATCTTCTAGTAATTGTTTAAATGTCTTGTAGATAACATCTTCATCCGTTCCTACTAATTTGAGTGTATCAGCAGCAATTCCTTCTGGCCTTTCTGTGGTATCTCTCATAACAAGCACAGGCTTTCCTAAACTAGGAGCTTCTTCTTGTATCCCGCCACTATCAGTTAATATGAGATGAGATCTGGATAAGAAATTATGAAAGTCTAGTACTTCAAGCGGTTCAATTATTCTAATTCTATCTGTTTCTCCAAGAATCTCCTGGGCAGCTTCCCTAACAACAGGATTCATATGAATTGGATAAATTGCTTTTATATCAGATGTTTCATCGATGATACGTTTGATCGCTCTAAACATATTTCTCATAGGTTCGCCAAGGTTTTCTCTTCTATGAGCAGTGATCATAATTAATTTACTATCTGATGCCCACTCTAAATGTTCATGACTGTAATCATCACGAACTGTCGTCTTAAGTGCATCGATTGCAGTATTACCCGTTACGTGAATAGTTTCAAGATCCTTACCTTCCTTAAGAAGATTTTCTTTTGACAACTCTGTTGGTGCAAAGTTGAAATTTGATACAATGCCAACAGCTTGTCTATTGAACTCCTCTGGATATGGAGAGTAGATATTGTAAGTTCTTAATCCCGCTTCTACATGCCCTACAGGAATCTGAAGGTAAAAGCAAGCTAATGCTGTAACGAAGGTTGTAGTTGTATCGCCATGAACCAAAACAACATCTGGCTTGACTTCTTCAAGAACCGCTTTCATTTTCTCAAGAATATTGATCGTAACGTCAAACAGAGTCTGTTTCGCCTTCATAATAGATAGGTCGTAGTCAGGTATAACATCAAATGCAGTTAGAACTTGGTCTAACATTTCTCTGTGCTGCCCTGTCACACAAACAACTGTATTTAGTTTTTCTCTTGTCTTTAGCTCTTTAACCAAAGGACACATCTTTATTGCTTCAGGTCTGGTTCCAAAGACCACCATTACTTTTTTCATTTTAATCAATTCCTAACATATATTTTTAATCTCTACTAAATAAATCTCTTGTGTAAACCTTGTCGACCACATCTTTAATCTCGTCAGATAATCTGTTTGCTACGATAACATCTGAGATTTTCTTGAACTCATCAAAGTCCTTGATCACTCTTGAACTATAGAACTCGTCTTCATGAAATGCAGGTTCAAATACCACAACCTCGATACCCTTTGCTTTGATACGTTTCATAACACCTTGAATAGCAGACTGACGGAAATTATCAGAATCCATCTTCATGGTAAGTCTGTAGATTCCTACAATCTTGGGCTGTCTCTTAATGATCATGTCGGCGATATGGTCTTTTCTTGTGCGGTTAGCATCTACAATAGCCCCAATAATGTTATTTGGCACATCCTGGTAATTAGCCAATAGTTGTTTTGTATCCTTCGGCAAGCAGTAACCACCATAACCAAATGAAGGGTTATTATAGTGTGTACCTATACGTGGATCGAGTCCTACACCTTCGATAATCTGCTTAGTATCCAGCCCTCTCACTTCAGCATAAGAGTCAAGCTCGTTAAAATAAGCTACACGCAGTGCCAAGTAAGTATTTGCGAACAATTTAATAGCTTCTGCTTCAGTCGAATCTGTATAAAGAATTGGAATGTCTTTCTTTATCGCTCCTTGAGCCAGAAGTTCAGCAAAGACCTTAGCTCTCTCAGACTGCTCACCCACAACAATTCTTGAAGGATAAAGGTTGTCATAGAGTGCCTTTCCTTCTCTTAAGAACTCTGGCGAAAAGATAATGTTCTCTGTATCAAACATTGCTCTTACCTTTTCTGTATATCCAACAGGTACTGTAGATTTAATAATCATTACAGCATCTGGATTTATCGAAAGAACATTTGCAATTACAGCTTCAACCGTTCTGGTATTGAAGTAGTTCTTCTCTGGATCATAATTTGTTGGTGTTGAAATGATGACATACTCTGCATCTTTATAAGCCTCAAAATTATCTGTAGTCGCAATTAAGTTTAGATCTTTTGTTGCTAGATACTCCTCAATTTCAGGATCTATTATTGGAGACTTTTTATTGTTTATCATGTCAACTTTGTCTTTGATTATATCCAAAGCGATGACTTCATTATGCTGTGCTAAGAGTATGGCATTGGACAGGCCAACGTATCCTGTTCCAGCTATTGTTATTTTCATGTTTACCTCCAATTAAGAATTATTACTCATTAACGAGCTTATTATTTCAATATACCTTATTCCTTCGGATTGAAAAGATGCTTCTCTTGTTGAATATTCGAGCCCTTTAATCGAAAAATCTTCTCGTTTAGTTGAGTCAAACATTATATTAATCGCATCTTTAAACTCTTCATAACTAAATGGATCTATACAAATACCTGCGTCTGATTTATCCATATGTACTTTTAAATTTCCAAAATTACTTGTAATAATCGGCAAGCCAACTCCCATATAATCGAAATTTTTTAATGGTAAGTTTCTTTGAAATTTTTTGATTGGGTGCCATAAGCAAATTCCTATATCATAGTCATTTTTTAATTTTATCATCAAATCATTATAATCTATCCAAGGTATATATTCGATTTTTCCTGATTTGTATAATTTATCAACTATTTCACTTTTAGGTGAGTATACATCTAATGTTATTCTTTTTGTTTTATTTTCATTATTATACTTTTCAACATAATTAGCACACTCTAAAACACCTCTATATTCATTGACAAAGCCTATATATACTAGTTTCAGAGCATTTTTTTCTTTAAAAACCTTTTTATTAAATTTCTCAACATAAGGAAAATTCCTCAATAAGGTAACATTTTTTGCAGAATATAGTTTTTTTCTATATTTATTATATAAAAACTCATCTGTGCAAAAAATACTATCATAGCTTCTAATTAAAAGTAATTCATATAAAAATAGCTTTGTAGCTTTCAAGTAGTTCTTTATGCTTTTACTTTCATAATCTAACACCTGGCTAACATAATCCTCGTGTGAATCATATATTATAGATGCATTAGTAATAACTGATAAAAAAAGCGTGGTCAATAATTCTCTAGCATCTGAGGCTTGGATAATGTTTGGTTTTATTGATTTGCATAATTTAAAGTAATAGTAGGCCAGATATAATTTTTGATATAATCTCATTATTAAGTTCATGCCATGACTTTTTTTATAATTAATTTCGATATGTCTTATTTGGATATCTCCTATGCTAAATTTTTCATTATTATGAGTTACTCGCTTATCAATATCTCCTTTTGAAGCTTTAGTTACCATATAAACTTCTATATCTTCTATTCTTTCTTTTATAAGCTTAATTTCTCTATGGAATAAACGAGGATCATTCTTTTTATGATGCAACCCTACAAACATAATTTTTTTCAAAGTATTTCCCTCCAAAATGAATCTTCTATTCTATATATCTCATGAAACCTTGCAATTAAAGTATCTTTATCTGTAGTATTCATTATCGTTAATTTGTTTTCAAATTGCACAAAATGATTTTCAATCTGAAATTCAAACATTTCTCTAACTATTTGAAATGCTCTAGTTAAAAATTCTGTAGAAAAGTGATCTTTAAAAGTGATTAACACAAAAGGAACTTCAAATCCTAGTACATTATAACCATATGAAAATTCGGATTCTTTTGCTGAAGAAAAATACTCTTCCGAAAAAGTATGATTTAAAATCTTATTAAAAATCTTAGATTGAAAAAAAGCATGTTCCTTCATATATCTATAAATAATTGCAAGACCTACTAAAGTAAATACGTGGTACCCTACATCCTTATCCTTCCTCTTTGCTGATTGACTTTTGCTAATCTGGTTTTCTAAACTTCTTAACAAGAAGTTCTTCCTGATGCTCTTCATTCCAATATATAACAAACCGTTTTTACTAGTCATTATGTGTTCCCCTAGTTTATCCAGAAAACGATTAGCATTTAGCAGCATTTCTTTATCATTTTTAGTGTTTAACGACATCGCCATAAACCATATTTGTTGATTTAAAGTAATCCCTATTGATTGTGTAGCCCCTGCAATATCTAACTCGTGCCATAACCCTTGTTCAAAATTAAACCTATGTTTCTCTAATAAACTTTGAGCTTCTTGTTTATACTCACCAATATTTAGAACCTCTCCACAATATGTTAAAGCCTCTAAGGTCCATGCTTGCCCTATCAATCCATTGTAACTAGGTTTGAAGTCTTCAATCCTGTGTAAATAACTCCCATTAAGTGGCCGATATCTTCTTAATTCACTAATCGCTGCCATTGAAGCATTTTTCCACTTCACGTCACTTGTTATTGTATAAAGATGAGCAAACAAGATTGCAAAATAACCAGAATTTCTAGCACTAGTCATGTTGTGATTATGTGGACCATTTTGTCCCGCTGGTAATGTGTTGTATTTTTCCATATGATATAAACCATGTTCTCCTGCTTTTGTGTACAAATCTAAAATATACTTATCCACTTAAAAACCTCCAATTATTTAAAACAACTCTTATCACTCCAAATTTTCCTACAATAATTAAATAGCCAATTATATTTTTCTTTAAAAAAAGTGTAATTTATTAGTAAATATACTAGTGCAAATATACTTACACTAATAAATAAATCTAAAGCACTTGACATACCATGTAGAATGAACAACGAGAAAATTTTTACTATCAATGCTACAATTAAGCTAATCATAGTAATCTCAATAACATACCTGACTGGATACAATAACCATGGCTTAATAATAAATTTCTTCCCTAAAATAGGGAAAACTACAACTACAGTGATTAGAATAGAAGATAGTATCGTTCCTATCGCAGCACCAATAGGACCTATGAATTTTATAAAAACAAAAGTAAGTATTGCATTCAAAAAGAGTGATATTATTGTTTTCTTTAGCAAGAAGCTATTCATTCCAAAAGATACAAATATTGGTCCTGTGAATGCGATTCGTATGAAAAAATATAGTAAGTAGACCTGAAAAATTGGAACAGCTTCGTAATATTTATTTGAGTATAATAATAAAACAAATTCATTACTCCAAAAAAACAAAAAAGTCATTATAGGTAATGTAATACTGGCAATTTTTTTTGTCACAGAGATAAACAAATCTGATGCGCTTTTTATATCATTATTTTGAATTAACTTCCTCATGTCCGGAATAATTGCTGTTGAAAAAGATCCTAAAATTATCCCAATAACAGGAACTTCAATAGCCCCCACAGAATAAATTGCAAATTCTTTTGGAGTAGTCATTACTGAAACAAATAAACTATCCATTTGAGAAGTAATTTGACCAATCATGGTTGCAACTCCCAGTGGTAGCGAAAACAATACTAATTCCTTTATGGAGTTAAGTTGTGGCCTTTTGTTTCCATCTGGAAGTATTTTTATTGTTGCAACTATAAAGATTAATCCTCTTGTAATGTGTCCTATAGACATAACAATTACTGCTGTTTTAGCAGTAGGAGACGCAATAATAGCGATTATGAAAGCAAAAGTAATAGCAATTGTACTTATAATATTAACTTTCACATATAATTTCATTTTGTTTTGAATATTGAATATTACACTTGAAGTATTCGAAATTAATACTATTAGAGCATAAGGAATAAGCCAATACAGCAGTGGTGCAACTTTTGGATTGTTAAACCTTAATGCAAGTAAATTATTCCCGCCTAGTATAATAAACATTGAGAAAACTATCCCAGCTAAAATACACACAACATATGCATCAAATACACGACCGGAAAATCTACTTTTTTCTGTTGGTAAAAAATAATAAAGGCCTTCCGATATTCCCAACGATAAAAATGGTAGTGCAAAGTTAAATGCAAGAAAAGTCTGTCTATACGTAGCATATTCTATCTGAGATAATGCACGTGTAACAACCATAATTGAAAACACTGTAATTAATGAGTTCGTTAAATTACCAACAGTCAACCACAGAGCCTTATTACCATAACCCTTTTCTTTTATATCTGAAATAGTGCTCATTATCCCACCATCATTCCTAATTTTACTTTATATAGTTGATTATTGTTTTAACTATTTTGTTGATCGTATAAACATCCATATATGGATGTATTGGCAATTGTAATACTGTATCACAAAGCTCATTTGTTACATCAAAGTCATTATCATTGTAGTCATATTCTACAAATGCACCTTGCTTGTGCATTGGCTTTGTATAATAAACCATACTTGGAATGCCTTTTTCTTTTAACTTAGCTTGTAAAGCGTCTCTTTCTTCTTTGTTCTTTAACTTAATCGTATACTGGGCAAAGCTCGATACATATCCTTCTGCAATGATAGGCGTATCTACAATCTCTTTGAGCTTCTCAGTATATAGTCTATACACTCTATTCACATCTTCCATTTCATGTTCAATAAAGGCTGTCAGCTTAACGTTTAAAATAGCAGCTTGAATTGAATCAAGTCGAGAATTAATGCCTATTCTTACGTTGTCGTACTTATTATCCCCTTTACCATGAACCTTCAACGAATTAAGAAGTTCAGCTAAGTCATGATCATTTGTAAAAATAGCTCCACCATCACCATAACACCCTAATGGTTTTGCAGGGAAAAATGATGTTGTCGCTGCATCACCAAAGCTGCAAGCTTTCTTACCATTAATACTTCCGCCAAATCCTTGTGCTGCATCTTCAAGCACTCTTAAATTATACTTCTTTGCAATTCTCTCGATTTCTATGTGATCAGCAGGTAAACCAAATAGGTCTACCGGTATAATGACCTTTGGATTTAATTTACCTTCTTTCATCACTTTGTTAATTGCCTTTTCTAGTTTAATGGGATCAATATTAAAAGTATCTATATCCACATCTACAAATATTGGTGTAGCGCCTCTAAATGAAACAATCTCTCCTGTTGAAAAGAATGTAAAGTCTGGAACGAAAACAGCATCTCCTTCTTTAATATCCCAAGCCATCATGAGGAGAGTCATTGCTTCAGTACCATTAGCGCAGGTAATACAATGTTTCACACCTACATATTCAGCCAGTCTTTGTTCTAAAGTGTTTACTTCTTTTCCACCGATGAAATTTGTGTTATTTATAACTTCTTGAATTGCTGAATCAATTTCGTATTTATATTTATCATATTGAGCTTTTAAGTCTCTAAATTCCATAGTCAACGCTCCCCTCAATTACTTTTCTCTCAGTTCGTTATTTTCTATTGTGTACTCTCTTTCACATTCGCTACACTTCAAATTATCTTTTAGAGGTACTCCACATTCACAAACCCATCCTACTTGTTTTGCAGGAACGCCTGCCATTAGCGCATGGGCTGGAACATCTTTTGTCACTACCGCTCCTGAAGCAATCATTGCCCATTCTCCAATGGTGTTTCCACAAACAATCGTTGCATTTGCTCCAATAGATGCTCCGAACTTAACCAAAGTTCTCTTATAACCAGCAGGGCCTTTGGGATACTTGCTTCTTGGAGTTAGATCATTAGTAAAAACCATAGATGGGCCACAAAAAACATAATCCTCAAGTTCAACACCTTCATAAACGGATACATTATTTTGGATTTTTACACCATTACCAATTTTCACGTTGTTCGATACATTTACGTTTTGCCCCAAGGAACACCTTTCACCAATCTGTGCACCTTTGTGCACATGGCAAAAATGCCATATTTTTGTACCCTCACCTATTAATACATTCTCATCTATATAACTGCTTTCATGAACGAAGTAGCTCATCTGTTAAACCTTCCTTTACTTGTAATAAACAACTAATTTAATTTGAATCAATTTTATCGATAGCAACGTACTCATAAGCTTTGTTTTGCTTTTCTCTTGTTTCTACTGATTTATTATCGAACCTTCCTTTAAAATCTAATGTACTACACTTATCAAGTGGGAGTTTGACACTCTTTCCCTCTGCTGCTGACTTGTAAATAGCAAGAACTAACTCAAGTGCATTCCTTCCATCAACCGCTGTCACATATGGCTGTCTATTATTTTTAATTGAATCAATCACATCTGAATAGAGTGGATTGTGGCCAAAACCATATACATTCGGTGGATTCTCATGATACTTCTCTTTTACTTCTTCTGGATCATCTAGATTATCTGCAAACTGCCATTCCTCAATTAGGTTTACAGACTTTCCGCCTGCTTTAACCGTTCCTTTTTCCCCAAAAATGTATAAAGTTTCTTCAAGATTCTTAGGATAAATATTTGTAGTACCTTCAATGATTCCATAGCTTCCATTAGCAAATTTAACTAGTGCCATACCTAGATCTTCCGCATCAATAAATCCATGGATTAGATTATCTGTCATACCTACAACTTCAGTGATTTCATCACCCATCATCCATCTCAATAGATCTATGTTATGGATGCACTGATTCATTAGAGCGCCACCATCTTGCTCCCAAGTACCCCTCCAAGGTGCTTGAGTATAATAGTCTTCTCCTCTATTCCATCTGATGTGGGCAGTTCCATGCATCAATCTTCCAAATCTATCAGCTTCCACAGCTTCTCTAATCTTTTGTACAGACTTGTTGAATCTATTCTGATGGCATGCACTAACCTTTATGCTCTTTTCATTGGCTTTCTCTATTATTTGATCTGCTTCTTCTAAAGAAAGTGCTATCGGCTTTTCAATGATAAGATTTGCTCCAGCATCTATACAATCTAAAGCTATCTGACCATGCTTGCCACTTTCAGTGCATATGGCCACAAGTTCAGGTTTCTCATTTCGAAGCATTTCCTTATAATCAACATATTTCTTTGTTTCATCTGATAGGTTAAAGTTCTTAATAGTTGTATCCATTTTTGATTCTTCAACATCACATAATGCCACAATATCCAATTTATTTTCAAGTGCAGCAGCTATATGATTAGGCGAAATTCTTCCACATCCTATAATCGCATATTTTAAACTCAAAGTAAGTCCCCCTTAAAGTAGCTCAATATTTTCACGTGATTCTACTTGCTTCATTGCATTCTTAGTATCAAAGATTGCCTTAGCATGTTTCTGAACAAAATTATAATCAACATTTGTGTGAGCAGTAGTTACAATTACAAGGTCTGCACTTTCTATAAGTTCTACAGTAAGTTCAGGCTCACCTTTCTTAACTACACCATGTTCACGGTATTCAGAGACAAATGGATCATAATAAACAACTTCCGCACCTTCTTTTTCAAGCTCTTCTATTACGCGAATAGCAGGACTTTCTCTGTAATCATCAATATCTTGCTTATATGCAACACCTAGGATTAAGATTCTAGCTCCATTCATAGCTTTCTTAAATCTATTAAGAATCTTGCTTGATCTCTCAGCACAGTATTCTGGCATTCTATCATTCACCATCATAGAGGACTCAATCATCGATGTATGAAATCCATATTCTCTTGCTTTCCATGATAAGTAATAAGGATCTAGCGGAATGCAGTGTCCCCCGAGGCCCGGACCTGGATAGAATGCTTGAAAGCCATAAGGCTTTGATTTAGCTGCATCTACAACTTCCCAAAAATTAATTCCCATCTTATTACTTAAAATAGCCAACTCATTCACAAGTCCAATATTTACATTTCTATAAGTGTTTTCCAGGATTTTTTCCATCTCAGCTACTGCAGGCGATGATACTCTATGAATAGGCGCCTCAAGAATTGCCTCATACATTGCAGCAGCAACATCTGTACATTCTGGTGTGATTCCCCCAACAACTTTAGGAGTATTCTTGGTTTTATAAATAAGATTACCTGGATCTACCCTTTCAGGTGAGAAAGCAAGATGGAAGTCCTCTCCACATTTCAACCCTGATTTTTCGAGGATAGGTTTCAACAGTTCTTCTGTAGTTCCAGGATATGTAGTTGATTCAAGAACAATGAGCATATCCTTATGCATGTATGGCACAATACTCTCAGCTGATGCTTTAACATAGCTGATATCTGGTTGTTGGTATGCATCGAGTGGCGTAGGCACGGCAATACAAACACAATCAGCTGATGCTACTTGAGCAAAATCTGTTGTAGCAGATAATAATCCTGACTTAACAATTTCTTCTAGATCTTCATTAACAACGTCTCCAATATAGTTCTTTCCTGCATTGACCATTTGCACTTTTGATTCTTGAACATCAAATCCTATAGTCTTAAATCCCGCCTTAGCTTTTTCTACCGCTAATGGAAGACCTACATAGCCTAATCCTACTACACCAAGAGTTGCTGTTTTGTCCATTAATTTTTTTTTAATTGTATTCATATCTAATTTCCTTTCATTTCATATTTATGACCGAATTAGCATCTTTCTTTAATTATTCTCGAAGGATTACCTCCCACTAAGGTATATGGAGGAACATCTTTTGTGACAACACTTCCTGCAGCAATCACAGCTCCATTTCCTATATTAACACCAGGTAAAATTATAACCCTTCTGCCTATCCACACATCATTGCCAATAGTCACGGGAAGTTCAGCAGTGACACCTTGATTGATTATTAATTCATTTTTATCCATGAAATTGTGATTTCTTGTATAGATTATACATTCCGGACCCATGAGCACGTTATCACCAATTGTACATGTTCCAAGAATTTCACATTTTTCACCTATACCTGATCGGTTTCCAATAGAAATATTTCTACTAATTATTGCTTTTCTACCTACAGCTACATTGCTACCACAACTATTAAAGATTAGTTTTGCTGATGCAGATCTTAAATAATGAGAAACCTTATTAAATTTTGAATAGCTCTGAGGTAGATGTGTTGCTATCATTCGATACAATACTTGACCAATTGTAACTCTAATTTTCATACCATCATAGTCCCTTTCAAATTAGCAAATTTCTATTTACTGATTATGCCGCCATCTTGTGTTAGTAATTCGATTTCCTTGTTAACTCTTTCATCCCAATTATTTAATTTTACTCTCGACTCTCTAATTGCTTCATCTCGCATAACGTTTATTTCTTCACTACTCGCATTTAATAACTTTTCAATAACAAATACGGCATCATTATTATCATTAACGAGATAACCATTTCTGTTGTTTCCGATAAATTTTCGTAAACCTACACCGTCCAAACCAACAACAATTGAACCCGTAGAAAAGACTTCGTAAAAAACATTTCCCGTATTGGAAACATCCCCCATTAATAATGTACATACTGAATAATAAGAATAAGCTTTCAATTTATCTCTATCGATTGGCCCTAAAAATATGACACGATCTTCTAAATTGAATTTTTTTATTAATTGAACTAGGTACTTATAATAATCTGACTCTTCTTCAAAATGACCTGCAAGATATAGTCTTAAATCGTGACCTTTATCTTTCAATGTTTTAAGTATTTCAATGTTTCTATCCTGTCTTTTTATCGGGTCAATTCTTCCAGCGTGAAAAATATACTTTGTGTCTTTGAGAATGAAGCTTGAATCAATTTCTTCAATTGATTGATGATCTACCCCATTCAACAAAAAATAAAAAGGATATCTGTGAGTTTTCGGTTTCATAAGCTCATATACTTTATCTCCTTGGCTTCCATCATCTGTTATCATCAAAAACTTCTTTGGTAACTTAAATATTAATGTATATATTGGATGCTTTAATGATCCTAATAATTTTCCGTACTTTTTTAAATCATCATATACCGACACAGTTCCATAAACTCTGTAAGCACATGGTATTCTTCTAAATATGGAGATAAAATTACCCCATATAGCAGCTTTACCGTGACAGTAAATAACTTCATATTTATTCTTTTTTGTTAGCTTTAGAAGACTATTAATTACTTGAAAAGACGATTTTACTTTCCTGATAACTTTAAGAATATAATTAGTAGTTGACAAATCATTATTAATATTAGCAACTATGTTTTCCTTGTCTATCCAGTCTACTTTGATGTTAATCTCATCGTTAAACTTTGAAACTAATACAATATCAACTCGATATTTTTTAGACTCCTGCAATTTTTTGAGTGGTAATATAAATGATGGCAACCCCTTACTTTCGAGACTACCTTCTAGAATATCTTGAAATCCTGCCACTAGCGGAGCCACATATAATATTTTTTTCAATTTAACCCTCCTCTTCACTAAAATAACCAGCTATTATATGGTAACAATTTAATGGTCGGATCATAGAAACTTCTCATTAGAAGTACAAATATAATCATACTAAATGAATAAATTACTAGATTAATAATCATTCTATCTCTTTTGTTGATCAAAATAGTTAGGTTCGGTATCAAAAAAATAGAAGCAATATTGAAATAGAACCCTACCCTTGATATTTCAGGTAACCAATAAAGCGAAGTATAAATTATCAGAGAAAAAAAATTCAAATTAAAATAAGTACGTAATTTAATATCAGATTTTATCTTCGCATAATACAAAATTCCATAAAAAAGAACGACCGATGATTTCAAAATGTTAAAAACTGAAACTCTGCCTGAATCATATACTGTACCTTCATATTGAGGATAAAACCAAAATGCAACATCTCTAAGTAAATCTTTTAAAAAGAATAGTAGTATTGAAGCTATTACAATAAGTATATACGTTTGCTTATTGATTTTTTTACTTGCAATGAAATAAAATGGTAGACAAATAAGAGCACTTTTATGAACTAGAGATGCGATCAATATCCCCAAAATGAATTTATAATGCTTTCTATCAAACAAATAAATAATCGAATAAATTACTATAGATAAAGCCAGGTAATTTCTAATAGTATTAAAAGTGAAGAAATAATATCCCCACGTTAAGAATAGAAATATACTAAATTTTATGTTATTGCTTTGTTTATATATTGCAGAAACGTAAAAAAAACTAGTAATGATTGACGCGGCTCCAATAACCATTCTAGGATCCTTAGTGATATACATTATAAATTTTGCTAAGTATTGAAATCCAGGTTCCATATGGTTTGGTAAACCTATTGCAATTCTTTCTATATGCATTATATAAGAAACATAATCGATACCAATGCCATCTCGAAATGCTGAAAAAAATCCTAACGTTAAAAATACAAAGACAAATGATAATTTTTTTAATGAAATCTCTCGTTTTGACAACGCAATTCCATTATTAGCATGTAAATCAAATAGTTTCTCATGTATCACTAACATTGCTATAATGAAAGTTAACAGGGAAATATACACCCCCATACCTAAACCTCCTGTTTAAACATTATCCGAAAGAAATCTATTAACTTCTTGTGTATAATGCTCGTCTTCTTTTAGTATTCTATTAATTTCAGTATTACAACTAGCATTGAACTTTTCTTCATCAATATTGTGATAATAATCATACAACTTATCAGAAAAATCATAATCATCTGGATCAACAGCTATGCCCAAACCCTTAGTCTGAACTCTCGCTGCCTTATAAGTATCACGCTCTACCAATTGTGGTACCTTATAAAGAATCCCATCATAATACTTATTCGATATTGCGTATTTTACTTCCATTATTTTAGGAGTCATATAAGAATTATTGATAATATCTGCTTCTGCAATCAAATTTCTCTTTTGCTCATTATTATATTCTCCTGTAAAAACTACATTTTTCACATCATTTGCATTACAATATTTAATATACTCATCTAAATCCGCACCAGAACCATGATAAATCAAATTGAATCTTCGATCATTTTTCAACTTATCAATAATCTTTTTTTGGTGATTAAAGTATCGTACAGCACCCATCCAAACTAAATTCAATGTTTGTCCTCTGTTTTTCTTTGAAAAATTAGCTAGACTGTGAATATCATTAGAATTAAAATTGTGAACACTTAAATATGTCTGATCTTGAGGTAAGAAGTTCTTGAATCCTTCAGAGGAAATACATGTGAAATAAGATTTTTCGATTATTTTCTTTTCAACCAAATAAAAAATCCTATTATGCTCATAGCTATAATCCCTAATATCAAATATATATTTATTTTTAAATTTATTAACTAAAAATTCAAAGCTAATTATTCCCGAAAGCGTTGATAAAACAATTAACTTATCATACTTTATGGCTTTCAATCGTCTATTCAACCACAATTTATATCCAATAAAATCACTTAATTTACGATAAATACTTTTATTTAACTTTGACCTTTTCACATAACCAATATAATTTTCAGGGTACTTAGTTTTAGAACCTTCACGATTCCAGTATAATACTTCATAGTTTGTATTACTCTTTTCTAAGCTCTCTTTATATCTATTTAGATAAGGACAGTATTTCAAATCCCCAATGAAAATAATACCTATCATAAGTTCCCACCTTCTTTAAAATATTGTCACCCAAATATCCTCTTGTATTTCCCTACCGACGCAATCACATGTCTCATCATAAAGTAAGCTGATCCAATAGGATTAATCCCTACAAATCTAAATACCTTATAAGTCATCTTAACTGTCTTTATCTTATTACCAGATTTTGAGTTTCTAGAAATTCTGTAGATAAGCAATGGTTCATTCACACCATAGGCTATAACTCCTAGTTTCAAGATTCTCAACCACACAGCATAATCTTCATGCATTTCATCTTTTTCCATTTTTATGTTTTTAAAATACTTCTTTTTAACAAGAACGGAAGAACACGAGATTACATTCTGATTTCTAAGTTTCTTGTATGTTACCTTTTCAGGAACTTCGAATATTCCCTTAAATGATTCCCCTTCTTCATTTATATACGATGACCCAGTGAATAAGAATTCTGCTGCTTCCTTCTCTACTATTTCAAATTGCTTTTCTAATTTTTCTGGCTTCCACATATCATCACTATCTAAAAAAGCTATCCACTCACCAGATGCAAGCTCTATTCCTCTGTTTCTTGTTGCGGAAACACCCATGTTTTTTCCATTAGGTAGTGCTTTTATTCTGGAATCTTTTTGACTAAATTCTTTAATAATCCGAAGTGTATTGTCTTTAGATCCATCATCCAGAACTAATAATTCCCAGTTTCTATATGTTTGAGCAAGAATTGAGTTTATCGCTTCAACAACATACTTTTCACAATTATAAGCCGGCATAACTATACTAACTAAAGTCTGACTGTCACTCATTCCCTTGCCCCCTCTGTTCAGTATTTTCAATCGATTCTCTAAAACCACATACTCTATAATCACTTTTAAACTCCGACATGCTCATGTCATACACCAAGTCACCAAATACCTTATTTACCGTACTTACATTCAGTAGCCTTAATATGGGATTAAATAACTTAGTCATTACCATTCGCTTTCCATGAACCTCAGCAATCAATCTAACCATCTCGCTTGTATTCACATAATCAGCATTCTGTGGGAAGAACAACCCGCCACTTCTGTTATCAATGAGCTGATTTACGAACTCTGATAAGTTATCTATGTAGATCATGCTTCGCTTATTGTCTACCTTTGGAAAGATTGGCGTCTTGAGAGCTAGACCTACTAACCTCGGATAGTTGCCTCTGCAGCCCTTTCCATAGACCATAGGTGGTCTTAGGGTTGCTACAGCGAACGAATCATCTTGTAGCTTAGTTATTAACTCTTCTGCTTCAATCTTTGACTTCCCATAAGCACTGCTCGGTTTGAGTGGTGTGTTCTTATCGATCACGCCATTCTCAATACCGTATACACTCATTGAACTCAGAAAAATAAACTGCTCTACTCCATCTTGTTTAGCCTTTTGAGCAGTTTCATAAGCCAAATCCCTATTCACTCTGTAATAAAGGTCCTGGTTATCAGCAGTTTCTTTGATATGAGCTATCCCAGCCACATGAAACACAACATCATACTGAGAGAAGTCCTTCTCTTTCCATGCCCCATCTTTCATATCAACCGTATCTACTTTATATTTTTCAGGTTCTCTCATGAGCCAATTCTCTAGAGATGTACCTATATAACTGTTCTTACCAGTGATTAATATTTTCTTCATTACTTCACCTCAATCAAGTGGGCCTGTATTTGATATGCTGCTAATATCAGGAGCCTCAGATTTTTGATTTCTCAGCTTTAGAATTACTAGAATTAGTATCAGTTGCCTTAGCCTTAACCCCAGTCCCACCTTCAACAACACCATCACTTCTTAACACACTAAATATAGTCCCAAAGAAGCATCTGACATCCATCATGAAACCAATCTTCTCAGCATACTCTCCATCAAGTCTCGCCTTCACATCGATCTCTATCTCGTCTCTACCATTAATCTGCGCCCAGCCAGTAAGACCAACCGGCACATCATTTGCTTTGTACTTATCTCTTTCTTCAATCAGATCATACTGATTCCAAAGCGCTGGCCGAGGTCCGATGATGCTCATTTCGCCTTTGAAAATATTGATGATCTGTGGTAGCTCGTCCAGAGATGTTCTGCGTAAGAACTTACCTACCTTGGTAATCCATTGATCCGGATTCTCCAATAGATGTGTTGGTGTGTCCTTAGGCGTATCGATTCTCATGGTTCTAAACTTTAATATATGAAAATGACTCTTATGGATCCCAACTCTCTTCTGTTTAAAGAGAACAGGTCCAGGGGAGTCAAACTTGATAGCTATAATGAGTACTAAAAAAACAGGAGATAATATGATAAGTCCTAATGAAGAAAGTATGATATCTATTGATCTTTTGATTTTTAAGTAAACCATGATAGTTCCTCCTGCTCTATGCAAATGTATATTATTGGTGTGTAGAACACCTTATTTTCTTGATCTGTATGTTGTATGTGATGCTTAACTTAGTACTATATCTTGCATAAATGTATGCTTTGATTGGATGCATAGACGTGTAATGGTTCTGTAACATTAGTACATTTAGCGGTTGTGCTGAAACCCTTGATATTACTTACTTACAGCCTATTCATCCTTTCACCATACTCACGTCGATATATCAGTTTCAACATTATTACATTTATGCAATATATAGTTTTTACCAAGCTTCTTATATACACCATCTTGTGTTTCATAATTTTTATTTATCCCTTCCTTATACTCACGTCCACATGAATATGGGGAAAGAATAAATAAATATATTTGTTAAAATGCATATAACAAAAATACAAACCACTATATGTTGCATAATCCCCATTCTCACCTCGTCCTACATATTCAAACAATGAGTTATATGATTCAACATATTGTATTCCACTATTCATTATCTACAATATGTTTGAATTATAAGTTGCACGCTAAAGAAACGGAACTTCTTCCCTTTTGTGAATGCTGCATTGAATGCCAGTTCCGTCACTCGTCAAAGTCCCTCCTGACGGGCAAATCTGATGCTGAACTCCATCCAGAAATCCTTCAACTGCAATCTCGCTATGACCAAGCTCCCTTACCAGCAAATACGCCTGATATTCTTCATACAAATATTCCCGATTCCTTTCACAAGTCTCCGCAAAAATACTTTGTTCAATCTCACTCGATCTTTCATCGTGAACGGTACAGAAAAACTTATGACCGACGCGGATGACAACGCCACCTTTCGGACACAGTTCTCCCCCATGACCAAACAAGAGATCCATGCGAGCCTCATCGTCCAGATCGGGCACCTGCGCTTTACTCAGATTCCATGCCTTTTCCGCCAGTTCGCAAGACGCCCGGCACGCCTCTATTTCTGCTGTTTGTTTTACATGCCAGTAACCAAGCACAGCAATCATAAGAATGAATGCCAATACACTGAGTGTGATAAGCAATTCAATCAAAGTAAATCCTTTTATCTTTTTGAATTTTACAAAAAAAGAGCGCATAAAAAAAATGAGCCGTCCTTTCTCCTTTTCCTTATACGACTAATTCTATCGCAAATGTTAGATTTTTGAAATATCCTTTAATATTCTATTTTTTATTGTTGAAAATGTCAATTAAATAAGCGTGAAAACTTTAACTTTAAGATTTAACTAAACTTTTACACATGAAAATCCCCCAAAGTTTGTGCGAGAGTTTTACATTTTCTTACTCTCTCTCAACCTTCGGGGGATAAACCTTTGATTAGCTAATATATTCTTGCAAATTCGATAAAATAACTTCAATCAGTCTTTGCTTGATGCCATTTGATGCATAGGAGTTATGTGGAGTAATAATCACATTCTTCAAGTTCCAAAGAGGATTCTCTGAGCTGAGTGGTTCTTCTTCGAAAACATCCAGCGCAACTCCGCGGAATTTGTTTTGCTTGATCGCTTCAATGAGGGCTTTTTCATCCGCGATTGCACCTCTGGACACATTGATAAAAATGCTGCCATTCTTCATCTCAGCAAATTCTTTTTCTCCAAGAATATATTTTGTTTCTTCTTTCAGCGGAAGCGTAGAAATTACGATATCACTAATTGGAAGCACTTCATGCAGATCACAAATACCGTGACACTCGTCGGCTTCTTCTTGTTCTCTACATCGCGTGTTGATAGCAACAATTTTTACACCAAATGGCTTCAATCGTTTTGCCACCTCTTTGCCGATATGACCAAAACCAAGAATCACCGCAGTTAAACCATCCAATTCCAAAAGATCTCTACTCTTTCGCCATTTGCGCTCACTCTGCGCCTGATAAAAATGCTTGGAATCTTTAACAATCTCCAATAGTTTTAAGACCACCCATTCAGCAATGGGAATACTATAGACGCCCCTGGCATTCTTTAATGTAATCTTTCTGTAGTTAATATCCATCACCGGCAGGTGATCGAGTCCAGCGCTTGTTACCTGCAGGTATTTCAAATTCGGGAACTCGTCCAGATTATGATGTTCAAACAGATTATTGCAGACGATCCCTTCTATCGTTTTTGGACCTTCGGGAACGAATCCGTCTTCTTTTTCCATGAATACGACATCGTATCCCATTTCTCTCATTTTTTGAAAGTCTTCATCCGTATACGGATAGACTCCCGTTACAAGCAGTCTCATACTGACCCCCTTTCTTTTTTTCAAAATCCTTCCTTGCAAGATATTCATACCCAGAAATAGAAGCGAACGGAGTCTTACCCTTCATTCGGTATCAGACTTCTCAGTTTTTTCATTGCACGCTTCTTATGGGTCTTCGCGGTTTCGTAGCTGATCTGCATCTCTTTCGCAATCTGCGGGAGCTTTTTATTATGGAAGAAGTACTCCAAGATAATGGTTCGCTGCTGGTCACTGAGTTGACTAAGCGCAGATTTAATCTTTTCATCCATTTGAATTTCAATTACTTCCTCTTCTGTGTTTTCTTTCGCCGGCAAACAGTCTTCCAATGTTCCGTCTTCGCCCGCTCTTCCCTGCAAAGAAAGAGCTGGCTTTCTCTTTCTTGTTTCCTCCAAGTAGTGAAACCTTAACTGTTGAGCTAAATAGGCATTGAAGGGTATACCTCGTGTCTTATCGAATTTATCTTTCGCTTCCAAAAAAACCAAATATCCTTCCTGAATCAAATCATCATCCACTTTGCCAAAAATCTTTTTTGCCTCGTAAATAATCAGCGGCTTGTAATCGGTAATCTCCATGATTGTCCTTTCATGGAGAGGGCCCTCTCTGTTTTATTCGCGCACCTTTACCTTACGCTCATCGTTTTATTTTGACCAATGTGGAATCATAAAAAAAGAGCGACGGTTGTCCGTCACTCAATGATGGTGGTTATATTTCCTTCACGAAGGATTTTCGCATTTCCGTTCAAGAACAATTTTCTCTCAAGATTAGCAATTCTTCGATAATCTTCTACGGTGTTTTTCTTCATCAGCACTTCAATCTGTCTTCCTGTTGAAATGGTAATAATGGTATGCTTGCCTTTTTCCTTCAGCTTAATAATGGCTTCGTCCCGTATAAATCCATAGGCTGCATCCCCTTTGACTTTGGCATGCCGTACAAGCACTTGAATCAGACAACAATCTTCTCCAAGAAGAATCGGCATGTTCTTCTTGTGCCCTAAAGCTTCTTTGATTTGACGTTTTCTATAAAGCAAATCAATACAATATTTTCTCGCCCAACGAGAGAGTACGGTTCTCATCCGTATTTTTTCAAAGTACTCTCCTTCTTCTGTAATCCATAATACTCCGTTACCTTTTCCTTCTTGGTAGATCGGCAAAGCTGCTAAGACATTATCATAGCCCATGTCGACTCCTCCTTTCCATAGAATGAACTTATGCCACTTTCTCATCATAACGAATATATGTTCGTAAATCAAGTAGTGCAGAAACACAGTCTTTCTTATTTGAAATCGCTCGCATTTTTATATTTCGAATAAAATGTTTACAATTGATTCTTTTTTACTTTTCCTTTCGCCGCTTTACTTTATTTGCTCAAAAAGAAAAACGGCCTCAAGGACCGTTTCATCAAACTTATTGCTGCAATTTTCTTTGCTTGGCTGCCGCCAAACCAAACAACACCCAGAAGACAGGCGCCACGGAAACAATGCTGTCATTGAAAATCCCGGCAAAGGCATAGCCCATGACCAGAGCAATCAATGGAATTTGAAGGCTATAGCCTTGATCATTCACCATAAATTTCTTAATGCTGTTGATTAAGAGCCAGACTCCCATAGTCAGCACCGCCAGCATGGACAAGAAGCCCGTATTAATGGCCATCTGCAAGTACCAGTTGTGGGGCTTATCGTACAATAGATATGTTTGCTGTCGTATATTCCACTTGGTAACATGTTCATATTGAGGGAATTCGAAAACAAAGGCATCCGGCCCTGCGCCAATAATCAGATTCTCTTTGAGTAGCGGAATCGATCTGGACCAAATATACCCACGGTTGGACATAAACTTCTCTCTGCCCTTAAATCCTGCATAGGCTGGGTGATCAATGACTGCCGGCAGGTGGTTTCTGCCCTTGTACTGCAAGCCCTGGTCGGTAACCACGGTCCAGATGTCGAATTTAGGGACATAGGCGTAGATAAATTGATCAGGCATGCCGGTGATCTTGGTCATAACCAGTTCGTAATCTTCGTAGCCTTCCGCCGCCACCTTGTAGTGGCCAGCTTCTGTGGCATCAAGACCCAGATTGTTGCCCTCAGCATCCATGGCTTTCAGCTTGCCTTCCTTGATCTGGAAGTTGATGACCGTGCCGTCTGCTTCCTTGATCTGAATCTGGTCTTCGGTGATGGCTAGAGATTCCAGTTTTTCTTCCCGGTATTGTCCTGCCTCTACTTCCGCTATGTCTTTTCCATAATAGAAGGAAGCTGTTGTGTTTTGAATGGGTGTATACAAGGCACCCGCTATTGCAAATGTAACCAGCCCGTAGACCAGGGTAATGGCCAGCAAGACCTTGTTCTTTTCTCTTCTTTTAAAGATCTGCAGGTAGATGACTGCCATAACCAGGAAGAAGATCGCATAAACGAATAGGGTCAGGTAGTCCTGCTGGATTAGTCTGGCACCGTTCCACATATTCTTGTAGATCATACTCATCACAACGACAATGCCTGCCCAGGCAACCAGCAGGGCAATAAGCTTTTTGCTTTGTCGTTTGAATTGTTTTGGTGCGAAAAGCACCATAAGAATCATGCCTGCAGAAAAACCAACAAAACCAGCAGAGGATCGTGAACCTACCAGTGCTGCGATGGCAATGAGGTTTGCAATGAGATAAAAGATTCTTTTCTTTTTGTTCTCTTCGCCTTTCAGCAGCATGCCAAAAGAGAGCAGGCTCGCCATAGCGGCATAGGACCCCATAAAGTTGGGGTTATACAGGCTGGATACCACGCCGGATTGGAAAGACGTTTTAATATTGTCCGCGACCGTGTCCCAAGCTTCCCTCGGGAAGGCAAAGTAGCGAAGAAAGCCTTCTGTGTAGGGGTCGTAGCCCACATACTGCATGAGGCCAAAAAGACCCAGCAGGATGGATGAAGCTAAAAAGACGTTCACGATCATGGTTGCCGCCTTTTCTTGTCTGCCATAATGCAAGGCAATCACAAAGAGGGCTACATAGCTTAAGAGGACCCACATGCCCTCAAAACGGTCAGTCAACCCCATGGCAACCATATCATATTTGCTCAGCAGACTTGAAAGCAGGATGGCAGCGGCATAAATGCCCGCCCCAATGGTGTAGACGCTTTTTTCAAAATGAACCCGCTTGGTTTTTAAATGGTAGAGAAAAACCAAGAGCGCCACCGCCGTTAAGGCGATCAATGTCTGCGCTTTAACAAATGAATACAGGTCGTTGAAACCCGCGCCTGGATACAGGGTCTGTTCCGAAAGGCTGTAGCCGTGCTTGGTCAGTCTGAAAAGCAAAGGAACCAACCCGATACATAAGAACAGCGGAAGCAATTCTTTCCAGCGTATGGGTTGGTCCAATTTTTGTTTTGTTTTCATATTTTCCGCCTCCTGTTTATTCCTGCTATCAGTGTACTAAATTTAGGCGGTTTTTCCTAGCTTCTTTCTCCATTTACAGAAAAATATCCCTTTCCTTCCTGAATTTTATAAACATCTTCCAAAGAACGATCAACTTGTTTGTTTTTCACTCCGGCAGCAGATGTCTTTGAAGCCAAAATGCGGACTGTCTGCACACAAAGCTTGATATCCATCAAAAGCGAATAGTTGCGAATGTAGATCATATCAAAAATCAACTTGTCGTTAGGCGAGGTCGTATACTTGCCCAGAATCTGCCCCAAACCCGTCACCCCGGCCTTTACCCGGGTGCGGAAACGGAACTCCGGCACTGCTTGAATATATTCCTGAACAAAATGCGGCCGCTCCGGTCGCGGGCCCACCATGCTCATCTGGCCCAAAAAGACATTCATAAGCTGCGGCAGCTCGTCGAGCCTGGTTTTTCTAAGCAGCCTGCCCAAGTTCGTAATTCGCGGATCCGCATCTTCCGCCAATATGGGGCCTGTCGCTTTTTCCGCATCCTTAATCATGGTTCTGAACTTGTAGAGCGTAAAAGGCTTGTCTCCTTTTGTCAGCCTGGTCTGCTTATAAATGACGGGAAAGCCATCATCCCAAAGAACAGCCAATGCCGTGCCGATAAAAATCGGCGCCAGAATTACCAGTGAAATTCCTGAAACCAATATGTCAAAGATTCGCTTCTGAAAGTCCTGTACTTTTGTCAGTCCAAAGGGCTTGGTAGCCAATAAGGGAATATCGTCGTAGTGTTTCAACTCCGTTGCCAACAGGTTCACCTCATGCAGGGTAGGCAGGATTGCAATGGGAATTCCCTTTTGCATGCATAACCGCATCACTTCGTTTTTATGGGGAAAAGCCGTGATCACCACCTCGTCTGCTTCATCCAAAAAAGAAAGGGTGACTTCATTGACTTCATGAACAAATATACGGATGTTTCCCGTCTTGTTCGCTTCCCATAGTTTATGAAGAATTCGTTCGTTCTCTTCCCGTTCCCCAAATACCAGAATCATTTTACCGTGATAAAATTTTTGGTGCAGCCAAAACATGACTTGTTTCCAGAGCACAATCAAAATGGATTGCACAAAGAAACTAATGGCTATGACGGATCGCGGATAGGCAAAGCCCCGGGTCAGGTAGGTGATCGCCATGGTGAATATGGCCATAACCAGAAAAACAATCCATGATTCATACATGCAGTCCAGCCTTGCCCGTTCGCCACAGCGGTAAGAGCGGAAGAAGTAAAACAAGAGCATGGCCAGTCCAAATAAAATCCATGAAATCTGCAAAAAGGGTTCCCAGTTTCGTTGGGCAATCACCTGGTAACGCAAGTGAAAGGCAATCACAATGCTGACAACAGCAAGAAGACTGTCGCCCAGCAATTGCAGGGCAAAGAATCCGCTTTTATCCTGTTTTCTCATGAGGTTTCCCTCCCTTTTTATCTAATTCTTCTTTTCCTTTACAATCTCTTTGACGCGACGCTCCACTTCTTTTCTGTTTTCTACGAAATGACAATCGTCTTGATCTTTTAATGCCGCTTCATACTTTCTTAATGCCGCAACTCCACTTTCAAATTGGTTCTCTATGACTTGAATGTTGCTTTCCTTGCCGGTGTCGCAAAAGGCTCTGGAAAGGATTGCGTAAGTGACACCCAGGCGAACATCTTCTGTGAGAATCATCTTGCCTGGTATTAATCCGCCGTCCAAAGAAGCGATCCCGCCTATGCCATAGGGCAATCCTTGTTTTCTAAATTTGTCTACCAATTCTTCCGCCAGTCCATCCACCAAAGATTCAAACAAGAAGGTCTTCTTATAGGATATATGCAAGTCATTCAAGCCTATGTACATGGAATCAATGCCAGAAAGGGCTAAGATTTCATCAATCGCTTCAACCGCTTCCCTGGTTTCCAGCAGCAGCATGGTTTTCGCCCTTCCCTTTACACAGGCAAGGAAGGTTTCCACTTCTTCTTTGCTTTTAAAGTAAGGAAGCATGACCATTTCTGCCCCTTGTTCAATCACTGCATTAATTTCATTTTGACTGCCCGTGAATATCGGATTGACCCGTACCAGTACATGTGCGCTTGTTAGCGCTTCTTTTATCTTTCCAATGTCTGTAATTTCATGCTCAGAAAGCACCGAATTGGTGCCATGTTGGCGCTCTTTCTTTCCATGCTTCTCCAAATCGACCATAATCCAATTAACGGTATTGGCCTCTGCAATACGTGCCACAGCAGGTTGGTTTGTTAAATATATTAGATTCAGCGCCATTTTGCCCCCTTCTTAATTGGTTTTGCCCAGGTTTTCATTGTCCCGATTCATTATCACCTTGCCAATTGTCAGTATCAAAATTCTTATATCAAAGCAGAAACTGATCTTATCCAAGTACTCCAAATCATAAACAATTCGTTGGTTCCAATGAATCCCCTTCCGGCCATTGACCTGAGCCCAGCCGGTTACCCCCGGTTTCAAATCAAACCGTCTTTTCTGTTGAGAAGAATACCCTTCAATTGGCCATGGATGATAGGTCAATGGCGGTCTTGGTCCAATTATGGACATCTCGCCTTTTGCAATGTTCCATAATTGGGGTAGCTCATCGAGACTGGTTGCCCGAATCAACTTGCCCACACGCGTAATTCTCGCATCGCCCTTGGTCGCGTAAATCCCTTTTGCTTCCGCCCCCACGGTCATAGACCGAAACTTGTAAATCGTGAAAGGGTTGCCGTATTGGCCCAAGCGCTGCTGCTTAAAAATGACGGGACCCTGTGAATCCAATTTAATGGCTAGTGCAATCATGGCCAAGAGTGGTGAAAAAACCAGCAATAAAATGCAAGCTGTAAACCGGTCCAGTATGCCCTTTACTCGTCGATACATTGTAGCCCCCGTTTCTGTCCCTTACTTCTTCTTTTTCACCTGCGCTTTTTGCTGAAGTGGATTCAACTGCCCCACCGCAAGACCAAAGAAGATCCAAAAGATCGGCGCGACAGAAACCACGCTGTCATTGAAAACGCCGGCAATGGCATAGGCGAAAACCATACTGACCAAAGCGGTCGACAGAATTTTGCTTTCTCCTTGAATCAAAATTTGCTTTCCAGCTTGAATCAACAGGATTATTCCCATGGCCAGCACAGCCAGCATGGAAAGCAAGCCTGTATTCACTGCCATCTGCAAATACCAGTTATGAGGCTTGTCATAGAGCAAATAGGCGGTAATACCTAAATTCCATTTCGCGAGGTGTTCATATTGGGGGAATACATGAACAAAGGCATCCGGGCCCGCACCAATCAAGACCGTATCGTAGATAAGAGGCAAGGTTCTAGACCATATATATCCCCGGTAGGTGGCAAATCGCTCACGTCCTTCAAATCCAATGCTCGGCGGAGTATCTATGCTTGCAGCCAAATGATTTCTGCCCTTGTATGCCAAGCCATCCTCGGTAATCATCGCCCAGATATCAAACTTGGGCACCGTGACAAAAATATCATCTTCCCGTTGACTGATCTTGGTCATGACAACCTCGTAGTCTTCATAACCTTCGGCTACAATCTGATAATGGCCTGATTCTGTTGAATCAAACCCTAAATTGTTTCCATTTTCATCAACCGCCTGCAATGTGTTTCCTGTTACTATAACATCCAAGGTTCGGCCGCTCTCTTCCACCATATGAATACGGTCTTCCTCAACAGAGAGTTCTTTCAACATGGTCCGTTCCTCTTCTTCTCGAACAACCGACTCCTCTTTGCCATATAAATTCAGAATCGTAGATTCAACAGGATTATACAAGAATGCCGCACCAATCATGACTAGAATCGCAAAGCCTGCAGAGATTGCAGCAAGCTTTCTGTTTTTCTCTTGGCTGTTAAATATTCTTCGATACAAAATAGCCGCCGCAAGGAAATAGACAAGAAAAACACAAATAACCAGGTAGTCATCTTGTATCAGGCGTCTGCCCGGCCATAATCTGCTATAACTCATCATGAGTGTGGCGATAATAACCGCCCACGCTGCAAGCAAGATGCCCAATTGCTTTTTGTTTTCCATGAAGGCTTGCGGTTGAAAGAGGACCAGCAGCACCAAGCCAATGGTAAAACCGACCAAGCCGGCCGAAGAGCGAGAACCTACCAAAGCGGCAAGTGCCAGAAGATTGGCGGCAAGCAAAAAGTACTGTTCCCTTTTTTCCTTTGGTTTTTCCAAGAGTCTGCTTAAAGAAAAAAGTGTGGCCATGGCTGCGTAGCTTCCCATAAAATTGGGGTTGTACAAGCTTGCTACAATGCCTTTTTCAAAACTGGTCACTACCGTATCACCGACCGTGTCCCACACTTGAGATGGAAAGGAAACATAGCGCAAAAACCCTTCCGTATAGGGATCGTACCCGTAATATTGCATTATGCCAATCGCCCCAATGACCATGGAGGAAACCAGAAAGACCCTACCCAAGAGCCGAACGGCTTTTTCCTGTCTGCCGTAATGCATGGCAACAATAAAGAGGACCAGATAAGAAAGCAAAACCCACATGCCTTCAAAGCGGTCAGTAAATCCCCAAAGAGCGGTGTCATACTCACTGGTCAAGGTTGAAAGAAGGATCGCCGCGCCATAAATACCCGCGCCAATCCAATAGATGCTCTTCTGAATATGTATACGTTTCTTGTAGATCTGATAGAGAAAAATCAGCAAGGCGATCGCCGTCAAGACCAAAAGAACCCGCACCTTGATTAGTGAATAAAGATCATTCGCCCAATCATTGGAAATCCAAATCTTTTCATCAGGTGTCATCTGATGGGGGACAACCCGAAACAACAAGGGCACAAACCCTAGAATCAAAGCCAGTATGGAAAGTTCACTAGGCTTAAGCGCTCTATCTCGTATGGTCTTTCTCTTCATCTTCTACCTCCCTTTGCGGCACTGTCGTCATCGCTTTTATTTATAACTGAAATCCGTCCCTCACACGGTCAATCCCTTCTTCTCAGCAGCCAGTCCCATTCCGGTGGATGGAAGAGACGTAAAACCACCAAATATGCGACTGCACCAGTCGCAATAACCGTCATCAGTCCACCCAATTTTAGAAAAAGGTTCAGATGCATTAAATAATGCGGACCCAAAAGGTCCTGCACCGCAATCACAACCACCGCCATAATGGCGCTTGCACAAAGCGGCGGAACCATGGCCGGCAACTTGCTGTCCAAATCTGCTTTGCCGTAGTCCCGGTAGAATACCCATTGTTTCATGGCGAGACCCAAATAAGAGGCAATCACGGTGGCAACTGCCAATCCCTGCACGCCAAAAGGTCCTACCAGGATAAAATCCAATACAATGTTGACTGAAACACTGATCACGCCAATCACCATAGGCTTTTTGGTTTCTTGATTGGCATAAAACCCCTTTACATATAAGGCATTGGCCCCGATCGCAATTACTCCGATGCTGTAAATCCGCAAAAGCCCTGCCGTTTGAGCCAAGGCCGCCATATCAAACGCGCCCCGGCGGTAAATCACCGCAACTACCGGTTCCGCCAGAACCACCAGCCCGACCGCTGAAGGTACCAGCACATCCACCATCACACGCATGGCGCGGTCCATAGCGCGGCGAAAGCGCTGCCGCTCCGTTTGTGCAAAATGAGAGAGGGTGGGGAATAGCAACATGACAAATACCGCCAATACCACCGATTCATAGGTGCTGACAATCCGATAGGAATAATTCAAAGCCGATACGCTTCCACCCTGCAATGGGGTGGCCAGCACTTTGTCGACAATCCCGTTGATCCGGTAAACCACACCACCCAATACCAAGGGAACACTCAAACGAAATAACTTTTTAACATCTGCATCGTCCCAGAATCGCTTTTCCCAATGCATCTGAAAGCCCATCCGCTTCACAAAGGGTATTGTTGTTGCGTATTTTGCCACGCCGGCAAACACCATGGCAACAGCAAGGCCTTGAATCGATTGCATGGAAATTGGCAGCAAGAGGAAAAATCCGATATATACGAGATTGGACGTAATGCCCGCAAAATTGCCAACCAAAAAGATTTGATGGCTTTTTAAATAATTCAAATTCAAATCAAAAAGCGCACCAAAGAAAATGGAAAACACCCCAATCCGGAAAAGAGAAACGGTCAAAGCCTGTTTTTCAGGTGTAAACCCGAAGCCCATCCCGCCGACTACCGCTGGAGCAAACACAATCAGTAGGGCTACAACCAAACCATAGAAGATCAGCACGCCTTGGGTCAGGCGACGAATCAGACTTGCCTCATCTCCCCTGCGATTGCGAATCTCAATCAAGAGGGGAATCATTCCATTGTTGAAGACTCCGCCGAAGAGCCAGAGAAAGGAAACCAGGGACCCCATCAAAAAGAAACTGTCCGCTTCGCTTCCAGCGCCAAAAGCCTTGGCGATCAACACTTCACGTAAAAATCCCATCGCTTTGCTGATCAGGGTGAAGAGCGCAAGCCATACAGCGGTCCGCTTTAAATGCCCGACACTCCCCTTGGGTGCCTGCCTCTGCTGAAAAAAGTAATGCCAAACATTTCTGGATACCGCACAAAAGGAAGCCCACCGGCTCATCGCCTCATGGTCTCGAAATACTCGGTAATTATAGCGTAGAAGCCGGACTTTCTTCTTAGATAGTGCATTTTCCCGAATCCGATGGCTAGCCAGGCTCTGGTTCAAACAGAGGGCTGGCACTTGATTCTCCCGCATCAGCTTTAACCAAAGGGCGTAATCTTGCCGCTTGGCTATGAGGGGAAACTCAACTCCTCTGAGTTTTTGCGTATCCAGCATAACCGTCAAGCACCCCAGCCAGTTTCGTTGGAGCATCATGTCGTAATTGACGGCATCGGGCAGTGTTTCCGCTTTTCTAAGCAACTCACCGTTTTCGCCAATGGAATCGAATGCCGTAAAAGTGATTGAAGCCCCAGTCTCTTCCATAAAACTCAACTGGCGTTTCAACTTATCGGGGTGCCAAAGATCATCGGCGTCTAAAAATGCCAAATATCGTCCCTTCACCTGCTTGAGCGCCATGTTTCTCGCCACGGCGCTGCCTTTGTTTTCAGGCAAGACAATCAGTCGGATCCGCGGTTCATGCTCCATCAGGGTCCGTACAACCGTTTCGGTCTGGTCAGTCGACGCATCATTAACCACAATCAATTCCCAACTCTTTTCACTTTGACCGATTAAGGAGGCTATGGCCTGTTTGATATATTTGGCCGTGTTATACGCCGGCATGATGACACTGACTTTTGGTTTCACAGCCTTCCCTCCCTTTCACTTTTTTTCTTTGCTGATGGATTCTTATTTCTTCGTTCGAACCCATGTTTTGACTCCGGTTCGCCTTTTGTTTAGTTTTCCATTTTATCCATCTACTGGGATTAAAAGCAATAATTCACTACTGTATTTATTCCCTATTTATAATAGTTTATCAAATTCCATTTGAACTTCTGAATAAATTTCCCAATTAGAACTTTACTTTTTCTTACAAAAAAGGCGCCGAAGCGCCTAATAAAAATCTATTTCCTTTCATCGCACCATTTCCTGTAAATCTTCACAGACTCTTTCGCTATCTCTTCCCAGGACGGAAGTGATTTCGCCGCTTTCAGGGCTTTTTGCCTGTATCCGTTTGGATCCTCACGATACGCCGCAATACACTCCGCCAGTTTCCCCCCCCATTCCGCTTGGTCTCGGTCATAGAGTACCCAACCGTTTTTGTGTGATTTCACCCAGTCTGACCGGTTGCTTCCTTCCGTAACAACCAGTGGCAAGCCGGCAGCTGACGCTTCGTAGAGGGTCATTGGCAATCCCTCCGAACGTGAAAACATGCAAAATATGCCGCCCTGTCCGTAAGCCTTTCTCTTCTCCTCTCCGAATACAGGACCCAAGTATCGAACATTTACACCTTCCAAGTCTGCAATTTTTGCCTTTACCCATTCCTCATTTTTCTTTGATCCCATCCCGTAAATATCCACCATAATCTGCCCTTTTTCCACTGTTGGCAACGCCTTAAGTGCGGACAAAAATCGATCAAGTCCCTTGTGTCGCGGAGCAATCCGCCCCAGCATCATCAAGCGTACAGCACGTTCAGTCTCTACTGTTTCTTTTTCCAACACAGTCACCAATGATAGCGTGTTCGGCAAAATAGCCGATTCTATTTGGGGATAGCGACTAGCTTCACGTTCTTCCTCGCAAAGAAAAATAATTCCTTTGGCTCCTTTCAGCCACCGGTCAATCCAAAGCATATGCGCCAATTTTTTCTTTATTGCCGACTTGGCTTGTGCATTTCTATTCAAGCTTCCATGGGGTTCAATCAGATAAGGAATACACGCAACATTCAATGCCTTTGTCACTTTATAGAAGGATGGAATGTAAATGGCATGAAAGACCGCCAGATCCGGTTGAATCGCCAGCAAATCCTTTACGCCTGCAGGTTGCGCTTTTCCCATAGGATCAATCAGCCGGTTTGTCTTGGATTCATAAATCCAGACTTCCAACTCTTCCAAGGCATTTTGTGCCGCAAACAAGGCTTTGATCACCTACTTGATGCCGGCAACATGGTCGTAATAACGATTGGTGATATGAACCACCCTCATTGGTTTACCAACCTTTTCCATGCAAGTCCAATCTCCTCTCTTGAAAAATCCTTCTATTCATATTGTTTTCCATTTATATGAAATATAACCAAAATTTATTTGATTTTACCGCACGAAAAAAGACGGCCTGCGCCGTCTTCCGTGCTTCCCTCGTCTATTCCGTTCCTCGTCTGCTTTCGCTTCAGCTCCGCTCCCGAATGAAAGTCACGCCCAGTAAATGTGCACCTTCATTCCTCCTTTTTTCTTTACTAACTACATTATATAGTAGTTTTTGTTGGATTTCATCCACAAGATGGTTACGTTTTCTTACAATTGCTGAAATCTTTCCAAGGTAGATTTGGGAGCAAAATCCTACGCATTTCGATCTGTTTTTTATTTCCAACTCTTCATCAGGCTTTTTGCGTCGACCCAAAAAGCGTCATCTTCTCTTCGGCTACCAATTGAATCGCCGGTCTTGTAACCCCGATGATTTTCTTTGGATCATAGATCTCTTTATTTTCATTCAAGTAAGCACGAATCGTCTCATTAAAGGCCTGTCGAAGATCCGTATCAATGTTAAACTTATTCACACCCAATTGAACAGCACGTTGAATATCTGCTTTTCCAACGCCTGATGAACCGTGAAGAACGATGGCAGTATCGATAAGTGCCTTGATTTCTTGGATCCGTTCAAAATCCAACTCCGGTTTGCCCTTGTAGGGACCGTGTGCCGTACCAACGGCAATCGCCAGGGCATCAACCCCTGTTTCTTTGACAAATCTTACCGCTTCCTGAGGATCTGTAAAGGAAGCATCCTTGGCATCAACCGCAATCTCGTCTTCAACCCCGTGGATTTTTCCCAATTCCGCTTCCACGCCTACATTCATGGCATGGCATGCCCTCGCAACTTCTGCAGTGATTCGAATATTTTCTTCCAGCTCATAACGAGAAGCATCAATCATAATGGACGTAAATCCCGCCCGCAGACACTGCATGATCACTTCGTAATCGGTGCCATGATCCAAGTGCAGAGCGACGGGAATACTCGTCCTTTTTGCTTCCGCCTTTACAATCTCTGTAATCGTTCGAATCCCGGCATATTTTGCTACCCCTTGACTCACTTGCAAGATTACTGGTGAGTGCTTTGCTTCCGCCGCCTGGATCACCGACTGAACAAATTCCATATTACAAATATTAAATCCACCTACCGCATAGTTTTCCTTATGTGCTTTGCGAAATAATTCGCGGCTTGAAATCATCATTTTTTTCTTCCTCCTTCAGTCTTTCCTCTACTGCTTCTTTCGTTGGAATCGCAACGCGAGCACCAAGCCCTTGCACAGAAAGCGCCGCTGCGATAGAAGAACGTTTCACAGTCTCTTCCAATCCTTGTCCCATCGCCAATGCATAGGCAAAGGCACCATGGAAAATATCTCCTGCGCCTGTCGTATCCAATGCCTGAACCCGAATCGTTGGTTGATGGAACTTCCGGTCACCAGTTTGATAGATTGAACCACGCTCACCCAAGGTAATGACACAGTGATTCGGTGTCAAGTTCTCTAACTCTTCTGCAACCTTTTTAATCTCCTTGCCATCTACGCCCGCCACCTCTCGGCAGAAATCCTCTGAACACACCAAATAATCAACCTGGTTTGAAAGTCTTTGTGTTCGTTCATTATAGGAACCGGCATCCAAAACACTCACCGCCTGCGGGTATTTCTCCAATGCGGCCACCGAGGCTTCTACTTCATGGCCATCCAGTAAAATTACGTCGGGCACCCATTCGTCCCAATCCATCTTTAATGGTCTGGTTCCAGGCTTCGTATTAAACAAGGTTCTGGATCCATTGGATCGATTGGCCAGAATGAAACTGTAAGGGGTTCCCCCTTGGCTATCCTCAATCAACCAAGTACAGTCTACTCCCACTGATTCAAGCTCCTGTCGAATTTGTCTGCCGTAGTAGTCATCACCGACTACGCCTGCGTATCGACATTCAAGGCCCCATTTGGCAATCAGGTATGCCGCATTTGCAGCTGGACCGCCGCCGCACGCAATGGGAGGGTCCATGCTGTATTTACGGTTTTCAATCGGATATTCATCAACTTGATAGGTCAAATCATAGGCTGAGTGACCAATGCACAATACTTTCATCGTATTCCTCCCAAGAAAAAATGCCCTTGCGGGCATTTTTATTTATTCGTATTTCTCAATGTTATGGTTCAATGGATTATGCTTGGTTTTGATAAAGTTTGGAATCAAAAGTACCGCAAGGAATAATGCAGTCAATGCGTAAATACCATTTCGGCTTAATAGATTCGCCGCCTGTCCAATCACAATGCCCAAAGAACAGAAGTCAAAGTCTCCGAATGTCGTATTGGCAAATCCAAGATTACCTAGAACAGGAAGCAGCCACGCTGGCAAGAAAGCCAAGCCCAAACCATTAATAAAGGCACCCACCATGGATCCTCTTCTTCCTCCCGTCGCGTTACCGTAGATACCCGCCGTGGCACCACAGAAGAAATGTGGAACCAAACCAGGAATAATCAATACTCCGCCAGTCACACCCAGAATCAGCATGCCCACTACACCGCCAATAAAGCTTGAGATAAAGCCAACAATTACGGCTGTCGGTGCGTATGTAAAGAATACTGCACAGTCAACTGCTGGTACTGCATTCGGAATAACACGCTTGGAAATACCTTGGAATGCTGGAATCAATTCCGCCAAGATCATACGAACGCCGTTATACACGATGGTAACACCCACTGCAAATTTAAATGCTGACAAAATCGCGAAGACAATGAAGTTGGTTCCTCCAGACAATTCTGCTTGCACAAAAGTCGGTCCAGCTGCTATTGCTGCTACCAGATAGAAGACCAGCATGGTTACTGCTGTAGAAATTGTTGTATCTCTCAGGAAACCATATTGCTCAGGAATTTGAATCTCTTCTGTTGACTTGGTCTTGTCGCCAACCAATCCGCCGATAAAGGCAGATAAATAGTATCCCAAAGATCCAAAGTGACCCATGGCAATTTCATCGCCATCAGTAACTTGCAGGGTAAAACGTTGTCCAATCGCTGGTGAAATCGCACTCCAAGATCCCAGGAAGAACCCGCCAATGAGTATCAAAGGCCATCCTTTAAATCCAGAAGTTCCCAAAACAGCAGATAGTAGACACGCCATATAAAAGCTATGATGCCCGGAAAGGAATACATACTTATACTTGGTAAATCGGGCGATGAGAAGGTTTAAAATCAAACCCGCAAGCAGGATCGACATTGTCTCAACACCTAAAGCTTTTTGAGCAACCGCTACAATCGCTTCGTTGTTGGGTACAACCCCTGTAATGTTGAAACCTTCTTCTATCATTCTGCCTAAAGGTCCTAGGTTGGCAACAATAAAGTCCGCACCAGCACCCAGCATGATAAATCCTAAGATTGGTTTCAAGGTTCCAACAACAATCTTACTTCCCTTTTTGCGGAGCGCGATCAAACCTACCATGGAAATTAAACCCATAAGAATTGCAGGTTGTGTCAATAAGTCTTGCGAAATAATTCTTAGTACTCCCATTTTCACTCCTCCTTAAATTTATAAGACCTAGAGGCATTATTTGCCGGCAATTTCTAATAAGTCCTCTAGTATATCTTCCTTGATCTTTCTTTTATTGGTATAGCTTCGAATCACCGCAATCCGTTTCCCCTCGAACTGCTCGGCAAGCTCTTTGATGGTAACAACCAGGTCGCATGGCTTGCTTTGCGCAGAATTAAAATCTGTTGACTCCACATCTGCTTCAATCTGATATTCTTGGCAGATTTCCTCAATCTTCATCATTGCCATCAAACTGCTGCCAATTCCGTTTCCACATACCGTGTAAATTTTTACCATCCTACTCTCCCCTTTCACATATTCGTTCTATGATTGCCAATACTTCCTTCGCTTCTTTTGCCTGATGAATTTGCTCAATTGATTCAGGATCTTCAAACAGAACCATCAGATCAGATAAAGCACGCAAGTGACTCTTGGAGTCTGTTGATGCAAAGCAAATCACCAAGAACACCGGGTCATTCTCTTCATTGCCAAATTCGACAGGGTTTTTCAGCGTCATGATGCTGGCTCCAATTTTCTTGGCGCCTCGCTCTGGTCTGGCATGAGGCATAGCAATGCCTTTTTCCATTACAATATAGGGACCAATGCTATGTACGGTTTCCACCATCGCATCCAAATAGGCAGGTTCAACAATATCCTGATCCAGCAAGAGCTTTCCACCTTTTCTTACCGCATCTTCCCAATCACTCGCCTCTACTTGAAGCGCAATTGTCTCTAAAGAAACAATATCTTTCAACATAACTCCCGTCTCCTTCTTTAATGTTTGTATAAATCCAACTTCGAACAATTGGCGCAAATCCGACTCCAGCTTCTCTCTATCATGAATACTGCAGCTTTGCTCAATGGTTTGAACCAAAGAAGCCATCTCAACGCGCGTATCCTGTATGCGTGGCAAAATTTTGGCCAATTCTTCGATGTGCTTTTCTTTTAATATGGGTGGCAGCAAGTGGATCGGCACTTCAGATTCAATTTCCAATGGAATCGTAGTCAGTATGTAATCCACCTCAGTAAATGGCTCATGCCGTATATAAGATGCCATGGAGTGAACCCCTTTGACTTCCACCCAGAAATTTGTCTGTATCTGAGCCGTCAGCAACTCTGAAGTTCCCATTCCTGTATGACAAACCACAACAATTTTCTTCTTCTCCGGTTTCTTCTTCTTAATCCGCTCAAGTGCCGCACCAAAATGAAGAACCAAATAACCGATCTCCTCGGTCGAAAACTCAGCACCAATCTCTATCTCAATCATTCTGCATGCCTGTTCAACCTTTTCATAAAGGGAACGGTATTCCCGCTTTACTTGAAGCAAGAGCGGGTTGTCGATCGGGATCTGATTCCGGATCCGATACAACATGGGCACAACATGACGCAAAAGATTTTTATAAAGCCTCTGATCACTTACAATCTCAAAATTCACTTGGCGATTGACTTCTTCAATCAACTCTCTTGCAATCATTTGATGAAAAATCAAATTGCCACTTTCTTCTTCTACAACTCTTGAGCGACTCGCCCCAAGCAAGAGCTTGGCAAATCCATTCTTCTCAAGCACAGACCATTGATAGCCAAAACGCTCTTCAAAAACACTCGCTGCATAAGAAATCGCTTTTCCCTCAGCTGTTTCAAAGCTTGTAATGACAATCTCGCCATCCAATCGATAACCAGCCCGCTTTCTCTTATAGGCCACGTAGACCTGAGAGATCCAGTCCAAATGGACCAAATCCGTATATACAAGACCAAGATTCTTCTCAATGCCTCGAATCAGCATCTGCAAAAAGAAAACGACTTCCAAATCCAAGATCTTCTCAGCCAGTATCCGCTTATCAACTTCTGTTTTTTGATGAAAAACGCCCTTATCCACTTTTAAAATTTCGGCAATCAACTCTCTGATCAACCGGCTATATGCCTGCCTTATATTTTTTTCAGAACCGGACAAGCTTAGGCCAGACCTTTGCAGGAACTTAATTTCAACATCATCCTGCATGAACACGTGTCTGACAAGTCGCAGATCACTTTTTATGGTTGATAAACTTACTTGAAGAAGATCAGCGATCTGCTCTAGTGTAACAAATCCAGAACAAGAGCAAAAAATATCAACAATCATATAAATCCGTTCTTCCGCAGTTAGCACATATCTGCTTTGCTCCATCTTTTCCAGCTCACGAAATAGATGATTGCGTTCAAATTTATCAAGGTCAAGTTTAATCCCTTTCCCTTTTTTCCTCTCAATGCCGCCAAATTCCAAATCATTCAGGTATTCATCAATTCGATCCAAGTCATAGCGAACAGCCCGTTGCGAAATTCCTAATTCATCAGCCAGTTTTTTCATTGACCAAAATTGAGGATTTTCCAGCAATTTACGTATCAACTTGCAACAACGTTGATCTATCATGTTTTCTCCTCTCGTGTTCAAACTCATCATACAATCTTCCATTGTTTCATTACAGTTCATCGTTTGTCATTGTATAATGACAAATTTCATTCCTTTATTTTACAACAGTCCAAAAACTGTTACCTGGATTCTTTGATCAAAAACTGATAAATAACGAAATAAAATTCTCCAAGTCGGTAATTAACGACCTGGAGAATTTCTTATTGAACTCGTTTCGTATGAATTTTTCTATATTTTTGCTTGCTGCTCCTCGGCTTGTCTGGAATCGTCATCTCAATAAATCCCTGTTCCAGTGCAGGCAATAAATAATTATCCCTAAAAGTAGGCCGATGTTTAAGACCTACCGCAATCATCAGTTCTGTAGCTGACATCTCTTCTTTTGAGAATGCATTCAATAGTCGACTTATGGGTTCTGAAAGTGAGACATAGTCGGTAACTTGTTCGGTAACTTGTTCGGTTTGATCAATCTCCTTTAGCGAGTCTGCGATAATCCTTAGTAAAAATTCAATAAACTTGCTTGAGTCCCCTTCTTTATCGCATTCGCCCAATATAGCATAATACTCTTTTTGGCGCTCCTTGATCAAAGTCTCGATGGGGATCCACGCAAACAATGGCTGCCATTGAGATAAGATTAAAGTTTGCCACATTCGCCCCATCCTCCCATTACCGTCCGCAAAAGGATGAATAAACTCGAACCCGTAATGAAACACACAGCTTTTTATCAAAGGATGTGCATCTGTATGTTTTATCCATTGAATCAGATTCTTCATTAACTCTGGCACTAGGTTAGCAGGAGGTGCCATATGAACAAGTTGCTCACCCGCAAATACACCAACACCTGCTCGTCGATAAGACCCTGCCTCTCTCGTCAAATCCTGCATTAAGATTTTATGCGCTTTTAAAAGATCCTCCGTCGCATATGGATCGAAATCCAAAAGCATTTCATAGACCTCAAAGGCATTTTTCACTTCCTTTATGTCTTTTGGTGGTCCCAAAATCCGCTTCCCTTGAAAAATCTCTGTCACTTGTTCCAAAGACAAACTATTATTCTCAATCGCTAAGGAAGCATGTATGGTTTGAATTTGACTATCCCTTCTGAGTCGCGGATTTGATGCCATCGGCTTCTGCATAGACAAAATAGTCGCCAATGCAGTAATTTCTGCAACCAAATTCACCATATAATCCGTAACAGCATAGGGCGGTTCCTGAATTTTTCCCATCTCCTCACCTTCCTCATTACTCTAGTAGACATGGGCGTCACCGCCCATGCCCCTACACAGAACCGTACGTGCCCTATTAAGGCATACGGCTCTTCATAGCATATTTAGGTACTACCTATAGAATAGACTAACCTTGATCGATGGCTCTACTAGCGGGAAGGTCCTTAACAACCCATTGAAAAACGTATCGATTGTATAGCTCCTTCTTTGACTCCGTCTGTTTAGCCATTTGAACAAAAGCCATTTTACAGCACTCAAGTAATTCTTCACACTTCGTGTGTTGTCCGTCACTCCATAGTACTGGTAATGGCCTCGCAGTTTCTGGTTAATCTTCTTAATCAACAGTTGAACCGGCATCGTTCTGTTGTTCCTAATGTAGTATTTCATCGACTTGATCTTGCTTCGCAGTTTCTTTCTGCTCGTTTTCACTTTGCATCTGAAAAAGCGCTTGTCTGCATTTTCGCTACAGTAGAATGTGAACCCCAGAAAATCAAATGTCTCTGGTTTTCTTTGACCTCGCTTTGCCCGGTTTTCCCTGGCAAACCTTCCAAATTCAATAATCTTGGTTTTCTCCGGCGCCAGCTCCAGTCCAAATTTTGCGAATCGTTCCATCAAATCCCCATAGAACTTTTCCGCTTCCCATCTGTTCTGAAAGCAACATACGAAATCATCGCAGTAACGGATTAAACTTGCACGCCCACTGCATTTCCTTTTGACTTTTACATCAAACCACATATCCAGCACATAGTGCAGATATATGTTTGCAAGCAGGGGCGATGCGCCATTTCCCTGTGGTGTGCCTTTCTCACTATCCAGGTATTTCCCGTTTTCCATAATCCCCGCTTTTAAGAACTTCTTTATGATGCTTATGAATTTCTTATCTGCGATGTCGTGCTCCAGAAAGGCTATCATCCAATCATGATCTACATTGTCGAAGAATCCTTTTATGTCAGCTTCCACAACATAGTTCGTTTTGCGGTACTGGACGCTTTCTACAACTTCCCTTACCGCTTGATGACAGTTTCGTCTTGGTCTAAAGCCAAATGACTCCTTATAGAATTTCGGTTCATATACTTCTGTTAGTATTCTTGCAACCACAGTTTCCACCAGTTTGTCCTCATAACAGGAGATCCCCAATGGTCTCATTTTCTTGCTTCCGTCTTTCGGGATAAACACCCGTCTTGATGCTTCCGGCTGATAGCTTCCGCTTTTCATACGCTGGATCAGATGCTCTACATTCTCTTCTAAGTTGACTTCATAGTCCTGTTTTGAAATGCCATCGACTCCTACTGCTTTATTCGCATCCAGCCTTTTGTGCACCGTCAAGATACTTTCCTTGTTGATGTATGAGGCCAGATTTTGAACTTTGCCGTCCACCCGTGACTTTTCTATGTTGTACTGTATTCCAAACAATCCACTCTTCATGTTGCTCAGCTCTCCTGTCTGCACGATTCATGTTCACTTGGAACTACACTATGCTAACCCCTTCCCTCCGCCTGCTTTCACAAGTTTCTTCGGTACTATGAGTTAGTCGGACTTCCTATGATGCGTTTGCTCATCTGACGCGTTTCCTTGTTTTGATTTCGCATACTGGTTTCCCAGACATCATAGGATCTCATCTGTTCTATCTCGTGTATTTGTCACCATACTCGCCAAGCACTCTGACCCCGGAAGAACCATGTAATTCTCACCATAACGACTTACATGATGTTGCCTGCTACCAACAAGAAAGCATCGGCTTCTTCGTTTTAATAATAATTTCGTGGCTCTATAAACTTCACGTTTCCATTTCGGCTCGTATTGGTCCCTTTCCTACGCTTAAATCTGGCGTTGCCGCTTCGATTCCAAGGATTCGGTACAGGCTGCTGGTTAGGCATTACCTGATAGGGTTTCCCTACTATACACGGATAACTTACAAATGAGAATAGAATTTCTTCCATTCCCAAGAGGAAACCTCACGCATCCCTCGCGTGTGTTTCACAGCTCGCACCTTATACTATATTATACCGTATAAGTATGTTTTCATCAAAATTTCATCTTGCCTTTATTGGAGCTTCACTTCTATTTTCTATAATAAAATCAACGAGTACAGGAGGTTTATTATAATGGAAGAAACTTTGAGAAGAACAGGTGCGTTTATCAAGTGTTTTTTAATTGTCTTGTTTGGGGGTTCTGTAGGCATTGCCCTTATTGGGGGAGGCGCCTTTACCATTTTGGCCGGCGCAGTTAAATCTATGGGTTTCTTTCCGGAGTATGCCGTACGAATTGGATTTTATGAGTTGGCCCAGGCTTGGATTATGCCCGTAACCGGAGTGATTGGTGCCTTATTGGTCTTTGGTGGATTATGTTCTTTGTGGAGGGCTTTCAACCAGTTTTGAAGAAAGTTTATAAATTCGTTAAACTCTTTTGATGGCTTCTTTATCTTTCGTGGGTATACTAGGTACAAGATCAAAAAAAATAGGAGGCCACAGAGATGTTGATGATTATTTTACAAGGACTGCTTATGGCTCTTGGCGCTGCCTTTTTAGCGTCGCAGTTTATGGAGTATAACAGAGCTGCACATAAATAAACCTATAAACCTGAGTTCATAAGGAGAGACCCATGATTATTACGATTTTAAGCAGACTGGCTATGATGATTGGCATTGCCTATACGACAACGCGAATCGCAGAATACAAGAAAATGAAAAGTCTTCGTTTGGTGCCAGTCAGAAATAGAAAACAATAGCCTTGCCAACAGTCCCGGATTCCCCTTGTTGATTCAATGGAGTTTGGGACTTTTTTTATGTTAAACTAGTGACAGAAGATAAAAGGGGGTATACCATGAGCTATTTTCCATTTAAGAACTTTTTCTTTCTTGCAATCCCGTTTCTTATCCAGCTCGCCATTATAATCGGCATCATTTTCTTGATCCGCGCGGTTGTTAAAAAGAACAATGAAAATGCTGACGGATACGGCGGATCACGCAGCGCGTTGCGCATTCTGGATGAACGGTTTGCTCGGGGAGAAATCGATGAAGCGGAGTATATCCGCAAGAAAGATATGCTGAAACGATAAAAGAAGCCGAGATCGGCTTCTTTTAAATATACATCTGATAATTTGTTTTATTGTGCAAAATACGCATAACGGTTACTTGCGTTTTTTCCTCATCAATCAAGTAAAACACTAGATAGTTTTCAACAACCCTTCTATGATAGCCCTTTTGCCTTAACAATGGATCTGTAACCAACGGATATTCATAGGGAAATTCTTTCAACTCTCAAACCGTAATTTCAATTCGATTCATTGTTTTTTCAATAGATTCCACAAATGAAAAATGCTCGGACAGTGTTAGGAATATTTCATCCAGATCTTGAATGGCTAACGGTGTAAGACTGACGCGATATCTATCTTCTTCCATGTTTTTTCTTCAAACTCTCAAAAGCTGCCTCAGCTTCCATCAGCAAGTCGCCATTCTTCACCTGCAACTCAGCCTCTGCCAATTTTTGATAAAGTTCAAGCTTTGCCAAGGTTTTTTCATAAGTCTCCATACTCATCACAACCAAATCACCATATCCATTCTTTGTGATAAAAATCGGCTCATCCGAGTTGTGACATAACTCAGAAATTTCATTTGTATTTCTCAAATCTTTAATTGGACGAATCATTGGCATTCCTTTCCCCCCTCTACAATTTGCACTATTATTATATCATAATTATGTTCGTATTCACGCGTTTCATCGCCAGCTATTTCTTTTCTATTGGTAATTCGATAGAATAAACTAAAGACATTAAGGGAGGAAATTCCATGAGCGTTATGTTAATCATACCAATAATCGGTCTTGGGATCGGACTCATCCTGGGCTCGCTTGTTATCAAGAATCGCGGAACGGCGGACCACCAGCCGCGCGGCAGACAAGACGCCCTGCAGATTCTGGACGAGCGATTTGCGAAAGGCGAAATCGACGAGGCGGAGTACATCCGCAAGAAAACCGTATTAAAGCGATAAATCGGTTCAGCTTCTTCATAACTTCTTCAGATCTCTTCGGTATAATGAAACAAAGACAAAACCTGAGGAGGTTGAAAAATGATGAATTGGGGATGCTTTAACGGATTTGGGTTTATGCACGGCGGCTGGGGCTTGTTTTTAGGTTTCGGCGGGCTTATTCTGCTTGCAGTGGTTATCTTTGCGATTTTCAAATCCACAAACCGGTCCAACCAAAACTCTTCAAACACAAATGCAGATGCATTGCATGTTCTAAATGCAAGATTTGCACGGGGAGAAATCGACGAAGAAGAGTATCTACGCAGAAAAGACTTATTGAACCGCTAAAGAAGTCCAATCGGACTTCTTTTTTTAATGATTTCCACATCATTCCGGCAAAACTTTTTTCAGCAGGTTTTCCAATCATCCGATACAATAAAACTATCAATGTTCAGGAGGATGCAATGAATCAATTGATCGTAAAAAAATTTAACGCGGAAGACGCTTGGAAGCTGGGCCAGGATCTCTATGAGCGGGGACTGCGCTTGGAAAAGCCCATCGCCTTTGAAATCTATGCCTATGGCCAAACCCTGTTCCGCTACAGCTTTAGTGGTCTCAACCCAGACAAGGACCTATGGCTAACGCGAAAGCGCAACACGGCCATTCACTTCGCCACATCTACCTTGGCTATGCAAGAGAAAATGGCCAAGGAAGCAACCACACTGACTGCAAAATACGGGCTGGCCAATGAAGCTTATGTTGCCATGGGCGGCTCCATCCCCTTGATCTTGGAAAACGGCGGCGTGATTGGCGCGGTAACCGTAACCGGACTGAAGCCCGAAGAAGACCACCAAATTGTAGTGGAAGGATTTTTAAACCCCATTAAAAAATAACCGAAAATCGGACTCTCTACCGACAAAGTGGATATTCCGGTTTTTTCATGCCCGCAGACTGCGAAAAAGGGTATTCAATGTGTATAGAAAATCACCAGTTGAAAGGATGAGAGCATGGAAAAACCAAGTATCAGCGTTGTAATCCCTGTATTCAACGGAGAAAAGTATCTGGCTGAAGCCATCAACAGTGTGCTAAACCAAACCGTCCCTGCTTCCGAAATCATCGTTGTGGACGACGGTTCCACCGATGATACTGCTAAAGTCTGCAGTAACTTTTCCGGCAAAATCCACTATCTTAAACAGGAGAATCAGGGTGCAGCAGCGGCTAGAAACCTTGGGATCCAGCAGGCTACCGGCACCTACTTGGCATTTTTGGATGCAGACGATCTGTGGCTGCCCACCCGGCTGCAAGAAGGGCTAGAGAAAATCATTGAGAGCGATTCGCCTCAAATCCTTTTTGGCATGATTGAAGAGTTTTACAGTCCCGAAACCAATGAAGCCTTCAGAACACGCTACAAATGCGCCACCGAACCGGTCAAGGGCATTCATCCGGGAACCATGCTCATCCGGCGGGAGGACTTTCTGGCGGTAGGCGACTTTACAACCGAGTATAAAACCGGTGAATTTATCGAGTGGTTCAAACGTGCCCAAATGGCAGGCTTCACCCATGCGGTGAGCCCCAATGTGCAGATGAAGCGACGCATCCACTACACCAACCACGGCATCGTTCACAAGAACAGCCAGTCCGACTATGCGAAAATCGTCATGAAAATGCTCAAGGAAAAGCGCAATGCCAATCAGTCATAGTCAACCAAGAAAGGACTCAACGCAAAGAAAATCTTGAGGAGGTGCCATGAACAAACAAGAAAAAAACGCGAAAGCCATCCTGCTTTCGGCAGGATTTTCAGCCAAATCCATCCATTATATTCCGGAGGGCTCCAACCATGAGGTCTTTATTGTAACCTTGGAAGATGGCGAGGAACAGATTCTCAAACTGCCCACCCAGCGATACACGGAAGACAACGGCCATACCGATACGCTCTTTGGTGGTGATTTGTCCCTAAAACGTGAATCCGCCCTGTATGCTTTGGCAAAAGGCGCCGGCGTGCCGGCCCCCAAAGTCTATGCCTGGTCTCCTGCCCACCCGGCCTTTATCCTGATGGAAAAGATGCCCGGCATGCCCTATACGGAGTATCTTCAGAAGAACAACCATTCCAAGCGCATCTTTCTGGATTCCCTCTACGCCTTAGGCCAAGATTTCGCCAAGGTCCACCAGCTGCGGTTTCCTTCCTTTGGCGACATTCAGGGATCCGAGGAGATTGATCCTGTCGGCCTGACCAATTTTGCCGATCGGTTCAGTGACATTATGGAACGCCGTGTCAGCCGGGCAGAAAAAAAAGGCGCCCTCTCTGCCGGAGAGGCAGATCGCGCACGCCAATTTTTCCTAAACACATTTGATTCCCTGCGCCCTCTTTTGGAGCGGGATGTAAAACCGCCGACCATGGTCTTCACGGATATGCATGCCGACAACTTCTTTGTAGATGAAGCGGGCCGGCCATCCGGTTTTTTCGATTTGGAGTCGGCGCAGGCAGCACCGGCGGAACTGGAATTTTACGGACTCCGTTTCTTCCTCTTCAACTACTACGACCAATCGACCTTCCAGGAAGCGGAACAGGCCTTCTTTGAAGGATACGAGGAAATGGGCGGTCCTTTCGCGCCAAAAACCCACGAAGACAACAAACTGATTGACCTTCTGGCCGGATGCCGGCTTCTGGAACTGACAGAATCCTACTGGGGCTACATCGACGGCCTGCGGGACAATTGGGCCATAGAGATCAAGGCCATTTTAATGGACTACCTGGAAACAGAAACCATTAACTACGTCGCCCTGGCTGACGTCTTCCGCAAGAAGACCGGTCAGCCGAAACAACCGAATGACTAAACCCGGGTTCCCCGGGTTTTTTTATGTCCATGTGATAGCCCAATGCCCCTCGATCCTCTATACTAAGAATAGAAAAGGAGTGATCGGATGAAAACGGACAGACACATGGGCATCATTCTGCAACTGATCAACCACAAACAGCGAACCGCCAAGCAATTGGCGGATCATTTTGGTGTTTCCACCCGCACCATCAAGCGGGATATGGAGTCTTTAAGCATCGCCGGCATTCCCATTTATGCTGAACTGGGACAAAACGGCGGCTACCAACTAATGGATCACTTTAAACTGAAGGAAAATTACCTCAACAAGAGCGAAGCGGAAGTCATGATGGCTTTCCTTCAGGGATTGAAAGAAACCACACCATCGGAAGAAATTCTCGCCCTCCATGATAAATTCTCTTCACTGCACCAAACAGCACCCGACCAGGACCGCATTAAAATTATTATGACGCCTGCGCATAACCGCTCCAAGATGCAAAAGAACTTTGAATCCTTAAGTCAAGCGCGGGATCTTCACCAAAAAATCAAAATCGCCTATATCAACCAGGAGCTTGCTAGCTCCAAGCGTATCATCCATCCCTATACCCTGATCATGATTGGGTCGCAGTGGTATGTGTATGCCTATTGCGAATGGCGGAAGGATTTTCGAATCTTTAAACTGTCTCGGATTACAGCTTTGAACAATTTAAAGGAAACCTTTGCTCCGCAAGCCCTGCCGGAAGAGAAACCCTGGGATTCCATGATGGACAGCGGGCGGGAAAGCACCGAAGTCAAACTCCTCTTGGCCCCTTGCCTATTAGGCAAATTGCCGGACTATGTTGATTTGAGCCAATGCCTTGTCACGGATGATGGCATTTTGACCCGCCTGAATTTCCCCGTGGATGAATGGTTTTACAGCTTCTTAATGGGACTGATCCCGCATATCCAGGTTCTGAAACCCGCATGGGTGAAAGAGGAATTTATCCGTCGAATCAAAAAAACACTGAAAAAGCACGAAGGGTGACATACTATTGTCACTCTTCTTTTACTATGCTGGGTATATCAAAAGATGAAAGGAGAAATTATCATGAAAATTTGTCAAAGCTGCGGCATGCCGCTGGAAAACGAGGCACTCTTCGGAAAGAACGCCGATGGAGGCCCCAATGAGGAATACTGCATCTACTGTTATCCAAACGGATCCTTCAACAAGCCCGATGAAACCTTGGAAGAGATGATTGCCACCTGCATCCCCTTTATGCAAAAAGAAGGATTCAGTGAAGAGGAAGCCCGCAAGCATTTGGAAGCTACTTTGAAAAATCTGAAGCGCTGGAAAAAATAAAGAGAGAATGGCTTAGCCATTCTCTCCTGCTTTGTTTCTATTCACACTTTTGGACATCAAACCAAAAGACTACGCCTTGGTTCGCGTTATAGACCCCAGCCTTCAGTCCGGCCAGCTCCTGAATCGCCAGCACGATGGACAGTCCCAGACCGAAGCTGTCTCCATTAGCGCGCGACTCATCCGCCTGATAAAAGCCCCGCCAGATCTTCTCCATCATGTCTTCCGGAATCGCATTTCCAGAGTTGTAGACATTCACGCGGATCGTGTCTTCCTTGTCTTCCATAAACACGCGTACGTTTCTTTTCTCATCGCAATACTTGGCCGCGTTCGAAAGATAATTGGCAAGAATCTGCTCAAACCGCATGGCGTCAAATCGACCTTCCGCTTCAAAGAGATCCAAGGTCACATGAAGGTCCTGCTCTTCCACATAGCCTTCATACTTGTCGAGAAATCCTTCAATCGCTTCCTTCACACTGCAGGCTTCCAGATTCAAACTCATCCGCCCGCTGCTCAGTCGGGAAAGTTCCAGAATCTCGTTGATCAGCCGCTTCATCTTGGCTGACTCTTCCGAAATATAGGCTACGTATTCCTGTTGCTTGTCAACATCTGTCACATAACCTGCGGCAATTTCATCCGCATAGCCCTTGATCAGGGTCAGCGGCGTGCGCAGCTCATGGGACGCGTCCGAGATCAACCGTTTCTGGGCGTCAATTTCCTTTTCCAATGCCTTCAACGCGGTTTGCAGGGAATTGGACAATTCCTGAATGTCGTTTCCCAAGGCTTCCAGCTCATCCCCCGTATGCACCTCCACATGGCCGGTGAAATCCAGCTCGCTCAGCCGGTTCACCTGCGCCTGCATTTCCTTGATGGGCGAAGTGAAAGTCTTGGATATTTTAAAGGCAATCAAAGCGGCAATCAGAAGGAAAAAGACCGTTCCGCTCAGAAGCAGAATGTTGGCCTGCTTGACGCTGTCGAGTATTGGCTCTACAGGCTGGGTCAGGTAGATGGAAATCCCATCATCCAATTCCATTTTGCAGACATACATCTCGGTATTGTTTCGGGGTTCCACCAGCCGTCCAATATCAACGCCATCCGCCAGCGCTTCCCATTCCTCTACGTGGTGAATTGGGAAAATCGGCTTGCGGTCCGGTAAATCTCCATCTTCGGGCCTTACCCGGTCAAAATCGACCGGTTCCCGGATGCCGATTTCCATGGATGAGGAGTAGAGGGTTTCAGCCTCGGACTCAATGGTAATGTCAAAGGCTTCTCCACTGTCAATCCGGCTCACCTCATCAATCCATGCTTCCTTGGACGCCAGATAATTCAGTTCGCTTAAGCCTTCCATCGCATTCAGCATCTTGGTTTGAATCGACCGTTCATAGAGCGGTTTAATCAACAGGGTATTGCCTGCCAGAATCATGCCCGAAAAGCATAAGATCAGCACAATCATTTGAATAAACAGCCGTCTGGTAATGCTCTTACTCTTCATCATCCACCTCGAATCGGTAGCCGACCCCCCGAACGGTTTTGATCAGCCCGCCGTAGGCGCCCAGTTTCTTGCGCAATCGGTTCATATGGGTATCTACCGTACTCTCCGAACCCAGATAGTCATAGCCCCAAACATTTTCCAGAATTTGACTTCGACTGAGAACCATGTCCCGATTTTCGCAGAGATAACAAAAGAGATCAAATTCCTTGCGGTTCAAATCCACCGACGCTCCGTTCAGCTTCACTTCTCTCGACTGGGTGTCAATAGTCACATCGCCTGCCATGAGAATCGAAGTGCTGATGCCGGCAGAGCGCCTTAAGGCCGCTTCCACCCGGGCAATCAGAACTGAAGTCGAAAAGGGCTTGACCACATAATCATCGGCTCCGCTTTCAAGCCCCGACACTTGGTCGTAATCCTCGCCCTTGGCCGTCAGCATGATAATGGGACAGTCGGAAAACTGACGGATTTCGCGACAGCAGTCAATTCCATCCATCACCGGCATCATTACATCCAGAATCACCAGCTCAGGCTTGGCATTCATGGCTTGCACAACTGCCTCCCGGCCATTGGCCGCTTCCAGGACTTCATAGCCGCGATTTTCGAGAATCATGCGCAGCATGGCCCGAAGTTTGGCTTCATCATCCACAATCAGTATGCGGTTCCGTTTTTCATTTCCACCATAGCCCATTTCATACTTCCTTTCCTTCTATTCCGTGGCTGTTGCGCCCGTGTTGGCGTCCGGCGGCACTTGTCCCCCAGGTCTTTCTCCCTTCGGATTTTCTGGTCGTTCCATCCCTTCCGGCATTTGGCCGTTTGGCGGTGTCATTCGGTCGCCGCGGCCGCCCGGTCCGCCGAAGCCGCCTAAAGCAGTTCCTATATTAGTTATTGTATCAGAAATTTCTACTTGATCGTATACTTCCCCGTTTACCAAAACGGTGACCGTATCACCTTCGAGCAGCTCTTCCGAAGCGAAAACAAAGCTTTGGAAGGTTTTTGAAGGGGCATAGGCCAAAAGGACTTCCCCGGTTCCGTTTTCAACAGTCACTTCCGTACCGGCCGCCAGCTGTGCTTCAAACCCAATGGCCAAAACATTGATGGCTGAAGAATCGCTTGGGACCTCCGCCATGCCGATGCTGCCCGCCGCAATCAGGGTGCCGCCGTCCACAGGGAAGGTGCCATTGTAATCCAGGCTTCCGTTTCCGCTGTTGGTAGGGCCGTCCACCACCACGGTCCCGCCGGTCATCCAGGCATTGCCGTTGGAGTCCAGACCGTCGCCGCCGCTGTTGATATATATGTTGCCCCCGTTGATGATCAGACCGTCGCCTGCCAATACTGCTTCCATGCCGCCCGGCGCCTTCATGCCAAAACCGTCAGCCGATGCCGTATCGCTGGTGTCTGCCACATTAATCCCGTCATCACTGGCTATAATGCTGATGTCGCCTCCGTTGATCACAATACTCATGCTCTCGAGCCCCTCGTAGCATTCAAGAATGGACAGGGTTCCGCCGTTGACTGTGACTGTTTCATCGCTGTGAATCCCGTCGTCTCCAGATACTAAAGTGATTACGCCGTCATTGACCACCGTGTCGCCTTCCGCGTGAATGGTGTCATCGCCGGATTCAATGGTCAGTTCCCCGCCCGCCAGCAAAATGTTCTGCTCGGACTCCAATCCATCGGTACCCGCTTCAATGGCAAGCCTTCCGCCGGTCAGCCAAATCAAGTCATTGGCCTTGATGCCGTTTCGCGCCGTTGTCACTTCGATATTCCCACCTTGGATCAACAGCGCATCCTTGGCCAAAATCCCGCTTTTCTCATTGGCAACAATGGTCAAAGTCCCCTCGCCCTCCACAATCAGATCGGACTTGGAGGTAATGGCGCCATTTCCGTATTCCTCGCCTTCAGCCGTTTCCCAGTGGGCGCTCGTATCCGTTATAGTATTAGTCGTTCCTTCCGCCAGGGTCAGAACCACTTGATCAGCGTCTTTAACATATAGAGGCGCGTCTTCGCTATTGGAAAGCGCCACGCCGTTTAAAACCAGGCGAACAAGGCCATCGTCTTCGGTATTCACCACAATCTGACCACTATAGCTCCCTTCCAGCACATAGGTGCCTGCTTGAGTAATTTCAACCGACTCGCCCTCCAGGGCAAGAGCGGTTCCGCTTCCGTCCCAGACGGTTTCGTCCCATTCCACTTGCGCCGTCAGGTCTTCCATGTCTTTGGCACTTTCCGCCGCAGCATCCGGATTATTCGCATCGGCTTGCACGCTGTCCTCAGCCGTCGTTACTTCCGGCGTCTGCGCTTCCTCTTGAATTGTACCTGTCGACATGCTTTCATCACTGGAAGCGCAGCCGGCAAACCCTGCCGCCAAAATCGCCAAGATCAACAGTAAGCTGCCGAGTTTTATCCATCTATCTTTCATTTTCTTCTCCTCATTCCGCGGTCAAATCGACCGATTCCTTTTTGCCGCTCCGATTGTGTTTCACCCTTTTTTATGCAGAAGAATCTATTCCCACTTTCCCATACAAGTCGGAGAGCCTGAAATCATCAGACTCTCCATTTGGGAGAAAGGTTTAGAGAAAGATTCTATGCGACATAGTCGCCGTCATAGCTTAAGAGGGCAACGCTTGTTACACCTTCCAACTCTTGAATTTGGCGCACCAGTTCCGAATCATCCGCCTTTATCTTCATTTCCATGGTCAATTCGGTATTGCCGGGCACCCGCGTCTTCGACTTCAGTTTGCATCTGCCCGCGCAGCCGTGAATCATGCCCAGCATCTTTGCCTCATCGGTTGCCTCGCCGTAGTTGACGATCAAGAGATAGGGATCCAGACGGATGCTGATGGATGAAAAGACTACCAACACCACAGAAATCATGGCGAAGGAAACTAGGGACAATACGTAAAGCCCCGCTCCGGTTATAATGCCGGTGCCGATCGCCCAAAACATGTAGACTACGTCAATGGGGTCCTTGATCGAGGTTCGAAAGCGTACAATCGAAAGGGCTCCCACCATCCCCAAGGACAATACCAGGTTATTGGTAACCCCGACGATAATGGTCGCCGAAATCAGGCTCAACACAACCAGAGACGTGTTAAAAGTTTTCGAATACATGACCCCCTGGAAGGTCCGCTTGTAGATCCAAAAGATCCCGATGCCCAGAATCAGGGCGATGCCCAGTGTCAATGTCATTTCCAGCATGGAAAGGGCGCCGGTTGTCTGTTCAAGAAAGTCGTTTTTAAATATATCGTTAATAGTCATGATTTCCTCCTTGCAGATATCATACGAGCCAGTTCACTTAGCTTGCTAATGCAAGCCCTTGTGAACTAGGCTCTACTTCGTTTGCCACAGGCAAACCCTGGCTTGGCATTGTCACGACAATGCCCTGGTCCTACATATCGAATATTTGGATACACTTTGCTGCACCAGGCCCGCTTCCTGAATCATCGCCTTGATCACGCCGGGCAAGAAGCCCGTAAACTTCACTTCCAAGACCACGTATTCCGGCTGAATGGCCGGCAGGTAAACGGCCTTTTCTTCGAACAGGTCCAAATGGGTGCGTTCATAGCGAATCCGGTTGTCGAAGGTCACCCGCACCTGCCCGTAATCATAGACAAAAGACTGGCGGTCGTATTCCACAATCACCTTGGGTCGCAGATGACGGGATGTAAAATCAATGTAAAACTCCCGCAGCAGCGGCGACTCGCTGGTTCGAAAGGACTCAACCTCCCCCCGGAGAATCTTTCGATACTCTTCTTTCGTAAGCACGACCGATTCCTTTTTGCCGCCCCGGTTGTGCTTGACTTTTTTTTCAAACCGGATATAGCCGTCGTCATGGTTGTAGGCTCGGATCCGGTATTTCTTTCGTGCAATCTGCCCGATCAGGTTGTCATTGAGGGCACTGTTTCCAAAATCATCGAAATACAGGCTGGTCACCTGATAGGCCCCGTCCGGTCCCGCGTTTTCGTCAAACTTGCAGAGTTTTTCCATCCGTTTGGCCATCAGCAAGGCCGTCGGTCGGTCAATCACATATTTCATTTCGTTTCTATACATATTCACCACCCCTTACACCTATACTGTACAGAGGCAGCCTCACACGAACTTAACAAGAATTTGAACAAAGTATAAACTCCTAGTAATTCGTTCAATACAATTTGGCATTTTGCTCATATTCGTTCAATTTTCACTGAGTCACTCTCAATTCCCACAAAAGGATTACTCTCACAAACCACATAATTTCAGCGATTGCAGCTGTTTTGAACGAATAGCTATTCGTTCAATCCGTCTTGCTTTCATATCAAGATTGGAGGCAAGAATTTTGAACGAACCGTGAATTTCAGACTCTTGTAAGGGACAGAACCTGTCTCATCCGGTATACTGAAACCAACAAGCTTTTGGAGGGTTCCATGTACGATATCGCCATTATCGGCGCCGGACCGGCAGGCAGCAATCTTGCCCGCCTCCTGGCCCAGCAAACACAATTGAAGATCTGCATCATCGACAAGCGGGATCTGCAGAGCCCCGTCGATCCCCATCGGCGAAAAGCCTGCGGCGGTCTTCTGTCTCCGGACGCCCAGCAGATGCTGGCGCGCCAAGGCCTGACCATCCCCGTGTCCATTCTGGAAGATCCGCAACTGTTCAGCGTGCGCACCATCGATTTTGACAACCGCCTGGAAAACCACTACCAGCGTCACTACTTGAATATGGACCGCGAGAAATTCGACCGCTTTCTTTATCATCTTGTGCCCAACTGGGTCGAGAAAATCCATGGGGTTGTGACTATCCTTAAGAAAAGAGACGATCATTGGACCCTGCAATACAAGACCGGATCAACCATGAAAATAATCAAGGCCAAGCGTTTGGTTGCGGCAGACGGCGGCAACTCCTGCACACGCAGACGAGTCGCCGGAGACGCACCGCGTCCGAAATCGTATATCAGCCTGCAAAAATGGTATCCGCTGCATGCGTCCATGCCCTACTATACCGGGCTTTTCGATTCCAGTATTACGGACTACTATTCCTGGACCATTCAAAAGGACGACCGCCTGATTCTGGGCACCGCTGTGCCCGCAGGCGAACCGGTGCATGAACGGTTTGAAGCCTTGCGCGAAAAGGTGGAAAACCATCTGCAGATTCCTTTGCGAAATGAAGACCGGACTGAAGGCGCTTTTATCGAACGGATCACTCATGTCAACCAGCTGTTGTGGGAAAAAGACGGCGTCTTTTTCGTCGGCGAAGCCGCTGGCGCCACCAGTCCCACTTCAGCGGAAGGATTCAGTTATGCCCTGCAATCTTCCCTGTACTTGGCCGAGTCGCTGACAAGCGAATCAAGAAATCCCGCGCGCCTATATAAAAGGAAGTGCAAGAAAATAACCCTGAAGCTCTTGGCCAAGCAGATGAAATCGCCGGCCATGTACCATTTGGGCCTTCGGAAGCTGGTGATGAAGTCAAAACTGTCCGCGATTGCCACACCCCAGATTTCACCCTTCCAAACCGATGAACCATCTTGATATCTACCGCCGACTGTCTCAGTCGGCGCTTTTTATTTTCTAGAAAATTTGGTAAAATTGCTATATCAACCTTCTGGGAGGACAACATGAACTTGCAGCGTATTCAAGACCTGAAGCATATATTTCGCCTGTTTCTACTGATTTACATTCCGATCGCGATTCTTACCTTTGTCTCTTTCCAATGGCAATACGACCGTGAACTCGAAAAAACGAAAACGCTGCTGGCAAGCGATCAGAAACAATATCTTGCCTCGCTGAAAAACACCATCGAATTGCAGTATGAGGATCTTTTCGAATCTCTTTTCATTTTGGCGAATTCCAATGAAATGAGTCTTTACGCAAATGATCCGACTGAAGAAAACAAATCGGAAATGGCAGCCCTGCTTGTTCGCATCGCCAATTCCAAGCCGCAATTCGCTCAGATCCGCTTGCTGGATCAGGAAGGGTACGAAATTGTTCGTGTCAACCAGAATAAAGGTATTCCCTTCAGTATTCCGGCTAACCAGCTGCAGGACAAAAGCGACCGCTATTATTTTAAGCAGAGCCAATCCCTGAAATCGGGGGAAGTCTATGTTTCCGACATGGATTTGAATGTCGAAAACAATCGAATTGAAATGCCTTACAGTCCCACGATCCGCGTTGCAACCCCCGTCCATAACAGCGAGAATCAAAGAATCGGCTTGGCGATTATCAATTATGACGCTGAACCGCTGCTGCAATCTTTTAAAGAAATCTCCACCGCTGACTACCACAGTCGGTTTTACCCCATGCTGGTAAACGAAGCTGGTGGCTATCTCTTTCATACAGACCCGCAGAAGACCTTTGGTTTCATGTTTGAAGACGCCGAATTCAGCCGACTTCAAACCGACAACCCCGATCTCTGGCAAGCAATGGCCCATGGAGATTCTGACATCTACGAGACGCCGATGGATCTCTATCGGTATGAAACGATTCTGCCTGGCGGAGATTCCCAATACCCGATCCTCCAGCAACATCCTTGGCATTTGATCGCCCGAACTGAATTGTCCCGTCTTCCAATTTTTGCGGACGCGGTTTTTCTGGGCATGGACAAGCAAGCCTTGTTCATTTTGCTGTGCCTTGCGATTCTCAGTCTGGCAATGGCCAATATCGCCTATTTCTTTAAAAAGGACCAGGCCCAGCTGCAGATCGCATTGAAGATCTCAGAAAACACCCATGACGCAATTCTGGTGACCGACCATCGGACACGCATCCTGAATGTCAATGATGCCTTTGAAAAAGCCACCGGCTATCGGCGTGAAGAAGTGCTGGGCCTGATGCCCAATGTCTTTAAATCCGGCAAGCAGTCGAAACGATTCTACGAGAACATGTGGAGCCAAATTCGGGAAACCGGCAAATGGGAAGGGGAACTCTGGGACCGAAAAAAGGACGGAACCCTCTACCCCAAGGCTCTGCGCATCTATGCGGTTCGTCATAAGTACACCAAACGCACCACCATGTATATCGGCATCTTTCATGACCTGACGACCCTGAAAAAGGAACAGGCACTGACAAATCGGCTGAAGCACTATAATCCCAAGACCGACTTGCCCAACGAAGCGCTCTTGGACCGTCTTCTGGAAGACAATCTGCGCACATGCGAAAACAAAATGTATCTGGTGTCTTTCAGTATCGAGAATTTCGCTTCCCTGGTTCTGACCGAGCAGTCTAGCCACGACCTGATAAAAACCTTCTTGAAGCGCCTTCAGGCTCTCCTTCAGGAAGAAGATTTTATTGCTCAGACCAACGAAAACCAGTTTGTCATCGGCCTTCCGACCGTAAATGATCTGAATGCCATCCAGTTGTTTTTGGCTCAATTCTCGGCACTTTGCAAGGATCCCATCGCTCTGGAAGACCGGGTTTTCCAGTTTGAGATCAAGACGGGCATTGCCGCCTATCCGGCAGATGCCGCTTCTTCCCAGGAACTGCTGGTGAAAAGTTATCTGGCCATGCAATCGGCCATCCGCCACCAAGGCACTGAATACAAGTTCTACGACACCGAATTGCAAAAGGCATTTGAATACCATTACGCCATCGCATCCAACCTGCAATCGGCTTTGGACAATCAAGAGTTCCATCTGGTTTACCAGCCGCAAGTCGACTTGAACAGCCAGAAGGTAACCGGAGCCGAAGCCCTGCTTCGCTGGAATCATCCCAAGCTAGGATTTGTTTCTCCGGGCGTCTTTATTCCCATCGCCGAGGAAAAGCAATTTATTGTTCCATTGGGGTATTGGATCATCGAGAATGCCTTCCGGGACTTGCAGGATCTGCAAGGCGTTTTGCCTCCAGGTTTCCGTCTGTCGATCAATCTTTCGACCCTGCAGTTCAAGGACAAACAGCTGATTCCGTTCTTTATCAGGACCGCGCAGAAGTATGATATCGACCTGACCCAGGTGGAAATCGAGATCACCGAAACCGTCATGATGACCGATTTGGAATCCATCCGACTGATTATGGATGACTTCCACCTGCTGGGGGTTTCCGTCGCCATCGACGATTTCGGCACCGGATTCTCTTCCCTGAGCTATCTTCACAACCTGCCGCTGAACAAGCTGAAGGTGGACCGGGCCTTTATCAAGGAGTATCCGCATGCCGATTCCGGCAGAATGGCCAAGGTGATTGCCAATCTGGCAAAAACCCTGGATATGACCCTGCTGATGGAGGGAGCCGAGACAAGCGAACAAATCCAATTCCTTCGTGAAACCGGCTATGACCAGATCCAGGGCTATTACTATTCCAAGCCTTTGGATAAGGACGGACTGGTCGAGTATCTTCGATCATCTCCTCAACAATACAAAAATAAAGCTTGATAAATCTGCATGTATAAAGCGGCGCCTCATTTTCTGGCGCCGCCTGCCATATTACCAGCTATACACACTTCCCACTTCCCAACCATCCTCCCCTAAGAAAATTCATGCTGATGCATTCCGCCTTGCCCCTTTTCAAGCCAGCTCATCCCCATCCTGCACAAATAAATTCATCAAAAAAAGAGTCCAACGAACTCTAGGAGCCGTTGAACTCTTTCTCATAATTAGTCTGGTACACAGCATGGCATTGGTCCCGGGCCAAACATTGGCGGTGGACAGCAGCAGCACGGTCTATGTACACGATGCATAAATCGTGGTGGCCAGCAACAGCAGCACTCATCCGCCGGTTCTACCGCATCGGCAAAGCCCATGCCCATTGTCATAAAAATCACCAAAACAACCAACAATAAAGGTACAATTCGTTTCAACACTTAAAACCCTCCTTTCGCGCAGTATTTATATATATCAATCTCCGATACCTGCACAAAGGAAGCTTCCATTTGTATTCTACACCTTTTTCTTCAAGCGTGTTCCATTTACTGCAAAACGTAGGAAAAATAGTACATTTTTGTTTTCTCTAAAATCTTGTTTACGAAAAATCTCCTCGAGGTTCCGTTGTTGCCCATCCATTTCCAACAAGTCCAATCACTGGCAATTTGGTACGACATTTCGCGGTATTCCTTGCCAATATCCCTTCATTTTCGCCCAAGTCTCCGTTGAAACCCACCAAACCAGACTGTGATAAACAGGTTTTTGATGGAATACATGCAAGAATATAGAAAGCCACCCAAAAGGTGGCTTCCAATATTAGTACGCTTTCAATTCATTCCATTTTTCATTGGCAAAATTCGTCATTTCCTTGCCCAAGTCAACGAATACCTCGCACATGTCCAAAACAGACTTGTCCGGGTAGGCCGCCGGATCATTTTGAATCTCGGGATCCAGCATTTCCCTGGCTGCCGTAATCGGTGTGGAGTAGCCAATGTAATCAGCATTCTCATAGGCGATGGTCGGGTCGCACATAAAGTTGATAAAGGCTTCCGCCGCTTCCTGGTGCTTGGTTGTAGTCGGAATGCACATCGCGTCAAACCAGATATTGGAGCCTTCTTTCGGCACCACATAAGCCAAGTTCTCGTTCTCTTCCATGGTCAGAATCGCTTCGCCGGAGTACATGATCGCCATGGCGCTCTCTTCGCCGATCAGCTTGTCGCGCACCTCATCCGCCGCATAGGCCTGAACGATCTCTTTTTGGTTCTTCAGCATTTTCAAGGCTGTCTCCCACTCTTCCGGATTGGTCGAGTTGATGGAATACCCAAACATCTTCAGCGCAGGCACGAAGGAATCACGCACGCTGTCCTTCATCACGATTTGGTTGGCGTATTTGGGATCAAACAAGACCGACCAAGAATCAATCTCCTCGTCCACCATTTCCGTGTTGTAGACAATGCCCAGGGTTCCCCACATGTATGGAACCGAATAGGTATCGCCCGGATCATAAGCCTGATCCTTGAACTCGGCGTCGACGTGCTGCATATTGGGAATATTGTCGTAGTTCAATGGGACCAGCATCTCTTCCGCGATCAGCTTCTCGATCATATAGTCGGACGGCACAATCACATCATAGTCCAGCGCGCCGCTCTTCAATTTCGTGTACATCGCTTCGTTGGAATCAAAAACGTCATAGTTGACTTTGATTCCCGTCTCTTCGGTGAATTTGGCAATGGTGTCTTCTGCGATATAATCGCCCCAATTGTAGACATTAATGGTCACTTGATCGCTTGATTCCTGCCCACATCCCGTAAACAAGGTGGCCGCCAGCACAATAGCCAGCAACAGCATTAGGGTTCTTTTCATTTCGTGTTTTGCTCCTTTAAATTTGAATTATTTTTTCAACTGCTGCGCTTCCGAACGCTTGTTGACGATCAGAAGCAACAACAGAACTGTCACAAACATCAGGGTGGAAATGGCATTGATCTCCGGCTTGATCCCCCGCTTGGTCATGGTAAAGATCGTGATGGAGAGGTTGGTCACGCCGTTTCCCGTTGTAAAATAAGAGATGACAAAGTCATCGATGGAAAGGGTAAAAGCCAGCAAAAATCCGGTGATAATGCCCGGCATGATTTCCGGCACAATCACTTTTCGGATCGCCTCCATGGGACTGGCGCCCAAATCCATGGCCGCCTCAAAGGTATGGGGATTTAATTGCCTCAGCTTTGGCAGCACCGTAATGATCACATAGGGAATGCAAAAGGTGATGTGCGCCAAAAGTAGGGTCATAAAGCCCAGCCGCATGCGAAATAGGATAAACAAGAGCATGAGGGCGATGCCCGTCACTATATCCGGATTCAGCACCGGAATATAGGTGATATTCATGATCAGCCCCCGGCTCCAGCGCCGCATGCCGTGAATCCCAATCGCTGCGATAGTCCCCACAAGGGTGGAAATCACAGCGGCCAAAACAGCAATGGTCAGGGTATAATACAAGGCCTTCACAATCATGGGATCGTTGAACATGCTTTGATACCACTTGAGGGTGAAGCCTTCCCATTTTGCCCGGGATTTCGAATCGTTGAATGAAAAAACGATCAAGGCGACGATGGGCGCATAGAGAAAGACAAACATCAATCCTAAATAAAAGCGACTGGTCAATCGTCTGATCATATCAGCCCACCTCCCTCTTCATGGTCGGGATCCACTTTTTGCAGAATCCCCATACTAATCAGAATCAGCACCATCAGGACCAGGGACAAAGCCGACCCAAAGTGCCAATTGTAGGCCATCAAAAACTGCTGCTCAATCACATTTCCGATCAGGTTCACCTTGCCGCTGCCCAAAAGGTTAGGAATGACGAAGGTTGTAACCGCCGGCATAAAAACCATGGTGATGCCGCTGATCACCCCGGGAATGGTGAGGGGCCAGATGACACGCCAAAACCGCGTCCATTCGTTGGCGCCCAAATCTTGAGCCGCTTCCAAAAGCGAGCCGTCGATTTTCACCAGGCTGTTGTAGATCGGCAGAATCATAAAGGGCAAAAAGTTGTAGACCATGCCCAGGATCACCGCATTGGGTGTTCCTATAATGGAAATGGTCGGCAAGTGGAGAAAACGCAGCACCGTGTTGATAAAGCCGTTGTTGGTTTCCAAAAGGCTCAGCCAGGCATAGGTGCGCAAGAGAAAGTTCATCCACATGGGAAGCACGAAGAGCAAGATGACCGAGCTCTTGCCCGACTTCAGCCCCGACAAAATCATAGCTAAGGGATAGGCCAGCACCAGACAAATCACCGTGGATATAAAGGCGTATTGCAGCGAACGCAAAAGCGCCTTTAAGTAGATCGGTTCAAAAGCCTTTTGAATATTTTCCAGAGAAAACTGCATGCCGTCGGCGGTTTCCGCCATCACGCCATAATATAAAAGCATGCAGAGCGGCACAATGGTAAAGAGGACCGCCCAAACCACGTAGGGCGCCGCCAAGACGCGCCGCTTCATGATGCGCCCCCGCGTTTCATCACATGGATATTCTGGGGTTCGACCCGTACGGCCACCTTATCCCCTACAGCCCGCGTTCGGGTCGTATGTACGATCCACTCAAAGCCTTGGGATTTCACACAAATCTCGTAGTGGACACCCTTGAAGATAATGTCCGTCACCTCTCCGGCCAAGCCGGCTTCCAAATCCGATGTCAGTTCCACATCCTCGGGCCGAATCACCACTTCCACCGGTTCATCCGGCTGAAAGCCTGCATCGATACAGTCAAAAGGCGTTCCGTAAATTTCCACCAGCCGGTCTCGTCTCATAAGGCCTGGCAGGATATTGCTCTCGCCGATAAAGTCCGCAACAAAGGCATTCACCGGCTCGTTGTAGATATCTTCCGGCGTACCCAGCTGCTGAATTACCCCGTTGTTCATGACCACCACCGTATCGGACATGGTGAGGGCTTCCTCCTGGTCGTGGGTCACATAGATGAAGGTGATGCCCAGAGCACGCTGCAATTCCTTCAATTCGTACTGCATGTCCTTTCTAAGCTTCAGATCCAGGGCACCCAATGGTTCGTCCAGCAAGAGGACTTCCGGCTCGTTGACAATGGCGCGGGCAATGGCAATCCGCTGCTGCTGGCCGCCGCTCATCTGGCCGATCCGCCGCTTTTCAAAACCCGAGAGATTCACCAGTTTCAATGCCCAAGCCACCTTTTTGTCGATGGTTTCTTTCGGCATTTTCTTGATCTTGAGCCCAAAGGCGATGTTCTCATAGACATTCAAATGGCTGAAAAGGGCATAACGCTGGAACACCGTATTGATATTTCGCTGATGGGGTGGAATCTGCGAGATCTCCCGGTCCCCAAAATAGACCTGGCCGGAATCCTGGGTTTCAAAACCGCCAATAATCCGCAGGGTCGTTGTTTTTCCGCACCCGCTGGGTCCCAGCAGGGTGACAAATTCATTTTTATGCACATCCAGATCGATTTGATTGAGAACAACCTGGTCGTCGAATTGTTTGCTGATCTGCTGCAAACGGATCAATACCTCTTTTTTCATGGCTCGCTCCTAAAAATTCGGCGGTGTAGACACCCAGAGGATCTCCGCCGGTTGCTTGTATGGGTTGGATAGGAAGTGTTCTTTGGATCCGCAGAAGTAAAAGGACTCACCCTTTTTGGCCCGGTAGGTCTCGCGGCCCAGGTGAATTTTCACCGCGCCTCGCAAAACATAGCCGAACTCTTCCCCTTCATGGGGCGATTGCAAATCGGACTGGCCTTCCGGTTCCAGGGTCATCAAAATCGGTTCCATCATATTCTTCTGGGCGTTGGGGACAATCCAGCTGAGTTGGTAGCCGCCGTCTTCCTGGTCTTTGACAAAATAGTCCTCTTTCTTGAAAACCACCTGCCGGTCCGAAGAATCGCTAAAGAACTCCTGAAGATCCGTGCCCAAAGCCTGCAAAAGGTCCACAAGGGTTGCAATGGAAGGCGAGGTAATGTCCCGCTCCACCTGGGAAATAAATCCCTTGGACAATTCCGCCCGGTCCGCCAGCTCCTCTTGCGTCAGTCCATTCTGTATCCGCAATCGTTTGATTTTCTTTCCGATTTCCATAGAAACCCCTTCCCTATCTATACTAAACATAAAACTTACTATAACTAAACTTCCAGATAAAATTATAGCGAGTTTTCAAAAAATGTCAATACAAAAAATACAAGAAAACGGGCAGTTTCAGAAAGTCTGAAAATTGCCCGTTTATCCACAATTATGAATCGCTGTAGCCAAGCTGTCCACAAGGTTTCAACAGCTTCCACAAAATCAACTATTTTTTATTCTCCGCAAGGATCTCCTCCACTTCACGAAGCGCCGGAATCGATACCCGTGCTCCCAGCTTTTGCACGGAAAGACCCGCGGCGATTGTCGCGAATTTTATGGTCTTTTCCAAACTAAAACCTTTTGCCAAGCCATAGGCAAAGGCACCGTGATAGATATCCCCCGCCCCTGTCGTATCCACCGCTTCGACCTGCATGGCCGGCACGCGAACCAAGTCGCCGTCTTTCCGGTATAGGCTGCCGTACTCTCCCATGGTTAGAACCACGCAATTGGGGTTCATCGCTTCCAATCGTGCAAAGGCGCGTTCCACTGCCGCTTCCGAGTTCAAGGCTTCGCCCGTTACAGCGCTGGCGAAGATCTCGGAACAGACCAGATGGCTAACCCGCGGCGCCAGAATCTCGCTCTCGCGGTCCAAAGAGCCCGCATCCAGCACGCTGGGAACACCTTTGTAGGTCTCCAATGCTTTCAATGAAGCATCCAGTTCCATTCCATCCACCAGGATGGCCCCCCATTCCAGACCCGTATCCCACTCTGCTTCAAGGGGCGGATAGGGCAGGGTTCTATTAAAAAGTGTCCGGCTGCCATTTTGCTTGTTGGCCAAGATCACGCTAAAGGGCGTGCGGCCGCCGGCATTCCACTGCAAATAGGAAAGGTCCACCCCAACAGATTGAAATTCCGCTTCAATCGCTTTTCCCTGGGGGTCGTCTCCGAGTACGCCGGCATAGGAAACCTCGGCTCCCCATTTGCCCAAGAGATAGGCGGCATTGCCGGCAGGGCCGCCTCCGCATTCCATTACCGTCTCGATCCCGTTATTCAGGCTGTATTTCAAGTTTTCCTTTGGAAAAGCTTCCAAAAGGTAGGTAAAATCATAGGCGCTGTGGCCGATACATAAGATTGGCTTCATGGTTTCCTCCCGCGTTATCCTTATCTTTAGCATACCGTATTTTGTTGAGAACAAAAAATACAGATCGTTTCCGACTACAACCGGAAAAAATGCACCACATTTCTTCCCGAAATTTCATGACTGATAAGGGGTATAATGGAAACAGAAAAACTTTTTCATTTTTTTCGGACAGATTCGTCTCTTCGTTCGTTATCTATGTGAAGAGAGAAACACGAGGTGGCTGATGGAACTTTATCAAGTATACGAAAACAATCATCACGATTTTCTTCGATTTGCAGTCAGTTTGACCCGCAATCGCGAGGCGGGGCAGGATCTTGTTCAAACCGCTTATGTAAAAGCCTTGGAACAGGATGAGCTGTTTGAGTGGATGAACCAACACCAGATTAAAGGCTGGTTCTTCACAGTCATCAAACGATTGTACATCGACGACTATCGGAAAGAAAAAAAAGGGCGAACTCTAATGAGCCAGATGGAGGCAGATGCTTATATACCTTCCTTCGTCTCGGCGATTTGCACGAACGATTGCCTGGAAAACCTCCCGCCTCCCCTTGACAGCATTGCACGACTGAAGATGGAGGGATTTACAAGCCAGGAAATCGGCCAGCAGCTGGATCTGCCCGCCTCAACCGTCAGAAACCATTTGCAACGAATTCGAACCCAGATTCGCAAGGAGGAAGAAATCAATGAAAATTCATAATATCGGCGTATTAGATATTCGACAGGCAACGGATGAAATTTTGGAAAGCTGCAAATCCATCGTGAATATCGGCTTTTTGCTCGGCACGGAAACGACGCTTAAAAAACTGCAGCCCTGCGAGCTTGCTGACATCGGATTAACCCTTCGGGTCCCCGATGACGTTCCCTTGGTTTTACGGGATCAAGCCTTTACCATTGACGACGCCTATCTTAACAGCCTGACAGAACCAACTATGATTCTCGTGAATGGGAATTGCTTGTTTCAAACCGAAAACCTGGATTCGCTGGACAATAAGCTCTACGACATCCTGGTGAACGGCAATACCTATTGCCCATCATCCATTAAAGGAAAGTTGTCCACCATGGGACGATTCAACGGCCGCATGATCGCCTTTGAACCCGGTGCAACCTTTATTGACAAGACATTGAACCTGACTGAATCCCTCTTGTTCCGCCTTCCTCAAAAGACAAGCACACCCAAACTACGGGCTATGGACCCCAAGTTGACGGCAAACGTTGAGACCTTTGAATCCATCGAAGTTTTGGATTCCTGTTGGATCGAGCGGGGCTTGTTCCAAACCTGGCGAGACAAGCTGCAAGTGGATTTCAGCACCGAACTCCAGCTTCTGGACGCACCCATCCGCTACCATCATTCGGATGAAACCATGCAGATCCAGGAACTTTCGAACATCAGCGAATCGACTTTGGCCGTTGACGGCACCCTGACTATTCTGGGTGAAATCCCTGACCTGAGTCTGAATGTGAAAGCCATCTGCTGCGATACCCTGCGGGCAAAGGAAAGCACGATCGAAGAGCTTAAACCACTTCTGGCGCCGGGTGTAAGCGTTGAAACCCTGGAGTCCAACAAGAAGAAAAATCATGGCAAAATGGTTCTTACCGCTACGCAGCTCACATCCTTGGATGCACCTATGAGCATGAAAAACTACGGTGCTTTAGTTTTTGATGAATCCGTCACTCCTGAAATAGTGAAAAAGGGAATCGCTCAAATCGAGAACTACGGCGTTGTCAAAGGACCGGAAGCCATTCTAACCATTCTTGCCGAAAAAACCGTTAAAAACTACGGCAAGCTGAAACCGCTTGAAATGAACCTAGCTGCCAAAACCGAAACCTATACCTATGAAAACATTGGATATCTGGTTTTATAAGATAAGAAAGAAGGAGCCCTATGAAACAATTATTCTGTCTGTTTCCAGCCGAGCTGGAGCACTATAACTACGATACCTGCAACGACGGATTGACCGTCTACAAACGGTTGGAAAACATCCGTTAAAATCTAAACATGATATTCAGTAAATGAATCGTGTAAACACACCTCCAGGGGGTATAATATCGTAAGGCGATAAGGTACGCCTGTGTAGGAAAGGAAGTGAAACTGTGGATTGGTTAAAACATCTATTTCCGAAAGAGGTCGAATACTTGAACTATGAACACGAAGATACAGGATTGGACATCTATCGGAAAATCGAGCACATCAAATAGTTTTGTTTTGCGCCAGCGAAAACTGGCGCTCTTTTTTTGGATAATTGTAAACCGCCATTTATTCAAAGTTGACATTCCGCCAAAATCGCGGTAATCTTGGGCTATCAAGCAACCCACCCGGGAGGAATTTATGACAATCAATCATGCAATTTTTTTGAAATCACAAAATAACCAGGCCCTGAGCCTGGCAGAAATCAACCACTTGCTGCATGCAGATCTGGATTGGCTAACAAATGCCGCAAACCAACTTCGCCAGCACCATCAGGGCAATCATTTCGATCTGTGCACCATCATCAATGGAAAAAGCGGCCGCTGCCCCGAAGATTGTCGGTATTGCGCCCAATCTGCTCATTACACCACCAATGCTCCGGAATTTCCTCTTCTATCGCCTGAAGAGATCGTTGAAGACGCAAAACGCCAGGAAGCCAAAGGAATCCTTCGCTATTCCATCGTCACTTCAGGCAAGCGGCTGACCGATAACGAAATCGATTCCCTCTGCACGGCTTATCAACTGATCAAACAAGAAACCAGCCTGTCCCTTTGCGCTTCCCATGGCCTTTTAAACGAAAATCAGTTTTTGAAGCTCAAACAGGCAGGCGTCAGCCGTTACCACAACAATTTAGAAACCTCTAAAAACCACTTCCCCGCCATCTGCACCACCCATACCTATGCGGACAAAATGGGGGTTATCAAGACAGCCAAAAAAGCTGGGCTTTCCGTGTGCAGCGGCGGCATTTTCGGCATGGGTGAATACTGGGAAGACCGCATTTCTATGCTGATGGATCTCAGAGATTTGAATGTCGACTCCATTCCCATCAACTTCTTCTGTCCAATTCCAGGCACCCCTTTGGCCACCCACCCAATCCTTGACTCGCAAGAAGCCTTGCGGATCATTGCCATTGCCCGGTTTATCCATCCCACTGCCGCGATTCGCCTGGCAGGCGGGCGCGGCCAGTTTGCCGATCAAGGCAAGCAAGCCTTCCAATCCGGCGCTAACGCCGCGATCACCGGGGATCTTTTAACGACTGCCGGTATTTCTGTCCATCACGACAAAACCATGCTGGCTACCCTAGGTTTCCAACTCCATAAACTTTAACCGTAAAGCGCTGTGCTTCCACAGCGTTTTTTTCATTTCTTTTTGTAAGTGAAATTATAAAAAAACGAACAGATCCACCTCCGTTATTTGATAAGCCCCTTAAAAATAATCAACCTTCATTTACATTTCATCATATTTGTATGATAATTTAGTTAGAATCTGTTATTTCAAAAACTATTTTATTACAGTTTCTTACAGAGGTGAATGATGAAACATTCTTTTCTCTATAATACCTATCAATCTGTCGCCAAGCGCTTTGGTATCTTGCTTCTGCTTCTCATGCTTTGCTTTAGCATCGTCATCACGGTCTCCAGCCGGATTTACCTGAACAATTTTGAGACCATATCAAGGGATTACTATGCCTCAAAATTCCATGAACTGAATGAAGAAGCCCAGATCCGGGTCATGCACTGGCAGACCATAAAAGGACTCGACACGCTTTATCAAGCCGGCGACCATCACGCGATCGATGCTCTTTTTGAGCCTCATTTCACCTCTTTTCATGTCACCGACGCCCGGCTGCTGGTCACAAAATTAGGCTACGAGCCCTATTCCTACAAAGACCGCATCATGCCGGCAAAGGTCATCGCCCTCGCGAAAACCTTTCCTGGCGACCATGCAGAGCCAAGATACCAATGGATCGGCAATAAACTCTGGCTGATCCAGTCTTCAAACCTGGAAGGCTATCAGGTTATTCTGGCCGCCTCAATCACAGGCAACCAGCTCTCCTTCCTGAAAGACTGGGCTTACGGTCAATACATCGAATCCACAACCATTACACAAGAAGACCAGTATATGGATCGTTATCCTGGGGACTGGGATTACTACCGCATTTCCTACCGGATCGATGAAAACGCACCGGCTTACCTGACAATCGAATACGATCTTAATACCTTGGGGCAATACTTTTATATCGGGTATGCCATCGTACTGGGGATTTGCCTCGGTTTATTCTGGATCCTGATCCGCTATGCGCTTCACACTTCATTCGATTCGGCCATTGAACAAATTTCTATATTTGAAACGCAAGTGCATCAAATCGCATCCGGGGACTATTCCAAAAAAATGAATCATTCTGGTTATGCAGAATTTATTCAATTGGAAGAAGCCATCAACCAAATGTCAACTGCCATTCAAAACCGAAATGAGCAATTGAGACAAAATGTGCGGGAACTCTATGACCTGCTGATTGAAGTCTTGGAACAAAAAGACCCCTATACGAGGGGCCATTCCGAGCGGGTTGCCTCTTACAGCTTGCAAATCGCCAGAAACTTGGGCTTTCCAGACTTGGATGAAATTTATTCGTCCGCGCTTTTGCACGATATCGGGAAGATCGCAGTCCCAGAAGCCGTGCTGAACAAACCTGACAGCTTGACCGACGTGGAGTACGACGCCGTGAAAACCCATCCCCAACGGGGATTCAATCTGCTCTTAAAATCTTCCCAATTTGAGGGAATCCTGAATGGTGTTTTGTATCACCACGAGCGCATGGACGGCAGCGGGTATCCCTGTGGGCTGAAAGGGGATGAGATCCCCATGGAAGCACGCATCATCGCAGTTGCGGATGTCTACGATGCCCTCACCTCGGACCGGTCCTACCGTCCCGCCATGACCATTCAAGAAGCCATTGCCATCATACAAGCAGGCCGAGGATCCAAATTCGATCCAGCAGTCGTTGACTGCTTGCTCAAGTGCATTAAACTCGCTTCCTAAGAAACATTTCTTTTCCATAACAAGACCCCCTCGAAAATCTTCGAGGGGGTCTTGGCTTAGGAGATTTTAAAGCTACCTTCTTTATCCACAATGGTTTACAAATCCGTCGATTTATGCACAGGTTCTCCCCGGAATCAACATGACGTTTTCTGCCTGCTCTTCCCTTAACTGTCCCAGTCGTTCAGCATCAAGTTCATATAGTACTCGTCGTAATACGCACCAGCAATCTTCAGCGCACGAGGTTCCTCGCCCCAGATCTTGAACCCAAACAATTCGTACAGCCCAATGGCCGCCTCATTGTTGCTGACCACCGCCAGCTGAATCTGCTCCAGCCAATCAAGATCCCGCGCCAAATCCAAAAGTTCCATGAACAATGCTTTTCCAACACCTTTGTGGTGGTAATCCGGAAGGACAAACATGCCCCAGACCGTTCCCTTGTGACGGGTCTTGATTCTCGCATCTTGGCGAAAGCCGACCATGCCGACCAATTTCTCTCCGTCGAAAGCACCCAGCACAAAAGAAATGGGCTCCGGAAAGATATAGCTGTTTAGAAAGCGGTCCTTGCGGCTTGCCTCTGACTTGTGAATTTCCTCTTCATAGGAAGAACCAAAGGCTTCCGGAAATCCCCGAAGCGCCTGAAACCTAAGCTCCCAAAAGGCCTCCATATCTTTCTGCGTCAATTTGCGTATGACCATACCTTCACCTCCGTGACGTTCTAGTATAAGTATAACCGAAAAAGAGCCGGATGATTCAATCGAATCACCCGACTCTTCATAGCATTTATCAGCAATCCACTGTACATTCGCGATGGTTATAGATCCAAATGGCATCTAAAGGCGACACCACCATGGCAACGACAGCCGCTTTCTTGGATTTTCCCAAGACCCTGTCATAAAAGTCCCGAACCATCACATAGGTCAAATATACCCATATCGCGCCCACAAGCAGGAATAACGCGATATGCAGTGGTGTCCGATTTCTTATCAGAATGCTCATCAATGAGGACCCCGCCATCAGATAGACAAAGAGATGATTGGTTTTCAAATGCTTGGAAATCTGATGGGGTCCTGCCATCTTGCATGTCAGCCACTTATTTAACATCGGAACCCACGCCAGCCAGCTGTGCTTTACTTTCTTCTGCTTAGCCAATTGCTGCAAACCGATCGCCTTTACCACAAAGAAGGCCAGGCTTGTTGCCAAAGATAGATACATTGCTTTCCCCTCCAAAACATGCATCCATTATACCCCATACATGGATCTATGAAAATCCCGGCATAAAGCAAAAGACCCGAAGCAAACGCCTCGGATCTTTTCCCAAAATAAGAGTAGGTGTGCAAATTAACGATTGCACTTTCGCTTTAGCTCTTCCCAGTTCTTGTCGACTTCTGCTTGAATCTCGTCGATCAAGTGGCGGTTCTCTGGAAGGAACAAATGCTTGAAACGTCCCTGGACTTTCAAATATTCTTCCACAGGGAGTTTTTTCTTCGGCTCGTAGGTCAAATGCCACTCGCCGTTGATGACCTCAAACATCGGCCAGACACAGGTGTCAACAGCCAACTTGGTCACCTCCATCAGTCGGGACGCTTCATAGCGCCAACCCCTCGGGCAAGGAGCCAACACATTCAGAAACGCGGGACCTTTGGTGTAAATCGCCTTTTCCGCCTTCTCATGCAGGTCTTTCATATTGCTCAGAAAAGTGGTTTGTGCGACATATGGAATATGGTGAGACACCATAATTTCCGTCAGATTTTTCTTAAATTGCTGCTTGCCGTTGGAATCCGATCCCACCGGCGTTGTGGTCGTATCGGCATATTTCGGCGTTGCCGAAGAACGCTGAATGCCGGTATTCATATAGGCGTTGTTGTCGTAGCTGACATAGACCATGTCGTGGCCCCGTTCCATGGCGCCCGACAAGGATTGAAATCCGATGTCATAGCTGGAACCGTCACCGCCGAAGGTAATGAACTTCACGTCCTTTTTGACCTTGCCTCGACGCTTCATGGCATTGTATGCCGCTTCCGCCCCGCTGACCGTTGCCGACGCGTTTTCAAAGGCGTTGTGAATGAAAGAATCCTTCCATGATGTATAAGGGTACATAAAGGTCGAAACTTCCAAACAGCCCGTCGCACAGCCAATCATGGCCTGGTCTTCCGGGTTCAGGGCCCGCAAGATCCCGCGGACCGCCACCGGTGCGCCGCAGCCGGCACACATGCGATGTCCGCCGGAGAGACGTTCCGGCCGACTCATTGCTTCTTTAAAATCGTACATATTCTCTCCTCCTATTCTCGAACATCCAGGTAACGGTAGGTTTCACCCATTTCGCCGGTTTCGACAACCGCCTGCAAATCAGCAAAGACACTCGCAATACTTTCCACGCGAACGTCGCGTCCACCCAATCCGTAGATATAGTCGATCATCTTCGGCCGCGTTTCCAGATCGTACATGGCCGCCTTGGTCTCCGCAAATACCGGGCCGCCCATATTGGAGAAGGACTCGGCTCTGTCCATGACAGCTACCGCCTTCAGCTGCGATAACGCTTTAGCAATCTCCTGGCCTGGGAATGGTCGGTACAAGCGAATTTTCAATACCCCCGCCTTGACGCCTTGGTCGCGCAATCGGTCAACCGTTTCCTTGGCCGTTCCGGCAGCGGAACCCATGACAACAACGGCATAATCCGCGTCATCCAATCTGTAGCTTTCAAAGCAGCCATATTCTCTGCCGGAAATTCCTTTGAATTCTTCCGCCACTTCCATGACGACGCGCTTGGCGTGTTTCACAGCTTCCGCCTGCTGGCGCTTGTGCTCAATGTAGTAGGCAGACGTATCGTATGGACCGATGGCAATCGGCTGGTCTGGATTCAAGAGATAGTGCTCAGGCTCGTAGTCGCCCACAAAGTTCTTTACGATCTCGTCTTCCAAAAGCTCGATATTCTCCACCGCATGGGAAGTGATAAAGCCGTCCTGGCAGACCATGCCCGGCAGCTGCACGTCCGCATGCTCATTGATGCGCACCATTTGAATCAGGTTGTCGTAGGCTTCCTGGTTATTTTCGCTATAAAGCTGGATCCAGCCGGCATCCCGGGCTCCCATGGAATCGGAATGGTCGGCGTTGATGTTGATCGGTCCCGACAGCGCCCGGTTTACCACGGAAATTGTGATTGGCAAACGCGAAGATGATGCGATATACAAAATCTCATGCATCAAAGCCAAACCGCAGGAGGAGGTTGCTGTCATGGTTCTGGCACCCGCGGCTTGGGAACCGATGCAGGCGGAAATGGCGCTATGCTCAGACTCCACCGGAACAAACTCGGTATTCACCTGTCCATTGGCCACAAATCGCGAGAAATACTGGGGCACTTCCGTGGACGGGGTAATGGGGAAAGCCGCAACCACATCAGGATTGATCTGTCGCATGGCGATGGCAACGGCTTCGTTGCCGGATAATCGTTCTCTGATCACTTTTCTCCCTCCTTTTCCATATGTATGGCGTCGAACGGGCATACATTCATGCAGATGCCGCAGCCCTTGCAATGGTCGTAGTCAAATTCCAAGCGTTTCTTGTCTTCAACAGGAATAGAGCAGTCCGGGCACACCGGCGCGCACAGCAAACACTGCTTGCACTTGTCCCAATCCATGACCGGGCGTTCGGTTCGCCAGTCTCCCGTAATAAATTCTTCCGAGTTCCCCGGCGCCCATACGGTACCGCCCGGGGTGATCTCTTTCCAGCTTACATTTTGATCGATCTTTTTCATTCCGCGCTCACCTCCTGCAGCGTCAGGCGTACGGCCGCCATATTCCCCGCGATCACTTCCGGCTTGGAAGCAAACTTGTGGTGGAATGAGGTCTCAATGCCGTTCACGAACTCCGTTTCGTCCATAACGCCCGCAATCTTCACCAAGGCGGACAGCATGGGGATGTTGGGGAAGTTCTTGCCAATGGTTTCCACGGAGATGCGCTCCGCGTCAATGACCACAAATTTCCCATCATAATCCCCCAGCATGGCCCCGATCTCTTCCCGAGACTTCTTGCTGTTGATCAGGATGGCGCCGCCAGGTCGCACGCCTTGGGCTACCTTGGCGGGTTCGATCAGCGTATCGTCGATCACCACAACATAGTTGGGATCATAGATATTGGAATGCACGCGGATTTTTTCTTCCGCAATCCGATTGTAGGCCGTAATCGGCGCGCCCATTCGCTCCGGACCATACTCCGGAAAGCCTTGAACATACCGGCCGGTTTCAAATGCAACATCGGCCAGCAAAAGCGCTGCTGTTTTGGCACCTTGGCCGCCTCGGCCATGCCAGCGAATCTCAATCACGAATTTCCCCTCCCTTTTAAAATACCTTCATCAAATAAGATTTCCGCCACCCAGGCCGCCGCCGAACCGACAACCGCCGGGCACTTGTCTTGATTATGGGCGCCCGCCTCTTCAAATGCAGGCTTGTCTTCCAAGACCCGCAAGCAGAAGCTTCGTCCAAAAATTTCCTTATGTACTTGGCTGCACGTCACAGTCCCGTAGGTTTCAATAAACCGGTCATGAAGCCGCTTGGTGTAGGCATAGCACTTGTCCTTTTCCGCACGGTCTCCGTCAAAATTCTCCCGAACGCGTCCCGCAAAGAGCCCCAAGGCCAGAATGCCGCCGGAATATCCGCCGCAAACCCCGTCGCCGTACAAAGAACCGCCGGCAGCAAATCCATTAGCCGCCCGGAAAAGAGCCGGTTCTTCCCGTTCCAGAAGATCCAGAACGGCCGCCAAGGTGCACTGGGCGCATCCTTTGTAGTCCCGCTCATACCGGTAGCCCGCTTCATATCCCTTGCGCATCCAATCCAGCTTGTCTGCATTTTCCAAGAAAGACGGATTTTCATTCAATTCCCGCATCATGGCTACCAGCTCCGGCTGACGTCCCCAATGGGTTAGGTCCACAATCTTGCGTTTACAATCTCCGCCGACCAAGGTATCAGGATGTTTCCTTTTCACCACCAAAGTAGCCAAGCCAACACTGAAGATTGGCCATTTGCCGGCCAACCGAATCTCCCGGATCATGGCCAATAACGGCGCTAAATCGCCATTCCATTCTGCCAGACCCGTCAAAGACTCCATATCTTTCCATTCCTGCGTCAATCCCGTTGCGAATAGAGAGGCTTGCGCCTTTTCTCCGTTCTTTTCGATCCATTCAATGGCTCCGGCAACGGATTCCAACACTTTCGCTTCTTTCATTTCCTTTCCTCCTCACTCCATCGAGTGCCTATCAAAAATCCCCCGATCCGGGGGATTTCTGGATGCTACTTCGTCGGGTCCAACAGAATCTTAATGCCTTCTTTGTTGGCTACAGTTTCGAATGCTTTTTCCCATTCGCTTAATGGATAGACATGGGTGACAATCTTATCTGTGCGAAGGGTGCCGTTTTGCATCATCTTCAACGCCGTTTCCCAAGCGGTAGGCACTTGAGCATGGGAACCATATACGTCCAATTCCTTCTTCTTAATATTATGGAAATCCGTTTCAATCGGGGTAGTAAACACGCCCATCGGCACGAAACGACCGCGGCGGCGAACCACACGCATCGCCTGATCAACCGCTTTGACATTGCCGGTTGCCTCTACGACAACATCAGCGCCAAAACCATCGGTCATATCCTTGACGATTTGCTCCAGATCTTCCTTTTGAATGTCGACAATCCGGTCAATGCCCATCTCGAGGGCCGCCTCCATGCGCGGCATGTCCGAGGTCAATCCAGCGAGCACAACGGTTCCGCCTTGGGCTTTCGCCACTTGAGCCGCGCCAAGACCAATGGTGCCGGGTCCCAAAACAACGACAACATCATTTACGAATACCGGGCAACGTTCCGCCATGGCATGTACACCGCAAGCCATCGGCTCTACGCAAGCCGCCTGGTCAAAGCTGATATCGTCAGGAAGCGGCATAACACTGCCTTTCCACGTTACAACATACTCCGCGAATCCACCGTTCTGCGCAGATCCCAATCCTTTACGCTCCGCGCAATGGTTGTACAAGCCTTTTTTGCAGAAACGACATTTGCCGCAAACATGATAGGTTGTTTGCGTCAAAACGCGCTGTCCAATTTCCAAACCTTCCACATTGGAACCGAACGCGTCAACAACGCCGGCAATTTCATGGCCCAATACCACTGGCGGTTTTAAGGCAAATCCACCTTGGTTGATATACACCCAGTCTGTTTGGCAAATGCCTGCACGGATAATTTTAATCCGTACCTGATCCTCTGCCGGTTCCGGCATTGGCAGATCATGCATGGAAAAATGGCCCGGTTCTATGCTTTCTTTCACTAATGCTCTCATTTGATTTCCTCCTTCTCCCGTTTATTCCAAAAGGTTTCAACTCCCGAGCGGGTTTCCACATACCATCGGTAGTTTTCTTGATATCGCTTGGTCCAGTTTCGGTTGGGTTCAAAGCGGTCAAATTCCGGCTCGAAATCCTCCGGATTCGATCGAATGGCTTCCCACGTCGCTCTCGCAATCCCCAACAGACCCAATTCTTCTTCCTTCGGTCGTTTTACTTCTTTCCCCGTCGCATCGGCAACCATCTGGCAAATCAGATTGCTTTTGGCTCCACCGCCTGTAAAGATAATAGAATCCCCCGTTTCCGGCAAATGATGCAGACAGTCCAGCACCGACAAAACAATGCCCTCATATACCGCACGAACCATTTCCCGCACGCCGTGCTCTCGCCTTAAGCCCATAAAGGATCCGCAGGCAAAAGAGTTTTTCACCGGCGCCCGCTCCCCATACAAGTAGGGATGATAGAGAATGCCGGTCTCTCCCGGTTCAAAGTCCCGAATCAAGGCTTCGATTTCCCCATAGGTCTTCCCCGGCATAAACAAGTCGCGCGCCCATTCTATGGATGCCGTGCCATTCAAGGTCGACATCAGCCGCAAATAGGTGTTGTCTGGAATATGACAAAGAACGCTGCCCAGGGTATAGGGTTCCCGCGCTTGGGTTTCATCGATCACAACCCCATTGGCCAAAGTCGTGCCCAGGATCACACAGGCGTCTTTCACCTTGGAGGCGCCAGCGCCGTAGCAAACCGCGATCACATCAATGGCTCCGGCAATCACCGGTGTTCCCGCAGGAAGCCCGGTAAGCGCCGCCACTTCCTGACTCACCGTTCCCGTGATGTTTCGGCTGGTCAGGACCGGTGGCATTTTCGAAAGGGAATCCGCAATGTCCAATTCCTCCAACCCCTCTTTAACATAGGTTTTTTCAAAAATGTTGATCATGGCCGTCGAGGCATCCGATGCCTCGGTCGCAATCTGACCGGTCAAGCAATAATTCAGGTAGTCTTTGCAATGAAGTACATGGCTGATCTTTTTGTAGTTGTCTGGTTCACATTCCTTCAACCATCGCAAGATCAGGGTGTTGCCGCCGGCGAAGTTTGGCGTGACGCACCGCCCACAGCAATTGGTATCCGCGGCGGCCAGTTCCGGCAGGTCAAGTTCTTTGCTCCGCGTGTCGTTCCAAAGGATAGCAGGCCGAATCGGATTTCCCGCTTCGTCCAGCGCCCAAACACCATCGCCTTGACCCGTAATGCCGATCCCTGCGATTTTGGAAAACAAAGCCGGATCCGAGTCCCGCAAGGACCGGATCAGTCGCAAAACCTGCTGCCACAAAGACGCCATATCAATTTCACAAGCGCCGGTGAAGGGGTGGCTGACCGCCACCTCTTCCGACACAAAAGCTAAGGTTTGATAGGACGGGTCCATGATCGCTGCTTTAATACGGGAGGTTCCCGCGTCGATCACCAAAACCATAATTGCCTCCTAGAATTTTTCCAGTGCCTGTTCGAAGTCCGCAATCACGTCTTCTACATTCTCAATGCCCAAAGAAACACGGATCATGCCGTCAGGAATGCCCATGCGCTCCCGCTCCTCGGGAACGATTTTGCCGTGTGTCATGGTCGCCGGATGTTGAACAAGCGTATCCAAATCGCCAAGGCTTACGCAATACTGCGCCATGCCCAGCTCGTTAATGACCTTTTGCGCCTCTGGAATCCCGCCGTCAATCGTGAAGGAAACCAAACCGCCGTATCCTTTTCCGGTAAAAATGCTTTTCGCCAGTTCATGCTCCGGATGGTTCTCCAAGCCCGGGTATGAAACCGAAACAACCTTTGGATGCTCCATCAGCCAATTCGCGAAAGTCATGGCAGATTCGCAATGCTGCTTCATGCGAAGGTGAAGCGTTTTCGCGCCACGAAGTCCCAACCAGCATGCAAATGGAGAAGGAACCGGACCCAATTCTTGATAGATGCTGGATCGAAGTGACTCTATATACTCCGCGCCGCCGACGATAATTCCACCAACATGGTCGCCGTGGCCGTTAATGTACTTGGTTGTAGAGTGAACAACTGCATCCGCGCCATGCTCCAACGGTCGGAACAAATAAGGTGTCGGGAATGTATTGTCCACGATGCTGAACAAGTTGTGCTCTTTTGCAAAACCGATCATCATTGGAATGTCGATCAATCGAATCGTTGGATTCAAGACCGCTTCCATATAAACAATCTTTGTGTTTGGTCGAATCGCCGCTTCCAGCTCGCTTCTGTCGTAACCGCTGACAAAAGTCACATCGATATTCATCTCTTCAAAGATTTTTGTCATCAACGCGTAGGTTCCGCCATATACGGTCGCACAGGAGATCATATGGTCGCCGGCATGAAGTTTGCCCAATAGCGCCAATGAAATGGCCGCCATGCCTGATCCCGTTGCCAAAGCCGCTTCGCCGCCTTCCAAGGTGGCAATCTTGGTTTGGAACATGTTTTGCGTTGGGTTCCTGGAACGTCCGTAGGTGAAGATGCCTTCCTTGTCGCCTGCCAAATAGCGTTCCATTTTTTCCGGTGTCCATACATAGGTACTGGTCAAATACAACGGTGATACCAGCGCACCCGTTTGCTCGTCGGGATGCTGACCCGCATGAACTGCATTGGTTTCAAAATTCTTTGATGCTTTTTCCATTTCTCTACTTCCCCCTTATTGTCCGTAGGTATTCAAAAACAATTCTCTGCAATAAGTAATCTCATCCTGCGGCAACCGATTGACGGTTCCCATGGTTCTCGCCTGATAAATCACCTTTGCAGCATCTTCACACATGACTGCCGCCACCAGGGCATGCCGCACATTGGTTCCAACTGAAATGACTCCGTGTCCCTGAAGAAGACACGCATTGGAATCCCCAATATGGTCTACCACTTGGATGCCGATGGTTTCACTGCCCGGTCTCGAATACGGCGCGCAAGGCACGTCTGAACCCACCTCGTTGGCCAGTGTCGTCAAGGCACATGGAATGCCTTCGCCCAAGACGGCAAAACTTGTTGCGTATGGCGAATGGGTGTGAATCACCCCGTTGATATCCGGTCGATGACGGAAGATGTACAAGAGTCCCATCATATCCACCGACGGCTTCATCTTGCCCTCAATCACGTTCCCGTCGATATCCACGACCACCATATCGCCCGGTTCCAATTCCTCATACTCCACCCCGCTGGGGGTGATGACGAGATAACCCGTTTCCGGATCCCGCCCCGTTACATTTCCGCCCGATAGGCTGACTAGGCCGTTCTGCTTCAATGCCAATGCGGATTTTAAGACCTCCGCCTTTAATTCCTCAAGCACTTCGACCCCTCCTACTTCACTTCATCGTCAACTTCAACGAGAATTTTCACATGTTCATTGCCAGGCGCGCAGATCGCTTCAAATCCATCTTCAACGATTCTGTCGAGCTTGGCCTCGCCTGTTACCAAGGGCATTGGATCCAAATCGCCGGATGCGATCATATCCAATACATCCTGAATCTCATCCACATTGGCCTGGGAAGTCTTGATTTCCCGCTCGCCTTCCTGAATCAGATTCATGTTGATCTTCGGCGGCTTGGAGAATACCCCCATAATCATCAGGGTGCCATTGCAGCGAAGCAGGTTCACCGCCATATCCAAAGTCGCTTCCAATCCGACGGCTTCATAGGTCACATCCACCTGTCCGCCGTTTTTCGCAAGTACGCTTTCAATCGGATCCGCTTCTTTTCCATTGATGTAGATCCCGCCGAAGGTTTCCACAAAGGCACGTTTGCCTTCGCCTACCCCAATTACAAATACAGGATCCGCGCCGGCAGCTTTGGCCGCGATCAAGCAGGACAGGCCGATCATGCCCGGTCCCACAATGGCTGCAGATTTCCCGGTCAAATCGCCAATCTTCTTGGTGGCATGGACGCCGCAGGAGATCGGCTCTGTCAAGGCCGCCGCCTTCAAGGTGACATTATCCGGCACATGGAACAGTTGATGCTCGGGAATCACCACGTATTGGGCGAAACCGCCATCCTTTCCAACGCCGATAAAACCCAGACGCTCACAGATGTTTTTGCGTCCTGTCTTGCAGAATTCGCATTCGCCGCAAACCAAAGAACCGGATGCCGTTACGCGCATGCCTGGTTTCCAGTCGGTCACGCCTTCGCCAACCGCATCGATCACGCCGGCGTATTCATGTCCCTGAACCAGCGGAGCCGTTTCTCCCGTCAATCGATGGGGCTTGTCAACGGGAATCCACAAGGGTCCCAAATATTCATGTTTGTCTGTTCCGCAAATGCCGGCCCACGCCACACGGACGCGAACTTCGCCTTCCTTTGGAACCGGCATGGCGCGTTCTTCTACACGCACATCTTTATGTCCGTACCAAACGGCTGCTTTCATGACGGATCCCCCTTTCCCCAGAAAAGACGTCGGTGAATCCAAGCGATCTTGTCTGCAGCTTCCATGCCCCAGAAAGCATCGTTGGCCAAAAGCTCGTCCGCTACCGCGTCAATGCCTTCCATGAATTCAATGGAAACATTGCAGGCTTTTGTCGCATCCAGTCGATACGGATAAAGGTCCAGAGAATACCATCCCTGATAACCCAATTTTTTCAACCAATAGAACAATTCCAGGCTTTGCAGGAGACGAACGGAACCAAACATCATATCGTCATCCGCAATGCGGTAGTTGTCATTGAGATGCAGATGGAACAAACGGCCGGATGTTAATAGAATGCTGGCAATTTCCGCCGGACTCTCATCTGCGTTCAAGGCATGTCCCACATCCAAGACAGCACCTACGTTGGCTTGACCCGTCGCTTGGGCCAGGGCCAATACCTTGGCACCAGAGTTGACCATGCATTTCATCTTCGGTTCGCTAACCTTGTATTCAATCGCAATCTTGACGTCTTTTCGGTACATCGCGCAGGCGCGAATGCCTTCAATCAGGCGTTGCCAAGCCGCTACATAGTCGATTTCGAAGCTGTAATCGAAACCGTCCTGGCCCAGCCAAAGATTAACCGTTTCAACGCCGAGCTCAGCCGCCACGTCCATCGCTTCCTTGGTTAGACGAATCGCCTTCATGCGCACCGCCTCATCTGGAGAAGCAAAAGATCCTGTTGCCCACTCTCCGTCGCAAACCACTTCCACAATCAGACAAATCGGCCGCAGCCCGTTGTCTGCAAGAAGCGCCTGCACCTCTTGAATATTCTCTTGATTTACATCATACGGGTAGCAGATTTCAACACCCTGCAGCCCCTTCACCTTGCCCGCGCGCTTGACGCGTTCCTCAAAAGGAATATAAGGCTTGTATCCATCGCCTACGTATCGGTCGCTGCCCGTGCCGTAGGCCCAAATTCCCAGTCCAAGTTTTTCCATTTTCGCCTCCGTATCCTAAACATCCCCGAATGCCGTTACCGGCAAGGCTACCCTAAGTACGCCTTCATCAATTCCGGATCGTTTCGAAGCTCGTCCGGCTTGCCGGATTTTTCGATAACGCCGGTTGCCATCAAATATGCGCGATCGCAAATTTTCAACGCCTTCATCGCGTTCTGCTCGACAATCAAAATCGCGGTGCCGCGACGGTTGATCTCTTTTACAATTTCAAAGATCTGATTCACAATCAGCGGTGCCAGTCCCAGAGAAGGCTCATCAAGAATCATCAGTTTCGGATTCGCCATCAAACCCCGGGCTACCGCCAGCATCTGTTGCTCGCCGCCCGACAGGTGACCGCCGTACTGGTCTTTCCGCTCCAAAAGGCGCGGGAACAATTCGTAAACCTGGTGCAGATCCTTTTCAATCTGATCCTTGTCGTTTCTAAGGAAGCAGCCGATCATCAAATTGTCATAAACCGTTAAGTTCGGGAAAATCTGACGTCCTTCCGGCACATGTACGATCCCCTTGCCCACAACCTGGTATGGAACACGCGGAACCGTCTCGCCGTCAAATTCAATCGTGCCTTCCGTTTGTTTCATCACGCCCGAAATGGTTTTCAAAAGTGTTGACTTGCCGGCGCCGTTGGCGCCCAATACCGCAACGATTTCCCCTTCGTTGACTTCCAGGCTAACACCCCTTAGGGCCTTGATTCCGCCGTATGCGGCGTGAAGGTTATCAATTTTAAGCATCCTCTTCACCTCCCAAGTAGGCTTCGATGACTGCAGGATCCGCCTTCACCTCTGCCGGCGTTCCCCGTCCGATCGTCGATCCGAAGTTCAATACGCTGATCTCGTCGCACAGGCTCATTACAAAGTCCATATGATGTTCGATCAAGAGGATCGTCAGATCAAAGTTCTTGTGAATATTTCGGATGAACTGGACCAATTCCTCGGATTCCTTCTCGTTCATGCCGGCAGCCGGCTCATCGAGAAGCAAAAGATGGGGATTGGTTGCCAAAGCGCGGGCAATCTCCAGTTTCCGTTGATGTCCATAAGGAAGCGCACCGGCAATTTCATCCTTTTTGTCTTCCAGGCCAACGAATTGGAGAAGCTTCAAACACTTTTCACAAATGGCTTCTTCATCCTTTTTAAAGCGGCCAAACTTGGTCATCGCTTCGATGATTCCGTATTTGGCGTCCACATGGCAGGCAATGATAACATTGTCCAAGACCGTCAGGTTGCCGAACAAACGAATGTTTTGGAAGGTTCTGGCTACCCCAAGATTGGAGATTTCAAAAGCCTTTTTCCCAACAATCGATTCGCCGTTCAACTCGATGTCGCCCATGGTCGGTTCATAAATGCCTGTAATCGTGTTAAAAATCGTGGTCTTTCCGGCACCGTTGGGGCCGATCAATCCATAAATCTTTCCCTTCTCCAAGGTTACGGAAAAATCATTGATCGCCTTAACGCCGCCAAAATGCTTATGTAGATTTGTAATCGTTAAGATCGGTTTCATTCTCCATCACCTTCCGTTTGAGTTGGGTTGTTTTTCTTACGTAGCCGAGCAAAGAATTGAAAGATTGGTCGAAGGGTAAATTCCCGGTAACCCATCAATCCGCTCGGTTTCAGAACAATAATCACAACAACGGCAATTCCGTATAGAAGCATCCTGTACTCCACGGCCGAGCGGAAAATCTCCGGCAGAACCGTCAAGAGAATCGTTGCCAATACAGAACCGGACAGGCTACCCAAGCCCCCGATAACCACCGTGATCGTCAATTCCGCCGATTTCGGCAGGTTGAACATGATTGGTGAAATAAACATATAATAGTGTGCCAGCAAGGCACCCGCCATCCCTGCGTAAACCGCGGAGATCATAAAGGAGAATTCCTTGAATTTAGCGGTGTTGATACCAACGGCTTCCGCTGCGATTTCCTGCTCGCGGATGGCCATCAGGTTGCGGCCATACTTGGAGCGAAGAAAGTTCCACGCGCCCATAAAAGCCAATACCGTCATGCCCAAGGCAACCCACATGGTTGTTTTTGGCGGAATGCCGGCCAAGCCACGCGCACCGCCGGTGATCGGTTCCGCGAAAAGGAACAAGAGGCGGATGGATTCGCCGAATCCCAAGGTGGTGATCAAAAAGTAGTCACCCTTTAATTTCAGTGTCAGTTTTCCAAGTCCCAGCGCTACAATCGCCGCGATGATCGGTCCTACAACCAATGCAACCGGAAACGGCGCGCCATATTTTGTCGTTAATATTGCCGATGCATACGCACCGATCGCCATAAAACCGGCGTTTCCAAAGGAGAACAGGCGAGTAAATCCTGTCAGGATGGAAACCCCCAATACCGCGATCACGTTGATGCAAACGAGAATAACAACGCCTTCTACATATCCAGACATATCTTCACATCCTTCTTAGGCTTTATCTTGAATGTCTTTGCCCATTAGACCCGTTGGGCGAACAAGCAAGATCGCGATTAACAGTACAAAAGTAATCAAATCCCGTAAACCGGAATGAATATAGGCAGAAACCAATGTTTCCAAAAGCCCGATGAACATTGCACCCACAATGGCGCCCTGCACACTACCCAGTCCGCCAAATACGGAAGCGATAAAGGCTTTCAGGGCAACATTGCCCAGCTGCGGATAAACCGTGTACTTCATTCCATACAATACACCTGAGATACCGGCCAAAGCACCGGCCAAAAAGAATACCAACATAATGTACTTGTCAACGTTGATTCCCAGCAACGAGGCCGTACCCATATTGGATGAAGAAGCTTTGACCGCCAGGCCAAACTTCGTTTTTGAAATCAAATACTCCAACCCAACAATCGCCACAACCGCAATCGCCAGCGATACCAGGTCCAAAAGGCCAACCGACAGACTGCCGATTTTTACGGCGCCGACCGGCAAAACTTGCGGATACATTTTGAATTTCGGTCCAAACACAACGATCGCCAAGTTTTGGAAGGTTGTGGACAGACCCATGGCTGCAATCATGAGGAACATCGTAGGCGAGTTGTTGTCACGAATGCGTTTGTATGCAATTTTTTCATTAAATACACTGATGAAGCCAGCACCTACAACGGCTAGAATTACGGCAAAAATAAAAGGCATCTTCAGGGATGCCACGGACAGGATGCCAATATACGCGCCTAGCATCGCAACCTCGCCGTGTGCCCAGTTTGAAAATCCCAAAAGGCTGTAAATCAGCGCGTAGCCTGTAGCCAAAAGCGCATAGATCCCACCAACGGAGACCCCATTGATTAATTGTTGTAGTAACAAGGTTCTCACCTCAATTGCTTAGATTTTTTGTTTCCCATTGTTAAATTCTTGTCCAATTTTAGAAAAACGTCTTGATTTTTGAAAATGTTGTGATACAGTAGGTTTGGTTTTTAATTTCATTGATCATGGGGGGGAGCAGGCGAACGCCTTGTTCGCCTCCTCTGATGTGAGCGCCCGTTTGCCCGGGCGCTTTCCTTATTTTGACCTTATGGTCGGAATTCACCTACAAATGTTTGCTCCATATCTTTAATTTGATATACGCTTACAGATTTGTCAGGGTTATGTGTTGCCGGATCTACTGTCAATTCGCCAAGAAGACCAGCAAAACCTGAAGTTACTTCCAACTCGTCGCGAAGTTTCGCGATATCAACTTCACCCGCACGCTCTAGAGCGTCCTTGATCCAGTACAATCCGTCATGACCGAACAATGCTTCTGTCTCAGGAACCAATCCGTCGAATTCAGCAACGTATGCGTCATAGTAAGGCTTTGTAATTGGATTTGCGAATGATGGTTGAGATGTGTAATAGCATCCTTCCAATGAAGCGCCGGCCATTGTGATCAACTCTTTAGAGTCCCAGCCGTCAGCGCCTAGGAAAGTCGCTTCGATACCCAATTCGCGGGCTTGGTTTGCGATCAGTGCTACGTCTTTGTAAATCCAAGGAACCAAAATGACATCTGGCTCAAGCGGTGCGATTTTTGACAATTGCGCACGGAAGTCGTTTTGCCCCGACTGTGCTTCAACGATTGTCAAGACTTCGCCACCCTTGTCTTCAAATCCTTCAACGAAGAATTCTGTAACGCCTGCAGAGTAGTCAGAGTTCAAGTCCATGATTACGGCTGCTTTTTTCGCACCTAGTTCATTCATTGCGAAAGATGCCAAAACCTTGCCTTGGAACGGATCGATAAATCCAATTCGGAATGAATATGGATGAAGGTTTCCGTTCTCATCAACAGTTACCAATGGGTTTGATGCCGCTGTTGCGATTGCAGGAACTTCCATTTGATCCGCAACTGCTGCCATTGGAATGTTACAGCTAGAGAAGTTTGTTCCAACAACTGCTACAACGCCTTCAGAAACGAGTTTTTTGTATGCGTTTACAGAGTCAATTGGATCGCCCTTGCCGTCCAAACCAATGATTTCAACCGGACGGCCCAAGATGCCGCCAGCCTCATTGATTTCTTTGGCTGTCAATTGCATACCATTCAAACCTGCTTGGCCCCAAACTGCAGTTTCGCCAGACAATGCACCAACATAACCGATCTTGATTGGTTCTGCTGCCGGCTCTGTAGTCGCTTCGCCACCGTTTGTTTCAGTTGCAGCCGGTTCAGAAGCGCAACCTGCCAACATGGATACTGCGAGAAGTACAACGAGTAGTAAACTGAGTCGCTTTGAGAATGATTTCATTCTGTTTTTCTCCCCCTTCATTTCCCTCATTATTGGTTCCCCCCAATCTCAAATCCTACTTGCTTGCTTTGCAACGGTCACTCGATTTGCGACTGACCGTTAGAATAACGCTTTCCTACTATACAAACCTTTGTCTTATTTTGCAAAGGTTAGTACCGCTTTTGCTGTTTCATAATCAGTTACCAGAATGTCCGGGATCCCCGTATGCATGGCTCCCACAATCGCTTCTGCCTTTTCCGTGCCGCCGGCAACGCAGATGACTGTTTTCATTTGACTCATGCCCTGGAGGTCGACCCCCATCAGCAAGTGATCCAGTTCATCGGAACAGGCCTTTCCCGATTCATCAAAGAACCGCATGCACATGTCTCCGACTGCTTTTCTTTCTTTTAGATAGTGATACCATTGGTCACTCAAATGGTGTTCCTTAAAGAGGACCGAATCCTTTGACATGGATCCGATACCGATCAGGGAGATGGTAACTTTGTTCCAAAGCTCCATGACCCGGGTGATGGACTCATCTTCCATCAAGCCATCCTTCACGGCCGGATTCGCTACCACAGCCGGACAATACAAGATGTTGGGATCGGAATCATAAATCTGTCCCAAACGCTTGGCCAGTTCCACCGCCTGTACGTTCTGGCCGCCTCCGTTCAGGCCGCCAACCAATTGAACAACCTCGGCTCCCGTCTTGGAAGCCGCCGGCAATTGATTCACCACGTGCATCAGACTGTATCCCCAGGAAACGCCGATGACATCCTTTGGCGTTGCCAACCGACCCAATAGGTCTGCGCCAGCCTGGCCAATCAGTCGAAGCCGGTTTTCCGCAGAAGACCGAACGATAATCGCTTCCCGCAGTCCAAATTTCTTTTCCATCTCGGATTCCAATTGTTGATTGGTATCCACCGGATATTTGATATTGACTTGTACCATGCCCATTCGCTTTGCCTCCGCCAGCATGCGGCTGACTTTCGCGTAGGAAAGCGATAGATTGTCGGCAATTTCCCGCTGAGACATCTCCTCGATATAATAGTTATGGGCGATCTTTGCCAACAAACGTTCATGCGTCATATTTTCCACCAACCTTTGCAAGGAATTGCAAGTGAAATATCTTTCACTGTTGAAATATCTTTCGTCGTTAGTATAGCAAGGCTTGAAAAGGATTTCCAGCCTTTTTGATTAATTAAAGTTTTCACAATCTTCACAATCCTCGAAAAGGTCTAAATTCTGGGATTTCCTTCCTAAAAAATTTTTTCAACTTTTTTTGCCATACTAAAACTTTGTTGAAATTCCATTCACTGCTTTATATTCGTTCCAATTTGCATATCCCATTTCGTTGCTGCAATCAAAAAATTCCATCGAAAAAACAGCCCTGAGCCCAAGCGGCAGTTCCCTTCGAAATTCGCTTTTCAAAGCATTAACTTAAATTTTGTTTAGAGGATTTACACACAAAAAACATCTGTGAATTTTGCATATAATAAAACAGCCTGCAGATTCCATCCGCAGACTGTTTCATGATCTTGATTCTATTCCAGAACTTCTGTTACCTGACTCAATTGCTCCATGAAATCACTGAAGATTCCACTGAAGACGTAAGTTGCCCCTTCCTTTTACTCGGCTCCTCCCTTTTCTGACGAAGCCGCCGGCAAGGCAAACGCGTCCCGCGCTTCAATCCAAATTTCTTGCCCGAACGCCTGGTCCCAGTCCACTTGAGCAGCTTGTGCTTCCGCTTCCGTATTATAGGTGCCAAACTCAACAAGCATCCCGCCTTTTGCATCCCTTAGCATCCGATAGTTCGCCTCGACGCCCTGCTCGGCGCACCAGACGGCCAAACGCTCTTCCATTAGCGCAAAGTTCTCTCCCCCCGGATACGATTCGCTTCGCAAGGCGTATACTTGCTTGGGTTCATGCTCCAAAGCCTGTACCGAAATCTTCAGCCCCGACGGTTCTTGATACTCTTCAAGCTGATACAGTACCGGCTGGCTGAAAACAATCTGGAATCGCACCATGGAATCATCCAAGGTCATCAACGGATACACCGCTTCGATTAACTCGGATTCCATCATGGCCTGAAAGTCCTTCTGAGCCTCCAGCATTCGCACCCCTGAAAGCGTGAAGGTCAACGCGGACGGATTTTCCGAATATCGGACCCGATAAGCACCGGCGAGATCCACCGATTCGCCCTCTTCCCCGAATCGGATCATCCATTCATTCTGTCCAGATTGAATCTCATTCACATTCAGACCATCCGTCACTTGACCCCCGCTCGCCTGGTGGTCGACAAAGACCAGAATCTGCACCAATCTTCCCAGAAAAGGAAGGTCTTCCATGGTTGCCGCAAAACTTGGTGAAAGATTGAGTCCGGAAACAAAGACCATCATGGCTGCCGCCGCGCCAACCATCCATTGCTGCCAATTTTTGGTCCGTCGGGTCCGTCTTCTACCCGCTTCCACGCCTTTAAAAATCGCCTCGTCCAATTCCTTCGGTATCTTCATGTCCATATATTCATCCTTTAAGCTCTTAAATTTTTCTCTTTCCCTATTCATATTGCACACCTTCTTCCAAGTTAATCCGCAATTTCTTCAACGCACGGTAGAGCGTACTTTTTATTGTACTGGCCGGTTTTTCCAAGATCGATTCGATCTCCTGAAATTTCCGATCTTCGAAGTATCGCAAAGTCAAGATGATCCGTTCGTTCTCGTTGAGTATCTCAAACGCCTTCTTCAAATCCAGCTTTTCCTCAAGCTGCAGATTCACCACTGGCTGATGCCGGTCCATTTCTTTATCTTCCTCGACCAAGACCATCCGCTTTCTTTTCCGCAAATCGTCTTTGGCCGTATTGATCACAACACGGGTAAACCATGTTCTCAAGTAATCCGGCTCCCGAACCTGATCCAGTTTTCCATAGGCCTTCTCTACACTCGCTTGTATGACATCCAGCGCATCATGCTGGTTTTTCATATAACTGTAGGCAATGCGGTAAAAACGATCTTTTTCCGCTTCCAGCAGCCGCAGAAAGCGTTCTTCCATTTCTCTGTTTCTCTTTTTTCTTTCCATCTCTTGCACTCCCTTCCCCCTTTCTGTCTTGTACCCATTAGACACATTCAACGGTAAAAAAGACGCATACGAGCAAAAATTTTTTTCTATCTCCCCTTGCCGATCAGGCCGGCACAAAAAAGAAGAGTCATCCGACTCCTCCTTTAAAGATTTACTTTTTTTCAACGCGTACGCATTTTCCATCTTCGATGACTGTTTCCACTTGACCACGTGCAACAGAAAAGCCTTTCAGCGCCGGCGCGTCGAGAATGCCTTGCCGCAAAGCCTCGACCAAAGTTTCCGGCTCATGCAGCGGCCCAATCATCCGAATCTTTCGAAGGACCTTTTCTCCTTCCTGAACCAATTCTTCCATACGGTCATGGATTTCCGGATCCGCCAAAGGGTCTGGCATGCCCCGCATGGCCAGAAGCATGGCCTGTTCCACCATCAGAACCGATTCGATAATCTCCTTGGATTTCGCCCGCCGCATCGCTTCGCAATAGGCCACCACATGAATGATGTCCGGCTTAAGCGCCATGCCATAGCTCATCTGAAAGACAAGATTTCCTTTGGCCAGGTCCTCATCCGCCGGACAGGACAAAAGTCCCGTGCGGATCATGCGGAAAACGCGAAATTCATCATCATCCAGGGTCTCAATCCAAGCGATTTTGGCCATCTGTTTCGCCAAATCCATTTTCGGAGAAATATCCGGCGGCGTCATCAGCATCATCTGCTGCACATATTCCTTCACCCCCAGCTGCTTGGCCAGAAAAGCGCCAATATAGGCAGTAACCACTTCCGTTACATCATCACAATACCGAAGCGCCCATTGGTGGGATTCATTGGTCTCCACCGGGATTCCAAGCTCGGCTGCCTTTTTGATCGCCTTCAAATTATCCTCAATCGCTTGCCCCAACGGCCGCTCGCTTCTTCGGTCCAAGTCCGAATACCAGGTAATGGGGATCGCCGACCAGGCGTTGTTCAATATTCGGTGATGCAGTTCAACAAACCGTTCCAGCTCATTGGTGCCCGCGTAACTGCGCACCAAAGGGAAATTCCCCCTGCGGCTGGCCTGAAACAGGCGGTTCCAGTCTTCTTCCGTTCGAATGGGCGCCCCTCCTGCGCCGTCCTGGGCATGGTCCATTTTTTCCGGCTCAAAATAATGCTGCTGGCAATTCTGGTCCGGCGCCAGGGAAATGATGTCCATCAACTCGCTTTCCGCCAATTTTTCAATCTCAAGAATGGTTTCCTCCAATCCGTCCAGCCCGATATGATGACGGATCAGGGGATAGGGCGATTTCCAATCCACCCGTTCGCTCAAGGTTTGGGGATAGGATTCATCCAATTGGTCTTCTCTGCTGGTGCGCAAATAAAGCCGGGTGATCAATTCGTCTTCGGAACCATCAAAAATTTCTTCAAATAGCTCCAGTTCTTCGGCAACCTGACAGGTTTCCTCGGTACCGCCAAAGGCAAATCGGCGCCCCTTTTTGAGTCCCCGCTCCTCCAAGTCAAAAACAAACTGCCGCAAAATCTGAAAAGCCCCTTCCCGATTCAGCCGGTAGCTGACTGCCACCAGATCCGGATCCTGCTTTTCCACCTCATCCAGCATGGTTTCAACGGAAATCGCGCTGCCTAGATTCACGACCTCATAGCCCTCTTCCCGGGCTATGGATGAAAACCGGTAGATGCCGGCCGCATGCACATCTTCTCCCAAAGCCGCAATTACAATTTTTTTCATGTCATGCCCCCTTATCGATAGTTTTGCAAATCACTGGCCGAAACGCCCATTTTGTCCAAGGTGCGCCCCGACTGCCGAAAATCCCGGTCCAAAACCGCACCGGCCAAATCAATCACAATGCCCGTATAATGCATTTCCAGTCCCAAGTGGTGCCCCAAATTCTCGATCGGCACCAAGCCGCAGGGCACGTCTTCCATCAAATACCGGGTTTCGATCGTTTTGGGCGCCAGAATATTACGGTAAACCTCATTGGACTGTACGCACTCGTACAAGGTCTCTCCCGACAGGCCATAGGTTTTGCGCATCCATTCATCCACCGGATCAATGGGAATCTCCAACCGCTTGGCCAAATCCAATACCTCTTCATTCATCTTTTCAATATATTTTGCCACGCTCGGGGTAATGCCCTCGTTATAATAGCGGAAGCTGGTTGTTTCCGACTCTACCCGGCCCAGATTAAAAAGCATGGGCGCGCAATGTAAAAGCATACCGACATTTCCCAAGGATGTATAAAGCATATTCTTAACCGGCACGAACCGCTCCTTTAAAAGCTTGGGCAAATCCGCCTGGGCTTTGTCCAGGTTTTCTGGGTGCAAAGCAGAGAACCGCACTTCCTGCTTGATGCCATGAACCTGGACTTCCTGCTGACTTACCTTGCGGGTCGCATACAGATTGGTAATCGCCTCCAAAATAATCGGCGGATCTTCCACCCCCATATCCAAGAGGGTTCGTTCAAACTCCAAGGCCCCAAAGGTCCGCCCCGGATTTAGGATAATTCGCTGTTCTGCATGGACCAACGGAGCCAAGCGTCTTGCCAGATCCCCGTGGGCGGTTGCAGGCGTCGTAACCAGAATCCACTCGCAGTCCTGAATGGCCACCGCCAAGTCCGTAGTTACACGGTCAAGGACCGCATCACCTTCCACCTCTCCTGCCATATGAATTTCCCGCTTCGTCATCAGTTCCTGAATATTCCGTTTGGAGCGATTCCAAAGACGCACTTCCTCTCCCATCAACTTTAAATGGGCCGACATGGTCAAACCTGAATTGCCTGCACCCAAAACAGCGATTCTTTTCATCTTTTTCTCCTTATCCTTTGTTTTCAATGCGGTACTATTTTTTTACCCATTCTCACTTTTTCTTACACACTATGACGCATGTCCTATATTCTTTGCATCGGTTTCCCGTATACTGAGGCCAGGAGGACGACCATGAATCAAAAACTCGCTGTTCCCTTCATTCTCTTTAGCGGAATGATTATTATTATTGCCAATGTAGCCAATAGCTTGCTCACGGAGAAAACCGGTCTTCTTGCCGTGCCCTTCTGGGTACATCTGACCGGAACCATTCCAGCCCTGCTTTTCTATCTCAGGGACCGAAGAAAGGCATCGGTTTGGCTTGATGTGCTCAAGACCGACCCCGCAGCTTATCTGGGCGGCGTATTTGGGGTCTTCGCCACCATGATGATCGCCTATTCCGTTATCCAAATCGGAGCCTTCGTCATGAGTTTGCTCTTGATCTCCACGCAATTGATCCTGTCCATCGTAGTCGATCACTACGGACTCTTTGGCTTTGAACGCATTCCTTTCAATCGGCAAAAAGCCGTTGCGGTATGCTTGATTCTAGGAGGGATGGTGATGGTTTCATGATGCTCGGAATCAGTTTCGCTTTACTCGCCGGCGTCTTGCTTTTCGGCTCGCGCATCGTCAATTTCCGGCTGGGACAGGCGCTCGGCAGCGCAGGCGGCAGCTTTGCCAACCACTGGATCGGGGCAATGGCGGGCGCCATCTTGATTCTGGTGGCGCAAGTCCCCTTCCTCGCCTCAAGCCAGCCAATCAGCTGGATGGCCTGGATGGGCGGCCCCATCGGCGCCCTCTTTGTGATCATCTGCAATCTCACCATGGGGCAGGTTTCCGTGGTGATATCCACTACCCTGATCTTTATCGGACAAGTCGCCATGAGCATTTTTTTGGATTTTCAATTGACCGGCCATCTCGTCACCCCCAAACAATTGGCAGGCGGCGCTTTGATCTTCACCGGCATCCTATGGAACCAAAAGGCAAGTGAGCAAAGCAAAACGGCAATTCATCAACAAAGATGAATTGCCGTTCAATATTAAACTAACTTTTCCTTTGTTCCAGCGATACATAAATCAACTTATCCAAAATATCTGTCTGGCACCTTGATAGACTTTGCAATTTCAGGATTACTTCTAAGATTGTCAATCTCCTCTTTGGTCAAAGTAACAAACTTATCTCGTATCGCGTCAACCGTACAGAAAAATCCAAAAGGTTCATCTTCCGAATTGATTAATTGATGGGCTGCTCTTGACGGTATTACAACCATGTCCATTGGTTCAACATCAAATATTTCATTGTTGACAATCGCCTTACCACGACCTCTCATGATCACAACAACATGAACATGATCATGCTTCTCCAAAGTGGTGAAACCGCCTGTGGCGCATTCAAAATACCTCAAATCAAAGTCTATGTTCGCACCTTTCTCCACCAAATTTTGTCTTGATGTTTGATTAAAGGTTACTGGTCCTTCTCCTTTTGCAGGTTTGTAATCAATCTTTTCAATTCCGTCCCATTCAAAACTATTAAACTTAAAAAGAACTTTACTCATGCCAAAGTTTCCTCCTTGTCATTCCAATTCTTCGCATACTCAACTGCGCATTTAATTACGCTAGTTTCAATCCTATCGGAGTGGGATTTGAAACATTGCAGCTTACCGGACATCTTGACTCTGTTATCGCCAACCATTTTTTTAAGGTGGCTTTATCCGTATCTGCCTCCGGGATCACTTTTACGGTAATCTCTTTAAATCCTGCCCGTTCTTCTGTGTGTTTCCCCATAAATTTGGTCGGATCGAGCAAACCCTCAACCTCAAATTCAACACTTCTTAAGGTGAATCCCATTTCTCTCGCAACCATATGCGCCGTTACATTCAGGCATCCTGATAATGCACCTAGTAAATATTCGACAGGGTTTGCCCCTTGGTTGCCACCACCTAAAGCTCTCGGTTCGTCAATGACCAAAGTAAATTGTCTTGCCTTTACAACCGTTTTGGTTTTCCCGTCACTTTTTGAATGAATAGCAATTTTTATATCTGACATAATACATCCTCCCATAGATTACATTTCGCTTTTTACAAGACTTCTATTCAACGCGTACTTGCTATAAATTTCTTGATCGTGGAGATTCTTTGTTTCCTATGATCCCCATCCACGAAAACAACTCATGTACCGATGATAGGACGACACGAATAGTCCAAATTATTATTTGAACATATTCTCATTCGTTTGAACAATTGGTAATTTTATTATTTCAACTTCCCTCTCAATTGTCAACTGTTTTTTTAAAATTCCGACAATCGAGCTTCGATTTCTTCCCTTCATACTAGACTAACAAAAAAAGACCCCTGGTCCATGCCAAGGGTCTTACAAAACTAAATCAATGCTAATATTTTTTTCACAAGAGCTTCATCCGCAATCAAGGTGTTGATATAACCCGCTCGAATCGCAGCAAGTACCGATTCCGCCTTGTACTCTGATGCCGCTATGCCGACTGTCCATTTCGGTCGCCTAAGTGATTCTAGCGGAGCTGAAACCACATACTTGTTTTCCAATGTCACTTCATTTCCGTTACGATCAAAAAAACGAGCGAGCAAATGTCCGACCGCACCCCGCCTTAAAAGCTCAAGGCGTTCTTCTTCAGTCAAATATCCAGTAATCGAAAGGGTTGAATTTTGATTCAGCAGAGAACCCACTCCCATCATTGCAACATCGACCTCCCAGGCTTGTGCCAAAGCTTTGGCGATCTGCGCTTCCTGAATCATATACTGATAGACATCCTGCTTTTTCACATAAACCGGCGCATAGATATTGGAATAGCTACCGTGAAATTTTTCAGAGATCTTTAAGGCAAGTTCAAGGCCGTCATAGACAGGATTGCCCGTTCCCATACAGCCAACCATTTGAACTACATTGACTCCATCAAGCCGCCGTTCCTCCAGCACATCACAAAGATACGAAAGCGGCGGCCCCCAAGAGATCCCGAGCGTCTGCTGCCGCCCCATCAAAGACTGCAAAAATTGCGCGGCCACTTGCGCGCATTTCTTCATTGCAACCTCATGGTCATATACGCCAGCCACCACCATGGCATCCCGCAAATTCAGTTTCTTACGAATTTCGTAGGAAAGACTGGGATTCTTCCGAATAGGGCTATGAATCACAATTTCAACTACGCCACTTTCCTTGCCTTCCTCCAATAATCTTGAAACAGTCGGTCGAGAAACATCCATGATTTTGGCAATCTCATTTTGATTGAGCGCCTCTTCATAATACAATTCAGCCGCACGGATTACCATTTGCTTTCGAGCATCCATTCTATCAGCGCCTTTCTATCAATATTCTGCCTCCCTGTGATTATACTACACCAACTAATGCTTTCCTCAAACCTCTTTTAAAGGATCACCACAACTCAACAGAACCTTGATCGCAGATCCGTCCATCATAAGATCAAATCCTTTTCGCCATTCTTCCAGTGGAAGTACAAAGCTGGCTAATTCCTCCAGACCTTTGAGTTTCCGATCATTTAACAATTGAATCGCAATCTTCCACGAACTGGGCTTTTGACTGCGGGACCCAATATACTCAATCTCTTTATGCAAAATATAATCTGTGGCAATTGTCTCCTTGGAATGCGGGAAAACCCCCATTTGCACAACCTTCCCCTTTTTCCGCACGATACCTAGTCCTGCATTCAGTGCGGCAACCGAACCCGAACATTCAAAAACCTTGTCCACACCCAGCCCTTGGGTAATTTTTTCAATGACGTCGTCTATTTTTTCCTCTGACTGATTGACAACTCGATCCGCACCCATTTTTTTAGCTAACAAAAGTCGATCCCGATCCGCTGCCAGTCCTGCCGTTATAACATAAGCCCCACAGGCTTTGGCAACAGAGGAAACCAACAAGCCTATTGCGCCTGCGCCAAAAACGCAAACTACGTCTCCTTTGATAATTCCCCCCTTTTCAATGCAGGCGTGAACGCCACAGGCCAGAGGTTCCATCAAAGAAGCTACCTTCATGTCCACATGATCCGGCAAAACATGCACGCTCTGTTCAGGCGCCAAAACAAATTCCGCCATGCCTCCGTCTTTTTGCGTACCAATACCCAAACGATTTGAGCATAAGTTATACTCTTCATTGTTACAGTGAACACAACTACCGCAGGTTGCAAAAGTGGTTTGGCTGACCACTCGCATGCCCTTTTTCAATTCTTTCACATCCGGACCAGTTTCTACAATCGTCCCCGAAAATTCATGACCAAGTATCAAAGGACTCACAGAACTAGGGTACAGCCCCTTGTAAGTAAGCAAATCTGTTCCGCAAATTCCACAATAAGCCACTTGAATTTTCACCAGATCTTTCCTTGTTTGGGGCTCTTCAACCTCTACAAAGTCCATCTTGTCATAACCGTCTTCCAGTTTCATAACCGCTCTCATTCACAACTCCTCGTTTTTATTCCAATTGTCAAACGACCAGCAGAATTGTTTGTCGGTTCCCTTCATCGGCACAAATGTTGTTCTTGCAGATCCAGTATATGATAGTTCTGAACAATTGTAAAATATTTTTTTACAAAATTTCTCTCCCGCTTGTATTTTATCCATCTAATAGCTTTTATAAAATTCAGAATTTATGGTATACTTTCCATACAATGTCACTGCCATCATTTTAATGACACATTTTGGGGGAATCATGGAAATCATTGATCAATTTCTAAAAAATGAAAATCAAAAAAAACCTTTATCCGATCGGGAAATCGCCGACCAGCTAGGAATCAATCGAGAAAAAGTAACAGAATACAGAAAAAAACACGGCATACCAAACTCAAGAAAACGACTATACTCTAGGATCAAAACAGATGCTTTCGGCCTGATGAAAGCAACGCCCAATCTATCTCACCGAGAGTTAATGCGGCAATTAAATGAAAACGGATACCAAATTTCTCGTCAAATCGCACTCTCACTTAAAAATGAATTTCTTGCTCCCAAAGCTTCCACTGAAGCAAATCTAGAAAACCAATCACAAAAAGTAGAAAGCAATGTTTTTTCAAAACTAATTGGCTATGACCGCTCCCTGAAGATTCAAATTAATCAGGCGCAAGCTGCTATTCTTTATCCTCCAAAAGGAATGCACACGCTTCTCTATGGAGAATCAGGCGTGGGGAAAAGTCAATTAGCCGAATCTATGTACGCATACTCCCTGAAAACCGAGAACTTTGACTCCGATTCACCCTTCGTTGCATTCAATTGCGCCGACTATGCCGACAATCCTCAACTTCTACTTTCTCAACTTTTCGGTTATGTCAAAGGCGCTTTTACCGGAGCATCCCAGGAAAAAGACGGCATGATAGCCGCTGCCGACGGCGGCATACTTTTTCTCGACGAGGTGCATCGACTTCCTAGCGAAGGGCAGGAAATTCTTTTTACCATTTTGGATAAAAATACTTATCGCAAATTAGGTGAAACTCATTCAGAACGCAAGGTCAATATCATGATCATCGCTGCCACAACCGAGAATCTGGAATCCTCTCTCTTGAAAACATTTCGCAGGCGGATCCCTATGGTCATTGAATTGCCACCCCTGCAAAAACGCACCCTTAGAGAACGATATCAATTGATCCGGCAGTTCTTCAAAGAAGAATCTACCAAAATCAACAAGGACATTGACGTAGAAAAAAGCACGATCAAAATGCTGATGACCTACGACTGCCCAGGCAATATCGGTCAATTGCGAAGCGATATCCAAGTAGCTTGCGCCCGCGCCTTGCTGACGTCGATGATTAATAAAAAAAGCCAAATTCACGTTCAGCCTTCAGATGTGGCCAATCACGTAAAAATCGGCATACTGGACAAGAATCTTCACGATACAAAACTACTAAAATACACCTCCCAGAGCTTTCATTTCACGCTGAACGAGGATACTCCCTCTGCCGCGGTGGAAACCGGTAACCGCTACGAGATTTCCGACTGGATTTATCGATTTATTGAAGAACGTTCCAGTACCTTGGAAAGCAACGGTCTGACTGCCCAGGAAATCAATGCGGTTTTAAGTCGGGAACTCGAACAACGATTTGAGGACCTTTCAACCACACCGAATACTCCATCCATCACGAAAACAGAACTCAAAAATCTGGTCGGTGCCAAAATCGCAAGTCTGCTGGATACGTGTCAATCAGTTGCTCAAAGTTATTTCCCCGATCTCGAGAACAGTTTCTACTTTACATTGGGCATTCATATCAGTGCAGCCTATGAACGACTAGTCCAGGGAAAAGAAATCTACAATCCACATCTTAAAAAAGTTAAAACAGAATATAGGGATGAATTCAAGGTTGCTAAAATCCTGGGTGAAATCATACAAAAAGAACTTGATATTATTCTTCCAGAAGATGAAATCGGATTCATCGCAATGTATCTGAAGACCTTCTCGACACAAAGCGCCAGAACACTTTCCCGAGTTTCTGTTGTGATTCTAACCCATGGCAAGGTAGGCAAGTCCATTGCTGAGGTTGTAAACAAGCTCCTCAGTACGGATCATGCCATTGGTATCGAGATGTCTTTAACTGAAAGCCCGCAGATCGCCCTGGAAAAGACAATCAAAAAAATACGTGAAATTGAGAACGGAAAGGGAATCGCACTCCTAGTTGATATGGGCAGTCTTGTCATTTTCGGTGATTTGATCACTAAAGAACTGGGCATTCCCGTTCGAGTTGTCAATCGGGTCGATACCCTAATGGCCTTGGAAGCCGTCCGCCGGGCGATATTGACGGAAAGCAATCTTGATGAAGTGGTAGAAGGCCTCGCAGATGCAAAAGTTCCGGCTCTGTCCATGAAAAAATCCATATCGCGCAATAACTTACCCAAAGCCATCGTCTCAATCTGTATGACCGGTGAAGGAGCGGCTAAAAAAATTGAGAACTTTGTGAACGAAGTCGTCAAACGCTTGAATCACAGTATTTCTGTCTTCTCCATTGGGATGATCTCCATGGCTGGCATCGACTTTGAAATTCAAAAGATCGCTAAGAACTTCGATATTCTTGCATTTGTCGGTACAATTAACCCCGAATATGAAACGATTCCTTACATCTCCATCGAAAGCCTATACAATAATGACGGTCTGACTAAACTCGAAGGTATATTGAAACAAGTTCAAAACGAAACAGTTCTCAGTGATATTCTCGATGACCGACTAATCCAATTTGACTGTATGTATCACGACAAAAATGAAGCAATTGAAGACATGGTCTCTCAACTTGAAGCTTTAGGTTATGTAGACCGAAACTTCCTGCTTAGCGTTTACCGGCGTGAATCCATTACACCCACCTTTTTCAAGGGAAATATCGCAATGCCTCATGGATTGCCCGCTCATGTCAATCATCCTGTCATTGCCATTGCACGACTCAAACGCGACATACTTTGGGATGGAAAAAACAAAGTTGACATGATTTTCTTAATCGCTTATAAAAACAACTCGAAAAAGTATTTTAAAAACTTTTACCGCATTCTATTAAATCAGTCCGTTATCAAAGCGATCAAATCAGCTGAAAATCCCGCTTCAATGAAAGATCTAATTCTAGAAAACTGTGAGCCAAACCAGTAATTCGATGCATAAAAAGCGTGCCATTTTTTGTAGTTGGCACGCTTTTTGCAATTATAAGGGACAAACGGAAGGAGGTACCAAATTGACCTATTTAGACAAAGACTTAATACGAGTCGGCGTTACCGCAAAAAACAGAGACGAAGTGATTCAAACACTTGGAGAACTGATGGAGGAAAAGGCTATTGTGAAGCCAACCTACATACAAGCTGTATTGGATCGCGAAAAAATCTATCCAACCGGTTTGCCCACAAAAGGCATTAGTGTTGCAATCCCTCATACGGACAGCAGCCACGTTAAAAAATCGGCCATTGCCCTGGCCATCTTGGAAAACCCGGTTGAGTTTAACATGATGGGAGGCGATGGCAGCGAACAAATTCAAGCCGAGATTGTATTCCTTTTGGCGATTTCTGATTCAAAAGCGCAGATTGAATTGCTGAAAAAACTGATGAAACTTTTTCAAAATGATGAAGTGTTGAGTCAAATTGCCAGCCAAAGCAATGTCGACAGCATTTACAAGCAATTGGCTAACGAACTAAAAAATTAGATTGAAGGAGATGCAAAATGAAAAAAGTTAAAATACTTACAGTTTGTGGCTCAGGCACAGTAAGCTCATCCATGCTTTCAGAAAAACTAAAAGACAGTCTCAGCGAATACGGCTACAAAGTTGTAACCGACGAAGTGAATCCCGGCGGTGTCTCTGGCGCCATGGTATCCGGCGATTTTGATCTAATCGCATTTACCAGCCCAGTTCCCGGCACTTATGATATCCCAATGATTAACGCCGTCGGATTTCTCACAGGATTTGCAGAAGAAGAATTCATTGAAGAAGTACTTGCAGTACTAAAAAACAAGTAGGGAGGAAACTATGTTCTTAGAGGCTCTAAACGCAATTTTCAGTACTTTTGGTGCAGCTATCTTTGTTCCTGTCGTTTTATTTATTATCTCGATGATTTTGCATGTAAAACCGAAGAAAGCTTTTCAAGTTGCTGTTCTGGCTGGTATCGGCTTGACCGGTTTTAATATGCTAATCGGTTCTTTTATTCCATTAATCGTCCCCGTTGTGCAGTCCATGGTCGATACAACAGGTGTTGAGCTTCCGGTTTTGGATATTGGCTGGCAAACCACTTCCATCGTAGGCTATTCGACGCAAATCGGTATGATCTTCATCGGTTTGGCGATCCTGATTCAAACTGTTTTGTTTCTGACTAAATGGACCAATATTTTTATGCCAGGTGATTTGTGGAACAACTATTCCTTTATGGTATGGGGCTCCATGATTTATCTAGTAACAAAAAATATTCCTTTGGCTATTGGCGTCATGGTGGTACAAAATCTGTATATTCTTCTTTTTGCAGAAGTTTTGGAAAAACGATGGTCAACCTACTATAATTATCCAAATTGCGCCCTGACCGCACCCCATCATGTGGGCGGTGTGCCTTTCGCTTTCGTCTTAAATATCATCATGAACAAACTTGGATTCCATAAAGTCAAACTAAGCGCGGAATCACTCCAAGAAAAACTCGGCTTCCTAGGCGAACCAATGACTCTCGGATTAATTCTCGGAATTTTCTTGGGCATTATGGGAAATATTCAAAATCTAGGCACTTTGGCAGCTTGGGGGCAGATTATGACTGTTGGAATTTCAACAGCCGCCGTTATGACTATTTTCCCAAAAGTTGCCGGCATCTTTGCTTCTGCTTTTGCACCAATTACGGAAGCTTCAAAAAAGACCGCAAAAAAAGGATCAAAATCCCGTGTTTGGTATCTGGCAGTTAACGATGCGGTTGGTTACGGTGAACCCAACACCTTGATCACTGGCATTATCCTGATTCCAATCATCGTAATGATCGCCGTTGTAATGCCTGGCAATAAGACCCTTCCTATGGTTGACCTGATAGCTTTGCCATTTATGATCGAAGTTATGATCTCGATGGCAAACGGCAATGTATTTAAAGGCATTGTCGGCGGTGCAGTCTACTTCACCATTGGCCTTATGATCTGTACGGCAACAGCTCCCATTTTTACCGAGGTGGCCGCATCTGTAAACGTTACGATTCCAGCAGTCGGACTGATGGTTACAAGTTTCGGTATTTTGAACAATCCAACTATGGGTTTGATCTTCCTGGCCTTCTTGACAAAAAATCCTTTGCTAATCGGATTAACTGTAATTCTATACTTCATTCTCTACTTCCTGTTTAAAAAGAACAAGGAAAAAGTTCATGCGTATATTGAATATCAAGCACATTATGCAGAAGAAGAATCTGCAATCGAAGCCGCACAATAAGCAAGCCATTACACACTGGAATGGCATCCGTTCCTCGGGTGCCATTCTCCACGCATACTTAGGAGGCAAAAATGAAAAAAGTCGTTGTCATTGGAGACATTTATGTGGATCCGGATTATATGGCCGAGCAAGCAAAAAAATTGTTGCTTGATGATGAAATTGAAGTATTTACTTACAACTGGGAGAATAGAAGCAAAGACCACTTTCGAGTCCGCGCATTAGCAATCGAAGAGAATGGTCCAGATGCAGAAAATCCATCGTCAGAATTGCTGACCCTAACCAATGATGCTGATGTTATCTTAACGCATTTCTGTCCTTTGCCTTCCAGTCTAATTCAATCTGCTAAAAATTTAAAACTAATCGGCACTTGCCGCGGAGGCACCGAGCATATTGACATTGCAGCCGCTACAGAAAAAAATATTCCTGTTGTTCATTGCATTCGAAACGCACTACCTGTTGCCGAATTTGTTGTTGGTTTGATTTTGAGTGAAACAAGAAATATCGGGCGAAGTCATGCCGCCTTTAAAACTGGGGAATGGACAAAAGAATTTCCCAACAGTTCTTATACCAAAACTTTGGAAGATATGAAAATCGGACTAGTTGGACTAGGCTATATCGGTAAACTGACAGCAAAAAAACTGCTGGGAATCGGCACGACCGTTTGGGCTTCCGATCCCTTTCTCAGTCAAGCCGAACTTAATGCTGAAGGTCTGAAGGTTCAACTAACCGATATGGAAACCCTCTTTCAAGAATGCGATGTGATCTCTCTTCACTTAAGACTAAATGAAAAAACCAAAAATCTTATCGGGATGAAGGAATTATCCATGATGAAATCCACCGGATATCTCATTAATACATCGCGCGCCGGCGTTCTGGATGAAGAAGCATTGTACCATGCATTGAAAACCTGTCAAATAGGTGGAGCAGCCATTGACGTTTGGTGGGAAGAACCTATCAATCCGGCCAATCCATTTATCCAATTAGATAATGTAACAATGACACCGCATATTGCAGGTGATACCGTTGAAGCCATTCCCTTGTCGCCTCGATTGCTTGTCAAAGAAATCAATCATTACTTGGAGAAAAAAACCAGCAAAATGGTTGTCAATAAAATTGATTGGAAATGAGAAAACCAAGACTAATAAATTCAAGGAGAAAATAAAATGAACCTATTCATTAGCAAAGAAGAAGCCAAAGATTGGATCTGCGAGATTGGAAAGCGCATGTACGCCCGAGAATTTGTTGCCTCAAACGATGGCAATATCTCGATTCGAACCGGCGAGAACGAAGTCGTCTGCACGCCAACCGGCGTATCCAAAGGCTATATGACACCAGACATGATGTGCGTCATAGATATGGACGGCAATTTACTGGAAGGAACCTTAAAACCATCATCAGAAGTGAAAATGCATCTTCGCGTTTTTCAAGAAGATCCCAAACAAACCGCTGTTGTTCATGCTCATCCGCAAGTGTCTACCACCTTTTCTATTGCAGGAATTGAAATGGATAAGCCAATCATGTCCGAAGCAGTTGTTCTCTTGGGCCCAGTCCACATCGCGCCTTATGCAGAACCCGGAACATACGAAGTACCAGATTCCATCGCACCTTATGTCAAGGGACATAACGCCGTCTTACTAGCCAATCATGGCGCACTAACCTGGGGCCGAAACATCTTGGAAGCCTATCATCGAATGGAATCCCTTGAACATTACGCAAAAGTCTTGATGTATACAACTAAAGTCTTTGGCAGCAACAACGAATTAAACGAAGAACAAGTAGCCGGACTCAAAGCTATCAAAAAACGACTCGGACTTTAACACCCAAAAAAGAGCCAGCGAAACAACACCCCGTTTCGCTGGCTCTTTAATTATCTCTTTAGTTATAAATATAGCTTTTGATAGTATTAAATCGCTTTAAGCAACCCTGTCTAAAAACTCAAATTAACCCTAAATGATCCTTACAAACAGCATAATTCATTAGAACGAAACGAAAACACAAAAAGGTTGATTATAGAAACAATGGAAACAGAACCTCTCTTTATGATCGTTGGCTTTTATTCACACTCATGATTTGTTTTATGTTCATACCCGCAAACTTCCGCGCATATATTTGTTACCATCATTCGCAGCAATGACTCCGCCTGGCTTTTCTGGTCTTCTGTCATCTGCCCTTTTAAAATCTCCGATGCCTGTTTCAATACCGTTCGAACCCGCTTCATGGCAATCTCGCCCTCATCCGTTAAGTAAATATGATAAAAACGTTGATCCTGCAGGTCTCTTTCCCGGCGAATCAGTCCCATTGATTCCAATTTCTTGATATTCTTTGCCGTCGTCGTTTTGTCAATCATCAGTTGGTCGCACAGGTCCGTTTGCGTGCACCCTGCCTCTCTGCTAATGTTGGACAAAAACAGGGCATATCCGTATGTAAGTCCGTCTTCTTTCAGTTCGGCATTGACATAAGCGGCAATATGTCGTTGGATCACCGCGATTGCCCTGCCATAGGAACAAATTTCTTTTTTCATCTTCCACTCCTTAGTTGACTCCCCCAACTAAGAATACGTCGTAGGTAAAGTTTTGTCAATAATATGACATATGTCCTTTGGGATGGTAAAATAAACCTATACACTATAAACAGGAGAAAAACATGAAAACCATTCATGATTCCGCACAATTACAAAACTGGTTGAAGCGCCATCAGCTCGATGAGATCTTCCCACCCGATAATATGCCCAAAATGCGGCTGGTATCCATGGAAGCGGGCGAGCAGATCTATCAGACCGGCGAAACCCTGCAGAAGGTTCATATCCTGGTTAAAGGTAAACTCAAGATCTTTTTCCTGCAGGAAGACGGCAGCATCTACCTGATCGGCTTTAATCAGAGCTTTGCCATTCTGGGTGATCTGGAATTATTTGAAGACTACCCGCTACACAACGAAGTGGCCGCCATGGAGCCGAGCATACTTATTGAGATCGACAAAGAGGAACTGCTTCGCACTTGCTGGGACTATCCGCCTTTTTTGCGGTTTTTGATCAAGCACGTCAGCCAAAAATTTCACTCCTCGTCGGTAAAGGCCAACGCCTTGTCGCGTTACCCCATGGAATCCAGGCTTGCCGCGTATCTGCTAACCGTCTATGAAGAAGAAAACCAGTCCGTCAGCTTTGTGAAAACCAACCGCTATACGGACCTGGCCAATCTCTTAGGCTGCAGCTATCGCCATTTGCATCGGACCTTGCAGCAATTTGTAGAAAACGGCTGGATTGAAAAATCAGGAAGGCATATCCGCATCTTGGATTACGCCGTCTTGAAAGAGCTGGCCAAAGACATATCCTATATCTGACTTCAAACTCTCCACCAAGCCCACCACCCATAACCGGGCTACCTCCACGAGAGTTTTGAACAAAACAATCCCAGGGACGCCCTCCCTGGGATTTATTTTTCTATACTTCAAAACCTTATTCAATGGGTTCGTAATAACCGTGGGCTTGTACCGCTTCACGCGCTTCAGCCATGGCTTCGCTAATCTGTTCAAAGTTGCTCCCGCAAATCACTTCTGCTCCGTAGGTTTCGGAAACCCCCTCCACATGCTGCAAGTAGAAATTGGCTGCAAACCAGTTATCCTCTTCCTTCATTCTGTCCGCCAGCAAGACGCCCATCAGCATTTTGGTGTATGGCTCATGGAAATCCAATCCGGCTTCAAATGCCTTTCTCCAGAAATGTTCCTTGGTTTCCCCATTCGCCTTGTGGCGTTTGACCAATTGCACCATATAGTTGGTAAAGCGCAGGGTCAATTCACCCTCGCCGTACTTGCGCAAGGTGCCTTCCACATGGTCGGCAATCTCCACAAACTCTGATGCGTCAACCCTTCCGTCCTCCGCCAAGGCTTTCAGGACCTCAAAGGACAGGGCCAGCATATTCGGATGCGCCCAGGTTCCCACAGTTCGTTCATGCACCAGCAAGAGCGTGTCCAGATCGCCATCAAAAAAGTCCACAAGATGCTCTGAAAAGAAATCCTGGTCCTCAGCATCCAGTTTGCTGATCCACGGCAGGGATTGCAGCAAATACTTGCGCCCTTCTCCTTCGCCTTCCTCATGTTCCGCGATTTGCGAAAGATTGAACAAGACATTCACCATATGACCCGGCCGCTCTTCCACGAAAGTCTGCGCCAGGAAGGTTTCATATCGATTCTGCAGCAATCCGCGAAATTTCTCCACCTCTTCATCCCGATCCGTCTCCTTGATTTGCCCTTCGATCAATCTTCTTGCCATTTGATAATAGACGGCCTTCTCCAGGTTGTTCCACTGGTCGAATTGATCCTGTCGCAAGTGCTCCAGGCGTTTCAATTGGAATTCCGATTCCCCAAACAGGGTTACCATGCTGAGTTGTTCCATTCGTTTCGTTTTCATTTTATCGCCTCCTAGTTTTTGGGCATTTCCGTCATGGAAAACTGCTTCATCTCTTCCGGCGTGATTTCAACCAAGCGCAAGGGGGACCGTTTGCCACCCTTCGGCAAGTCCCGGCGCATATGCGCCATGGCATTTCGAATCATTTCCGCATGCTCTTCAAACAACAATTCATATCCGTAGGCATCCACGATGCCTTCCAGGGAGTCCAAATGAACACGGGCATCCGCAAAATTGGATTCCCCCATGGCGGCATTGGCCAAGAATACATGCATCTTGGCGACTGCCGGCACATGATTCAATTCATCCGCCGTTTCCAAAATAACCACCCATAAGGGCTTGGCCTTTTCCTTGGGGTGGCCCATCTTCTTTAAAAAGCTCATGGTCTCCCAAAGGAAGGTGAAATACATGTCTTTTGTCTCCTCCCCCTTCAGAGCCTCAGCCGCTTCCATGGTCCGTTTGAATGCCAACTCGGTATTGTCGTCCCTGCCTGCCGATGAAATCAATCCCACATAGAGTTCCCTCAGGGTGCTTCCTTTCATCTCTCCCACGTAGGGCAGAAAGCGTTCCATGCAGGTCGTGTCTCCCGCGATGGGCTCCATCAGGGTGCGCCATGCCGCCTGCCGTTCTTCGTCGTCAAACGCTTGCACCAAATCAACCGCTTTAACAAATGCCTCTTTCGATTCCGTTTCCAGCTCCTTGGCGTCATAGCAGCGGGTTAAGTGACCCAAAACCTCAATGGCTTCCAATCCCCTTTCGATTTCCGCCCGTTTCTCCAAAATGGAAAACCGTTCTGCCCGCACTTCATGGATCTCGTCCACAATGGACCGCATGGCCGCCCGATAGGTATTCCCCGCATTTTCTTCCTTCATGCGGTCAAAGGCCCGATCCAATTCCTCGAATCGCTTTTCCAGCATGTCCTGTTTAACCTTGAACATCAAACGCCGCAAGTCTTGATTATCTTGGGTTTCGATTTCCCGTTCGATCTCTTTCAACATCACCTGTTTCAATTCATAGTTGTTCATGGTTACAACCAATCGAATCCTTGCCTGCATCATTTCCATCTCCATCCTTTCCCTCCTCGGCCTTGTCTTCATCAACACTCCGGTTCCGCTTCCAAATTTGACAGAAACGCTTCTTCACTAATCACTTCTATGTTTCCTGCACCCGCATCTTTCGTTCGCTCAGCCAAGTCTTTCAGAAAAACTTCCTCCCTGATAACTTCAACCCCTGTGAATTCAACGGGTTCATGCACAAAACCCGAAACAGCCCCGCCGATCAGGCTTGCCACCCCCATCAAAAGACCCACTGTGCCTGCGGCCAGCATGATGATCAACAAGAATGCCGAAATGCTTTGAATCACCGGTTGCGCAAGAACCTGCCTTGAACCCCTTGGACTGTAAGCATTCGGCGTCTTCCCTATCGGATTCACTGGTGTTGGCTTTCGGTAGATGGTTCTTGATCTGGGTGTCTGTTGTTTCACCGGCGGTACCGGTTTGGGTCGGTTTGTTTGCAGGGTAACCGACAGCCTTTGTGAATTGATTCTCTTTGAAATCTTTCGCGGACTCGACCGCTTGCCTGCTTGACCATTTCTTTTTCCGGACTTCTGGCAGAACGGGCAAGCAAGCCGGTCTCCGCTGTATCTGTGGCAGCGATTGACCTTGCAGGTCTTCAGACGACCCAGCTCCCGTTTCAGCACCCTGGCATAATCCATAGCTTCCGGGCGGGCATTCGGGTCTCTGTGGCCTTTGACAAAACAGGCTGTAAATAGCGCCTGCAGGCTCTTTGGCACTTGACTGAAATCCGGCGCGGCGGGCGGCGGCTGAACTCCCCGTCTTCCTCCATAGGGGTAGGTGCCCCTTTTGATTTTCTCAGAAAGGGATGGCGCCTGATTGGCCTTGCCCCCTTTCGCCTGATAGGGATGCATCCCGTTCATCAGCATCTGAAAGATCCAAACCCCCAGGGCGAAATGATCGTTGTCTCTGCGGTTGACTTTGGCCAAATCGCGCCCAATCCATTCCGGGGCCAGATAGGCCGGCGTATAGGTTTGCGAGGCAAAAAACCGCCGGTTTGCCTCGTCGATAATTTGAAAAGAGTCGCAGTCGACCAAACAAACCCGCCCCTGGTCATCCACCAGAATATTCTTTTCCCGCAAGTCCCCCACGGAATGGCCTGCCTTGTGGATGTAATGAACCGTCATGGCGAAATTGTAAGCCGCGGTCATCAAATGCTCGTAAGTAAAATGCTGGCCGTAAGTCTTTGTTCGCAGCCTTTCAATAAAGACAACTTCCGATTCCTGATATTGGTTCAACTGAATCAGGGGCATCAAATAGCCAACAAACCGGCCACCCGGCCGCTCATAGAGGGCGCGGGTCGGCCAGGCGACTCGACCGTTCCGGCACTTGGCATCCGTCAAGGGATAAGGCGGCTTGCTGATCATCGTAAGGATCTTCGCTTCCTTGAACGGGGAAGGCTTCGCATAAATCTTTGCGCATTCTTTCTGAGAGACCCAATAAACGGCTCCCTCGCCACCGGCACCCAACTCTTTTTTCAGTTCTACCGGCTTTTGATTTTGATCATAAACAATCATGCCAAACCTCCCCCTTCAATCTTTGTCCTATTCACCAGTCCCTATGGATGAATCCTTCGTACAATCGCCGTGTACAATGGAACGAAAACCGAAATCATCATGTGGTAGACGATTGTGAACGCAAGGGCGAACCCCAAAAAGTATCGTGCCCCCATTTCATAACCGACCCAAAGATGCAGGGCTCCCAAATCCCTCATGGCAAAAGCCAGGAAATAGAAAGAGGCTGCTGTCAGGAGACAGGCCGGAATCTCCCGCGCGTTTCGATTGGCAATGACAAGGCTCATCACCGAGATAAACCAAGGCACCAGCCCCTGCATGTCCATGGCTTGCTTCAGCCAGTAAATTCCGCCGATGGCCAAAGCAATCCGCACCAGATTGGTTCCCGTCCGATAGAAACTCCTTGTCATTCCCCTCATGGCTTTCACTCCTTTCGAAATGCGATGGCCAGGCTCTTGTCATCGCCGCTTAATCGGTCCACCGACTGCACATTCAGCAATTGCTTGACGATTCCATCTCCATTCACCGCGTCCGCCTTGGCAAAGACCTTTTCAAAAATCAGAGACCGCTTCTCGTTGAGTACCTTTTTGCCTGGCTGGCAGTCAAAGACCAGTCGATCCAGTCCGTCCGAGAACAGGGCGATCCAATCCGGTTCCTCGACCATGCGCACCTGCAAGTCTTCATACCATCTCTGCGCCGTCAACGGGACGACCCAATTGTCTTGCTCTTGCGGCCGACCGGCAATGACGACTTTGAAGGCGTCCTCTTTCTTCGCGACAATGCCGCCGTCCCCCACTTGCGCAACCACCCAATAAGGCTTTTGGTAAACGCCGACCAAGAGGGTAGTACCGAGGTCCTGAAGTCCGCAATCCAGTCGTTTAGCCGTTCGATCCATTTGCCGGCGGACTTTTGCAAAGAGGGCAGCCATCCACTTTTCCGGATCTTTTGTTGGATCCGGGTGTTGAAGAAGCTGGACCCGGATCTCTTCTTTCGCCGCTCGCGCAGCCACTCTTGCCCCCTTGCCGCCATATCGGCAGCTGCTGACGCCATCCGCCACAACCAGTACCGCAGTGTCCGCGTCAATCGTTGTTTTCCCACTCGCATCTTCACAAGCCGCCTCCTTTTTTTCGTGCTTCAGTCCCGGAACGCTGGCCGCATAGAGGCGTGGCAATCCGTTTTTCGCAACCCGTTTCAGTATTCGCTTTCGCTTCCATTCGATCCATGCGTTCATTGTCTGCCTCCTTAGCTCAAGTTATTGATGATTTCCCAGTCTGACATGGCCGGATTGCTCTTGGCCAATGGATCCGACGTCTGGTTGGACGCCGTGTTGATGGAATTGGACAACCATTTCATAAAGGCCAAGATCGCGCCAGGATCCAATTCCTTGGCACCGTTGGAAGACAATTGATCGACGGCCGGCAAACAGCTGTGATCAATGGCCAGCGGCAGGAACATCCATTTCTTCTGGGTCTCACCGTCACGAATGCGACCGATTAAATCCTGGAACTTTCGGTCTTGAATCGGCACATCCGTCGGATAACCATCTGTCATCAAAACAACAATCGGTCGGCGGTAGCTCATGCCGTTGTCCCGGTAATGCTGCTTGGTTTGCTCCACCGTCTCGAAGCTTGCTTCCAAGGCTTCAAACATGGCGGTCGCGCCGCTGGACCGGAAGGCCGGCATTGCAAACTCTGTGATCGAAGTGGGCGGCACCATGCTCACATCGGAACCGAAGGTGGTAATGCCGATGTCGATGCTGGTCTCGGACAAGGGATCTTCCCGCAATCCTTCCACCAAAGCCCGCACGCCTTTTTCGATATGCCCCACATAGGGGGATACGGAACCCGACATATCCAAAATCAATTGCAGGTATCTGCGTTCCTGTCCGCTGTCGATGATCTCTGCATGATCCTCCAAAATTTCCGCGATTTCCTCATGCACTTCCTGATCCTTGGTAAACGTCTTAATTGCCATTTTTCTTCCTCCTTTAATCGTTTCATTGACTATATCGCAGTAATAGGTGCTGTCGCTTATCATCCCAAGCCCTGAGGGCTTTTCTCGGAACCCGGGAGATTTCTTGATTCTCTTTTTGGTGCGCCTTTATCCATTCCACGGAATTCACTTTTTCATATGGCTTCTCTGGAACAAGTTGATGTTTTACTCCCCGTTTTCAAATGCAATAACCGGGTTCAAGGTTCCCTTGGCTCCCGCCTTTTCCTGAATCAGGATGGCTATCACATCCCCTCTGCGAAGGTCCAGCTGGAAGGCGCCTGTCTCCTTGTATGTCATCCATCCCGAATCGACAACCAAATCTTCATTGACAAAAAATCTCAGCCGATAGGTCCCGAAGTCCGGCGAATAGCACCACCAGGTTTCCGCTCCGAAGACAAGATCCGCAGTGCCTGCCCGGTCCGCGGTCAGCTCGACCGCCATCATATGATTGCCGTTATCTGCAAGATCCGGCGGGATATAGGTGCCGATTCCGCTCTCCCTTACTTTGCCGCCGATCCGCAAGGCTTCCTTGAAATGCGGCTCCCCCCACTGGTTCACATACAAAACGCCCCCACTGTACCAAAGGCCAAAATCCGCCATTGTCAGCGGTGCTGGCGCTATGGTCTCCTCATAAGGCGCCGCAGCCTCCTCGTCGCCCCCATAGACAATCGGCCCTGTATTCTCTGTCAACTTCAACAACAAGCTATAGATAAGAAGGATCGCCAGTACGACTCGGGCAAACTTCGGCAAAGCAATCGTCGGTCTGCCCCGTCGGGTCTTCGGCCTCGCCGGCCGCGCCCGGTTGGGCGTTACCCGATTGGGTGTCACCGGCATCGGACGATTCGGCTTGGGCTTGACCGGTTTCGGCCTGGTTCGCTTGCAGAAGGGACAGCTGACCAAATCACCGCTGAACCGATGCAGTCGGTTCCGTCTGCAGGTTTTCAGCCTTCCGACCTCGCGTTTTAGTTGATTCGCGTAGGCCAGGGCTTCCGGCCTTTTTCCCGGCTCCGTTTGGCCCCGTACAAAGGCCGCTTCGAACAAATTTCGCAGACTCGCCGGCACTTGACTGTAATCAGGGGCCGCCACCGGCGGCTTGAGTCCCCGGCCACGGGTGTAGGGATAGGTGCCCATTTTGATCTTTTCCTCCAAAGAGGGACAGCCTTCCGCCTTGCCGCCCCTTGCCTGATAGGGATGCATGCCGTTCATCAGCATCTGGAAGAGCCACACCGCCAGGGCAAAATGATCATTCTCCCTGCGGTTCGCCTTTGATAAATCCCGGCCAATCCACTCGGGAGCCAAATAGCCCGGCGTATAAGTTTCGGAAGCGAAAAACCGCTTCTTTGCCGCATCCATAATCTGAAAGGAGTCACAGTCCACCAAACAAACCTGGCCGTTTTGGTCCACCAGAATGTTCTTCTCCCGCAAATCCCCCACCGAATGCCCCGCCTGGTGAATATAGTGGACCGTCATGGCAAAATTATAGGCTGCCGTCATCAGATGTTCGTAGGTAAATCGCTGGCCGAACTTTTTGGTTCGCAGCTTTTCAATAAAGACCACCTCCGACTCCTGATAATTCCGAATCTCGATCAACGGCATCAAGTAGCCGACAAATTTCCCGCCCGGCCGGTCATACAAGAGATCCGTCGGCCATGCCACCCGGCCGTTCCGGCACTTGGGGTCCGTGAGGGGGACCGGCGGCTTAGCAATCATGGTTTTTATTTTCGCCTCCTTGAAAGCAGAGGGCTTGGCGTAGATTTTGGCGCAGGTCTTGGCTGTCACGCGATAAACCGATCCTTCGCCCCCGGTCCCTAAAACATTTTGCAGTTCAATACGCTTGCCCGAACGGTTGTAGGCCTTCATGCCACTCCCTCCTTTCCCCGACTCCCATGCCGGTTCTTTTTCTTGGTCTCATTCTACCGCCCTCGCTTACGCCCACCGGTAACCTCGGCAACACCTGAATCTCAAAAAAGTCACCCGGATCCATTCGTCCCTTTCCCACGCTTTTTTTGCAACACAAAAGACAGACTCCGTAAAGTCTGCCTTCTATATGATACTCGCCCTCTTATTCCATTATGTACTTGCTTGCAAGTCTCAAACCATCTTCAAACCAGCCTTAATTTGATCGATGATTCCCGCATCCATCCAATACAGATCATGGTAATTGGGCGGTGCGCAGGAGCGCGTAAAGAACAGGATTTTCCCATCCGGACTGAGCCCCGGGAATCTTTCCTGATTCTCAGTATTGACCGCCTGCCCCATATTGATGGCTTCTGTCCATCCCCCGTCCGCTGTTCGAAAAGAAATATACAAATCCCCTGAGCCCGCACTTCCAGGCCGATCCGAAGAAAAAAGCAAAAAACTCTCATCGGGTGAAATATAAGGACACCAATTCATAAATCCCTTTAGATTAATATGATCCGGAAGCGGTTGCGCCGTTTCATATTTTCCATTTACCCTTTCTGAACGATAAATGCCGAACCGCCTACTGGCGTCGCCTTCATCCCTTCGTTCAACTTTCCAAATTCGCATCTTTGTTTCACAATCCAGCTTCGAAGGTCGTAGTGACGCAAAATAAAGCGTTTGATTATCCGCAGTAATGAATGGGTGATCATCGTGGTAATTTCCCGAGAATGAAGCGATTTTCGGATCCGTCCATTCATTGTTTTCAAACTCGGAAAAATAGATGGTTCTCTGCCTGCCCGCTTCCGCTACTGTAGACCAATACATCTCCTTTCCATCGCTCGTAAATGCAGGACTGCTATGTGCAATTTTTCTTATGAATTGCGGCATAAACAATTCCGCTTGGTCCGGTGGCTTTGCCTGAAAAAAATACTGCATCACATACCCCTCCAATTTGTTGAATTATTCCATTTGATTCTTTCGCTATTATGGCCGATTCAAGAACTGTTCGTGGATGATTATTTCATTTTTATTATATCCAATATCAAGTTTTGCCAACCATTGACCGATCTATTTCCCCTTGTTCGGACAAACCGCCTGTTTCTTCACCCATTTGAATCATTTCTTCCAATAAGTGCGCTATAAGGATTGCAATTACACGATTCTTCCCATACACTTTAAATATAATCAGAAACTAGAAAAAAGCCTAAAATTTAATTAATTTGGAGGAAAAAACCATGCAGAACATTGAAACAACCATGGAAAAAACCGTGCACTTGCTCAACATCCCTTCGCCAACCGGCAACACCGGGGAAGCGGTGGAATGGGTCAAGAACCGTTTCGAATCTTTGGGGCTTGAAACCAAAGTCACCGAAAAAGGAGCCTTGATCGCAACCCTGGAAGGCAAGGACCAGTTGAAGCACAAAACCCTGTCTGCCCATGTGGACACCCTGGGCGCCATGGTCAAGGAAGTGAAGGCCAACGGCCGGCTGAAGCTGACCCAATTGGGCGGATACGCTTGGAACAGCGTGGAAGGCGAAACCTGCGTGGTCACCACCATGGAAGGCAAAACCTATACCGGCACCATCCTATTTGACAAGACCAGTGTTCATGTCTACAAGGAGGCGCGTGGCGCGACGGAACGGACCGACGCCAATATGGAAGTGCGTTTGGATGAAAAAGTATTCAAACAGGAAGAAACTGAAAAACTAGGCATCCGCCCGGGCGATTTCGTCAGCTTTGACACACGCACCGCATATCTGCCGAGCGGGTATCTGAAATCCCGCCATTTGGATGACAAGGCCTGCGTAGGCGCCATGCTGGGCATCGCGGAAAACCTGGTCACCCAAGGGGAACAGCCGCCGCACACCATTCATTTCTTCATCTCGCCTTACGAGGAAGTAGGCCATGGATCTTCGGCTGCTTTGCCGGCCAATACAGTCGAACTGCTGGCGTTGGATATGGCGGCCATGGGCGACGGTCAAACATCCACGGAACACTGCACCACGATTTGTGCCAAGGATTCATCGGGCCCTTATGATTTATCCATGCGAAAGCTCTTGGTCAAGCTGGCGGAAGAAAAAAAGATCGACTACAAGGTCGACATTTATCCATTCTACGGTTCCGATGCCTCGGCTGCCCTGCGAGCCGGATGGGATATCCGAGCCGGACTGATCGGTCCGGGCGTTGATGCTTCCCACGCCTACGAGCGCACCCACAAGGACGGCATGCAAGCCACCATCGATCTGGGTACGGCTTATTGCTTTGCCCCATTAACGAAATAGTGAATTCATCATTGATAATGAATAATCCCGAGTCAATCGACTCGGGATTATTTTATGCTTCCTTTTGCAATTCGACCGGCGTTTGGCTTCCTTTCAATTCAACATGCAGCCCTTTGGCAAACACCAGGGTTAAAAGGAAGGTCAGCAGGTCCGCCACGGGCTGGGCATAGACAATGCCCTTGAGCCCAAAGAGCATGCGGAATCCAATCAGGGTTGGAATCAGGATCAGCCCTTGGCGAGAGAGCCCGACAATGCTTCCCTCTTTCGCTTTTCCCATGGCCAAAAACGCCGTCACGTAGGTCATTTGAATGCCCAGCAGCACAAAAGATGCGCTCCAGGCAATCAAGGCTTCTTGCCCCAGACTGGCAACGGCCGGATCAGCCGTAAAAGTGCCGATCCACCTCGGCGCGCCGACCACGGCAATGATCGCCGCTGCCAGTGCATAGCCGGTTAAAATCCGCAAAGACGCCCAGATGGCTTTGGAGACTTTCTCCAGGTTGCCCGCTCCATAATGGTAGCCGGCAATGGGCTGCAGTCCCTTGACAAAACCAAAGATCACATAGGACATAAATGCCAAAATTTTAGTGACAATTCCCATGGCCGCAACTGCCTCGGTGCCGAAAAAGGCGGCCTGCTGGTTAATGATGCCCATGGAAAGGCTGCTTAAGCCCTGATAGATCAAAACCAGAACCCCGACCTTCAAGATCTCTTTGTATATCCGCGCATCCGTGGAAAAATACCGCAGAGAAAACTGCACCACGGCCTCGCTTTTTTTGTAGGCGGCAAGGATAAAGACCAAGGCAACCGTCTGGGCCAGGATTGTCGCATAGGCCGCGCCCTGAATTCCCCACCCAAAGCGGAAAATAAAGATGGGATCCAAAATCATATTTAAAACCGCCCCCGTCGCCATGGTGATCATGCTGATCTTGGCAAAGCCTTCGGCCCGGATTAGATTGTTGGATGTGACCGTGCCGATATTAATGACAGAACCGATCAGAATAATCCGGCCGTAATCCAGGGCATAGGGCAAAATGGCTTCCGTTGCGCCAAAGGCGCGCAAAACCGGCGCATAGAATATGGCAATCAGCACCGCAACTGCCGTCGCTATGCCCAGCGCGGAAAACAATGCGGTGTTGGCGGTTTTCAACATCCCTTCCCGGTCTCCTTGGCCCAGAAGCCGGGAAACAGACGAGGCCGCCCCGGAACCAAAGGCAAAAGCAATCCCGGAAACCAGCATGGTAACGGGAAAGACGACCGAAGCCGCACCCACCGCTTCCGTTCCCAAGGCCGCGATATAATAGGTATCCACCACATTGTAAAAAGCGATCACCAGCATGCCCAGCATGGAGGGGATCCCCAGCCTGACCAAAACCGCACTCATTGACTTGTTCTCAAAAACCTGACTCTTCATTCGTTCCTCCTATCGTTAAGCTGCTATACATTCATTGCAAAATTTATAGTTTCTCGATTCGTCGGTACAAATCCATGCCGGACTCACGATGATCGTAATTGTAATGTTCAAGCTCTGCCGGATAAATTCGATTGAATAACATCATTGGACTTCCTCCTCACTTCTAAACCAATTCATTCACTTTTGTATAGGTGCTATACATTAAGAATAAAAAATAACTCTTTCCTTTCAAGCTTTCCCTTCCGACACCCAGCTGAAAATAATCCTAGTCGCCTTCGATAAAGAAACATTGTATAGTTACTGTACATCCCGCCAAAAAAAACACGATGCTTGCGCACTCATGTTTTTCTATTCTTTAAAATATTCTTCTGCGTATACCTCTTCAATCAATTGATCGACAGAACCTTCCAAATCTGAAACAAAGCTGGAAACCAGATCCATCTCTTCCTGCGAGTATCCGGACACAATCGTCTTGAGATTCTCAGAAAAAGCCCGGTGCAGCTTTTGATGACCGATATAAGCCTTCTCGCCTTTTTCTGTCAGCACCAGATCCAGCCTTCGCTTGTTCTCCGGGTTCTCCACCTTTCTGACAAGGCCTTTTTTCTCCAGTTTCATCACAATCTGTGAAACAGCACCCCGGGTTACCTTAATGGCTCTGGCAATGCCGGAGATATGACTGCCCGGATTATGCTTGATATGGCAGATCATATGGATCTCGGACCCGTGGATTTTCACATCGGTTCCATAGGACAGGGTCATCCGGTCGCCACCCATCAATTTGTAGGATACGCGGGTCAGGCCGAAAGACAATTGATTCAATTGGGTTTTGTGCCTGGACGGATCAAATAGTTTGCTTTCGTTCTTCATCTCTTCCATGGCTTTATTGTATAGATGCTATACATATATGTCAACCCCTACATAGAAAAAAACCGGAAGATTCTTTTCTTCCGGTCCCTCTCGTTCTTTTATCGGTATTCAATGCGACGAACCAATTCCATGCCTTCGTCTCTTTTCAAATCGGTGACGGCAGCCAATGCGGCTGGAATCATCATATGGAAAATCACTTTCATTCTTGAGCTCCTTTTCAATCACAAGTTTTCAATGCGCTTGTACAATTCCATGGCAGATCGGGTTTCCATGCTTTTGCAGTATGCAGTGTTGATATCAAAAATCACTTCATTTGTTTTTTTCATGTTCTTCTCCTTTTCTCGCTTCCGGTTCGGTTTCATTTATGCGATGTGTTCAATGCGCTTCAAGAGGTCAAGTCCTGTCTCAAGCTGGTCGTAGTTATAATGCTCGAGTTCTGCTGGATAGATATGTTTAAATAGTAACATCAGGTTTTCCTCCTTTTTCGATTTATGGTACCCAAACCCTTGGGAAATTGTCTCGTTCTTCTCTTTCCATCTTTAGTATAAACCCGAACCTTGAATATGTCAATAGAAAAATTAATATTTTTAATTTTAATATTAATATTGTTGATTCTAGGTCTGTATATATTGATTTTTAGCGCTTTCACCTTCCGATAATACCCTTGATTTTCTTTATTTTCAATTTTATTATTAAAATTATTAATTTTATTCAGTGATTTTTTTGCAAATTAAAAGCGCCGATTCAATAATCGACGCTTTCTTTCTATCCTTCTCTGCGAATGACCCGCGATGTTGGATAAGCCAGTTCCATAGCCGGTTCCTTTTCAATTTCCGCCAAAATAGCTTCCCACAATTTCTCGATTTCCATCCGTTTTTGGCGGGGCTCGCATAAAAAGCGAATGGTCAGAAGCACTCCGCTATTCTCCACCGAAGTATAAACGATCGGCGTGAGACTGGAATAATACATAAAATATCGCTGGTTTGCCTTCTTCAAAGAATTCTTGGCTTCTTCTGCAATTTCCTCATTTTGCTGATTGATCATTTGCTGGAATCGCGTTTTAGCCAACTGCCAGTCACTTTCAAAGGTCAAAAGAACCTTCACTTCGCTCCAAATATAACCAAAGCCTCTCGTCTCATTAATCAAAGGTTCCGCAATCACGCGGGCATTGGGCATATGGATCAAGCTGCCCGTACTCTGCTCGCCGCTGACCTTGTCGACTTCCAGCATGGTAAACTCAAAAATCCGCAAGTCGATCACATCCCCGGTCAATCCCGATATGGAAATCCGGTCGCCCACCTCGAAGGGACGCCGTGTGACAATAAAAATCCAGGCAAAAAAGTTGACCAAAAAATCCCGCAAGGCAATGGCAAGGCCGGCAGACAACAATCCTAAGAAAGTGGAAAGCGAACCCAGATGCTGACTCCACAGAAAAGCCAGCACAATCATCGACAAGACAACCAACAGGGTATTGGTGCTTTTCTTGATGCGATACGATTTTTCCGGTTCATGCACCCGCTTGTACACCCAACGGTTCACCAAAATTTTGATGATAAAAAACACGGCAATGACTACGCCCGAATAGATCAGCCGAAGGCTCAATTCATTTGTCCATTCAATTCCCATGTCGTCCCCTCCTCTTTTCTCTATTTTATTTCTTTTTTCAAAAAAAATATAGCCAGTCTGAAACTTTTTCTAAAGCCTACCGTCTGACTAAGGGAAAGCACAAGAAAAGGAGCGAAAACAAATGAAAAAATTGATTTTGAGTTTATTGATAATTGCAACCTTAACATCCAGCATGGCCTTTGCCGCAGAGACACCTGTCCCTACCTTATATGGACAAAAGCCGGTTTTGATTTCCGCGCCCATCCAAGACAATGTACTGGGCTATGATCGATTGCAAGTGATGGATACCATGAAAGGCATCGGCCGAATTGTTTCTTTTGAAACAGCCGAAGAAGGCTACCTGCTGACCATTCAAGATCTAGTAACCGGAAAAGAAGTAACCCTTTCCACCGATATCTATACGCGTATCAACACCAATCGCTTTTACGATTTGCAATTGGGCGTGATTGCCGAGGTCTACTACACCAGCAGCAAAGCCATTGCCATCAATGTTTTGGACAAAGAAGCGCAGGAAGGCATGGTATTTGTAGACGGCATCATCGAATCCATCACCGAAACGACTGTAACCGTTGACGGAAAGATCATCAACCTGGAAGATGTGACCATCAGCGAAAACGCAAAAAGAGCTTTGAAAGTTGGAAACCGTGCGCAGCTGGTCTTCCTGACATATGAAAATGATAGCGAATACCGACTGAAGGTTGTGGAAGCCGGAGACTTCACCTGCGAATCCGTTGGAATTATTAAAGAGATCTCCGACAATCCTTTGCATCCATCCATTCTGGTTGAAACAGAAAAAGGCGACATCCTTTTGAATATCAGCGATGACACCATGATGAAAGCGGCTTTTGCCGATTACAAAATCGATGACCGCATCCGCTTTACCCACAGCATGGCCATGACCATGTCCATTCCACCGCAAACGGCTTGCTACAGCATTTCGACTCCAAAGCAGCCTCGTTAAATTTCGATATGTAGAAAACGCCTACGCAAATTTTGCGCAGGCGTTTTTTTGATTGATTTACCAGTAGTTCCCTGTTTCCGTTTCATAATAACGATTCAGATCGTAAGGGCTGTAGATGCCACGGTCTGTCACTACCCCGCTCACCAAATGCGGCGGTGTAATGTCAAAGGCCGGATAATAACCCTTCACGCCATCCAGCGTATTTTTGATGCCTCGGCACTCCAGGACTTCAGCCGGATTTCGTTCCTCGATGGTCACATCGTCGATGGACTTGTAGGCCTCATCGGGAATCCCTGTGACAAAGTAAGGGATGCCGAAATACTTGGCCGCGATGGCAATCTGCATGGTTCCCACCTTGTTGACCACATGGCCGTCCATGGTGATGGAATCCGCCGCAGAAGTAAAGAGATCAATCCCCTTGGTTTGCATGGTGAAGGCCGGCATATTGTCGGTGATAACCGTCACGTCGTAGCCCATGTCATAGGCAACCGAAGACGTCAGCCGCGCTCCCTGCAAGTAAGGACGGGTTTCCGGGCAGAAAAGCTTGATGTTTTTCTGTCGCTCTTTGGCCTCCCGCAGCATCATGCCAACGATGGTCTCTCCAAAGCACTGGGTCATGATCTTGCCGTTGTCCGGGAACATGTCCACCAGATACTTGGCCACTTCGCCAATCTTCGCATACCGGCGGTTCATGGAGCCAATGGTATGAAGGAAAATCGCCTCATCGACAGCTTTTCCTTCCTTCAAGGCTTTTTCCGCCACTTTCAGACAGCCGCCCACAATCATCTCCATGCGGTTGACCGTTGTCGGCCGCGCATGGGACAGGCGGTATGCCGCCTCCTTCAGGTAGGCCATCTGGTCCGCTTCCTTCAGCTTCCTGCACTCGTCCGCCGCCAGGGCCATGCCCATGGAGGCCGCCGTATAAGGCCCCGCGCTCTGGGTTACCATATCCGCGATGGCTTGCGCCACTTCCTGGTGCGTCTTGCAGGTCACAAATTCAATTTTTGTCGGATAGATTCTTCTGTCCAAGATTCGCACTTGACCCGCCTCATACCAGGCAACATTTTCATATTGCAGCATGAAGGCCAGATTTGCGTCTTCTCTTTTCATGTCAATTCCCCCGTTTTAAAACTCGTATTTACGCGGCTTTTTCCGCTTTCTCACGCTCCGCTTCCACTTGTTTTACTTTCGGCTCACGGATCCACGCATAAAGCGTTACCAAGGCACAGTATCCCGCCATGACCTTCAAGCCAAAGGCGCCGATAAAGTCTGCGCTGGAATAGAAACCGAAGGCATAGATGGCCGCACTCGCCAACGGTAATGCATACATGGCCCAGATTGGCAGCTTGAAGTAGGCCTTTTCATAGGCTTCCGGATTGCGTTTTGGCAGGAACATTACAGCCAATACCGGGAACACGGCAAAGATCAGACCGATGTTGTTTCCGATAATCGCAATGTATTCAATGGTTCCGCCGGTAATAATCGGCAACATGCCAACGATATAGAAGATGCCCAAAAGCAAATGGGGCGTGCCGAATTTTTTGTTTTCAACCGCCAGCCACTCCGGCAGCCATCCATCGACAATGGCCATTTTGATGCCCTTTGTACACCATGCAAATACGGCGTTCAAAGAAGACACCAAGGCAAACATGGCACCGCCGACAATGAAGAAGACATAAACCGCAGGCGGGAAGATTTGCTTGGCAACACTGCCCAGGGTTTGGAAGGCTACGTCGCCAACCGGCAAGACGCCCGAGGCAACCACGCCCATAAAGAAGTATACGACCGCGACAATCAATGTGGAAAGAATCATGGCGCGCGGAATCTCTTTTCCAGGATTCTCACACTCGCCGCCCAATTCCGACAAATACTCGGCACCGATCAAGGCGAAACGAACCAGGAAGGTCGCAGACACAAATCCCATAAATCCGGATGGCATAATGTTTGCCACTTCAAAGAACGAGCCGAAGTCTTTCACTTGCGGCAAGCCGAAAGCAATAAAGAGGCCCAAGGCCGCCAAGAGCATGACCACCATGATGTTTTGAATGAATACCGCCGTTTTCAGACCGCGCAGGTTAGCCAGAAAAATCAGCGTCATCACCACGCCCGCAACCAATACGGTATTCAAGTTCGGCAAGAACTCTTTCGCGTACTCCGCGAAACCAATGGCATAGTTCGCCAAAACCAATTGTCCCGCCACCAGCAGGGCCACATAGAAAAACGCGGTTTTTCGGCCGATCAAATCACGTACATAGGTGTACATGCCGCCGTTAGACGGAATGGCTGAGCCCAAGGCCGCCAAGGCAATAATCGGAATAATAATCAAGATTGCCGCCGCAATAAAAGACCACGCGACCCCTTGACCGGTTAACCCGATTGCAATACCCGTTAAAATCATAATTCCTGAACCGATGATCTGTCCGATGGACACGCTCATCAGGTCCATAAAGCTAATTCCCTTCTTTTTTGCACCAACCTGTGAATTCTGAGACACCTTCATTTCTCCCTTCGATTTTAATTTCTCTACCATCTATGATTTCTTAATAAAACCCAATCTCATGAAGCTTCTGTCGATTCCGTGGTGTACAAGTTCGCCTAATTGCTGCGCATCCTTTCGACCAGCGATTCATCAATGACTTTCACTTGGCCGGCATTCTTGGCGATGTGGTAAATCTTCGCCGCATCCTCCAGATACACCGACGACATAAAGGTCGACTGAATCGATGTGCCGATGGCCAGAGTCCCGTGGTTTGCCAGCAGGCATCCCTTTCGGTCTTCCATCACCTTCAGCGCTTCAAGCCCCAACTCCGCTGTGCCCGGAAGGCCGAACTCCGCAACCGGAACATCGCCGCCCAAGAACGGCACCATCTCAATCAAAATCACCGGAATGCCCTCCTGGCACACGGCAAATCCTGTTGCATACGGCGAATGCGTGTGCAGGACGCAGGAAATGTCTTCACGGTCCAAATAGACCTGGGCATGCATCTTCCATTCGGAAGACGGATTGTGCCTGCCTTCCAAAATGGTGCCGTCCAGTTTCATCACAACCAAGTCCTCAATGGTCATTCCCTCATAGGAAACGCTGGATGGGGTGATGATCATGGCTTCCGTTTCTTTGTCATATACGCTTGCGTTTCCACTGGTGCCCGCCATCAATTTCAAGCGGTAGGACTCCAGGGTCACTTCCAGTAATTCTGTCTTCATTTCTTTCAAATTCATTGCAAACTCCAATCTTATAGCTCAACAGCAACCAAAGCATCCAAGCCGATTTTGATGCTTTTTTCTACGGTCATTTTCAGCAGTTCCGGATCCGGATCATTCTCTTCCGCTGCTTCCAGTACCGCCAGGGCATTTCCGTCAACCGACAGGATGGATCCGGCTCGGGCGCCGAATACGCTGGCCGCCGTATAAAGGGCTGCGATCTCCATTTCAACTGCAATGGCCCCGGATTTCATCTGCTCGACCGTATTAGTTGGCATAACCCCGCCGTAGAAGGCGCCTTGGGTCACAACAATGCCTCTGAAGGCTTCCATTTCATTGTCCTTAGTGGACTGAATCAACGCATTGGTGACATCCAAATCCGCAATTGCGGGGAAGGATACCGGCACGTAAATATTGGAAACCCCTTCTTCCTTGGCAGCCGCCGTCGCAATAACCAGGCTTCCCGCCTGCACCTCAGGCTTCAAGCCTCCGCATGTACCCACGCGGATAATCACCTTGGCTCCGCCTTTGATCAAGCTGATAAAGGAAAGCATAGCCCCGCTGGCTCCGATGCCGTGGGAGGAAACCGTGATGGTTTCACCCTTCCAGTCGCCGCGATAAGTCCAGTACTCGCGGCCTTTGGCCAAACATTCCATATTGTCCAACATGCCCGCAATCTTCTCGGCACGGTAGGGATCCCCACAGACCAAAACCCGCGGTGTGATATCTCCCGGCTTTAAGCGAATTCCCGGTAAAACGTTTTCATTTGACATGATTGATTCCTCCTCATCTATTTCTCTAGCCCAATAATCGCTTCGCAATATTTCTTACTTGATATTTCACTTTTTCCTCGTCGACCAAGGTCATCTCCCGGCCTTCCATCAGAATCTTGCCGTTGACGATCACCGTGTCTACATCCGACCCCTGCATGCTATAAACCGCCGCAGAGAATGGATCGTTCAAGGGTGTCAGATGGGCCTTGTCCGTATCGATCAAAATTAGATCCGCCTTCCTGCCCGGTTCCAGCACACCTACCTCTCGGCCGAAACCTGCCGCCTTGGCTCCGTTCACGGTTGCCATACGAATCACATCCTTGGCGGTGATGGCCAGGGGATCCATTTTGTTGACCTTTTGGATCATGGAGGTTAAATGCATTTCCTCCACAAAGTTCAGATTGCTGTTGCTGGACGCCCCGTCGGTTCCAATGGCAACATTGATGCCTGCCTTCAGCATGCGGGGCACATCGGCGATTCCGCTGGCTAGCTTTAGGTTGCTGGACGGACAGTGGGCAACACTGACCTTTCGATTCTTTAAAATTTCAAAATCGTGATCCGTCAGGTGGACGCAATGGGCAGCCAGGGTCGGCACATCAAAGACGCCCCATCGCTCCAGCATTTCCACCGGTGTCGCCTGATATTGCTCTCGTGTTTGCGCCTGCTCGAAAGGCGCCTCCGAAATATGAATCTGGATCCCGGTGCCCGCTTCCTTGGCCGCGGCAACCCGCGCTTTGATCTTTTCTTCGGAGTAGGTGTAAATGGCGTGAATGATGGCATACTCCTTGATCAAACCCTTGTGGGAGTTGTTCCATTCCTTGATATGGGCCACATACTCCTCGTATTCCCGCTCCGGATTCACCACCAAATTGGGCCCGGAGATATTGGCGCGGATCTGATTTTCCAAGACCAAATCCATCATCACATTGGATGGCTCGTACATGTCGGCAAAGCAGGTCACCCCGCTCTTGATCTGCTCGATCACCCCCAGCATGCCGCCCCAATAGATATCTTCTTTTGTGAATTTCGCTTCCGTTGGAATCATCTTGCCAAAGAGCCACTGGTCCAAGGGCAGGTCATCGCCGTAACAACGAAGAATTGTCATGGGGGCGTGGCTGTGGGCATTGACAAAACCCGGCATAGCCAGCTTGCCCCTCGCGTCGATCACCCGGTCCGCCTCAAAGCTTTGTACCGCCTCCGTTTCGTCTTCTTCAACAAAGGCAATCGTATCGTCTTCGATGCCGATCCATCCGTTTTCGATGACGCGCATGGCCTCATCCACCGGCAGAATCATTGCATTCTTGATTAATACCTTCATGCTTACACCGCCATTTCCAAGATCTTCACGATATCCGCCGCATTGATCTTTTTAAAGTTGCCCACATACTCGGAATTTTGAGTGGCTTTTTTCGCCATCTCTTCAAATCGGTCGGTCGGCACCTCAGCATCTGAAAGCCGCGTTTTCAATCCCAGATCTGCAAAGAAAGCCTCCAGGGCTTGAATGCCCGCTTCCGCTTGTGTTTGCTTGTTGTCCAAATCCGCAATGCCAAAAACCTCTTTGGCAAAACGGACAAAGCGATCGATGTTTTCATCTTTGACATATCGCATCCAGGATGGGAAGACCATGGCCATACCCGCACCATGGGTGACATCGTACAGGGCGCTGATCTCGTGCTCAATGCGGTGAGACGCCCAGTCCTCCACCCGACCGGAGCTCAGCATGCCGTTGTGGGCAACCGTGGCCGACCACATGATTTCCGCAGCATGATCAAAGTTTTTTGGATCCCTCATTAATTTCAACCCGGCATCCATGACCGCCCGCATGGCGCCTTCCAGCAAGTGATCGCTGAGGATGGCCTGCTTGGTCGGCGAGAAATATCGTTCCATCAAATGGGATAGAATATCTGCAATGCCAGCCGCCATCAGGCGCGGCGGAATGGTCAGGCACATTTCCGGATTCAGCACCGAAAATTCCGGCACGATCAACTCTGTGTCGATCCCATATTTCAATTGTTTTTCTTCATGGGTAATAATGCTGGATTCCGACATCTCGGATCCAGAACCCGGAATGGTCAAAATCGTGCCCACCGGCAATGCCTCAGCTGGTGTAGCCGCTCCCGTGTAAAAATCCCAGACTTCCCCGTCGTAAGGCACGCCCAAAGCAATCGCCTTGGAAGAGTCGATCGCAGACCCGCCACCGATGGCCAGAATAAAGTCCACCTGTTCATTTCGGCAAATTTCTATGCCTGTATGGACCAGGGTCAACCGCGGATTTGGAACCACGCCGTTAAGAACCACAAACTCAATGCCCTTCTCCTTCAGACTCCCCTGAACACGGTCCAGCAAGCCGGATGTTTCCACATGGGCACCACCGTAATGAATCAATACCTTCTTATATTTCCCCGCGATTTCCTGACCGACTTGGGTTTCCAATCCCTTGCCAAACAGGATGCGCGTGGCACTTTTAAATCTAAAACTTTCCACTAGCTTCCTCCTATTTGCAGACCAGCACCTCAACATCCTGGTCTTCAAAAACCATTCTCATTTCCTTGCCCACCTCACGGTCTGTTACCACCAGATCCAAATCGCGAATCTTGCAGATCGGATTGACAGCCGGGGTGTCAAATTTCGTATAGTCGACAATCATCACTTTTTTAATCGATTGGTTTAGCATGGTTTTTCGAATCCGCGCTTCTCCCTCATGGTTGTCGGTAGCGCCAAATCCCTTTGTCAATGCCGTACAGCTGACAAAAGCCAGGTCTGCCGACAATTTCTCCAGAGCATCGGTCGCCATGTAACCCACAAAGGAGTTGGTTGACTTTCTCAACACACCGCCGACTGAGATCACCTTGACGTTCTTGCTTTCCGAAAACTCACTGGCAATCAGCAAGGAATTGGTAATGACGGTGATCTTCTTTTGGCTTTGCTCAATGTTCTTGGCTACATACCAGGCGGTGGTGCTGGAGTCCAGCATGACACTCATGCCATCTTCCAACAATTCCACACATTTCGCGCCAATTAATTGTTTTTCTTCCAGATAAATGGTTTCGCGAATCTTGATCGGCACCTCATTGTCCGTTGTTGCCGGCAGGAATGCGCCGCCTCGAACCCGCTTGATCTTCATGGTTTTCCCGATCTTCTCCAAATCCCGCCGAATGGTCTCCTCGGAAACATCCAGGGTTGCACTCAAATTGCTGATGACAACAGACCCGTTCTCTTTCAACAACTCCTCAATTCTTCTCAAACGTTCAATGGCTAACATATCGGTTCTCCTTTCAGGCTTTATCCGGTTTTTCGTGTGATTGCAAGAAATTTCACTGAACAAATATCAAAATCATTCGTTATATAGCGAATAATATTCTTATTTATTTCCATTCTATTCGTGTATAGGTTACCACAATTGCCCACATTTTACAACAATTTTACGCTCGTTTTCTCACAATTTCAAAAACAACCACAGTCTAGCTCTCACTTTGGGCAAGCCGGCCCTTGGATTCCGCCGTTTTTTTCATCCGTTTCGTTCGTGTATGCAAACCATTAAGCGTCCACTCTATCGTCGGTCCAATCAACAAGACTCCCATCAGGGTCCCAATACCCACGATTCCGCCCAATAGATACCCGATAAAAAAAAAGCTTGCATCCATGGCCATGCGTATTCCCTTTAAAGGCAATCCGTAACGGTTGTTCAGATAGACCATTAATCCTTCAACGGCTCCCGCACCATAGTCCGCATACAAGAAGACTGCCGACCCAATGCCGATGAGAAGCACGCCTGCCAGAGTAACCCCGTAAGCCAGTATTCCACCCGGTGACTGGTATGGCACCCAGCGAAACAACAGATTCATAAAGAAACCGATGCTCAGTACGTAAAGCAGACTCGCGATTCCTAAACTGCGCCGGTCCAAGAGGAACACCAACAGGAGAATACTGCCATTCAGCATCTGGTTGATGGTTCCCACCTGCCATCCCGTTTTCAGATGGACTCCCTGAAGGAAGACACTCATGGGATCCGCCCCCTTGGTCTCGCTCAAGATCAAGAAGATCCCCAGAGCCAAAAGAAAGGTGCCCAAACAGACAATGCCGACTTTCTTCCCATTCACTTTTCTCAAACACATCCCGCCTTTCTGTGTGAATTTGTGGGATATCGTTTCCGACAACCACAGAATACCACATCTTCTCACATTTAACAACACATTTTCACAGATTTCCTCACATTTCACCAAGTCAACTGATGCTTTAGGCGAAGAAAAAGCCCCTTGAGCATGACTCAAGAGGCATTCATATTTTACTCTATTCAATTTTCTATGATCCTTGGTATCCCAATTTCCGTGAGATTTTCAGCGCAGCCTTTCGAAGGGACTGGTGCAAAGTTCCCTGGTCCATATTCATGATCTTTTCCTTGATCCCACTCAAGCTGAGTCCCGCCACGACTTGGTTTCTGTGATCCCGTACCGGATAGGTCAAAGAGTACATATAGAGTTCATGCTCCTCATTGTTCTCAGCGAAACCTTGCGCCCGCACTTTCCCAAGCTCCTCCATCAAGCCTTCCGGCGTATCGATGGTGTTGGCGGTAAATGACTTATAATCGGTTCGATGCGCGTACTTTTCCGCCTTTTCCTCCGGCAGGTAGGCCAACATAACCTTTCCAATCCCTGTGCAGTAAATGGGAATATAACCGCCAACCCGGGCGATCATTTCCATATCGCTCACATAGTTCTTGGGCCATTTCTTTTGCAAGAGAATTGCCTTCTCCTTCTGGGCCGTTCCAAAGTGCGAGATCAAGCCCGTTTCATTGGACAGTTCCTGCATAACCGGTTCAGCAACCCGATTGATATCCAGCGACTGTTCTACAAGGTTGCCCAGTCGGAAGAGAACAATCCCCAACTTATACTTTTTACTCACAAGATCTCGTTCCAAGTATCCTTCATCTTCCAAGGTCGCCAAGAATCGGATCACGGTGCTTTTGTTCAAATCCATCATGGCGCTGATTTCAACAATGGATAGCTCCCGATTGCGCTCATCAAACAATTTCAAAATCCGCAAGGCGCGATTGACAGACTGAATGGTATATCGACTCTGATTTTCCATATTCGTTTCCTTTCCTTTCATTCTATCCATATTATAGCCTTTGCGGTTCAGCAATTGCAAACCCGGTTTTATTATTTGATATTACTTGCTCCTAACTGAAAGTTTAGTTAATCAACCCGAAAAGTCTCGGCAGAAACAGAGAAATTTCAGGTACAAACGTAACAAGACCCAATATGACGAAGTCGACCAAGAGGAATGGTTTCAGCTCTCGAAGCAGTCCTCGTAAATCAACACGACTTACGGCTTGCGCTGAGAACAAGACCATGCCAAATGGCGGTGTAAGCAAACCAATCATCAAGTTCAGCAATACAATCACGCCAAAATGAATAGGATGAATCCCCAAGCCGTTGGCAATTGGGAATAGCATCGGCATAAGAATCATAATTGACGGTGCCGTATCCATCCACATGCCCCAGAAGAGCAGGAAGATGTTAATAATCAACAAGGTGACAGCCTTATGCTGAGAAAAATTCACCAAAAAATCCGAAATAATGGATGGGATATTCTCAATCGCCAAAATCCAAGCAAATCCTGAAGCTGCACCTATAATCAAATAAATCATTGCCGTAGACACAATGGTTGATTTCAAGATCTCAGCAAATTCTTTTCGAGTGAATCGCTTATATCCCACCATGGTAACAATCAATGAGTAGAAAACAGAGATTGCCGCGGATTCTGTCGGTGTAAAAGCCCCAGTCAGCAAACCGCCAATAATGATAAATGGTGTCAATAAAGGAAAGAATGACTTAATTGTCAGCTGCAAGACCTCCTTAAGGGAGAACTTGCGCTCCTCTTTGGGATATTGACGCTTTTTCGCTACAAAATATGTGATCAGACAGCAGGCCAAGCCTAAGCAGAATCCCGGAATCGCAGCACCAATAAAAAGTGCACCCGTGGAAGCCCCTGTAACCGCCGCGATCAATACCGCTGGTATGCTCGGTGGAATCAATGGACCCTGGATTGCCGCTGCAGCCGTAACCGCTGAGGAATATTCCTTGTCATAGCCCGTCTTTTCCATGGCAGGGATCATAATCGATCCCAAAGCCGCTACTTCCGAAAGAGCTGAACCTGTAATGCCAGCAAAGAACATGCAAGACAACACATCCATGTAAGCTAATCCACCACGAAAACGCCCTACCAAAAGATTGGCAAAATCTACAAGCTTATTGGTTATATCACCCTTGTTCATAATCTCTCCTGTTAAAATAAACAAAGGTACCGCCATCAAAACAAAATTGTCCATCCCCGTAAAAAAGTTATGGCCGATAATATACAGAAACTGAGCGTTCCCTGATATCAGACAATAAACCACCGAGGAAATAGAAAGTACAAAGGCAACGGGCATTCCAGCAAAGAGTAAGAGCAGAAACACCAATAACATAATTCCGATATTAATCATTGTCCAAACCTCCCTTTACCCAGTTTTCTCGATAATTTTTTATCGCCAGATACGGAAGCTGACACGCCATTGCAATAGAACCAATCGGAATCGCCATATAAGGGATCGCCCAAGAAATACGCAATGATGGCGTCAATTCTCCAGTTGATGACAAAACTGCTTTCAATCCTTGCTGAAACAGAATGGCCAGCAACACTAAAATCAATAGATAAAAAACTGTATTAAACACAAACTTCACGCGTTTTGGCAATCGCATATAAATAATATCCACCCTAGGATTCTTATCCTCCCTCAGCAGGATTGCCGATGCAAAAAATGTCACATAAACCATCAAATAACGAGATAATTCCTCCGTCCATGGGAAAGAGAAAGAGATCAAATAACGCAATAAGACTTGCATAATCATGAATGCGGCTGACATGGCAAGGAGCAAAATTGCTAGCGCCATAGATCCGTCCGCGATTTTTTTCGTAATCGTATTCACTTTGCTTACCATACAAACCACCTATTCTATAATCAGAAGAGGGGGGAAGCCCCCCTCTAAAGAACCTCTACTTTGCCGCCTCAATCGCAGCTTGCAATGTGTCAATCAAGGACACATCCGTTATATTTTCCTGAATGTATGGAATAACCGCTTCTTGCGTAACAACACGGAACTCTTCCAATTGTTCTGGTGTCGGCTGATAAACTTGCATTCCTTTTTCTTTCAGATCCGCAACACCCGCTTGATTCATAGCTTCCGCCTTCTCGCGATGTAGATCCGCTGCAACCTTAACACTGGCTTGAATATCCGCTTGAATATCCGCCGGCAATCCACTAAACCACTCATCATCAATCACCCATACGTTTAATAAGGACAAATGACCATCCAAAGTCAAGTAATCCTGTACCTCGTAAGCTTTAAGATATTGAATGTTAAAGACTGGATTTTCCTGTCCATGAACCACACCTGTTTGCAATGCGCTGTAAAGTTCCAACCAAGATACAGGTGTTGGCAGGCCGCCTAGGGCTTCTACCATTTTCATATGTGCAGGAACTTCCATAGTACGGATTTTCAAACCTTCTAAATCCGCTGGACTTTGAATTTCCCGCTCACTGTTGGTAAAGTGACGCTTTCCTTCCAAAAGCAAGGCCAATGGACGAATACCTGTCTCTTCTGTCATAGCATTTGTGATCTCATTGAAGAATTCTGCTCCCGGTTGGATCACCTCCCAAGCCACTTCATTTGTTGGGAAAAGATAAGGAATTTCAAATACATTGAAGTTGTCATAGTAGCTTCCTGCAATCAAACCACTTGGAATGCTGGCACACGATTGAATAATGCCTTCCTTGACCTGATTGATCATGGATTTTGCATCACCAAGCTGTCCCGCTGGGAACAACTCAACTGTAACCTTACCTTCTGTACGCGCTTCCACGTCATCTTTAAACGAATAAAGCGCGGCTGACAAAGGATGTCCGTCCGGCTCAGCGGTTTCCGCCCAAGCCAGCTTCATTACAACTGGCTTCATCTCTGCCTCACTAGATGCTGCCCCTTCAGAACCAGCTGATTGCCCGCATCCTGCAAAGCTCGTCAATACCATCATCAATAACAATACAACTGCCAAAAAACGTTTCATCTCCACTTCCTCCTCTGTTTTTTCATGCACGTGTACACGATCCCAGATTACTCTGCCGTTATGGACCGCTATTTCAAATCTGAAAACTCCTCCAGTAAGTTTTCAGAAACGAAAATCTTGTTCAGTGATAATGTGTTCTTAATCCTTACAATTCTTGCATTTTGAACATCTACACCTGGACAACACTGCAAAGCAGCTAAGACTGCCTGTCGCTCGTCCGGCATAACAACGGGGATCTTTCCAGCCCCGCAATTTCCTGAGGCAATAACATTTGCATAGGTGTCTTCGAAACAAATGGAATCGTAGCAATTCTGTGTAATAAAATCTGCAATCCCAATTCCTGCCGCGTTTCCATGGGTGGCTTCTGTCAAACCTAAGACAACAATCCTACCTATTTTGGGACCCTGATATCCGTCCAATAATCCTCTGGAAGTTCGGCCTGTAATATTTGGATCCATGCCGGCTCCTGTAATGTCCTTGCCAATCTCTTCTACAATGAGGACATCGATTTCTGCAAGGCAAATTTCAGGCATAAGCCGTTTCGCTTCTTCAAGGAGAAGAGGTTCCCGATTCATAATCTCTTCAGGCAAAACCCCCTCAATCAGCGCTGTCCCGTGATAGGCATTTTCGACGATTGCCAAAGCAAAAGCGATATTCGCTTTCTCCAAAAACACTTCGCCCACATTGGGAATCAACTCGGCAAAGCGATCAAATCCCTCTTGATGCAGACGGGAACAGCCAATATGCTTTCCAAGCCCAATTGCCATCATTTTGCACAGTCCGCTTTCATAAGGTCCGCGAAAATCTGTATGCGGTTTAACCCTTGCTACCAAAATAGTGGCATCAGCATCATAAGCAATCTTGTCCATATATACAGGCACGCCGCATTCCGTCTCTCCAATTTTAACCACTTCCATCGAAGATTCGACTGGCACCTGAATCCCCTTTTCTGTAATCCCATATTCCGATAAAACTTTTTTCTGCCCAAGTGCTGTTCCCCCGCCATGGCTGCCCATGGCGGGAACAACAAAGGGAAAACAACCATATTGAATCAATTCTTCGCATAACGTAGAAACAATTGCTTGCAGGTTTTCAATTCCTCGGCTTCCTACAGCCACTGCGACTCTAGCACCGGGTTCGATCCGATCTTTCAGTCGTTTGATTTCATTTCTAACCTCAGCTTCCACATTTGCAACTTGTTTATATTCAAATTTCTGATACACCGACACCATATCAGGCAAGGTATGTTTCATTGTTTCTTTCGTTAGAATTGGCATAGTGCCTCCCCTACCAAAAACTCAAATCAAGTAGAAATTTCAACGATGCAAAACTTTGGTTTTGTATTATAAAACTAAGTTTTATTATCGTGACATGCAAATACACTCATTTGCTTCACTAACATCTTTATAATTCTACCTTAGCCTTCTCTAATACTGCAAGTGCACCATTAATGGCCAATTGATCCACTTCATCCTTGTCAAAGATAGATCGAATGCTTTGGCTTCCCGGCACTTTCGCACGAACCAAGCCCTCGTAGATCTTGCATCTTTCCTTGTGACCCACAAGAACAAAATCTGTATCCAATGGATATCCCAAGAAATCTTTTGCTTCATCCAGAATCCGAATATCCTCAGCCGCAATTGCCGCATCAACAAAAAATTGTCGCTCTTGCCAGTTGGTATCCAACAGGACTTGCATAAAGCGTGGCATTAGCATAGTTCGCAAGAATCCAGCGCTCTGCACACTGTCATAAGCCGTATTCAAAATCTCATCTGAATAAAACTCTCCGCCGCCAGTTCCATCGGATTTAATACAAGATCCAATAAAAGTTTCCTTATTAATGGCTTCGTAAATTTGACCGCTTATTGTCGTAATGCTTCCCTCTACCTGACCCGCTTCATTGATATGGATCAATTTGGTATGGGAACTTAAAATAATCACGTTTGCAGGCAATGTAATATTTTCCTTTTCCAACAATCCTGCAATTTGTGTTTCTTCACCACGCATAAAGTCAATATTTCGAATACCAGAAACTCCCGCATCACCATAATCATTCTTAACGCCTCGAATAAATACAACCGGTAAATCCAAAGGGAAAACTTCCGTGTCATGAATCACTTTTACATTTGCAGCCAACTCATCAATTCCTGCAGGCGCAATCAAATGCGGAATGTCCTTCAATCCAATCTCTGAAGTAATCATGCCCGATGCAACTGCAAAATCAATATCTGCCAGCTTAAGTTGCGCCTGGTCCAACGCATCCATAAAGGCTTCCTTGATCCCCGCTTTTAAGATATCTCTAGATCCAGAAATCGCCGTATCTCTTACTCCAGCCTTCTTATAGGCCTTGCTGATGACTTCTCCTTGTTCATTCAGAATATATACGCGGGTATTGGTTGTCCCGCAATCAATCATGCCAATCATTCTTTCATCCTCCTGAGCTTATAAACTGCGAAGCGAATCCAACTGTTGCACTTCTTTGTTTACCACATTTTTTGGTTCTTGTCCCGTTAAGACACGAGCAACCTCTTCCGCTGCATAACGCTGTAATGTCAGACCAGCATCTTCAGAATACCAAGCATAATGCGGTGTCAGAATCACATCATCCCGACCAAACAATGGATGCCCTTTCGGCATTGGCTCAGTTTCAGAAACATCTAGCGCCGCACCCTGAATCTGTCCTGCTTCTAAGGCCTTCAATAAAGCGGTTTCATCAACTAATCCTCCGCGACCAGTATTGATCACATATGGCTTCTTTTTCATTTTCGCGAAAACGTTTGCATTCACCATATGCTTGGTTTTTTCACTAAGCGGTACATGCAAGCAGATGAAATCTGCATTCTCCATTACCTCATCGAAAGTAGCAAGAAGAGCATTATGTTCTTTTACAATTTCTTCTGAAATAAAAGGATCGCTGACAAGAATCTCAAATCCAAATCCTTTCAGCTTCTCTGCTACCAAACGTGGAATTCGTCCAAACCCGATCAGTCCAACCGTTTTCCCTTTAAGTCTAAAAATTGGCTTTGTGATTTTAAAATCCCAAACGCCCTCTTTAACCGCATTATTCACAAAGCACAGTTTCCTTGCAATCGCCAGCAACAATAATACTGTATGGTCAGATACTTCCTCAATGCCATAATCCGGTACATTGACGACACGAATTCCTAGTTCTGTAGCTGCTTCCAAATCAATATTATCAACGCCGACCGCATATCGGATAATTGCTTTACAGTTCTTCAATTCTGACAAAACCCGTCGAGTCATAGGAACAAACTGAACAATAACTGCATCTGCATCTTTCGCAACTGCAATCACATCATCTTCTGTCCTGCACTGATAATCACATAACTCCACATCCAACGATTCAAAAACTTTCTTTTCTTGATCCAGATCCGCATAATTATAGTCAGTAATTACAATTTTCTTGCTCATCGTTTCATCCTCCTTTTTGATCCCCTACCAGACCCCAATAGAAGGGTGCGAGAGAATTGGACTTTCATCCAGTCCCCCCGCAGTGTGTATGAGATTAAAGGACACCAAGGTCCAGTAGGGCTTGCTTGATGTTGGCTTTTTCTTCCTCAGATGCAGGAATGAACGGTGCACGAGGGTATGCTTTCACAATACCACGTATTTCCAACATCGCATAAATTGCCAATTGCGTTGACTTGGCCAGGTACATGATGTCACGCATTTTGTTGACTTTGAATTGCGTTTCCTTGCATGCTTCGTAGTCGCCCTTCATACCTTCTTGGTACATTTGCTGGCAGATTTCAGGGAATGCGTTGGCCAATCCTGGGATAAATGCTTCTGTTCCCAACGAACGGGCTGACAACCACATAGCTTCTGTTCCCAGGGCAAGGTCGAAGTTGTCGTCAACCAATACACGTTGGTATGTCGCATGTGTTAGAATATCGAATGTCGCGTCCTTCACACCTGCAAGGCCCAAGGCTTTCAGTTCTTTCAAAAGATCCAGGTTCATTTCATAGCCTTGGAATCCTGGGTTGTTGTAAAGGTAAACGGGAATATCAACAGCGTCAATCAGTTCCTTGTAGAAAGCTTTCAAGCTGTCTGCATTGTGTTTGAAGTAGTAAGGACCCACCGCTGCAACTGCCGCACAGCCAACTTCTTGTGAATGCTTGGCCAACTCAACGCTCTCACGGGTGTTTGTAGAACCAACCATGGTGATGACAGGGATCTTGCCGTCTACAACCTTGCAGGTTACTGCCGCTACAGTTTTACGCTCTTCGATGGTCATCATGGCACCCGCGCCATAAGAACCTGTAATAAACAAGCCATCTACATTGTCTTTCAAGTATGTTACCAACTTCTCCAACGCTGGAACATCTAGGTTGCCCGCCTCATCAAACGGGGTGATCATTGGAGGTACTACGCCTTTCATCTTAAACATTTCTTCGCTTCCTTTCTTTCATTAGGTTTCATTGTGTAAAACTACGTTTTATATTCGCTTCAAACTTTAATCGATCTTCCGATCGAGCGATGTAGTTTTATATAATAAAACCGCGTTTTATTTTCAGGTTCAGTATACCATCCGTTTTCGCACAATTCAAGAAAATCGATAAATTCTTTTTCGTTATTTTTCTATCAGGAACTTTTGCCACATTCTGTTTCAATCCCTTGCCCCATGCATGCTGCTCAAACCCTGACCCCTTCTACTAGTCTCGTCCGCTAGCCAAATAATCCTCATAGCAGCGCTGAAGAGCAAGACGCCAGTTTTCCATTTTCACCTCAGGGAATGTATGCTTAAAGACTACTGGATCAAACGCCGTGTACGTTGAACGCGGATCATACTTTTCCTGAGAGTTCATATTATAGATGTTTCCACCCTCGAATCCTTTCAATGCACAGAAAGCCGTCAAAAGATCATGTCGTGAACACAATCCGGTGTTTCCAATATGATACGTTCCGTAAATACCGGACTCTGCAACCGCCATCAGTGCCTCAGCTGCGTCTTTTGTATAGCAAGGATTACAGATCTGGTCTGTCGCGCCATACATAACCTTGCCTTCCTTGGCATTCTCCCAAGTTTGGAACATTAGGTTTTCTTCCGCTGCACCCTTAAATCCAAACAGCATAGCCACACGGATAATATAGTGCTTGTCTGTCATACTAAGAATCGCCTTCTCTGCTGCAATCTTGGTATGTCCGTAAGCTGTGGTTGCATCCGGCACATCAAACTCTGAATAAGGCCATTGCGTGTTGCCTGAGAAAACAGAATCCGAGCTGATATGTAAAAATCCCGCATCCAGCTTCTTCGCGCAAAGGGCCAGGTTTTTCGGTCCCAAGGCATTGATGCTCATGGCCAGGCTTCGGTTTCTTTTGCAATTGTCCGGATTTCTGTAGCCCGTAGCATTGATAATCAAATCGGGCTGAATGGCCTGTAATTTCTCATACACTTCGTTAAAAAAACGAACATCGCCATCTGCCACCCCTTTAAATCGAATGACTTCATGTCTTGTTTCAAACACATCGGCAATCTCTTCTCCAAAGAGTCCCGTTGCGCCAAATACTGCAACTTTCATGTCTTTCCTCCTAAATCTTCCAATTGTTGTTTTCATGGGAAGGGCATAAGAGAAATCCCTTATGCCCTTATCACCAAGCTGTTTATACGCTTTCCTTCAGGATCGCTACAACCTCTTCTTTAGATCCACATTCGGCAATGCGTTCAACAATCGTCTCACTTTCGAAGACTTGTGAGAATTCCTGCAGCAAGCCAATATGGGTTGTACTGTCCACCGCTGCCAACGCAATCACCACGCGAACTGGATCATTTTGCGAGTTGCCAAATTCAATGGGATTCTCCAAGGTAATCAGGGACATGCCCAATTCTTTAACTCCGGCTTCCGGACGTGCATGTGGCATCGCAAGACCGGGAGCCAAAACAATATAGCCGGGAATTTGCTTAGACATTTCTACCATGCCATCTACATATTCCGGTTTGACTTTTCCCTGTTCAACCAAGATTTCCCCCGCCATGCGAATCGCTTCTTCCGAGTCGCCAGCGGCACGCTGAATCTGGATTGAATTCTCTGTTAACAATTCCAATAACATAGTGCTCCTCCAAACTACTTCAACAAGTTGATCAAATACGCGATGCCAATACCAATAGAGCCACTATCCGTGTAGTTGTATACCGCACCACAGTCTGCCGCAATGCCTTGGAGCGGATAGATTACTGACCATCCAAGGGCAGACAAGAAACCAGCCAAAAATGTAACGATAACGGTTGCACGGCGTCCGCCGTAGGCATCAGCAAATACACCAACCAAGGCACCCTGCCACAAGTTGATCCATACCGCCGGCAGAATAACATATGGCACTTTCATTGCTACCATGACCATTGTCGCTGCAATAGCACCCAATAGGTTGAATACAAAACCAATAAATACGGCATTTTGCGCGAAGTGGAATACTGTGGGGTAATCCAAACCAGGAATTGCGCCCGGTACCAAACGCTCGGAAATACCAGTAAAGGCTGGAACCAACTCGGCAATCAACATACGAACACCATAAAGGAGTACAGAAAGACCACCAGAGAACTGAACGCCCAAAAGCAATAGGTAAATAATCCAGTTTTGACCGCCGGAAGTTGCTTCAACCGCTTCCTTGCCTGCAATCAAACCAATCAGCATCCAAAGGATCGATGCGATTACCGCCATGCCTACTGTGGTGTCCCGCAACCACTCGAAAGACTCTGGCACATTCAAATCATCACAACGCTTATTCTTATCACCAACAACCTTGCCCAATGTAGCGGCCAAAGCAATACCTGTAACCTCATGCGTGTACAGAGACCACTCGTCTGTCAGGTTCTCGTTGTTTCTCATAAAGTAATGATGGAATGCAGTAGATGCCCAGTATTGCACACCACAGATCAAACCAGACAACAATACCACTTGTACCGTAGACAAGCTTGTCGCTGCTACCATACCAACGATCCATGCCGCCCAGTGAAGCATCAGGTGACCTGTGATCGCAATATACTTGTATTTTGTGAATCGGGCCAACAGCAAGTTGATCACGAAACCAACCATAACCGCCATACCAACTTCGGCGCCATGGGTCTTCATGACATAACCCATAACCACAAATTCCTGAGGCTGAATACCTTCAACACCAATAATTGCTTGCATCCATCCGCTCAATGGCATAATGGCTGCAGAAAGAAGGTTAACACCGCCAATCAATACAAAGAAACCAATAATCGTTTTTGTTACACCAACCATGATTTCGCTCATGGTCTTCTTCTGCAAAAGCAGACCCAAAAGGGCAATCAGTCCGAATAATACGGCTGGCTGACCAAAAATTTGACCAGCAATAAAGTTAATAATCGACATACTCTCTCCTCCATTACAAAATTATGTTATAATGCAGGTGACTAAAGTCATTCATTTTAAAAATCTTTTGCGGGATTCGGTAAATCAATGGCTTTAGTCCCTTTATTATTTGGATACTGATTCCAACGCAGGTACAAGCTTTTCTTCAAGTTCTTTCTTGCTTACCATGTTCGTCAGAATAACCACTTCTTTTGCTTTGATGTTTTTAATTTGTCGATAGACATCATCTGTTGTGATTAAAATGTCCGGCTGATAACCCAAAGCACCTGTCATGTTTGTATTCTCGATCTTTGCCTTAAATCCATGGCCCTTTACTACTTTGTCCGCATTCATTTTCAACATCAGACTTGAGCCAACCCCTACTGCACACACTGTTAAGATTTGAATCATCTTAATTTCCTCCTTCTACGATTTCCATCTATTCATGAATCCCTAGCCGGGAACCATTTCTATACAATTCGTTTCAAGGTGCGAAGCACTTCCTTTTCATCCGCACATTCGGTTAACTGATCCACAATGTTTGGATGGTTGAGAATATCCACCAATTGCTGCAAGGCTTTCATATGCTTGCTGTCATCCTCTGCTGCAACCACCAGTACCGCATGAATGCCATCCTCTTCAAAGTCGGTTTGAATCGCCTTTTTGTAAATGGTCAAGCTCATGCCGGTTTCCTTAACCCCGTCCTGCGGTGCTGCATGGGGCATAAAAAAACCTTTGCACAAGACCATATGCTTAGGCATGGTATCCACCAGTTTCAACATGGCATCCACATAGCCCTCTTCGATCTTGCCATCTACCAATAAAGGCTTGGCGGTTTGACGAACGGCATTTTCCATATCCGTCTTAACCCGTTCAATCTTGATGGTATGTCGAGTAAGAAAATCCCATAGGTCCAAACCAGAGCTTTCTGTTTTCACCGCTCTGGAACGGCCAGAATTTGAGATTGCCTGACCTAAGTCCTGAATCAACTGATCCATATTGTTGATCTCGCAATGCTTCTGTATGATTTGGAAGATCTCGCTCACCTTGGCATTGACTGATTGGAATCGATGTTCGTCTTGAGCGGTAAGAAAACGTTGAATGGCTTCAATTTCAGAACTCTGAAGAAGCGGACTTACTTCAATCACCTTAATCCCTGCCGCCAGTTCCAGCGGAATGGTTGAAATCACCAGGTCATACTGGACAAGATCGACTTCATTCATTTCCAGAACCGAGAACTCATCCAAGAGTTCAATTTCCTTAAACTCATAAGCCAATCGGCTGGAAAGCATTTTTGATGTGCCAATGCCTGAGCTGCAAACAACTGCTAGAGAGAATCCTTTTTTACGATCCTTCTGCACCCGCCTTTCAATGGCAGAACCCAAATGCATGGTCAAAAATCCAACCTCATGTTCATCCAAGGAAATCCGATAGGCTTCATTAAACAGTTTGGCCCATTTGCTGCAAGCCTGAAAAATCACCGGGTAGTTCATCTGCAATTCCTTTAATAAAGGATTTCGGTTTCTCAGACCAAATTCCAGTCGTCGGATTAGGGGTTTCACATGCAGGAGCATGCTCTCCATTAAAGAAGGATCGGTTGTCAGGTCTACCCCAATTTCCAAGCTTACCTTGCCTACGTACTCCCGGATCACATCCATCATCTTGGCATCACGATCGCGGGTTTTCCAGGTTCCCTCAATCTTATTGGTCTTTCTGAGTTTGGCTGCCAATACGTGAATGGTAATATATCCAATCTCGGCGGCAGGTACTGCCTGCTCTTTGAGAATCGGTGAGTCTTCCAAAAGCTGCTGAATCACTTCAAACTCATCGCTGCCGACAAGATTCGCCAGTCGGTCTTCCGGCATCTCAATGACTTCTCCATTTTGCAGACGGTCAATGGCAATACCAATATGAATCATCAGTCCGGCAAAGGCCGCATCCACAAATTCAATGTCTAGAGCTTTTTGAATCTGAAAGATCAGTTCCTCGACCACCATAAAATCGATGGATGAAAAGAGGGTTTTCAACTGATTGTCCAACAAAAACTTAAGCCGGCTTGAATCGCTTCGTGTCACATTCAGCAATTCAATAATCTGTTTGTCTCCCAAGGAAGAATCCAAATAGTCAATCAAGCCCCGACGCCAGTCTCGTTCTTTGGCCTGCAGGCGGATCCCTTTGTTGGGTACCTTCTGCAATTCAATGTTTCTCTCCTTAAGCCATTCCTCCAACTCGGAAACATCCTTGTAGCAGGTAGACTTGGACACATTGACCATATTCGCCAATTCCTCAACAACAACATAATCTGTGCTGTCGAACAACTGACCCAGAATGATCTTTTGTCGCTCTTCCTTGCTGTAGAACCGGTAAGGCTGATCGGCCCTTGTTGAGAACACGTTTTCCAGCAAGTCATTGGCTCGGACTACCTCTTCAATCCAGACTCCTTTGTGGGGTGCTTTCTTTAAAACAATTTCTCGCTGTCTCAACCAATACTCAATATCGTCAAGGTCATATCGAACCGTGCGGGGGCTTACATGAAAGTGTTTGGCTATTCGTCCCACAGTGATTGGATCTTCCTGATCCAGCAGGAATTGTACAATCAATTGCGCGCGTTCCTTCAATACATTCATGGCATTTCTCCTCATTTTAATATGGCAATTCTACCACATTCTTACCCGCTTGATCTCTATGGCAACAGTATATAATGTGGCAAAACAGAATACAATGCTTGTAAAATAGGCAATTCTTTCCGTTTTTTTGTGGCAAAAATACCACTTTTCACATGAGGAAATCGATTTTCCTGGAATTTCCCACCTATCCCTCGACATTTTTCACTCTATTCAATCTATTCGAAACCCTGTTATTTTGCCACTTTCAAATCCAACTTTCGGACCATGCTTCCATGCATAAGAAAACCCCCGGCAATCCTGCCGGGGGGCTTACAAAAGGGGAGTATTTCTTTTATTTCACAAGAACAATTCTCGCTGGTGCCGCTTCAGCACCTTTGATTTTCAATGGAAGCGCAATCACATCGTAAATGCCTTCTTCCACATCGTTTAGATTCAATACTTCAAAGATCGACATTCCCGCGCCCAGTGATGTTAAATGAATTTGCCTCTTTGTATTTGGCGTATCCACATTGAAATTGTCTGTACCCATAATCTCAATGCCGGCTTCAACCATAGCCTCTACACCATCTTTGGAAAAATAATCATATCGACCGTCCAGACGATCTCGGCCATACTTAAACAGCAAAGCTTTAACCCTCGGCTCGATTTTCCCATCCAAGAATTCTGCAGTAACGGCACCTGCCTCAGGCAGCTCCAATACTTGCGCTTTTGCAAGATAACGATCAACCGGAACCTCGTCCATATTTTTCCCATCTGCCACATAGTGAATTGGCGCATCAATGTGCGTACCCACATGGGAAGTCATCTGGAAGGATGACATGCGCATTCGATTGCCGTCGGCATCATTGAAGTCGCGCAGCCAAGTTCTTTTATAAGGTTTCAGACTCTTGTACTTAATCACTTGATCATGCAAGGGTTCAGAAATATCCAGTATTTCTCTAGCTGGTGATTCTTGGTCCAAAAGCACAACCCGTGCCGGTGCCCCCTCGGCGCCTTTTGTAGCAATCGGGAAAACCAACAGATCATAAGTTTTTTCTTCCAGTCCTGCAACCACAAGCCCAGGCACAACCAGCATATCCAAACCGAATACTGTACGGTGAATCAAATCCCCTGTAGACTTGCTGTCAATACTGACACAATCCGTGCCGATCAGACGAACGCCTCGTTCATACAAACGCTTTGCCGCATCATCGGTGAAGTAGTCCAACTTGCGGTCAAATCGTTCTTCCCCAAATCGGAAGATTACTTTGGACTCTTTTAGAGCCAATTGATCTACCCAGGCAACATCAATAGTCAAACCAGCAGGCACCTCAATCAACTGGGCATTTCCTACAAGTTCTTCCATGGTCACTTGGTCCATCATTCTGCCATCTTCCACAAAATGACCCGGTGCATCCACATGGGTACCCACATGGGTATTCATTTCAATCTCTGTTACATTCACATAGTTATCCGGTCCAATTCGTCGAAGGAATGTCTGGCGAATGGGCGGTAAACTTGTGTACGTTTCCATCTCAGCAGACAATTCCATACTGATATCAATAACTTTCATCGCACGCTCCTTTTCTTTATCTTCGATTATTCTCGCCTTCATTATATCGGCAAAGCTCGATTTTTATTCTTGCAATTTGCGACAGATTCAATGTGGTAATTTGCGCATAAACAAAACCCATGGCTTCATTTGAATGGAAACCATGGGTTGATTACTTTTAATTTTATTGGCTTTCTGGTGTCACCAAGAGCTCCAAGGCACTTGGCTCCATATGGAACTTCACTGGAAGGAGGTCTCCCTTTTCCCCGTCCACGTCAATGGGCACTTGGCTCTTCCCTAGAATCGTCAGATCCTGAGTCTGAAAATGGTGCACCTTGTTATGCTGGACATGGATCCCCATAAGGAACCGGGTGAAGATTTCCACCAGTTCCGGAATCGGCGCCTGCTCGATCACCAGACAGTCAAACTTGCCGTCCTGGTAGCAGGCGTTGGGCAAGGCGCGGGAAAATCCGCCGACACTGGCCGTATTGGAAACCAGAAACAAGAGGGTATTCACCGTGAATTCCATCTCCGGCGTTTGAAAAGTCAACGCATACGACTTGGAAATTTCGCTGGGCATCATCACCGCCCCCTGCACATAGTAAGCCAACTTGCCAAACCAGGTCTTCCATTCTGAAGCCACTTCATGTGCAATGCTGGTAAAGGCACCGCCGGCCGCCACATTGATAAAAAAGCGGTCGTTGATCCGTCCGATATCCACAGTTCGCACCTGTTCCGCCATCAACATATCCACAACATCCCCAACATTGTTGGGGAGTTTCAGCTGCCGGGCGAAATCATTGACCGTTCCCGCCGGCAGAATCGCAAACCGCGGCCGCTTTTCATGCTGCATCAGTCCATTGATCACTTCGTGGATGGTTCCGTCGCCGCCGGCTGCCATCACAATATCAACACCCCGCGCCTGCATGGTTGCTGCAATCCGCTCCGCGTCTCTAGGTCCCTTTGTCGCATATAAACTTACAATCCAATCCGTCTTCATTTGCATCTGACGGGCGATTTCAAATACCTTGTCCTGCTCCCATTGGCGTCCCGCCGTCGGGTTATAGATAATAAAGAGTTCTTTCATCGCTCCCCTCCTTATCCTACTTCTACCCCAACCTGGTAAATAAATCAAGTAAAGAAAGCATAAACACCCGAACGCACGTTTCTTTCTTTTTTCATATAGGTTATAATACCATCAGGAGGACCACTATGATTAATCATTTGTCCGTTCGAAAATTTGTTGAATTTATCCTCTCATCAGGGGACATTGATACCAAGTTCAGAAGCCAGAAACGGGCCGTAGAGGGCACCTATGCCCACCAAACCGTCCAGGGTCGGTATCAGAAGAAGTTCGGCGATGCCTACGAACCGGAGGTTCGCCTGCTCTTTCATCAGGATACGCCCTATTACACCCTGGAGCTGGAAGGCCGCGCGGACGGCATCTTTCGACTGGAAGATGAAATCCTCATTGATGAAATCAAAACCGTCAAAGGCCCCTTGGACACCGTGACCGAAGGCAGCCTGCTTCACTGGGCGCAGGCACGGGTTTACGCCTATATCCTCTTGATTCAGGAAGACCTGGACACCATTGGCGTGCAGCTCACCTATTATAGTTTAGAAGATAAAAAAGAAAAATCCTTCAACGAAAACTGGAACCGCAAAGAGCTGGTTGCCTATTTCGATGATCTATTAAAAGCATACGACAAATGGGCCACCTTCCAGGGTAAATGGGTTCTGGCCCGCAACAAAGCAATGACAAAACTGGAATTCCCTTTTTCAGCCTATCGAAAGGGCCAGCGGGAAATGGCCGTATCTGTTTTTCAAGCCATCCGGGCAAAAAAGAACCTCTTTCTCCAAGCCCCTACAGGCACCGGAAAGACGCTGTCCGCCCTCTTCCCCGCCTTGAAAGCACTGCCCGAATCCAATTTAGAGAAGATCTTTTATTTAACCGCCAAGACGCCCCATAAACAGGTGGCATTGGCGACCCTCAATCTTTTTGAAGATTTTCCCGTTAAGCGAATCGAACTGACTGCCAAAGAGAAAATCTGTTTGAATGAAGTTTGCCAATGCGAACCGGAGATTTGTTCTTATGCCAAAGGACACTTTGACCGTGTGAAGCCTTGCTTGTGGGAAATGTTGGAAACCGAAAACCATTTTACGCGGGACGTCATTCAGGCCTATGCTCAAAAGCACCGGGTCTGCCCGCTGGAATTGGGTTTCGACTTGGCGCTCTTTTGTGATGTAATCATCGGCGACTACAACTATGTCTATGATCCCAAGGTCTATCTTCGCCGCTTTTTCGACACAGATCATACGCCATATCTTTTCTTGGTCGATGAATCCCACAATCTGGTGGATCGGCTGCGCAGCATGTATTCCGTTCAGATCAACAAATCGGAAATTCTGTCCCTTCGGCGCTTGGTCAAACCCCACCATCCCAAACTGGTTAAGGCACTGACCCGGGTCAACCGCGTCTTTTTGGATTTAAAATCCGACGAAGATCCGGTTTACAAACCCTTGGAATCTCCACCCGACACCATGGACCGCGCCCTGCACCGGCTGATTGAAGTCCTGGACCCCATTTTAGCCGACCGGTCTTCTCCCTTGCAGGAGACCCTTTTGGACTTTTATTTCCAAGCACTCGACTATTTGCGAATTTCGGAGCAGCATGTGGACGACGGATACCTGATCTATCTCTACCAGCAAAAAAAACAGGTCACCCTGCATCTGTATTGCATGGATCCGGCAATGAAAATGGCACAACTGAACAAGCGGGCCAAGTCTTCCATCTTTTTCTCGGCTACCCTTTCACCCTTCCCCTACTTTCGGGAACTGCTGGGCGGCAGTGAGGAAGACCCTTGTATCTCAATTCCATCTCCATTTGCCAAGGAAAACTGCTTTGTGGGCCTTCACTACGGCATCAATCTGCGCTATCGCTTCCGCCAAGCCGCCATTCCGGAATTGGTGCGGCTGATCGGCGAAGCCACCAAAAAAAGAGCGGGCAATTATATGGTCTTTTTCCCCTCCTACGCCTATATGCATGACGTCTATGACGCCTTCTGCGAGACCTACCCCAAAGAGCGAACCCTCCTGCAGGTCAGCGGATGGGGCGAGCCGGAACGGGAGGACTTTTTAGCCGCTTTTGAAAGTGAACCAGAAGAACCCCTGATCGGGTTTTGCGTACTGGGCGGCGTTTTTTCAGAAGGGATTGACCTGCCGGAAAACCGGCTAATCGGCTCCATCCTGGTGGGCATTGGCCTGCCGCAGATCAGCTTCCAGCGGGACCAGATCAAGGAATACTTCGACCAAAAGCACGGCGATGGATTCCTCTACGCCTATGTGATCCCCGGCATGAACAAAGTCATGCAGGCCGGCGGCCGCGTGATTCGAACCGAAACAGACCGCGGCATGATCATTCTGGTAGGCCAGCGTTTCTCCGTACCTCCCGCCATCGACTTAGTGCCGGACCATTGGCGGCATGGCCAGTTTTATGACGCCCACAAGCCGCTGCTGGATGATTTGGAAAGTTTTTGGACACAGGAAACGCATCACTCAAAATAGAAGACCTCCCTTCATAAAATGGGAGGTCTTCTTCTACTACAGATCCGGTAATTCAATTAAATCCGTTGAATCTTCTTGCATATCGACATCAATGTAAAACTTGACACTGTCGGCAAGTAAATAATATTTTGAATAGTGGACTGGCTTTCGATCATCATCAAGAATCAGCTTTTTCACTTGTATTACAGAATCCAGTTTTGAGATATTCATCAATTTGCTAATTTCAGCCGACGGATGCATCACTTCAATTTCCTTGATTGCCTTTTTAAATCTGAGGTCATATTTTTGACGAATCAATCGAAAAATGGAAACATCATCCTGAATGGAGTTTTGAATATCCGGGTAAACGTCTAACGGTAAATATGCAAAATCGACGCTGAATATTCGATCTTGATATTGAATCACACGTTCTAATCTTAGAATTTCAAAGGGTTCTGTACGGTCAAAAAGAGTTATTTCCTTCTCATTTGCAGTCACAACGGTTTTCGAAACAATCGTTTCTCGGACATTTTGTTCCTCTCGCCCTTCAGTAAATCCTTTCAAGTTAAGAATATGGACCGGTTCCTTCTTCTTTGACACAAAAGTTCCCTTTCCATGTCTGATTTCCAACACCCCGTCGGTTTCTAAATCTTTTAACGCTCGTCGAATGGTAATACGACTTGTATTAAAATAGTCACAAAGCTCATTTTCACTGGGGATTCGTTCCCCTACCTTCCACTCACCCGACTCAATCTTCTGACGAATATGAATCTTTACCTGCTCATACAAGAAAATAGATCGATTTGTCTGTGTTTTTCTTTTATTTGTCATGGGTCCCCCAATAGATATGCTAATGAATATATTATATCATATCTTAAGAGGTTATATTCTTCACTTTCACTAAATATTCAGTGTTTTCGGATATCCAAGTCCACCGTAGAAACCACAAGTACACCTCGCGCTCTCTGCTGCAGCCACTAAAGCGGCTTCCGTACCTTTTCCATCCAAATAAGCAACTAAAAATCCAGCAATGAAACTATCTCCAGCGCCCATCGTATCTACTACTTCCGTCTGGAGCGGCGACTGCATGTACCGCTTACCTCCTTCAATGAAAATTGCTGGCTTGGATCCGCGAGTAATTCCAATCAATTTTAAATTGTAAATTGCAAGACTTTTAATCAAGTCTTCCAAATCTAAATCCGTCAGATCAGACCCAGAGAAAAAAGCATAATCAATATACGGACATACCTGCTCAAGATAATCGAAATTTCGTCGATCCGAAAAATCAAAGGATATAGGGACGAACTGCGACAGCTTCTCCAATTCCGGTTCTAAAGACGAATAACAACTGGTATGACAGATATCAAATTTCTTGGCTCGCACACAGTCTTCTTCCGTCAAACGTAATTTGAGATTATGCTGCACTGTGTTTTTCACACTCCCGACAAAAAACCGATCCCCTTCTTGTGTTAGATTCACCCTCGGTTGTCCACTAATCCCAATGGCCGTTCTCGACAAATCAAAACCAACGCCTTCAGCTTGCAGAGCAAACTGAATATGTTTTGCCTTGTCATCCGTACCAAAAATTCCAATGTATTCAGCTTCCTCAGCTCCGAGCCTTTTTGCATTAACAGCTACATTTACACAATTGCCCCCAGGGTAGTACTTTTTCTGATCCAGATAACAATCTACAACATTATCACCGATTGCGATAATTTTCATTTATTTCCTCCCATTAGCCTTTTACCGATCCTTCTGACATACCTCGAACCAAATGCTTTTGCAAAGCAATCAGTAGCGCAACCATCGGCACTGTTGCAATAACCATCCCCGCCAATAATACACCCCAATTGGTCTGCAACGCATCCCGGAAATTCATTAGGCCAGAAGGGATCGTTTTTAGTGCGTCGGAATCAATGAAGATCGTCGCAAATAAAAACTCGTTCCATGCGTAAAACGACGTCAACACAACCGTAGTCAACAAAATCGGTTTTGACATAGGCAGATAAATCCGCGCATAGATTCCCCATTCACTACAGCCATCGATAATCGCCGATTCCTCGATCTCCTTCGGAATTCCTAAAAAATGCGATCGAATCAATAAGACAGACAAAGGTAAACGAAACGCAATATAGGGAAGTATCAATGCCCATCGAGTATTTATTAAATGCAAATAGGTCAGTACGCGAAATAGTGGAATCAAAGCAACTTGCGGATTGATCATCATACCTGTCATTATTACAACCAACGCAATGTCAATCCATCTGGATCGGAAGCGCGCTAGAGCAAAGGCAGCCATAGAAGCAAAGAGCAGTACCGCCAAGACCGTTGTACCCGTAACAATCACACTATTCACAAAATAAGCAGAAATCCCACGTTCCCAGGCTTCAGCATAATTACCAACCAACCACTGGGAAGGAAAACCCCAAACATCATGATAAATTTCATTGTATCCCTTCATGGACGAAACAACCATCCACAAGAGGGGATACAAGATAAGCACCGACCCTGCAACAAGCACAAGAAACGTTATAAACTCCCCTGTTCCCAGTTGCAAACTCTTTCTTTTTATTCGCTCTTTCATATCAGTCATCCTTTCCAGTATGGGATAAACGAATTTGTACGATCGCCAAGATTGCAGACAATAGGAAGATACTAATTGCAATCGTAGACGCATATCCCATCCGATCCTTGAAAAAACCCGTCTGATACATGTGTACCGCCATCGTCATCGAACTGATCCCAGGGCCACCGTTCGTTAAGATATACGGCTCATTGAACACCAGCATTGCTCCCGTCACGGTAATCAACGTATTTACAAAGATCGTCTCCCTTACCTGTGGCACTGTTACATGAAAGAAACGCCGAATTTTCCCAGCTCCATCAATTTCCGCAGCCTCGTACAACTCTTTGGGAATCCGTTGAATTGCGACGATGAACAGCATCATAATATATCCTATACTATGCCATTGCGACATAGCGATAACCGCATAGATTGCTGTTTTTGAATTCCCCAGCCATGGTGTTGCTAGGTTTTCCAACCCAATCAGTTCCAGAAAACTGTTCAATAGACCCATTTGTGGATTATACACAAATCCGAACAACAGCGCGACAACTGAGACAGAAATCATCACTGGCATAAAAAAAGTCACTCGGAAAAATGGAGCAACCTTCCGAAACACCTTGTCCTCAAGCACCGAGGCTAGCACCAACGCGAAACCGACTTGCATAATAACTGAAATCACTGCGTATCGAATGTTGTTAACAATCGAAACCCGAATGGCTTTATCTGCAAAGAAGGCTCGAAAATTGTCCAATCCAACAAACTCCTTGTCCGGAGAAAACACCGAAAACTCGAAAAAGCTATTGTAGAAATTCTGGACCAAGGGAATAAAAACAAAAATTGCCAACATAATCAAACTTGGCAATAAAAACAAAAATGGTGTAATGCTTTTCTTAATCCTTGGCATTTATTAACTCCTTATCCTATGTGATATTTCTCCAGATCCGGATCCAAGGCTAAAAATGCCTCGAATCCAGAATGGAGAACGAATGAACTAATCTTGTAACCGTTTGGCTTCCGCCTGCACGTCAGCCATAATCTCTTCAGGAGTTGCCTGTCCTGTTGCCAAAGACTGACCACCACGCATAAAGATATCTGCAATATTAATATTGACTGCATTGTCAAACCATGGTGCAGTTGATGAAGCACGCATAACAACATCATATGCTTCCAAAGCTGCCCCCGAGACATTATCTGCCGTTACTCCGCCTTTGATCGCATTCAATTGTCCACATTCACTCGTGAATTCAAATGCTGTCTCCTCGGAAGTTAAAAACTTCAGGAAATCAATGGCTTCTTCTGGCGCATTCTTACTTAGCATCCAACCTTCCGGTGCACCTGTCAGTGAGTTCGAATTACCTTTCCCATCCGTAAAAGCAGGAAAATCAAAGAAACCAAAATCAATCGCACCGATGTCTTCAACCATCGAAATTTCCGCGAATTGCATGTATACAATAGGCACTTCGCCATTCGCAAACATATTTCGTGCAGTTTCATGATCAATCGCAGTTGACAATTCACCCATATAACCTGTCAACTGTTTGAAGACTTCCAATCCTTTGACATATCCAGGATCAGTAAATTCTCCTGTCGCTTCTACATAATCCTTTGCTGTTACCGCAGGATCCAAAATGCGTTCAAAAATTGTTCCCATATAATGGGATATTGCCCAAGCGTTTGTTAATCCTTCAACGATAGGTGTTTCATATCCCTCTTTTTGCAGCTGATCCAATACATCAATAAATTCCTCATAGGTTTTTGGTGCTGTAACTCCAGCGGCTGCAAAAATTTCCTTGTTGTAGAAGAATGCTTTTCCATCTAGTGTGAATGGAACTCCATAGACGGTATCATCAAATGTAAACCCCGACATTTGAGAAGGAATGAACGTGCCGGACCATGCCGCATCGTCCGCCATAATCTGTCCCAGCGGCATAATTCTTCCCGAAGACACCAGATTCATCGCAAATGAGTCCGACCATGAAGAGAAGATATCTGGAAGATCGTCGCTTGATACAAGTACGCGGATCTTCTCTTTGTAGGAATCATTCAGCACACAGTCCATATGGATCTCGACTTCAGGATGAAGCGCCGTATATTCTTCCACTTTCTGCTCATAGAAACTATTTCTTGGCTCATTCGGCCAGCGGTGGAAAAAGTTAATCACGACTTTTCCATCATCTGTTCCGGCAGCTTCTCCATCGTCAGCTGATTGCGCACATCCACCCAATACTGGTACCGCTAACAAAACCATGACCAATATCAACGCCATCTTTCTTTTCATGTATTTCACTCCTTTTTTTATTTGTTCCATTCAATGTAACCAATGATTTTTCTCTGTTGACTAGTATTCCATTTTCCACATGTATCGACGTACTGATAATGGATGTCCCGTATGCTCCGCTAAACCGTCCGCATAAAGTCGCATAACCGAACCCGCAAGAACAGGTCCAAAATATTCCTTTAAATCACCGTCTACACCTGCAAAATCAAACTCGGCAACATCAATAACTTCAACATTTTTACTAAACTTCTCTGCAAATGCAATCGCTCTTTCATCCAAAGGTCTGGAAGCACCTTCTCCTTTCACGATTAAAAACGGCACATCGTAATCAGTCACTTCAAAAGGACCATGGAAGTATTCGCCTGCGTGAATTGCGTTGGAGTTGATCCATAGCATCTCCATCAATAGACAGCTTGTGAAAGAATAAACCTCATCAAAATATGCTCCTGAAGCCATCGTATAAATCAGTTTTTCGCGTTTATTTCGGATTCCAAATTCATTGGCTACTTCTTCCACCTTTTTTTGATTGCTCGCGATCAAGGTTTCCAAATTGACCAATTGCGAAAGTGCACGCTCATATTTCTCATTCGGATCGATTGCATTCAACAATTGAAATATGAATGTCCAATAAATTCCAACAGGACCATCGATCACGTCAGATCCGTCCTTGTAATTATAATGAACCAAATATTCTCCCGCTTTTGCCAACGGTGATTCAGCATCAAATGTGATAGAAATCGTTAATGCGCCCTTTTCTCTAGCAAACTTTGTAGCTTCCACGGTTTCAGGCGTTGTTCCTGAATGAGATTTTGTGATTACCAAGCTGTTCTCGTCAAGAGCTTTTGGACTCCTGTGAATAAATTCGTTAGACGTATACACCCAGCTTGGAATATCCAAATCTCGGTCGATGAAATACTCCCCTACTCCTAAGCTCGCTTTCGACCCTCCACAGGCTACAAAATAAATATTCTTGATTTTCTTTTTCCTCACTGCCTCAATCGCCGCTTGAATCTGTTGCACATGTTCCGCTTTCATTTCCTTCGCACCTCCAAAAAGTATAACATCATATGATGTGTTATGTCGAGTATAGCGTGAATAAATTGAATTGTCAAATAGTTTGTTCGCATTCCCACTAAAAAAGCCCGGATGTTTTTCGTAATAACACCCGAGCCATTTCTTTTTCCAGAGATCCGCTCCACAAGAAATACCTATTGTTCACCCTGAATAATTATTTATATACTATTCTCTAGCACATCCAGAACATACGCTATGTACCTTCATTTTTCATTTACTAGAGACTACCAGTTCCAAGCTCTGACTTTAACTCAAAAAGTTGCCTTCATTACATAAAAAAATTCAAACAAAAAAACAGGGAAATAAATCCCTGTTTTATGTTTCTCGTATGGTAATTTCATGCGGCAAGATCAAGCGCTCAATGGGCGCACCGGCCTCTTTCATTTGGTTTTCCAAGAGGCGCACCGCCAAATAGCCCAAGTCAAACAGCGGCTGCTTCACACAACTCAAGGTTGGTGTTGTAATCTCCGAAATGATCGTGCCGTCAAAACTGACAATCCGCACATCTTTTCCCGGTTCCAATCCCTGTTCCACCAAAGCACGGATAGCCACCGTCCCATTGATATCGGAGTTCATAACAAGTCCGTCAATGCCTGGTGTTTTTTTCAACAACTTGATGATCTTCTCCTTCAGATAATGGAAATCATCATCTCCTCGAATGATATCGACCGTTAAGTCTTTGCAGTCCTTGCCGGCCCGTCTCACACCAGCCGAACGATCAACCGATGAGCTTGAATCCTATGATTAAAAATATCTTAAAATTCTTCTCATTTTAAACGCTCCTTCCTATTCATTGGTAGACTAATGAGATAGGAGGGGAAAATGAAAAAAGACGGTTTTACTCTGATTGAATTAATAGTCACACTTGCCATCTTAGGACTCATACTCGCTGTCGCGGCACCAAATTATCTTGGAGTCAGTGCAGCAACAGAAAATCATGCCTGTGCACATCAGCGGACATTGATAAAAAAAGCATTGCGCGAGCAAATGGCACAACAACCCACGGCAGATCCCAAAATCCTCTTGGAAAAAATCCTAGCCAATGAAGACGGCATTTACCTTAACGATCAGCCAAGCTGTCCTTCCGGCGGAACCTATCACATCATTGAACTGGCCAACGGAGAATATGGTGTAGCCTGTTCCCTTCATGGGGCACCGGAAGGCGCCATCGCTTTTAACGGTTACCATTACGATTTCTCAGACGGAAATGTAAAAGACCTAAGCGATATCGCTACCATCGGTTACGGCAGCTTTGATTACAATACCGAAACAGGCAAGTTTGTCTCCAACTACGGCGCCGCCTTTATTCCCTACGAAAAAAGCGACCATTATAAGCTGACCACCACGGCCGACCTATCTGCAGACAGCAGAGGATACGGCATCTTTCTGGAAACCAGCCTCAACGACAGTAACAAGGACAGCGGCTCCATCATTCAGTTTGATCCAGGGCTAGGGACCATGATCGCCATGCGAACGAGAAATGACGGAAAAGAATCTTGGAAATCCGAAAGAATCAATATCGGCAACTACATCGAAGACGCAAAAACAAAGGAAAACATTGAGAGCAATTGGTGGAAGTCGGAACATACTATGAGCCTCGAAGTGGAAACCATCGATGAAAACACCAAAGGAGTGAAAGTCTATATTGATGACATTGCAATATTCAATGAAGATGAATATTCCTACACCATTAACTCTAATCCAGAAGAAAATACCTACACGGGTTTTCGCACCTGGAGCGGGGATGTAGAATTCTCATCACTGACTTATGAAAATCTTGATTAACAAAAAAGGAGTCTATCTTAATGATAGGCTCCTGTGTTTTATGTTTCTCGTATGGTAAATTCATGCGGCAAGATCAAGCGCTCAATGGGCGCACCGGCCTCTTTCATTTGGTTTTCCAAGAGGCGCACCGCCAAATAGCCCAAGTCAAACAGCGGCTGCTTCACACAACTCAAGGTTGGTGTTGTAATCTCCGAAATGATCGTGCCGTCAAAACTGACAATCCGCACATCTTTTCCCGGTTCCAATCCCTGTTCCACCAATGCACGGATAGCCACCGTCCCATTGATATCAGAGTTCATAACAAGTCCGTCAATGCCTGGTGTTTTTTTCAACAACTTGATGATCTTCTCCTTCAGATAATGGAAATCATCATCTCCTCGAATGATATCGACCGTTAAGTCTTTGCAGTCCTTGCCGGCCCGTCTCACACCGGCCGAACGATCAACCGATGAAGAGGAATCCCGCGCACCGCTGAAATAGGCAATGTGCTTGCAACCTGCTTCCGCCAATTGGCAAGCCGCCTCATAGGCCGCTTCCTCGTTATTGATGGCAACATAGGACACCGGCATGGGATCAAAGTGCTCATTGCACATGACCGCCGGATGTTTTTTTGCTACTTCAGCCAAGCGGTCGCTGGTGATGGAAGAGGATACAAAGATTACGCCGTCCGCCTGATTGCTGTCCAATAATTCCAGAAAATGATCCATATGGGCAGGATCGAGTTCGACCGTACCGATGATTGGATTCATTTGCGTCTCCTTCACGCCTTGTTCAATCCCGCGAAGAATTTCGGCGTAAAAGGGGTTGGCAATGGTTGGAATCATAACCAATATGGAATTGCTGCGCTGGGTGCGCAGATTTTTTGCCACAAGATTCGGCCGATAATTCAGGGCTTCAATGGCTGCCAAGACCTTTTCCCGGGTCTGAGGCTTCACCACCGGATCATTGTTTAAGACCCGCGAAACCGTCGCCACTGAATATCCGCAGTATTTTGCGACCTCTTTGATTGTACTCATCCCACATCACATCCTAGCCTTATTATATCACAAGTATTCTGCCTTCATAGGGGGATAGCTTCATTGCCTTGTTCCGAACCTTGCCGGTCGATACCAAGCAGGTCGCCCCCATGGGCCATTCCGCTTTTCTTTCGGAATCCGTCAGGTTAACCTGTACCAGCAGCCGGCGTTCCGCCCCTTCCCGAATAAAGGAGATGACACCCGAATCACTCTTCTCCGCCTGAAAGCCTCCCCGTCGCAAGGCCGCTTCCCGCTTTCGTATTTGAATCATAGTTTGATAAAAGACAAATACAGAATCCGGATCCTCTTGTTCGCGCGCAAGATTCACCTCTTTGAAGTTGGCTGCCGGCGCCAGCTTTGGTTTCCCTTTGCTGAATCCCGCATTTTTCCCATCATTCCAATGGATGGGATACCGGGCGTTATCCCGGCTAATCTCCCAAATCTCTTTTAAAACATCTTCTTCCGATTCGCCGCCTTCCACAACCCGGTATTCATACGCCAAACGCGTGCGAATATCTTGATATTCCCCGAAACTCCCGTACCGGGCATTCGTCATTCCCGTCTCATCCCCCATATAAATGACAGGAACACCGCGAAGACTTAAGAGGAGGAGGGCGAGGGCTTTGGCTGATTCCCTGCGATAGGTCTGATCGTCCCCAAAATGAGAAACCGATCGGCTTAAATCATGGCTGCCGAAAAAGATCATCGGTGACAGGGTTTCGTGGATGGTTTGCCAACGGAAAAGACGGTCTCTCCATCCATCAATAAACAAATCCCTTGACTGGCCGTCTTCTCGACGGTAGTCCGTCGCCTCAAACTGAAGGAAGGAATCCAGTTCTTTCCTTTCCGGCGCCGCATACAAGATTGCATCTTCTTCTGAAACGCCCTGCGTTTGACCAATCAGAAAGATCTCCTCGCCCTTTAATGTTTCCCGCAATTCCCGAATATAGGCATGGGAAAGCGGATGGTTCTGAAAATAGGGTTCCGGAAAGTCCGGTTGACCCGTCTCCGGATGAATCGGCGTATCCGGCAATCCCGGTTCCTTGCCGATCTTGTTGATGACATCCAAACGAAAACCCGAGACGCCCCGGTCAATCCAGAACTGCAAGACTTTGGCCATCTCCGCCCGAACATGCTTGTTTTCCCAGTTTAAATCCGGCTGGCAGGCCGAGTAAAGATGCAAATAATATTCATCGGTTTCCGAAGTTTGCTCCCAGCAGGATCCGCCCACCTTGGAAGAAATCCAATTGTTCGGCGGGCTGTCTCCCTGTCCCTCCCGCCAGATATAAAAGTCCCGGTAGGAGTCTTCCTTCGATTTCTTGCTCATCTGAAACCAACGATGCTGATCCGACGTATGATTCAAGGGAATGTCCAGAATCATACGCAACCCAAGTGCCTTCATGGCTTCCATCAATCGGTCGAACTCAGACAGGTCTCCCAGCTCCTTGCGGATGTCGCAATAGTCGCTGACGTCATAGCCGCCATCTTTCATGGGTGACGGAAAAATAGGACAAAGCCATAGGGTTTCGACCCCCAGCTTTTTCAATTCAGGCAATTTTTCCCGAATGCCGGCCAGGTCACCGATTCCATCGCCGTTCTGATCATAAAAGCTCTCAGGATAGATTTCGTAAACGACTGTATCTTTCCACCACATCACATCTGCCACCCCCGAATCTTTGCAAACAAGGCGGGTTTGTCACATGCGGACAAAAAAGCTTGCGCTGTGGCAAATTGACGGCGATCCTGCAAATACTGCTGCCATCTCGATTCTTGGCTCCTCTCCTTCAATTGCGACAGGAGTCGTCTTTCCATTTCATCGATATCCGCTGGATTTTGAATATCCGTCCGGCTTTCCCGGATCTCTTGGATCCATTTTCTTAACTGCACCTCAAAATCCTTTTGCCCAAACATGGCAAACAAGTATTTGGAATGACCCGCCAAGTCCTCTAATGTGAACAACTTCTGGCTCATCACCATTTGCCGCTCTAGAATAAAGCGGTTCAAATTGTTTTCAAAATACCGCAGAAATGCGGCTTTCGCTTCCACCGGCGGATGATGCAGAATCGTAACTGCCTCTTCCGGGCAGAACCAGGTTAAAAACCGGCTTGCCCCGGCTGCAATTCCTCCAGCCTTGTCTCCATTGGCATGCAGCAAGCGGCAGGCCAAAAGAAAGGAGAAATCCTCTCCCCGCGGCACCCGTCTCGGATAGAGCGCATCTCTGGCAACCGATGTTCTCAGGCAGAGATTTCCCCCGAACCCAAATAGGGTTTGCTGGCACTCGTCTGCAGAAAGAAACCGAACGAGATCCCGATCCATGGACGAATACTTTTCCCAGGTCGGCAAGGGGTCTTCAGCCAAAATCCGCACCGTGCCGTTTTTCTCATAGGGTGCCGTTACAATCCCATATTCCGGATGGGCTTCAAAAATTTCTGCAAACCGAACCAAATGATTGGGACGGATCAGTTCATCGTCATCCAGCTGCATAATCAGTTCTTCTTCCATCATGGATGGAATTAAAAGGCCGAGATTGCGAATTTCCGGGTAGCCGGAGGATTCGAAAAATTCAACGCCCGTCTCCTCACGAAGATCTGAAATCTGGCGGTTGGTAATAACCCTGGCTTTAGGCAAGCCGCCCACGGTTTGCACTAGCCGCCGGATTTTCCGCTCGATCGCATCGTCGTACGCCGTCACTTCATTGGCTGCCATCCCAAACAAATAAAGGGTCAGCTCATCTTCCAAACGGCGATTGGCGTCCCGAATGCTTTCCAGTGTCGCCTTAAGGGTATTGGCTTGTTCAAAATCCCACAAGGGCGTCGGATGGTCAAAGGGATTTTTTTCGCCATTTTCTGTAACCAGATAGGTATTAATCACAATGCCGATTTTCATTATTCCTTCACCCCACCTTCCAAAACGCCTGACAAAATCCGTTTCTGCAACGCCAGCACCATCAGGATCAACGGAATGATCACAATGATGGATGCCGCCGACAAGACACCCCACGGCACCAGATAATCGGTAATATACAAGGTAATCCCTACAGTCACCATGCGCCGCGCCTCAAACTGGTTCAAGACCAGGGCGAACAGGAACTGGTTCCATGCGCCGATAAAGACCAGAATGCTCACGGTAAAGATCCCCGATTTCACCAAAGGAAACAAGATGGACTTGAATACCTGAAAAATATTGGCCCCGTCAATCTCAGCGCTCTCTTCAAGAGATTTGGGAATCGTGTCAAAAAACGCCGTGAGAAACCATACCGCCAACGGCAGTTCCAGCACGGTAATAACCAAAGCCAAGCCCAGATAGGAATTGAGCAAATGCAAGCTGCTCAACAATTGGTATATCGGGTTGATAATGGTCACCGGCGGCAGGAGCGAGATCAAAAGCAGGAAGACCAAAAAGATTTTCTTCCCCTTAATCTCTGTACGTGACAAGGCATAGGCTGCCAGGGATCCAATGAGAATGGTTAAAAATACTACCATCAAAGACATAATCAAACTGTTTCGCAAATAGATCATCAACGGCTGAATGCGAAAGGCGTCGGCGTAATTGGAGAAAATCCATTCCGTCGGCAAAAACTTGGGCGGAATCGCCATAATGTCTTTCGATGTCTTAAATGAGCTAAAGAGGATAAACAAAAACGGAAACAGCATTGAACCGACAAAGATGACAAAGAATAAAATGTATATGGTTTTTTTGCTAATCTCTTTCATCTTCAGTCACCTACCTTCGATTTCATGGCATCCACAAAAAACAAGCTGATAAACAAAGCCAGAACCAGCATCACAACAGACAATGCGGCACCGTAGCCCCAATTGCCAAAACGGAAATAGGTGCTGACCGCGTAAATCGACAAGCTCTCTGTGGTTCCCGCCGGTCCGCCGGAAGTCATGGCGGCAATCAGGTCGTAAATTCGAAGGGCTGCCACAACCCGGAACAAGAGAGCCACCATCAGGGCTGGCTTTATCATGGGAATCGTAACCTTAAAGAATTGCTGTATTTTACCCGCACCGTCAATCGACGCCGCTTCATACAGGTTTTTGGGTACATTTTGCAGCCCCGCCAAAAGCAGCAAAGACATATACGGAGTTGTTTTCCATACATCAGCGATAATAATCGCGGTTTTCGCATAGAGTTCTTCCGTCATCCAGGGAAGATACTCGGTAATCACATGTGCCTTTAAAAGAATTTCATTAATCATGCCGTATTGCCCGAACAAATAGGACCACATCATCCCGGCGACGATCGTTGGAATCGCCCAAGGAATCAGAATGGTGGTTCGAATAATGCCCTGGCCCGGAATTTTCCGGTTCATAATCAGGGCCAAGCCCATCCCGATCACCAATTCAATCGAAACGGATATAACTGTAAAGAAAAAAGTCCATCGAAAAGTTTTCCAAAACGTTTCATCATGTAAAATCTTCTGATAATTGGCCAAGCCTACAAACTTGGCGCCTTCCGTCATGGTTTGCACCCTCAATTCATGAAAGCTGAGCCAAACGGTTTTTGCCACCGGGTAGAAGACAAAGATCAAGACCATAAGCGCGGCAGGCAGCAAACACAAATAGCCGATTTTTTCCCTTCTTTTCATGTTTCTCACTCCTTAAAAAGAAGGAAGCTTGGAAAACCAAGCTTCCCCATCCATTTATTGACCCAAGGTCTCCTTCATTTTCTCGGTTGCATATTTTACTGCTTCTTCAGGCGTCTTGTTGCCTACAATCACGTCTTGGCACGCTTGCTGCAGATGTGCTGACAATTCTGCGTAGTACGCGGATTGCGGACGCGGGTTGGTTGACATCATAACCGGCAGCATATCCACCATCCAAGGCTCGCTCTCAACGATCTCAGCATCTTCATATAGCGCTTTTCTTGTTGGCAAATGCGCAATCAACAAGGCTTCTTGCTTTTGCGATTCGTAGCTGGATCGGAACTTGGCAAATTTTACAGCCTCTTCCGGATTGTCCGTAAATTTCGATACCATGATGCCCCATCCGCCAAGGGTTGAGTAAGAATCTTGACCTGGCGCGTGCGGCAGAACCGTATACTTGATCTTGCCAACAACACTGGATTTTTCAGGATCCATGGAGTTGCTGTAGAAGCTTGGCCAGTCGCGTGTAAAGATCATTTGACCGTTCAATGCCAAAGCCCGCATGTCGCCGGATCCGAAGCCGCCAACGCCCGGAGGCGTGATTTTCGCTTCATGCACCATTTTTTCCATTGCTGCCATCGCCGCTACCGATTCAGGCGAATCAAAGATGACATTGCCGTCTTTATCCAAGAAGTCCCCGCCATGGGACCATACCAATTCTGTCAAAGAACAGGTAACGCCTTCATATTGCTTCCAAGAACCCGCATAGCCGTATAGGTTCGGGTCGTTTTCCTCTGCCATAATGTAGGCGGCTGTTTCAATCAGCTCATCCCAAGTGGTTGGCACTGGTTTGTTGTATTTTTCCAGAAGGTCGGTTCGGTAATAAAGCATGCCGCCGTCTGTAAAGAATGGAATACCATAAACATGGTCGCGGTATGTATAAGCCTTCATCGCGCCCGGAACATGCTCGTCGATTTCTTCCGGAGTTAAGTAATCATCCAGTTCCAGCACCCAATCCGCCGATGCGAAAATCGGTGTCCATACAACATCGCCTACAAACAAATCCATGGCTGGGTCTTTCGCCTGCAGCATGGTATTGATCGTCTGCAGTTTTTGATCGGTACTCTCGGGAAGTTCAACGTAATTGACCTTGATATTCGGATTCTCGGCTTCAAATGCCTCAATCATCATGGTCTCAATTCCCTTTTCATCCGGACGTCCATAATAGGTAATCGTTACAGGTCCTTCTTCCTGCTGCGCGCAGCCCGCCAAAAGCGGAAGCACGAGCAATGCAACCAACAACAATGCAAAAAGTTTTTTCATCCTTCTCTCCCTTCTATTTTATGTAATCGATTACATTTACTGTAAAAAAGAAATCGGACCAATTTAGTCCTTTTTGTAATCGATTACATTACCATTTTATCCAAAAAGTCTGAATTCGTCAAGAGAAAATGAAAAGATTTTCCAATCCTCACCTTCCGGCAAGCTCGGCATAAAGAAACGCAAACGGCAAGCAAAACCGTTTGCGCACATTTATACGACTTCAATCACCCCATCAATTTTGGACAGCTCCAGCACCAGCATGCTGTAGGAGGTATGCGGCGGCACATCCACGACCAGATCTACCATGCAGATCGAATCATCCGATTGGCTCATATGAATATCCTTGATTAGAACATTCAACATCTTTGAAATCTGTCCGATATCGCCAATCAAACCCGTACGTTCATGGAAGGTCAAGCGAATATGCTTGTACTTTTTCTTTTCACTGCGCTTTTCAAAAAATCCTGCGATCAAAAGAATCAAGAGCGCCAAAAGACTGGCCGCGCCAGCTGCAAAATAAAAACCCGCTCCGCACGCCAAACCAATGGCCGCACAAATCCAGATACTCGCCGCTGTCGTTAATCCTTTGATCTTGTCTCCGCTGAAAATAATGGTGCCCGCGCCTAAAAAACCAACCCCGCTGACAACCTGTGCGCCCATCCGGGTCGGGTCTGTGTTCTCAAACGCATAGGCCGATATCAACATAATTAACGCGGAACCGACACTGACCAGCACGTGGGTTCGAAATCCCGCCGGCCGACGGTTTATTTCCCGTTCGAAGCCAATCGCGCCGCCAAAGGCCAATGCCATCAGCAACCGAATCACCATTTCTTGATTCGTAATCATAAAACCACCCCATTTTATACAGTATAACAGATTCCTGCGTTTACCGGAAATTCCCACGAGGTATAAAATAAGTAAGAAGAAAGGAGGAACGCCATGAAACTCACCAATGAAGAGTTTGCCAAACTCGCTGTTTCGGAACAAAAGAAACTGTTCAATAGCGGCAAGACCCTTTCGTATGAATTTCGCAAACGACAACTCATTCGATTAAAAACAGCCCTCAAAGCGTATGAACGGCCTTTGATTCATGCCCTGGAAAAAGATTTTCACAAACCCGCGTTTGAATCCTATGTTACAGAAATCGGGCAAGCCTACGAGGAAATCAATTTTGCCCTCAAACATCTTCGCCAATGGATGAGACCCCGACGCAAGCATACACCCCTTGCACAATTTCCGTCTCGCAGTTTCATCTATCCAGAACCTCGCGGCACCGTCCTGATTATTTCGCCATGGAATTATCCTCTGAATATGGTGCTTTTGCCACTGATCGGCGCCATCGCCGCCGGAAATACAGCCATCTTGAAAACGGCATCGGAAGCCCCGCTTACCTCTGCCGCGATCGGCGAAATGATTGACGCAACCTTTGACCCGAACTATATACTTGCCGTTTCCGGCAGCACGAACCTATCACAGGCCATTTTAAAAGAAAGCGTGGACTATGTCTTCTTCACCGGCAGTACAAGGGTCGGCAAGCTTGTGATGCAGGAAGCCGCCAAAAGCCTGACCCCCGTCACCCTGGAATTGGGCGGCAAGAGCCCGGTGATCGTCGATGACCTGGACGATCCGAAAACAACCGCCCAGCGAATCATCTGGGGCAAATTCATCAATGCCGGTCAAACCTGTACGGCACCGGATTACCTCTTGGTCCGCGAGGAACTGAAAGAACCCCTTGTGGAAGCCATGATCGAGGTTTTGTTGGAATTCTACGGTGAAATCAAACCGGATCATCCTGATTTCGCCCATATTATCAACCGCAAACACTATGACCGCATTACCGGATATCTCAGTGAAGGACATATCATCTACGGTGGAGACACGGATGAGGAAGCCTTATTTATCGGTCCAACCCTAATGGATGAAATCGAAGAAAGCGGCAAAGTGACGAAGGAAGAGATCTTCGGTCCCATCCTGCCCATCTTCACCTACAAGAATATTGAGGAAGCCATTCAATGGGTCTGCGACAGGCCGGATCCCTTGGCCCTGTACCTTTTCTCCCAAAATGAGAAAATCATCGACCGCGTCGTCACCCGGGTGCCTTTTGGAAGCGGTTCCATCAACGATACCATCTCGCATTTGGCCACCTCCTACATGGCCTTCAGCGGCCGGGGCAGAAGCGGAATGGGCAGCTATCACGGCGTCCACAGTTTTGAAGCCTTCAGCCATATGAAGTCCATCTTAAAAAAACACCGGCGATTCGGCATCTCTTCAGCCTACCCGCCATACACCAAAGAGAAGCACAGAATCCTTCGCACCTTGGAACGGCATAATCTTTTGGACAATTTTATAAAATAAAAAATAGGCTATGGAGCAATCACGCTCCATAGCCCTTCTTCATTCTCCCAATCGTTCAGCCAACTGAATTGCTTGTACCAAACTGTCATTTCTGGCAATTCCTTGCCAAGCAATTTCAAATGCTGTCCCATGATCCACTGAAGTTCGAATCACCGGCATTCCTACTGAAATATTCACGCCGCTATGAAAGCCCAATAGCTTCAACGGAATGTGCCCTTGATCATGATACATCGCCACCACCACGTCATACTCTCCCTGTGATGCCTTCAAAAAAATGGTATCCGGAGGATACGGCCCTGAGACCTCAACTCCCCGCTCGCGCATCGAGTCGATCGCAGGAATGATGGTATCAATCTCTTCTCTGCCAAAAAGCCCATTCTCTCCAGCATGCGGATTCAAGCCGGCAACTGCAATTCTAGGCTTGTGGCCAAGGATACGCTCCATACTTTCCTGCGCCAGTTCAATAACCCGCTCCACACGCTCCTGTGTCAAGGTTTGGATGGCACCAAGCAATGAGATATGGGTAGAAGCATGAATGACACTCAATTTTTCATCATAAAGCAGCATCGCATAATCTTTGGTTTTTGTATAAGTCGCAAAGATTTCCGTGTGACCGGCAAACTGATGTCCAGCCAAATGCATAGCCTCTTTGTTCAAAGGCGCCGTAACTACGCTCGCCACCTTTCCCGACTGTGCCAGTTTGATGGCCTCCACCACATATTGAAATGCAGCATTGCCCCCTGCGGCTGACACGACGCCTGGCTCGATCATATCCGGATCCACCAAATTCAAGTCCCATACATTTACTATTCCCTGTTCAAACTTTGCGTCCTCCATCGTTTGTATCGGACGAATAATCAATTTTTGGTCAAACGCCTTTTCTTGAACCGCCTCAAGAATCGACGAATCACCAACAACAAGCAATTCTCTGCCTTTCGCTTCCTCACTCTGTAATGTTTTTAAGATAATCTCGGGTCCGATCCCAGACGGATCTCCCATGCTAATCGCAATTCTATTCATTTATGCCTCCAAAAACTCGATGACCTGACAGATCGCTTCTTCTTCTCCGAATCCGCCCGCCTTTGTGACTACCCTACCTTCGACTTCACACCCTGTTAAGAAACCCGATGGAATCCCCGGCAACACTTCTTTTTGAATACGGATGCCCGTTCCTCCTAATGCTCTCACAGTTTTTATGGCCGTATCGCCGCCCGTAAGAAAAATTCCACTTGGCTGGTACTTCAAAATACATGCTGCAGACAGTTTGCCTATCCACATGGAAATCTTCTCTGCCGCCTCATTACGGGTGATGCCGAGTTCATCAGCCAAACAAAAAACCTGCTCCACTTCATCCCGCGAACGTGTTGTCGCGAATACGAACCGGTTTATTCCATCGTCCCAGGCTGTTTTAATATCCCTTTCTACTTGGTCCAAAAACTGGTCGGGATTCTTCAGTATTTCGAGCCCTGAAAGATCGAAGCGTTTCAGCTCCATCGCCGCTTCCGCATAAGCAACCTGTTTTCTCGTCTGCTCGCTGACACTCCCGGCAAATACAAAGGTCCTCTTCGCTTCAGCCAATCCCCAGACGTGGGGCAGATGATTGGCCAGTCCAGCAGTCCCGATTATCAAAAAATTGCCTGCATTGTCTTTCAGAGACTCTGCTACCGCCAGCAAATCGGATTCTGTTTGTCCGTCAAACACCAGAATATTCACATCACCATTTATTTCCGCCGCTATTTCCAAAGCTTGTTGCGCTGCTTGCTGTTCAAACCAGTCCGCAGACATCCCTTTTACCTTTAAAGAAGTTTGTTCTGCCAAAATTTCCTCAATGCTGGATGATCGGATTGGCGTACGAGGATCTTTTGCAAATTCTGTCTCTGCAAGCGGCACGCCATGCACATAAACTTGTCCGTTTCGGGTCACTCTGCCATTGGAAGGAAGTGCCGCCGCCAACACCGCTTTCTCTACCCCCAATCCTGCCATCAATCCTTCAATTTCAGCACCGATATTTCCTCGAAAGGTGGAATCGAGTTTCTTATACACGATAACATTTTCAGCCTTTAACAATTCGCCCAACTGCTTGCATTTTTGAAAAGCCACCTTCGGTAAATCAAACCGCGACTCCAAATCTACCACCAATACATCAGAATTGTACAAATCCCGTTGAAGATTATTCGGTTCCGTGATGACGTTTGTTGTTAAACCAGCCTTACTGAATTGTACGCCCGTATCATTGGATCCCGTGAAGTCATCGGCAACAACAACCATTTTTCTGTCCATAGTAAACCTCCAATCCTCAATTACGCGGCTTTTGACTTGCCGTCTTGCTTCGCTTTCTTGGCCTTATTTCTCTTTGCAATATACGTTGTTAAAATCGGGGTCAGCAGCGCCGTTGTAATTGTCGATGCCGCAACCTGTGGCGTTGCTACAGTTGCAATCGCAGCCAAATTCGGATCGGCCAAAGCGATGGCTTGCGGTGTAGCAACCGCATTTCCTGCCGTACTGGATGCTGCCGCACCGGCAATACCGGTTCCACCTGTGCCCTTGTCTGCCAATACGTTAAAGAAACCGCCAATAAAAGTCGTCATCACACCCAACAAAATACCTGCTGCACCAGCTTTCAGCAGCATACCGAAGTTAATGCCTGCTCCCAATGCGAATGCAAAGAAAGGAATCAATACTCCGCCACCTTTCGACAAGAATTCCTTCATTTCCGGATCAAGATTGCCTAAAATCATACCGACTACGATTGGAATAAGCACAGCAACCAACGTCATAAATGGGATTGTCGCCAGTCCAGCTGTACCCAAGGCAATCATCGTAAGAAACGGACCATCATTAATGGAAATAATTGCGATCGATCCAATATCCGTTTCATCGCCAAACTCACCGGCCAACGCTGCAAATAAGCCTCCATTCGTGTTTGTCATGGCTGCAATAATCGCCAAGGAAGACAGCCCAAGGAAATTATCACCGAATACCTTGCTTACCAATAATCCGATGGCTACGCCGATCGCAAATTTCGAGAATGTGATCACCGCACCTTTCTTTAATGCCTGCGGTGCAGCCTTTAGACTAATGCCCGACCCCATACAAACCAGGAAAACCCCGATCAATGCACCTGCGCCCTTGGCAATTGCCGTTGTAAACCCTCCGATTTGCAATGCCTGTGGGAAGAAAGTGTTGATCAACGCTCCAATGATCAACGGAACTACCATCATGCCGCCAGGAATTCGCTCAATACTTTTTTTGATTTGCATAATACCCCTCCTAAAGTTTATTCGCATCCCTAAAATGCAAATCCCGTGCCAACACGCAATTCACGGAAAACACCCTGTTTCCCTTAACATTATTCTCTTCACACCTCAACAACCGATGTGTTTTGCATCACCTTCCGAAAACAATTGCATCACTAATCCTGAAACCCATTCAGTTTTTTATTCAGAGTAACCCGATGGATTCCCAGTCGTTCTGCCGCCTTTGTTTTGTTAAACCCTTCCTCCCGAAGCACTCGCTCAATCCAGGCGCGCTCTCTTTCCTGAAGGGTTTCTCCCGGAACTTCAGGATGCTCCTCCTTCTCATCAAACAAAATCTCATCCAGCACCCTGCTCTCTACCAACCCATTCCCCATTAAAACTGCCCGCTGCATAATATTCTGCAGCTCTCTTATATTCCCTTCAAACGGATGATGTTTCAGCCGCTCCAATGCAGACTTGTCTACGCCGCACTCTTCCATCTGGTACTTTTTCTGATAATGTTTGGCAAGGCGATCAGACAATTCATACAAATCCTCAATTCGCATTCGAAGCGGTGGGATCTCCACCCGCAACACATTAATCCGATAATACAAATCCGAGCGAAACTCACCCTTCCTTACAGCCATCTTCAAATCTTTGTTAGTTGCGCAAATCACACGAACATCGATCGGAATCACACGATCTCCGCCTATCCGCATAATTTCACGCTCCTGCAACACCCGAAGAAGCCGACTTTGCAGTTGAACATCCATCTCTCCAATCTCATCCAGGAAAATGGATCCTTTATGCGCCAATTCAAAGATCCCGCGCTTTCCGCCCCGTTTTGCACCGGTGAAAGAACCCTCTTCATAGCCAAACAATTCACTCTCCAGAATTTCAGCCGGTAAAGCCGCGCAGTTAATCGCCACAAAAGGTCCTGTCGCCCGATGGCTTTCCAGATGGATCGCCTGGGCAAACACCTCTTTTCCCGTTCCACTCTCACCCCGAATCAGAATATTCGAATCCGTCTTCGCATAGGTCTTCGCTCTTTCGATCGCTGTTTGAAAAGAAGTGGAAGATCCGATCAGATCGCCGAAACGCTTCTTCGCCACAAGCCCACGTCCCAAAAGGTCTTTCCGTATTCTCGCCTCCAACTCCAATACTTCCGTTACATCTTTCATGGTGATAACCGTACCAATTACTTCATTTTCGTTACGGATCACTTCCTTGGATACCATCGCCCTTGTTTTCCCAAACTTCATAACGCGATTGTCCCAATCCTCGGCCTCCCGCACCTGCCGAAAGAAACCATGGCAACCATCGCAATCATCCATTTTTTTGCCAATGACTACCCTGTGGTCCATCTCTAAGATCCGTTCTGCAGAAGGATTGAACAGTTCAATAACCCCAGATGGACGAATAAACACGATGGCATCATTGGATAAGTTTAAAATCGCATGCAGACGTCTCTTTTCCTGTCTGTCTGACTGAATCGCTTCCCCGATTTTCACCGCTTCGAAAACAGCCCGCTCAATCGATTCCGGTCCGGAAGTCACCAGAACCGTCTCCATTCCCAGAGCTTTAGCCTGGGTAACGGAGACGGTATCGCCTAATACTACACCAACCCCCAACGACTGCAATTCCTGCACCTTTCCGGCAACCTCATCCTCTTTTTCGACCACTTCCACATACGCCTTAATCTCCAAGCGTTCCAATACCGGCAGAAATCCCCGCACAATATTTTCGTAACCCAGGATCGCAACATGATACGTTGAGTTTTGATATGGAATCAGCATCCGAAGCGCGTCATACCCGGTAATCTGTATTTCTACAATCGGAAGGTCCACCGCCTTTCGAATCACCTTGGCCGTACCTCCCCGACTGATGATCACATCATATTTTTGATAAGCCAATCCCTGGGCAATCCGTACACCATCCTGTAAATCCCCAAGAAAAAATTCGACTTCCTCCGGTAAGCGGTTGTCAGCTTGCAACGCTTTTCCCGCTTCCATCATTTCCTGATTTGGCGCTATAAATCCTATCTGCATTCGGACTTCTCCTTCCCATCGCTCTCATTTTTTCAAGTATATCAGATTTCCAATAGAAAGATTAGAATTCCTGCATACTCCCCCCTCCCAGTGGGTATGAGTAAAAAGCAAAAAGGAAAGGAGGTCCATTATGTCTATTTACAACTTCGGCTTCACCTCGCTGGAAGGGGAAGAAAAAAGCTTGGCAGACTACCAAGGAAAGGTTCTGCTGATCGTGAACACCGCCAGCAAGTGCGGCTTTACTCCCCAATACCGGGGACTCGAGCTTTTATATGAAACCTATCGCCACCAAGGATTCGTTATTCTTGGTTTTCCCTGTGCGCAATTTGCCAATCAGGAACCCTTGGAAGACAACGAACTCTCCAATTTCTGTTCGTTAAACTACGGGGTCAGCTTCCCCATGTCCAAAAAAATCAAGGTGCGCGGCAAAGATGCCGACCCCCTCTACCAATATCTGATTCAGGAAGCTCCCTTTACCGGAGAAGATCCTTCCAAACCGGAGACGGGCACCTTTATTAAAAAGATGAAGCGCAAGTTTCCAAAGCTCTTTGACGGCGACTCTGTAAAGTGGAATTTCACCAAGTTCCTCATCGACCGGGAAGGCCGAGTGATCGCCCGATTCGAACCGCCGGTAACACCGGAAGAAATCGCAAGTTCCATCGAGTCCTTGCTATAATTACTCGCAATAATCAAAGAACACCTGGGATCCGATTGGATCTCAGGTGTTCTTCTATCTCTACTAGTTTTTCGCCATTGCATCCAACCGATGCATCAACTCCTTGGTACTTTGATAAAGCGAATCAAAAACAAGCTGATACTGGCTGTATTGAGCGTGATAATACTTATTCGGCTGATAGCTTTCCCCTGGCTGAATCACGGATGCGAACGCATCAAAATCCGGAAGAAACTCAACGCCCATTGCCGCCATCATTGCATCTCCGAAAGAAGCGCCAATCGTTATTTTAGCCGTATGGATTTCCTTTCCTGTGATGTCTGAAATCATCTGCATCCACTCCGGATTTTTTGTCCCGCCACCGACAGCCATGATCTTGCGAATCGGCACCTGATGTTCCTCCATAATGGCAAAATGCTGAGCGATGGAATACCCGATTGATTCCAGTGCCGAACGATACAAATGCTGCTTGGTATGCTGCAAAGTCAGTCCAAATAGCACTCCTTTCGCTTTTTCATCATTGATCGGCGTACGTTCTCCGGCAAAATACGGCAAGGTAATCAGTCCGTCCGATCCAATGGGAATTTCGCTAACACCCTTCATCATTAAGGAATAGGCATTTGTTCCCGTTTCTTCTTCTTTTGATGCCATATCGTCAAAAATATGATCCCTGTACCAGCGCGTCAATGTTCCTGCCGTATTGGTGCCGGCAGAAATATCATAAGTTCCAGGAATGATAAACTCTTCCCGCCATAAACGATCATCATCTATCATCCGGTCTGTACAAAGGATCATATAAAGCGATGAACCAAACATCAGCATCATATCACCAGGTTGCAAAACACCGGTGCTTATCGCTTCAGCCCCCGCATCATCGGTCCCTACAATCACCGGCGTGCCGGCAACAAGTCCGGTTTCCATAGCTGCCTGCTCCGTAACAGTTCCTGCAATATCAATTGTTGATTTGACCTTCGCTAGCTGATCAGGCCGGCAAATGATTTGGCACGTCTCCGAATCCGGAGTCCCATCCGCCTTATAAAGCGGATTGAAAGAAGCCAGTCCCAAAAACCGGTCGACGACATAATTTCCTGTCAGCTTCGCCGTTAAATAAGAGGATCCGGTTAAGAACTTATACGTCTTAGCATAGACTTCAGGCTCCTTATTTTTTATCCATAGGATCTTAGGCATCACATCAGATGAGCAAAGCGGTCGTCCAAACCACTTTTGAATCTGCGCTTCTCCGTAATGTGCGGTCAAAAAATCCATTTCCTCCGTCGCACGAGAATCGATTCCGTAAAGAATCGCTTTGCGCAACGGCTTGCAATTCTCGTCAACTGGTAGACAATCCGCTCCCAAAGCACTGGTTCCAACAGCCAAAATATCGCCAGGATCAATTCCAGACTTCTCAATCAAAGCATTGGAAATCGCACAAAAATCATGCCACCAAACCCCTTCAGCGTCATGTTCAAAATGATTGGGTTTCGGATTCTCCATGCCATGGGCAGCGGCATGTTCCGCCACCAATTCAAATCGATCGTTGAGAATCACGCCCTTGCTTTCAAAAGTCCCTGTGTCGATCCCCATGAAATACTTGCTAGCCATTGGACCGCACCTCCTCTAGGGTCTTGCGATAGGCTTTCACCTCAGTCATAAAGTCCTTGACTCGCGCCTGGTCGACTTCCGCATAAAAATCACCGTCGCGCTTAAAGGTCGTTCCCACGCAGGCGGCATCAGCCGCCTCCAGTTTCTCTGAAATATTCTCCTTGCGGCAACCCGTATTGACGAAGATTGGCACCCCTTGGCAAACCACCTTGACTTCCGTCAAAAGAACGCCTTCCACGGCTTGACCAGCCGCCGAAGCCGAAACGCAAAATCCATCGGGTTTGGCCTTGAAAATCAAGGACTGGGCAACCTTGGGCACTTCACGCACATCCAGATTCATATCTGATTCCGGATTCAAAAAGTAGAGCATCCGAAGTTTTTCAAGCCCCAAAGCCTTTTTTCGTCGCAGGGTTTCGGAGATATCATTGTTATAAAAGCCGCCGTCGCCCACATAAACACCCGAAAAGGTGCCTCTGACAAAGTCCGCTTCAACTGCCGCTGCCAATTCCAGTGTCGCTCGTCCGTCCGAAATGCAGTCAACACCAAAAGGAACCCTTATCAACGTCTTTAATTCGCCAATTACGCGCGCCATGGCGCACGGAGTAACCATATCAACTGTTCGCTGATATGGCAGACTAAACTCATTCGAAATTAAAATCCCGTCAACGCCGCCTGCCTGTAAAGCCAGCAAATCCGCCCTTGCCTGCTGCACGACGTTTTTCATTGTATCTGTCTCTTTATATGCCGGATCTCCTGGCAACGCCCGAAGATGCAACATTCCCACTATAGGTTTCTTCACCCGAAACAAGGTCTCTGTCCAACTCATTTTGTTCTCCTTTGTTGAACGCCCTTCGCGTGAAAATCACGAATCCGTCTTTGAACTTTCTCGTTGAAAATGAACCGTGAAGTTGCTTTTATCTCCACGCGTATACGTTCTCGTAAATTCAATCACTCGTTCTTGTTCGTCAAAACTCTTGCATTCAAACAGCATAACAGAATCTGAGGAGTCCAAGCCCAGCAGTTTCGCATCCTTTTTCTCTAGGGTTGTTAAATCGAGCGTTTGATAAGCACGTACCATCTTAACCCCGTAGAATTCATACGCTTCATAGATGGAAAAAACCGCCAAATCAACCTCTTCCAACTCAGGCAATACAGCCTTTGGAATCAAGATCTCTTCAATGGAAACCGGTTCTCCGTCCGCATAACAGATCCGTTTGATGTAGTAAATCTCTGTTTCCGGTGCAATCCCAAAAATCAGAGCATACTTGTCCCCGGCCTGCCGAACCACTTTCATCAAAACCTTGGTGGAAGGAATTGCGCCCCGTTCCCGCATTGTTTGCGTAAAGCCACCCAAGGTGTCTAGATCGCGTTCCATTTTCGAACCGACTACATACACACCCTTTCCCTGTACACTTTTCAGCAAACCTTCCTTAATCAAAAGGGCAATGGCATTGCGTACCGTCTGTCGGTTGATTCCGTAAAGCTTGGCCAATTCATTCTCGGAAGGAATACTTGTACCTGGCAAATAATCGCCATTCTCAATATTTTCCCGTATCGCTTTTCGCACTTGCAAATAAATTGGCGACCGATAATCAATTCCATTTGTCTCTTTCACCATTCACACCCCGTTCCTGCTGTGCTGAATTTCTCACTCTACCAAGCACCTGTATATTTCAGTGTTTCCGTTGCATTCCATGCACCTAATTCCATGCATTCAGGAATGGTCTTCGATTCCAGTACACCTTTCATAAAACCTGCAATATAGGAATCGCCCGCGCCCATTGTGTCCACCACTTTTGTCGATATGATGCCGTACTCATAAAAGCGACTCCCATCATAGGCAAGACTTCCATTTTCGCCCAGGGTTGCAACCGCCATCTTCGGTCCTTTCCGCCAAATAGCTTCCAAAAATTCACGAATCATGGCATCATCCTGATCATAGGCAAAAAAAGCATAATCCACATGCGCGATCACCCTTTCAACCATGGGATCATCCAACTTGGTTGCAAAGTCAAAAGACACAGGCACCCCAGCCTCTTGAACCGCCTCTAGATAATCTTCCATCATGCCCCAAATGCCCGTATGCATCAAATCATGCTCGGCAATAAAAGCTAAATCCGACTCGTCCAAGCAAAATTGCGACAAAACACCTTCATCATAATCACCAAAGACCCGCTCCCCGTCAATAAGTTCAACCTGGGTGACGGCAGTACTGCCTTCCAGTACTTTCAGACGGCTTACATCCAATCCTTTTTCCTGAAGCGCTTTTTTCATCAATGCGCCATACCGATCCGTCCCGACTGCTCCCGTATAGGATGCGGATTCCCCCAGTCTCTTGAAATAAACCGCAACATTGACCGGATTTCCTCCAGGAAACGCCTGATCGAGATTCTTGTAAACATCCATGCAATTATCGCCTACCGCTGCTATTTTCATCGTTTCTCTCCCTATCGTTTCAACACGCTGGAGAATTTAATCTTATCTGCCCGCACAATCGATTGAAAGTATTCGACAGGCTCTTTATTTTCATTCCAAGTTGTTCCTTTTACCGAGAAAACCGCCGTATCTTTTTCGACCCTCAGTCGTTCCGACTCTTCCATATTTGTGTAGGTGATTCCAATCTTCTCTTCTCCGCCCATTAAGAAAACTCCATAATGGCTTTCAATGATGTCGTATAGCGATTGCGCAGAAAAATCATAAGTTGCCAGTTTTGGAAATTGAGCCACACTCAAGTATGACGTCTCCAACATGACTGGTTCTTCATCAATCAAACGGATCCGCACCAATTCATAAAGTTTCGTTCCGATGGGAAGCCGCAACTTCTTCGAGAGGTACTTGTTACACGGAATCTCCAAAAAAGAAGTCACATGGGACTTTAATCCTCTTTCATGCTGCGTCAGCAATTCCGTGATGGACTGCATGTCTTGCAAATTCCTCACGATTTTCGGTTCAGCAACAAATGTCCCAGCACCCTTTTTGTTATAGACTTTCCCCTCTACAATCAACCGCTTGATTGCAGAGCGAAGGGTTGTCCGATTCATTCCCCACATTTCGCATAGATCCCGTTCAGAAGGTAATTTATCATGCGGTTTTAATTGATTCTTCATCATATAACATTCGATTTTTTCCGCCGCTTCATCTCTGGGCCGACTCCAATATCCCGCCATCTGCTTTTTCCTCCTCGCAACGGTCATTAATATCCTTAGCTCAACTGATTGAATCATATCATACTCCAAAATTCCATTCAACTAATTCAAACTAATGTTTACTACTTTTGCGATTCGGAAATTCCTCTTTTAACAATCAGAAACCACTCTCTGCCGGAACCGGCAGAGAGTGCTTTCCATGTCTATTACGCATTCATCATTTTTTTGTTCTGTTTTTCCCAGTAGTAATATACCGGCAATCCAGTTCCAACAACGATCACCGCTGCTACAATCCCTTTGATTGGCGCCCACATAAACGTGGAGGCAATCAGGATGCAACTGGAAGCCATCGCAACAATCGTCATCAATTTCCACGCTGGCATTTTCCACAAAGGATTGTACGTTGGTTTTTTTCGATGCCAGAATACCGTGCCAAATGTCAAGAAGTTCTTTAACAAGGCAACTAGCGTAAAATATCCCAATAGATCCGTAATGTTCGATGCAAAGATCAGCAAAATTCCTACGGCACATTGAATCAAAATCGAGAACGCAGGTGTTTCCCATTTTGGATGTACTTCACCGAATTTTTTAAAGAACAATCCGTCCCGTGCCATGGCATATTCAATTCTCGGCTGGAACATAATGCAGCTTGACAATGAACCGATGATTACAATAATTGCAATAATCGCAGTCATTTTTCCTGCTGCGGCACCAATTGCAGGCAATTGAGCAAACGCATCCGCCACAGGAGCGCCCGATTCAGTCAATGTTCCCATCGGCAACAAACCTGTGATGCAAAATGTCAGCGCTGTATACAAAACAATGATCAACAATACTGTAATGATTAAAGCACGCGGCATGGTTTTTTCTGGATTCTTGATCTCACCTGTCATGTAGCAAACAGCACCCATGCCATCATAGGACCATGTAGTTGCCGCAATACCGCCTAGCAAAGCCAATAACCCTACTGGTGCACCGGATACTGCTGGTGTCGATATCAAATCTCCCTGCAAGTGGAAAAGTCCCATGCCGATTAGAACTACAAACGGCATGATTTTTAACGCAGTGATAAACGTCTGCCATTTTCCACCGCCTTCAACCGAACGCAAATGAATCCCCATAAAGACTAGAACAAAAGCTGTTGCGACCAATTTTACAGTAATACCGGCAATCGATGGAATCAAAAATGATATGTAATTAGCGATAGCCAATGCCATAATCGAAATGGATGGCGGATCTGTTGCCCAAAAACTAATCCATCCGGTTAAAAAAGCCAGCGGACGGCTTCCCGCCTCCTTGAAATACACATACTGGCCCCCATTTTCCGGATAAGCAGTAGCCAATTCCGCATACACCAGATTTTGAGGAATCATGATAAGTCCGCCGATGAAAAATGCCAAAACCGTCATCCATGCACTACCCGCGGCTCCCGCCACCTCGCCAACGGAGGAAAAAATACCAGAACCTACAGTCGTTCCAACTCCCAGTGCCACCGCTGTTCCCAAACCGAGTTTCCGCTTCAGTCCTGGTTCACCAACATGATGAAGCACTTCTTGCTCCCTATTTTGATACATAAGACAGCTCCTCTCTTTATTTTTATATTAGTCCTGCTCAGTCACCCTTTACTATAAGCTTGCGGCGAAACGCTTTCCAAAACTTTGAAAAACCAATTGGCGCCTAACCGGTCTTTCCTTTTATCCTCTTTCGCCTACAACTGTAATAGTCCAGGTTCGCTGAGCCGGTCCATCAAACTCACAAAAATATATGTCTTGCGCACCTCCCCGTACCATGCATCCCGCAACGATAGGAAAGGCGCAATGATTGCCTGTAATCAACGACTTCAAATGACCCGTTGGATTGCCTGCGGTAGAACCGTATGCTCTCAGCATTCTAGCATGGCGATACTCTCCTGTCTCAGGAGCTAAGTCCATCAAAAAATCATTCATATCAGACTCTAGACACTCTAAGGCTTCATTCACAAGTATGCCGGTTGTTGTATGCTTCGAAGCCACAAGAACAATGCCGTTCCAGATGCCGCTTTCCGCAACATCCCCTTCTACCATCTCGGTAATCAACCGCCATTCCAGGTATTGCTCCGTTAATAATTGGTGCTCTTTATGCCAGAACAATCACTCACCTTCTTCCAATTCTAAAAATGCTTCAGCATTTCCACCCATAATCAACTCTACTGTATCCTCTTTAAAACCGATCTCAGAAATGGCATGCGCCATTCGAATCTGTTCAAAGCGCGGATTGTTAGACCCGAACATAATTTGATTTCGCAAGCTGCGCTCCACCCACGTCTTTGGAATGTCCCGCGTTAATAATTGGGTATAAAATTCTCTTGCATTGTCAAAATACAATGCTGCCGTATCCGCATAGACATTAGGATACTTCAACATAAGCATGGCAGCCTCCCTCACCCATGGCCAAGCAAAATGGCCCAGACAAATCTTCAGTTTTGGATGCTTCAGTGCCACCTTCTCAAATGCCAAGGGATGTGCATACTTCGCCAGCGTGTCGGGTTCCCAAGAAATCCCGCTGTGAAACAGTACCGGTTTTCGGTACCGCTCGCAGATTTCATAAAGCCGCTCTAGTTTTAGATCAGCAGGATCGTATTGCTGCTTCGAAGGATTTAGCTTCAACCCCTTCAAACCATACTCTTCAAACGCCTCAATCAATTGCTTTTCAGCTCCATTTGCAAAAGGATCTACACTGGCAAACCCAATAAACATATCCGGATACTGATCGATCAAGATTTTGATCTCTTCGTTTGTCACTAATCCTTCTGTCGTCAATGAAGAATAATCCTGAGGCAGTAAAACTAGTCGGTCGAGTCCTGCGCACCGCATCTGGTTGCGTATATGCGTTATCGAAGCAATGCCATTCTGGTGAATATCGAGTATCCGCCGACGTGATTCCAACTGTGCCTCATTGCAGATCGGCTCATAAAACGCTGGATGGACATGGATATCAATCGTTTTCACTCTATTCACCACCTTTTATTCCAGCAAACTGCGGACCCGGTCAATCGCGCGTTTGGCATACAGGCTCGGCTCGTTTAAATATGCCGTGACCAGTTCAATTGTTAGGTATCCGGAATAGTCGCGCGTTTTCAGTTCGGCCAGCAATTCCCTCAATGGCAAATTCCCTTCCCCTGGAACATAATGGGTATCTGAGCTACCATCACTATCAACCAAATGAATATGCTGCATCTTGTCGCCTAGTTTATTGAAATAGGTCATAATCGGTTCCCCCTGTACATAGGGGGGAACCACATCACACATACCGACTAGATTGGGAGATGAAACATGCCGAAAAAGCTCAACAAGGTCATTCGCAGTCGTTACCACATTACTCTCATAAGGCGTTAACGCTTCAAAAACAATTTTATGTCCGATTTGATCGGCATAGGCCGTCAAGTCTTCCATATTGGAAAGAAGGCGCTTCCAAATTTCATCTCGCGTAGCATAATAACCTGCATGCGCCGCAGAAATCAAGGTGAATTCCGCCCCCATTTCCTTGGCCATATCCATGGAAAGTTTGACATAATCAAGTGATTCTTGAACCATTTCTTCATCGCCAACCATCATATTAAATGGATACGCATTCATTTCAGGCGTAAAGCCGATAATTGGCACGCTGTATTTCATTGAGAGGCGTTTGATTTCATCGGTAGACTTTCGCTGAAGATCCGGTGCATAAGCATGAGGTCTTCCACCCCAAATCTCTATACCGTCATAGCCAAACCGCTGGGCATCTCGAAATGCTTCTTCCAGGTCGCTCCTCATATATCCTGAAGTAAACAGCGCGATTTTCATGTTCTTCTCCTCTCTATTCATCCTTCTCTAGTATGGCATTAAGCCGCCGTAATATCGTCTATCATCCGGGTTGTGGTCTTTGCTAATCGACAAGTAATAATAGAAGTATTCCAAAGGAACAAACAAAACAAACGGCGCCAGCAGCGGATGCATGTCATCTGTATAGTCTTTCACATCAAAGACGATCAAATCCGATGTCAGCTTTTCCACAAAACGAATTGCCCGTTCTGTTGTATGGCGCGATTCATCATTTCCCAACATAAATACATATGGAATACCTTCCTCCACAACTTCCAATGGTCCATGCCTGAACTCAGCTGCATTGATTGATGCCCCATGGGTCCATGTGAACTCCAGCATGGTGATTACACCTTCTTTATAAGCAAGCGGCAGCAATGGACCTGCAGCAACCGTATAGATAAACGGCCATTTCGAAGCTTTTTCGCCCAGTTTCATGGATTTTTCTTCTGTCTCTTTTACCAATTTTGCCAGAAGCCCAGGCAACTTTTTCAAATCTTCACGAATCCGAGCCGTTTCTTTGTTTGGCATCGTTTTTTCAATATATTCCAGTGCAAAACAGAAGGCAATCAGCAAATGGATTTCCCAAATACAATCTGCTTCATAGGCAATCACATGTTCCGCCGCTTTTGCGACTAGATTGCCATCCGGCTTCTTCGTTACACCTACCGTAATCGATCCAAGTGTCCGAGCCTTCTCCAATGCCATGGCTACTTCTTCCGAATTTCCGGAATCCGATACTCCGATCACCAGGCATTTCTCATCAAGCTTCTTAGGCGTATGATCCAAAAAATCCCATCCACTATATGCCTCACATGGCAATTCTGAATACTTGTCAAAAACCATCTTGGCTGTCTGACAAGCACATAGCGGCGAACCGCATGCCACATAATAAACGCGTTCTATTCCTCGCGCTACCGCCAGGTCCACGATACTCGAAACGATTGGAAAATCCCTTTCCATCACCGTTTCCACTTCCTGAACCATGTTCTCCGTTACCAGAAAATCCACATCCTTCTTGTCAATCTTTAACACTGTACACCCTTCCTTTCTATTCTTGCTACTCCTTCTCGAGTTCCCACGGCTCAAAAACCTCTATAACCCTGGATGCAACTCGAGCGCCGCATGCCAGACCTTCCACAATAGACTTTTGTCGCATCATCTGCGAAAGGAACCCTGCAATAAATGAATCACCCGCGCCGATAGTATTGACTACCTTTGCCGGAATAACCCCATATTGATAAAACCGTTTGCCGTCATACGCCAAACTTCCATGTTCTCCAAGAGTGCAAATCGCTATTCGCATCCCGTTTTCAACCTGTTTCTGTAAATAAGCCTCAATATATGCATCATGTTCCCGATAGGAAAAGAACCCGCAATCAACAAATGGAGCCGTGCGTTTCACCATCTCATCATTTAAATTGGTCGCATAGTCAAAGCTAATTCTGCATCCGGATTTTTTCAGGAATTCCAGGAGATGATCCGCCTTCCCCCAAAAAGCTGTATGAACCCAATCATGTTGTATTGCAAAATGAAGATCATCTTCATCGAACAACATTTCCTCAAGCACACCCTCCAAATACTCTCCATGAATTCGCTCTGTGCCGTCCAAACTCATATGAGTAACTGCCGTGCTTCCTTCGGCAATTTTGACATGACTGGTATCAAGTCTTTCCAGTTCTAATGTTTTCCGAACCCACTCTCCCCGCAGATCGGTCCCAGTTGTTGTGATAATCGCTGTGGGTATGCCCAGTCGTTTCAAATGCACTGCTGTATCTACCGCGTTGCCTGTTACGTACTCCCGGTCAATCCTGCCATATCGGTCAATACAATTGTCTCCCAATACTGCAATCTTCAACTCACACCTCCAAATAGATAAGTTTTGATGTTTTCATACCAATCGCCCAAAATAACAATGAACAAGTGGGCGTTTTTTTATACCAATTTCAACAAGCTCAGTATAGCACCTGCGTTTTTATGCGTCAACAAGATTTTTTCACGATAAATTATTACGTAATATTCATATATTGGCGAATTCCTTAGAATTACAACACTTTAAACAGTTTGAGCGATCTATTCAAGTTATTATTTTTTTATACCAATTTTGACTTTCGGAAACGAATTCCCTATACTGAGCTTAGTTATTTAAAACTATAAAGGAGAATTCCATGAAAACCATCATCTGCTTTGGAGACTCAAACACCCACGGATATACCTTGGTTAATGAAAACAAACGGTACGGCAAGAATATTCGATGGACCGGGCTCTTGAGCGACTTATTGCACAATTGTTCTGTAATCGAAGAAGGACTCAACGGAAGGACCAGTGGATTTGAGGATTCTATTGAACCGTATCGAGATGCAAGCAAGCAAATTCTTCCCTGCATCATGTCCCATGCGCCCCTTGACTTGATAATCATCATGCTGGGGACCAACGACACGAAAGACCGGTATCATGTTTCCGCAGAGGAAATCGCCTATTCAATGGAGGAATTGATTCGAAAAGCTCTTTCCCATCTGCATTGGACCAAGCAAGCTACCGAAATACTCTTGGTAGCCCCATGCCCGCTAGAAATCCAAAGTATAAACGGTGAGTTTTCCCAACAATCCATTGAAAAATCACATCGGTTGCCACAGCTTTTGCAGCGCTTGGCATCAGAATACTCGCTTCATTTTTTTGATGCTTCAACTGTTATTTCAAAACTAGGCAACGATGGCATCCATTTTTCGAGGGAAAACCACTTAGTTTTTGCCCAAGCAATCCACCAAAAGATTCAGCAAATTTTTTCAGCATCCCACTAATAGACCAAAGGAGGTCCCTCATGAAACAAAATACAGCAAGTCTCATTCTATACGCCGATCACATCTTTGATGGCAAACACAAGAATCCTTTCCCCGGTTATCTCGCCATCGCAGAAAACCGGATTATTGGCATAGGTCCCAGAAATGAGTCCACTCCATGGATCGGACCGAAAACTCAAATACTGGAACTCGGCAACCAAACCCTTTGTCCGGGATTCACCGATACGCATACATTCTTTCTCGGCTTTGCCCTCCAAAACATCGGAATCGACCTGAACGCCTTCACCAATCTCGATCAAATTTTGTCCGCCCTCAATGACGCTGAAGAGGCGTTATATCCGACAGCACCCCTTCTGGGACGAAACTGGAGAAATAACCGATTTCCCATGGTAAGTGCAGAAACTCTCGATCAAGCCTTCCCAAATCGAGCCGTTATTCTATTTTCCTCTGATCGTGAAACCTGCTGGATGAATACAAAAGCGATGAGAGAATACCATTTTACGCCGGCTGATTGCTCTCCAGAATCCTGCTGGAGACTGATACAGACGGCCATCGAGATGAAAATGATCACCGAAGCGCAGTTTGTTGCCTATATGAAAATGATGAACGCACGCGGTATCACTTCCGTGAAAGAAATGGGCTTTGACGATTATTATGGCTTTACGGATACGCTAAAGAAACTAGAAGAAGCTAACCAGATGACGCTGCGCGTCTCCTTTATGTCTCAGCCCGTTTCAGCAGGAATTGATCTGGAATTTGGAAAAACCATGTTGGATACCTTCCAGAATGATTTTGTTCGGTTCTCCGGCTTCAACTTAATGACAGACGGCTCTATCTCCCAATCTTGCGGTCATTTAAAGAAACCCTATACTTCCAACCCCTTCAGCTGCTGCGACCAACTTATTGATTACGACCAAATTGAACAGGATGTTTTAGCTGCTGATCATGCAGGTTTTCGTTTCTCCCTTCATGCACAAGGCGATGGCGCCGTTCAAAAAGCTATCGATATCTTCGAAAAGTGTGAAAAGGAAAACAACCATCTGTCTAGGCGCCATGCGATCACCGATCTTGAATTCACAGATCCTGATGATTTGGAACGCATGGGTACTCTGGGTATCATGGCAGAGATATATCCGCAAATCATGGTATTCGGTTCACATGCTACCACTATTCCAATGATCAACAAGCAAATCGGATCAGCTCGAGGCCAATTCTATTGGAACCGCAGAAAAATGGCGGATTCTAACATGGTTATCTCTTGCGCCACCGATTTGCCTCTGCTTCTGCCTGATATCCCTGAATCGATTTACCACGCCTGCGGAGGATTGTTCCCAGAGGGCGGTGCACCCTTTAATCCAAAAAACACGCTGCCCATTTCCAATCTGATGGAAGCCTGGACCGTCAATGGCCAGTTCAATCTTTCGCGCGAAGATGAGCTTGGCACATTGGAACCGGGAAAACTTGCAGATATCGCCGTCATCGACGGTGACCTCTTCACAACTTCCATGGACGCCATCCGGGACCTTTCTGTTTCTTTAACGCTAGTTAATGGGAAAATCGTCTACACAAACTTGTAGATGCAATAATAAAAAACCTCGAGATCAAGAATGTAGAACATTCTTAATCTCGAGGTTTTATTGTTTTTACAAAAGACCCAGCGCTTTTTTCGCCAGCTCATCCGCCATTTCATTGTAGGTGTCGCCCGTATGGGCCGCTACCTTGACAAACAAGACCTGGAGCTTATCCTTTATGGACTCATAGTAGGCCCGATAGGCTTGTGTGCCGGGCTTGTTGGCCTTCCACTCCCGCAGGGGCCAGTGGCGAATCCCGGCGTAGTCATGGAAGATAACCAGTCGTACATAGCCTTCTTCAATTGCTTGTTTCATGGCCAGTTCCGCCGCGTAGATCTCCCCCGATACGTTTCGCATCTCGGCCAGATCCGCATCATCCCCCATCACACTTAAGGTTTTCGTGGTTTGATCCATATACATCAGGACAACACCCGAGCCGTAGCGCATGGTCTTCACGTCAAAGCTGCCGTCCACATAAGCGTACACCGTATCCGGCGTTTCCGGCCAGTCCGGAAGACCTGTGCCGGTCTCTTTTTTCCGCTCCGGTTCCCCGCTCAGAAAATCCAGTGCCTCCGATTTCGTTGGAAAACTCTTGTATACAGCACCAGGATGTCCGTGCACCTGGGCCTTGCACGCGTCCCAGCTTTCATAGATCCCCGGCTTTTTGCCCACCTTTACCGCATAAAACTTCTTCTTAGCCACGGAACGCTTCCACTTCTTCCCGTGAAGGCAAGCTGCTTTGCGCGCCGGCTTTTTGTACAGTCAGGGCGCCCACCTTGGTGGCAAACTCAATGGCATCCTTCAAAGACTTTCCTTCTGAAAGCGCAACTGCCACCCCGGCGTTAAAGCTGTCTCCAGCTGCCGTTGTATCCACCGCTTTCACTTTGAAAGCCGGGAATTGCTTGGTTCCATGGTGATCAATCACCAAGCAGCCTTTGGAACCCAAGGTTACAATCAGCACCTTGACCCCTTTTGCCATCATGGCCGCAGCTGCCGCTTCCAATTGGTCCTGGGTATCTGTAGGCATGCCGGATAAAATCGCCAGTTCCGTTTCATTCGGCGTCAAGTAATCGACATTTTCAATCAGCTCATCGGCCAAAAGCACGGCCGGTGCCGGATTCAAAATCGTTGTTTTTCCCAAGGACTTCGCCATTTTCAAGGCATGCGTCACCGTTTCCATCGGGGTTTCCAGTTGGGTAATCACAATTTCAGATCCCTCGATCACAGTCTTCGCTGCGTCGATGTCTTCCGCTTTCAATTCCGCATTAGCGCCCGGTACCACCACAATCGCATTGTCGCCGTCTGCCTGCACCGTAATCAAGGCAATGCCCGTTGACGTCGGGGCTTTGGTCACCGTCTCAACCTCTACATTGGAATCCGCCAAGGCTTGGATCAGCGCATCGCCAAACGCGTCCTGGCCAACCTTGCCAATCATGGCCACATCACCTTTCAATCGTCCCATGGCTGCCGCCTGATTGGCGCCTTTTCCACCTGGAACCTGTTTAAAGGTTTCTCCCAATACAGTCTCGCCAACAACCGGGATACGTTCTCCCGTTGCCACCAAATCCATATTTAAACTTCCTACTACACAGATCTTTCCCATGTTCATCCTCCTTATGATTCATCTTCTCCTATTGTATCAAAAATCCTGTTTGCTTTTCTATAGAATCTCATGATGAATTCATACACATTTCATAAAAATTGGGATACAATAGGTACTACAAGGAGGTGAAAGAAATGAAGAAATTTTTCAAAGGACTATTCCTTTTAATCCTGATCCTCGCATTGATTGGTGTGGGCCTGATGTTCACCATCCGTCCAGACAACCCCAACCAATATACCCTGGTCAGAGAAGAGCCGCAATTGCAGGAATTGATTTCCGGCGCAGACCTGGGTGTGATGGATGGATTGCGACTCAGTTTTTCAGAAAAGCTCGTCAATCAAATCTTTTCCTATGGAATTACGAAATCCTTGGCGGAAAATCCGCGCGAAGGACTTGTTTTCAACGGATCCCGCCTGTACATCCAGCAGGAAACCCTGCATGTGGGCGCATCCCTGGAATACCACCGGATCCCGGTCGGACTTGATGCCATCGCCAACCTCAGCGTTGAAGGCGATGAAGTGGTCATCGAATTTACGGATATCCAGCTTGGCGCCTTGACCTTGCCGGCCTTTATCTCGGATCGGCTGATCGATACCTACGAGTATCGCTTCCCGAGAAAACTGGAGATCTTCACAATCGACTCCTTTGACTTTGTCAATGACCAACTGGTCGTCTACTTCTCCATCGAAGCCGACCAATTGCTGCAGCAATTCTCAGGAAACTAGAAAATGGAACCTTTCGGTTCCATTTTTTGTTTATGCGATTTTTTCTTCCTCCAGGCAATCCGCCAATTCCCGGTCAATGATGACCGTCACCTTGGGATGGACCTGCAGGAAACTCGCCGGATTATCCGTTGTAATTTTCCCGCTCAAAAGTCCCGCTACCGCTTCCGCCTTGTTGGCGCCGGAAGCCAGTAAAAGAATTTCCTTCGCCTTTAAAATCGATCCCATGCCCATGGTCAGCGCCCGCTTTGGCACTTCATCCATGGAATTGAAGAATCGGCTGTTGGCTTGAATCGTTCGCTCGTCCAGCTGCACTTCATGGGTGCCTGCAGAAAGGCTCTTGTCCGGCTCGTTGAAGCCGATATGGCCATTGCCCCCAATGCCCAATAGCTGCAGGTCTATGCCGCCATGCTTCTCGATTAAAGCATCATAGTTTGCGCATTCCTCCTGAACATCCTCCTCCATTCCATTTGGGATGAAGGTGCGACCGGTTTGAATATCCACCGATTGGAAGAGCTGGTCTTGCATAAACCGCGCATAGCTTTGCCGGTGGTCTGAACCAAGGCCGCAATACTCATCGAGATTGAATGCGGTGGTCTTTTCAAAGGAAAGTTCCCCTTTCTCAACCATTTGAATCAATTCTTGGTAAGTTCCGACCGGCGTGCTCCCCGTTGCCAAACCCAAAACCAGACTCGACTTGTCCTGCATGCGCGTTCGAAACAGTTCTGCCGCTTTGCGGCTCATTTCCTGATAATCTTTTACAACCAATACCTGCATTTCCCTACTCCTCAAAAAAACTTCTTCCATTCTCAGGACGCTCGATTCCCAAATGATCCGCAACCGAAGCCGCAATATCCGACAGGGTTTCCCGTTCCCCCAGAGCAACCGGCTGCTTCCCTTTCTGATAGGCAAGAAGAAAAGTCTTCTCGCGGGTATGCTGACTGTGTCCCACACATGGATCATTGCCGTGGTCGGCGCTGATAATCAATAAGTCTTCGTCCGTCATCTTGTCTATGATTCTGCCAATTCCGGCATCAGCCATTTCAACAAGCATTGCATACCGGTCTGCATCTTGGGCATGACCCGCCAAATCCGTTTCCTGAACGGTTGCGGATATTAACCCCGTTTCCATTCGATCCATGGCTTCTTCTATGGAATCCAGCACCAATTGCGTTGCTACTGCAGGCACTTTGGTCGCTCCGGCGCAAATAATCACATCCTGCATTTTCCCGATCAAGGTTACCTCAAGCCCCTTTTCAATCGCAATGCTTGAAACCTGGGTGGAAGGATTGACGCCGTGGCCTAAATGCCGTGCCTGATAGCCTTTCTTGTAGACATTGGATTTGGGTGAGTTGACTCCCACCAGTCCATCCTCACGCTTTTCTATACACGAAAGAATCCACTCTGTAGACACGCCTTCGCCTCCCAGGGCGATCACCCGGTTGACTTGAACCAATTCGCGTACCCGCTGTCCGATTGCCAAAATCTCCGTAAAAGGCATCTCGTCAATCGCACCGGTCACATTATAGATCTGCCCGTAATCCGTTTCGATATTGTCCGCCACCACCACGGTCTCGTTGACCAATAGATAGGGCTTTGCCGGTTCCGGCACATCCACCCGGTAGCCGCTGGCTTCCAGGCCTTTTCGCACCTCTTCCATAACGTCCGCAAAGGGCACAATGGTTGCCGGCATGGGTTTCGTGCCCATAATCTCCTGATGGCCCAGATAACTGTCCGCGCCTTCATGCATCAGCCGGCATGCGCCGAAGCTTCCTTGAGGCGCTTGCTGTTTTAGTGCCGGATGGGAAAGGATCTTGCTCAGTCCCAAGCGTTTCAGATTGGGAATCGCCATGTCTGGATGGGTGTCCAGCAAATGGCCGAAGGTGTTGGCCCCCAGATCTTGCGGCCGCACCTCCGCCACGTCATCCATGGCGCCTACACCCAAGCTGTCCAGGATCAATACAATCGCTCGTTTCTTCATTTTGTTACGCCTTCTTTCTGCCGAGCCCGTCATAAACGCCAATCACTTCCGGCTTTCCCTCGCTGATCCCCGTAACCAGGGCCACGCTGCTTCGTGTCATAAACAGCTGCGTGCGGAAAGCATAAACCACCGTATCGCCCACGTGGAAGTCTTGCCCAAAAGCGTCGATTGTCGCATAGTAGTCAATCATATCTGGTGACGGTTCCTGCGCCTGAACGCAAACCGCTTGCTCCGTTTGTCCGCCTGCTACCATGGCCTCTTTCACACAGGATCGGCGGTAGAAGCCGCCGCCATAGACATAGGCCTGTTCGCCGACAAAGTGCGAAATCTCGGACACATAGACCATGGCCGGTTTTTCCGGCAAATCCCGCACCGCATGGAGGGGCGTTGTTCCCGTCAAGGCGTGTCCCGGCTCCCCGTGGGTGCCACCCAATTCTGCAACCAGCTTCAGTGTTTCAACCGAGTTGGCGCTGGGAATATTCACTTGCTCCAGTTCGATCTTCAATTGTGTTTGAATGGTTTCAGCCGCACGCTGAACCGTTCTGGCATTTTCGGTGGCCCGCACTTGACCTTCCTCATAAAGGAAACAAGGGAATGCGGTCACCCCCGCCAATTGGATTCCCGGCATGTCCTGAATGGCCTTCGCAACCTCCAGCCAATCTGACTCCAAAAAACCGCCTTCCTGGCCGGCGTAGGCACGGTCGTCCTTGCCAACGACCCGCATCAAGACCTTTTGCACCATGCCTTGACGCATTGCTTCATCGGATACGGCCTGGGCCTTTTCCAAGGAAAAAACCGTCATCACTTCCGGCCGGTGGGAAAGGATGCTTTTCAGCATGCCATTGGGCACCTGCACCAAATGGCCCACATGGCCCAAGGCTACTCCGGCTTCCGCCAAAACGAGGGCTTCCCAGGGATCCACGGCAACCGCCTTTTCAATCCCCGCCGCCGCAATCCGTCTGGCCAATTCCGGATTTCTGCCAATCTGTTTGGTCATCATATATAAGTTCACGCCTTGACGCTTGGCTTCCTCCGCCAGCAGGCGTGCATTTTCTTCAATTTGATCCACATCCATCACATAAGTGTCCGGTGTGATCTTCCCTGTTTTATGAAGCATGACTGCAGCTTCGATCAACGCAGGATTTCGATTTATCGTCTTCTCTAAAAACATGTTGCCTCCCTACTTCTTCGCTGCTTTAATTGCTTCTTTCAATACGCGAATGACCGTATCCGCGCCCGCCCGCATGGGATTGATGCGAATCATGGATTGCTCAAAATCCGGATTGGCTGCCAAAAATGTGCCTGAAACCCGATAGAACATGGCCTCGATTTCATACCGCGACTCTGCGCCGACCGGATATGGCGCCGCACCCAATTTTTCCGCTTCCACAAGCACTTCCTTTGCGATGGGCTCTTCCAGTTCCACCAGGATCACGCGCGATTGCGCGTTTGCGATAAAGGCGTTCTTCACGCCATCCAGTTCTCCTGCATTCAACCGGTCTACAACTGCCGTTCCCTGCTCGGCTTGAATCGCCAAGGCAACCGGCACATACACCATGGACCGCAAGGCTTCCATCGCCTCATACCCCTGGACTTGGCTGCCGCCGGAGTAATTGATCTTTCGCACCTTTTCAATCACAGCTCGTGTACCGACAATGCAGCCGACGCCTTCAGGACCCAAAAGCTTAAAGAGAGAAAACGCACTGGCGTCCGCCCCCAGCTGGGCACCGATCTTGGGCGCCTTCATGGCCGTGTAGTTGTCATCCACTAGAATTTGAAGCGACGGATTCATCGCCTTCAGCTTGCCAATCACTGTTTCCAAGTCATAGGAATCCTCGATTCCCTGGCGTGAATGCTGGACCAATGCAAAGGGAACCCCTTGGCAGTCAGTCCACCGCGGATCCTCCAAATCATTGAAGTCCACCCGCACAGGCTCAAGTCCCATGCTGTCCACAATCACTTTGGTCGTGGGATAGATCGGCGCATCGTGAATCACGATCTTGCCTGCGGCTTTGTTGCAGACATTCATCACATTGCGAATGGCGCCGGTTCCAGAACCGCGAACCAGAATGGCCGCTTCCGTTCCAAAAAAATTGGCCAGCACCTCTTCCACTTTTCTTGTTTTTGTCGGCGCGCCCATGGTTCGGGTTACGCCCAAGTCTCCCATTTCAAGAAATCCGCCGCCCGGAATCACCTGATGGATGCAATCCACCAAATGAAACTGCATGGCTTTCGCTTCATCCAATGACATGGTATGAATCGGATATGTTTTCATTCTATATTCTCCCTACTCTATTTAATGAATCTGATTATTTAGATAGAATTTCTGACATAATTAATGTCACCGATTCATCTATATGGTCCCCTGTAAATCCAAAAGCAATTTTCCCCGCTTTAACTGCATCCACTACCTCTTCTTTTTTTGGAGGTCTTCCAGGCATTGATACTGTTGCACATTTTGCAAGAGTCAGCAATGCAATTGCCATACTTAAAGCACCACCGCCTCCTGTATGACATGCTCCAAAATAATAATCTGCTTGCTTGCTTTGTACTGCTAAGACAGCTTGCATATCAGTCATAACACTAACTTGAACTTGGTCACCACCAATCTCACAAATCAATTTCGCAATTTCATCTTTACAGATCGCTCCACCAACAACAAATCGAATCATTTTTTTCCTCCTTTTTCAATCATAGTGCAAAAATGTAGCGCAATAAATTCCAACTCTTCTATAGGAATCTTCCATCCCATATGCTCTTCCAATTCACCCAAAAAAGCAGGTAGTTCAGCATATCCCTTAGCATCCTTAATCTGATCCACCAATATAGCATCCATGCGATCTACTGTTTCACCGCGATCAATTCGCGCCAATGCAATCGCTAAATGCATCACCATCATAGCGCCATTCTCTTCCGTCACTTCTAAGCAGTATTCCGTTTCCATCCTCATAACAAAATCCAGAATCGCCGCTTCAATTTTCCTATTGATTTGACCCGCTTGTTTCAATATATCCAAACGCTGTTGAATCATTTCCTCCATATAAACCTCCTCCAATATACGTTTTTTTGTATTTTGACTTCAAATTTTAATAAACCGGCATCATTTGATCTTTTATTACCATCTCTTGAACTTTCTCAACAGAGTCTAATTCCAACAAACGACCCATAATTCTCCCTATTACCAAAGAGTCTCGACTAACAACAATAGTTGCAATCGTTCCTTTGTTGTCTAATTCACGTGCCAATGGCTTCGATAATGGTTGAATATTAAAATCCAAATTTTTTTCCTTAATCTCATCAGCATTCCAAATCGCTACATCAATTTCATTCATTTCAAGTTTTTGAAGGATTTGGTTATATGGAGTCGCAATGTATGTCACTTCCAATCCTTCACATTCCATTTCCGTTAACATAGATTGGTCAATTGATGTATTATCAAAACCAACACGCATATGATCTTGTATGCTTTTATAGGCCTTATCTCGAAAAACAACCACATGGTTACCAACATAACTACCTGGCTGAAATTCATGAACAATATGCAATTTTTGATGTGTTATTTGCTGCGTCTCTGCAGCTAGTTTTGAAAGAATCGCAAAATTATACTTTCCATAGTTTAATGCCTCAATCCTTTTATTCGCACCACGCATAAACGCAAGGCTAAATGGGATTTCTTTCTCTTCAAAAGCTTTATACAAACCGGTTGCAAGTCCTTCATAACGTTTAGAATATGGTAATGGCATCGCTCCAATAATTACTCCAAAGTCTGAATAACGCCAAAGCTTTTTATGATCCACTTTTATTAAAAACGTACCTAAATGTCCCCTAGATTCCAATTCAATGCAATTATCTTCTTTTAAGAATTTCAATGCACTTTGTACCGTGCCTCTTGATATCTCTAACAATTCTACATAATCTGTCACAGTTCGAATTCTGTCACCGACTGCATATGAAAACATTTCTCTAGCTAAAAGCATAATTGCACGCCCATTTTTTGACATCAACTTGTTCATACCTAATTCCATATGCATCCTCACCTCTCAAGATACTAAAAACTGTATATTGATTGTATCATAGCTTATGACTAAAAACAACATTCTGTGACACCCATTTCACTCCCTTAAAGCATCTCCTAAATTACTAAATGAAAAACCTCCCACAGCTTAGACTTTCGTCGCATTCTACGGAAGGTTTTTACACTACACAATAGGTGTATATAGACCAACAACTGCTAATACATTAACAAGAATACCAACAAATATCGCGGCTACCGGACCTACAGCCATTTTCACCATTGGCCGTTTCGCCGTCTCATTAAATAAATACAGTCCTGAAACAACTAAATAACCTAAACCAGGAGCCATTTTATTTGCAGCAATCATTGATCCAACCAGTAACGCAACTTCGAGTAATTTAGTCATTGCATTTCGAATGTTATCTGCAGCTTTTCTAACTCCAGGAAAACGATCAAAAAATCTTGCAAAGAAGAGTAAACTAGAAGCTTCTAATGCAATAACAATTGCACCTGCAATACCCGCAACAAAAACATTAGGTGATAACAATCCGGCTGTAGCAACAAAACCAAATCCATCAGTAACAAAAGTTCCTGTAGCCAAAGCTGTAGTTCCTTTCAATGGGATAAATGACAAGGCTCTTGCAATAGTAAACCCTACCGCTTCGTCAGTTAATCCATCCTTCATAGCCACCAATGACTGAGGGCCTTCCATTAAAAGATTAACATTGCAAGCCATACCATATATAGCGCCCATAATTGCAATCCAAACTAGATTTTTCTTGATATTTTTTACCCGTTCAGTAAACAAGGCTGCTGTATCGATTGTGGTTTCAACTTTTTCTCTCATCGCAAAGAAGAATAGAATTATGAATCCCGCTAGTAATGCCCATCCATCTGGTTTTCCTAGATCTAGCATCACAATCAACTGACGAACTAAAACTACAATACCTAAAGAAATGATTCCTTTTTTATAACCATACTCATACGCAATTGCCAATGATGGGAACGCCGCAAAAGCAAAAATCACTGGATCACCGATACTTCCCATTGCATCAAAAACATTAACTGGCAAGGCTTGCATAATATTGATAAATCCTTGCAAACCAACAAGTAATAAAATACCATAAACACCACCTGCAATACCTGATCCAATAAAACCTACTAGATTCTTTTTCTTTTTATACCAACCTTCACTTGTCTCACATGGTATAAATGTTCCGATAATATCAGTCCCCAAAAACAGTGAATGAATCAAAATAATCGGTGACATAATTGAAAAAGGTATTCCAAAACCAATTACTAAACCAATACTCAATGCAAATGTTGTTGCAGCTAACTCTGCGCGTTTCATTCTTCCTTCAAGAAATTCAGGCATTAACGGCCTAACTGCATCATTGAAAATTGCAACCCCTTGGTTTGCCAACATTGATGCCATTGCTCCTGCTAAAAAAATTAATAAGTATCGCATTTTCTTCTCCCTTTCTCTCCATCTATTTTACAAATTCAAATAATAACGACTTATAGTTCACCCCCCGCAACTCTAATATATGTTTTTTTGTATATTGATTTTTTAACTTTAGTACAATATACGATATTCTGTATTTTGAGAATATCATAGATCTTTTTATCTTGCAAGGGTTTTCTTGTGAAACTTTTTCAAGGATTGCTCCCGATAAAAAAACCGACCCTGCAAGGATCGGTTTCTCGTTATTGTTCCAAGAATAATTCAGGGTCGATATAGGCCCCGTTGATTTTGATTTCATAATGGACATGCGGCCCGGTACTCAGTCCCGTGCTGCCCACCTTGGCGATGGTTTGTCCTTGAATGACCTCGTCGCCCTTCTTCACCAAGAGCTTTGATGCGTGGGCATAGACAGTTTCCACTCCGTTGGCATGTTCGATCATCACCATATAACCGTAGCCGTACCGGTATCCCGCGAAAGTCACGACACCCTCCGCCGTCGCCACGATCGGCGCGCCGTAATTGTCCGGAATATCCACGCCCGTATGGTTGGAACGTCCATTCAGAATCGGATGCTTCCGTGTCCCGAAAGGCGAACTGATTCGCCGGCCTTCCACTGGCCAGATTCGAGGAACATCCTCCAAAAAGGCGGAAAGTTCTTCTTCTATTTCAAAGAGACGGTCCGGCTCCGTGGAACCCTCTTCCGTCTTCAGCCAATCGGCGATCTCCGCAACGCTGACAATCATGTCGTCAATTTCTTCCGAGGAATCCATCAAGGGTTCCAACTCTTCCCGCGATCCCGACCGGTCCGACAATTGAACATTGGCCGAAAGCAGATAGGTCTGGGCCAAAACTTCTGTTTTTTCAACCAGAACTTCCAGTTTGTCGTTTAAATCATCGGTGGTGTCCCGGTAATCCTCTATCAAGGCCAGATCTTCCGTAATATCCTCGGTCTTCACCGCCAGAGTTTTCTGCTGGGCTGCAATCAATTCGTCCTTGGCGACCATTTCCGTTTCCAGACCAACGACCTGCCGACGCAAGTCCTGCACTTCCATAACCGTCATCACGCCAACAGCTACCGCGACAGCCGCCAGCACCCCAAAAGCAACCTTGAGTTTTTTCCGGAAATGCCGCACGTAAAACACCTTTTGTTCCTGATCTTTCAGGTGGTGAATCCGAATTTCGGTGCTGTGCTCCAGCAGGATTTGTTTCTCTTTGGAAAACCAAGCCTTGGCCTTCCGATTGCCCCGTTTCATGTCCCCGCCCAAATCGCGCAGGACCTGACCGAACTTTCCAGCAATGGTATTCAATTTTCTTGGGTCCTTCTTTTTTTGTTCCCTCAACTTCTTCCCCCGTTTCCCGTCTTTCCCACAGACGTAACCCCATTATACCATCCCGGCGGGGGGAATCTCAAGAATTTTCAAAAAATGGCAACAGACCCATCTGCTACCTTTTCATATAAGCCAAAAAATCTTTTGTCAACTGGGGATCAAATCGTTTCCCGGCGCTGCGTTCAATCCGCTTCAGCGCATCTTCCTTGCTCACCGCGGGCCGATATGGCCGGTCATGGGTAATGGAATCATAGTAATCAAAGAGAGCCAGCACCCGGACCTTGTAGGGAATCTCCTTCCCTTTCAAATGAAGGGGATAGCCTTTGCCGTCCCACCGTTCATGATGGGTCAGGACTTCATGGGAAATTCCGGCCAGTTCGGGCAAAGAGCGGGCGATCCGGTATCCGATCTCCGGATGCCGTTTGATTTCCACTTTCTCCCGGTGATTCAGGCCTTTTTGCTTTTGTAAAATCTGTTTGGATACGTTCAACTTGCCAATATCGTGGAATTGCGCCAGCAATGCTAGCTCCTTCTTGTCGTTCGCCTCCATGGGCTTGTCTTCAATAAACCGCTTAACGGCTGATTTCAGTCGGACGGCATGGTGATGGATCTCCGGATCCTTGGCCTGCATTTTGATCAAGATCTTCTGCATGTATTCATTCCGTTTGACAAAATTCTCCAAATGCTTTTGCCGGTACATCAAATCTTCTGCCTTTTTATAGGCCAGATTGGAATCCTGAATCAAATCCATTTCAGCAACCCCATAGGAAACGCCCACCTGGACAGGAAGGTCAAACCGCTCCACCTTTCGCTTCAATTCCCGAAATTGCGCCTCCATGGCCTCCAAAGTCGTATTGCACCCGATGATGGCGAATTCATCGCCTCCAATCCGCGCAATCATTTCCGCCTGCGAAAAGACCTCGTCCAAGGCCATGGAAAAGAAGCGCAGCATTCTGTCTCCCATCAGGTGTCCGAAGGCATCATTCAAAATCTTGAGTCCGTCGACGTCGCAAACCGCAATCACCCGATTTTCCACCGACGCGGCAAATCCGTTGAGCTTTCGCTCGAAGGCATTGCGGTTAAAGAGACCCGTCAGCAGATCCCGATTCGCCAGCCGGTCCAACTCCTTGAGCCGCCGCACATCCTCGTCCACATCCCGAAAAACGCCGATGACCTTGTCGCCGGCAGACCACCGGCCGCTGGCTTCCACCCAGCGCCAATGCCGCTTGCTGTCCTTCAATCGAAATTGCAGGTCGACCATCTCCCGGCTTTTCTCCCTTAATTGGCGGAAGGCCTGGGACACAGCCGGTCTCTCCTTGGGGTGAACCTTGTCCATAAAATCCTGCAGCTCCATTTCGCCCTTGCCGAACAAAAGATTCTCGCCCTTGGCGCCCCCCTGGAATTGAACCCGTCTGTCTTTCATGCTGATGCTGTAGATCCACAGGTTGGATACATCCGCCGCCAACTGCAGCATCGCATTGGTTTCCGCCAACCTCCGCTTTTCTATCGTGGCTTCTGTCGCATCGCGGTTGAAACCCATCATCTGAATGGGTTTCCCCTCATCATCCCATTCCACCACTTGGCCGCAATCCTCAATCCAAATCCACTGCTTGCGATCCGTCCAGTACCGATAGGTAGCCTGAAACCATTCCGTTTCTTGTTGAAAGTGCGCCTGAAGACGCTTTTTCACCAAAGCGCGATCTTCCGGATGAATGCGCTTTGCCCATTCTTGGTTCGTGACTTCATAGGTTGAAGCATTCATGCCCACAATTTCATACCACTCTTGTGAAAGCTTGAGCGTATTGTCACGAATATTCCATTGATAGGACGCCAGTCGCGTTGCATGCAAGAATCTTTTCATCCCTTCGCCTCCTTGGTTTTATTTACACTTTAGTTATATTTTATCACTTTATCCATAAAAAAACAGAGGTTTTCCTCTGTTTATAAAAGATTCATAAAAATTTTAACCAAATCCGGATCGAATTGCGTACCGGCGCAATTCTGCAGTTCCTGCACCGCTTCTTCATGACTCAGCTGCTTGCGATAGCATCGTTCCTGGGTCATGGCGTCATAGGCGTCCAAAATCCCGATAATCCGTGCCGTCAATGGAATGTCAGCCCCCTTCAGCCCATGGGGATAGCCGGACCCGTCCCAATGCTCATGGTGCAATAGAATGTCGCTGGCGGCCAAGGCCAAATCATTCAGGCCCAGAGCGATGCGATAGCCCACCTCGGAATGCTTCCGCATCACGGCCCACTCCTCTTCCGACAGATTGCCGGACTTGTAAAGAATTTCATGGGGCGTTGCCAATTTCCCGATATCATGGGCGTATGCCAGCTTCCGCAGGACCATTCTTGCATGATCATCGAGCTCAAGGGCTTCCGCCATCTTCATGGCAAGTTTTTCAATGCGGGTAAAATGCGAATAGTCCTCGTGAGTCCGAGTCTGCAGCGAATTGATCAGGGTCTCCGACATGCTGCTTCGCTCTTTCCGCTTTTCCCACAGCTTGTTTCGATACATGCGGTCTTCCGCGTCCCGGAAAACATCCTCCAGGTGCTCGTCCTTGGTTGCAATCACGCCAAATCCGCTGGATATGCTGGCCTGAATCGGCAGTTCAAAGGCCTCTACCTGGTCTTTGATCCGCTCTTGGATACCGGAAATTTCCGCTTCCTTCACGTTCGGCACAACGGCGGCAAACTCATCGCCGCCAATACGGAAGATGCGGGCGGGCGATTGAAAAGCCCGTTTCAGGGTTTCGGCAAAATAGGTCAGAAGCAAGTCTCCTTCGCCATGGCCAAAGCCATCATTCAGCAGTTTCAATCCATCCACATCAAAAAGCAGCATGCCCACCGGATACCGTTCCTCCGGCAGGGTTCCTCGAATATACCGTTCAAAGGCGTTCCGGTTATAGGTGCCCGTCAAAATATCATGGTTGGCCAGAAATTCAAACCGCTGCCGTTCCCGTTTCTTCTCGTCAATATCCCGGATCACGCCAATGACGCGTTTGGCACGGCCGTCTGCCATGGCTTCCATGACCTTCAAATTCATCTCAATCCACCGTTCTTTTTTGTCGCGCAGCAGGCGCAGCTCGATGGAAAAATCGCGCAACTTGCCTTCCGCCAACCGATCGCGGTAGTCAGCGACGGTTGCCCGATCGGCTGGATGAATATCCTCGAAAAAGCGGTCGAGCAACTCCAGGCTCTCCGTCTGTTCGGCTTGAAAAATTCCGCCCTGCACATGAACCAGGCCTTGATCCACCTGGATGTCAAGAAAGGCCAAATCCGCGGCATCCACGGCCATCTGCAGCCGTTCCCGCTCCAGCTCCCGCTGCTTGTTGATCATATCGGAAATATCGGTAAAGATCGTGATAAACTGCATCGCCGCCGGCGAATAGGCATACACCTTCCAATGCTTCTTGAGATCCTTGCCATAGTGCTGGAAGGTCATGGCTTTTCGTTCCAGGGCAACTTCCCCATACCGCTGGATCAACGAATCCGGCGTCTCGGGAAGCAATTCCCTGACGGTTTTGCCCAGCACATCCTCCCTTGCTAATCCAAGGAGGGTGCAAAAAGCCCGGTTGATTTCCAAAAACCGGTAGTCGACCGGATGTCCGGCTCCGTCCAAGATAATTTCATGCAGGGCAACGCCCTCTTCCAAATGCCGAAAGATATTATAGTTGGGATCAATCGCGGCGCCGGTGCAACCCAGCATGGATTTCATTTCGCTTTTCTCCCGCGTCCGGACATACAGCCACTGATTTTTCTGATCCTGCAAAAAAGTGGCGGAAACTATGACATCAACCCGCTCTCCGTTTTTCTTCCGATGGGTGCTGAGCATCTCCCCCGATCCAATGCTCTTCATCCGCTTCCAATGCCTTCCCCAGTCCTCTTCATGATGGTTGTCGCTGATTTGCCAAACGTTCAATGCTTCAAATTCGGCGCTTGTGTACCCCAGAAAATCCAATACCGCTTGATTGCCGTAGCGACACCGGCCGGTATGGTCCAACAGAAACAAAGGATCCTGCACCTGCTGAAAAACCCGATCCATCATGGCTGGAATTGCAACTCCACTCTCGCACATCTTCCCGTTCTCCCTCAACACATAGTACTTACATTGTACTAAATATTGGGCGGCAGCGTCCATATTTTCCCAAATTTTAAGCAGAAAAAAACCAGTTCCCGCAAGGAAACTGGTTTCGATTCGCTTCTTAATAATACATGGTATCTTTTTTCAATACGCTGGAGGCCAGAACATCGAAATGCTCCAGAGCCTTGCCTGTGCCTACAGCCACGCAGGAAATGGAATCCTCCGCCACATAAACAGGAATACCTGTACGCTTTTGCAGCAGTTTGTCGAGTCCGCCCAACAAGGAAGCTCCACCGGCCATAACAATCCCTTTATCGGAAATATCAGCAGCCAGTTCCGGCGGCGTTTTCTCCAGTACGGAGTGCACCGCGTCGGCAATTTGCGACACCGGCTCTTCAATGGCTTCGCGGATTTCGGATGACGAAACCTTGATGGTCTTCGGCAAACCGGAAACCAGGTTTCGGCCTCTTGCGTCCATATATTTTTCCTGATCCAGCGGATACGCCGAACCGATGTTGATCTTCAGATCCTCGGCCGTACGCTCGCCAATCATCATATTGTGCTTCTTGCGCATATATCGCATAATGGCTTCATCAAACTTGTTGCCCGCCACCTTGATGGATCGGCTGACAACGATGCCGCCCAGCGAGATCACGGCGATGTCTGTGGTACCGCCGCCCATGTCAATAATCAGGTGTCCGTCCGGCTGGGTAATGTCCAGGCCCGCACCAATGGCTGCGGCAACCGGTTCTTCTATCAAATAAGTCTTGGATGCCCCCGCTTGGTTGGACGCGGAAACAACGGCCCGCTTCTCCACTTCGGTTACACCGCTTGGGACGCAGACAATAATCTTCGGCTTGAACAATGATGTCCCAATGGATTTCTTGATAAAATACTTCAGCATCTTTTCCGTTACTTCATAGTCGGAGATAACTCCGTCTTTCAGCGGCTTAATCGCAATAATATTGCCCGGCGTACGGCCCAGCATTTGACGCGCTTCCTCGCCAACCGCCAAAATTTTATTGGTATTGCGATCCAAGGCTACAACCGATGGTTCGCTTAAAACGATCCCCTTTTTTTCCACATAAACAAGGATGGAGGTGGTCCCCAAGTCAATTCCAATATTCTCTCTAAAAAATCCCATTTATTGCCCCCTGCTCTTTCCGAAAATTCTATTTTCGCATTCTTGTATCATTATATCACACCGGTCTTTCTTGCCAATACGCAAATGTGTAAATTCCGCAAGATTCACAGAAAATTAATAGGGATTTTTTCCATTAGACCGCCTAATTTGGAAGAAGCAGGTTCGTAGGATTTAGCAAACACAAAACCGCCCGTCAATCAGACGGGCGGCAATGATTATTTGTTTCGGCTTGCCACATCGATTCGAGTAATGGCACGGCGCAAGGCAGCCTCGGCGCGAACCAGATCCAAATCGGTCGGTCCATGCTTCAAGCGCTCCTTGGCTCTTTGCATAGCGGCTTCGGCGCGATCCACATCGATCTCATCCGGCCACTCGGCAGAATCCGTTACAATAATCGTGTAGTTTTCTTTGATCTCGGCATATCCGGAAGAAATGGCCGCTTCCTTCCATTGGCCTGCCTGCTTGATCTTTAGTCGGGCAATCCCCAATTGCGTCACCATGGGATAATGCCCCTTCAGGACACCTAAATCCCCTTCGGTTCCGCGCACAATCACCATCTCCACCTCTTCCGAGAAAAAATGGCGATTGGGTGTCACCACATCGAGTCGGAACGTTGACATCCGATCCCTCCTCTACGCTTTCATCGATTCTGCTTTTTTAACCGCTTCCTCAATGGTTCCTACGTATAGGAATGCTTGTTCCGGCAAGGCATCATGCAAGCCGTCCAAGATCTCCTTGAAACCGCGAATGGTCTCTTTCAATGGCACATAGACACCATCCATTCCCGTAAACTGCTCTGCGACCGTGAACGGTTGGGAAAGGAAACGCTGGATCTTTCTCGCGCGGGCTACAATCAGCTTATCGTCTTCCGAAAGCTCATCCATACCCAAAATCGCGATAATATCCTGAAGCTCTTTGTAGCGCTGTAGAATCTCCTGCACATCGCGGGCAACTTGATAGTGCTCGTCGCCAACCACGTTCGGATCCAAAATTCGTGAAGAGGAATCCAAGGGGTCTACCGCCGGATAGATACCCAGGGCGGCAATGCCGCGATCCAATACAGTTGTCGCATCCAGATGGGCAAAGGTTGTTGCCGGAGCCGGGTCAGTCAAGTCATCGGCCGGCACGTATACGGCCTGAACCGATGTGATGGAGCCTTTTTTCGTTGATGTGATCCGCTCTTGCAAAGCACCCATTTCCGTTGCCAGGGTTGGCTGGTAGCCAACGGCGGAAGGCATGCGGCCCAGAAGCGCCGATACCTCGGAACCCGCTTGGGTAAACCGGAAGATGTTGTCGATAAACAACAGTACGTCCTGGCCTTCCTGGTCCCGGAAGTTTTCGGCAATGGTCAAGCCCGTCAAGGCAACGCGCATACGCGCTCCAGGCGGCTCGTTCATCTGGCCGAACACCAAAGAGGTTTTGGACAGTACGCCGGATTCTTTCATCTCGAAATACAGGTCATTTCCCTCACGGGTACGCTCGCCTACCCCTGCAAATACGGACAATCCGCCATGCTCGGTTGCGATATTGTTGATCAATTCCTGAATCAATACCGTCTTGCCTACGCCGGCACCGCCGAAGAGACCGATCTTGCCGCCCTTTGCATAGGGGCAGATCAGGTCGACGACCTTGATTCCTGTTTCAAAAATCTCTGTAGTTGTCGCTTGTTCTTCAAAAGATGGTGCCGCACGGTGAATCGGCAGACGAGGGGCGTCTTCCACGTCCGCTTGACCGTCGATTGCCTGGCCCGTTACGCTAAACATCCGACCCAGGGTCTTCTCGCCCACGGGTACGGAAATTGGCGCGCCGGTGTTGACCGCATCCATTCCTCGAACGAAACCATCTGTAGAATCCATTGAGATACATCGCACCATATCATCTCCGATATGCTGCGCCACTTCCGCAATGACTTTGCCTTCCGGACCGTCAATCTCAATGGCCGTATTCAATTCTGGAAGATCGCCGTCAAATCGGATATCCAATACGGGTCCGATTACCTGCGAAATCTTTCCTACGCTATTTTCAGCCATGGTTGCTCACTCCTTACTATTTCAATGCGTTCGCGCCACCAACAATCTCGGAAATTTCCTGTGTGATTGCCGCTTGCCGCGCCCTGTTTTTCAAAAGATCCAAATCTTTGATCAGTTCTTCCGCGTTGTCTGTTGCATTCTCCATCGCGACCCGACGGGAGCCCTGCTCACTCGCCGAAGCCTCAATCAATGCGCCGTAAACCGCGCCGAATACGTATTTCGGTACCAAATACCCCAACACCGTTTCCGGTGACGGCTCGTATTCGATCAGCGCTTGGCGCTTATCGCGCTGCGAATCTTCTTTCAGACTTTCTGCCGGCAACAGCTTCAATACCTTGGGTTCATAGGAGATGGTCGACTTGAAATGGGTGTACACCACATTTACCTCATCCACCTCGCCCTTTTTGAACAAGTCCAAAGCCACTTCCCCGATATGCTTGGCATCGGAGAAGATCGGCGCTTCCGAAATTCCGCTGAAGGAATCAATGATTTCATAACTCCTGCGCTGGAAGTAGTTGCGCGCCTTATTGCCTACAATCAAGAGTTTCACCGAAGAAGGGTCCGCTACTTGCGATTCCACCAATTTGTTGACATTGGCGTTGTAGCCTCCGCACAAACCGCGATCCGATGCCAGGACGATGAAAAGGCGATTTTTCACCTCTCTCGCATCCAGGAACGGATGATTGATTTTGCCGGAATTCGCGAGGATTTCTTGAATGCTTTCCGTAACAGCAAGGGAATAAGGACGAGTTCGGTCCAATTGCGCCCGCGCTTTTCTCAGTTTCGCCGTTGCAACCAGTTCCATCGCCTTGGTGATCTTCATGGTCGAATTGACCGATTTGATCCGGTTTTTGATGTCCCTTGTATTTGCCGCCATTCAATCCCCTCCTTTCTTTCGGTTTCTCTATAGGGTCTCCAGATATTTCTTTTGGAACTCCAGAATGACGGAATCCATCTTTTCTGTCAATTCCTTGGAGAAATCTTTGTCTGCAAGAATCTCTGCAAACAGCTCCGGATGGTTGGTTTCCACATCCGCCAGCAGGTCAAGCTCAAATTCCTTGACTTTTTCCACTGGAATCTCGCTTAAGTAGCGTTTCTGAACTGCATACAGGATCAATACCTGTTTTTCAACCGCATATGGTGCATACTGCGATTGCTTCAGAATTTCCATTACCCGGGCGCCATGGGCCAAAGTGGCTTGGGTCGCTTCGTCCAAATCGGAGCCGAATTGGGCAAAGGCAGCCAACTCTCGGTATTGGGCCAATTCCAGCTTCAAGGAACCGGATACCTTCTTCATGGCCTTGATCTGCGCAGCACCCCCTACACGGGATACCGACAAACCGGCATTCAATGCTGGACGCTGTCCGGCGTTGAACAATTCGGTCTCCAGGAAGATCTGGCCGTCTGTAATGGAAATGACGTTGGTTGGAATATAGGCAGAGATATCGCCGGCCTGGGTTTCAATGATCGGCAATGCCGTCAAGGATCCGCCGCCGAAGTCCGGTGCCAAACGCGCTGCGCGCTCCAACAAACGGGAATGCAGGTAGAAGACGTCGCCTGGGTAGGCTTCCCGTCCCGGCGGCCGTTTCAACAACAGCGACATGGCGCGATAGGCCACCGCATGTTTGGAAAGATCATCATAGATAATCAATACGTCTTTGCCGTGCTCCATAAACTCTTCGCCCATGGAACAGCCGGCATATGGCGCCAGATACTGAAGCGGCGCCAGTTCGGAAGCTGTTGCCGAAACAATAATGGAATAATCCATCGCACCGTTTCGCTCCAGCGTTTCCATAATTTGTGCAACCGTCGAGCGCTTTTGGCCGATTGCTACGTAAATACAGATCACGTCTTGTCCCTTTTGGTTCAAGATCGTATCAATCGCAACAGCGGTTTTTCCCGTTTGGCGGTCGCCGATAATCAATTCCCGCTGGCCCCGGCCGATGGGAATCATGGAGTCAATGGTTTTAATGCCCGTTTGCAACGGAACATCAACGCTTTTTCGGGTAATAACCCCCGGCGCAACCCGCTCAACCGGACGAGTTTTGTCCGTCTCGATGGGTCCCTTGCCGTCAATTGGCTGTCCCAGGGCGTTGACAACGCGACCGATCAAGGCGTCCCCGACGGGAACCTCCACAATACGCTCCGTCCTTTTTACAACGTCCCCTTCCTTGATGTGCTCGTCAGAACCCAGCATAACGACACCCACATTGTCTTCCTCCAAGTTCAGCGCCATACCATATACGCCGCCTGGGAATTCCAACAATTCATTGGCCATAGCCTTTTCCAGGCCATGGACACGGGCAATACCGTCGCCTACCGCAATAACTGTTCCAACATCCACTACATCAAGCTTGCTTTCATATCGTTTGATCTGCTCCTTAATAATGGAGCTGATCTCTTCTGGTCTCAGATTCATGGATTCTGTTTCACCCCTATCGCTTGATCTACAGTGTTAACTGCGTTAACTCATCTTGCAGGCGACCCAATTTGCCCTGAACGGACCGGTCGATGACCTGATCCTTCATGCGCAACAGTACGCCCCCTATCAGACTCGGATCCACCGCATTCTGCAGTCGAACCTCTTTTTCAAGTTTTGCTGAAAGTGCCTTGGCCATTCGCTCGATCGCTTGATCGGACATCGCGATGGCGGTTGTTGCTACGGCTTCTACAATCCCTCGTTCTTCATTGTATAAAGCGACAAAGGCTTCTTTGATCCCGGCAAGCTCACGAAGACGGTGCTTGTCCACCAGGATATACAGGAAATTCAGCATCTCTTGTGTGATTTTTCCTTCGAACAACTCTCGAAACATTGCTTTTTTCTCGGCTTGGGAAACCTTCGGATGCTGAAGAATCACTTGGTATTCCCGTTCCTTGAGGAAAAGATCCGCAATCTGCGTTAACTCTTCCTTCAAAGTGTCGAGCAGGTTTTCTTCCACTCCGACTTCAAACAATGCTTCCGCGTAGCGTTTCGCAATTAGTTCTGCCATTTCGCTTCGCCCACTTCATCAATAAACTGGTCGATCATGGTGGCGTGATCTGCATCCGTAAGATCGCGCTCAACGACTTTCGCCGCAGCCATTACGGCAACATCCACAATCGCTTGTTTCATTTCATCCCTTGATTGCGCTTTTTCCAAGGCAATCTCTTTTTGCGCCCGCTGCAAGAGTTCTTCCGCTTCCTGCTTGGCTTCGCCTACCAGGCGGTCCGACATCTCTTCCCCACGCTTTCTAGCCTGGTCGATGATTTGACGGCCCTCTTCCTTGGACTTGGCGATTCGGCCTTCATACTCGGATTTCAGTTGGTCGGCTTCCAAATTCTTTGCCGCCGCATCATTGATATCCTTGTCGATGGAAGCTTGTCGCTTCGCCAAATACTCAGTCATCGGTCCCCATAGGTATCGCTTCGCAACCAAGAACAGAATTACAGTTGCAATAATTTGCAAAGAAAAATTATATATATCGGGCAATAGATTAATGGTCATGCAACTTGCCCTCCTTTTCTATCATTCTCGATTTTTAAACAAATGGATTAACGAAAAGAAGAATCATTGCAATTACCAAACCGTAGATACCGGTTGTCTCGGCAATCGCCTGGCCCATGATCATCGTACGAATGATATCGCCTTGCGCTTCCGGTTGACGACCAACGGCTTCCGCGCCTTTACCTGCCGCATATCCCTGGCCGATACCAGGGCCGATGCCGGCGATTGCAGCCAAGCCTGCTCCGATTGCTGAACATCCCATTACAAAAGCTTCACTTGTGATACCTTCCAACATTTTTGTTTCCTCCTAATCAAATGGTTATTGGTTCAAAATGATTTCTTACTCTTCTCCCATTGCGCCTGAAATAAAGATCATTGTAAGAATGGTAAAAATAAATGTTTGAATCAATCCTGCAAACACGTCGAAATAGGCGTGCAGCACAGGCGTTAGAACGGGTGCGATCCACCCTAGCGCATTGTACAAAAGCGTCATAATCACCACGCCTGAGACAATATTCCCGAACAAACGGAAAGACAATGAAATCGGGTTGGCAATTTCGCCGATCAGGTTAATCGGCAGCAACAACACATAGGGTTCCGCCATGCCCTTCAAGTACCCGAAACCTTGCTTTTTGAGTCCGAAGAACTGCGTTAAGAAAAAGGTCATAATGGCCAAGGACAAGGTGACGTTGTAATCAGAAGTCGGCGGTGAAAATCCCGTCAGACCCAATAGATTCGCTACGGCTAAATAAATGGCCAAGGTTCCAATATAGGGTTCAAATCCCTTGCCGGATTTTCCCATGGTTGAGGTGACAAAACCATTGATGGTAGTCACAAAAATCTCCATCGCATGGACAACGCCTGTTGGCGGTTTGGTCGGATCAGCAGCTTTGATTTTTCGGCTTACCACCATAAAGAAGATGCTCAAGGCCAAAACGATCACTACGCTGTTCACCAACGTGTCATGGATGTAGATCTCTTGTCCCCCCAGAACAAATTGGATCCCCATTTTTTCCATATTAACTCCCTCCTTTCTTCTGTGTTTTTTCTTGCACACGCTGGATAACAGTGTCCGCAAGGATAATGCCTTTCACTAAAAAATAGCCACAAGCAGTTGCGATTCCGTTCGTAGTGGGCGAACGAAACGCGAGAAACAAAACCAGGCCGTAAATCGAATACCGGATCATATACTGCGCCATGGCATATCCCTGTACCCGTTGAACCGGCATGGTAGACATTCGTACAAAAGCCAGACTCATCAATCGAAAATTCAGTAAATTGATGACGGCCCCCAGCAAGAATCCTTTCACAATCGGAGTTGGATTCGACACGGTCAAGCTCAGCACAACGCTGATTATCCCCGCGAGGATCAGTCCCCGCGCCGTGACCCGCTTGACGGGATCTTCACTGACCGGAGTGATTCGAATCATCTTCCTCCTCCTCTCCCCAATCCTCGAGACGCTTGTTTTTCTCTTTTGTCCCGAGCCGCATAATCGTCTTAAAGCATGAGGCAATGCCCAAAATCAAAAAAATGAGCGTAAACAAAATCCTCGTGCCCAGCCAATCATCCAAGGTTTTCCCAACCAGCATCGTAATCAAAATCGTGACGACAATCGTAATGCCGATTTGGGTGACCAAGGCGAAATTTTTCGCGATTTCCACTTTATCTTTTCTTTTCATTCTTTCATCCTCATTTCTCCATTATATGATGGAATGACTCCAGAATAAAATGCCAATTGTCTTGTCATCAAGTATTTTATCACGTCTCGATGAATCAATGAAGGAAATCCGTGTCAAACTATGAGATTCGGCCTTAAGCTTCCATTTTCTCCCGTTTTCATATAAGAAACGTTTGCATTTGTTAAATAAATCATAAACTTATTTTGAAGGCTTTCAAGAAATTGGTTTCCTAAGAAAATGCAAAAAGTAGACATGCAATGCTTACATGTCTACTTGCCATCCGCTCATAAGTCTCCTGGAATTCGATTCAATTGTTTGCTCGGACCTGTCTTTGTGAATAAAATAACAGTTCCTCTTGTATAGTGTACTTGATTGAGACCATCCCTGTCAATGAGTTTCTTCTTTGCCGAATCGACCGCCAAGCCAACTTCTCTCTTCTTTGCCTTTGCCGTCATCCCATCTCTGTCTTTCATCAAGCAGATCATCGAATTCACCTTTCGCATTCGCCGCCGGCTCATTATTCCCCCGTCAGCAATACCCCTTCAGGATCAGTAAACGTTTTCACAAAGCTGCAAAAATCAATTCGGAACCTTCGGAACCGAATTGATTCTGTATACATAATACTTACTAGAAAAATATATCATTCAATTTATCCATCGTCAACCGTTAGTTTATTGACAATCTTTCAATAATATGGAAACAATCCGATCTGCTGCTTTTCCGTCGCCATAGGGGTTCACCGCATTGGCCATGGCCGCATAGGCATCCTTGTCAGTCAGCAGGGTTGTCAGTTCCTGAACCAAAACCTGACGGTCGGTTCCCACCAGTTTGGCGGTGCCGGCATCAATGCCTTCCGGCCGTTCCGTTTCTTCCCGAATGACCAGCACGGGTTTGCCCAAGGCCGGCGCTTCTTCCTGAATCCCGCCTGAATCGGTGACAACCAGGCGCACCTTGGCCAGCACATTGGCCAGGCTCAAATAGTCCAGGGGTTCAATCAAGTGAATCCGCTCATGGTCCGCCAGATGCTTGGCGGCAATCGCCCGAACTTTTGGATTTAGATGCATGGGAAAGATCACTTCCGCTTTGGGTTGTGCTTCCACAACCTCCCGGATCCCGGCAAAAATTCGCTCCATGGGCGCCCCAAGATTCTCGCTTCGGTGTGCCGTCAAGAGTACGACATCACGATTCTCGTATTCGATGGCGTTTAAAACCGGATTTTCAAACACAAATTCTTCCTGTGCAACAGACAACAAGGCGTCAATCACCGTATTCCCGACGACAAAGATCTTGCCTTCATCAGTTCCTTCCTTTAGAAGATTCTCCTTGCTTACCTGAGTCGGGGCAAAATGGTAGTCCGTCAAGATGCCCGTCAGTTTTCGATTGGCCTCTTCCGGATAAGGGGAATACATGTCGTGGCTGCGGAGTCCCGCTTCCACATGCCCCACCTTCACCTTATGATAGAAGGCCGCCAAAGCGCCCGCAAAAACCGTGCTGGTGTCGCCTTGCACCAAAACCACATCCGGTTTTTCTTCCTTGATCACCGCTTCCAGCCCCATCAGGGAACGGGAGGTAATTTGCGACAGGCTTTGACCGGGTGAAAAGATATTTAAATCATGGTCCGGCTGAAGGTCGAAGACCGCCAGCACCTGATCCAGCATTTCCCGATGCTGGGCCGTTACACACAGACAATGGTCAATTCGCTTCTCCATTTCCAAGGCTTTCACAATCGGTGCCATCTTGATCGCTTCCGGCCTCGTCCCGAAGATCGTCATTACTTTCAATGGTTGCATATTCCTGCTCCTTTCGTTCTTTGATCCGTCTTTGATTGTCACACCATAAAAAGAAGCCCGCTAGCGCGAAGGATATTGCGACAATCCCAATGATGCCCCAAATGGACAGTTTTACTTGATTTTTCGTCAGCCAAAAGGCCAAAATGCCCAGTCCCCCGGTAATCCCGTAGAGGATAAGCACGGTCTGCCGTTGGTTCAGCCCCAAATCCAGAAGCCGATGATGCAAATGTCCCTTATCCGCTTCCATGACCGGCCGTTTGTGATAAAGCCTTCTGAAAATCGCGAAAAAGGTATCGAAGATCGGCAGCCCCAGAATCAAGATCGGGAGAATAATCCACAATGCCGTAATGGACTTCATTACGCCTTGAATGGAAACGACCGCCAGCATATACCCCAAAAACAGCGCGCCGTATCGCCCATAAAGATCTTGGCCGGGTTGAAGTTGTGGGGGAGAAAACCGAGAGCGGCTCCCGCCAAAACGGCTGTCGTCGCCATAACCTGCGGATAGATGGGATCCTCCATGACAAAGAGGGAGGCAACGGCAAAAAGCGCCACACTGGCAATGCCCGAAACCCCGCAGGACAGTCCGTCCATCCCGTCAATCAGGTTCACCGTATTGGTGATCCCCACGATCCAGATCGCGGTAACGGGAAAGAGCAGGTAGTCATAGTAAAAGTAAGGTGCCGTATCCCCCGCCAGGCTGCCCAAGGAAAGGAAATCAATGCGCACGCCGGCGCCAATCAGGAAGATGGCAATCATCATTTCAATCATAAATTTGGTCTTGGCTTGAAGGCCTTTGGAATCGTCGATCATGCCCATGACAATAATGGTCACCCCGCCGGCCATCACCGGAAGAAAATTGTCCCCGTAGGGCAGGATCCCCAACTGTCCCAAAAGAACCCGGGTAATGGCATAGCCGCCAAAAATAGCGAGTCCGCCAAGGCGCGGAATGGGCTTGGTATGGATGCGCCGGGCGTCCTTGGGGACGTCAATGGCGCCAATCAATTTCGCAACGCGTTTCGCAACCGGCGTCAAGACAAAGGCCAAGGCCGCCGCAATGATAAATCCTAATAAGTAGGCATTCATTTCTGCTCCTTCTTATCCGCTTCCGCAAAGGCCGGCCGCTGGTATCCAACCAAGTGCTCGGCACTGATATGTTTGGCATATTGGAACCAATCCGTTTCAGGCTCATAGCCCTCTGCAAAGACAACCCGCGTAATCCCCGAAGAAATAATCACCTTTTGACACTCTACACAAGGCTGATGGGTGACATAGAGCGTTGCCCCCTCCCGTTCTTCGGGCGAAGCATTGGTAATCGCGTTGATTTCCGCATGAATGGTTCTGCGGCAATGGCCGTCAATCATAAAGCAGCCTTCATCGTCGCAATGGGGCAGCCCCTTGGGACTCCCATTGTAGCCCGTCGACTTGATCTGCTTGTTTCGTACAATCACCGCACCCACATGGAGCCGCGGGCAGGTGGATCTTTCCCTCGCCATAAAAGCAATGTCCATAAAATAGGTATCCCAGTCTTTTCGCATCTCTTTCCTCCTGTAGTTCGTCCTTATTGTACCTGATTGAAATCGACCAGACAAGCGCTTCCGACGCGGAAGACTTCCCAAATCCGAGTCTGTGAATTTTTTTCATTAATTATTTCATTTCTGTAAAACTTCTTAAGATTATGATATAATTGTACTGCTGGATGGACTGGCGTTCATTCAACGTCCTTATAAAAAAGGAATCACCGCTTCCGCGGTGATTCCTTTTTACTTTCTGAATAACTATCCTTCGATTTTACCAACCCGGCGCGCATGTCGCCCGCCTTCGAAGTCTGTGGTCAAGAAGGTCTGCATAATCGACCAAGCCAATTCCGGACCGGTTGTACGTCCGCCCAGGGCCAGCATATTCGCGTTATTGTGCGCCCGACTCATTCTTGCCGAGAATTCCTCGCTGACAAGGGCGCAACGAATGCCTTCCACCTTATTGGCCGCCAATGAAATCCCGATTCCCGTTCCGCAGAATACGAATCCGTATTGGACCTCGCCGGCTTGAACAGCCAAGGCAACCTTTCTGCCCACCTCGGGGTAATCCACCGATTCCCCATTAAAAGTGCCATAGTCGACGACTTCATGGCCTTCCGCTTCCAGCTGCGTTCTGATAAATTCCTTCAATTCGTAACCGCCGTGGTCACTGCCTACACCCAATTTCATTTTGGTCTCCTCCTTTATTACCATGCCGCCCGCTGCTTTTCGCATGCGATTCATTAAAGCGGCCCCCAGTCCTTTTTCACTATATCCTTCCGAGAGAATCCAGTCAACCTGGCGTGCATCGCACATCCGGAGCAGGTCGAACAGCCGATTGGCCGCAATCTCGGGTGTTTCAATGGAGCCCAGACTCCAGACCTCGCATTCTGTTAACCCTCCGGCTAGTTCCTCGGAGGCCAGCACCACAACCTTGCCCGGAAGCCGGCTGACTTCTTCCTCTATGGTTTTTTTCTTAAAGGAAGCACTGCCGGATACCACCCGCATCTTTGCCTTGGGGGCGTAATGCCGATACTTTTGCCCCGGTGATTTAGGCACCCGGTCCGCCGCCACCTCTTCCAGCGCCGGATCGACATGGACTGTCGGATAGATCTCCAAGAGCATTTCACGGGTCACACCGCCCGGCCGCAGGATTTCCGGGATCTCTCCCGTCACATCCAGCACCGTGGATTCAACCCCGAATTCCGCCTCGTCGGCAAAAATAATGCCGGCGATCCGTCCGTTTAGGTCTTCGGCCACATGCTCGCCCCTGGTGGGACTCGGCCGTCCGGAACGGTTGGCTGACGGCGCGGCAATGGGAACCCCCGCCGCTTCGATCAGGGCCAAGGCAATGGGATGGGAAGGCATCCGCACCGCCACCGTATCAAGACCTGCCGTTACCAGGTCCGGTACAAGCGCGGAACGCGGCATCACCAGGGTCAAGGGACCCGGCCAGAACCGCTTCATGGCTTCCCTGGCCAAAGGCGGGATCTCACGAACCAGGCGCTCAACCATTTCCAAATCCGCCACATGCACGATCAGCGGATTGTCCGAAGGCCGTCCTTTGGCTTCATAGATCTGGGCGACTGCCGCTGCGTCCAGGGCGTTGGCACCCAATCCGTAAACGGTTTCCGTAGGAAAGGCGACAAGCGATCCTTCCCGGATCATTGCCGCCGCCTCTTGCATCCATTCGATTTGATTTTCATTATCCACTCGAAACATTTTTGTTTTCACGACTTTAAGCGACTCCTTTGACTCTTCCCGTTCGAAAAGCCCTTTTTAATGCCATCGGCGTTACGATGGTTGACAGAAGCACCATGACAATCACGCTCGTAAAGATCTCTTGTCCGATGATATGCATTTCCAAGCCTAAGTTGGCCACGATCAAGGCAACCTCGGCCCGGGGCATCATGCCCAGTCCGATCTGCATGGCTTCCGCATTGCTGAACTTGGACAGCTTGGCGCCAAAGCCGGAACCAATCACCTTGCCAATCAAGGCCGTTGCCGTCAAGGCCAAACTCAGAATAACCAAACTCCATGAAAACGGAGGCATATTTACCGCAATGCCGATATGCACAAAAAAGATCGGCGTAAAGAGGGCATAGGCCACCCGTTGGACCTCATGGGAAACCTGGTTGCGAAAATGGGTCGTCGAAAAGACGACGCCGGTAAAGTAAGCACCAATAATCGCCGCTACCCCCATCTCCTCGGCGAAGATGGCAGACACGAAAGAATAGATCAGGGCTGCCTGCAGCAAACGCCGCTGCCGGTTGAAAAACTCAGCCCGTTTATTCAAAAGCTTATAGAAGACAACCCCGATGCCAATGGCGATCATAAAGAAGCCGATAATCTTGGCAATGACCCATAAAACATTGGCGCTGCCTGTGGGACTCACCATCCCCGTAACCACCGTTACCAGAATAATGCCGATCACGTCATCAATGATAGCCGCACCCAGAATGCTGACCCCGGAACGGCATCGCAGGCAATCCATGTCCCGCAGGGTTTGGACCGTAATACTGACCGATGTCGCCGTCAGAATAATCCCGTAATAAATGTATTCCAGGGTATCCAAGCCCGGACGCAGCAAAAACAAGGCAAGTCCGCCCAAGGCGAAAGGCACGATAACGCCGCCAACCGCGATCATGGTCGACGCCTTTCCCGATGACTTCAATTCATCCACATCGGTTTCCAAGCCGGCGATAAACATCAAGAGAATGACGCCGATCTCCGACATGTCTGTTATAAATGCAGAGTCATGAACCAATCCCAAAAAAGTCGGACCGGCAATCAAGCCGCCCACAATCTGTCCCAAAACGGCAGGTTGACTGAAGCGATTCGCAATATATCCCCCAATATTGGCAACCAAAATAATGATCACCAAATCCATAAGAAACTGGTATTCTTCCAATTCCGTCATCTCCTTATCTGAAAGATTCAGCTAAGCTGATTTTGGCAATTGGCTAGTTGTCGATTCCGGCAAGCTGGTCAACTGTCATTGCTTATTGGCTTTTTATTCCCTAATTTTACTGGTTAATTTGCTTGAGTTTTTCCGCGTTGTCCGATGTGATCAGCGCGTCAAGAATCTCATTGATGTCCCCGTCCAAAAAGGCTTCCAATTTATGGATGGTCATGGTGATGCGATGGTCACTGACACGGCCTTGCGGGAAGTTGTAGGTACGAATCTTCGCGCTACGATCCCCGGTTCCCACCTGAAGCCTTCGCTGTTCGGCAATCTCCTTGTTCTGCTCTTCCAATTGCTGCTCGTAGATGCGGGCCTTCAAAATGCGGAAGGCTTTGTCCTTGTTCTTCAACTGGGACTTTTCATCCTGCATGGCAACCACAATTCCTGTTGGAATATGGGTCAAACGAACCGCGGAATCCGTTGTGTTGACCGACTGGCCACCGTTTCCACTGGATCGGTACACGTCCACACGCACATCGTTTGGATGGATTTCGACTTCCACATCATCAACTTCCGGCAATACGGCTACCGTGGCTGTGGAGGTGTGAATCCGACCCGAAGACTCTGTCGCGGGAACCCGCTGTACACGATGGGTGCCGGACTCATACTTCATGCGTGAGTAGGCGCCCTTGCCCTTGATCAGGAAGATGACCTCTTTGTATCCGCCAACGCCATTGTCTGAAACACTCATCAATTCGATTTTCCATCGGTTCCGTTCCGCGTATCGGGTGTACATGCGGAACAAATCTCCCGCAAACAGACCCGCTTCATCCCCGCCGGCCCCGGCACGAATCTCGACGATAACATTCTTCTCATCATTGGGATCTTTTGGAATCAGCATGACGCGAATTTCCTGCTCCAATTCCGGCAATTGCTCTTCCAGTTCCTTGATTTCCTCTTTGACCATGTCACGGAAATCCTCTTCCAGACTTTTGTCCAAAAGCATCTCCTTGTTCTCTTCCAAGGATTCTTTGATTCCCTTGTATTCACGGTATTTTTCAACAATCGGCTCAATCTCCGCGTGTTCCCGCATCAATTTTTGCCATTCTTTATTATTCGCGATCACTTCCGGATCGGCAATTTTCTTCACCAATTCTTGATGCTTTTGCTCAAGAAAATCTAGTTTTTCAATCATATCCTCAAGTCCTTTCGATCATTTTATTCTAGAGAAACCGCCCCGCTGCTATCGCTAAGGCTCCTTCTCTCCTAAAACAACCCGATCCAGCCCGGCCAGATCCGGAACCACCGTTACTTGACGGAATCCCGCCTTTCGCATCAGTTCGGCAACTGCCTCTCCTTGATCGGCGCCAATCTCAAAGGCCAAAAGACCGCCGGGGCGTAAAAATACGAACGCTTCCCGGACCAGGGTCCGATAAAAGTCCAGCCCGTCTTCTCCGCCGTCCAAGGCCAGAAGCGGTTCAAAATCCTTCACATCCGGCATCAATTCCTCTATGTCTTCAGAAGGAATATAAGGCGGATTGGATACCCATACATCGACCTTGCCCATTAAATCCAACTCTTTTAAAGGCTCTGCCAGATTCCCCAGCAGGACCAAGTAGCGGGTCAAATGATGCTTTTTCGCATTTTCCGTCGCCATATAAACAGCCTCTTTGCTGATATCCGTCGCATAAACCTGAGCCTCCGGCAATTCAAGCCCCAGGGTGATGCCGATAGCTCCGCTGCCGGCGCCAATATCAATCACCGTCTGGGTCTTATGGGTTTGCCCCCACTTCACAATAGTTTCAATCAGATGCTCCGTTTCGGGACGTGGAATCAAAATCTCTTCCTGTACCGAAAATTCGCGGCCATAGAATTCTTTGGTCCCCGTCATATAACTGATGGGGTATCCGGTCACCCGCTTTTCAATCAGGTCCTGAAATTCCTTCCATTGTTCTTCTGTCAGCTCCAGCTCTTGGTGGATCATGATTTGAACCCGGGAAATCTGTAAAATCATGGCAAGCAAAATCTCCGCGTCCAGACGCGGCGACGACGAATTCTGCAATTGTTCTGCTCCCCAAAGGAGCGCGCTTTGAATCTTCATCTTTTTTCACCTACCAAGAAATTTCAGCATACAAAAAAGGGGGCACGACGCGCTTCGCCCATCCTGACCCCTTCATCTTTTGACCTATTTTGATTCCATGCCGTAACGCTTCTTGAATTTCTCCACTCGGCCACCTTTTTCCGCACGCTTTTGCGTACCTGTGTAGAATGGATGGCAAGCAGAACAAACCTCAACGCGCAAAGATTCTTTAGTAGAACCAGTTTCGAACTCGTTTCCACATGCGCAGTGAACGGTTACTCTATGGTAATCTGGATGGATTCCTTTTTTCATGTTTCTTCACCTCTTTCTAAAAAAGCTGTCCAGAAAAAATCACTTTTCAACTGCTATAGTATATCATAGTCATTTCACGCTTTCAATCATTTTTTTGAAAATCTCTTTTTCATCACTTCAACAAATTCCTGATTGTTTTTGGTCAAACGCATATTCTCCAAAATCATCTCCGTCACCTCCATGGTTTGCGAGGTTTGGAAGGCCCGGTGAATCTGCCACATGCAGCTTAATTCCTCTTCGGTCAGCAACAAATCTTCCCGGCGCGTGCCCGACTTGTATATATCAAAGGAAGGAAAAATTCTTCGTTCCGACAGATTCCGGTTCAAATGGATTTCCATATTGCCGGTTCCTTTGAATTCCTCAAAGATCACATCGTCCATTCGGCTGCCGGTATCAATCAGGGCCGTGGCCAGAATCGTCAGCGAACCGCCGTCCTCCACATTCCTTGCCGCTCCAAAGAAGCGTTTCGGCGCGTGCAGCGCAGCCGGGTCCAATCCGCCGGACAGGGTCCGTCCCGATGAAGGAATCGTCAGGTTATAAGCCCGTGCCAGTCTTGTGATACTATCCAAAAGCACCACTACATCCTTGCCCTGCTCCACCAGTCGCTTGGCGCGTTCCAACACGATCTCCGCAACCTTGGTATGATGGCTGGGCAGTTCGTCGAAGGTGGAAGACACCACATCCGCCCCTACAGACCGTTGCATGTCCGTGACCTCTTCCGGCCGTTCATCAATCAGCAGAATGATAATCTCCGTCTCTGGATGGTGTTTTTCAATGCTGTTGGCAATCTGTTTTAGAAGCACCGTCTTGCCTGTTTTCGGCGAAGCGACAATCAGTCCGCGCTGGCCCTTGCCAATCGGCGCGAACAAATCAATGACCCGCGTGGAAAGCTCTTTGGCGTCATCCTCCAAATGCATGCGTTCGTTGGGAAAAATCGGCACCAAATTCTCAAATTGCGGCCGTCGTACCGCCCGCTCCGGATTCATGCCGTTGACTTCCCGAATAAAAAGCAAGGCGTTGAATTTCTCTCCCGCCTTGGGCGGCCGCACAATCCCTTTGACCTTGTCGCCGGTTTTCAGGCGAAAGCGCCGAATCTGCGGTGGCGCGATATAGATATCCCCGTCGCTGGGCAGGTAATTCTTGGTTCGCAAGAAGCCAAAACCGTCGGCCATCACTTCCAAAACGCCTTCCACCAAGTCTGCGGGCTCATCCCCCACTTCATCCTTCAAACGATCCGGCAAGGCTGAATAATGGCGATCGCGCGATTCTTTTTTCTCCTGCTCCCCGACATCCCCCATGATCAAATCAATGATGGTTTCCTTGTCCGCACGGGAGTATCCCTTGATCTTCATGGATTTTGCAATTTCCTTTAAGTCTTTCAAGCTTTTCCGTTCTAAAATGCTTCGATTCATTTCGCACCTCGATTTGGGATTCTCCACATGGAACCATGCGGGTTGGGATGGCTTTGTTTTCATGCTATCATCTCGCTTTGAAGAAGTCAAACTTCCCGAAAAATCTCCATAGGTGGCGCAAAAATGAATTGTGCAAAAAAAGAGCCAAGCGCTCAAAACGAGCGTTTGACTCCAAAAAATCAGTCGCTTATCGAATCAATCGATGCCCCAGGGTACGTGTAACGGGAAGCACCATGGCAAGAATGTCCCGATTATCGGCCAAATCACCGAAAATCGCCTCGCATCGCGCCTCAAACTCCGCCAGCCGTTCCTCTTTCATAACCGCCAATACCGCCCGGCTTTCCGGCGCGTCCTTTTCCAACAAGCGTAAAAATCCGCCGACCATGGGCAACTCCAGGTTTTGATTCGTCGCCGGACCGGTCACTTGCGTACCCTTCAGTGCAATGGATTCCACCCGAAGGTCCGATAAGATTTCCGCAACGGTTTCAAAGACAACCGGCGATAAAATTAAAAACAACATCTGTCGCTTTTCCATCTCTTCCATCGATTACTTCCTCCTCTACACTTCTTTTGCGCTGAAAATCGCGCGTTTCGTCATTAACGGACCAATCACTTCGGTCACAATGGTTGTTGCCAATAAAATGGTCAAAACCAACGATCCAATCTGCGTTCCTTCAAACATCTTGCTCACCACAATAGCCAAACCGACCGCAACACCCACTTGCGACAACAAGCCATATCCCAGATACTTGCGAACCACCAAAGGCGATTTGGAGAGCATGCCGCCCAGGGACGCCCCGCCCAGTTTGCCTGCGATTCGAACCAGCAAGTAGACAAGGCCCATCCAGCCGATCTGCGGAATCATGGACAAGTCCAACCGCGAACCCGCAATCACGAAAAATGCGGTAATGATCGGCGGCGTGAACTGGTCTGTCACGGCAAAGAGCCGGCGAGCCGGCACAACGGGCATTCCGTTGGTAACCGTAACACCCGCGGCCATCGCGCACAGCAGTTCCGATAAACCAAAATGCTCAGCGATCCCCGCAATCAAGAGTGAAGTGGCCACCACGACCGTCAAGAGCTCCGTATCATTCTTCACCTGTTTCACCAAAAGAATCAGGGCAGCCCCCAAGGCGACCCCCAATCCGATTGAACTGATGATCTCCATCAGCGGCGCCACCACCAAACGGCTAAAGGTCAAGACCTCATGCGCAACCAATACCTTGGCAACAGAGGAAGCAATGGCAAAAATCATCAGACAGATGGCATCGTCGACTGCAACAACCCCCAGCAGGGTCGAGGTCAAAGGCCCCCGGGCCTTATACTCCCTGAGCACCATCATGGTTGCAGCCGGTGCCGTTGCAGAGGACACCGCGCCCAAGATCAGGGCCGTCGGCCAGTCCACAAAGAACCGCATAAAAGCCGTAACCAAAACAAAGGCCGCCGTCGCTTCGCAAATCGCGATGATGACAATGGATTTCCCGAGTTCCCGGATCTCCTGCAGCCGAAATTCGCTGCCAATGCTAAATGCAATAAAGACCAGGGCTATCGAACTAATAAAGCCCACACTTTCAATAAATTCGGGCGTCGACAAGCCCACAACCGATTTTCCTAAAATAAGACCTACCATGATATATCCGGTCACCGTCGGCAATTTGATCAATTTCATGACTTTGCCGCCGAAAAAACCAAGCATCAGCAAAAGTCCAAGCCGAATAAACTCATTCATCCTATTCACCTCACTTTCAGACATTCGTAACTTTATTAGGATATGAGGTTACAACCCTCATTTCAAATACTAAAAACACAGTGGCAAATCATTTGGGTAAAATTAAGTTTATTTATCAAGATAGGAATAATTTAACACAAGCCATCCTCCTTCAATCTCCCGCTAGCTCTTGTTTTCTCCGCTTTTCAAAATAAGCAAAATCTTTTTCCACTCGGAAAACACTTTCACGGATGCTTGACGGCATCCTATTTTCGCTCCCATTCTATTCTTCCCCTTCTTTTTCCCTTTCTTTACAATTTCTTTGCTTCTTTACATTTCAAAGAGGAGTCAACTTTGATATAATAGCCCTGTTAAGGAGGTGTGCATATGAGCGAATTTATGCATTTACAAAATGGAACCGATATCCGCGGGGTTGCCATAGCCGGCGTTGAAGGAGAACCCATTACCATTACCGAAGCTCATGCGAAACGCATTGGCGCCGCTTTCGCGCGTTGGTTGAAGCAAAACGCAGACGAGACAGATCAATTGGTAGTTGCTATCGGCCGAGACAGCCGAATTTCTGGCCCCGATCTAGTTCAGGGCACTATCCAAGGACTTAAAACAGAAGGTTGCCGCGTTTTGAACTGCGGTTTGGCAAGTACGCCAGCGATGTATATGTCAACAGTTTATGATGAGATAAAAGCAAACGGAGCCATCATGGTTACCGCTTCTCACCTTCCCTACAATCGGAACGGACTGAAGTTCTTCTCGCCAACCGGCGGATTGGAAAAAGCCGACATCAAATGGATTCTGGAAACAGCGGAAACCCTTGATTTTGAATCCAAAGAGGGAAGCGAAGAAAACTCCAATCTAATGGATTTGTACAGCACGTCTTTGGTCTCCATCATTCAAGAACGTACTGGGGACGCTCAGCCGCTGAAAGGCAAAAAGATCGTGTTGGATGCCGGAAACGGCGCCGGCGGCTTTTTTGCCGAGAAAGTTCTGGTTCCTTTGGGCGCAGACACAGATGGAAGCCAATTTTTGGAACCGGACGGCATGTTTCCCAACCATGTGCCCAATCCGGAAGATGGCGACGCCATGAAAGCAATCGAAACCTGCGTGATTGAAAACCAAGCCGATCTGGGCATTATTTTCGATACGGATGTAGACCGCGCGGCCGTGGTATCCAAGGATGGCAAGAGCATCAACCGCAATCGCCTGATTGCCTTGATCTCCACCATTTGCCTGGCGGAAACACCCGGCGCAACCATTGTGACCGATTCGGTTACTTCTGACGGACTTGCCGAGTTTATCTACAGCAAGGGCGGTCATCATCACCGCTTCAAACGCGGTTACAAAAACGTCATTAACGAAGCCATCCGCTTGAACTCCATTGGGCAGGAATGCCCCTTGGCCATTGAAACCAGCGGCCACGCTGCACTGAAAGAGAATTATTTCCTGGATGACGGCGCCTATCTGGTCGTCAAACTCTTGATTGAAATGGCCCAGCGCGCGCGTGAAGGCAAAGACCTGGCGGAAGCCATCGAGACCATGAAAATGCCGATGGAATCCAAAGAATATCGAGTTAAAATTCTAGCCGAAGACTTTAAAACCTATGGCCAAGGCGTAATTGAAGACCTGGAAGGATTTGCAAAGGGCAAAAAAACCTGGTCATTGGTTCCGGACAACTACGAAGGGGTCCGCATCGCTTTTGAAGAAAACGGCAAAACCGGCTGGTTTTTGGTTCGTCTTTCTCTTCATGATCCAGTCATTCCGATCAACATCGAATCCAACGAAGCCGGCGGCGTCAACCAAACCGCCGATGCCCTGGTTGAATTCTTGAGCAATTACAAACAATTGGATTTAAGTGCATTCTAAATCTTGAATCCCAAACCTCCCGCGAGCAATAGCGGGAGGTTTTTTTGCTTTTTTACGAAAAGTTCAAAGACTCGTTATCAAATTCTGGATATTTTTTGATAAAATAACAACACAATCCAATTAAAGGAGATGAGTATGGGAGAATCTTCGCTCTTTGAACACTTTAAAAAGGCTTTCAGCAAATATGCCGTCGCCTTGGCGATTCTGTTCGCCCTCACGGCGATGGCCAACGTCGCCTACCAGGTAAAACTCTATCAAGACCAAGGGGAAGCCATGATCGGCGAGTCGATTGACGCCTATTTGACCCAGCGCGCCGATATGAACCAATTGCTTATCATCCAATTTCTGGAGAACGATCAAATTCTTGAAGATTTTCCCTTGGATCGCAATCCAAAAAAATTCGCAGAATCCGTCATGATCGAAGAATTCAACACCATCGATTTATTCTATCTGCGCAATGATTGGGAAAGCTCATTTTTGGCAAAAAAGGCATCGGAAGCAGAATTCATGCCGATGATGCAGCAAATCGAACAGGGTTCCATTCACCGGTTGGGCGACGACTATTACCTGTTTTCCACTGATCATTCCGCCGGCAAATCCGTCATCGTTGGCGAGCGGATCGACCAGGCATTTTTGGATCGCATGATGGCTATCCTGCCCTTGTCTATCGCCGACATCGAATTGAATGCGCCCCTTGTCCGCCGATGGAACCAGAGTGAGTTCTCTTTTCCGCTGTTTGAATCCGGAGCAACCCTCCAAATCACCACCCAGCTTGATATCAAGAACTATCTGGCGCAAAGTATTGCCTTTCCGGCCGTCTTTTTCCTGATCGGCGCGATTTTGCTCTACCATATGTTCAAGAACGAAACGGAACGGATCAACCCCTTTATCGAGACCACCAGAAACGCACTGGTCGAAATCGGCATGGGCCAAACCCCAACTCTGCCCGATTCGGAAGTCGAAGAAGCAAACCTACTTTACGGTTCGGTGCAATCTTTGTTCCGACAATTGAAGCTCAAAGACACCCAGGTCAAGCAAAGCCACTTGGAAATGATTCAGCTCTTAAACGCGGCCATTGGCACCAATGACGCCTATACCAACGGTCATTCCCAGCGGGTGGAATCCATTGCGTCAAGATTCGGCGATTTTATCCATTATGAAGATGCGGATACCCTAGCCGTTGCCGCCCGCCTGCACGATATCGGAAAACTGGGCATCCCGACCAATATCCTCAACAAGCCTGGAAAACTAGACGCTGAGGAGTTCTCGCAGATTAAGGACCATCCCACCAAAGGGGCTGAAATCCTATCCAGAAGCGAATTCTTCGAAACAGCTGTCCCCCTGGTCCGCCACCACCATGAGCACTGGGACGGGTCAGGCTACCCCGATGGCCTGAAAAGCGCCGAAATCCCCCTGGGGGCTCAAATTCTCACATTGGCCGATGTCTACGACGCCTTAACCACAGACCGTCCCTACCGCAAGGCCCTGACCCACACAGAGGCGTTGCGCATCATCCGTGATGAATCCGGCTCCACTTTCAATCCCGTGCTGACTGATCATTTCATTGCCTTTATCGACCAGGAAGACCAGCAGGCTTTGATTCTCGAACTTCATTCCGCATAAGAAAACGGCGCTTTTATGCGCCGTTATTTATGCAAAATTTTGATCAGCTGCGGCAGATCTCGCCGCGCCTCTTCCACCAATTTTTCTCGCATTGCCTGATTTCCCAGGCTCGCCAGACTTTCTTCTTCCCCCAGCCATACAAACCACTTCTGATGAGTAATCGTATCCTGGATCAACCCTAGACGATCCTGCCATGCCTTTAAGGTCTGAATTCTTTCCTTGCTGGATTTCTTATGTCGTTCCAGTTCGTAGCGAAGTCGCTTTACCCGGATTCGCAGCCGGTGCCAATTGATTTCTTCCTTCTCGGCTTCCCGAATCGTTCGCTTTCGCAATTGCTCCTGCAGATCCTTGGGAGGCTGTCCTTTCAGCCGTTTCCCGTCCGCAACCAGTTCGTCCCAAACCGCTTTGCTTTCATTCCAGCCCTGGATTTGAACAAACCGGGCAAATGCCCCTTTTTGAATCGATTCCTCCGCCAAGGCTTCCGAAAAGCGTTCATAAAACACATCCCATTCCCGAACAAAGGCGGTCTGGCGCTGCAGCATCCGAAGTCGTTCCCGAAACTCTTTTTGCCGGCGAGGCGAAACGCCGCGCCAAAACTTCAAATAGGCTCGCGTTCTCCGAATCGCAACGCGATAATCATGCACATCATCCGGCGTCCACCCTTCCAAACGCCCCCTTTCATATTGCGCCGCGGCTTTTTCCAATAGTTCGACCAAATCACGATCCATTTTTCTCTCCTTATTGCAGGCAATCAAACCAAGCGGCTTCCTTCTTCACTTCTAAACCAATATTTCTTCGATATTCCGGTCGCCATCAACAAAATCCTGCGCCATCACCAGACGTTTCATCCTCTGCATCTGTGACAAATCCCCGATCAAAACACCGCCGACCGCACGACCATTTCGCAAATACAATCGCTTCCACTTCTGTTTTTCCTCGTAAAACCCATCTACCGTTTGATCGTAATCCTGAATCTCGCCCACAGAAAAAAGCCGAATCCCGGCAATATGGAGCAAGGTAAAGGGTGCTGACGCCTGATACCGCTGATGTCCGCCTGCCATATTGACGCCCGCGATTCTTCCTTGTTCGGTCGCCTGGGTCCATAGGCCAAATCCTTGGCCCTCCAATTCAACCGCATCCCCCGCCGCGAAAACCGACGAATCGCTGGTCTGCAACCGGTGATCAACAACAATCCCCCGGTTGACATTCAGTCCCGCTTCCGCTGCCAGCTGTATATTAGCGCGAACGCCCACCGAGAAGACCAAATGGTCGACCAAATGGCTTGCGCCGCTTTTTAAAGTCACCTGCAGCTTCCCATCTTCCTCCGCACTGGATGCAAGAGAGTCTGAAAGGGAAATAACCAACCCCTTCTCTTCCAAGAGATTTTGAAACACCCGCCCCAGATCCGGATCCAGTTGCCTCGGAAGCAGGGAGTCAAAAAATTCCACCACACGAACGCGGTTACCTGCCTTTTGCAAGGCCCACGCGGCTTCCAATCCTAATAGGCCCCCGCCGATCACCATGACTTCTTCGGGCGGTTTCAGACTTCCGTTTAAGCGAATCAGGTCGTCAAACATCCGAATGGCTGCCATCTTGCCGGTCCATTTCCCTTCAAAAGGCGGAATAAATGGATTGGCGCCGGTTGCCACCAGCAGGGTATCGTAGGTCAGCCGTTCGCCGTTTCCCAAAACAATTTCCTTTTCCTGCCGGTCGATTCTTTCCACCGCCAAACCTAGCTTCAGGGTGATGCCCAATGCCTCAAGCCTGTCGCGCTTTTCAATCAACAGGGTTTCCAGCTCAACTTCCTCACCGATAAAATGGGACAGCCTGGGCCGATGGTAGGGCGGGTATGGCTCTTTTCCAACCAGAACAACTTGACCTTCCGCGTCTGTGGCCCGAATCGCCTTGGCGGCAGCATAGCCCGCTGCGCCTGTACCAATAATCACATATTTTTTCATCAAAAAACCTCCTCTGGTATGATCATTCATACCCGAAGGAGGTTTATTCATGCTAAAAGAGGTTTTGAAAAATATCCATGCCGCCAACAAAAGTCCCAATGGTGCTGCCAATATTGGCGAAAATTACGACCAAGAGCACACGGGTTACCTTGTTTCGCCAGAATCCGCGAACCGTGGTTGCGTCCTCGGCCAAATTCTGAAAGTCTGCCACACTCGGCCGCCGCATCTTGGCTTCCATCAAACCGGCAAACCAGCCTGCCGCCAAAAAAGGATTCAGCGAGCTGATCGGCGCGACCACAAAGGCCGTTAAAATGGAAAGGGGATGACCAAAGGCCAAAAGCGTTCCCAAGGCCGAAAAACTTCCGTTCCAAAGAATCCAGGTTTTCACCTGCTCCCATCCTGTTGCCTGGCCCCGGGTAAAGCCATAGAGAATCAAGGCCAAGATCGCTGCCGGGATCAGCCAAGGCAGAATCTTCGATCCTGTCGATTTTTCCGGAATCACTTCCAAGGCACGCAAATCGTGATCCTTTTCGATTTCCCGGCGCACGCCCGGCAAATGACCCGCACCCAAGACGGCAACAATCTTCTTGCCCGGGGCATTCTTAATTTTCTCTGCCAAATACATGTCCCGTTCGTCAATCAATGTCCGCTTGAGCTCCGGGAAGATTTCTGCCAGCTCGTCCAGCATCTTGTCCAAAGCATCCAGCTCTTTCAATTCGGACAATTCCTCTTCCGTGATTTCCTCGTCATCAAACACGCTGGCCACCAATTGAGTCAGGAGTTTGATCTTGCCGGTAAAGCCGACATTCCGCCAAACCCGATTCAACGTCGTTTGAATGTCCCGGTCCGCCATCACCAGTTCGGCTCCCATTTCCTGGGCAGACTGAATGCCCTGCATCATCTCGGCGCCGGGATTGATGCCCAGCTGATCCGCCAGTTTCTTCTGGAAGGATGCCAGTACCAGATTGGCCATCATGGAGAGTACTTTTTTATTTTTGATAATCTGAATAATATCGGTATTCTGGAATCGGTCTTTATTCTGCATGGAATCAAAACGAACGTCGTCCAACTCAATGCATACCGTATCCGGCTGTTCGCGTTCAATGATCGTTTTTACTTCTTCCGCACTTTCCTTGGACACATGGGCCGTTCCGATCAAAAGGATCTCTTTTCCGTCCCATTCCAAGGATATGGTATGTTCATTCTTCAGGTTTTCCGTCATCTTTTCACCCCGTTTTTGGTTTCGGTTCATTATATCATACTCCCCCTGAAAACACGAGAAGACCGCGGATTCCGCGGTCTATTCTCAAGGGAGATTTATCATGAAACAGATGATTATTCATCCGCTCGTTGGGCTAGTTCTATGGTGACGGTGAAATCTTCTCCGTCCCGGTTGCCTTTCACTTCCACCAGGTCACCGACCTGCTTGAAATACAGTTGTCCCAGCAGCTCTTCCATGGTGGTAATCCGTGTGCCGTCAAACTCGGTTATAATGTCTCCGGCTTTCAATCCTGCGTCTCGGGCCGGCGTTCCCATCAGAACACGGACCAGCAAGACCCCTTCCGGTACGCCCCAGGTTCCTGCCCGTTCCGTACCCAATGTCTCACCGATAATACCCAAGTAGGGCCTGATCACTTCCCCGTTCTCCACCAATTGTTCCAAAATTGGAATGGCGTTGTTGATGGGGATGGCAAATCCAATGCCTTCCACTTGCTCATCGGCAATCTTGATCGTATTGATGCCAATCAGCTCGCCTTTGCCGTTTAGCAAAGCGCCGCCGCTGTTTCCAGGATTAATGGCCGCATCGGTCTGAATCAAGGAAACGGTCTGCCCGTTGCCCGTGTCGATTTCCCTCTGCTCCGAACTGATAATGCCTTGGGTAACAGAATTTCCCAACCCTAGCGGGTTCCCAATGGCAATGGCTATTTCACCGGTTCTGACCTCGGTCGAATTTCCGATCGGCACCGGATCAATTTGATCAAATTTGGCTGGATCCGCAAAGTCGCTCCGATTCAGTTTCAATACCGCCAAGTCCGTTTCGGCATCCGAGCCCAGCACTTCCGCCGGCACGACAACACCGTCTTTAAAGGTCACTTGAATGGATCGAGCGCCTTTGATCACATGGTGATTCGTCAAAAGCAGAAGCTGATCGTCTTTTCTGTCGAAGATGACGCCCGAGCCTGCACTCTGTCCCAATTGTGCCCGACCAAAGAAATCAACACCGACCACTTCCGTTTGAATGGCGACAATCGACGGTCCCACCCGGTCTACAATGTTCACGACCAGATTCGGATCGCTGTCCACGACAACCGTCTGTTGCGGCTGCGATTCCGACGCCGGAACTTCATAGGCGGGCTCATTTCTCTTGCCACTCAAATTGGCGATACTGCTGCCCAGCCCGTATCCTGTCGAAAAGACCAGTACGAATGCAAGAAACAGGGCAATGCCTCTCAAACCTCTGCGTTTGGGTTTTTGAACCGGCTCTTCGTCGATCTCATCCCATTCGTATGGATCATCCATGTCGGAAGCCGGCGGGTTCTCTTCAATAACTTCATCATCCAACTCGTCGTCGGGTTCCTCCGGCTCGACGCCCATGAAATTGAGCACCTTGTCTTTCATTCTGTTTTCCGGAATATTCTCACCGTTTTCCTGGCTACGTTTTTCGTCCATATGAATCCTCCTTCAACAGCTTTAAACTTATTATACGCTTCGTTTGTGAAGAAAATAAAAAGCGGATATAAACGTTTTGTGAACGATCCATTTTTTAACTAATCTTCGTCCTCCACTGACGAAGCTTTATTCTATACGCTACGCGCTATTCGTCTTCGTCTAGGTCTGATGAAACATCCTTACCATATGATCTTAGTCTTCATCCAATATTGATGGTGAAATGCCGTTTTTGATCAGAATCCAGTCGATATAGGCTTCGTCCGTGTCAGCCACAACCGCTTCCGGATCATAAGACCACGCCGCCACCTGCTGCTTCATTTCGCCAATCCAGGATTCCTCCAGGTTGTCTCTGCGATGGTCGTAGATCGCCTGCTGGCTCTTGAAATCGGAAACTGCCTGGTTCCAGGCGAATACCGCTTGACTTTCCGCCAATTGCGCCTTCGCCAAGTTCAGACGCGCCGTTTCATATTCCACGGTGCTGATAGCGCCCGCATCATAGCGAATCTGGGCCGCCGCCCATTCCTTCTCGCGGTTAACGCGATTCGTTCTTTGGTTAATGGCATCCAAGGATTTATTCTTTAGGCCATTCAGCTCGCCCAGCAAGACTTGCTCCCCGTTAACCAGGGCTTCTTCCAAGGAAAAGGCGCCTTCCAGCTGATCGATCACATAATCTTGATAATTATCCGGCTGGTTTTCTTCAAAATTCGGTCCACGGAATCCGTCCTCAATGGCTTGAATATTCAAAACCGTTGTTTCATAGCTGTACAGGGTCTGCCAAACCACATCGGAAACCAGCAGATTCTTCCCGATATAGGTTTCTTCCTCCGGAATGGCAAATACAGACCGCTTCACGCTTGGCGTGCCCAGGTCTGTAGACGCGTCAACCTCGAGTCCCGTCCAGTAAGACAGGGTCTTGGCCGCCAAATCCACATTTTGTTCAGCCTGCTGCAAGGCCAATTCCTGTTGCAAAACCACCAACGCTTGCGCATTGACGGCAGAGGTCACAACCGCGCCTGCTTTTTCACGTACCTGTAGAGCTTCCAGTTCCATCTTCGACAGCTTCAGCTCCTGTGCGGTCTGCTCGTAGGTTTTTTGCGCCACATAAAGATCCATCCAGGCCCCTGCCGCATTTCCCTCGGTTTCCGCTTCCTGAACAAGGGCTGATGTTTCATATCCCGTTAGGGAGAACCAATTCATCAGAGGAATCAGGTAGATTTCCTGTTTGTTCTGGATCGAACGCATGCTGTAGTAGTCTTCGTTCGCGTAGTTTTTCTTCTTCGCGTCTTCCGAATCCTCCAAAGCATCTTCGTAATCCTCCTGCTGCTCATCAAGCCGCAATTCCCAAATCTGCGGCCGATAATCCTTTTCCACGGCAGCCGTCACCGCTTGTTCCATGGAAAGGTCCGCCTCCAGGCCATAGACGACATTTTCCGCTGTCGCCGTTCCCGCTACCAGAATTACTGCGGAAACAAAAACTATCCATCGTTTCATGTTTTCCTCCTTCTAGCTTCTTTGATCGAACTGTTTTTTTATAACTCTTATATTCGTATGATACACCGAACTTATAACAAGCCTTCAACAAAACTGTGAAAAAACTTTGAATTCTTCCTATGATTTTTTCCTGAAGCGATAGCCCACGCCCCAAACTGTCTCGATATACTCCGGCTTGGAAGGATCCTTCTCAATTTTTTCCCGGATACGGCCGATATGGACTGCAACCGTCGCAATCTCTCCTAGGGCAGCAGCGTCCCACAAGCGTTCAAACAGGCGCTCCTTGGAAAAGACAATGCCGGGATTGGACGCCAAAAAATACAGTAGATCAAATTCCTTCGCCGTCAAGGAAAGGGGCTTGTCCGCCAAGGACACTTCCCGAGACCGCTCATTGATGGTCAATTCACCAATCTTAATCTCGCCTTCTTCCGTTGGCTTTACCTTGGTCAGCCGTTCATACCGCGCGATATGGGATTTGACCCTCGCCACCAATTCCTGCGGACTGAAAGGCTTGGTCATATAGTCGTCTGCCCCCAGGCCCAGACCGCGAATCTTGTCGATATCCGCCGTTTTCGCCGTCACCATAATCACAGGAATCTCCTTGGTCTCCCGAATTTTCTTGCATAGGGTATATCCGTCTACACCCGGCAGCATCAAGTCCAAAAGCACCAAGTCGTACTCCTTGCGCATAACCTTGTCGAGCCCCGTGGTGCCGTCCTGGGCTATTTCTACGGCAAAGCCGTTGATTTCCAAATAATCGCGCTCCAGTTCCGCAATCGATTGATCGTCTTCAATAATTAAGACTCGTTTCATTTTTTCCCCTCCTGTTTCGGCAGATAGAAGGAAATCGTCGTTCCCTTGCCCGGTTCGCTGTCCGCCCAAATGATGCCTCCCATACGCTGAATGATTTCCTTGGAAATTGCCAGCCCCAGGCCAGAGCCTGCAATTCTTCGGTTTCGTTCCGCATCGGTCCGGTAAAACTTATCAAAAATATGGCCTATTTTATCTGGCGCGATGCCCACGCCAGTGTCGGAAATAGCCACTACATATCCCTGGTCCTCCTCATGCATTCGAATAGCGATCTGACCGCCCTTGCCCAAATGCTTCACAGCATTGTTGACAATATTGTTCATGACCCGCTTCAATTGCTCCCGGTCTCCAATCACATTTGCATGCTGAAGCGCCGTTTCCAAAGAAATGGCCATTTCTTCCCGTTGCAGGATAAACTGCCAGTCCAATACACAATCCTGAAAATACGGCACCAGATCGATCGGATCGGTCCGCATGGGCAATTGATCGATATCCAGCTTGGAGACCAGGAACAAATCTTCAATCAGGTGTTCCATCTCCTGCGCATTTCCGGCGATCACCCGCAGATACCGGTCCCGCTTCTCGTCCGTGTCCGCCACCCCGTCCAAAATGCCCTGCACATAGCCGTTGATGGAAGTCAGCGGTGTTTTCAGGTCATGTGAGATATTGGCGATCAGCTCTTTTCGGTTTTGTTCGTACTGGGCCTGCAATTCCTGGGACTCCTTTAATTGCTGCCGCATCTCGTCAAAGGACTCGTACATTTCCTGCACTTCATCGATGCTGGACTCCGGGAAGTCAAATTCCAAATTCCCCTGCTGAATCTTGCGGGCGGCTCCCTTCATTTCATTGAAGGATCCCCGCATCATCTTGGCGATCTTGAAGAAGAAAAACAGATTCAAGGCAAAATAGGCCATCAGGGCAAACATCCCATTGCGCAGGGAAATCGCCCGAGCCTTTTCAAACATCTGCCGCTGGACAGCAGAGGCAAAGTTCAGCGAGTATTCCACCGGCGTTCCATCCGCCAACGTAAAGGAGCCCGTCAAGCCCAGACTGTGGACCTTGAAGGGCACTTTCGTAAATTGGTAATAATAATTGCTTGTTCCGACCTTTAGGGCCAATTCGTTGATGGGCAGATCCACCAAGCCTCTTGCCGCTTCTTCAAATTCATGGGTTTTCCCGCTCTCCAATTCATTCAATTCCAGAATGATCAAATCCTGGAACATCTGGCTCGTCTCATCGGCCTCTTGATAAAAGAGAGTCACTTCTTTTTCCAATTGCCCCATGGTCGACTGGGAAAACATCCCCAGCATGGCGAAGAAGAAAAGAAAAGGCATGATCACTGCAAGAAAATACACTTGGACCAACCGTTTGTTCAGATTCACTTTTTTCATGCCTAGGTCTCCTTCTCTCATGGACATATTCTCCTTCTATTATAGCATAGCGGGCTCCTCCTTTATGCCTTGAGCTTGGCCCGCTAATCGTTCGGGCTTGCTGCCCGTTTTATCTTTTATTCATGGCGCAGGGCTTCTATGGGATCCAGCTTTGCCGCACGGTTGGCTGGATACAGTCCGAAGAAAATCCCGATCAGCATGGAAAATCCTGTGGCGATCAACACCGCTTCCAAGGATACCGAAGCCTGCATATCCAAAAGGCTCCCCGCCAGATTTCCCATCACAGCGCCCAGGGCAATGCCAATCAAGCCGCCAATCAGGGTAATCACAACCGCCTCAATCAAGAACTGCTGCAAGATGGCTCTCCGCTTTGCGCCCAGGGCCTTTCGGATGCCGATCTCCCGGATCCGCTCCGTCACTGAAACCAGCATGATATTCATCACGCCGATCCCGCCGACCAAAAGGGAGATGGCCGCAATGGCGGAAATCACCGTTGTCAATAGCCCCAGCATTTCCGAAGCGGTTTCCATAATGGTTTCCGCGCTGAAGGTCTCATACTTTTCCTCGCCGACATTCCCCTTGCGCGCTTCCATAAAGGAAACCAGCCTTGTGCCGAAGTCCTCGACATCCACATCCCGTTCCATTTTCACCGTAATGCTCGGCACTTCGCCGTTCAAATTCATCACCTTGTCAACGGTTGTGTAAGGCGCGTAAACCGTGTAGTTGGAAAAACCCATAATGCTTTCTTCCGCCTTGTAGACCCCCACGATCAGATAACCGGAGGTGGTGTTGCCCCGTTTCAAGTGGATGGTTTCTCCCACAGCCTGTTCATTGCCAAAGAGTTCTTCCGCCAAGTCATCGCCGATAACCACGCTGTTTCTGTACTCCTCCACCTCATGGTCCATCAAAAAGCGACCCGACACCAATTCCAGGTTGTTGATCGTGTCTCCGTCCGGCACGGTTCCTTCAATGACAATGCTCGTATCGTCGATATCCGCCTGGATGGTCGCCTGACCGGAAATGGTCGGCAGCACATAGCGCACCTCGTCGGCAAATCGGCTTTCAATCGCCTCCACATCCGTCATGGAAAACTCCTCAGACGGAGACAGAGTGGCCCGCCTGGATGTCTGCAGGGAGATGGAGTCGGTTCCCAGCTCCGCAAAGGTTTCCTCCAGCTCGTTCTGTGTGCCGGCGCCAATGGAAACAATGGCCACAACCGAAGCGATTCCAATGATAATGCCCAGCATGGTCAGAAGCGAACGCATTTTGTTGGACGCAATGGCATGCATGGCAATTCTGAATGATTCCATCATTTTTGAATCACCTCCTCGTTGTAGTAATCCGCGGAAATTTTCCCGTCTCGGATTTCAATCACCCGCTGGCAATGGCTCGCCACTTCCGTTTCATGGGTGACGATCAGAATGGTTTTCCCTTCCCGATGCAGTTCCTGGAACAAACGCAGGATGTCTTCCGTCGACTTGGAATCCAAGTTTCCGGTCGGTTCGTCGGCCAGCAGAATTGCCGGGGTGTTCACCAGCGCCCGCGCAACGGCCACCCGCTGTTTCTGTCCGCCGGAAAGCTGATTGGGCCGGTGATGCGACCGGTCGCCCAATCCCACTTTATCCAAGGCCTGCATGGCCCGGTCTTTTCGCTCCTTGCGCCCGGCTTCCGCGTAAACCATGGGAAGCTCAACATTCTGCAAGGCGGTCAGTTTGGGCAAGAGATTAAAGGATTGAAAGATAAAGCCGATTTTCCCATTTCGCACTTCGGACAATTCATTTTCAGACAGGGAACCCACGGTCACCCCGTCCAGCTCATAGCTGCCCTCCGTCGCCTGGTCCAAACAGCCCAGAATATTCATCAAGGTGGATTTTCCCGATCCGGACGGCCCGATAATGGCCACCATCTCGCCTTCGTTGATCGTCAGGTCCACATGGTCCAAAGCCCGCACCCGGATATCGCCTTTTCCGTAATCTTTCACTAAAGATCGAATGTGTAACATGGCTTCTCCTTTCTATTCAGGCCTTGTTCCACCGTTTCTGCCGGCTCCGCCGCCCATTCCGCCGCCCGGCATCAAACCAGGCATGCCTTGCTGCATGGCAGCCACCGAGGTGCTAGGGATCTGAATGACCATCCCTTCCGAAAGTTCCGGCGAAGAAACCTCTACATAGAGGTCGCCCTTCACGCCCTGGTCTACGGCGACCGGAACAAATTCCTCCCCTTGCTGGATCATGACCATGGCCTTGTTGCCATTGGTAATCAGCGCCTCATACGGCACCGCCAAAACATTCTCGGCTTGCGCGATCAAAATATCCAGATTGACTGTCACATTGGCCCGGAGTTTTTCCGATTTTTCCTCGACGACTGCTTCGATGTCAAAGGTCGTATCCGCGTTGCCAATCGTTCCTTTCGGCGCGATATAGGTGATCGTCGCCAGGCTGATGTCTTCATCGTCCGATATCGGCGCAACCTCGATGGTCTGGCCCACCGACAGCTTCCCGATGTCATACTCGCTGACCGAAGCCTCCACCGTCAGATGGTCCGTATCCGTAATCTCGACCAGGGCCGTTCCCACAGACACCTCGTCTCCGACAGCCAGTTCGATCCCGCTTGCAATCCCTGTTACCGTTGCCTTTACCTCCATGCCGTCCCGTTGGTCAATCAAGCTTTCCAAAGTTTCTTCGGCCCGCAGCACTTTTGCCGTCAATGCCGCAATTTCCTCTTCATAGCTGTAGGTATTCCATTCCGCTTTGGCGGAGATGTAGGCGCTTTCCGCTTTCAGCTTGGCAGCTTTCGCCGACTCCACCGCCGTTTCGCTGACGGTTCCCAATGCAAAGAGCTGCTGTTCCATCTCATAGTCCAGCTTGGCTTGCAGATAGCTGGATTCCGCCTGCAAAAATGCATTCCGCACCGATTGGCCGCCTTCCACCTCCGCCTGACTCAGGTTTCGCTTGGCCTCTTCCAGGCTGGTCTCGGCTTCCGCGATGGAAACCGACAAATCCTCGGGTTCGATCACAAAGAGCACATCGCCCGCCTCAACCGAATCCCCATTGGCAACCCGGATCTCCGTCAGGTCTCCCGCCAAATCCGCGACCAGGGTTTCCGTCTCCGCCGTAACAATGCCCGTTAGAAGCAGGCGTTCTTCCACCGTTCTCGGCTGCAGCACCATGGTTTCCGTCGTTTCTTCTTCCACCACGTCCTGCTGCGCCTGCCAGCGGGTAATCCCAAATGCGCCAGCGGCCAGCACCAGCATCAAAATGATGATCCACCTTTTCTTTTTCATATTTTTTCCATCCTTTCACGCTTCTCTTACCAATAGGATATCCAAAACATCTAACAAGTCCTGCACAAATTCATAAAAACTTTATAAACACATGCCCAAAACAAAAACACCCCTTGCAAGGGACCGCGGCTGCATGGCAGCGGACTTCTGCAAGGGGTGTCACTTATTCATCTAATGGTCTCTTCTCGGTTTTTTGCCCCAGGCGTTAATCGGCAGGGTAAAGGTAAAGGCCACGCCCAGGTCTTTGTTGGATTCAATCCAAATGTCTTCCTCGTGGGCGCGCATGATCTCCTTGACGATGGAAAGACCCAGCCCCGAAGATTTCTTCACCTGGCCCCTGGAGGAATCCAGCTTGCTGAAACGCTCCCAAATCTTCACCTGCTCCTCTTTTCGAATAACCGCTCCCGTATTGCGAACCGTCACCCAAAGTTTCTGGTGATTCACCTGGGTCTTCAATTCCAGGGTTCCCTTCTGGTTGACAAACTTCATGGCATTGTCCAGCAGGTTGTAGACCACCCGCTGCAACAAGGCGCGGTCCGCCACCACAATTGGAATCTTGCTGATAAAGTTGATCTGGACATCCACTTCCTTGTCCTCGATCCGGGCCTCAAACTTCACCAGTTCGTTGATCAAAAAGTCATGGATCTTGATTTCTTCCAATTCAAGCTTCGAAGCACCGGTCTGCATCTTGGAAAGATCCAGAATATCATTGGCCATCTTGGTCAAACGACTGGACTCGTCCGCTACAATCCGCAAATATTTTTCCTGGGAATCCGGCGGAATGGTTCCATCCAAAATCGCCTGGGTATATCCGTTGATGGAAGTCAGCGGTGAACGGAAGTCATGGGACAGATTCGAAACAAATTCCTCCCGTTTCTTTTCCACCCGGGAGAGTTCGTCCACCATCAGGTTGAAGGTGCCCATCAATTCGCCCAACTCATCGTTCCGGGTCACTTTCAGCCTTCGGTCGAAGTTCCCTTGGGCAATCTCCCGCATCCGGGTATTCACCCGGGAGATTTCCTTGGTCACATTGCTCATCACCAGGAAAATGGCGATGACCGCAATAATCCCCGTAATCAAGAGGGAAATAATCGTAATGGAAAGAATGTCCGTAACCGTCTCGGTAACCGCCGGCACATCCGCCTGCAAAAACAGGGCGTAGGCAACTTCCCCATTCAAATAGATGGGGTAGCCCACGGTAATGACCGGATTCTCATAGATCTTCTGAATCCCCGAAGCCTCCTTGACAACCTGCCCTTCAAAGACCGCTTCCACCGATGCCCGCGGGATGGTTTCCTTCACCTTCATCTCGTTTTGGGAAACCAGCTGGGCCCGTTCATTCACAATAAAAATGGACGCGTTCATATAGTTGCTGAGGCTGGCCAATTCAAACTGAAACAAGGCTTCGCGAAAATCCCCTTCCAATACATTGACAATATTGGAGGCGCCAATCAACCGGTCGATGTCAAACTCGCTGTCAATCTCGGCATTATCGATGATTTGCGTCAAATACTCGCGAAATTGCTCCGAGTAGACCCCCGAAAAATCGGACTGCTGGGATTCAGCAAAAAATGCATAGGCGCCTGCAATCTGTTCCGCCTGTTCCAGCATCTGATGCTCTTGCTTTTCGACAAAATAGTATTGAAAGATTGCGTTCAACCCAAAGATCATGATCAAAATGCCGACAAAAATCGCGACGGCATGGGTTGCCACCATCTTTCCAAAGAGAGTGCGCATAAGACTACTCCTTATTCTGGAACTTGTACCCCACAGACCAAACCGTTTTAATCTCCCACGGATCTTCCTGGTTCAACTTCTCGCGGATCCGCTTGATATGCACGTCTACGGTTCGGCTTTCGCCTACGTACTCATAACCCCAAATCTTGTCCAGCAACTGTTCTCGCGTAAAGACATGGTTGGGATTGGCGATCAGAAAATGCAAGAGTTCCAATTCCTTCTTCGGCATTTCCAACTTCTTGTCGTGATAGGTCAAAGAATAGTCGTTCAAGTCGATTTTCAGGTTGACGATCTCGAGCACTTTTTTCTGCGGCATTTCGTTGCCGTATCGACGAAGCACTGCCTTGACCCGCGCCAAAAGTTCCGCTGCCTCAAAAGGCTTGACCAAATAATCGTCCGCGCCCAGTTCCAGTCCCAAGACCTTGTCAAAGGTTTCCCCTTTTGCCGTAATCATGATAATGGGCACATCGCTTTTCTTCCGAATCTCCGTGCAGACATCGTATCCGTCAATCTCCGGCAACATAATGTCCAGCAAGATCAAATCCGGATCCGCTGCATCAAACCGGTCCAAAGCCGTTACGCCGGACAAGTGCTTGTCCGTTTCATAGCCTTCCTTTTTCAAATACAAGTCAATCAGTTCTACAATATTGGGATCGTCATCGACGATCATAATCTTTCTCTTCTTATCCATCCTTCGCCATCCTTTCCGTTCCACTATTGGTTCTATTATATCCCAGCGCCCCCGTTTGTTGGTGAAATTCTTGTAAACGAACCGCTTATGATTTTCCAGCGTAATACCGGGTTCCTTTTCCGCTTCCCGTCTTTTTCACAAGATTCATATCGATCAACCGATTCAGCAATTCTGTTGCCTTTGTCTTCTTGACCCCCAATATCCCCTCAATATCCGAACGTTTCACCCCTTTGGCTGAACGTATATAGTTCAATGCAGCCTCTTCTTCCACACTCAACTGGTCGGCTTCTCTCCCAGCTGCCGGACCTAAAGCCGCCAAGCTTTGTCTTGGCAATATAATGCGTATGGAATTATCCATTGCCACAAATTCGGGCTTTCGTTGAGAATCGCTATAGGCCATTTTTATCCTTCGAATCCCCGTGCCCATTTTTTCAATGATGCCGCAACGCAAAAAGATATTTGCCAGGATCCGATTTCTCACATGAGAAAAATTCCCTTCGGCAAATTCCTCCTTGGAGATACCCACGGGCAATCCTCCGATGGAAACGATCTCCACCCGATCTTCAAATATTTCGATACGATTGTTTCCTTGTCTGCCATAATTGCGGTGAACAATTGCATTTGCTACCGCTTCCCGATAGGCGATCTCCGGCACTTCCTCCACCGTCTTCCGATATGCCCCTTCAATGCGGTCTCCCTGATTGATATGCTTTTGATAGAACAGCATCGCTTTCTCGTATTGCTCCAACACCGATATCTGAGACAGCCGCATTCGATCCTTGATTACTTTCATGGAATTATCCAAATAGCAAATCAGATCCACACCTTGGTCTTTGAGGGTGTTTCGATCCGCCAGAATCTCCGCCGCATAATTGTACTGACCGTTGCGCACCAGTTCCAAGGACTTCATCACATTGTCATCCAATGCAGAGATATGCAGGGCTCGTTCCAAATAGTTTCCCAGCCTTTGAAACCGCAAATCTTCCTGATGACACGTCAACTCTTCGAATCCAATATTCCTGCCAAGCAAAACGAGTTCATCATATGCAAACTTGTCTACCTCTGTCGTTGCGGTATCCCTGCGGCGGTATGCCTTGTTATGAACCGTATAGGGCGTCCGATCCCCCTTGAAGATCTTGAAAACAAGAATCGGCTTTCCTTCAACCAGTCTTTCTTCCACTTCATAGTCAGGAAGCGGGTGAACTTGGTCATGAATGGCGTTTTCGATTCTCAAACGCAATCCCTGAGGATCTTCAACCCCAACAACCTGCCCGTCATCCTGAATTCCCATCAAAATTTTACCCGTATGATAGTTGGCGAAAGCTGAAATCGTCTTCAGCATCGTTTTGGAGTAGATCTCTTTAAACTCCAAATACCTTGATTCGCCACCCAATATTGCATGCAAGAGTTCCGACATAGCCTTCTCCTTTCAAGCGACCGCGGTCTTACGGTCGAAAAATCATTCGACCGCGTCACAATATTATTATATCATAACTGCCTAACCGCACAAAGCGCATAAATCCAGTAATGAATCGACCGTATTCGACCGCAATCGTTTCCGGTCGATTCAAACCATTCTTGCTTTTCTTCACAACCTGCACCCACTCTGCTATCGATCCATAACACCCTAAAAAGGAAGCCGCCAAACGAGATATCACTCGTTCTGACGGCTTCTTTCATACTATGCTAATACTTCTGAAACAGATCCGCATGGGTTCCTGTTCGTGTGAAATAAACTGTATCTCCATGAATTCTATAGATCAACAACCAATCCGCTTCAAGATGGCATTCCAGATACCCCCTGTAATTTCCAATCAAAGCATGGGCACGATATTTTCGATCCAGCACTTCCTCATTTTCAAGCAACTTCATCACCTGATATAGTTTAGACAAATTCCTCGTCCATAATGGCTTCAAAAAATTCATCGACACTTTCAGACTCGCCCGCTTTTTTGCTATTGATCATAGCCTCAACTTCTTCCATAGCAGCCAAGGTGTATTGATTCGGTTGCGGCAACTCAAGGGCAAACGGTAATCCGCCTTTCAGCAAAGATTGTTTTAAAAAAATCGTAACGGCATCCGTAATGGTGATTCCCAACGCTGCAAACAACTTCTCTGCAGCTTCTTTGGTTTCCGGTTCAATCCGAATATTTAATTTCGCTGTCTTCGCCATAATTCCACCTCCCTAATTAAATTATATGACATTGGGCGTACAATGGCAACCCAATGCGCGTCACTTAAATGCGCTGAAAAAAACCGCCAAGTCAGAAGTTAATCTTCCAGCTTGGCGGCTTCCTTTCTCAGTTTTGCTTTTTCTTTCATACGTACGCGCAGTCCTTGAAAAAATGTCTGCAAAAGTTCCGTCGATTCTTCCGCGAGCACCCCGCGGGTTATATCCACTTCATGGTTGAATCCTTCGTTCTGGCAGATGTTCACCACCGAACCGCAGCCCCCCATCTTAGGGTCGTCCACGCCGATCACAAGACGAGGCAAACGTGCCGAAATAATGGCGCCCGCGCACATGGGGCACGGCTCCAAGGTCACATACATGGTGCAACCGATCAGACGCCAGCCGCCCAAAGCCTTGCAGGCTTCGTCAATAGCCATCATCTCCGCATGATAAATCGGATTCTTTCCCTTTTCCTTTTGATTTCTGCCTCGGGCGATAATCTCGCCGTTACGGACAATGACCGCCCCAACCGGCACTTCCATGTCTTCCATTGCTTCTTCGGCCAGTTTCAAGGCTTCCCTCATCCACTTTTGATCTTCTGTCATTTGTACTCCTTAATCGATTTCTTCATCATCGAGGTCAACCAAACGGCGGAAGCCGCAGCTTAAGCAGCGATACTCCCGAAACGAATCCCCGTACTCATCTTCATCGGTCATGATGAGCAGGCCTTTTTTCCCGCAATGCGGACAGATTTGCAATTCTTGATTGTCATCTTCCAATTTGTCGATATCCATTCGTTCATCCAGCCATTTTGCCATGTTCATCCCTCCCTTACATAAATATTATACGTCAAATCTGGAAAAATGAAACGGCTATGGTACAATGAAAAAAACAAGTTTAGGAGGCAAAACATGTTAACCGACGTTGCATTGAAATATTATGGGAAAGATTATGACCTGAACTGTGCTGAAACCATGCTCTATGCCGCCAATGAATATTACGGCATGAACCTGTCCAAAGATGCCTTAAAAACCATGGCGACCTTCGGGGGCGGCATGGCCATCGGCAATGTTTGCGGCGCCATCACCGGATGTCTGGCTGCCTTAGGCGTACTCTTCACAAAAGAGAAGGGCCATGAATCGGACATTGGCAAAATCCTTTCCAAGCGGCTTTTCGAAGGATTCGGCAAGCGGTTTGGGTATATCGACTGCGCCCCTTTAAAAGAGGTTTACAAAACAGAGGAAAAACGATGCTCCGACATGATCGTCGTCGCGGCGGAAGTATTGGAAGAGGTTGTGGCATACGGCAAAACCCTGTCATAGGAATCATCTTGGTGCATGACAAGCGACTGCAATCCACCATGCAGGGCACACGAAAAAGGCGCGATGAGAAGTCATAAGGATTTCTCATCGCGCTCTTTGTTTAGACAGTTTTTCCGGCTTGGCCGATTCAATCAAATTCTTCAGAACGCTTCAGGGAATCAGGCGAATCCGGTGAACCAGACGACTGCCGTCGCCAAAGTCTTCCTCACCCCGCAGATCCGCTCGAATCTGCCACGCATTCTCTTGACGATGCAAAATTAACTCAACTCCGATCGATTCATATCCATTCATTTCATCGAGGTACATGCACGGATCCAAGTCTGCAAACGGAATTCTGAGTTCCTCATTGCGCCAAAGAATAACCGCATCCCCAGCCATTGAAGTCACGCAGTTTTGTATTGATTCAATCGGCAAAAACAATACAATTTTGTTGGCCGCGCCCCGCAGGGGAACCAGATAGTCCATTTTTCCATTGGATTCTCTGGCGAGAATACCGAACTGTTCCATCTTAGCCCACATGGTCTGTTTGTAAATGCGAGCCTGGACCAATGAACGCGGTCTTCCTTCGCTTTTTCTTGGAAGCGGAGTCGGGGTTGGACTCGTTGCATCCATCTCAGTTCGATACAAGCCGTCATCCCCGCAAATGTAAAACCAGTCACCGACTGCAGTGATATCTCGAATATAGGGATCGTCTCCGTCTTCCAAATACCACACCAGATTCATGTCTCCATCCAGAACGCCGCAGCAAATATCTCCGTCCGATGCAAAGGCCAATTGACCCCGGTCTGTTTGGGCGATTCGATCCAAATATCCAACCGTCATTCCATCCGGCAAGTTGCCAATATTTTTGTAGATAACCGTTGGGGAATCTCCAACAACCTGCAGATTCACCAGGCGGTTCTCATAGCCGCAAAGAATAAGCGCCTTGTCACTTCGGTCCCAAAATACCATGTCGCTCATGGTATAATCGCCCTCCACAGAAAACTCTACAGGACTTCCCGATTCGGATTCGCTGAAAAACCGCACATACATCTGTCCATAAAGCCCAAGTGTGCCCAGAACCGCTACATCGCCATCCTGGCTATCCATGGCATAGGCGCCCGGAACAATCTCCGCATCCACAAACATCCCGTTATCGGTCACATAAAGCTTCTCGATGCTCGCAGGAGCCGCCTCGTCTTCTCCGCCCAGCCAAAAAAGCATGGGAGCTGAAACGGAAATGTCTCCAGTTCGGCCCATCCCAAGCGGTAAATTCCCTTGAACCACACCTGCGCCTAAATCCATCAGTTCATCCGTATCTGCGTTGTAGACGAGCATTGCACCACGTTTGATCAATGGATTGCTGCCGTATGCGGCCAGAATCACAATTAAATTTTCGCCACCTGGTCCTTCCGCCGCATCCATGGCGATCATTTCAACAATGTCTCCCGGCTCACCCAATTCATGATCCCACAAGAGAGTTTCCAGCTCCCCCCGTGTAAAGAGGGTTTCCCATCGTTCATCGTAGGTCACCTCCATAGCAAATGCAGGGATCGCACCGCCCAATAGCAAAAGAAGGATCAGAAACAAGCACATCGTTTTTTTCATTTTCTACTCCTTTCCATAAATACCTTTTTCTACAAATAAAAAGCCGAGGCAAGTAATTCTATACCTGCCCCGGCTACTACATATATTCCCTATTTAAACAAATTTATCAATCCTTCACTTATTTTTTTCAACCGGTCTCTCAATCAAAAAAAACCTTACCGACTCCTCTAAATCTGGTATCGAACATTGAGAGACTGATATTCGGCGTATATTTCGAGCCGAACCGATTGGATTCGACCATGTTCGATCAAAATAATCGAATATAGTCGAATATAGTCGAATATGGTCGATTATCCATTGTCCCTATCCTGTAAATCTGCTATACTTTTATTGAGGTGATCTGATGAAACCATACACAGAAACTGAGAGAATTGAGTTAAAACGCGAACTGAACGACTCTTATAAAAAGGAGATTGTTGCCCTGGCCAATACAGACGGCGGGTTTCTCTATGTTGGAATCGATGACGACGGAACCGTCGTTGGCTTGAAGCATCCTGAAAAGGATCTGGAAACCATCAGCAATGGAATCCGCGATGCCATTCGTCCCGATGCAACTTTTATCACCTCTGCAAGAATCATCATAATCGATGGCAAACCGGTAATTGAAGTTGAAGTACTGAAAGGCGTAAAACGGCCTTACCACCTAAGAAGCAAGGGAATGCGGCCATCCGGCGTATTCACAAGACACGGGACCACGTCAAATCCCGCTTCCGAAGATGCCATTCGACAAATGATCATTGAAAGCGATGGAACCAACTTTGAAACCGCGCGCAGCATCAATCAGGATCTCACCTTTGCGTATACAACTCGCTCTTTTTCCGATAAAGGACTGGGCTTTAGCCCCGCAAACCAAAGAACATTAAAAGTAACAACCGACGATGGCTACTATACCAATCTCGGCCTGCTTTTATCCGATCAGTGCGTACACAGCATCAAATGTGCCGTCTACCGCGGAAGAACCAAATTGGACTTCCGCGACCGAAAAGAATTTACCGGCTCATTGCTTAAACAGCTCGATGAGACATTCGCATATCTTCAATTGCTCAATAAGTCGGAAAGTCAGTTTGTCGGACTCAATCGAATCGATCAAGACGACTACCCCTACTACGCCTTGCGTGAAGCCCTGGTCAATTCCGTCGTTCACCGCGACTACCATTTTCGAGGCAGCACGCTGATCCATATCTTTAACGACCGAATCGAATTCGTCTCCCTTGGCGGACTTGTTTCCGGCATCACAATCGAAGACATCATGTATGGCGTCTCCGAATGCCGCAATCAAAACTTGGCAAATTGTTTCTATCGATTGAAGCTGATAGAGAGTTACGGCACCGGCATCCAACGGATTTTCGAGAGTTATTCTTCCTATCCCGCCAAGCCGGAATTAAAAGTATCCGAAAATGCCTTCGTCGTTACCCTTCCGAATACAAACGCCTCGGATGCAAAGCCAGATTTAAACCACCCTTCAAAAGAAGAGTCTATCCTTGCCATGCTAAAAGCGCAAAAGACCATGTCACGCCAGGAAATTGAAACCGCTTTGGGGATCAGCAAATCGGCTACAACAGCAATATTGAATGAACTGCTCGACAAAAATCGCATAAAAAAAATCGGTCAAGCAAAAAACACACGATACTGCTTGTCGGAGTAAAACATGCAACGGGGGCATCGATTCAATCGATGCCCCCTCACTTTTATCTGCTCTTCCAAATCTGGTATCGTATGTTCGCGGATAGGTATTCAGCTTCCGCAACCTTCAGATTAACAGTCGCTTCCGCCCGCTTTCCTTTTTGCTCCAAAAGCGCTTCTTCCGCAATCAGTCCTTCATCAAATTTCAATTGGGCGTTTTTCAGGGTCAGTTCCGCCACCTGGTCATAGCGCAAAGCCGTTTCCAGTCCCTTGAAAGCCAGGGCCGCCCGCTGCCAATCCTTTTGGATGGCAATCTCGGCATTCTGCTGGGCTTCTTCATAATCCAGCAAGGCTTTCAACGCCTCCTGATGCTTCTCCTTCCACACCCGGTCGTCTACACTGAATCCTTCCGATGCCTTGGCTTTGAGCGCCTCTGCCCGTTCCCATTCAGCCGCTGTCCGGATCACATCCGGATCTTTTGCAATCCATGTTTCCAACTCCGGCTGGGTCGGAAAGCGCGCTTCCATTTCTTGAATCGGCGCAATGGAGGAAATATCGACCTTCAGCTGCTGCGACAGCACGATTCTCGCGATTTCCACTTCCTGCTCAGCCGTAACCAAGTCCGCCTCCGCCTGGGTCAGCCGGGCAACCGCATCCTGCAGATTCGCCTCAATGCTCATCCCCACATCCAGACGAACCTTTTCCATATCCACCAAACGCTGGGCGATGGCGGCCATTTGCTGTTTCCACGACAAGGTCTCATTGGCCACGGAAAGATCCAAAGCATTCTCCAGCCCTTCCGCTTCCGCCACCAACTCGGCAATCCGCGTTTCCGTCTCCGCCGCTTTCACCTGGGCTTTGGCAACCTTTGGCTGCCATTCCTTGATGTCGTAACCATTCAGCTCCGTTTCCCGGTTTCCAGCGCTGGACGCTACCGCTGCATCATCTAAGGCTTCCTTGAGCTTCACCCCTTGAATGGTCTCCTCCAGCCGTGCAATGGCAACCCGTTGATCAGCCTCTACGCTTCGCCTTTGAATGGCGCTCAAGTCCCAGCCATTGACGATTGCAAATCCCGCGCTCAGCAAGAGCAACAATGCGAGTATAAAGATTATCACCTGTTTTTTCATGGTGTCACCCCGCTTCCCAAGCCCGGACCAACCGCTGACGCGTAGTCCAGAGCCAACCGCGCCGTATTGTACTGAAGCACCAGCAGATCAACGCCCTCTTCCAGCTCTTTCAGGGCATTCTCCGTTCCGTCGAAGATTGCTTCGGATACAAATCCCTCTTTTCGCTGCAAACGAAGATTTGCCAGCAAGGTTCGTTTGGCGTCACGGCTTGTTGTCAGCGCAACCCGCTGCTGGTTGGCGATGACCACCTGCCGATAGGCCGTGCGCACATCGATGGTGACACTTTCTTCCGCCTCTTCCAATTGCAAAAGCAATTGGTCCCGCTCAGCTTCCAAGCGCTGATAGGTTTGTCGCAAGTCTGCATCATCTTTCAACCCATAGGTCTCGTACAATGCCAGTTCCTGCTCTTTCAGCCCCAAGCTTTCTTTGACCTGAGCAATTTCAAATCTTTGATCCAACGCAGATTCCACATAGGTTTCCTCATCTAAAAGGGCGGTTTCTTTCGGGCTTTCCCGCAGAAAAACAAATTCAGATTCAATGGATTTTCCCATCAGCTGGTTCAACCTTCGGATATAATCCTTCCGATCCAGTTCAAATCCTTCCAAATCCAATTTGGCCTTTTCCAAATCCGCTTTCGCCTTTAAGCGTTCGGTTTCCGTCGCCATGCCTTTTTCAAAAGACAGCAGCATCCGACGCCAGTTTTCTTCTTGAACCGCAACATTTTCATTCGCCCTCCGCGCCGCCTGTTGTGTCTGTAGAATCCCCAGGACCAACTGGCGTGCCCCAAGTGTAATGGAGTTTCGGGCCAGTTCAACACCCAGCTCTGAAAGGCGGATGCCCGAATCCAATTGTGCCGGCAAATATTCCGACAGGGAGATCAACTGCAGAGCGGTTTCTCCCCCCAATAAATTCGTCGCGGAACCCAGTATCGGTTGCAAGGGCTCCATCATCTCTTTTTGCTCATGTAAGGTTTCCTTCTGCAGGCGCAAAAGCTCCGTATCCGCCAATTGGCGCAAGATCTGACTGTTCTGTTGGTTGATGGCTGCTTCCACATCCGAAAATTGATAAACGCCTTCACTGGCAAAGCCAAGCGAGCTTGTCATTACTCCAAGCCCCAGAAGCCAGATAATCCACTTTCGTTTCGCCATAGTTGCCCCCTATTCTACAATTAAAAGGGTATGGGTTGCCACTTTGCCCGTCTCCGTAATAAAGCCGAAGGTGCATGTGCCCGCTTTCCGGCCGCGCACACGGCCTGTCTGCCGATTCATGATCGCCAGTTCCGGGTCGTTAACAAACCATTGTCCCACTACGTCTTCGGTGATCTCCACCCCGTATTGATCGGTAATCGTTAATGTTTCCGTCAGATCCAATCCCGTACCAACCCGAACCACATAATCGAAATCTTCTTCGAAAGTAAATGCCTCCGGGGCTGGCGCTTCGGAGCTGACCCGTACATCCAAATAGATGCATCGTCTTAAATTATACCATAATCCAATGGTAGCCGTACCGGCGCTCTGCCCGTAAATCCGGTCATAGGCTTCTGAAAAGCCCACAATTCCAGCGTCACTGGTTGTCGCATAGGTGATAAACCGGTCCAATGCGACCTCTTCGCCATCCGCCAGATAACCACTGAGAATCAGGTCTTTGGCGTAATCGCTGTCGGCATCCGGTGTTTCCGCTTCCGTCGTGTCTGTTCCCAAAAAGGATGAAAGCAAACCGGACGTGTCGAACCCGCCTGTCACGCCGCCAAGTCCACCCAGCAAGCTGCTGGTTCCGATGCCGCCGTACAAGCGGCCGACCGGTTCCAGATAAAAGGTCTCTATTGTAGATGCGTCGACACCGGTCAGATAAATGGCGGTGGTTGCGTCTTCCAAGACGCCATCCGGATCATGAATGATCATGGAATAGCTTTTCGTCTTCTCCGCTTTGGGAGAAGGCAAAAAGACTTCCGTGTTCTCATCCACTTGGCCCAGAATTTCTCCCTCGTCATCCCTCACTTCGATATAAAAGGGATTTGCAAGATCATAAGAACGCCCGTATTGGTCCAAAATCGACATATTCTCATGAGTCAATAGAAGACCGGCACCTTCCGCCGTTTTCCAGTGGAGCGCCCCCCGCACCCCTTCCACATAGGTTGGCACGGCAGGTTCTTCAACGGTAAGCATAACTTCCGCTTTCACGCCCTCCCGGGTAATAGCATAGAGATAGACATCTCCCTCTTGGGAAGGCAGAAAGGTTAATTTTGGTGCCAAGGTTTCCTGATCCCGGGACCAATAGACAAAACTGCCGTCTGAAGCACCGACCACGATCTCTTTCAGGGTTGGATATTCCAGTATTCTTTGTCCCGATTCGTCATAAACCCGCAAATCCAGCTCAACCGGCCGGTTGATTTCCACAACCTCCTCGTCCGTGATAAATTCCATCTGCTCTACAGCAGCAAAACCAGGCGTCTGCAGAAAGATAAGCAGGAGCAACAATACCCATATTCTCTTCTTCATTTTACTCCTCCTATCGCAATTCGATGGTTAAATCTGCAGTTTGTCCGCCTTCCGCTTCCGCCTGAATCCTGAACCGGTCCCCGCGTCGGAGCCGAGATTCATCAATGGACAAGATCCCGCTGGAAGCGCCAATGGAAATGGCCGTCCGATCATCCACATCCTCATAATAGAGGGTGTAATGAACGGGGTCAAACTGGCTTAACACGCCGTACTGATCAGCAACCTGAAAATACAAAACATCAATCCGGTCGCTGCCGTTTCGGTACACGGCCTTACCGTCCCACCCCGCAAAGTGGTCCAGCTTGATGATCAGCTCATTGGTCGCCTCATCAAACCGCTCGCTTCGGTCCAGAGCATCTTCTTCATCCTTGCCGATCTCCAGAGATGCCGGTTGGCAATTGGCATCCGTCACAAACACGCGCGACTGGGCTTCATCCGTATAAATTCCGTAGTTAAAGGTCGCGTACAGAGTCGCCTGTTCCGGCGTACCTTCCTCATCCAATTGACTTGCCTGCACATAAGCCTGATCGCCCAGGCGAACCAGCTCGACCGGACCGCTCACCGAAACTTCCCTTAGATCGCTGCCGCTGTTGCCGGCGTCTGCCCACAAAGCGACCTCACGGCCCATGTACTGGCCGTAAACCTTCACTTCACTTCGGTAGTCCGTAGTTTCCTTCGGATACGCGTCCGTCAGAGGCAGTTTTCTTGAATAGTCGTACAGTATGCCGATCGGCTCGATGGCGAAGCCATCCAAATCCGCAACATCCACACTATTCATCGTAAAGGCATAAGCCTTGTATCCTTCTCCCGCAATCCTTGCGGTGTATTCCTTGGCGCCAAAAACTTCGTCTTTAGCAAAGGTAATCGTGCCGGTTCCAGAGATCGTCGTGCCGGATGCGGATACAGCTTCCTCGTCAGAATCCGTCTCCATGACCTGAATCGCATACCCGTCGCTCAGATCAACGCGATTGTTGTACTGGTCGTAGATCAAAAAGTCATGGCGCGAGAGCGTAATTTCTGCATTTTCCGTCATCCAGTTCCGCACATCTTCGGCAAGCCCGGCAATACGCACCGGTCGGCTCTCTTCGTACACGCGAATCTCCAGGCTTTGGGTTTTGCCATTGGCCGTAGCCCGCAAAGTCTGCATACCCGCTTCCGTAGGCCGGTAAATCAAATGCACCGCCTGCGTCGTTTCATCCTCTTCAAACCGCAACGTCGGCATGCCCGGATCCAGCTGTACATTCAAAATCAAGGTCGGATAATCCAGAATTCGCATTCCGTATTGGTCATAAGCTTCAAATGGAAGTTCAACCACCTCACCAACAGTAACCAGTTCCTCCGGCGCAAAGAAAACAAATGTCTCCAAGGTGCTCACCTTGCCGATTTTCACCTCGTTATAACCGTAGGCCCCGGAAAACCGGTCGACAACCGTAACCCGAAGGGTTTCCTCTTCCGGATACCCGTTCGGCGTTACATGGATGACTGCCAAGTCCTCATTCTCGGGATCCAAAACCCAAGATGCTTCCGCATTTCCATTTGTTTTCGCCGACAGCAAAAGGCCGTCGTCTTCTGTATTCATGACCCCATCTTCTCCGGCCACATAAGCCGCCAAGACGGGCCATTCTGTTTCGCCAACCGTTACCGGCAAAGCATAGAAATGTTCGTCGTCTTCTTCCGTATCCTGCAAAAAGGCCGTCTCTTCGCCCAACAAATTTGCAAGGTCACCGATCTCAATTTGCTCAGCGCCTTGAACCCCTTCAATCACGCCTTGCTTTGTTGCAACAACCGCCGTTTCATCCAACCGCAAAATTCCTTGCAGCACGATCACGGTTTCATTTTCAACCCATTCTCGGTCACTTGTATTGGAAATGGAGAGTCGCCCGTCTTCATTATCCGAAACAGCTGCTAAAGGGGATGCCAGCCAGGAAATTTTCGACAAAACCGCCTCATCGTCAATCTCATTGCCGTATTGATCCAGCAATCGGTATTCCACCCAAACCGTATCGGTATTGTAGGCAACCTTAGCAAAGTCATCCGTCAGAATTTCCAGCTTCACTGGCTCCGCTTTTTCCCCGGGCACAAAGCTGGCCGTTGCTTGGCCGATCTGAATCCCGTATTTGGTTTCGAAAAGAGGCAAGGTCGTCGTAACAACCAGAAGCTGGTCGGTCGCTTGGATCTCTTCAATGCCAACTTCCATCCCTCGTCTTGTTAGCTTCAGTTCTTCATCGACCAAACCACGATTCAATTCGATCGTCAATTCCCGCTCTCCGGTCTGCATCACGGAACGGATTTCAAGTACAGCATCTGCCGCAATAGCTTCACCTAGCCCCAGCAGCATGCGCAAGGTCTCGCTCTCGCCCGCTGGTACAGCGTTCAAGACGTTTTTCAACATCACTGCAGTCATGCCACGGCTGAAAGTCTCATGCGTCTCAAGGCCGTTTAGAAGCCCTCGCTCAAGCGCTCTTGCATGCGCTTCTTCCACACTTGGATCTTCTCCCAGCACACGCAATAAGAACAGCTCCATCTGGGTCAAGGTAACCGGCTCGCCAAAGCCAAACCGATCAGCCGACACACCCTTCGTGATTCCCGCATCATAGGCCCAGGCAATCACCGGTTCCCACCAGGGATCAACAATGTCCTCAAACACAGGCCGCTTGTTCATGGTCAAAGCCTGCAGCTCTTGGCCCTGCAAGCGTGCAATCAAAAGCATCAGTTCTTCCCGTTTCAGCGCTTGGTCCAAGTTCAGGCTCACGCCGTCTCCTCGAAAAATGCCCAATGCCGCCATTTCTTCCGCAGCTTGCCGCTCGTCCTCATTTCCGCCATCCAGCTCAAGGGAAAAGCCAATCGATGTAACAAGCATCGCTATTATTACCAGTAAGCCTATCAACCGCTTCATTTGTTCTTCCTCCAAAATCTCTTATGGTATCATTATAACAAATCCTCATAAATAAACCACCGTTCATTATTCGCAAATAGGCTACAAACCATAAGCATGTTATAAGTACTAAGCCCCTCTTGACTAATGAATCTATACCAGAACTTATTTGCTGTGAAAAAAAGCCCGGTTCAACCAACCGGGCTTTCCTATCATTTTTCGATTCATTTAATTTGTTATTGCAATGACCATGGTACCTTCTACATCATTCAATCCCATCGCCTTAATGGTTAAGAGGTCTCCGTCAGCCGGCGAACCGCTGACACTTAAAGTACCTTCCGTTGGATGAATCGTATAGACCGCATTGGAGTCCTTCGCCTTTTGAACAGAAATCGTATAGTACAAAGGCTTGATCCCGTTGGTTGTATTGTATTGGTCAATGACTTCAAAGCGAACCGGTGTCTCCAGCAAATTCTTGCTGAAAAAGGCGTCATAATCATCGAATCCTTTTTCGACAATCACAAGATTTCTAGCCGGATCAAAGGAACTGCCGTCTGAGATCAAACCATTTTCCGGATTTTCTGCCGTGTCAATACGAATTGCCTTTGGTTCTTCATTGGATACCTTAAGCGGCAGTTGATAGTTGAAAATTTGATCCCCATTATTAACAGTTACCAATACTACTTCATTTTCATACGTGACGGTATCCTCATCGGTTACATTCCCTTGGAGCGTATTGCCCGATGCATTGATATGCGGACTCGGAGCCTGCACGGTAATCGCCGAGTCTGGAATCGCCAAAGTAAACCCGTCAATCTGTCCTTCGACTATTGGCGTCCGTTTATAATCATCGCGGTTGATATGGGAAGCTGATCCTCCGTATAAAAGTTCATCCAGCGTCACAGTAAATACTTCCACGCTGCTTAAGTCATACGATGCAACCGTAAACTCAAACTCGCTGCCAACCAAATCTTCACCTTCACTGATATCACGCAGATATGCATTGAAGTTTTCTTCACCCTCACGCAAGCCTTCAAACTCAAATCCACTGGCAACATCAGAAACACTTACATTTTCTTGCGAAACACCGTCAATTTCAACCCGTGTATCATAGCCGATCAAATACTTGGATGTTGCTGGAATATCTCTCCCATATTCATCCATGTATCGAAAATCCCGTTCCTGGATCATTGTCGTCCGTCCTGTCAAAACCGCCAGCAAGACATCACTGTCGATCCCAACAATTGCCTCAGGCTTCGGTTCCGGATCCACCACCATACGCGCAGAAGAAAGCTGACCATTCAGCCTTGCCATTTCATAACGCGTACGTTCTGGCGTATAGTAAAGCTGTGCACGTCCTGTAATTGGCTCTCGTCTCCAATAGAAAGCATCCTCATTCACGAAAACAATGCCCGCATCAATCAGGTCGTCATACTGGTCCACACGGTTGCCCCGGACGTCATAGACAGTAAATGGAATCTCGATATCTTCACCTTCAACCAAGATCGCATCTGGTGGATAGAACTCGAATCGATCCAGTTGTGGTTTGCCCGTCACTCTGAATGTGTAGGTCTTAACCATGGAACCGGCTGTCAGCTTCAACTGAATATCCGTAGTTTCCGCATCTACATCCGTTGGTTTGATTCTTACATACGGTACCGGATCCCCTTCAAACAAATCGGCATCCACAAAGTCTCCGCCTTGAGAGACAGAGAATTTCACTTTGTATCGATAGAAATCTTTCTTTGGTATCATATTGCCAAACTCATCATAAACATAGACTGGTACATGCCATTCATAGTTGTCACCTACATCGCCGAAGTTGATCTTGTAGTCCATGGCAGAATCGGATGCGTTGGTCAAATCCCCAAACTTCATATAGTTAACAGAAGAGCCGGCTTCCTTCACACGAACCAGTTTGCGAATCTCTACACCGGAATTCGCATCCGCTCCATAAAGAATGAAGGAATCCTCAGGAAACGGTGTTGAAGTTGTCAAAAGAATTTTGTCCATGGAAACACCCGCTTGCGCGTCAATGGACACCCCAAAATACAATTCAGGGAAACGAACCTTTTCACCAAACTGATTCAAGGCAGTGAAATAAGTCTCTGCCATATAGTCATTCACTTTGGCAAAGGTCGTTGAATTCAAATAGATGTCTGCCACATAGGCTTCCTCGCCATAAAACGGCAAGCTCAACGAACCGGCAATCACCTTGTATTCCTTTTCTTCGAAGGCGGTTGTCACCTCAATTGTCGCTACACTATGGCTTTCATCCCAGGTGATCAGTTTGATCTTCTTGCCGAAGCTCTCTGTTCCTTTCACAGAGAACGTTGTATAGGTCGGCTTCGTAAAAACGACACGCACCTTTTTCTCACCGATCTGGCGGGCAGAATTGGCCGTTGCATAGGTAAAGCTTGTTGTTGAAACGGAAGAAGACACACTCGCTCCAATGCTCACATCGTGATTCTTCTTCGGCGTCTGCAGCGCCTTCATGCTGATCTCAGAAAACAGATCAATCGTAACCCGCGTACTGCCGGACGCGATCACCCCATCCAGAAGCCCAATGTCCCTCGCCATCATCATCACATCATCCCAGGCAGGCCAGTAATCCAATACCCGCAGCCAGACGGCACACAATTCCTGTACGTTGGTCACTTGATTGTATCCGTAAAGAAAATCTGACTCCCCAGAGATATATTCGTTCATAACCATCCAAGCAATATACGGCCGATATGCCGGGTCTTCCACATCATAAAACGCAGGCAACACCTGCACCCGTTTCGCTTCCAGTTCCTTACCCAGCAGTCGTGTCACATACACCGCCATGTCTTGTTTTAAAATATGCTGACTCCCCGGTACAGATGACGAAAATATTCCGGCGGACGCCAAAGCATCCGTATCGCCTCCTGCAAAAGCCGGACTGACATTGATTAAAAGCATTGCAATTATCAAGATACTGAGTATCCGCTTCATCTCTAACCTCCTAGACATTCCTATATAGTTATTATACCTAACTAAAGAACCTTAAACAAGAAATTGCCAATTTGTAAGGTTACTGTAAAAAAACGTAGGATATTCCCAGAAGTACAAAAGGAAACAAAAAAAGACGGTCCCGAAGGACCGTCTCTAAGATTCACTTGATGTTAATTTAAAACATTTATCGAACTACTACTTTCAATTCTGATGTGCCTAAGTTCGTTACAATCACAATTGTAAATACATCACCAGATTCTGGAGTTCCGCTAATAATCAAAGAATAATCATCGTTGTTAACTGAATACTTCGAATTATCCTTCACATACATATAATTAACGGCATCTGTTCTAACCATTCCATACTGATCTGTTACTTGGAAGAATGCTGGCAAGAACGATCCAAAGCTTGAATACTCTTTGTATGGCTTATCCAGAACAAGAAAATCTCCCGCTTCTACAGTAGCCGAAATTGTATTCCCGCTTAACAAGGCATTCGGTGCACTCTTAAGCTCAACTTTTACTGCCTTTGGTACTTCGGGGCTTACAACAACAGCTTGCTGGTCCGCTTTGCTCATTCCACCAACAGAATATTGAACAATTAGCTGACCGGAACGATCTGACGTTAGCGCTCCGCCATTACTTGTACCGTAAACTGTAAATCCTGATGCTTGACTTCCGGATACCATCAAATATTGTTGCTCTGTCACAGCTGATACATTTGAAATTACACCAGCTGGTAATTTAACATCATATCCAGCTTCTCGACCCTTAACTTCAACTTCTTTGCCGTATCGTGAAGAATTTGGAGATGAAGGCGCATAAACCTTGCCAATTTGAGTTACAACGTAGCTATCAATGTCATTTGCATCCAAAACACCAAAATCAAAAGTTTGCTCATCAATGATTGAACCATTCTGCCATAATGTAGCTGTAACAGTGTACGTGCCAACATTGTTCAAATCAATTTCTACATCATGAGCATTATTGATCTCATTTCCATCCCCGCTAAACACCAACTCAAATCCGGATGGAAGTGAAACATTTTCATATTCCATGCCATACTGGTCTTCAAATCGGAAATCGCTCATGCCTAAACGTAATATTCGATTGTCTTTCGCATAATACCGATATACACCATCTTGAATACCGACAATTCCTTGCGGAACTGCTGGTGGATTTACAGTGAAGTTCAATTGAATCGGATTCGTTCCATTCAAGATAAGCGTTTTATATACTGGAGTCGCATAAGTCGATGAAAGATGTTCGTCATCACGATACATCAATTTCGCATCGCCATTTGCATCTTCTTCCCAGTAGAATCCATTTTTTGCACCTTTTGTGATTTTTGTTGAACCATATGCTAAAGAATCTTTAATTGAAGTATATTTTGTTACTTGATCCCCAACATAGTTATATGCAACAAATGGGAATTCAACTGGCGTTCCCGCAACAACTAAATCAGGAACGTCAATACTCATTTGCGTAACACCATTTGGCAACACTTCAACCAATTGTGTAGCATTTGCACCTGAGTTTTTATCAACTAGGTTAATGTACATCGAATATGATGAACCACCTTGCAATTGCTGTGAAATATCGGACAAATACAACTTCAAATAAACTTGTTCTTCTTTTCCGTCCCTAACTTCTCCGTCCAAAGGATAGTACCATCTTACCCCTTGAGTTGGAGACAAAATAACATTATTACTTGAAGACGAGTTTTTTTGGCCAAAATATGCGACATCATTAATCAGATCACCATCTTGATCGTATGCATATACTGGAATTACCCAAATATCATTTGAATCTTTGGATAAGAATTGTTCATCTGGCGACTTAGAAATATTCATTAAGTCACCTAATTCAAGCGTTACCGCTTTTCTTGGTTCACTTACTGATAACGTCTTATTTGCAACTATCGGCGCTTTACCAGTTCGCTGACCAATTGCAGTCAAAATTACCTGCATGCCCATTACCCACTGTGATGAACCTCGCACCTCAATATAACCGCCTTGATCCCTGATCGTTCCGTTTCCAGACCAATCAATCGTTGCAGCGATTTTATTTCCAAATTGATCGAGCTTCTCGTAATTAACAATTACATAATATGATTCTGAAGAATCAAACCCTTTCAGTTTTGCTGTTTCTGAAGTAATATTAATCTCCGTTAATTCAGCACGTTGGCCACGAGTAGTTGATGTTAAAACTTGACCCTTCTCATCAGTAATCGTTACCGTATAATCTGTATCTATTACATTGCTGTTCAACTCAATACGCGCTACTTCTTTACCATACGTCGGGAAGGTAATTTCTTTGATCGATGTTGTAATATTTCCTCGTTTCAACATAATCGAGTTCTTAAGCGCCAGAATAGACTCATCGCACTCAAGCTCAAATACTTTTTTGTCAACTTGGCGGAATTCAACAATATTCAATTTGTCGTCATCAGCTTTCATCTTAACTTCATGTCCAAGCCTTGCTGCCAAAGTTTCATTCGTACCCTTATAATTGGCTCGAATCGCAGCCGTAGTCATTGTAGCCATCGTTCCCCGAGAAGCAATGGCAGTTCCTGGCATACTTGCCCCAAATCCAAGTGAATTAGCAGTTGACGCAACTACATCCCATCCTGGGAATTCACCAAGATAATAACCTAAAGCACGAAGCAATACAATCTGCAATTGCTGAACCGTAATATAGTTTCCAAATCCAAATTCAGTACTACTTTGTCCCATAAAATATTGGTTCGCATACGCCCATCCTAAATATCCATTATAGAATGAATCTGATACATCGTTAAATGGATGATTGATCGGATAAGCTTTTGCCTGATCCTCTTGTCCCATTAGTCGGCTCAGAAGGACTACCGTGTCTTGACGTTTCAAGTAATCGTCTCCCCGTCGTTCCTTCAGTACGCCCAACATAATAAGTTCATCCAATGCTGCATCTTGTCCAACCGGTGGTTGATCCACGATAATTGTTGCAGCAAAAGATGGAGCAACTGCTGTCAAAACCATCATCACAACTAGGAAGATGGCTAATTTCTTCTTCATCTTAAATCCTCCTTCTTATTCATGCCTTCACGCTAGTATTATTGTACCTGCAAAAGATAACATTATCAATGTGATTACCTTTCTTTTCATAAAAAATACATAATTTTAAGCAGGGTTTAAGAATTAGACGGCTGACTTATAATAAAAGTTTCATCTAACGCAAAAAAAGAAGATCTCCGAAGAGATCTTCTTTCAATGATTCAATTACTTAACAAATACTTTGATAGATTGAGTCAAGCCAGAATCAGTAACAGCTGTAATTGTGAACTCGTCACCAGCTTTTCCGTTTGCAGTCGTGAATACGAAAGTAGTTGGATCTACTGCGTATGATGAAGTCAATCCATCATCACGAGATGCAAGTTTGTCAACTACAACGTAAGCATATGCTACGTCTTCAGCATCAGCAACACCGTATTGGTTTTTAGTCTTGAAGTACAAGTCGCCAGCATTTGCTGCGTTGTACACAACTGCTGAACCAGACGCAGTGTTAAGAACACCATATTTCACTGTCAGAGCATTGTCTTCCAACGTGTAGTCTGCAGATGCTACATGACCTTCGTCAGAGTTAACTTTGAACTCGATAGACTCTGCTGCAGGTTCTGTAGTATCAAGAGTAACCTCTTGAACATCAGTAACTGGTTTGCCGTTGAAAGTGTATCCAACCAATACAGTTCGTGTATAAGTTGTGTCTTCTTTCAAGTCAACACCGTCTGCAAAAACATTCAAGTCAGTGTTATCAATGTTCTCACCAAGCGGAGTAACAGTAGCAGTTGGCGCAATCAAGTTCGTTACAGCCACTTCTGTTCCATCAACAAAACCTTTGAATTCAATATCTACAGTGTAGTCGGCAGTTGTAGTTGCTCCTGATGGAACTGCATACAATGTACCGATTTGAGTTACTTCAACTTTATCAACATCCGCTTCTTCAACTACTTTCACAGTGAACTCGAACTCAGGATCGTTATCGCCTTCAAGATCAAGAACTGCAGTGTAGTTTTCAGAACCAGCTGTTGCAAGAGAAACTGTTGCTACAGTAGTTCCGTCTGCATCTTTAACAGTTACAGGAAGTGCCGTATCCGCATCAGGACCTTCAACTTTTTCACCGTATTGATCATAGTAATCGAAATCAACTACAGTGTATCCAGCTGTTGCAGTATTGTTGTAAACAAATACTGTTTCTGTTGCATCTTCGTTAAATCCGGCAAACTCAATGATTTTCGAATCTTCCAAGACTTTGAAATCAACTGTTTTCACTTTGTTGTTTGCATTGAAAGTAGCAAATTTGTACTCGCCATATTCGCCAATGCCTGCAGCTGCTTTGTATTTCAAAGTAACTACGCCAGTCAATGCGTTTTCAGACCAGTAGAATGAATCATCTGCTGAAGCTTCCAAGATCGCGTCAGTTGCAACGCCAGAAACTGTGATGTCAGAAGTTGACAATGTTTCAGCATCAAGAATTGCATTGCCGTATGCATCATATGCTTCGAAATCAAACGCAACTGTAGTTCCGCCGATAACATCTTCAACAGGACCAGCTACAACAAAATCAGCAACGCCTGCTCGAGGAATCTCCATCATTTTGATGTCGTTTGCGCCTGAAGCGTTGTAAACAACAGTGATGATTTCATTCGCAGTTTTTGTCGGCTCCATATCCAAGCCATCTGTAGAATCTGTATCAAATACAAACGCCAATGTGCCTTCGTACTCTTTTGCAACATCATCTGATGCAGAAAGAAGTTCGATATGGCCTGCTACCGGTGTACCAATTACAGATGCATTCGCTTCAGCGAAAAAGTCTGCAGAAAGAACTTCATTGCCGTATTGATCAAGTGCAGTTACAGGAATCGCCCAGAACATTTTGCTTCCAGTTTTTTCCTTCATGATTTCTTGATCAGCTGCATCTTCATGCATGTTTACAGCTTCACCCAATGTTACTTCAACGATTTTCAATGGTTCTTTCACCAAGAATGTTTGAGTGGCTGTTACAACGTTACCTTTTGTATCATTGTAAACTGCATTCACAACAATTGGTTGCTCCATCAAGAATGCATTAGTTTGTTGAACTTTTACAACACCATAATCCAATCCTGTAGGAACAGTTCCTGATGCGAACAAGCTCAAGTAAGTAGTTGACTCAACTTCATTACCAAATTGGTCGTAAATTGCATAAGCTACTTTTACTTCTTTCATTCCTTCTGTTGTATAAGATGTCAAGTTAGCATCTTCAGAAAGGAAATCAATAGTAGTAACTTTTGACAATTCACCAGCTACAGTCGCTTCCAATGTCGCGTAAGTGATTTTGTAATCAAACTCGCGAATTGTACGTTCCATAGTCAAAACTGCAGTTGCGCCGTCGAATTTCACTTCTTTAACAGCAGTTGCAATTTTACCGCGCATTACTGAGAAAGTACCTTCAGTTACAGCTTGGTTGAAAGTTACAGTGAACTCGTCAGTGTCAGTTTGCTCAGCAGATACGATCGCAAGATCAGCTACCATGCCAAGTTTCGCTGCCAAAGTTTGAGATCCGTCAGCCATTTCAGCTTCAAGAGCTGCAACAGTCATAACAGAAGCTTCGCCACGCTTAACTGCAGTTGCGTCAGCTACTGTAGCAACAAGACCCAACTCTTCAGCTTTCGCTGGAACGTCAGCCCATGCTACTTCGTAACCCAATGCACGAAGAAGAACTGCTTGGTATTCTTGTGCCGCTACAGTTGCGTCTGGACGGAAAGTTTCGTCTTCGTATCCGTTAACGTATTGTAGAGACTCTGCCCAAGAGATGTAGTTCGCTCCCCAGTGTCCTTGTGCATCCTCGAATGTAGGTGCAACTGGGAAATCTTCTGCCGCTGCTTCTTCACCCAATAGACGGGAAAGAAGAACGATCATTTCTGCACGAGTCAAGTTGTCATCAGCTCGATCATCGTTCAGAACGCCTAGCTCTGCTAGTTTCGCTTCGGCAGCCATTTCCGCGTCTGTTGCAGCAAATGCTGGAACAAATGCGCCGCATACCATTGCGACAACTAGAAGAAGTGCTAATAATTTCTTCATTTGATAATCTCCTCCTAAAATTTTTGTAAATCAAGTGAATCCCACTTAATTATCCAAGATTAATTATATAGTTTCCATATTTTGTACACAAGGAAATGGGCTCATTTGTAACGTGATTGTAAAATAACCCTTTCCCAGGCACAAATCCATTATACCTATGGAATATTACAGGCTGGTTACAAGCGGGTGTAATCTGTGTTACATTCACCGTTGAATTGTCTGAAAACAAGAAAAACAGCGGCTTTTCAGCCGCTGCTAACAATTTCCAATTACTATTTATGCTTCCTTGCTCGCTTTAATGAATTCGCGGAACAATGGATGAGATCGTGTCGGTCGTGATTTGAATTCCGGGTGGAATTGAGCAGCCACAAAATACGGATGGTCTTCCAACTCAATAATCTCCACCAGTTTTTCATCCGGCGAGATGCCCGACAGTACCATGCCCGCCTCTACCAACATATCACGGTATTGGTTCGAGAATTCCCAACGGTGACGGTGACGCTCGTAAATCAAGTCTTCTCCGTACGCCGCATGTGCTCTTGTACCCGCCTTCAGCTTGCACGGATAGATGCCCAGTCGCATGGTTCCGCCCATGTTCTCGATATCCACCTGATCTTCCATCAGGTCGATGACCGGGTATGGCGTTTGCGGATCCAATTCCGAAGAATGTGCCTTTTCAAGCTTCAAGACATTGCGCGCAAATTCAACAACCGCCATTTGCATACCCAGACAGATGCCCAAGAATGGCACTTTGTTCTCGCGTGCGTATTGGATGGCAACAATCTTGCCTTCCACACCGCGGTCGCCGAAACCGCCAGGCACCAAAATGCCATCGGCGTCTTTCAGCATTTCTTTTACATTATTAAAGGTAACTTCTTCCGAATGCACCCAATCAATATCAATTTCCACGTCATTGTCAATGCCCGCATGGCGCAAAGCCTCGGCAACAGACAGGTATGCGTCTCTAAGTTCCACATATTTACCGACCAAAGCGATTTTTACCGTTCCCTTTGGATTCTTGAACTTCTCGCACATGGCTCTCCATTCAGAAAGCTCCGGCTCAACTTTTTCCATTTGGAAATAATCCACGACGGCGTTCGCCAGGCCTTCCTCTTCCAGCATCAAAGGAACTTCATAAAGCGTCTCCGCATCCAGGTTTTGCATAACACGGTTTGCCGGCACATTGGTAAACAAGGCGATCTTTCGCTTCATTTCCTCAGACAACGGATATTCTGTACGGCATACAATCATGTCCGGCTGAATACCGATGTTTCTGAGTTCCTTAACGCTATGCTGGGTCGGCTTGGTTTTCATTTCCCCCGCCTTCGCCAGGTAAGGCACCAAAGTAACATGAATGTACATGACATTCTCGCGGCCCACATCATAGGACCATTGGCGAATTGCCTCCAAAAACGGCTGGCTCTCGATATCGCCTACGGTACCGCCGATCTCTGTAATCACCACATCCGCATTGGCTTCCGCGCCAACCTTGTCGATGCGAGACTTGATCTCATTGGTGATGTGAGGAATCACTTGAACCGTTCCGCCCAAGTAGTCGCCGCGGCGTTCCTTTTTAATAACGTTATTGTAGACCTTGCCAGTTGTAATGTTGCTGTATTTTCCCAGATTGATGTCAATGAATCTCTCATAATGTCCCAAGTCCAAATCGGTCTCGGCCCCGTCTTCCGTCACATAGACTTCACCATGCTGATACGGGCTCATGGTGCCTGGATCGATATTAATATAGGGATCAAACTTTTGAATGGTGACCTTTTTGCCTCTTGCCTTCAGCAGTCGGCCCAAAGATGCTGCCGTAATCCCTTTGCCAAGAGACGAAACTACGCCACCGGTTACAAAAATATACTTTCTTTTCTTCAAGATTCATCTCCTCCATTTCTATTAACCACAACTTACATATCTTATCGGAAGATGCTTTGAACGTCAATAGGGTTTTTTGTTATTTTCTCAACTCTTCAATCGCCCGGTCAAAAGCCGTATCTTCATACAGGTTTCTGGCTAGGTATCGGTAGTAAGACTGGTTGCCCATGGTCAAGGCATTCAAGGTCGCCTGCGTCTCGGCATCCAGATTGTAGGATAAGTCAATTCGGAAATCCCGTTGGAATTGCGGAATGATATAGGCCAATTCCTGATCGTAGACTGAATCATCCGGATCCACATCATAACCCAGGTAGGCCAATTGCGCCTTGATGGTCTTTACTTCCTTGATTTTTGACAGATACTTGATGGTATACTGCTCTTTTGCCATCGGGAAATCCGACAAGAGGGTCTCCATCGGCAGGGTTTGCGGAATGATGATATCCGGTGTAATGCCAACCCCGTCCACCTTGTGCCAGTCCGGCGTGAAGTATTCGGCAACAGTCATTTTAAAGCCTTCTCCGTTGGTCAATGGGAAGATGCCCTGTACGCTGCCCTTTCCGTAGGTTTTTTCTCCAATAATAACACCCGTATTGGTGTCCTGAATCGCACCGGCGAAAATCTCGGAAGCCGAAGCGCTGTCTCCATTCACCAGTACCGCTACCTCAAAGGACGGCGTCTTCAGATCGGAACGGAAGTTTTTCGCATTGTCCTTGTACTGCACATGCAGCAAATCATCATTGACCACCAACATCTTCAGCACTTCCAACACCTGATCCAGATACCCGCCCGGGTTGCCTCGAATATCAAAAATCACCTTTTCGATCTTCTCTTCTTCCAGAAGCGCGAAGGTTTCCTTCATATTGGAAAGCAGGTTGGCGTTGAATCGCGTGATGCGTACATAGGCCATATCATCATCCAATTTGTCGTTGTCTTCCGGCAATACTACTGTAATCGGATTGCTGTGGATCAACTTGCGCGTGATGTTGTAATACTGAACACGGTCTGTGTTTCCTCTTGTAATCCCAACGCGTGCCATCGAATCCACTTCACCGCGAATATGATTCAAAGCGTCGCTGGCTTTCAATCCTTCCAGCGCAATCCCGTTGACCACAATAAACTTGTCGCCAATTCTAAGGCCCGCATCTTTCGCAGGGCTCTCATCGGTGAAACCGGTCACATAATAAAAGCCTTCCTTGAATTCCACATAGGCGCCAATGCCGCCAAAGTTGCCTGAAGTAGAGGCGTTCAATTCCTTGAAGCCTTCCACATCATAATAATGGCTGTGTTCGTCAATCAATTCAAAGAGTCCATTCTTTGCGGCTGTAATCAAATCTTCTTCTGTGACATCTTCCTTCACCGTATTGTTCAGAATGTATTGAATCAAGTATTCAATATCATTTCCCAAACGATAAGCATTGATATCAATTGAGCTCTCCGCTGCAAAAGCCGGGCTCATCAGATTCACCATCAAAATGAGGATTACTGCCAGCGTTGTCCATTTTCCAATTCGTTGTTTCATTATCCTATCCCTCCTCAATAGATATATTATATCCTACTTTAGCACGAACCCTCGTGTGAAATTTTTATTAACTCCTCTCTTTTCACCGTTTTTCTTTTTTTCTTCCTTTATAATAAGGAAAGGAGGGCTTCACCATGCGCATATGTAAAAAGACGATAATGTTCTTGATTTTGTTTCTCTTATTTTTCCAATTTCCATTTGCATCAACGACCCAAGCCGATTCAGCCAACGCTTTGGTGACCTTGGGCTTGTTGACCGGCTACCCCGGTGGTGACCTGAAACTGGACCGAACCATCACCCGGGCGGAATTCGCCACCCTTATGATCCGCATGATGCCGGATCAGGAAGGAGAGAACACACCACTTACCGATATTTCAGATCATTGGGCAAAAGACAATATCGAGAAGGCCTATACGGCCGGATTGATTGCCGGCTACCCCGACAAGACCTTTCAACCCGACGCTCCCATCACGTACGGCGAGATTATGACCGTATTGGTTCGTTCTCTGGGCTATGGCAACGAAGTGGATCCTGCTTTATCCTGGCCGGAAAACTATGTGCAAAAAGCCATCGACTTGAATATTCACGGCGGCGTTCGCATCCCCATGCGCGCCAATGCAACGAGAGGCGACATGGCTGTATTTCTTTCCCAGTCCTTGGTGACACAATTTAATCAATAATAAAAGGTTGAATCCGTATAATGGATTCAACCTTTTTCAGTTTTGCTCACTTTCCAAATATTACATCTTGCTGATCCGTTGTCAGTGAGATTGTTACCTGCGTTTCGTTATTCGAACGATCTGTAGCTGTAAATCCCAAAGAGGTTTTCTGCTTATTATACGACTTTGTCAGCTTTTCACCTGGATTCAAAGTAGCCCTAATGTCTCCCGTTATGGTTACCATTTCATTCGAAGTAATTATCACATCTGAACCCGTATCATTTTTCTTCACATCTACAGTAACCGTAATAATCGGTCTTGTAGCATCTGAGCCTGATAAGCTGTTCGAATATCGGGTCAATTGGCTAACTTGTTGCTTCCCATACATCACTCGAGACCAAACAACATCCGATTGCGAAGATACCGTAGGTTTGCTTGTGTTCCATTCTCCATCGTTCAATTTATACTCAATGATTAAGGAACTTGGCAAACTACCCTGATAGGATACTTTTGAGTCTTCCTTGCTCAACTTACCATCATTAAACTCATCCGTTCCAATCCAAGGCGTTGCAGACCAATTTCCACCCTGCCCTCCATCAACATACTCCCTTGCCCAAAGCCAGCCGCTTTGTGTTGAATCCAAGACATAGTCGACCTCATTTGCATCGCTCTCTATACCACTTGCCGGTGTTGAATACGCATCAATTCCTAGCTTCCATTTGTACTCAATTGAGTTTAAACCTGATATCATAATTTCTGGCTCTATCAGTGAATAGCTGAAATTAACCAATTCAAATTCAGTTGCCTTATAATATATCTTTGGTTCAAAGACTTCGCTTCCATTTCGGAGAATCCGAATATTAACCTTCGTTTTATTGTCACTTCCTCCAAAACTGGAACTCGTACCCCATTTGCCTTCATTGTCATTGGTCTTATTGAAGAATTGATACTGAATTTCTTCATCCGTTTTCAGCAAACGACTTAACCTTGCCGTTACACCTGTATCGGTAAAATCAACGGTCGTTACAGCAATCGCAGTCGGTTCCGCACTTCCAGACTCGCCGCCTGGATTAAAGCTACCGTCTTCTCCTTCGCAAATGAAGGATGGATAAGCCAATAATTGGATTTGCACGTTTTCATACTGAAAAGTTGAGGGATCTTCCGGGTCGACCGGATCCGCATCAAAATCCCTGTTTTCGATTACGATACCATCCTGCTCAATTTGATTTCCGTCCGGTTCTCCGATATAGAAAGCGTACTGGCTTGATTTTTTGTCTTCAGCGATCGAGAAACTTTTCGAAAAAATCTCATCAAAATTTCCATTGTTGACTCCAGCTTGCGCCAATTCTAATTTGACTTTACTCTGATCTGTTTCGCTATTCCATACCGTCATGCGTACGCGAAACGAAATGCTTTTTTCATAGTCTTGATTCCCCGGCAAATCAAACGCATTGTTCACATTAATGTTTTTATCGAGTTCTTTCCAAATTGGGCTTTGTCCCGGTTCTGTAGACACTTGATAAATATTGATCTGCTTGGATCCATTTTTCAGTTCTAAATCAATCAGGCAAAAATTTTGGTCATCGATATAATTAAAGATCAATCCCATTCGGCTTTTATGATCCTGAGCTGTATGATCGAAATTATCGAATTGAAATCCCGCTTCCATTTGATAATCCTGGCACTGGCCAGATACAAACCGCGATTCGAGATTTTCATAATCGCCAATATATAAAAGTGAATCCCCCCAGCGAATCTGCTCACCGGTAGAATAGTTATAGCTAATATGATCGATCCCTGGGATCCGAATTTCCGCATTGGATCGGTTCCCGTCACCGCTTTTGCAAACAATGTAAAGCATTCCATTGCTTTCTTCCGCCTGGAAGATCGGCTTGCCGCCCTTGCTTGATTTCTCTGTCGTTACACACTGGACCCCTTCAATATACACATCACTGGTGGGATCCAGCATTGCGTCCTGCAAAAAAAGGTTCAGGGTCTCCACCGCTGCACCGGCCTTGATCTCCACATTGGTAATATTCCCATCCGCATCCGTTGTATATTCCACATTGTCAGGTTTCAGCAAATCATATTGGTTTGTATGTTCATCGTTGAACGGCGCCTGATGCATTTGGAAGGATGCCAGCAAATAATCCATTTGTGCCGCATCCGCCTTGTCTTCGCTTCCGTCCAGTGCCGCCATCACATTAGGTGCGGCCAGCGCTGTTGTAGAAACCAGCAAAGCAAGCGCAACTATCACTTCGATTAAAGTAAAACCTAATCTCTGATGAAATTGCGTATTTTTAAGATTCACACGCACAATATCTCCTCCTACAATTGACGTTGTAAACTTCTGTAATTTCTGACAATTGCTATTGCTTCCATTGTAACCGTTTCAATTTACATTTGCAAGAAATCGAAAAATGTCAAAAGAAAAGAAGCTCATTTGAGCTTCTAAACGACTATTTTTGTCTCCATCCATTCTTGTCATAGAAACTGTATTCCACTTTGTAACTTTGCTTCAATCTCATGATTACAGTCCATGCAGCTTCTTACAAACTTCTTATTTGAGCCGTTGTTCTCCCCGGAAAGATTCCTCCGCATCCCATTCCAATGAGATGGTTGCACTGGTTTTATTTTTTCCACAATCCTCTGCAATTATTGTCACCGTCTTCTGATCGGTAAAATAATATTCATAAGCTGTTCCCTTAGCAAGTTTTGACGGATTAAACCCTTCACTGATGATCTTCACCTCTTCGTCAGAAGTGATCGTGACTTTACTATAACCGGATTTTATATTCTCGGAATTCCCCGCATATTGATAATGCGGTTCAACCTGAATAGTTAGCGTAGGCGGTTGTTTATCCTTGACATTTGAAGTTTTATAAATTTTAGAGATTCTTTTGCTAATGTTTTTCTCGTTGTATCGGATCTGAACCTCAAAGTTCATATCTATTTTCGGGTCAAACGTATAGGTTCGCATATCCTGCCAATTCCCATTGGCCTTTCTTATTTTAAAATCGAAACTATCCCACGGTTCACCTTTATACTTATATTCCATGCCGGTATTATTCATTACGATATTCGGCGAATAATTTTCGTGCTTATGAAAATCATCTCCCACCCAAGGCATTTTAACCCATTGATCGCTTTTCTCAGTCCCTTTGACCTCTCTTGCATATAGCCATCCGCTTGCGTTTAAGGTTATCGGGGTTATATATTCCTGGCCTCCTGTTGAAGAGTCCGGCACATCGCCTTTGTAATTTAAATCGTAAACCCACTGATACTCCAGCTGATTCTGTCCTAATGACGAAATCACCGCTTGATCATTTTCCACGTCATACTCAATAGTAGGAATACTAAATTTCGTTTCCCCGAGATCATCATGTCCCCCCGAGTTATCTGTCTGCGAATCCGGATCAGCTTCTGAAGAACTTCCTCCACCCGGATTCGTCGGCTGAGAACAACTTGAATCATAGGGATAAAACTCCGGCATCTTAAGAATAATAAACCGTGGTCCTTCTACTCCACCATTTGTATATGAAACCAATGGTAATTTTCCACCTTTTTCGGCTTCTGCAGTTTGATCTTCTTCGATTTTTACGCTCTGGTTCATATAAAAACCAATCGCAGGACGCAAGGTATTATTATCTGTTTTCATTTGAAAATGACTGAGCAAGGTTTTCGAGTCATCATAGAGGGTAACGTAAAGAGATTTCTCTTTGGTAACCTCCAGTTCCATGGTATACGCGTGATTATACTGAAACTCTTCCAACGCTACTCGATCTTGCTCGATCGGATTTGCATTCCCATTTCCATTCGCCTTGTAATAAATCAATTCTGTTTGTTCTATATCTTCATTATAATGAAACGCAAGAAAATCATATTGCTTATAGTCTTTGTCTTTCTTTTCATGGTCGGTTTGATTAATATTGAGAATGAACCCCGTGTAAAAAAAAGCAGGCTTCATAATTTTTTCTGTGATCGGTTCCGAGCCAGATCCACTTCCCTCAAGATATTGGTCCTGTCCTTCGTGTTTGTAATGAAAGTAATGATTCTTATTCTTCTCCATACACTGAATAAATCCCTCATTCATATCTTGAGTATTATTCGTATACTTAACTGTATCGATTTTATATTTTCGCTCCAGGGTTTTTTCTCCTATTTTTATAAATCGAAATACAATCAACTCAGCATTTTGCCCTGGCGGAAGATGAAGTTGAACAGCTTGATCGCCAAGCGTATTCCAGCTACTATTAAAGAAATATTCTATCTTTATATCATCCGGAACCGGCCCCTTCTTCATCCCATCATGTGCAATTCCAGCAAAGTCAGACGGCGCCCAAATAATCCAATCTTCTTGGAATACGATATTCTCTCCAAGGTCTCTAGTTATAAGGTCTTCTTCCATTATCGTATCGATTCTAAACTTCGTCTTGTACTTATAAGGTAGATTCTTCTTCAATTTTTCATTGAGTTGTTTTGCGCGTTTCTCATCCTTCTTCAAATAATCCTCAACATAATCCGCCCTTAATCGATCGTCATCTCCAACGATATGCCAAGTGCCATTAACCGGATCCCCTTCAGAGTATTCATATTCTACAACCTTTACTCCCGGAATCCGCACCTTGACATTTGATTCCAAATCAGGTCCGAAAGGCACTTTATGGATCAGCCAGACATGGGTGGAAGAAGCCGCCACTTTATAAATCAGATCGTCTTTCGTTGGCATCTTTCCGTCCCTCGCACTTTTAACCCCTTCCATATACACAGCACTTCCCGGACTGGTCAATACATCCATCAAAAATATATTCAGCGCTTTTTCTGCGGCTTCACTCTGCAGCGCAGCCGTTCGGTTTCCCTCGTCATCCGTTTGATAATCAATAAATTTAGGATTGGCCATATCATAATCGCCCGCATGATTGTCAAAAACCATCCCTTGCTGCATTTGAAACGCCGCCAAAATCTGGTCCATTTGCGCGATATCCGCCTTGTCTTTGCTTTTATCAAATACATCGGTGAACTGCGGCGCCGCCATCGCCCCAAGCGTCAGCACCAGCCCCATAACCAAAATCATTTCAATTAAGGTGAACCCTTGTTTCGTTTTCATTGCAACCCCCATGCTGCTATTCGCTATGCATTTATAAATCTTAATTGTTAAATGCTGTGATTTTCTCTATTCTTCTTCCATTTTAACGCAACGATAAACAGATGGAACTTTTCGCACCTTAAAAAAATCTTAAAATCAAAAGCGCTGGTTATACAACCAGCGCTCAACAATTCATACTTGCCTTTGTAATTATCTCCACAAACTCCAGACTGCTGTTTCACTTACTTCGTTTTCTTTTACCGTATACGCCTCTACCTCAACAACCTTGTTTTTGTAAATCGAAACTTCTCTGGAACTGTATTTCCAATCGGACCACTTCGTTCCACAACCCACCTGGGTTCCATAACGATACCAAATCACATCATAGTCCGTTGCTGAAATTATAATTTCATTGTCATTGAAATAAGGTTTCGTAATCACTGGGGGTTGCGGCGCTTCTGTTTCTTCCTTTTTGCGGGTGTATGAAACGATTTCACTTTCCTGCGAACCAAACTGATTCTTCGCATACACTTCGATCGTTTCCCCTTCTTCCAGCGTTAATGAATATCTATTGCTATAGGCGTTATACCACCAATTTCCGTCTTTGTACACAATATAAGTTCCAGGAATGGACTCTATCATTACCTCTCCCCGTGCCAACGGTGTAATCGTCGGCGGTGGGATTACTGCATTGTAGTAAGGGTTTTGCTTAATGATAGCTTCACTCTGTGCTCCAGCATCGTTTTCGCTGTATGTTTCAATATACGCGAAGGACTCTTCAAAACTTCCGGTATATGTTTTCCAGTTGCCAATCGGATCCTGATCCTCATCGAGAAAACGATAATATATTCCGTCGCTCGACTGAGTAGAAAGGGTCACCTGCGCATATCCCCAATAACCCGACGGATAAAACTCAATTTCTGGTACCTTTGGTTGAGCAATCTTGGCTTTGGGGCTTAACACCTCACCGTATTCGCTTTCCACATAAATCACAAGATCGTTTAAATCCAAATCACTGTTCCACATATAAAAATTTGGACCAGGCACTTCATATTTTTCCCCTTTAGATTCGAGAATTACATACAGCGTCTCTTGCCGCTGATAAGGTTTCATGGCCGCCCAAACATCTTCATAGTTGGTCAGAACGAAGTCGGTCCATTGACTGCCCTTTTTGTAACTTCCTTCAATTTCCGCAAAGGGCGGTATGATATTCGAAACGTCGACATTTATCTTCTCACTCTTTTTGCCCTTCACTTCTACGTAGGCTTCCATCTTCCCTGAGCAGTCCGCCATAAAGGTCTGAGACCGCGCAAACAACTCGCGACTGGATCCGTCTGGCAACTTGAGTTTAATTGTAAAATTCTCTTTTTCCTTTGTTGATATCCGAAATTCCACCGGATTGATCGTTAGTGTTTCCGGCCCAACGCGTTCAATCACAGGCGGTTCCGGCGCTTCTTTCGGCGGTGTAACCGGGTGTTCCATTTCGCTCGTGTGGAAATCTGGCAAAGCCCTAAGCACCAATCGCGGCCCTTCCGCCTTCCCTTCCTCATAGGTCACCAAAGGCAAGGTTTGGTCATAATCTGATAAAGCAGGTCTCCTGCCCAGATCCGCCTCTTCTCCCATATAGTAGCCAATGGCAGGATGAAGATCGTTACCAATCGAGAACACCGCATCTTCTTCTAGAATGCCACCGGACAGATTCACAATTGCCTTGCCCTTTTCGATACGAAGATCCATGGTATATGGCTGATTGAATTGAAAGCCAGAAAGCACCTTCTCCGTTTTATATCCGGATGCGGAGCCGCCTTGAATTCGATAAGACCGCAACACCATTTCACCCGATCGATTCTTTTCAAAGGAAAGAAAATCATAATTATTCTCATTTACATAGTTGAATGTCATGCCCGTATGATAGGTGAATTCGTCGGCGTTTTCACTCCCTCCAGAACCACCGCTACCAACATCACCACTGCCTGCTAGCAATTCATAGTAAAGCCAATGATTTGCGCCCGTATGAATCCAACCGCTGTTTGCATCATTATTGCCTGCATCAGGCGTTCCCCAAATATCTTTTCTTTGAAAAATTTGAACGCTATACTTGGCGTAATCAATTTTGCCATTATCGTTATTTCTAAACTCCACAACCGCCGCTTCTTTGGTATGACCCATTGCAACGTTGATGGTTTCCATAGTATTCAGTTGCTCATAGTCATAAGGGTCTCCCACCCATTTTCTTTTTTTCTTATTTTGTAACCACCGATATCGATACTCAATGTCCCCATTTTTCAAATAATCCGGATTTAATCCGATATTCTGGGGTCCATCCACATTCTTATGGGTAAACAGCTTCCAAAAATCTCCCCAGCCAATTTGCGACTTGTCTTGCTCCTGGTGCTGGATTAAAAATTCCGTGCGATACTGATAAAATTCCTTGCCCTTATCCTTTTTTAACAGTGTCTTTTTCGCCTCTTCCGTCGACATATGCATCATAGAATGAACATACTCTGCACGCAATCTGTCGTCGTCTCCAATAACCATCCACGTACCTTCCTCCGGTTCATCTTCCGAATAAACATAGGAAATAGTGTCCGTTTTAGGAATCAGCAGCCGAATGCTAGATTCGTTGCCGTCAGCTTCACAAACAATCTTCAATTTCTGATCAGTCTCCAGCCGCGCCCGAAAAACGGATCCCGTCTTTCCCTTTCTCAGTCCTGTTGTTACACAAACCGCATCCTCCATATACACAGACCTATTGGAGTCCGTTACGTCATCCAAAAAAGTCTGTAAGGTTTCAACTGCTTTTTCTGGAATCACTTCCGTTCCAACAACTTCCCCTTTTCCATTTTTCAGCACTCGAAGGTTGTTTGTCCGCAGTAAATCATAGGTTCCATCATGCGTTTCATAGTAGGGTGCCTGTTCCAGCTGAAACGCAGCCATCAACAGGTCCATTTGGGCAATATCCGCCTGGTCCTTGCTATGATCAAAGACAGCTGTAAACTGTGGAGCTGCCAATGCTCCCATGGTTGTCAGCAATCCTAACACCAATATCAATTCAATTAAAGTAAATCCTCTTATTTTTTTCATAGCCCTAGTATATAAAGGAACTAATGTTGAATCTACAAAAGTTTATATTAAAAATTTCTTAAATTAAATTAAACTCATTACAAATTAACCCAATTAGAAATCGATTCTGTTTTAAATAAGCGCCAAACAATCCATTTTACATCACTTATCATTTTTACAACTCGCCTATCTTATAAAGTTATTCACTCCCATTCCTCTCTAAATCCGCAGTAAACCTTATTCCATAAACTTTTGCAACCCATAATTCCATCCTGCTGTTTTGTTTTTCTTTCTGCTCCACTTATCGGTACCCTGCGTCATCTACATAAGGCTGCCTCGTTTCGATTTTCATCCGCTTACAACTGAATGTTTTTATCCGACCTTTTTGCTCAGCAAAAGACAAGACCCGCGATTCTCGCAGGTCCTGTCCTTCTTTTCCATTCGATTCAATTGCCTCTATCCGCTATTCGCTATATGGGGGCGGCGGGTCACGATCGGGAAGATGGTTTTCAAAATCTTCGTATTGAATCGCTTCGCTGTACCAATACGAATACTGCTTCTCACTGGCCTCATGATACCCGTCAAAATCAATGAAACAAGTATCCATATACACTTGGATCGGAGTCGGATAGGCGTCCGGATAATAAACGCCATTCAAGAGTTCATTATTCTTTGATTCTGCACGTTTCCCCACGAAAAAGGCAAATTCTACATCACCCAATTCCGGATCGGCAACCGGCACATTCTCACAGAATAATTGTACAAAACTATCATCCGCTTGCTGCATATGAATATACATGGTTTTATAGTCCGAACCCTCTTCTTGTTGTACAACATCAATGATGATCCAGTCCAACTTGTCATCAAACATATCCCGCTGGTGGACAACTGGTGTTGTCTCTTCCGGATCAAATCCCGAATCCTTCATAACGTCAAGGTCCATCTTATCCAAAGCATTCGAGTTGACATTTTTGATCTGCAAAGAATTGGCGCTGAAATTCAGACCATCTGCCGTTTCTTGATAGTCAACCACCATGGCGAAAGTCAGGCCGTCATTGGTTCCATTGTACGAATCCAGCGTATAATACTCCGCACGGCCAGGTCCGCTGCTTGGCGTTTCATTAACCGTATAGAACGCTGAACCGTCCGTCACAATCCGCGCTGTTGGGATGGGCCAAAACCAATCCGGATCATCACGATCATAATCGTACCCCAAAGTGCAAAGCCCGTCACCGTCATCATATTTAATCATTTGGAATCCGATTTCCATATGATAGTACTGGCTTTCCATCGGCATTACAAAAAAATTCTCATGATCGCCAATAATCCAATTATCGTCGCGTCCCGTCCAGCCGTCACCGGTATCGTAAACGGTTGGGTCTGTTTTCGGCGCTCGTCCCCGCAACCCCGTATGGGAATATACATCATGAACCGGGCAATGAACATAGAGCAATCCATCGTCGCCTATATAGGCTTCATACTGCGTATCGCCGGACGGGCAAGTAACATGATCCGGAAAATCAACTTGATTAGATGTTGCTGGATCGATAGCCAAATCGATGTAATCATTTAGTTTTTTCACCCCGTCATCTTCCGTCACTGAGGTAAATGCATATTCGCTGTCCGGATAAAGCTGCTCGTTCTGGAATCCTTGCAAAAGAAAGTCCATTTGGTCCCGGCACGCTTCCTCCTCGGCCGTATCTTTTGATCCCAGTACATTGGGTGCGGCAATCGCTGTAATCGATCCTAGTATGCCAATGACAATGATCAATTCAATTAAGGTAAAGCCTAAACTTCTTCGGAGTTTCATCTTTTTCTCTCCTCTCCGCCATTCTTTACCTATATATACCCGTGTATGCTAATCCCTTACCTGTTAGTTTCTTACACTTCTTTACTGTTCATAAGTGAATTCGCCATAAACCCAGTTCCGCCACGTCTTGGTTTTAATCACGTCCTAGCTAGCTGGAGCTTTCCATGCTGAATGAAACTCTATTTATCAAAATAAATTCTTATAAATCAAACGCCGAGCAATCAGCCCGGCGCGGTTTTTATTCAACTTTATAGTCCGTGTAGTCCTTGTAATTGACGCCCTGTTCATACCATTCTGAATATGGCTTCCCACTTTTATCCAGCCCGTCATAATCAATGTTGAAACTTTCGATTTTTACCTGAATCGGACTCGGAAAAGCGTCGGCATAGTACAATCCATTTTTCACATTTGGATCATCCTTGTCGACATAGTTCTCAATCCGCTTGCCCATAAAGAAGGCAAATTTCACTCCATCCTCCTTAATGGGGATGGAAACCCCTGATGGATAAAGGCTTTGAAACACGCCGTTTGCATCCATCATATGCACAAACATCAACTTCTCTCCGTCATTTTCAACAATATCAATAATCATCCAGTCTGTAATTCCATCAAAAAACTTCCGGTTATGGGTGCGGTCCAATGTCGAATCCGGCTCAAAAGCTGAATCCTTGGCAATATCCACTGTCAATGACTCTGCTGCATTGGATTTGATATTCTTCAGTTCCAATGCACTGGATGAAAAGTCATAGCCGCCGTCTATTTCCTGAAAATCCACTGCTAACGCGAAAGAAACGCCCTCATCTGTTGCGTTGTAATTCCCCAGTTCGTAGCCAAGCGGCCTCGTTTTATCTGTTCCGTACTTAGGCTTTACACTTTCATAATAGGCCATAGAACCCGCTTCCACCGTTGATTCTGTTGGAATTTGCAAATACCAGTCCGGGTCATTATAACGGTATTCGTAAGTCGGATCCCCGTCATTATCTTCCCCATCATCATACGCAAAAAGCTGAAATCCGATCTCCATATGATAATACTGTTCTTCCAGCGGCAGTACGAAAAAGCTTTCGTGGTCACCTACAACCCAGTTATTATCACTGCCGGTCCAGCTCTCCAAATTCGTATAGGGCATCTCGTCTGGTTCTCGCTCATGCCCGGAAAGCCCATTGTGCGAATAAACATCATGGGTCGGACAATAGACATAGAGCCGGCCGTCGTCCGGATTGACCACCGCCTGATAGTCCGTAGGTCCCGACGGACACGCCGCCGGATCCCCCATGCCTACGCTGGAATAAAGCACCGAATCTGTCGCGTTTTCTATAAAGGTTGTCAGTTTTGCCCGGCCGTCTGCAAGCGTCCGATAGGCGTAGGGACTGGTCGAACTGAACTGCTGGGCCTGGAAGCCATTGAGAATCATGTCCATCTGGTCCCGGCACGCCTCCGTTTCCGCCTTGCTTTCCGCACTGAAGATATTGGGCGCCGCCACCGCCGTTGCTGAAGCCAGCAAGGCAAGAATAATAATCAATTCAACCAGGGTAAACCCTTTGTTATGCTTCTTCACGCAAAGTCCCCCTTTTCGCGCTTATCTCTTCGTCTTAAAATTTTCTTAAAATCCTCTCCCTCTATTATATCGTTCTTTAATAATAATGCCATCCATATACCCGGATTTGGCTAAAAATATAAAAAAAGCGACCCTAATGGATCGCCATGCTCAATCGGTTCATGCTTTGCAGGTTTCCGTCAATGGAAAGCCTGTATGCAATTTTGATATTCCCCAATCCCTCAGTATCCAAGGAATAAAAAAGATCAAGGGTGTCAATTTGCAGGTTCATTTCGCCGTAAGGCGTGATATAGCTGGTCAAATAGCTTTTGCCGATCTCAAACTCCATCTGGGTCAGCAATTCCCCTTCCCGAATCATTTGAATCGTCCCTTCCTTGACCCGCACCGTTGTCCGGCTTCCTGCCATGCCCATCAGTTCCGATTCGTCGTATCGGTAGCAGGTCCATTCCCCCTCGGTGAACATCTCCGCTTCCGTAATAAATTCCATTTCATCGACCTCGCCGTCCACTTCCTGTTTGGCCTTGATCTGAATCCGTACCTCTTTCATACTTGCCTCCTAGTAGTTCTCAATGCTGATCTTTCGAATCATTGTCATGGGTACCGAGATAATCTGCGAGCCCGTCTCCCGGAACTTGTCCGGGTCATCGCTGACATAGAAGCGGTATTCCGCATCATCTTCCCGATCCGCCAGCATGCCTTTCGCTTCCAGCGTGCTCTTGACCGCCAAAGCCGTCTCGCGCGCAGGGTTTACCAGCGATACCCGGTCGCCCATTACTTTCCTGAGGGTATTCTCGAGAATGGGATAATGGGTGCACCCCATGACCATGGCATCGATTTTCGCCCCTTTAATATCTTCAAGATACTTTTCAGCTGTCAGTCTGGCGATCTCCGTGTCCTGCCAGCCTTCCTCCACAATTTGAACAAAGAGGGGACAAGGCGTAGACTCAATCTCCGCTTCCGGACGCAACCTTGCAATGGCATCCTGATAGGCGCCGGATCGAACCGTACCCGTCGTGCCAATTACCCCGATTTTTCCAGTCTTTGACTCCCGAACCGCGCCCATGGCACCTGGTTCCACCACCCCGATCAAAGGGATGTCAAACAGCGGCTCCACTTCCGGCACCGCCAGGGCGGAAGCGGTGTTGCAAGCAACAACGATGGCCTTTACATGGTGGCGCATTAAAAATCGAATATTCTGCTTGGAATATTTAATAATGGTCTCTTTTGATTTGGTTCCATAGGGAATGCGAGCCGTATCCCCAAAATAGATCAAATCCTCCTTGGGCAACACCTTTCTCAATTCCTTCAATACCGTTAATCCACCAAATCCGGAATCAAAGATTCCGATTGCTTGGTTATTCATTCCTCATTCCTCGTTTTCTTGTATTGTCTGGCCGCTTCCAGAATAATGGATTTCACGGAATCCATATGGGCTTCCATGGCTTTTCTTGCGGCACGCGGATCCTGATCCAAAAGAGCCCGCAAAAGCTTGGCATGTTCCTCGGGCAAAGATGGCGCTTCCGCAGCATCTTTTAAGTATACCATACGGAATCGATTCACCTGTTCCGACAGGTCTTCCAGAATCTGAATCAGCTGCTGGTTTTTTGATGCCTGGCGGATAATCAAATGAAAATGCAGGTCTTCCCGCAAGGCTTCTTTCATTCGATTGTCTTTCATATGAGAAACAAAGGCTTCCAGGCAATTCTCCAGCGCCTGCTTTTGGTCTGCCGTCATGCGAATAGCCGCCAGCTCAGCCGCCTTGCCTTCCAGGCAAGCCCGGATCTCTAAAATATTCTCTGTGTCTTCCAAGGAAATTTCCGCTACATACACCCCGCGCCGCGGTGTGATAGTCACCAATCCCGCCTTCTCCAGCTTGCGAATGGCTTCCCGCACCGGTGTTCTGCTGACCCCCAACGATTCCGCCAGCTGCACTTCCATCAGCCGCTCTCCGGGACGCAATTCTCCCGACTGAATCGCGGATCGAATATTTTCAAATACCACTTCGCGCAAAGGCTGATACTGGTCAATCTTCAACATGGAAATCTTCCCTTCTTCCTGTCCTGGAACAAATTACAAGTGCATGTTTCTCTTTCAAGGTTTCATAAGCCTGATCGCGGGTCGCTTCATCGGCAAACAATCCAAACACCGTCGGCCCGCTGCCGCTCATCATGGCAAATACCGCTCCTTGATCCGTCAATTCTTCTTCTATCGCACAAATCTCGGGGTGCCACTGTACCGTCACTTCCCGCAGGCGATTGCCCGCTGAATTTCGCAAGGCTTTATAGTCCTGCGCCGCCCAGGCCGCAATGGCTTCCTGGGTCTTGGGATGGCTAATGGCCTGATCGGCATCCAAGGCTTCAAACACATCCTTGGTGGAAACGTGAATGCCCGGATTAATCAATAAGATCGGCAGAGGTTTAGGATCCGGCAATCGCTTCAACCGCTCGCCAATGCCTGTGGCATGGGCGGTTCCGCCAAAAATGCAAAACGGGACATCCGCACCCAATTGAACCCCGATTCTGAGCAATTGCTGCTGGGTTAGCCCCAGCTCCCATAAGTCATTCAGCCCCTTCAATACGGCAGCCGCATCTGCGCTGCCGCCGCCCAAACCGGCGCCATGGGGAATATTTTTCTTCAATTCAATCCGCACGCCCTTCTCTCTCTTCAAAAAGGGAACAAGCGCAAATGCGGCTCGTACGGCAATATTCTCTTTATCGACCGGCAGGTCCGGCTCGCTGCAAGTACATTGAATGCCCGATTCCGTCAGCGTCAGTTCAATTTCGTCCGCCAAGTCAATCTCTTGCATAATCATTTCCATCTCGTGATATCCGTTGGACATTTTTCTGATCACATCCAGCGACAGATTGATTTTTGCAGGTGCTGCGATTTTCATCTTTCGCATTTCCATCCTCCTATTACTCCACGTTCTATTGTAATCGCAAAACCGACTCACGGCAACAAAGATTTCATTTCCCCCTTGACGGAATATTCCATCCATGATAATGTATAGCAGAAATCCATATTAGCAACACCTCATCTCTGTGGAGTTGAGGTAGAGGTCGCGATTCTCATCAGTACCTCAGTGGAGGCCGGAAGCCGAAGAAACTGAGAAAAAGGGTGAATCGCCGAAGTGAAGAATTTCCAAACTTCTTTGCTGGGGCTGCATTCAATAAATGCAGAACTGTCATCAGCACGATGCTCGCGTGTTGATGGAGGACTATCTCAAGGAGCGGATCTGAGGACTAATCACGTGTTTTTTTACGTCCAATGTTTCGTTGGACGTTTTTTTATTCTCTCCTTGAATATGGGTACAAAACATTCATAGGAGGAAACATTTATGGAATTTGGTTGGTTATCAATTTTGCCGCCTTTGGTGGCAATCGTACTGGCGTTTTTGACGCATGAGGTGATTCTTTCCCTCTTTATTGCCATTTTTACCGGCACCTTGATCTTAACGGGTTTTCACCCGATTGAGGCATTTACATCGGTTTTTGACACCCACATTTTGGGTGCCTTGTACAGTGAATGGAATCTGGCGATTCTGGTCTTCTGTCTGTCCATTGGGGGCTTGATCGGCATCTTGTCGAAAAACGGCGGTACCTCAGGCATTGCAGATGCCGTTTCCGGCCGGGCAAAAAACGCCAAGTCATCGCTGTTTTCCACGATGATGATGGGTGTGCTAATCTTCTTTGACGATTACGCAAACTCCCTGATCGTCGGCAACACCATGCGTCCCATCACAGACCGCATGAAGGTATCCCGCGAAAAACTGGCTTACATCGTCGATGCGACCGCGGCGCCCGTATCTTCCATCGCCCTGGTTTCCACCTGGGTCGGCATGGAAATCGGCCTGATTCGAGACGGAATCGCTGATATCGGTTTGGACGTTGGCGCCTACGAGTTGTTTTTGCAGACCATCCCCTATCGATTCTACTCGCTTTTGAGTCTGGCTTTTGTCTTCTTTATGATCTGGCTGGCCAAAGACTTCGGCCCCATGTGGAAAGCGGAACGCCGGGTCTTCTTGACCGGCAAGGTACATGCCGACAACGCGCGTCCTTTGATGAGCGACATCAATGAATTTGAAGGCTCCGCGGAACAACGCCGCTGGATCAATGCCGTTTTGCCAATTGCTGTAGTTATCTTCGTTACCCTGTTTGGCCTTTATGTCAATGGTGGCGGCTTGGAAGGCGCGTCCATTCAAACAGCCTTTGGTGACGCCGATGCCAGCGTGGTGCTTTTGTGGGCAGCCTTTTCCGGCATTGTTGTTGCGGCAGTCATGAGCCTTGTACAGCGCCTTTTGACCCTAAAAGAAGTAACAGACGCTTTCATCGACGGATTCAAGTCCATGACTGTGGCCTGCATCATTCTGGTTCTGGCTTGGACCTTGGGCGGCATCAACGGCGAGTTGGGCACCCAGGCATTCCTGGTTGAAAAAGCAACCGGCGTCATCGCGCCGCAATTGATTCCAACATTGTTGTTTATCGTATCTGCCTTGGTGGCATTCTCTACCGGCACAAGCTGGGGTACCAACTCCATCGTCATGCCGATTGCGATTCCTCTGAGCTTCGCCTTGGGCGGTCCCGCACTGGTGGTTCCTGCTGTCGGTTCCGTACTGACAGGCGCCGTATTGGGCGACCATTGTTCGCCGGTATCCGATACCACGATTATGTCCTCCATGGCCTCCGCCTGTGACCATATGGCTCATGTTCAAACACAATTGCCGTATGCCCTGACGGTCGGCTCTGTTGCCATTCTGGTCGGATTTATTCCTGCAGGCTTCGGCTTCTCGCCATGGATTTCCCTGGTGCTTGGCGCCATCGCCCTGTTCGCGGTTTTGAAAGTGTTCGGCAAATCCGTGGATTTGGAACAAGAATAAGAACCTATCTTCATATTTGCGTAGAAAAGCGGCGAATCATTTCGCCGCTTTTTTTATGTCTAAACATAGGAAAAGCGCAGGGCTCTGCGCTTAGTGTGAAATCTCTGCGTAGCGATTAAACAAATTCGATCACTACATCTTTTGTCAGTACATCAGAATACATGTAAGTCACTTGATGCTCGTAGCTTCCTCGTTCCTCTTTTACCCGTACCATGAAAACACAAGGGTACGTGGACTCCAAAACGCCTTCTTGCATAACAATGCGCTTCCGCCCTTTGTTTGCACTGATCTGTACTCGATTGCCTACATGTCCTTCCAAATGCTGTCGGATTTCTGTGATGTTACCCTTTCCCATTTGCATCACCTACCCTCACTCGGAATATAAACATTATATCATAATTTTCCGAAATTTTAAATGGCTGTAAGAGAATGTAAGGGTATATTCTTCGTTAAACCTGTAAATTTTTTGTGAATAGAAAGAGCTTTCCCGTAGGAAAGCTCAAAACATTTTTCGCTTCGACAACATAAAGTAAACAAAACCGGCCAAAAACAGAGACATGACCAGAATCATCCAAGGCGCATTGAGGTCCCGCATCAGCGGCAACGGCACGTTCATGCCGAAAAAGCTGTAAATCATGGTTGGAATCGACAATACGATGGTAATGGATGTCAGTGTCTTCATGACCATATTCAGATTGTTGGAAATGACCGATGCAAAGGCATCCATCATCCCGGAAAGAATGTTGCTGTAAATGGTGGCCATCTCAATGGCCTGCTTGTTCTCAATGATGACGTCCTCGAGAAGATCTTCGTCTTCTGGATAAAAACGAATTGCATTCATTTTTAAGAGCTTCTCCAAAACGACCTCATTGCCTTTTAGTGACGTGGAAAAATAAACCAATGATTTTTCCAGATCCAAGAGCTGAATCAGCTCCGAATTCTTCATGGATCGATGCAGCTTATTCTCCGTTTCGCTCGACTTCTTGTCGATCTTCTTCAAATAGTACAGATACCGCGCAGAAACCCGGTAAAGCAATTGAAGAATAAAACGGTTTCGCTTGAAGGTAAAGAAATTCTTTACCCGTCCCTCAATAAACATGCGAACAGATGATGTTTCCCGCAGGGATACGGTGATGACGTCTTTTCCTTTGAGAATAATGCCCAAGGGAATCGTATCATAGACCATTCCATCTTCGCTCTCGTCTTCATAGGGAACATCGACGAGGATAAACACCTCTTCGTTCTCCACTTCAATACGAGAACTTTCCTCATCATCCAAGGGTGCACGCAGAAAATCAAAATCGGCACCTGTGAACTGGTGTACCAACTGAAGCTCTTTCATGGTTGGATTCGTAATGTTAATCCAAACCTTCTCCTCGTAGGTTTCCAATTCGACCAATCGATCCTCTACTGTTTTGTAAAAGTTAACCATTGCTCTCACCTCGCTATTCAGTTTCCGGCCCATAAGACCGGAACATGCGAAGCGTGTCGTACGTCCATAGCCTTATTGGGCGTTTTTAAAGTTGTACCTCTGGGCTAAACTCGGTCCCTCGTCCATGGACTTTTAAACACTCCTTTCAATAGAAAACACTAGACCCTTGCTAGTAATCTTTTAGTCCCCCTCTATGTTATGGGATTTGCACGATTTTTGCAAGGTTTTTGATATACTGGTGGAGGAGGTTGATTATGGAAGAAAAAAAAGCATGCCTGCAGACAGCATTACGGTCTCTGACAAGAAAGATGAGCACCGAACAGGAAATGATCGAAAAGCTTCAAAAGTGGACCTACTCCCAAGAAGCGATCGATGCAACCATACAAGAATTGAAACGGCTTCGATACTTGGATGATACCCGTTTTATTCACGCCCTTGCAGAAGAACTCTATCTCTATAAAAAATACGGTCCCATCCGCGTTAAACAGGCTCTGGTTCGAAAGCATTTCCCTTCCAGGCTGATTGATACGGCCATGGATGATCATGAGGATCCCGACCGAGACCAAAAAAACGCCCTCTATTGGGGAGAAAAGAAGATGCGGGCGCTCGCCAACAAGGAAAGGCCCAAGCAGATCCGCAGCCTGCAGCAGCATCTTTATACGAAAGGATTCACCCCCGGGACCGTTCGCGCCGTTGTACAAAAGCTGATCTTTGATCGGGTAGATGATGAAGGATAAGTTCATCCAGGATGAATTCATCCAATTAGAAAATCGCAAGGCAAACGCCTTGCGATTTTTATCGTGACCGCTTAAACAGCTGCAGCACTTCGTCGATCTTTTCATCCGCCTGATCATTGTTGAGGATCGCATCCTTCACGCAATGGTGAATATGCTGGTCGAGGATTTCCAAGTCCGCTTTTTTCAGCAAGGCTTGCACCGCCAATATCTGGTTGGAGATATCCACGCAATACCGCCCCTCTTCCAGCATGCGAACAATCCCGTCCAACTGGCCGCGGGCTGTCTTCAGCATCTGCATGGCACGCTTGCGTTCCGCATTCATTTCAACAATTGTTTCCATTACTCGACTTCCACTTCTACCACATCATAACCGGCTTCGTCAATGGCATCCCGGATCGCTTTTTCGGACAAATTCTCCCCTTGAACAAAGACTGCTTTCGCATCCAATTGAATTTGCACGTTCTCCACACCGTCGATCGCAAACAATGCATTGGATACTGCCATCACACAATGCTGGCAGCTCATGCCTTCCACTTTTAAATTCATCTTCATCTCACTCTCTCCTTTATTTAATCTTCATCGCCTTCAATCGAAGGGAATTGCTTACAACGGAAACACTGGACATGGCCATCGCCGCGCCTGCGAGCATCGGATTCAAAAATCCCAATGCAGCCAGCGGAATGCCCACTGTATTATAGAAAAACGCCCAGAACAAATTCTGCTTAATCACCTTCATGGTTGTCCTGCTCAAACCGATGGCCAATGGAATATTCATCAAATCACCCCGCATCAGGGTAATGTCCGAAGCTTCCATTGCAATATCAGTTCCGGTTCCCATGGCAAATCCCAGATCCGCTTGGGCCAAGGCGGGCGCATCATTGATCCCGTCGCCTACCATGCCAACCGTCTTTCCTTTTTTCTGATAAGCCAATACCGCTTCTGCCTTATGATCCGGCAAAACCTCCGCGATGACTTCATCTATGCCAACCTGAGCTGCAATTGCTTTTGCGGTGCGTTTATTGTCGCCCGTCAGCATCACTACGTCAATCCCCATATCTTTCAGTCGTTTTACAGCCTCCAAAGAAGTCTCTTTCACTGTGTCCGCAACGGCAATCCAACCGATCGGTTTTTCATCGACCGTCATGACCATAACCGTTTTGCCTTGTTCTTCTTTTCCTTTGATCTCTTCTTTGTATCCCCCAAGATCAAATCCAAGCTCGGTAATCCACTTCGGCTTTCCGATTTGCACGGTCTTTCCCTCTATAACAGCAGAAACGCCTTTGCCTGGCACTGCTTTGAAACCGTCTACGGAAATCAGTGTGATTCCTGTTTCCAACGCCCGGTCCACCAATGCGCGAGCCAGCGGATGCTCCGACTGATCCTCTACGCTGCCAACCACTTGGAAGAAATCAGCTTCCGACCAATCACCGGTATTCACGTCTGTCACCACCGGTTTGCCGTGGGTCAGGGTTCCTGTCTTGTCAACAATAACCGTTTCAATTTTCTGCGCACGCTCCAAATGCTCGCCACCGCGAATCAGAACCCCATTTTCCGCCCCTCGTCCGGTACCCACCATAATGGCGGTTGGCGTTGCCAGTCCCAAAGAACACGGACAGGCAATTACCAAAACAGCAACCGCACGTAGAATCGCCGTCTCCATACCGAAACCTAATACGAGATGCACAATAAAAGCAAGAATGGCAATCCCAATTACAACGGGAACAAAAATACCCGATACCTTATCTGCAAGCCGTTGAACGGGCGCTTTTGTCCCCTGCGCTTCCTCGACCATGCGAATAATCTGCGCCAGTGCCGTTTCCTTGCCAATGCGGGTCGCCCGCATTTCAATGGCACCATTGGCATTGACGGTTGCACCAAACACCAAATCGTCTACCACCTTGTCAACCGGCAGACTTTCTCCGGTCAGCATGGACTCGTCAATGGCGGTTTCGCCGGAAACGATGATGCCGTCAACCGGTATTTTTTCGCCGGGACGCACCTGAATTCGATCCCCAACTGCCACATCTTCCAACCGAACCTCAAGCCAAACATCCTCGCGTTTGACCCGGGCGGTTTTGGCCTGCAGCTTCATTAGTTTTTTGATCGCCTCGCCGGTTCTGCCCTTGGCGCGTTCTTCCAGCATTTTCCCCAATAAAATCAGGGTCAAGAGAACCGCCGAGGTCTCAAAATATAGATGGCTATGGCCGGACAAAACCAGATAGATGCTGTAGAAGTAAGCGGCACTGGTGCCCATGGCTACCAAAACATCCATATTGGCACCGCCACCCCGCAAACTGTGGTAGGCGCCCCGATAGAAAATCAGCCCGACCGTGAACTGCACAATGGAAGCCAAGGCCCATTGAAAGTATCCATTGGACAGGAAGGTCTTCATCCCAGCCATTTCAAAAAACATAGCGGACAAAAGCGGCAATGAAAGCAGCGCCGAAAAGACAAAGGATCTGCGCAAGTCCTGCTCCCGGGTTCTCTTGGCTGTTTCCTCCTGCCTTTTCTCCACATTCAGGTCTACCGGCTTATAGCCGGTTTTCTCCACAACTTTCATCATGGCTTCCACCGTTGTTGTTTCCGCATCAAACAAAATAGTTGCCTTATTGGCCAAGAGGTTCACATTGGCTATATAAATGCCATCCTGTTTATTCAATGCCCGTTCAACGCGTGCTGAACAGGCTGCGCAAGTCATCCCCTCAACACCAATGGTGACTTGATTGACACTGGGTTTATATCCGGATTTTTCAATGGCAGCCAGCATGGCTGTTACACGAACCTTTTCCGGGTCATATTGCACCGTGGCAATCTCGGACAAGCCGTTCACCATCGCCTGGGTTACCCCTTCCAGCTTTTTCAATGCTTTCTCAACCCGTTGGGCGCAAGCCGCACAGGTCATATCTTTCACACGAATCCGTATGGTTTGTTCCATTTTCTCGCCTCCTTACCCCCTCCCCTAGGGGGGTAGGTTAAGTATATCACCGCACTCCCTTTTTGTCAAAAAAAACCCGACAAAAATTGTCGGGTTCCTCTAGCAGCTGCCGCCTCCCGCATAGTTCGCAGGTTCGACAACAAATCCTTTTCTTAACCAGTTGTCCGAAAAATCAACGCGGAACTCACCGAATTGATCAATCAACTCCTTGGAAATAATGAATTTGACCTCATGGGTCTCATCAATATGATCTTCATCCGTTTGCTCATCCAGAGCAATGCCAAAACGTGGCCCCGATCAGCCAAAGCCTGAGACATACAAACGCAAGGTTTGATCCAATGCGTCTTTTTGTTCCATAATCCGCTTTAACTCATCGATTGCAGCCGGGGTTGCATGCACTTTCATCGTCTCACCTCCATATACCCCTAATAGGTATGCTTATCTTATCAAGCACCTCAGCCCTTGTCAAGCTTTCCAGTATTTTTTACCCAATAATCCTGGGAAAATGTGTAATGAATTCTGTCTTTCTCTCCATTCAAGACCGACCCTCTTCGGTTTCACCGCATCTCAGCAGATTGAAGCCTCTGACTGAATGCTGACCGAAGATATATTCATCATTAAAAAAAGGGCTTCCCAGATGGGAAACCCAAGTTTCTTATACCGCGCAGCTGCCTCCGCAAGAAGCACAACCGCTTTGTGGTTGAATGGACGGCGTCAGGATAAATCCTTTTCGCGTCTCTTCGTCCACATACTCAATGGTAAAATCACCATATTGTTCATGCAATTCAGGCTGCATGATAAAGTCCATTCCACCGGCAGTTGCCGCCAGATCTTCTTCTTTTTTATCGTCGAAAGCCAGACCAAAGCTTGGACCGCTGCAGCCGAATCCCGCTACATACAATCGAATCGGCTTGTCGGATTCCTTTGCTTCCAAAATCTTCTTCAGCGCTTCAGCCGCTGGTTGCGTCAAATTAACATTCATTTTGGAACCTCCATTCCTAGTAATTTACTCGGGATTCATTTTATCATGATGTTTTTTCTGTGTCAAACTTTTTTCAATTGTCGCTCAATAGAGTTCCACATCGATTTCTTCCAGGATTTCAAAAACGCGATCGATCGTACCTTTATTCTGGTCATAGTCCATCGCACCAGGTACTGCGCCGATGAATTCCCGGTTTGGTCCGACATAAATCTTGGTCGGTGTCCCGGTTACATTAAAGACCCAAGCTGAATTGTTGGTGTCCAGAACCAAGTCGTGTTCATAGACAATCCCCGCTTCCGCATTGTCATCGATAAATTTCTGCAAACTTTTGGCACTATCGCCAATGCTGGCCGAAATAATGACAACATCTTCGTATTCTGCATCCAGGCGCGCCAGGTCCGGCATCTCCTTGATGCAATACCCGCAGCTGGTCGCCCAATAGTCCAGCACCACAATCTTGCCCGCGTAATCACTCATGCGAATTTCATTGCCTGCCGCGTCTTCAAAAACATAGTCATCCAAGTAAGTGATCTCCACTTCCTCTTCCTCCGATGCTTGGGCCTCTGCTTCTACGACTTCCCCTTCCACCGTTTCCGGTGCGGATTCCGTTTCTACAATCTCCGCCGGCGCCTCAGGCTCCATTCCTCCGCTTGTGATCGGACTGCAGCCCGCAACCACCAATACAAGAATCAATACAATGCCAAAAAGAAATTTCTTCTTCATGGTCTCCCTCCTAATTCATCCAATCGACCAGCCATTGGCTGATCACTACCAATTTCCCTGTCATAATCAAGATTCCAAAGAGCACCAGCACTGCTCCCCCGATCTTGCGCAAAACCAAGACAAAGCCTTCCGATCTTGCAATCCAACGGTCCGCGATGCCAATAAACCATGCTGTCAGAAGAAACGGCACGGCCATGCCCAGCGAATATGCAAATAAAAGCACCGCGCCTTGAGAGGCCGTAGCCTCCCCGCCTACCGTAACCAGAATCGCCCCTAAAATCGGACCAAAGCAAGGGGTCCATCCTGCAGCAAAGGCCATCCCCATTAAAACCGCTGAAAACCAGCTTGTGATTTGTCGAGGCGCTTTCGCCTTTTTCTCGCGGTTGAGAAAGCCGGGGTTGATCCACCCCAGCATATATAGGCCAAAGGTCACAATCAAGGCGCCGCTGATCAGATTAAAGATAAGCTGATATCGGTTCATCAATTGCCCAATCAGAGAAGCGGACAAACCCAACGCCATAAAGACCAGGGTAAAGCCGATCACAAATCCAAGGGTTCGGATCATGATTTTTTTCCGCGACCGCTCATCCAAATCCGTGGTTTCAGAAATATACATTAAATACGCCGGCACCAAAGGCAACAGGCACGGCGTTAAAAAGGATGCGGCGCCAGCCGCAAATGCTACCCATAAAGTGATATCTAAAGTTGGTCCTAAAATCGCCATCCCCTCCTTTTTGTTTCTCTATCATATTATACCCCCTCGGGGTAATTCAACCGTTTTTCCAAAACTTTTACAAATTCTTTATGATTTGAAGTCTGCCTCCAGTCCAGATTTCTGAATAGGCTCTACATGAACCATCAAGCCAAGAACATTTTCGTAAGTGTTTTCTGCAATGGCTTCCACCTGGTCGGCAATCTGATGCCCCTCATCAACGGTCATCCCGCCGTCTACCTGAATCGTAATATCCAAAAAACATCCCGCCGAAATCTTTCTCGACCGAATTTGCGTCACCTTCGCTTCCACATAGGATGCCGCGATCTGTTCTCTGAGCGCGGCTAACTCAGCTTCTGACAAAGAAACGTCCATTAGCTCATTCACACCACTCTTTAGAATTTCGATTCCTGTCTTAACTACAATAGCCGCCACGACTACTCCGGCTGCCGCGTCCATCCAAACCCATCCGAATCGGCTGCCCAAAACGCCTACCAGGGCGCCGAGGGAAGACAAGGCATCGCTCCGGTGATGCCAGGCATCCGCTTTCAGTGCCGAAGAATTCAATCGTTTTCCGGCTCGGATCGTATAGTGATACTGCCACTCCTTAACGACAATGGACACCACCGTTACCCAGATCGCCAAGACACCGGGTACCGCCAATTCTCCCGCCAAGAGATTGCGGATCGCACCGTAGCCAATATTCAATCCAACCGCCACCACCAGAAGCGCCAGTAAAAACGCAGCGATGGATTCCGCCCGTTCATGACCGTATCGGTGCTTTTCGTCCGCTGGTTTCTTCGCGATAAAAAAGCCTACCAACAAACCAATGCTAGAGGCAATATCTGAAAATGTATGAATTCCATCGGCCATCACCGCACTGGAATTGGCAAAAAAGCCAACAAGCACTTTTGCGGTCCCCAAAACGAAATTCACCAATATGGCAATCCATAAGACTTTTTTCCCTTCGTCATACCGTGTTGTAGTCATTGAAATGTCCTCCTTATGGACGAGTATACCCCGAATTCCACCCGCCTACAACAATCCCGCGGAGATTGCAATCCATACTAGGCGTACAGAAATCTCAATTGCACCTGCTTCTCAATATGGTACAATAACGAGAGGAGGACCCCATGAAACGACAAATCAGAAAACGACATTTATTAATCATATTAATCCTGGTTCTGCTTGCGCTTTTTTCCTTGACGGCGCGCAAACCGGCCGACGGCGTACCCGTCCTCTTATACCATCAGATCGTACCGGATCGGGAATATGAAAAAATGGAAAAGAACGACTCCGTCATGCCTGTGAAAGAATTTAAAAAGCAAATGCAGATGATCGCAGACGCAGGGTATCAGACAATCAGCCTGGAAGAACTCCAGCTGCATATCACCGGCGACCAGCCTGCTCCCGACCGTTCTATCGTGATTACTTTCGATGACGGCTATAGAAGCGACCTAACGCTGGCATATCCCATCTTGAAATCCCACGGGTTTCAAGCCGAGACTTTCATTGTGACCAGCTTTCTCAACGAGGAGTCCGGCGATCCCGAGCGATTGTCCAGTAGGGAAATCCTGCAATTGAAGGATGTCTTCGGCATTCATTCCCACAGCCATGATCTTCATACCTATGAATATGAAAACAATCCCCTGTCGGACCTGCTGACAGAAAATCTGACTTGGGACACAGACCTGTCTTTGCAAACCCTCGAACACAAGGGCCTGAAAGATAAAACCGATTTGGATGCCTATGCCTATCCCTACGGGAAGTATGACGAACGCTTTATGGAGATTCTCTCCTTTCTAAAGGTAGACCTGGCCTTCACCACGGAAAAAGGCTATGTTCGCCCGGGCTGCAATCCCCTAAGCCTGCCGCGATTCGGCATGTACCCGGGACGATTCGGCCAGCTCTATCGCGTTTTAAATTAATCGATGCACGTCTGCAAAACCTCTCTTCCATGGAAGCAGGGGTTTTTTTGATAAAAAGATGACAAAAACCTTGACTTCGTTATTGAGAATGATTATCATTATTAAGAAGAAAGATTTCACACCGGCATGGATTGGAGGAACCTATGGTTGATTTCACACTAAGCGAACTGGACGTTGCAACATATCGAGCAAATGCGGTCTCACCCCCCTGTAAAAACCTTTCTCAGGCGCAGGTGAATACCCCCTATACCATTCGAGGTATTGAAGCCAATGACGCGGAACTGGTCGATTTCCTATTCACCTTGGGCTGTTACGAAGGCGAACAGATCACCATCATTTCCATTCTGACCGAAAACTATGTCATCAATATTAAGGATGCCCGATACAGCATTGATCGAGAACTGGCTCAAGCGATCCTGATATAAAAACACCATTTATTGATTGTAAAGCTATAGAAATTATAGCTTTTCATTATGCTCGCAAGTTAGCATTCGCTAACCATCGGTTTGCCGACGCTGATTTTCGGGCAATGCCATTACTACTTTTATTTCAAGCATTACATAAGAATTGAACGCAGGAGGAATTTTATGAAGATTGCACTTACGGGAAACCCCAATAGCGGGAAGACCACCCTCTTTAATGCCATTACCGGCAAGATTGAAAAGGTTGGCAACTGGGCTGGGGTTACCATCGAAAAGAAGGAAGGCGAAATTAAAAAGAGCCTGAATAAAACCGGTACCGCCATTACGGCCGTCGATTTGCCAGGGGCTTATTCTATGTCCGCATTTACATCAGAAGAATGCATCACCCGGGATTTTGTGAAAACTGAAAATCCCGATGTCATTATCAATATCGTTGACGCAACCAACCTGAGCCGAAGCTTGTTTTTCACCACGCAATTGCTGGAATTGGACATTCCTCTTGTGGTGGCCCTGAACAAGAGCGATTTGACCGATAAAAAGGAAACGAAAATCAACCTTGCAACCTTAAGCAAAGCCTTGGGTTGTCCGGTGATTGAAACAGTCTCGACCAAATCTATGCACAACGGACTGACGGAATTGATTGCCGCAGCAGTCAAAGCAAAGGGAAGGGGACAGAAAGCCCCCTTTGATGCAAGCGGCGTCAACCTGGCCGATAAGGCTTCCGTCTTGGCTTCCGACAAAAAGCGGTTTGCCTTTGTAAACAAACTGGTTGGTCAGGTTGAGGACCGAAAAGTGGAAAGCAGCAAGCAGACCCGCCAAGATGCGGCCGACCGGATTCTGGCTCATAAATGGCTGGGGCTTCCGATTTTTGCCTTGATTATGTGGGCCGTCTTCTCCATCTCTCAAACCCACCTGGGTCCATTCCTGGCAGACATTTTTGGCGGTTGGATTGACGGTCTGTATGCCTGGGCGGAAGGACTCTTGGGCGCAGGGGTTTCCCCATTTATGCGGTCCCTCCTGCTGGACGGCATTATTGGCGGTGTAGGCGCCGTTGTCGGCTTCCTGCCATTGATCATGGTCTTGTTCTTCCTTTTGGCTTTGCTGGAAGACTGCGGCTACATGGCTCGGGTTGCCGTGATTATGGACCGCTTTTTCAAGCGGGTCGGCCTGTCCGGCAAATCCATCATCCCCATGGTAATCGGAGTCGGCTGTGCCATACCAGGCGTCATGGCGACAAGAACCATCCGAAACGAACGCCAAAGAAGAACCACGGCCATGCTGACACCCTTTATGCCTTGCGGGGCAAAACTGCCCATCATCGCCCTGTTTGCCGGTGTCTTCTTCAATGATGCCGCCTGGGTTGGCACCTTGATGTATTTTGTGGGCATTGCCATTATCATTCTCGGCGCTTTGGTCGTTGTTCGCATCACGGGTGAAAAACATGCACGATCCTTCTTTATCATGGAATTGCCGGAATACCGATTCCCGAGCATCAAGCGGGCGACCATCTCCATGTTCTCGCGTGCCAAGGCCTTTATCATCAAAGCCGGAACCATCATCCTTTTGTGCAACGCCGCCGTTCAAATCATGCAGACCTTCAACTGGCAATTTGAAGTGGTCGCGGAAGGCATGGAAAACACCAGCATTTTGGCAAGCATCGCATCCCCTTTCGCCCTTCTCCTAGTCCCTCTAGGCTTTGGGGTATGGCAATTGGCCGCGGCCGCCATTACAGGTTTTATTGCCAAAGAAAATGTCGTCGGCACCTTGGCGGTGGTTTATTCCATTACCAATTTCATTGACGCAGAAGAGTTTGAACTGCTCTCGGGCGCCACCACCGTGGCAGGCGCCATGGGACTGACCTCCGTTGCAGCCCTTTCCTACCTCATGTTCAACCTCTTTACCCCGCCTTGCTTTGCCGCCATCGGCGCCATGAACGCTGAGATGGAAAACAAGAAATGGCTGTGGGGCGGCATCGGATTCCAATTCGGCATGGGCTACACGGTCGCATTTCTGGTTTACCAAATCGGCACCCTGATCACGACAGGATCAGTCGGCAGCGGTTTTGTCCCCGGCTTGATTGCCGTGGTGCTTCTGGTTGGTACGGTGATTCGATTGATGAAAAAAGGAGACACAAAGGCGGTTGCGAAAATGAAGACCGCCGCGTAAGGAGCATTTTATGGCTAACATTGCAACAGGACTTGTCATTCTCTCTATCTTGGGACTCTCGATCGCGAAAATCGTTGCAGAAAAGCGCAAGGGCGTACGGTGCATCGGCTGTCCCTACGCCGGCATGAAACATGACGGACCTTGCAGTTGCGAGGTTGTGCAATTCGGAGAATAAATCCGCGGGTTGAATCCGCTGCAAAAGGCATGACAAGAATAATTTATTGTACTAAAAAAGCTTCCAACACTTATGCTGGAAGCTTTTTTCATTTCACTATGGATTACAGACCCAAAAGTTGATCGATTCGCGCTTTATCGAAACCAACCACTTCTTCATCATCAATCACCAATACAGGCACGCCCATATGGCCTTTCGCCATCAATTCCTTGCGCGCTTCCATATCGGTTTGCACATTTTTCTCTTCATATTCCACATTGTTCAATTTCAAATAATCCTTTGCCGCGACACAATGCGGACAGGTATTGGTTGTGTACACAATCACTTTTGCCATGTTAACTCCTCCTTTTAACCTTGTACAAACAATATACCCCGATCGGGTATCTTTGTCAACCGATATTTTGTTCTTTGAACCAACGGAGGAGATCCCCCGGCACTTCTTTTCCTACCCAGCTTTGATCCAGCAAATCAGAAACCGCCAAAAATCTTCCATTTTTGACCTTAATTTCAACTGAATCCCACTTTGCCGTGAAATTCGGTGTCATTCCGCGGTTCCATTCCCAGGTCCTGTACTTGTCTTCCGCCAGCGCTTCCGCCTTCTCAACCCATTCCGGCTGCAATTCCAGCAGTTCCATCTGGCAGATCCCCTCAATCTCTTCCACCCAGCGCTTGAGAAAATCTTCGGTTGAACCCATCTCCAGCACTTGGGACAGGTTCAATACCGGAGACGGCACCGAATGGGCGGCATGGGTTTCATAGGCAATCCCGGCATCCCGGTCCAAGAGCCGATGAATGCGGTCCAAATCGGAATTCACCAGCAGGGTGCCATGAAAGAGGGTTGTGTCCCGCCGCATATACTGGGCGCTGCCCGAAATCTTCTTGCCGCTGACGCGAAAATCATTTCGCTCCGAGGTTTGCACATCGATTCCCATTTTTCTCAACCCTTCTAAAACTGGCTGATAGAGGGCAGGAAAATCCACGGTTTTGCTGGGAACGCCCTTTTGAATCAAGCTGTAGTTGATATTGTCCTCATCATGCACGACGCATCCGCCGCCGGAAATCCGCCTCAAAACAGGAACCCCTTCCGCTTCCGCCGTAGCCAGGTTGGCTTCCATCCAAGGATTTTGATGCTTGCCCAGGATCACAGAAGGCGTATTGCGGTAAAAGAACAGCAGGGTATCAAAGTCTCCTTCAAAGAACAAGACTTCCTCCAGAGCAAGATGAAAGGCTGGATCCAGCCGGTCCGAAATCAAGAGTTTCATGCCAATACCTCAGCCAGACAATCCGACAATCGGCCGAATTCCGCAAGGGTCAGGCTTTCTCCCCTCCGTTTCGCAACGATCTCAGCATCTTCCAAGGCCTGGCGAATCAGGTCTTTCGAAATGCCCATCGTCGAAGACAAGGTATTCGGCAAGGTTTTTCTTCTTTGGGCAAAGGCCGCCTTAACCACCTTGAAGAAAAACTTCTCGTCCTTCACCGCAACTGCCGGCTTGTCCCGGCGCACCAGGGCAATTACCGCCGAATCTACATTGGGCGGCGGGAAAAAGGATCCGGACGGCACGTTCGTCACCACCTTGGCTTCCGCATAATATTGAACAGCGATGGAAAGGGTGCCATAGGCCTTGGTTGACGGCTTTGCCTGCATCCTGTCGGCCACTTCCTTCTGCACCATGACCACAATCCGTTCCACAGGCAGTTTCTGCTCAAAGAAGTTCATAATAATCGGTGTGGTGATATAGTAAGGAAGGTTTGCGACCACCTTCACTTCCTCGCCGGCAAATTTCTCTTCAAATAGTTCCGGCAGGTTTAATTTCAAGATGTCGCCTGAAACCACCTCGACATTGTCATAGCCGTCCAGGGTTTCATCGAGAACCGGCAGCAGGGCCTTGTCGATCTCCACAGCCACCACGTGTCCCGCATGTTCGCACAAAACTTGGGTCAGAACGCCGATTCCGGGACCCACCTCCAGAACAGCATCTTCACTTGTCAGTTCCGCCCCTTCGGCAATCTGGTCCAGGACCCCGCCGTCAATCAGGAAATTTTGCCCCAGGCTTTTTGAAAAATGAAATCCGTGGCGCGTCAGCACTTCACGCATCACCGATGGCTTATACAGTCTCTCTTTCACGTTTTGCCTCCTTTAGGGCTTCTTCCAGTTCCGCTTCCGCAATGCCGAAATGATTCAATCGGCGCATAAACTGCAGGGTATTGCCATAACCGATCCCTAAAATCCGACCTGTGATAATGCGAAGCTGCTTGGAGCCTTTGCCCCCTGCCAGCCCGTACCGCACCAGATCAGCCTGGGTGTAACGGACTTCATGAACCGCTTCCGTTCGGCAGGTGGACAGGGCTTTTCGAATGGCTTCCGGGCTGGCGTTCTCCACCCCGATATTGTCCTTTTTCGTCGCCGATTCCCGCGGAATAAAAGCATGTTTGCAGCCCGGCACTTCCTTGGCAATCTCGTTGCGAATCCGCTCTCCGGCATAATCCGGATCGGTCAGGATAATCACCCCGCAGCGCTTCTGCGCTTCCCGAATCCGGTCAAACAAATCTTCGGGATATCCAAATCCGCTGGTGACAATCACTTCGCATTCCACGGCACGCTTGACCGCGGAAACATCATCCTTGCCCTCTACAACAATCACTTCCCGAATCATCTATACATCCTCAATTCCATAAATTCTGCGGGCATTTTCATCGGTGATCCGGCCAATCTCCTCCGGATCCATCCCGCGAAGCCTCGCAATCTCTTGAATAATAAAGCGCACCTTGGCCGGGTCATTCCGCTTGCCCCGGAAAGGCGCAGGCGTCTGATAGGGCGCGTCCGTCTCCACGAGCAGGCGATCCAGCGGCACGGCTGCCGCCACTTCCTTCACCTTTTTCGCGTTCTTAAAGGTGACGGTTCCCGGCAGGGAAATGTAAAAGCCCAGCTTCACATATTCCTCCATCAATTCGACACTGCCGGAAAAGCTATGCAAAACACCCGCCAATTGGCCGTCCTGCTCCGCCTTTAGGATCTCCAGCATATCGCCATGGGCGTCCCGGCAGTGAATATTCACCGGCAGCTGAATCCGCTTGGCCAGCCTCACCTGGTCGATAAACCATTTTTGCTGAACGTCTTTGGGCGCTTCCTTCCAATAATAGTCCAGGCCAATCTCCCCGATGGCCACGGCTTTCGGATGCGCTGCCAAGCGTTCCAGCTCCTGGAGATCTTCCGGCTTGGCCAAATGGGTCTCATGGGGATAAATTCCCACGGCCGCGTAGAGGTAGTCCCGGGTCTCGCAAAGGGACAAAACAGCTTTGGCGTTTTCCACATTCACAGAAGCGTTCATCACGCCGGTAACGCCCAGCATCGGCAAATCCGTCAGCAATTGTTCCCGATCGGAATCAAACTGCTTGGAATCCAAATGGGCATGACTATCAAATATTTTCATGTGATCCCCCTATTTCTTTTTCTTCTTGGATTTCAGAAAGCCCCGCTTTCTCAATTCCGCTTCAACCTTTGCCTGGTCGCCCGCGACACTCAAATAGAAGTCCCGGCGGCGGCCATGTTTGGTTTCGGCAACAATATGCAAGCGGGAGTGGCCGGCTTTTCTTCCGGCTTCCATCTTCATGCTGTGCACCTTTTCATAATCGAAGTAGGTTGTAGCCGCCTGAATGCCGTGCTCTCTGAGTTTCGGCGTCTGGGTGATAAAGACGGAAAAGTAAACCCACCACAATGCCCAGAACGGCAAGAGCTTGGAAACCTCGCTCTATCCGGACCCCATGTTGACAATCTCATAGTAGAAGTAGAAGGCCGTCAAGGCGGCGAAAAGCCCACCCAAAATCATGCGCTGGCGTTTGTCCGCCTGGAAACTGTAGACAACATCGCCGCCCTTTTTCCCATATTGGTAAAGACGATAAAAAAGGTTGGCTACCATACCAAAGGCAAAAAAACCCAAGAGACCATAAAGCTCAAACGTCATTTCTTTCTCCTTTCATCAAGAAAGGGCCTGAAACAGGCCCTTTTCCTACCAAACTTTCGTGCCTGAAGCAATTGCGTCCGCAACGGTTGCCAAGGTAAAAGTTTTATCATCATCTGCCGCCAGGATCATGCCATGGCTGATTTCGCCCCGCAGCTTTCTCGGTTTCAAGTTGGTGACAACCACCACTTGTTTGCCAATCAAATCCTTCGGCTCATAGTATTTTGCGATGCCCGATACGATCTGACGGGTTTCTTCACCCAATTCCACCTGCAAGACCAAAAGCTTGTCTGCATTCGGATGCTTGGACGCTTCCTTCACCGTTGCAACCCGCAAGTCCAACTTCAAGAAGTCATCATATTCGATCATCGGAATGTCTTCCTCTTGTTCTTCTGCTTCCACCGGAACCGGCTCTTCCTTCACAGGCGCCTGCCCAGTCTTGGCAGCAAAGAACTTGGCATTTTCTTCTTCAATCCGCTCCAACTCTTTCTCGATATCCAAACGCGGGAAGAGGTTGTCTCCCTTGGTTACGGTACGTCCTACCGGCAAAGTGCCCCAAACGCCAACCACATCCCAAGTCGTCTCATGGCCTTCCTCAATGCCTAATTGTTCCCAAATGCGGCTGGAAGTGCGCTCCATAAACGGACGAATTAAAATGGAGATAATGCGAATCGATTCGGACAGGTTGTACAAAACCGTATCCAAACGCGGCTTTTTCTCTTCCTCTTTTGCCAGGATCCAAGGCGTTGTTTCGTCGATATACTTGTTGGTACGACTGACCAATTTCCAGATTGCTTCCAAAGCGCCCGAGAAGTCCAGCTTGTCCATGGCAGCTTCCACCACCATGGAGGTATCGCCCGCCAATTTTTTCAACTCGCCGTCGATCGGCTCCGTTACCGTTGGAGTCGGCATAACGGCTCCGTTGTATTTTTCGATCATGGCAATGGTTCGGCTAACCAGGTTGCCCAAATCATTGGCCAGATCCGAGTTGATCCGTCCCAGGAACTTTTCCCGTGTAAAGGATCCGTCCGCGCCGAAAGAAAACTCGCGAAGCAAGAAATACTTCAAGGCATCCAGTCCATACAAGTCAATCAAAGGCTCGGCATACATCACATTGCCTTTGGATTTGGACATTTTGTCGTTATCGAATAAAATCCAGCCGTGGCCGAAGACCTGCTTCGGCAGGGGAAGATCCAGCGCCATCAGCATGGCCGGCCAAATCAGGGTATGGAAACGAACAATCTCTTTTCCAACCAAATGCACATCCGCAGGCCAGTATTTTTCAAACTCGCCCTCATCGTTGGAGAAGCAGCCCAAGGCTGAGATATAGTTGATCACCGCGTCAAACCAAACATAGATGACATGCTTGTCATCAAAAGGCACCGGAATGCCCCAATCGAAGCTGGTTCTGGAAACGCAAAGATCATCCAATCCCGGTTTCAGGAAGTTGTTGATCATCTCGTTCTTTCTTGACTCCGGCAGCAGGAAGGTTGGGTTCTCTTCAAAGAGTTTTTCCAACTTCTCCTGATACTTGGACAGCTTGAAGAAGTAGGCTTCCTCTTTGGCCAAATGCACATCGCGGCCGCAGTCCGGGCACTTGCCGTCTTCCAGCTGGGATTCCGTCCAGAAAGATTCGCACGGCGTACAATAATAGCCTTCGTACTCATCTTTGTATATATCACCCTTGTCATAAAGCTTTTGGAACGCCGCTTGAACCGTCGCCTCATGACGAGGCTGGGTTGTTCGGATGAAATCATCGTAACTGATCTCCAAATCACTCCAAAGCTTCTTAATATCTTTCATAATGCCGTCCAAATACTCGATCGGCGTCATGCCCTTTTCTTCTGCAACCAATTGAATCTTTTGGCCGTGCTCATCGGTGCCCGTCAAAAACTTCACATCAAAGCCGGAAAGTCGCTTGAATCGCGCCAAGGCATCTGCCGCAACCGTTGTATAGGTATGGCCCAGATGCAGGTTGCCGCTCGGATAATAAATGGGAGTCGTTAAATAAAACTTCTTTTGTTCACTCATTGGATCCTCCTTGTTTGCTTTGCGCCGGGAACGAATTTTTGAAACAAAAAAACTTGCCCCGTATGTAGAGACGAGATGCCCCGCGGTACCACTCTACTTACAGATCAAGCCTGTCTCTTTCGTCATAACGGGGACGTTCCCGCAAAGCCCTTGCGCGAATGCTTAGGCTTGTCGCTCCAGAACCATATTCAACCGTCCGTCATATCGGTTTCCACCCCAGCCGACTCTCTATAAATCCGGTTCGATTTACTCATTCTTTCTTCGCAAAATTCGATAGTACATAACTACCCGTATTTTACCCAAACTTGCGGTCTTTGTCAAACCTGGGGCTTTTAAGAACTTTGTTAAATTTACGAGAACTGAAATTTGTCAATATTTTGGAAAAACTTCATTAATTTGGTTAAGTTTTGAAAATCATGGGTAAGATATCAATGAGTAGTAAATAATGAAGAAAGGAGCGATACGATGAAATCAACCGGCATTGTTCGTAGAGTCGACGAGCTCGGTCGCGTGGTCATTCCGATTGAACTTCGCCGAACGCTGGACATCGAGGAAAAGGACGCTCTAGAAATATTCGTAGATGGTGAATCGATCATCTTGAAAAAGTACAATCCAGCGGACGTGTTTACAGGCTCATTAGAAGACCTCATCGAATATAAGGGAAAGAAAATTTCCAAGGCAACCATTATTGAGTTGGCTCGGATTGCAGGAATGAAAGTAACAGATGAATAATCCATAAAAAAGCCAGAGAAGGGTTAATTTTCTCTGGCTTTTTCCTTGATTTCCATCGCCCATTCATAGGCGGTATTTTTTTTAATTCCGTACGTTTTAACCGCTTCCTTTACCAAATCCTTGGTTGTCATGCCCTCCAGAAACCAGCGTTCCATCTGTACACGAATCGTCTCTTCAGAAAACTCCTCATCCTGCTCCTCGGCTCCTTCGAGAACCAATACAAACTCTCCCCTGGGAGATTCGAAATAGGCGCGCGCTTCCGCCACGGTTCCCCGATAAATTTCCTCGAATTTTTTGGTCAGCTCCCGACAAACCGCAATTTTTCGATTGCCAAACCCATTTTCCATATCCTCCAACACCCCCTTCAATCGGTGGGGGGAGGCATAGAAGATCAAGGTTGCCTCTTGGTTTTTGAGCGCTGCAATTCGTCGCCGGCGATTCTTTTTATCATGAGGCAAGAAGCCTTCAAAGTAAAAGCGGCGTGTCGACAGGCCACTGGCAACCAGCGCGATGGAGAATGCATTGGGTCCAGGCAGGACCGAAAAGTCCACCCCCGCCGCAACGGCCAAATCCACCAGATGTTCTCCGGGATCTGAAATCCCCGGCATGCCCGCATCCGTAATCAGGGCAATTTTTGTGCCTGCCGCCATCTTCTGAATCAACTCCGGTCCCCTCGTTCGCACATTGTGCTCGTGATAAGAGATCAGGGGCTTCTTGATTCCAAAGTGGGTCAAGAGTTTCAGGCTGTGACGCGTATCCTCACAGGCGATCAAGTCAACCGACTCCAGCACTTCCAAGGTCCGCAGGGTAATATCCTTTAAATTTCCAATGGGGGTTGGACAGAGCCATAATCGCGTTTCCATGAATTCCTCCTATCGTTTCCAAATATCTCCATAAATCTTATGCACTTGCGGCGTGTAGTCGCCTTGATCGTCATAGACAAAAAAAGCAGGATCCAAAATCAAATCCGGCTTGCCGCCCAGAATCCCCTTGACCAAAACGATATTGGGCTGCTTGCCTTGCTTGGGATAGACCAGGCGAATGCGTTTGGGTTCGATCCGGTATTTCCGCATCAGGGTCAAAATATCCATCAATCGCTGGGGCCGATGGACCATATAGAACCGGCCCTGGCTGTTTAAAAGATATGCAGCACTCTCGATCAAAGTCTCCAAGTCTGCCGTGATTTCATGACGGGCAATAGCCTTGTGGTCTCCCGGATTAACAATACCATGGCCGATCGGTTTATAGGGCGGATTCATGGTCACCACATCATAGCTGTGGGCTTTTTCCCTCGCTTTGATCTCAGCGGCGTCTCCCGTCTTGATGGAAATTCTTTCCTCCAGTTCGTTCAAGGCCACCGACCGCTTGGCCATTTCTGCAATCTCCGGCTGAATTTCCAGTCCTACGATTTGCTTGCCCTTGTTCTTCCCGTACAGGAGCAAGGGAACAATTCCGTTACCGGTACAGAGATCCATGACTTTGGCCCGCGCGCCCGCTTCGGCGAAATCCGCCAGCAGGACTGCGTCGATCCCAAAGCAAAACCAGTCGGGATTTTGTATGATTTTTAAATTTTTCAATTGCAGGTCATCGACCCGTTCATGTGATTTTACCATCGTTTCCTCTTTGTTCCCACAGCTTGGCTGCTTATTTGTAAAAGTAGTAAAAACCGTCCAATGAATTCCGCCTTGAGCTTAGTTCAAGCCAGACCGTCTTCCCTTTAACCGCATACTAGCGGAATGGTTCACTCCGCTAAATGCTGAGTGAAGAACTATTTATCGTTTTCAATGAATTCCGCCTTGAACTTCCCCTATGCCGGACCACATTCGCTGAACTTGTATTTGCAAATTGAACCATTTCCAAATGATTGCGAATGTATATTCATCGGTGATAACAAATTCCGCCTTGAACTTAGTTCAAGCCAGACCGTCTTCCCTTTAACCGCATATTAGCGGAATGGTTCACTCCGCTAAATGCTGAGCGAAGAACTATTTATCGTTATATAAAGAAAAAAATCCGCCAAGTTGCGGATTTTTTCGATGTTCCTATTCTGGTTGTGGAGCGTCCACTGGGCAAACATCCGCACACGCGCCGCAATCGATGCACGCATCGCCATCAATTACGTAAATGTCTCCCGCTGAAATTGCGCCTACTGGGCATTCCGCTTCACACGCACCGCAAGCGATGCAATCGTTAGAAATTTTATACATTCGATTCACCTCCTTGGCTCTTTCGAATACTACTATATCATTTCTTCCTCCGGTTGAAAACAAGAATTTCCACTAATCTTGAGGCTTGTTTCCAGCTGGATTTGATTTCTTGGGATTCGGTCTGCGCCTGCCACCACGTCTCCGTTTGGATCCTCTGGATTTCGCCCGATCTCCGCCATCCTTGCCGGACAATTTTTTGTTCAAACTCGGTGTCGGAATTTGATCGCGCTTTGCCTGCGGCAGCTTTTTCTTTTTAGGCGGCTCATCCCCATGGGTCTCTTTCGCCTTTTCCGGTTGAGACGGCGCTTCTTTTTCAGATTCCTCTTCATAAAGATCATCCAAAAACGCGTCGACCGCGTTCAAGTCGATCTGGGACTCGAATTTCCCCTTGGGTTTCGGTTCCGGTTTTTTATACAAGGAAACTTCCTTTGCATCAAAGGTAACGATCTGGTCAGGTCCACGCTCATTGCGGAACCGCACCTTCACCTTGCCCCGAAGGATGTCCAAATCAAAAACTTTGCCGACGCCGTCCGGCGTATCGACCATCTTGTTGACCCGCGGCAGTTCCTTTAAGAGCTCCACATAATGGTCATGCTCATAATTCAAGCAGCACATCAAGCGACCGCATACCCCCGACACCTTGGTCGGATTCAGGGACAAGTTCTGATTTTTCGCCATTTTAATGGAAACCGGAACAAACTCCCCGAGAAAACTGTTGCAGCAAAGCTGCCGCCCGCAAGATCCCATGCCGCCTACGATTTTCGCTTCGTCGCGAACCCCGATCTGTCTGAGCTCAATCCGCGTTCGGAAAACACCCGCCAGATCCTTGACCAGCTCGCGAAAATCCACGCGTCCATCGGCGGTGAAATAAAAGATAATCTTGTTGTTGTCGAAGGTGTATTCCACATCCACCAGTTTCATTTCCAAGCCATGCTTGTCAATGCGTTCCTGGCAAAGGCGAAATGCCTCCGGCACCTTTTCCTTATTCTGTTGGTGAACCCTTCGGTCCTCGTCCGTCGCAATCCGAATAACCGCTTTAAGAGGATGGCTTGACTCAGCGTCCGACACTTCTTTCGGCCCTGATACCACATCTCCAAATTCCAATCCGCGTGCGGTTTCAACAATTACTTGATTCCCCACTGCTATATTCAGATCGCCCGGCGCAAAGTAATAAATTTTGCCCGCTTGTTTAAAGCGAACGCCTACGATCGTTTTCACTGATTTCCTCCTGAATAATGCGGAACATTTGCTGCAATCCAACGGTCAGGTTCAGATTTCTTCGCAATTGTTCCTTTGTCTGAATAATCTGTTCCATTATATCATAGATCACTGCTTCTGGCACCCTTCTAGCGGTCTCCTTCACCTGGATCCGCCTGCCGGGATTCAAGATACGATGATCCTCTCGCGTCGTCTGATAGACCAGGCAATCGCGGAAGAAATTCAAAAAGTCATTCAGGATGGCATCCGCCTGCTCTTTGTTGGCTTCAAAAATCGCCAAGAACGAAACAATCTGCAAGGGCTGGCTGGACAAGAGCTGCCCCAACGCCTTCTCGGAAGCCTCCTGCAGGGCTTGAAAGGCCTGCGATTCCAGAAGGGAAATCGCCCGTCCCGGCCTGCCTTCCGAAAGTCGTGCAATCTTTTCTGCCAAATCGCGTTCCGCCCCGCGGGCAAGCAAACCTTCGACAATTTCAGATTCGTCCATCGGATAGAACCGCACCGACTGCAAGCGGGACCGGATCGTGGGCAGCAAGCCCTGGGGGTTGGCCGTAACCAGCAAAATCACCGTTTGCTCCGGTGGCTCTTCCAAACTCTTCAACAGCGCATTCTGCGCAGCCGCCGTCATTTTCTCCGCTTCGTCAAACAAAAAGACCTTGTATCCGCCCTCGTACGACCGCACCTGCAGGTCATGAATAGCCTGTTCCGCCTGCTCTCGTTTGATGGATTTCCCTTCCGGTGCAAAAACATGAAAATCCGGATGGTTGCCCGCAGCAAACATCTGACAGCTGTGACAATGCCCGCAGGCGGTCTCCCCCTGCATGCAAAGCAAATCCTTGGCAAAATGGAAGGCCATCTTCTTTTTCCCGATGGCCTCCGGTCCTTCAAAACAATATCCATGGGCAACCCGCCCCAGGCGAATCGCCTCATTCATCTGCTCGCGTTGAGCCCGATGTCCTATCATTCCTATCTCCTAACTCACTTGATCTTCAACGAACAAACCCACCCAAAGGGGTTAAAATTGCTCGAACTGGTCCACATCCAAGACGAAAACGACCGCACCGCCAACCTTGACATCCACCAAATAAGGAAGGTAGACACCGGATCCCCAGGATGCACTGGTTGTCGTATTCCGGGTTACAATTCTCGTTTCGCAATTTTCCTTAATGAGATTCAACACTTCCTCGACCCGGTCCCTTTTAACCCCGGTTAGAAGCGTTGTATTTCCATCTTTCAAAAATCCGCCCGTCGATGCCAGCCGCGTTACGCCAAATCCGCTTTCAATTAATACCGTTTGCAAGGCATGGGCATCCTGATCTTGAACAATTGCAATCACAAGTTTCATATTCGTCGCCTCCTTTATGTTCCCTACAGAATCTCATGATCCTGTAAAATCTCTACAATTTCCCCATGAATCTCTTCAATGGTTTTCAACCGTCCCGCTTCCACGCATTGAATCCGCTGCCAGCCATATTGTGCTGCAACCTGACATGCCGTGTCGTAGGAGGCCTGCATATAGGCTTCATTCCGTTCATGAATATCTTTTCCGGACCCGCCATCCACCTTGTTCTTTCGATTTTCCCGCAAGGCTTTTGACTGGTCTGGCGGCATATCCAAAAAGAAGATAATCGTCGGTCGAGGCAAGCCCATAATCCCATACTCAAAAGACTCCACCCAGTCCAAAAACGCTTCCCGTTCCTTCGGATCTTCGATCTTGGCGGCCTGGTGAATCATATTGGAAGGGATATACCGGTCTGCAATCACTGGCACCCCCGACTCGTAAGCCTCTTTCCATTCAGTTCGAAAACTGGCAAACCGGTCAACGGAAAAAAGCACGGATGCCGCATAAGCACTGACATCAGAGGGCTTGTCCCCAAAGGCGCCTTTTAAGTACATGCGCACAGGCGCCGAATACTCTTTTTTATAATTTGGAAAACTGACCGATACAAATTCCTTGTCCGCGGTTTCGAAAGCAGATTTCAACAATCCGGTCTGGGTTTCCTTGCCCGCGCCGTCGCTGCCTTCAATCACAATTAATGTCTTCATTGTCTTCACTCCGTTCTCCTAAATCTCTGCTTCCATGGCGGTTTCAAACGCCTGTAGAAAGTCAAGGATTTCCCGATTGAATTCCTCAACAGAAAAGTCCATGCTCTCCTTTCCATGATACCAGATCGGAGACAAGATGAATATGTCTTTGAACTGATTTTTCCACGCCTCCAAAACATTCATGCGTTCCGCAAAGGGAAAACCGTAGAAATATAGGTCTGGTGAATGATGCATCAGATCCAGCAGTTGATCATTGGCCGCACTTGCCAAAAAGCTCCGGTATCCCAAAAACTGCCGGATCCGTTCAATCCCGTACAGCGTACGCTTTTCCGATCTCCGAACCAGATAAATGATCAGAAGCCCCGCCGCCAGCGCTATCAAAAAACCAAAAATCCTCTCAAAGTAGAAAGCCAATCCGCTCAAACCCACCAGCAAGAGACTCCCCGCCACTTGCCGGGATCTGCGGTCTGCGGTTTCCAGCCAACGCATGGCAATCAACTGAATCACCATAATGATCAAGGACAATCCGCCCGCAATCCACCCGCGATAGTTCTCCATTCCAACCCGAATCCAGAAAAAGAAAACCGGCAGACTGGCCAAAATCGTCAGACCAATGGTGCTCTTCGTTTCATGATTTTTATAAAAAGCCTTTTCGCCAGTGCCGAAATCCGAAGCCAAATGGGCCCGCAAGGAAGGCAGATGGCGGTAAAAATCGCCTCGCAAATCCTTTAGCGCGACCCGCTGGCCATTGCCGTATTCATCAAACAACAAATTGAAAAAACGCAATTCAAAGGAATTGATTGAATTGGGCGGTCTCCGCTCAAGGGAAATCGCCGCACCTTCTCCTCCCTTGCCGGGAATCGGCGGAAATAAATGAATCCAGCCTCGATTCGCCCATTCGATCAGCAGAATGCTTAAGTCGCGATTCTCAACCTCTCTCTCAAACAAATAATGGATTTCCGCCGGACTTGCCAGATAAGGCGGATCCATACGCAGATCGGGATCCTTCCTCAATTCTTTAGACCAGATCCAAACGCCAAAAGCCATCAGCACAATGCCGAACATCAACCCAAGTGCCCACTTTTCCGTTTCCTCGTAAAAGGTACCCAAGGGCACCGCTTCCGAAAAGGTATTGTCCGGCAGCTTGACCTGCATAAAGACCGTCTCTTTGGGCACAAGGAAAAATTGGGATTCCGCTGTGATTTGATTTTGGTTAATGGTTGCCGCCATTGTGTCCCTGGCTGCCAATCCCTCCGATATTCCTTGGAAGCTCACCATGTTTTCCGACAATCCTACCGGCAGCTCCACTCGTAAAATCACTTGATGAATATAGGTATCCCAATCCGCAGGCACCACAGACAAGTAGAGTTGGTCACCTTCACGGTTTTCTTCCGCACTTCCCTGCAAGGTATAGGAAACTCGGAATCGTTCCTTGCCGAAAAAAGCCCCCGCTTCCTTTCTAATTTTAAGAATCACCTCATCCCGCTTCCACACGGGTTTGACGACAACGCCCTCTCCCTCCAAATCGGAAAGTTCGTACCGGATTCCTTTCGTCAGCAATGGAATACGTCGAATCACTTCTTCTGTTTCCTGATGGAAGGCTGCATCAATCATTTCAGAAACCTGAATGCGGTGGCTTTCATCCACAACCGCATCCATCTGAATGCATTCCAGCTCGTAGTGTTCGATGTCCGCAAAGCCGGCATCGCCCATGAGCCCTAAGAGCATCAAGAAAAAGATGCTAAAAAATATTCGCTTCTTCCGATTGCCTCTTCGACGGTCCATCAAATTCCTCCTTGCTTATGGAATTCTTACCCATTTTCCTTCATCAATGACGGGAATTCGATGATTTGCCCCATAGATCCGACGGCCTTCCCGTTGGATCGCAAGCAAAACCGCCGCAATTTCTTCATTCATTCGCTCCCCCGCAATCATCAAGGGGATGCCCGGTGGATATGGCGTTAAGTTCTCCGCAACGATTTGACCGATGCTCTTATCGATCGCCACCATTTTCCGCGGCGCCCGTCTCGCCTCCAGGGTTGAACAAACCCGGTCTGGCAGAGAAAAGCCATTCAAAGACCCGGATGCCGGTTCAATCGGTGTACCGGCCGGCAAATTCTCCAAGACAGCCGTTAGCCTCTTAAAATCGGCCTTGGATTGACACGGAGATGCCAAAAGCAAGACCCAGTCTCCCTGCTGCCATTCCGGCTCAATTCCAGCCGCCCGCAAAGCTCTGAAAAGATCAGGTCCATTGAGTCCCCGCCGGCTGCCCCGCAGCAAAAACTTGTATGGATCTTGGGCCTCCCCTTCCATCAGCTCAATGCCTTCGATCTGATGAATCTGTTCTCGCACGGTTTCCACACGCGAAACTTCTTCCTTGGGATCGATTCCTTCCATCCATGCCAAAGCCTCTTCAATCCCCAAAAGGAGCAAGTAAGAAGGCGAGGAGGTTTGGGTACGATGCAAGGCTTCCCGAATCCAGCCTGCGGGAACCGCGTCGGTGCCACGGTGTAAAATCGCCGTCTGGGTTGGTGCCGGCAGCATTTTATGCACGCTTGCAACCACCAAATCAGCCCCCATCTCCAGCGAAGACGGCGGCAAGGTTGAAAAGAAGGGCAGATGGGCACCATGGGCCTCATCCACAATCGAAATAACCCCCTTGTCCCGACAAATCGAAAGAAAGGGTTCCAAGTCCCAGCAGATTCCTTCGTAGGTGGGATAGGTAAAAACCGCGGCTTTCGGCTCTTGCGTCTCTACCATCCGGCGAAAGTCTTCTAGATTCAGTTCGGCATAAATTCCGGGTTCCACTTCCTGCGGCAATAGATACAGCGGCCTTGCCCCTGCAAATTCGATGCCGAAATGGATGGCCTGGTGGGCGTTTCTTGGAATAACAACCCGGTCCCCCGGTCCGCAGACACTGAGAATGGCGGCCTGCAGCCCGCCTGAAGCGCCATTGACCAGATAAAAACTTTCCTTTGCATGCAAAAGCAGCGCCGCCTGGCGCTGACTTTCTTGAATAATCCCGGTGGGATCATGCAAATCATCGGTCTCTGGAATTTCTGTAAAATCCCACTCCAATGGAAGTGAAAATCCAGAAATCCCTTTATGTCCCGGCATATGAAACCTAGCTCGGTTTGTTTGCATCACCGCTTCCAACCCTGCTTTCAAGACTTGTTTCATCGTCTTTCCGCTCCCCGCAGCATCCTTGTCATCACCCGTTCAATACGCGGTGTATTTTGAAGAATCACACGCCGCTTCTCTTCCCCGATCCGATAATCCAAGGCATATCGATCGCCTTTTTTCCAAGTGCGAAGGAATCGTCTCGGATGGCGGCTTGGAGATTCGGGAACCTCTTGAACAGGTCCGTAATACACAATATTCTCAAATTTCAATTGTAACACCAGGCGTTTGTGTCGCTTCCCCCAGCACTTTTCAATTTGAAAAGCCTCCTCCGTCACAACGTATTGAAAATAGGAAGCCATTTCTCGTAATATCACGCCAACGACCACCACGCCGAAAAGGAAGAATCCCATTCCGCCTGTTCGGTGATAGGCTTCCGGCAATCGGTTGGACAAAGGAATCATCAGATTCAAGCCAATCAAGAGAATAATCGTCCAGTTGATTAACTGTGCCGTAGGCAAATAGACCTGCTCCTGTAAAATTTTGAAATTCCGATCAGACATGACTCTCGCTCCCCCGTTCATAAATAGAAGCGCCCGTCGTATCAACGGCGACCACCACTGGAAAATCTTTCACGACCAAGGCGTGAATGGCTTCGGCGCCCAAATCCGGATAGGCAACCACCTTTGCCGCTACAATGGCCTTTGCCGCCAAAGCGCCGGCGCCCCCCAGCGCGGCAAAATAAACGGCTCCGTGTTTCTTGATCACCTCTCGTACAGTCTTTGACCGGCGGCCTTTGCCGATCATGCCTAATACACCCTCTTCCAACAAACGAGGGGTGTAGTCATCCATTCGATAGCTGGTGGTCGGTCCCGCCGATCCAATCACCGCCCCCGGCGGTGCTGGGCTGGGCCCCACATAAAAAATCGTAATCTCCTTTAATGGAATCGGCAATTCCTCGCCGGCTTCCAGCGCTTCCACCAGTCGCCGGTGAGCAGCATCCCTTCCCGTGTACAAAGGTCCGGAAAGCAGCACTTTGTCGCCAATCGAAAGGTCACGAATCGCTTCCTTGGTTAAAGGCAATTGCAGTCGTTTCATTTCAGTCCTCCTACAGCACCCGTTCCCGATGGCGGGCAACATGACAATTCAAGTTTACACAGACCGGCAAGCCGGCAATATGGGTAGGAAAGAGTTCAACATGAACCGCCAGCGCAGTGGTCCTTCCCCCAAAACCTTGAGGCCCGACACCCAACGCCGTCATGCGTTTCATCAATTCTTCCTCAAGCTCCCGCGCTTCCTGAGAAGCGCCCGGTTGTCCCAAGTCCCGAAGCAATTGCTCTTTGGCCATCAAGCAGGCTTTTTCCATGGTTCCGCCAACGCCAACACCCACCACCAAAGGCGGACAAGGGTTGGGACCTGCCAGCCGAACGGTTTCCACAATAAAGTCGAGAACGCCATCCCGTCCGTCTGACGGTTTCAGCATGCCCAAGCGTCCCATATTCTCACTGCCAAAGCCCTTGGGGGCAAATCGAACCCGGACCCGATCCCCCGGCACGATCTTCATATGAATCACAGCCGGCGTATTGTCTTTTGTATTCACCCGGGTAATGGGACTTTTAACAACAGATTTACGCAAATAGCCCTTTTCGTAGCCGCGACGCACCCCTTCATGAATGGCTTCTTCCAACGGTCCACCCGTCAAAGATACTTCCTGGCCGATATCGATAAAAACAACCGCCATCCCCGTGTCTTGGCAGATGGGGATCCCCGTTTCCCGGGCAACCCGTTCATTCTCAATCAAATCTTCCAATACACCCTTGGCCAAATCACTGGTTTCCTGTTTCAGGGCAGACTGCATGGCTGCCTGTACATCCGGCGTAAGCGCCAAATTTGCCTCTATGCACATTTCCTCAACGGCCTGACTGACCAGTCTTACGTCGACTTCTCGCATTTTTCTCCTCCTCTGGTACCGGACCCGTTGGATAATCTTTCCACATCTCTTCCTGGATCTCTTTCTTCATCCGCTTATGGGCGCGCATCCGCGCCTTTCTACGCTTTTGTTCTTCGTTATAATCCTTCTGCTGACGAATCAAATCTTCGCACAAAGAAAAAAAGAGCGCAAGAAATCCAATGCCGATGACCACCATAAAAAACCAATACGCCACATGCAACATTTTCTCGCCCTCCCCCATTTGTTTCTATTTAACCACAATCGGCCTGGAAACACAATCCAAGGCACTTTTCCGCCACAACAAATTCCGTCTTGGACCTATTGAATCCAGCCCTCTTCATCCAAACAAAAAGGCGCGGAGAAATCTTCCTCTGCCGCGCCAAACTTTCACCTGCTTTTCCAAGCGTTCCTTATAATTCTCTTCGGTTTTCCAGGGCCTTCGAAAGAGTCACCTCATCCGCAAACTCCAAGTCGCCTCCAACGGGAATCCCGTGGGCGATCCGCGTGGTCTGCACGCCCAAAGGCTTGATCAATCTGGAGAGGTACATGGCTGTCGCCTCCCCCTCCACCGTGGGATTCGTCGCCAGAATGACTTCTTCCACCGGTTCCGTCTGCATCCGCTTCAATAATTCCTGAATGCGAATTTCATCAGGCCCGATCCCCTCCATGGGCGAGATATGCCCATGCAGGACATGATATTTGCCCCGATACTCCCGCATCCGTTCCATCGCCAATACATCCCGCGGATGCTCCACCACCAGAATCTTGGTGTTGTCCCGTTTGGGATCCGAACAAATGGCACAGGGTGAGGTCTCGGTCAAATTCATGCAAATCTCACAGTATTGAATCTCATCTTTCGCCCGGGCAATGGCTCTTGCAAGCCCCAAAGCTTCTTCCCGTTCCATGTCCAATACATAGTAGGCAAGCCGCTGAGCGGTCTTTTTGCCAATTCCCGGAAGTCTGGAAAACTCCTGAATCAACTCTCCTATCGCTTGGGGAATCCCACTCATAGGAAGGTCCTAAAACATGCCCGGGATGCCACCGGTCACTTTGCCCATTTCGGATGCAACGGCTTCTTCCGCCTTTTTCATTGCGTCGTTTACCGCCACCAAGATCAAATCCTGCAGCATTTCCACTTCTTCGGGATCCAGAAGATCCGGATCAATCGTGACATCCAAAAGCTCCCGCTTGCCGTTTACCCGAACCGCAATGGCGCCGCCGCCTGCCGAAGCCTCAAACTCTTTCGCCTCGGCCTCTTTTTGTGCCGCTTCCATTTTTTTCTGCATCTGTTGCGCCTGTTTCATCAATGCGTTCATATTCATGCCGCCACCGGGCATTTGTCTACGTCCCTTTGCCATCATTTCCCTCCGTTACTTGATTTTAATTAAGTCATCGCCAAAAAAGCTTTTGGCTTTTTCAATACCTTCTTCAAAACCCTTTGGCTTTTCCTGCGGCCGCACATCCGACAGCCGTTTCACTTCCACCTGTACGGCAGAGCCCAGGGTTTCTTCTACCGCTTGGCGAATAATCGCCAGATTGGTTGGCTTGGCCACCTCTTTGCGGAAAAACTCATTTTGATCATCGTAGCCGATCGTCAGTCGTCCCTCGCTGTAATCCACCGGCTCTCCCCGGTCCATCATGGCGTATAGACTGCCGCTTCGGAATTTTACCCCCAAGAGGATATCTTCCCACTGCTTATGCACATCGACAAAGGAAAGGGCACGCGCCGCCGGCTTTGCTTCCGCCGTTTGATAGGCTGCCGCCTGTTCCCGGGCTTGATTGTTGGGATTCTCTTGGGCCGGCTTTGATGCTGCCTGCGGACGCTTGGCCGTATTCACAGCCGGCGCGGGATTTGCAGCGCCCCCTTCTTCCAAGCGGCGAATCCGCTCCAGCAAGCCTTCCCAGGTTTTCTCATCCGGCTGATTCATCAATCGGATCAATCCAGCCTCCAGCAAGACCCGCGGTGTTGTCGCATAAGCCAATTGGCTTTCCAAGCCGCTGATGCCCGCCAAGTAGCGAAGAATTTCTTCCTTGGGAAACTGGTCCGCCAATTGCCGGTAACCATCGATCTGTTCGTCGGTGCACTGGAGCAAATCCTCCAGGTCTTCCGAAACCTGTACAATCATCAGATTGCGGAACATATGTACCAATTCCCGGGTAAACTGACGCAAGTCTTTGCCCTTCATCACCATGGTGTCAATCACTGATAAAACCGTCCGCGCATTGCGGTCTCGCAAGGCCTGGGCCAGCTCGAAAAGCACCTCATCCTGGACAGATCCCAAGACCGACAGCACATCTTCCACTTCAATCCGGCCGGCATTGGCCGCCGTACATTGATCCAGAATACTCAAGGCATCCCGCATGGCTCCCTCGGAGTTCCGCGCAATCAGCCGCAAGGCGGAAGGATTGGCTTCCCGTCCCATTTGCTCAAGAATCTGCATCATATTGTCCGTCATATCCGCCACCGAAAGTCGATGGAATTCATAACGTTGGCAGCGGGATACAATCGTTGCCGGCAATTTCTGCGGCTCCGTTGTCGCCAAAATAAAGACCAGATGGGCCGGCGGTTCCTCCAGCGTCTTCAACAGAGCGTTGAAGGCACCCTTGGACAGCATATGGACCTCATCGATAATATAGACTTTCTTCGCGGCCTTGGTTGGCAGGTACTTCACCTTTTCCTTCAGCTCGCGGATATCTTCCACACTATTGTTGGACGCCGCATCCATTTCCACCACATCATAGATGCTTTCTTCCAACAATCCTTGGCAAATCTCGCATTCGTTGCAAGGATTGCCGTCAACGGGATGCAGACAATTCACTGCACGGGACAGGATCTTCGCTGTTGAAGTTTTGCCCGTCCCCCGGGTGCCCGAAAACAAATAGGCATGGGCTAAATTGCCTGCCTTGATCTGGTTTTTCAGTACGCGCGTAATATGACTCTGCCCGTAGACATCTTCAAAAGTCGTTGGGCGATATTTTCGGTAAATTGCCTGATAGCTCATGAGACACCTCTTTCGTTCATCTTCCCCCATTATATCAAAATCCCGGTCGAGTTTCGACCGGGATCGCAAAAAAGCCGCATGGAGATCGAGCAGGCACCCTTGCGGCACATGAAAGGTTTCCCTTATCGCTGCTACCTTCCGGTCCTGACGAGGTTCGAGAATTTTCATTGCGCAAGACCCGCTCGATCTCCATGCGGCCTTTTCTTCCGGGTTCCCCCGATTATATTCTGGCGGAAAGGGAGGGATTCGAACCCTCGTGACGGTATCACCGCCAACACGCGTTCCAGGCGTGCGCCTTAAGCCAACTCAGCCACCTTTCCACAATTCGCCTGCAAATGGTATTATACTTGGTCGCCCGACAAAAGTCAAACGAAAATTTCCCTTGCCTGATTTTCAAAAGCCGCATTTTCCTGTACAATGGAGACAAGAAAGAAGAAAGGGGGAGACTGCCATGTTCACAGCTTGCACCGCCATTATTGTCCTTCAAAATCATCGCGTACTTTTGGGCTATCGATCAGACGGACAGGGTTGGTCTCTGGCTGGAGGAAAGCAGGAGCCCGATGAGGATTTGGAAACCTGCGCAAAACGGGAACTAAAAGAAGAATTCGGTTTAGATGCGTCTGCGCTGACACCCCTGGGACGGATTCACGCGGCCAGTTTGGTTCATGGAAAACCGGAAACGGTTCACCCCATGGTATACCTCTGCCGTGCATTCACCGGTTCCATCGCTACGCATGATCAGGAAATGACGGACTTTCAATGGGTCAACCTGGATTTGGCCGAGCAGATTCCGGACCTCTATCCTCCCACGCGGGAAGCCCTGCGCATCTTTTACGACCGCATTCAATAACCCCGCTATACGAATAAACGCCTTGGGAAAATCCCAAGGCGTTCTTTTTAATATCCGAGAGAGATCAATTCCAATCGGGTGATCCCTTCCACTTCTTTTAATTCATCGATAAAGTCCGCCAGTTCTCCCCGCAGATTGGTAATATCAAAGGTAATGCTGACATTGGCAAAATCATTGATGGGAATATCCTGGTGGATGGTCAGCACATTGCCGCCCTGGCGTGCAATAGAATCCAGCACATAGGACAAAAGTCCCACCTGATGCATCAACAAGAAGGTAATGGTTACCTTCTTCCCTCGCTTCGCCTCCGACAAGCGGTATACATGCTCATGATACTTGTAGTAGGTGCTTCTGCTGATGCCGACCTGCTTGACAGCGTCGCTAATTCCCTTCGCCTTGCCTGTCCGAATCAATTCGTCCGCCTCGACCACTTTCACATAGATCTCCGGCAAAATCTCCTTGCTGATGACTAAATAGCGATTTGGCATGCCACTCCTCCTCTATTCTTTTTCTTCGTAATCCATAATCAACAAGCCCTTCCACTCATAAGGTCTGACTTGTACCGCTTCTTTAAAGGTAAATATCAGGCTTCCTTCGGCCGCATCCACTTCAATATCCTGAATCAAGGCACTAAAGCGCCGATAATCCGCAATTTCCAGATTTGCCAAATCCCCTTGAATTTTCACGGTCATTTTGACATTATCGCCAGACAGCCACATTTGGAAAGACGGCGCGTCAACCGATTGGTCCGCCTTCGCTTCTGCGGATGTAAACACCATTTTTTCAAAACCTTCCCGCTGAATGCCAAACTTCAAGGTCTTCATGGCGAAGGCTTGATCACTTTCTGTCCGATAGGTAAAACCACCGGCCTGAATAAAGCCGTCTTCCGTCTCTTGCGTCGGACTTGGCTCATCCGCCATTGGCGCTTCCGGTTGCGTTTCTGCTGGTTCTTCTGTGACCACTTGACCAGCCGGCACATCCGAATGGTCTTCCGGCGGCAATACCGGCACTTGGTCCTGCGCCACCTGCGCTGCTTTGAGATCCGCCAAATACTGATCGGCATCCAGCACCCAGATTCCTTCTCGATACAACCAGGTCGTTTGAGCGAGTGCATCCTTCAAAACCGGATCCACGCTGTTTAATTCCATTGAAACGACTGCCCGGTCGGGCACGTCATCGATCTTGTCGATTTGCACCCCGGAAACCCCCATTACCTGCAGTTCTTGCACCAGTTCGAAACTGGTTTTCAAATCGATCAGGGCATTGATGGCTTCTCGGTTCTCTTCATAATTCTGCGGATCGCTCAAGGTCGTCATGGAAAAAAAGCTTGTCATGCTTTCCGCTTCAATCACCTTGGCCGTGGAAAAGAACAATTCCACCCGGCTGCGCAAGCCTTGTTCCGGATCCGTCTCTTCGATGGTTTCCGTCTTTTCAAAACTTGGCAAGGCAGCCAAAATTTGACCTCGGAAGAACCAGAGGGCCGCCAGAACAAGCAATGCCACAATCACCCAGATCCATTTGCCCACAGAAGATTTGGGCGGCTGTCTTCGCCTTCTGCGATAATGAACCTCGCCAGTCTCTTCAGTCACGCTTCGCACCGCTTCCTCATGAATGCGGGCTCGGCGCTCCTCAGGCAACCCGGATCGAATCTGCTTCAGTTCCTCCAGCTGCTGGTTCAAGGAGTCCTCCAGCGGAGACCGTACCGGCAAAGGTTCCTGCCACGCCCGGTTTTCTGCTTCCGCTTCAGGCAGTCTTCTTCCCGCTTCCAATTCTCCCTCATCGGCAGAATCAAGCTCCTCTTCCAAATGAAGCTCCACGCTGCGTTCCACTTCCATTTCCAGCTCGTCGAGATTCTCCTCTTCCTCAGCCGGATCAACGAGTTCAACTCGCTCTGTCGGACCGGTTTCCTCGTCCAATGACGCTTCCGCATCCTCCGCTTCCAGTTCCGCATGAAGCACCGCTTCAAACTCCCGCAAAGCCTCTTCATCAATATTGAATTGTTCTTCTTTATCGCGTTTCCCACGGATTTGATCCCAAAAATGGAAACGCTTTTTTTTCTCCGTCATGCTTCCACCTCCAAGATGGATTCCATCTCTTTTCAGTTTACCACATTCTTGGATTTTCCTGCACCCTCAATCCAAGAAAAAACCGCTTGCTTATTTCCAATTTTACCCTCTCTTTACGTTCTAAACAATAGATTATTCAGAAAATTTATGGTATAATTAATATCGGTGCAAAAAGAGGATGAGGGGGATGAATCGTGTACTATCGCTATTTTGACAAAGAAAAAAACAGACTGAAAAATTATTATAAACTTTTAAAAATATCGCGAGATTCGGACGACGAACTCATCCATCAGCACTATCAGGATTTATATGAATCCGGAAAAACAACCCAGGAGACGGAAGAAGCCTACAGCATCCTTTCCATTCCGGAAGAACGGGATCGCTATAACCGGGTTTATGACCGTTACAATTGGGACTACGGGATTCAAAAAAATTCCCTTTATGAAAAGGCAAAACCACAAAATTACGGACGCATTCTTTTTATCATTCTGCTCTTTGTCTTGTTGGGCTTTTCCACCATTGCCTTTTTCTTTTTCCGGGCACCGGAAGCAGGCGCACCGTCAACGGAGATCTCTGCTCCGGCGGAAAACGATACCGAACCGGCTGAAACGCCGGCTAATTCAGAACCTGAAGCGCCCCTTGCCGAATCGGAACCGGTTGAGGAAATCCCTGCCCAGCCCGCTGAAGAAACCGAGGCGGAAGCGGAGCCTATCGTTGAAGCCCCTGCTGCCATTGTGATTTCCGATGAACTTTTGGTAGCCTATCCAAGCCTGGAAGTATTGGCCGGTGAATCGGGTGAATTTCCCACCGCGCAGGTCACGGCCGGAGTCAACTTTCGAACGGCGCCTTCCATGGATTCAACCGTCATTTCTGCCGTGGGAACCGATGAATCTTTCTCCGTCCTTGGTAAAGTGGGCGGATGGTCCTACATTTACAGAGACGGCCAAGGCTACGGATGGATCGGCGGCAAATATATTCAATACACCCATTAGACCCGGAGGAATCCGGGCTTTTTACTAGGAGGCCTTATGAAAATCGGAATCTTTGTTCACAGCGTTTCCGGCAATACCTATTTATTGGCTGAGCAAATGCGCCAAGCCTTTCAAGCCTTAGGCGAAGAAACCCGACTGTACCGCGTATCGGACCCGGACGGTCCAGCCATTGTCGAAGAATGGGGTTTGGATCGAACCCTTTACGAAAAATACCTGCAGCTTCCCGAAGCCAAACCGGAGGACCTGCTGCCTTGCGACCACCTGGTATTTGCAAGCCCCACCTATTTTGGCAATGTTTCCGCCGAGATGAAGGGTCTTTTTGACTCCGCAGCCATCTTTTGGACCGATGCCCGCTTGGCCGGCAAAACCTGCTCGGCCCTGACAACTGCCGGAACTGCAGAAGGCGGCGGCGATCAAGCCTTGAAAGCCGTGCATACCTTCGCCCAGCATATGGGGATGATCTCGATTTCGGTTCCCTGCAATCTTGTGCCCGGCACCGATTTAACCGCCTACGGCCTCAAGCATTACACCGGCGCCGACGGTTCCATTCGTCCCGGCGACGGACAGAAAAAACAAGCAGAAGCCTTTGCCGCATGGATTGTTCAAATGAATCAATGAATATCGAACGGAGATATATTATCCGTATAAAAACAGCAGAGTTCACAAACTCTGCTGTTTTATTGGACATTTTTATTGGTTCATCAGATAAATGGCAATCAAAGACAAGCCGGCCGCCTTCCACTGAAGATTCGTGAGCCGCTCGCGGTAAAGGCCCGCACTGCCCAAGTAGATAAGCAGCATGCTTCCCACGCCAAAAGACGGAAACACAACCGCCGCGGGCAAGCCTGCCAAGGCTTGAATCAGAAAAAAAGAAGAAAAAAGATTGGTGGCTCCAATCCCAAGTCCCCACGCCCATACCGCCGGTTGCGGCCGTCCTTCCGACAGACTCTTGCCCAAACTGAAGATCAAGGCGATGCCAAACACGCAGGTCAGCCACAAAGGCCGCAAGGAAAACGCGTAGCCCGCCTCGAACCCTTTGTTCATAAACTCCGCCATGCCGTTAAACAGAAAGAAGAGCAGGAGCGGAACCGCCCATTCAAATTCCCCCTTGTCTGTACGGTTGGCCAGCACGATGGCAAAAATCGCTACACCAATACCTATGGCCTGCAAAGAAGTCGGCCAGTTTCGAAAGATCAACAGAGACAAAATAACCGGGAGCAAGATGCCCAGCTTGCCGTAAAATCCGGTCAGCGAAGCACCGAATTCACGGACATTTTTTTGATACAGCAAAAATGACTGAAAAAATAGAATCCCTGTAACCCCGGCCATCATAAAGAAGGACAAGGGCGGCCATTCCGCCGGTGGATTCTGCACCACCATCCCAATCCCCACACCGGTCGCGATCACATAATTGGCCGTGGTCACCCAGAACCGGTTCAAATTCCGCTTCTCAGTCTCTTTAAAGAAAAAGGCCAGCGAGGCGCTGCAAATCATGGCAACTATCAAGGCGCCCATAAATCCCTCCCGTAAATCTCTACTTTTTGCAAAAAATCCCGATCCGTCGCTTCAATCAATTCGCGGTCCTTGGCGAATACATATAGAAAGATGGTTGAATCCCACTCGGAAAATACCTTGGCATAGATCCGCCCCTGAAGAGTCAGCGGCGGAAAATCCTCTGCAGCATCCTTGGGCGGCGGCCCGTATTGCAAATCATTTTGGTTCCACGCCCCGGCCCCGTGAATCAAAGACCTCGTTTCCACCACCGCATCAATCTGAATCCACCCCGCCAGAGGCGCTTCCGGATCCACCGGATTTGCCTCAAAAGAAACAATTTCCGCTTGCGCCAGCTCAGCCGGGCACCCCAAGCCGCCAAGCACCAGAGCTTCCAAATCGTAGAGGGGAATCAAAGAAGCCTCCTGCCGATTCAATTCGCCGCTTTCATCAAAAGCAAAGGGCCGGTCCGTCCCTTCCCGCGATACGGCATAGGCTCCGTAATAGGCCATCTCGTAAGGGGAATCCGCATCGTACAAAAGAGAACGTCCTTCCGAAAAATGAGCAAAGTTGTATAAAATGGTGGCCGAAACCGGATGTTCCGCCGACTCAAAAGCCTTGGCATGAAAGAGCTTCATGCTGGATGTCCAATCCCTCTCCCAGGTGGCGCATCCATCGGGCAAAATCACATGAAAGCCTTTTTGTTTCATCACGCTGTCTCGGTAGGCAAGAAGGCTGGCCGGCCGCATAACCGCTTCACTGCGGAATCCCGGCACAAAAAAGAAGCCCAGCAGAAACAGGCCGATTGCGACCCCGATTCTTGTCCCGCGCTTCTTAATCTTCATATTCCTTCCCTCCCCGATGGCTTCTCCTAATTTCCATCATAAAGGATTTCGTCTTGAATTTCATCTAGGGATTCCAGAATCCAATCGGCTTCCGGCAAATTTTCCCGTTTTCCGATGCCGACCACATGCATGCCCGCCCGTTTGGCAGCCACAACGCCCGCAGGTGCATCTTCAAAAACCAAGCAGGTTTCCGGTTCCGCCCCCACGCTTTCCGCCGCCAATAAAAACACCTCGGGGTCGGGTTTCGCCTTGCTCACCTTGGTTCCGTCAATCCGGGCGTCGAAGTAATCTCCGATTTCCAAACGCGCCAATATGCGTTCCGCATTCTTGCTGGCAGAACCCAAAGCGATTTTTACCCCGTCTGTCTTCAGACGCTTCAAGAGCACCTCCGCTCCCGGCAAAAGCTCGTCCTTGGTCAACCGGTCGATCATCTCCACATACCAGGTGTTTTTCCGTTCGGCCAAGACCGCCTTTTCTTCTTCGGACAAGTCCAGCTTGCCCAAAGAAAGAAGGATCTCCAGGGAAGCCATTCGACTGACCCCTTTCAACCGTTCATTGTCCTTTTCCGTAAAGGGAATCCCCTTTTCATCAGCCAATCTTTTCCATGCTAAATAATGGTATTTTGCCGTATCCACAATGACGCCATCCAGGTCAAAAATAACTGCATCCCACCGATTTTTCATAAACTCCCGCCTTCCAAAAATTTCATTTGTGCCTTGGGCAAACCTTTGCTATAATTAAGTTGTGCAACCGATTGCACAAGACTATCATATCATATGAAAATGCATTTGCAAACTTCACTGTTGCATTCACAAACTTCAGGAAGTAGGTGAACTTTATGAAACAAAGAATTCAAGCGGATCCGTGGAAAATTATCGAAACCGGATTCCACGAGAAAGAAAATCGTTTTTATGAAAGTGTTATGAGTCTGGGGAACGGGCATATGGGCATGCGGGGAAACTTCGAGGAGGAGTATTCCGGCGACTCCCTGCCGGGCACCTATGTGGCCGGGGTCTATTACCCCGACAAAACCCGCGTCGGCTGGTGGAAAAACGGATATCCCGAATATTTCGCCAAAGTGCTAAACGCCGTCAACTTTCTTTATACCCCAATCCAGCTCAATGGCGTCTCTCTAGACCTGGCCAAAGAAGAGATTTCCGCATTCTCCCGTGTTCTCAATATGAAAACCGGCATTCTGACCCGGTCTTTTGTCGTACATCGTCCAGAGGGAAAAGTACAATTCGACATTGAACGGTTCGTCAGCTATGCCGATCGTGAAATTGCCGCCATCCGCTTTACGGTGACGGCTTTGGAAGGCACTCACCAGATCCTTTGGTCGCCTGGCCTCAACCAAAACGTGCGAAACGAAGACTCCAACTATGACGAGGTATTTTGGGAATCCATGGATGCGGAAATTGACGATTCCCGCGGTTTTGTCTCTTCCAAAACAAAGAAAACCGCTTTTGTTGTGGGCGCTGCCATGGCTGTTAATGCGGATGGTGCCGCCAAAATCGGAGAAACGGCGCATCTGCAATTGGCGTCTCTGCAATATGAGGTTGCCTTGGAAGAAGGCACCCCGGTTCATTTGGAAAAGTTCGTTTCTGTTTTGACCAACCGGGATCATGATGAAGCTGAAATCAAACCCTTGGCCTATGCGGCTGTCGAAAAAGCCAAAGAAACAGGCTACTGCAATCTGAAAGAAGCCCATGTTCAAACCTGGGCTGACATGTGGCAGGAGAGTGACATCGAAATCGAGGGTGACATGGCTGCGCAGCAGGGCATCCGTTTCAACCTCTTCCACTTAAAACAAACTTACAACGGACAAGACCCGCGCCTGAACATTGGACCCAAAGGCTTTACCGGTGAAAAATACGGCGGAAGCACCTATTGGGACACGGAAGCCTTCTGCATCCCGGTCTTTCTGTCGACCGCTCAGCCGGAAATCGCCAGAAACCTGCTAATCTATCGGCACAACCATCTGGACCGCGCCATCGAAAATGCACAGAAGCTGGGCCTAAAGGGCGCCCTCTATCCCATGGTTACCATGAACGGCGAGGAATGCCACAACGAATGGGAAATTACCTTCGAGGAAATCCACCGGAATGCTGCCATCAGCCATGCAATCTATCAATATGTCCTGTACACCGGCGACCGGGATTACCTCTTGAGCCATGGCTTGGATGTGTTGATCGAGATCAGCCGTTTCTGGGCTTATCGCGCAACCTGGTCTCAAGCCAAAAAGGCCTATGTGATTCTTGGCGTAACCGGTCCAAACGAATATGACAACAACGTCAACAACAACTGGTATACCAACCGTATGGCGAAATGGAATCTCGAATACACGCGTCAAGTGATTGAACAAACCCGATTCGCGCAGCCTGACGCCATGCGTGAAATCCTTGACCGCCATCAGGTGTCGGACGAGGAGCTGACACGATGGAAAGATGTCGAAGAAAAGCTCTTTGAGCCAAAAGACGAATCCTTGGGAATCTTCTTGCAGCAGGACGGATACCTGGACAAGGAACAGATCTTGACTGCAGATCTGGATCCGATCCACCGACCGCTAAACCAAAACTGGTCCTGGGACCGAATCCTGCGTTCCTGCTTTATCAAACAGGCTGATGTTCTGCAAGGCTTGTTTGTGCTGGGCCACCTGTACTCCAAAGAAGTGAAAGAACGAAACTTCGACTTCTACGAACCGCGCACCGTGCATGAGTCTTCCCTGTCTCCTTGCGTTCACAGCATCTTGGCCGCAGAATTGGACCGACCGGAAAAAGCGATCGAAATGTTCCACCGCGCTGCCCGTTTGGATTTGGATGATTACAACAACGATACGGAAGACGGGCTGCACATTACGAGCATGGGCGGCACATGGATGAATATGGTTTACGGGTTCGGCGGCCTGCGCATTCGGGAAGACGGCTTGCACCTGACTCCGATTCTGCCCAAAGAATGGACGCGCTATTCCTTTGTCCTTCGGTATCGCGGCAGCGAAATCAAGGTGGAACGCACCCCCGATGCACTCAATCTGATTCTATTGGAAGGCAACCCCCTCCATCTTCGTATCTGGGAAAAAGATGTCTATTGCGCCGAAGACGGGATTCACTTCCCCATTGTTTCATAGGAGGTTATGATGAAAAAACAAAAGCAAGTCGCTTATTTTTGCATGGAATATGGACTGGAATCCAGTTTTAAACAATACGCCGGCGGATTGGGCATCCTGGCGGGAGACCATTTGAAAGGGGCGCACGACCTAAAACTCCCACTGGTTGCCCTGGGCCTTCTTTGGAAGCAAGGCTATACCGACCAATATATTCAAGAAGACGGCACCCCCTACGACAGTTACGTCAATCGCGCCTACGACTTTCTGGAAGACACCGGCGTGACCGTCAGCGTGAAAATTCGCCAGCGGGATGTCCTTTGCAAGGTCTGGAAATGCGAGGCCTTCGGCAACGCGCCTTTATATCTTTTGGATACGGATCTGGAGGAAAATGACGGGGCTGACCGATGGATTACAGGACAGCTTTATGGCTGGTTCGGCGAAGAACGAATCGCGCAGGAAATGGTCTTAGGAATCGGCGGTGTCCGCGCACTTCGCGCGCTGGGAATCAAACCCGATATCGTGCATTTTAATGAAGGCCACGCCTTGTTTGCCGGTTTTGAACTGCTCAGAGAGCAAATGGAGAAGGGCTTGACCTTCGAGGAAGCCAAGGAAGCAGTAAAACCGCAAATCGTCTTCACAACCCACACTCCTATCGTACAGGGCAATGAGTCCCACGAATTGGATCGCCTGATCTACATGGGGGCCAACAACGGCCTCACTTTGGAACAACTGGTCTCCTTGGGCGGCGCCCCTTTCAATATGACTGTCGGTGCGCTTCATCTGGCCAAAAAAGCCAATGCCGTTGCTGCCCTTCATGCGGAGACCGCCAACAAGATGTGGACGCACGTTCCCGATCGCTGCGAGATTATCGGCATCACCAACGCCATTCACCTGCCAACCTGGGTGGATGAAGGCATGCTGAACGCAGTAGACGATCCGAATCTCCTTTGGGAACGCCACCAGGAAAACAAACGCGCTTTGATCGACTTGGTTCAGGAGCGCAACGGTGTCGCCTTAAATCCGGACGCCCTTTTAATTGGATTCTCCCGCCGCGCGGCACCTTACAAGCGCAGCGATTTTATCTTCTCCGATCTGGATATTATCGAACCGTTATTGAAAAACGGCGAAGTGCAGATTGTCTTTTCAGGGAAGGCGCATCCATTGGACGACAATGGAAAGGGGATTGTATCCCGCATTGTCGCCATGGCCAAGCAATACCCCAACGCGGTCGTATTCTTGGAAAACTATGATATGACCATCGGCGCTGCCCTGACCCGGGGATCGGACATCTGGCTGAACAATCCGCGGCGGCCAAAGGAAGCCAGCGGCACTTCCGGCATGAAAGCCGCTATGAATGGCGTATTGAACTTCTCCATTCTGGACGGATGGTGGCCGGAAGCCTGCAATCACGGGATCAACGGCTGGCAGTTCGGCGACGCCTTTGAATCAGAAGACGTTGAAGCACAAGACGCCCATGATTTGAAAGAACTGTATCGCGTCCTTCGAAAAGAAGTGCTTCCAACCTATTACACCGATCGCGGCCATTGGGTTAAAATGATGCAGGAAAGCATTCGTTCCACCCGGGAAATCTTTGGAACGGACCGCATGTTGAAAGAATACTATAGCGAGTTATACAACGCTTAGTTTATCCTCCCTTTGAAGCGCCGGCCTAGTGGCCGGCGTTTTTTTCTACTTCGAACCCTGTTCTCATCAAACCATCTTACATAAAAAAATGCACCAAAAATGCACCCGGCAAAACCGGATGCATTCCTGTGAAACATACTTCTATTCGATTGTTGCCCGCTAGCCCAGCGTCTTCACTTTCATGACCGGGGCCGGATATTGATCGTGAATCAATTCCTCGCGGAGAATTCCATCCTCAACATGCAAAAGAGATTCCCGATAAGCACCGCCTTCAAATGCAAATGTTCTGCCATCATCCAAATACAAGCGGGTTTTCAGGGCTTTCTCCCCTGGGTAAACCACCAATTCCAACTCCTCGATTTCCCCTTCGCTATCATATTGCGAAAGCGGATCCATTGGGATCACAGCACCTGCCCGTACAAAAACCGGAATCTGGTCCAGCGGTGCCTCCACAATCGCTACAGGTTCTGTATACCTCTTGCCTGTCTCCATGTGGATCCATTCCCCTTTCGGGAAAACCACCATCCTATGACGCTGGCCCGGCCTTAGCACCGGACAAACCATCAAATGGTCGCCAAACATAAACTGATCGTTTACGTCATAAAGGCGTTTATCTCCTGGGTCAAGGAAGAAAAGCGGCCGCATGATCGGCAGGCCTTGGTCGTGGGATTGCCACAGTGCTGCATACAGATAGCTTCGCAGGCGATATCGGATCTCCACTGCCTTTTTCATGGCTTCTTTCGCCTCGTTCCCAAAGCACCAGGGTTCTTGATGTCGGGTGCCGATTGCCGCATGGTTTCGAAAGAGCGGGGTAAAGGCGCCCACTTGCGTCCAGCGAACCATCATTTCCGCGGATGGATCTCCGGCATATCCGCCGACATCGGACCCCACCATGGAAAATCCGCTGAGGCCCATATTCAAAAACATGGGAATGCTCATCTCCATATGTTCCCAGGTGCTGCTGTTGTCACCGGTCCAAACGGACGCCAGCCGTTGGGTTCCGGCACAAGCCGCCCGCGAAAGAACAAAAGGCCGTTGGCCTTTCAGCAGTTTGCGCATGCCCGCAGCCGTTGCTTTTGCCTCGTAATGCGCATACTGATTGTGGATTTCCTTTTGGGTGTGGATAGCCCCCTCATCATCCCGATGGGTCAGACGGGTTGGCACTGTTTTCGATTTCGTGGAGAAATCGGCAATTTCATTCATATCATTCCAAATTCCGCGAATTCCTGCATCGACAAAGGCTTTGTGAAGACTGCCCCACCACGCCCGCACCTGACTTTGGAGAAAATCCGGGAAGAGCGATTCTTCCGGCCATACAACCCCGACATAGGGCTTTCCGGTTTTCGGATCCTGAATGAAGTATTCCGGTTTCGCCCCAGGCAAACGAACAGATCCGTCCGTTTCCAGTTTCACCCCCGGATCGATAATGACGATGACGGTAAAGCCCATCTCATGAACCTTCCGAAGCGTTTGAACAAAATCAGGAAACGCCTCCTTATCGATGCTGAACACCCTGTACTCATCCATGTAATGAATGTCGAGGTACAAAACATCGCACGGAATTTCCTCCTTGCGAAACCGCTTCGCCACTTCCAAGAGCTCTTCCTGGGTGCGGTAGCTGTATCGGCTTTGCTGAAAGCCCAAAAACTTTCGAGGCCACAAAGGAGAGGTTCCGGTCAAACGGCCATACGCTTTCAGTAGGTCCTGCGGCGTTTTCTTGACAATCAGGTAATAATCGAGAAGGCCGCCCTCGGCAGCAAATTGCATCTCGCCTTCTCCGGCTCCCATTTCACCCTTGGCATGGTCAAAGGAAAACCGGGTGCGCGTCGGATTGTCATAATACCAGCCCACGCAACGGTCAGCACCCAACCCCATATAGAAATTGACCGCCGTATGCATGGACGTCAGCGCCGTGCAGTGCTGGGGCACCTTCGCCAACGCATCCGTGTTCCAGTTTTCCATGGTATGATGCATCAAGTTCAGCCAATGGTATTTCTCACCCAGTCCATAGACACCCTGCTCCCAGCTCCGCTTTCGCATATGGGCCGGCTTCTTGCCGGAATGGATCTCGCAGTCTTCCTGGACCAAACCGATTTTGTCATACACCTTCAGCATTAGATTCTGTTTGTTCACAACAATGCGCAGATCCTGCCAAAAAATCTCTTCTGTATCTTGCCCTTTCTTTTGATCCAACTGAATATCTTCCAGCGCCTCCAACAAAACGGCGTCTGTCAGTTGCGTTTCCTCATCATGATAAGAAACGCGAAGAATACCCTCCGGATAAAAGCGGAGACGCAACGATTTGCGTCCCCGTCGAAATTCGATTCTGTTCAACTTCATCCTCCTAGCCCTTTACTCCGCCTAATGTCAAACCGCCAACCAAGTAACGGGACAGGCTGATAAACAAGACAACCACCGGTATGCTGGTAATCAACGCAGCAGCGGAATATACCCCCCACTGTGTGTTGAACTGACCTTGCATGGAAACCAAGCCAACTGGCAATGTCAAAACTTCCGGTTTTGTCAAAATAACTTTTGCAACAATATACTCCGACCACGCCGACATAAATCCAAACAAGAAGGTAATCGCCAGAGCCGGTTTCGCCAAAGGCAAAATGATTCGATAAAAGGTCATAAACGGCGATGCGCCGTCAATATACGCGCTCTCCTCCAATGATTTTGGAATGGTATCGAAATATCCTTTCAGCATCCAGACGGAAAATGGAACCGCCGTTGCCGTATAGGGCACCAAAAGCCCCAAAAACTGGTTTACCAATCCCAGCTTCACCAATAGAATATACATCGGCAATAAAAGCATGGGCCCCGGAAACATCTGGGTAACCAAAAACATCATCATGCCCGTCTTTCGCCCCTTGAATCGATAACGGGAGAAGGCGTATCCAGCCGAAGCCGAAAAGCACACCGCGATCGTTGCCGTCATAATGGAAATGATCAGCGAGTTTCGGATCCATCGAAGCAAATCAATTTCAAATATCGCGCGCCGGAAGTTTTCCAGGGTATAGTTATCCGGAACAATCTGCAGATTCAATTGAAACAAATTGTCCGCTGGCCGCAAGGCTACCGACAGCACATTCAGCATCGGATACACCGTAACGACACACATCAGTAAAAGCAGCAAATAGATCAAGATAATCTTTCCCCAAGAGTCATTTCGCTCGAAGTGTCGATTTTTAAAGGAATCTCGAAATTGCAATTGATTGTTTTCCATTATCGCACCTCCTCAATGCCCTGGGTTTTCTTCATAAAGGTCATGCCGAAGATCAAAAGGATCAGGAAGATGACCACTGAATATGCCGCAGCATATCCATATCGATAGAAGTTAAAGGCCAAACGATAGACTTCGGTAACGAGAATCTGAGTCTTCTCATTCCCGAAACCACCAGCAATAATCAAAATTACATTCAACATGTTGAAGGTCCATACGGTGCCTAAAACGACTGCCGGTGCCAATACCGGCTTCAGCAAAGGCAATGTAATGTTTTTGAACTGTTGAATGCCTGATGCGCCATCAATTTCAGCCGCTTCATAGAATTCCTTGTCAATAGACTGCAAGCCGCCCAGGGAAATCATCATCATGAATGGGAAGCCCAGCCAAATGTTGGTTAAAATCGCCCCGATAAATGTCCAGGTCGGGTCTGTCAGCCATGGAATCGCGGAAAAGCCAATCCGCTGCAAGAAAATATTGATTGCACCAAACTGATTGTTCAGCATGCCCCGCCAAGTCAAGGCGACAATATATTGCGGTACAGCCCATGGGATAATCAAAAGCACCCGCAAAAGGCCTTTGCCCGGCAGCTTTCGGTTTAACAGAATAGCTAAAAATAGACCGATTGAAACATGGAAAAATACGTTAACCGCCGTCCAGACGATGGTTCGTCCCAGCGTGCGCAGGAAAGCCGCTTCCTGCAATAGTTTTGCATAGTTGGCAAATCCAATAAAGTTCGGATTTTTAAATGTTGCCAAACTCATGTCCGTCAAGGACAAATAGAATCCGTATCCCAAAGGATAAAAAACCATCATTGCCATGACCACAAAAGCCGGCAGGATGTACCAATACGGGGTCCATCGACTCACCGCTAAATTTTTAGGATTTCGTTTCTTTTTGGGTGCTGGCGCCAGAGTCGCCGTGTTATTACCACTCATCGAATTCCCCCTTTCATTCATTTGAGAGAAAAAGGGGGAGAATTCTCATTCTCCCCCAATCAATTTCTTATTCGCCTCGAATCGTTGCAACTCCTTCGACTGCACGTTGCTGCATGTCTTTCGCTGCATCGGCTGGCGCCTTATCTTGATAGAGAACCGCTTCTAATTCTGGTCTCATCGCATCCCATACCGCTCGCATTTCCGCTACAATTGGCATTGGTGTTGTATGTTGAATCGTTGCGATTGATGCTTTTTGCAACTCATCATTTTTAATTTCAGGAAGATCCCATGCCGCCAATACCGATGGCGCTTGAGAGTTGGCCAATGCAAATTTCGCATTGTTCTCCGCGCTCATGAAGAAATCGAAGAAGGTTCGGATCGCATCGGCTTTTGCCGGATCCATATCGGTAGAAATCATATAGCCTTTTGTTGCACTGTAGAATGTCATATTGCTTCCACCTGGCAATACCGGTCCTGGAGCAATGCCCAAGTCAATGCCCGCATCCTGGTATGAAGTCCATGACCACGCGCCATTCAGAATAATAGCTGCTTTTCCTTGCTTAAACAAAGAATCAGGGATGTCGTAATCCATGCCTTCGATGCCCAAGCCTTCTTTAGCTCGAACGTCCTTCACGAATTGAAGGGCTTTCACCATCGCCTCATTGTCCAAAGTTGGGTTGTTGTCGGCGTCCATAACGCTTCCGCCGTATCCATTATAGAATCCAACAAACCAGTATGGCTCTTTTTCATTGAATAAGAATCCGTAAGTGGAATTGTCCGGGTTGTTCTCATCAATCACTTGAGCTGCTTTTGCAAGTGTTACCAATTCTTCCCACGTTTCAGGCGCTTTGTCGATCAAGGCCTTGTTGTAAAGCATGGCAATTTGGTTTCCGTTGATGTCTGGAACTGTCCAGTATTCGCCGCCTGTGAAACCGTCTTTTCTTGCATTTTCATCCAAGCCAGTCAAGAAAGAGTCTTCCAATACATTCGTAACCGGTTGAATCAATCCGGAAACATTGAACAAACCAACATTATCAGATGGTCCGTAAATCAAATCCGGTCCCTGTCCAGCCAAAGAAGCCGTTTGGAAGTTTGTTCTCAACTCTTCCGTTTCATAATGGGTTCTGGTTACGGTGATGTGTGGGTACTCTGCCATAAAGTCCGCCGCAACCTGGTCAAATACGTCCTGCGCAACCGGATCCATCTGCTCCCAAAGCGCAATGTCAACAGGCTCCGCTGCCGGCTCTTCCGTTGCCGGGGTTTCTCCGTTTGTTTCAGGAGTTGCCGGTTCTTCGCTCGTACAACCTGCAAAGAAGGATAAAACGAGCAGAACTACGAGTAACAGTGATAGTTTCTTCATTTTCGTTCCCCTTTCAATTCATTACTTTCTTCCATGCACCTCAGTGCAATCGTTTGCATTCACAATCTCATTATACCATCCCCGGACTTTCTGTCAATCCCATTTTGCAAAAAATTGCAATTTCCATCTAAACTTTCGATTGATGAATGCGCTTGCACAATGCGTACAATCGCGATGCAACCGGTTGCTTTCTTGCTGAAATTTAGATAGAATAGACCCACAATCAAGTCAAAGGAGGTTTTTATGCGAAAATTCGCCCTGATGCTTGTCATCATTTTTCTTATACCCGCTATTTCCGGTTGCACGCAAGCGCAATCGATTGCACCATCCGATAATATCTATTTTTTATTGGTTGACCGCTTCCATAACGGAGAAACAGAAACCACAGACAACTTTTGGGACATCAACACCCAAGCCCCCAAATCCTATCATGGCGGTGATCTTCAAGGGATCGTTCAGAAGCTGGACTATCTCCAAGAACTTGGCATCACAGCCATCTGGCTTTCTCCGGTTGCAGACAATGAAACCGGCGGCTACCACGGTTATTGGATTGAGGACTTCTATAAAGTCGAAGAACACTTTGGCACCATGGAAGACCTTCAGCTTTTGGTCAAGGAAGCCCATTCCCGCGACATTAAAATCATTTTGGACCACGTGGTCAACCACACCGGCTACAACAGTCCCTGGCTAAAAGATCCGGAGAAGAGCCAGTGGTACAATCCCCGAACCGATATCCTCAACTGGTCTGATCCTGATCAATTGGAAAAAGGCTGGCTCGCTGGACTGCCGGATCTCGATTTTTCAAACCCGGCCGTACAGGACTATATGATTGAAAATGCCCTTTGGTGGATCAAGGAGACTGGAGTGGACGGTTTTCGGCTGGACACCATGCGGCATGTTCCCCATGAATTTTGGAATGACTTTTCCGACGCCATCAAGGCCGAATATCCCGACTTTTATTTAATTGGCGAAGTCTGGACCAATGATGTTGCTCAATTGGAAAGCTACCATGGAGAAGGGATTGACGGACTGACCAACTACTCCCTCTACGAAGGCATTCGAGAAGCCTTCTCCGATGGCGGGGAATCCTATACGCTGATCCAAGGCCTTCGAAAAGAAGCCCGCATGTCGGATCCGATGTGGAACGGACTCTTTATTGACAACCATGACAACGCAAGATTGCTCTCGGTTGGTAGCAAGGGCGAAGCCCACGTCAAGCAGGCTCTGGCTTTCCTCTACACCTATCCCGCTATTCCCATCCTCTACTACGGAACGGAACTGGGCTTGGAAGGCGGCGCCGATCCCGACAACCGCCGAGACATGCCGTGGGATCGGCTGGAAGCTCCGCCTGCCGTCTATCAATGGACTAAGGATTTGATCCAATTGAGGTCTTCAATCATCCAAGGCGATGACGCAAGCTACCGTGTCCTGTCTTATGACCGCTATGCATTTGCTGCCGTTCTGGAATCCGGCGATCAAAAGCTGATTTCAGTTTATAATCTCTTGAACAAAGAAAAGTCTTTTGAAGTGGATTTCAGCACGATTCCCGATCTGACTTATCCCGTCACTTTAAAGAATGTGATGGACGGAAGCGAATGGATCCTTGAATCGAATGCAGAAACCCTGACCCTTCCCCCAAAAGCAGTCTTCCTCTTCCAGCCATAAAAGAAGCGGCAACCACTCGGTTGCCGCTTTTCGCATGCATACATTTCGTTTTGAAAAAAACTGGATCAGTCTCCTCTTTGCGCCTATTTCCCAACGCAGGAAGATTCCCGTTCGATAAACTCGGTATCGATCAGGCAGTGTCTCACTTCGCTTTGCTTCCCCAAATTTGTAATCAAGAGTTTGGCCGCCTCATAACCCAATGCTTCCGCCTTGATATCTACCGAAGAAATGGTGGGCGACTTGTATTCCGCCAGGATGGTATTATTGAATCCCGTCAAGGCGACCTGAGTTTTCCCCATCTCCTTCAAAGCTTTTTGCGCCCCAAAGGCAATCAGATCGTCTGTGGTTACAATGGCATCCAAATCTTCCTGGGCAAAAAGCGCCAATGCCGCTTCATAACCGGCCTTTTCCGTATAATCCTTCTCCACCACCCATTCCGGATGATAGGGCAGGTCATAATGCGCGAGGGCTTTTTGATAACCCCTCAGCCGGTACCGTGTCACGGCAAACTCATGAGGCCCGCCGATAAAACCGATCCGCCGATGTCCCTTTTCCACCAAACTGGCGACCACATCGTACATGGCATTGCTGTTGTTGTTGTCGACCCAGAGAATTTCGTCCGCATGATCTTCCGGTGTTCCGATAACAACAAAGGGATGCTGCTTGGCCCGCAAGAACTCCACACAGCGGTCATTTTCCCGAATGGTGGTTAGAATCACTCCATCTACCCACTTGCTGTGTAAAAGCTCGTCCAGCATTTTCACTTCCTGTTCCTCATGGTCCGTATAACTGTATAAAATGTAATACCCCGCCTTTTGGGCATAACGGCTGATCCCCCGCATCACCTGCACATAGAATGGATTTTGCAGCAAATCTTCATCGTTGTTGGGCAGCAGAAGCCCCAGGGTTTTGGTGGACTGGTTGGCTAGGGATCTGGCAATGGCATTGGGCCGATACTGCAAGGCTTCCATGGCTTCCGTCACCCGATCTTTTGTCGCTTGTGATATTTTAGGATGGTCCGCGATGACCCGCGAAACCGTCGACGGCGAAACCCCCGCCATTTTCGCGACATCTTTGATCGTAACCGGCATAACTTTACCTCCGTGCTATCGTTTGCACTCATTATACCACGTCTTTGTTTTTCCACAAAACAAAACTCCGGAAACCCGGAGTTTTGGCTCTATTCACCAAATAATTCGGCGACTTTTTTCAGTTCCTCTCGGATGGCTATTCCCTGCGGGCAGTGGCTTTCACAAATCCCGCATTCCACACATTTTGAAGCCGCATGGTCCGCGCTTACAAAGCGATAATACCCGTCCTTCGCTCCCGCTTCATCCGAAAAGAGGGATGCGTTGTTGTAATATTCAAAACAGCCGGGAATATCCACGCCACTCGGACAAGGCACGCAATACTTGCAACCGGTGCAATCCACGAGAATCTTTTCTTTGAGAATCCCCTGAACACCATTAAGAATCTCCAGGTCTTTCCCGGATAGATTCCCCACAATTCCATGCTGGGCGGTTTCAAGATTCTCCTGAATCTGTTCCAAATTGGACATTCCGCTTAAAACCAGAGTCACTTCCGGACGATTCCACAAATACCGAAGCCCCCAGGCTGCCGGCGTTTTGGACTCCGCGCTTTGCGCAAACAAATCCAAGGCTTCCTCGGGCAGATTGTTGACCAGTTTGCCGCCCCGCAAAGGCTCCATAATGATGACGCTTAATCCCTTGCCGGCCGCGTATTCCAGTCCCTCAATCCCGGCTTGATATCTTTCATCCAGGTAGTTCAGTTGAATTTGGCAGAATTCCCAAGGATATGCATCGACAATTTCCTGAAACAAATCTAGACTGTCGTGAAAGGAAAATCCCACATGGCGAATTTTGCCGGAAGCCAAGGCCTCGTCCAAAAATTCAAAAATACCATGTTCCTTCACCTGGGCCCACAAGCGTTTGGTCAAGGTATGAACCAGATAGTAATCAATATGGTCTGTCTGCAGCCGCTCCAATTGCTGGTCCAAATATCGGTTCATGTCTTCACGGGAATGAATCAGCCAGCTCGGCAATTTGGTCGCCAAAAAGATTTCATCGCGAATGCCCAGCGTCTGAAGGGCTCGGCCGACGACCGGTTCGCTCGCCCCACCATGATAGGGCCATGCGGTATCGATGTAATTGACACCACCTTCCACCGCAAGGCGGATCATCTCCTGTACTTTCTCCTCGTCTATCGCCTGAATATCCGCTCCGATTGTCGGAAACCGCATGCAGCCTAAGCCCAATACGGAAATTTCTTCCCCTGTCTTACCAAATGCTCGCTTTTGCATGGTCCATTTCCCCTTTCCACTCTTCGATGGTTGTCGCATAGTGAATATGATCTTCCCATTCCCCGTTGATCTTCAAATACCGCTTTGCCAGGCCCTCTTCCCAAAACCCAAGCTTTTCCACTACCCGGCGGCTGGCTGCGTTTCTCGGCATGATATTGGCCTCGACCCGATGCAAAGACATCACGCGAAAGGCATAGGGAATGGCCGCGTACAGCGCTTCCGTCATATATCCTTTCCGCTCGCAGAATCGATCCAATCGGTAGCCCAGAAAACAGGACTGAAACGCACCCCGAATCACACCAGAAAACCGAACCGATCCGATGATCCGTTCGGGCTCTTCCTTCAAAAACAGCCAAAACCGAAGTGCATTGCCCGCATCCCGTTCGCGGGCATCGGACAAAACCAGGTCTTTTTGCATGACTTTGGTATAAAACGCCGGCGGCTGAATTGGTTCAAAAGGCGCCAAAAAATCCCGGTTCCGTTCAAAATACCGTACGATTTCCGCCGCATCCCGAACCGTCCCCGTCCGAAGAATCAACCGGTCCGTTTCAATTCTCTCCATACTCTGTCTCCTCCTGCTGCATTTTTTCTATCAATTGTAACAGAGGCTCCACAGCCATAGGTCTGGCGATATAATAGCCCTGCAACAAACACTCCATTTCAGATAAAAACTTCGCTTCTGCCTCCTGCTCAACCCCTTCAGCCACCAACTGACACCCAAATTTTTTCGACAGCACCAAAATAGACTGCAAGATTTCTCGATTCTCGCGATTTTGGTCGATCTTTCGAATAAAATACTGGTCTACCTTCAAAATATCTGCCGGCACCTTTCTTAATTGTGCCAGGTTTGCATAACCCTGCCCGAAATCATCAATCGCAATTTGCACCCCGGCTTGTCTGGCATCCCGCAAGAATTCCTCAATCTGCGTGCCATCGGCAAAGGGAAGGGTTTCGGTGAATTCCAATACCATTCGTTGCGGTGCCACCCCGCTTTCCCTGAGAATAACCCGTACCTCTTCAAAGAAATCCGGCTTGTACAATTGACTGACCGATACATTCACATGCATCAAGATGTACTCTGGCAATCGTGTAAGATCCTGTACCGCCTGCTTGATCACCCATTGACCAATCGGATGGATATATCCCATGGATTCAGCAATCGGAATAAACCGCATAGGCGAAATTCGACCCAGTTTTGGGTGGCGCCACCGAATCAGAGCTTCCACCGCGACAATGCGTTTAAGTTCACCGTCAATAATCGGCTGATATTCCAAATAGAACTCATTCGCTTCGATCCCATGCTTCATAGAAGCCATCAATTCGTAGCTGTCATGGGCTCTCGCTTTCATTTCTTCCCGATAGGCCAGAATAAAGTTTTTCTGATCACGCCGGCCTGCACTCATGGCCAAATCCGCACAGGTAACCAGCTCGGGAATGCCCCCGGCATCCCGTGGAAAGCGGGATGTTCCGATGGAAGCCGTCACTTCCAGCTCTTCTTCTCCAATTTGGAATGGCTTCTCAAACATTTCCTTCAAATGAATCAAAACGGCATTCCAGGCTTCATCGCTTAGATTAAAGAAACCTAAAGTGAACTCGTCGCCGCCCATCCGGCTGATCACCGCCTCTGGGAATGATGTTCTCAGCCGATTCGCCACCTGGCGTACAACCTCATCGCCAAAATAATGGCCGAACCGATCATTGACGACCTTCATATGATTCAAATTCAGCAAGACCAGACGGGCCGTCTCGGCCTCCTTCAGTTTCGCTTCCGCCATTTCAAAAAACAGGGTCCGGTTCATCAAACCCGTCAACCGATCTTTTTGGGCCATTTCACGCAACAGGCGTTCCTGTTGTTTTTTAGCTGTAATTTCTTCCAACATGCCGACATAGTTTAATAGCATGTCTCCTTCATGAATTGCAAATATCTTGAAAAAGAATACCCGGGGATCTCCATCATTCTCATAAGTCAGCTCCCCTGCCCAGAATCCCTCTGCTTCCAGCTCCGACCAAATTTCTTCGCTGCCGGCAAGGGGCTCCAGAGCTAATCGAATGGAGATGCCTTTCAGCCGACTGAAACTGCGCCGAATCAGGTCCAAAAATGACTGATTCGCCCAAACCAACTTCATCTCATGGTTGGCTACCATCACACTCTCTCGGTTGGCTTCCAAAATTTTCCTGTATACCGATAAGTTCTGCCGCAAAACCTCTTCCTGGCTTTTATCCGCAAACAGCACATAAGCGCCCAGTTTTTGATCCCCATCGACAATGAAATTGACTTTAGCTTGAATATATGGATAATCAATCAAGTAATACTCGTCTGGATTGGTTTCAGTCCAAGAGCCGATGATCTGCCTCAATTTCGGCTTGCCCCGGATTCCATCCAAATGAAACATCTTCATAAACGGTTGATTGCTCTGCACGACCCGATCTTCTTCATCGAGAATGACAACCGGAAACTCAACCGCGCCAAAAAATGAGAGAAAACGCAGATTCTTCTCACGCAGCAATTCCGCCGATTTTGTTTTCATCCGCAGCAAAATCCCCAAAAAGACAATGCTCACTGCTGCTAAAGCCGCCAACCCAATCAGAATGAAAAACAAATCGCGATAAACCTGATAAAAAGGCTGCGGCTGGAAAAGCACCTCGCTGCCTTCCGGAAGTTGATTCTCTTCAATCAAAAACCGCTCCATTTCCCGATAGTCAAATTGATACCGGTTGGCACTTTCGCCATCCAGCACCGGAAAGTTTTCAATGGGCTCGCCGGCAAGAATAGCAAGTGCCATCCGCGCCGTTTCTTCCCCATAATCGGAATAATTCACAAGCTTTCCGCCCAGAGCGCCTTGCCCCAAGCCGAATTCATAGGGTGTCAAAACCGGAGCCACCTGTCTCCGCAACAAAGCCATGACTTCATCAAAGTCTCGTCTTCCCCCCTCCCGATCCAAATAGGAAGACAATAGGAAGATAACGTCATTCCCATGAATGCTTTCCAACTGCCCTCCAAATTCTTGAAAGGTAAACGCGGTGGAGTTTATTTCCCTTACCGTGATTTCAGGAAAAGAGGCAAGCGATCTTTGAAAGGCTTCATATTCTGCCATCCCCGTTGGTGTTTGATCCCGCAAAACCACCAATTCATCCATTCGTGGGAACAAAGAGGTAATCAATTCCAATTGCGCCGCCATGGAGATCCGCTCCACAATTCCGGTAACATGGTCGCATTGATCCAACGCATATGCCAAATCCTCTGAATTGACCCCCATAAACAAAATAGGAATTTCTCCAAAAAGCGTTTGGTGGCGATCCGCCATAAACGTAAGCGCATTGTCGTCGGATACGATCACCAAGTCGTAGGGATCCCGATTCTCAAGCTTGTGCGCCAGCAACCGGTAAAAGTTTTCGAGATGGGTCTCATCTAAGATCCGCTTGGTGTCCATATATTCCACATGCATCGTGACTTCCGCATCTCCAAATCCCTTCTCCAAGCCGGAATAGAAGGATTCCGTTGTCGGAAAGTCGGGACTGTATGAAAACAAAACAAAAATACGGTAGGTAGCATTCGCCTCATCGTCATCGCTTTCAGCCCACCCTGTATTCGGCATCAAAAAGAAAAGCACCAACAGAATAAACCATATGATCCGATGGATTTTTTTCATTTCAACACCTCCTTACGGCCATTATACCAAATATGTACCCCGATCCTTGTCTGAACATAAGAAAGCACCCGGAAAATTCCGGGTGCTTTCTCTTTATTGGATATTGTCAACAGATTACTGAACGACCTCGTATCCTTGGTTTGCCCATCCTGACGGTGCATTAGGCTCCATGCCCATGCCGCCGTTCAGAGAAACCGCATCGTAGCCCAACAGGCGAAGACCGGCAGTTGTCTGTCCAGCCGTTTGGCCTGTGTAGCAGTATACGATCACTTTCTTCGCATCTTTTGGAATCGTGTTAAAAGATTTCTCCATGCCTGGTCCCCAAGGAATGTTTGCTGCCCCTTGGATATGTCCAGCCGCATAGTCCGCTGCAGAACGAACAGAAAGAATATAGAAATCTTTGCCTTCTGCAATCGAATCATTCAAATGCGCTTCTGAAACTTTGTAGTTTTTCCAGTTTGTATCTGCAACATCGGCAAGGCCGTTGTAGTATGCAGTCAAAGCTTCCTGGATGGATGGTTCAATTGGTGTAGCGCCGTTCAACTCAGCAGCTTCTGTAGTTGTAACCGCGTCTACGCCTTCAACCTTGGAAATACCTAGGTTCCAGCCCAGGTTGACGCTTCGTGCATTGAAGCCAGCCAAGTTCAAAGTCATAACGGCTTGTCCCGCTGTTTGACCAGAGTAGCAGTATACAAATACTGGCTTGTCGTTAGGAATCTTCGCCAAGTTTTCTGCAATGGCTGCACCCCAAGGCACATTCACTGCGCCTTGAATATGACCTTCCGCATAAACATCCGGCTGACGGATGTCAAGAACGGTCATTTCTTCGCCCGCTTTTACCATGTCAACAAAATCAGCTTGGCCGATCTTGTAGATATGATCCGGCATTTTAGCGAAGTAATTCATCACGCCTTGCTCAACAACAGTTCCTGCAACCACTGGTTTGCCTTTGTTTGCCCAACCTGATGGTGCATTCGGCGCCATGCCCATGCCACCGTTCAAAGAAACCGCGTCATAACCCAACAGACGAAGAGCTGCAGTTGTTTGTCCTGCGGTTTGGCCTGTGTAGCAGTAAACCACGATCTTCTTGCCTTTAGGCAGACGATCGAATTGTTTTTCCATGCCAGCGCCCCAAGGAATCAGGTCAGCGCCTTCAATATGACCTTCCGCATAGTCGGAAGCAGATCGAACAGAAAGCAGATGGAAGTCTTCGCCGTCTGCAATCATTTTTTCAAGATTGTCTTCAGACACCTTGTAGTTTTTCCAAGTCGTGTCGGCAACATCAGCCAATCCGTTGTAGTAGGCCGTCAAAGCTTCTTGAACGGAAGGATCGATTTCTGTAACCGCGCCGTTGAATGTTGCAACTTCTGTTGAAGTAACAGCATCAACGCCGTCAACCTTGGAAATCCCCAGGTTCCAGCCCAAGTTGACGCTTCGTGCATTGAAGCCTGCCAGGTTCAAAGTCATAACCGCTTGTCCAGCTGTTTGACCAGAGTAGCAGTATACGAATACTGGTTTATCGTTTGGAATGTTCGCCAAGTTTTCTGCAATGGCTGCGCCCCAAGGAACATTCACTGCGCCTTGAATATGGCCTTCTGCATAAACGTCCGGCTGACGGATGTCAAGCACAGTCATTTCTTCACCCGCTTTTACCATTTCCACAAAGTCAGCTTGGCCGATCTTGTAGATATGGTCTGGCATATTGGCAAAGTACGCTTTTACTTGTGCAGAAAGATCCATGGTTACAACCGGTTTTTCTTGGTTTGCCCAACCCAATGGAGCGTTAGGCGCCATGCCCATTCCGCCGTTCAAAGAAACTGCGTCGTAACCCAACAAACGAAGGGCTGCTGTTGTTTGACCTGCAGTTTGTCCTGTGTAGCAGTAAACTACGATTTTCTTGTCTTTTGGCAGGGTATTGAAGGATTTCTCCATGCCCACGCCCCAAGGAATCAATTCAGCGCCTTGGATATGACCGGCTTTGTAGTCGGCTTCAGAACGAATGGACAACAGATAGAAATCATCGCCCGCTTCAATCATCGCTTCCAAGTTATCCTCAGATACCTTGTAGTTTTTCCAAGTTGTATCAGCAACATCGGCCAATCCGTTGTAGTAAGCCGTCAAGGCTTCTTGTACCGCTGGCTCGATTGTCGTTACTGCACCGTCGAAAGTAGATGCGTCAGTTACTGTAACCGCTTCAACGCCTTCCACCTTGGAGATGCCGAAGTTCCAGCCCAAGTTGACGCTTCGCGCATTGAATCCTGCCAGGTTCAGTGTCATAACCGCTTGTCCCGCTGTTTGGCCGGAGTAGCAGTATACGAATACAGGCTTGTCATTCGGGATCGTTGCCAATTGCTCTGCAATGGCTGCGCCCCAAGGAATGTTAACCGCGCCTTGAACATGACCTTCCGCGTATGCGTCCGGTTGGCGAATATCAACAATTGTCATTTCTTCGCCTGCTTTTACCATGTCAACAAAGTCGGCTTGACCGATCTTGTAGATATGCTTTGGCATCTCAGCAAAGTACGCGTTGATTGCCGCTTCCATATCAAACTCGTCAGCTGCCGGTTCTGTTGCCGGTTCCGTTGCTGGCTCAGAAGTTTCAGTGAGGTCCATTGATGCCGCTTCCGGTTCCTCTTGTGATGCACATCCCGCTAGAGAAAATGCCAAGATCAAAACCAAAAGCAAAGAAAGAATTCTTGTGTTCTTTTTCATGCTTCTCCCCCTACCTTTATTTTACGACGCATCTTGCGAAGTGATTGGAGCGGAGGTTTCAGGTTTTTCAACCACACCCGTTGCTGACCATTCCAACCAAGCGCCGTCATAAACTTTGACTTTCTTGAATCCTGCTTCTTCCAACAATGCGGCTGTTACCGTTGCACGGTAAGAAGATTTGCAGTAAGCAACCACTAGCGTATCTTTTTCAATGCCCAAATCTTTGTAATCCAAAGAAATGGCTTGTGTGTTCTTGAATGTTCCATCACTGTAATAGTTCTTGGTATGCGGATACAAAACAGCGTTTGTTACATACCCTTCGCTGTACTCAGCAGCAGAACGAACATCAAGAATCACGCAATTTTCTTCTTCGCTCGCAATCAAGGCTTCCACTTCTTCCTTGCTTGCATAGCGGTCAGCATCCAGCGCTTTTGCCGTGTATGTCTTTGCGGCAGGCGTTGTTGCCTGATTGCTTAGAGGCAAGCCCGCTTTTACAATCGCAGCTTCGCCGCCATTGATCAGTCGAACATCCTCATGTCCATAAGCTTTCATCGTCCACCAGATTCGGCCAGCGTAAACGCTTCCTTTGTTGTCATAGATCAATACCGTATCGGTTTCTGAAATGCCTTTGGCTCCCAATACCTTTTCAATTGTTTCTTTTGGTGCAACCATCGCTTTTACAGGCTCAGAGACCGTCAGCTCGGCCGGATCCACATGTACGGACCCTTCCAGATGACCCTTTGCATACTCTTCTGCAGTTCGCGCATCAATGACAACAACATTTCCTTGCTCCATCAATGCCGCTACTTCGCTTGCCTCAACGATGTTTGTACCATTTTCATAGGTCGATTTTGCGGCACATCCTGCAAATGCTCCCATCACAAGAACAGCTACAAGAAACAATAGCCCCAATTTCCAATGGTTTTTCATCTGTTGAACCTCCCAATTTTGCATTTCTATCAGACAGTTGGCTTTCGCCGGGTGAGAGATTGTTAACCTGCCCTTGAGTTCATGCAAAAAAGATTGTTAATTTTTTTTCAATCCATTTTCATTATACCTGACCACATCAGATAACTGTTATAAGCTTTGCTTATCCTATATAGCATTATCAAATAGCGCTTTCCTGACTTTGCGGTATAATGAAGAAGGAAAATGAATGATTAGGAGGGCGCACATGCAAATTTCAAAACGAGACAAAATCATTGCCATGCTTATGGCAATCGGCTTCTTTCTCAGTCAAATAGCGACATTGACGCGATTCCCCTTTATGCATTCTGATGAGTCCTGGTTGAGCGGCCTCACCCGATTCATGATGGAAAATCGGTCTCTCGCCGTCACGGAACCCTTTTTCGATCTTTATCCGCGAAATCCCCATGCCATTAAATCCACTTATCACATCTTGCAGGCATTCTTCCTTCAAGTCTTTGGATATGAATTGTTTCCGATCCGCCTGATGAGTCTGATTTTCGGCAGTCTCAGTCTGGTCCTCTTCTATCTCTTGCTGAAAAAGTTTGATGTTTCAACGAAATGGACAGCTTTGAGCACCTTGCTTCTGGCAGCGCAGCCTATTTTTATCTACGGTGCCCATTTTGGCCGCCAAGAGATTGTGGTGGTTTTTTTCCTTTTGCTGATCGCCACCACTTGGTGGAAAAAGAAAAGAATTCTGTCCCTGCTCTGCGCATTTTTTGCCATGGGACTTCATCCCAATGCGTTTTTGGGAGGAGGCGCCCTGGTTTTGACAGGACTTTTTGCCGCCTGGAACCATCAAGATGAAAGAAAGCAGCTCCTGAAAACCCTTCCTTGGCTGGCAGGGTTTACCGCATTTTATATCTTGGCAAGTTTGTGGATGAATCCAGATTTCTTCCGCGATTATCTGGCTTACGGCGCCACCTTGGGGGTAACGAATACTGCCGGTGGGAAGTTCGCGGGTTTCTTTTTGTTCTTTCAAAAACTGTGGCAGGGCATCAGCGGCACCTACTATCTCCCGCCTTTGCACCTCACCCTGTTCACGATTGCCTTTGGCTTTTTGGCCGGCAGTATCGTAGGATTACTTAAAAGAGACAGACGCCTGCTCAGTCTTCAGCTTCATCAGGCAGCCTGGGTCCTGGGCATCATGGCTGTTGGCCGCTACAACGCAACCAGCCTCCTCTTTTTTGTGCCGGGCGCGGTTCTTACCCTGACCCTTTTGGCCGCCTTTTATGTGGATCGCTTGCCCGTAAAAATCACTGCGGTTGGCATGATCCTCTGGTTCTCACTCGCTTCCTATGGCGAGATCACCGCCTTGCCCAAAGACCATTACAAAAACTATCTCGCAGCAATTCATGAAGTGGTGCCGAAGGATGCCATCGTTTTGGCCAATTTGAATACCGAATTTGCTTTTGAGGCCGGCAAGCTCTATGATTACCGCAACCTCACCCATCTGGATAAGGCGGGCATCTCTTTGGCAGACTACATTCAAGACAGAAAAATCGCCTATATCCTCTATGCCGATGAACTGGACTACTTGCACCGCAATCCCGATCCCTGGCAGGTCCTGTACGGTCCCGATCAGTCCTGGTATAACGAGATGCAAGCCTTCTTGGCAACCCGATGCGAGGAAGTCGCGAATTTCCAAGCGCCCATCTACGGCAATCGCATCGTCCCATTTTTAAACGATCCCTACTGGCATTTGCATATCTATCGAATTACCCCATAAAAAAAGCGCCCCTTCGGGCGCTTTCGCTTTTCAAATCACTGCCATTCCTATAATTGAATTTGTCGAACCCAATCGTTCAATTCCTGCGAATAAGGGTCTCGCGGCCAAGGCAGCCGGTTCTCCACCCACTCCCACTCGCCCGCTTCTTTCAGAATCAGCAGATGGGTGGACAGTCTTGCCGCTTCCCGCAAATCGTGGGTAATAAAGACTACCGTCCATTTTCTCGCTTTCCACAAGTCCACAAGCAGGCTTTGCAGGGTTTCACGCGTCATCATGTCCAATCCGCCAAAGGGTTCATCCATCAACAAGAGCTTGGGTTCTGCAATCCAGGCCCGCGCCAAAGCCGCCCTTTGTTTCATGCCACCGGACAGCTGGTGGGGGAACTTATTCGCATCCTCTTTCAATCCGACCGCTTCCAAGACTTGAATCGCTTCTGCCTTTCTGGCTTCCTTTTTTTCCCCCTTTACACGGAGGGGAAAGGCTACATTCTCCCAAATCGGCAGCCAGGGAAATAATTGCTCATAGCTTTGAAAAACCATCGGACAGGTTTTCTGCGGACCTTCAACCAGATTGCCCGCAATTTGGATTCGTCCGTTTCCCACCGGCTCAAATCCGCCGAGCATCCGCAAAAAGGTTGATTTTCCAACGCCAGATTTGCCGACAACGCAAAGAAAACTCTCCGACTGCCCAGTGAGCGTCAGGTTCTTTAATACCGTCTCCCCTTCAAACTGTTTGGAGACCGCTTCGAATCGATATTCGCTCATCGCTCCATCCCCCATCGCACAACGGTCCGCCGTTCCAGCGACCGAAAGACCAGACTTTCCATCGCCACGCCAATCACAATAATGACCAGAAGTCCGCCAAACAAGCCTGCCGTATCCATAAACACCCGCTTTTGAAACATAAACCAGCCAATTCCGCCGGACCCGCTCGTGGCGCCAAAAATCATTTCCGCACTGATCAAGGCCCGCCAAGCCCGGCTCCATCCGATTTTCAATCCCGAAAGAAATCCTGGAAAGGCTCCGGGTAGATCCACCCAGATCAGGCGTCGCCAACCCGTCAGCTCATAGTTGTCCGCCACATCCTGATGAATGCTTGGCAAACGATCCAAAGCGCCAAAAAGGCTCACCAAAAACGGCCACAGTACAGAATGCAGAATAATAAACAAGACGGCGCCCTCGCCAATGCCGACCCAAAGAATCACCAAGGGCAGCAGGGCAACTCCCGGAAGCGGGTGCGCCACACTGATCAACAGGTCCATTCCTTTTCGAAACCATCGAAACCGGCGCGCAACCAGGGCCATCCCCAATCCCATGGCAATGGATAAAACCAATCCCTCTACTACCAAACGCAGGGAAAAGAACAGTTGCGCAACCAATTGGCCCTCAAGCAAATCGCTCCACAAGGACCTGCCAATTGAACCCAAGGAGGGAAAAATCAAGGGCGAATACCGCCCTGACCAAACAATCAACTGCCAAAGCAAACAAAAGGCAAAAATTATGCCTGCATAAATTCTCCATCGTTTCATAGGCTTGCTCCTAGTTCCAGACAACCTCTTCCGCGTTTGTCTCCTGGTCCAAATATCCATTTCGCATCATAAAATCAATAAATGTATCCAAGCCTTCCACCGATTCCGAATAAACCAGTTCTGGATGTGCCAGATAGCCTTGAAGCACTTCCGGTTCCAGCTCATATTGGTCGGACAAAATCGCCAGTGTCTCTTCCGGTTCTTCCCGCATAAAGTCCATCGCCATCTGAAGCCCTTGTTTCAGTGCTTCCAAGCTCTCCGCTTTCTCTTCCTGCACGCGTTTCGGTGCCGCACCGATAATAAAGGTGAATGGCCCGCCCATGGCTTCCGTTCCGCTCAAGACCAATTCTGTTCCGTCTTCCTCCAACTCCATAAAGATATAAGGCGGCGATGTGAAATGCAGGCTTAATTCTTCCCCAGCCAACATGGCACTCATCCCGTCCGGATGTTTCATGGTCACCAATTGCTGGTCAAACTTTGTCGCATCGCCCAGTTCCCGTTCTGCGGCAATCGCCAGTAGAATATGCTGAATGCTGCCCGGCTGTGGCAAGGCAATCCGGTCTGTCGCCTGAATGTCTTCCAGACTTTGTATGTCGGCATTGCTGCTGACAAGTCCCACCGGCGCCTGGGACAAGCCTGTGAAAATATCCCATTCCATTCCCTTGTCCCGGGCAATCAGAAACGGGGGAATCCCCATAAACCCGATATCCACCTTCCCTGCAAGCATCATTTCCCGAATGGCCGTCGTATTGCCTGCCTTCGCCCATTCCAGTTTCAAATCCGGATCAATTTCCGCCAGGAAATTCTTGGCCTGCAGAATCTGCAGCGGCGCATAGGCCAGTCCATATTGCTCCGCAAGAATCAAGGTCTTCTCTTCCGGCTCCGGTTGTGCCGCACAGCCGCTTGTTAGTGCCAAAACCCCTACCAAAATCATCACGATCCATTTTTTCATTCCCGTTCCCTCCTGCGATGTTGGATGAGTCGTTGGTTTCCCTCTTCATCCAGTATTTTCATTTCCCGGTAAAACATTTCCACATCCCGCTCCAGGGCTTCTTCCGATTCCGAAAGAAAAATGGCATAACCTGCCCTTGCGGTTGCATTTTCAATGGATTCAATCCGCTGTCCTTCGCGAATGTGAAGTCCCAACTCGACCAAACAGCCAATTTGCCCCTTCTCTGGCAGCAAAATCTTTCCAATTTTGCACGGTTCGACAAAAAACAATTGCACGCTGTCGCGAATTGGCGGATTGCTCCAGGCGTCAAATCGCGGTTTTTCCACCCCTTGTCCCAGGGCAACCCGAACTTGACTGCCCAATAGATCAAAGCCTGTAATTGCAGGCAATACCTGATCCTCGTGGGCACCCCCAATCCGGCCGGCAATTTCGTTGATCATAATGCCCTTGTCCCCGATCAAGAACTGAAAATAGATCGGTCCGTTTTGTATTCCAAAGGCTTTAACAATTCGATGGGTTAAGGCTTCCAGCTCCTCGCCCAAGGAATGGGCAAAGCGGGTTGGATTCTCATGGGACAAACAGATGCCCACCTGTCCCTTGCTTGAAAAGGTCTCCCGGTCGGTTATCGACAAAATCACCGCTTCCCCCTCGGTCACCCATCCCGATACCGTCACTTCATCGGAAGGATAATGCTGTTCAATCAAGGCTTTTTTCTCCCGCGAATGTGCCAGCGTTTCCTGCAAATGCGCCCGGACTTCTTCATGGCTTTCGACCAAAAAAATACCCCGTTGACCCTGGGAATCAACAGGTTTCATCACAGCCGGATAGGAAAAGGGAATCTCGGTCTCTTGAAAATCCTCTCCCACCAAGGCCCAAGGCAAAGTAGGCAGACCGCACTTGTCAAACTGGCGTTTCATCCAACGCTTATTGGTCAATTTTCGCGCCAGTTCAACAGAAAAAGTCATCGGCAGCTGCATCGCTTCTTGAATCAGAGCCGCCGTCAAAACCGGTTGGTCCGTTCCCGAGGTAAAGACCCCGTCTATCCCTAAACCTTTCGCCGCCTCCAAACATGCTTCGGCATCAAAGGTGCTGGCCAGGACCGCCTCATCGGCAATTTTTTTCCCGGGCGAATTATCTCGATTGTCCACAGCGACGGTTGCGTATCCCAGTTCGTGCGCACGCTGAATCGCCCTTCGCTGATGGGTATTCGCCCCTAAAATCATAACCTTCATTGATGATCCCCCTTTGAGCGCACCGTCGTAAGAATCCTGTATGGGGTGCCGGAATGCCGCAGAATCTTTGCCATTCGATGATCACTGTAATAGATCCAAATCTTTACAAACAGGGACAATAATTTCCGATAGGTATAATTGGACTTTCCAATCGGTCTGGGAATCAGCGAGACCTCAACATTCTTCATGGACGGACGGCTTTTCAAAATCGCAGCAGAGAGATAGAAAAAACCTTGCGCCGACTGCGCCGCTTCTCTGGCCAAATCCCCCTCGACAGCGCGGAAAGAGTGCAAAGAAATCCCTTCCGGCAAATCAAACAAATGATTGAACAAGCCGTCGCGGAGTTTCGACCCCAAGGTCCGTTCCAATCCGCAAATTTTTTCCTGGGATTGGGCGTACACCAGTTGATACCCGGCTTGAACGGCCTCCAAGAGCTTGGGAATCTCTTCCGGCGGATGCTGCAAATCATCATCCGCGGTTACCACCACCGAGCCGGTGGACTGGCGAATACCGCACAAAAGCGCATGCTGCTGTCCGACATTGTCTTGCAGGCGAACCGCTTTCATGGACGGATACTGACGCGTTTTTTCGATCAAAACGCGAAATGTATCGTCCCGGCTGCCGTCATCGACACCAATCACCTCAACCCTTTCACTTCGATATGCAAATGTTTGATAGATGCGATCCACCACTTCCCCAATCGTCCGTTCGGACTGGTAGGCGGGAATCACGACAGATACCTTCATTCGCGATACTCCTAACTTTCTTCCATTTGTATTCTCTATGATATCCTCGGCCTTTTCGCCTGTCAAAAGCAAAATCCGATTGCTTCATCCGTTTCTTTCTTTCGCCCTTTCTGGTACACTGATCTTATCACAAGCCTAGGAGGTTCTTATGACACGCATCACCCTTGACTGCATGGGGGATTTTTGCCCCCTTCCCATACTAAAACTGGAACGCGCCCTGGCAGAACTGCCAAAAGGCGATAAATTGATGCTCGTCTGCGACCACAGCTGTGTCGTCGAGAGCGTAAGCGACTATCTGGCGCACCGCCCCTTCCACTACGTGATGGACGAGGTTATGAACGGCGTTTGGGAAATCACCATTGAAGCCGACGAATAATTCCGTTAGCAGAAGGCTTTGTTACCCAGCTTTTTAAACGTTTCAATCGACTCACGGCTGGTGCCGGACAATTGTTCCAATGGCTTGTGCACCAAATAAATATTGTAATGCAAATCCAGATCATTGATCTGGATTTTTTTATATGCTTTTGAATACAATTCCCGCTTCACCGTCGGATAGGGCAGCATGGCGATGCCATAAGAATTGAACAAGGCGTTTTTCACCGCACCGATGGAATCAATCTTGAATAAGACTTTTAACAAATCCTTATCCATCCCATTCTCCTGAATGCGACGATACAATTCGTCGTACAAATGCTCGGAATTCGACTGCATGATCAAATCATATTCAAACAGTTCATCAATTTCAATCTCCAATGGTATGGAATAATTATCTGAAGCCACCAGCACAATTTGTTCCTCTGCAATCTTGACAATTTCAAGGCCGTCCACCCATTTGGTCGGCAAAGAAGTAATGACGCCAAAATCCGAAATATCATTTTGCACATCCGCAATGATCCGATCCAACTCCGAAGTCACCAGATCATATTGATGATCGGGATGCACCTTTTTAATGCGGAAAAGTACGCAAGGCATGGAATACGTAACCAAGGATTTTGTGGCGCTGATCCTGACATTGCTGGACTTCTTCGCGTAATTGTCAATTTCTTCAAGCATTTTGCTATAAGTATTCATAATGTTTTCCGAGTATTTATATACGATTTTTCCTAATTCAGTAGGAACGACACCACGATTTGATCGTTCCAACAACTCATATCCAATCGAGTCTTCAAACTTTTGCATCATTTGACTTAAGGCGGATTGCGAGATGTGCGACTGGTTCGCAACCTTTGAAATGCTCTTATTTTCAATGATTTGACGATAATACATCAATGTGTCGAGATTCATGGGGCCCTCCTCTTTCCTGTGAGATTTGTCAATTGTTTAACAACCTCATTCTTATTTTACATTAATAACTCCGATAGCACTATTAATATTTCTTATATTGTATCACGAAAGGATATGATTTTAAATTCACAAACTATGTTAGACTATTCACGAGAGATTGTTAAACTTGTCACAATGATGAATGGAGGAGTGAGTAACATGCCTGAAAACACACAAGCGACGACCACTTCTTCCTCTGGTTCAATTCGTCGTTCTTCGACGCGAAGGCCTCGGAAGAAAAAGAAAAACATGATTCCCTTTGGAGTCGGGCTTTTTGTCATCATCGTTTTAATCGGCATTCTGCTCGGTCAAAACAATGCAACCGTCGGACTCTTCTGGATTTTTGGTATCAGTTTCGGCTTTACATTACAAAAAGCACGTTTCTGCTTTACCGCATCCATGCGAGATCCTTACCTAACGGGCGGTACTTCATTGACCCGTGCCGTAATTATCGCATTTGCCTTGACCACAATTGGATTCACAGCCATTAAATATGGCGCTTATGTGAAAGGTCTGCCGATTCCTGGTATGAGCTATGTCGTACCAATCAGCGCGGCAACAGTCATCGGTGCATTTATGTTTGGTATCGGCATGGTTATTGCCGGCGGATGTGCATCCGGTACTTTGATGCGAAACGGTGAAGGTTTTATGATGCAATGGCTGGTATTGGTCTTCTTTATCGCCGGATCCCTATGGGGTGCCCATGATTTTGGCTGGTGGAAAGAAGTCTTTATCTCAAACGGTCCAAAAGTCTTCCTGCCGGATGTATTCGGTTGGTTTGGCGCACTGGCACTGCAACTTCTGGTTTTAGCCGGACTCTTTATCTTTGCAACCAAATATGAACAAAAGAAAGCTGCGTAAATAATCTTTAATTTTAGGAGGAAATGAAAATGGCTAAAGAAGTAGTAATCGATTCTCTAGGTGAAGCTTGTCCAGTACCTTTGGTAAAAGCACAAAACGCGATCAAAGAAATGGAAATCGGCGACGTGTTGATTCTTCAAATCGACCATAGCTGTGCCATGAAAAACGTTCCAGAGTGGGCTCGTAAAGACGGCCACAACGTTGAAGTTGAAGAAGTTGATGACGGCGAATGGGAAGTTATCATCGAAAAGTGCAAATAAGACGTGCAATTAACGGTTAAACCACCACAATCCTAACCGTTAAGCATGAAACACATCGATCATATAAATCGAAATAATCCTAACCAACAAATCTGAGGAGGAAATAAAATGGCTAAAGAAGTAGTAATCGATTCTCTAGGTGAAGCTTGTCCAGTACCTTTGGTAAAAGCACAAAACGCAATCAAGGAAATGGAAATCGGCGACGTGTTGATTCTTCAAATCGACCATAGCTGCGCGATGAAAAACGTTCCGGAATGGGCGCGCAAAGACGGCCACAACGTTGAAGTTGAAGAAGTTGACGACGGCGAGTGGGAAGTAATCATCGAGAAGTGCAAGTAGAATAAACCTGGACGGAGGGATATCATGGCGGAAGAAAAATTCTTCAATCGCGTTCGCGAAAACCAATTCTACAAGAAATGGTTTAAAAGCGCCTTCACCTATGTGACAGGAGCTGTCCTTCTATCGGTTCTTCAAGTTGCAACCCTGGCATCAACGGGAAATCCTTGGGGAGTTTCCGGTGTGTTCGCAAACTGGGGCGCATGGATTTACGAAGCATTCGGTGGAAGCGTTGATAAGTGGTACTATTTCAGCAGCGAAGGCGCACAACGCGTATTGGAAGCTGGAATTTTCAACCATCCTGGTTCTTGGAGAAACATCGGAATTATTTTCGGTGCTGCTCTGGCAACCTTGATGGCATCACAATTCAAAATTAAGAAGATTAAAAATAAAAAGCAAGTGGTTGCAGCGATCCTAGGCGGTCTCCTAATGGGTTACGGAGCACGTATCGCTTACGGATGTAACATCGGTGCATTGTACAGCGGCATTACTTCCCTGTCTCTTTCAGGATGGGTTTTTGCAGTTGGTATGTTCGGCGGCGCTGTTGTTGGAAGTAAACTGCTCGTGAAGTACTTCATGTAAAGCATAGGGGGAAAAGAAAATGGCGAGAGAGAAAAAAGTTGAAAATTATGATGTAGTCATTATTGGCGGCGGTCCTGCAGGCTTGACAGCAGCGATCTATGCCGGCCGTGCTCGATTGAAAACAATTTTGATCGAAAAAGCCTTGATTGGCGGTTTGGCGACATACACAAACGAAATTGCAAACTATCCTGGATTCCCAGACGCGCCAAAAGGCGAAGCCATCACAAACTTGATGAAAGAACAAGCGAAAAAGATGGGTGTAGACTTCAAATTGACTGCGGTTAAAACAGTTGATTTGGCAGGCGAAGAAAAAGTTGTTGAAACATTCCGCAACAAGTATCTTGCAAAAACTGTCATCCTTGCTACTGGCGGTCGTAACCGTGTAACAGGAGCGACAAACGAAGAGAAATATTTGTTTGACAAGGGCATCTCTTTCTGCGCAACTTGTGATGCAGCGGCCAACACAGACAAGCATGTTGTGGTAATCGGTTCTGGCGACGCGGCGATTGAAGAAGGCATGTTCCTGACTAAATTCGCAAGCAAGGTTACCGTATCCGTTATGCATGACGAAGGAAAAATGGACTGCAACGAGATCGCAAAAGAAGCTGCTTTGGCAAACGAGAAGATGGAATTCGTTTGGAATACGGTTGTTGACAGCTTTGAAGGCGACGAGCATTTGAATCAAGTCGTTTTGAAGAATGTGAAGACTGGCGAATTGATTCCAATCGATTGCGACAACTGCTTCGAGTTCATCGGCTACATTCCAAACACGGAATTGTTCGAAGGCCAAATCGAAATGACAGGTCGCAAGTACATTTTGACTGATGACAAAATGGCAACAAACTTGCCAGGCGTATTCGCAGTTGGTGATGTTCGCGAGAAATGGTTGAAGCAAATTGCGACAGCTGTAGGCGACGGCGCGATTGCCGGCATGGCTGCTGAGGCATACATTGCTGAAACAGAAACTTTCCAAGAGCACATCATGCAAGCTAAAAAACCAGGTTTGATCTACGTGTACAATGCGATTGACGCAGACAGCCGCGCATTCCTTCAAACGATTGAAAAGATCGAAGAAGAAGCTGCTGGCGCGATTGCGGTAAACCGCATCGACGTTTACAAATCAACGGGTCTTGCTGATCGCTTGGGCATCAAAACTTTCCCTGCAGTGGTAACAACAAAAGGCGGAAAGATTGATCAAACTTTGTTGGAGAACCTGACAGAGGATTCTATCAAGACAGCTTTAAGCCTGTAAAGGCATCGAAAGAGCCTATCCGAATGGATAGGCTCTTTTTTTAGTGGTTTTTACCAAACTCACTCTTGATTATTTTCTTTTTTTCGGCGGAGCAATATGAATGGCTTCCCCCAAAAGACCGCCCGCCGCTTCATGAACAGCTTCGGAAAGTGTCGGATGGGCATGGACCGTATGGAATACATCCGCTGCCGTCAATCCATTTTGGATGGCCAATGTTGCTTCATGAATCAGATCCGAGGCATGAGGACCCAAGATTTGCGCCCCCAGCAATACCCCTTCATCATTGGCGATCCATTTGACAAAGCCTTCCCCTTCGCCCAAGCTGACAGCCTTGCCATTGGCAGCAAAGGAAAACTTGCTTGTTTGGCACACCTGTCCTGAACGCTTGCAAACCTCCTCCGTCATGCCGACAGAAGAAACCTCTGGCAGGGTGAAAACACAGCTTGGAACCACCTGATGGCTGGGTTCCTTCTTCAATAATGCATGTTCCACTGCTGCAACCGCTTGATGGGAAGCCGAATGTGCCAGCAAACAGATTCCATTGCAATCCCCAATCGCGTAAACACCGGTTTGATTGGTTTGATAGAAGGTATTGACCAAAATACCCGCCTTTTCAAATTGGATCTCCGCTTCGGTTAAAGCCGACTTATCAAAGGAAGGAACACGCCCCGTCGCCATCAAGACACGGTCTGTTTGCCATTCGACCAGGCCTTTCTTGCCCTCGGCCACAACCTTCAAGCCATCTTGGTCTTCTTCAATAAATTTCACTTGAGTATTCAAATGGAATTGGATTCCCTTTTTCTTTAAAACCAGTTGCATCCGTTTGGATACATCCTTATCCAAATGGGAAAGGATCCGGTCTGAATATTCAACCACCGTAACCTCTGTGCCCAATGCTGAAAAGATGGACGCGAACTCCATGCCCACAACGCCACCGCCGACAATAACCATGCGCTTCGGCTGTTCTTCAATGGACAGTAACTCCCGGCTTGTCAGCACACCTGGCAAGTCGGCACCCGGGATTGGCAGCAATCGCGGCTTGGATCCAGTTGCCAAAAAGATAAAATCCGCTTCCCGCACAACATCGAGATTCTCTCCCGTCACCTGTACCCGGCGTCCGGAAAGGATTTTTGCTTCTCCGATCATATGCTCAATGCGATTGCCTTTAATCAGTTGTTCGATGCCGGAAACCAGCTGGGCAACCACCTCATCTTTTCGCGATTTAATTTTTGAAAAGTCTGCTTTCGGGGCGTCGGTCAGAACACCAAAGTCCGCCGCCTCTTTCACCAGGGAGAATACCTCGGCACTGCGCACCCAGGCTTTGGTTGGGATACAGCCGATATTCAGGCATGTTCCACCCACCCACTCTTTTTCAATCAAGGTCACCGTCGCCCCCAGTTGGGCGGCTCGAATCGCAGCCGCATAACCCGCGGGTCCTGCTCCTACTACGATTACGCTAGCCATGATTTTCCTCCTTTATCCAGCGAAGCACCGGTTTTCGTGCGGCCCGCACCTCATCGACCCGTCGAATGATCGTATTGGTCGGCGCATTCTTCAACAGGTCTGGTGATTCCTTGGCCTCTTTGGCAATCTCAATCATCGCGTCGCAGAATGCGTCCAAGGTTTCCAAACTCTCCGTTTCCGTCGGTTCAATCATCAATGCATTATGAACGATCAAGGGGAAGTAGATTGTTGGCGGATGATAGCCGTGATCCAACAACCGCTTGGCTACATCCAGTGTGGTTACCTCGATCTCGGAAATTTCCTTCAAACCATCCAAAACAAATTCATGCTTGCAGATCGTATCGAATGGCAGAATATAGTCTTCCTTCAATCGTGCCTGCATATAATTGGCGTTCAAAACTGCCATTTCACTGGCCGCTTTCAAGCCCTCGGCGCCCATGGTAAGAATATAAGAGTACGCCCGAACCAAGACGCCAAAGTTTCCATAGAATCCTTTCATCTTTCCAATCGACAAGGGGCGATCATAATCAAACCGGTAGCTTTCCTCTTCCTTGACGATCACCGGTTTCGGCAAGAATTCCGCTACGCGTTTCTTAACCCCAACAGGACCCGCGCCCGGACCGCCGCCGCCATGCGGCGTCGACATGGTTTTATGAAGATTCAAGTGAACGATATCAAATCCCATATCGCCAGGACGAGATTTGCCCATGATTGCATTCAAGTTCGCGCCGTCATAATACAGGAGACCCCCTGCCTCATGCATCAGACCTGCAATTTCTTCAATGTTTTTCTCAAACAAACCCAGCGTGGAAGGATTGGTCAGCATCAGGCCGGCAATTTCATCGTTCAGTACCGCCTTCAAAGCTTCTACGTCCACACCGCCCGTTTGGTCGGAAGGCACTTCCACAATTTCAAACCCGCACATCGCTGCTGTTGCAGGGTTGGTGCCGTGGGCCGTATCAGGAACGATAATCTTCGTGCGCTTAAAGTCTTCCCGCGCATCATGATAGGCTTTCACCATCATCATGCCGGTCAATTCTCCATGCGCGCCGGCTGCCGGCTGCAATGACACGGCATCCATGCCGGTAATTTCAGCAATTCGCTGCTCCAGATCATAGAGAAGCGCCATAGCCCCCTGAACACTTTCCTCCGGCTGCAGGGGATGAATGCAGGTAAAACCCGGCAGGCCTGCCATCTCCTCATTGATCTTTGGATTGTACTTCATGGTACAAGAACCCAGCGGATAGAATCCTGTATCAACGCCAAAGTTCTTATTGGATAAATTGGTGTAATGGCGTACGACTTGGTTTTCCGTCACCTCTGGCAGTTCTGCTTTGCTTTCCCGCTTTAAGTCCGCCGGAAATAGATCGCCGATTTCCAAACCCGTAAAATCATCGGCAGGAAGTCGATAGCCCTTTCTTCCTTTTTTGGACAACTCAAATATCATTTTCTCATATCGAATCATAGGATCGCCTCCATAACTCGAACCAGATGATCGATTTCATCCTTGGTTCTTTTCTCTGTCGCGCAAAGAATCATCTGATTCTCCCGATCACCCGACAGGGCATAGCCGCCAAGAATTCCGTTTTTCAACAATTCTTGGTTGACTTCTTTCGCCGGTTTCGGCAATTCTACAACAAATTCACGGAAGAATGGTGCCTCATTCACCGCTTTCACTTTGCCGGTTTTCAAGAGTTCCGCCTTCAGGTAAGCCGCCCGCTTTGCAGATTGCTCCGCTACCTCAACCATGCCCTCTTTACCCATGGTTGCCATATAAATCGTGGCAATCAGAGCATTGATGGCTTGGTTGGAACAAATATTGGATGTGGCTTTTTCCCTTCTGATATGCTGTTCTCTCGCTTGCAAGGTCAAAGTAAATGCTCGGCGTCCTTCCAAATCAACCGTCTGTCCCGCTATGCGACCTGGCAATTTTCTCATCAATTTCTTCGTAACCGCGATAAAACCTAAATGCGGACCGCCAAAGCTGATGGTATTGCCCAAAGGCTGGCCTTCTCCAATGGCAATATCCGCGCCCCAGTCAGCCGGGTTCTTCAAAATCGCCATAGAAATAGGATCCTGCATCAAAATGAAATGCGCTTTGTTGGCATGAGCGGCATCCGATACGCCTTCCAGATTCTCTACAACCCCATAGAAGTTCGGCGACTGGATCAACACCGCCACTGTTTCCTTATCCAGCATTTCCTTCATGGCGTCCAAATCCGTATGGTTGTCTTTTTCCGGAATCTCCACCACTTCAATGGATTGGAAGCGCATATAGGTTCTAACAACCTCTTTCACTTCCGGATTCAGAGTTGCAGAAATCAAAATCTTGTTTCCCTTGTTGGCGCCTGCTGAAAGCATGGCGGCCTCAGCCGCTGCCGACGGCCCGTCATACAAAGAAGCATTGGCCACATCCATGCCAGTCAATTCGCAGATCATGGATTGGAATTCAAAAATCACTTGCAGGGTGCCCTGACTGATTTCCGGCTGGTAGGGTGTATAGGAAGTGAGAAATTCACTTCTCTGCACCAAGGATGGAATAATCGCTGGAACCATATGGTCATAAGCACCAGCGCCCAAGAAGCAAGCAGTGCCATATCCGGAAAGATTTTGTTCCGCCAAAGCATGCAGCATCGTCCGCACTTCGATCTCTGATTTCGGCGGATCCAAATTCAATAACTCAGTCAGCCGCAAGGATTCAGGAATGTCAGAAAACAATTGATCGACATCGGAAATTCCGAGTCGATCAAGCATAATCCGAACATCCTCATCGGTATTCGGTATATATGGAAACATTTTATTCCTCCTCGTCCTCAGCGACGAAGGCTTCGTATTCGCCGGCGTTCATCAAGTCTTTTAATTCACTCTCGTCAGCCATTTCCACGCAGGCAATCCAGTTTTCATATGGATTCTCATTAACCGCTTCCGGCTCTTCTTCCAGGGCTTCGTTGATCTCAACAACACGTCCCGAAATCGGAAGGAAAACATCATTGGCCGCTTTAACCGATTCAATCGCACAAAGCGTGTCTTCCTGCTCAAACTCTTCGTCAAGCTCCGGCAGCTCTACATAGACGATGTCACCCATTGCCTCTTGCGCGTAATCGGTAATCCCAATATATGCCTTGTTCCCTTCTACGCGAATCCATTCATGATCTTTCGTGTACAACAAACCTTCAACAATTTTCATGGATAACTCCTCCTTCAATTTCCCTTATTTTTTATAATTTTTTCGATAAAATCGCTTGCTGACAACCGTAGCCGGCATTTGCTTCTTGCGGATTTGAATATCAAACGACGATCCCATTTCCGTATATGGCATTTCTACAAGTGCAAATCCAACACTTTTCTCCAGCGTCGGCGATTTGTAGCCTGTTGTAACAAATCCGATCTCCCGGTCCCCGTCTTTAACCGGATATCCATGGCGTGAAATTCCTTTCGCCATTTCAAAGCCAACCAGTTTGCGGGTCAATCCTGTTTCCTTTTGCGTCTTTAACGCCGCCTTGCCAATAAAGTCAGCTTCCACATCCAATTTCACAAAGAAGCCAAATCCCGCTTCCAGCGGTGTAATGGTTTCATCAAATTCATTTCCATAAAGCGGCAGGCATGCTTCAAACCGCAAGGTGTCCCGTGCGCCTAAGCCGCATGGAATCAATCCCTTTTCTTTTCCGACTTCCAACATCAACCGGGCCAAATCGCTCGCGTCTTCCGGTTTGCAATAGATCTCAAATCCGTCCTCGCCCGTATAGCCCGTACGGGAGACCAAACATTCCCTTCCTTTGATCGTTACCCCTTCTTGGCAATGGAAAAACGTAATTCCCTGCAAATTCACTTCCGTTAAAGTTTGCAAAATGCTTTCCGCTTCAGGTCCCTGCAGCGCCAGCTGTGCTGTAGTGTCGGACTGATTTTCAATTTTCACGTCAAAGCCGTCCGCATGACTTTCAATCCAAGCCACATCCTTGTCCACATTACTGGCGTTAATTACCAACAAGACACGGTCGGCAGCCAATCGGTAAACCAGCAGATCATCCACAACCCCGCCGGTTTCATTGCACATCATCCCGTACAGCACCTGGGTATCTTCCAAAGTATCCACATCATTGGTTACCAGAAACTGCGCAAAGGCCAAAGCATCTTTGCCCGTCACCATCACTTCGCCCATATGGGACACATCAAAAAGACCGGCCTGGTTGCGTACCGCATGATGCTCTTGCGAGATTCCCGAATACTGAATCGGCAATGCCCATCCGGCAAAGTCGACGATCTTGCCACCCAACTCTTCATGCAAGTCGTACAGTGGCGTTCGCTTACAATTCTCCAACATAAATCTTCTCCTTTCGGCATTTTCCCAATAAAAAAGGGAATACGTGCACACGAAAACCGTGCCACATAATCCCTGTCTTTTTTACCTGAAAGATCGCGGACGATTCCGCTTGCCCCTTCGGTGCCAATCTGGTCTCTCCAGAGTTCCGTCCCCCAACGCTTCGTGTGCCTGAAAGTTTCTGAAACGATAGGCAGACGTTTCATTGCTCCTTCGGCTCTCTCCCCCTTCGAGATCTCGCGTTGGCATCATCCGGGCGATATTCTATTCGTCCTCATTTTACCATCCCAACCCGTTTGAATCTACTGATTTTCAAGAAAAAAATGCGGAAGTTTTTGTTTTCTTATTTTTATCTCATTTTTTTTACAAATCCTTACTAAAATACTCGATTTCGATAAACTTGAGATTGTTTGGAAGTTCTTTTTCGCTTATAATAGAAGTAGTGAATATAGATCTAGTATAGGCGTTGGAATGCTTATCTAGATCCTGTATATGTCCTATTGAGTACATAAAAGTCAAACGTCGAGAGGAGAGGAGCCGAAATGTCGATTTTACAAGAGATCGAAAAGAATTTGAAAAGCATAAACGGCGTCTCGAATTGCCGCGTGATTGGCGACGATCAAACCATCGATGAAATTCATATCATCAATCAGACCAGTCGCTCTCCAAAACAAATTGCGCGCGATGTCGAGAGTTACATTAAAACGGCTTTCAAGATCAATCTGAATCACAAGAAAATCAGCATTGTCAATCTTGATATCCCTATGGATACCGAAGACGAAAACGAAGCCTTTGAATTTGGAAAGCGAATTGCCTTTGAAAACCTATCCATCACCCAGGGCGGCCGCCAGGCGGTTATTGAGTTGACGTTGGGTTTTGACGGCAAAATGTACAAGCGTCAAGAAACTTCCATCAATATTCCTGATCTTCGATACAACGAAATTGGAAAATTGACATTGGGCTTGGCTCAGGAAATCTGTGAAGACCAGCTGATCTTTGCCCTGAATTCCATTCGAGTGGATCAAATCGCGGGCAATGATATTGTCCTGGCTTTGGTTACCATCATTTCGAACGGGGAGGCTCGAATCAACGTAGGAAGCGCCATTATACGGGACGATGTGCATTCCGCCATTGTCAAGGCGGTTTTGGATTCCATCAACCGCATTGTTTCCTTTTTAAAACCAATAAATTAGTGATTAAGTCGATTGCATGTCAGAGCGGAGCGGATATAGCCTGTGTTCACTAGCGAAAAAACACAGAGTACCTATTTCGGGAGGCTATATCGATGAAAAAAGTGATTTCTGTATTGACTACATTAGGAGCGCTTATTCTTGCCGGTGGTTCTCAAATCGGTTGGCTATAAGTTGCCCTTAGTTCTAGAAGACTAAAGTAATCTTGTAATGAAAACACCTAGACTGATATGCAATCGACCTTTTCAATATAACGGAGGCTCCCATGGAAAAACGAACAAAACTTTATTTGGGTTTTATCTATATCTTGGGAAGCGCCTTGCTGTACTATATGTTCAGAGAGTACACCCATCTTGCGGTTCAAGTTTCTCCGATGCATATTGTTTTTTTTATGGCGTTAGCGATCATTACCGAATCCTTGCAAGTAGGTTATCGTGACACTTCGATCAGCGTCGGTTTTGCGGTAACGCTCGCTTCTTTTACACTATTCGGACCCTTTGTCACTTCAATTATTGTGTCAGTTGGGTTTCTTTTTCGTGTAACAAAAAAAGGCGAACAGCGTGTTCATTTCTTTAATACACCGTGGTTTAAAAGCTTGTTTAATGCCATGGACATGATTATTACTATTTTCTGCGCCAGTACTGTCGCGAATTTAATCTATCCCATCCGAGAGTATATCTATTTCACAGATACGGTTGATTTTATTGGACTACTGGTTCCAGGTGTTATATTCAGCATGGTCTTCTCGGTCATCAACGCTATACTGGTCGCCGGGCTTTTCAGCACCATGGCCCCCAATAGTTTCCGTCATTATTTCAAAGAATTGTTCGGACTGACTTTTTTAAGCACGATTTCTATTGGTATGTTTTTAGGCCTCATTTTATCGGTTTTATTCCAAACCTTAGGCGTTATCGGTTCTTTTTTGTTCTTCCTGCCAATCCTCTACGCCCGCTATACCTTTAAATTGTATGTGGATATGAAGGATGCCTATCTGGTTACCATTCGTGCCCTGGCAACCTCTATGGATGCCAAGGACCACTATACCCAGGGTCACTCGGAACGGGTTTCCCAATACGCAGAGACCATTGCTCGTAGTATGAACCTTTCTTTTGACGAGGTTGAAAACATCCGTACCGCCGCCATGCTCCACGATATCGGCAAAATCGGCGTACCGGACAATATTCTCAACAAACCAAGCAAGTTAAGCGATGAAGAATACCTGATCTGCCAGCGCCATGCGGAGATCGGCCATTCCATCGTCAAGGGGATCTCTTATCTGGATGATATCAAGGAAATCATCCGCAATCATCATGAACATTACGACGGCACAGGCTACCCCGATGGAATCGGCGGTGAGCGCGTTGCCCTGTCGACCTATATTGTTGCCTTGGCGGACGCCTATGACGCCATGTCATCCGACCGGCCCTACCGGACCGCCTTGCCGGATAACAAGATTATGAAAATCATTGAGGAAGAACGCGGCAAGCAATTCCATCCGGATGTGGTGGATACCTTCCTGAAACTCAAACAGGACGGTCACCTCAAATGATGTTTGAATTGCTGCTTTATTCCATCATTCTTGGGCTGCTTTTTGGCGGATCGTTAAAACGCCTGTGGAACACGGAACTCCAAGGCTTTCTATTGATTCTGGTATCCGCAATTTCCTTAGGTTTGGCCAATTGGATGCGCCGTTCCTCTTTTTTGCCAACCGTGATCAATTTCTCCATGATTGAAAGAATCTCCGGGATTATTTATTTTCTAGCTTTTCTGTTTCTTATTATTTTTGCCCTGAAAAACCGGGAAGAACGAACCCTTCTCTTTGTTGGTTTGGGGATCGCCTGCAATATGCTCGTGATTTTCACCAACGGTGCCCAAATGCCGGTGGATCCCGGTTTGGCACAGGCCATGGGGCTCATGGACAAAATCACAAATTTGGAAGCGCACGGGTTCTACACCCTGGCGGATGCCCAAACCCGTTTTTATTATTTGGCCGATATTATCAAGAACCCATTCTTGACGCCCTATATTGTCAGCATCGGCGATTTTTTCATCAGCGGCGGACTTTTTCTTTTTGTCCTGCAGAAGATGGAAATTAAGCTGTCAAAGCTCAAAGAAAAATAAACCTTCGCAGGAATTTCCTGCGAAGGTTTTTTAGATTTCCACATTTTTTCGATTCTGGATTTCCAGCCGCAGCCAGTTCAATGACGTTCGAACGGCGCGAAAGCGCACCCGCGCCCGATCTCCCGAGAAAACAAGCCGACGCGTTTTGACTTCCCCTTTGTAATACAAGCCCAGGCACACCGTGCCCACCGGGGTCTGCTCTGTTCCGCCTGTCGGTCCCGCAACCCCGGTGGTCGACAAGGCTATCTCTGTGCCCGCTTTCTCGGCAGCCCCTTTTGCCATGGCGGCTGCAACATCCTCACTGACAACGCCCTTTTCCTGAATCATCGTCTCGGGAACCCCCAAGGTTTGACTTTTGGCTGTTTCCGAATAAGTGACAAAGCCTTCCACAAAGACTTCAGACGCACCTGCAACATCAATCAAGGTTGAAGACAGCATGCCGCCAGTCAAAGATTCAGCCACTGCGAGTTTGCAGGCGTCCTCCTTCAACAGGCGAATCACCTGTTCTTCCAAGGTCTCATTGCTGTCCGAATAGATATAATCGCCAAGTCGCGCACGAAACTCCGCTTCGATGGGCGCCATCAGCGCTTCCACTTCTTCTTGGGACTTGGCCTTCCCCGTCAGCCGAAAGGTCACTTGTCCGCCGCCTGCATAAGAAGCCAACACCGGATTCTGCGTACCGGTGATCAGATCCATCACACGGTCTTCCGCAGAAGATTCTCCAATCCCCATCAAATGGAACTTGCGCACCGCAATGACCTCCGTACGCTCCTTCTCAATCAGGGGCAGCAAATGCCTTCGGAAGATATCCCGCATCTCACGAGGCGGCCCAGGCAATAAGAAAATCCAATGTCCCTTATGGGAAACGCCGCAGGCCGGCGCCGTCCCGCGATGATTATCGTAAATTCTCGCTCCCTCGGGGAAATATGCCTGGCGCAAATTGTTGGGGGTCATCTCTCGGCCCAAATGTTCAAAAAACAAACGAATACGTTCTTCGCTCTCCCGGTCCAGGACCATTTTCCGGCCCACAACCTCCGCAAGAATTTCCTTGCTTAAATCGTCTTGAGTCGGTCCCAGCCCGCCCGTTACAAAAATCCAGTCGGACCGTTCCAATGACCTGGCATAAGCCTCTCTCATATCCTGCGCTTCGTCGCCAATTACCGTATGATACCGCACCGTAACGCCCAGTTCCTGCAATTGTTTCGACAGCCATGCGGCATTGGTGTTTACAACATCCCCGTACAACAATTCACTGCCAATATTAATGATTTCCGCAATCATAACCCAATCCCCCTAGGATGATTTTGTCATTTCTTTCGTCTTTTCCGTACAAGCCTTCATGGCTTCCTGCACAGCTGCGCGAAACTTCTTCTGCTCCAATGTCAACACAGCCTCAATGGTCGTTCCGCCCGGGGTGCAAACCCGGTCTTTTAAATCTTCCGGATGCAGGCCGGTTTCCAACACCATCTTCGCCGCTCCCAATACCGCTTGCGCCGCCATCTCTTGCGCCGCCTTTCTTGTCAATCCGTCACGCACGCCGGCATCCGCCATCGCCTGAATCAGCATATACACATACGCCGGCGATGAACCGGAAATGGCGGGTACCACATCCATTTTCGACTCGGGCAATTCCACGACCTTGCTGAAACTCTTCAAAAACTTAACCACTTCACCATAGATGTCAGCCGGCACTTCTTGACTTTTGCAGACCGCTGTCACCCCTGCCTTAACCAGGGCCGGCGTATTGGGCATCGTTCGCACCACAGGCTGAGGCCGTCCCAATTGCGTCTGCATTTTTTCAATGGATATCCCGGCAGCAATGGTCACAACAATCGTTGTTTCCGGCAAACTTTCACGAATTTCTTCCGCCACTTGTTCATAGAAATAAGGCTTAACTGCCAAAACCAGAATATCGGCAAATTCGGCCACACTCATATTGTCTTGGGTAATACGAATGCCATGGGAGGCTTGAATCGCTTCCAGTTTCCCTCTGGAAGGATTGCTGGCCATAACCGCATCCGGCGCAAAAACGCCTGAGTCCACAATCCCGGCAATCATGGCTGCAGCCATATTTCCACATCCAATAAATCCAATTTTCATTTCACCACCGACCTTTCAACTCCCATTATATAGAAAATTTGCAAAAAAAGAAATCCGCGGTTGTCCGCGGATTTCGTCAAGGGGTTTATCGCTTATGCTTCTTGATTTGCAGAGATCTTGTTGTCTCGATAGTATTTAACGGCCTTGTAGGATTCGATAATCATCCAAGCTTCCAAAACCAGAATGATGATTCCGATAATCAGCAGCAAATAGTTTGCTGAATTGTAGTAGGCAATCAAGTTATTGATCATGCCCCAGCCTGTCATAAACATCATGAAGACCATCGGAATTCCCGTATACAATACCGGCTTATCCCGTTTTGCCAGGTACACCGTGATTACCATCAAGGACAAGGCTGCCAGCAATTGATTGGCTGCGCCAAACAACGGCCACAGAATCATGGCACCTGCGCCACCGTCTCTTGCCATGGCCAATGCCAATGCAGAAAGAACAGCAAACGCTGTTGCACCATATTTGCCTTGAAGCGGCTTGATCTTCATATCAACCGCAATTTCAGCAACGACATATCGTTGAATCCGCGTTGCCGTATCAAGCGTCGTTGCCGCAAAGGAAACGACAAATACAGCCAGAATGGTACGCGCAAACGCAACAGACAATCCCAAACCCGTTAAGAAAGATGCACCGCCGTCGATAAAGGCACCCAATTTCGCGCCCAAACCAGATGCAGACGCCCAATCGGCATAGCGTGCTGTCCAGGCTGCTGAATCTCCAAGACCCGCTGTACAGGCAACAATAACCAGAATCGCCAACGCGCCTTCCAGCAGCATGGAACCATAACCGATAAACATGGAATCTTCCTCTTTATCCAATTGCTTGGAGGAAGTACCCGATGAAACCAAACTATGGAATCCGGAAATCGCACCGCAGGCAATGGTGATAAAGAGCAATGGAACCATGGAACCGGGCGCTCCGGGCACATTGGTTCGAACCGCTGGTGCCACGATCTCAGGTCGAACAAAGAACAAACCTAAAATCAGCAGCCCCATGGCAATCAGCAATTCATGTGAATTCATGTAATCTCTTGGTTGCAAGAGTCGTTGTACCGGCATAACCGATGCGACAAAAGCATAAATAAACAAAACGCTCAGCCAGAACATAATTGCCGGCATTCCCATAATCGTCTCAGGGGATGCGCCATTGAAGAATTTCGCGCCCATCCAAATGGTTACATACATCAAGATAATGGCAACGATGGATAAAGGACCAACCTTTTTCCCTTTTTTATAGACCAAGTATCCCAATGCCATGGCAATTGGAATCTCCATCCATACCGGGAATACCGATGCTGGATACATAATAAATAATTTACCAATAATCATCGCAAAAATTGCAATTACGATCAGCAGCAAAAAGAAAATAACTGCCAGGAATAAGTTCTTCGATGTTGGTCCAACGATGTCTTTTGTTACTTCGCCCATTGATTTCCCTTCATTTCGCTCTGAAATGACAAGAGAACCAAAGTCATGAACAGCACCCATAAAGATTGATCCCAAGACCACCCAAATCACGGCCGGAACCCATCCCCAGATCACGCCAATCGCGGGTCCTACAATGGGACCTGTTCCGGCAATCGAGGTGTAATGATGGCCAAAAAGAATACTCTTCTTCGTTGGCACATAATCGACGCCGTCTTCCATGGTGTGAGCGGGTGTTGCTTTTTTGTTTGAGCCCAGTTCAAACAGCTTATGGCCTACAAATTTTCCGTAGGTATTATAAGCAAGAATAAACGCTGCATAACACAAAATTGCAAGTACTAGTGCATTCATGAAAACCCTTCTTTCCTTTAAGAATTATCGTCCGTTACCGGACTAAGTTGTCAATACACCCCTTGACGTCCTTATTATATTCCTAAATTATCCATTTGAAAAGGTTTCCATATATAAAAATCTTGCAGATGTTTATTCTGTTCCTGTTCTTTCCGATTCCTTTGATTCCGAAAGATGAAGACGATCCAACATTCTTTCCAGGCCCTTGGAGGACAAAGGCTTGCCAAAAAGATAGCCCTGCACAATGTCACAACCGCGCTTCTCCAGGTAATGCATTTGTTCATAGGTCTCGACACCTTCTGCGATCAATTCCAGACCCAATTGCTGAACCAGTTCGATGATCGTGTTCAAAATGGACGATTCTTTCCCTTCCTCTTCTATTTGATCAATAAAGGATTTGTCGATCTTCAATGTATCAAAATCCAGCTCCTTCAGGTAGTTCAGGGAAGAATAGCCCGTACCGAAATCATCCAGGGCAATCTTAATGCCCATTTCCCGCAAACTCTGCAAAAGACGCAGGACATATTCCTTCGATTCAATCAAGATATTCTCCGTGATCTCCAACTCCAGCAAATCCGGCCGCATACCTGAAATTTCCAAAGCTCGTGTCACCATTTCGACAAAATTCTTTTGCTTCAATTGGATTGGAGAGATATTCACCGATACGATCATATCCCGCTCAAAATTTTCCACCCAAAGCACATTTTGCTTGCAGGCTTCCACCAGAATCCACTCTCCAATGGAATGAATCAATCCGGTTTCTTCCGCAACCGGAATAAAGTCGGCGGTGGAAACCATACCAACCTCGTCGTTGATCCAGCGGAGCAATACCTCGTTCCCGCGCAAATTTCGATTATCCAGATAGTATTGGGGTTGGAAATACAAGGTCAATTCGCTTTTGGCCATGGCTTCTCGCAATCGCTTCTCCAGCTCCATGCGATGAAAGACTTGATCCTTCATGGACTTGTCGTAGAACTGATAATTGTTTCTGCCCAATTCCTTCGCCCGGTACATGGCCGTATCTGCATTGCGCAGCAAATCCTCCACAGTCTTGCCGTCATCCGGATAAAAGGCGATCCCGGAACTGATGCTTAAATACAAGAGCCTCTCCTTGATACGCATCGGTTCTTCCAAACTATGCTCCAAACGATGGATCACTTCGACGACTTCGTTCTTCTGTCGAATATCCCGAATAATAATAATAAACTCATCGCCGCCCAGTCGCCCCACCACGTCGTACTTCCGCAGACTGCTGGAAAAACGCCGGCTCGCTTCAATTAATATTTCATCGCCAAAAAAATGGCCAAAGGTATCATTGTAGTTCTTAAAGTTGTCGATATCGATAAACACAATCGCAGATCGCAGTTCCCGCTGCTGGGAATAATAAATAGCTTGATCCAATTTGCTGATGACGGATGCCCGGTTCGGCAATCCCGTCAAGCCGTCAAAATAGGCGATCTTTCTGATTGTGCGCTCTTGTTCCCGCAAATCCGTCACATCATTGCAGGTAATGGTCACCCCCCCGGGGGCTCCATCCGAACAGAAAAAAGGAACCGCAACGATATTGAAAATCATCGTTTTTCCTTTTCGAACAAGAATCTCGCGCTCCCGGAAGATCGGCTTCTCCTTCTTAATCGCATCGGAGATCAACCTTCGGATTTCCATGCGATCCCGTTCGCCAATCAGGACATCATAGATTGCAAATTGCTCTTTCGCCTTTTTTTCCGTGGCAAGCAGCTGGTAGAACTTGCGGTTGGCCGTCATCACTTCCCCGCCTGCATTGCAATTGAAAATAATATCCGGTGAATTGTCCACCAAAACCTGGTAGCGCTCAACGCTGTCGTTGAGTTTTGTTTCGACCCGGTCTCTCGACAGTTCATGATCGAAAATCGAAAAAGCCATCATGGCCATCACAAAGATGCCCATGGATTCAAATGCAACCATCAGCCACGAGGAAACTGAGAAAGCGCTCAAATCTTGCAGAATGATAGGATCCAAAGCATCGACAATCATCAGCAAAACTGCGGTTGCCAGCCATTGCTTGATGCCTATCATTGGTTTGTCCGTAATCAGCAAATATCCTTCTAAAAATAGAAAGGGGATGCCTAATTCCATCACTTCAAAAAGCAAGCCCGGCGCATCCACCAAAATGAGATTTGCGCTCAACATGAGAAATGTAACCAACCCGGCTGATCGGCCACCAAACAACATGGCTGCCGCCAACAATACAATCTGCGTATTGATCAGGCTGTCTATCCCCAGATATGACGGAAGGAAATACAGCAAAATGCCCAACGAGCCCATAATACCGCCCAATAAGAGCGCACGCCAAGTGCGAGGACGACTTTGAATTTTGGGAACCATATTTCCGAATATGAATGCCCCGGTAATAAAAAGGGCAAGATTCAAGGTCAAGTCAAAAACAAAATCCGTGTATTGGCTCATGGTAGTCCGCCTCCTTTTTCTGAAAATTCTCATATAGGTTAATTATACCACTTTTTGTAAACTTCTCTCACCGTTTATTTTTGGCAATAAAAAAAACGGCATCTTTTGCCGTTTTTCTCAACTTCCATTAAAATTCCCCGATCTCTTCCACCAGATCATGATGATCATCTTCCGCATCCGGATCAAACCCATCCAACTCAGGATAGTGCTTATTGGTCTTTTGCGCATAATCGTAAATGGCAGCCTTCAGTGCTTGTTCCGCCAAAACCGAGCAATGAATCTTAACCGGCGGCAATCCACCCAAGGCATCAACCACCTGCTTATTGGTCAATTGAAGCGCTTCCTTCACTGTTTTGCCCATCACCATCTCAGTTGCAATGGATGAAGCTGCAACTGCTGAACCGCAGCCAAAAGTCTTGAACTTGATGTCTTCGATGATTTCATCTTCATTGATTTTTAAATAAATGCGCATAATGTCACCGCATTTAACATTGCCAACTTCCCCCATGCCGCTGGCATTTTCAATCACGCCCACATTGCGTGGATTGGTGAAATGATCCATCACGATTTCTGAATACATATTATTGCGCCCCTTTCGCTTCTTCATAAAGTGGAGACATCTTCCTCAACCGATCGATAATCGGCGGCAATTGCTCCAATACATAATCAACATCTTCTTCTGTCGTAAAGTCTCCCAATGTCAATCGCAAAGATCCGTGGGCAATATCATGGCCCAAACCAATTGCCATCAACACATGGGAAGGATCCAAAGAACCGGATGTGCAGGCAGACCCGCTGGATCCGGAAATGCCCATCATATCCAAACTCAATAGGATGGATTCCCCTTCAATATACTTAAAGCAAACATGCACATTGCCGGGATGACGTTTCTTTCGGTCGCCGCTGATTCTGATATCCGGAATCGTATTTAACAAACCTTCCATCATTCTTTCCCGCAACGAAGTCAATCGCATAATATGGTCTTCCAAGCCTTCACTTGCCATCTCAACCGCCTTGGCAAAACCAACGATTCCCGCAACATTTTCAGTACCGGCACGCCTTCTCCGCTCTTGTGCACCGCCATCAATCAAGTTCGGCAGTCGCACGCCTTTTCGTACGTATAGGGCACCAACACCCTTCGGCCCGTAAATTTTATGTGCGGAAAATGACATTAGATCCACCGGCAAACTCGCCAAATCAATGGCTACGTTGCCCAAGGCTTGTACGGCATCCGTATGGAAGAGGACCTTATGTTTTCTCGCAATTTCACCAATTTCAGCAATTGGTTCCACTGTCCCAATTTCATTGTTGATATACATGATGGAAATTAAGATGGTTTGATCAGTGATTGCAGCCTCGACCGCACTCGGATCAACCAATCCCTTTTCATTCACATCCAGATACGTTACAGAAAAGCCTTCCTTTTCCAAGGCTTCGCAGGCATGCAGTACCGCGTGATGTTCGATCTTGCTGGTAATAATATGATTGCCTTTGGCTTTTCTTGCTTTTGCAATCCCCTTGATCGCCCAGTTGTCGGCTTCTGATCCCCCTGAAGTGAAAAACAACTCTTCCGGTTTGCAGTTCAGCTGATTGGCAATGGACTTTCTTGCCCCTTCCAACGCTTGCTTGGCTTCTCTCCCGGTTGAATAGATGCTAGAGGCATTTCCGAATTTTTCGGAAAAATACGGCAGCATGGATTCAAGCACTTCTTTCTTTACTGGTGTTGTTGCTGAGTAGTCCATATATACTTGACGCATAATTTCCCTCCTATGCTTGTTTCATATCTGATATTGTATCTTGCAGTTTTCGGTGCTGTTCATCCAGCATATCCTGCAAGCTAATATTCGCAACGACCTGATTTATGCTTTCGTAAATTCTGTCATAAATCATATGGGAAACGCAAAAATTCGAGTTGTCGCAGGCTTCTTCCCCCTCGACCACGCAGGATGCCGGTGCTAAAGGTCCTTCCAGGAGTTCTAGAATCTCCTTTATGCTAATCTCGCTTGGCGCTTTGGCAAGCAGATAACCGCCTTGCGCACCGCGAACACTTTTGAGAAGTCCTGCCTTTCGGAGTGGACTTACCAATTGTTCGAGATAATGAATGGATATGCTTTGTCGCTCTGCAATCGCAGCCAGACTCACAGGTCCTTTGCCATCATGCAACGCTAAATCAAACATTGCTTTCAATCCATAACGACCCTTTGTCGATAATTTCATAAGCCCTCCTTTCAATCCCTAGCTATTTACTAGGAATTCGTGCATTCCCAGAATAATATATCCGAGTAAATCTGTCAAGATTAAACGCAAAAAAAATCACTCTTTCGAGTGACTAAAAAAATTGCATGATCAAAATCGGGATAAAAATAGCCGGAAGCATGTTGCCGACAGGAATTCGTTCTTTTCCTACATCCAAAATATTTAGCCCCAAACCAAGAATCAGAATCCCTCCTACAGCAGACATCTCCGTGATCACCGCATCCGTCAGCAAGGGTGCCACACTGGAGGCCAGCAGGGTAATTCCACCCTGATAAATCAGCACAGCAACTGCTGAAAAAAGCACCCCGACTCCGAGCGTGGATGCCAATATCAAAGATGTAATCCCATCCAGCAGGGACTTTGCGAATAAGGTCTCATGATTCCCCTGCAAACCCGACTCTATTGAACCGACTACCGCCATGGCGCCCACGCAGAAGATCAAAGAAGCCGTAACAAATCCTTCCACAAAAGGGCTGTCCCCTCGACCAAAATGTTGATTCAGCTTTTCTCCCAGTCGATCCAGTCTCGCCTCAATCTGCAGGGCAGTACCTGACAAGGTTCCGAGAACCAAGGAGACGATCACCAGCAAGAGATTATTGGTTTCGAGCGCACCGCTGATGCCGATCATGATGACGGTTAAGGCAATCGCCTTGATGACCGCTTTCGAATAGTTTTCCTTTATACCTTTTTGGACGATCAATCCGGCTACTGTGCCCGCCAGGATTGCTCCCGCATTTACAATGGTTCCCGTTAACATCTGTCCTTCCCTCCCTAACACTTCTCATTATTATATCACGAATTCACGATTGCACAATCGGCAAAACTGCTCTACACTCATAGATAGAAACCTATGAAAATCTGAGACAGGAGGAATACTGATGAACGTAGTTGAACGCTTTATTCGTTATGCAAAAATTGATACCCAATCAAAAGAAGATGTGAAAACCTCGCCCAGTACAGACAAGCAATGGGTCTTGGCCAAGCTCTTGGAGGAAGAATGCCTGGCGCTGGGACTTGAAAATGTCGGAATATCCGATCATGGAATTGTAACGGCAACCCTGCCGGGGAATGTTGAAAACAAGCCTGTGATCGGCTGGATTGCCCATATGGATACCTCCCCTGAGCTTTCCGGTGCCGATGTAAATCCGCAATTTGTCGAAAATTATGACGGCGGCATCATTCCCCTGAATGATACCTATGCCCTGGATCCTGCTGAATTTCCAGAGTTGCTGAACTATACCGGCCAAACTTTGATCACAACCGATGGCACTACCCTCTTGGGTGCCGACGACAAAGCGGGCATTGCTGAAATCATGTCCGCCATCGCCACCTTGATGGATCAGCCGGAAATCCCCCATGGCGAAATTCGCATCGCCTTTACCCCCGATGAAGAAGTGGGCAACGGTGCTGACAATTTCGATGTGGCGGCTTTTGGCGCTGATTTTGCCTATACGGTCGACGGCGGGGCGGTTGGGTCCATCGAATATGAAAACTTCAACGCGGCTACCGGCTATGTAACCATTCAGGGTCGCGGGGTTCATACGGGAAGCGCAAAAAACAAAATGCTCAATGCCGGCCGATTGGCTTTCGAGTTCGACGGCCTGCTGCCAAGCTTTGACCGTCCGGAATATACAGAAGGCTACGAAGGCTTCTTCCACCTGATGCATACAGAGGGGACTGTTGAAGAATCCAAGCTGGTTTATTTGCTCCGCGACCATGATGAAGACCGATTCGCATGGCGAAAAGATTTTTTTGTTGAATGCGCCAATCAATTGAATCGAAAATACGGTACGGAAGCCGTATCCGTTCGAATCCAAGACAGTTATCAGAACATGAAGGAAAAGATTCTTCCTCATTTCCATATTGTGCAAACCGCCCTGGATGCCATGGAAAGCCTGGATATTGTTCCATCGGTGGATCCCATTCGCGGCGGGACTGACGGTGCAAGACTTTCCTTTATGGGGCTCCCTTGTCCGAACTTATTTACCGGCGGCCACAACTTCCACGGACGCTATGAATTCATTCCAGTTCCTTCCATGGAAAAAGCCGTTGCGCTTCTGGTAGAAATTGCCACGCGCTATGCAAAATAAAATTGAGCAAAAGCTCTAATTGACAGAGTTCCAGCCCTCCCCATATAATGAAGGCAAAAATGGGGAGGTTTTTTGTGCTCATTATTCGTAGTAATCGCACCGATGCACCATTCTTTCATGCAGCAGAAGAGTATCTGATGGAGAATTTCGAGGAATCCGTTTTTATGCTTTGGCGGGCAAAGAAATGCATTCTTTTGGGAAAAAACCAAAATGCTTGGAAGCAGGTCAATCTCGATTATGTAAAGGAACGGGAAATCCTATTGGTTCGCCGCGCATCCGGCGGCGGAACGGTATTTTGCGACCTGGGCAATATCAATTTCTCATTTATTGAAAACCATGGCACCGAAAAAGTGAACAACTATCGCCTATTCACAAAGCCCATCCTGGAAGTACTCAATCAAATGGGGATTCCCGCTCAATTCAGCGGCCGAAACGATCTGACGATTGACGGCAAAAAATTCTCAGGCAACGCCCAGTACCGAAAGAAAGACCGGCTCCTGCATCACGGAACCCTCCTTTTTTCAGCGGATTTGAAGGACTTAGCCGGCGCATTGAAGACCGATCCTTTGAAGTACAAAGACCGGGGCATCGAATCTGCCGCCAAGCGGGTCACCAATATTGCCGCTCACTTGGATGTGCCCATGGACGTCTTGGAATTCCGCGAAAAGATCTACACCCATATGCAATCCAAGGATTCTGATGCCATTGTGCGCGATTTTACGGAAGAGGAAATTGCAAAAATCGAAAAGATTGCCGATGCCAAGTATCGAGACTGGGACTGGACCATCGGAAAATCACCGCAATATGATTTCCATCGGGAACATCGATTCACCGGCGGTATTGTTGAGATTGACCTGTCCGTAAAAAAAGGAATCGTGACCGACCTGGTGATCCATGGCGACTTCTTAAGCCGCCTGGACCTTGCAGACATCCAGACCGCCCTAATTGGAAAGCGGCATGATCCGACCGTCTTGCTGGATGTTTTAAAGGCATTTCCCCTGGAAGAGTATTTCTATGGCATAACCGCCGATGATTTGATTTCCCTATTGTTCTGAAGGAGTTCACCATGATTAAGAGAAAACCGGAATGGCTTCGAATCGACATGCAAGCCTATCACCCCAAAGAATTGAAACGCGTCAAAGCGCTGATCGAAAAAACAGGTCTCCACACCGTCTGTCAGGAAGCCAATTGTCCAAACCAATATGAATGCTTCAGCAAGCGTACGGCAACCTTTATGATTTTGGGCAGCCAATGCACAAGGAACTGCAAGTTCTGCAATGTCACTCACGGCACCGCCATTGCACCCGATCCAAAAGAACCGGAAAAAGTGGCAGAAGCCGTAGAAACCCTGGGTTTGAAATATGCAGTCATCACATCGGTCACTCGGGATGACCTGCCAGATGGCGGCGCCGCTCATTTCGCAAAAACCATTCGCGCCATCAAAGCCAAGACACCCGATGTCAATGTCGAAGTACTGATCCCCGATTTTCAGGGCGATGAAGACGCCTTGCAAACGGTCATCGATGCGGAACCGGAAGTCATCAACCATAATATCGAGACCATTGCACGACTCTACGACACCATTCGCCCGGAAGCCAATTATCAGCGCACCCTTACGTTAATTCAAAGAGTGAAGGAAAAAAATCCGGCGATCAAAACCAAATCCGGCATCATGGTCGGACTGGGAGAATCTCCGGAAGAAGTGAAACAGGTCTTTCGCGACCTCTTGGCGCACGGGTGCCAAATGCTGACGGTAGGACAATATTTAGCACCCAGCCGGGAACATGCTGAAGTGGTTGAATATGTAACCCCTGAACAATTTAAAGACTACGAAAGCTACGCAAAAGAAATCGGATTCGAACATGTATCCAGCGGACCTTTCGTTCGCAGCTCTTATCATGCTGCCGATCCGTTCGAAAAATAAAGCAGCAAAACAACCATGAAAAAGGAATCGCTTAGCGATTCCTTTTTAGCGCCATTTGAAAGTCGTCCATCGAAACAACCCTTCTAATCGTCAATCCCTGAATGGCAATGGAGAAAATAACCACCATATAGCTTAAGGCTTGGATTTGATCACTCAAGGGCACATCCGGCAATTGCAGCGCCAATGCAATGGTCAACCCGCCCTTTAGCCCGCCCCAGGTTAAGAGGCGCATCAAATTCCATCGATTGCAAGCCAGCTGCCTACTTCGCCGATAAATATGGACGGGAAGATAAACCGCCAGAAACCGGCCAAAAATGCCAATCGCAATCACCACCATACTCTCTACCCAAAGCTGTGAAAAGAAGGTGAAAAACACCACTTGGAATCCAATCAGCATAAAGAGAAAACCATTCAAGATTTGATCCGTCATTTCCCAAAAGATATTCAATAAGGATTCTCCGTCACAAACAAGCTTCAAGTCATGCGCCCGGGTTGCAACGGTGATGCCCATGATCACTACGGCCAAGGGCCCGTTGGCTTCCAAGGTGGCTGCGGAGGAAACCGTGAAAACCACCGAGGCAGCCGTAATAAAAATCGCCGTGATGTCCTCGCTGACTCGCTCCAATAAAAACACCACTAATAATCCGACGCCCAGACCTAAAAGAACGCCGCCCAGAATTTCCTCCCCCAAAATTCGACCGATTTCAACCAGCCCAACGGTTTCCGGATGGAGTTTGATGCCAAGAAGCACCAAAAAGATGGTGTAGCTAAATCCATCATTAAACAAGGACTCCCCAGAAATCAAGACCTCCAGCCGTTTGGGCAGCTTCATCTCCCGAAGTATACTCAAAATGGCAATGGGATCCGTTGGCGCCAGGATTGCGCCAAAAATCATCGCGTCAATCCATTGAAACCCCAAATGAAAAATTCCTTCCAGGAAAAAATAGATTAAGCTGCCGTAAATGACCGTTGAAAGCGCAACCCCCAAGCTGGAGAGAAAAAGAATAAGTCCTCGGTCGGGTTTTAAATCGCGGCTGGACATATGAACCGCACCGGCAAACAATAAAAATCCCAAAGCGTATTGCAGAAAGAAAACTTTAAAATCAATCATGGTCAGCAGCTGCAGAAACATGGTATGGCCGAATGGAATGCCTAAAAGTTCGCATAGAATAAGAACCACTGAAAAGAGCAATGACAAAACCGTTAATCCAATGGTAAAGGGAAAACGCAAATATTTTTCATTGATAAAAACAAAAATGGCTGCCACCATCATCAAAACGGAAAATACTTGAGAAAAAGTCATAAGTTTCCTCCTTTCAATGATAATGTACCCGGAAACGCAAAAATGACGCCGGTTGGCGTCATTTTAATCTGCGTCTAGTTTTTCAATTCGGTCCATCAAAGCATCCAGATCTTCAAGGCGCAAAAACCGCCCTGCTTCGTAGATTCGCTGACCCTGATAATAAACATGAATGGTCGGTGCCGCAAAGACCTGATAGGCGCCTCGGGCATCCGGTACCTCTTCAATCATCACCAAGCCCAGATCCATGTTCGATTTCAGCGCATATCTTTCCGTGACTTCTTCCCGCATTCGCTTGCAGACGGAACAAGACTCGGAAGCAAAATACACCAACCGAAAACCCGATTCTTGAATAAACTGCTCAATCTCAATCTTTCTTCCTAATGGTTTCATGCTTTCCTCCTGAAACCATTATACCCATACAGGGTATCGTGTCAACCCCGAATCTGTCCATCACCATAGATCACATATTTGGTGGAGGTCAAAGCCTCCAGCCCCATCGGACCGCGAGCATGAAGCTTTTGAGTGGAAATCCCGATCTCTGCGCCGAAGCCAAACTCCGATCCGTCCGTAAACCGGGTTGAAGCATTCACATAAACCGCTGCCGCATCCACTTCATTTAGAAACTTTTGAGAAGCAGAATAGCTTTCCGTTAAGATCGCTTCGGAATGCTTGGTACTGTATTTTGCAATATGAGCGATCGCCGCTTCCACACTGTCCACCACCTTGATAGCCAGCTTCAGATCCAGATACTCGTTCTCCCAGTCCCATTCTGTTGCCGGAATCACCTTCTCATTCAATGTGCAAACCTCTTCATCACCATGGAGTTCTACGCCATTGGCTTCCAATTCCGCCATCATCTCCGGCAGGAATCGATCCGCCACTGCGCGATGCACCAATAAAGTCTCCAATGCATTGCATACCCCCGGGCGCTGAACCTTGGCGTTGATTACAATCGGCTTGGCCTTGGCCAGATCGGCAGATTCGTCGACAAAGATATGACAGTTCCCCACCCCGGTTTCGATCACGGGAACGCTGGCATTTTTAATCACAGACTGAATCAAGCCCGCTCCGCCCCGGGGAATCAAAACATCCAAGTATTCATTGAGCTGCATGAGTTTGGTTGCGGTTTCCCTGGACGGATCCTCCAGCATTTGGACCGCCTCCGGAACCGAACCGGCTTCAGCCAAGGCTTCCTTGATAATCTTCACAAATACCTGATTCGTTTCAAAGGCTTCTTTCCCGCCACGGAGAATCACCGCATTGCCCGATTTAAAGCTAAGCGCGAAGGCATCGACCGTCACGTTGGGACGTGCCTCGTAAATCATACCCAAGACCCCGATGGGTACCCGTTTTTGCCCGTATACCATCCCATTGGGATGCGTCCGCATCCACAGCACTTCACCCACCGGATCATTGAGGGCAGCAGTTTGCCGTACCCCTTCCGCTATGCCATTGATCCTATCTTCCGTCAGCAAGAGGCGATCCAACAAGGAGCCCCGAACACCATTTTCCTCAGCCTTTTCCATATCCTTCGCGTTGGCGGTAAGAATTGCTTCCTTTTTGGCAAGCAAGGCATCTGCAACCGCAAGTAGTGCCCGATTTTTTTCTTCACTTCCAAGAACAGCCATTTCAGCCGCGGCAAGTTTCGCCTTTTGTCCTAATGTTTCTACGCTCATTACTTTCCTCCTCTATGAAACCATGTACCGATGGACTCTCCATCCAGTATTTCAAACAATTGGTCAATCTGTTCACCCGAAGAAATGATAGTGTCAATACCATTTTCTTTGGCCAGTTGCGCTGCGATCACCTTGGTCGCCATGCCGCCGGTTCCCTTGCTCGTACCCGGTCCGCCTGCAATTTCACGAATGGCTTCTGTGATCTCTGGCACTTCCTCAATCAATGTCGCTGAGCGATTGATTCGTGGATCCTCGTTATAGAGTCCTGCAATATCCGATAAAATCACCAACGTATCCGCCGATAGAAGGCTGGCAACAATCGCCGACAAGGTGTCATTATCGCCAAATCTGCTTTCTTCAATCTCCTCCGTCGAAACCGTATCGTTTTCATTAACAATAGGAATCGCGCCCATGGATAACAAGGTTTCGAAGGTTCTTCGCGCATTTTCACTTTTGATCGGATGATCCATCACATCCTTGGTCAGCAAAATTTGCGCAATCGGCTGATTATACGTAGAAAAGAAATTTTCATATACCTGCATCAGCCTTCCCTGACCAACAGCCGCTACCGCCTGGGTTTCCGCCAAACTTTGGGGCCGCTCATTCAATCCCAGCCGGCCCATGCCAAATCCAATGGCTCCCGAAGAAACCAAAATAATCTCCCGCCCCGAACGGCGCAAGTCCGACAGGACAAAAGACAAGCGCTCAATTTTCCGAAGATTCATCCCGCCTTGCGGGTGGGTAATAGAAGAGGTTCCAATCTTTATTACGATCCGTTTGCTTGCTTGAATTCGAGTTCGCATCATAAGCTCCTTAAATTGCGAATATTTTGCCTACTACTATATCACACTAAAGTGCTAGAAACAATAGCAAAAGAGCTTTGACATCCTCGCCGCCTTTGTCTACACTGTAAGAGATGAGAAAAGGAGAGAATCGAATGACAAAACATACGCTAACCATTTGTGTCGATATTGATGGAACCTTGACGAAACCCTACGCCTGGCTGGAATACACAGCGGACGTCTATAGCAAAAAAATCACACCGGACATGTATCAAACCTGCTATACCGCTAAGGCCCTGGGTATTGATCCCCTCGAGTACAACCAATTTTATCTGGCCAACGGAAAAACTTTTTATTACGATCTCTGCGAAATGAGGCCTTACGCCAAGCAGGTCATGGATGTGCTGAATCTTCATCACAATGTGCATATCGTAACATCCAGGGAAAAGCAATTTGCCGAACTGACCCAGCAATTGCTGGCCGACCATCAAATACCGGGAACCTTGCATGTCCTTGAAAGCTTTGACAAGGTAACACCGGCAAAATCACTGGGATGTCAATTGTTTATCGAAGATAACCTTGAAATCGCTCAATCTTTGGCAGAAGCGGGCTTTCCTGTTCTCTTAATGGATTGCGCCTATAATCGAAAACCCCTGCATCAAAGAATTCGACGCGTATCGGATTGGGAGGAAGTCGAAACCATAATCCAATCCATGACGCGCGATTAACGACCGACCTTCGCTGCAGAAAAGATGCGCTCATAAATAGTTCAACAAACAACAAAACCGCTGAAACGGAAAGATTGCCTTTCCATCTCAGCGGTTTCTTTTTTCTGCTTTTTATTCATTGAAAACAAGTCCTGCTTTTTTCAAGCCCAAAACAATGGGCGGGATCAGCGCGATATGCAAGATAATGCCTGGAACCGCCGATGCAAAGGCGCCGCCAAGAAATGCAGCCAGGGTAAAGTGAATGCCAAATATACCGGCCATGGCAAAGCGTGCGATTCCCCAGACGATCCTGCCGATCAACATGGCCGCAATCAGCGCGACATAAACGGACGATCGGCTTTTCTTCATCAATTTGTACAAGAACCCTGTGGCCATTCCATATGCGGCCAACTCAAAAGCCATCGCAATGCCGACTGGAAAGATCGGCGGCATGCCAAATAGTACGAATCGCAGCAGCGGGGATACAAAGCCAATCACCAGCCCATATTGCCACCCGCAAAGAAACCCGCACAGCAATACCGGAATATGCATCGGCGACAACATGCTCCCAAATTGGGGAATTTGACCCGTTAAAAACGGCAGCACCATCGCCAAGGCAAGACAAACACCTGCAGTAACCATTTTTTTTACTTTCATTTCTTCTCTCCTTTTTCCTTCTTGAGGATTCAATAAAAAAAGGCATCAGCATAAAAATGCCGATACCTTCAAAGTATCTATTCCTCGTGTTCCATTTTGAATATTTGCTGCGTTTAAAACCCTGTAAGCCTTCAGGCTTATTATCCATCTTTTGACAGATTTTCCTTTAATAGGTTAGCATAATCTGTAGGTCCTGTCAATCTTCGATCGCTTTTTTGAGGACACGAACTGCCTCCGCAACCAATTCCCGAATATCCAAATCCTTGACCCCGATAACTGTGTTTCGGCATTTATTCAGGGGAATTAGAAATTTTTGCGCTGGGCTCTGTCCGACGGCCAATGCCATTTTAGGCGTCACCTCGCCCAGCAATGCATCGGCTACGGTGATGCCCATGGTCCCAATAATATAATCTGCCTGCCGACTAACCACAAGGGTCGGATTTTCCCCCGTTGCCGCTTGATCGGATCCGCCCTTTATCATATTTGAAGTCGCGATACTGTTGGTTCCAATCGCAATGACTTCCACATCCTTGATTTCCTTTTTAATCGTTTCAATCAGCAAGCGTCCGATTCTTCCGCCCTGTCCGTCCATGACCATGATCGTAATCCCTTTTTTTTGCATTCCCATATCCTCACCTTATTAAAAGTCTTTTCTATTATATCACCGATCCGCTCCTGTCTTCAATTCGAGTACCAACCCATCCTTGCCAGGACTTAAAAAAGAAAGCGCCCGTCCTCTTGCTGCAAAGAACGGCGCGCTGTCATCATTTCCATATATTTTCTTATCTACTTTTAGAAATCCATTTGCATCTCCCGGTCACTCTTCCAGACACCCGCTCGCAACGACCGGATGGTTACCAAAGCCAAGACCAAGGCCACCGCCAAAACGACCACATAAATCCCATTCGAATAATCCGGAGACCAGGAAGACCGTGTCAACAAAACCCCGGTCAGGTTTAATCCCAAATGCATGCCGTATGGCACCCAGAAGGATGCGGTTCGCTCATAACTGTACGCCATCATCCACCCAATGACGCTAATTGTCGCCAGTTGCCAAAGATTCAAATGGATCATGCCAAATACCAGACCGCAAACTGCGATGCTCAGCCAGGTTGGCATGCGTTTTCGAAGGCCCGTGAAAAGAATGCCTCGAAATAGAAATTCCTCGTAAAAGGGCACCCAAACGGCAACAATCAAAATCGAAGCCCATAGACTTCCTTGGGTCATCACGTTCCCCATTTGTTCCACAGCCTGGGTATCCAGTCTGCTGATCTGCGTCAGCATCTCCAGCGCAACGAAAAAAACCTGCATCAGGGCACCGGCCAAAACCGCTTTGACAACATCAATTAAAGGAAATACACTCATCTGCATGCGATATCCAATTTTGACCTTCCGAAGCTTCAAGCCGATCAAGGCCAGCAGGAAAATGCCAATCCCGCCAATTGCGGTTACAACCGCCAGATTATCCATCACAATGATCTCAATGCGATCCGAAATTGCCTGTGGATTGGCTGCCAGCCCCGGTTCGGTGGCTGCCAGTTTGGCCCCTAGAACCCCGCCGTATATCGCGCTGCCCAAGGTCGATCCAACAAAAAACGTAAGAAGTGTCCCAATGATGACGCCAAAACTTGAAAATACTTTTTTCATATGTCCTCCCGCTTATCTTTCTGCTCACGCTAGTATAACACAATTCGAAAGGCGCAGACTCACCAAACGGGACTTTAAGTTTTTTTAAGAATACGCACCCACCGCATCAAAAACTTTTTCCATGACTGCATCCCGATCCACATCCTCAAAAACCAAGACATTGGCTTCAGTCTCAGAAACACGGAAGTCCGCAATCGTCTGGCCGCGACCAGGTCCCCAGCCTGTATCGACCGTCACTTTGGCTTTTCGTCCCGCAAAGAGCTCCGGATATAAAAGTGGCATCACCGCGCATGTGTCATGCATCTGATCCACTTCCAGCCCCATCCGTTTTGCAAAGGCGGCATGGTACCACAAGAATTTTGCCGCTGCCCGGGATACGGTCGTATCCATTTTCTCGATCCGCTCAATTTCTTCGTCATCAATAAACATCTTAAAGGTCAAGTTCAGTCCGCTCATCTGAATCGGAAGCCCGGATGAAAAAACGATCTGCGCCGCTTCCGGATCATGCCCCACATTGGCTTCCGCCACAGGCGAAATATTGCCAAAAGTCGTCGATCCGCCCATCAGCGCAATCAATTCGATTTTTTCTTTGACCTCCGGATACATCCGAAGCAGAAGCCCCAGATTCGTTAAAGGTCCGATGGCGACCAACGTCACTTTCTCATCGCTGGCCATGATCGTTTTACGCATCCATTCCACGGCATGGTCCGCCTCCGCCTGTCTTGAAGCCGCAGGTAAGATGACTTCCCCCAAACCATTGGGTCCGTGTACAAAATCTGCAATATGCAGATCCTGAATCAAAGGCCGGTCTGCCCCCTTTGCAACCGGGACTTCCGGGCATCCGTAAAGCGCAAGCAAGTCCAATGCGTTTTTTGTTGTCGTTCCAATCACATGGTTGCCCGCTACCGTCGTAACACCCAGAAGGTCGAACTCCGATTGGCACAAAATCAACATGGCAATTGCATCATCCAGTCCCGGATCACAATCAAAGATCACTTTTCTCATTTTCGCCTCCTAGTATACCATGGTGTGGTTCTTTCCCTGGGCTTTGGCCGCATACAAATGGGCGTCCACCCGTTTCATGATGGCTTCAAAATCATCATCCCGTGAAATTTCCGTGACTCCAAAACTGCAGGTGATCATCAAGTCTTCTTCGGCAAACTGCTTTTCAATTTCCTTGCGGATGCGCTCTGCGACCGAATAAGCTTCCAGTTTTCCAGCATGCGGCATCAAAATGATAAATTCCTCGCCGCCCCATCGAGCCAGCACATCCCGTTCCCGCACCTGGCTTCGCGCGATCTCGGAAACCTTCTTTAAGACCCGATCGCCTTCCAAATGGCCAAACTCGTCATTGACCCGCTTGAAATCATCAATATCGAACATAATGGTTGCGACGGCCTCCTCTTCGACGGATGCCAAGTATTTCATCAATTCCACATCAAATTTCTGACGATTATAGATTTCCGTCAGCGGATCCATATCCAAAAGCTCTTTCAAGTTCAAACTGTTGATATATTGCTTCCTCTGATAGGTATTGGCCCGGACTGCATTCACATAGCTAATGCCGATAATGACAATCAGATAAATCAACCATGCCGCCGCTTGAAACCCTTCCGGATTGAAGACATTCACGGCATGATAAAAAAAGGCCAGCCCGGCAATGCCTGTAGCAATCAAATGGTAATAGGCCCGGTTGGGTACCAGAAACATCCCCAGAATCATGGAAATCATCCCCAGAAACTGAATCATTAAATCGCTGCTTTTGTCGTACACCACAAACATTTGAATAAATAAAAGGCTGACGGCGATCTCCGTGAGCAGCATAATAATCGGATATAAGGTAAATCCCTTTCCAAACCGCAGCCAAAAATACAAAATCATGATCAGAAAAAAGAAAAGTCCCCGGTTTAAAAAGGCCCAGACAAAGTCTGCGTGAGGCCGTAAAAACAACCAGTCTGGAATCAAAAATAAGGTGTAGAGGATCCCAAGCATCATCAGGCTTCTTCGCAGAAAAACCATAGAGTTTTCGAAGAACTGGTCAAAATATGTTTTTTCGATTTCCTTGTTTTCAAATATGCCCAATAATGGATTGATTTTCATACCCATTCCTCCCTGCCCTTCATTATACCAAACCGCCTATCGAGTTTCATTATCGAAGTGTGTTTATCAAATGAATTGTAGAGAAAAACGGATACCCATCGGGTATCCGTTTGATAAACCAGCGTGAATCCGTTATAATTTTTTTGAGAAAGTATAGTCAAGAATCCTTCTGCTTGCCGGCGAATGATATCCTTGATTATGCTTTTTTCTCATTTCGAAAACCCTCCAAAATATCCACATACTCCGTCGCGATTTCCAACGGTCTTGTGATTGCACCGCCTACGATTACCCCATATGCGCCCAATTCCAATGCCTTCTTGGCCATTTCCGGTCTTCTGATTTTTCCTTCCGCCATCAATGGAATTTTCAAATCGCGTGCAAGACTTTCAATCAATTCATAATCAGGACCTTTGATTTGCGGGCTATAGCTGGTATAACCGGACAATGTTGTGCTAACCAGGTCCGCTCCCATTTTTTCCGCGTTCATGCCTTCTTCATAGGTGGATATGTCCGCCATTACCAAAACGTCCATCTTGTCCTTAATTTCTTGAATCAATTCCCAAGCCCATTTCCCTTCGGAGTTCTTTCGAAAAGTTGCATCAATTGCAATAATGTCAGCACCTGCCTGATAGATCGCTTCTGCCGCTTCCAGTGTTGGGGTGATATAAACGTCTACTCCAGGCGTGACAACTTTCCAAAGACCAATAACCGGAAGCCCTATTTCTTCCTTAATTGCCTTGATATCCGCTGGAGATTCCGCCCGTATCCCAACTGCGCCAGCCTGCTTTGCAGCCAGTGCCATTCTGGTCATATATCCGGGAACATGCAAGGGTTCGCCTTCCTGTGCCTGACATGAAACAATTATATTATTCTTAAAGCGGGTAATCAGTTCCCGATTTTTCATACGTACTCTCCTATACAGCTAAAATTCCTGTCAATGACAACACCAATGCTACCGCGAAGATGCCAACGATCAATTTGTTTGGTGTGATCTTTTTTCTCAATAATTTTACAATGGTCAGCGTGGTCACCAAAGGAAGCAAGCTTGGTACAATGCTATCCAAAATATCCTGCAATGCCATTTGGCTCTCCGCCGCGCCAAACATCAACGGTGTTTTTACGTTGATCCAGGATGCCACCAAAACGCCCAGCACCATCAAGCCCAAAACCGACGCGCCTTCTGAAATCTTCTGAACAATATTGCTTTCCTTCATATTCTTCAAAATGCGAATCCCGGTTTCATACCCGTACATTTGCGAGTAATATCGGAAACCAAAGTTGATGATATTCCATAGAATCAAGAAGATGACTGGTCCCAACAAGTTGCCTTGCAGTGCCATCGCCGCTCCAAGACCCGCGAGAATCGGTCGAATCGTTCCCCAGAAAAGCGAATCGCCAATGCCGGCAAAAGGTCCCATCAGGCCAACCTTGATATTATTGATCGCTGCCGATGTGTCTTCCCCCGCCGCATTTTTTTCTTCCAGGGCAATCGTTGCGCCCAAGATTGGATTGATCATCCACGGATGCGAGTTATACATCTCCATATGGCGTTGCATGGCCTCGGAGAGCGCTTCTTTTTCCGGATACAATTTCTTCAACACCGGTGCAATTGCAAACAAATATCCCAATGCTTGAAAACGTTCATAGTTGATGGATGCCATCTCAAAGAATGAACGCCAATATACTTTTTTCAGATCTTTTTTTGTAATCACTGAATTTTGATTTTCCATGTTCATCCCTCCTGTCTATGCCTCAATCTTTGACTGGTTCATGTGGTTAACATGAATCATTGCAGCGCCAAGACCCAAAACTGCCGTTCCAATCAGCCCTGCTTTGAAATATGCCGCCAAACCAAATCCCAGAATAAAGTACGGCAATAATTTCTTGTTGCTCATCATCACAAACAACATTGCAAAACCTAATGCAGGAAGCATGCCGCCCGCAACATTCAGCCAAGAGGTCAACCATGCCGGCATACTCTCAACCAGCAGTTTTACCGCGTCTACGCCCAAGAGGACCGCTAAGAACGCTGGCACTGCCCCTTGAAGGAAGAACAAAAAGGATCCTGTTAAATGCGTTCTGCAAGCACCGTCCAAATTGCCGTTTCGCGCATACTGGTCTGCCTTGTGCATCAAACCACTGTTGATGGTCCAGACAAACATTTGCACCATTTGCGCTGCGACTGCAACTGGAATGGCCAACGTCGTCGCCACACCCGTTTCAATTCCCGAAAGAATTGCCAAGGCAGTTGAAATGGCTGCAGCCGTTGTCGCATCCGGCGGTACCGCGGCTCCAACCGGGATTACGCCCAAGTAGATCATTTCAATCGAAGCCCCAATTAAAAGACCGGTATGTACATCCCCCAAAACCAAGCCCATAATGGGCCCTGCCACAAGCGGTCGTGAAATCATTGTATGACCCCATCCATAAATATCCCACTCTAGAATGCCTGCTACGACCGCAACCAATAATGCAGTTGTAAGTGTTGCCATAAATTATCTCCTCCTTACAGGTATTTTTGAATTTCTTTTGCATCATTCATCGGTGCCACCTGGTAAAAGACCTTTGTCCCCGACGCTAGAATTTTCCGCAAATCCTCTTCGTCCGCATGACTTAAATATAAAGCCTTGTCTTTTTGTGCCTTGCCCTCTTGATAATACATGCCTCCGATGTTGAGTTCTTCCAGCTGGAAACCAGCTTCCATGACCCCCTTGGCGTCTTGCAGTTCTTTGAAAATCAACATCGTTTTGCTTCCCTTTAGCCGATTGTCCTTCAACAAATCCGCCGCTTCAGAAACGGACTTCAGGTGGAAATCAACACCAGGCGGAACTGCAAATTCCAAAAGCGTTGCTTGCATTTCATCGTTTCTCGCTTCATCATTGATTACAACAATTTCATCCACATTCAACAAACGACACCATGCATTCGCAACCTGACCATGAATCATACGTCCATCCACTCTCGCCAATACAATACTCATTTACTCACCTCCTTTTAAAAGTTCTATAGAAACCCTGGTTTTTTCAGGAATCCCATCAATATTTTGCTCGTCCATGCCCAGTACGGCTTCCAGGACCATCGGCAAATTCATCCCTGTAAGGATTGGAAATCGTTTTTCCCTTTGCAACAAAGACGCCACGTTAAATGGCGTTCCGCCTCTCAAATCAACCAATACCGTGAAAGCTTCCTCCGGCAGAATCGCTCTGACGCGGTCCATAAACTCTTTTGGGCTCTCACTTTCCAGCAAGCCGAGACTCAATAGGTCCTTCTGGGGTCCTGTAATCATCTCGACCGCCTGATGAATCCCTTCCGCCATTTTCCCATGTGACAACAATACAACCTTCATACTTCCTCCTGATCTACTTCTTGTCCACCGTCAATGAAAACTGATACCGCTCCGGATGGTAATAGGTTTCACCGTATTCAATCAGCCGATTTTGCCGGTCAAACACACGGCGATTCACAAACAGGCCGAACCCGGATTCTTTTCTCAGCAAAAGCCGTGCATCTGATTTGGCCAGCTTTTTAGCCATAATGCTCTGTTCCGCATACATCATTTCGATCTTGTAATCTGTCTTCATCACTTCATAAAGCGAACAATGCTCGAGATTATACTTTTCAAGGTTTTCTACATACTTGGCTGGCACATAGACATATTCAATAGCCATGGGCATTCCATCAGCCAACCGCAATCGTTTAATGAAATAGACCGGCTCTCCCACTTCGATTTCCAATTGCTTCGCATGCTTCTCGGTAGCAAAAATCTTTATAAATTCCAAGGTTTTGCTGTCCGGTTTAAAGCCAAGTTTAATCATATCTTCACTAAATCCCTGCAGTTCATTGTCCTTTTCAATGGTTCTCCGGGCAACAAACATGCCTCTGCCATGCTCTTTGATGACAAGTCCGTCTCCAACAAGGCCTTGGATCGCCTGACGAACCGTCATGCGACTGATGCCAAACATCTCCGAAAATTCTCGCTCAGACGGCAATAATTGTCCGGGCTTGTATGTTCCTGTTTCAATATTTTGCTTTACATATTCCTGAAGCTGAATATAAATCGGCTTGGTTCCCTTTCGATTCACCTTCAACGCCTCCTCTCTACGCTGCCAGTATATCATCAACTGGTATATACGTCTATAATAATTAATCTATACCAGTCATATCTCATCTATACCAGTTTGCATAAAAAAAAGGATCCTCATTTGATAGGATCCATACATTGCCCATTCTATCCATTTTCGATGCATACATCATAAGAAAACGCTTGCTATACCAGTTCAGAAAATTTTTTTATCTTTTTTCAAAATAAAAATGCGTACGATTGTTTCTGACATTCCCGTTCTCTGTTACAATCTGTATCCGGTAGATGCCTCTTCCCGGCGGTGTCCATTCCCATGCAAAACTTCCATCCACTGTGAAACGTTCCTCGCAACAGGCCACAAATTGCCCTTCCTTCAGGGCTTCAACCTGATAAATTACCATCTCGTCGTCCGTCTGGCCTTGAACGGTAAGTCGATCTCCCTCGCTGATATAAAAGTCCTTCGGCGATTCTAAAATAAAGTCTTCCCAAGGTCCGGTTTGCACTTGGATTTCTCCGGTAGCCGCTTCAAACTCAGCCTGGATTGGATACACGCCAAGCGGTCGCGACCGATAATGAACCCAGGCATAACCATCCCAAGCACTTCCGGGAATCAGCATGACGCCCACGGTTTCCATCACATACAGCCCCGATTCGCCATGCCCGGAGCTGAATCGACTGGCTGGTGAATGGTCATTGCCGACCAAGCGGATGGAAAACGGCTCTTCCAGAACATAGGCTCCACTTTCCAAAGGTTTGATTGTGATAGCCGCATGAACTTCATCCCCGTGGACTTTCACTTCAATCGATTCCGGCAGCACCCATGCCCATTCCAAAAGATCCAACACTCGCGTTTCCGGCTCCCAACGGCTTTGCAGTCCAAACAGTTCCTCCATATCCATTTGGGCAATCATCAGCTTCCCCTCGCTTTCCATCAAAGGAAACCGATAGTGGTATGGCGAACCACGCTCATCCAACAAAATTCTCTCAACTTCTTCGTCGTCGAACCGGTATTGCAGGTTGCCTTTCCAGATCAGGCGGTCTTCTCCCGATACCCAGTTCCAGTTAAAGCACTCCATCACTTTGGACAAATCAAAATACGGCACACCCTTCACATAGTGTCCGATCACCTCCGGACCAGCGAAGATTTCCTCTTCTCCGAATTCATAAGTCACCTGATTTGCGATCGTATAGGTCCCAATCGATTCCTGTGCCTTTGCTTCTTCCTTGTCTGCGCACCGAATCTCACTTGTATCCTGAATTCGCTGTTCCTCTTCTATGGGTGTGGGTGCCTGATCCTTACTGCTGTCAGATGCATCTGCGCAACCACAAAAAAGGAGAACAATTAAACAAATCCAGATTAAAATACCATTTTTGTTCATTGTAATCCCTCCTTTTTTCTATTCTAACACAAAAAGGAGCTAACGCTCCTTTAATGTTCTGACTATTTTCAGTGATTATTTTTTCATCTCCCGTGATCCCGGCTTAATGAGTTCGATCTCGCCCGCCTGGCAAATTGGGCATGCATCCGCTTCATAAGACTCGATGGTCAATTTGATTGCCGAGTAGACTGGAAAATCCAAATCAAATCCTGCCGGACGTCTGTCCGCGATGCAGGCCAAACCAACGACTTCTCCGCCCAAGGCTTCTAGCGCCTTTTTCGTTTCGACGGTTGATTTTCCTGTCGTCACCACATCTTCTGCGATAATGATCTTCGCTCCAGGTTCGATTGAAAATCCCCGTCGCAATTGCATCACGCCGTCTTTTCGCTCGGTGAACAAGGCTTCCTTGCCGCATTGGCGTCCCAATTCATAGGCAACAATAACGCCGCCCATGGCAGGTCCAATAATCACATCATACTCAATCTCATTGAGCTGGTCGACAACCGGTTTCAACACCGCCGCCGCCTTGTCTGGGAAGCGCAATACCTTGGCGCATTGCACATACTCTCCGGAATGTCTGCCGGACGATAGTAGAAAATGGCCTTCCAAAAATGCCTCTGTTTCTTTTAAAATATTTTTAATTTCACTCATGATTTTCCTCCTTAGACAATCCCGATAATTTCCGTTAATGATCGAACGCCTTCTTTGTCCATCCACGCCTCCAATTGTGCTGGAATTTGAAAGATTTCGTTCGGGTTGGTGAAAAATGCCGTACCGATTTGCACCGCGCTGGCGCCTGCCATCATAAATTGAATGACCTCGTCAGCCGATGTGATTCCGCCCATGCCCACAATGGGAAGCTTAGTTGCTTTCGCCGTTTGGTGGACCATGCGAAGGGCAATGGGGCGAATCGCCGGGCCGGACAGTCCGGCATAAGTATTGTTAAAAACAATTTGTCGCGATTTTGTGTCGATGGCCATGGCCTGGACCGTATTGATCAGACTGATGGCATCCGCGCCGCCTGCCTCGCAAGCCTTGGCGATCTCGCCAATATTGCTGACATTGGGTGAAAGCTTCACCATCAACCGCTTTTTGGTCTGCATGCGTACCGCCTGGGTGATGCGCTGTGCACTTTTTGCTTCCGTTCCAAAAGCCATCCCGCCTGCTTTGACATTGGGACAGGAAATATTCAGCTCCAAAATATCGTAATCACAGCCCTCAAGACGCCGAACCGCCTCCAGATAGGTTTCCAGGGTGCTGCCGCCCACATTGACTACGGACACCAGATCCCGGTCTTGGATTCTTGGCCAGATCTCTGATGAGAAGGCATCCACGCCCGGATTCTCCAAACCTACGCTGTTCATCATGCCGGCTGGCGTTTCCCAGACCCGAATCCCTTCATTGCCGTCTCGGGGATCCAGGGTCAATCCCTTGTAGCTGATGCCGCCAAGTTTTTCTATGTCGTAGTACTCCGCAAATTCTTCTCCAAACCCAAAGGTGCCGGATGCCGCGATAATGGGGTTTTTCAGTTCAAGATCAAGAAATGGAATCTTCGTTTTCATAGAACACTTCCTCCCCTTCAAATACCGGACCATCCTTGCAGGTCTTCTTGTTGCCGCTCTTGGTCTTGCAGGTGCAGACCAGGCATGCGCCAATACCGCAGGCCATGCGCTTTTCTACAGACACATAGCTGGGAATTCCCGCTTCTTTGGCCATGTTGACGACGGCTTCCATCATGGGATGGGGACCGCAGGTAAATACCGCATCATAACCCTTCATTTCGAGCCCTTCGGTTACCAGACCGCCAACCACCAGTTCCGTTTTTGTTGCGGCTGACTCAAATTCTTCGGCGCAATAGGCTTCTTCTGCAAAACCCAATCGAAGATCCGCTTCCACCCCTCGTCCAACAAGCGTCTTGGCTGTTGCGTGAAGGGGGACATTGCCCAATCCGCCGCCAATCAGCAGGATTTTGCCTTCTACTTGAGGGAAGCCGTTGCCGTAAGGGCCTTGCAGCTGAATTTCATCTTCGACTTTCAGTTTCGCCAATATTTCGGTTCCTTTTCCCACTACTTTGAAGACGAATTCCACCTTTCCTTCCGAAAAGTCGAATACGCTGAGCGGACGCCCCAAAAGCGGCGCTTCCTCCCATGCCCGAAGCAGGTAGAATTGCCCCGGTTTGGGTGTGGTTTGTGTGGAAAGGGTCAGATGAACGATCGCCTCCCCCACTTCCCGAATGGCTAAAACCTTTCCTTCCCCTGCGTTTACACCCATTGCAAGATCTCCTCTCGCATGGTTTCCGTTTTTGCTTGAATCACTTTCGCAAAATCGGCACCCTCTTCAATTCCCTGATGGGCCGTAATCAATCCGCGGGAAGAATTTACCACCATACAGCGCGATTTTCTCAATACGCGAGCCAAATCTTTCCCTGTTCCGCCTTGGGCGCCGTATCCCGGCACCAGGAAGAAGGTATGAGGCATCACTTCCTGAATTTCTTCAAAGGCTTCCGGCGCCGTCAAACCAACTACCGCGCCGATGGCGTTGAACTGTCCTTCACGCGGCAGTCGAGCGCCCCACTCTTCGATCTTTCTGGCCACTTCCAGATACAAAGCCCCTTTGTCGGTTTTCAACTCTTGAAAATCGACGGCAGAAGGATTCGATGTGCGCAGCAGGGCGAACAAGCCCTTGCCCTTTTCTTCCATGTAGGGGAAGTATGGTGTGATCGCATCCTCTCCCATATAGGCGTTTACAGTCATAATGTCGGATTCAAAGTCGCCGCTGAAGTGACCTTGGGCATACATGCCGGCCGTGGAAGCAATGTCGCCACGCTTCACATCCGCAATCACAATATTGCCTCGTTCTCTGGCAAACTGCAGGGTTTTGGCATAGGCTCTCAAGCCTTCCAATCCCAAGGCTTCATAGCAAGCAATTTGCACCTTGTAGCAGGCAACAGCCTCTTCAGTGTGCAAGATAATCTCTTTATTGAATTGAAAGATTTTCTCTTCCCGAGAAAGACCCGTATCATTCTTCAGAATCTCGGGAAGGTAGGTTTCCCGCACGTCCAGTCCCAAACAAACTGGACTCTTTTCACTTTTCTTCGCTAATTCATGCATTTTCATCGATTCGTACTCCCTTCCGGATTGTCTGCTCAATAACTCCTACGACCTGGTCGCCGGCAAACGGCGTGTTGTTTGATTTCGAATAAAAGGTATCCAGCGTGCGCGGCTCATCTGGCCGCAGCAGAACCAGATTGGCATCCTTGCCAACCGCCAGTTTCCCTTCTGTCGCCATTCGATCGATACCCAATATCTCGGCAGGATTCGCGCTCATCCACTCGCTGATTTTTGACAGCGGAACCTCCGGCATGGCCGTTCTCACCAGGGAAAACGCGGCATCATAACCCGTAATGCCCGGCGACCCGGCTTCCTTGTCTTCCGGCGTATGCGGCGCATGGTCCGTCGCAATACAGTCGATGGTTCCGTCCAGCAAGCCTTCAATCAGGGCAAGTCGATCCCTTTCCTCGCCGAAAGGCGGGTTCACTTTATATCCTTCATTGGCGCGGTACAAATGGTGCGGCGTCACTTCACAGCTCACCTTCACGCCCCGCTTTTTCGCCTCCCGGATCAGGGAAACAGACCGCTCCGTACTGACATGGCAAATATGCAGGTTGCCGCCCACCGCTTCTGTGAGCAGCAGGTCCCGACGAATCATTTCCTCTTCCGGCTCCTGATGAACCATCAGCAAAAAATCATGCTTGATCGAATTCTCCAGCGCCTCCACCATGACCTTGGGATTCTCGATCGGCTTCCCGTCATTGGAGAACAATCGGGTCAGGGGGCGAAGGGCTTGATAATCCACCGCTTCTTGACCAAACCCTTTGGTTACGGCTGATACCTGAATCAACTCCGCTTTTTTCATGGCCTGGGCCTTATTTTGATTGGCCTCAATCCATTTGGGCTCATCGCAGATCGGTGTGGTGTTCGCCATGGCAACCACCAGTCCATATCCGCCTTTTACAGCCGCCTGAATGCCGGTTTTGATGGTTTCCTTCTTCTCTTGGCCCGGTTCCCGGAAGTGACCGTGCAGATCGATAAAGGATGGCATGCCGGTCATTCCCCAGCCGTCAAAATCATTTGCCTCTGCCGCCATTCTTGCCTTGGGACGCAGTACAATCTTTTCGATTTTCCCGGCATCGTTGACCCACAAGTCCCCAAAGGAATCCAGTTCTGCATCAACAAGCCGCAGATTGATATATCGCTTCATCCTATTCGCCTCCCTGAAAATGCGTCGGTGAGTCGCAATAGCTGCAGCGGTAGGTTTTGCTTTCTTCCTCAGACAGGTAGAAAATCGGTGCATCCACTTTTTCATATTGCGTGATGCATCGCGGATTTTTACATTTCAGAATCCCTTCCACCCGTTTGGGAAGCGCAAGGCGGATCTTTTTTACTCGATTTCCGTTTTCAACGACGTTAATCGTCGCATGGGGATCAATCAGTCCCAAAACTTCCAAATCCAGATCGATATGGTTTTCAATTTTGATGACATCCTTTTTCCCCATCTTTTGGCTGGGAACATTGCGCATCAAGACAACCACATCTTCCAGTTGGTCCAATTTCAGCTGGCGGAAAATCCGATAGCCGCTTCCTGCCGCAATATGATCAATCACCAAGCCTTTTTTCAATTTCGATACATTAATCATTTTCCTTCACCCCCAGAACTGTCATCAACAATGCCATTCGTACAATCATGCCGTAGTGGGCCTGTTCAAAGTATTTCGCCCGAGGATCCTTGTCCACTTCGACAGAAATCTCGTTCACCCTTGGCAAGGGATGAAGAATCATCGCGTCTTCTTTCGCCAATTCCATTTTTTCCGGGTTCAGGATATAGGTGTCCTTCAGCCGCAGGTATTCTTCTTCTGAAACAAACCGTTCCCGTTGGACCCGCGACATATACAAAATGTCGAGCTCTCCCATGACCGCTTCCAAGTCTCGGGTTTCAACAAACTCCGCCTGCTCGATCTCTTCCTTGACATAAGTCGGCAATTCCAGTTCTTCCGGCGAGATGAAAACAAACTTGATCCCTTCATATCGGTCCATGGCGCGAATCAGCGAGTGAATGGTTCGACCGAATTTCAAGTCGCCGCATACCCCGATCGTCAAATTGTTCAAGCGTCCCTTTTCCTGTCGAATGGTTAGAAGATCCGTCAGGGTCTGTGTCGGATGCTGATGGCCGCCATCCCCCGCGTTGATGACCGGGATCTTTGAAGATTCGGAAGCAAGCTTTGCCGATCCCTCCCGCGGATGCCGCATCACAATTGCATCGGCATAGGCACCTACTGTGCGGATTGTGTCCGAAAGCGATTCGCCTTTTGCTGTTGAAGATGCATTAGGATCATCGAAACCAATGATGGAACCGCCTAACCGAAGCATGGCTGCTTCGAATGAAAATCGTGTACGCGTTGAAGGCTCATAAAACAATGTCGCCAATAATTTCCCCTTGCATGCGTCCAAAAATCGTTCCGGCGCATGAAGTATTTGTTCTGCCAATTGAAAGATCGTTTCCAATTCCTCTACGGTAAAATCTCTCGGTTCAATTAAGTGTCTGCCTGTCATAAAAATCCTCCTTCTTTGCCTCTCGGTGCAAAATTAAAAATGGATACAAAAAAAGACCTCTCTTGAAAGTCAAGAAAGGTCAAAAATCGTCGCAATAAACCGTTGCAAAAATACACTATGCCCCTTGTGCGTCAACCTTTCCAGTCTCTCGTACTGGATTAAAGATTCACTTACTGCGGTCATCATATCTCAATTTACTTGTGGCTGTCAACCGGTATTTCATTACATTTTGGTAACGGCCGCTTCATTAAGTACTCAAACATCTCCTCGCGGGGGTTTTCAATCCGCCGAAAATACTGAAAACCAGCTTTCTCGTAAGCACGAATCGCCCGTTTGTTTTCCGGCTCCGGGCCAATGACGGCTGTCGATTCAGTAAATTCGCAAGGCAGCACCGTTTCGACAAAGGCGCGCAACATGGCACTGCCCAATCCATGGTTCAACTTATCGGTCTCGCCGATAAACAAGTCAATCCCCACGGCGTCGCAAATGCCCACCTGCTCGGCGTAGGCCGGGTAATTTCCCAGGGAATAAGCCTGCAGGAACCCAGTGGGACACCCATCCAAACATGCAATCATCGTCAGTTTGGGCGATTCTCCTGTCACACAAGGTCCATACTTCTCCCGTATGCGGGCAGGCGTTATCATGCCCTTGGTGTACCATTTTTTGACTTCCCCATGATTCATCCATTGATGTAAAACGTCAAAATCATCTTCTTCAAGCCTTCGAAAAGTCCAAACCATGACTTCGCTCCCTCGGTTTACCCCGGTCCGATCTGCCTGAGCATTTCATGCACCATCTGTTGCAACTAGATATGTTTCACACGGCCGATGTATTTTTCATACAGATCATCATTGTTGAATCCATCCACGTTTTGGCTTGCGAAGACCGGCAGCTTGTGTCCTTCTTCGGCCAGCATCATCATCGCCTCATTCACAATGGTATTGATGGTTGCCACACCGGAAATTGTAGAGCCCGGCGCAGTCGGAACACCGCCCACTTCCATCATGGCATCCCCAAACGGCACACAGGAATCCAGGACCAAATCCGCGCATTCGAACAATCTTTTTCCGCTTGGATGACGGCTGGTAATTTGTTCAGACTGTTTCAAATTGGTCAGCGCGATCACTTTCACGCCTTCTTTTCGCGCACGCATGGCCATTTCGATCGGCGCTGCATTTCTTCCTGAATTGGAAATCACAATCATAATATCGCCGGCACGAATATCATATTGGTCATAGATAATATCGGCCAAGCCCGGCAATTTCTCCAAGGCGCCACTTCGTCTCGCACCGTTGGATGTCAACACGTCCGGATCCAAAATCGCATTCACGTTTGCCAAACCGCCTGCGCGGACAAACATTTCAATGCCGATCATATGGGAATGGCCCGTTCCGAATACGTGAATCATTCGGTCTTCCCGAATATTATCCGCTACCCATTGGGCAGCTTGTTTCATTTGTTCGCCTTGCTCTTGATCAATTTTTTCCAATAGTGCAATCGCATGTTTCATATAGGTAAAATTCGCCATTTTCATTATCTCCTTTTTCTTCTTGGCGAAACCACCCGAAGAAGGTCCTATCGATCCAGGGTGATTTCATATCGATACCGATCGCTTCGATACACTGTCTTGGTATACTCGATAATCTTCCCGCTCTCTACAAATGTCGTTCTTCTGAAGAGCAAACCCAGCGCTTTATCATCCTGATTCAACAATTCGGAATCATAATCATTGATAATCAATGGCTCAATGGTCTGCTTTGCATACGCGAGCTTAAAGCCGTAATGCTTTTCAACCAGGGAATAGAAGGATTGATTGTCGATCATCTCTCCATTCAAGTCTGGAAACAAGGCTTTCGGCACGTAAATATTCTCGATGCCCATTGGCTCGCCATCTACGGTTCTCAGTCTTCTCGCCTTGATAATCAAACTTCCTTCTGGAATTTGCAAACGCTGCGCGTATATCTTAGTCGCCGGACGAACCTCAAATTCCAATAGTCTCGTCTCTGTTCTTCGCCCCCGACTTATGTGGTCTTCAGTAAATCCGACAAGTTTCGAAATCGGTTGATTGATTTTCGGTTCCGCGACAAAAGAGCCCCGTCCTTGCTCACGATAAACAACACCTTCATTCACCAATACGTCAATGGCTTTTCGTGCAGTCATGCGGCTGATGCCATGAAACTCACATAATTCCCGCTCCGGTGGAATGGGATCTCCTGCCTGCAATTCCATGTTGTCAATCATTTCCAAGATAATTTCCTTCAACTGATAATACAAAGGAATTGGATTCTCTTTTTGTACCTTTCTCATCGGTTCCTCTCTTCCCGCTTATGAGTTCCAACGTCCCTCGTAAGCCTCTAGTATTTTTTCATTATGCTCATCAGCGCCTTCAACATTATAACTGATCAGCACGGGCGGTTTCTGACCGCGATCCGCCAGCCGCTGGTAAATTTCTGCTGTCAACGCTTGGGCAATATATGCTCCGGTAATTGATGAGATTGAGCAAACCTTCATCGGCAGATCCGACACTTCCAGCAGTGCATCTCCGGTTGGACCGCAATTGTCAATCACAATGTCGCCCAACTCAAATAGCCTTTTCCCGCTGGAATGACGGCTCTCCACAGACTGCGTATGCTCCATGCTCGTTACGGCAATCACCGGCAAGCCCATCTCTTTTGCCTTCAAGGTCATATCCAAAATCAATCCATTTCTTCCTGAATTTGAAACAATAATGAAAGCATCTTCCTTTTGTATATTATACAATCCCCAGAAGGTATCCGCCACACCTTCTCGGCGTTCAAAGATACCATCTTTGAATTCTTCGTACGTGTATGCGCCTCTCAGCACAAGATCCTGATTAAAAATCCGATGCATCGGCACCAGACCTCCTGCTCGGCAACTCAATTCCATGGCAAAACACGCAGAATGGCCGGATCCATAAATATGGACAACTCCACCCTTGTCGATTCGTTCCGCCAACACGTCTGCCGCTTTTCGAATGGCATCCATCTGTGTGGTTTCAACCATTTCAATTCGCTCTTGCGCTGCTTCCAAAAAGCTTTTTGCATTCACCATTCTTCCCACCCCCTACGAGTTCCAACGGCCTTCGTACCGCTGGCAGACCTTTTCATTGTGTACATCGGCGCCATTGACATTGGCGCTGATCAAAATCGGCGGTGTGTCTCCGGATTGCTTAAGATTTTGGAAAATCTCAGCCGTCAGCATCTGAGCAATATATGCGCCCGTGATGGAAGAAATGGAGCATACCTTCATGCCTTCTCCCGCATCAATCAGTGCATCTCCCTCGGGACCGCAATTGTCGATCACCCAGTCTGTCATCTCGTACAATTTTTGCCCGCTTTCATGACGGGATTTTTGACCTTGGCTGTGTTCCATGCTGGTCACAACAATCAGTCGATGTCCTTTCTCCCGAATAATGGTCGCCAGCTCAACAATGGTTGGATTGATTCCCGAATTGGAAACCAAAATAAAGGCATCATTCGGTTCGATCCGGTAGAGATCCCACAATTGATGGGCAATCTCCGGCGTCCGTTCAATCATTGGATCATTCAGCTTTTGCGGATCCAGTTTTCCTCGTAAGGCAAGATCCTGAATGCTCATGCGGTGCATGGGCACCAAGCCTCCGGCACGGAATACCAATTCCATCGCAAAGCACTCCGAATGTCCGGTTCCAAACACATGGATCACACCGTCTTCTTCAATCACTCTCGCCAACTCTTTTCCGGTTTTGATGATCGCATCCCATTGCGAATCCACCAGCTGATTCACCCGTTTGTCGGCTGCTTCAAAAAATACTTCTCCTGAAAGTTTCATTCCATCTCCATCCTTCACAATTGATATGTTGATATGACAACTTTGTTCAAAAAAATTTACTTCCCTTTCAGTAAATCCAACCCTTCACGAGCAATTCGTTCGCCGATTCCCGGTGCAAAACGGCAAGACAAGGCTTCATAGCCGCCTTCTTCAAAGGCTTTTTGATCCGGCAAGTATCCTGCGATCCCGTTCGTATAGCCCACGACGCCCACGACTTCACAATCAGAATCCTTGTTGATCTGTGCAGCAGGTCCTGAGAACAACTCGGCATTCAAAAATACAAAGGCACCCTTGCCGATTTTCAATGCGCTCATGCGAACCGTTTGATCCAACTCCGGCAAAAATTCCTTCAGCTCTCTCTGTACATAGGCACCCTGCAGCTTTGTATGGACCAATCGAAGCTGCGCTTCAGACAAACCTTCCGCCTTCATCTGATTTTCTTCTTCCTGAATCTCGTCAATCAGACGGTCAAGCTCCTCAACGTCAGGCAAAACCTTCAGCGGCGGTTGAATAACTTTAGAGAGCAAGGTGAAATCTTCCACTGTTTCATAGGTCATTTCCCGCATTCCGATTGCCACTTGGTCTGCCAGAAGTTTCCCCAAACGTTCCACTTCTTCAAAATTCTGTCCCTTGCGCACAAATCGCGTGCTGACGTCTCCTGCAGCACCATTGACAAATGCAAATTCCCCGATCCCGTAGTTTTCCAACGCTTCCATCATTGCGCCTGGATAGTCTCTGGATACAGACAGATTGTCCGCAGACATCACGGTTGGATGGCAATTGTAATTCACGATCCCCGCGATCGGACGGTTCGACATATCCGCAAAAGACAGTACCGTTAGAATCACATCTCCTTCAAGGCTTTCACTGCGCCGACTGCTGCCCACTCCTGAATAGTTCTTTTGGTACCAGGCAACCTTTCCCGCTTGCTTGCCCGCCGATGCCCTTTTCGCTGTTTTGACGGCAATGTCTTTCACTTTCTCATAATAAGCCTCATCCACTTTCCCAAATCGATCCTGGGCAATGAATAAAGGCGCTGAATGAGAGTGTGTGGTGCTGAGTAATACATTCTCAGCAGATACTCCCACTGCGGCTGCTATCTCTTTTTGCATAGGTTGATAATAACTATCATCCATCATCAGCAAGTCAAAGGCAAGCAATATGCATTGCTTGCCTCCAGATTCAAGATAACATGCCCGCACAAATAAATCATCATGCACCTCATTGGCCAAACCCTTTCGGTCTGCATATCCACCCAAGGAAATCGGCAACGATGGCGTGATGGATTCTTTTGAAAATCCAATCTCGAGCATTCCTTCCTCCCTGACTATAGTCCTTTATCTTCCATCAGCTTAACAAAATCCTGTTTTGGATTCGATGGCATCATCTGTGTTGTCAAGCTTCCGCCATTCAATTCTGCGATCTTGCGATACACAGCCGCATCTTCCACCGTAACGGCAATCGATTTGGTTACCATCTGATACTTCGTTCCTGGCAATGGCGCTTGGTTGCCCATGTTGACTTCTTCCGGTCGGATTCCGGCTTCCATTAACGCCAAAGCATCCGTTCCGAATTTTGCCACGATCATGATCTTTTGCTTTTCATTCTCCTGAATGTGCTTGATCGCGTCTTCAATGCTTAATACCAATGTCTTTACACCTCGCGCAGCCATAGGCAGCATTACCGTTTGAATGGGATCTTTGGAGACCTTGTCATTTACAACCATAATCAGATCTGCATTGACATATCCAACCCATGTTGTTGTCACTTGACCGTGAATCAAGCGATTGTCAATTCTCATGTGCTTTACCATTATTTCACCCCCAAAATTGTTCTTATATCCATAATACCACTTTTTCCGGCTTCCATGATATGTTCAATTAAAGATTCAGAAAAATCAAATCTCATACCCAATAATTCCAGAAGCATCGGCAGGCTCATTCCCGTAATCACCGGCACTCCTTCCTGCGCCAAATAAGCAGACGCATTGGATGGAGAACCTCCCATTAAGTCAACCAATAAAATAACCCCGTCTCCAGTATCAACCGCTTTCGCGGCTTCTTTCATCTTTTCCGACAATGACAATGGATCATCTTGAGGATTCAATGCCAAAGCTTGAATCTGTTCTTGCTCACCCATAATCATCTCTGCCGATTCAAGCATTCCTTTTGCCATTCCACCATGGCTTGCTAAAACAATACCAACCATTTTCTACCTCCAAAATTCATAATACAAGAAGCTCCCTCTACAGCGCGCGTAAAGGGAGCCCCGAACTTACCTTTTACAGCAATCCAGCTACTGCCGCTGCAAATGCCACAACAATCAAAGCAAGCAATGTTTTCAAAGGTGAGAACTTCTTGCTCTTCAACAACCAATAACTAAATCCAACAAACAGCAATGGAATCATATATGGCAAAATTCCGTCCAATACGTCTTGGATTGCGATGACTTTTTCGCCACCTTCCAATACTTTATGATATTCCAATGGTGTTTTGACTCTTGACATGATAGATGGTACAAAACCACCGATAACAACAAGACCCAAAATAGTTGCAACTTCTGTTACTTTGTTGATGATGCCTTCGCCAACCATCTCGTGGATCAAGCCAACAGACTTTTTATATCCCCAGTTAAATAGTGGGAATCGAATTGCGAACCAGAAGAATTGTGCCAAGAACATCAAAATCGGACCAAACACACTGCCTTCTGCTGCTAAACCAGCTGCAATCACCCCGATAATAGGGCGCATCAATACGGATTGCAGGGTATCGCCGATACCGGCCAAAGGACCCATCAAACCGATTTTAATGCTTTCTGCCGCGTCTGACGCATAGTTTTCTTCCAAAGCTGTCGCCGCGCCAAAAATTACGGCTGACATGGAAGGATGCGTATTGTAGAACTGCATGTGACGTTGAACCGCCGCAACGCGTTCTTCATTTGTATCATACAATTTTTCGAATGCTGGAATCAAAGAATAAGCAAATCCCAACGCTTGCATACGTTCGTAGTTCCATGACCATTGAAGCGAAATGTTATGGCGCAACGCCATCTTTCGTAGGGTCGCTTGATCTAGTTTTCTCTCGTTAGACATTCGCTACACCCCCTCGGTTTTTTGTGATAATGAAGGCTAAAGCCAAACCGATAAATGCAAGACCCAAAGTCGGTACTCCCAGGTAAGCAAACAATGCGTAACCAAGAAGTGCATACGGCCAGTTTTTGTTCAAGTTCATCATAGACAATAGAAGCGCAAAACCTAGGGCAGGAAGCACGCTACCAGTTACTCGCATACCATGCATGAACCATGCAGGAATTGAGCTAACCACGTTATCTACAACCGCTTGACCGGCTAAAACGCCCAAGAATACAGGGATGCCTCGTGACAATCCCCAAGGAATTGTTCCCATCAGGTGCCAGCGTTCAACGGACCGCAAATGTCCTTTCTCCAACGCTTGCTCAGCACCATGCATGAAGAATGTTGTTGTTGCACGTCCCAAAACGTCCAATTGAGTCATAAATAAGGCCACTGGAATTGCAATACCCAATCCGAGCTCTGCCGCATTCGCTCCGCCGGCAGCCGCACCGATTGCTGTACCAATAATTGCTGCTGTGTTGAAATCCGGAATGGTCGCACCACCATAAGTCGCCATGCCCAAAGACATCAGCGTCAATGTTGCACCAATCTCAAGACCCAATTTCACATCACCAACAACGAGTCCTGTAATAAAGCCAGAAACCAACGCTTCCGCAGTTCCCCAGCCCGCCAAGGCTCCGATGATGGAGAAGTACGCCCAGACCGCGAGGATCATAGCTGTGAAAAATCCATAATCACCCATCCAAATAATTCCTCCTTATGATTTTTATTTCACTTGGGTTTTCCCAAGAGAAAGACAACGTTTGCTGCATGTTCATATAAAAGAGAAGCTTAAGAAAGCGCTTCTCGAATATATCCTTTTGCGGAATCCAGTCGCTGACGTGCTTCTGGCGCACTGCAATCCTTCAATGCCATGACAATGGCTGTCTTGACATGATAGTCACATTGTGAAAGCAAATTTCTCGCTTCACTCTCATCTATACACGTTGCCTGCATCACTATTCGCTCCGCACGGCTGTATAGTTTTTTATTGGCTGTCTTGACATCTACCATCAGATTGCCGTAAACCTTGCCCAGACGAACCATCGACGCTGTTGAAAGCATATTTAAAACCATCTTTTGGGCTGTCCCCGATTTCATGCGTGTCGAACCGGTAATAACCTCCGGTCCTACTTCTACAGCGATTTCAATATCCGCTGCAGCGCCAACCGGCGTATTCTTGTTTGTTACCAGCGACACAGTAACCGCGCCCAGTTCCTTCGCATAATTCAAACCAGCCAGAACATATGGTGTTCTGCCACTGGCGGCAATGCCTACCAAGACATCTCGATTGGAAAATTGAATTTCCTCTAGATCTTTGATGACCTGTTCGGTCGAATCTTCAATGTTTTCTACCGCATTGGTAAGGGCGTACTCTCCTCCGGCAATAATGCCTTTCACTAATCCCGGATCCGTACCGTAAGTCGGTGGACACTCAGATGCATCCAAGACACCTAAACGGCCGCTGGTACCCGCACCCAAATAAATTAAACGTCCTTGATTCTGAATTGCCTCTACAATCTTGTCAACCGCCAATGCGATTTGCGGCAATTCCTCTTTGACAGCCGCTGCAACAAGATTATCTTCTTCATTTATAATACTAACAATTTCTAAACTATTGTGCAGATCAATATCCATTGACCGCTCATTTCGCTTTTCTGTAGACCAGACCATCTCGTCACCTCGTATTGATATGTTGTATATACCAATATTAGCAAAGAGGAAAGCGATTGTCAATCCTCTTTGTGAAATTTAAGATTTTTCTGCTAGAGCCCGCTTCAAGGCAATCTCCTCTTCCGGCGTTAATCGCTCTTTCGGCGTTCCTTTTTGTATTTCTTTAAAGTACACGGAAGAACCCTCCGCGCCCGCATACAAGCTCGATAAAACCCAACCGTTCAAATGGGCATCCAACATCGCCAAAGAAAAACTCAACTCTCTGCCTCCATTGTCAAAGGCGCTATAGGTTTCCATGCCGCGATATTGAAAACCATGGTTGATTCGTTTCAAGAGTCGTTGATCTTGTCTTTGCAAATCTTCTATTTTCTGATCGGCTTGGTCATTCCAATTTCGCTGTTCATCCATAATTGCCAAAAAGTCTTCTCCTGATTCAGGAAGGATCTGACGAATCATACGATTAATCCGATTCAATTTGACGGTTTGAACCACAAAAAGCACCACTAGCGCCAAAACCAAGACGCTGACAGCCAAGATCCACTCATTCGCATGCTTCGAAACTATTTGTAAATACTCGTTCATTCATTTCTCCTATATTTGATCTGATATGGTTTGTAATGCATTAAGAACTGCCTGTATCTCCTTTTCTGTCGTGAATGCACTCAAAGATACCCTGACCGCCCCCTGATTCAATGTTCCCAGTTTTCGATGGATCAAAGGCGCACAATGCAAGCCGCCACGTGTGACAATTTCATATTCCTGATCCAATATGTAGCTAAGTTCCGCCGAATCCAAATCCGATAGGTTGAAAGATACTACCGGAACCTTGGGTTCTCCAAGCTTTGGTCCATAAACCTTCACCTTCGGAATTTTCTTTAAGCCTTCCATCAGCCTCTGGGTCAAGGTCCACTCTGCTTGATACAGATTCTCAAGTCCATGATCCAAGATAAATTTGATACCTTCCCGCAAGCCTAAGATTCCGGGGGTATTTAATGTGCCCGGTTCAAAACGATCCGGCATCACTTCCGGCTGAACCAGATCTTGCGATCGGCTGCCGGTCCCTCCCGCTTTCACCACAGGCAAGGCCTTTGGATCCCGAAGAAAGAGTACGCCCACACCCTGCAAGCCATATAAGCTTTTATGCCCGGTCATCGCTAAAAAATCGATTGGTGTCTTTCTCAGATCAATAGGAAGAATGCCCGCCGACTGCGCTGCATCCACTAAAAAGTAACAGTTCTTCTTTTCAACAACCGCAGCAATCTCTTCAATGGGCTGAATGGCTCCGGTAACATTGGATGCATGGGTGCAAGCAACCAGCTTCGTCTGCTCCCTTATCGAATCTTCGATTTCCTGCGGATCAACAATCCCCTCTTCATTCACTGAAACTACGGTTATTTCGACGCCGCGTTGCTTTGCCAGTTCCAATGGTCGCAATACCGCATTATGCTCCGTCTCTGTGGTAACAACATGATCTCCCGCTTTAAGAAGCCCCATGATGACCAAGTTAATGCTGTCGGTCGCATTGGCGGTAAATACAAAATGCAAAGGATTCTCCCCGCAAAACAATTCATTTAGCAATTCCCTGGTTTCATAGATCACGCGATTGGTTTCCAGTCCAAACCGGTGACCGGATCTTCCAGGATTTGCCCCATATGTTTGGATCCATTTCCCTAAGTTTTGATAGATTGCATCCGGCTTCGGGTAGGAAGTCGCTGCATTATCCAAATAGTACATGTGCTTCATCCTCTCTTCGTTTCATTATAGCATAAGGAATTTCCATCGAGGGCTTTCTTCAAAACAAAAAACCTAGGATTCCTCCTAGGTTTTTTGCTGTCATTCAAGGATCTACTCACGTAGGGCTCAAACAACATCAATGCATGTTTATATTAAGGGATTGTAAAACAACTTTATACGGGAACCAAATTCCCCTCCAGTATATATATTACATCATTAGAAGCATTCCTGCAACAGCAAAAACACCAAAAATTAGACCCCAAACTTTTTTATCCATGACCATTATCCCTCCTTATTCTCTTAATATTGGCCATCTTTTCTCCAAAATCCGAAATTTGGTCTAATCATATCACACTTCATTTTCTTTGTAAACGTTTTCTCGTGTCCAAAGCAAGGTTTATTATTAAGTTTTCGTAATATTTACTTTTTTATCTTTTTTCTCCCAAATACCGGTTTTTTCTGTAAAAAAAAGAGAATCGAATTCGATCCTCTTTCTCTTATTTTGAAGTTTCCATCCACTCAATCAAGTGCTGTAAGTCTTCATCATTATAAAATTCCAGACTGATTGTCCCCTTGCCGGATGAAGAAGCTTGAATCCGAACTTTTCGCCCTAGAACATTTTCCAAATTCTCTTCAACGGCCTGAATATGAATATCCTTTTCTTTTTTCTTCGTCTTTTTCGGTTCGGCTTGCGCACTCCGAACCCAGCGCTCCATCTGACGCACCGAAAATCCTTTGTCCATCGCCTGTTTCGCGCCGTGAATTTGATCTTCGGGTGTTTCCAACCCCAATAGGGCTCGTCCATGCCCCGCACTCAAGTCCCCTGAGCTTACCCAATCCAAAACTTGCTTGGGCAATTGAAGCAGTCGCAATGTATTGGTAACATGCACACGGCTTTTTGTAACCTGGGTTGCAATATTTTTTTGCGTAAATCCATATCGGTCAATCAATTCCCGATAAGCCAAAGCCTCTTCTACTTGGTTTAAATCCTCACGCTGGAGGTTTTCGATGAGGGCGATCGCTGCGGAGTCCTCATCTGAAAACTCCCGGATCAAAGCTGGTATGACCTCCAGACCAGCCATCATGGAAGCCCGCCATCGCCGTTCCCCGGCGATAATCTCGTACCCACTCCCATTCTTGCGTACAAGAATCGGCTGCAGAACACCATGCGTTAGAATGGAATCCTTTAACTCTTGTAAGGCTTCCTCCTGAAAGACACGCCGCGGCTGTGATTGGTTGGGTGTGATTGAAGAACACGGTATTTCACTGACTTTCTGCTCCGTATTCTCGTCCAACTGATAATCATCAGCAATTAATGCGGACAAGCCCCGACCTAATCCTCTTTCCTTCTTCATGCCTTTCTCCTTTCACGACGCAAAAATTCTTTTCCTAAATTCCGATATGCGCGGGCACCTTTCGAACTGGAATCGTACTCAATCACAGACTTCCCAAAACTAGGCGCTTCCGCCAGGCGAATATTTCTCGGGATTACCACTTGGAATACGCGGTCCTTAAAGTACCGCACCACTTCGTCTTTCACTTGAAGGGATAAATTATTCCTTCGATCATACATATTCAAAATAACCCCTTCAATTTCCAAATTCGGATTCATCGATTTCTTGATCAGCTTATAGGTTTTCATCAAATGGCCTACACCTTCCAATGCATAATACTCGCATTGAATGGGAATAATAAAACTATTAACAGCCACCAAAGCATTGATGGTCAACACACCGAGGGACGGTGGACAATCAATGAAAATGTAATCATAGGTATCTTGCAGTTCGCTAATCGCCTTTTGCAACCGATACTCCCATCGTTCTTGAAATACCAGCTCAATTTCCGCACCGGCAAGATCCATGCTGGAAGGCAGCAAATCCAGGTTCTGAATTTCAGTATGCAAGACCGCATCGTTAGGAACCGATTCATGAATGATCACATCATAAACGGAATCCGTCACAAGCGTCTGATCAATGCCCAACCCACTCGTTGCATTGGCCTGGGGATCAATATCAATGATCAAGACCTTTTTCTTTTGCTCTGCCAAGGCTGCAGCCAGATTAATGATGGTTGTTGTCTTGCCGACGCCGCCTTTTTGATTAAATATTGCAATTGCTCTACCCATTTTTCGTCCTCCAAATGATCATTCCCTTCCATTATACTTGATTCATGGATTGAAAAACAGAGAAAGCTTTGATTATTCCCCGGGAAATATTTTCATTTCTGAATAAATCGTGTACACTTAGAACGAAAGGAGCCTTTAAATGGAAATTATACAGCAAAAGAAACCCACTCACGATTTGATTTCTCATTTTCAAGCCCATTGGAAAAGCACCAGACTCGTTATATCGGGTGAAACGGTTGACTTGATGGATTTCCCAGTGCTAGTCGCATTGAATCCCTCACCGGTTGGATTTTTAAGTTATCGCTTCATTAACAAGCAAATCGAAATTCTCTCTTTAATCTCTGAAGAGTCTGGGAAGGGAATCGGTTCTATGTTACTTGAGGAAATGGAATCGATCGCCCGATCCAATCAATGCGAAACCCTTACATTAATCACCACCAATGACAATCTTAATGCCCTGCGCTTCTATCAGAAGCGGGGATTTCAAATTCGAGCACTTTATCCCGATGCCATTCCCTTCAGTCGAACCCTGAAGCCGGAAATTCCTTTGGAGAGCGACGGCATCCCAATCAATGATGAATTGCTTTTGATAAAGAAGCTTAGCCCTGGGTCGGATTACTTCTATCGAGATCAAGTGTTTCACGTGAAACCTTCGATTTCTCTACGGCCGTTTGATCGAGTTGGACTTGATGATATCATTGCCCTGTTCTCTGACCCGAAAGTGTTTCGCTACCAGGCAATGCGGCCGATTGAATCCCGGGAAGCCGCCGCTCAATATGTTCACCGCGTATGCCATCAAGTACATCAAGAGAAACGCCTCGTACGTGGCATTTACGTAAACGAACACTTTGCCGGAATCATATCCTTGCATCAAATTCAAGGCGATCGATGCGCACTCGGCTATTCCCTATCTCCGGAGTATTGGAAAAAAGGGATCGCCACTGAGGCGGCCATCACCATGATTCGGATTGCCATTGATCAGCTGCAGATCCGAAGAATTGAAGCCATTACACACCCGGATAATATGGCTTCCATTCGTCTATTGGAACGCTTGCGCTTCCATCAGGAAGGAACTTTGATTGAATACCTCTTGAACCCACGAACCAGCCAGTATGAAAATCGAGAATCCTATGCCTTGTTAACCAAAAACTTTCGATAAAAAAAGCATGTTTCACGTGAAACATGCTTTATTTTTGGATGCGGATCACAACTTCGACAAATTCATCATGATCAATCTCTTCATATTCTGTTGCGGCGCCCGTATCCTCAATCACCTTCCAGGCATTCTTTAAGGTATTTAAATAAATCCTGGGGTTGATTCTTGATTTGATTTTCTGATTTCTGGTTTGTTCATCAACCTTGTCTTGCAGTTTAATTCGCTCAATGAGGTTTTCCGTCGCCTTTACGGTTAACTGCTTCTTGGCAATTTGTCCGATGACATCCAGCTGCTGGGTTTTTTTTGAAAGCATCAACAAGGCACGCGTATGCCGTTCCGTCAATCCATTCTCTTTAACCGCTTGCAAAACCTCATCCGACAGTTTCAGCAGTCTGCATTTGTTTGCGACTGCCGATTGGCTTTTTCCCATCATTTTGGCAACTTGGGTCTGGGTCAGGCCGTATTTTTTAATCAATGCCTGGTACCCCAAAGCTTCCTCCAAGAAACTCAGCTCCTGGCGCTGCAGATTCTCGATCATCGCGAGGGCTGCCGATGTCTGGTCGGCAACTTCCACCACAATGGCTGGAATTTTCGTCTTTCCCGCTAGCTTGGAAGCGCGCAACCGCCGCTCTCCTGCAATTAAAAGATAGGCATCCCCCTGCTTTCGCACATGAATGGGTTGAAAAACGCCGTGATTTTGAATGGATGCAGCCAGTTCCTCCAATTGTGAGGCTTCAAAATGGATTCTGGGTTGATCGGGGTTTGGCCGGATCGCGTCAATAGGCAATTGATGAATCATAATTCTGTCGTTCATCCTCTTCCTCCTTAGATGATGGGTTCTTTTCTCGGCTTGCCCGCTTGACGCGGATATCGTTTGGGTGTCGATTTTACCTTTCGAATAACAAGAATTCGATGGGAAAGTTCCGTATAAGGAATTGCAATTTCTACAACCCGTTCAATCTTTCCACCCAATACTTGCAAGGCTTTTTTTGCCTCTTCAACCTCTTCATCCAATAAAGGACCCTTCAACGCCAAAAAAATGCCCCCGACTTGCACATACAGCAAACAGTATTCCAATAAAATCGTCAATCTTGCCACCGCACGCGATACAACCAAATCATATTGTTCACGGTATTCAGGCTTCTTGGCAAAATCTTCAGCTCTGCCATGCAAAGTTGAAATATGATCCCATTGATTTCCCTCAATCACCTCTTCAAGGAAAATCAACCGCTTTTTCAAACTATCCAATAAGTCGATTTGCAAGGTCGGATCTGCAATCTTCATCGGAATACCTGGGAAACCGCCGCCCGTTCCAACATCAAGAACCCGCATGCCTGGCTCAACCGTCTCAGTTGCAAATACACACAGACTATCCAAGAAATGCTTGGTGATGACTTCTTCCGGTTGCCGAATTGCCGTTAAATTCACTGATTTGTTTCGTTCCAGCAATTGATCGCAAAACAGCATGAACTGATCCAGTTGTTTCTCCGACAAAGTCACACCGAGTTGGCTCGCCCCGGTCGCCAACTTCTCTTTACTCATGATTCGACCCCTTTCTTCGCTCCTGTTCCAAATATACCAGCAAGACATTGATATCCGCAGGGGAAACCCCGGAAATACGAGAAGCCTGCCCCACTGATCTCGGCTTCATTTCCGCCAGCTTCTGCTGCGCTTCAATACGAAGCCCCTGAATTTCTTCATAGGGAATGGAATCAGATAAATATTTCGTCTCCAATTTTTTGAATTGTTCAATCTGGCGCTGCTGTTTCTGAATGTAGCCCTCATATTTGACCTGAATTTGTACTTGCTCTGTCACTGCCACATCCAAGACCGGTCTTTCCGAATCAAAAACGCTTAGTGATTCATACGTGCATTCCGGTCGCTTCAAGAGTTGAAAGAGCGTCAAACCTGTTTTTAAGGGTTGACTTCCAATTTCTTCCATTTTTTGGTTGTTGGTCTGGGTCGGATTCACCATAATGGTTTTCAAGCGATCCATTTCCGCTTCGATCGCCTCTTCCTTGTCCAAGAAACGGTCAAACCGTTCCTTCGCGACAGCGCCTGCCTCATATCCCCTTCGCGTCAATCGTAAATCCGCATTGTCCTGCCGCAAAGTCAATCGATACTCGCATCGTGATGTCATCATCCGGTAGGGTTCATTGGTTCCTTTTGTCACCAAATCATCAATCAAGACGCCAATGTAAGCTTCTGACCGGTCCAGAATAAAGCCATCCTCGCCCTTAATCTTCAATACAGCGTTGATTCCGGCGATCAAGCCCTGCGCAGCAGCCTCTTCGTAACCGGAAGAACCATTGACCTGTCCGGCAAAATACAGTCCTGAAACATCTTTTCTTTCCAGAGTCGGACGCAAATCGGTTGGATCAATGCAATCATACTCAATGGCATAGGCTTCCCGCATCACTTCCGCTTTTTCCAAACCAGGAATGGAACGCAAGAATTCAAGATACACTTCAGAAGGCATCGATGAACTCAATCCCTGCACATACATCTCCTTGGTGCTTAGGCTTTCCGGTTCGATAAAGATCTGATGCCGCTCCTTATCAGCAAATCGCACCACCTTATCTTCAATGGACGGACAATAGCGGGGTCCCGTACTTTGTATCGCTCCGGTGTAAAGGGGCGACCGGTCAATATTCGCTTGAATAATGCCGTGGGTGTCGAGATTGGTGTAGGTGAGATAACATGGCACCTGATCCCGTTCAATTTGATCGGTTAAGAAAGAGAACGGAACAATCGGCTGGTCCCCTTCCTGAATCTCCATTTTCGAATAGTCGATGGAGTCGCTGTTGATCCTTGCGGGGGTTCCTGTTTTAAACCGACGAAATCCAATGCCGTGAGACTCTAATTCTTTTGTTAAAAACATGGCTGCACGCATTTCATTTGGCCCACCGTCATAATTCATGTCCCCAATGAAAATTTTGCCGCCCAAATAGGTACCCGTCGCCATAATCGCAGCTTTTGTTTCATAGTATGCCCCGGTTTTGCAGAGCACGCCCTGAACCTTTCCATTCTGCACATCAATATCAATGACTTCATTCTGCTTTAGATCCAAGCGATCCTGTGATTCAATCACCTGCTTCATCCTGGTTTGATACTTCTGCTTGTCCGCCTGCGCGCGCAATGAAAAAACAGCGGGTCCCTTCGAAGTATTGAGCATGCGGCTCTGGATCAAGGTCGCATCAATATTGATTCCCATCTCTCCGCCCAATGCATCAATCTCCCGAACCAAATGGCCCTTGCCCGTTCCACCGATTGAAGGATTGCACGGCATAAAGGCAACCGAATCCAGACTGATTGTCAAAAGCAAGGTTTTTTGTCCCATGCGGGCAGCAATCAAGGCTGCTTCACAACCGGCATGGCCTGCGCCGATTACAACCACATCGTATTTACCTGCGTCATATCGTTTCCCAAATTGCATAGGAAGTCCTCCTCTATTTACCAATACAAAACTCTTGGAAGACTTGATCCAATACATCTTCCGTCACTGTATCTCCGCTAATTTCTCCCAAAGCCTGCCATGCATCCTTCACATCCACTTCAAAGCAGTCAATCGGCATGCCCATCTCAATGGCGCTGATGGCCTCTTGGATATGGGAAGTGGTCTTTTCCAAAAGGTGTTGGTGACGGACATTGGAAATCACAGTCTCATGCTGCAAATCAACGCCTCCATGGAAAAACAAGTCCTTGATGGCGCTTTCAAATGTCTCCAATCCATGCTGCGTCGCCATGGAAGTTTCAATAATCGTTGCATTGGGAACCTCGGCTTCCATCATTTCCCGGGAAATAATTTCATCCAAATCACTCTTATTCAACACGATAATGGCATTGCGGCCAACCAACAAGGACAAAACCCGATGGTCTTCTTCTTCCAATTTTCTGGACTTGTCAAATACAGCAACCAGCAAGTCCGCTCGTTGCACCCAATCAACCGCACGATCGACACCGATTTTTTCTACTTGATCATGCGTTTCACGAATTCCGGCTGTATCAACAAGACGCAAGGGAACACCGTGAAGGTTTACATATTCTTCCAATACATCCCGTGTTGTTCCTGGAATCTCTGTAACAATAGCCCGGTTTTCTCTCAAAAGCGCATTCATAAGAGATGACTTTCCGACATTGGGTTTCCCCAGAATTACCGTTTTCACACCATCCCTTAGGATCCGGCCGGTTTCAGCTGTCTCCAACAACCGGCTGACTTCCGTTTCTGCACTTTCCAAAATTCCCCTCATTCGTTGAATGGTAATCGCTTCTGCTTCATTCTCCGGAAAATCAATGGCAACCGTAATATTAGCCAAAACTTCCAATAGGTGCTGGCGAATTCCCGACACCACCTCAGACAATTGCCCGGATAATTGTTTCAATGAGTTTTGATAGCTGGCATTGGTTTTCGCGGAAATCAAATTCATAACTGCTTCCGCTTGAGACAGATCAAAACGGCCGTTCAAAAAAGCACGCTTCGTAAACTCTCCAGGGCCTGCAAGTTCAGCGCCATTACGCAAACAAAGCCCCAAGATTTTCTTAACCGCAACAACACCGCCATGGCATTGGATCTCGACGACATCTTCCCGCGTATAGGTATGGGGCGCCACCATATAAACCGCCAAAGCTTCGTCAATCCATTCGCCGGTAATCGGGTCTTCAACCTTCCCGTAGACCATGCGTCGGTCGTCCTCTTGTGCTACTTTTCTTCCTCGCTGAGGTGAAAAGATTTTCGTTAAAATGGAGAGGGATTCCTCTCCGGTCATTCGTACAATTCCAACCCCCGCTTCACCGGGTGCTGTTGCAATTGCAGCAATGGTTGATTCTTTCATGATTCTCCTCATTTCCATCAATTTACGAAAAAAGAAACCCAGCATTGGGTTTCTTATTTGATGTCAATTACAATGCGCCGATACGGTTCTTCCCCAACGCTGTATGTCGAAATCCCCTCAAAGGATTGCAAAGCCGAGTGGATAATGCGTCGCTCATACGGATTCATCGGATCCAGTTTCACGCTGCGTCCACGTCGAATTGCCTTATTCGCCATTTTATTGGCCAAATCGATCAAGGTTTTCTCTCGCTTTTCACGATAATTCTCGGTGTCAAGCAAAATACGGATATACTGGTCCCGACCTTTGTTGACAATCAAACTCAGCAAATACTGGATCGCATCCAGGGTATCGCCTCGCTTCCCAATAATGACACCCATGTCATCATGGCGCTCTCCAATGATTTCAACATAGAGTTGACCTGCTTCCCGCTCAATTTCAATTTCAGCCGGAATATTCATATGACCCAAAAGATCTGACAAAAATCCTTCTGCTAAAAAAACGGGATCCTTATCCGCAATCACACGAACTTTGGCTTCCTTGCCGCCAATTCCTAGAAATCCCTTGCCAGGTTCTTCAAGAATTTCTACGCTTACGTCCTCTTGCAGCAAATCTAATTCTTCCAGCGCCATCTCAATTGCTTCTTCTACACTATTGCCCGTTTTGATCAATTCTCTCATAGCAGTTCCCTCCGCCCTTCATCGCTCCTGCGATGTTTATTCAGCTTTAGGCTTCCGATATTTAGCATAGAAATATCTGTATTGGAAGATTGAGAAGATGTTGCTGATTGTCCAGTAAATTGTCAAGCCAACTGAATAGTTGAGCGCAAACCAGAAAATCATCAGAGGCATCATGATCATCATAGATCGATTCATGGATTGTGCCATGTCAGCGCCACCCGATTGGGATGATTGCTGCGCTGCTGTTGTCTTACTCATCAAATAGGTTGTGAAAGCGGCAATCAAAGCCATTACCGGAATCGCAGCGCCAATCAGCGGCAACGATAATCCTCCCATGGAAATGCCGTTTACAATACCGTCCGCAAATACAAAGTTCTCTGCTACACTAATATCTTTCACCCATAAAAACGCATGATTCAAAGAGTCATAAATCGCTTGGTCTCCGCTAAATACGTAACGGACCGGATCACGCATGACTCCAAAATACGCAATAATAATCGGAAATTGAATCAGCAGAGGCAAACATCCACCTAAAGGATTGACTCCGTGTTCCTTGTAAATTTCCGCCGTTTTCAATTGCAATGTCTGCGGATCATTCTTGTATTTCTTTTGCAACTCTTGCAAATGCGGTTGAATCTGTTGCATCTCAACCATTGATTTTTGCTGTCGTCCCATCAAAGGCGCCAACAAAGACTTAAAAATGATCGTTGTTAAGATAATCGCAATCGCAAATGCTGAAAGAAAAGCAAAGTCCAGCCCGATTGCGCTAACCCCGGAATAAATTACATACAATAATTTTCCCAAGTATGTCGCCAAAAAGTTTGTCATTTCGGTTCCCCATTCCTTCCAAATTCTTATTGCAAAGGATCATATCCGCCGGGATGATAAGGATGACATTTCAATACCCTTTTCACCGCCAAATAGGTTCCTTTAAAAAATCCATATTTTTCATAGGCTTGAATCGCATATTGCGAACAAGTTGGATAAAATCGACAATTCTGCCCCAGCAGGGGAGAAATGAATTTTTGGTAGCCTCGTACCAAAAGGATTGCGATTTGTTTCATCTTCTTCTCACCGTTTCTTTATCTTGGAAATCCGGATAATATGCTTAACCGCACTTTCCAGTTCCTGATAGGTTGCGCCATTGGCATTGGCTCTTACAATAAAAACAAGATCGTTTCCTATTAATTGATCCAAATCATTTTGCCGATAGATCTCTTTTAGTATTCGTTTCAATCGATTTCGTTCCGGGGCATTCCCAACCTTTTTGGATATCGAAAAACCGACTCGCGCAAGTTTTTCCTGATTTGGACGCTGATACAAAACCAGCAATCGATTAGCTTTCGATTTTCCACTTCGATATACCCGTGAAAACTCACGGTTCTTTTTGATCATGTTGATCGTACCCATTGACAACTACTCCATAATTGAATAAAAAGGCCACTAAATAGTGACCTTTGTTATGCTGTTAATTTTTTTCTGCCTCTAGCTCGTCTTCTTTTTAGTATGTTTCTGCCGCTCTTCGCTGCCATTCTCTTACGGAAACCATGTTCCTTAGATCGTTGTCGCTTCTTTGGTTGGTAAGTTCTTTTCATTGTTGCACCTCCTATCCTGACTGCGTATATCATTCACGATTCACGCAAGGCAATCGTCAATTTCATACCATTACCTGTATATTATAGAGAATGAGTGGAATGATGTCAAGAATTTTCGAATGATTTTGCAGTTCTTTCCTATATATATAAACTCAGGAAAAACATGCAAAAAAATTTTTTTCCACACTCCCTAGTGGCTGGTGATTTTAAAACGAATTGATTTCTACAAAATCATGGGGATAGTTATCAACATTACCCCCATCCACAACCCCTTTTTCTGTGGATAAGCAATTGCGATTTTATCTTTCTTTTGGTATCATAATAGTACGTTGTGGATATGTTATCAAGATATTCACACTTGTGGTTCTTTTGTGGATAAGGATGTGTATAACTCCGCGTTTATCCACATTTTTTCTGTCAAAGCCCCGTTTTTCGGGTTTTTTCTTGTGTACAACTCTACCGCAGGTTTTGTTGATATGCAAGTATTTTCTACGATTACGCGACTCTTATTCACAAACATCTAGGATCCTTGTGGATATTTTCCGGCACGCGGTGTCGGGATTTTTTTTCCTTATTTTTGTGAATAACCGTGTGGATAAATCAACCAGGAGGAGTACCAATGTCTCAACAACTCGATGAATTATGGGGCAAAACCCTAAAACTCATTCAAACTGAAGTAACGGATGTCAGTTACAGTACATGGTTCGAGCCGCTAACCCCTTTGCGCATGGAAAACAACCAACTGAAACTCGGTACCAATAACGATTTTGCAAAAAAAATCTTAGAAGACCGTTACCGCCATCTTATTGAAAATGCCTTCAATAAGATTTCAGATCAATCTTGCGAAGTGCTTATTTCCCTTTCAACGGATGATGAGACTACAGATGAACGCATGCCGCAAGAAGAAAAATTGATCTCAAACAACACCTTAAATCCCAAATACACCTTTGACAAATTTGTCATCGGCAATTCCAACCGATTTGCCCATGCAGCCAGCTTGGCTGTTGCGGAAGCACCGGCACAAGCCTATAACCCGCTGTTTATTTATGGGGGCGTTGGATTGGGAAAAACCCACTTGATGCATGCCATCGGTCATTTTATTCTCAAGCAAAACCCCAATATGACCGTCTACTATGTTTCCAGTGAAGAATTCACCAATGAATTGATCAATGCGATTCAACATGATAAAAATGAAGAATTCCGCAATAAATATCGTAATGTTGATGTTTTGCTGGTCGATGATGTTCAGTTTATTGCCGGTAAGGAGCGGACTCAGGAAGAATTTTTCCATACCTTTAATGCCCTGCATCATGCTGACAAGCAAATTATTCTATCCAGTGACCGACCACCAAAAGAAATCCCAAAATTGGAAGAAAGAATTCGATCCCGATTTGAGTGGGGATTGATTGCCGATATTCAGGCTCCGGATCTGGAGACACGAATTGCGATCTTACGAAAACGCGCTGAGCAAGATAAATTGAAAGTGGATCCCAGCGTATTGAATTTCATTGCAAATCACGTCCATTCCAATATTCGGGAGCTGGAAGGCGCGCTAACACGGGTCGTAGCTTATTCTTCTCTGACCAATCGTGAAATGACCGCTGAATTGGCAGAAGAAGCCTTGCGAGACATGATCTCAAAAAAAGCTGCTAAGAAAATCGACACCAATGAAATCAAATCAGTCGTTTCATCTTACTACCATACGCGCATGGAAGACTTTAATTCCAAAAAGCGTTCACGTGCCATTGCATTTCCTCGACAAATCGCCATGTATCTGGTTCGAGACTTGACTGACTTGTCTTTGCCCAAAATAGGGGAAGAATTTGGTGGACGCGATCACACGACTGTTATTCATGCCTGTGACAAGATTGCACAACTGATGAAAGAAGACCAATCTTTCCGTGCAGAGATAGAAACTTTGACGGAAAAGATCAAAACCCCTTAATTTGTGGATAACGGGGGATAGCTTTTACACAAAATCAACATGTTATCCACACGTGGGTTTCTGTGATTTTCTAAGATTGAAGTACTTATCCACATATTCACAAGCCTTATTACTATTATTACTCTTTATTTATAATCCTTATAAGGAGGCGATTCTTCGATGAAATTTATCATTGAGCGTAGTCAACTAATCAAAGCCATTGCCATTGCGCAAAAAGCCATTGCATCAAGAACCACGCTGCCTGTACTAACCGGCATCCTTGTGGAAACAGCAGCAGATTCACTGATTTTAACAGGCACTGATCTTGAACTCGGTATTCGTACCAAGATTCCAGCAACCATTTATCAAGAAGGAAAAGTGGTGATTAATTCTCGAATCTTTGGGGATATCATTCGAAAATTGCCTGGAGATGAAGTTGAAATTACCGTTGAAGATAATTACCATGTGAATATTGTGAGTGATTTTTCCAATTTTACGATTGTGGGCTCCCAAGCGGATGATTATCCACAGCTGCCAACATTGGAAGACATTCATTCTTTTACCATTCAAACCGATCTGTTGAAAAATATGGTCCGCCAAACCATTTTCGCAACAGCCAATGATGAAACACGACCGATCTTAACGGGCGAGTTGTTGGAAGTGGAAGGCGGAGAGTTATCCATGGTTGCATTGGATGCCTATCGACTGGCATACAAACATGCGGTTGTGGATACAGAGGATTCTTTGAAAGTTGTGATTCCTTCAAAGACCCTGCAAGAAGTCGTTAAGATTCTCGGAGATGATGCGGAAATGGTTTTGATCCAAGCTTCTTCCCATCATGTTCGCTTTGAACTTGAAAATACAGAAGTGATTTCACGGGTTTTGGATGGACAATTTTTGAACTACAAGGATATCATCCAAAGTGATCATCGCTTGCGTGTCAAGGTCAACACCCGTCTCTTTAGAGACTCCATTGAACGGGCATCGCTTTTAGCAAGAGAATCGAGAAACAATCTGGTGAAGTTGGATATATCCGACGCAGGGATGTGGGTAAAATCCACGTCAGAGCTCGGTCATGTCGAAGAGTGCCTTCCTGTTGAGTTGGAAGGGGACGATCTCTTGATTGCCTTCAGTACCAAATATTTGCTGGATGGACTAAAGGCAATTGATCAGGATGAAATTTATTTGCATTTTGTTTCCAATGTAAATCCTGGAATTATTCGTCCCGTCAATGACGAATGGTATACGTATCTGGTTTTGCCGGTTCGGATTGCAGAATAAGCGGAACACCGAAATTCGATTGAATTTCGGTGTTTTTTATAGGAGGGTGTTTTGAACAAGGAAAAACGGTCATCGTTTGTATTTTGGGGCAATCGAATCTATGACTGGATGCTTTTGAATTTTTTATGGATTCTGACTGCAATTTTGGGACTCGGTTTCAGTGTTGGCGCAGCAACGGGCGCTCTTTTTTACGCCATTCATTTCGGGATGAAAGCCGATCGCCGCGATATACTGAAATTGTATGGGGAAGGACTGAAAAAGCACTGGCGTCAGGCCACGGCGATTTGGCTTCTTTTCTTACTTTGTCTGGCAGCCATTATACTGGTTAACAATTTTGGAATCCTGTTTTTTGGTGATCTTGCCCATTGGATTGTGCCTTTTTATGGTGTTTTGGGGTTGGAAGCACTTTTGCTTACCATGGTTTCTATACCCTTAGGAGTACAGAATCCCTTGTCAACGCGTGTCTTGATACTGGCGAGTTTTCGCTTGGCCCATACCCATATTTTTCGTTCGATCTTGATGCTGGCCGCTTTTTTTCTTTCGGCTTTTTTGATCGTTCGTGTCAGTTTGGTCTTTCTCTATCTGATTCCAAGTGTTTTTGCCTGGTGGATGGATGAAAATATGATGAAAATGAGAGGCTTTTAATGAAATTTGGATTGGCAAGAACCAAGAGTTTTGTATAATAGAGAAAAACGAGGGGGAGTATGATGATTCAGTGTGTGATTTTTGATCTGGATGGAACCTTAATCGATACGTTGGAAGATTTAATGGATGCAACCAATGAGGTTTTGATGGGCAAGGGCTATCCGATTCGGACTTTGGATGAAATTAGAGCTATGGTAGGCCATGGCGGATTCAAGCTCTTGCAGCGCGCCCTGCCGGATGGAAAAAACAGTGATTTGGAAACCGAGGCGGCATTTACGGCTTTTAAGGCTGCTTACCATAGGCGCCTGACCAATAAAACCAGACCTTATTCGGGGATCGAAGATTTGCTTGCGGAATTGGAGACCCAGGGCATTCAGGTGGCGGTGCATACGAATAAACCGCAGGATGCGGCAACGGAAATTGTTCAAGCCCTGTTTCCGCAGGTGAATTTTATTGATGTTGTGGGCTATCGTTCGGAAGAAACAAAGAAACCGAACCCTTATTTTACGCTGGAGATTGCCAGGCAGGCACAGGTGGAGCCTGAAGCATGCTTGTTTGTGGGAGATTCCCGCACCGATTTTCATACGGGAAAGAATGCTGGGATGAAGCCGATTCTGGTGACTTGGGGGTTTAGAGATCGTGCCCATCTTTCTCAGGAGAGGGAAGCGGTATTGATTGACGAACCTAAGGAGCTGTTGGCATATTTGTAGTCTGTTTTACAGGCTGGAAACCAAGGAAAATGGTTTCCAGTCTTTTTTTGTAGTCTGGTTTACAGAAATCATTACAGATCTGTCATAAAATGAGCCTGAATAAAAAGAATGGAGGCGAAACATTTGATCAAATTAATTGGAGTACTTATTATTGTCATTGGCTTTATTATGAAATTTGACACCATTGCAGTCGTTTTGGTGGCAGGCGTCATTACCGGTCTTGTAGGCGGTTTGGGATTTGTTGAGATTTTAACCGTGATTGGTGAAGCTTTTATCAAAACACGTTACATGTCCCTATTCCTTTTGACATTGCCGGTTATCGGTATCTTGGAGCGCAGCGGTTTGCGTGAGCGGGCAGCGGATTTGATTCGATCGATGAAATCTGTTACCACTGGCAAAGTTTTGACAACTTATCATGGCATTCGTGAGTTGGCTGCAGCCTTGTCATTGCGTTTGGGTGGTCATGTTCAGTTTATTCGACCGCTGGTGAATCCGATGGCTTATGGAGCGACCGAAAAGAATTTTACGGATATTGACGAAGAGACGGAAGATGAAATCAAAGGCTACGCGGCAGCTTCTGAAAATCTGGGCAATTTCTTCGGACAAAATGTATTTGTCGCAGCAGGCGGCGTTCTGTTGATTGTCGGTACCTTGGGCGAATTGGGTGTGGAAGTTACGCCGTTGGCGGTATCCAAAGCATCGATTCCGATTGCGATTTTTGCCTTTGTCTATGGCGCGATCCAAAACTATTTGTTGGATCGTCGAATCGCGAGAAAATTGAGCCAAAAAAATTCTGGTAAGACTGCAGCGGAGGTGAAGTAAATGAAAGCATTGCTATTAGAGATCTTTTATGTGCTGGCGGGCTTGGTATCCATCGTTACGGCAATTCATGCCTTGAAAGATGAAAAACATCCGCATAGAAATGAAACTGCTTTGTTCTGGTTTTTGTTCGGGGCTATTTTTATCGTCGGCAAGTACATCCCAGCAGCCCTTGTTGGGGCGATGCTTTTGCTGATGGGTGTCTTGACAGCCATGAAACGCGTAACCTTTGGGTCTTTGGCCAATGCAGCCGATGAAGTTCGACAAAAGAGCGCGGATCGCATGAAAAACAAAATCTTTGTTCCGGCATTGACAATCGGGGTTGTGGCATTCTTTGTTGCACAGGTATTTAAATCCCTTGGCGGACTTGTCGGTTTGGGATTCGGCGCGCTTGCTGCGACCATTATCGCCATGGCGATGACCAAGGAAAAACCCAAGCAATTTGGATATGACGGCTCTCGCCTTCTTTTGCAGGTCGGTTCTGCGAGTATTTTGCCGCAATTGCTGGCTGCTTTGGGTTCCTTGTTCGCAGCAGCAGGGGTTGGTGAAGTGATTTCAGGCGGAATTGCAGGCGTTTTGAGCGAAGGCAATATCCTGGGTGGCGTTATCGCTTATTGTGTGGGTATGGCATTATTCACCATGATTATGGGTAATGCCTTTGCAGCCTTTGCTGTAATCACTGCAGGAATCGGCATGCCGTTTGTATACGCAGCGGGAGCGAATCCGGCGATCGCTGGCGCATTGGCTTTGACAGCCGGATACTGCGGTACGTTGATGACGCCGATGGCGGCAAACTTTAATATTGTGCCGGCAGCCTTGCTGGAAACAAAAAATAAGTATCGAGTCATTATTTCACAGGTGCCGATTGCATTGGCCTTGCTGGCTACACATATTGTGCTGATGTACGTATGGGCATTCTAAGACACTAAGGGGGAGACAGATGAAAGTGATGGTCACAGGATTTGATCCATTTGGGGGAGAATCCATCAATCCGGCGTATGAAGCAGTCAAATTGCTGCCGGATGAAATTGCCGGTGCGACAGTTGTAAAACTGGAAGTTCCGACAGTGTTTCAAAAATCGATCCATGCCTTGGATCAGGCCATGGAAGAAGAGCAGCCAAATCTGGTGCTTTGCGTGGGACAGGCCGGTGGGCGTTTTGATCTGACGATTGAACGTGTTGCCATTAATGTCGACGATGCGCGGATTGCCGATAACGAAGGAAACCAACCCATTGATGAGCCGATCTTTGCGGATGGTCAACCGGCGTATTTTTCCAATCTGCCGATCAAGGCGATGGTACAAAATGTTCGAACAAAGAATTTGACAGCCAGTGTTTCCAATACGGCAGGAACCTTTGTTTGCAACCATCTGATGTATGGGCTGCTGCATATGATTGACAGAAAGTATGAAGGCGTTCGCGGTGGGTTTGTGCATGTTCCCTATATCGTGGAGCAGGTTGTCGAAAAACGAAATATGCCTTCCATGAGCGTTGAAAACATTGCCAAGGGCTTGGAAGCCATGATTGAAGCGGCAGTTTTGAATACGGAAGATGTAAAGATTGCGGAAGGAAAGATTTGTTAGGTGAAGTGATGGAAAGACCGTTTTTTGTTTATGGATCTCTGATGCAGGGATTCTGGAACGCTGAGAAGTACCTGAATGGCAAAGTGCTTCGCCGGGAGCCGGCTACAGCCAAAGGTCGCTTGTACCATATTGAAAATCGCGGATACCCTGCCATGGTGGAAGGGGAAGACGTGGTTTATGGCGAAGTGATCTGGGTAAAATCTTTTGATGAAGTTGTTAAAGATTTGGACACCTTGGAAAACTTCACGCAGGCAGCTGTGGAAAACAGCCAGTACATGCGGGTTGTTCAACCCATTGATGTTGGCGGTTCCAAGGTGGAGGCCTATGTCTACCGGTACAACGCGAAGGCGAAAAGGAATCAGGAAGATCAATTGAATCCGGTGCCCAAAGGTGCTTGGCGTTCTTATATGAGCAAGTGAAAAAGACCCTCTTTTTTGATATACTGTCAAAAAGGAGGGTTCTTGATTTCAATGGAAAATATGAGGAATGTCTTGTTTGACGAAGCCTTGCAGCAAAATATGTCGGAGTACTACCTAAACGAACTGGCTCCTCTGGGAACTCGACGGACGTTTAAGAAAGGTGAAATTATTCATCCGACTACGGCGGATGAAATTCATATTGTTTTGAGCGGATATTTTAAGCAGGTCTTAATCAATGAAAATGGGAAGGAATGCTCTTTGTTTCGACTGAGAAGAGGAACCATTTTCGGTGAAATGGATTATTTTGACGGGGCGCCGACCATTATGATTACCAAGGTTTTGGAAAAGAGTGAGGCCGCAGTGGTTTCCCGGATGGTGCTGGAAAATTATTTAAAGGAAAACCCGGAATTATACCGGCATTTTATCCATTCCATCACTAGAAAATATCGGATTCTTATGTTAAAATCAGCCAGAACGATTCTTTTGGATGTCAAAGCGCGCGTCAGCGATACATTGCTGGAAATTACCGCGCAGCATGGCAATGATACCCGCGAACCGTCTACCATTGAGTATGTTTATACGCATCAGGAGCTGGCAGATGCCGTTGGTTGTTCAAGGGTTACCATCACCAATGTGCTGAAAGAATTGAAAGACGAGGGGTATATCACCTACGACGGCCGGTGTTTTCGGCTGTTGGATCCGATTGGATTACGAAAGTTAACTGATATTTATTGGTGAAAGGAAAGCCAGAAGCGGCTTTCTTTTTTTCACCGTAGAGGAGGAAGCAAATGCGGCACGATCTAACAAGGGGACGGGTCTCGACAACGCTTTTAAAGCTGGCTTTGCCAATCATGGCAACCAGCTTTTTACAAATGGCCTATAATTTAACAGATATGTTTTGGATTGGAAGATTAGGAGCGAATGCGGTTGCTGCTGTAGGGACGGCCGGCTTCTTTATTTGGTTTTCTTTTGCCATTATTCTTTTATCCAAAATTGGGGCTGAGGTTTTGGTCGCGCAAAACTTAGGTTCCGGCCACCAGGAAAAAGCAGAACGCGTCGCGGGGAACGCCGTGAAAATGGCTGCGGTCAACGGCGCAATTTTTGGCGTGATTTTGATTGCCTTCCGCACCTACCTGGTGCAGTATTTTCACTTGGGAGATCTGGAAGTGGAAGGGCAGGCGATGACGTATTTGGCCGTGATTGCAGCTTTTATGCCGGTCAGTTTCTTGCCGCCGGTTTTCACGGGCATTTTAAATGGCAGTGGAAACAGCCGAACCCCCTTTATCATCAATACAATGGGCTTGGTTGCCAATATGGTGCTGGATCCGCTCTTGATCTTCGGCATCGGGCCGTTTCACGGCATGGGTGTCTTGGGTGCGGCGCTTGCAACCGTGTCGGCGCAAGGCTTTGTTGTCGTTTGTTTTCTCTTGTATTTTGCGAAAAGAAACAGTTTTGTACAGCCTTTTTTCTATTTGGGAAAATGGGACGTGCAAGTGATAAAAGATATTCTAAAATTAGGCTTTCCCGTTTCCGCCCAAAGTGGAATTTTCACCTTGATTGCCATGGTGCTTGCGCGGTTGATTGCACAATGGGGGCCAACACCGATTGCGGTTCAAAAGGTCGGGTCGCAAATTGAATCCATATCCTGGATGACGGCATCCGGTTTTCAAGCGGCGATTAGCGCGTTTACCGGACAAAATGCCGGCGCCCAGCAGATCGATCGTGTGAAGGTGGGGATTCGTTCTGCCTTGCGGATGATGTTCGGCATTGGGATCTTTGCCACTGCCATGCTTTTCTTCTTTTCCGAACCCATATTTTCTGTTTTTCTGTCCGAGCCGGAAGCCGTGGCCTTCGGGATTGACTATTTAAAGATTCTTGCCTTTTCACAGGTGTTTATGTGTCTGGAAATCACAACGGCCGGTGCCTTCAATGGATTGGGAAGAACCTTGCCGCCCGCAATCATTGGCATCGGTGGAAATGCACTGCGGATTCCATTGGCAATGGGATTAACGGCTGCCCTGGGATTGAATGGAATTTGGTGGGCAATTTGTATTTCCAGCATTTTAAAAGGGATCGTTATGGTGGGCTGGTATGGGAAGAATGAATCGAAAATGATGCGTGAGATTTTCGAAAGATTCTCAGCGAAACAAGCGACAGAAATGGTATAATAGAAGAGGAAAAACAAGATGAGGAGTCAAAGATGAAACCAGTGAAAATTAAGACACCGTTTATTAAATTGGATCAGTTTTTAAAGTATGCTGATCTCGTTCAAGGCGGAGGAGAAGCGAAAATTTTGATCCAAGACGGTCAGGTGCGAGTGAACGGAGAAGTTTGCACCCAGCGTGGAAAAAAACTCTATAGCGGCGATCGCGTTGAATTTGAGAACGAAACCTACGAAATTCAGTAGGTCGTTTTCTATTTAAAGCAGAAAATGATATAATGAATCAGATATGCTACTAGGAGGAAAATGTGAGAATTCATCAGATTCATTTGATTCATTATCGAAATTACCAGCAGCTTCGATGTGAACTTGGTGCAACGATCAATATTATTTATGGACCCAACGCCCAAGGGAAAACCAATCTTTTGGAAGCGATTCACTATTTGTCCTATGGCAAGTCTTTTCGTCGGGCAAAGGATCGGGATCTGATCACCTTTGGCCAGACCGAAAGCTATATTGGCTTGGAGTTGGAACGGGGAAACGGGCGTCATTTGCTGGAAGCCAAACTTATGACGGACACACCCAAAAAGGTGAGGATTGATCGAATTCCCGTTGATCGCATCAGTGAATTAAATGAATTGTTATATGTGATTGCTTTTGTTCCGGAGGATTTGCGGCTTGTGAAAGGGGCGCCCAAAGATCGGCGTGAATTTTTCGACCGCGAATTGTCGAAACTAAAGCCCGTTTATGCGAAAAAGCTCCAACAGTATGAACGCGTTTTAAAGCAAAGAAATTTGCTTCTGAAAATGGTGGCCTATGAACCGGATAAAAAAAAGATCTTGTCGGTTTATACCGACCAACTGATTGATCTGGGCAGTCAGATTATCCAAACCCGAAAAGCATTTATCCAGGAATGGGAGGAATATGCAAAGGGCATCCATGGAAAGATATCCGATCATCAGGAAAGCCTGACCATGCAATACGAATCCCTGGTTCAGGGCGAAACACCGGAGGCCATCCGGGATAGCTTTGAGAAGGAATTGCATGCACGTCACGAGGAAGAAATTTCGAAGGGGACCAGTTTGGTGGGACCGCATCGGGATGATATCCTCTTGATGATCAACGGAAAAGACACAAGAATATTTGCGTCCCAGGGACAGCAGCGAACCACGGCCTTGTCGGTTAAACTGGCAGAGATTCACTTGGTGGAAGCAATCTTCCGTGAAAAGCCTGTTTTGCTCTTGGATGATGTATTGTCGGAACTGGATGAAAAGCGACGGCAGTTTTTGATTGAAACCTTCCAATCGTTTCAGACGATTGTCACAACGGCGGATAATGCGGTAATGGATAGCATTCGGCATTTGAACCCGAAAATATTTACCATTCGTGAAGGGAAAATTGATCAGGAGGTGGAATCATGATTTTGACACTCGAAAATCAAATCTATCTTCCCTATGATCAAATTTTGGGCATTTTTGATTACCGGGTTTTCTGGGAGAACGAGGAGAATCGCAGGTTTTATCAAGAGATTCGGTCAAAAGGCAGAGTGGTGCACAGTGCCAAGGGGGAGATCAAAACCCTGGTGATTGTGGGAAAAGAGAAAAACTCAGGAACATCTGAGATTACGATTTATGAATCCTCGATTGCTTCGATGACACTTTTTCATCGGATGGATCGGGTTTGAAAGGGGAGTTACGATGGCAGAGCAGCAATATGGCGCCGCACAAATTCAAGTACTTGAAGGTCTGGAACCGGTACGGAAACGGCCAGGCATGTATATCGGCAGTACAGGTCCCAGGGGGCTTCATCACCTGGTGTATGAAATTGTCGACAACTCGATCGATGAAGCTTTGGCGGGACGATGCGACAGGATTGAGGTGGTCATCAATTCCGATAACTCCATCACAGTTGTAGACAACGGAATCGGGATTCCAACAGAAGTGCATCCAAAAACAGGGATGTCCACGGTGGAAACGGTTTTAACGGTTTTGCATGCCGGCGGTAAATTTGACAATGATGCCTACAAGGTATCCGGTGGATTGCATGGGGTTGGTCTTTCCGTTGTTAACGCCTTGTCAAAAAAATTGGAAGTCAACGTCAAGCGCGATGGAAAGGTATTTTTCCAGCGTTATCATAAGGGTGTTCCGGAAGGAAAATTGGAAGTCATCGGGGAAACAGAGATTTCAGGCACAACCATCAGCTTTTGGCCGGATGAAGAAATCTTTGAAACAACGGTTTATGACTATGAAACCTTGGAACATCGGCTGCGTGAGCTGGCATTTTTGAATCGCGGCATTTATATCAGCATCACCGATTACCGGGATGAGGATCCCAAGCAGCAAGAGTTTCATTATGAGGGGGGCATTGAATCCTTTATTGATTATATCAACGAGGACAAAACGCCGCTTCATGAATTAAAAATTTATACGGAAGGCATCGAAGATGGGATTTCTGTTGAAATTGCCATGCAGTTTACAACGGAATACAAGGAAAATGTCTATACCTTCGTCAACAATATCAATACCCATGAGGGTGGAAGCCATTTGGTTGGTTTCCGTTCCGCTTTGACCCGGGCGATCAACGATTACGCACGGACCAAAAACTTTCTCAAGGATTCCGACAAGAATCTTTCAGGGGATGATATTCGCGAAGGCTTAACGGCTGTCTTGTCTGTGAAGCATCCGGATCCGCAGTTTGAAGGCCAGACCAAAACAAAACTGGGCAACAGCGAGGTGCGGGGAATCACGGATTCCATCGTTTCACAAGGTATCAGCAATTTCCTTGAAGAAAATCCGCGGGAAGCCAAAGTCATTATCGAAAAATCCCTGCAGGCCTTGCGGGCTCGAGAGGCAGCGCGAAAAGCGCGGGATCTGACACGACGAAAGAGCGTATTGGAAAATACCAGCCTGCCTGGGAAACTGGCGGACTGTTCGGAAAGGGATATGACGAAAACCGAAGTCTACCTGGTGGAAGGGGACTCTGCGGGGGGCTCTGCAAAGCAAGGGCGCGATCGCAGAATTCAAGCTATTTTGCCATTGAAGGGCAAGATTATGAACGTTGAAAAGGCACGTCTTGACCGCATTTTGGCATCCGATGAAATCAAGGCCATGATCACGGCATTTGGCTGCGGCATTGGCAGTGAGTTTAATCTGGAAAAGCTTCGATACGGCAAGATTGTGATCATGACCGATGCCGACGTTGACGGTGCTCATATCAGAACCCTGATTCTGACTTTCTTGTATCGTTATATGAAGCCGTTGATTGAAGAAGGCCATGTCTTTATTGCCCAGCCGCCATTGTATAAAGCAAAAAAAGGCAAGATGGAACGGTATGCCTACTCCGATAAGGAATTGGCGACGATCCTTCGGGAAGAAATGGGCGGCACCGGATATTCCATTCAACGCTACAAAGGTTTGGGTGAAATGAATCCGGAACAATTGTGGTCAACGACCATGAATCCAGAGAACCGAATCCTCTTGAAAGTCGACTTGGAAAATGCCGCTTTGGCCGATCAGATTTTCTCTCGATTGATGGGCGACAAAGTGGAGCCAAGACGCGAGTTTATCAGTAAAAACGCAAAATATGTACAGAATTTGGATATCTAAGCAAGGGGGGATTGGTCAAGATGGAAGAAAATCGCATTATACCGATTAATATAGAAAGTGAAATGAAAAAGTCCTACCTTGAATATGCCATGAGCGTTATCGTTTCTCGTGCGCTGCCGGATGTTCGAGACGGATTAAAGCCTGTACATCGCCGTATTCTCTATGCGATGCACGAATTGAACTTAACAAGCGACAAGCCCCACCGGAAATCCGCCAGGATTGTCGGGGATGTTTTGGGTAAGTACCATCCGCATGGGGATTCTGCCGTTTATGATGCCATGGTGCGTCTGGCGCAGGATTTTTCCAGCCGTTACATGATGGTGGATGGCCATGGTAACTTTGGTTCTGTCGATGGTGACAGTGCCGCAGCCATGCGTTATACAGAAGCCAGAATGGCCAAGATTACCGCGGAAATGCTTCGGGATATCGAAAAAGAAACCGTGGATTATCGCGATAACTTTGATGAAACCTTGAAGGAACCGTCGGTTCTGCCAAGTCGTTTTCCCAACCTATTGGTCAACGGGACCAATGGTATTGCCGTTGGCATGGCAACCAGCATTCCGCCGCACAACCTGACAGAGGTTATCAACGGTTGTATTGAGTTGATTGATGATCCGGAAGCGACGATCGATATGCTGATGCAGCATATTCAGGGTCCTGATTTTCCAACGGGCGCTATTGTCAATGGCATGGAACCGATTCGGGAAGCATATCGAACCGGACGAGGCAAGGTTCGGGTTCGGGCTCAAGCTGAAATTGAAGAGATGTCAAACGGCAAGCATCGAATTATTGTTACAGAGATTCCTTATCAGGTGAATAAGGCAAGATTGATTGAAAAGATTGCTGATCTGGTTCGTGACAAAAAAATTGAAGGCATTACAGACCTGAGAGATGAATCCGATCGTGACGGGATGCGAATCGTCATTGAGCTGAGACGCGATGTAAATGCCAATATTGTTCTGAACAACCTGTATAAGCATACGCAAATGGAAGATACCTTCAGCATTATTATGCTGGCTTTGGTTCACAATGAACCCAAAGTGTTGAATTTGAAGCAAATGCTCCAGCATTATCTTCGCCATCAGCAAGATATTGTGGTTCGCCGTACAAAGTTTGACCTGCGCAAGGCAGAAGAACGGGCTCATATTTTGGAAGGCTTGCGGATTGCCATGGATCATATCGATGAGATTGTCGCTTTGATCCGGGCGTCCAAGGATCGTTCGGAAGCACGGGAGCGCTTGATGGAGCGTTTTGGCTTATCAGATATCCAGGCGAAAGCAATCGTTGATATGCGACTGGGTCAGCTGACTGGTTTGGAACGAGAAAAAATCGAAGCGGAATATGCAGACCTGCAAGAAAAGATCAAATATTATAAAGAAATTTTGGGAAGTGAAGAATTGGTTTATCAAATTGTGAAGGACGAATTGATCGCGATCCGCGATAAATTCGGCGATGACCGCCGAACCAAATTACAGCCTTCCGCAGATGACATTCTTTTGGCGGATATGATTGAAGAAAAAACCGTCGTTGTCACGCTGACGCATTTTGGTTATATCAAACGCATTCCGGAAGATACCTATCGGGCACAGCGACGAGGCGGCAAGGGCATGAAGGCTTTGACCACACGGGATGAGGATTTTGTTGAAAACATATTGATTACCTCGAGTCACGCGGAACTTCTGTTCTTTACCAATACAGGCAGGGTGTATTCGAAACAAGCCTTTTATATTCCGGAAGCAACACGAACCGCCAAGGGAACCGCGGTTGTTAATCTTCTAGAACTGGATGCGGGAGAAAGAATTACAAATATTCTTGCGGTCAATGATCCAGATGATACAGCCGGCTTGATTTTTGCAACGAAAAAGGGAATCGTCAAGAAAACGCCGCTGTCCAGTTTCACCAATATTCGTAGAAATGGATTGCGCGCAGTTAACTTACGGGAAGACGATGAGTTGATTGATGTGAAAATGACCTCCGGCACTTCGGAAGTGATGCTGACTACAGCAATGGGCAAGGCGATTCGTTTTGATGAAGAACAGGTTCGGGAAATGGGTCGAACGGCTACGGGAGTGAAAGGTATTCATTTGGATGCTGAAGACGATCTTGTTTCCATGAATATCATCGATGATCCTGATCAGGCCTTGCTGGTATTGAGTGAATTAGGTTATGGAAAGAGAACCTTATTGAACCAATACAAGCAGCAAAACCGCGGCGGCAAGGGCTTGATTACCTACAAGGTGACGGATAAAACCGGCCGTTTGGTTGGCGCCAAACTGGTGAATGAAGATGAAGACCTGATGGTAATCAGCCAAGAAGGCATTGTGATTCGTCTGGCGTGTGAAGAAGTATCGCTGATTGGGCGCAGTACCCAAGGGGTCCGCATTATGCATGTCAGTGATGAAGACCATGTAGTATCGATTGCGAAAGTTGCCTTTGACGGAACCGAGGAAGATGAACTTCAGGATGTCATCGAAGAAGAGTTGACGGAAACTGAAGATTCTGATAAGGAATAAGTAGGGGGTGTAGCCAATGAATTTACAAATCGAAGTAAAAACAGCAGAAGATTTTGTACAGATTGCGCCAATTGGAGAAATTGATGTTTATTCCGCACCGACGTTTAAGGAGGAATTGTTTTCGGTTATTCAGAATACAAACAAGAATCTGGTGATCGACGGTGAGAAATTGGATTATATCGATTCAACAGGACTGGGTGTATTAATTGGCGGCCTCAAGCGTATGAGGGAGAAAGGACTTAGCATCACGATTACAGGGTTGAACCCCAACATCCACAAATTGTTTACCATTACAGCTTTGGATAAGCCGTTTGGTATTCAAAAGGAGGCTTAGGATGGATCGAATTGATTTGAAGGTACCCGTTAAGGCGGAATATGTCAGCTTGAACCGTCTGGTTTCTTCTTCTCTCGCGGCCTTGATGGGCTTTGATATTGAAGCAATTGACGATATCAAGGTGTGCTTGGGCGAGGTATGCAATCAGTGCATCCAATTGGCTGCATTGGAAGAGGAAACCTTGGAGATTCGATTTTTGCGCGATGGAGACGCTTTGCGGATGGAAGTGGCTGTCGGTGTGAATGCTGATCTGGACGAGACTACGGACAGTGGTCTTGAGATGAGTCGATTAATCGTAGAGACTTTAATGGATGATTTCACCGTTTCTCGGAAAGATGGACAGGTGCGGATTGAAATGTCTCGGAGATTGGAGGCCTAACCATGGTTAGAGCAAAGGATCGTCCGAATTATCGCAAAAACAAAGAGATTATTCAGCGTTTATTTCGTGAATATGCGGAAACGAAAGATCCGGCCATCCGGGATGAACTGATTCAGCGGAATCTTTATATCGCGGAAATTCTTGCGAAAAAATACGCGAATAAAGGCATTGAATATGAAGATATCTATCAAGTTGCTTCATTGGGATTGATCTATGCCATTGACCGGTACGATTTAAGCAAGGGATTTGAGTTTTCCAGTTTTGCTACGCCGACGATTATTGGTGAAATAAAAAAATACTTCCGGGATAAGGGGTGGTCGATTCGTGTACCCCGTCGAATCCAGGAGTTATCCAAAAAAATCAACAATGCCAAGCTGGACTTGGGCCAGAAACTGCATCGTCCGCCTACCGTTCAGGACATCTCTGAATATTTAGGGGTTTCTGAAGAAAGTATTTTGGAAGCTATGGAAGCCAGCAATGTATATAATTTGCACTCATTGGAATCCAGCTTTGATTCTGACAGTGAAGACAAAGACCTGAACCTTTCCTTGTTCTTAGGGGAAGACGATCGAAATTTCCAGCGGTTTGAAAACCAGGATTTTCTTTTGCGGGCGATGGAGAAGTTGACCGAAATTGAAAAGACAATTTTGAAGGAACGATACATTCAGCAAAAAACCCAAGTACGAATCGCAGAGGATTTGGGGATGTCTCAGATGACTGTTTCCAGGCTGGAAAAAAGAATCATTGCGAAGTTCAGAAAAGAATTATCGCGAACCGAAAATTAGGAACCTCATTCGAGGTTCCTTTTCTACTATATGTAGATGAAAAATGAACACTAATACCATTTGTAGGGGATTCGAAATTTATCTTTTTTTTTGAAAAAACTGACAGTGTATTTTGGATAAAACCGGGTAAAAAAGTTGTTGACACCAGTTATGACCAGTGCTATACTAAGTAAGTCGCCAACGAGAGGGCGGCGCTGGAAACATTGAAATTCCAACGTTTTTCAGGTTTTTTATTCCCTGACATTCAAACCAGAATTTATTTAAAACGAATAATAATTAAATAAAAAGGTTGACAAAGGAAATGAGATCTGATAAACTAGTAAAGTCGCTGACAGAGCGGCGATGATCTTTGAAAACTGAACATGACAACTTCGAATTTGACCTTTTAGGTCAATAAGAAACAAGATAACGCCAGACTGAGTAGAAATACAACAGTCGGTAAAAGTAATTTTTTACTGAGAGTTTGATCCTGGCTCAGGATGAACGCTGGCGGCACGCCTAACACATGCAAGTCGAGCGAGAATTTTTGGACTGACCCTTCGGGTGAAGGAAGAAAAGGAAAGCGGCGGACGGGTGAGTAACGCGTGGGAAACCTGCCCTATACACGGGGATAGCCATTGGAAACGATGATTAATACCCGATAAGACCACGGTATCGCATGATACAGTGGTAAAAATTCCGGTGGTATAGGATGGTCCCGCGTCTGATTAGCTAGTTGGTGAGGTAATGGCTCACCAAGGCGACGATCAGTAGCCGGCCTGAGAGGGTGAACGGCCACACTGGAACTGAGACACGGTCCAGACTCCTACGGGAGGCAGCAGTGGGGGATATTGCACAATGGGGGAAACCCTGATGCAGCGATGCCGCGTGAATGATGAAGGCTTTCGAGTCGTAAAGTTCTGTTCTTAGGGAAGATAGTGACGGTACCTAAGAAGAAAGCCCCGGCTAAATACGTGCCAGCAGCCGCGGTAATACGTATGGGGCGAGCGTTATCCGGAATTATTGGGCGTAAAGAGTTCGTAGGCGGTCCTTTAAGTCAGAAGTGAAAGGCAGTGGCTCAACCATTGTAAGCTTTTGAAACTGGAGGACTTGAGTGTTGGAGAGGAAAGTGGAATTCCTAGTGTAGCGGTGAAATGCGTAGATATTAGGAGGAACACCAGTGGCGAAGGCGGCTTTCTGGACAAATACTGACGCTGAGGAACGAAAGCGTGGGGAGCGAACAGGATTAGATACCCTGGTAGTCCACGCCGTAAACGATGAGTGCTAGGTGTTGGGGTAGCGATACTTCAGTGCCGCAGCTAACGCATTAAGCACTCCGCCTGGGGAGTACGGTCGCAAGACTGAAACTCAAAGGAATTGACGGGGGCCCGCACAAGCAGCGGAGCATGTGGTTTAATTCGAAGCAACGCGAAGAACCTTACCAGGTCTTGACATCCCGATGACCGGTCTAGAGATAGACTTTTCTCTTCGGAGACATCGGTGACAGGTGGTGCATGGTTGTCGTCAGCTCGTGTCGTGAGATGTTGGGTTAAGTCCCGCAACGAGCGCAACCCTTATCTTTAGTTGCCAGCATTTAGTTGGGCACTCTAGAGAGACTGCCGGTGACAAACCGGAGGAAGGTGGGGATGACGTCAAATCATCATGCCCCTTATGACCTGGGCTACACACGTGCTACAATGGTCGGTACAACAGGCAGCGAAGGAGCGATCCGGAGCGAATCTCAAAAGCCGATCCCAGTTCGGATTGCAGGCTGCAACTCGCCTGCATGAAGCTGGAGTTGCTAGTAATCGCGAATCAGAATGTCGCGGTGAATGCGTTCCCGGGCCTTGTACACACCGCCCGTCACACCACGGGAGTTGGTAATACCCGAAGTCGCTGGGCTAACCCTTTTAGGGAGGCAGGCGCCGAAGGTAGGATCGATGACTGGGGTGAAGTCGTAACAAGGTAGCCGTATCGGAAGGTGCGGCTGGATCACCTCCTTTCTAGGGAGAAACGAATGTTGTCATGTTCTGTTTTGAGAGATCATTTTTTGATCTGTCAAACATTGTTCTTTGAAAACTCAATAAGAATCATCCGAGCAAAAACATCAAACGCAAGCAAAGATATAAATCTTTACAAGCGAATGTAATTTTTGTTTTAGAATTCTCTTTTAAGAAACGGTCAAGTTACAAAGAGCATAGGGCGGATGCCTTGGCACTAGGAGCCGACGAAGGACGTGGTAAGCTGCGAAAAGCTTTGGGGAGCCGCAAGCAGGCGTTGATCCAGAGATATCCGAATGGGGAAACCCACATACGGCAAACCGTATGTATCCTATGGTGAATACATAGCCATAGGAAGGGAACCCGGTGAACTGAAACATCTAAGTAGCCGGAGGAGGAGAAAGAAACATCGATTCCCTGAGTAGCGGCGAGCGAAAGGGGAAGAGGCCAAACCAGATTGGCTCTGCTGATCTGGGGTTGTGGACCGATATAAGGGTGTGAATTGATAGCTGAACACCGCTGGGAAGCGGGATCACAGAAGGTGACAATCCTGTAGGCGAAATCGACGAGTATCTGATCGGGATCCAGAGTACCATGGGACACGTGAAACCCTGTGGGAAGCCGGGAGGACCATCTCCCAAGCCTAAATACTCCCTAGTGACCGATAGCGCATAGTACCGTGAGGGAAAGGTGAAAAGAACCCCGGAAGGGGAGTGAAATAGAACCTGAAACCCTATGTTTACAATTGGTCGAAGCACATTAAGGTGCGACGGCGTACTTTTTGTAGAACGGGCCAACGAGTTAAGGTATGCAGCGAGGTTAAGGACTTCAGGTCCGGAGCCGAAGCGAAAGCGAGTCTGAACAGGGCGAATTAGTTGTATGCTTTAGACCCGAAACCGGGTGACCTATCCATGAGCAGGTTGAAGCGGGAGTAAAATCTCGTGGAGGACCGAACCCATATACGTTGAAAAGTGTTGGGATGACTTGTGGATAGCGGTGAAATTCCAATCGAACTCGGAGATAGCTGGTTCTCCCCGAAATAGCTTTAGGGCTAGCCTCAAGGAGAGTATCGCGGAGGTAGAGCACTGACTGACCTAGGGGCGTTTATACGTTACCAAAGTTTATCAAACTCCGAATGCCGCAGATATATACTTGGGAGTCAGACTGTGTGAGATAAGTTTCATAGTCGAAAGGGAAACAGCCCAGACCGTCAGCTAAGGTCCCAAAATATCAGTTAAGTGGGAAAGGATGTTGGACTACACAGACAACCAGGATGTTGGCTTAGAAGCAGCCATTCATTCAAAGAGTGCGTAATAGCTCACTGGTCGAGTGGTCCAGCGCCGAAAATGTCCGGGGCTCAAACTGATTACCGAAGCTACGGCTTGTATCTTACGATACAGGGGTAGGGGAGCATTGTATGCGGGACGAAGTCGTACCGGAAGGAGCGGTGGACTGCATACAAGAGAGAATGTTGGCATGAGTAACGAAAGCGAAGTGAGAATCTTCGCCATCGGAAGCCTAAGGTTTCCTGAGGAAGGCTCGTCCACTCAGGGTTAGTCGGGACCTAAGCCGAGGCCGAAAGGCGTAGGCGATGGACAACTGGTTGAGATTCCAGTACCACCTTAGATTGTTTGAGAGATGTAGTGACACAGAAGGGTAGGCAGAGCACACTGTTGGTTATGTGTGTCTAAGCAGGTAGGCTGATGCGCAGGCAAATCCACGCATCAAAAGGCCGAGACGCGAATGCGAGGGAAAAATAAGTACCGAAGTCGCTGATCCCACGCTGTCGAGAAAAGCTACTATTGAGAGATAAGGTGCCCGTACCGCAAACCGACACAGGTAGGCAGGAAGAGAATTCTAAGATGATCGAGAGAACCATTGCTAAGGAACTCGGCAAAATGACCCCGTAACTTCGGGAGAAGGGGTGCCCTTGAGAGTGAACATACACATGGTAAGCTTTTGAGGGCCGCAGAGAAAAGGCCCAAGCGACTGTTTAGCAAAAACACAGGTCTCTGCTAAGTTGAAAGACGAAGTATAGGGGCTGACGCCTGCCCGGTGCTGGAAGGTTAAGGGGAAGAGTTAGCGGTAACGCGAAGCTCAGAACTTAAGCCCCAGTAAACGGCGGCCGTAACTATAACGGTCCTAAGGTAGCGAAATTCCTTGTCGGGTAAGTTCCGACCCGCACGAAAGGCGTAACGATTTGGGCGCTGTCTCGGCAATGGACTCGGTGAAATTACAGTACTCGTGAAGATGCGGGTTACCCGCGGCAGGACGGAAAGACCCCGTGGAGCTTTACTGCAGGCTGGCATTGGATTTTGGTATAGTATGTACAGGATAGGTGGGAGACTAGGAAGCCGGGACGCCAGTTTCGGTGGAGTCGTCCTTTGGATACCACCCTTACTATACTAGGATTCTAACCATGAGCCATGAAACTGGTTCTGGGACATTGTCAGTTGGGCAGTTTGACTGGGGCGGTCGCCTCCAAAAATGTAACGGAGGCGCTCAAAGGTTCCCTCAGCACGGTCGGAAATCGTGCGAAGAGCGTAAAGGTAGAAGGGAGCTTGACTGCGAGAGCTACAACTCGAGCAGGAACGAAAGTTGGACTTAGTGATCCGGCGGTACCGAATGGAAGGGCCGTCGCTCAACGGATAAAAGCTACCCCGGGGATAACAGGCTTATCTCCCCCAAGAGTCCACATCGACGGGGAGGTTTGGCACCTCGATGTCGGCTCGTCTCATCCTGGGGCTGAATTCGGTCCCAAGGGTTGGGCTGTTCGCCCATTAAAGAGGCACGCGAGCTGGGTTCAGAACGTCGTGAGACAGTTCGGTCCCTATCCGCCGTGGGCGTAGGAAATTTGCGAGGAGTTGTCCCTAGTACGAGAGGACCGGGATGAACAAACCGCTGGTGCACCAGTTGTTCCGCCAGGAGCATGGCTGGGTAGCTAAGTTTGGAAGGGATAAGCGCTGAAGGCATCTAAGCGCGAAGCCCCCCTCAAGATTAGATTTCCCATCTCCTTGTGAGAGTAAGACCCCTTGAAGACTACGAGGTTGATAGGCTGGAGGTGTAAGGGCAGTAATGTCTTAAGCTGACCAGTACTAATAGGTCGAGGACTTGATCAGATTAGAAGAGAGTTCTAAACGTGATGATTCTTATTGAGTTTTGAGAGAGCAATCCGAGTTGATTGACTCTTTTAACTAAAGAATCTGGTGACGATAGCAAAGAGGACACACCCGTTCCCATCTCGAACACGGAAGTTAAGCTCTTTAGCGCTGAAAATACTTGGTGGGAGACTGCCTGGGAAGATAGGACGTTGCCAGTTTCTTTTTTTTGACGCGGGGTGGAGCAGTTGGTAGCTCGTCGGGCTCATAACCCGGAGGTCGCAGGTTCAAGTCCTGTCCCCGCAACCATACATTTTCATATTCTGTTATCAATCTGGCGATAATGGCAAGGAGGACACACCCGTTCCCATCTCGAACACGGAAGTTAAGCTCCTTAGCGCTGAAAATACTTGGTGGGAGACTGCCTGGGAAGATAGGACGTTGCCAGTTTGATTTGTGCCTGTAGCTCAGCTGGATAGAGTGCTTGACTACGAATCAAGAGGTCGGGAGTTCGAATCTCTTCAGGCACGCCATAAAGACGATCAAATTGATCGTCTTTTTTCTATATGGATAAGGAACCAGCATTTAGTCTCGATTGTTGCAATCGATGAATCAAATTTAGGAATAAAAATATGCGTCCAAGACCGTTTTAAAGCGGTTTAGACGCATATTTTTGTTTTGCGGTGACAAAGTTCACTTGTTTTCTTTTTTGATTTTTTCTTTTAGCAATGAACCTACGGCACCGTGGTTATGGTTGAGATAGAAAATTTCTTCCGTGAATGCCGGTCTTTTGGTTAATTCATCCGTGAGAGCGTCGAAGATGGCAATGATGCATAAGATGCTGGCTGTTGGCAACATTCGCTTGTGATCGGACTCTTTGATGGATAATTGTAAAACAAGGTCGGCAGCTAATGCCAGTTGAGACGCTGGATTTTGTGTAACAACAACGAGTGTCACACGCTTCTGCTTGAGGGAATCAATCAAATTGACCAATTCTTCCGTGTTTCCCCCTTTCGAAACAGCAATGACAATATCTCCTTCCTGCACGGACCCTAAGGCGCCATGAGCGGCATCGCCGGCTGAGACGAAAAAGGAAGGCATATTGGCAACACAGAGCATATGGGCGATTTTTCTTGCGGCAACGGAGGAAGTGCCCATCCCCATGGTTGCGATTCGTCCTTTGCAGCCGAGGATCAACTCGTATAAGGCTTGATATATTTGTGGGGGAACAATGCGGTCTAGATTTTGCAAGGCTTCTGCATTGCGTTTCCACATGATGCTGGCTTGTTCAAATGCGCTTGGTTTATCCATATTTTCCTCCAATATAGTATGATAATCTTGAAATGATGGTAGCTTTACTTTATCGTTAAATGAAAGTAGATTCAAATGAATGTTGAAAATTTGAAGAATTGGAAAGAATGGATAGCTGAATCTTAGTTGATTGCCAGCTGCTGTTCCTTGCTTATCAAGTGTTGGGAGGGCAATATGATGAATCATTTGAAGCTTAGAAAAGGAGACAAGATTGGGATCTTTTCGCCTTCATCACCGATTACGGTGACATGTCCCATTCGGTTTGAACGAGCAAAACGATATCTTCAGGATAAAGGCTTTGAAATTGTTGAGGGCGCTTTAACGGGAAAGCAGGATGGATATCGGTCCGGAACGATAGAGGAACGGGCGGACGAATTGAACCGCTTGATTCGGGACAAGGAAGTGCGGTGCATCATGTCGACCATCGGCGGTATGAATTCCAACTCTCTTTTGCCGTATATCGATTATGAAGCATTTAAGCGGGATCCGAAAATCGTCGTTGGCTACTCGGATGTGACGGCGATTCTGCTGGCCATCTATGCAAAGACCGGAATTGTGACGTACTATGGACCTGCATTGGTGGCGTCTTTCGGAGAGTTTCCTCCTTTTGTCGACAATACCTTTCGATATTTCGAAAACCTGTTGGTTCAAGACTTGGATTTTCCATATGTATGTCCCATGCCGGATGCCTGGACGGAGGAATACCTTCCCTGGGAGACACAGGACCGTGGAAAGGAAGGAAATGAGAATCATTGGGTGACGGTGCGTCCCGGAAGCTGCAAAGGCCGTTTGATCGGTGGTAACCTCAATACCATGACGGGGATTTGGGGGAGTGAATATATGCCGGAGATTTTACCGGGGGATATTTTGTTGCTCGAAGATTCCTTAAAGACGGCAGCCACCATTGAACGCAGCTTTTCTTTACTGAAGGTGAATGGGGTGTTGGATCGTGTAGGCGGGATTATTCTGGGCAAGCATGAATTGTTTGATGATCAGGATACGGGCAGGAAGCCATATGAAATTCTTCTGGAGGTGCTGGGAGACCGAAGGATTCCGATTCTTGCAGATTTTGACTCTTGCCACACCCATCCTATGCTGACCATGCCGATCGGCGCTAAGGTAGAGTTGGATGCGACTAAACAGATAGTGAGCGTTCTATCGCTTTAAAATGTTTCAACTCGTACAATATATTTCTTCAGTTCCTCCGAAAACAATTCAATTCTTTCGTTGGTGTTACTACCTTTAACATATAGTTTTTGCGTTGTGTCATAATTATAGCCTAGATCAGTTAATAAATGTTCGCAGCTTGAAACATTAATATCCAATAAATTTGCTAATTCCTTTTCGTCCCATGCAGACCCTGTACTGATGAAGAGTAGTGTATTAATAGGATCTCCGTATTTGGAGTTCTGTTGGGATGAGTTGAATTTCTTACTACGATTCAATAGAAAAGAATATACAGCTTTCCCAAAATGATAGGTGCCTATCAACAAATTGATAGCTTCTAAAAAATGGACTTCGTTAATGACTTGCCATAATTGATATAATTCGGAAAAAATTAAAAAATCACCACCACAAGGCAAGTTAAGATCTACAATAATTTCATTATCTAAGTTGAAGGTATTAGTAAAATCTCTTAACATTACTTCGCTAGGTGTTATATTAAAAATTATTCGATCATTGATAATAGCATAAGGAAGTGATTTCAAGAAAACTGAATATGTGTTTTTATAATACGAATTGATATTGATATAGTATCCACCATAGATAAAGTTATTTGTTATGAATAACTCAACATAATCAAATAGCTCTGAAATTGTCTTATCCTGGTTAAACGGTAGAACATAGGTGATGAATGTTCTTCTATAATGGTGTATTCTAAGCGTGACATTAACATAGTTGTTTTTATATGAGGGTGCAGATGAATTATTTCTGTATTCTTGAACCAACATAGCAAGTTCGTCTAAAGTAGTACACTTGAACATTTGATCATTTATTATAAACATCATTATCCTCCAATGTTTGAATAGTAATTGAGATCTCTTTATTACAATTATAGCCTTTTTAATAAATAAGTTAAAAAAGATATATTCTATTTTAGATGGAGTTTGTGAAGAGTAAATTTTGATGATTATCAGACAAGGGAAGATCGGGAGGGTGAGAACGTGGGCGTTGCAATCATTGGTTTGTTCGATGTGAAATTGATGGAAGAAATAAAGGAATTGCAAAGGGCGATTGTCGAAGTGGGGGTCAGCGCCCATACTTTTCGGTCGCTGATTGGACCGCATATGACCTTTGTCGGCTTTGAGACCGGGTCACCGGATCAGGCCATTGATTTGGCAAAACGGGTGACTCAAACCGTGGAGGTGGGAAGTATTCCAGTAAAGATTTCCAGTTATGGCATTTTTCCGTATAAAAAGAAAGTTGTGTTCGCACAGCCGGCTCCTTCACAGGTGTGGATGGAACTGCACAGGAGCATTCTTGAATACTGTTTGAATGCGGGAGAACAGATTGAAGAATATCATTTTTCCGGAAACTGGGTGCCCCATATTACCTTGGCCTCCCGGCTGACAGCAGAGGAAGTGCTATTGGCAAATGAGGTTTTATTGGGAAAATTTCCAGTGCTTCAGGGAAAAATAGATCAGTTGGCAATCATTGACTGTGAAGCGGAAGAAATCTTATGGAAAAGCAGAATGTAGCAGATTTTTGAGAGCCTACTCGATCTAGTAGGTATAAGGTGTTTTTACATCGATTTTATACAAGGGAAAAGTAAACAAGTTGCATGGCCTGATAAATACCGAAAAGCCTGTAAATTCTGCCTATGAAAAAACGGGAAAAACGTGTTGACATGGGATGGTGTCTTTGGTAAGATAGACAAGCGGTTCGGGAAACGAGCCGGAAACAAAAAACTTGAAACGCTGATAAAACCAGGGTTTCAGCTATTTTTTCAAATTGGTTTTCCTTACAGTTAAAACAGAATTTGAAAAAACAATCAAAAACTTACTTGACAGACTGAATGAGATCTGTTAAACTAGTAAAGTCGCTGACAGAGCGGCGATGATCTTTGAAAACTGAACATGACAACTTCGAATTTGACCTTTTAGGTCAATAAGAAACAAGATAACGCCAGACTGAGTAGAAATACAACAGTCGGTAAAAGTAATTTTTTACTGAGAGTTTGATCCTGGCTCAGGATGAACGCTGGCGGCACGCCTAACACATGCAAGTCGAGCGAGAATTTTTGGACTGATCCTTCGGGTGAAGGAAGAAAAGGAAAGCGGCGGACGGGTGAGTAACGCGTGGGAAACCTGCCCTATACACGGGGATAGCCATTGGAAACGATGATTAATACCCGATAAGACCACGGTATCGCATGATACAGTGGTAAAAATTCCGGTGGTATAGGATGGTCCCGCGTCTGATTAGCTAGTTGGTAAGGTAATGGCTTACCAAGGCGACGATCAGTAGCCGGCCTGAGAGGGTGAACGGCCACACTGGAACTGAGACACGGTCCAGACTCCTACGGGAGGCAGCAGTGGGGGATATTGCACAATGGGGGAAACCCTGATGCAGCGATGCCGCGTGAATGATGAAGGCTTTCGAGTCGTAAAGTTCTGTTCTTAGGGAAGATAGTGACGGTACCTAAGAAGAAAGCCCCGGCTAAATACGTGCCAGCAGCCGCGGTAATACGTATGGGGCGAGCGTTATCCGGAATTATTGGGCGTAAAGAGTTCGTAGGCGGTCCTTTAAGTCAGAAGTGAAAGGCAGTGGCTCAACCATTGTAAGCTTTTGAAACTGGAGGACTTGAGTGTTGGAGAGGAAAGCGGAATTCCTAGTGTAGCGGTGAAATGCGTAGATATTAGGAGGAACACCAGTGGCGAAGGCGGCTTTCTGGACAAATACTGACGCTGAGGAACGAAAGCGTGGGGAGCGAACAGGATTAGATACCCTGGTAGTCCACGCCGTAAACGATGAGTGCTAGGTGTTGGGGTAGCGATACTTCAGTGCCGCAGCTAACGCATTAAGCACTCCGCCTGGGGAGTACGGTCGCAAGACTGAAACTCAAAGGAATTGACGGGGGCCCGCACAAGCAGCGGAGCATGTGGTTTAATTCGAAGCAACGCGAAGAACCTTACCAGGTCTTGACATCCCGATGATCGTCTCAGAGATGAGATTTTCTCTTCGGAGACATCGGTGACAGGTGGTGCATGGTTGTCGTCAGCTCGTGTCGTGAGATGTTGGGTTAAGTCCCGCAACGAGCGCAACCCTTATCTTTAGTTGCCAGCATTTAGTTGGGCACTCTAGAGAGACTGCCGGTGACAAACCGGAGGAAGGTGGGGATGACGTCAAATCATCATGCCCCTTATGACCTGGGCTACACACGTGCTACAATGGTCGGTACAACAGGCAGCGAAGGAGCGATCCGGAGCGAATCTCAAAAGCCGATCCCAGTTCGGATTGCAGGCTGCAACTCGCCTGCATGAAGCTGGAGTTGCTAGTAATCGCGAATCAGAATGTCGCGGTGAATGCGTTCCCGGGCCTTGTACACACCGCCCGTCACACCACGGGAGTTGGTAATACCCGAAGTCGCTGGGCTAACCCTTTTAGGGAGGCAGGCGCCGAAGGTAGGATCGATGACTGGGGTGAAGTCGTAACAAGGTAGCCGTATCGGAAGGTGCGGCTGGATCACCTCCTTTCTAGGGAGAAACGAATGTTGTCATGTTCTGTTTTGAGAGATCATTTTTTGATCTGTCAAACATTGTTCTTTGAAAACTCAATAAGAATCATCCGAGCAAAAACATCAAACGCAAGCAAAGATATAAATCTTTACAAGCGAATGTAATTTTTGTTTTAGAATTCTCTTTTAAGAAACGGTCAAGTTACAAAGAGCATAGGGCGGATGCCTTGGCACTAGGAGCCGACGAAGGACGTGGTAAGCTGCGAAAAGCTTTGGGGAGCCGCAAGCAGGCGTTGATCCAGAGATATCCGAATGGGGAAACCCACATACGGCAAACCGTATGTATCCTATGGTGAATACATAGCCATAGGAAGGGAACCCGGTGAACTGAAACATCTAAGTAGCCGGAGGAGGAGAAAGAAACATCGATTCCCTGAGTAGCGGCGAGCGAAAGGGGAAGAGGCCAAACCAGATTGGCTCTGCTGATCTGGGGTTGTGGACCGATATAAGGGTGCGAATTGATAGCTGAACACCGCTGGGAAGCGGGATCACAGAAGGTGACAATCCTGTAGGCGAAATTAATGAGTATCTGATCGGGATCCAGAGTACCATGGGACACGTGAAACCCTGTGGGAAGCCGGGAGGACCATCTCCCAAGCCTAAATACTCCCTAGTGACCGATAGCGCATAGTACCGTGAGGGAAAGGTGAAAAGAACCCCGGAAGGGGAGTGAAATAGAACCTGAAACCCTATGTTTACAATTGGTCGAAGCACATTAAGGTGCGACGGCGTACTTTTTGTAGAACGGGCCAACGAGTTAAGGTATGCAGCGAGGTTAAGGACTTCAGGTCCGGAGCCGAAGCGAAAGCGAGTCTGAACAGGGCGAATTAGTTGTATGCTTTAGACCCGAAACCGGGTGACCTATCCATGAGCAGGTTGAAGCGGGAGTAAAATCTCGTGGAGGACCGAACCCATATACGTTGAAAAGTGTTGGGATGACTTGTGGATAGCGGTGAAATTCCAATCGAACTCGGAGATAGCTGGTTCTCCCCGAAATAGCTTTAGGGCTAGCCTCAAGGAGAGTATCGCGGAGGTAGAGCACTGACTGACCTAGGGGCGTTTATACGTTACCAAAGTTTATCAAACTCCGAATGCCGCAGATATATACTTGGGAGTCAGACTGTGTGAGATAAGTTTCATAGTCGAAAGGGAAACAGCCCAGACCGTCAGCTAAGGTCCCAAAATATCAGTTAAGTGGGAAAGGATGTTGGACTACACAGACAACCAGGATGTTGGCTTAGAAGCAGCCATTCATTCAAAGAGTGCGTAATAGCTCACTGGTCGAGTGGTCCAGCGCCGAAAATGTCCGGGGCTCAAACTGATTACCGAAGCTACGGCTTGTATCTTACGATACAGGGGTAGGGGAGCATTGTATGCGGGACGAAGTCGTACCGGAAGGAGCGGTGGACTGCATACAAGAGAGAATGTTGGCATGAGTAACGAAAGCGAAGTGAGAATCTTCGCCATCGGAAGCCTAAGGTTTCCTGAGGAAGGCTCGTCCACTCAGGGTTAGTCGGGACCTAAGCCGAGGCCGAAAGGCGTAGGCGATGGACAACTGGTTGAGATTCCAGTACCACCTTAGATTGTTTGAGAGATGTAGTGACACAGAAGGGTAGGCAGAGCACACTGTTGGTTATGTGTGTCTAAGCAGGTAGGCTGATGCGCAGGCAAATCCACGCATCAAAAGGCCGAGACGCGAATGCGAGGGAAAAATAAGTACCGAAGTCGCTGATCCCACGCTGTCGAGAAAAGCTACTATTGAGAGATAAGGTGCCCGTACCGCAAACCGACACAGGTAGGCAGGAAGAGAATTCTAAGATGATCGAGAGAACCATTGCTAAGGAACTCGGCAAAATGACCCCGTAACTTCGGGAGAAGGGGTGCCCTTGAGAGTGAACATACACATGGTAAGCTTTTGAGGGCCGCAGAGAAAAGGCCCAAGCGACTGTTTAGCAAAAACACAGGTCTCTGCTAAGTTGAAAGACGAAGTATAGGGGCTGACGCCTGCCCGGTGCTGGAAGGTTAAGGGGAAGAGTTAGCGGTAACGCGAAGCTCAGAACTTAAGCCCCAGTAAACGGCGGCCGTAACTATAACGGTCCTAAGGTAGCGAAATTCCTTGTCGGGTAAGTTCCGACCCGCACGAAAGGCGTAACGATTTGGGCGCTGTCTCGGCAATGGACTCGGTGAAATTACAGTACTCGTGAAGATGCGGGTTACCCGCGGCAGGACGGAAAGACCCCGTGGAGCTTTACTGCAGGCTGGCATTGGATTTTGGTATAGTATGTACAGGATAGGTGGGAGACTAGGAAGCCGGGACGCCAGTTTCGGTGGAGTCGTCCTTTGGATACCACCCTTACTATACTAGGATTCTAACCATGAGCCATGAAACTGGTTCTGGGACATTGTCAGTTGGGCAGTTTGACTGGGGCGGTCGCCTCCAAAAATGTAACGGAGGCGCTCAAAGGTTCCCTCAGCACGGTCGGAAATCGTGCGAAGAGCGTAAAGGTAGAAGGGAGCTTGACTGCGAGAGCTACAACTCGAGCAGGAACGAAAGTTGGACTTAGTGATCCGGCGGTACCGAATGGAAGGGCCGTCGCTCAACGGATAAAAGCTACCCCGGGGATAACAGGCTTATCTCCCCCAAGAGTCCACATCGACGGGGAGGTTTGGCACCTCGATGTCGGCTCGTCTCATCCTGGGGCTGAATTCGGTCCCAAGGGTTGGGCTGTTCGCCCATTAAAGAGGCACGCGAGCTGGGTTCAGAACGTCGTGAGACAGTTCGGTCCCTATCCGCCGTGGGCGTAGGAAATTTGCGAGGAGTTGTCCCTAGTACGAGAGGACCGGGATGAACAAACCGCTGGTGCACCAGTTGTTCCGCCAGGAGCATGGCTGGGTAGCTAAGTTTGGAAGGGATAAGCGCTGAAGGCATCTAAGCGCGAAGCCCCCCTCAAGATTAGATTTCCCATCTCCTTGTGAGAGTAAGACCCCTTGAAGACTACGAGGTTGATAGGCTGGAGGTGTAAGGGCAGTAATGTCTTAAGCTGACCAGTACTAATAGGTCGAGGACTTGATCAGATTAGAAGAGAGTTCTAAACGTGATGATTCTTATTGAGTTTTGAGAGAGCAATCTTTCAATGAACCGAAAGGTTCAACATAAGGATCCAGTGACAATGGCAAGGAGGACACACCCGTTCCCATCTCGAACACGGAAGTTAAGCTCCTTAGCGCTGAAAATACTTGGTGGGAGACTGCCTGGGAAGATAGGACGTTGCTGGTTTCTTTTTTTTATGCAGATTTAAGAAGAACTTTTCAATTTCATAGTTGGTAACAAGGTTAAAATCATATCATGTGGTGGGTATAGCTCAGTTGGTTAGAGCGCCAGATTGTGGCTCTGGAGGTCGTGGGTTCGATTCCCACTATTCACCCCACATGACCCATTAGCTCAGTTGGTAGAGCATCTGACTTTTAATCAGGTGGTCCGGCGTTCGAGTCGCCGATGGGTCACCACAAACGCGGGTGTGGCGGAATTGGCAGACGCACTAGATTTAGGATCTAGCGCCTAACAGCGTGGGGGTTCGAGTCCCTTCACCCGCACCAAACCTTGGGGTATCGCCAAGCGGTAAGGCACAGGACTTTGACTCCTGCATTCGCTGGTTCGAATCCAGCTACCCCAGCCAACATGTGCCTGTAGCTCAGCTGGATAGAGTGCTTGACTACGAATCAAGAGGTCGGGAGTTCGAATCCCTTCAGGCACGCCAAAGAGGATACTTCGTCGGAAGTGTCTGTTTTTATTGGCTTTTAGCCTGTTGAGTTCGTGAAGCGTGCGAAACAATAAACCACCCGTTTTACGGGAGGTTATAATTATAAGGAAATGAATGGAATGAAATGAACCATAGGTTGGATGTGCATAAGTGACACAGGCTAAGTAATGGAGAGTAATTAGGAGTGAAGATCATGCAGAATGCTTGGAAGCACGCAAGGAGCTCCCCAATTTAGCTGCCAATGAAGTGGCGTGTAGTTATTATCTCTTTACTTATATAGGAAAGCTCGCGTTCAGGACAGCAATAAATAGAGGAATTAGCAAGAGCCTTGATGGTTTCTGGGATGATGAATGCTCGCATTATAGAAATAATTTTGGATGGTTTCAGCACTGCAAATTTCAGTGGCGTGTATGGGCAGCCATTTTGAATTCATTGAAAGGAGCTGCTGAAGCAAAGGCGCGCTGCGATTTTATGGAAAAGCGCCTGTATGTGCAAGCGGACATGACTCAAGAATAAAAGAAAAGGAAGCCTTGAAAAGGAGAAAGAGAAGGCATCGACGAGAGAGATGGGTGAGAACGGAAAGAGAATTTGCATCAAGCCTTCCGATAGCAACTACTAGATCGGGTAGTAAAAAGTCATTATTTTTACGATCAGACACAAGGGAAATCAGGAAGGGAAAAGAGCTGCAAAAAGGAGGGAATGTTCTGTAAATTCTGCCTATGGAAAAACGGGAAAAACGTGTTGACAGGGGGTGGAAGCTTTGGTAAGATAGTAAAGCAGTCAAGGAAAGCGACTGCGGAAACAACGGCTGAAACACTGATGAACACAGGGCTTCAGCAAAAATCTCAAAGAAGAATTCTTTTGGAAAAAGGAAACAGACTTGAGAAAAAATGAAAAAAGTGGTTGACATAGCCTGGTGGCTGTGATAAACTAGTAAAGTCGCTGACAGAGCGGCGATGATCTTTGAAAACTGAACATGACAACTTCGAATTTGATCTTTTCGATCAATAAGAAACAAGCAAGATAACGTCAGTTAAGTTTAGCTTAAACTGAGCAGTGGACACTTTGTAAGTGGAAACTTTTTTACTGAGAGTTTGATCCTGGCTCAGGATGAACGCTGGCGGCACGCCTAACACATGCAAGTCGAGCGAGAATTTTTGGACTGATCCTTCGGGTGAAGGAAGAAAAGGAAAGCGGCGGACGGGTGAGTAACGCGTGGGAAACCTGCCCTATACACGGGGATAGCCATTGGAAACGATGATTAATACCCGATAAGACCACGGTATCGCATGATACAGTGGTAAAAATTCCGGTGGTATAGGATGGTCCCGCGTCTGATTAGCTAGTTGGTGAGGTAATGGCTCACCAAGGCGACGATCAGTAGCCGGCCTGAGAGGGTGAACGGCCACACTGGAACTGAGACACGGTCCAGACTCCTACGGGAGGCAGCAGTGGGGGATATTGCACAATGGGGGAAACCCTGATGCAGCGATGCCGCGTGAATGATGAAGGCTTTCGAGTCGTAAAGTTCTGTTCTTAGGGAAGATAGTGACGGTACCTAAGAAGAAAGCCCCGGCTAAATACGTGCCAGCAGCCGCGGTAATACGTATGGGGCGAGCGTTATCCGGAATTATTGGGCGTAAAGAGTTCGTAGGCGGTCCTTTAAGTCAGAAGTGAAAGGCAGTGGCTCAACCATTGTAAGCTTTTGAAACTGGAGGACTTGAGTGTTGGAGAGGAAAGCGGAATTCCTAGTGTAGCGGTGAAATGCGTAGATATTAGGAGGAACACCAGTGGCGAAGGCGGCTTTCTGGACAAATACTGACGCTGAGGAACGAAAGCGTGGGGAGCGAACAGGATTAGATACCCTGGTAGTCCACGCCGTAAACGATGAGTGCTAGGTGTTGGGGTAGCGATACTTCAGTGCCGCAGCTAACGCATTAAGCACTCCGCCTGGGGAGTACGGTCGCAAGACTGAAACTCAAAGGAATTGACGGGGGCCCGCACAAGCAGCGGAGCATGTGGTTTAATTCGAAGCAACGCGAAGAACCTTACCAGGTCTTGACATCCCGATGCCCGGTCTAGAGATAGACTTTTCTCTTCGGAGACATCGGTGACAGGTGGTGCATGGTTGTCGTCAGCTCGTGTCGTGAGATGTTGGGTTAAGTCCCGCAACGAGCGCAACCCTTATCTTTAGTTGCCAGCATTTAGTTGGGCACTCTAGAGAGACTGCCGGTGACAAACCGGAGGAAGGTGGGGATGACGTCAAATCATCATGCCCCTTATGACCTGGGCTACACACGTGCTACAATGGTCGGTACAACAGGCAGCGAAGGAGCGATCCGGAGCGAATCTCAAAAGCCGATCCCAGTTCGGATTGCAGGCTGCAACTCGCCTGCATGAAGCTGGAGTTGCTAGTAATCGCGAATCAGAATGTCGCGGTGAATGCGTTCCCGGGCCTTGTACACACCGCCCGTCACACCACGGGAGTTGGTAATACCCGAAGTCGCTGGGCTAACCCTTTTAGGGAGGCAGGCGCCGAAGGTAGGATCGATGACTGGGGTGAAGTCGTAACAAGGTAGCCGTATCGGAAGGTGCGGCTGGATCACCTCCTTTCTAGGGAGAAACGAATGTTGTCATGTTCTGTTTTGAGAGATCATTTTTTGATCTGTCAAACATTGTTCTTTGAAAACTCAATAAGAATCATCCGAGCAAAAACATCAAACGCAAGCAAAGATATAAATCTTTACAAGCGAATGTAATTTTTGTTTTAGAATTCTCTTTTAAGAAACGGTCAAGTTACAAAGAGCATAGGGCGGATGCCTTGGCACTAGGAGCCGACGAAGGACGTGGTAAGCTGCGAAAAGCTTTGGGGAGCCGCAAGCAGGCGTTGATCCAGAGATATCCGAATGGGGAAACCCACATACGGCAAACCGTATGTATCCTATGGTGAATACATAGCCATAGGAAGGGAACCCGGTGAACTGAAACATCTAAGTAGCCGGAGGAGGAGAAAGAAACATCGATTCCCTGAGTAGCGGCGAGCGAAAGGGGAAGAGGCCAAACCAGATTGGCTCTGCTGATCTGGGGTTGTGGACCGATATAAGGGTGCGAATTGATAGCTGAACACCGCTGGGAAGCGGGATCACAGAAGGTGACAATCCTGTAGGCGAAATTAATGAGTATCTGATCGGGATCCAGAGTACCATGGGACACGTGAAACCCTGTGGGAAGCCGGGAGGACCATCTCCCAAGCCTAAATACTCCCTAGTGACCGATAGCGCATAGTACCGTGAGGGAAAGGTGAAAAGAACCCCGGAAGGGGAGTGAAATAGAACCTGAAACCCTATGTTTACAATTGGTCGAAGCACATTAAGGTGCGACGGCGTACTTTTTGTAGAACGGGCCAACGAGTTAAGGTATGCAGCGAGGTTAAGGACTTCAGGTCCGGAGCCGAAGCGAAAGCGAGTCTGAACAGGGCGAATTAGTTGTATGCTTTAGACCCGAAACCGGGTGACCTATCCATGAGCAGGTTGAAGCGGGAGTAAAATCTCGTGGAGGACCGAACCCATATACGTTGAAAAGTGTTGGGATGACTTGTGGATAGCGGTGAAATTCCAATCGAACTCGGAGATAGCTGGTTCTCCCCGAAATAGCTTTAGGGCTAGCCTCAAGGAGAGTATCGCGGAGGTAGAGCACTGACTGACCTAGGGGCGTTTATACGTTACCAAAGTTTATCAAACTCCGAATGCCGCAGATATATACTTGGGAGTCAGACTGTGTGAGATAAGTTTCATAGTCGAAAGGGAAACAGCCCAGACCGTCAGCTAAGGTCCCAAAATATCAGTTAAGTGGGAAAGGATGTTGGACTACACAGACAACCAGGATGTTGGCTTAGAAGCAGCCATTCATTCAAAGAGTGCGTAATAGCTCACTGGTCGAGTGGTCCAGCGCCGAAAATGTCCGGGGCTCAAACTGATTACCGAAGCTACGGCTTGTATCTTACGATACAGGGGTAGGGGAGCATTGTATGCGGGACGAAGTCGTACCGGAAGGAGCGGTGGACTGCATACAAGAGAGAATGTTGGCATGAGTAACGAAAGCGAAGTGAGAATCTTCGCCATCGGAAGCCTAAGGTTTCCTGAGGAAGGCTCGTCCACTCAGGGTTAGTCGGGACCTAAGCCGAGGCTGAAAGGCGTAGGCGATGGACAACTGGTTGAGATTCCAGTACCACCTTAGATTGTTTGAGAGATGTAGTGACACAGAAGGGTAGGCAGAGCACACTGTTGGTTATGTGTGTCTAAGCAGGTAGGCTGATGCGCAGGCAAATCCACGCATCAAAAGGCCGAGACGCGAATGCGAGGGAAAAACAAGTACCGAAGTCGCTGATCCCACGCTGTCGAGAAAAGCTACTATTGAGAGATAAGGTGCCCGTACCGCAAACCGACACAGGTAGGCAGGAAGAGAATTCTAAGATGATCGAGAGAACCATTGCTAAGGAACTCGGCAAAATGACCCCGTAACTTCGGGAGAAGGGGTGCCCTTGAGAGTGAACATATACATGGTAAGCTTTTGAGGGCCGCAGAGAAAAGGCCCAAGCGACTGTTTAGCAAAAACACAGGTCTCTGCTAAGTTGAAAGACGAAGTATAGGGGCTGACGCCTGCCCGGTGCTGGAAGGTTAAGGGGAAGAGTTAGCTGTAAAGCGAAGCTCAGAACTTAAGCCCCAGTAAACGGCGGCCGTAACTATAACGGTCCTAAGGTAGCGAAATTCCTTGTCGGGTAAGTTCCGACCCGCACGAAAGGCGTAACGATTTGGGCGCTGTCTCGGCAATGGACTCGGTGAAATTACAGTACTCGTGAAGATGCGGGTTACCCGCGGCAGGACGGAAAGACCCCGTGGAGCTTTACTGCAGGCTGGCATTGGATTTTGGTATAGTATGTACAGGATAGGTGGGAGACTAGGAAGCCGGGACGCCAGTTTCGGTGGAGTCGTCCTTTGGATACCACCCTTACTATACTAGGATTCTAACCATGAGCCATGAAACTGGTTCTGGGACATTGTCAGTTGGGCAGTTTGACTGGGGCGGTCGCCTCCAAAAATGTAACGGAGGCGCTCAAAGGTTCCCTCAGCACGGTCGGAAATCGTGCGAAGAGCGTAAAGGTAGAAGGGAGCTTGACTGCGAGAGCTACAACTCGAGCAGGAACGAAAGTTGGACTTAGTGATCCGGCGGTACCGAATGGAAGGGCCGTCGCTCAACGGATAAAAGCTACCCCGGGGATAACAGGCTTATCTCCCCCAAGAGTCCACATCGACGGGGAGGTTTGGCACCTCGATGTCGGCTCGTCTCATCCTGGGGCTGAATTCGGTCCCAAGGGTTGGGCTGTTCGCCCATTAAAGAGGCACGCGAGCTGGGTTCAGAACGTCGTGAGACAGTTCGGTCCCTATCCGCCGTGGGCGTAGGAAATTTGCGAGGAGTTGTCCCTAGTACGAGAGGACCGGGATGAACAAACCGCTGGTGCACCAGTTGTTCCGCCAGGAGCATGGCTGGGTAGCTAAGTTTGGAAGGGATAAGCGCTGAAGGCATCTAAGCGCGAAGCCCCCCTCAAGATTAGATTTCCCATCTCCTTGTGAGAGTAAGACCCCTTGAAGACTACGAGGTTGATAGGCTGGAGGTGTAAGGGCAGTAATGTCTTAAGCTGACCAGTACTAATAGGTCGAGGACTTGATCAGATTAGAAGAGAGTTCTAAAGTGATGATTCTTATTGAGTTTTGAGAGAGCAATCTTTCAATGAACCGTTTGGTTCAACATAAGAATCCAGTGACAATGGCAAGGAGGACACACCCGTTCCCATCTCGAACACGGAAGTTAAGCTCCTTAGCGCTGAAAATACTTGGTGGGAGACTGCCTGGGAAGATAGGACGTTGCTGGTTTCATTTCGTATTTATACGAAAGAAATAATGTGCTGAAGTGGCGGAATTGGCAGACGCACTGGACTCAAAATCCAGCGGTAGCGATATCGTGAGGGTTCAAGTCCCTCCTTCAGCACCATATTTTGGCCCTATGGTCAAGCGGTTAAGACACCGCCCTTTCACGGCGGTAACCCGGGTTCGAATCCCGGTAGGGTCACCACACAATTGCCATTCATGGCAGAGTGGGCGCTTAGCTCAGTTGGGAGAGCACCTGCCTTACAAGCAGGGGGTCACTGGTTCGAGCCCAGTAGTGCCCACCATTTTTTTATTTTTATTTGCTGGTGTAGCTCAATAGGTAGAGCAACTGACTTGTAATCAGTAGGTTGTGGGTTCAATTCCTATCACCAGCTCCATTCGACATTTTAGGCGGCTATGCCGCCTGATCGTCGATAAAACAACTGGGAGGGGTTCCCGAGTTGGCCAAAGGGGACGGACTGTAAATCCGTTAGCTACGCTTTCACTGGTTCGAATCCAGTCCCCTCCACCAATTAACCTTATGTTTTTTGTGAAAATCGGGTATAGTACCGATGTAACATACGCGGGTGTGGCGGAATTGGCAGACGCACTAGATTTAGGATCTAGCGCCTAACAGCGTGGGGGTTCGAGTCCCTTCACCCGCACCATATAATTTCAGACATTTTGACCCATTAGCTCAGTTGGTAGAGCATCTGACTTTTAATCAGGTGGTCCGGCGTTCGAGTCGCCGATGGGTCACCAATTTTTTGGAGAGGTACCGAAGTGGTCATAACGGGGCGGTCTTGAAAACCGTTAGGGTGCAAGCCCACGTGGGTTCGAATCCCACCCTCTCCGCCATCGCCAATTCATGATTCAGGAAGGCATCACGTTTTACATCGTTCTTGTTTTGGCATTTCGGGGTGTAGCGCAGTTTGGTAGCGCATCTGGTTTGGGACCAGAGGGCCGCGGGTTCAAATCCTGCCACCCCGACCATAAATGGGCCTATAGCTCAGCAGGTTAGAGCGCACGCCTGATAAGCGTGAGGTCGGTGGTTCGAGTCCACCTAGGCCCACCATTTATGAAATCGCGGATCAAGTTGAAATGCGATTTTTTTGCCCAGATAGCTCAGTAGGTAGAGCAGGGGACTGAAAATCCCCGTGTCGGTGGTTCGATTCCGCCTCTGGGCACCAACTTAACAACCCTTTGGGTTGTTTTTTTATACCATCAATTTGTATGATCAAAGTGTAAGCGGCAACCGAGGGGGTGAAGGCTTGCACTTTTTTTTTATGTTATGCGTTATGTTTGCCTGGGTGCTTGCCTTGTAGTATCGCAAATGGCTGAAGGAAATCTTTGGTATAATAAAGGCATCAACTTGAAAAAGCCCCGCTTGTGTACATGAAAGGCAATGGAAAGCAGGAAGGGTAAAGGGTCCGGAGGAGGAAGAGGCATGAAATATAGCATGATTGCAACATGGAAGATGGCATATGAAGGAGTTTGCAAAGGAAACGAGATGCTTCGTCAAGGGAAGGAAGTGTCGGATGCAGTTGTTCGTGCGATCGAGGATGTGGAGAACAACCCAGACTATCGGTCCGTTGGATACGGTGGGCTGCCGAACCGTTTGGGGGAAGTGGAACTGGATGCGGCTTATATGGATGGGGACAGCTTACGATTTGGCGCCGTGATGGCCGTCAAGCAACTCAAAAATCCCATCAAGCTTGCACAAGATTTGTCCGGTCTAGATCGAAATAATGTTTTGGCGGGTCCTGGAGCTGAGCAATATGCAAGGGTGCACGGGTATGAGTCCGCCGATCTCCTGACAGACGAGTCAAAACAAAAGTGGCAGGAGCGGATCGAAGTCGGAAATGAAGAGAAAAAAACGGAGGCCTATGATGGTCACGATACGGTTTGTGTCATTGGACTGGACGCGTGTGGAAGCATGGGGAACGGTGTTTCCACATCGGGGCTCTTTATGAAGCATCCGGGACGGGTGGGAGACAGTCCCGTGATCGGATCGGGATTTTATTGTGACAGCCAGACGGGCGCGGCCAGCGCAACGGGACTGGGAGAAGATATTATGAAAGGCTGTCTGTCCTTTCAAATCGTTTCTTTGTTGAAGTCTGGAATGGATTGTCAATCGGCGTGTGAAAGAGTTCTTTTCCAACATGTCCAGACTTTGCATGCGCGAGGACTTGCGCCGGGAAGCATGTCGGTCATCGCTATGGGCAAAGACGGAGATTTCGGTGGCGCGACCACCTTGGGAGAATTTCCTTTTGTGGTCAGCAGAGAAGATATGAAACCGACCATCTATGTGGCCCGTTACAACGGCAAGGTGCATACGGTCGAAAAAGCGACAAAAGAATGGATCAAAGCCTATAGGGGGGACTAAAAGAAGGGAAGATCAAATGATCTTCCCTTTCGTTTTGCTGACAAATAATCCGCATCATTGATGAATCGTCTTCGTTTCACAAGTGGCTGATGACTCGTCGGCTACCTGCTAGTAAATGAAGCTGGTCAGGCTGGAACAAGGCTTAACCGGAGGAATCCCATGGGTTGCGGTCCCTTCAATCGTGCTATAAAGGCATCAGCGTGATTAAATATCCTCCCAGTACCAGACTGGCAATATTGGCCAATAGAACATAGAGGACGGTTTGCCATCGTTTCTTTTCTGTGATCAGGGCCAGGAACCCCACAATCTCGGCAATTAGGACAAAAAACTCGCCGAAGATCAATGCGAAGATCACATATCCGTTGGATGGGAACATGGAATTCAGCCAGATATTCAAGGCGCCCTGGGTTACCAGATTGAGGCTCAAAAAGACCAACCAGGAGCGTTTCGTTCGAAAGCCCATCAGGAAAAAGACAACGCCTTCAATCATCAGGGTCAAAGAAACCCGAAGAAAGACAAAGAGCGCGCTCCGAAACGGTGAACGATCCGGTGTCAGGCTTTTATCCTTCCAATTCAAGGTGTAAACATTGTTGTAAGTGCGTTCGATGTCTGTAATCGGGATTCGGCTGGTTTGGCCGTCAACCGTCATGATGATTTCATAGGTATCCCGAGGATTCAGGTGGTAGACATAGAAACGGAAAGAGGTTTCCATCCATTGAACTTGAGGTTCGGCTGGAACGATGATGTCGCCGCTATCTGAATCCAGCTCTTCGCCGTAAGGAATCCTGAGGTTTTCAGGATCGAAGCGGTCTCCGAGATTCAGCGCCAACTCCATGCCTTCCGGGGCATTGGGCACAAGGATTAACAAAGACGGCGGTTCCGCTGCATTTGCGTAAGCGGCGGGCGCTGCCATGGAAGCAACGATCAGCGTGATAAAAAAAACAAGAGCGAACCGATTCAAGAATTTCATGATGCAAAACCTCCTTTGTTCAATTGTATCGCAGGTGCATAAATCGAGCGTTCATATCAATCGGGCGTAGCCAAGATGCCTTACCTTCAAATTCCATAAACCAGGGACAGCGAAGCGTCCTTGCATTTATTTCTTCAAAAGACGATCTAGAGGTTTTTTGACAAGGCGATGGTCTCTGTCAGCATGGTTACAAATTTTTCGCGATGGCAGTTGAAGGCAAAGTGGACATTCGGCGGATTGTCTGTAAGAACTCGGTTGTCGACAATGGTTCGGCCGTCTGCCAGTCCGCCGCCGAAGTCAACATCGACGCGTTTCAATTGAACATCCTTAAGGATGGATTCATCAACAGCTGCCAAGACAGCCAAGGCATCATGAGGCGGTGTAGACCCGGCAATTTCCATGGGCTGCAGTTCGTCATAGGCTTTGATGCGCTGGTCAAGAAAATCCGCAACGGCAACGGCAACCGGTGTACCGATCGCGCGAATGGTTTTGCTTTCTTCATAGGTAACCACCCCGACATGGGTCGCATCCAATGGAACCAAAAGGATTTCACAACCGGAAGTGAAGACGATTTGCGCGGCTTCCGGATCTTTCCAGATATTGAATTCTGCTGAAGGCGTGCGGTTGCCCACTTCGTGCCCGCCCCCCATAATAACGATGCGCTTGATCTTTTTGAGTATTCGTTCATCGGCTCGCATGGCAACGGCAAGATTGGTCAAGGGACCAACAGCTACAAGCGTGATGTCGCCGTCAGATTCCAGCAGGGTATCAATCAGGAAAGAAACGGCATTTTTTTGCTGAACCTTGCTGGTAGCAGGTGGAAGTTCCAGATAATCGCTGTGATATTCAATAACCTCGCCGTCTTTCACCGATTTTGCGGCGGTTTGTCGGGTTTCTGCATGACGTTCGGGGATCAATTCGGCGACCATCGGTTGAGCGCATCCCCGATACACGGGAATGTCCAGGCCTAAAAGATCCACGACGCGCAAGGTGTTTTCCGTGGTGTTGGGTACCGGTTTGTTGCCGCGGACCGTGGTCAGCGCCAAGAGGTCCAATTCCGGATGGAGCGCTGCGCAAACAATGGCAATGGCGTCATCGGATCCCGTATCGACATCTAAAATAATTTTTTCCTTCTTCATAACGTTCCCCTCTCTCTTCTTTCTTTATTTATTTCCCTAGAACTTGATTATACAAGGTTTAGCCGGGAAAGAAATAGGACGCGTGTCACAGCCTGCGCTGTTTTCTCCCTTACTCTATCGATTCTTCCATAGAAAGTCAATTTATGGGAGTCAAGGAGTCAGGGATTTTTGGGAAAAATGTAAAGGTTGCTTGACATTCAAAAGATATCGATTTACACTGGAAATGTAAAGGGAACTTTACATGGGAGGCGTTATGGAAAATCAAATTCGAACTTTGCGAAAACAAAAGGGAATGACACAGCAAGAATTGGCAAAAATTCTTGGGGTTTCCCGACAAACCGTCATCGCCATTGAGAACGGCAAATATCATCCCTCGTTGGAATTGGCCTTCAGGATTGGCCGGGTGATGGATTTGCCGTTGGAAGCCATATTTGACTACAGGGAGGATGAAGATGAATAGAAGAGTGGCTGCAAAAATACGAAAAGACCAACAAATATCAATGATACTGACAGTCTTGGGCATTGTCTTGCTCTTTGCAGGGCTTGTTTTGCCGGAGGTGCGATTTGCCTTTTGGGGAATGGCTATGGGATTGATGATTACCGGAGTGGGAACATTTTTGATCTATAGGAAAGCTAAGGCGAGTCCTGATATGCAGGATAAGATTTTGATGGAGATTGATGAACGCAATCAGAGTCTGAATACCAAAGCAGCTGCGAAAGCCTTCTGGATCACGTATTATTGGATTGCATTTGCTGGGCTTTGCGCGGCATTTCAGTGGATACCGGCACAGGCCTTGCTGGTCGCCAGTCTCTTTGTTATGCTGACGATTTATATTTCAGTATCCATTTATTATCATCGAGTGAAATAGAATCCTTGTTTTGGGATTTATTTTTTCCTTGCGGTGGTTTATCATAAGATCGGATGAGTTGAACAAAGCCGCATGGAAGCGTATCGTAAAATTTATCGGCAGGGAAAGCCGCAGAGGATGCAGAAGAGAAAAGTGAAAACAGTTCGGAACAGGAGGCAAGACCTCGTGTTTGAGAGGCGTAGAAAGAACGTCAAAAAGAGAGGCGAAACGAAGGATGAAAAAGGGGATTCTTGTAGAAAACGGAAATTGGCAGTCTCCCAAAGTGGATGAATTGATGGAATGGCTTGTAAAAGCCGCGGAAAGTCAAGGCATTGCCCTGTGTCGCGTGAAGAATGATGCCTTGCTGGTGGTGATTGAGGGCGGGGAAGGCCGGGTGGACCATCCCGACTTGCGATCAGCAGACTTTGTTCTCTTTTGGGACAAGGACTTGCTCTTGGCCCGCCAGTTGGAGCTTATGGGAATTCGGGTCTACAACACCCCCCAGGCGATTGAGTGGTGCGACGATAAGATGAAAACCCACCAGGTTTTGGCGGCGCACGGGATCCCTATGCCGGCAACGGTCTTTGCACCCTTTATCTACAGCAATATGAAACGGGAAAGCTGGACTTATTTGGATGCCGTTATCGCAAAACTGGGATTCCCCATGGTTGTAAAAGAAGCCTTCGGTTCCTTTGGCCAGCAGGTTGCCTTGGTGAAAAATCGGGAAGAGTTGGAGGCCTGGGTTGTGAATGCCAAAGGGCGGCCCCATTTGTATCAGCAGTATATCGCCGAAAGCCATGGCGAGGATTTGCGGCTGAATGTGGTGGGCGGCAAGGTGGTGGCTGCTATGAAGCGCGTTTCATCCACCGATTTTCGCGCGAATGTCACCTTGGGTGGCACCATGGAACCCTACCAGCCTACAAGGGAAGAAGAGGACCTGGCTATTCAGGTATCCAAGATTTTGGGCCTGGATTTTGCCGGGGTGGATCTTTTGCAGACGGAGGCGGGACCTTTGGTTTGCGAGGTCAATTCCAATGTGCATTTTAAAACCCTTTACGAATGCACAGGCGTGGATACGGCGATTCATCTGATGCGATGGATTCAATCCGGAGACCGTGTGTGATGAAAGGGTGGATGGTGTATTGCAGGGAAGATGCGGAAAAAAACAAGGCCTATATCCAGTGGTTCCAGGAAGAAGGAGAAGCTCTGGGGATCGAAATTCAGCTGAAACTGGTCGAAGACCTTATGACAGACGAGGAGTCGCTGGAGCAATGGGCGAGTCGGCAGTTGCCCCTTCCGGATTTTGTCTTAAACCGGTCAAGAAATGCAAAAGTGGCGGAAAGGTTGGAAGCTCTGGGGGTGCGGTGCGTGAATGCTGCAAAAGTAACCCGCATTGCCAATGACAAGGAAGAAACCTATCGGTACTTTCAAGAATTGGGGATTCCCATGCTGTTGACAAGGGGAGCAAATGTGGATAAAAATCTGCCCAATCAAAGGATTTGTGGATATCCATTAGTGGCAAAATCTGTGGATGGTCATGGAGGGGCGGAAGTCTTTTGGGTGGCGGAAAAAACGGACTGGCAGCCGGTGATGGAGGCGCTTTGGGGAAGGCGAATTGTCTTGCAAAGCCCCTGTGGCTTGCCTGGAAGAGATTTGCGGATTTTTATTTTGGGCGGCAAACCCATTGCGGCTGTTTTGCGGGAATCAAAAGGAGATTTTCGCGCGAATTACTCCCTGGGGGGACAGATTCGATTGGTTGAGCTCTCTGAAAGCCAAAGCGCTTTGGTGGAAAAAATCTGCCGTCACTTCCCAATGGAATGGGGCGGGATCGATCTATTGTTTGACTCGGAGGACCACTTTTATCTGAATGAAGTGGAAGATGCCGTAGGTAGCCGTTCGCTGTCCAGGTTGACGGATTTGAATATCGCGCGGATGGTGTTGGAATATATTCAATCGAGTCAGTGATTGGTGCAATTTCAGCCTACAAGTCCATAGAAGAAGGAAGGGAATGCTCCCAATCGAGCTGCCTGCGGAAACGGAAGGCAAGATTCGATGGGGAGCATTCTTGTTTTTGTGCGCTTTTTGCGGATCGGCAAGTGGCGGAAAGTTTTTTTAAAAAAGTTCAGAAAACTCCTTGACGGCATTAATATACTAGTGTACTATACAGGTAGAACAGTGATACACAAACCAAGAAAGGAGAAGCTTATGAAGTTTGATAACAACCGCCCGATTTATTTGCAGATTGTTTCGGAAGTGCGCAAGGATATTGCGTCGGGGCATTTGGTTGCGGGACAGAAATTACCATCGGTTCGTCAGCTGGCCGTCGACTATAAAGTGAATCCAAATACCATACAACGGACTTTTCGTGAACTAGAAGGAATGGGCATCACATTCACCAAGCGGGGAATGGGTACTTTTATTACGGAGGATACGGAGATGATTGAAGAGATTAAAACCAGTGTTGTGGACAGTTATGTGAATGCATATATCGAGTCCATGAAAGCGTTGAATTTAACCAATGAAGAAATTGTTGCCATTTTGAAGAAACGACTGGGAGGTGCCGCATGAATACAAGGATAGAAATTGCGAACCTTCACAAAAGGTATGGAAGAAAAATCGTGATCCAAGATATGGATCTGACGCTGGAAAGCGGAAAAGTGTATGGGCTTTTGGGTCCCAACGGACAAGGGAAAACAACCTTGATCAAGTGCATTGCTGGTCTTCTGACTCCGGAAAAGGGGCAGATTTTGATTAATGGAGAGATGAAGGAAACGCGCCATAAGGGCATGATTTCCATGCTGTCCGAGAAAGACTTGTTCTACAAGTGGATGACGGTACAGGACGCCATGAATTTTTATGACACCTTCTTCGAAGATTTCGACCGCGCCGATTGCGAGGAAATGATTCGCTTTATGGAACTGGTTCCCCAGGAAAAGGTTGAAAAACTGTCGAAGGGCATGAAGGCAAGATTGAAACTGGCTTTGGTGCTGTCGCGGAAAGCGAATATTTATTTGCTGGATGAGCCCCTAAGCGGTATCGATCCGGTTTCCCGCGAAAAGATTGTGGAGACGATTTTGGGACGGATTCGGGACGATGCGGTGATGGTGATTTCCAGCCACATGGTTCATGCCATTGAATCGCTGCTGGATGAAGTGATTTTGATTGCGAATGGAAAAATCATAGCCAAGGAAGAAGCGGAGACCATTCGAATCGAGCGAGGCATTTCCATCGACGACTATTATCTGGAGGTGTTTAGACATGCTTAATTTGATGAATTTTGAATGGAAAAAATCGTGGAAAGTTTATGTGCTGGGCATGGTCAGCGTTTTGATCGTATATGCATATCTGGTTCTTCAGGGCACCGATAACCTCTACCGAGGCGAATTGGGTTCCGGAATTGCCATGTTTTTGCTGGTGATGTTGATTACGGTGGGGTCGGTATTTTTGATTTTCCACTCCATCAGCTTTTTGTCTGTGGATGTGCGGGATAAGGGCTACCTGCTCTTTAGTACGCCGAATTCCGCTTGGAAGATTCTAGGTGCTAAATTGGCTGTTGTATTTTTGCGCTTCTTCCTATGGGGCTTTATGGTGGCCGCGATTTTCTTCCACATGATGAGCACATTGAAGGTGGAGGAATTGCAGGGCGTGCTGGTGCATAATATTCCGCAGATTATCTTCTTGATTTTGGTATCGGCATTGGCATCCTTGTTCTTTACGATGACCATCTATTTTCTAATCAGTTTGACGGCAACCGTGATTTCCAGTTGGAGACATCCCGTCCTGTTTGTGATCTTGGCATACTTTGGCCTGACCTATGTGGTAGACTGGGTCGCGGTGAAACTGGGCCATTTGATCACCTTGCCGGTGACCTTCCAATGGAATATGCCGATGATTGATGCGATGAACGGATTTTCCGTTACGGGTGCGATCAGCTATAGCGCGCAGGGCGCGGTCTTCAATGTTACACCAGCCTTGTTCTATCTTGTGATTGGCGTGGGATATTTCTTGGCAGCTGGGTATCTATTGGACCGTAAGTTGAATATATAGAAGGAGAGAACCATGAAACGATTTTTAATTGCATTTTTGGCAGCCTTTGTCATCGTAGGTGCAATCGTCGCCGTGGGCGTGTCCTTGCGGCCGGGCGATCAGTCAACGGAATTTTTCGATTGGATCCGGGATCTGGATTCAGACGGCATTCATCTGGGTGATGGGACGAATGGCATCGGCAATTTGAAGCCTGTCGACTTAAGCGATTCTGTAATGTGGAATCAGGAAAAAGAGATCCGCGTGAGCAACGAAGTTGGTGATGTGACCTTTGTTCAAGGCGATTCCGATCAGATTGAAGTGAAAACAACCGGCAAGGTGTCAGAATCAATCGACGTGTATATGGAGATTGAGCAGAAGTCGGACCGGATTTCGATTCGGATCTGGCAGAAGCGGCCTGAAATTTTATCGGCCAATACAACCAATATCGATACAGTGATTACTATGCCAAAAGCGTTCGCGGGCAAATTGGATGTAGCGACCGATGTGGGAGACCTGAATATCGGTGAGTTTACAGGAGAGAGTTTGACGATTGATTCCGATGTGGGCGATGTGACAGGCACCATTGAAGCGGATGAGATTGAAATCGAGTCCAATGTCGGGGAAATTGAAGTTACGGTTGCCGGCGGCGACATTGCCTTGATAACAGATGTTGGAGAGATTACATTGGACTGTTCGAAAGCCGATTCACTTGTTGCGAAAACCGATGTCGGCGCGATTTATGCAGATTTGTCGCAGTCGGTAATCGATTTGGGCATCGCGGCTGATTCAGGCGTGGGCGATGTGAATTCGGGCGTTTCCTTCCATGAAGGAAAAGACGATGGCGCGGCGGTTCAGTTTTACGCAGGCGTTGGCGAAGTTAAAATACGAGAACGATAGAAGAAGACCGGGGGACCGGTCTTTTTCATGTTGGGACGGCTTTGACGGGATTTTAAACTTTCTGTGAAGCAGTCCTTAAATTTATCCTAAATCGGAGTTAATAATTTGAGTTTTTATCAAAAGAAAAGTAAGATGAATTGGAAGGAAGATGAAACTTAAAATGGAGTTGGAACGTCTAGAAAGGGAAGGGGGTTGCTATGAGCCTAATTGAAGTAAAAGACATCAAGAAAATATATCGTTTGGGCAATGAAAAAGTTCATGCCCTCAGAGGAGTTTCCTTTAACATTGAACCAGGGGAGGTTTGCGTGATTCTGGGTAAATCCGGATCGGGCAAATCGACGCTATTGAATATGATGGCTGGATTGGAGAAGCCGACGAGGGGAAGCGTAAAGATCAAAGGCAAAGCGGTGACGAAAATGACCGAGAAGAAGCTGGCTGTGTTTCGCCAGAAAAACATCGGTTTTATTTTTCAGTCCTACAATTTGCTGGGATCCTTGACTGCGGTCGAAAACGTTGCGCTGCCTTTGACATTTCGGGGAATCGGCCACAAAAAGCGAACGGCTGCAGCGAAACGCATGTTGACGGACGTGGGGCTGGGAGACCGCATGGGGCATAAACCCAATCAAATGTCCGGTGGACAGCAGCAGCGAGTGGGCATAGCCCGTGCGCTGGTCGGGAAGGCTGAGGTGGTTTTTGCCGATGAGCCAACGGGAAACCTGGACTCGAAAACCAGCGAGGAAGTCATGAAGCTGATGGTTGATATCTGCAAGAAAAACAACCAAGCCTTGGTGATTGTTACCCATGACGGCAGCATTGGACATTATGCGGACAAGATCGTTTCGATCTTGGACGGTGAAATTCAGAATATCGTAGTGAAAGGGGAAAAATCAGATGAGCAAGCGTAAGGCGATAGCCATCATCAGCATGCTGATGGTGTTGTTTACCATGATTCCGACAGGATTTGCGGCAGAGACCGATGTAACCGTGTCTTTGACGGGATTGTCATCTAGCAAGATTGAAAATGGAGATACTTTTTCAATCGGAATTAGTGTAAAAAACAGTACAAACGATGAGATTACTTTAAGAGGTATTCGTGTGAAGGACTCGTCTTTCCAAATCACCTCTCTTCTAAAAAACTCGGGAATCGGCGTTGGCGATGTGATTGGCACAAACCCAAATACGGCGGGATTCCAATTGAATATGAAATATTTTGGCGGGAATAAAGACTTGGTTGTTGCCGTAGACTACGAGGTTAATGGAAATTCCCATACAGCCGAGTTGCGTACGGTTATGCCGGCTATTCCTGTTTGGGAAGAAGATGAAAATGCGGATTCGTCCAAAGATTACGAGCCGAACGTGATCGTGGATCCGACACAAACCATTCCGACCTTGACGGCGGGACGCGCCAACACCATTCAGATTGGCTTTGTCAACGATGCGTCCTATGATGCGAAAAACATCAAAATTGAACCGCAAATTTTGGGCATTCAAGACAATCCATTCGAAGTGAAGCAGGTTTCCTTGCAAAAGACAATTGCCGAACTGAAAGAAGGCAAATACGAGAGCGTCAGCTTCTCTTTGGACGTGAAGGGCAATGCCGCTTCCGGCCAGGTGATCATTCCGATCAAAGTGACCTACGAGAACATCTTTGGCGATGAGTTCTCTTCCACCATCAATTACTACGTGAAAGTGGAAAACTCCAATGCCATGCCGGTGATTGCGGTTCAGTCCGTGAAATTGGACGGCGGCGTATTAAACGCCGGAACCACAGATACCTTGCGCATTACATTGAAAAACACAGGATCCCTGCATGTTAAGAATTTGTCGGCGCGAATCAGCGGATTTACAGCCAATGGCATTCAATTGAACAATGCCGTGGATACCCAATTTATCAAGCAAATCAATGGCGGACAAGTCGCGGTCTTGAGTTTCCCGGTTGCCGCATACGAAAAGATTTTAACCGGCAACCAGTCTCTAACCTTGAACTTTACCTATGAAGACGCCTATGGAAAAGACGGAGAAAATGCCGCAACGATTTTTGTGCCCGTGGAAGGCGAAACGGATACGTCCACTGAAGGCAATGCCTATTTGATGCTGGAGTCCTATGATTTCGGCGGCGACGCGGTAACGGCGGGAGAGTCTTTCGATTTGACGGTGCGATTCCGAAACTCGAACCCGGAAAACGCCATTGAAAACACGGTTGTTACCATCAGTTCTGAAGACGGCATTTTTGTGCCGGTTCAATCTTCCAACTCTTTCTATATTGAGAAGTTGGGTCCAAAAGAGATTTATGAGTATACCTTTACTTTGAGTCCAAGCCGGGATGCTAAATATCAAAGCTACAAGGTAACCTTTAATATCACGCCGAGCCATGGCATCGAGTCGCCGGAAATCAGTATTCCGGTCATTCAGGAAATGCGATTGAAAATTCAAGAGCCGTCTTACTTGCCGTATGCGGAAGTGGGTATGCGCATGGACTATGATGTAGACTTCTACAACACGGGCCGCACAACCTTGTACAACTTGACGGTTCGCGCGGAAGGCAACTTCGAAATGCCGGAAGGCAGCGAATCCTATATCGGCAACTTGAATTCCGGTTCCAGCAACTATTTCAGCCTGACTTTGATTCCGTCGGAAGAGAATGTGGAAGGCACGATCTTCTTTGACTATGAGGACGCCGTGGGCGGCCAGCATACCAAGGAATTGAAACTGAGCATGATTGCCAACCCAGGCATGCAGGAAGGCGACTTTTCGGGCGAGGGAGAGTTCCCCGGTGAATATCCGGGAGAAGGCGAATTTCCTCCAGGCATGGAACCGCCAATGGAAGAAGGCGGCATGCCGATCTGGGGATATGGAATCATTGCGGTTGTTGCAATTGGCGCAGTTGTAGTGGTTGTTAAGAAGCGCAAGGCGAAAAAGGCGGAAGAGGAGTTGGATCTCGATGAATAGTATCGATCTTTTCACGATGGGGATACGGAATCTCTGGCGTAGAAAAGCGAGAACCTTCCTGACGGTCTTGGGCGTGATAATCGGGACAACGGCCATCATTGTCATGGTGTCCTTGGGCCTCGGGATGGAACGCGCATTTATGGAACAAATGGAGCAGATGGGAAGCCTGACCAATATCGAAGTGTATAAAAATTGGGAAGGCGGCGACGATCTGGAACTGAATCAAAAAGCTATCGATAATTTCAAAAAAATTCCCAATGTCGAAGCAGTATTGGCGCAGAAAAGCAGCTATATGAAGATTGGCGCTGGGAAATATATGGCGGAGCTGAGTGTGAATGGCGTGGACTTGGACGCCTTGGAAGCCTTTGGATTTGAAACAACGGAAGGCCGGCTTTTGGAAGAAACGGACAAGAACGGACTTTTGATGGGGGCCCAGGCGGTCAATGAGTTTTACAATCCCAGAAAGAAGCAGAATCGCTGGGAGCAGGAAGTCGAGATCGACTTTTTGGAGCAAAAGCGGATGGTCATTACTACAGACCATATGTATGGAGAGCCGGTTCAGGACATGAGTGGCGATATGAAGCGGCCGAAGCCGCATGAAACCAAGGTAGTCGGTGTATTGGCCGAATCCCAGGATATTCGCGGCTGGGGCGTATACATGGACATCAATGATCTGCAAAAGATTCTGGAAGAGGACGCGAAAGTGACGGGCCAGAAATTTGACAAGAATTTGGTGTACGACAATGTAACCATCAAGGTCAACAATATCGACAATGTTTCGGCCATTTCACAAAGCCTGAAGGACCAAGGCTACCAAACCTGGTCCATGACCGATATGCTGGAGGAAATGCGAAATACTGCTCGAACCATTCAATTGGTGCTGGCGGGTATCGGCGCGGTTTCCCTCTTCGTTGCGGCGATTGGCATTACCAATACCATGGTCATGTCCATCTACGAGCGGACGCGTGAGATCGGGGTCATGAAGGTTTTGGGGTCCCGCTTGGTGGATATCAAGCGCTTATTCCTCTTTGAAGCAGCTTTGATTGGCGGGATCGGGGGTCTGATGGGCTTGGGATTAAGCTTTGGTGTTTCGAAATTGATTAATACGTTAGGCGCTGGCATGTTCGGCGGCGGCATGGGTATGGGCGGCACATCGGGGATTTCTTATATTCCGGTATGGCTGGCCGGTGCAGGCATTGCATTTTCCATGCTGATCGGCCTGATTTCAGGCTACTATCCGGCAAGACGGGCCATGAACCTGTCGGCTTTGGATGCCATTCGAACCGAATAATGATTGGAGAGCAGAAATGCTCTCCTTTTTTGCGCTCGTCTTTGGATGCTGTTACAAGTGGAACGAATCCTTGCAAACCGGGCGAGGATTGATAGGAAATTAAGGACGCCATATGATAGAATAAATAGGAAAAGCATGGAAATCGGGTACAAGATAGATAGAGCCATTTCGGGAAGGAGGAACCATCATGAGAGGAACGGATCCCATCGATTCGAGATACCATAAACGAATGGAACAGCGGGAACGCGAACTGAAACAGATGATTGAGCGCAAGGAGAAAAATATTGAGCAGCGGATAGGCGCCGATGACCGGATTAAGGCCAAACAGAGCAAGAAGCGAAGTGCGATTGAATGGAGCCGAAGCGAGTCAGTCAAACGCAGCGGAAGTGAAGCCGTCAAGCAAAGCAGAAGCGCGAGCGTCAAACGGACGACCTCGCAAAAGGCGAGCCCGCGAACGGTACAATCGCGGCCGCAGGAAACAAGCCGGCCGATTGCGCGAAGCCAGCAAGCAGACCGGGGTGTGGAAAGCCGTCCCGTTTATCGGGAACCTAGACGGGAATCCAGGGACTACCAGTCAGCCGAGAATTCAAAGACGATCAAGCGGGTGATTAAAACCGTTGTGATCCTGTATTTGGTTTTTGGCGTGTTTGCAGGCCTGCTGCCGCGGCTGGTAGGCAATGTGGGCGAATTCATCACTGATCTGCGGGATGAGTTTGCGACGCCTGAACCGGAACCGGCATATGAAGTAGTCCCGGAAGAGGCGGTGATCGTGGAAGACAAAGCAGTTTTCCGGACGGATTCCATGGATTTTTTGATTAAGGTGGACGACTGGCAGGAGACACTGGATCAAGCCCAGAGTTATCTGGCATTTGAATTTATGCCGGAAGACGGTGTTTCCAATGCAGAGAGTTGGATGGCGGAACTGGAAAGCTTGCCGCTTTATGAGATTGAACCGCCGGAATCGCTGGCGACCTATTGGGATTTCAGCTTGCAAGAATACGAATGGACCGTTATGATGATGGCGAAGGCAGCCAACGGCGAATCAGTCGCCGGGGATTTTGAACAGCTGAATCTCTTGCAATACGATAAGTTTGCCGAATTGGTTCGGGTTTGGAACGACGAAGGGGTCGAGTACGCCGTCTCGTTCCGGAACTACGATTACAAGTTGGTGCCGGAAGCAGACTAGGAGGACAAAATGAATCATTTGGAAAACGAAAAAATCCGCATCGCCGTGCGGGAGCGGGGCGCAGAGCTGACGAGCATTTTTCATAAAGACCTGCAAAAAGAATATCTTTGGCAGGCAGACCCGAGCTTTTGGGGCAAGCATGCCCCGGTGCTGTTTCCCGTAATCGGAGCGCTTCGGGACGAGGAATTTATTCATGAGGGAAAGGTGTTCAACCTCTCCAAGCATGGTTTCGCCCGGGATCTGGATTTTCTTCTGGTGGAAATGGGCGCCGATTATTTGGAATATGAGTTGGAATCATCCAACGAAACCAAGGAACGCTACCCCTTTGATTTTTCCCTTCGGATTCGCTACACCCTGGAGGGGGAACAGGTGCATACAGACTATTTCGTCAAGAATAAGGGCAGCCAAGAAATGTTCTATTCCTTGGGCGCGCATCCTGCATTCAATTGGCCGCTGGAAGCGGAGGAATCCTTTGGGGACTATCATCTTCGTTTTTCCCGGGAAGAGAATTTGGACCGTTTGCTGATCAATCAGGAGACGGGACTGCGGAATCTGGAAAAACGGCCGGTAGTCAGCCAGTCACAGATTCTGGATCTGGATCATTCGCTTTTCCAGGAGGATGCATTGATTTTCGAAGGGCTTGAATCGGAATGGATCCGTTTCGAAAGCGAGAAAAGCGATCGGTTTATCCAAGTATCCCTGACGGGCTTTACCCATCTGGGCATTTGGACAAAACCCAATCATGCGCCGTTTCTGTGCATTGAGCCGTGGCAGGGCTTGTGCGACCGGCAGGATACCACGAAAGAGCTGACCCAGAAGGAAGGGATCCGTTCGGTTGGTGCCGGAAAAGAGAACCAAGTGCGGTTGACAATTGCCATCGGATAAGAAAATCGGATGATGCCGGCAAAACGGGATCATCCTTTTTACTAGGATGAATAGATCTTCGCTAAGCATTTGGCGGAACGAACTAATCCGCGAATATGCGATAAAGCGAAGATGGTCTGTCATGAACTGGGTTCCTGGCAGAATTCAGCCAATGATGAATAGATCTTCGCTAAGCATTTGGCGGAGCGAACCAATCCGCGAATATGCGATAAAGCGAAGATGGTCTGGGCAGAACCTGGTTGGGGACAGAATTCATTTTGGTTTTGGCAGAAAGGTTGACAAGGTTTCGGAGAAGAGGTAAAATTGGTATATACATATATACAACTGGAGGGCAAAATGGAGAAAGCCGTTATTTTTGATATGGATGGGGTTATTATTGACAGTGAACAGGTGCATAAGGAAGCCGCTTACGTGTTGATTGATCGGCTGGGTTTCTCCGTTTCCGAGACTTTGTTTGAGACCTTTACGGGTCGCCGCAGCGTGGATTGCTGGCAAATGATGATGGATGCGCAGGAAGAAGCGGTTTCGCATGATCCTGCCAAGCTGGCGGAGGAAGAGGAAGATATTTTCTTTTCGCTCTACTATGATGAGGCGAAAGCGGAACTGGTGCCTGGCGTGCAGGAGTTGATGATGAAATTCCGTTCGCTGGGACTGAAGCTGATTGTTGCGTCATCGTCACCCATTATTGCCATTGAGAAGATGCTGACACACTTCCGACTGGAGTCTGTATTTTCCGGCTATGTGTCCGGAGAACAGGTTACGCATGGAAAGCCGGAGCCGGATATCTTTCTGGCGGCGGCAAAAAAGCTGGGCGTGGATCCGTCGGACTGTCTGGTGATTGAGGATTCCGATGCCGGGTTACTGGCGGCGAAACGGGCGGGAATGAAGGCGATTGGCTATGCAAATCCCAATTCTCACAATCAGCAGTTGAATGAAGCCGATCTAGTTGTGAATGATTTTATGGGTGAATGGGATCAAATTCAGAAACTATTGAGGTGAAAGGAAATGAAAACAATTGTAAACGGGAAGATCATTCTTCCAACAGAAGTAGTTGAAGGAAAAGTATTGGTATTTGACGACAAGGTGCAGGGGATCTATGACGAAGCGCCTGCGAATGCCGAGGTAATTGACGCCAAGGGCGCCTATGTTTCTCCAGGATTTGTGGATGTGCATATCCATGGCGCCGGCGGACATGACACCATGGAAGGCACGCGGGAAGCGCTGACAGCCATCAGTGAGAAAATCATCGCCGATGGGGTAACCAGCTTTTTGCCGACAACCATGACGATGGACAAAGCGTCGGTTCGAAAAGCCTTTGAAGAATCAAAAGAGGCCATGAAAAAGGATCTGCCGGGCGCGAAAGCAATCGGCGTCAACATGGAGGGTCCCTTTATCTCCATGGCGAAAAAAGGCGCGCAGAATCCGGATTATGTGGCAAAACCGGACTGGTCGTATATTGAAGGCTACGAAGACATCATTCGTTTGATGACGATCGCGCCGGAAGAAGATGAAGGCCAAGCCTTTATCAAGCGCGTGAAGGAGAAGACGGATATCCGATTGTCCATTGGCCATTCCAATGCGACCTTCGAAGACGCCATGGCGGGCATTGAAGCGGGCTGCAGCCATATGACCCATTTCTTCAACGGCATGTCGCCATTGAACCATCGCGACCCAGGTTGTGTTGGTGCGGGATTCTCGTCTGACGTCTATGTTGAATTGATTACCGACACTATCCATATCCATCCGGGTCTGTTTGAGTACATCATTCAGTCCAAGGGAACGGACCGTGTTGTGCTGATCACCGACTGCATTATGGCGGGTGGTCTTCCAGACGGCGAATACTCCTTAGGCGGCCAGGGCGTTACCGTAGCGGGCGGAGCCGCTCGATTGGCGGACGGCACCTTGGCGGGAAGCACGCATTCCATGATCAAGGCTGTGGAGAATGTAAAAGGAAATACGAGCTTGGGAATGGCGGACGTGGTTCGCATGGCGACCTTGACACCGGCAACGGCGATTGGCGCGGAAGCGGAAAAAGGAAGCTTGGAAGCGGGTAAAGATGCTGATATTGTCATTTTCGACGAATCCTTCCAAGTGAAGCAAACCCTGGTTGCGGGTGAAACGCGATACCAGGCATAAAAGTAATGAGAAAGAGCCGGATAGGCTCTTTTTTCTTACCCTTTTTCTGGAATTCTGGTGTAGAATTAAAGGGTAGATGTTACAATAAAAAGGATTGGAAAGGGGGCCACAGGATGAAGCAATGGAAAAAAATCGGACTGGCGGGTATCCTGTTGGCCTTTATTGTCGTATTAGTCATGGGGATCTTCCGCATTAAAGATCCAACGGGACAAATTTTGCCGGAGGCAGGAGAAAGTTCCGGCACCTGGGTCAGGGAGTGGAAGCTCAAACAGAATTTGACAGAGGGACAGGTCTTTGGCACAAGCTGGCTTTCGCAAGAGGAAGATTGGCTGCGGGCGGTTTCGCTGGAAGGCGAAACGATTTTTGAACGCAGACTGTCGGGCCAGGACGGCTGGTCCGTCTCGGAGCGCCGGCTTTATGTGTACAATCGTGCAACCGGCAAAATCGAATGTTTCTCGCCGACCTATGAATCCCTTTGGGCCATCTCCTTTATGAAGCCCATCGAGTCTGTTTTTACCTACAACGGCTTAATGGCGGTGGGGGCGAAAACGGGGCAGAGCAGCGAGCAGATGATGATTCTGGATCCGGAGGCGGGACAGGTGATTGCGAATTTGGCTTCGCCCAATGGAACGCTGATTTTACCCAACCGGGGCGAATCAGACTATTATGTGCATGGCATCCAAATGAAGGATGGATATTGGCGCAACGGGATTTTGCATTTTGACAAGGCGGGCAACCTGCTGGATGAGCTGAAGGTGAATGAACCGGTGATTTTAGCGACAAGACCCTTGGAAGAGGAAGGCCTGCTCCTGGTAGCCCAGCGGTCCCTTGCGATTTATCGAGACGAGGCGATGGAAAAGCGATACGAGCTGGATGGCGTCCCGCAGGATTTTGAAGTCGCAGACGGCGTGATCGATTGCTTGCTGACAAAAGAGAAAGGCGGGGAGCTGATCCGCTTGGATACGGATTTAAATCTGGAGTCGGACCTTACCGGCTTGCCCAAGTTTACCAAAATGCGGGCCTACCAGAACATTTACTATGTTTGGAATGAAAGAGAGTGGGGGACCATTGACCGGGAATCCCTGGTCTATACTCCGGGCACGCAATCGGAAGAAGAGATTTTTACGATTATTCCTGTAAATGGCGCCTTATGGATGGTGCACGAGTATGGGATTGATATTATGTATTGGAAGGGGGATCAATAACCAATGGAGAACATCATGGCATTTTTATCGGGCACCAATTTATTGGATATTCTCGTTTTGGGTCTGTGCCTATGGTTTTGTATTGCCGGTGCGGTGAAAGGATTCGTTTATACTTTTTTCAAACTGGCGGGCTTGATTCTCTCGGCGTATTTGGCCAAGGTCTACAGCACGGTGGTTTCGGATTATCTGGTTAATCATTTTGAATGGGCCAAAGAAAGTGTCTTGCAAATCCAGCTGTTTTTGGGCGGTTTGCTGGATAAGGTGGGCATCAATGCCGAGCTGATTGACCAACTGAAACTGGAACAAGTGCAGGGCTTGTTGACACCGGAAGTGAAGGCAAACCTGATGGCAGAGGGTATTCCTTCGGAAGTGGCTGAAAAGGTGCTGGCTTCCAATCGATTATCGAGTTTGTTGGCGGACCAGGGCGCTTTTGAAGGAATTACGGCTCATTTGAGCCAGATGATTTTTTCGGGCTTGGTGATGGTCGTCCTGTTTTTTGTATTTTATATGATTGCATCGCTCTTGGTGGTTTTGTTGGACCGGATTGCGGATTTGCCGGTACTGCGCACTATGAACGCCTTTCTTGGATTCCTTTTCGGCGCAATCAAGGCCCTGGCCCTGATTTGGGTGATTATGGCCATGGTGGAGCCTTATGTGCTGGTGAATCCGGAGGCTACGATTTCCCAATGGGTGCAAACGGCGAAAATCGGCCACTGGCTCTTTGTCTATAATCCGATTTCCTGGTTTGTTTTTCATTAGGAGGCGATTATGAGTTTTGGATGGATCGTCGCTGCGGTTTTTTTGGGTCTGATGGAACTGGGCCATCGGAGAGGCCATCTGGTTTCGATCGCAACATTGTTGGCTTTTTTTCCCTTGAGGAGTGTGAGTTATCGGCTGGCCTACGGTCTGCATGATTTTTTCTTGAGCGAGTTCAAGGGCATATTGGATTTTAAGCTTCGATGGACTGAGTCTGCACTGCGGTGGCTGGGACAGCCGGGTGCGCCGCGGTTTCAGGAAGGCATTCGCCTTTTAAGACGACAGCCGCAGATTGAAGCCAGTTTGCCGGTCGGCTGGGCGGAGGGGATCGAGCCTTCCTTTTTCCAAACGCCTGGCGGCATCGATCGACTGTCGGATTTCAATCTTTTGCAGATTGATGCCTTTGTGATCCTGCTTGTCTTGCTGGGTGTTTTTTTTGGCGCATTGGCGTGGATGACGAGGGACCGTGAATGGAGACAGATGGACCGGATAGCAGGCGCGGCGGTGCTTTCGATTGTGGCCTTGATGCTGGTTTACCAAGCCTTGCTTATGTTGGCTCCCAGTGTTTGGATGGTGCCGGACAGCCCGGTTTCCCAGTGGATAGAAGGCAGCTGTCTGATCAAAGAATTGTTTTATAAGAACCCCTTGATATGGGTATAGGAGGAAATGAAGATGAAAGTAAATGCGATGGGGCTTGCTTGCCCACAACCGGTGATTCAAGCGAAGAAAGCCTTGGAAGCCATGGAGGCTGGATCGGTTGAGGTGTATGTAGACAATGCAATTGCCCGTGAAAACATTAAAAAACTGGCCAATAAATTGGGCTATCCTTTTGAAGTGAAAGAGGAAGGGGACCAAATTATCGTAACGATCGTGAAAGGTGAAGCTCTTGTGCAAGAAGAAGCAGCAACAGATCTGGCTGCACAGACCATCGCCGTTGCATCGGAAACCATGGGGAGCGGAGACGATGACTTGGGCAAGATTCTGATGAAAGGCTTCTTGTACACCCTGACGGAATCGCACCCTTATCCGCAAACCCTGCTGTTCTATAATGGTGGAGTGAAATTGGCGTGCGAAGGGGCGGAGTCTTTGGAGGACATCCGAAAACTGGAAAAAGCCGGCGTGGAAATACTGGTGTGCGGCACCTGCTTGAATTTTTATGAATTGAGTGATAAACTGGCCGTTGGGTCGGTCAGCAATATGTACGATATTGTGGAAGCCTTAAAAGGGGCCGACAATACATTGATTGTATCGTAGGAGTGAGCATGGACGTTTTTTATATTTTCACCTTTGATTCAACCCAACAGGCAATGCGGTGCGAAAAAGAGATGAAGGCGGAAGGGTTTGCGGTCCGCATTATTCCCACACCTCGGGAGATCACGGCAAGCTGCGGATTGTCTTTGCGGTTTGAAAAACAGGATCAAGCGGTGATTCAGGAAAAAGTGGATCGCCAGGGGCTGGAGATTCTGGGTGTGTATCGTGTAGAAAAGGAAGGGCTGAAGAAGAAGGTCTTTCCTATCGAAAAGGAATAGGAGAGGATTATGGCAGTAGTTCGCAAATACTATTTGGGCGATATCTTGTGGCTCAAAAAACAGCATCCCTGCGGGTCGCATGAATGGAAGGTGATTCGGACGGGTGCGGATATGAAGTTGAAATGCATGGGCTGTGAGCGGGAAGTGTGGATCGAGCGAAGAGAACTGCACAAACGCGTGAAAAAAGTGGTTCTGTCCCATGCGCCCAAAGAGGAAGAGTCAGAAGAACAAGAGTAATCAGCGCGGTTGCGCTGATTTTTTGTTTTCAATGAATTCCTTGCTGCTGAATCGATCTTCCTTCGGTTTTTCGCGAAAGGGTTAATTTGCGGACCTGCAGTGAAACGAAGGCGGTCCGGCTTGATCATGGAAAAGAAAGATTCAGGAATGGAAAATAAGACGGAAAGTGATATCCGCCTGACGAGGACAGATGCTTTTTCAAGACAACGAGTTGTGACAAACTTGAAACATACGACCAACTGCGTTATAATGAGTCTAATTTCACTGGTGTGATCAGCCCGGGGCAATTTTCAGAATATTAAGGAATTGTTACAAATCATGGTGAAATTGTAACAGAGATGATGAACAAAGCCTGATGAACTCAGGTAAAATAGAAGTAGGAAAACGTTTTGATGGAGGTAAAGAATGAAGTATGCAAGTCGAATGGATCGCCTGAAAGCATCCGAGATCCGAGAATTATTGAAATTGACACAGCGACCCGAGATCATTTCCTTTGCGGGCGGATTGCCGGCTCCGGAATTGTTTCCATTGGAGGCCGTCGAAAAGGCCATGACAGAAACCATTGAAAAGCAAGGCACCAAGGCTTTGCAATATGGCCCGACAGAAGGCTACGATCCCCTTAGGAAACACATTGTTGAACTCATGAAGGGAACTGCGATTGAAGCGGATTATCAGGATATTCTGATCACAAACGGCTCGCAGCAGGGGCTGGATTTTGCCGGCCGCGTATTCTTGAATGAAGACGATTATGTTATCACGGAAAGCCCAAGCTATCTGGGCGCCATCAGCGCGTTCAAGGCCTACCAGTGCAACTTCCTGGACGTTGAAACGGATCAGGAAGGCATGAAAATGGACAAGCTGGAGGAAACCATCAAGAAGCATGGCGATCGTGTGAAAATGATCTACGTGATTCCTGATTTCCAAAATCCATCGGGCAAGACCTGGTCCATGGAACGCAGAAAGCAGCTCCTTGAAATCGCAAGGAAATATGATTTGCCAATCATCGAGGACAATCCGTATGGCATGCTGCGGTTTGAAGGCGAGATTTTGCCATCCATCTACAGCATGGATACCGATGGCCGCGTGATCTTCCTGGGGACCTTCTCGAAAATCCTGATTCCTGGATTCCGACTGGGCTGGGTTTGCGCAAGCCCCGAGATTCTTCAGAAGTTTATCCTTTGCAAGCAAGGCGCTGACCTGCAAGCCAGCACCATCAACCAAATTGCAGCGGCGAACCTGATGGATGAATTTGATATTTTCGAGCATATCGAAAATCTGAAAGTCGTTTACAGAAAACGGCGGGATGCCATGATGAATGCCATGGAAAAATACTTCCCGGCAGGCGTGGAGTATACCTATCCCAACGGCGGCCTCTTCACCTGGGTGGAACTGCCGAAATCCATCAACACCAAAGAACTGGGCTTGAAAGCCATTGAACATAATGTTGCATTTGTACCGGGCGGATCCTTCTTCCCGAATGCCGGCAACGAACATTGCATGCGGGTGAATTACTCCATGATGAATGAAGAAAAGATTGAAGAAGGCATTAAGCGATTAGGTGCTCTGATCGAACAGGAAATGCAATAAATTCCCTTGGACCGCTCTCGAGCGGTCCTTTCCCTTATTGCTTGCACTTGGGGCTAACTTGTGATATACTACTTCGGTGCAACAGTATCCTTGCCCGTAAGGGCCAAAGTCCACAAGGAGGTGAAAGAAATGAGAAAGTATGAATTAGGTTTGGTTGTAAAGCCAGATTTAACGGAAGAAGCACGTGCTGCTGTGATCGAAAAATTCCAAGGTATCATTGAAGCGCAAAAAGGAACCGTCGTGAAGTTTGACGATTGGGGAAAAAGAAAGCTTGCTTACGAAATCGAGAAGTATCGCGAAGGATTTTACTCATTCACAACGTTTGAAGGAACTGAAGACGCTGTAAACGAATTGAACCGTATCGCGCGTATTTCTGAGGAGTTGCTTCGACACTTAGTTGTTCGTGTTGAAGACTAGTCAGAAAGGGTGGAATTTGAATGAATAAAGTTATCTTAATTGGTCGATTAACTCAAGATCCAGAACTGAGATTCTCTCAAGGCAGCAACATGGCAGTCGCTCGATTTTCTGTTGCAGTTGACAAGGGGTATTCTCGCGACAAGCGGGATGAGATGGCACGACAAGGAAAGCCGACTGCGGATTTCCCACGCGTGGTTGTTTTCGGACGCCAGGCGGAGAACTGCGCCAACTACTTGGCAAAGGGGCGAATGGTCGCTGTTGAAGGAAGCATTCAGACAGGATCTTACACAAATCAACAAGGACAAAAGGTGTATACGACTGAAGTATTAGCCAATCGGGTTGAGTTTATTGAACGAGCCAATGCGCCGCAACAAGGTGCTGGTCAGTACAATCAACAGCAACCGTCCTTCCAAAATCGTCCACAGGCACAGCCTCAAACGAATTCCAACGACGATTTCGACAGTTTCAGTCAGATTAATGACGACGAGATACCATTTTAGAAGGAGGAAACGAACATGGCAGGAAGACCACGTTTTCGCAAGCGTCGTAAGGTAAATCCTTTCGCTGGCGATAATATGAAAAAGATCAACTACAAAAACGTTGACGTTCTTCGCAAGTGCATCACTGACCGCGGAAAGATTTTACCGCGTCGTGTATTGGGCACAAACGCCGTTGCACAGCGAAAAGTGACAATTGAGATTAAGAGAGCACGCCAATTGGCATTGCTTCCTTATACGGCAGAATAAGAAACGCACCCGCAGAAATGCGGGTGTTTTTTTGGGTGAAAAAAAACCGGGCTTCCAGTGAAAGGAAGACCCGGTTTTTCTATGCTGAAAACGGAGATCGTTTTCATTGAACGCGCTTCAGAACTTCGCAAAGGAATTCATAAACGCGTTTGGTCGATGAAATGCTCAAATGTTCATTGGGGGTATGGACGTCGTACATATTGGGACCCATGGAGATCATGTCGATATCGCCCAGTTTCTCTTTCAGGAAGCCGCATTCCAAGCCGGCGTGAATGGCTTCGATCTTTGGCGTCGTCCCGTGAAGCTCTTCATAGGTGGAAACAAAAAGCTCTCGAATTGGAGATTCAACCTGGAATTCCCATTCCGGATAGTCGGAAACCAGTTCAGACCGGGCTGCAGTTTTTTCACAGACCATTTGAATGCGTTGGTTGATTTCCGCCTTGCGGGATTTCACGGAGCTTCGCACGGCATTTTCCAAAACCAATTCATTGCCGTCAATCTTTGCGACCCCCAGGTTGGTGGAGCTTTCCACCAAGCCTTCAATGCTGGCGCTCATGGACTGAACGCCCACTGGAATGAGGCGAAGAAGAGCAATCAGGTCCTGGCTGGTTTGACGGTTCCAAATTTTCGTTCCGATCTCTGCCGGCTGGATTTCCATTTCCAGATCGGGATCGGCAACGGCAAACTCGTTTTTCAAAAGACCCAGCAAGGCGTGAAGCCGATCTTGCAAGGCTTCTTTTTCTGTTTCCGGGACCAAAACGGTCGCGGAAGCAAATTTAGGAATGGCATTCATTTTCTCTCCGCCGGAGAAGGCGCTGATATCGAGATCGAAGTCCCGGTCCAAATCCGCAAGGACCCGGCCCATCAGATGAAGGGCGTTGGCGCGGTTTTTGTTGATTTCAATGCCGGAATGGCCGCCTTTCAAGCCCTGCAGGTTTATTTTGAATGCAGCGCGGTTGGATTTTGCGGCCTCGTGGGACAGGGGCAGATAAACCATATGGTTGACGCCGCCGGCGCAAGAGGTGATAAAGCTGCCTTCCTCTTCGGTATCCAGGTTGATCAGGATCTGGCCGGCCAGGTTGTTGGGATTCAGATTCAAGACACCGTCCATTCCTGTTTCTTCCGAGACGGTAAAGAGGGCGGTCAGCTCCGGATGCGGCAGATCAGTGGATTCCAGCAAAGCCAGGACCATGGCAACGGCGATGCCGTTGTCGGCGCCCAGGGACGTGCCGGTTGCCCAGATCATATCCTCCTCGATGCGAAGGGCCAGGGGATCCGTGAGGAAGTCAAAGTCGACGCCTTCCTCTTTGACACAGACCATGTCCATATGACCCTGAAGGATCACGGACGGGGCGTTTTCATAACCCGGCGTCGCGGGCTTTTTGATAATGACATTGTGGGAGGGTTCCTGAGTGGCCTCCAGGTGATGGGCGCGGGCAAAGTCCATCAAAAAATCGCTGATGGCCTTTTCATTGCCGGATTCGTGGGGAATGCGTGCAATCGATTCAAAGTGCTTAAAGACGGCTTTTGGTTCCAAGGTTTCAAGAACAGTCATGGCAATTATGCTCCTTTCGTCAATTGATATTCGTTAAAACCCTTGCGGCGAATGACGGTAAGCTCTCCGCTCTCCTTCATTTCCGACAGGATTTGATTGGCTAGTTTGGAAGGGTCCGTGACCTGCAGTTTCTTTTTGGACCAGAATAGCGAGACCGAGGTCGTTTGGACCAGCGCCTCGATGTCCTTTCTTGTCAGGGTCTCCTTTTCGTGGAAAGCCTTCCGGACGCGGCGCCTTGATTTTTTCAGCAATTTTTCCAGCATTTCTTCCATCTGCCGCTGTTGCTTGACATAGCCCCAAGACAGCAAAAAAGTAAAGCCCAGGGCGAACAGAAGGATTTTGACCAGAAAGCCGATCATGATGCATCACCTGACTTGAAGGTAATAAAGTGATTGTTTTTCAAGAGGTTCAGATAGGTTCCCAGTCGCTCGTATAGGGGCTCCGCCTGGTCTTTCATTTCCCGGCGCAGGATCTCGCCGATTTCTGCGACGGTTCTTTGGTTGTCGATGGATTCCCAGACGAGGCTGCCGGTTTCATCCAGATCAATCCGCATCACTTCCGGCGTCTTGAAAAAAAGGCGCACGGCGCGTTCCAGCAGACTGTCTCTGGGTATAATGATTTGAATCAGATTGTTTTCAGTCTTTTCCCAGTGATAGCGGTCGCTTTTCACGGGGATCATTTCAAGCAGATTGTTTGTCGTTGCTTTTGATTTTTTCATGGATTCCTCCTATGAAAGAGGGAAAGGGGAAATCATCCCTTTCCCTTATTTCATTCTATCAGTTTTCTTCTTTTTTCCAAATCGATGCTTTTACCAGGGTCATAGCCAAGATGACAAAGGCAGCAACACCGGCGATCTGTCCCAGATGGATACCCAGATCCAAATCGATGTGCGATACGGCGAAGATGGCCAGCAAGATGCCGATCAAGCCTTCCCCGGCAATCAGACCGGAAGAGTACAGAATACCGGATTCGATTCGTTCCTTGATTGGTTTGGTAGCTTTTTTCGCGGATTGCGCATGATGCAATTTCTTGTCAAGCAGGCCGCGGATAATGCCGCCAACCATAATAGGCGTGCTCAAATGGATTGGCAGGTAGAGGCCGATGGCGATCGGCAGGACTGGAAGACCCAGAAGCTCGATGGCTACACCGATGCCGACGCCGGTAAAGACAAGGGCCCAAGGCAGGTTGCCGCCCATAACGCCTTCAATAACCAAGCGCATCAAGGTTGCCTGCGGAGCTGGAAGCTCTTGCGAACCAAAGCCCCAAGCGGAGTTCAAAAGGGTCAGAACGAAGCCGATAGCCAAGGCTGCCGCTACGGCACCGATCATTTCACCGATTTGCTGCTTGCGCGGCGTCGCGCCAACCAGGAAGCCGGTTTTCAAGTCCTGAGATGTATCGCCGGCCATAGCCGCGATAATACAGATAACAGCGCCTACAGACAGGGTGGCGATCATGCCGGCTTGTCCGTCGTTGCCGGTTGCTTTGAAAACAATGGCCGTAACGATCAAAGTTGCAATGGTCATGCCGGATACCGGGTTGGATGAAGAACCAACCAAACCGACGATCCGTGAGGATACCGTTGCGAAGAAGAAGCCGAAAACGGCAATCAGCAATGCACCTGCGAAGCCTACCGGAATCATCGGCAGCATCATCATGGCAAGTACAACTGCCAAGGTGCCGATCAAAACAACACGCATGGAAATGTCTTTGTCCGTACGCAAGTCGCTCTTCTCGCCCATGGTGGATGAGTAGTCCTTCATGGCATCGCGGAAAGTCTGTACAATCAAAGGCAGAGACTTAATCAGGCTGAAGATCCCCCCGAAAGCCACGGCACCGGCGCCTACGTAACGGATGTAGGAGTCCCAAACGCCCCAGTGGCCCAATTCGGAAATTGGCACGGATGCCGGGTACATGACGACGTCGCCCATCATGCCGATGTTGGTAATCAACGGGATCAAACCAAACCAGCCGATGACTGCGCCGGCCAGCATATAAGCGGAAATTTTTGGACCAATGATAAATCCAACACCCAAAAGCGCCGGCATAACATCGGCACCGATAGCAGCGCCCTTATAGCCTGGGATCGTGGTTTCCACTTCACCCGGGAAGAACTTGAAGCCGCTGGTCAGGAATTTGTACAAGGCACCAACACCCAGACCGGTAAAGGTCGTTTTGGCTTTGGAACCGCCTTCTTCGCCTGCCAGAAGCACCTCGGCGCAAGCCGTACCTTCTGGATATGGAAGCGTGCCGTGCTCTTTTACGATCAGGGCTTTTCGAAGGGGAACCATAAAGAAGACGCCCAAGAGGCCGCCGCACAAGGCGATCGCCGTAATGGTCATCAGGCTAGGCGCGCCCATGTTCCATTCTGCATACCAAATGTATAAGGCCGGTAAAGTGAAGATCGCGCCGGCTGCCAGGGATTCCCCTGCAGAACCGATGGTCTGCACCATGTTGTTTTCCAGGATGGATTCTTTTCGCATAATCACGCGGATCACACCCATGGAAATAACGGCTGCTGGAATGGAAGCGCTGATGGTCATGCCGACCTTCAGTCCCAGATAAGCGTTGGCCGCACCGAAGATAACCGCCAGGAGGATACCTAGCAATAACGATGCGACAGTGAATTCAGGCATCACTTTATCCGCGGGGATAAAGGGCTTGAATTCAGGTGTAGCATTCTCTGATTTCATATCTTTTCTCCTTTTGCAGTATTTGATCAATCCGGGTGCGCGGTAAACGTTTTCACGAACTAGGCGTCCCGAGTTGATCGATTGCATTTTCATTATAGGGGGAAACGGCGGCGGATAGTTTTTTTCGGACATTCTTCTCTGAGGGAAAAAGGAATTTTTGATCAGCAGTCAAAAATGGTGTACAGTGAAAGGGAAAAGGGGGAGCGTATGAGACGATTCAAATGGTTTTTTTTCGGCATGGCGGCAGCAATTGTCGTGATTGCTTTGCAGGCAGGACTGAATAACGAATCATGGCCGATTTTCAAACGGTTCGGCGGGGACGCTCCGGAGAAGACGGTGGTCGTGGGAATCAGCAACGCGTCGATTACGCTGGATCCAGCCATCGCTCTTGATCAGGAATCCTTTCGGATCACAACCAATATTTTCGATACCCTGGTGCAGATGGAGGACAATCTGATTGTGCCGGGACTGGCGCGGGAATGGAGCGTTACCGAGGACGGCCTGGTTTGGACCTTTGAGATTCGAAAGGATGTAAGCTTTCATGACGGCAACACCCTGAGCGCGGAGGATGTCGTGTGGAACTTTGATCGGTGGATGAATGCCGAGAATGCCTATCACTTTGGCCGGTTCACCTATTGGAATATGAACTTCGGCGGGTTTCCGGGCATCGTCAAAAGCGTGAATGCCCTGCCGGGGAATACGGTTCAAATCGTTTTGGCGGAACCCTATGCCCCATTTTTAAGCACACTGGCCATGCCGGCTTTCGGCGTTGCGAGCCCGGCGGCGATTGAACGGGATCGAGAGGAGTTTGCCAACCGGCCGGTCGGTACGGGTCCTTTCGTTTTGCGGGAGATTCGGGATAACGGCGAGGTCGTGCTGGAGAAGAATGATGATTACTGGGGAAAGCGCGCCCAGATTGATCAATTGGTATACCGGGCCATTCCGGATTCTGAAGAGCGGATCAATCAAATGATTCAAGGCGACCTTCAAATGGTGGATGAGGTAACGGAAGAGGAAGCCCGCCGCCTGGAGACGGAATCCGATGCGGTGGTGTATAACCGCCCCATTTTTAACATTGGCTATCTGGCCATGAATATGAACCACAGCGCCTTGCAGGACCAGCGGGTTCGTCAGGCCATTGCCCATTTGATGGACCGGGACGCCTTGCTTGAAGACGCCTTTGACAACTTTTCCCGGAAGGCGGATGCTTTTTTGCCTCCGGTGCTTTGGGGGCACAACGAGTCGATTGAACCGCCTGCCCATGACGTGGACGCGGGACTTGCCCTTTTAAAGGAAGCGGGATTTGAAGAGGGGCTGACCCTCCATCTGCTGGTGATGGAGAGCCCGCGAGCCTATTTGCCGAAGCCGGTAAAAGTGGCGGAAATTTTGCAGCATCAGCTGGAAACCGCCGGGATTCATCTGCTTTTGGATGTGCAGCCTCTGGATGAGTATTTGAAATACGGGCAGAACGGCAACTATGATCTGATTCTGGCCGGTTGGAACGGCGACATTGTGGATCCGGATAATTTTTTGTATTCCTTCTTTGCGTCTGAAAACAGCAAGGCTGGGGTTGTCAGCAACTATGCTTTCTATAAAAGTCAAGAGGTGGACGACCTTCTGCAACTGGCGCGGCAGAGTACGGATCAGGCTTTTCGCAATGATTTGTACCGGAAGGTTCAGGTGCTGATTGCGCAGGACATTCCCGCGATCCCCATCGCCCATACGATTTCCAGCGTAGCCGTAAGCCAGGACATCAAGGAATACAAGCCCAGCATTACCGGGATCGATCGGCTTAATACAATTGAATTGAAGGAGGAGCCTGAATCATGATAAGACTGAAAGATGCTGCATTGTTTGTCTTGGGCATGGTTTGCGTGTTCGCCTTCTATTATGGCTGGCTTGTTGAAGAGGAAACTCAGACCACCCTGACAACCTTTGTTGCGGAAACCATTCCCGATGACCGGATTATGATCACCTCGGCCGGACAGAATATTGAGGCCTATATCGTGCAGGATGTTGTCAATGAAAGCCGATTGAACAACTGGTTTATTCCCGAGGCGCGTGCCGCAGACCTGGAAGGGATCAGCGCCATCATTATTTCGGTGGGGTATTCAGAACTGGGCATGGAGCTGCATAATGGTGATCTGACTTCTGAAAAGGAACGCATTGCGGCCGTGCTTGCGGAAGCGGGAGAGCGAAAAACGCCCGTCATTTGCATTTATCTGGGCGGTGCGGAACGGCGGAGTGCTGAAACGGACGAACTTTTGGAATTGGCCGTGCCGGGTTCGGATTATCTGATTGCTTCAGCGGCCGGCGATGAGGACCGGTTTTTGACGGATTTGAGCGAAGCCCATCAGGTGCCTGCCGTGTTTATTCAGGACTTGCAGGATTTGGAGAAGCCCCTGGCTTCCCTCTTCCGATAGGAGGGTGCCATGAAGCGATTTTTTTATAAATGGAGATTTCTTCTCCTGGGAATAGGCCTCTTGGTTCTGGGGATTTTCTGGCCGCTGGTCGCCAAGACCTATGCCTTTGAAATGATGGTAGATATGCGTCAAGCCATCCGGACCGACAGTGGCGGACGATTGATTGTGCTTGGCATTTGGCAGGCGATTTTACTGTCGGTCTCCAGTATCAGCCTGTATCTGGGCATGGAGTTCTTGTTTGAGATTCTGGAGCGGCAGTTTCAAAGTGTCAAGGAGTGGCATGGATTCGGGATTTTTACCGGTTTTTTCATCCTGCTGAGCGCTTCAAGCCGGGGGTTTCAATTCCCCATGGAGGTTGTGTCCAATGGGATCGGATTGATTCTGGTCTTGGTGCTGATTGAATTTGCCCGCGTCTCGCACCGGAGCCACCTGCCCAAGGTTCTTTTGGCCTTGCAGATTTTCGTGATGGTCCAGTGGCTGAATGTTATGCCCTTCTCCAGGGTGCATGTTTTTGGCAACGGGGACTTGTCTGTGAGCATCAAGCTGGCCAGCAATTATCTTTCCAACCGGGAAGCCTTTGCGGCGGTTGGCGCCTTCTTTATGATTCCCTTGATGTTGTCATCCGGTATGACGGTCATGATTTTTCGGCTGAATCAGGGGAAAATGCAGGCGGAGCGGAAAAGCTACGAGCAAGCCATTGCCTACAAGTCCATGCAGAACAGCCTGATGCAGAACCGCGTTTATCAGGAGATCAACAGTTTTGCCCATGACTTGAAGACGCCCCTTTCAACCATTCGGGGCCTTTCATCCCTTTTGAGCCTGACCAAGGATGTGTCCAAGCTGGAGTCCTACGGAAACCGGATCGACGAATCGGTCGTCAAGATGTCCGACATGATATCCGGCTTCCTATATGAAGATGTCAAGGAACGCATCAGCATGGCGGACTTGATCAGCTATATCCGGGCGCAATTGCCGATCGAGGACCGGCAAATCCATTTCTTTTTCGAACTGGCGCCGGGGCTGCCCAAGGTTTTGGTCAACCGAATCCGCATGTCCCGAGCCCTGATCAATCTGATTGAAAATGCGATCCTGGCGCCCCTGTCGGATGGGTTGGAGGAAAAGATCGTCTGGATTCGCGTCTTTCAAGACGGCGGCATGGTAACGGTGGCCATTCAGGACAACGGAAGCGGGATTGCGCCCAGCGAGATCGGGAAGATCTGGCAGATCGGCTATTCGACCAAGAATACGTCGGGGCTGGGGCTGCCCTTTGCCAAGCAGACGATTGAAGAAAACGGAGGAAGCATTGCCGTGGAAAGCCGCCTGGGCGAAGGAACGATAATGACGGTACAAATACCAGTATGCAAGGAGGAGCGCGATGGAAAAGAAGAGCCGCATCATGATCATTGATGATGAACCCAATATTCTGTTCACCATATCGGAAATATGCGCCTATTGCGGATACGAGCCCATCACGGCAGAAGACGGGGAAACAGGTTTTCGCATGATCCGGCAATCGCCGCCGGACCTTGTGATTGTCGATTACAACATGCCCGGCTGGGACGGGGTAAAAACCGTGAAAATGATTCGCGCCCACGGGTATACCATGCCGATTCTGGTGCTGACCGTGGACGAGCAGCAGGAAACGGCGGACAAGTTTTTGGCTGCGGGTGCGACGGACTTTTCCATCAAGCCCATCAAGGCGCCGGATTTGATTGCGCGCATGAAGATCAACCTGAAGGTCAAGTCCATCGAGGGGGAGATGCAGCGAAAGAAAGAGGAACGGTATATCGAAAGCGGCATCAGCCTGGTGACCCTTCAGAAGATTGCCGCCTTTTTACAAGACCAGGATGCCGCGCTGACCTATGAAGAAATCTCGACCGGTGTCAACCTGGCCTACAAGACCGTCCACCGGTATATCCAATACCTCTTGAAGATGGGCTTTGTGGAGGTTGTGTCCGTTTACGGCCATCTGGGACGGCCGAAAAACCGCTACCGGCTAAAGCCGGATGTGCACTTGGAAGATCTGTAGAAGAGGGCTGCCCGCGATGAAGAATCGCGGGTTTTTTTATGTTACAATGGGAGAACGAGGGGGCGAAGCGGATGATTGAAGTTGCGGCTGGCATAGCTGTCAGAGAAGACGGGGCTGTCCTGCTGGGACAGCGCAAGGCGGAATCCATGCATGGCGGCCAATGGGAATTTCCCGGCGGGAAGATCGAGCGGGGAGAAACCCCTGCCGAGGCGCTGAAGCGGGAATGGAAAGAAGAGCTCGAGACAGAGCTTGCAGATATACGCGTGTGGAAATCTCTAGATTTTGCCTACGGCGACCGGGAAGTCCGGCTGCATTTGCTTTTTTGCCGGGCGATTTCGCCTGTAAGCGCCAAGGTGCATGCAGACCTTCAATGGCGGCAGCTGTCTGCCGGTCCGCCGGACGACCTGCTGGGGGCCGACGTGAAAATTTGGGAGGAGCTGGCGCGCTGGGATTTTGAGAATCCAAACGAGCCGATACTCGATGCCTTTTTGGGCTGGTACCGGGACAATGCCCGCCGGCTGCCGTGGCGGGAAACGAAGGACCCCTATCGGATTTGGCTGTCGGAAATCATGCTCCAGCAAACCCGGGTGGAAACGGTAAAAGACTACTACAGAAGATTTTTGCAGCGGTTTCCAACGGTCTTTGACCTGGCGGAAGCGCCGGAAGAGGCGGTAATGAAAGCCTGGGAGGGTCTGGGCTATTATTCCCGCGCCCGGAACCTGCATCGGTGCGCCAAGGAAATTGCGAAAGAGGGCGGCGCTTTTCCGGATACAAGAAAAGCCTTGCTGGAACTCCCGGGGATCGGGGCGTATACAGCGGGCGCTGTCGCAAGCTTTGCCTTTGGCGAGCGGGTGCCGGCGGTGGACGGGAATGTCTTGCGGGTCACCGCGCGATGGTACGGGATTTGGGAAGATATTATGAAGCCCCAGACCCGAAAACTGATGACGCAAAGATTGCAGGAACGGCTGCCGGCGGATGCGGCCACCTTCAACCAGGCCATGATGGAGCTGGGGGCGACCCTTTGCACCCCGAAAAACCCGGCCTGCGGCCGGTGTCCCCTGGAAGGGGATTGTTATGCCAAGTGGCATGGGGAGCAGGCGGAGCTGCCCATTAAAACCAAAAAAAAGAAACCCAAGCGGCTTTCCATCGCCGTGGGCTGGATTCATCAAGACGACAAACACTTGCTGGTTAAGCGACCGGGCGAAGGTCTTCTGGCAGGCTTGTGGGGATTTCCTGTCGGCGAGGGGGAAACCGAGGAAGCAGCCCTTGCAGCCCTGATCGAATACTTGGAGGAAACCTTGGACCTTGAGGTTGCAGAAGGAAGGCGGGGTGAGTCCGCGGAACATGTATTCACCCATCGGGTGTGGGAGATGACCGCTTATCACTTTGAAGTGGAGGAGATCCCGGAAGTCGAATATCCGGAGACGAGGGTTTTGCGCGAAGAAGCCTTTGAAAGCCTAGCGATTCCAACGGCATTTCAGAAAATCATCAAAAAAAGAAGCCGTTAGGCTTCTTTCCTTATACGTTCACTGCTTCCATAAATTCGATGCGTTCCCCGTTGGGACCCTCTGTAAAGAGAAGCAGGCTTCCATCGATCGGGGTGAGAATTTCTTTGGTGATGGGATAGCCGGCTGCTGTCAGTTTTGCTTTTACTTCGGCAATGGAGTCCGTATAGAAGGCAAAATGATTGATTACGCCGGTCGAACCGATATTGGCATTGTTGGCCTTGTAGACCAACTCGATGCAAAATTGGTCCAGCGTTAAAAAGAGCAATTGGTTTTCTCCGCCGGCGAATTCATGATCCGCGGAAAAACCAAGTAGATCCACATAGAATTGGCGGGATGCTTCAAGATCATTGGTACGTACAGCGGTATGTGCGGGTTTAATGTTCATGGGCTCCTCCTTTTGTTTTCTAGGATTAGTATAAAAGAAATCGAAAGAAAGGGGAAGCAACCGAAAGGAAAAGCATAAACTTGTGTCATTCTTTTGGCCGGCGGGCAAAGAGTCGAAACCGGTTGATCAAACTTTACAATGGAGGAAAGACAATGTCGATAGCAGCATTTCATGAAAATATCCAGAATCATATTCACCGGGTGATTATCGGCAAGGATGAGCCGATCAAAAAAATCCTAACGGCTTTTCTTTGCGGGGGCCATGTGCTTTTGGAGGATGTGCCGGGACTGGGCAAAACGAAACTGGCAAGGTCTTTGTCGGCATCTTTGGACTTGCCCTTTGCCCGCATTCAGTTCACCCCGGATCTCTTGCCGTCCGATATTACGGGCGTCAATGTTTTCTTGCCCCAGGTGGGCCGGTTTGAGCTGAGAAAGGGACCCTTGATGACATCTTTTGTGCTGGCGGATGAGATCAACCGGGCAACGCCCCGGACCCAGTCCAGCCTCTTGGAAGCCATGGAGGAACGCCAGGTCACCATCGATGGAGAAAGCCATGATTTGGGGCATTCCTTTTTTGTGATTGCGACCCAGAATCCCATTGAAACCGGGGGGACCTTTCCTCTGCCGGAAGCGCAACTGGATCGTTTCTTTATGAAACTGTCCCTGGGTTATCCCACCTTGGAAGAGGAGGGACGCATCCTTTCCCGATTTGAAAGCGGCGACCCGCTTACGACGCTTTCTGCGATTACCACGGCCGAGGAAGTGGCCAAGGTAAAAAAAGAAGCGGAAGAAGTGGTGGTCAGTGAGGCGATTCGTGACTATATTGTACGGCTGGTGCATCAAACCCGCCAGCATGCCGACCTTCGCATGGGGGTTTCCCCGCGGGGCTCCCTGGCACTTTTTAAGGGCGCGCGGGCCTATGCCGCCCTTTCTGGGCGGGATTATGTCCTGCCGGATGATGTGCAAGCCTTGTTTGTTTCGGTTGTTGGCCATCGGATGCTGGTCACCGGGGAGGCAAAGATGCGCGGAAAAACAAGCGAAGCCATAGCGGAAGAAATTTTGACGGAGGTGGCGACGCCTGTCGAGGAGGCGAAGGGCCATGTGGATTAGAGCGGGCTTGATCCTGGGGCTAGCCCTCCTTTTCACAGCCAAGTGGAAAGACTGGTCTGTAAGGGAGGTGCAGTCCCGGAGAGACTGCCGGGACCGATCGATTTTTCTGGGAGATGAAACGGTGTTGTCCTTTTATATGGAGAACCGGAAAATCCTGCCCCTTCCCTGGATTCAGTGGGAGATGGACTGGCCGGAGGGGCTTGAGGAAAGAGACAATGCCGGCAGGGAACGGCTGGTAGTGACCAGCTCACTGTTACCCTTTCAGCGCTTGAAACGCCGGGTGAGGGTACAGGCAAAAAAGCGCGGCTACTATGTCTTTAAGGAAACGCGGATCAGCATCGGGGATTTGCTGGGTCTGGCAAAAGGGGAGCTCGTCGATTCGCAATTTGATGCCTTGTCGGTGTATCCGCGAGTAGAATCTCTGGAATCGCTATTGCCATTGGCTGCCTTTCCCCAGGGGAACGTGTCTGTAAGGCGGTGGATTTTGCCGGATGCCTTTCAGCCGATCGGCGCCCGCAGCTATGTTCCCGGTGACCCGATTCGGAATATGGATTGGAAGGCAACGGCGCGGCGGGGCTCGCTGATGGTCCGGGAATTCGGGTACACGGCGGAGCCCAGACTCTCTATACTCTTGCATATGGGAGAGGATTTTCGACAACTTGTAAAGCCTGCAGACCGGGAGCGGCTGATCGCCTTTGCCGCCAGTCTGGGGGTTCATGCCCTTGACGAAAAGATTCCCCTTGCCTTTTCAACCAATGCCTTTTTAAGGGCCAAAGACCCTTGTGCGGAAGGGGCGCCGGTTTGGCATGCGGATCGCGGCCGTTTGATCTTGGAGAAGGCGGCGCGGATTGCCGATCAGGTGGAATTTGATTTTCAGCCATTTTTGGAAAGGCAAATCTTGAACCTGCAGGCTGATACAACCTTGCTTGTCGTAGCAGCCTCGTTAACGGCGGCTTCTCTGCAAATGATCCAGCAGGCGAAAATGGAAGGCAAGTCCATTCAGCTGGCGCTATTGGAAGGGTCAAACGCCGGGGATGATGCAATGATGATTCCTCGAAAGGAGGGCGGCATGCATGGTTGTTAAGTGGAACCGGGGCATGGAAACGACCAACTGGATATTTTATGCCCTGATGCGCGTGTTGATTCCCGGGGGCGTCGTCCTTCATTTCTTTGGGATTCCTTACGGGGGTGCTTTGCTTGCCTTCAGTGTACTGGCCGTGCTGTTTGCATACCGACGCCGCAAGGCGCTTGCGCCGATCGAAACCGCTTGCTGGCTGACGGCGATTACGGCTTTGAGCTTGCTGCAATTTGGGCTTCAAACCGGTTGGCAGTGGCTAGTGGTGATCGCTTACGGACTTTGGATTTTGAATCAGCAGCAATTGCAGGCTTATTTGATTCCCGGCGCGTTTGGAAAATCTTTCGGGATTTCTTTGGGGCTCATGTTTCTGGTGATAACGGCAACAGCACTGGTGGATTTGCAGGAAACCGTCGATTTTCTTCAATGGAGTTTGCCGGTCTTTCTCTTGTCGGCCATGCTGATGATGGTGAGAATTAATTTGATTATGGCGTATCACCAAAGACAAAGCCACCAGATCAATCGTGAGAAAAACCTGATGATTTTTAATGGCGTCTCAGTGATCTTCTTTGTCATTGGCGGATTTTTTCTTTTTTCCGCCTGGCTGCCGCCGGCTTGGACTTCGAACATCATGGCAGGTTTGAGCCAGGTTATTCAGTGGATTTTGTATCCTTTGGCGGTGATTTTGGCGAAAGGCAGCCAGGTCTTGAAGCAGTTGATTTTGCTGTTGAAGCCGGATGCGGCAAGCCATGAATCCATTAGCCGAGGGATGCCGGAAGGGAATGCGGACCTTGCTGCCAGAGATGCCGTGCTGCCCTTTATGGAGTGGGCGGGTTGGATTGTACTCGTCGGCTTGTTGGTCGTGGCGTTGATCATGACCCTGCGACGAAAAAAGGAAGGCTTGCAGGCCCAGAAAGAAGCGCCGCAGGTCGAGGAGAAAAGCTTTATGGGCCTGGACGAGATTTTTCAGCGCAAGAAAAAGATTTACGCGGGGAAAGCCGAGATGCAAAGGGAGGCCCTTTCAAACTTTCGAAAACTTTTTGTAGGTTGGCTCGCTGCACTGAAAAAGCGGGGTGTGGTTATCAAGCCAGCGATGACTCCCAATCAAATCGGGGATGAAGCGGTGCGGCTGGATTCTCCGGCGGAGGCTACCCGTGCGATGATCGATACCTATAACCGGGTGCGGTATCGGGGGGACCAGCCAACGGAAGCGGAAGAGAAACAATTGGAAAATCTTGTACGATCTCTTGAAGAAAATCAGAATTTTCAATAGAATAATAGAAAGGAGGGGATTGGATGAAAATTCCTTTTATGAAGTATCAAGGTTTGGGCAATGACTTTATCATCTTATTGGAGAAAGATGTGCAAGAATTGAAACGGCCGGCTTTGGCCATGGCGGTCTGCGACCGGCATTTTGGGATCGGCGCGGACGGCATGGTGATTCTTTCGCCGGGCAAGGATCTGAAAATGGACTTTTACAACAGCGACGGTTCAGTGGCACCCATGTGCGGAAACGCCAGCCGCTGCATCGCCAAGTTTGCCACGGACCAGGGGCTGGTGGAAGGCAAAGCCTTTATTTTGGAAACCCTGGGCGGCGACGTGGGACTGGAAGTCTTGGAAGACGGACGGGTCCAGGTGGATCTGGGACAACCGGACTACCGGGCGGAAAAGGTACCGATAAATTATGATCAGGCTGAAATGGTGCAAGCGCCCATTGAAGCCGGCGGGGAAACCCATCGCTGGACCGGTGTGTTTATGGGGACCACGCATGCGGTGACCTTTGTGGAAGAAGAGAACGAAGACCAGGTTGCCAGGGTTGGATCGGCCTTGGAGAATACGACAACGATCTTTCCGGTCAAGACCAATGCGAATTTTGTCAAGAAGATCGACGACCACACGGTTCGTTTGATGACCTGGGAGCGGGGCGCGGGCCGCACGCTGGCCTGCGGTACCGGGGCTTGCGCATCGGTGGCGGTTTCCGACCGGCTGGGATTGACCCAGGGACATGTTCGAGTAATCATGGACGGGGGAGAATTGGAAGTCTATGTGGAGAACAACCGGGTGTTTATGATCGGAACGGGCGAGAAGATCGCGGAAGGAACTTACTGGTATAGCGAATAGAAATTTGATTAGGATTCCCAATTAATGGGAATCCTAATCCTATATAAAACGGGAGCGAGGCGAAGCGATGGAAGGTATTTTGCTGGGAATTGTTGTAGGACTTCAATTGAAATTTGACTGGTTTGGCGACAAGAGGCGAAGGATTACCAAAACGCTGTTTCTGCCGATGCTTCTGTTTTTTTATGTGCTGCGGACCGGATCGCCGGTGCCCGCCCTGGTGGGTGCGTTGTTTTTTGGTTGGATCGGCGACCTGTTTATGATGTTTCCCCGCGGCCACCGTTGGCGCATGGTTGGTCCTGTGGCCTTCGGCATCGGGCATATCTTTTATCTGGCGCTCTTTATTCAGTTTGGCAAGTTGGCTGATATCCCGCCCATTGGGTGGGCCGTGCTGATTTTGTATGTTATCTGGATCCGAAGCGGATATGTGCTGATGGGCAAAGAGCTCAAGGACAAGGATATGTTCCACTGGGTGCTCGTCTATGTGGGCTTGATCGGCTCTATGAGCCTTTTTGCCTATGCGATTGCCTTTACTCAGGGAACTGTTTTGCCCTTTATTGGCGCAATGATTTTCATTCTGTCGGACACCATGGTTTTGTATCGGGATTACGGCAGAGCCTTTGCGAAAAACAAGTTCTGGGTGATTGCGACTTACATGATTGCACAGATTCTGATCGTATTTGGATTTTTGCAAGTATAGGAGGCGAAGGGGATGGACTCAGGAATTCAAAAACAAATTCGTGAAATCCAAAGGTTGATCAGCACCTCTGGGAGCACAACGATGGAAAGACTGGAGAAGTTGACCCAATCGCTTTTTTTGGACTGTCAAAAATCAGGCAATGCCGAAGGGATCGCCTATGCGCTTTATGCGCAGGGGATGATTGCCTTAAAAAAAATGGATACGAAACTGGCTTTGGATAAGTTAGAGGAAGCCAGAAAGCATGCGGTCTTATCAGGAGAAAGGGAAACAGAAGTCAGGGCGACATCGGGCATCGGTCTTTGCCTGATGTTTCAGCAAAATTATGAAGAAGCTTTGGAACAATTTTTGGACTATATGCGTTTGTACTATGAGTATAATGTTGGGACCAAGTATTACGCCGCTTTGAATAATGTGGGCGAGATTTTCCGTTTATTGGGGAAATATGAAACAGCATTGCAGTATTACCTCGAGGCACAGGAGGTATGCCAGGCGGACGATTATGAGTTTTTGTGGGTGTTGAAGACAAATATTGCAAACACGCATATCAGACTAGGGGACGTGGATCAGGCACGGCGCTATTTGCAAGAGGCTAGGGCCATTGGAAAGATTCCGGAAGGAACACATTATGCGATCCTTATGTGTCAATGCCAAGGCCATTTGGCACATCTGGAAGGAAATTTGGCACAGGCGGAAAATCTTTTAAAAGAAGCGCTGTCTTTCTATCAGAAACAGCCATATTTCGCCTATATTATGGAACAAAATGCGTCTTACGAGGATTTATATGAGATTTACAAGAAACAAGGAAATTGGGAGGCTGGAGAAAATCTTCTTTTGGAGGCAATCCAATATACCCATGATCATGATCTTTTGCCTTTGCATATTCAGTATATCGGCATGTTGGCTAAGCATTATGAAGAAAGCCATGAAATGACCAAAGCTTATGATGCGCTGCGCAAGTTTTATCATGGTCAACTGCAGTATGAAGAAGTGCGCCGGGCAAGGAAGGTCAGAAACATTGAGCTGAGAATTGAGTTGGATCAATTGCGTAAAGAGAAAACGGAACTGCATTCGATTTCTCATATGGACCGTTTGACGGGGATCTATAATCGACGTGCGATGCGAGAGCATTTTGATCAGTTTGCCCGGGGTGAACTTGCAACGGAGAGTCAAAAAGTGGCAGGCATGCTGTTTGATGTCGATTACTTTAAGGAGTACAATGACTTGTATGGACATTTAGAAGGGGATACGTGCCTGCGAACGCTGGCTGAGTTGCTTCAACAGCTGGCTGACGAATATGGCGGTAAGGCATACCGGTATGGCGGAGATGAGTTTTTGCTGATGCTGGAGGAATTGCCGGTAGAAACCTTCCATCAAATAGCTGATGATCTGCCGAATCAGGTTCGAGATTTGCAGATTATTCATGAACGTTCCTATGTTTCTGATTGTGTTAGCTGCAGTGTGGGCATGTTGATCGCGGAACGATTAGTTTTCGAGAATTTTGAGCAAGCGTTTATGCGTTTGGATGAAGCCTTGTACATTGCCAAACGCAAAGGAAGAAATCGAGTAGAGTTAATGAATGTATGATTGCAAAGGCCGAGTCCCTTACCAAAGTGTAAGAGACTCGGCCTTTTTGGAGAATCATCAGTTTCGATGGTGTTGATCTTACAGAAGGCGTCCGGTCTTGTAGCCGGAATGGATGGCATCGAAGATTTTGCCGGGTTGAACGCAGTCGCCGATGGCTATGATCTGTGCGTCGGTGTTGGCCTTCAAATCATCCAGCAATGGACAGTTGGGTTGCATGCCCACGGCCAGAATAAAGGTGTCGGCTGAAACATCTTTTTTCATGCCGCGTCTGTTGACAACCACTGCGGTTTGGTCGGCGATGCTTTCCACTTTGCAGCCGGTGCATACGTGAATTTCGTTTTGGGCGATGCGTTCGCCGTAGGCGATCTTGTCGGTGGTGGCACAGTCGCTCATAATCTGATCCTTCATTTCAAGCAGGGTGACGGTCTTCCCTTTTTCCTTCAGATCGATGGCCAGTTCCGTGCCGATCAGCCCGCCGCCGATGATACAGACGTTTTGTCCAACGTTGGAACCGTCTTTGATCACATCCAGTGCATCCAGCACGTGGGCTTGGTCGGTTCCAAGGATTGGCGGAACGATTGGTTTTGCACCGGTTGCCAAAACAACGGCGTCATACTGTTCCCGCTTCAGTTCGTCTACCGTCGCATCCCGTTCAATTACCGGGATGGCGAGCTTTTCAATTTGCGTAACCAAGTATTCGTTCAGGGGACGTATATCCGTTTTGAATGAGAAGGCGGAAGCTTCATGGAGATAGCCGCCCAGCTTGCGTTTTTCGTACAGGGTGACGTCATGGCCGCGAAGCTTGCTGACGCGGGCCGCTTCCATGCCGGCAGGGCCGCCGCCGACAATCGCAATCTTTTTCTTTTGCGCGGCTGAATCCAGACGTAGTTCGCCTTCGCGGCCGATGGTAGGATTCAAAGCGCAGGTAACGGCGCGATATTTAAAGAAGGTGCGCTCCAGACAGCCTTCGTTGCAGCGAATGCAAGGCCGGATGTCTTCCGGTCGGTCTTCCATGGCTTTTTTCGGCCAGTACTGGTCAGCCCAAAGCGGCCTTCCCAGTCCGACAAAGTCGGCTTTTCCGCCGGCTATAATTTCTTCTGCATATTCCGGCAGCGTAATAGAACCGGAGGCGATGACCGGAATGGAAATTTCCTTGTTAATGGCTTCCGCCGCCCAGGTGTTGTGGCAGACAGAGAGGCACATCGGCGTGACCTGATGGATCATCTGATGATGATCGCCGCCGGAAACGTGGATCGCGTCAATTCCTTCCCGTTCCAAGACTTTTGCTACTTGGATGGTTTCCTCAATGCCGAATCCGTCCGGTTCGTAATCCGTGCCGCTCAGGCGAATGGTCAGCGGAAAGTCCGGGCCGATTTTGGCGCGAATGTCGCGAACGATTTCCACGACGATTCGCATGCGGTTTTGCAGCGTGCCGCCGTACATATCTGTTCGGTGATTGGTATGAGGCGAAAGGAAGTTGGTCAGCAGATAGCCGTGGGCGCCGTGGATTTCAATCAGTTCGAAACCGGCATTGACGGCCCGAACAGCGGCATCACCGAATGCGCGGACAACTTCGTGGATTTCTTCGATGCTCATTTCTTCAGGAATGGCTTCCAATCCGTATTGATTGTAAAGTGTTGGCCAGGCCACACTGGATGCTGACTTGATGGGTTGGGAACCCAGGAATTTTTGACGCCCGCAGTGTTCGATTTGGATGCCGGGGACGGCGCCGTTGTCACGAATCACGTCAGCAAGCCAAGAAAGGCCGGGAATCATTTCTTTGTCGCAAATGCCCAGCTGGCAATGTGCCGATTTGCTGGCGATTTTATCGACATAGGCATATTCGACGACGATCAGGCCGGTGCCTCCTTTGGCGAGTTCCTCGTAGTGCCGGAGCAGCCGTTCGCTGACGGTCCCATCCATGTTGCTGAGTCCCGTCGATTGCGGTGCCTTGATTACACGGTTTTTAACCGTAAGCGTTCCGATTTTGGCTGGTGAAAACAGATTTGGAAACATTTTTGACATTGCGTACCCTCCTTGGTTTGCGAATTTGAATTGATGGAGAAACTTTGTTACGATAATAACAAGAGTTCCATCAATTACCAGTATAATCATTTCAGCGCGAGCTTCTGTAACCTATGTTACACAACGTTAAAAATTTATCAAAAAAAACAAGGAGAGTCGATCGATGCCATTGCCAACCTATGTTTTTGAAAAAGAATTTGCGCCGATTATGAAGTTGATTGCCAATAGCGCCTGTCAAAAATATCATCCGGGCGAGATTGTCTTTTTCCAGGGGTATCGATATGACCATTTCTTTTGGGTTAAGAACGGCATGGTAAAAATTTCGATTCTCAGCGAGACGGGCGAGGAGAAGGTCCTGGGCTTTCATAAGAATTCCATGTTCGGCATGGACCTGTGGGGGGAGAACAGCATCGCGGTTGTGACGGCAACGGCGTATACGAAGGCCGATATCTACAGCATTCCACGGGAGAGAGTCAAGCAATGCCTTGAAGCGCATCCTGAACTGAGCATGAAGCTGCTGACCTATACCTGCGATATTATGCGGTTGATGGTTTTTCACATGCACAGCCACCTATTCTTGGATGCCAAGACCCGGATCGCCGATATTCTGTACCTGTATGCACAAATGGGTGAAAATCAGGAAGAGAAAAAGCGGATTTATATGACGGAGCAGGAGCTGTCGGAGCTGACGGGGATCTCTCGGGTTCATGCGGCCCGGATTCTAAAGGAGTTTCGGCAGAAGGGACTGATTCAAACGCAAAGGGGCATGATCGTAATTTTGGAAGAGGATCGATTGTTTAAGAACTGCAAGTTTTAAGGCTGTCGCTCAGTCTTGGATTGACATTGACGGTTAAGCGATCAAACCAATAAAAGAGGGACGATCCGAATGGATCGTCCCTTGTTGTTATTTAAACACTTCCAAATGCTCGGCGATGGAGACAAAGGCAGCGACGCCTACGCCCAGCACATTCTCATTGAAATCAAACTGGCTGTTGTGCAAAGGTGCTGTAAAGTGCCTTTCTTCATTTTTGGTCCCAAGATGGAAGAAGAAACCCGGCACTTCCTGCATATAGAAGGAGAAGTCCTCGGCGCCGGCGGACGGTACTGCCGGTTGGGTTTCAAAAGCGGCGAAGGCTTCTTGGATTTTCTCCGTCAATTCTTTATTGTTGATAACAGGCGGATAACAAAAGTTGAATTCCGTGTTGATGTCCACTTGATGGGCCAGGGAAATTCCATCGTTGATCGTTTGGATCCGCTCTATCAAGAGATCCAGATTCTCTGCCGAAAAGGCGCGGAGAGTTCCCTCCAGGCGAGCGGAACCGGCTACGATGTTTCGGATGGTGCCACCTTCCAGGCGTCCAAAGCTGACAACGGCAGCTTCCAAAGGATTAACATTTCGGGAGACGATGGTCTGGTAGGCCAATAGAAGTTCTGCGGCAATCAAAAGGCTGTCCTTAGCCGTGTGCGGCATGGCGCCGTGGCCGGTCTGACCGATTATATCAACATTCACTTCGGCATTGGTGGCCATCATAGCGCCGGATTTGTAGGCGATGACCCCTTCCGGCACGGTTGGGAAAAGATGGAGGCCGAAGATGGCATCCACATGATATTCCTTAAGAAGGCCCGCGTCGCAGATCAGCTTCGCGCCGCCAATGTTTTCTTCGGCAGGCTGGAAAATCAAAAGAAGATTTTCTTTTAGGGATTTTCCTTTCAAGGCTCGCGCAAATCCCAAGAGGATGGCCATATGGCCATCGTGGCCACAGGCGTGCATCATGCCCCTGTGCTGACTGGCATAATCTTTGCTGCTGTCTTCCTGCAAGGGCAAGGCGTCCATATCTGCTCGAAAGGCATAGGTTTTATGACCTTCCGTTCCGGGCATATATACATAGACCCCTGTCTCTAAAATGCGCTTTGGTTCATAGCCCATGTCTTTCAATTGCTTTTCGATATATGCGGCGGTTTTTGTTTCTTTCATACTGGCTTCCGGGATCCGGTGCAAAGCCCTGCGATCCTGGATCGTTGCGTGAAGGAGCGTAGAATCGACCATAAAATCACCTCCAAAATTTTCTTTATTATACGTTTGCGGGAATGAATTGTCAAAAATATTCAAAAAACCTTTGACATCTGTCCGCGGTCTGTTTATAATTAGTGACAATTAAGAAATATACATATTGATTTGGGTGTATAAATTGAGGATGCGATGATCAAGAGTACGGAGGGGTCCGGAAAGGGTGATTCGCCGAAAGGAAGAAATTCCTTGGGCTTGTGTTTTAAGAGGCACAAGACTGTCTGTACGAGTCTGCCCAGATTCGTACAAGAAGCGCATTTATACATGGGGTGAAAGAATTGTCTTGCATTTTTGCGGTCATGAGTCTTTTGCTCATGACCGTTTTTTTATACCTGCGATGAGTACGCGTTGCTCCGCAAGCAGCGGAGTGAACCCATCTGCTGACATGCGGTTAAAACGAAGAAGAGCTGGCTTGAACCAGGGGAAAGATAGAATTCATTATATTCGGGAAAGGAAGAAAATATGAAATTATTTGGAACGATGGCAGTAAATGAAGAGAATCACTTAAGCATTGGCGGCGTAGACACGGCGGCACTGGTTGAAAAACACGGCACGCCCCTTTATGTGATGGATCAGGGATTGATTGAGGAGAATATTAAAACCTTTCTGACTCATTTTAAATCGAACAAATTCCAGACGGATGTGGTGTATGCGTCCAAGGCTTTTTTGAATCTGGCCTTCTGTCGCCTGATAAAGGATAAGGGCTTGTCTATGGACACTCTGTCCGACGGGGATTTGTTTATCGCCAACCGAGCGGGCTTTCCCATGGAGCGAATCGTGATGCACGGCAATTCGAAAAGTCTTGCGGAACTGAATATGGCACTGGACCTGAATGTAGGCCATATTGTGGTGGACAACAAGGATGAATTCGAGAAGCTGAATCGGCTAACCCGAGAACGCGGTCAGACAGCAAAAATTCTGATCCGGGTAAATCCAGGCATTGAAGCCCACACCCACGAATACATTCAGACTTCCAAGTATTCTTCCAAATTCGGCGAAAGCATTTTTGACGAAACCATCTTCGACTGGTTTACAGAAGTGAACGCGGCACCATATATCGAGCTGGCGGGCATCCACTGCCATATCGGGTCCCAGATCTTCGAATCGACTTCCTTTTTGCAGGCAGTTCGCGTGATGACGGAATTTGTTGCAAACGTAGAAGCGAAAACAGGCATTCGCCTAACCACCTTGAATTTGGGCGGCGGGTTCGGCGTCTACTACACGGAAGGCGACGATCCCATTGCTTTGGCCAAGATGCTGGATGATATGGTGGATACGCTGGAAGCGGAAATCGAAGAGAGAGAGCTGGGAATTTCAAGGGTTATGATCGAACCGGGAAGAAGCATTGTCTGCAACGCCGGTACCACCCTGTATACGGTGGAAGCGAGAAAGACCACCTATAGCGGCAAGCGATATGTTTTGGTAGACGGCGGCATGACGGACAATCCACGGCCTGCCCTTTATCAGGCGGAATACGAAGGCGCCATCGCCAACCGCATGGGAGATGAGGCGACAGAGAATGTATGCGTAGCCGGCAAGTGCTGCGAATCAGGCGATGTATTGATTCAATCGACGAATTTGCAAGCCGCCCAGGTGGGCGACATTCTGGCGATTGCCTCAACCGGCGCTTATACCTATTCCATGTCTTCGAATTATAATTCCGTACGCCGGGCAGCCGTTGTGATGGTGAAAGGCGGACAAGACAAACTGGTTACAAGGCGAGAGTCGTTTGAAGATTTGATCCGCAATGATCTGGAGGATTAAATGGGAACAGTTATGAAGTTTGGCGGCACATCAGTCGCTACAGTAGAAAAGATGCAGGAAATTGCAAAGTTTGTGAGAAACCGGCGGGAGACCGGAGAAAGCATTGTGGTGGTGGTTTCCGCCATGGGCAAGACTACGGACCGTTTGGTTGAAATGGCCAGGAACCTGGCTGAATCACCGGATCCCAGAGAGCTGGACATGCTGCTTTCGACAGGAGAACAGCAGAGTGTCGCCTTGATGGCCATGGCATTGGACGCGGAAGGTGTTGCTTCCATTTCCATGACGGGCGCTCAGGCGGGTATCCGAACGGAAGGGAAATATACGCGAAACCGGATTGCCAATATCGACGCATCGGCAGTGGAATCCCAGCATGCTTTAGGACGCGTTGTTGTGGTTGCCGGCTTTCAGGGCATGAATGAAGCGGGAGATATCACAACCTTAGGCCGAGGCGGCTCCGATACGACAGCCGTAGCCTTGGCGGCCAAGCTTGGTTTTGCTTGCGAGATTTATACGGACGTGGACGGGGTCTACAGCGTGGATCCGCGGGTTGTGCCATCGGCGAAAAAGCTGGATTATATATCCTACGAGGAAATGATGGAAATGGCAGCCCTGGGCGCTGGCGTGATGGAACCAAGAGCGGTTGAGATTGGCAAGAAATACGGCGTTCCGATTTATGTGGCCAAGAGCCTAGCGGACACGCCCGGCACTTGGATAGACGAGGGAGAGAAAATGGAAAAGAAATTGATAACCGGATTAAGCGTCAGTGACAATGTTTTAATGGTCACGGTGGAAAAGATCCCCAATGATCCCGGCGCAGTGGCCAGCATTTTTCAGGCCTTGCAGAAACATGAGATTAATGTGGATATGATATCCCAGACAGCGCCCATGGAAGGAACAGTGGCAATTAGTTTCACCTGCGCTTTGGAAGACCGTGAAGGCGTGCGTCAAGCCATCCACGAAGTGAAATCGGAAGGCATACAAGTACAGGCCCGATTGCAGGGCGAAATTTCGAAGATATCCGTTGTTGGCATCGGTATGCGTGATACCAGCGGCGTGGCGTCCCGGATGTTTCAGTTGTTTGCGAGGGAAGGGATTCCTTTCTTCCAGGTAACCACATCGGAGATCAGCATATCCTATACGATCCCGGCGGATCGGAAACAGAATGCCATTCAGGCAATTGCAAAAGAATTTGAGCTCTAAAGCGAGAAAGGATGAGGAAGATGAAAGAAAAAGTGAATGTGGGAATTGTAGGCGCAACAGGAATGGTGGGCAGAACCTTTTTGAAGGTTTTGGCGGAGAAGGATTTTCCAATTGATCAATTGTATCTCTTTTCTTCCGCAAGATCAGCGGGAATGGAAGTGGAATACCGGGGAAAGACCTATATTGTGGAAGAGTTGACCGAAAATTCTTTTGACCGGGATATGGATATTGCACTTTTCTCTGCAGGCGGCGGCATCTCGGAGAAATTTGCGCCGATTGCGGCATCCAAAGGCGTTGTGGTTGTTGACAATTCCAGCCAATGGAGAATGGATCCGGAAGTGCCTTTGGTGGTGCCGGAAGTGAATCCGGAGGATGTGAAAAAGCACAAGGGCATTATCGCAAACCCTAACTGCTCAACCATTCAGTCGGTTGTACCTCTTCGCGTGCTGGATGACACATTCGGCATCAAGCGAGTGATCTACAACACCTACCAGGCTGTATCCGGTTCGGGCGTAGCCGGTATCCGCGACCTGGAAGATGGTATGAACGGTGCCGAGCCGAAAAACTATCCTTATCCAATCGCTTATAATGTATTGCCACATATCGACGTATTTATGGAGAACGGCTATACCAAGGAAGAAATGAAGATGATCGAGGAAACTCAAAAGATCTTGGGCAAGCCAGACCTGCCGGTAACGGCAACAACCGTGCGTGTGCCGGTTCGCTATGGTCATTGCGTTTCCATCAATCTGGAATTTGAAAAACCATTTACGGTGGAAGCCGTTCAGGAATTGATGGTGCAAACGGAAGGCATTATCCTGATGGACGATCCTTCTCAAGAGATCTACCCAATGCCAATCAATGCAGAGGGAACCAACGAAGTATACATCGGACGTGTTCGCCGGGACTTCTCCCAAGAGAATGGCGTGAACATGTGGTGTGTGGCTGACAATATCCGCAAAGGCGCGGCAACCAATACGGTTCAGATCGCGGAATTGCTTTTGGATATCCTATAAGGAGGAAAAACATGTTATTTCAAGGATCAGGCGTTGCAATTGTAACCCCGTTCGATGCAGAGGGACAAATTGATTTTGATACTTACGGCCAATGGCTGGACTGGCATGTCGAGCAGGGCACCGATGCCATTATTACCTGCGGGACCACCGGTGAAGCGGCGACCATGAGTGATGATGAACACAAGGCTGTCATCAAGTTTGCGATCGACAGAATTGCAGGCCGCTTGCCGGTTATCGCTGGCACCGGCTCAAACGATACGGCTTATGCCATTCAATTGAGTCAATATGCGGAATCTGTAGGCGCGGATGGCCTTCTGGTCGTAACACCTTACTACAACAGATCTTCCCAAAAGGGATTGATCGCTCACTTCACGGCTATTGCCGATGCGGTGAACATTCCGATTATTCTTTACAATGTACCGGGACGAACCGGTGTGAACATGGAGGCGGAAACCGTGGCAGCCTTGGCGGAACACCCGATGATTTGCGGGGTCAAGGAAGCCTCCGGCAACATTACCCAGTGCGCGGATATTGCGCGGCTTTGTCCGTCGGACTTTCAAATGTGGTCCGGCAATGACGATATGATCGTGCCCCTATTAAGTTTGGGCGGGTCTGGAGTGATCTCGGTGGTGGCCAATATTCTTCCTAAGGAGACTTCGGAACTGGTTCACGCGTATTTGGCAGGTGACACCAAGCGGGCATTGGCCATTCAATTGGGCATGAACGCCCTGGTGCACCAGTTGTTTACAGAAACCAATCCGATTCCGGTGAAAAAAGCCATGAACCTGATGGGCATGAATGCAGGTACCCTGCGTTTGCCTTTGATTGAGATCCAGCCGAACAACGAGGAAACCTTGGTTCGGGAACTGAAAAACTACGGCCTCCTGGAGGTGTAATTATGCGTGTGATTGTATACGGTGCGGATGGTGTTATGGGCCAATGGGTCGTAAAGACCGTCACGGAAAGTGGAAGAGATGACGTAGTGGCGGGCGTAACGCCCCGCAAGGAAGTCCTGGCGCCCGGTGAGATTCGCAGCCTGAAGAATTTCAAAGGCCAAGCAGACCTGGTCATTGATTTTTCCCATCCTGCCAATCTGGCGGATGTGTTGGATTTCGGTACACGGACGGGGACGCCGCTTTTGATTTGCACAACCGGATTCAATGACAAAGAAATCGGTCAAATTAAGGAGGCTGCCGCCTCTTGTCCGATTCTTCGGTCCACCAACACCTCTTATGGGGTGAATCTTCTTAGATTTCTCTTGGAAGAAGTGGCGGAAAAGCTATTGGATTATGACGTGGAAATCGTCGAGAAACACCACAACAAGAAAAAGGACGCGCCAAGCGGCACGGCCAAGACCTTGGCAAAAGCCGTTTCGGAAGGGCGCGGGGACTACAAGTTCGGCAGAACGCCGGAAGACGGAGCACGTAAGCCTGGCGAGATCGGCATTCATGCCGTTCGCGGCGGAACCATCGTCGGCGAGCATGACGTGATCTTTGCCGGTGCCGGTGAGGTGCTGACCTTCTCCCACCAGGCCCAGTCCAAAGAAGTCTTCTCGGCAGGCGCTTTGAAGACGGGACGATGGCTGGTTCAACAGCCTGCCGGATTCTATGAAATGAAAGATGTCTTTATGAAGGAGGAAAAGGAATGAGTCAGAACCTGACGGATCCCTATGAGATTGCCAGGTATATCAAGGAAGTGGAAAAGTCGACGCCGGTGAAGCTGACCATCAGGGGTGAGCTTGACCTGATCGATTTCGGTTCCAGCCGGGTCTATGGCGGGAACAATTATGCGACCGTATTTGGAGAAGCCAATGAATTGACCGGCATTCTCGAGAAATATGCAGACAAGATTGAATCCTACGAGTGGGAGGCGGACCGAAGAAACTCCGCCATTCCCCTTTTGGATACAACAAATATCAACGCCCGCATTGAGCCGGGTTCCTTTATTAGAAGCCATGTGAGCATCGGTGATTCCGTCGTCATTATGATGGGGGCGGTTATCAACATCGGGGCATCCATCGGAGCCCGAACCATGATCGACATGGGGGCTGTGCTGGGCGCACGGGCAACGGTTGGCGAAGATGCCCATATCGGCGCGGGTGCCGTGCTTGCAGGCGTATTAGAGCCGCCGTCAAAAACACCGGTGATTATTGAGGATGGTGTAATGATCGGCGCCAACGCCGTCGTGCTGGAAGGCGTGCGGGTTGGCAAGGGCAGCGTGGTTGCGGCAGGTGCCGTGGTTACAGAAGATGTGCCGCCAGGAGTCGTTGTGGCAGGAACGCCTGCACGAATTATTAAGGAAAAGGACGCGAAGACGGAAGACAAGACACAATTGCTGGACGATCTTCGCGGATAGAAATGAGGCAGAGACATGAATCGAGTTGAACGAGACCAACGTGTAATTTTAAATACCTACAAGCGGATGCCCATTGTGATTGACCGGGTGGAAGGCCATGAACTGGTCGATGACAAGGGTGTGCGATATCTGGACTTCTTTTCCGGAATTGCGGTCAACAACCTAGGGGATGATCCGGCGGTAAAGAAAGCCATTCATGACCAGGTGGACCGGTATATGCATCTTTCTAATTACTTTGCGTCGGAACCAGCCGTTGAGCTTGCCGAGCTTTTGGTGGCAAACTCCTTCGCCGACAAGGTTTTTTACACCAATTCCGGTGCGGAAGCCATTGAGGCGGCCATTAAAATGGTCAGAAAATGGGGCAAGGAAAAGGGAAAGACAACCATGCTATCGGCCAAGGGGGCTTTTCACGGCCGAACCATGGGGGCTTTGGGCTTAACGGCCAAACCGGTTTATCAGGAACCCTTTGCGCCGCTCTTGTCGGGGATTGCACATTTTGAGTTCAACAACATTGAATCGATTCGCCAAATGGTCAATGAAGATACAGCGGCCGTCTTTCTGGAGATGATCCAGGGGGAAGGCGGTGTTCGGCCTGTGGAACAAGCATTCATGGACGAGATTGTGAAATTGCGGGAGGAATTTGGCTTCCTTCTGGTCATCGATGAAATCCAAACCGGCCTGGGACGGACGGGCACCCTATTTGCCCATGAGCAATACGGGGTAGTGCCAGACCTGGCTTGTACCGCCAAGGCTTTGGGCGGCGGTCTTCCTCTAGGCGGATTGTTGGTTAGTCAGGCCCTTGCGGGTGTGTGGGTGCCGGGTAACCATGGAACCACCTTTGGCGGCAACGCGGTGGCGGCGGCAGGCGGAACTGCCCTGGTCAAAAAGTTGCTGGAAGATGGATTTTTGGAAGAAGTGAACAGGAAATCTCGCCGCATCGTGTCAGGGCTTGAGGAACTGAACGCGGAGTATCCTGGAGTGATTCAGGAGATTCGCGGGTTTGGCATGATGATTGGTGTAGATGTCGGAGAAGCGGCGCCGCAGCTGCAGCAGGCATTCTTGGAACGCCACTGCCTGGTGAATACCACCAGCGGCACCGTGCTTCGATTGATTCCGGCACTGAATATCGGGGATGAAGAGATCGACAGATTTATCAGCACTTTCAGGGAGATCCTGAAGGAAAGAGTATAGAGAAAAGAACCAGCACAGGGATGCAATATGCGTTCCTGTGTTTTTTTGAGCATAATTTTAAAGACATAATTACAAAAAAATTGGCTTGTCAACGGTGATTTCAATGGAAATCATGTCGTTTAGCACGCTAAACCTGCGGAATAGCACGATCGTATTGTATTTTAATGCGGTTGTGCTATTTTTTTGTTAGGAGGTGATGCGTATGCGGTGTAGATTGATAATCAATATTTTATTGTTGCATATCGTTTATTTATCTGAAAAGAAGACTTCGGGAGGATGAAATGAAAAAGATACAAATTATTATATTGATTGTTATGTTACTGTTTAGCAATATTGCATTCGGAGCGACGGATGGGAGTGAGGAATATCAGGAACTCTATAATCAAACACTAAATGAGTATTTGAAATATGATGAGTTTAATAGTCATTTAAAAAACAATAAAACTTCAGCGTTACAGATGATAAGGAACATTACTGAGAGACGACTAGAAGAAGCTAATTCGACACTGTTGCGTGGGGGTACTATGTCGGAAGCTTATGATTTTGATGTCCAATTAAGCATACAAGCAGATGATTATACTTGTGGTTATGCAACAATTCTGCAAACGATGTATGGACTTGAAAAGGAGCATCTGATTCAGGGAACGACTGATGAGCAAAAACAGCGAGCGATTGAAACGGATATAGGGCATTATGGTACATCAGTAGTTGTATGGGAGGTAGTAGATTATTTGAATGATTATTTATCATCAAATGATTATGCATATTATCTTGGGTCTATGTCTAAAGATAGTTTTGCTGATAAAGTTGCGTTGAGTTTAATGATGGAGCGCCCTGTGCTTTTGCACGCGGTTACTGAGGATTTGAGTTATTATGGTGGGACCAGTCAGAATCATTACTTATCAGTTTATTATATAAATCAAGTTACAGAAAAAGTGAAAATTGCTGATTGTAATTATAATCCTCAGTTTGGGGGATATCATTATGTGGATCTATTTGAAGCATATAATACGATTCATAATCATACTGGAAGATATCTAATTTCTTATTAAGATGGGTGATTCAGGTGATAAAAATAAAATGAAAAAAATATGCTTTGCCGCTCTCTTTTTTTTGGTTTTTACGTTATATTTCGGATGTGAAACAAATGAAGAACCAAAAACCGGAAACGATTTTGAGTATACAGTCAATGACAGTTGCGAAATTTGGAATTTACGAAAAGTAGAATTGAAAACAGAGATGTTTGATTCACAGAATACAATTTACATGCCTGCCAATTATACACGGATTGGAGATGCTGTGTATTATGTCGTAGACGAAGTAATCAAACTTAGCACGCAGTGCATCAGTTCAAGAATTATCAAATATGACATGACAGATGATTCCAGAGAGTGTGTCTATGAAGTTTCTTATAAGAGTGAACCAGGTGGTATTCCCGTTTTTGTAAGCGCGGGGACGCACCTGTTCTGGACTGAGAATGTGAAAGACTGGCGTATAATGGGGCTTGATACACAAACCAATCAAGTTAGAGTCGTAAAGGAAAAGGATGATAAGAAAGACGAGAAGGTATTGAATCTTTCAAGCATAGGTGGTCAACTTGTTTGGTACAATCTTGTATATGGTCAAGATCAGTCCGAGGTTTTCATTGAGACCCATGACTATGAATCAGGTGAAATTGAAAAGCTTGAAACGGATAAACTTCAATTGGAAACACCATATGCATCTATTCCACAATCAGATCGTTATATGTTGTATGTCACACAAAGTGATGATTCGTTAGTGGTTCATCGAAGGGATCTAGAAATGGATCAGGATTTTCAACTGCTGATTGAATCGGACAAGGTTATTATTACTGCGACGAATGATGATTACATTTTATGGTCGACAGATTGGTATGGCGGCAGTGTATTCTTGTATTCATTCAAAGATAATATGATTCATAAGGTCTTTGATTTATCATCCAATGGAAGCCTGCGTAGTGCGATTTTTGTAGAAAATGGCATAGTGTTTGACTTTTCATCAGTATCCATATCTTCCGATGGAGACAAGGTGAATGCGATCATGTATTTGGATTTGAAAGAACAAATTTATTATCCAGTGTATGTAGCAGAAGAAGAAATCAATTCTGTATCATGGCTGAAGAAGGAAGCGAATGGATTCTCCGTTTGTGCATATGAGAGAATTGAAGACCATCCAGTAAGATTTGCCTATTTCTTTGAAAAAGAATTGTAGAATTTCACAAGTAATCAGAGTTATATGGCTAATAACCAAATTGTCAACAGAAAATCTTCAAGTAACTTATGTCGTTTAGCACGCAAAACTTGCGGAATAGCACGATCGTATTGTATTTCAATGAGTCAAGTCCGTAAAAGTGTGTAAATTCCCTCGGCTATGTAATTAGGCTGCAACAGCAGCTTCTTGGGTTGCTTGGTGCTGGTAGTAATCCTCCATGGAGAGGTACTTCTTACCAGTGGTCCATTTCTCATCTTGCTCCATTAGCATTGCTCCAATCAGGCGGATGAGAGAAGCTTCATTCGGAAAGATGCGGATTACGCGTTCACGACGACGAATCTCTTGATTCAACCGTTCTATGCTGTTGCTGGTTCTAAGTCGTTTGCGATATTTCTTTGGCAGGCTCATAACAGCCATTACATCATCAAAGCCGAGTTCCAAGGTTTCCATGGCCTTCGGTGCTGTATCAGTATATGTTTCAAGCATTTCATTCCTAAGAGATCGCGCGATCTCAATCTTGGGAGCATTGTAGATTTCTTTCAAGCATTGCTTGATTTCAGGTTGCAGCCGTTTGGGTGTTTTATCTAAAACATTTCTTGAAAAATGAGTCTGGCATCGTTGCCACGAAGCATTGTGGAAGTGCTTGGCTACGGCATTCACTAGACCACCATGGTTATCGGAAACAATAAGATCAACACCTGTAAGTCCACGCTTTTTCAATGCAGAAAAGAACTCGCTCCAGCTAGTTTCAGATTCAGAATCGGCAACGCTGAAGCCCAGTATTTCACGTTTGCCATCTTCACGGACACCGATGGCAGAGAGCAATCCTTTTGACCGTACACGACCGTTCTCGCGCACTTTGGTGTAAAGTGCATCCGCGATAACGAACGGATATTTATTGGTCAGTTTTCGGTTTCTGAATTCATTCACGATTGGGTCCAGATTCTTGCAAAGATCCGATACCGTTGATTTGGAAAACTGCTTGCCGCAGAGTTCTTCGGTAATCGAGCTGACCTTTCGAGTAGATACGCCGTTGACAACCATTTCCATCATAGCAAGTACAAGAGCTTGCTCACTGCGCTGATACTGGCGAAACAGCGTGGTTGAGAACTTGCCGTCACGAAGCCTGGGCACTTGCAGTTCAATGGTTCCAACGCGAGTTGTAATGGTTCGCATGCGGAATCCATTGTGATAGCCGGTGCGTTCTTCGGATCGTTCGTAACGATCAGCACCAACTTGTTCACTCGCTTGGGCGTTGAGAACTTGGTTGAGGATGCATTCCAACAGTTTGGAAAATGCTTCATCTTTGCCGTCTGAAGTGAAAAGTCCGTGCAAAATTTCGGAATCTAGGGTAACATTAATCTGAGTCATTTGGTATTTCCTCCTCGGGTTGATGGTTTTTCGACAACTCTATTTTATCCGAGGTTGAACCCAAGTGGCTCATTTTTTATGTTTTTGAATTTACACCATTATACGTACTTTATCACAACTTGGTACACAGAATGTCTATATTGATGAAATGTTTGATGATATTATAAATGGAGTAGTATTAATTTATGTAAGAGATCTTACAGAAGAAAAAGAAAATTTGATTAAAAAAGTTATTGATAAAGATTTTATGAATATACAAAATTCAAAGGGTCAAATTGTAGAACAAACTACTGATTTGAAGGGCGGATATGCAATAAAAAGTTTAGACAATAACCTTCCAAGCACTTTAAGTTTTGGTGCTACCAAAAATGGTATTGATGGAGTTGTGATAGCGGGTCATGCGGGTGATTTTACTGGTGAAGAGTTTTCATACGGAGGCAATACAATTGGAGAGGTCACTATTACAACTTATAGTAGTAGTAGTACAACAGCTGATGCTGCATTTGTAGAAACAAATAGCTCATTCAATGTAACCGATGACATAGTTTCTGGAGATATAATTGGTGGCATAACAATAGACTTACCTGTTGGGACTATGATACTAATGTATGGGCAAGTGTCTGGGTTTCAATCAGGTAAGATAATAAGTTATAATTTTGCATCAACTGTAGATGGAGTTACAGTTACAGACACTGTTTTAGCTGATTACACACATGTAGGTGGAGACAGTGGAGGCCCAATATATATTAGAGAACTCAATAATTTGTATAGTATCATAGGTAATCATAGAGGTGATTCTTTGTCAACAGGACATGCAATTTACTCGAAGTATGAGAACATAGCATCTGAACTTGGCATAACGGTAAAACATTAGTTGGGAGAATTGATGAAAGTGAAGAAGCTGTATTTAGGACTGCTTTTGTTCGTTTCTATACTTGGAGTATTGTTCGGATGTCATCCAAAAAACAATTCGTCTCAACAGATTGAGAGTAGTGTTATACAAGATAATTTGGAAATTCGATTTATCGAAGAGTATAGTTACAGGGTGGATAATTTTGATGAAGATCATAGACTTGATTTTTTTGTGACAATAAAAAATAGTGGCGATGAGGGTGCAATTACACTTTTGCATCCTTATCCGCTGTGCGGTTTTGTTATCGTTGACAATAAAGGTAATCCAGTTATCGAGCGTATTGCGTTAAGTGTTCAGATGACTAGCGTATTAAATCCTGGCGAGACATTAAATTTCCGAGATGATTTTACTCTAGAGGAAATCCAAACGCTAGATAAAGGTAATTATATAGTGATCGCAGTTATTCAATATCGCGACGCGGATGATGCTGAAAAAAATAATAAAATTCGACTCGAACTTCCATTTGAAATTCAATAATTATGCAAAAATCGGCGACGCATCAGCATCAAAGGAAAGAGTACAAAGTTTTACTGGTCATAAACTGCTGAATGTATCCAAGCTAATAGCACACTTAATGAGCGGAAAACGGTTTCGCTAACAAGAATGGTAATGCAATCTGCTGTTGCTTAGCAGGTTTTTCAAGTACAATTTATGTGGGTTGTACATGCGCTTTTATATATGAGGCCTAACAGTTATGAGCTGGTTGATGAGCAGTATGCTTAGGATAAAAATAACAGTTGAAATAGTATAAACATTCAGTCTTGGCGCCATTGGGGCCGTGACCAATGATCAGTGGATCATGGGGCTGTAAGCGAGTAAACTTTGGTCAAATTCTATGAACAACTCCTGGATAAAACCAGGAGGTACCGAGGACAGTTGCATATAGGAGAGTGTTTGTTCTAGAAAGGATCCATGTCGGTTATGAAGAAAAAGAGTATCATTCTGCTCATTGTAATAATTTCATTATGCTTGGCTATTGCTTGTAAAATCTATAGGGATCATGAGGCTATTAGGAATAACTTATTCAATGAATTTGTAGATTTTTGTGTGGAAGCAGATAAAACCGAAAGATTAATCATTGAGGGAGGAGACAAGCCTTATCATAAAGATATGGATACACCTTATTATGAGATCACAGACACTAGAATGGATACGAAGGATAAGCTCTTTAATATGGCGGAGAATTATTTTACTAGAGAATATGCTGAAAAAAGGTTCGATCATTTGTTTTTCGAAAAAGACAATGGATTATGCATGCATATTGTAGGAAATGTAACCATTAATGATTTTACGACAGCACATATTAGTAATATCAAGATCAATCCAATAAGCAAAGATGCTAGGCTTGAACTATTTGTGTATTCCCCAGTTCACAATATGGTGAATCCAGTTGTTTTTAAATTAAAATCTGTAGATGGCGACTATAGAATTGATGAAATTATGATTGGTGGGTGGTGAAAAGTTATAGGAATACATGATTTTTTTGATCAATAGACAATGAACGTTTGGGGGCGCTTATGAAAAAGTGTATTTGGATTTTATTAGTAGGTAGTATTTTAGCACTGCTTCTTACTGGATGCAGCTATGAGAAGCAAAGTGAAGATGACAGTACTGGTACAATTACGAGTACAATCAGGCAGGATGACCTGGAAATTGTGTTTACTAACGAAAAGCAGGTATACGTTCTGGATGAGCTAAACCAAGATGATCCTTTTGGATTTACAGTAACGATTAAGAATATCAGCAGTAAAAAGCCCCTTTCTATCTGGCATGGCAAACCATTATGCGGCATTTATATAACGGATATGGAAGGAAATGCTGTTTTGGAGAGGACGATGCTGGCGTTATTGATGGAAACTACGCTGGATTTTGAAGAACAGCTAGTATTCGCCGATCCATACACGCTGGATGTAATAAAGAAGACAATGGAAAAGGGGGATTATCGGGTTTGTGCATATATTGAGTATCAATTGGGTGATGTGATGGAGGATCCTAAAATTCCGGTTCGGAAGTTACGCCTTGAGATTCCTTTTACGTTGGAATGAAAGATGGTATTTTCTTCAAATGATCAGGTAGAAAAAATAAATATTGTAGGAAGATGTGCTGAAACAAATTTAAGCACATCTTTTTTATAAACAAAAAACGAATAAAAATATTAATTTTTTGAACATTCGAAAAACTTCAGAAAGTTTGCTATAATTAGATTACAAGAAAAATGCGAACTTGTTCTGAAAGGAGTCAATTGTGAAAGTGTTGATTTGCGATGACGAGAGGATTCATCTGGATATTCTAGAGAGTGAATTAATGGCCTATCAAGCACAAGTGGGAGTTGAAATTCAAGTCAGCAGGGCATGTACCGGCTTTGAAGCATTAAAGGTATTGAAATGCGAGACTTTTGATGCTGCCTTTTTGGATATTGGCTTAAAGGACATGACCGGAATTGAGTTAGCAAATAAGATTCGATCCTATGACGAACAGATCCCGTTGATTTTTATATCAAGTCATGGACAGTTTCGCGATCAAGCCTTTGACCTCTTTGCTTTTAATTATCTGACGAAGCCCATTGAAACTAGAAGATTTGTGAAGATAATGGATCGATTGATGAAAATAGTGGTCCAACCATTACGCGATAAAACATATTATGCTTATAAAGCCAAGGGTCAATTACACAGGGTGGATTATAGCGACATACTTTTTTTCGAGAAGTGTAGAAATCATATGTTTTTACATACTAAAAAGCAGGAGATGACCATGCAGAAGACGATGAAAGAGCTGGTCAATGAATTGGATCCGGCTGTGTTCATGCAATGTCATCAGGGCTTTGTGGTGAATATGCAAAAGATTCGATCGGTAAAGGGCAGTGAGATCGAAATGACAGATTTGGAGAAAAGAATACCCATTGGAAGAACCTTTCATGAGGCAACGATGCGGCGAGTGATGAAATCCTTGCAGAAAAGAGGGACCTTATGATTTTTCGGCTGGTGGAGTTATACGGCATTGTTTTGGAAGTGGCAGGGTTTTATTACATCCTGCATGTTTTGCATACGCTAAATGAGAAAAAAGGCACATTCTTTCTGTATTTTATTGGCCAGTGCGCCATCATCCGCATGATGAATCTTTTGATTGGTCCAAGTTCCGCATGGATATTTGCCCTTGCCTTGGCCATGTTTATCCTTGGAGGAAGATTTTTCTTTCATACGTCATTTTCAAAAGCAATAGGGGTCGCGATCTTGTATATTGCGTTTTTTTCTGTGATTGAGATTGCCACCACATTTCTGATGGTAGCCCTGTTGAATGTGGATGTGAATTTGTTGTTTGCATCCAATGCCTATCGGGCGGCGGGGATTGTTATTTCAAAAACTCTGGTATTCTGTATGGTTTTCTTTGCAGTTCCCCATATAAAGAAAAGAAGCCTTGGATTCGATGCCTATAGTGTCTTGGCGATGCTTATGATGATTGCCAGCATATCAGCCTTTTATTTGGCAGCCAATGTTTATAGTGAAGCAAGGATTGAAAGTCGAAGCCTAATGGGTATTTTGGTGGTTACCCTGATCATTGCCGTGATCAACATCTTGATGCTGATTCTGCTTCGGAGAAGGGTGGATCTAAAGGAAAAGGAAGCACAGTGGAAAGCGGTTCAAAAGGAATATAGAAACTTGACGGATTATCTGACGGAATATGAGGATTTGGTGAAGGAAATGCGTGCCATGAATCACGATTTTAATAATCATATAATCAGCATCAACCGTTTGGCGGCGGATGCGGGCAATCAGGGAATCATCGCATATACGGATCAGCTATTGTGTGGTCTGGACGGAGACCTGGTCTTGGATATTGACAACAAATTGACGGCAGCCTTGATCAATTACAAGACCAAGTTTATGGAGAAAGAGGGGATTGCATTTTCGCATGAAATTGTCTTGTCGAATGATCATGCAATCGATGATCTTGATTTCACCATTGTTTTGGGGAATTTGCTGGATAATGCCATTGAAGCCTGCCAATTCTGCAGACGGGACGAGCGTTGGATTGACCTCTTGATCAAGGAAGGTTACGGAAGAGTGATGATTCAGATGAGAAATCCTAGCGAACGGGACTTGTCTTATTGTGAAGGAATTATAGCCACGACCAAAGCAGACAGCAAAAGTCATGGCATGGGCTTGAAAAATGTGCAGTGTATTGTCGATAAGTATGAAGGGTTGATGAAGATTGATGCGGACAAAGGAGTTTTTGATATCCAGGTCCTGCTGTGAAGATATCGTACGATATGTGATAACAGGAGCGAACAAATTTGAGTTGCAAGAGGGATGAGTGCTGGAGACAAGCGGAGCAAATTATAGAATGGGTGATGAAAGGAAAAGCAAATGAAGAAATGGTTTGTGTTGATCATTTGTATGATTTTTGGCCTGACGGCTTGCAATCCTGCTGCGGAGAATGAGAATACTAAGAACGTGAATCAGCAGATGGAAGAAACGGAAAGTTCGAAAGCCAATGAAGAATCGCAAGACATTGTTGTAGACCAAGAAGGAAAGAATGGATATCAGTGGATCCCATACTCTGTTGATATAGAAGAGCCCAAGATGATCGATCAAATTTCATATATACGCGGAATCATTGAAATACCGGAAGGGGAGCAAGTGACCATTCTTGACCATGCTTTGTATGTTGATGGGAAGATCGAGAAATGGAGTGTCCCATTGGCTTTGCACGGAGATGTAAGGGTACTATCGGATAGCCAAAAACCGGGGAAGCACTACGTTATTGTCTTTAATGCCCCTTTGGAGCTGATTGACTTTTCTGATGACCACCTGTCGCTTACACTTTATGTATCAATGGAGGTTGATGGGCAGCGAATCTCATTTATGGAGGAGAATCAAAAGAATTTGTCCTTGCCGGCTAAACCGAGGGAATTGGAAGGACTTGGTTGGGTCAATGGCATGAAAATTATTGCTGAGTACAAGAATACAGGGGACGATCCTTATGAAGTTATGTTGGTTCAGACAGAAGTATTGCCCCCTTTAACCCCGGATGACCAAGGCTTTGACATGTATTTGAGCGGTTTTTACGGCGGGTTTGATCTGTTGCTGGGGAAACAGGGAGAGATCATTGACTCGCTGAATTTCAACGAATGCTTTGGCTACGAGAAGATTGGATTCATTGGCCCATTTTCGATATGCGGGGCTGATTACAATGATGACGGGAATCTTGATTTCAACATTGGCATCATCGATAAACGCGGTTCAGCGGCTATCTTTTTTACAGTTGAAGAGGATGCCCTGCAGATTTTCACGTTTGATGGCGAAAGCCTTGTGAGGGTTGCTAACCCGCATCATTCTGAAACATATCAACCGAGACCAGATGGTGGACTTGTTATCAATCGATCGGGAGAATATATGGATGAATATGTTTGGGATGGAAGACAGTTTGTAACGAAAGAGAATGAGTGAGCTTGTTGGATCAGAAGGAGCAAGAAATGCTGAAAAAATCTGTATTATTCTTAACTGTAATGCTATTGTTTGTGAATACATCGAGCGCTTTGGCACTAGCCGGAAATGAGGATGAGGCATATGAAGAGGCGATAGAAATATTGTCTGAATTAAAGGAGCGGGGAAAAACGGTTATTATCCTTGATAGTTCCATGGATATCAAAGTGCCAAATATAGATCTTGAACGTTATATTCAAATGGAGCAAAGCAAAGTATTTACTACGAATCCCCGCGAATCCAGATTGTTATCAGAAGGGACCATTAACGATATCTTGATTATCTACCCCGAATTAGAAACGGTCGATTTGACGAAATGGACATACGCGAGGTTCGATGAGTATGATCGGATTATGACCAACAAGAAAAAGGAAAAGCCAACCGGTGAGCAAATCAAGCAGCTTGAAGAGCGGAGTATTTCACTTACTGATGCGGATCGCTTGTTGCGGGAGTACTGGTCTTATGAGGCGCTTTTGGAAGAAACGGATGCCCGAATCAGGGAAAGTCTTATCGACGTCTATCTGATCAATCTGATCGCGGCTCAAAATTTGGTAGTTGGAAACAGCCAAAGCACGGCAATGATTTCTACACATGAGGCCGATTTGATATTTGAGAAGGCGGTTGCATGGGGTCCGAGAAGGACAAAAAAAGAAGTGCAAATCATCTATCATATGCTAAGTGGTACCGATCAGATCTATTCTTTTTTGGAACGGTTTGCGGCATTTTCACCGAATAACATGTTCGAAATGGCTCAGTCTGCCCAATCAGGCTTAATTGAGTTGCCGAGTTTATTGCAGAATTGAATAAGTAAGTCGATCAAGTATAGCGTCAAGTGGAATGGAGGGAGCAGACGATTGGAAAAGAAGAAGTATTTTAGTAGAAGAATACTGTTGTTTTTGCTCTATGTTTCAATCATAGCGAATATTTTCTTGTATCAGATGTATAGGGATGCCTGCAATGATGACTTCGTCTGGGACTTATACCGTAAAGTGTCTTTTGCGGCCAGAGAACATGAGGCAGATATTTTAGACGGATATGCGATAGAACGACCAGATGAGTATTGGAGCAAAAAGTTTGTGGAGATTCGCCAAAGAGGCAACGACCGTTCGTCCCTCCATCAGCAAATTTTGGTTAAGTATGACAATGGAGAAACCCTGGTGATTGAGGTAGCGGAGACCTACAATCATGAATATGTGATTGATGACTTGTATTTTCTGGAAGGAACCGAATCCATAGACTGATGGGAGTGAACGGATAAATTCCATGAATAGGACGGTGAGTTTTATATGAGCAAAGATAGCGATTCAATGAACATTTTGCAGTTTATTTCAATTCTAGTCTTGTTTCAAGTGTTTAAGATAAGCAGGTTTCTTATTCCGGATCATAGGGTACTGAGGGTGTTAGTCGAACTAGGAATATACGCGGTCCTGTGGTTTGCAATAAAATGGATCGATCAGCCGTTTTCGAAGATCGTAGCGAAATACCGATTGAAAGACTACCATGTTTTTGTTGCGGGACTCATTGTTCTTTTTGTCTATGCACTATGGCAATGATGGTTACATGAGTAATAGGAGCAAGAGAACTGTAATGGCATTTATCTAGTTTTGATAGGATAATATGAATAGGAAGGTGAATCAACGATGATTAAGAAGAGTAGGATTTTATTAGTTATTGTGCTGATAATAATCATACCAATCGCCAGCTATCTGATATCGATTAGCGATAGAGATCTTAGCGAATCCAGGTATGAAGAAATATTGCAAATGATCATTGAAAGTCCTGATTCAGTAGTGATCAAGCAAGACGAAGTTGATATAACGAAGGACTTTCTAAATAAATACCAAGACTTAATTGAAGATGAGAACTATACTGAAGCAATTGAGTTTTTAAAAGAAGAGCAAATAAGTATAACCATTCAAATCAATAATACCAATCAAATGCTTTTGCAGGATTAATTCATGTTGAAATATACCAAACTCGGTTTGCATAAATGAACAGATAGATTCGGAAAGGAGGGTATATGAGGCATATATTTGAATTGCCGTATGTATATTATACAGCCATTGCACTGTATTTTCTTGCATATGTTGTTTTCCGTTGGCGCAAAGAAACGGCCAAAAGAAACAGACTTACACTTGTCCTAGTAGGGATCCTGCTTCTATTGTTTGTCTCCCTGTCTTCCAATATGAAAATGCGGGTTGCGCTGCATGTATTCGAAGCGGATCACGTTGTGATTGAAATCGGAGAGACAATAAAAGAAGTAAATGCAGAAGAACTATTGAGAGGGGTTACGGGCATATATTGCGATAAAGAAAATATTCAAACATTAATTGGAAACTGGAAAGAAGAGGCGATCAATCTCAAGTTTTACAAAGACAATAAGCTGCTGATTAAGGTGAAGATGGTGGAAATGGCTGAGGAGACGGGGTATTCCGGCAAAATTCATGGAAAACCGATGGAAATCAGATGGGATATGTATCGGATGAAATACTCGCCTTCGTTCTACGAGAATTTGGAAGGAGTGTTGAACGAGGGATAGGCATTGGTGGAGGCGTAAGCCTCCTTTTTCGTGTGGAAAAACCTGGTTTGGGGTACAATAGAGGTAGTAATATTTGACAAGGAGGCGCATGATGACAGTATTGATTTACCTGTCCCTGATATCAGGTTTTCTATTTCCATATTTTTTGATTCAAGCGATAAAGAGGGAAGATGCTTTTGGCTACACCGTACTGTCTTGTGCAAGCTTTGGCGTAATTGCCATGACTTTGCTGCTGTTTTTTACCTGAAATTGAGTAGGGAAGAGACAACGTTATAAAAGAAAGGGAGTGAAGAGGATGATTTTAGGTGGCATTGAGGCGGGCGGCACCAAGTTTGTCTGCGTGGTGGGAACGGAGAAGGGCGAGATTTTGGAACGAAAACGGATAACGACCACAACGCCTGAAGAAACCTTGGATGCGGTAATTGCATTTTACAAGGACAAGCAGATTGAGGGATTGGGCATTGCAAGCTTCGGGCCTGTAGCGGTGGAGCCGGACCATCCACAATACGGTTCGATACTTAAAACACCGAAACTGGCATGGGCGGATACGCCGATTTTACCGATCCTAAAGGATGCCTTGAAGTGTCCAACTATGATCGATACCGACGTGAATGCGGCGGCTTTGGCGGAGGGCATAAAAGGAAATGCCTGGGATGTGAAGACTTGTCTGTATTTGACGATCGGTACCGGAGTCGGCGGCGGATATTATTATGGCGACTTGTTGCATGGTCGTTTGCATCCTGAGATGGGGCATATACTTTTACCGGCTGGTGAAGATGGATTTATGGGGATCTGCCCCTTCCACGGCAACTGCTTGGAAGGATTGGTGTCAGGACCGGCCATTGAAGCGCGAGTAGGAAAAAAGGCGGAAGAGATTGGAGAGGATGATCCGGTCTGGGATGCAGTAGCCAAAACCATCGCGCAGGCCTTGGTGAATTATCAGATGGTTTTATCACCGGAGCGAATCATTCTGGGGGGCGGTGTCATGCATCAATGTCATTTGTTCCCGCGGATTCACAAGGAGTTCTATCGGCTGATTAACGGATACCTGCCCTTTACGGAAGAAGAGGTGAGGCATCATATCGTGTCTCCCGGACTGGGAGACGATACGGGAAGCGTGGGCGCTTTGATGCTGGCCGTTAAGAGTTTGGAACATGAAGGAAGGGTTCGCTAGGAACCCTTCCTTTTTTGTTTTAGTATCCCAAATCCAGATTAATTCGATTGATCAGCCTTTCGGGGTCTTCTTTAAAGCGTGGAAAGTTCGTTTTAAGAATTTCGACGCCTTTCTCCAGATAATGAATGCTTTCCCCACAGATATGCGGGGTCAGGACCACGTTCTCCATTTTCCAAAGGGGGCTGTCTTTTGGTAGCGGTTCCGTTTCGAAAACATCGGCAGCCAGACCTCGGATCTTTCCCGCTTGCAGGGCTTCGATGAGGGCTTTTTCGTCCACAGTCTTTCCGCGCCCGATGCTGATCAGCACGGCAGAATCCTTCATGGCTTCAAAAGAGGCGGCATTCAATGCATGGGTGGTAGCCGGCGTATTGGGTAAAAGATTGACGAGATAGTCAACCTGGCCCAAAAAGTCAGTGGTTTGATCCGGGGTGTACCAGGTATCAACATTTTCTCTTTCAATCGGGGTCCGTTTTAGGGCCAGCACCCGCATACCCATGGCCTTTGCCCGGGTTGCCAGGGTGTCGCCGATGGCGCCGAAGCCAAGAATGCCCACGGTTTTTCCGTAAATTTCATCTTGCGGCACCTGGCGGTTCCATTCGGAACGGATTTGCTGGTGGTGGAACGTATGCAGGTTTCTTGCAAAAAGAATCATCATGGCAATGCTGTATTCCGCCATATGGTTGCGGTGAATACCCTTGCCGTTGGTGAGGTGAATGCCTCTTTCCTGCATGGCTGCAAAGGGATAGCCATCGACCCCGGCGCGCAGGCATTGCACCCATTTTAGCTTGGGGGCTGCCGCCAGCATTTCTTCGGTGAAAGGCAGGGTGACAAGAATCTCGGCTTTCGGTAGTGCTTGCAGCAATTCTTCCTTTGACTGGCAGACCGTGTAAGTAACATCCGGCTGGGCGCTTAAAAAGTCCCGGATGGGCGATGGATCGTAGTAACCGGTATAGCTGACAACATGCATGGCAAATCCTCCGTTTTTCTTTTATTGTATCGCAAGGAAGAAAAAGGGAAAAGATCTGATAATTTGTTGACAGAGTGATGAACGGGGTATATGATAAACACAAAGAATTGTTATAGTTGATATATAACAAGGAGGACAAAGTGAAAAAATGGATCGGAATCGGATTGATTCTTATGATGGCGCTAACCGGCTGCAGCCGCCAGGCTGAAACGCCGGAACCGGAACCGCAAAAGGCGGCGAATTTGGAAGAGATGAAGACGATGGCAACGGCCTATGTACAGGATCTTCTGCAGGCAAACTACGAAGCGGCCTATACCGAGTATGCCCATGACGAAGCCATGCAAAAGGCCGTGAACGCGAATGTCTACAAGCAGATTATGGAAGACCTCTACAAGCAGGTGGGCCAGCCAGTGGCGGTTTTGCATACGGCGGAATGGGAAGCCCAGGGCTACCAGATTGTACAGGTGGCAGTGGCTTTCGACAATCAAAACTTCGGGGTGAACGTGGTCTTCAATGATGCAGGCGAAATTGCCGGGCTCAACTACAGTGAAGTTGTAATCATACAAGAGGAAAAGCCAGAATCCGAACATGAGGCGGTGACGGAAGTCATAAGCGTTGGCTCCTATGAATTGGAAGGGGAACTGATGCTGCCGTGGAATATTGAATCGGCATCACCGGTAGCGGTGGTGATTCTGGTGCATGGGTCCGGTGCTACGGACAAGGACGAAACCATTGGCCCGAACAAACCCTTCTTGGATTTGGCAAAGGGATTGGCCGCAAAAGGCATTGCAACGATCCGCTATGACAAGCGAGCCTTCTCTCATAGTGAAGCCTTTGTCGACGATTATGACTTTACCGTCTGGGAGGAATCCATTGAAGACGCCTTGGCGGCGGTTGAATTGGCTAATGGAGACGAACGACTGAACAATTCACAAATTTACATTTTGGGTCACAGTCTGGGTGGCTACTTGATTCCCAAGATGATGACGCATACCAATGAGGTGGCGGGCTGGATCTTTATGGCAGCCAGCAATGAGCCGATCCAGGAAATGGTTATTGACCAATACACCTATCTGGCGGGACGAGATGATGAGGTTACTGCAGACGAGCAGACGGCTATCGACCAGATGGCAGCCATAGCTCAACAACTGAAAGCGCCGGAAACGCTGGATCCCAAGCAGCCGATTCTAGGCGCTTATCCGGCATACTGGATTGACCTCAATGCGTATCGACCATTGGAGGAAGTGATCCAGCATACGGTGCCGAAGCTCTTCCTGCAAGGGGAGCGGGATTATCAGGTGCTGGTGGATCAGTTTGAAACTTGGAAGGAGACGATTGGCGCAGCCAATGCAGAGTTTGCCTTGTTTGACGGACTGAATCATTTGATGATGCCGGGAGAGGGCGCACCCAATCCGGATGAATACATGTTCCCGAATCATGTGGATGACCGGGTGATCGATACAATCGCAGACTTCATCGACCGACTTTGGTAAAATGAGAAAAGAATGGGACGGCACTGTGTGGACAGTGTCGTTTCTTTGTGGAAAAAAGCAGGGCCTGTCAGTTTGGATGTGGATAACAAATTGATTTGCGGATTGCGGAAAGATATAATTGAGATAATGATTTGCAATTTTACAGATGCGGAGAGGTGCGGGATGATCAGGCATTTTGGGGAATTGACAAAAGAAGAGTTTCAATGGGTCGGAGGCAAGGGCTATAATCTGGGGATTTTATTGCAGGCTGGGCTGCCGGTGCCGGACGGATTCTGTGTGCTGACAAAGGCTTTTGATCAGCATTTGGAGAATTGTGGTTTGGCTGATGAGGTGAGTGCGCTGAATGGGCTGGACCCTGAGGATCTTGTCGGAATCGAAACAGCGGGAAATCGGATTCGACAAGGGCTGACGGCGCAGCCGATGGATGAGAATTTAAAGGGACAGGTCATAGAAGCCCTAAAACCCTTTGGGATGGCAGGCTCCTTTGCGATCCGGTCCAGCGCGACGGCGGAAGACTTGGAGGAAGCATCCTTTGCCGGCCAACAGGACAGTTTTTTGTTCGTGGAGGGGCGTGACGCGGTTTTAGCGGACATTCGCCGATGCTGGGCGTCTCTGTTCAACAACCGGGCGATTGCCTACCGACTGAAAAATGGGATTTCCAATACAGGCCTTTCCATCTCCGTTGTGGTTCAGCAGATGGTCAATCCGCTTGTTTCGGGCGTTGCCTTCACGGTGGACCCTTTGTCCGAGCATCGGGATCGGATGATGATCGAGTATGTTGGAGGTACCGGGGAAGACCTGGTGTCCGGCAAGCGGATTCCGAATACGGTTCTGTTCGACAAGAAGAAGGGAATGATCCTTTCCCATGCGCTGGACGACGGTGCAGATGCCATGACGGACGACCAGCTAAGCGTTTTGGCAAATTTGGCGGAAGAGATTGAAACGCTCTACGAGAAACCCATGGATATCGAATGGTCCCTCGACCGGGAAGGAAACTTATGGATTTTGCAGGCGCGAGCCATCACGACCTTGCTTCCTTTGATTGATCCGGAACGGACCGGCAATGGGGTCTATTTTTCCTTCCACCATGTGCAGAACATGATGGAACCGATTCGGCCGCTGGGCATTTCTTGTCTGAAAAGGATTTTCCCCTTTGACCGAGATGAAGAAGGAAAGTCGCAGATGCTTTTGACGTCCGGCAGCTATTTGTTTATGGATGCAACCGATTATTTTGCGGTTCCAGCATTCAGGAAGACCTTTGGCAACCGGATGAATGTGCTGGATGCCGTCATGGCAGGCAGCATGCAGCGGCTGCTTCATGACCGCAGGTTTGTCAAAGGGATTGTTCCCAAGGAGAAAAAGGGCCGGCAGTTGCGGGGCGCTCTCCATTTTTTGATTACGGGCATGAGTAAAGCGCTCAGACCGAAAAATATGCGGGTGACGGATTGCGATGCCTTTGTTGAAGGCTATATGAAGCGGTTCAAAGCGGAACTGGATATTGCCAAAACCCCGTTGGAACGCTTGGCGGTTTGCCAGAAAGCCATCAGTGCTTATTTGCCGGAAACGATTCAAAACCTGGTGCCCTATATTGGTCCGGGGATGCTTTCCTATGTATATCTCGTCAAAAAGACGGAAAAGCTCTTCGGAAGCGACCATCTGGCCCAGACGCTGGCAAAGGGTCTGAAGGGCAATGCAACCACCGAGATGGGATTGTCAATCGGTGATCTAGCTGAACGGATCCGCGAGGACGACTACTGGCGGAAGCGTTTGGACGTATGGGACCCCAAAGTGTTTGTGGAAGAGCTGCTGCGGGCGGAAGGCGCTGCCGGCGACCAGATGCGGCTTGTCATGGAAAAATACGGCGCCCGGGGCATAGGCGAAATCGACATTACCAATCTTCGCTGGTTTGAGGACCCGAGTGCGATCGTGTTGAGCGTGAAGAACCATTTGCGAATCTATGCGCCTGACCAGCATCGGCTGGAATACAATGCCCTAACGGAAGCCTCCCTGCGGGCAGGCGAGGAATTGGTCGACCGGGCAAGCCGGGGGAGGAACTGGTGGAAGCGGCGCTTTTACCAAAACATGGTGGACCGCGTCCTCTATCTCTTGCCAGCCCGGGAACACGGCAAATATGGCATGATTCTGGTGCTGGGTCAAGTGAAGAAGGTTGTTCTGGAGACCGGACGGCTGGCTGCTGACCGCGGTTTGTTGAACCGGGTCGAGGATTGCAATTTTTTGAAATGGGAAGAGATTATCGAAATGGTGAGGGAAGAAAAGTCCATGCAAAGCCTTGTGAAAACGAGGCGGCAGGCCTTTGAAAAGGCGGGTGCCCACAAGATTCCGCGTGTCGTTACAAACCGGGGGTGGATTGTTCCGCCTAAAGCCCTGGACCGCGACCTGCAGGCGAATGAATTGGCAGGATCCGGCGTATCCAGCGGTGTTTACGAGGGGGTTGCCCGGGTGGTGCAAAGGCCGGAACAAGCCCGTCTTGAACCAGGTGAAATTTTGGTCGCTCCCTTCACAGATCCGGGTTGGACGCCGCTTTTCATCCATGCCAAAGGACTGGTTTTGGAAGTCGGCGGACTTTTGATTCACGGAGCCATTGTCGCCCGGGAATACGGCATCCCTGCAGTTGTGGGGGTTGACCGGGCTATGGAAAAAATCAAAACAGGTGATTGGATCCGTGTTGACGGGAATACGGGACTTGTCACCATATTGGAGAGAGGGCATGAATCATGAAGATTGCAATTGATGCGAAAGCGAAAGAATTCTTGAAACAAAAAAACAAATCCGTAATCACGCTGAGCCTTCGCATGGCAGGCGGCGGCTGAGCGGGATCGGTGATTGAGCCGGAAATCCAGCTCGCGGTGCCGGCGGCACCGGAAGAGGATTTTTATGTGAAAGAAATGGTGGACGGCATAGCGGTTTATTTGCACTTGCCGGTTATGAAGCGCAGCGAAGAACTGACCTTTTCGCTTGCAGGCGTATGGATTTTTAAACGAATTGTAGTTGAGGGTTTGAATCTCCGGTTTTAGAAAGGAACGATAATGACAAAACGATTATTCGACGAGAATGTGTATTTGAAGGAAGCTAAGGCAAAGGTCGAGACGGTTGAAACAGAAAAAGGCAAAATCTGGCTGGTCCTGGACCAGACAATATTCGCCCCGGAAGGCGGCGGACAGGATGCCGATCATGGCTGGATCAACGGGATTGCCGTTTTAGATGTGCGGGAAAAAGGAGAGACAATCCGCCATTTGGTGGAAAGCGAGATCCCGGTGGGAACGGAAGTGAAACTCAAAATCGACTGGGAGCGCCGACTGGATCATATGCAGCAGCATTGCGGCGAGCATATCTTGTCCGGCGTGATCTTCGACAAGCTGAAGGGGAACAACAAGGGCTTCCATATGGGTGCCGAAGTGGTAACCGTGGACATTGATCTGCCGGAGATTTCGGAAGCCGTTTTATGGGAAATCGAGTGGGAAGCCAACCAAAGGATCCAAGAAAACCTGCCTGTTGAGATTCATGTGGCGGAAAAGTTGGATGAGCTAACTGATGTGCCTCTTCGAAAAGCGCCGACGGTGGACGAGGCGATCCGTGTGGTGAATGTACCGGGCGTTGATTGTGTGGCCTGCTGCGGCACCCATCCTGCCAGAACCGGTGAGATCGGCATTTTACGGATTTTGCGGGCGGACAAGTACAAGGGCATGACCCGGATTCAATTTGTCTGCGGCATGCGGGCCGTGAAGATTTCCACTTTTGAGCATCAGGTACTGCGCAGCTTGAATCAACAATACTCCGCCGAGACAGCAGGTTTGGTGGAACGTTTGACGAAAGAACGGGAAAAGCTGGCGGCCTTGGAAAGTGAAGTGAAGGGATACCGTCTGCAAATGGTGGAAGGTTTGGCCAAAGAGTTAATTGAGGAAGGCCAGGCGCTTCTGGTACGGGAATTTGAAACGTTGGAAGCGGAACTGATGATGAATCTGGCCAAAAAGGTATTGAAGGAACGGGAAGCGGTGTGCCTGTTTGGCAGTTTGTCAGAAAAGAAAGTAGTCCTGATGCACAATAAGGAAGGGCTGCATGCGGGGAAAATATTCAAGGAAATGATTCAGGCGGCAAAGGGCCGCGGCGGCGGTGGGGCGAATTCCGCCCAGGGAAGTTTTCAAACCGCAGAAGATCTGAAAAGATTCCTGGCGCAAGTTCAAGGGCGAATTGAAGGATAAAGAGAGAGGCTTGCCGGCAGGCGGGTCTTTTCTTTTTGAAGAGAAATTTGACAATTCAAAACATTGCAGGTACAATGGTCACGAACAAGGAGGATTTTATGGATCGAGGTTTTATTCAGTAAAGAAAATTTGGAAGCGCTTGAACAGGCTTGTTTTGTCATGCTTGTAAGCCGACCAGTTACTGATGAAATCTACCATCCGCGTCTTGTATAAGACAACCCCTTGCTACTATGCAATTGTGGATCGCAGACTTTCTGCGATCTTTTTTCGTATATAGAATGTATAAGGCTTCGCTCAGCAGGTAGCAATAATAATCAAATTGCTTGTGTGTGGATAAGGTGAAAGCGGTCTAGAACGAAGAGGGTTCAACTTGAACTCGTTCTTGGAAAAGCGGATAGACGATGAGTCATCGGAACTGGTCTTACGAGAGGAGACAGTTGATGAAAGAAACAGGAAAAAACAGACTAGACTTTGAAGTGATTCGCGAACAATTGATGGAATGCGCCAACAGTTCGCTGGGGAAAAAGAAAATTGAAAAGCTGACGCCGTCCGACCGCTATGATGTGGTGGTGCACCGGCAGCGGCTGACCACGGAAGCCAAGGCGATTCTGGCGGTTCAAGGGTCTGCACCGCTTCATGGAATTTCTGGCATTGATCAGGATCTGGACCGAGCAAAAAAGGAATATATCCTTCAACCGAAAGAACTGATTGCCATTGCCGATTTTCTGCGTGGCTGCCGTTCCATGAAGAAATTTATGGTCGAGCAAAACCATTTGGCGCCGGAATTGTCCAGCTATGCCATGAATCTGGAAGTCATGAAGGAACTGGAGGATGAGATTCTGGAAACAGTAGAACCGCAAGGGGTACATCCCCGGGCTACTAAGGAGTTGTGGCGATTGAACCGAGCGAAAGAATCGGTTGAAACGAATATCAAAATGCGGCTGGATTCGTTTTTGAAGCGGCCGGAGATGGCGAAGCTTCTACAGGAGCGGTTTGTCAGCCGCAGAAACGGACGCTTTGTGGTGCCTGTAAAGGCCATGAACAAGTCGAAATTTCCGGGCAGCGTTGTCGATCAAAGTGCGACGGGTTCGACTTTGTTTATGGAACCGACGGTAATGGGCAAGCTGACCGAGGAACTCTATACCATTGAGCGGGGCATTGAAGCGGAAACCTATCAGATTTTGTCAGCCCTGACGGGATTGGTTTTGATGGAGGAAGCGGGAATCCGGCAGAATATCGAGGTCATGACGGAATACGATTTTGCCTTTGCCAAAGCGAAGTTGAGTTTTCAAATGGAGGGGCGGGCACCCAAGCTGCATGAGGGAGACCGCATGGTGATCCGTGCCGGGCGCCATCCTTTGATCGAGAATCCCGTACCGCTGCATTTTGAATTGGGAGAAAAAGCCAGAACCCTGGTGATTACAGGCCCCAATACAGGGGGCAAGACGGTTGTTTTAAAAACCCTGGGACTCTTTGTTTTGATGGCTCAAACGGGCCTTCACTTGCCTGTTGGCAAGGGAACCGAGCTGCCGATTTTCAAGGAAATTTTAGTGGACATTGGGGACCAGCAGGATTTGTCCCAGTCGTTGAGCACCTTCTCGGGGCATATGAAGAATCTGGTGAATATCGTGAATCGATCGAATCCGGGTGTTTTGGTCCTCCTGGATGAAATCGGCACTGGAACGGATCCGCGGGAAGGCGCGGCTCTGGGCATGGCCATTCTGGAAGACTTGTACAGTCAAGGCGCGCTGACGGTGGTGACCACCCATTATGGCGTGCTGAAGGATTTTGGCGAGCAAATGAATGGATTTGAAAATGCCCGCATGCAATTTAATCCCGAAACCTTGGAACCTCTGTATCAGCTTGAAATGGGCGCTTCGGGCGAAAGCAACGCCTTTTGGATCTCGAGGGAATTGGGCTTGAAGCCGAGGGTGCTGAAGCGAGCCAGGGAGTTGGCTGTGCACAGGCGGGAAGAGAGCCAGGAGATAGAAGTTCGCGATGTGGCATTCAAGCAAAGAAAAAGCCGGGCGGAGAAGGAGAAAAAGGAATATCCAAAATTGGCCCAAGGGGATTTGGTTCGCTGTTTGGACAGCGGCGAAAAATCAATCGTCTATGAAGAGGACGAACGCCAGGGCACTGTGACGGTGGTAAAAGACTTTAAGGAGAGGGTTTTGCCGCGGCGCAGGGTGAAACGCCTGGCGCTGGCGGAAGACCTGTATCCGGAAGGTTATGACATGAGCCAGCTCTTTGTCTCATTTGCCAAACGGAAATTGGAGAAGGATATGCAAAAGGGCCGATTCAAGAATCAAAAGGAACTGAACGACCGTTTTGCGGACTTGCCAGACTTGGCGAGGGCCTATCAAAAAGCAAAAACCAAGGCAAAAAAATAGGGGGCTTCCGGCCCCCTGGATTCGACTATTTGCTAAAGCTGGACACCAGCCAGCGGTTGAAGAGCAGGAGCAGAATACCCAGTCCCAAAAAAAGCAAAGAAAGACTGAATCGTTCTGCCAAGAAACCAAATACTGGCGCTAAAACAATCAGCATGAGGGCGCGCAACTGGCTTTCGACAGAGAGGATGGTTGCGCGTTGTTTTTTTGGAATCAAATCGCCTGCCGCAGCCACAAAGAGTGGTCGGCGAGCATCCTTCATAACAAAGAGAAGGAAAAAAGCGAGCATGATCAGAAGCGGCTGTTCGAAGAAAAGCCCCAAAGCGATCAAGCCAGCCATCAGGCCAAAACCGTCAAAGAAGCGATGCATCCAGTAAAGCGGCGAAGATTGTTCGGTTAGCCGATATACGTTTTTAGATGCGAAGGCGCTAGCCAGATTCATGACCCCGTACAAAACACCCAAGGTGACCTTAACTTCCACCGTGGCTTCGCTTTGTAGGGAACCGACAAAGAGAATCAGGAGCAAAGGCTGCACATAGTCTTTGATGGTTCGGAAAAAAGCATCGAAGCTTGAAGAGCTCAGAAGCACGCAACGCAGCGGCTTGTCTTTTCCTAAAACGGATAAAGAACGGAATCCCTCAACAAAGACATGACCCATGGAGAGGCTGGTTTCTTTTTTTTCATCCAGCGCACTTGGATAGGTGGCGATTAGAATAAAGTCCAAAAGATAAGGAATCACTCCGATTAGAAAGAGTCCGCGCAGGCTTGGCAAACTCAATACGAAGATGATGGACAAAAGCGCCGAAATGGAGGACCCGATCAAGGAGAAGGAACGGGTTCTGCCGTAAACGAAGGTCTTGTGGCTGAACCAGTCTTTTTGTTCCAAATATCCATAGATCATGGCTTTATGGGTGCCGGATCTGAAGGCTTCGCCGAGGCCGAAGAAAAACATGGCGATGGCAAAGACGCCGAAATTACCGCCGATAAAGAAAAAAACAAAAGAAACCATGTAAAATAAAAAACACATCATCAGTTCCTTTTTTTTGCCGTAGTGGTCGGCGATGATCCCAGATGGAATTTCAAAAATATACATGATCGCTTCCCGCAAGGAATACAGCAAGCCGATTTCAAAAAGATTCAAATTAAAACCCAAAAGATACACCATCAAATAGGGTTCGAAAAACTTGAGGTTTTTCAGGAAACCATAGGCGCAAAATTTCTTGATTTGCTTGTCGTTTTTGATTTGTTCTTGAATGTTTGTCATAAATTGCCTCCTAATATCAGTATACCGCCTTTTTTGAAAAAATTTCATAAAAGAATTGGAAAATCTCTGGAATTATGCTATTATAGATCTTGTCCTTTGCAAGCGTGGCGGAATTGGCAGACGCGCAAGATTCAGGTTCTTGTGGGGGAAACCCTGTGGGGGTTCGAGTCCCCCCGCTTGCACCAACAAAAGATCCATGTGTGAAGAGTGATCTCGCATATGGGTTTTTTTAATACCGTTTTTTCATTTTTGATTGGGGTAGAAAAGAGGCAAAGGAGGCGAAGTGATGAAATGTACAATAGGCGTTTGCCAGATGAATGTGGTGGATGCAGCGGAAGAAAACCTAAAGAAGGCGGAATCCATGATTCTGGAAGCGGCGCAGAAAGGGGCAGACTTGGTGGTGCTGCCGGAGATGTTTCTCTGCCCGTATGAACACGAGGCTTTCAAGCGGGAAGCCCAGCCGGAGGGCGGTGCAGCGTTTCAGTCGCTTTCACGTTATGCGGCTGAAGCCAATGTATATTTGGTTGCGGGTTCCGTGCCGGAACTGGATGGCGATGCCATCTACAATACCTCCTATATCTTCGATCCCCATGGACATTTGATTGGAAAGCACCGAAAGGTGCATTTGTTTGATATTGACGTGCCGGGCAAGATTCAATTCTTCGAATCGGACACCTTAACGGCGGGAGAGCAAGTGACAGTCTTCGATACGGTGTTTGGGAAAGTCGGAGTGGCGATCTGCTTTGATATTCGCTTTGCAGAAATGTTTCGAGAGATGGCGGTGGAAGGCGCTCATATTATTGTGGTGCCGGCCGCTTTTAACCAAACAACGGGGCCGGCGCATTGGGAACTGACTTTCCGGATGCGGGCAGTAGACCAGCAGCTTTTCATGGTGGGGTGCGCTCCCGCCTTGAATCCTGAATCCTCCTATCACTCTTGGGGACATTCCCTGGTCGTAAATCCCTGGGGCGAGGTGGTTGCCGGACTGGACCGGGAAGAAGGTGTGGCTTTAACCACGGTGCAATTGCACGATGTTTCAGATGTGCGAAGTCGACTGCCGATTATGAAGGAATACCTTCACCACTAAATCTAGTGTTGAGGGTACTTTTTTTGTCGCTATTATCGCAAATGGGGTATGAAAAGAGTATAATTAAATTAAGAATAGTACCAAAATTCAGACAGAGAGGAAGGCGCATCATGAAAAAGACCTTTGTACTGGACACCAATGTATTACTGCAATCTCCTTATTCCATGTTCACATTCGAGGACAATGAAGTGGTTTTGCCGGAGGTCGTCCTGGAAGAGTTGGACCGATTTAAAAAGGACAATTCTGAACTGGGAGCCAATGCAAGACAAGTCGCGAGAATTTTGGACAGGCTTCGGGAGAAAGGTGATCTGACTGAGGGACTGGAACTGGAAAACGGCGGAACACTACGTATTGAAATGAATCATAAGAGTGTGACTTTGCCGGACGGTTGGGAGGATGCGAAAAACGACAATCGGATTTTGCAGGTCTGTTTGGGTCTGCAAAATCAAGAAAAAAATGTATTTCTTGTCACCAAAGATATTTTTGAGCGCATTAAAGCGGATGTTATTGGCATCACGGCACAGGACTTTTTCAATGAACAGGTGCCAACCTATGATGAGCAGTACCGGGGTATTTCGGACATTTGGACGACCGGGGAGGGGATGAACCGATTTTATCACGAACACGGCTTGCCTCTTTCTGCTGTATTCCATGCAGACAATATCCACGAGAAACCGCAGCTGACAACCAATGAGTTTTTAATCCTTCATTCGAGCGACAATCCGCAGCAGACCGCTCTTGGGCGTTTTGACGGAGAAGGGATTGTGCCTTTGCGGTTTGATGAGGAGCGGCCATTTGGTGTAAAACCGCGCAATGTGAGGCAAAAGTTTTTCCAGGAAGCCTTGATGATGGATGCGCGATCGGCACCGCTGGTTATTGTGAAGGGACCTGCCGGAACAGCCAAAACCTTTTATTCATTGGCGGTTGGTCTGCACAAGATGTTCCAGGTGGAAGACCAGGGCTATCGAAAGATTCTGGTATGCCGCCCCAATGTGAAACTGGATGAAGACATCGGATTCCTGCCGGGCACGGAAGAAGAGAAGATCGCACCGTTTTTGCGGCCGGTGATTGACAACCTTGAGATTTTGGTGGACAGCAATGAAGCGGAACGCTACCAAAGCGAGATGGAACTGAAAGACAAGATCGATGAGCTCTTTGACCGCAAGATTATTACCACCGAGGCCATTGCCTTTATCCGGGGCCGGTCCATCGCCAAGCAATGGGTGATTATCGACGAGGCGCAAAACTTGACGCCAAGACAGGTGAAGGGGATTGTTACGCGGGCGGGCGCCGGCACCAAGATTATTCTGGTGGGAGACCCCGAACAGATCGACCATCCGTTTTTGGATGAGCGGACCAATGGGCTTTGCTATGCGGCCGAGCATATGAAAGGCAGTCCCTTGTGCTATCAGCTGACTCTGACCGAAGAGGACTGCGAACGGTCGCCGCTGGCATCCGAGAGTTCCGTACGAATGAGATAAAAAACAGCACCGAGATCCAGATGGAAATCGGTGCTGTGCTTATTTTCGTATAATGACTTCCTGAAAATAGGGGGTCATTTTTTCTTTGAGTGCTTCCAAGGCGTTTGGCGGGTAAGGCGTCATTTTCACCTCGGGAATCAGCAGTTCTTCCTGCGGATGAAAATTCTGGATGGCGTATCGCTGACTGCCTTTCAGCCATTTCCCGATCGATTCAAAATTCTCATCGGCAAAGCCTTCCTGGAATACCGTCGTACGGAACTCGTAAGGCAAACCGCTCATGCGAATGATGGCCACACTCTCCTCAATGGCTTCCAAATCCACCGGCATATGGACCAGGTGGCCATATTGCGGGATGGCCTGCTTGATGTCCATGGCGATGTAATCGACAACCCCTGCCTGAATCCATTGGTTCAAGCGATGCGGCCGAGTGCCGTTGGTGTCCAGTTTGATGGAGAAGCCTTCACGCTTCAGGTCTTTCATAAAAGGCAATAGGTCTGCGTGAAGCGTTGGCTCGCCGCCTGAGATGACAACCGCATCCACGAATGGTTTGCGCTTTTTCAGAAAGGCCAGCAACTCATCCGAGTCCTTGCCTTCCTGCGGCTGATTCACCAAGGGAGCATTGTGGCAGTAGGGGCACCGAAAGTTGCAGCCGGCGGTGAAAAGCACCGAGGCCACCTTCCCGGGATAGTCGATCATGCTTGATTTGAGAAGATCAACGATCATCCTAGGCTTCTTTCAAGGTCTCGTCCGGACCGAAGGTTTGTCGTTCGGAAAACTCCTCTTGCTTGCCCTTGTTCCAAGACTGTACGGGACGGTGGAAGCCAACGACCCGCGACCAGACTTCCGTTTGACTGCCGCAATGCGGACATTCCCACTGCTCGCCTGGCAAATAGCCATGCTCTTGGCAGATGCTGTAGGTTGGTGTAATGGTCAGATACGGAATCCGAGTTTGTTTCAGGCTTTTGTACAGCAGGTCTTTTAATACGTCCAGATCTTCAATTTGCTCGCCGACAAAGCCATGAAGGACGGTGCCGCCGGTATACCGGGTTTGCAATTCTTCCTGCAGGGTCAGCGCCTCGAAGAGGTCTGCCGTGTGTCCAACCGGCAATTGCGTGGAGTTCGTGTAATACGGCTCCTTGTCGCCGGAGGTAATGATCTTCGGATAAATCCGCTTGTCCATGCGGGCGAACCGGTAGGTTGCGCCTTCCGCCGGAGAAGCCTCCAAGTTGTAAAGGCTGTCGGTTTCTTCCTGGAAGTCTTGAATGACTTCATTCATGTAGTCCATGATCTCCACGGCGAAGGCATGGCCCTCTTCTGTTGTAATGTCCTGGCCGAAGAGGTTCAGGCAGGCTTCGTTCATGCCGTTTAGGCCGATGGTGGAGAAGTGGTTCTTGTAATAGGCGCCCTGTCCCTCTTTTACGCCTTGCAGGTAGTAGCGGGAGTAAGGATAAAGGCCGACATCCATGTATTGCTCCAGCAAAATCCGTTTTTGCTCGCAAATATCTCTTGCCATTTCCATCAATGGACGAATCTGCGCCTTGAATTCTTCTTTATCATTGGCTTGGTAACCGATACGGGCCATATTTAATGTTACGACGTTGATGGATCCCGTCAATGGATTGGCACCAAACAAACCGCCGCCGCGTTTTCTGAGTTCCCGGTTGTCCAGACGCAGACGGCAGCACATGCTGCGCACATCTTCCGGTTTCATATCGCTGTTCAGGAAGTTGGCGAAGTAGGGGGTGCCGAACTTGCTGGTCATTTCCATCAGCTTGGTGGAAACTTTGGATTCCCAAGGGAAATCATCCGTGATGTTGATGGTTGGAATCGGGAAGCTGAAGGATCGGCCAGCGCCGTCGCCTTCCATCATCACTTCGAAAAATGCCAGGTTGAACAGGTCCATCTCCTCTTGGAAATCGCCGTAGGTTTCATCCATGGCTTTGCCGCCGCAAATAACGGGAGACTTTTTCAGTAATTGGTGTGGGGTAATGTCCAGAGTTACATTGGTGAAGGGTGTCTGGAAACCAACCCGTGTTGGCACGTTCAAGTTGAAGACGAAGCTTTGGATGGCTTTCTTCACTTGACTGTAATTCAATCCGTCGTAGCGGATAAAGGGTGCTGCGTACGTATCCAAGGAACTGACCGCCTGGGCGCCGGCTGCTTCACCCTGCAGGGTGTAGAGCCAGTTGACGATTTGTCCCAGAAAAGCGGAAAGGTGCTTGGCTGGACTGGATTCCATCTTGCCGGCTGCGCCGCGGAAACCTTTTAGCAATAGGGTTTCCAAATCCCAGCCGCAGCAATATGGCGCCAGAAGACCCAAGTCGTGAATATGGATATCGCCATTGATATGGGCTTCTCGTTGTTCTTTGGTGTAAATTTTATTCAACCAGTATTTTTTCGTGATCTCTTCGACAATATGGTTGTTGAGTCCCTGCAGGCTGTAGCCCATATTGGCATTTTCATTGATTCGCCAGTCTTCCAGGGAGACATATTCTTCAATCAGGCGTTCGGCGTCCATAAAGAGGTTTTTATGACCAACCCGAAGGTCTGCGTGTTTTCTTCGGTAAATGATGTAGGCTTTTGCCGTTTCGGCATAGCCTTCTTCCATCAGGGTGCGCTCTACAAAATCTTGTGTGTTCTCGACGGTAGGAACCCCTGCGCCATATCCTTCGGAAAGGATTTCCGCAATATGTTCAGCCAGCCGGATTGACTCGTCGGTTGAGCCTTCGTTTGTCGCGCGGAAGGCTTTGTCAATGGCGATGGCGATTTTCTCTTTGTTAAATGCTACGATGGAGCCGTCTCGTTTTTGTATTCGGGTGATCACGTTTTTTTCCTCCTCTATTGGTCTGCATTATCATTGTAATTCTTTTTAATGGGGAAAACAAGATGAAAACAACAACATATTGTGGGCGTATTCATATTATTCCCAAAAACCAACGAGATATAGAAAGAAACCTCAATTTTCTGAAAGAATCATTTTTCCGCTCTGTTTATTAGATTTCAACAAAAAACTGCCGTGGGAGCGGCAGAAAAATGCGCACAACAAAGGACCCGCGGGAGTAGTTTCGCGGGCCCTTCGCCGTTTAGAGGATGTTTCTCATTAACCAGGTTAGCACCCGGTAGGGTGTCGATTCGATTAGAACCAGCCTCGAAGTTTCATTGCATCAGCAACACGCTTGATGGAAATCATGTAAGCTGCTGTTCGCATTTCCACTTGTTTGTGGTCCATCAGTTCCCAGATCGCGTTAAACGCTTCTACCATCAGGCGCTCTTGTTTTTCTTGTACTTCATTGAAGCCCCAGTAGTAGTTTTGCAGGTTTTGTACCCACTCGAAGTAGGAAACTGTAACGCCGCCGGCATTGGCCAGAATGTCTGGAACAATCAGGATGCCTTTTGCGTTCAGGATTTCTTCCGCTTCCGGAGTTGTAGGACCATTTGCGCCTTCGCAAACGATTTTTGCTTTGATTTGGTCGGCGTTTCCGCTAGTGATGGCATTTTCCAATGCACATGGAGCGAAGATTTCTACATCAAGACCGAAGATTTCGTCACGGCCCATTTCTTCGTCGACTCCCGGGAAGCCTTTGATGCTTTCGTGTGTCTTTTTGTATTCCATCAATGCTGGAATGTTCAAGCCGTCTTTTTTATACAGGCAGCAAGATGCGTCCGATACAGCAACAACTTTTACGCCGGCTTGCATGGAGTAGAATGCTGCGTAGCTTCCTACATTGCCGAAGCCTTGAACCGCTACGGTTGTTTCGTTCAAGTTGATGCCTTTTTTCTTCGCTGATTCGCGGATCATCAAGAATACGCCGTATCCTGTTGCTTCTGTACGAGCCAAAGAGCCGCCAAATTCAACTGGTTTGCCTGTGATAACGCCAGGGATGTTTTGTCCATGCATTTTTGAGAACTCATCAACCATCCATGACATGATTTGTCCGTTTGTATTTACGTCTGGAGCCGGGATGTCTTTTCGGTCGCCGATGAAATCGCCGATCGCGCGAACATAACCGCGAGACAATCGTTCCAATTCGCCTTGTGACAATTGTTTCGGATCAACAATGATCCCGCCTTTGCCGCCGCCGTATGGAAGTCCTACTACGCCGCACTTAAACGTCATCCAAGTAGAAAGGGCACGAACCTCATCAAGAGATACGTTTGGATGGAAACGAATGCCGCCCTTTGTTGGTCCAACCGCATCGTTATGCTGAGACCGGAAAGCTTCGAATACTCGAATGCTGCCGTTGTCCATCTTCACAGGAACTGGGAAGGATAGAACACGCATTGGTTGTTTCAGCAGTTCATACACCGCTGGATCTGCTTGTAGTTGATCACAAGCGTTTTTAACTTGATGTTGCGCAATCTCAAATGGATTTAACGTTTTTTCTGCCACTGAAATACCTCCTAAAAATTTTCCGATTATGAAAAGGTTTCCCTACCTGTAGATTATCATAGCGAGAAGAAAAAAACACAGGAAAAAATGAACATTTAGAAACGAAAATATTGAGAAGATTTAACATCTGTCGTAAGAACGGGCCAAGGTACTACATTTTGTGATGAACAAGTTTTTTCAACACTTCAAACAGATTGGGGAAATAGCCCTTGGATGATTAAAAACGGATTTGCGGGGAAAAGGAAGGAATACAGGAGGTGATGAAATGCGAATCGCATTTTTTGATACGAAAGAGTATGATCGGAATTCCTTCGGCCAGCCGGAAGGGATATCCATCACATATTATGAGAACAAACTGAATCGGGAGACGGCGGTAATGGCAAAAGGCCATGACGCGGTTTGTGTCTTTGTCAATGACCAGGTCGACCGGGAGACTTTGACCGTTTTAAAGGAGGGCGGCGTTCGTCTGGTTTCGACAAGGAGCGCCGGATTCAACCAGATCGATCTGGAAGCGGCCAGGGAGTTGGACCTTCCCGTGGTGCGGGTACCGGCCTATTCACCCTATGCGGTTGCCGAGCATACGGTGGCCTTGATGATGACCCTGAACCGAATGACGCACAAGTCCTATATTCGAACCCTGCAGGGCAACTTCGCTTTGAAAGGCCTTTTGGGTTTTGACATGCATGGAAAAACCGCCGGTTTGATCGGCGGGGGAAAGATTGCCAAGATTGTTGCACAGATTCTACGGGGATTTGGCATTCGGGTTTTGGTGTATACGCCGGACCCCAGTGAAGAAGACGCGGAAGCCTACGGGTTTATCAATACGGATTTGAATACCCTCTACAAGGAATCGGATATTGTGTCTTTGCATTGCCCGCTGACCCGGGAGACCAAGCACTTGATCAACAAGGATTCCATTTCGCTGATGAAGAAAGGGGTCATGATTATCAATACCGGCCGCGGCGGCTTGATCAACACCCAAGACCTGATCGACGGATTGAAGTCTGAAAAGGTTGGCTATGCGGGACTGGATGTCTACGAAGAAGAGGGGGATGTCTTTTTTGAAGACAAGTCCAATGATTTGCTGCATGACGATCGGCTGGCCAGGCTCTTGACCTTCCACAATGTGCTGATCACCTCCCATCAGGGTTTCTTTACCAGAGAAGCCTTGGCGAATATTCGGGAGACGACCCTGCAGAACTGGCGGGAATTCGAATCCGGCGGGGTCTTGGCCAACCGGGTGGACGGATAATGCGCACACTCGATCAAAACATTTGACTTTCCCTGTGATAAAGTAGGGTTGGGAGGGATGAAATGAGTGATTTGCGCGCGCTTTCCAACACAATTTCATTTATCGAAGGAAATCTTGACGAGAGGTTTGGTCTGGAAGAGTTGACCTGCGTCCACGGATACAGTCGAAGCCATTTTTCTCGGCTGTTTCATGTCCTGACAGGCATCCCCTTGAGCCGGTATATTTGGCTCAGGCGCCTTCAAGAAGCAGCTGAAATCTTGGTGAAAACAGACAGGCGGATGATCGATGTGGCTTTGGCGTATCAGTTTTCAACCCAGGAGTCTTTTTCAAGGGCCTTTGCCCGCGAGTTTGGTGTGGCGCCGGGGAAATATCGGAAAGATGGAATCGAAAGAGTCCTTCAACGTCCCATTGATGTCATTCAAATTGTCATTCAGGGAGGAAGGAAAATGAAACCGGAAGTGAAAGTATTGGAAGCTTGGAAGGTTATGGGGATCTTCTATGAAGGAACCAACGAGAATCAGGAATTGAAGGAAGTATGGGCGGAACTGGGCAGGCGGATTGGCGAGATCCCCCACCAAAAAGGGGACGGCAACTGGTACGGCCTTTGCGAACCCTTGGAAGAAGATGTCAAGGACTTGGACTTGATCAACAAGGCGTATGAATTTCGGTACTTGGCCGGGGTGGAAGTCACAGCGGTTGACAAGGTGCCGGACGGAATGACCCTCTGGGAGATTCCACGACAAGAGTATGCCATTTTTCCTCACTGCGGTGATGTGGAAAAGATGGGGGAAACCTATCAGGCAATTTACGCTTCCTGGCTGCCGGAAAGCGGATATGAAGCGGTGTTCGCCCATGATTTTGAATTGTACAATGAAGAATTCAAGCCGGGCGAGGCGGATTCGAGATGTTATATCTATGTGCCGGTGAAAAAAGAGAAAATAGACAAAGCAAAGCCGAGAGGAAATCCTCTCGGCTGTTTTTTTATACCTGCCAATCAATGGGTTCTTGCCCGGTTTTGACTAAAAATGCATTGGTTTGTGAGAAGGGCTTGCTGCCGAAGAAACCCCGGTAGCTGGACAAGGGGCTCGGATGCGGCGCCTCCAAGACCAGATGATTCGGATTGGTGATCATTTTCGCCTTCTTTCGGGCGTATCCCCCCCAAAGAATAAAGACGACGGGCTTTTCCCGCTCGTTCAGCAATTCGATGATGCGGTCGGTAAAGGGTTCCCAGCCCATTTTTGAATGGGAGCCGGCGTCGCCTGCGCGAACGGTCAGTACGGCGTTGATCATCAGCACGCCTTGTTTGGCCCAAGATTCCAGATAGCCGTGATCCGGAATGGGGAGTCCCAGGTCCGTATTCAGCTCTTTGTAGATATTCACCAAAGAAGGAGGGATCTTGACCCCGGGCTGTACCGAGAAGCAAAGACCGTGAGCCTGATTGGGACCATGGTAGGGGTCCTGGCCGATGATGACGGCTTTTACATCCTCGTATGACGTATAATGCAGGGCGTTAAACACGTCGTCTGAAGGCGGATAGATCGTTTGGCTTTCGTACTCCGTCTCCAGGAATTTGTAGAAATCCTGAAAGTAGGGTTTATGGAATTCCGGCGCCAACAGGGGCTGCCAGTCGTTTTGCAAGGTTAGATTCATGATTTTACTCCCATCGAACATCCGGTCCGAAAAAGACCAGTGGTGTGAAATTATTCAGTATTCTTGAGGCAATCCGGTCGGAATAGGCGCCTTCCAATTGCATGGGGGAAAGATTGGTTGAAAGAATGGTCTTCTTTCCCGTCATAATTCGCGTATTGATGATGTTGAAGATCTCGGCATTGGAAAAAGCGGAAGCCACTTCGGTGCCCAAATCGTCAATGATCAAGAGATCGGATTCAAAGAGCAGACGATAGTTATGCTGTTCTTCTCCCTTGTCCCCGCGCGAGAATTTGATGTTTCTGATGGTATCCAACATGGAAAAAGCGGTTTGGTATAGAACCACCTTGGATTTATCCATGAGTGCTTTTGCGATGCAATTGCATAAAAAAGTTTTGCCTTGACCTGTGCCGCCATACAGCAGTAGGTTCTCATCCGGCATAATATCAAAGTTCACGACAAAGGATTCTGCCATGCCCAGGTTGTTGAACATGTTTTCTCTCGGTGTTTCGCTATATCCCTCAAAAGGCTGATCGCTAAAAATATCAAGATTAAAGGTAGAGAAGTTTTCTTTTTCCAGTACATGAGCCAAATTTGACATGGCATAGGACTGATTGATCAAGGCCTGCTTGAGGCAGGTGCAATGTTTGCCGTTAACATAGCCGGTATCTTTGCATAGGTCACATTCGTATTGCAGTTCCAGATAATCCAGCGGATAATTGTTTTCTGTTAAAAGGATAGCCTTTCGCTGCTGGAGCTGAGTGAGTTCTTTGCGGATGGCTTCAGCCCTTTTTATGTTGCCGGACTGTAAGGCCATTCGTGCCAATTCCAGATTCAGTGCATTCGTGCGGTCTTCCACCGCTTGATAATCAGGCAATTCCCTTCTGATTTTTGCTTTTCTTTTTTCTCGTTCGTAGGCTGCGTGATCGCGTTTTGCTTCATATTTGCGAAGGAGGGATTTTAGATTTTGTTCTTTCATGATTGCTTATCCTCCTTTAGTTTGAAAGACTTGCCGCGATGTTTCTCCAAGTACTTTCTTTCCAGCTCTTCCGGCGAGTATTTTTGCATCCGGCTGTCAAAGTTATGGAAACTGTTTTTCTTTTGTGCAGCAGGTGCCCGTTTTGGTGTTTGGGTTCGTTTTTCTGCGGCTTGTTCCACGGCTTCAAGCGATTCGATGCCTTCTTTTTTCCAGCGCTCCAGAATCTTATGGGTATAGTTGAAGTTTGGATTGGTGATCTTGATATTTTCATCGCAGGCGCGAAGGATCAAATCCAATTCCATTTTCCACTCCTTGGTCCAGACTTGAATCATGCCCAGTTCCTTTTGGGTCAATGGGCGGTTGAAACCCAAGGCTTTTCGAATGGCGTTTTGTGCATAAAAATCCACTTCCCGTTCCGCCAGATGCCGTTCCAGCTCGGTGGGATGGGTAATGCCCATATCGTACCAATTGCGGATAATCCCTTCCACGTATCGAATATTGGGCCGTGCTTTCTTTTCATAGGCCAGTCGAAAGGCTTCCACTACCACATCCGGCGCCATATTGTAGTCTCGAATCCAGTTTAAAACGCTGGACATTTCCACGGGAACCAGCGGGCGTTTGGTCAGGGTGGTAATCTGGTTGAACATGCGGTTGGTGGTTTCATCCTTGCGGGTTGCCACAAGACTGGCCACGTCGCTGGCCAGTTCCGACTTTCGTTTGGTCTGGCTGTTCGGCTTTAATTTCTCGAAATACAGTTGTTTCAGATTGACAAATTCGATGTCATATTCATCGGGACCGTTGCCCCATTTTCGTTTACGTACAATTTCTTTTTCTTCCCAAAAGTCCCAGGCGCGCAAAACTTCATCCAGAGGAAGGTTTAGATTCTTGGCGATGGTGAAATGATCCCAAGAAGCTTGGTATTTGGGTTCTTTTGCGCAAAAATAAGCCATCAAATAGACTTTGACGGCAGTCCCGTTGCCTTGCGGCATAAACTCTTGAATAAAGATATTTTCGATGGAGGTATCCCCCAAATCGATCATTGTTTCTTCAATGCGATAACTCATATTTTCCTCCGGATTTTGATGGTGCGTTTTCATTATAACATAAATGATTTTAAGTTGTTTGAACAGGCAAGAATTGGTATACTGGCACTAGTGATTGATGATATTTTCACAATGCATATAAAAGGGGGAGGATCATGGATTGTATTGAGTCGATATTCCAAAAACTTCAGGCTGTAAAAAATCGCATACCCAAAAGAAGTCAAACGATCGTGCTGGCATCCGGGATCCTGATCCTTGGCGCTGTTGGCTTCGGAATGAAAGTGCAGGCGGATCGAGAAGCGTCAGCGGCCCAGCATTTGATTGATACGCAAGGGTTTGCGGTGTATTTGAATGACGAGTTGTTTGCCAAGGTGCGGAATCAAACGGATGTGGAAGCCTTGCTGGAAGAGCGAGCCATGTTTTTGGAAAAAGCGGAAGGCCTTCCGATGCTTCCCGATGGTGAATTTAGATATGAACCGGCGCAGGTTGAAGACGAAGCGTTAACGAGTCCGGCGGAAATTCAGACGCGGATAGAATCCCAGGTGACCTATCTGGCGCAGGCAACGCAAATCATTGTGGACGGCGTTGCTTTGGCGGCGGTGGAGAATGAGGCGGAAGCGAAGCGCGTCATCGAAGAAATTCAGGCACCCTATGTCGAGCAGATGAATGAGGAAGGTTCGGAAATCTTTGAAGTCGGCCTTGCAGAAGAGATTGCATTTGAAACGGCCCCAACGGATCCTTCGACGATCCAGGATCCTGAAACGGTAAAAGCGTATTTGGTCAACGGAACCGACCGGAATGAAGTATATGTGGTACAGCGAGGCGATTGGTTTGAAAAGATTGCATTGGATCACGATATGACCATTGCAGACTTGAGAGCCGCCAACCCGGATATCAACTACAACCTGATCTACGCCGGCGATGAGATCAACCTGATTGTGCCGGATCCTTTCGTATCCGTTGCCACCTATGAAAAGGCAACCTACGAAGAGGAGATTGCGTACGAGACGGAATACACCACATCATCCGACTATTACAAAGATGAATACCGCGTTGTTCGGAGCGGAAAACCCGGAACCATGGAAGTGGTTGCCAACATCAAAAAAGTCAACGGCGACCCGGTTGAGGTGGAAGTGCTTGAGGAAACCGTGATTGAAGAAGCCAAAGCCGAGTTGGTTGCCCAAGGTACAAAAGAGATTCCGGTTTTGAAGGGGACGGGCGTCTTCCAGTTTCCGGTTCAGGTGGTCAGGGTCTCGGACCGTTTCGGGAACCGCATTCATCCGATTACCGGCCGGCCGGACTTCCATACGGGCGTGGACTGGCCGAAGCCGACGGGCGCTCCGATCAAAGCAGCCGACGGTGGAACGATTGCCTATGCGGGTTGGAAATCCGGGTATGGCTATTGCGTGTATATCGATCATGGCGGCGGCTTCCAAACACGCTATGCGCATATGAGTGCAATATATGTAAAAAAGGGTGAAAAAGTATACAAAGACAAGACGATTGGCGCAGTGGGGAATACAGGAAATTCCAAGGGCTCCCACCTGCATTTTGAAGTCAGGAAATACGGGGTCGCATCCAATCCTTATGACTATTTGGGCGGCACGGCATACCGCGAATAGAGAACTCCCAACGGGAGTTCTTTTCTTGTTGGGTGGAAATGCTTTTAAGTTGCTCTGGAAGGCGAGAATTGGTATAATAACACTAGTGTATGAAAACTTTTTCATAATATTTACAAATTGGGGGAAGCATGGATTTTAAGGAGCAGGTATTCAAAAAACTTCAGACAGCAAAAAATCGAATACCCAAAAGAACCCAAGTGATCGTGTTGGCATCCGGGATCCTGATCTTTGGCGCCGTTGGATTTGGCATGAAAGTCCAAGCGGACCAAGAAGCGGCAGCGGCCCAGCATTTAATTGATACACAAGGTTTTGAGGTGTATTTTGATGGCGAGTTATTCGCCAAAGTACGGAATAAAGTGGATGTAGAGGCCGTGGTGGAAGAGAAGGCGATGTTTTTAGAAAAAGCGGAAGGCCTACCAATGCTGCCGAATGGTGAATTCACATATGAAGCAACGCATTTTGAAGACGGAGAAGAAACAAGTCCGGTGGAGATTCAATCCAAACTGGAGTCAGAGGTTGAGTATGTTGCCCAGGCAACACAGATCGTCGTAGACGGGATTGCCTTGGCGACCGTTAAGAGCGAGGAAGATGCTGAGCGTATTATTGAAGAGATTCAAGCGCCGTATGTTGAGAAGATGAACGAGGAAGGATCGGAAGTCTTTGAGGTTGGCGTCGTGGAAGATATCACCTTTGAAACGGTTCCAACGGATCCTTCTACCATTAAAGATCCGGAAACCGTGAAGGAATATCTGGTCAAGGGCACCAATAAAAACGAAGTATACGTGGTGCAGCGGGGCGACTGGTTTGAAAAGATTGCAGCGGACCATGACATGACCATTGCAGATTTGAGAGCCGCCAATCCGGACATGAACTACAACTTGATTTATGCCGGAGACGAGATCAACCTGATTGTGCCGGATCCATTCGTATCCGTTGCCACCTATGAGAAGGCGACCTACGAAGAAGATATTGATTACGAGACAGAATACACAACATCATCCAGCTATTACAAAGACGAATACCGCGTCGTTCGAAGCGGCAAGCCGGGAACCATGGAAGTGGTTGCCAATATCAAGAAAGTCAATGGCAAGGCGGTAGATGTGGAAGTATTGGAAGAAACGGTGATTAAGGAGCCGAGATCGAAGCTGGTTGCCCAAGGCACCAAGGAAATTCCAGCGTTGAAAGGAACGGGATCGTTCCAATATCCGGTGAATCCAACCTATATTTCTTCCCGTTTTGGCAATCGGGTCCACCCAATTACAGGACGCCCGGACTTCCATACGGGGGTTGACTGGCCGAAGCCGACCGGAACACCGGTCAAGGCGGCCGATGGCGGAACCGTGACCTATGCGGGATGGAAATCCGGATACGGCTATTGCGTATATATCGATCATGGCGGCGGATTCCAAACGCGCTATGCGCACATGAGTGCGATTTATGTTAAAAAAGGCGAAAAAGTATATAAAGACAAAACGATTGGAGCAGTGGGCAATACAGGGAATTCGACTGGCTCGCATTTGCACTTTGAAGTGAGAAAATACGGTGTTGCCTATAACCCGTATAACTATCTAGGCGGTAAGGCTTATCGTTAATAAGGAACTCCCAATGGGAGTTCTTTTCTTCAAAAGGGTTTTGAAGAAAGGAACAGGAGTGGAAGAATGGCACATAAAATTTTAGTAGTGGAAGACGAATTGCCGATAGCGGATATTCTCAAGTTTAATTTGGAGCGGGAAGGCTACCAGGTGGTCAATGCCTATGATGGCGAAGAAGCCCTGCAAAAAGCCTTTTCTGAAAAGCCGGACTTGATCTTGCTGGATGTTATGATTCCAAAAAAAGACGGTTTTCAGGTTTTGAAGGAAATCCGCGACCGGTCGCAGCTGCCGGTACTCATGGTCACCGCGAAGGAAGAGGAAGTGGATAAGGTTTTGGGCCTGGAACTGGGCGCCGACGACTATATCACCAAGCCTTTCAGCATTCGCGAACTTTTGGCGCGGGTCAAAGCGAATTTGCGCCGATGGGAAGTGGAAGACCTTTCGGTGAAAGCCGACGACAAACAGGTGCTGCGGTACAATGACTTGGAAATTGATCTGGTCAAGTACGAAGTGAAAAAACGCGGCCAGGTGATCGAACTGACCCTGCGGGAGTTCGAGTTGCTGCAATTTTTAGCAGCCAAGCCCGACCAGGTTTTCTCCCGGGAGAAATTGCTGGAAGAGGTATGGGGATATGAGTATTACGGCGATATTCGAACCGTTGACGTAACGGTCCGCCGCTTGCGACAAAAGATTGAAGACGATGCATCCAAGGCGAAATATGTCTTGACCAAGCGAGGCGTCGGCTACTACTTTAAGAGGGGTTAGCGATGTTTAAAAGCATACGATGGCGACTCGTGATCATCTATTTCCTTCTGGTATTTATGGCCGTTACCATGGTTGGGGTGTTTATCCTGGACCGGTTGCAGACCCAGCAGGAGGAGTGGATCCTCAGCAATATGAACCAATACGCGGAGCAGGTGCAGGTATTGCCTTCCCTGCGGAGCGACGACTGGACGGAGAATGAGCAGCGGATTGCGGAGTCTTTTTCCGCTTGGCCGATAGCGCAAACCGACCAGGCTTATTTGCTGAAAATCGACGGCGCGGCTCCGATGGTGCTGGCGAATTCCATGGGTGCCCAAAATATTTTGGGGAAGAGCGCTTATGAGACGGAAGTAATTGACAACGAGTTGATTTTTAATGCCTTAAACGGCGAATCAACCAATAAGATCAAGAAAGGAACCTATCAGCCGGAGGATACGGTTACCCACCTGGTGGTTCCTTTGTTTGCGATTGACGGAGAAGTCAAGGGGATCGTTTATATTACCAGTGACTTGGAAGTAACCAACCAGGTCTTGTCATCGGCGAGGACGATTTTGTTCCAAGGCATGGCTCTGGCACTGGTTATTACGATTATTTTGGGTTCCATTCTTTCCAGAAGCATTACGGTTCCCATTCAGGCTGTCACCAAAAAGGCGTCCCGCATGGCCGAAGGCGATTTCGATCAGAAGGTTGATGTCAAATCCGACGATGAGTTGGGGCAGCTGGCGACCATGTTCAACAGTTTGACCGATGAGCTGAAAAAGACCATTTCGCAATTGTCGGAGGAAAGCAGCAAGCTGACAACCCTGTTTGACAATATGGCGGACGGACTGATTGCCATTGACCGAACCGGGAATCTTTTGCATGCCAATCCCATTGGAATGAAACTCTTTGATATTGGCGAGGGCGAGGAAGCGCCCATGGTGCTGCCTGTGCTTCAGGAAATGCGGCCGGATTTCCTTTTGGAAGAAATACTGGGTTCGGAAGACGCCCAAGGGGAATTGCTCCTGGAATTCAGCCCCGAGGAAGTATATCGGGCTCATTACGCTCCCTTCTTGAACGACAAAGGGATCCGAAGCGGTTTGATTCTGGTTTTCCAGGACATTACGGAACATCATAAATTGGAAGCTATGCGCCGGGAGTTTGTGGCCAATGTGTCGCATGAGCTCAAGACGCCGATTACCACCATTAAAAGCTATACGGAAACCATCATGGATGGCGTCTTGGAGGATCGTGAGATGTCAACCCGCTTTCTGGGGGTTATCAATAATGAGTGCGACCGCATGACGCGGATTGTGCGGGACCTCTTGCAGCTTTCTTCCATGGACTATCAGGAAACCAATTGGGAACTGTCTGAGGTTTGCTTCAAAGATCTGCTGGAATTGATTGATCTGAAGATGCAGATTTCGGCGCGGGCGAAAAATCAAACCCTGCGGGTGCAGGTGGAACCGGATTTGCCGTGTCTGACAGGGAATCGGGACGCCTTGGAACAGGTGGTGCTGAACGTGGTTTCCAATGCGATCAAGTATACCGAGGATGGCGGAAGCATTGCCCTATCCGCTTTCCAAGAAAATCATGATTTGGTGGTTCGCGTAACCGACAATGGGTCGGGCATACCGAAAGAAGACTTGGACCGCATTTTTGAACGCTTCTATCGAGTGAATAAGGCGCGAAGCCGTGCCATGGGCGGTACAGGCTTAGGCCTGTCCATAGCCAAGCAGATTGTGGAGCTGCATGGCGGTACCATCACCATTGACAGCGAATACGGAAAAGGGACAAAAGTAGAGATCCGATTCGAGATTATGAAGTCCCAAGAATTGGTTTAAATCAATCGTAATTGATCTGTAATCATCCTGTAATGAGGAATCGATATAATGAGGACGTACCGTGTATTCTGGAGGCGAGTTTATGAAGAAGACACCCGTTCTCATCCTGATCGGGATGGCCCTCGTCTTGATGCTGACTTGTGCAAGTGCAGGTTTTGCGGATGGAGAGGCAATCAATCAAGTGAATAGTGAGCCACTCGATATGGAGATTCTTTCACCTGAGGAGAACTATGTGTCTTCGACTGGGAAGATTCCCATCTCTTTGCAGTCTGCTGCAGGGAGCATTGTAACGGTCAAAGTCTATCCGTTGGAGTCGGAGTATTTTGCTTTTGGCAGTTTCCGTTTGAACGTACGGGATATGGTAGTTGACTATCATACGGCTGTTTTGCCGAATCGTACAGAGGCGGAACCGACGGTGGAAGCGGAGGAACCGGCAGTTGAAGTGACAGACTTGGTCTTGGAAGAGTCGGCGCCGGTACCATTGAATTCGGAGCTGTCCGCGCTAGCTTCTTTGGAGCCTGCGGAAGCGGTTGAAGCGGAGCCTGTGGTAGAAACATTTGAACTGCCCAGCCTGCCGAAGAAGATGTTTTCCGAAACCATTGGACAAACCGGACGCTGGTTGTATGAACTGAGCCTGCAGCCGGGTCGGTATGTACTTCTGATTCAGACCGAGGGGAATATGCGTCGTTCCGAGGAATACGCGCTTTCCGTTACCGTAACGAGTATGGAACGGGCAACAGAATTTTTGGAGAAGTTGGAGGAAGAAACGGAAGTCCTCTATACACCTGCGGTTCTTGCCCCCATTCAGCGGCCACTTTCCATGTATTAAACAAGTGGAGAGGGTTTTATGGAACGAATCAAAACCATGATTATTATCGGACTTTTTGCGATGAGCGTTTTTCTTTCATCGCAGGTCCTCTATACAATAAAACCAAGTATTGGAGAGGAACAGGCGACGCCCGTGGTGTCGTCTTTTGTGCTCTCCAATTTTATTTTGCCTGAAAATATGATTTTGCATTTTTCTAAGGATTCCCATACGATTTTGTCGCCGACAAAGACCCCATCCATTTGGGAGGCGGGGCAGACACGAATGAAGATCATGTTGGAATCCAGAGAAACCCGCATGGAGCCGATCGCTTGGGATGAGGTGAAGGCGCGAAAATCAGAAAGGTCGGTGGACTACGTATTCGCTTCGGAAATGAATCTGGATTTACTCTTGCGGATTTACGGAATTTCACCGGAGGCTTCCTTGTCTTTGCCGGAAAGCATTACAGGGCTTTGGATCAGCGGCGAGAATGGCGATTTGGTCTTTTATCATGATCAGGATGCGGTGCAGCTGACTTCGTCCATTGCGCCAAGCGGACTGTCTTCTTTGCTGCGCGAAGCAAGGGAAGAGGATTACATTCATTATTATCCGGGCGTCTTGCTGAATGATGAGGCGGAATTCTATCTGCCGATCACCCTGGGGGACGTGTTGCCCAATGTTCGTGTCCAATCGGCGGTAGATGTCAACGACGCTGCTTCCCTGGAAAGAATTGCCAAAGGATTTTTTGAAGAGAATTACGCCTATGCCAGACGGATCGTGGAAAGCGACTACACTACTATCTTTGTGCAAGGCAATGATACCTTGGTCATCTCGGAAGATGGGCTCTTGGAGTATTCCAATACACAGCCTGTCTGGACAGACGAAACGACTTTGTATGAATCCCTGCAGGCAGCCGGCCGGTTTATTGCAGAACGCGACGACATTGGCGCGCCGGTATACCTGACGGGAATCGAAGCAGGCGGTGACAATGACTTCCGTTTTTTCTTCTCGTATTTTATCAACGATACGCCGGTGCGCTTGAAGCATGAAATGGAAGAAAGTCTGAATTTGAAATCCCCGATCGAGGTGCTGGTTAAGTACAACCGCGTGAAAACCTATCGCAGAATCCTTCGGCTGGTGGAACCGAATGTGCAGCCTTTGCCGCAGGATACCTTTAGCCCGCAGGATGTAATCGACCGTAATTTCGACACTATTGTGGCTCGGTTCCAGGGTTCTTTGCGTGCCCGTGGAGAAGAAGAGCCGGATGATTACGGCGTCGCAATCTACCAGTCCATCGAGGACGTCAAGCTGGCGTATTTTGATTTTCCTGAAATGCAAATCGACGGAGAAATGGAGTTGCTGGCAATCTGGGAAATTCTGATCGACGAATACTACTACTATTTTGATGTGCACACCGGTCATTTGGTGGATGTGGCGCAAAGAGAGGAATAAGGATGGATTGGTCAAAGGCGAAAAACATCTTAATCATTGGATTTACCATCACCAATCTCCTGCTGTTTTCCCTCTGGATTCGGGAAGAGGAACGGCAGGTGGATCCGGATATGAGTCCCGAATATGTGGTGGCTGTCCAGGAACAATTGAAAGAAAATCATATTCGCTTTCTGGGGGAGATGGATACGGAACGCAAGGCGGTTGCGCCGGTGATGGTGCAGTTCGTCGAATTGAACGGACCGGCGATTGCCTATACCCTGTTCGGCAGCGACTACCAGGTGACAACGGATCAATATTTCGAGAAGTATGAAACCGAGGATGAAACTCTGACCTTTAACTTCGGAAAGGAGTTTTTCTATACAAGCCGCGCGGTGGAGGAAGCATATCCTGACTTGGATGAAAAACAAGCGGAAGAAATCGCACTGGGCTTCCTTTCTCAAATGGGGATTGAGGAGACCGACGTGCGTTTGTCCTATATGGAAGAGATTGAATACCGCGAGCCTTATACGGGCTATCGGTTGAAGCCGTCCAGCTATCAGGTGCAATTCCTAAGCACCGACGGAGAAAACATGATCGGCGGCAGCTTTTTTGATCTGTCCATTACCCGGGCGGGAGTGGTATTCGCCCATGGGTTGGCGCTTGAGGTGGTTCGCGCGTCGGGGGAAACCCTTCTGCTGCCGCGAATGCCGGATGCCTTGTTGATCTTGATGGGTCAGCAGGAGGACCAGTACAAGCGCATTGTTTCAGCAGAGATCGCCTATAATTTCGACCCCTATAAAAACGATTATTTCTTTGGGGATGTCATTGAAGGGGAAGCCCTGCCGGCCTGGCGATTTCAGTTTAGCGACGGTTCGGTCAAGTACTTAGATCTTTAACAAATTGTGAACGTGAAGGGATTTCTTGAAATCTTGCATGAGTCTTATATAATAGAGTCAGTGAGTGTATCAGAAGAGGAATTGCAAAGGGGGAAGAGCCGGTTCTCGGCAGAGTAAGATGAATGAAAAATTTGTAATCCGTGGGGGAAAGCCTCTAAATGGAGAGGTTCAAATCAGCGGCTTTAAAAATGCGGCCTTGCCGATTATCGCCTCAACGTTATTAACGAAAGAAACATGCATTATTGAGAATGTGCCACTGATCAATGATGTGTTTACCTTAGTGGATATTATGAAGGAAATTGGTGCCGATGCTGTGTTAACAGATGATGGGGTTTTAACGATCAATACAGCAGGGGTCGATGAGTGCAAGGCGACAACCGATTTGACCAAGCGATTGCGGTCAAGCTATTACTTGCTGGGATCCGGTCTTGGCCGATTCCGCAAGGCGATTGTCAATTATCCGGGCGGCTGCAATATCGGGACGCGGCCGATCGACCAGCATATCAAGGGTTTTGAAGGACTGGGTGCCAAGGTGGACATTTCGCATGGCATTATTTCATGTGAAGCGGAAGACTTGATCGGCGATCATATCTACATGGATGTGGTCAGTATTGGCGCGACTATCAACGTGATGCTGGCATCCGTTTTGGCCAAGGGCAAAACGACTATCGAGAATCCGGCCAAGGAACCGCATATTGTTGATACGGCCAACTTCTTGAACTCCATGGGCGCCAACATCAAGGGCGCCGGTACCGATGTGATACGGATCGAAGGCGTGGAAGAACTGAAGGGCTGCATCTATGCGGTGATTCCGGATCAGATTGAGGCGGGCACCTATATGATTGCGGGCGCAGCCACCGGAGGAGACGTATTGGTCAAGAATGTGATTCCGAAGCATTTGGAACCTGTGATCGCGAAACTGCGGGAAGCGGGCGTGAAGGTTGAGGAATATGATGAAGCGGTACGCGTGACGGTGACGGAGAAACTGAAGGCGATTGATGTGAAGACCTTGCCGTATCCAGGATTTCCGACGGATTTGCAGCAGCCGATCACGGTGATGCTGACCCAGGCGGAAGGCACCAGCATGATTACCGAGAACATCTATGAAGGACGATTCAAGTATATTGAAGAATTGATAAAGATGGGTGCCGAGATCAAAGTGGACCGCCGAGTTGCGGTCGTGATTGGAAACGGTCTTTTAAGCGGCGCCAATATTGAAGCTATGGATTTGCGCGCAGGCGCAGCCTGTGTGATTGCCGGACTGGTTGCCTCGGATGAAACTGTCGTTGAAAACATCTACCATGTAGATCGCGGATACGAGAAGGTGATTGAGAAGTTGCGCGCGCTTGGCGCAGATATCAGCCGGGTTTCTCTCTCTCAGGAATAGGGAGGTTTTATGGCATTTCGGTTTTGTAATTTATTTAGCGGAAGCAGTGGGAACTGCAGCTTTTTGGAAGCGGGGGAAGACCGGTATCTGATTGATGCGGGCCTTTCAGGCAAGCGTGTCCAATTGGGGCTTGAATCCATTGATGTGGATCCCAAAACCCTGACAGGCATCTTTGTGACCCATGAACACCGGGACCATGTCCATGGGGTGGGCGTGCTCTCTCGTCGCTTTAACCTGCCCATCTACGCCAATAGCAATACCTGGAAGGGCATGGAATCCATTATTGGAAAGATCGCGCCGGAGAATCGGAAGGTTTTTCAAACCGAAGAGGCGTTTTTTCTGGATAGCTTGAAAGTGGAGGCTTTTCCGGTGCATCATGATGCGCTGGAACCCAATGGATACAATTTTCATTATAAAGGCAAAAAGATTACCCTGATGACGGATACTGGCTATGTCAGTGAAGAGATGGAGCGGTGCATTAAGGGGGCGGATCTTTATCTGGTTGAGTCGAACCATGATCCTGAAATGCTGCGCATGGGATCTTACCCATGGCCCTTGAAACAGCGAATTAAGGGCAAGTTTGGGCATTTGTCCAATGAAGACTGTGGGATGATGATGTCCCGTGTTTTGGCCTATCGGGAAGAAATTGTCCTTTTGGGCCACTTGAGCGGGGAGAATAATTTCCCGGAGCTGGCTTTTCGGACGGTGGCGGACGTGCTGAGAACCCAGGGCTTTTCTCCGGAGGAAGATGTGAATTTGTCCATGACCTACCGGGATCGAAGAACGGAAGTCTTTACGCTATTGGAGGATGAAGATGGAACGGTATAGCTGTGCGGAACATCTGGATGAGATCATTGATATTACGGTAGTGGATTGGGAAGCAGCGCCGGATTTTGAATTGGCGGAACCGGGACACGTCTGCTATCTCTGTCAGGAAGTGGCCAAATACAAGCTCATGTACGAAGAACAAAGTCAGGAATAATCCTGGCTTTTTTTGATGGAATTTTTTTATGCTATAATGAAGGCAAATCAAACCGAGGGAAAAGGGAGGATTTGCAATGGAAGCGTATTGGCTGGTTCATGAAATGCGATGGGAGAAAAACAGTCCCCTTTGGCAATTTGTCATCAATGAAAAAGGGCCGGTCCTGTTTTGTCAGGAAACGATGGAAGCGGCCAATGAAAGGCAGGAGACGCGTTTGCAAAGCCTTGCGGTGAATCTCGCCCAAGCGGTAAAAAACCATGGGGGGGAATGGATTGCCTTTGCAAAAACGGAAGACCTGATTGCCTGGCTTGGGTCGCATTCGATGACCCGGCTGGTATCCTCCATCGCGCATTTGCCCAAACACAAAGCGGATCAAAGGCGGGTTCGGGCGGTTTTGCCGGTCACTTGCGCTTGGGAGGAATCGGAACGGCAACTCCTTTTGCCGATTGACAGGATCCTGACCAAGGCCAATCATCCCTACCATGTCTTCACCCCTTTTTACCGCAATTTTCGATCGGTTCTGGATCGGGAGCGGGAAGGCTGCTATCGCGGCCGATTTATGGGGGAAGCGGACTGGAATGGTTTTGTGACAGACCGGATCCATCACTATCATGAGACGCGGGACCTTATCGGAAAACAAGGGACAAGCGACATGTCGCAATACTTGTGGTTTGGAGAGGTTTCTCCCTGCAGGCTTTTGGAGGACGTTTGGAAACAGCCCATGTCTGAGGGGGCGGAAAGCTGGATCCGCCAGTTGATCTGGCGGGAGTTCTATTATCGCATTTACGAAGAAAAACCCCAAGCCATGACAGACAACTGGAATGGCAAGGATGTTGAATGGGAGCAAAATGAGAAGGGATTTGCCCGCTGGAAGGCGGGAGAAACCGGCGTTCCCGTTGTCGATGCGGCCATGCGGCAGCTGGCGCAGACAGGCAAGATGCATAATCGCGCCCGGATGATCGTTGCTTCCTTTTTGGTCAAGGATTTGCATGTGGATTGGCGAAAAGGAGAAGGCTACTTTATGGAACAGTTGGTGGATGCCGATCCCTACCTGAACAATGGCGGATGGCAGTGGGTAGCCTCAACCGGCTGTGACGCTCAACCCTACTTTCGGATTTTCAATCCATGGACCCAGGGTAAGCGGTTTGATCCAGATGCCCAATGGATTAAGACTTGGGTGGAGGAATTGCGGGACATTCCGGCAAAAGAGGTACACAAACCCAATGGAGATAGGGGGTATCAGTATTCAGACTTGATTTGCGATCATGCGGAAGAGGTGAAGATAGCGAAGTTGTATTATCAAAACAAAGCGCCTCAGTGAAGTTTTTCCATTGCGAAAAGCCGTAATATTTGATATAAATATATAAAAGAACAAATGGGGGAAATGTTGATGTCACAATGGGTTTGGATAGGAATCGCTGCATTTGTGGTTTACCGTTTGGCGGTAGGAACCTACTATACGAAAAAGATTAAGAAACTGCGTCCTGAAGAGGCCAAGTCGCGGATGGACAAGGAGAAAATTTTCTTACTTGATGTGAGAACCCCTGGGGAGTATAGAAAGAAGCACCTGCCGAAGGCGCATTTGATTCCCTTGCCGGAACTCCGCAGAAGACGAAAAGAATTGCCGGATCCTGAGATGCCTGTTTTTGTGTATTGCCAAAGCGGATCAAGAGCCATGCGCGCCTGCGTGCAATTGCTGAAACTGGGACACAAAAATGTGGTTCATATCGGCGGGATCGAGCATTGGCCCTACAAGACCATCAAATCGAAGAAAACCGCGTAAAAGAAAACCCAGCCAAACGGCTGGGTTGTTTTTATGCGGATTGGAATACGCCAAATGGGCAGGAACGCAAGCAGCGTCCACAATTCACACACAAGTCTTCATCGATGGTCGGTGCACCAAAGCCCACTTGCTTGATGGCGCCAACGGGACAAATCCGCGTTGACGGGCATGGGTGGTTCTGGGGGCAACGGTTTGAGATGACATTGATCTTCATTGAAAAACTCCTTTCCTTAGCCAATTCCTGCTTATCATACCACAGAATACCGATACCCTCAAGGGGTATATAAATTATTAAGAAATCTTTTGATTGAAAAGTGTGAAAAAGGGAATATTTTCTAAGAAGGAGGGAATACAATGAGCGAAAAAGGTATTGAAATTGCAAAACTGGACGTTGAAAAACTGGTTGAAATGTTGAATGAGGCGCTGGCGGAAGAATGGCTGGCTTACTACCAGTATTGGATTGGTGTAAAAGTGATGACGGGACCAATGCGCAGCGAGATTGAGCCGGAATTGTTGGTGCATGCCAATGAAGAATTGGCTCATGCGGAACTGGTTGCGGATCGCATTGTACAATTGGGCGGAACACCGATTTTGTCGCCGGCAGAATGGATGGACAAAGCGCGCTGTGCATACGAGGCGCCAACGGATCCGTACATAGAGGCGATTTTGGCGCAGAATTTGACCGGAGAGCGATGTGCAATCCAGCGTTATGAAGAGATTGCCCAGTTTACAGCAGGCAAGGATTTTGCCACCCATCAAATGGCCGTGCAAATCCTGAATGACGAGTTGGAGCATGAACAGGAAATCGCCGACTGGATTGAAGACTTTGATCGGCTTCGAAAAGATTTTCTTGCCTTGAAACTGTAATTGACTCTTTGCGGCAATCGCGATATGCTGGTTGAAAACCATAAGGAGCCAAGATGGAACGAGTAGAGAAATTGGTTGGCCAGTTGGAGCTAGCACCGCATCCGGAAGGCGGATATTATCGTCAAACCTATAAGGACGATGGGAAGGTGACCGGATACGAGTCGATTGATCTGGATTGTCCCCATGCCGCGTCTACCGCGATTGTTTTTTTGATGACGGAAGGAAACTTTTCTGCCCTGCATCGCTTAAAGGCGGATGAAGTGTGGCACTTTTACGAAGGCAGCTCGCTTTCGGTGCATGTGATTGAAGAAGATGGAAGTCATCGGGAAATTCGATTGGGAAGAAATCTGGATCAGGGTGAGGTCTATCAGGCTGTCGTAAAACGCGGCACCATTTTTGGCAGCTGTGTGGATGCCGGCTATGCGCTGGTGGGATGCACGGTAGCGCCGGGATTTGAGTTTGAAGATTTCGAGTTGCTGACTCGGGCGGACCTGCTTGGGGCTTATCCGCAGCACCAGAATTTAATCAAGAAATTGACACGAGAATAGGGAGGCTTGGCCTCCCTATTTTTCTGCCTTCATTTGCTTGGCTGCGGCCAGCCCCTTGTTGAATCCGTGGAAATAGAGCCGGATGAGTTTGTTGCGATTTCGTTCGGTAACCCGAACCCCATAGTCCTGGTCCGGCGCGATCAGGGTGAAGCGTCCCTTCGCTTCTCCCGCAAGAAGGGTATCCATGGTTTCGTTGAATAGTTCGTCATAATGGTTGCAAAGGGATACGATGCTTGGATAGGACTTGCGATAGGCCCAGCGCGGCGGCAGGGTGCGGATGCGAGACCGGGTGATGGGCTGCGCCGATTGGGTCAGAATCACGACTTGGTTTTCATAGCCTTGTTCCCAGGCGCGTTCTGTTGGAATGGGCGTGCCAATGCCGCCATCCAGATAGGGAACGCCATTCAGATAAACCGGTTTGCACACACAGGGCATGCTGCAGGAAGCGTAGAGGGCGTGCAAAAAGGTTTTGAAATCATTGCCCTTTTTGGCTTCCTGAAACGAAAAATAGTCGACCTCGCCGGACTCGCAATTGGTGGCGCCGATCTCGAGTTCTTCTTCCGAAGCAAACAAGGCGTCATAGTTAAAGGGATCAAGATGGTGGGGCATTTCATCATAGAGGAAGTCAAAGTTGAAAAAGCTGCCCGTTTTTCGAAAATTTTTCAATCCCATAAAGCGAGGGTCGTTGATATAGGTCAGATTGACCCGGCAGGTGCGGCCAGTCTCCCGGGACAAAAAGGCAATCCCGTTGGCGGCGCCGGCGGAAACACCGACGATATATGGAAAGATCAAGCCTTCCTCCAAGAAGGCGTCCAGCACACCTGTGGTAAACATGCTTCTCATGGCACCGCCCTGCAGGACAAGCGCGGCATCTATTTTCATTATTTCTTCTCCTTTCTTGCCAACCTCCTATTCATATGATGCCCGTTCTTTTATGTTTTTTTCAAAAACTGAGAAAAAAAGGGTATGAGATTGGTAGATGGAGGTGAAAACATGATCATTCATGAAAAAGTTGCGCTTGGAATCAGCCTGTGCATGTATGGCGCCAAGGTGCGTTACAACCGAAAAGGCTGGGATATGCTGCAAATACTGGAAAGGGAGCGAAATGCCTTTCATTGGCATCCCGTCTGTCCCGAAATTGAAGCGGGACTGGGGACCCCGCGGGATTCCATTCGCCTGGTCGGCGGAAATGGGATTGATGTGTGGGAAGGACGTGCCCAGGTGATGAAAGGCAACCAAGATATTACCGAGGAAATGAAGGAAGCCTGTTTGAGCGGGCTCAAGCGCTTGCAAAAAGCGAATGTCAGTGCCTATGTCTTTATGGAGGGGAGCCCTAGCTGCGGCGTTTATCGGACGACGTTGAAGGGGACCCGGATGGGCCGGCCGCCGGGGGTTTTTGGCGCGCTTTTGTATCGGGAGGGTTTTTTCCTGATTCCTGCCCAGGATCTTCAAAGTCAATTGAAGTGGTGGGACTGGCGAAGGAGACTGTTTGCATTTCTATGGCTGAAAGACCAGAAGATCTTAAGCCTATCGGAGTTTTATGATGCCTGGCATGTCGTCAAATTCTTGTGCCAGGAAATCGACAACGAGCGGGCGCGTGAAATGGGCAAGACCTTTGCGCAATTTGATAAAAAAACGCCGATTGCCAATTTGGAATATGAGCGCGAGCAGATTCTTGACTTGCTCCGCAAGCCTTCTGATGTGCCGCGAATCAAGCAGAGTCTGTGGAAGAGCTACAGCTTCTATCGAAAAAACCTTGGCATCGAGATTGAAGAGATCAAGGAACCGTCTGAAATTCGGAACGTGACCCATCTTGTTGAGGAAGTGACCGAGATGGAAAAGGTCTGCGCAAGCCTGGATATTTTGTTCGGCGCGAGCCCGGTTATCTACCGGCCATAGGCATGTTTCCATAAAGTTCATACAATAAAGTTGAATTTTCAGAATGATCATGGTATAGTGAAGTCAAATTCTTCAAGGAAAAGGAGTGATGACAATGATGAAAATGAATCTTCTCGTTTTATCAAGTGAATCCAAACAAATTATCACTCCGGCCAGACGTTTTAAATAAAATCTTGAAGAACTGGATCCCATAGCGAATCCAATTGCCCGGAGTGACAGGTCCGGGCTTTTTTATGCCCAAAATTATGCGGAGGGCATTGAATGAATCAAAAAAATCAACAAAAAACAGGAAGCAACCATCAAAAACAGGATGCCATGACGGCGCGGGTGATTCGGGTGGACCGGGGCATTTACCACCTTTCCGGCGGGGAAGGAACCTTCCTGGCAGAGGTGAAAGGGAAATTTCAAGCGGAGGCAGTTTCTCTGGCCGCGTATCCGGCGGTGGGGGACTATGTGCGGGTCGATCGGCTGAACGATCGGGCCGGTCATGGAATGATTGAAGCAGTGCTGCCGAGAAAGAGCCAGTTTTCCAGAAAAGTGGCGGGAAACCGCCTGGATGAACAGGTGGTGGCGGCCAATATCGACCGGGTGTATGTCTGTATGGCATTGAATGCGGATTTTAACCTGAGAAGACTGGAGCGATACCTGACCCAGGCATGGAGCAGCGGCGGGGATCCTGCCATCCTTTTAACCAAACGGGATCTTTGTGAAAATGTCGAGGAGCGTCTTGCCCAAGTGGAGGGCATCGCCTTTGGTGTGCCCATCTATGTGGTCAGCGCCCTGACGGGTCAAGGCATGGAAGAATGGAAGGTGTCTTTGAATCCGGGGGAGACGGGCGTTCTGCTGGGATCCTCCGGGGTGGGCAAATCGACCTTGATGAATACCCTGATGGGCGAAACGCATTTGGTCACGCAAGGCTTGCGAAACGATGACAAGGGGCGGCATACGACGACCTATCGGGAACTGGTGACCTTGGACAACGGCGCCTTTTTGATCGATACGCCAGGCATGCGGGAATTGCAGCTCTTGGATGACGAAGAGGCAAGCGGGACCGTCTTTGCGGAGATTGAAGGATTGGCAGCGCAATGCCGTTTTCGGGATTGCAGTCATACAGGGGAGCCTGGATGCGCGGTACAGGCGGCACTCGATGCGGGAGACTTGGATTTCAAACGCTGGGAAAGCTACCAGAAAATTCTCCGGGAACAGCGCTTTATGGAGAAAAAACGAAAAGAACGGGAGCGCAGGGAAGAGAAAAGCGCCAAGAAACGACGCGGATCAAATTAAGAAAGATGTAAGTCGGTTTTTTCTAGGGAATTTCTTTAAATTGTGGTAAGATAGGGCTATTATTGACAAAAGAGGCAGTATCATGAATGAAAAAACTTACCACGCATATATTTTGCTCACCTATACGGGTTCCATGCTGAGCTCCATTATACGCAAGGCATCGGATGCTCCGTTTTCCCATATCTCGATCGGATTTGATGAATCCCACCAGACCTTTTATTCCTTTGGGCGCAAGTACTATACGAATCCGTTTTTCGCCGGGTTCGTCGAAGAGGATGTCAAGGACGGTGTCTACCAGCATTTTCAGCAGGCGCAGTTCGCCCTCTATGAGCTGGAAATTTCGAAGAAGCAGTATCATAATCTGCAGCGTCAAATTCGGCATTTTGACCGAAATCGCAAACTCTACCGCTACAACCTGTTGGGGATGGCCTTTGCCAAGGTAGGGGTTGCCCTAACGCGACAAAACGCCTATTTCTGCTCCCAATTTGCGGCAACGGTCTTTCACCGTGCTGGAATTTATAATTTTAAACGGCCCGAAGGTTTGATCCACCCTATGGATTTTTTAGAGATTGAGGGAATCAAACTGATCGGCCAGGGCCGGTTAAGCGATTTTCGGCTGGAACGTTGGGGCGTAGGCAGACGTCCGCGGCTGCGGGAGATTCCCGTGTCCTTTATGCGACGGGTTTTCAGCTAAAAGCCTTCTCTTTATCGTCTTTCGGTTTACCGCTTCAATGATCGGGGTAAATCATTTCTGTACATGTGATTTCATTGTACGGTGCCATGGGAAGAATGGTCATCGCGTCTCCATGGTTCTTTGTAGGAGACGGAATGTGGTCTTGAGGAGGAAATGATGCGTTATCATATGCAGCGGAAAGAACGGGAAATAACGGACTTATCGGTGATTCATTCCATTTTGCGAGCAGGCAAGTATATGGTTTTGGGCCTGAGTCATGAGGGGCTTCCCTATACGGTGGCGATGAGTTATGGGTACGATGAAGATGAAAACGCCTGTTATTTTCATGGCGCCAAGGCAGGCCGGAAACTGGATTATATCCGGGCGAATCCGCGGGTGTGCGGACTGGTCATTCAAGACCGCGGTTATATTGAAGGGCAGTGCAGCCACGCCTATCGGTCGGTTGTACTGGAAGGAACCATGGAATTGGTTCATGACATCAATCAAAAGAGTCAGGCGCTGACCAAGATGTTTTTGCATTTGGAGGAGAAGCCGACGGAAATGATCAAGCGCTTCGAAGGCGATAAAGACGCCTTGCGGGGGGTTACGATTTATAAATTAAAGATCGAATCGCTTACGGGCAAGCAAAGCAAGGAATAGGGATCGGAAACGGTCCTTTCTTTTTTCTCTGCTACTTGACAATGCCAAGTAGTGGGTGTAGAATAAAAGTGAGCTACTAGGTAATGCCATATAGGGGGGTGAGTTTCGATGGCTGGAAAAACCCAGATGCTGAAAGGCGTATTGGAGGGCTGTATTTTAGAGATTGTGTCGCAAGAAGAAACCTATGGGTACGCAATTTGCGAAGAATTGGTCCAGGCGGGGTTTTCTCATGTCAATGAAGGGATTGTTTATCCCATTCTGATTCGGTTGGAGAAGAAAGGCTTGCTTTCCGCCGAAAAACGGCCGTCGCCCTATGGACCGAAACGGAAATACTATCGTTTGACAGAAAGCGGTGAAGAAGAGCGGTTGGAATTTATTCGCCATTGGAAAGAAACGAGAGGACGTGTGGATCAGATCCTGGAGAGGAGGGAGATGAGTGAAAACGCGTAGAGAAAGAATGAAAAAGAGTTTTTCTTTGGTGATTGCAGGCACCATTGTTTTGCTCACAGCCTTGTTTATGTGGGCGTCTCAAGTTCGTGGTGAGGCGGGTTTGCGCCCGGGACAGGGCATTGTTGCGGGCTTGGTTTTAGCGTTGGCAGCTATATCCGTTGCAGTTGTTTATTGGCAAGCCAAAGAGAGGAACAAACGATTTGCCGACCTGCAGCCGGAATACCGAGAAATTTTTGATCAGGTCACAGAGTGGGTTGGCCAGAGTACTTTGTATAACTGGGAAAAACGGGAAGTGGAGCAGGAGCTTCTTGCCATGTTTCTTCAGGCCCAGCAAGCGGGCCGGGACGTTAAATCGGTGATTGGACAAGATGTTGAATCCTTTGTAAAAGGAATCTTGGATGCTTATGGCATTCATTCAGGCTTGGTTGCTTATTTATTGACCAGTACCCAATGGTATTTGCTGTACCTGGTGATTGTGCAGGGATACCGAAGTCTGAGCGGGGAAGGCGGGGGTTATTTTGCCGCATCCATGGATGTTGAAATCCTGTTCTTGTTTGCATGGATCTCCTTTGTCACCCTGCCGCTGATTCAGTACGGCGCCAAGGGCTGGGTTCTTGGAAAGAGAAATCGGGGTTTGTATGCAATTTTTGGCTTTTTATCCTTCCTGATCGGTGTTGGGATTATCGAGGGATTGCATGCGATGGAAGCAAGCTGGCCTAGGGCTGCAGGATTGATGGCCAAGCAGGTCATTGTATTTGAAGAGCTTTGGCATTTAGGCGTGGGCATGGGGCTTTTATTGTGCATTGTATGGCTCAAGCGTTGGTTAAGAAGAAAATCCCTTCGATGAAGGGATTTTTTCTTGGTGCGCGTGGCAGCGCCATAATCTAAAGGGTGAAAGTCCCGAGCGTGCCGGAGTGACGGAAGCGTTAGTTGAGTAATAGTGCATTTCCGCGAGGAAGTGTGCGGAGGATTACAAGACAAAGTTTTGCACAGAGCCACAATAAATCCCGTGTTAGCAGTGTGACCGGATAACCGTGTTAAGAAACGGAAAGTCCAGTATCACCGCAGGTCACAAGTGTTAGGAGGGCTGAGGCAGAATGAAAGATTATGGATGTGACCCATGGAGGTCTCATCGGTTCCTTAAAAAAAAGGTATCAAGAATCAAGCACGCGAGGTGTGAGAGTCTCGAGATGACCGGTGAGAAGTCAGAGTGCGTGATAGTAGCGAAGAAGCTCGGAGACGAAGAAGTCTGGTGACAGATGGAGTGGTGGCAACCGAGTGACTGCCGGCAGTGACCGGCAGTGCCTAAGAGACCCAAAAGGCTTGGAAGGTAAGTGAAGCATCGCATCCACCGAAGATAGATGAAAACTTGGTACAATCGAAACACATGAGTCGACAGCGAGCCAGGGAGGTAAGGAACCGATGATCTGGGGTTGAACATAAGGGTAGACCGTCGGTGTGAAACTGCAAGGAAGAATCATTGCCCGAAGTGGCTATAAAGGTTCGAAAAGCAGGGAGAAATCAGAAGTGTGGAGTAAATGTGCAGAAAGGAAGTCTACGAATAGGAATGAAGGAAACTAAAAAGCGTAAGTGGTATAGTCTGGTTGACAAAATCTATGACATCAATAATCTTAAAGAAGCATTCAAAGCGGTGAAAAGAAACCGTGGAAGTGCAGGGGTGGACAAGGTAACAATTAAAGAGTACGAAGGCAACTTGGAGGGTAACTTAAGAATCCTTCAGGAGAAAGTACGAAGCAAGGAGTACCGGTCCAAGCCTGTGAGAAGATGCTACATAGATAAGGCCAATGGCGGCCAAAGACCATTAGGCATACCAACTGTAGAAGACAGGGTACTCCAACAAGCGGTAAGGCAAATCATCGAGCCGATCTTTGAGAAGAAGTTCAGGCCAAGCAGTTTTGGGTTCCGACCCGGACGCAGTGCGCATATGGCTGTGGAAGCAGTGAGAGAACATGTGAGAAGTGGAAAGAGATATGTCATAGATGCAGATTTGAAGTCGTACTTTGACACCATAAATCATGACAAGCTGATTAAGGAGATTCGAGAAGAAATAGTGGATGGAAGCTTGCTGAAGCTAGTCGAGGAATTCTTAAAATCAGGGGTCATGGACAATGGCATCTACCATGAAACGCAAGTCGGTGCGCCGCAGGGCGGGGTTGTCAGTCCACTCTTTGGAAATATTTACCTGCATCCTCTGGATGTCTTGATGGAGGAGCGTGGGCACAGCATGGTACGTTATGCCGATGATTTTGTGATATTCCATAAATCAAGAAAAGGTGCAGAACGTGTCCTTAAGAGTGTGACGAGATTCCTTGAAAAGGAATACAATCTAACGATTCACCCGGACAAAACAAGGATTGTAGACACGGAAGTGGAATCCTTTACTTTTCTGGGATTTGTGTTCTATCCGAACGATGGAATTACAATCTCGAAAGACAAAAAGAAGACCTTTAAGACCAAGGTTAAGGGGCTCACGAAGAAAAACCAGACGATTAATCTTGAAGTACTCATTAAGAGCAGAGTGAATCCCTACATTCGGGGATGGGCCAACTACTATGGCATAGCCTCAATCCGGTCATTCCTCATAGGAGTAATGAGTTGGATTAGGAGACGGCTTAGAGCAGTGCAAATGAGAAGCTGGAAGCATATGAAAAGTCTAAAGAGAGCCATGCGAAGGAATGGCTGGAAAGGCAAGATTGATAATATCCGCATGACCAATTGGAGGAGTTCCAAAACAAAACAAGCCCACTATGCCATGGATAACAAATGGTTTAGTGAGCTTGGACTATGTGATTTAGTGAAAATTCATGATGACTATCATCCCCAGCGGGGATAATGGTGGAGGAGCCGGATGCGATGACCCGCACGTCCGGATCTGTGAGAGGCGCATAAAGTGATTTATGCGCCTACTTTATTCTTCAGGACTTTTTCGCTGTCTTCCTGGAAATGTCCACAAGGACTGGCAGCCGAAAAGGATTTTTGCTAGTTTGAAAGAATCGAAGAGATTAGAAAGTCGACGAATTTTGGTATAAACTAGGAATAGAAGAAATTGGTTATTGAGGAGAGAAAGATGGAAATACGAATTGATGAACGCTGGAAGGAATGGGCGCCTGAACTGCAGATCGGCAGCCTGGTTGCCGATGTTGTTGTGGGAGAGACCAATGCAGAATTGAGTGGCGAATTGGATGCTTTGATCGCAGAGATCGAAGGAACTTTGCCGGTAGGCAAGATCGCAAAAGAAGAAGCCATTGCCGCCATGCGCAAGGCCTATCGGACGGTTGGCAAGGACCCGACCAAGTACCGGGTTTCTTCCGAAGCGCTTTTGAGAAGAATTGGAAGAGGATTGGGGCTTTATCGGGTAAATAATGTAGTAGAGATCAATAATTACATCTCAATGAAGAGCCGCTGTCCGGTTTGCGCCTATGACATGAGCAAACTGGAGGGGGATGTCACCTTCACCGTTGCGCCGGCGGGAACGGTTTATGAGGGCATCGGCCGCGGGGAACTGAACATTGAATTTCTGCCGGTTTTTTCCGATGAGAAGGGTCCTTTTGGGAGCCTGACCAGTGATTCGGCCAGAACCTGTATTGGAAACAACACAAGAAGAATGGTGTTGAATCTTGTTTCCGTGCACCCCCATGAAAACATGGAGTTGTGGCTGGGAGAAGTGGAACGGCTTTTGGTGCAATACGCCCAGGGTAAGAATATTGAGAAACGCATCTGGCAAGGGGAATGGAAGACGCTCTAGAATCGGAGAGACAGCCATGGAGCTGCCGGAGGGATTTTTTGTTGCAAAAAATGATTGAGATCGAAGGGAAGGTGTTTGGCGTGAAGATGTTAAGTCGAGGCGCACAGGAATGCATGGGACGTACCATTCAGACGGTGGGCCGGTCTTTGGAAGCGGTGATTTATCGCTGGGAATTTCTTGATGGGGACGAAGAAGACGTTTTAAAGGAATTGGCACAATTTCAGAATCCGGACGGCGGTTTCGGCCATGGCTTGGAATCGGATTTTCAGCTGCCGGATTCCTCGCCGATGGCAACTTCGGTCGGCTTGCGAATCTTGCTTTTGCTGCCGGACGGTGAAAGAAGAACTGACATGATGGATCGTGCCTTTCTCTATCTGGAGGAGGCCTATGACTCCGACCGGGGCGGCTGGTATATTGTTCCCGCCAATGTTGTGGACTATCCGCATGCGCCCTGGTGGGGCATTCTGGAAGAGACGGGCCATACGGCCATGGACGCGTCCTGGGGAAACCCCAGCGCGGAAATTCTGGCGCAGTTTCTTATCGCTGAAAGAAATCCGGAAAGTTTTGATTTGCACAAGCAGGTTTTGCATGCCATTCATTTATTGGAAACAAAAACCCATTTCAAATCGGAACATGAACTCTATTGCTATCTGGCACTGTATGATGCCCTGAAAGGAGACTTGCAGACACGATTGGGCGAAACCTTGGCAAAAGGCGTGCAAGCCGTGCTTGTCCTGGATGAAGAAAAGTGGGAGGAGTACGTGCCCATGCCGCTTCATTTTGTGCATCCAAGCCGGAAACAGGACTTTGGGATCCGCGATGAAGATGTGAACAGGCAGCTGGACTGGCTTGCCGTCAAGATGGAAAAGTGCGGGGGCTGGTCTCCGCCTTGGGGGGAGTCCTTTTATCAAGAAGGCTTGAAAAAGTCCTATCACGAGTGGATTGGCGTATTGACGCTCAAGGCATTGCGATGGTTTCGAGATTTTGGCCGACTCGCCCGGGAGGAATAAGATGAAAACAAGAGAAGATTATTTGGAAGAACTGCGCGCCATAAAAAAAGATGACTGGAACTTGCCCAAAACCCTGAAAGCGGACGAATATGCCTTGGAACTTTATCCGTTTTTGGGCGATCCGGATCCGGAAATGCGGGACGAGCTTGCCCTGACCATGATTTGGGTTTTGATTGATCGTGAAAAACTGACGAAAAACACATGCCGCGACCTATTGGAATGGTGCCAGAAGGATGGCATTTTTCACGAGATTGATCAGCCACGAGGGGAAGGGGTATACAAGCGAAGCTTCGCCCTTTTGGTCATTGCGGCTTTGCTCGAGGATCATGTGAAGGCGCACCGGTCCTGGATGCGCAAGGACAAGTTTATGGAACTGGTGGAAAGCTTGCTTGCCTATGCGGTAAAAGAGCAGGATTTTCATGGCTTCACCGAGGAATTTGGCTGGGCTCATACGGTAGCGCATTTTTCGGATGCCCTGTCGGGACTGGCGGCCTGCAAGGAGTTGAGTGAAGAACAGGCGAACCGGCTCTTTGCTGCGATGCTGGAGAAAATGCAGGTTGCAAACTACGGTTACATCCATGGGGAAGACGAGCGGATGGCACGAGCAACTTGCGGACTGATCCAGCATGAGCAAATCGGACTTTTGGATTGGGAAGAGATTCTGGAATCGCAGGTTCAGGGACCGGACCAGACCTTACCGGGATATTTGCGGCTGCAGCAGGAGCACAATATGAAAGCCTATCTGCGAAGCCTGGTCGCCCGCATTCAGCGGCTGGGACTCGATCAAAAATGGACCTTCCCGGTCATATCAGCACTTCGCAAATATGATGTGAAATATTAAGAAAACAGGAGGCGCGTTTGCGCCTCCTGTCTTTATAACGACCAAAGGATCAGTTGCCGATATCCACTTCGATTTGATAGTTCCCGTCCGGTTGAAGCCGCCAGATGGTTGTATAGCGCCCCTTCTCGACAACCTCCCGATTTTCGGGGTCGAGGGTCGTTCGCGTATAGCGGCCGAAGGTATAGCCGACAGTATAGTCATCAGACAGCATGGCTGACTCAGGCTGCCAAATCAAACGGTTCGAAGGTTTGTCGAAAAACTTGCACATCATATGGTAGATGGCTTCGCGCCCGATGGGGTTTTCTCCATTTTTCACAATCATCGTACCGGATGACGAAAAGTAGGAAGCCCAAGCGCGCGCGCCTCCTGCTTGAACGGCCCGGCAAAAACGTTGATCCAGTTCCATGAGTTTATTTGGACTCATCATCTTTTTCCTCCTGATTTCCAAAAAACAGCATGCCGATGATGCCTCCGAAAGCAGCGCCGAATGCAACGCCCAGCGCAAGATTGAAATCAAAAACCAGCGATGCGACAATGCCTAAGGCGACGCCGATGGGCAGTCCTTGGGCGTATGCCGTACCTGTATCACCTTTCTTTGCCATATGTGCCTCCTTTTGTTTGCTTACTTTTAGTATAGCATAGTTGACCCTTGTGCCGACTCGCCGTATACTGGGAGAAAGGAGAATGGAGATGTTTGACAAAGACACGATTTACATTCTAGGGACAGCCAGAGTCAGCGGGCAGGATCCCATCAAAATGCGGGATGACACCTTTTTTGTTGGACTGGTTGTGAAGGCGGAAACCGGAGAGATTGTGGATGCCACCTGCAATATGGTCCGGGAGATGACCACCGAGTTCATCCGGTCCATTGTCGTGGGCTACCGGCTGAACACGGAGCTGGAAGCCATGATTGAGGAAGTGGAACGGCGGTTTCACGGATTGGCAAAACGTGCGGTGATTGCGTCGCTGAAAGATGCCAAAAACAGATTTGAAAATCTAAAATAGAATTTTATGTACTTCTGCAAAAATGCCATTGCGCAGAACGGTAGATAAGATCCGAACGCACCCGGAAGGGTGCTGGTTTGGGTCTTTTTTTTGTGCAGAATTCATTGTGCTGAACGGATTGGGGAGGAAAAGATGGAACAGATCGAAAGGATTATGCAACAAGGATTGGAACGAAGGGGGATGGGCGAAGTGGGTGTCGCAACGCAGGGGAATTTGAAGTGCGCAATTGATATTTTGGATTCGGCGGATTCGGTGGCCATAATAACCGGGTTCCCGATCAAGGGAACCGGGAGAGGGGAAACCGATGGAATTACAGGCAGTCTGGCTTTGGCGGAAACGCTGTCAGTGTCTTGCAAGTCTGTGGTGCTGATCAGTGATGCGGTCAATCGGCCCTTGCTATTAGCCGGATTGGCACCCAGCATGCCCATACCGGTTCTGTCTCAACGCGATTTTGCTGCACGGGAATGGATGTGTGGCAGACGGGTGATGGTGTTTGTTGAACGGCCGGGAAAAGCGCAGGATGGTTCCTGCTATTCCATGCGGGGCGAATGCCTGGACGAGGAGATGGAAGATTTCGATCAATTGCTTCTTTATGCAAAAAGGAGCGGGCTGAAGACGCTGGCGATTGGAGATGGCGGCAATGAGCTGGGACTGGGAGCCTATCGGGAACTTATTGGAAAAAATGTCGTGCTGGGTGAGAAAATCGCAGCGCGGGAAGCGGCGGATCTGGTGCTGGTGGCTGGAACGTCCAACTGGGGCGCCCACGGCATTTGCGCGGGATTGAAAGCGATGAGAAATCCAGAGGCAGAAATGGAGCGGGAAATGGAAAGGCTTAAAAAGATTGTAGAGGCCGGCGCGGTTGATGGCGCGACAAAACGGAGTGAAGCGACGGTGGACGGCTATTCGGGGGAAGACTACATCACCCAGATCGGCAGAATCTACGGCAAATAAAAAGGACCCCTTACGGGGTCTGCTTGCGCTCGCGGAGGATGCGAAGCATGGTGCGGGAATAGCTGATGAAGGCAATGATCTTCAAGGTTACCGCCAGTCCCAAAACGACATAGCTGACGATGGCGCCCGGCATGGCGAAGAGCAGAATGATGGCCAGGGTGAAGACGATGGTTGCCGTTTTGCCAAACCAGTTGGCCGGAATGACAATTTGATTGTCGTGGAAATACATGATGGTGCCGGAGATCATCAGGATGGATTCTTTGATGACCATAATGATGAAGATAAAGCCCGGCAGATCCTGATCATAGAAGAGCACACCCAGTGCGGTCAAAAGCATCAGCTTGTCTGCAAGCGGATCCAAGACCGTGCCCACGGTGGTGACGACGTCATATTTCCGTGCAAGATACCCATCCAAAAGGTCGGTAAAACCGGCAAGTAAAAAAATAAATAATGCCCATAAATGATGGTTGGGGATTGCAGAGAAATAGACCCAGACAAACACCGGGATCAGCAGCATGCGGATGATGGTTAATGTATTCGGTATATATTTCATGAGCCACCTCCAAGGAGTATTCCTAATATGAATACCCATTTTTAGGAAAAACATGTTGATTTTTTCGCTGCAAAGACCTGTGGTAGAATAGAAGCAGCAAAGGAGGCCGATGATGAAAATCACAGTAATCAGCGTAGGAAAGATTAAGGAGAAATACTTTACAGGTGCTATTCAGGAATATGCCAAGCGCCTGACCCGATATTGCAAGATCAACATGATTGAGGTGGCTGACCAGAAGTGTCCCGAGACCCTTTCCGAAAAAGAAGAGGAAATGGTAAAGGAAAAGGAGGGGCAGCGAATCCTTTCAAAAATCAAAGACCAGCAGACCGTGATCGCCTTGGCCATTGAAGGAAAACAAATGACATCTGAACAGCTAGCCAAACAGATTCAAACCTGGGGTATACAGGGAAACTCGGACCTGGTCTTCGTTATCGGAGGGTCATTGGGCCTTTCCAAGGAAGTCATGCAGCGGTCTAATTTCCAGCTGAGCTTTTCGAAGATGACCTTCCCGCACCAATTGATGAAGGTTGTACTCTTGGAGCAGGTTTACCGGGCATTCCGAATCAATTCCGGGGAGCCGTATCATAAATAAGGCATCTGATAAAGTGGATCGTGGTAAAGAATGTTATTGTTGAGATAAGGAGAGAACAATTATGGGAAAATATTTATTTTATGTTATGCGTGGTCAAAAAATGTGCTTTGTACATGTATTATTAAACGCACTTAATTTGGCAGAAGCTGGAAATGAAGTTAAAATTATTTTTGAAGGAGAATCAGTAAAACTACCTAAAATATTAGAGGAAGAGAAATTCGGACTTTACTTAAAAGCCAAAGAAAGAAATCTGTTTGCAGGTGTTTGTTATGCATGTTCTGTCCAACTTGATGTATTAGAATTTAATCAAGGATTAGATTATCCTCTAATCAAGGATATGAATGGTCATGCAGGGATGAAGAGATATGTTGACAAAGGCTATCATATAGTTACATTTTAGAAATGCATAAAATCCTATGACTCATGATGCTTGCAAAGTGAATTAAGCGACGGGCACTTCATTCTTACTGGTCAAGTCCGCGAAAGTGTGTAGCACTAAGTAAGATTGGGTAGAGTACGCTGAATCATAGCATAAGTAAAGGAATAAGGAGCATCATTAGTAGTAAAGTTCATCCACATAAGCGGAACGCTGACCAAGGATTCAATATCCACCATTCGGGTAATTTATCATCAGGGGTGATGATATGATTTATCGCGTGGAGCAGTTCTGGACTGGAGGCTTCTTCTTCGGAAAGATCAACGAAAAGGAAGTCGAGGCAAAGATCAACGAACTGGCCAAGGAAGGTTGGGAAGTGGTCTCCACAGCCGCATTGAACCGCTTCTTTGGCGAGACCCACAACTTCATCGTTACATTCAAGAAGGAAGAGTAATCGGTTGCTTTTCCTTTTTTTTGTACCTAATTGTCCAATAATACTTTCTGCCAATGCTTGATCAAGCCTGAGGTGGCAAGGATATCCAATTCCTTTTTTCGGGTATAACATAGATAAACGTAGGTTGCCAGTAAAATAAAGGCAAGCATATGTATTGCTTATGGAAAGACGTAGATCTTTGGTAGGAGATGATAGAATGAGGGTTTCATCTATGCTTCAGCTGGGATTGAGAAGTGCAGGGACGATCCTGCTCCGCAAGAAAGAACCGCTAATTGGTTCCATTATTCTAACTGACAGGTGCAATCTGTCATGCAGGCATTGTGCAGTCAACAACATAAATGGCAGGATCTATCCCTATAGTCAAATAAAATCAGAAATGCAGTCTCTTTACAGTCAAGGGGTGCGCATCCTGATTTTTTACGGCGGGGAACCGTGCCTTTGGAGAGATGAAGGACGCTGTGTAAGGGATCTGGTTATTGAAGCCAAGGAAATGGGCTTTCTGCTCGTGAATGTGATTACCAACGGAACGCTTTCGTTTGATATTCCTGAGGCGGATCTGATTCTTGTGAGCATGGACGGTGAACGCGAGAATCACAACCACTTGCGTGGAGATACATATGATTCAATTCTTGAAAATATCACGGAGGCAAGCGCCTCAAATATCTGCATTTATATGGCCATCAACCGCATAAACCAAGGGGATATCGAGAGTGTTTGCAGATTGGCGGCTGGAGTGGAGAATGTTAAGTCCGTTTCTTTCAACTTTCATACGCCTTATCCTGGAACGGAATACTTGAAGCTGAGCGTGGAAGAGAAGACTGAATGCTGCAATCGAATCGAGAAACTGATGGATGATGGCTATCCCATTCTGAATCTGCGCGCTGCCTTTCCCTATATTATACATAATACGTATCAAACGCCCTGCTATCAGTGTGTGGTCGTGGAAGACGGCAGACAGTGGGTATGTGGACGCTGTATCGATATTCAAGGTCTTTGCCAAGAATGCGGTTTTTTCTTTCCGGCGGAGTATTCCCTTGTCTTTGGCGGGAACCTGAAGGCGATCCTTGAATTGGGTCGTCGGTATCTGAAGCATATTTAGCGGTGATTGGTACGCATGGAGGTAGGGTCATATGAAAAAGAAACGAAGGGATCTCTTTCGAATGGTGGCATTAGGAACGGCTGCTTATGCTGCTGGAGCCGCAATTGTGGGCCTCCTGTATATTTTATTTTCAGTCATTAGCGGATTGGGAGAGGATGTGATCGGAATTATTTTTCTCCTGATCATGGGAGCGGGCGGTGCGTTTTTGGGCGGAACTTTTCTGGAGCGATTTCTGGAAAAGAATCTTGCCTTGAAGCAAAAGAACCCGTTTTTACTGGCTAGGAGGAGTGCTTTCGTTGAGTTTCTGGCTTTGTCAGCAGGTGCTGTGCTCTTGTTTTTTATCGTAGCGGCTCAAGAGGCTGGGGGTGGTCCGTCTGAATGGTTGGCCTTTTCTGTTTTGGGTCTTACCGGGGTAACGGTCTTGAATGGCGTCCATGGTGCTGTGATTGCAGGAAGCCTTTTTCCGGAAAAACCGAGAGGGTATTTTGCCCGGCTTAGTGGAGCCATGGCATTTGTTTGCGGGATTCTCTTGGGCTTGCCCTATTTATGGACCATGTCTGATCTTCCCATGAGCTATAGGGGCATCGAATATCAGATGCTGGTGCCGGTTTTGATTACGATCATATCCTTGGGTGCGACCACGGGACTGTGCATGGGGGCTTATCGCATAAGACGAGACAGACGCTAAAAAAGGAGGAAAGATCATGTTGTTGACATCGATGTTGCGTGTCCTATTGACGCGTTCCTTCAAACCCTTCGTTTTCGAAGGGAAATATCAGAACGAACTGGACTTTATGGACCTGGAGAATCTAGGCCTGTATGTACATATTCCATTTTGCAGGACCTTATGCAGTTTTTGCCCATACTGCAAGGAGGTTTATGATCAAGAGAAAGCCGATCGGTATAAAAGGGCATTGCTTAAGGAAATCGAAATCGTCGGCTCCGGCATGAAGAAAAGAAAACCCGTGACGAGCCTGTATTTTGGAGGCGGCACCCCGGCGCTTATGGTGGACGACCTGGGGGATGTCATCAAAAAACTGAAGGTGTATTTCGATATTGAGGGCGGAATTGGCCTGGAACTTCATCCGCAGGATGTCAATCCGGACGTTTTAGGAAAACTGAAAGCATATGGCGTGACCATGGTCAGCATTGGCATACAGTCCTTTGATCAAACCTGTCTTGCCAAAATCGGAAGAAGCTATGACGGCTTCCAGGAAAAGATAAAGCTTGCAAAGGATTTCGGATTTGAAGTGATCGATGTCGATCTTATTTTCGCGATTCCCGGTCAAACAGACAAGTCGCTGCAAGCGGATATCGATAAGGCCTTTAACTGCGGGGCGACACAGGTTTCCACCTATCCCTTCATTGACTTTACCTTCTCCAGCAACGAATACAAACCCATGTCTGAAGCGGTGAAAAAGCGGATGCTCAATCATCTGTCCGATTATTGTGAAGAGATCGGTTTGGAAAGAACATCGGTATGGACTTTTGGGAAACGCGGGACAGACAAGTATTCTTCTGTTACAAGGGATTCCTTCCTGGGTTTTGGCCTTTCGGCCACAACGTTACTCAGAGACAGTTTTAAAATCAATACATTTTCGCTTGAAGACTATATCAATCGTGTCAGCCAAAATTCTCTGCCTACATCTTTGACAATCGATTTTACCAAACGGCAGAGGGCAGTCTATTATCTTTTCTGGAGGGCCTATACATTGGATATTGATTCCCGTGATTTTGAAGACTTGATTGGCGTGCCGATAATGAAAATGTTTGGCCATGAGATTCGCCTGGCAAAGTGGGCGGGGTTGTTGGAAAAAAGGTACACCACTTATCGTTTGACGAATAAGGCCATGGTTCTGTACCATTCTATTGAGCAAGTCTATACCAATGCCTATATAGACAAGATGTGGCATATTTCACGCAAGCAGGCGTTTCCTGAAAGGATTGTTCTAAAGTGATGGTTGAATTGGAAGTAAATAGCATGTCACGTTTTGGGGCAGAGAAATCTGCCTCTATTATATTGTGCAGCCATGCGGCAGGGGTTTTGAAAGTGGAAAAGAGACGCTTTATTCGTCTTGGATAAGCACTTGAATCAGAGTTGGATTTGTTATATAGTAAATAACGGAGCGAAACAGAAAGGCACAAATTATAGTAGTTGAATCAAGAATTTAACACTATATATAGTTATTATATATTGGGTGTCTTTAGTGAGAGCATAGCGGAAAATCAATGGTTTAATAGGAGAACATCATGAATATTCATAAAAGAAATGGTCAAAAAGCAGTATTTGATATCACCAAAATAATTGCAGCCATAGCGGGCGCCAACAAAGAAGTGGCAGAAGCAGACCAACTTCAGTCGGAAGATATCAAAGAAATCGCAGGAAAGGTTGCAAGTGAGGTTTCCGAAGGCAGTCATGTGGAAGCCATTCAAGACAGTGTGGAAGATGCCCTGTTGGAAAAGGGCGCTTACAAGGTTGCCAAAACCTATATAAAATACCGATACAAGAGAGATTTAGTCCGTAAGTCCAATTCAACCGACGAACAGATTCTGACCCTGATCGAGACAAAAAACGAAGAAATCAAGGAAGAAAACTCCAATAAAAATCCTACAGTTGTTTCTGTTCAAAGAGACTATATGGCTGGAGAGGTCAGTAAGGATGTGACCAGAAGGTTTCTATTGGATGGGGATATTTCAAAAGCGCATGATGATGGCATCCTGCACTTTCATGACACAGATTACTTTGCACAACACATGCATAACTGTGACCTGGTGAATCTTGAAGATATGTTGCAAAACGGTACGGTGATTAGTGGAACGATGATTGAAAAACCCCATAGCTTTGCCACTGCCTGCAACATCACAACGCAGATTATTGCGCAAGTCGCGAGCACCCAGTACGGCGGACAATCCATTTCATTGAGCCATCTGGCACCATTTGTGGAAGTTTCACGACAAAGAATCAAGCTGGACATCGAGACTGAAATGAACATAGCGGGTCTTGAACTGGAGGATGAGAAGTTTAATGCCTTGGTTCACAAGCGATTGAAGGAAGAAATCAATCGCGGTGTTCAAATGATTCAATATCAAATCATTACCTTAATGACCACCAACGGTCAAGCGCCTTTTGTTACCCTATTTATGTATTTGAATGAAGTAGAAGAAGGCCGGCTGCGCGATGACCTGTCTTTGATTATTGAAGAAATGCTGAAGCAGCGGATTCGAGGGGTTAAAAATGAAAAAGGGGTGTGGACCACACCGGCATTCCCTAAACTGATCTATGTTTTATCAGAAAACAACATCAAAGCAGGATCTGAGTACTTTGAGCTCACTCAATTGGCGGCTAAATGTACAGCCAAGCGGATGGTGCCGGATTATATTTCAGAAAAGAAAATGAGAGAATTGAAAAATGGGGATGTGTATACCTGTATGGGTTGCCGTTCATTCTTGACACCCTACAGAGATGAGAACGACCAGCCCAAGTACTATGGCCGTTTTAATCAAGGGGTTGTTACCTTGAATCTTGTGGACTTGGCATTAAGTTCTGGCGGTGATCTTGAGACATTCTGGAAGTTGTTCGATGAGAGACTGGACTTATGTTATAGAGGCCTACTGGCAAGGCATAATCGGTTGAAAGGCACCAAGTCTGATGTGGCTCCAATTCTATGGCAGTACGGCGCGCTGGCTCGTTTGGAAAAAGGGCAGACCATTGATCACTTGCTGTACGGTGGCTATTCTACGATTTCACTGGGATATGCCGGGCTATATGAATGTGTGAAATACATGACGGGCAAATCTCATACAGACGCTTCAGCTGAACCATTTGCCTTGTCTGTGATGCAGTATATGAACGATGCATGCGCCCAGTGGAAAGCCAAGCACAACATCGATTTCAGTGTATACGGCACACCATTGGAGTCCACAACCTATAAGTTTGCAAAGGCCTTGCAAACTCGATTTGGCATCATTGATGGGATTACAGATAAGAACTATATCACCAATTCATATCATGTCCATGTAACGGAAGAAATTGATGCCTTTACCAAACTGGGTTTTGAATCCAAGTTCCAGGAGCTTAGCCCGGGCGGCGCCATTTCCTATATCGAAGTGCCAAATATGTTGGACAATATCCCGGCGGTTATTGGTGTGATGCAGTATATCTACGACAACATCATGTATGCTGAACTAAACACCAAGTCAGATTACTGCCACAAGTGTGGTTATGACGGGGAAATCGAAATCGTTGACTCCGGTGATAAATTGGCGTGGAAATGCCCAAATTGTGGCAACACAGACCAAGACCATATGTCTGTGACCAGAAGAACCTGTGGTTACATCGGGACACAATTCTGGAATCAGGGGCGCACCCAAGAGATTAAAGAAAGGGTATTACACTTATAATGCATTATGGGAATATAAAGTACAACGACATAGCCAATGGTGAGGGGGTAAGAACCTCCTTGTTTGTATCGGGTTGCCGCGTGGGCTGCAAGGGATGTTTCAACAGAGAAACCTGGGATTTTGAATATGGTCAGGAAGTAACGGATGAAATCGTGTCCCAGATTGTTGAAAGCCTTGAGCCAAGCTACATCAGCGGACTCACAGTGCTGGGCGGCGAGCCAATGGAGCCGGAAAACCAAGAGGGCATTTTACCGATTCTAAGATTGGTTAAGGAGAGGTATGCAAACAAAACCATCTGGTTATATACAGGATATCTATTGGATCAGGATTTGGTCGCAGGCGGTAGAAAACATACAGTCTATACAGATGAACTCTTGTCACTGGTCGATGTTGTCGTGGATGGACCGTTTGTTAGTGAACGTAAAGATGTTGGGCTTCGCTTTAGAGGCTCGAGCAATCAACGGATAACTTATTTATAGAAATGTTTGGGGGCAGAGAAATCTCTGCTCCTTTTGTTTGGGTAAAAAATACGTGTTTTGCCTGTGGCATCTTGAGGTTGGGACTGCACGCCTGAATCGAATCAAATATGAAGTGAGTGGAGCAGCTCCCTAACTTCCAATAAGACTAGACCAAGGCGAGAATTTATGATTGAATGAGACTAAGAGTGGCTGGATGATATTGCCAGTGATCGAATAAGGGTGTCCAACAGGGGTGGGAACAAATTATTGGGTATTAATTTTATGTAGAAGTAATAATTTAACAGTTCTTGAAAGTTCATCAGCACTATTTAGAAAGAAAATATTCAAACAGCGGTCCTGCTGAAATGGGAGGTCAGAATGAAAAAGAAATTGATCATTGCATTTTTTGTATTTGCAGCTATTGGAGTAGGCATATTTTATGTTTTAACAATGGGCAATGTTGGCGCAGACTACAATACGGTTGAAGCAAAAATTGGAGAAGTAGCCCAATTTGTTGAGGACACAGGCCGGGTCGGTTCGAAAAATATCAGAAGGTATTATGGAGCTGGCGCCAGCAAGATAGCGGAACTCCCCCTGGAGTTGGGATCAACCGTAAAAAAAGGACAACTGCTTGTAAAATATGAAGACAATCTGGATCTTGAAATTCAAAAGGTTGAAAAGCAGATTGAAGCCTTGGAGGCCACCTATGAGGATGCGCTGTCAGGCGCGGATATGGAGAGCATCAGCAGTGCCAGAATCGAAATATCAAGAATTCAAAGCCAATTGGAAACAGCAACAAAGGAAAAGGAGCGAACGGAGGATCTTTTCAGCATCGGCGCGGTGTCTCAGCTGGAAGTGGATCGGGCGGTCAATAATGTGGAAGCGATTCAGGGGAGTTTGAGAATCGCGCAGAACACCTATAATCAGCTGGCAAAAGGACTTTCTTCAAACCTGAGAAAAAGATACGAGGCGGAAATTGATGTCCTGCTATTGACACTGGATATTCTTGAAAAGAATCAAGCAAATTATGTGATTTATTCGGATGTTGAAGGGATTGTGACTGAATTGAATACCTTCGAAGGGGATGTGCCGTCTCCAGGCGTTATGATTATCGAGATTCAGGATCCTACAGAGAAAGTCTTGCTGGTCGATTTTATGGCGGAGGATGCCATTCTTATTGGACCGGATATGAAGGCGGAAATTCATGATTTTGATCTTGATATCGACATCGAAGGCCTGAAGGTTGATCGGGTATATCCCAAGGCTTTCGTTACCCTGTCGGAGCTTGGTGTAAGAGAGAACCGGCAGACGGTGGAGATTGGTCTTCCAAAAGCTGCGGCTGCCTTTGCTTATGGACTTGAGATGGAAGCGAAGGTACTGATTGACACGCCAAGAGAAGTGCTCTTGGTTCCTGAAGGGGCAGTTTTTAGAGAAAACTCCAAGCAATATGTCAAGGTTCTGGAAGATGGGGAGCTTGTTGAAAGAGAAATCAAAACAGGAGTCAAGGTTAACGGCAGCGTTGAGGTAAAAGACGGATTGAAAGAAGGGGAATTGGTCTTGCTGAATTATCAGGAAGACTAGATTAGACTGTTGGTAGGAGTGAGCTTATGGATGAAGGAACGAGTAAGGTAATAAAAGTACAAAATCTGTACCATTCATATAGTAATGATGACAACTATGCAGTGAGTGATGTCAGTTTCGAAATCAAGAAGGGTGAGATCTTTGGATTCTTGGGACCTTCCGGAGCCGGCAAGTCAACTACCCAGAACATCCTGGTCGGTCTGCTTCAGCTTCAGCAGGGTGTGGTTGAGGTTGCTGGATATGATGTCAAGCATATTAAGAACAAGATGTTCAACAAGATCGGCATGTCCTTTGAGCAGTCCAATGTTTACAGCAAAATGTCCGGTCTTGAAAATCTCCAGTTCTACAGAAAATTATTTGATGTGGAGACAAGAGACCCCATGGATCTGATCAAGCTGGTAGGACTTGACGGAAAAGAACACATTAAGGCGGGAAAGTATTCAAAGGGGATGAAACATCGGCTGACCTTTGCAAGATCCATGATCAATAATCCGGAGATGTGGTTTCTCGATGAACCGACAACCGGTTTGGACCCTGCAATTGCGTCACAGATCAAGGACATCATTCGAGAGGAAAACCAAAAGGGTGTCACGATTTTTCTGACAACCCATAACATGTACATTGCGGATGAGCTTTGTGACCGGGTTGCCTTTATTGTTGACGGCAAGATCAGGCTGATCGATTCACCCAAAGCCTTGAAATTGAAATACGGAGAAAAGCTGGTGGAAGTCGAGTATTTTAAAAACGGCGACTTGATCAAGGAAAGCTTTTCTATTGTTGACAAAGAGGATAAGAACCGGCTGGTTGAAGTGATCAATAATTGTGACATTCAGACCATGCATACCAAGGAAGCGACCCTTGAAGAAATCTTCATTAAAGTAACGGGAAGGGGTTTGGTTTAGATGAAACTCTGGTACAGTTTTTCAAAAGAACTGATCCTGTCCTCAAAGAGCTGGTATTTCTATGTTGAACTTTTTATGGCCATCGTTCTCTTGCTGATCCTTGTTTTTGTGGTCCCCGAGGAGTTTGACAGCAAAGGCAAGGAATATCTCTATCTTGATTTGCCTCAGACGATCGTAGAGCGATACGAAAAGAATTTGCTTGAAGAGGAGGATCTTGACGAGACGGTCGAGTTGGTGGAATTGGAGTCGGATGACCTAATTTTACAGGCAAGGCTTTATGAAACAGAGGAGTCGAAAATCTACTTGCTGGACAGCAAGGAGGCTTTGGACGCCATTTCCAACTCGGAAAGGGTGCCGGTTGTCCATGTTCGGGTCAATGAGGATAATCAGATCGTGCACACCTATTATCTGCAGGGGTATGAAACACAAAAATTGAAGAATCTTTTAATGGTCTATCACAACCGTTTAGCGGCACATGATGTCATTGAGGATTATTCTGATCATATCAGGGTCAGACGCCTTTATGAGGAATTGGAACCTTTGAATGACAAAGAGAATATCATACCGGTATTCCTCACTTTCAATGGAACCCTGATGAGTCTGTTTATTATTTCAGCCTATATTTTCCTGGATAAAAAAGAAGGGATTATCAAGGCCTATGCAATCACTGCATCGACAGTCTGGCAGTATTTGCTGAGCAAGATCGGGGTGATCATTCTAACGGGCATTGTAACATCCTTGATTATATCGATACCGATTATGGGCTTTCAGCCCAATTATCCGGCCATGATCTTGTTTATTGTGACCTCCGGATTTTTTGCAGCCTCTCTTGGATTGATGTTAACGACCTACTATATGGACATCATAGAGGCTTTTGGGGCCATGTATATTATCATTGTGATCATGATCATGCCCAATATTTCCTATTTTGTACCGAGCTGGGACCCTGACTGGGTCAAGATCATTCCAAGCTATGTCATGCTGCAGAGTTTCAAGGAAATTATTTCGGTCGGTGGAAACATGACCTATGTGATGGTTGCATCATTGGGATTTTTCGCACTGGGGATGGCCTTGTTCATTCTGACGGATTATCGATTCAAAAAGACACTGTCCCTGTGAAGGAGTGTTATGAAAAATGATCAGGAAAATACTTTTAATATTTCAGCGGGATCTAAAGACAAGTGTAAGAAACTTTATCACCTTGTATATCCTTGTTGTGCCTGTCATCTTTGCAATTGTCATTAACGTCTTTTCGCCGGGCATTAACGACACCACGGTTGAAATCGTGATGCTGGAAGGGGAGAACATCCAGCAGGCAGAATACTTTAAGCAGTTTGCAAAGGTTGAGTTGCTGGAGACCCTGGATGATGTCGAGGAAAGGGTTGCAAAGAGGGACAATATCATTGCCGTGCTTCCGGACGAAGGAGATGAATACTTCATTTTGACCCAGGGGAACGAACCGGATTTCATTATTGACTATGTCAGCAATCTGGTTGCCTTTGACCATTATGAAATTGGGATGGAGGACTCCATAGCCGAGATTGTGGATTATGGCAGGGAGATTCCGCCGTTGAAAAAAATCATGGTCAATGTGGCCATCATCTTTACCTCGATTCTGGGGGGGATGATTATTGCCCTCAATATCGTGGAAGAAAAAACGGACAACACCATCAGTGCCATCCATCTTTCTCCGGTATCCAGAATCGGTTTTATCGCCGGCAAAAGCCTGATTGGGGTCGTGATTCCAGTGGTGGGCACCCTCTTGATTTTAATCATCACCGGGTTCAGAGACATCAATTATTTCCATGCGGTCATTATGGTGTCTACATCCTGCATTATCAGTATCCTCGTCGGCTTTATTGAAGGCATCAACAATGATGACGTTATGAATGCAGCGGGCAATATGAAGATGCTCTTCCTGCCACTCTTTGGATCCGTGGCGGGCGTGGAGCTTCTGGCAGACAAATGGCAGCCTTTGTTTTACTGGATTCCGTTTTACTGGACTTACAAGGGCAATGACCTTGTTTTGACAAACCGGGGGTCATGGCTGGATATTATGTCATATACAGGAATTGTGCTGGCAATCAGTGCGGTCGTATTTTTGGTATTAGCGCCAAGAATTAGAAAAGGCTTAGAGTAGATTCAATCAAAAGGAGGGAATCAATATGGTAGTATGGGGAATTGTAGCAATTGTGTATGCAGCCTTGGTTGTTGTCATCGCTGTCATGAAGCCAGGAATCGCATGGGACAATATCAAAATCAAATGGTTTAGGAAGCATCTTGGCGAAAAAGGGACGGAAATTTTCTTTTACATCTGGGCCGCGCTCTTCCTTGTTTTGGGCGTTTGGCTGCTGACGAAATAATCCCAATCAGTTTATAACCATGAAATTCGACTTTCCGTTTTTGGGGAGTCGAATTTTTTTCTTGAAACAGCAAATTTATCTAAAGTGATTTACAGATAATGGGTATGTATCCATCATCTGAAGGAAGACAAATCATAGATGAGGAGGAAGAGATGAAACAGAAAACAAAAGCTTGGATCAATGCAATTTTGCTATTGGTCACACTGATTGTAAATGGCATGGGCGCCTTTGGTTTGATCAACGGTCTTTCTCAGAAGGAGATCTCGGACAAGTATCCGACCCTGATCACCCCGGCCCCATCAACCTTCAGTATCTGGAGCGTCATATATATCCTGCTGCTGATTTCCTTGTTCGTGATGATTGCCAAGAACCGGGAAATCTACTATTCGCGGGCCATTGACAGGATTAGCGGTCTTTTTTGGCTGACCAGCGTCCTGAATATGGTATGGATCATCAGCTTTTCCTTTGAATGGATCGGTCTGTCGACCCTATTTATCTTCGCGCTGTTGATTACTCTGGTGGTAATCGTGAATCGAATTGGGGCTATCGATGGCAGCCGGCGCTGGTTGCTGCCGACCGCTTTCGGCTTGTATGCGGGCTGGCTTATGATTGCGACAGTTGTGAACATGGCCGCATGGCTGGTGAAAATCCAATGGGGAAGATTTGGGATTGAAGCAGAGGTTTGGTCCATGATCATCCTGGTTGTTGCCATCGGCTTGACCCTATTTGTTGTAATGCGTGTCAAAAACGCTGTCTTACCTCTGCCGATTGCATGGGCCTATTTTGGCATAGTTAACAGTCTTTCAGCTGGCCGGATGTACGGTGCGCTGCAGATGGTCGCCTTGGCGGGTACGGTGGTTCTGGCAGGCCTTGCTGCCATTCAGTTTATTAGGAATCGCTACCGCGTGATGCCTGATCAGCGGTAAAGAGGCCTTACAGATTCAAGCGAGTCGGCGGAGGTGGATGGAAAGGAGAATGACGTGAGTAATCGAATGAAAGCCTCCTTGATGGGAGGAGCTGTACTTGGTGTGGTCTGCGTAATCGGCGCCTATGTGCGATCTGGTTTTACAGCAAGTCCTGGCTTTGTCTTTTCCCTCTGGTTCAACCGTGTGATCATTGGTCTGGCAGTCGGAGCGCCTTGGAGCCCCGCAAGCCGGGGTATTCGCTTGCTTAGGGGAGCTATTTTAGGTTTGACGGTTTCCTTTGCTTTTTACAGCGCAACGGGATTTGCCGATATGGTTTCTTTCCTGGCAGGGATTGCTTATGGAATGATCCTGGAGGTCTGGCTGGAGCAAAGAGAAAAATAAGGTCGGACATAGAGTAGAGAGGAAAAGATTACTGATGAAAACTTCAAGGAATGCATGGAACTTCATCCGGGCAAAGACAAGGACAAGTTTGTCGCCCCTAACCGGATCAGTCTGGCCCAGGCTTTTGTGGCTTTGGATAATGACACCTGCACCCCCATGCCTTTTGCCATCTATGAGGGCGAGGAGATGGTGGGGTTTATCCAATTGGCCTACTACCGGCCGGACTAGAAGACCCTCTTTAATAAAGTGGCCTATGATGTCTTGCGCTTTATGATTGACGAAAAGCACCAGGGCAGAGGCTATGGCAATGCTGTGGCAGAGCATGTTTATGAAAGTTTGGGATTTGTTCAAACCGGTGACATGCAGGATGGTGAAATCATGATGGCCTATGATTAGGGAGTCTAGATGGGAAGCTAAAATTGGGCGGAGCAATCCTGCATGGGAATAGCTAAAATGAAAAAAGCACCCGTGACGCCAAGCCACATTGCTGGCAGCGACATGGGTGTTTTAGGTGTTTTTTTAAACCAGGCGAAGGTGTTGATCTTGTTGACGGTGAAGTAGAAATGGAAGATATCAAGTAAGGTGTAGCCTCGATGCTGGATGGCTTCCTTGACGTGCCCATAGGTTGATCCCCAGCCGATGATCAGCATTTTATAGGTGTTGGGGCCTACCAGCTCCGGTTGGATATAATCACCCGAATCAAGGAAAAGGCGATAGGATCAACGACTGTATTGGACAAGCGTTGCGGGGTTTAATATGATAAAAGGAAGCGTTTGAAGTTAAAAGTGGAGCATGATATTTTTTGCACGTCGATCGACTATTTGGAAACAGAGCTCTCGCCTAGTGAGAGCAATGCGGAACACCTCTGCTTTGCAGAAGTCGTGCGCAAGGCTTGTACTTATTACGAGTCAGGAAGAGAAGGGAGGAATCAATTGTTGAAGTGTAGAACATACAAGCAAGAGGATTACCAGTTTCTGAGGGAGATGCTGTTTGAAGCGGTATTTTGGAGTCGAAGCGAGGAGGACCGCCCGTCCTTGGAAGAAGGACTGTCATATGATTATACGAAACATGTGCTCATAGATTTCGGGAAGCGGAAAGGCGATATCGCGGTGATTGCGGAGATTGACGGGGAAAGAGCCGGTGCGGCATTTATCCGATACTGGAACGATAGCGAGAATATTCGCGGCTATCTTTCGGAGGATGTTCCGGTGCTTGTGATTGGCGTGGCAGAAGGCTTTCGAAATCAAGGCGTTGGGAGCGCTTTGCTCAAATCATTGAAAAACGAATCGATTAAGAATGGGATTTTAAAAATCAGTTTGTGTGTGACCAAGACCAATGTCGCGTATCAGTTGTACAAGAAGCAAGACTTTAAAATCGTCGAGGACATCGGTGATTCCTACAATATGCTGTGGGAAGCAGAGGACAGCTTAACGTTGAAGTGAGGAGTAGTCGTGGAGAGAGAACAATTGATTAAATTGATTCAGATTGTGGAGGTCAATCCATCCTTGATGCGGTTATTTGACGCATTGGATCAAATTGGACTTAAGAACTACTATATTGGTGCTGGAGCCATAGCCCAAAGCGTCTGGAATCATTTATCGGGCTATCCGGTTGACCATGGCATCAGTGACATCGATCTTGTTTATTTTGATGATCAGAAGCTAGAGGAAGGCCACGAACAAGAACTGAAAAGAAAGATAGAAGCGTGTTTGCCTGATTTTCCCTTATGGATCGATCTGAAGAACCAGGCAAGGGTGCATCTCTGGTACAAGGAGAAATTCGGTTATGAAATTCAGCCATATCTATCATTGGAACATGCTATCAACACCTGGCCAACCACTGCAACCTCTTTAGGATTGAGAAGGGAAGGCAGTGGGGAATGGACGATTTACGCGCCTTTTGGGATTGACGATATTTTTGATATGAGGATTCGAGCAAACGCCAGGCAGATTACCGAAGAAATTTATATGGCAAAAGTGGAGAAATGGAGCAAAAAATGGCCGCGGTTGGCGCATGAACCATGGAGCGGTGTGAATGAACCCATCATATTTGAGCAAGCAATTACCTTTTCAGGGGATACGAATCAAGGAGGAGCAATATGAAAAACCTTTGGACGACAATTATGGTAAAAGACATGGAGGCATCCATTGCATTTTACACGGAAATTCTCAGCTTGTCGGTGGATCGGAAATACAAGCCGGCGGAAAACATGGAGATTGCATTTTTAGGGGAGGGCGAGACCAAGCTTGAACTGATATGCAATGACGCACTAAAAGCTATCGAATATACGGATCATGTTTCAACCGGGTTTTCCGTAGAATCGGTCGATGATTTTATGGCATACTTGAAGGGCAAGGGGATTCCCGTTTTCGCAGGTCCATTCGAACCGTCTCCGCATATCAAGTTCTTTTATATCAAGGATCCGAACGGATACAAGATCCAGCTGGTGGAGTTTAAATCATAAAAAGCGGAGCAGAGAAATTGCTGTGGATTGTCGAGGTTGATTCGTCAATTTGCAGCTTTATTTTTTAGGAGAGTGAAGCTATGCGTAAGTACAGGACACGAGAGGAATTGAGGGACCTTTTTATTCATTCATTTGCGAAGGAATCCGAGGTTACAGCAATTTATATTTTTGGTAAAGAAGTAACCAATATGACCGATGAATACTCAGATCTTGATGTGATCATTTGTTCCAATGATTTGGCTGCAACGTATTCAAAATATCTGGGAATACTGAGTGAAATTTCGCCGATAATGGGTTCTTTTCTGCTAAACACGACAGAGCATGATCTGTCGCAAATGGTAATAATGAAAGATTTTTCACCCTACCAGAAGATTGATTTTTCGATTGCAGATTCCTTGGAGAGAAAAATTGAGGCTGGGTTTGGTCCATTTATTTCTGTTTATGTAGACGATACAGATTATGAAAGAAATAATACAAGGTTGGATATCTTGGATATAGATCCTGTAAGAAACCAAATGGATGATGTTCTGTTTGCGATCCCTCGATTTACAAAATGCCTTTTTAGAAGAGATTATGATATGTATCGGCGTTGGAAAAACAGCACGGATCTGGCTTTGGTGCTATTGTATGAAAAGTATTTTGGCTGGGCGAAGAAAACCGCGAGGGAACAAGTGCCTGCAAAAGAAATGGCTAAACTGAATCAAAGAATGAGTAATGAGGATTCTAGAATAGTGAATAAGATTTATCCTGATTCAGGGGCTTTGAACCTTGCGGAAAGCTATCGTGTCTGTGTTGAATTGCTGATCTCCTTGTGCAGACAAAAAGCGTGTTTTTTTGAAGTAGAATTGGATGAAGTTTTTATTCGGCACATGGAAAGATTCCTAGAAACTGAAATTTTACGGTATAAAAGTCTGTAAAGCAAAAGCCGGGTGCAATTGATGCTTTTTAGTAGTTGTTTGAACTATATCGTTGATAAATAAATCGACTTTCTCATGATTGAGGAAGTCGATTTTAAAATTTCTCAAATGAATGGTGTAAGCCAAATGAATAAAACGACGCCCAGTGTACGGAATGGATCATGCGACCCACCAAAAATTAGGACATTGTTCGTATTTAAAAGTATAGACGTGACAGGTTTTACTTGATTTGCCGAAAATATAAAGATGTGCCTTTTTTTAGGGGAGCGGAAGTGCAGAAAAGGAATGAGTCTACTTGATGAAAAAAACATGTATATTGATCGGAATCGGAATTGTATTAGCAAGCGGTATCATAATGTACGGGGGACAAGACAAGGTTGCCTATGAAGCGGTCTGTTCAGATTCAATGGAACAAGCGGCACAAAATTATAAGAACGATGAATTGGACACCGTTAAAGTTGCCAGTATCAGCGTGGATCAGGATAAGGCTATGAGCCAGAACGGTGTAACTGAAGAGGGTCATGTTGAGGAGTTGCATCCGGATGCGGCGGAGGCGGAAAGTGATCCAGAGCCGAGTGCGGAAGCGGATCCGACCCCAGAACCGGAAATGGAAGGGAAACCAGCTGAGGAGAAAGAATCAGAAACAGAGGTGCCTCTTGAGGGACAGAAAGTTAGACATGCCTCATCGAAGCCGGAAGCACAGGGATTGTCCATGGAAGACTTCCGCAAGCTTTTTATCGATGAAAAAATCAATCTTGTGAAAAACCCAGCCACACAGGATGCGTTCGAAGCGATTTTTTTACATATGAGCGCAAGGAATCTTTTCACCTATTCCATTGATTATGAAGGAATGGGATTTGAAGAAGTGACGGCGGCTGAAAACCTGGAAGCAATTACAGGGGCTTTTGATGTTGTCTTTAATCGCTACCCGGAATATATGAGTTTTACCAATCGCATAGCCTATCAAGTCGAAGGGGATCGTGACAGCGCCACATTGACATTGGTTCTATCTTCCGACACCCGCATGGATCAAGACTCATTGGCCCGTTACCGGGAAAGGTTCTTTGTGGAAACTGTTGAGATCGTGGAAAAATTGACCGACGAGGGGCGGCTCTATCCGGGACAGCCGGATTGGGAGAAGGCGCTGGTTCTTTTTGACTGGGTGGTGCAGAATACAGAATACGACAATGAACTGCATGCGGAGAGTTATACCGGTTATAGCGTATATGCCAACCGATTGGCGGTTTGCCAGGGCTATACGGCCGCTTACAACGCTTTATGCAAGGTTGCCGGTTTGCAGGTAGAAGGGGTTGGCGGCCTGGCAAACGGAGAAGAGCATATTTGGACAAGGGCTCTGTTTGCCGGTCGGGATGTGTATATCGATGCCACCTGGGGAGACAGCTATGTGAACTCGGATGAATCCAATTACGACTTCTTCGTCGTGGATGGGGAAACATTGGCGGCGACACACGCCTGGTAAAGACGGCGATTTGATGAAAACGCAAGGGAAAACAATAATGAAAAGAGAGAATGAGTGATCAAGTGATCACTCATTTTTTGTTTCCTGAAGGTTTTTTGTTAAGGCTGCGATCCGGTCCGCAACAGGCGGGTGGGAATAGGTCATTTTCACAACAATGGGGTGGGGGGTGAGGTTGGCGTAGTTTTCCCGAGTCAGCACCTTTAAGGCGCTGATCATCGTGGCCGGATCGGTATGCTTGGCAGCATAGGCATCGGCTTTGGATTCAGCCTTTTGTGAAAAGGCCGAAACGGGGATGCCGAGGAGAATGCCTATGGGTTCCATTAAAATGGAAAAAATGACGAGGGAAAAGCCCAAATTCGGCTCAGCGAATCCGAAGGCAGCGGCCAATGCGGTTGACTTGAGGAAATAAAAGAATAACCCCAAGAAAACAATGGTTTGCACAGCGGTAAAGACCAGGCCTTTGAAGGCATCCTTGCTTTTGGAATGCCCGATCTCGTGGGCAAGGATGCTGACAATCTCGTCGGTGGTGCATTTCTCCAGCAAGGTGTCAAAAAGAATGATGTGCTTGAACCTGCCGAAGCCGGTGAAGAAGGCATTGAGCTTTGTTGAGCGCTTGGAAGCGTCCATGACGCTGATTCCCCGAATCGCAAAACCGGTTTGCTCGGCGAGCAGGGTGGTTTTCTCGTAAAGGGTGCCTTTTTCCAAAGGAGTTATCCGATTGAAAAGTCGGATGAATACCCGGGTATAGAGGATGCTGGCGATCAGCATAACGGCCATGACGATCATCCAGATCGCGAGCAGGGATTGTCGCTCCATTCGATTGTACAAATAGAGAAGGAGATAAAGGAGCGGTCCGCCCAAGGAGACGGCCAGGAGAACCGCTTTGATTTGATCCGCAAGAAAGACTTTCCAGGTTGACGTATTAAAGCCGTAGCGTCCCTCAATGCCAAAGGTGCGGTAAATCTGGAAGGGCGTGGAGATAAGCTTGACGGCAAGCCAGTATAAACCCAGAAAGAACAGGGTTTGGAGGATTGCATTGTCTGTGGCGGTTTTTGTCAGGCGGTCAAGCGCCGGAAAGAAGCCCAGCAAAAAGAAAGCAAGCAAAATGGCGGTTCCAACCAGATCGCTCCCTATGGACAAACGCGTGATTTCCATTTGATAGCGGAGCCAACGGCCGTATTCTTTTTTATCGTAGATATCGGAAACACTTTCCGGGATCGGCTGATTCCGGTGGCGGTAATTCAGCAGGGACAGGCTGATGTCGAAGATCAGGACTGAGAGAATGACGACTATGGTTAGAATCAGCATGGAACACCTCCGTGAAGCGTCGAGTACCGGATGTATGGTTCGGGGTTATTGGTCGGCAGCATCGGTTACTAGGATGCCGCTTTTGGATACATAGGTTTCTGTGCACAGGCTGTGGTTAAAGCAGCAAGGCCTTTTCTTGCCGGCAGCCAACATGGAACATGCCGTTTGAATGCGTTTCGTTCGCGTTTCCGGGTTTTTGGTGGCGCGAATCCATCGAATCCATTCCCAACGGGCTTTTCTTGTGATGGCCTGCCAAGTTTTTTCCAGATCAGACGATTGCAAGGCGTCTTCCAGGTCTTCCGGCGTTTCCGGTTCGCTCCATTCATCGGTGGATCGAATCGCCAGGGTGACCGAATCGCCGGGGTGCAACCCGGCTTGTTGCATCAAATCCGGCATTAGCCGGAACCAATGGCTCCCCAGCCCGTCAGGCTCCAGGGGAACTTTTATGGTCGTATTGCAGAGGTCGGCTTCGATCATGACCATCCCGCGCGAGGGCAGCTCTTGGCTGATGGATTCGGGCAGGTGAATGATGGTCCAGTCTTTAATTTGGATAAGCGTGGCATCAAATTGGATCGGTGTCATGATTTTCCCTCCTCTTCTCGGTCTCTTGAAGGACCATAATGGATATATTTATTATGTACCCATTCGCTTTATGGTGTCAATTTGTGAGGCGATCATTTATTTCTCCGATTGACAACTTCTGTCGATGGTGATAATCTAAAAATAGACAGAAGTTGTCGATCTATTGGGAGTGTGATTGTTATGGACTTTAAGCATATTGATACAGAAAATGAAATGGTGAAGAGAATCGTAAGAAGCGCCTATGAGGTCTTTGCTTTGAATGACTTCAAGAAGGCATCCACCAATATGATTGTGAAGAGCGCGGGGGTATCCCGGGGAATTCTTTATCACTATTTCACGGACAAGGAGGAACTCTTTGCCTTTTTGGTGTTTCTGTCCGTGGAGAGAAGCATCAAGGAACTTGATGAGTGGATGAACTGGGAAGAAGATGATGTCATTCGCAGAATTTGCGAACTCAGCAAATATCGATTGGACATTGTTCGGGAATATCCCTACCTGATTGAGTTCAGCGAGAAATACGCAGACCGGATTCTGGCGCAAAGCAATTGGGATTTTGCTCAAAAATGGCGCGAGAAATTTTATCACCAGGGCGTTGACTATTCGAAGTTCAAGGACCAGGCCAGGATCGACCAAGCGATGCATATGATTCGCTGGGCCTACAAAGGCATTTATTTGGACACCTTTGCCAGGCACAAGGGATCGTTGGATGAAGCGGTATTTGCGAAAGTCCTTGAGGAGTGCGAGAAGTATTATCAATTCTTTGTTTCCCTATTCTACTAGGGGGGTGATCGCATCAAACGTGTGGAATGGAATAAGAACCTGACCTTGTTGCTGGCGGGCAGGGCGGTATCGGATCTGGGATCGACCATTCAGTTCTTGATCATGCCGCTGTATATCCTGGACATTGGCGGAACGGCAAGAACGATCGGACTGTATTCGTTTTTGTATATCCTGCCGATTCTGCTGATTTTTCCTTTTGGCGGCGTCATTGGTGACCGGTTGAACCGGAAAAGGATTATGGTGCTGGCGGACCTGATGAGCGGGTTGCTCGTATTGCTGCTGGCTTTGTTGTCGTATTTTGGCCGACTGAATATTGTGTTGCTTCTGGTCTTCCAAGTTGTCGTCTCCATGTTCTACGGTTTTTTTGATCCTGCGACCAAAGGGATGATCCCGCAGATTGTCAAACGGGAAGCCTTGAGCAAGGCCAACGCCAAGGTAGCCTCCATCCGCATCATGGCCGGCATGCTGGCGCCGTTGATTGCGGTGACCTTGTATACGCAATTTGGAATCACCCTGCTCTTTGCGGCAAACGGCTTGTCCTTTTTGTTCAGCGCGTTGAGCGAAACCTTCATTGCCTACCGGCATGAGGGAAAGGCCGGGAATATTCAGATGAGAAGCATCCTTGCGGATCTGGCGGACGGGATCAAATACATCGTGCAAGAAAAAATGATCTTTCGTTTTTGCCTCTTCTTCTTTGTGATTAATGCCATGATCAGTCCCCTGTTCTCGGTTGTGCTTCCCTTGTTTTTCCGGACGGTTTTGTCCTACACCGACACCTACTACGGCTATTTGCAGACCATGCTCTTTTTGGGGGCGCTTGTCGGCAGCCTGTTGGCGGGCATGGTGGCAAAAGACCATACCCTGGGCCGTCTGCTGAGGCGGGGGGTCTTAATGATCAGCGGTTCGATTTTCCTTTATGCCGTCATGCTGCAACCCTTTACCCTGGCGGCGTTGGGAAACGACACCCTGCCATACTTTCTGGCATTCGGGCTGTGCCTCTTTCTGCTCTACACCACAATGATGTTGGTCAGCATTCCCTTGCAGACTTTGATTCAACGGGAAACGCCGGCCAACTATATGTCCCGGGTGTTTTCCATTATCAGCCTGATCACCAAAGGTGGAGCGCCGCTGGGGGCCTTGTGTTATGGACTGATTGTCGATCAGGTGTCAATTCATATTTCGGCGATGGTTTTGGCGGTGGGAATCGGTTTGATTTCCATTGGATATGCCAGGAGTCTTCGCAAGCAACCGATATAAAATCATGGAAGTAAGGAGGAGCCTATGATACTTCATTTCAATGAAAAGAAAACGCCAAGCCTGTCTCAGGTGGGGGGCAAGGCAAAAGCGCTGATCGAAACCACCCAGGCGGGATTTCCCGTACCGGAGGGGCTGGTTCTCTCCGTTGCGTTTTTCCAGCCCTGGATGGATCAAGTAAAAAATGCAGACGCCTTCAAGCGCGCAGTGGCTGAACCAACGAAGGAGAACTGCGATGGAGCCAAGATTTTGGCGGCGGGCCTGCGTTTCAATGAAAGTCAGCGGCCTGAATTCGACCAAGCCTTCAAGGCGCTGGAAGGAGCGCTTTTTGCCGTGCGTTCCTCGTCGCCGGAAGAAGATCTGGAAGGCACCAGTTTTGCCGGCATGTATGAAACCATTTTGGGCACCAGGCGCGACCAGGTGGAGGAGGCGGTTGCGCATGCCTTTTCATCCTGTTTCGATGTTCGGGTCATGGCCTATAAAAAGCAGAACGGACTGGATTTGGAGGCCACAAGCATTGCAGTCATCGTACAGCGCCAGATCGCGTCCGATGTCAGCGGCGTCGGCTTCTCCTTGAATCCAATCAATAACTGCTACGATGAAGTGGTCATCAACGCGTCCTTCGGTCTTGGCGAGGCGATCGTATCGGGAAAGGTAACGCCGGATCATTATGTCTATGACTTTGCTGAAAAGAAGATCCTGGAAAAGAAGGTCAACAAAAAGGAAATCGCCTTGTGGCTGAAGGAAGACGGCGGCATAGCGGAGAAGGAAAACGAGAATCCGGAAAGGCAAGCCCTCAGCGATGGGCAAATTGTCGAGCTGGCGGACCTGATCAAGCGGTGTGAATCATTCTATGGCAAGCCGATGGATACGGAATGGGCCTATGAAAACAATCACTTGTATCTGCTTCAGTCACGGCCGATCACGACATACCTGCCGTTTTTTGAAGAATTGCTTACACAGCCTGGGGAGCCTAAACGATTTTATATCGATGTGATGGCGTTGACCCAGGGGTTTGACGAGCCAATGAGCGTTTTGGGACTTGAGTTATGGGCCACCATGCTGGACCGGCTCAAGCAAGGGACCATGTGTCCGCGGCCGAATGGAACCGCGCCGGCTGTTTACGGCCGCCAATACATCAGCATGACAGCGGTGCAGAAATTGCTCGGCAAGAACAACGCGCGCCGAATCATGATGAGCTACGACGGCAACATCCGGCGGATTTTTGAAGAAATTGACTTGGAGGCGAATCCGTTTCCGAAAACGCCGGAAGGCGCCGAAGGTTTTAAGCGGCGCGTTCTCAAAGTGGCTGTCAAGATGCTGCCTAATATGGTCAAAGCCGTCTTCTCGGATCACGAATCGGTCGTCAAGGCCTATAATGAAACTGCGGAACGTGTGATGGAAGGGGCCAGAAGCCTGGACAAGGATACGGACTTTGAAGAAAACGCGGCATCCATGCTGGACCTTTTGGAAACCATTATGAGCACGATCGGAATCATGTATGCCGGCATGCTGGCGCAGCGATCCATCAAGAAGAAATTCAAGGGCGAAGATATCGAAAAAGAGTTCGCCGCCATGAATATGGATTTGGACGGCAATCCGACCAGTGAAATGGGTCATTTGCTCTTTGATCTGGCGGTCATGGACGACTTCAAGCAGGTTGAATCACGGGAAGACTTTGTTCAAAAGGCGGAGAGTCGTGCATTCAGTCCGGCCTTTCTGGAAAAATTTGATGAGTTCATGCGGAAATACGCGGTTCGTGGATTCAAGGAGATCGATGTGGCTGCCGTTCGGATCTATGAGGATCTGGGTCTCCTGTATGACAAACTGATTGAGATCAATACGGAAGACAATCAAATTCTGCGCGTGAAGGAAAAGCGGCAGGCGGCCTATGAAAAACTGCGGCAGGCATCAAAGGAAAAAGGGTTTGAAAAGAAATTCGTGCAGGCAGCCGAAAAGCTGCAGGCGACTTTTGGCTACCGGGAACATCCGAAATATGTTGTCGTCTACATCTATGCCATGCTGCATAATATCTGCCTGCAAATGGCGGAGGAATGGGTGAACCAGGGCAGGCTGGACAAAGCCTATGATGTGTTTGACCTGAAGACATCTGAGATTGCGAGGGCGCAAAAGGATCCGGATTTTGATCTGCGGGCGGCAAGAGAGAAGAATCTGGAAGGCTACAGAAAAGTGGAACATGTCAAGGATTGGCCACTGGTGATTGACTCACGGGGCAAGATCTATCGGCCGGAATTGGAAATCAAGGACGGGGATATCATTGGGGATGCGATCGCGCCCGGCAAGGTGGTTGGGAAAGCCAAGATCTTGCATGCTCCTTATGAAAAGCCCTTAGAGCCAGGGGAAATTCTGGTGGCAAAGGCGACGGAGCCTTCGTGGACGCCGATCTTTACCAATGCATCCGGGGTTTTGATGGAAGTGGGCGGTCCGCTGCAGCATGGCGGCATCATTGCCCGGGAGTACGGCATTCCTTGCGTCAGCGGGATGGTCGGCATTATGAAGATGATCAAGGACGGCGATCTTCTGGAGGTGGACGGGACCCACGGTGTGGTGCGGATTTTGGAAAGTTAATTGCTTCAGGGGCGCGAGGAATCGTGCCCTTGATTGCGTTTTCTATGAGGTAAGTAATACTCTCGCGATGGATGAGCCGGTAGATGAGGGTTATAATGGAAAGTAAAGGAGTGAGAGGCATGGGCAATTCCAATTCAGAGATTTTTTCCGGAACAGTGGAGTATTATACGAAATACCGGATTGCATATCCGGCAGATTTGCTAGAGATGATTTTAGATTTTTGTCGTGCAGAGGGGAAGGGAAGACTCCTGGATTTGGGATGCGGAACCGGACAGCTTGCAATTCCCTTGAGTTCTCATTTTCAGCATGTTATTGGCATAGACATTAGTAATGACATGATCCGGGAAGCGAAGGCGGTAAGCCTTGCTGAAGGAGCGAATAACACTCGGTTTTTTGCAATGGAGTCGGAAAAGATCGGTCAGGGAATGGGATCTTTTAACTGTGTGGTCTGTGGCAATGCGTTTCATTGGATGGATCGCGAACTGGTTCTGGAGAAAGCCTACGAAATATTGCAGCCAGCCGGTAAAATGGTGATTCTTGCGGGGGGCAGTGTCTGGACTGGACAGCAGGATTGGCAAAAAGAAACAGTAAGCGTCATAAAAAAATGGCTGGGTGATGAGCGAAGAGCAGGGAAGAGTACTTATTCCGGTAAGAAACGAGGGCATGAGGATTTTATCCGGGAAAGTAAATTTTATTTGGAGAACAAGGGAGATTATCGGTTTACTCATGTGTGGAAGTTGGATGATTTGATTGGATATTTATACTCCACCTCCTTTTGCAAACGAGGCCTGTTTGGTGATAATCTTTCCGATTTCGAAGGAGACCTTCGTAAAAGGCTGCTTCATTTAAATCCCAAAGGGATCTTTGAAGAGACGGTTGAAATCACATATTTTTTCTTGAGCAAATAATAGGAACACAGTATTTGAGTCAACAAAGGAATCTGCAAAGGAGGAAAAGGGGTATGAAATCACGATTTTCCATTGGCGAGATGTCAAAACTGCATAATGTACCGGTCAAGACATTGCGGTATTATGACGAGATCGGACTCTTTAAGCCGGATTATGTGAATCCTGAAAGCGGATACCGCTATTATTCCTATAAACAATTTGAAAGTTTGAATACCATTCGGTATTTGCGATATCTGGAGATTCCTATAAAAGAGATTCATGCCTATATGCAGATTCGCGGCAAGAGTGAGTATCTGACACTTTTAAATAAGGAAAAGGGGATTATCCAAGAGAAAATGGAAGTGTTGAAGCAGATTGAGCGAAATATCGACAGGCAGATTGACGAGGTAGAAAGCACATATGACATTAGAGTCTTGGAAGATGTTATAGTCAAGGAATTGCCGGAGCGCTCAATGGTGGTCTTGGACGAAAAAATTGATACAGTGGTCGATTTGGAATTGTCACTTCACAAGCTTAAAAATACCTTGGGCAAGCCCTACCCGGTGGTCATTGGTATCGTTGGATTGATCATGGGTGAGGAAAAACTGAGAGCGAACGATTTTGGCAGTTATAGCGGTGTATGCATTCTTGCGGATGAACGGGATCTTGCGGGTAAAACAACTACTGTTCCAGGTGGGAAATTTGCCTGCATGTATTTCCGGGATCATGATCACAGCAAATCACCGGAGTATTATCAAAATATCTGCCAATATATCAGTGAAAACGGATATGAGATTAGCGGCAATGCCATTGAGCGAGTCATTATCAATGAATACAAGTCCAATGATCCGGAAGAATACTTGACGGAGATTCAAATCCCAATCCGTTCTTGACTCTCCCCTTGCTGGATGGTTTTAAATAAGAGCAAGCGTAGGAAGAATCACTTGTTTTGATTAAGCCTACAGTAAGGAGGATAATATGATTGGAACCATAGTAAATACGGGTGCGATTTTAGCGGGAAGCAGCGTGGGTACCTTGTTCAGCAAGGGTATCAGCGAATTAAAGAAAAAGATATTATACCAGGCGCTAGGCCTGTCTGCCTTTGCCATTGGTGTATCCTCTTTGGTACGTGGCATGTCGACGAGTAATGAACCGATTTTATTCATTGCCAGCATGGTAGTTGGCGGTTTAGTCGGGCAAAGCTTGAACTTAGAAGGCCGAGTCGAGGCGATGGGGAGAAAAATCAGTGACAAGTCTGGAAGCAAACTGATCGAAGGTTTGACAACGGCTGTGCTTTTATTCTGTGTAGGAACCTTATCGATTTTGGGGCCTATAGAGAGCGCCCTGAACGGTGACCATAGTTTGCTTTTTACCAATGCCATGCTGGATGGAATCACTTCTATGATTTTGGCATCTACCTTCGGATTGGGCATTATGCTTTCGGCGGGGATTCTTTTTCTTTGGCAGGGAGCCATCTTTTTGCTGGCTGGATATTTGGGGGCGTTTGCAACACCTGAACTGTTAACGGAGATCTCCATTATTGGTGGAATTCTGATTATGAGTACGGGCATTAATATTCTAGAGATTAAGAAGATTAGTACCCTTAATTTGATACCAGCCTTGATTGTGCCGGTTGTCTATTTTGCCCTCAGGTCCATTGTATTTTAGTTATGAGGGAAGTGGAGACTAAGACAATGATATAGAGCGAAAGAACAAGGAGAAAGCCCGCGATTGCGGGCTTTTTGACTGCTCTCGTATTTCCATTATGGTCTTATTAAAACTTGGTCTCCTTCGTGCAACTCGTTTTGTCCGCGAATGACGATCGTGGAAGAGCCGTCAAGTTCATCGGAAATGACTTCCACCCAATTGTCTTTTGAAAGGCCTGTTTCCAAAACCACTTTTTTTAGGGTTTCATTTTCATAGGTGAAAACATATTTTTCAATTCCTTTTCTTACAATCGCATCTGCGGGAACCAGAATGGCTTGATAAGCTTGGGTCACAAACTCGACTTGAGAGAAATCACCGACACCGACCGGTACATTTTCCATGATTTCGACTCTCACTTCAAAGAGCTTGCTGGCAAGGTCAGGGATTTCGTTGATGGATTTGACTTGTCCACGGACCACATGATCCACACCTTCTATAGTTAAGCGAACATCCTGACCAAGTTGCAAAGTCTTCTTGAGCTCACTGGCTACCATGGTTCGTACATATAAAATAGAGTTGTCAATTACAGTGACGGCCAACTGGTTTCGTGCAGTTTGTCCTTCCTGTACATTCAAGGAAGCCACTTGGCCGGTGATAGGGCTTTTTACCAGCAAGTCATCAAGAGAAGACTGCAAATTACTGACTTGGTTGTTGTAGCGAACCTGGGCATCTTGGTATTGACGCTGGGTGATCAGCAATTGGTCATAGGATGCGTCTAATAGATCCTGACTCAGGGTGCCAGTTTCATAGAGAACTTTTTGAAGATTAAAAGTTTCCAGCGTAGCGTTGTATTGCACCGATAGATTGTCACGGATTGTCCGCAATTGGCTTTCGGTTGCATTGAAATTTGTTTGTGTGTTTTCATTGAGCAACTGAATGATGGGCATGTCTTCTTCGATGAAATCCCCCGGTTCTACAAAGATCCGTTCGATTTCTCCGATGGCGCCCAAATAGACATCCAGTTGATTGTTTGGAATGACTTCGCCAATGGTGATATAGGTTTCCTCAACGGTATTTTCCAATGTTGATCCAAGCACGATAGGAACCGCTGGATTTGTCGATTCAACTGGGGTTGGATCGACACTGCAGCCGCTTATAAGAATTGAGATGAGCGCGAGGCTCACAATGAGTTTGATGGTTGTTTTCATTTGACCACCGCCTTTCTATTTCGGCCTAGCCGAGCGAACAAGCCATAAATGGTTGGAATAAATAGTAGGGTTAAAATGGTTGTCATCATCAGGCCAAAGATCAGGGCATAGCTGAATTGTGCGTAATAGGCTTCCTGAAAGGCCAATGGCAAGACCCCGCTGATGGTTGTCAGGGTTGTAGCCAAAACTGGATTGAATCGCGTTTTACCAGCTTCTTGGATGGCTTCGGTCAATTCCAATCCCTCGGAACGAAGGTAGTTGGTATAGTCAATCAGCACAATGGCATCATTGACCGCAATTCCGACCAAGGCCACAAGTCCCATAAAGGCATAGAAACCGAATTCGTTGCCTGTAAGAATCAAGCCCCAGATCACACCGATCAAAGCCATGGGAATGGTGGTGAGAATAATGAATGGCTGTCCGATCGATTTAAACTGAAGGGTCAGGATGATAAAGACCAGGAAGATGGCCAGAATCATACTTTGAAATAGGTTGCCAAAATTTTGGGAAATGCCTTCCACATCACCGGAATACCGCAAGGTGACACCCTTGGGAAGCACTTCTTCCGGAAAATCGGCTTGCAGCTGTTCAACAACATCGTTGACATTGGTCCCTTCTTTGAGGTCGGCGGTCAGTGTGATAACCCGTTCGCCATCTTTTCTGGCAATATTGGAGACACCTGATTCCTCAACCAAATCAGCAATACTGGACAAGGTGAGCATGTTCTGATTTGGAGTTGCCACAAAGAGGTTGTTGACCTCATTGATACTGTGAATCAGCTCTAGATCTCTTCTGATTACCACATCAATCTCGTTTTGTCCCTCTCGGATGGTGGTAGCCGTGATGCCGTTGATCTCACCCCGCAATTGATTGGTAACAGATTGTGGTGTTACGCCATAATTTAGACTTTTGTTTTTGTCGATATCAATAATTAACTGTGGAACGCCCTGGCTGGATGAGGATTCGATATTATAAACACCTTCAATTCCTTGAAGGGCTGTTTCCAATTCATCGGCAAATTGAGCATTTGCCTTTAGATTGTCACCGAGGATGCGAAGGTCAATAGGCTTGCCGACGGGTGGACCAGCAACCAAAGATTCAATGGTGATTCTAGCGCCAGGTATATTTTTAAGGCGTCTGTCGATCTCATCCAGGATTTCAAAGCCATTTTTCATGGATGTATCGAACTCAACCGAGACGTTGGCAGAATCGATTTCATTGCCCCCGATTGTCGAGTTGAATTGAGAAACCTCGTCAATACTTTGCAAGAGATCTTCCACTTCTTTCACTACAATATCGGTTTCGTCCAAGGTCATGCCGCCCACGGTGTCGATTCGAATATTTAAGGATGTCGGTTCACCATTGGGGAAGAATGCGATCTTCAACAGTCCAGTGCCAAAGGTGGAAAAGCTGCCGGTTAAGGCCAAGAAGCCAATCAGAATCACGGCAAAGGAACGCAACTTTTTGGATACGATCCATCCGATCAATCGGCTGTAACGTTTTGTGAATTTTGCTTCTTCCAGACCTTGATCCTTAAGGAAGATGACTTTTAATAGCATCAGTCCGGTAAAGATGGACATCATGACAAGTGCAAGAGTCAGGTTTTCTCCACCGCCATAGAAGGCGTAAAAACTAAGGCTTGCAACGATAACAACGGAAAGAACACGTCTGATCCAAGGTGGGATTCGGTTTTTGTTTTGACCCCGCAGGAGCTTGGCTGCAATGCTGGGGGTGATTACGATGGAAACCAAAAGTGCAACACTGATGGTAACCATAATGGTAATAGGAATTGTTGAGATAAATGCACCAAGAATCCCTGGTAGAATGGCCAATGGGAAAAAGGCGGCCAATGTGGTCAAGGTAGACGATACGATAGGGAAGCCTACTTGGTTGGTTCCAAAGGAAGCGGCTTCCTTGGCGGTCATCCCCTTCTTGCGAAGCCGATCGATATTCTCCATGACAATAATGGAGTTGTCGACCAAAAGGCCAAGGGCAACAATCAGACCAAGAATGGCAAAGGTGTTAAAGGTGATGCCAAAGGCATTTAAAAGGCCAAGGGTACCCAACAGGCTTAAAGGAATGGTGATGGAGACAATTAAAGACTCCTTGATGCCGATAAACAAGAAGAGTACCAAAACGACAACGATTAATCCTGAAATCGCTGAACCTTGTATTTTATCCAGGTCATTGGAGACGTTAACGGCCAAATCATTGGAAATATAGACGGTAACATCTTCCGGATAGAGGCTGCCTTTTTCATCTTCAAGCAATGCTTGAATGGCCTGGCTGGTTCCGATGACGTCGCTTCCCACCTTTCGACTGACGGAAAGGAAGATGGAAGGTAGAGCCTGGTCATTGAGTCCACGAATATAGGTGCGGTTATAAGAGTCAATGGGCTCTATTCCGTCGACCACATCTGCGATATCTTTGATATAAATCATGCTGTTTATGCGTGTGTTCTCGATTTCCTGAACAGTTTTAAAGCGCTCGTCGACACGCAAATTGTAGCGCACGCCGTTTAAGGACACGTCGCCGATGGGCGCGCTATAGTTTTGCGAAGCAATTGCGTTGCGCAAGGTGTTGTAGTCAATGCCGTATTTCATCATCAAGAGTTCGTTGGTGACGATTTCAATTTCCCGATTGACGTTGCCGGAAAGGTCCACTTCTTCAACGCCGCGAACTCCTTCGATTTCATTGGCAATATCTTCGGCAATCAGAGTTAGCTGGTCAGGTGTATAATCTCCCGCTACTGAAATGTTCATTAAGGGAATTTCCGATGTTGAAAAGATAAAGGAACGCGGATCCTGAACGCCGTCTGAGAATTGAAGTTCTTTCAATGCATTGTCGAGCTCGATTTTCTTTTGGTCGATATCCACGCCCTCCAGATAGCGAACGGTTACGATGGATAGACCGAAGCTGGTTTCCGATTCAATGGTTTCAATGTCATCAAACTCTTTGACCTTGTTTTCGATCTTTTCCGTGACTAAAAATTCCACATCTTCAGGACTTGCACCCGGGAAGATGGTTTGAACGGTGATGGCGGGAAAGACAATTTCCGGCAATGATTCTTTGGGCAGGTTCAAAAGACCGGCGATCCCGATGCTAATGATAAGCAGAATGGCCAAAACCGTCAGTTGGAATTGATTGATAAATCCACGGGCTGCCTTGCCGTAGATATTCATTTTAATTTTGCTTTCATCGACTTCTTTTCTCATAGGGTTGCCTCCTGAGTGCATGCGTTGCTCTACGAGTATTTTTTTTGAGAGTAATGACTGCCTTCTTTGTTTTCAATATACCCTTCTATGGTATATTTACCATAGAAAGAGAAAAATGACAGGAAGAATGGCAATGGAGATTTCAAGGTTGAGAGAATGGTTTGGAATATATAGGTGGTGAGAAGGAGTTCGAATTTATGGACGACTGATGAATCACTTGGGTTATAATATTGGATAGTGAAGAAGTAGTGATTTAACGAAGGGAATGGGAAAGCATGAATAGAGCTATATATGTTTCCAACGCAGGCGTGCTGGTGGAGATGGGAAACAAGCGAATGCTGATCGACAGCTTGTGCAAATCAACGGTGCCGATTTATAAAGATACAGATGAAGTGATCAAGGATCAAATCATTTACGGGGTTCCCCCATATGACCGAATTGATGTGATGCTCTTTACCCATCATCACGGGGATCATTTTGAGCCGAAGAGTACGGCGGAATTTTTGAAAAGAAACCCAGAGGCTGTTTTGGTTGCCACGCCGGAAACGGTGAAAAGACTGAAAGTCCATGCACTAGATCTGGACGACAATCGCTTGATCGCACCGAAGCTTGCGGCCGGGGAAGAGACGAGCCTGGTGGTCAAAGGGATCCGCATCCGCGTAATGGCCTTGATTCATGAAGGCAAGGATTACCGGGATGTAGGAAACTACGCCTATTTGATCGAAGCAAACGGCAAGGTGGTTCTCCATGTGGGCGACGCAAAACCCATGACTGAGAACTATGAGCCCTTTCATTTGGACCGGGAAGCCATCGACCTGCTGTTGGCGCCTTTTCCCTATGTGGGAATCCCGAAGGGCCAATTGGTGATTCAAAATCAGATTAGACCCAAAAAGGTGGCAGCCATCCATCTGCCCCACCAAGATCTGGACCGGTTCAACTGGATTGAGGGAACCAAGAAAAGCCACACCCGGGTCAAGGATAAATTTGTTGAGACGGTCTTTCTGGAAGAGGTTGAAGATTCTACGGAGTTTTAGTGGATAAGTGCATAGATAAAAAAAGTGCTGCAGATGAAGTGTGAACTTCGTCTGCAGCTTTTCTATACGATCCAGTTAGATCCGTTCATGCACTTTTTGTCCCTGTACCCAAACTTCCCGGATATTCTCGGGACGGGTCAGATAGAGGATCTTTTGGAAGATATCGTCGAGATTCTCCTGCTGGTTGAAAATCGGCAGTTTTGCTGTCTCGATTCTTGTGTCAATGACTTGCACATCCCACGCATAGCCTTCTTCCAAGCGTCCGATGGGAAGATCCAGACTCTCTCCGCCGCCGGCCGTCGCCAGATAGAAGGCTTCCTTCACAGTGATTCGTGAGGCAGGCAAACCGCGGGTTTCAGCCGACAGTGCAGGATTTACCCCGTCTTCCAGCATGCGGGAGGACATGACGGCTTGGCGGATATTGTCATAGAGACTGGGAGAAAAGCCGCCGGACAAGTCCGTGTCCAAGCCGATTTCAACCCCCATGCCTTGAATGTGGGAAACCGGCAGTACGCTATTGGCAAAATAGGCGTTGGAGATGGGACTGTGTGCAATGGCGGTGCCTGTTTTCGCGAAGAGTTTTGCATCCGCTTCGTTCAGGAAGTTGCAATGTGCCATAACGGACTTTTTCGTCAGTAAACCGAAGTCGTTGAGCGCAAAGGCGTCGTTTTTGCCGAACCGTTCTTTGACAAAGCCATGGGCCCAGTCGCTTTCGCTGCAATGGGACTGGATATGGGTATCGTATTTGGCTGCCAGTTCGCCCAGGCCTTTCAGGGCTGCGTCGGTGCAGCTGGGAATAAACCGAGGGGTCACAACCGGGTATACGCCTTGGCGGGTCGTTTTGTTCAACTCGCGCACGGCAAGAATAAAGTCTTCGGTATCTGCAATGGCCGCCTGAGCCGATGCGTCCCGGCAATAGTCGGGATTGGCCTTATGGTCGTCCATGACGACCTTTCCGACAAGGCCGCGCTGTCCTTTTTCGGCGCAAAGCTTGGCCAAAAGCAGACTGGTTTCCTTGTGGATGGTGGCGAAGTACATAACGGTTGTGGTTCCGTTCGCCAACAGGGTGTCGACCAGGTTGCTGTAAACGCTTTGCGCAAAGTCGGGATCGGCAAATTGGGCCTCCAAGGGGAAGGTATATTCATTTAGCCAGTCGTAGAGCGGAATATCCAGCGCGGTTCCGGTCTGCGCCCATTGGGGCGCGTGCACGTGCAAGTCAACAAAACCCGGAAGCATGTATTGCCCTGCTTTCAATCGGGTAAAGCAGTCTTGCGTTTGACTGTTTTCCAGCAGTTCCGGATACCGTTCATCGTCGGGAGTGACAAGGGTTTCGAGCACCCCCTGCTCATTGATGAAGAAAAGCGTATCTTTCAGGATTTTGACTTCTTTGGGGCTTTCGCTGGTAAAGGCGGTTCCCAGGAAGATTTTCTTGTAGGTTTTCATGGAAGGCTCCTTGTTTATTGATATTCGCTATTATATCGGACTTGTTCTGTGAAGTCTACGGTTGGGCGGAGGTGAAACGGCCAATTGACAGGATGCAATTCGAGGAGTGTTCGCAAGTTTATGGGTAAGCGCTGCAAATCCGTGGTATAAGGAATAAGGCAATAGGAATAGAAAAGAGGGACTTGGTTTGAAAGAGCATTGGTTTTTGAAACTGGTGGAACTGCCGACAAAGGTCGCGAGCGTGTTTCCGTTTTTGATCGGGACCAGCTATGCGATTTATCGGTTTCACGAATTGAATATAGTGAATTTGCTTTTGATGTTTGTCGCGATGATCTGTTTGGATATGGCGACAACGACATTGAACAATTATATGGACTACAAGCTGGCGATCAAAACCCATGGCTTCAATTACGAACACCACAATGCCATCGTGAAATTTCACCTAAAAGAAAGTAGGGTTCGGTGGGTGATGGGCATTTTAGTTAGTATTGCGCTTGTACTCGGACTGGTTCTTTATCGGCGAACGGATCTGGTCGTATTGCTTTTGGGCATGGTGTCCTTTTTCTTTGCGGCGATGTACACCTGGGGCCCCTTCCCCATTTCCAGAACGCCTTTGGGGGAATTGATTTCCGGCACCGTAATGGGGGGAATCATTACCTTTATCAGCGTATATATTCATGTATTCGACCAAGGGCTGATCGGGTTTGCCTGGTCAAGCGGCAGGCTTTCGATTAACTTGCAGATCTTTGAACTTATTGGGATTTTCATCCTTGCATTGCCCTTGATCACCGGGATCTCCAATATCATGCTGGCCAACAACACCTGTGATATGGAGGATGATTTTGAAAACCGTCGGTTCACCTTGCCTTTGGTCATGGGGAAACGAAATGCATTGCGCTTATTTGCCGGCCTGTATATTCTGGGGTATTTTGCCATTCTGATCGGGGTTTTGGTCGGCTGGCTGCCTTTGACCTGCTTGGCCGTCTTGGTGACCATGTTTCCGGTGAGGAGAAATGTACAGAGATTTTTTGCCCTGCAAACGAAGAAAGAGACCTTCATAACCAGTGTCGAAAATTTCGTCACCATCAGCGGCATTTATGTGATTACCTTGCTGGTTGGCGTCTTGATTCGATAAGCGGAAGCTAAGAGAAGCACAAGATCCATTTGGATACTTGTGCTTTTTTTCGGTCTATCCTTTGATGACAATCTCTTTTAAATATTCCAGCGCCGGGGTGAAGTATTTGTTTTTGTGATACATGACCTTGAAATGCCGCGTGATTGTAATGTTCTTGACGGTAAAACAGGCAACCTTTCCTTCTGCGAGGCTGTCTTCCACAAGGAGTTCCGGCAGGAGGGAAAGCCCAATGTTCTTTTCGACGCCGCTGATGATGGCTTTTGTGCTGGCGCTCTCCCACATGGGATTGACAGCCAGATTATAGTGCGAAACCAAATAGTCAAATTGCTCCCGGCCGGCGCTGCCTTCCTCTCGCAACAGAAAATCGCAGTCGCTTAAGGCTTCTATTTCGATTTCCCGGTTGGCAAAGGGGTGGGCGTTTGCGCAAATAAAACACAGCTGATCTGGGCGAAAGTCTTCGCAGAGAATATTGTCAAAGTGGGTGCTTCCTTCGATAATACCCAAATCGATTTTATTGTTTAAGACCATTTCTTCGATGGTTCCGGAGTTTTCAATGGTCGCCTTTACCTTGATTTCAGGGTAACGAAGAGAAAACTGTTCGATAAAGCCCGGCAGGAGTTTGGTGCCGATGGTGATGCTGGTGCCGATGCGAAGGCTGCCCACATTGTCGATATGTTTCATCTGCAAATCAAGGCGGTCGATCAGGCTTAGGATGTTGGTTGCATGGGAGTAATACTCCCGGCCGGCTTCAGTGATTTCCAGCCGCCTTGAGATGCGTTCGAAAAACTTTGTACCGTAATGGGTTTCCAGCTCGGAAATGGAACGGCTGACGGCCGGTTGTGCCATATACAAGTTTTCCGCTGCCCGGGTCATGCTGCCGCAGTCGCAGACTTCAACGAAGATCCGCATTGCTTTGATATTCATGGGAATTCTCCTTATATAACAAATCTGTTATGTGTTCAATTAAATAATATTATTTAACTTATAGATGGTCAAGCCATATCATGAAGGTAGAAGTATGAAGAAAGGGGATTTACATGAAGAAGCTGATGAAATTATTCCTGTCAACCTTCTACCTGAGTGCATTTACTTTTGGTGGCGGGTATGTGATCATCTCGTTGATGAAAAAGAAATTTGTGGATGAAATGCATTGGATGGAAGAAGAGGAAATGTTGAATTATACGGCCATGGCGCAATCCGCGCCGGGAGCGGTTGCGGTGAATGCGTCCATTCTGGTCGGATACCGCATCGGGGGATTTCTGGGTGCGGTTGTAGCGATCATTGGAACGATTCTGCCTCCCTTGATCATTATTTCGGTGATCTTTTTCTTCTATGAGGCATTCCGTTCCAATATGATTGTCAGCGCGGTGCTAAAGGGCATGCAGTCCGGTGTTGCCGCGGTGATCGCGGATGTGGTCGTTAATCTGTCCAGTTCAATCGTGAAAAAGAAAGACGGTCTTTCTGTTTTGATTATGGTCCTCGCCTTTACAGCGACCTTCGTATTGGGGGTAAACGTCATGGTGATCATTGGGGTTTGTGCGGCAGTCGGCATTACGCGGGAAGCATTGGCCGTTTCCAGGAAGGAGGCAGGGCATGAGCTTACTGGCACTCTTTAAGGCGTTTTTCCAAATCGGCATGTTCAGCTTCGGGGGCGGCATGGCGGCGATCCCCCTGGTGCAAGAGGGAATTGTTGTACAGCGCGGCTGGCTGACCATGACCCAGTTTACGGATTTGATCACCATCGCGGAGATGACACCGGGTCCCATTGCGGTAAACTCGGCAACCTTTGTGGGTATGCAGCTTTTTGGCCTTCCGGGAGCGGTTGTCGCGACGGCGGGCTGTATTCTGCCTTCGATCATTCTGGTGTCGTTGTTGGCCATGGCCTATGCCAGATACAGAGAGATTTTTTGGATCAAGGGAGCACTCAACGGACTGCGCCCGGCGGTTGTGGCGCTCATCGCCTCAGCGGGGGTGACAATTTTGTTTCTTGCGGTCTTCGGCACGTCTGAGATTTTCACCGGGAAGGGGAGTTTTAATCTGGTTGGACTCCTGCTCTTTGCTGCGGGACTCCTTGCGCTTCGAAAATGGAAGGTAAGCCCCATTCAAACCATGATGCTGTGTGGCGCATTTGGAGGCATTTTATACGGCGTGCTGTAGTTGAGAGGAATTTATAGTAAGAAATGCGGGAATCCCGTCGAATCATTGGTTTTGTTCTTTACCGGTGGCTCGACGGGATTCTGCTTATTTAGCTGTCGGAAAAATGTGAAAAACTTAACTTGTGAAATCGTTTGCTATTGGCAAAAGCATGTGATACAATCTCCTCACACAGTGGTCAGTCCACTGGCCACATAAATTTTGTGCTTTCTTTCATGGGAAACCGCGGATCCGATTGTGGAGAAAGACGATGGAAACGGCTTGAAGAGGAGATGAAAAAATGAAACATTCAAATTCAAATACGGCGAGGAGAAGCTTGGGTTTTCCCTGCCGGAAGAAGAGATTCTGATGGTGATTGAGCCGAATCCCATGCCCCCGGTGGAAAAATCCGGTGGGGACATTGTTCGAGCGGCGTTGGAGAATCCCATCGGCAGCGACAGGTTGCGGGACCTGGTTCATCCGGGCGAGACAGTTTGTGTTGTAATTCCGGATGTGACACGGGCATGGCAGTCACCTTCTGTTTATGTGCCGCCGGTTATTGAAGAGCTGACAAAGGCGGGAGTGAGAGACGAAGATATTGTGATTATTTCTGCAACAGGTTCCCATAGAAAGCAGACGGAAGAAGAGTATATCGTTTTGGTGGGCGAGGATGTCTATCGCAGAATTGAAATCATTGACCATGATTGCAAGGACGAGGAGAATTTGGTGGACATTGGCGTTACTTCCTTTGGAACACCGGTGCGGATCAACAAACGAGCGCTGGAGTGCGACCATATCGTAATGACAGGCGGTGCGATTCTGCATTTCCTGGCTGGTTTTGGTGGGGGAAGAAAATATATTTTGCCGGGTATTGTCGGATATGAAACCATTATGCGGAATCATTCCTATTCCATGAATGAAGGCATGGGTGCCGGCAGCAATCCCGAAGTAAGAAGCGGGAATATGACCAAAAACAACAAGATTCATATGGATATGATGGAAGCTGCGGCCATGGCGAAACCGCTGTTTATTATGAACGTGGTTGTCGACAGTGACAAGCGGATCACCCACGCCTTTTCGGGAAATTATATTCAAGCCCATCAGGCGGCGTGCGAGGTAGTCAAGCAGATGGATGCGGTAACGATTCATGAGAAGGCGGACATGGTGATCGCCTCTGCCGGCGGATATCCGAAAGACATCAATTTATACCAGACAACAAAGTCGGTATTCAATGCTGTGGAAGCTGTAAAGCCGGGCGGGGTCATGATTGTTGTGTCGGAGTGCCGGGAAGGATTCGGCAGCAAGGACACGGAAGCGATCATCCGAAACTTCCCCGATATGCTATCAAGGGAGAAAGACATTCGTTCGAAGTATACCATTGGCAAATTCCTCGGCTACAGGCCGGCGGAAATTGCCGAGCAGGTTCATTTTATCCTGGTTAGCGACATGGATCCGGCCTTGTTAGCCAAGACGAAGATCCGGGCTGTCGCCACAATCGAGGAAGCCTTGGATTTGGGACGAAAGCTGATTAAGGTGGAACACCCGACCATTACCCTGATGCCTTATGCGGCGAACACGCTGCCTATGCTAGACGAGTAACGGCAATTCATGGATTTGCACACCCTTCCTCCGGAGCCCTTTTCCCTCCAAGTCATCGCTTGGGGGAGAAGGGCTTCAGGATTTTCTGGACGGGACACAAGGGCATTCTGGATGATTGTTCGTCAATGTGCTAAAATCAGAGAGAACGATAAATTCAGATAGACGAGGGTCGAAATGTTTAAGCAGATTGCATCAAACAAAGTCAATTTCCAGATTATGAATCAGATCAAGGACAATATTCGAAGCGGCGAGCTTAAATTAGGGGACCGATTGCCTTCGGAACGAACCATGGCAGAGCAGCTGGGCGTTTCCCGGGCAACGGTGCGCGAAGCGATTCGATCCATGGAACTGATGGGCTTGGTCAACTGCGTACAAGGCGAGGGGAATTTCATACCGGAGTCCCTGGAGAACAGCCTGATTGAACCTCTGTCGCTGATGTTCATGCTGAATCGAAGTCATGAAAATGAAATTGGCGAGTTGCGCCGGGCTTTGGAAATCGAAGCCGTAAGACTGGCGGCGGCCAAGATCGGCAAAGCGGAAGTGAAGCGGCTTGAAGACTGTGTCGACGTGATGGAGAACTCGGAGAAAAAGGCGGAACGCGTGGAAGCGGACCATGGCTTCCATGATCAGATTGCCAAGTCTTCCGGGAATATGCTGATTATTAATCTGTTGAATTCCCTGTCGCAGATTATCGAGGAGCAGATGTCCGGCGTTCGGGCGAATCTGATTATTGACGACAATAACCTGCATGCGATCAACCGGCAGCACCGGGCGATTCTTGAGGCGGTGAGCAGAGGCGATGTAGAGGCATCCATCGCTGCCATGACGGACCATATGGATTACGTCAATCGGCGTCTTAAAGGAGTGCGGGAGTAAGCAAAGCGCGTGAAGGGCGTGAAATCTTCAGAATCTGTTTGAAAGAAATCAAGAGTTGAAATGCGGTAGAGCTTATTCTGCCGCATTTTTTGTTGGGATTTTTGAAATAAAGAGGGGAAGGCAGAATTCATTGAGATTTTCAATATTCTGGAATAGTATGAAGGTAACAATGACCCGATAGGGTGGTTTCCATGTAGCGGAGCGCTGAAAAATGGATATAGCTATTATACGAGTGACCAATGCATTTTTGTGGTGTAAACGATCAGTAGAGGAGGGCGGGAATGATGATTCAATTTCGTAACTATACGGACCAACCGGGAATTACAGAAGATTATTTTCGGGTATGGGATTTTTTAATCAAGGTCGGGTATTGCGAGTACACCTATGTCCGCTGGGCCTGGATGGCAACCCACAGCTACCTGGACAAGGAGTCTCTTGGGAAGATCGGGATCTGGGAAGACGAGGGCAAGATTGTAGGGTTGGCGACCCATGACTGCCAGCTGGGTCAGGCATTCTGTCTTGCCTTGCCGGAGTATGCAGAGTTGAAAGCGGAGATTCTCCGCTATGCGAAAGAAAAGCTGGCCAAGGATGGAGAAATTGGCGTGATGATTGCCGACACGGATTTGGCCTTTCAAAAAATAGCAGCTGCGCAAGGATTTGTTGCCACCACTGACAAGGAGAGCGATGCTGTTTTCTATCTGGAGCAGACTTCTACGGAGTATGACCTGCCTCAAGGTTTTCAAATTACATCAATGAAAGAGACTTATGATCTGTATCAGTATGGCAAAGTTTTGTGGAAGGGATTCAATCACGAATTGGATGGAGAAGGGGCATATGATTTTACAGCGCTAGAGAAGGCAGGGCTGGAAGCTTCCATGATCCGTCCGAATGTGGATTTAAATCTCAAGGTGGCTGTGGTCGCACCCGATGGGAACTTTGTTTCCTATTGCGGCATGTGGTATGACAAAGAGGCAGGTTATGCGGTGATTGAGCCGGTAGCGACGGATCCCGACTATCGCAGGATGGGGCTGGGCAAAGCGGCGGTTCTGGAAGGGATCAGACGAGTGGGCGACCTGGGCGCGAAGATTGTTTATGTCGGTTCCTCGCAGCAATTTTACTATAGTATCGGCATGCGACCCTTTGCAACGGCAACCCTGTGGAAGTAAGAACATGGATTGAAAAGCAGGGCAGGAACGATGGAATGACGAGGAGAAAACGGCTGAAAGGATGGGATTTCTATGTTGAAATGGTTCAAGGAAATTCAAGAAGGCGACTTGGCAGAGGTTGGCGGCAAGGGTTTGAATTTGGCTTTGATGCGTCAAGCGGGACTTCCTGTACCCATGGGATTTGTACTCACAACGGCAGCGTATCAGGCGTATCTGAACGAGAATCATCTGGCGGAGCGAATTGACGACTTGCAGCGTGCGGACCTGCCGATGGCAGAACGTTCAAAAGCCATTCAGGATTTGTTCCATGCGAGCGGGGTTTCCGATAAAACCAAGCATGCGTTGTTGGAAGCATTTCAGGCGATTGAATCAGAAGGCGTAGCCGTTCGGAGCAGTTCGACGGTGGAAGACTTGCCGGGGATGAGTTTTGCCGGTCAATATACCACGTACTTGAATGTGGCGGAAGCCGATTTGATCGAAAGGGTGGTGGACTGCTGGAAGTCCTTGTGGAATCTGGAAGCCATGGAGTATCGGAATCGGAACGGCATCGCGCCGGGCTTCAGCCATGCCGTGGTGATTCAGGCGATGGTTCCGGCAGCGGTTGCGGGTGTTGCCTTTACGGCCAATCCCATGAATGGACTGCGCAATCAGCTGGTGATCAACGCATCCTATGGATTGGGGGAAGCCATTGTCAGCGGCGAAGTAAATCCCGATCAATTTGTTGTAGACCGGGAAACGGGCAAGGTGACGGTAGAGACCGTCAATGAGAAAAAAACACGAGTGGATTCCGGTGGGCAGGGTGTACTTCGTTCAGATGTCGAGGGAGACCTGGCCAAGAAACCGAGCATGAATGACCGGCAGATTGCCGCGCTTCTTCAGGCGGCTGAAAGGGTGGAAGGATTCTTTGGAAAGCCCCAGGATTTGGAATTCGCTTTCGATGCCGACGGGGAGTTGTTTGTTCTTCAATCCCGAGACATCACCACACTTTATCCGATTGAGGGCTTGGTGCATGACGACAAGCTGCGGGCCTATATGAGCGCCGGGACGGTGCTTTTGGGCATGAAAGAGCCCTTTACACCTCTGGGCTATGACTTGATGAGTTATATGTTTCCCACAATCATCAATGTGATGACGGCAAGGAAGAAGAAGCCGCTGACCAATAGTTTTGTCAGCTTTGCAGGGAACCGGATATACGTAGATATGACCTATCTTCTATCCAATGGATTTGTGGCCAAGCAATTTGCCAATACTTTTTCCGAGAATGATCTTCCCTTGAAGGGCTTGATGGACCAGATGCTGGCGGACTATGGCAAGCGGTTCAGACGGCAGGGGATTCGATTCAAGTTACCGCTTGGCATATTGAAATACACGGTTATCATGGGCTTGGGAGCGCGGCAGATCCTAAATATTCCGACGGAACAGCGATATGAGGCCATGATTAAAGAGGGTAACCGCTGGTATGCGGAGATTGAGAAAGAGTACAAAGCGGCAAAATCAATAGAAGAAAGGCTGGCATTCGCTCGGCGTGCATTGGTGCAAGCCTTCCGGCTTTCCCAAGCCCAGGCCATGTATTGTTTGGATGCCAACAAATATATCAAAATCGAGAAAATCTTGAAGAAACATTTTGGCGACACCTACAAGGTGGAGACCCTGGTGCTTTCCTTGCCGGATTGCATGACTCAAACCATGACTGTGCGGTTGAACGAGTATGCGGGGATTTGTGACGAGCGGGGAAGCGAACCCCAGACGGAGGATCCCGAGTTCAAAGCGATTCTGGATATTTACGGCTGCCGGGGGAATACCGAGCTGGACTTCGGGACTGAGCGATGGCGGGAAAATCCGGCGTACCTTCTGGACTTGGTGCGCACGTATATGACAGATGGGATGTACGAGCGGAACCTGGCAGACCATAAAGAGAAGGAAACGCAAGCGCTGGCGATGATCGAGGAAGTCGCGGTGAAGCTGGCGGATAAAATCGGAAAACGAAAGGCGGAAAAAATACGCACCACCATGATCAAGTATCGTCATAGTGCTGCCATGAGGGAATATCCGAAATATGATATTGTACGGTTTCTTGATTTGGCCAGACAGGCGGTCCAATCCATCGGCGAAGAATGGGTGGCGGCGGGAGTCCTTGAAAAGAAAAATGATATATTCTTCCTGCGGGAGGAAGAGATTTAGGCGGACAGAATCTTAAGGATAAGGTGTTGAAAGCCAAAGCCCAGTATGAGCGGGAAATGAAGCGGACTACCATCCCGCGCATGGTCTTAAACAACGGCCATACCTACTATACGGCGCAGGTGCTGGATCCGGATGCCGAGGTGCTGCAAGGCATGCCTTTGTCGGCCGGCATCTATGAAGGCGCTGTACGGGTGGTCTTTGATCCGCGAAAAACCGTTCTGAAAGAAGGCGAGATCTTGGTGACGGAGACCACCAATCCATCCTGGACGCCGCTTTTTGCATCGGCAGGCGCTTTGATTATGGAATATGGAGGCCCCATGAGCCATGGCGGGATTGTTGCCAGAGAGTATGGGCTTCCAGCGGTTGTCGGCATTCCGTCGGCGTCGAAGACCCTGAAAAACGGGCAGCGTGTCCGGGTCAACGGCGAAACGGGAACCGTTGAAATTTTATAAGGCTTGGCGAGTTGAACAGCAGAACAAAAAGGCAGCGATTGAGCTGCCTTTTCTATTTGGAGAAGTTTATCATTCACGTTCTAGAGCTTATGTTTGGGTTTGCTGTTTCCACGAATATCCACTTCGATCGAATCCACGATTTCGCCCTTGCGCACGCCGGTGTAGTAGGAAGTGAGATTGGCGGTGGAACAGGCGTGGTTTGGGATAATCTCGATTTTATCGCCAACCTTGAGGTCGGTGGGTCCATCCGCATGAAGCTTGCCGACCTCTTCGGACAAGGAAAAGACCACCAATTCCGGGTGCTGCTTCACCTTCCCGTATCCGACAATCGCGTCGTTGCCGTGGGCGCCTTGGTCAAGACCCAGGCATTTGGCGCCTGCATCGATGATGTAGAGTTCTTCTCTGGGATGGGAGATGACGGTTGCCAGCACGGTCAGGGCGCAGTCCTCTTCTTTGGCGACATCCAAGGCCATTTGAATAACATCGTTGAAGACGTAATTTCCAGGATGAACCACATTCACGGACGGCAGTTTTATCTCGCCCCAAAAGGTGGGTGTTGACCCGGTTGTAATCAGTTCCAAGGGATAATCCGCATTTCGAAGGGAAGAAACGGCAGTCTGAATGGCAAGATTCTCATCATGCAGACAGGCGAAGGTTTCCTGATCGGATTTACAAGCGTAAACTTGGCCGGGATGGGTGGAAATTCCGCGGAACTTCAATCCATGCATTGGCTTTAGGGCATCCGCAAAAGCAACGGCATCTTCCGGGGCGACGCCGAATCGGTGAAGGCCGCTGTCGATGATGATGGTGTAGCTGATGACAAGGCCCGCATTGAGTGCGGCTTCATTGATCATCCTGGCTCCATCTTCGTCGTCCAGACGGAGAATGAAATCGCACTTATGAGTCAGGGCAATTACCCGGTCGATGCTTTCCTTGCTGGCGACCGGATAGGCGTACATGATGGTATCGATGCCCGCTGCGAGGCAGGCTTCGGCTTCATCCAGGGTGCCGCAGAGCATGCCGGTGGCACCTGCCTTTTGTTGCAGCTTTAGGATTTCAGTGCTTTTATGGGTTTTCACCATGGGCCAAAGCTGCCTGTTATTGCGGGTGCAGGCGTCCTGGTACAATTGGATATTGTGCTCCAGCGCGTCCAGATCCAAGACGATCGCGGGAGTTTGCAATTCATGTATTCTCATTGGCAGATCCTTCCTTTCTTCTTTCATGGTACAAGAAAACATAGGAGATGACAAAAGATAATTGAGAGGATCATCCACATGCCATATGGTTAATTCATGTTGAACGGAAAAGTGCTATGATAAAGCCTTTACATCCTTGAGGCATTTGTGAGCGGAAGATTGACGGCGTATCAGAATGGTATTAGAATAGTATTAGAAGGTATTAGAACAAATTAGAATGATTGGAGGTGCAAGATGCGACCATTGGAAGGCATTCGCATGGAACTGAAAAAACAATTTGTGAAAGATGTTTTAAAAACTGTAGTCGCTTTTGCGAATACGAAAGGCGGGAAGATCCTTCTTGGCGTAGCAGATGATGGGGAAATTGTGGGCGTGAAAAATCCCGATGAAGAGTTGCTCAAACTGACCAATTCAGTTCGCGATGGGATAAAACCGGATCTTGCAGCTTTTGCCACCGGGACGGTTGAAATGATGGAAGGGAAGCAGGTTGTTGTCTTTGAGGTTCAAAAAGGAACCTCTTGCCCCTATTACTTAGCGGGGAAAGGAATTCGGCCGGAAGGGGTGTATCTCCGGCAAGGCGCTTCTTCTGTTCCGGCGACGGATTCGGCTATTATTCGTATGATTCGGGAAACACATGGGGAAAGTTATGAAGAATTGCGTTCTTTGAATCAGGATCTTGAGTTTACAACATTGAGCAAGGTGTTCCAAACAGCAGCGCTTCCCTTGGGAGAAATGCAGATGAGAACATTGGGGATCCTGGATGCCGATGGCTTGTTTACAAACTTGGGCTTGCTCTTGTCGGAACAATGCCCCCATACCATCAAGGCTGCTGTGTTTGAAGGAAGAAACAGGGCTGTATTTAAAGATCGATATGAATTTTCTGGATCTGTAATGAAACAGTTGAGCGAAGTTCTCTCCTTTTTGGATCGATACAATCGGACCCGATCGACCTTTGAAGGAATACGAAGAGTAGATTTTCGTGAATACCCGGTTGATGCAATCCGAGAAGCGGTGATGAATGCCATAGTGCATAAAGATTATGCGTATAGCGGCTCTACCTTGATCCATGTGTTTGATGACCGGATTGAACTGGTTACGATCGGCGGACTGGTGAAAGGTGTGTCAAAAAGCGATATTATGCTGGGGGTTTCCATTTTAAGGAACAAGAATCTAGCGGCGGTCTTTTACCGTCTAAAATGGATTGAAGCCTACGGGACAGGGATTCATAAGATTATGGAGGCGTATGAAGACGCCGCGGTTAAGCCGGTAATCGAGGTCTCTGACAATGCCTTCAAAATTGTATTGCCGAACAGGGAAGTCCAAGGAATAGAGGAAAGAATCAAGCCTTATTTCACGGAACAGGAGAAAAGGATTCTGCTTATGTTTGATCGAAGTGAAGAGATTCGCAGAAGGGATATTGAAGGGGAATTGTCAATATCCCAAGCCATGGCGGTCAAACTTCTGAAACGGCTGCTGGAGAAATCAGCGATTATAAAACTTGGAGAAGGGAAAAACACGCGGTATCGGTTGAGAGAACAATAAGGTTGGAAAACCATGTTTTACAGATTCGTTCTTTCCTTTGGTTCATCAGTTCCCTTGTACAGGATGGCACAAACTATCGAAGTGAGGGGCAAGGCAAAGAGAACCCCAAAACTTCCCACCAGGGCCTGCAGGATTTCGACCACGATTTTTTCGCTGTTTAACAGACTGGTGAAGGACGTGCTGTATGCGCTGATCAGCAGGACAACAGACAAAGAGCTTCCGATATAGGCAAGGATCAGGGTATTTACCATCGTTCCCATAATGTCTCGTCCAATATTCATGCCGGAACGGAATAAATCACTGGAAGAAGTTGTGCCTGCCTGGTCCTTCAATTCTTTTAGGGAAGAGGAGATGGACATGGCGACATCCATGATGGCCCCCATGGCGCCGATCAAGATCGCGGCAAAAATAATGGCTTTCAAGTCGATGGGGCGATCAGGTGAAAGAAAGGTCAGGTAAATGGATTCTTCTGAAGAAAAGCCCGTTAATGAAAGAATCTTCCCCATGATCAGTGTGATGGCGCCGGCGACAAAGAGCCCCCCGATGCAACCCAAGGTTGCAGCCAGGGTCTTCTTGTTGTATCCGTTGATAATGAGATAGGTCATGACTGTTGTAAAGATGCAAATGACAATGGACGAGATGTAGATGTTCATTCCCGACAAAATGGATGGAATGAATACCAGAAAAATGCCGGCGCAGGTAAAGGCCAGCGAGATCAGGGTATTGAATCCCTTGATGCGGCCAAATACCAATAAAGCGAGGGCAAAAAGCACACCCAGTATCGTGAGTTTATCGATCTTGATGAATTCGATGAACTCCCAAGTCGGTACTTCAAAAAATTCATTGTAGAGAAGGAGGACATGATCGCCGGGGGCCACTTCAGCCAGATTGCTGTTCAACATGGAATCGACATTTTGAACACCCGACAGAAGGGTTCCCTTTGTTTCGCCTTTTGTCACGATGGCGTTGAATTTGATTTCCGTGTTTTCATAGATCAGATTGCCGTCAGGATCATGCTCGCTTACAGTGGAACGATCCGTTATTTCATGAACTTCCGCTTCTGCCGTTACCATGGTGAAGTCGTCGTTTTGATAGAGTGTTAAATCCTTTGTAGCGATTTTGTTGCCGAAGAACAAAAAGGCAAGTGAAACCACTACGGTGATGATATATAGCCAAGTATCATTCAGTTTTTTCATTGAAAATTCCCCTTTTCCAGTCAGGCGGTTATTTGAACTTGATCAGGTTTCTAGTATGATCAATCAGGTGTTTGATTGGATCTCATAGTACCTGCTCATTATAACATGCTTCCGTTCGAAAACATCTTTACGGCACCGGTTTTTTGGAGTAAAATAATGGAGATTAATCCACTTGGGGGTATGGCGCAGCTGGGAGCGCGTTTGACTGGCAGTCAAAAGGTCAGGGGTTCGAACCCCCTTATCTCCACCAAGATGATGAAAGGCCGTGATGGGATGACCAACGCGGTCTTTTTTGATGGGAACGTGATTTTGGCAATGACAAGCGTTTGGGAATGATTCATAATAAGGGTTAGAGAAGGCGTGGAAACAATTTGGGGGAGGGATGAAAATGAAGACATTTGAAAAAGTGGACTTGGCAGTTTTGCCGACGCCGTTGCAAGTGATGCCGAATCTGACAGAAGCGCTTGGAACGGGGGATTTGTACATCAAGCGGGACGATTTAACCACGGTTGGATTGTCGGGCAACAAGATCCGAAAGCTGGAGTATTTGCTGGCTGAAGCAAAGGCGCAGGGAGCGACAACGCTTTTGACCTATGGCGGCGCACAAACTAACCATGGCCGGCTGACTGTGGCAGCGGCAACCAAGGCCAAGCTGAAGAGCATTTTGATTTTAAGCGGACCGGAACCGGACTACTTAAGCGGCAACCTGGTCTTGGACAAGCTGATGGGGGCCGATCTTTACTTTACAGAAGGAGACAAGGCGGAGAAGGCACAAGAAGTGATCCGAGCCTACGAAGCTGCCGGGGAAAAAGTCTATGAGATCCCCATGGGCGGCAGCAACGAATTGGGAGCGGTCGGATATTTCCATATGGTTGGAGAGTTGAAGAAGCAGTTCGAAGAGATGGATATAGCACCCAAATATTTGGCGGTTGGGGTCGGTTCTGTTGGGACTTTCGCCGGGATTTGGCTGGGTATCCAATATTTCGGCCTGGAACTTGAAATCATCCCGATTTCGATTAAGCCAGAGCCGTTTTTAACCGAAGCGGAAGCGGCGGACTATATCAATCGAACCAGCGAATTTATGGGACTGGATATTCACTGCAGGAAAGGCGATTTGGAATGGCTGTATGAATATGGCGACGAATGTTTTGCCGGTGTCGGGTACAACCAGCCGGACCGACAAACCCAGGAAGCCATCAAATTGCTGGCCGGCACCGAAGCCATCTTTACAGATCCTTGCTATTCAGGCAAAGTCTTTCACGGCTTTGTTGAAACCTGCAAAAAACATCTGCCGCAGGGGGAAAGCGCAGTCTTTTTGCACACAGGCGGCGTTCCCGGTCTTTGGACCAAGGAGCACTTGGACCATATGCAGGCCATGTTAAAAGAATAAACATACATAAAGCAAGCCGCTTACGCGGCTTGTTTTTTTATATAAGGATGCCCAGGGCCAATGCGGCAGCAACGATCAACGGCGCTGGAATTTTGCCGGTCAGAAGCATAAGGGCGGTTGCGGCAGTAACCAGAAGATTGTCCAGGGTTAAGCCGCTCTTCTGCATGAGGATGACAGCCGATATGCTGATCAATCCGCCTGCCACTGCATTGATGCCTTTTAGGGAAACCTTGATTCCTTTGATTTTTTTCATATTCTCCCAAATCGGATAGATGAAATAAATCAAAAGAAGCCCGGGCAGGAAGATTCCAACGCCACCCAAGACGCTGCCCAGAATCTGGTAGCCAATACCATGGCCTCTTGCGGCCATACCGCCGGCGTAGGCGCTGAAACTGAACATGGGTCCGGGCAATCCCTGAACGAGTCCGTAGCCGGTGAGAAACTCCTGATTGGTCATCAATTCTTTGACCTGAACCAATTCGGTATGCATAACGGGCACCACAACCTGGCCGCCGCCAAAAACCAGATAGCCATACCGGTAAAAGCTTTCAAAGAGATGAATCAAAGGATTGTCCCAAATCATGGCCGCAGTAAAACTGCAGCCGGCAAAAAGTGCAAATGCGATAAAATACGGCCAAGGTGGATTCAGTTTGACGTGGTTCCATAATTTCGTTTCCTCGCTGAAAAAAATACTGACACCACCGCCAATAACCAGGGTGAGGGGAAAGATCCACGGCGATCGAATGTAGTAGGTGGCCAGGGCGCCAAAGAGCAAGAGCATGATCGTCATTTTATCCTTGATCACTTTTTTCCCAATCCGCCAGGCGGCGACGATGATAAAACCGACAGCCATCGGTCCGATATACCGAAGTCCTTCGTAGGACAGATTGAGCTGGGCCAATATTTGATATAGAAAAGAGAGGGCCGTCATGGCGATCAGCACCGGCAAAGCCCATGTCAGCATGGTGAGCAGGGCAAGCAAAGGGCCACCGGTTTTATAGCCGATGGAGACAATGGTTTGGGTGCTGGTCGGTCCGGGCAAGATGCTGCACAGGGCAATCAGCTCAACCAGTTCTTCCTCCGTGACATGACCTTTCTTTTTCACCAATTGGTCGGTGAATACGCCATAGTGACTCGCCGGGCCACCGTATGCGCCCAGGGAGCAGATAAAAACATCTTTGAGAAAGGCACGCCATTTTGTTTCATGTTTCATGATTACCTCCGTAGGATTTCTGTCAGTTAAGCGGTAAATAAGGGGTTTCGACTTATATACCCACTCCAGTTAAAGTTTCGCTCTGAATTTAGATTATGCAGAAGAGGCTTGCAAAGACAAAGGCACAGGACAACGTTTCCTTGACAGAATTTTCATTTAAAAATATACTGGTGTTGCGTTGATATATCAACGCAACATTAATTTATGGAGGTGCAAGATGATTCAAGTCAGATGGCACGGACGCGGAGGACAAGGCAGTTTTACCATTGCCCGCCTATTGGGAGCGGCCGCTGTGCTTCAAGAAGACAAAAACGCATTGGCGTTTCCCACATTTGGACCGGAACGGAGAGGCGCGCCGGTGTTGGGATTCACCAAGATTTCGGATCAAAAAATCCATGACCGCAGTGAGGTGCAAAGCTGCAATTATGTGGTCGTGCTGGATGAAACCCTGATTGACGGGAATACCGCCAACGGGCTTGAATCGGACGGTTGCATGCTGATCAATACGAAGGATGCGAGCGGGTATGCCTCCATGTTTGACTGCAAGGTCATTGGGATTGATGCAACGGAGATTGCATTAAAACATATTGGACGTCCCATTACGAATACGGCGATGCTTGGCGCCTTGATTGCGGAATCGGAAATGCTCAAGATCGAATCGGTCAAAGCGACGATCGAGACGGAAATGCGCAGGGATCTGGTGGAAAAAAACCATGGCGCTTTGATGGAAGCGTATGAGCTAATCAAGGGAGGGCAAGCATGAGACCAAAGGTAAAAGCATTCAAAAGACCGAAATCTCTTTCGGACTATCCGCAGACACCGGCCTTTGAGTCGGGACACTTGGTAACGAAAAATGCGGGCTGGCGAACTTTTCGGCCGGTTGTGGACGCGGAAAAATGCGTAGGCTGTCTGCGCTGTTACCTGGTTTGTCCGGATGGGGTGATTGTCCGAACCGAAGATGAAAAAGTAACGATTGAATACGACTTTTGCAAGGGGTGCGGGATTTGCGCCCATGAGTGCAAGGTAGGTGCCATTACCATGAAAAAGGAGGCTGAAGATGAGTAAGAATTTAAAATTTGTCTCCGGCGATGAAGCCGTTGCGCTGGGGGTTCGTTTGGCAAGACCCCATGTCATCTCCGCCTATCCCATTACACCGCAGACGATTGTAGTGGAACGGCTTTCCGATTTTGTGGAGGATGGCAGCTTGAAAGCGGAATTTATGCATGTGGAATCGGAACACTCTGCCATGTCTGCAGCCATGGGTGTCAGCGCGGTTGGCGCGCGCGCCTTTACGGCAACCTCGTCACAAGGCTTGCTGCATATGGCGGAAGGCGTGCATTATGCCAGCGGAGCACGGTTCCCCATCGTGATGATGAACGCCAACCGTTCAGTGGCCGTGCCTTGGAGCATTTACGGCGATCAGCGGGACTCCTTGGGCTTATTGGATTCCGGCTGGATTCAGGTCTATGTGGAGGATGCCCAAGAGGCGCTGGATATGATGCTTCAAGCCTACAAGGTGGCGGAGCATCCGGAAGTCTCAACCCCCTTTATGGTCAATCTGGACGGCTTTGTTCTGACCCATACCTATGAACCAATTGACCTGCCGGACCAGAAAGAAGTGGATGAGTTCTTGCCGCGATTTGAAACGGCCAACAAGATGTCCTTTGAGGAGCCGAAGAGTCTTTGTTTTTCTACCTCGCCGGCGGATAACCTGGAGTTTAAAGTGCTTCAGCACCGAGCCATGCAGCGCTCGATCGACGTGATCCGTCAAGTGGACCAGGAATTCCACCAGCGTTTTGGCCGCACCTATCACGGATTGACCGAAAGCTATCGATGCGATGACGCAGATGCGGTTCTAATGACGTTAGGATCGGTAACGGGCACGGCCCGAACCGTGGTTGATGAATTGCGCGACGAAGGTCACAAAGTGGGCGTATTTAAAATTCGCTTTATGCGTCCGTTTCCAGAAGACGAAATCCGTGCCTTGGGCGAGTCCGTAACCAAGATTGGCGTACTGGAGAAAAATGTGTCTTTCGGTTATGAAGGAACGGTCTTTACCAATGTGAATTCCGTTTTTGCATCACTGGAAACCAGGGTGAAATCCAAGAACTATGTTGGCGGCTTGGGAGGGCGCGATATTTCCAAGGCGGATATCCGCGGCATTTTTATGGACCTTTTGAATCACGATGCATTTGAGAAACGCGTAGACTTTATTGGAATGGGGTGTGAATGTGATGAATAAGCCAATTCGAGCCAAAGACTTGCCTGAGCAGGAATATTTCTACGGGCATAAGGCCTGCGCCGGATGCGGCGCCACGGTTGCCGTGCGTTTGGCCATGAAGGTTTTGGGAGAGCGAACTTTTTCTGTCCTTCCGGCAAACTGCATGTCAGCGGTCAGCTTTATCTATCCGCAAATGGCCTTTACAACCAATGCGATGATCGCGCCATTTCCCGCGACGGGTGCCATGCTGTCCGGCGTGGCCGCCGGGGCCAAAGCTCTGGGACTGAAAGACTTTACCGCAGTGGGTTTCGCCGGTGACGGCGGTACGGCGGATATCGGCTTCCAAGCCCTGTCCGGGGCCATTGACCGGGGCGATGATATTTTGTATATCTGTTACGACAACGAGGCCTATATGAACACCGGCATCCAAAAGAGCGGCTTGACGCCCTATGGGACCAAGACAACCACTTCGCCGGCGGGGGAAAACCTGCCGGGTGCGGTTACCCAGAAGAAAAACATGTTTGAGATCGTTGCGGCCCACGGCATTGCCTATGCGGCAACGGCCAGCATCGGCTACCCCAATGACTTTCTCAAAAAGCTTGAGAAGGCAAAAGCCGTTCGGGGGCCTGTTTATCTGCATATTTTAGCGAGCTGTCCAACCGGCTGGGGATCGAAAACGGAATTATCCATTGAATTGGCCAAGCAAGCGGTAGACACAGGCCTTTGGTACCTGGCCGAGTATGAGAACGGAGAATTTAAGCTGAACAAGAATCCAAAGGAGTTTGCGCCGGTGGAAACCTATCTTTCCCGCCAAGGCCGCTTTAAGCACTTGAAAGAAGCGGATATCAATGTAATAATTGAACACAGAGACAAGAAGTGGGAAAAAATGCGAAAAGCTTGGGATTAGAAGGAGTACGAAATGCCTCAGGATCATACAGATATTTATGGATTGTTGCTGGACCGGATCATCAGCCTGGAATATCAGCCCGGAGAGCTGCTGAACGAGAAGAAGCTGATTGACGAACTGGAAGTGAGTCGAACGCCAATTCGTGAAGCGCTACTAAAGCTGTCGGAAAAAGGGTTTGTCATCATGGTTCCCAGAGTGGGCACCTATGTTTCCCAGGTGGATCTTCGGGAAATCAAATATGCCTATGAAGTGAAAAAGAACCTGGAAGTGTTGGCATGTGAACTGGCGGCGGCACGGGCAACGGACGAGCAGGTGAGTGCCTTGTTCGAGATTGTTGAACGGATCGAAACCTATCGGTCCCAAGAGGATTATAAAAAATACATCGACGATGATTACCGGTTCCGCAAGATTATCCGGGAGGCTTCCCAGAATCCGTATCTGAAGAATTACCTGCAGGAGCTCAACAAAAAGACCATGCGGTTTGTCAATTACGCCGAGTACAAACTGGAAAATCCGGCCTGGTACAATGCGTCCTTGCGGATCATGGCGGAGGCGATTCGGGATCATCAGTCCGATCGTGCCGGTGAGGAAATGAAGAGTCATACGGAGATTTTCTTGAGTGAATTGTCAAATCGATTTTTTGTTTGATTAAGAAGAATGCCCTTGTTCGTGCATTGAATGAATCAATGCGGATGGCGAGGGTGTTTTTTTGCAATAAGTTTGGCGGCTGGCAGGGGATGGGCTTTGCTTGCGCGGATGAATGGAAAAAGGGAGTGACGGGATGAAGAAGACCATTGGTGTGTTTGCCCATGTGGATGCGGGAAAGACGACATTTTCAGAACAGATTTTGTATCATACGGGCATGATTCGCGCGCTTGGCCGGGTGGACAATCAAAATGCCGCGCTGGACCTTCACGAGATTGAAAAGCAGCGGGGCATTACCGTCTTCTCGGATCAGGCCTATTTTTCCTATGGCCAGGATGATTACTATTGGATTGATACGCCGGGGCATGCGGACTTTGCGTCGGAAATGGAGCGTGCCATCGGGATTTTGGATGCGGCGGTTGTTATTGTCAGCGGCATTGATGGGATTCAGAGCCATACGGAAACCGTAATGGAATTGCTAAAGGATGCCAAGGTGCCGGTCGTCTTTTTTATCAATAAAATGGATGCGAGCCATGCCGATCGCGATGCCGTTTTGGCGGAGCTGGAGCAGCGCTTTGGTCAAGTTGTGGACTTTGATCAGGTGGATTACGAACAGCTGGCGGACCATTCGGAATGCCTGATGGAAGCCTATTTTGAGGAAAATTTCGATGAGCCCCTCTTTTTGGAAGAAGCGGCCAGGCTGTTTATGGCGGGCTTGATTCATCCGGTGCTGTCGGGTTCTGCCTTGAAAGACCAGGGAATCGACCGGTTTCTTGAGCGTTTGCATCAGGTGACTGCAACGGTATACGACACCGAAGAGGTGTCAGGCTGGGTATACAAGGTGAAGATGGAAAAGGGCGTCCGCCATGCCTTTGTCAAACTGACCGGCGGGACCTTGCGGGTTCGCGATTTCGTGGGGGAAGACAAGGTTACGGAAATCAAGAAAGTCTTTGGCGGCAAAATGGAAAGCGTGCCGCAAATTACGGCCGGTGATCTTGCCGCGGTGACGGGGATTTCCCTCAAGGCGGGCCAAGGCTTCGGCCGGTGTCAAAGGATTCAGTATGCCGTTGCCCCGATCTTTCGAACCAAATTGGTTTTTGATGCTGCATTGAGCGACAAGGATGTCTATTTGGACATGAAGGTTTTGGAGGAAGAGGATCCTACGCTGCAGGTTGCCTATTCGCCGAAAAAAGAAATCACCCTGGGGATTATGGGCGTGATCCAGTTGGAGATCTTGAAAGAGGTGATTCCAAAGCGATTTGGCTATGCGGTATCTTTTGAGGAACCCAGAATCGTCTACAAGGAAACCATTGCGGATGAGGTGGTGGGTTGCGGCCATTTCGAGCCCTTGCGCCACTATGCCGAAGTGATCTTGAAGATCCGGCCGGGCAAGCCGGGGGCTGGGATCCGATTTTTCAATGAAGCTTCCCCGGATCATCTGACGGTGGGCAACCAGAATTTGATCCGCCACCATATTTTTGAAAAGTCCCACCGTGGGATTCTAACAGGATCAGAACTGACAGATCTCGAGATTACCTTGGTGACGGGGAGGGCCCACAACAAGCATACGGAAGGCGGCGATTTTCGGGAAGCGACAATCCGTGCGCTTCGCCAGGGGCTGGAGCAAGCCGAAAATGTGATTCTGGAGCCCATCTATGAAGCGGAGATTCGGGTGCCCTTTACAGAGGCGGGAAAGGTGCTTTCAGACATTACAATCATGCATGGTACGGCTGAAGCCAAACAGGCACAGGATAATGCAGTGATCACTGCACGAGTGCCAGTTTATACCTTCGGGGACTATCAGTTGAAATTAATGAGCCGAACGGGCGGCCGTGCAAGGGTTAAGACAAAAGTCGTTGGATATGAACCCTGCCATAATCCGGATGCTGTGATTGAAGCGATCGGCTATGACAAGGTCACCGATACCGAATATTCCTCTTCGTCGATATTCTGTGCCAAAGGCAAGGGGTATACCGTACCATGGGATGAGGCCCAGGCGTATATGCATAGCTTGAAAAAGTAAACAAGAAACTGAAGACAACTATGGTGGCTGTCTTCCGTTTTTCATTTGTTTCAGCTAAGATTTGCCGTGATAAACAATCTGCCAGTCTCCCTTGCTTTGATACAAGGTGACAAGCACATAAAGGCTTCCGGTGAAAAAACCCAGAATCATCATCATCAGAATCCAGACCAGCGCAATTGCGCGGTTGTCTTCCCGATGATAAATCCACATGGAAAAGAGGACAAAGCCGACATAGAGATCAATCATGGACATGACGCCCCACGGATTTTGAAGAAGCATCTGACCGTCTTTGAAAAAATCACCGTTGATAAAGCCGTTGGCGAGCCCGGCAGTCATTGCGAGCAAGCCCAGCCAGGCAATTGTTTTTGCTGTTTTCATAGTTTTGGTTGCCTCCTAATTATCTTTGATGCATACATACCCAAAACCAAGAGGGCGTTGAGGCAGGGGAGATGCGGCGAAGGCTTGTTTTCAAGGACGCGTTTATGGTAGAATATGTCTGAAAGTTCTGTCTAATGATTGGTTTTGGTCAGCCTTTTGGAAAACATGTACCAATGAACTTGCCAACGGGCAAGTTTTTTTGTGCAAAAAATTGGAGGAAATAATGGAGATTCGATCTATAGAAGCAAATGACTTGGCGGAAGCCGTCCGCTTGGCGCTGGAGGAGTACCAGGAAGAATGCCGTGCTTGTCCGCAATTGATTCAGGAAGATTTTGAAAAGGTGTTGAAGGAAAACTTGAAGGAATGGCTCAAGACGCCTTATGGGAAGGCGGCATTTGAAGACGGTCGCATGGTGGGCTATTTGCTTTTCCAAGGACCCTGGGAAGGCTTTTTCGGCGAGGTGAAGGGGGCTTTCTCCCCGTTGGGCGGCAGTGCGTTTCGAGGGACCGATCGCAATCGATTGGCTTCCCGGCTTTTTGAATCGGCTGCGGCTGAGATGGCGGAGGACGAAGTTTTTTGCATGGGGGTCAGCCGTTATGCCCATGATGATGAGGCAAACATGAGTTTTATCATGAATGGTTTCGGCATCCGGTGCAGCGATGCGATTATGGATCTGGCGTCTGTGCCGCAGATGGAAATGGGGGATAAAGTCTTTCAGATTGAGGAACTTAACGGCAGCGAGAAACGGCAGGTCTGGAATATGAAATTAGGTCTGTTACGGCATTTGGCGGCTTCGCCCGTTTTCTTTCCGACGCCTACGGCTCATATGGAATCCTGGTTCAGCCGGGATGAGATTCGTGTTTTTGCGGCTAAGGATGGCGAGCGTGTGATCGGCAGCATGGCATTTACAGGGGACGGGGAAACCTTTATTTCGGAGCATCCGAAAATAACGAACATCTGCATGGCTTATGTGGATGAAGGATACCGAAAGACAGGGGCGGCCAATCAGCTGTTGGCGCATGTTTTGAAGGTGGCGAAGGAAGACGGCATGACCCATATGGGCGTCGACTATGAAACCATAAACCCGACTGCGCTTGGCTTTTGGACCAAGCATTTTGAACCGTACACCTATTCCTATGTGCGCCGTCTCGATGAACGGGTCCTGGGGTATCTGGCCTATTTGGACAAATGGGCTGCCCACCAGCCTGAAGGATGATAAAGGGAGCATGTATCTCGTGGGATAAAGGGAAAATGGGGTAAACCATAATAGTAACAGAGATGAATAAAGAGGAGGAAGACCATGAATATTGCCATGCTGATTATCGATATGCAAAAAGGCTGCATCATAAACGAGGAAAGCAAGAAAACGATGGATGCCGCGGTGGAATATGTCAATGAAGTGAGCGGCTATTTTCGTAAAGCGGGAAAGCCGGTTGTGGTCATTCAGGACCGGAGCGTGGGGGACGGTCCGGGATCGGAAGCCTACGGGCTGATTGACGACCTGGTGGTAGCGGATTCGGATATTTTGCTATCCAAAAGCCATTCCAACAGCTTTTACGAGACCCAGCTTGAAAATATTCTTCATGATTTGGGCGTGGAGTTCTTGGTAATCAGCGGATTCGCGGCGGAGTACTGCGTGCTGTTCACCTATAATGGCGCGCGGGAACGGGGATTTGGAGCCGCACTTTTGCAACACGGAATCGGAGGGCTGTCCAAAGAGCGAGTCAAAGACACGCAGCTTATTCGTTCTGTGATCAGCTATGACGCAGTGGATTTTTTGATTAAAGCCATGTCTTGAGGACAATGCCCCGTTGGATTGGAAACCGAACGGGGTATTTTTCTAGTGAGGTGGTAGTATGAAAAACGCGAAAATTACGGCATTGAAAAACGGCCCCTTCCGTGTTCGGCATATCCGGAAGATGAAGCGTGCGAAGGGCGAAGAGCTTGCCTGCAAAGAGGAGATGTACTTGTGCCGCTGCGGGGAATCGGCCAGCAAGCCCTATTGCGACGGCACCCATACGCGCAATGGTTTTAGTGGGGAAAACCGGAAGGAAGGGATTCGAAACAGAACCATTGCCTATCGGGGAAGAGAGATTACCATTTACGACAATCGAAACATCTGCTCCCATGCCGGATATTGCACGGGAGAATTGCCCTCTGTTTTTTCCTTCGACAGTCCGTGGATTGATCCCAATGGGGACACGGTTGAAAAGATTATCGCGATCTGCAAGAAATGTCCGTCCGGCGCCCTGTCCTATGCCTTGAAGGGCGGCGAGCGGAGCTTCGATGAGGAGGAAGAGGAGCCTGTAATTCGGGTGATTGGACGAGAGCACCAAGGACCTTATTCGATCACTGGAAAGGTGAAGATCGAAGGGCAGGTGGACCGGCAACCGGAAGCGCCAAACAAGATGACCCTGTGCCGCTGCGGACACTCGAAAAACAAGCCCTATTGCAATGGGGACCATCGGTTTATTGGAGAAGAAGAGGAGATGGACAAGGACGATGATTGATCAAGTTGCATTTGTATCCAAGTATTTTGATTTATACAAGATAAACAGTCAGTGCTATGCAGCGATATCCAATACACCGGAGAATATAAGCAATGCGGGAAAGGTTAAAGCAAGAGTTTAGCTAGTAAAAGAAGCAATCCCTTGATTTGAATCAGGGGATTGTTTTTTTATGGAGGAAAGAGGCTTATAATTAACTCAAGAGCGTGTCGTGAAAGGAGAGCCGGATGAAAGTCGAGGCGGTTGAAGCCGTCAAGAAGATTGTCTATGGAAAAAAGAAGAGCAAAGAAAAAATCGGACCATAAATATGGTTCGATTTTTGAAGTCTAGTGCATAAGGATATTCTAGTTTAGGTGAATCACCCTGAGATTTTTCTCAAGGTGTTTTCTATTTCAATCAGAGAACGAAAGCTCGTTGACATATCGCCGGTAGATCCTAGGTTTATATTGATATAGCTTTCCGTCACAGGATCAAAGAACATATGGGTGGATGAGATTCCGATATGACCTTTGAGCCGCGGCAAGCCCCGCAGTAAAAAGAAAAATTCTTCAAATCGAATTTCCATCATGCCCAGACCGTAATGGATCCCAGACCGGAAAGTGTGGGTACAGGTTTCCATTGTTTGTAGTAATTCCGGCGAGATCAGTTTGCCTTGCTGTAGGGCCTGGTGGAAAAGTAAGAGATCATCCACGGTTGAAACGATTCCTCCTCCGGCCCAATCACATGACAAGCTTTTAAAGGTACTGATTTCTATTTTATCCAGCCAGAGTTGGCTGATGGGTGGAGTAGGCTGGTTTTTTGGCTCAGAGTAAAAGAGCAGATAAGAATCATTCATTCCAAGCGGTGTGAAAAAAGAATCCTGTAGGCATTGTGTAAAAGTTTTGCCTGTGACAGCTTCGATCAAGAGTCCAAGCAGAATATAGCCGGAGTCAGAATAAGAAAAGCGCTCACCTGGAAGGCCAATCGGTTTTTGGTGCTCTCGGGTAAAGTCAACGAGGGCTTGCGGCGTCCAATGGGTATCGGGCTCAGCGATCACTTTCTCCAAAAAGGCGGGACCAGATCGCACGGGACCTTCAAAGTAGTCAGCAATCCCCGAAGTGTGTTCCATTAGCTGGCGGACGGTGACTTGGCTTGCATAGTCAGTGCCCTTGTGAAGGAACAGACCCTCTAGGATATCTGCAGATAGAACCTCGGCGATTTTTGTATCAAAAGAAAGAAGTTCTTGCTCAATCAGCATAGCTATTTGTGTTGCAGTGAAAACCTTGCCAATACTGGCAATGTGATAAGACAGTGGCTTTGATGAAAGGGGATACCGATACTCAAATCCGAGTTTTTCTGAGAATACCAGAATTTGCAGGTCTTTTGGTGATTTGATTTTGGCTTGTACTTTTTCAAAATGACGATTCAGCCGTTTGACGGCATTGTCTTTTGATAAGGCTTGTTTCCGACGCATTATTTTCCTCCTTGCAAAACCATATGGGTAGCTCTGTTCATATCGTACCCCTTTTATAAGGCCGTAAGGATGAAGTATTTGTGCGGGCTGAAATAGTTTCGCTTTTATTTGTCTTAGGGTAGAATAAAGGAGAGAAAAGGGAATCCTTGCAAGAAGATTGCGATTCAAGGGGTTTTCGATATAATAAGAAAAACGAAAAGAATAGAAAGAGGAATTAAAATGAATCGATATGTGATATTGGCCAATCCCGGACACAACCGCATCTATTTTGAAACGTCCATGCAAATCGCGCAGCTGGAGCTGGAGGCGCTTTCAAAGGCATACAAACTGGAGATTACGGAGATCGGCGAAGATGATATGGGATTGCCGGCCTCGATTGGTTTCAAGACCGACCGGGCATTGAAGGAAGAGGATTTCGAGGTGCTGGGCTTCTCGTCCATCTACTACGCGCTGTTTGAAGTGGTGGAAGGCGGCCTGCTTCGGCCGGTCAAGGTGCCGGACTTCCATACCTTCCCGGAAGGCATGGTCAAGATTTTGAAATATACGGGCAAAACGAATGAGCAGTTTACCCGATTGATGGTGAATTTGGCCCTGAGCGCCTGCCAGACCAAGAGCGAAAAGATTACACTTTGCGACCCCATGTGCGGCAAGGGAACGACCCTATATGAAGGGTTTATCCGCGGATTCGATGTGAAGGGGATTGAAATCAACGCCAAATGGTCGCAGGAGATTCAAACCTATGTGAAGCGATTTTTGAAAGAAGGCCGGTTCAAGCATCGGGCGGAGCGATTGAGCCGCATGAACGCCCGCGGAAAGAAATTTGCCGATGGCTTCCAAGTGACAGCAGCGGTAAGCAAAGAAGACTTTAAAGCCGACAAGGTGCAAGCCTTCCAGCTTTTCCATGCGGATACGCGAAAGGCGAATTTGCTGATTAAAAACAAGTCCATTGACTTGATTGTTTCCGATCTGCCTTACGGCGTCCAGCATGGCAGCAAACAAGCGCAAAGCACCAGCATGGAACGCAGTCCTTTGGAATTGATGAAGGCATCCCTGCCGGCTTGGGTAAGAATGTTGAAACAAAACGGAAGCGTGGTCTTGTCATTCAATGAATTGACGATGAAATATGATGATCTGGCAGCTGTTCTGGAGAAAAACGGCTTAACTGTTTTGCAGGAATCGCCGTATGTCGGTTATCTTCACCGGGTGGATCAATCCATCAATCGGAACCTGATTGTTGCGGTAAAGAAGTAGAAAGATCTGCTGCAGCAAGCGGCGAGTCTTTTTCATAGACAGCATAGTATGGGAGTGGTTATTTGAGTGCGAAGGAAAGCAAACCCGTTTATCTGCAAGTAATTGAATATATCAGCGGGCAAGTGGAACAAGGAATCTTGAAAAAAGGCGACAAACTTCCAACAGAGCGGAGTTTGGTTGAAATCTTGGGTGTCGGCAGAAATTCCATTCGGGAAGCCTTGAAAGTCCTCGAGATTATTGGGATTGTGGAACGAAGGCAGGGAGCGGGCACCTATATCAAAGCCGATTTTTCCGACTGGTTCACCAAGCCCATGTGTTTTGCCTTTATGCTGTCGGAGACCAAGAAGAAAGAGATTTTCCAGTTTCGGAATATGATTGAGGTTGAAATTGCAACCCTGGCGGCGGTCCGGATTACAAAAGACGAGCTGACGGAATTGGAAGACTGCTATCGACAGTTGATTGAGACGGAGGACCAGGGAGCCAGCGCAAAGCATGACAAGAATTTTCACAGCATCCTGGCCAAGGCGTCCAAGAACATCGTCATCATCAATGCATACAATGCGATGGACTGCATGCTGGACTTGTTTATTTATGATATACGCAGTCAGGCCTATACCGACGCGGGCAAGGAATTGTCGGTGAAGATTCACCGGGAGATCCTGGATGCGATCGTCGAGCGGGATGCTAAGCGGGCACGGCAAGCCATGAAGCAGCATATGGATGTTGTAAGGCGATATTACAACTAGTGGGGGGATTCATTTGTTCAACAATAATTCGAGCAAAGCATATCATCAGGTTTTGGAGTACTTAATCGAGCAAATCCGAGCAGGGAAAACCAAGCGCGGCGACAAGTTGCCAACGGAACGGGAGCTTTCCGAGTTTTTGAATGTGAGCCGGGCATCCATTCGAGAGGCCTACAAAGTGTTTAACGTTTTGGGACTGACCGTTAATATTCCGGGAAGCGGCACCTATGTGAAGGATGAGGTGGATGAATGGCTGAGCGAACCCATGGCAATCCTGCTTAAGCTTTCCGATATTCGAATGCAAGATGTCTTTGAATTTCGAAAGATGATTGAAGTGGAAACCGCCACATTGGCCGCGGAAAGCATCACGGAGAAGGAAATCGCGCAATTGACGGATTGTTATGAGAAAATGATGCAAGCGCAAACGGAGATCGAGAAAGCCAAATACGACAAGCGGTTTCACTATATCATTGCGAAAGCCTCCAAAAACCATATTATCTTCAACTCCTACAATGCCATGTCTTCCATGTTGGATGTTTTCACCTACGATATTCGTGCGACGGTCCTGCAGATCGAAGGGGAGGGCGTTTTGGAAAAGCTTCATGCGGATATCTATCAAGCCTTGATCCATCGCGACAAGGAGAAGGCAAGGCGAAGCATGAAAGCCCATATGAATAAGATCAGCAAGTATTTTCAGCAATAAATAATTTGGATGCAAGGGTCCTGAATGAAAAATTCAGGGCCCTTTTTTTGTTAATTTATCTACTATTGGTAGAACCATTTACAAAATATTTCGACAATGATATCCTAAAAACGAAATGGTTCTACCAATACACGGTAGCGAAAAACCGTTCAGAATCGACAAATCAATCGAACAGGAGGGGGAAAAATGAGAATCGTCGTACTAATTAAGCAGGTTCCCGACATGGAAAAAGTGAAGTTTGATCGTGAAAAAGGCGTGATTGACCGAAAATCAGCGGGAACAGAATTGAATCCATTTGACTTGAATGCCTTGGAAGCAGCGGTGCAGCTGAAGGAGAGCATGGGCGCGGAAGTCGTTGGGATCTGCATGGGACCGCCTAGCGCGGAGTCGGCAGTCAAGGAAGCCATTTCCCGCGGAGCGGATCGAGGCATCCTCCTCAGTGATCGAAAGTTTGGCGGCGCGGATGTGAAGGCGACGGCCTTTACGCTGGCAGCCGGCATCCAAGAAGTCGGCGAGGTGGACTTGGTCTTCGCGGGCGTACAGACGGTGGATGGCGATACGGGACAAGTCGGGGCGGAAGTCGCTGAATTCTTAGGGATTCCTCATGTTTATTATGTTGAGGAAATCGTGGACATGACGGAAGACAGCATTACCGTGGTTTCGGATATTTGGGACGGCGTCTATGTGAAGAAAATGAAATTGCCTGGCCTGGTTACGGTCACCAAGGACATCAATTCGCCAAGGTTGCCCACCTTTAAAGACAAAATGAAATCAAGAAAAGCGGAGATCCCGGTCTGGGGCATGGAAGAGCTCAAGAATTTCATCAGTGAAACGGAAACGGGTCGGCAGGGGTCTGCCACCATGGTGAAACAGATTGAAGTGCCAAAGGCCGTTCATCGACAAGGGCTCTTATGGCGGGACAATATGGATGCGGCGCTCGATGAGTTTGTAGATATTCTGGTAGACAAAAAAGTGATCGAGGTGGAATAAGATGAAAGAATATAGCGGCGTTATGGTTTTTGCAGAACAAAAGAACAAGGAAATACATAAGGTGTCTTACGAATTGTTGGGCAAGGCGCGGGAATTGGCGGATCAGGTCAATGAAGACGTATACTGCTGTGTTTGCGGTTCTGCCGAGCTCGATACCGATGAATTGATCTATCGCGGTGCGGACAGGATCTTTCACGTCGAAGATGAAACGCTTTTTGAATCGCCGGAAGTGATGACCTATGTAAAGAACCTGGTCCGGGTGATCGAAGAGGAAAAGCCGGAGATCTGTCTCTTTGGTGCGACCAGTTTTGGCCGATCGATTGCGCCGCGAGTCGCGGCTGCGCTAAAGTGCGGACTGACCGCAGACTGCACGGGACTGGAAATCGACAGCGAAGACAAGCGGCTTGTTCAGATCCGACCGGCCTTTAGCGAAAACATCCTGGCTCATATCAAATCCCAGCTGCTGCCGCAGATGGCGACTGTTCGCTACAAGGAATTTGACGAGGCGAAACGGGATGCTACGCGACAGGGAGAGAAAATCAAGTTTGAACCGGTAACCATCGAGAACAATCCGATCGAAATCATTAAGGAGATTACGGAAGAGGAATTCAACATTACGGATGCCCGAATCGTCGTATCGGCGGGGAAAGGCTTGAAGAGCCCCGAAGATATGAAAATGATTGAAGCCCTGGCGGAAGCTTTGGGCGGGGTTGTAGGATCCTCAAGGCCGCTGGTTGAGGATGGATTTATTTCGAAGGCGCATCAAGTCGGATACAGCGGGAATCGGGTCAAGCCGAATCTTTACATCGCCTGCGGCATTTCCGGAGCGCCGCAGCATCTGGCGGGCATGAAGGAATCAGACATGATTCTGGCCATCAATTCCGATCCGTCGGCGCCGATTTTCACCATGGCGGATTATGGCATTGTCGGCGATCTGTACGAAGTGGTTCCGCAAATGATCGAAAGAATCAAAAGAAAGCGAACATAAAAAATAAGAGTGAAGGAGGGGAAAACGTTTTAGAGGGTAAGATTTGAACGGCTACGAAAATAAAATTGTTTGGAGGTGCTCATGGAAAAGAAAAGATGGATGCCCACATTTTTCGCTGTAGCATTCGTATGGTTTACCACTCATTTTGGCGGAGGATTTGCATCGGGTCGGCAAGTTGTTCAGTATTATGTAGGCTATGGTTGGTACGCGTCCTTCCTGCCAATCTTATCGCAAGCGTTGGAGGCGCTGGTCTTCTATTATGCTTGGAAATTTGCGTTGGAGAGGAAAAAGTTCGACTATCGAAGCTGGACGCTGGACTTCTATAAGCCTGCAGAAAAGGTGATGTCGCCGGTATTTGAATTTATTTTTCAATTGATCCTGGTTACTGCGACGGCGGTTGCGTTTGCCACAGGCGGCGCGACGATCTCAACGGTATTTGGGACCAGCTATCTGCTCAACACCTTCTTTATCGCTTTGGCAATGCTCCTGTTAACGATCTTTGGCGCGGACATCGTGCGAAAAGCCGCATCCTTTATTGCCATTGCCATTATTCTGGGCGTTATCGTCATTTATGTGCCGAATATCGTAAAAAGCTGGGGAACCATTACGGGCAATATTGCAGCCTTGAAAGCGGGGACGATTGCCAATGATGCCAGTTTTGGACAAGCCTTATGGAAAACCATTGTTTACGCGGGCTTCCAATCCTGTTGTTTGGGTGCCTACCTGGCCCATTCCAATGCATTGAAAGACGTGAACGATGCCAAAAAAGCGGCAGGTTGGGGATTTGTGATCAATGCAACCATCTTGATGATGTCGACCTTGGGAATTATGGCCTTTTATCAAGAGGGAATTTTGGCAGAAGCAGTTCCGGCCTTGTTTGTAGTAATGAATGGTGTGGGATCGGCATGGATGACACCATTGATTTCGATTCTGATTATTTTGGGCGCGGTATCCACCGGCGTAAACTTGATTTACGGGACAACCAACCGGATCGTCAACTACATATCGCGAAACGACACGGAACAAATGAAAAAAGAGAAGGAAACAAAGCGAAGCATCGTTGTATCCTTCTGCTATGTGGCAGCAACCTGGATGATTGCCCAGTTCGGCTTGATTCCGCTTATTGCAAAAGGCTACGGAACATTGGGATACGTCTCGGTATTCGTCATTATCATTCCGGTTCTCTTAAAAGGGATTATCGGCTGGAAGAAAATCGACGGCGATGCTGCGAATAAATCCAAGGAAAAGGTATCGTAAAAAGATCAAGGATGGAGGTTGGAGATGACGAATAAAATTACACAAGAAGTATTGGAACGCTTAACGGAAATCGCTGGGGCCGATTGGGTCGTATCGGACTTGTCGCAAATGCAAAGCTATTTGTATGATGAAACCGAGTTGAAAATTCGACCGGCCGCATCGGAAGACTGCGTGGTTGTGAAACCGGCAACGGCGGAAGAAGTGTCGGAAATTGTGAAACTGGCTAATGAGCATTTGATTCCAGTGGTTCCGCGCGGCGGCGGCACGGGCCTGTGCGGGGCGGCAATTCCAACCCAGTCCAGTATCGTTCTGTCTTTGGAAAGATTGAATCGCATTGTGGAATACGATGACAAAAACATTATGATCACGGTCGAAGCGGGCGTGACCCTGGAAGGCTTGCTGGAAGAACTCAAAAACCATGACAAGGTCTTCTTCCCGGTGCATCCCGGTGATGAAGGCGCGCAAATCGGCGGCATGATTGTCGAGAATGCCGGCGGGGTTCGTGCGGTCAAGCATGGGATCATGCGAAACCATGTCAAGGGTGCGGAAGTGGTGCTGCCAACCGGTGAATTGGTTCAATTGGGCGGCAAGCTGATCAAAAACAATATGGGGTATGATCTGCTTCATATGATGATCGGCAGCGAAGGCACCTTGGGGATCGTGACCAAGGCAACCTTGAAGCTGTATGCCAAGAATCCGAATATTGGAACCCTCTTGGTTTCCTTCGATTCTACGGAAGAAGCGTCCGATATTGTGCCAAAGATTTTGCAGGAAGGCATTACGCCGCTGGCGATCGAGTACATGGACCGCGAGGTTGCCCTGGAGGCCGCCGAACATATCGGTCAAGCCTATCCGGCAAAGAACGGTTCAGCCGATCTGATGTTTATCTTGGATGAGGCGACGGAAGACGAGCTATACGAAAAATGCGAGCGAATTGTCGGCTTGTGCGAGGAAAACGGTGCGGTGGACAGCTTGATTGCCGAAACGACCAAAGATCAAAGAGCCCTGCTTGAAATTCGAAGCAATGTCTACACGGCATACAAGGAGAATGTGGCGGATGCCCTGGATATCGCGGTACCGTCTGGTTCCGTGCCGGACTTGCTGAAGGACATTGACCGGATTGCAAAGAAATACAATACGATCTCACCGGCGGTTGGACATATCGCCGACGGGAATGTGCATAATTTCCTGATGCTGGAGAATGGCGAAGTACCGGCGTATCTCGAGGATATCCGCAATGAAATGTATGACGCCGCAATTGCATACGGCGGAACCATCACGGCGGAACACGGCACAGGCAAGACCAGGAAGAAGCATATGCTGCAGCAGTATACGCCGCGTGAAATTGAGATCATGCAGAGCATCAAGAAGGCATTTGACCCGAATGGGATCTTCAATCCTGGAACCATTGTAGACTAGAGGGAATAGTCGTTATGAAAGTCTGTCCAACCGGGCAGACTTTCTTTATCTCCATGGCATTCGCTTGCGAATGTGTGTGGGTCCGTTTTATCGGGTACAGATATTATGAATATCAAGCAAAGGAGATGAAAAATGGTTGGTCCATGCAGTATCATTGAACGTGAATCGCAATTGGTTCTGTCCGTTCGGACGCGAACGCCGATTGAAAAATTGTCGGACTTAATCGGCATGACGTATCGGAAGATTTTTCAGTATATGCAGGAGTTTGGTGAAGTGCCTTCGGGTGCGCCTTTTGTCGGATATTTCAACATGGACATGAGTGACTTGGATGTTGAAATCGGATTTCCCGTATCCAAAGCGTTGCCTGGGAATGAAGAGATCAGCAGCAACCAAATTCCGGCAGGGAAGTATGCAACCACGATCTATACGGGCCCCTATGAGGGATTGAAGGAGGCCTATCAAGAATTGTCCGATTGGCTCCACAAAAACGAATGGACAGCCGGAGAGCTCGCCTATGAGTTTTATTTGAACGATCCCGTGCTGGTGGCGGAAAGCGAGCTGCAGACGCAAATTTTCTTAGCGGTGAAATAAATCGCAACCTGGTTCAGGAAAGTCGATTCACGATCGGCTTTCCTTTTTGATATACTGGGAAAAAGGAAGAGGTGAGGGAAGTGAGTGAATTGAAAATACGCAAGGCGACACGGGCGGATCTGGACGCGGTTACCGCCATTGAAGCAGAATGTTTCCCGGCAGCGGAGGCAGCGACAAGGGAATCCATGGAAGATCGTCTGGGCGCATACCCGAAGGGATTTTTCATCGGAGAGATTGACGGGAAGGCGATTGGATTTATCAACGGTGCCTGCAGCGATTCGCCGGTGATTGAAGACAAGTTCTATGAATCCATGAAGTGGCACGATGATAAGGGCAAACACCTGATGGTCTATGGTCTGGATGTTTTGCCGGATTATCGGGGACAAGGGTTTGCCAGAGAGCTGATGGAACGCTTTATCGATTTTGCCAAGGAAGAAGGGAAAGCGGCGGTGCTTCTGACCTGCAAATCCCATTTGGTGTCTTTTTATGAGAGCTTCGGCTATGAGAATGAAGGGGTATCGGATTCCACCCATGGCGGTGCCGAGTGGCATGATATGCGACTGCAATTGCAGTCTGAATGAATCAAGTGAAAACGGTTTGATCGGAGGGAAGCGATGAAGAATCGGTTGAAGGAAAAACTGGAGTCAGGGAAAAAAGCGTTTGACACTTTTTTTGAAATGGGCGGAAGCAGCGCGGTGGAATGTCTGGGACTGGCAGGACTGGATTACCTGATCATTGATTCCGAGCATGGTCCCTTTGGCGTGGAAAGCGCTATGGAATTGATCCGAACAACGGAATTAGCGGGTATGACGCCCTTGGTGCGCACGAAAAACCATGAGCGGTCGTCGATTCTGAAGATGTTGGATGTGGGTGCCAAGGGATTGATTATCCCAAATATCCACACGGTTGAAGAGGTAAAAGAAGTTGTTGAGCATGGAAAGTACACACCGGTGGGGAATCGTGGATTTTTCTTCGGCAGAGCCGCCGGGTACGGCTATGCGGATTTTGCCGGAAATGTAGACGAGTATTTCGAGACCTGCAACCGGGAAACCATGCTGATTCCCCAGTGCGAGACGGTGGGCTGCCTGGAAAACATCGAGATCATTGCGGACATGGAAGGGGTGGACGGCATTTTTGTCGGACCCTATGATTTGTCCATCAGCATGGGAATTCCGGCCCAGTTCAACCATCCGGACTTCAAAAAAGCCTTGGTTCGAATCGTAAAAGCCTGCAAGCGGGCAGGGAAGCCTGTTTTTATCTTTGCCGGCACAAGGGAAGCGGCGAAGGCGCATCTGGCCAAGGGTTTCGACGGAGTCGCCGTCGGTACCGATGTTTCGGTTTAGGTTCAAGCCTATCGAAAGATCGTGGCTGAAATGGAATAATAAAAACAAATAAAATGAGACGGATTTTCTGGAAGGGAAATCCGCCTTTTTTATGTATAATAGAGGGTGAGAATGGTTTTTTTGGAAAATCGAGATGCATGGCGGGAGGAGAAACAACGGTGAAATCGGAAGGGTTTAACGCACATAACAAATACATGATATTAAAGCATGCGTTAAAGGAAAAGAATGTGGCCAAAACCTGCAAGCTTTTCGGGATTTCAAGAACCACCTTTTATAATTGGGAGCGGGCTTATCGCAAACACGGCATGATGGGCTTAAGGGACAAGGAGCCCAAAAAACCGCAGATGCCCAATAAGGTGAGTGCAAGCGTCGAGCAGAGAATTCTGTCCTATGTAGCCAAATTCCCGGCCGATGGACCGAAACGCGTCTATTATGAGATGAAGGCGGAGGGCATTCAGGTTGGCGAGTCCGGCATTTATAATGTTCTTCGGCGCAACCACTTGTCAAAACGGGCACAGCGCGAAGCTTTCGCAAAAAGCCGCAAGGCAAGCCGGGCGGGCAGGCGGGCGGCGGAACAGGAGACCATTCGATTTAAGGTGCCGGAAGAGACCTACCACGGTTATCTGGTGGTACAGCGCATTCGCTATATGGGCAAGTTCGAAGGGATCGGGAAGATCTATCAGTATAGCGTATATGACGCCTATTCAAAATGGGCAGCGGTGAAAATCTATAACAAAAAGCAGGAGATTGACATCTGGGATTACTTTGAGTATAAGCTGGTTTACCTGATGAAGACCTTCCGCTTCCATATTGAGAATCTGGTAACGGAGCGGTCGAAAGAATTCCTTCCGTATTTTGTTCAAGGAAACAAGTGTCTGGAAGCGGCGGAGGAATTGGATGTGCAGAATTGCTATTTTGTGTCTGAATCTGAGGCGGTCTTCCAGGAGATGAATGCATTCAACGAATTGTTGGTCCAGGACTTTTACAACAAAATTGGAACCGAAAGGAAAATGGATTCCTTTGTGCAAGTGGAACGGGCGCTGCATAAGTTTGTTCGCCATTATAATTTTTCCAAATCCATTGAAGCTGGCATCCATGCGGGCAAGGTGCCCGGGGGAGTCATTCTGGAAAGCGCGAAGGACAATCATGTGGATTTGGACACCTTGCCCTTGTGGATTCTGGCGCTGATCAACACGACCAAGCGGGAGGACTAAATGGAAAAACAGATACGAATCGCGGTAGTTGGCGGTGGGCTTTCCGGCCTGGTCGTTGCGGAAGGGCTGCAGCGGAAAGGGTACAAGCAAGTGACGGTCTTTGAAAAAGGGGATCGGGTTGGCGGCAAGCTGGAAACGATTTGGTATCGGGGCAAGTCCTACGAAATGGGCGCGCTCTTCGGCCTGCCGGATCAAAAGCATCTGAAAAAGCTGATGAAACTACTGGCAATCAAGGCGGATGGGCCCAAAGTGGCACGCGTGAACTATGACAAAAATGGAAATCGCATTATGCAGATTCCCAAGGAGACCTTGGGCCTTTTTGTCGAGGAGCTGGATCGGCTGCCGGATGTGCTGGCCCGGTACCAGTCACTGGAGAAGGCAGGAATCGTTGATCTTGAACCCGAATTGACGCTGGCGTTTTCAGACTGGTGCCGCATGCACGATTTTCAGATCCTCAAAACCGTCTATACCCATTATTTTACCAGCTACGGGCTGGGGAACGTGGAGGAGATGCCGACGGTTTATGTCTTGCGGATTTTGAATTACGGCAATCTTATGTCCTTTATGGACTTTCCGAAGTTTTCCACGTGGAAATCCGGCGTTTCCATTTTGACCAAAGGATTGCAGGAGAGAATCGAAGACCTTCGGCTCGCGCAAGGCGTGAAGCGGATCCGCGTAAAAGAGAACGGGCGGCTTGAAGTGGAAACGGAATTGGAAACTGAGGAATTTGACCGGGTTGTCATCGCCTCGCCCCTGAACCAGTTTGCCGATCTCTATGCTGATGACGAGGAGATGAGCCGATATCTTGGACAGATCCGAACCCATCGATACAATGTTTTCGCCTTTCGAATAAAGACCCCTTTGGAGGGATCCGGGTGCATTCTGGAGAATTTGGCGATGGAAAGGCGTGGCCATGCCGTCATCTGGTATTCTCGCTGGGATGCCTCGGATGAAGAGTCGCTGTTGATGGTCTATGCCTACGATGCGCCGAACACCACAACGGAAGAGACGCTGAAACAGGTGAAAGTCGATTTGCTTCAAATGGGGATCAGGGATCCGCAACTCTACCAATTTCGACGTTGGAACCAGTGTCCACACGTAGACGGGGCTACCTTGCAAAGCGGATTCTATCAAAAAATGGATGCCGTGCAGGGGTGGAAGGGCATCTACCTGGCGGGAGAGATTATGAGTACGGTTTCCATGGACAATTGCATTTGGCATTCGCAAGAACTGGTGGACCGGTATTTTTAGCAAAATAGCAACTTTTTTTACTTTCAAGTGATGTGAACAGTTTCGGGAGCAGACGACACAGAAAAAGGCTTGATTGCTTCCTTGGAAAATTGAAAAAATGTGTAAAGTAAACTCGAAAGAGAAAGACGAGAAACGTTGAAATTTCAATGTTTCTCTTTTTTTGACACCGTTTGCTCGCCTGAATATACTGAAAATGATAATTACTTAACAAACTGATGCGCGGCGGGAGCGGCGCGGGGTGCGGGCAAAGAAATATGAAAAAGCTGTGGGAGGCAAGGAAATGGAAGGGCTCAAGGTATTTGAGATCAAGCAAAGCGTGTATGAGGACAATGATCGGCAAGCGGACCAATTGCGGGAGGAGTTGAAGCGGGACAAGACATTTTTGTTGAATCTGATGTCGTCTCCCGGATCGGGAAAAACCACCACGCTGATGAAAACAATCGAAGCGTTGAAGGATGAGATGCGGATTGGCATCATGGAGGCGGATATCGATTCCGATGTGGATGCGCGTACGATTGCAACGACCGGGGCAAAGGTTGTGCAATTGCATACGGGCGGCATGTGCCATTTGGACGCCGATATGACCAAGCAGGGCTTGCTGGGGTTGGGAACGGAGGATCTGGATTTTGCTGTTTTGGAGAATGTCGGGAACCTGGTATGCCCGGCGGAATTCGATACGGGCGCATCAAAAAACGCCATGATCCTTAGCGTGCCGGAAGGCGACGACAAGCCGCTGAAATATCCCTTGATGTTTTCGATTGTTGACGTGCTTTTGGTCAACAAAATGGATGCGCTCGACTACTTTGATTTTGATCTGGAAGCCGTGAAGGCACGGGCGAAAAAGCTGAATCCAAAGATCAAGGTGATTCCGATTTCGGCGCGAACGGGCGAAGGAATTGGAGAATGGGCGGATTGGATCCGTGCGGAGGTGAAGAAATGGAACGAGGCATAGACAAGAATCAAGGGGCAAGGGTAGAAAAGCTCTTGGATCTGGCGAACAAAATCAGCGGGCTCAAGCGGGGCAAGAAGAATGCCATTACAGTTCATGATCCGGAGTATCAGATTCTGGTTCCCATTATCACGGAAGAAATGGCGGATGTCGCCCTTTGTTTGGAGCTGCGGAAGCCGAAGAGCGCCGAAGAAGTTTCAGCAATCTGCGGAAAGCCGGTGGAAGTAACGGCAAAGCTGCTGTGGGAAGTCGCGGTTGCGGGCATGGCATTTGTCAACAAGATTGACGGGGTCGACAAGTACTGGCAAGAGCTTTGGGTGCCGGGCCATATGGAAATGATCGTCAACAACAAGGAGAATGTGCAGAAGTATCCGGAGTTGGGCGTGGCATTCGACAACTACGGCAAGAAAAAGGGGCCGATGGCGGCCGGCAATGTTCCTGTGGGCTCGGGACCCATGCGGGTTATTCCGATTCAGCAGGCTCTGGACGGTGAATCGCGATCGGTTTCCTATGAGGAAGTGTCCAAGTATTTGAATGAGAACACCATTTTTTCCGTTTCGGATTGCGCCTGCCGAACGGCGCGTGAAGCTTCCGGAGAAGGCTGCGGCCATTTGAAGGAAGACATGTGCATTCAAATGGGGCATGCCGCGGAATACTATATCCGGACCGGACGGGGCCGGGAAATTACCCGGGAAGAGGCTTTCGAGATCATTCGGAGAGCCGAAGAGAATGGCCTGATGCACAGCATCCCAAACACCGACGGACCGGGGAAGACCCATGCGATCTGCAATTGCTGCGGCTGCGGCTGTTTTTCCATGCGGTTGGCCAACGCCTATGTCAATCCGGATATGATTCGATCGAATTATGTGTCGGAAGTTGATACGGAAAAATGTGTAGCGTGTGGGGAATGTGTGGAAAACTGCCCGACCAATGCCCTCAAATTGGGGATAAAATTGTGCGGATCGGAGACACCGATCGAGGTACGGGAAGAATTGCCGTACGATATGGAATGGGGCGAAGCGCAGTTCAATCCGGATTACCGCATCAACCGAAAAGTGGTTGCCGATACCGGATCCAGCCCTTGCAAGGCGGAATGTCCGGCCCATATCGGCATTCAGGGATACATCAAACTGGCTTCGCAGGGACGTTACAAGGAAGCCCTGGAGCTGATCAAGCAGGAGAATCCATTCCCGGCTGTCTGCGGGCGGATCTGTCCAAGAAATTGCGAATCGGCCTGTACGCGGGGGGATCTGGACGATCCTATTGCGATCGATGACATCAAGAAATTTATTGCGGAACAGGACCTGAATGAAGCCCACCGCTTTGTTCCAACCTTGAAGCACGCGTACGGGAAGAAGATCGCCGTTATCGGGGCGGGCCCTTCGGGCTTGTCCTGCGCCTATTACCTGGCCATCGACGGTTATCGGGTAACGGTATTCGAGAAACAGAAGGTGCTGGGCGGCATGCTGACTTTGGGCATTCCATCCTTCCGCCTGGAAAAGAATGTGGTCAATGCGGAAATCGACATTTTGCGGGAACTGGGTGTTACATTCAAAGCCGGGGTGGAAGTCGGCAAGGATATTCAACTTCAAGACCTTCGTGAAGACGGCTTTGAAGCCTTCTATCTGGCGATCGGCGCACAGGCCGGCAGGAAGCTGGGCATCGAAGGAGAAGCGGCAGCCGGTGTGCTGTCGGGCGTTGACTTCCTTCGCCAGGTGAACCTGGGTGAGAACGAGAACTTGCAAGGAAATGTTGTTGTAATCGGCGGTGGAAACGTGGCCATTGACGTGGCGCGAACGGCAACGCGGGTTGGCGGTTCGACGGTGGGGCTTTACTGTCTGGAAAGTATGGAAGAGATGCCTGCGCTTCAGGAAGAAATCGACGAGGCGGTCGAAGAGAAAATCGCCATCAATAATTCTTGGGGACCGGTTCGCATTGTAACCGAAGACGGGCGCGTGACCGGCGTTGAATTCAAGAAGTGCCTTTCCGTTTTTGACGAGAACCAGCGTTTCAGCCCGAAATTTGACGAGACGGAAACGAAGCTTGTCGAAGCGGACCATGTTTTGATTTCAGTGGGACAGGGCATCGATTGGGGCGGATTGCTGGAAGGCAGCGCAGTACAATTGAATCCCAACCAAACAGCGAAGGCGGATGCGGTAACCCTGCAGACCCATGAGCCGGATATCTTCACAGGCGGGGACGCCTATACCGGACCGAAGTTCGCCATCGATGCCATTGCCTTGGGCAAGGAGGGCGCCATTTCCATCCATCGCTATGTGCAGGAAGGCCAGAGTCTGACCATTGGCCGATTGAAGCGGGAATACCGTTCCTTCGACAAGGCGGAACTGGATCTGGACAGCTATGACCGCTTGCCGCGGCAGAAACCGCTGCATAACCATGAAGGGGATGTGACGGCATCCTTCGCCGATATGCGGGGAACGCTCACGGAAGACCAGATCAAGCAGGAAACGGAACGCTGCCTGGGTTGCGGTGCCACCGTTGTGGATCCCTTTATGTGTGTTGGATGCGGAGTTTGCACGACGAAATGCAAGTTTGACGCGATCAAGCTTGTTCGAAAATACGACAAAGCGAATCCGGAATTCAAGGACATGAAGAAGACGATTGTAAAATATGCCTTGAAACGCAAGGTGAGAATTGCTGCCAACAAGCCGATCAAGGCGGTCAAAGCCGCGCTTGCAGGCGGAAAGAGCTGATAAACGCAGGGTGGCGCTAAGGAAAGAGGGAAATTCGGATGCATGAATTGGGCATTGTGTTCAACATTGTGAAGACCGTGGAGGCTGTTGTGGAACAGAATCAGCTTTCGCATGTAGACAAGCTGGTGCTTCAGATCGGCGAGCTTTCCACCGTTGTTCCCAAATACATTGAAGCGTGCTTTCCGGCGGCGGTAGATGGCACCTTTATGGAAGAAACGACCTTGGAGATCGAGATTCTCCCGGGAAACGGAAGATGCAAGCACTGCAGCCAGGTGTTTAACATCATCAAGAATCGAGGCGCTTGCCCGCATTGCGAACAAAGGGAATGGGAGCTGCTTTGCGGAAAAGAGTTTCTTATTAAAGAGATTATTGCGGTTTAGAAGGAGAATGGGATGGGACAGCAAACGACAAATCAAATGATAGGCGCGGGCAGGAGAAGAGACTCGATGAATGCGCAAATGGAGTTTTTCAATCGTGTTGCCCCATCCTGGGACCAAAGGTGTCATCATGACATGGGCAAAGTGGAAAGCATTTTGGATTTGGCGGGTATTGAGGAAGGGTGCCGGATCCTTGATGTCGGGACGGGAACCGGCGTGCTTGTGCCGAGTCTGGCGCGGCGCGTGGCGGAGACGGGCCGAGTGCGGGCGGTGGATGTAGCCGAAAAGATGATCGAGGTGGCGGCGGACAATCACCAATACGGCAATGTGGAGTTTGAGTGCCGGGATGCCTTGGCGCAGGAGGATGCGGTTTACGATCATGTGATTTGCTATTCCATGTTTCCTCATTTCCAGGACAAAAGAGAGGCGATTGAAAAGCTTGCGGGCAAGGTTAAGTCTGGGGGATGCCTGATGATTTGCCATTCACAAAGCAGGCAGGCCATCAACCGGCTGCATCGCCGGGTCGACAAGGCAGTGAAAAACGATGACCTGCCGTCGATGGAGATTTTAAAAGGGTATTTTTCCGATTCGGGACTGAGCGTCAGGGAGGAAATTGATGACGCGGAAATGTTTGTGATTATCGGTGAAAGGCGACTGTAAAGGACAGGCCGGCTTCTTTTGGGAAGCCGGCTTAGTTTTGTCTTGGGGCAAATTCTGTTTTAGCAGCAGAGCTGACGCTTTAAAGTGATGAGTGGAATCGCTTTGCGAAAAGCGCGCAATCGGTTCATAATAAAGATAAGGTGAGTTGAATGAAGAAAGGAGGAAAAAATGGAACGATCGTGGATCGGACAAAAAGACAGCTTTCGGGTGATGGACGTAAGAAAGGCAACCGAAAACTTCTTGCCGAAGTTGTTGAAACAGGCGCAGGCAGTCGAGGTTGGAAACGGGCTGTGCATTGTGCAGACCTTCGATCCGAAGCCTCTTTATTCCGCCATGGCGGCCTTGGGTTTTGAGGCGGCAACGGAAAAGGTGTCGGAGACGGAGTATCGGGCCTATTTTTATCGAACGGAAAAGCGGGAAATGAAATTCAAGAGCGGAGCCGATATGCCCTTCAAGCCGACGGCGGTGCTGAAGTTTAAGCAGGTGGACAGCGTCCTTGCGTCCGTGGTGGTTGATTTTTGGGAGTTGATCTGGGACCAGGAAGACGCGGCCATCGACTTGAAAACCAAGCTTCTCCTCTCCATGAGCAACGCGATCGGAGCAGGCCGCCACCGCCAGGCGACACGGGAGCTGATCAAGGCCTACGCCATGGGAACCACCGTCAAAGAGCTGGATGAACTCTTTACCCTTTTCGCCTGGAACCAGGGCATTGGGTATTTTTCCTCGGAGATCGGACCGTCCGCTTGCTTCCAGGCCTACCAGAAGATCAAGAGAATGGAAGACCAGGGGCTGGAGCGAAAAGCCATTCTGGAACAGCTGATGCAAACTTTTGGGGAACAAAATCCAGACGTGGGGGTCTGACAGCGGCTGGACGGGAACGAGGGAAAGCGGCGGCCCTGCGGGTGTTTCGTGATCGGGAGAGGGTATAAGAATAGTGAATGGAGGGAGAATGATGGCTTCTATCAAAGAATCTGTAATAAAAAGCCTGCAGCGGGCGACGCTGACCTTTAAAACTTTTCCGGTAACCCTGGCAAGTGCCGCCGGATTTACGCTTGTCACCCTGATTCGCATCTGGATGGACTGGCCGCAGCAAGAGGCATATAATTTCTTGTTCAATTGCCTGCATTTGTCCCTGGCCGCCAGTGCGGTTTTAGGATTGGCCTTGATTACAGCGGCGCAAAGACGTTTTAACAGCGTCCGGGCTTTTGCGATAGCCAATAGCACGGCTGCAGCGCTTGGCGTCCTCACATTTTTGCTCTTGTTTTTATTCGGGGGAGCCGATCCAAGTGTGGCCAGGCCCATTGTGACCAATGTGACGCAGCTTTCGGCAACGCGGATGACGGTTGTGATGATTCTCAGCATGATCGGATTTATCTATTTTGCGGGACAGCCGAAAGAGGAATCTGATTTTACAAGTTCCTTGTTTATGACCCAGAAGGCCTTTATGATTGCCGCGATCTACGGCGGGGTGATGATGGGTGGAACCTCGGGTGTTGCCGGCGCGATTCAAGCACTTTTGTACCGAAATATGAGCGAGAAGGTTTACATGGTGCTGGGCGCTTTGGTCGGATTTATTGCCTTCGCTATTTTTGTCGGCTATTTTCCGGATTTTCGAAAGGCGAGTCAGGATCCGCACCGGGCGGTTGCGGAAAGCCAGCCGCGATTTATTGAAGTGCTTTTTGAATTTATTATGGTGCCTATTGTTTTGGTGCTGACGGTAGTATTGCTGGCCTGGGCAGCAAAAACGGTGATTACGAGAGAATGGCCTTCCTTTTCTCGAATGTCCGGGATCGTGATCAGTTATTCCGTTGGCGGAATTTGGTTGAATATGATGGTCGCCAAAAAGACGTCCCGCATTTCACAGTTTTTCCGCAAGACCTATCCGATCAGCCTGCTTGTGATTCTTGCCTTTGGCGTTTGGGCCTTTATAGGCCGTTTGGCAGAGAGCGGAATGAAAGAACAGGAATATTCCTTTATGCTGGTGTTGTTTGCCGCTTCTGCTTCTGCGATTCTTTTGCTGGCCATAAAAGGGAAGGCATATGAAAAAATTGCTGGCGTTGTCTGCATCATGGTGGCAGTTTCCGTACTGCCTTTGATCGGGTACTACACCCTGCCGGCAAGACTGCAACTGAATCGGTTGGAGAGTTTGCTGGTTCAGGAAGGCATGCTGGTTAACGGGATGCTTGTTCCTGCCGAGTCGGAGCCGGAGGAAGACGTGCGAATCGCCATTACGGATGCCGTGGATTTTCTGGCTTACGAGGAAGAGGCACAACTGCCGGAATGGTTTGTGGAAGATCTTGAGCTGCGTGAGGTTTTCAAGATGGAAATGGGATTTGAGAAAACCTGGATGAAAGCGGATGAGGAATATCCGATTCGGGAGCCTGAAACCCTGGGCATGTTTTTGATGATGCCCAATGCCGCGATAGACATCAGCGACTACGATTGGGCTGTTTATTTGCATAAGGAAGACCAGGGCGGGGTGGAAGTCCGATCGCAAACCGTACGGGGAGAGCGGGGAACCTACAACGTTACTTGGAGGACAGGAAACGGGGACTGGATTCCGAACTTGACGATCTGGCTGGACGGAAGGGTCATTCTGCAGGAAGACCTGAAAGACTTTATGGACCAAACGGCTGAAGCCGTGCGGGCGCGTTCGGGTCCCTATGAAGCAAAGGGCTATGAGGAGATGAGTGTCAAATTTGAGACGCCTGAAATCGTGGCTTTACTGGTTTTCCGGAGCATGAATCTGTATGTCAATCCGCAGGAAGACGTTATGGAATACTATCTGGAGCTGGATGCCGTATATTTGAAAGAGAAATAGAAAGATGAATCGGTCGTAAATTGCAAGAATAAGTTGAAACAATAGTCACTGTATGTAATGAGATTAGTAAATGCAGTTCATCAGTTGATCATCAAAGGCTTCATCAGGAGATAGATATCCAAGGATCTTCCGGGGCAGTGAGTTGCACCAGGTTTGTATCTTGGCTATGAACTTGATGGAGTAATCTGAGATCCTTTTACCTTTAGGGATGAATCGTCGAATAAGCCCGTTGTGCCGTTCATTTGTCCCGCGTTCACTGGATGCGTAAGGATGGGTGAAGTAGACAGTCGTCAGAGGCTCCAGGCGGCTCAGGTCTGCGAACTCCGAACCGTTGTCGGATGTAATGCTCTTAAAGACTTTTGAATAATGTGGTCCGGCCTCAGAGATCAGGGTGTTTAATGCCTCCATCACGGCCTCAGTGGTTTTGCCAGGTATTTTACGGATGATTTCTTTGCGAGTCATGCGTTCCGTAAGGGTTAGCAGTACTTCATCATCCTTTGTTTTCTTGCCAATAACTGTGTCGATCTCCCAGTGACCAAACTCGCACCGCTGATTGATTTGCTCTGGACGTTCTTCGATGCTTCTGCCCAGGCGCTTCTTGTTCTCGCGAACTCGCTGAGGCTTTGTTGTACGCTTTAGCTTCAAGGGCAGATCAAGGTTTGTGATATCTAGAAGGTCCGCGTCAACATAGTTGTAAAGGGTTTTGGTGCAAACCATATCAGATGCTTGGAATTGCTCTTTAAGCCTTGCAGCGCCTACAATGGCATCCAGGGAAAAGCCATCGTTGTAAAATAGGTCTTGCACATATCTGATGAAGTCTTCGCAGGCAAGCAACTTGTATTTGTTGCCGCAGTTTTTGCGAGCTTCTTCGTATCTGATTTGGGCTGTATCAGGGTAGTAAACTTGAACCTTTTTCTTGCCTTTGATTTGAGTAACGGTCCCGCGTTTCAATTCGGCTCTGATCGTGTTATAAGCACGTCCCAGGCGCTTTGCAATGGCATAGACAGTGAGGCCATCTTCCAACAATAATTGAATCTGACCACGTTCATATGCATTTAGGTGTTTATTCTTTCGCGAATCCATTGTATGATTGATATGTTCCATAGCGTGAGCACCTCTTTGTAAAATAATGGTTTGTGGTGAATTCATTATAATACAGTGTGTTCCGCTATGGAATTTTTATTGTTTCAATTTCATTTTACAATCAAGCAAGATGAATCGGTCCTAAATTTGGACCGATTTTTTTCGCGGCATCGATCCGGTGTTGAAGGGGTAAAAAAGAAACAAGGGAAAGGCGAGTGGATGCAAAGAATCTAGCTCACAGGATTGAGGTTGCTGAAAAACCGAAAGGAGACAGCCATGAAAGTATCAGTTAGCGTTGCAGTAAAAGGAAGCAAGGAAGCGATCTGGCATGCAATTACGGACATTGAAAGTGCAGCAGATCGAATTTCGGGCATACAAAAGGTGGAGGTGCTGGAAAAACCCGAGGAGGGATTTATTGGTTTCAAGTGGCGGGAAACCCGGACCATGTTTGGCAAGGAAGCCACAGAGATCATGTGGGTAACCGACGCCGAGGAAAACAGAGGCTATCAAACCCGTGCGGAAAGTCATGGCGCTGTCTATATTTCCACTTTTATAATCGAGGAAAAAGAGGACCATTGCGTTCTGACCATGGGATTTGGGAGTCAAGCGACGGGGATTGGCGGCAAATTGATGGAAGGCCTCTTTAGCAAGATGATGAAGAAGGGGCTTGAGAAGGATATGAAAAAAGACCTGGAGGATATCAAAGCGTATATCGAGGGCAGATAAAGGAAACTCAAGTGGTGAAGGGATAGAATGGAAGAAAAAATAGAAAAGGAGAAAGGCATGGAGTTTTTAGAGCTGGCAAAACAACGGTATTCGGTGCGGGCGTATCAGGAGAAAAAGGTTGAAAAAGAAAAGCTGGATCGGATTTTGGAAGCAGCCCATATTGCGCCAACTGGCGGGAATCGGCAGCCCCAGCATCTGCTGGTGGTGCAAAGTGAAGAGGGCTTGGCAAAAATGGGAAAAGCGGCGAAAATCTTTGGCGCTCCCCTGGTAATATTGGTTTGCGCGGACCGGGAAAAAGCGTGGAAGCGCCCTTATGATGGGAAAACATTGGAGGAGATCGATGCAAGCATTATTACGGACCATATGATGCTCGAGGCGACCGCTTTGGGACTGGGCAGTGTTTGGATCTGTTACTTTGAACCGGAAATTCTTAAAAAGGCATTTCGAATTCCCGATCATTTGGTGCCGGTGAACCTGTTGGCCATCGGCTATGCGGCTGATGTGGCAAAGAGTCCGGACCGGCACGATCACGACAGAAAGCCATTGGTCGAAACGGTTTCGTACGAGGAGTTTTAGGGGGGCCAGTCTTGTCGCAAATCGGCTGAATTTGACGAATTGTCGAATTTGTTATACCCTATTAAGGTACGAATTGAATAAAACCGTATAGAAGTAAGCATTGTGAGTAATTGATTTGTAAGATTTGTAATGCGTTTGGCAGTATAAATTCAAACTCATCACCAGAATGAAAACAATCCTGAAAATATCCGATTTGAACTGGGGTTTGTTTAGGGTCTGCATGCAGGCAATAAACTACACTACGAATGTGGTGTAATGTGAATGTATTTGATACGTGAAACTTAAACACTCTAACTCTTATCATTTAAGAGTTGGAGTGTTTTTTTGTATTTTAAGGAGGTTTTATGGAGAGAAGAGAATTGAGAAACGAACTATTCGATCGAAATTTCGTCAAGTGGGGATTCGATATGAATCTGTTTGTTTCCTTGGTTGCTGCGCTGCTGGTGGGGGGATTTATTACCTTTACCCTGGTCAAACCGGATTTGGCAGCAAAGACTTTCAGTGACATGAATAGCTTGTTGAATCAGAAATTTAATTGGCTGTATATATTTACGATTAATGCGGCGGTTGTTTTCCTTTTAGCAATGGGTTTTTCAAAATTGGGGAAAATTCGTTTGGGCGGATTTACGGCGAAACCGGAATACAGCAATTTTTCCTGGTATGCCATGCTCTTTAGCGCCGGGATCGGGATCGGAATTTTCTTTTACGGCGTAGCAGAGCCAATTTATCACTTGTCTATTCCGGAAGCCCTGCAGACGGGATCTGCCTTTGATAATTTTAAAATGATGTATTTGCACTGGGGTGCTCACGCGTGGTCCCTCTATGGTTTGGTGGCCATTGGTCTGGGGTACTTTTCATTTAATTTGCATTTGCCGCTTTCATTCCGCAGCTTGTTTTATCCGATTATCAAGGATAAGATCTTTGGAATTTGGGGCGATATCATTGATACATTTGCCGTTTTGGCCGTCTTGTTCGGTTTGGCGACATCCCTTGGCCTTGGCGCCAAGCAGATTAACTCAGGATTGAATTATGCATTTGGAGTGCCCAACCATGAATCGGTACAGATCATATTAATTGCCGTAATCACTTTCTTGGCAACCTTGTCGGTTGTCAGCGGGATTTCCAAAGGGATTAAGTTCTTGAGTCAAGCCAACACGGTAATCAGCGCGGTCTTTTTGTTCTTTATTTTGATTATTGGTCCAACAGGGTATATCCTATCGACTTACCTTTCCAGCATGGGCGTCTATATCAAAGAATTTATCAACATTGGCCTCTTTACGGGGATTACCCCGGAAACCATTGAATGGCAGGGTGGCTGGACAATCTTTTATTGGGCATGGTGGATTTCCTGGACGCCTTTTGTTGGCACCTTTATTGCCAGAATATCGAAGGGGCGTACCATTCGCGAGGTGGCGATTGGGACCATCATCTTGCCGACGCTCATCATTACCTTGGCGATGACCATATTGGGCGCGACAGGAATTTCTTTGAACGAAGCCTACGATGGGGTGATTGCACAGGCGATTTCTGCGAATATTGCCACAGCCATGTTTGAAATGATTAAGTATTTGGTGAGCAATCCGATCTTAAAAATGGGCATGTATTTGATTGCTGTTATTGCCATTGTCCTGTTTTTTGTTACCAGCAGCGATTCCGGCTCATTGGTTGTCGATAATTTGACCAGTGGCGGGAAAGAGGATTCACCAAAGACACAGCGTGTTTTCTGGGCGGTCATGGAAGGGGTTATTGCCTTATCTGTTTTGCTGTTGGGTGGAGAACGGGCATTGACAACCCTGCAGTCAGCCGTTGTCATCACCGGTTTCCCCTTTGCGATTCTTTTGTTGATTATGATGTTCTCGCTATCGAAAGAGTTGAAGAAAAGCTACCGAAAATACGAGCACAATACCATTATCAAGTTGAAACGCAGAATGAATAAACTGGAAACCTTGGAATATAAGAAGTAACAGCGTAGTTTGAATAAATAGAAGGGCTTGCCGTCAGTCGGCAAGCCCTTTCTTAGTTTCGGATTATTCTTTTGGACCTTTGAGTTCAAAGGCGTCCAGCAGGACGTAAGTGATGGGAATCAGCAAAAAGACCAGCCAGCCGGGATGCCATAGGCCGTAGACAAAGGAGATAAAGAGGTAAACCAAGGTGCAAAGCAAGGCAACCGCGGTTCCGATGGCTTCTTTCTTCCTTTTGGAATGGCTTGTGCGAGGTTCAACATCTTCATCCCGATTCAGCGCTTCTTTGTTCATCATGTAGAAACGTTCAAACATAAATCCGGCCTTTACACACATCAACACACCGGCAGCAATGAGAATGCCAAAGAGCAGGATGTTAATTTTCTCATTGAAAGGGAGTGCGATAAAGCCAAATGCGCTTAGGATAAAAATTGCGACAGCGACAATAATCAATTTTTCTGCATTTTTTCTGAGTTCAAGTCCTACAAGTTTTGTCCTTCTATCCGTCAATTCTTCTTCCGCATGAATGAATTCATCAATGGTCAATCCAAAGGTTTCTGCCAATGCGGCAAGATTTTGAATGTCTGGGCTGGCTTCGCCTCGTTCCCATTTGGAGATGGCCTGTCGGCTGACTCCGATTTGCTCTGCCAAGGCTTCCTGAGACAGGTTCATTTCTTTTCTAAGGGTTACAATTCGTTCGCCTAGATTGGCTATCATAAACTCTCCTTCTTTCTATAGGAAATGGTGTTTCTTTCTACTTAAATTATGACAAACCTTTTTGCTTATTGCTACAAACTCTTTTTGATTTTATGCAACCTTTGGTTGCGAAATGGGTTGCAATGGCTAAATCATGCGCATTTCTCCATCTTGCTGGAAGAATCATAAATAAACGAATCAAGAGATAAGGGAAGTGTCTGCTTGGGTACGGATATTATGAATTAGGAGAAGTCATGTAAAAAGATGGGAGAAAGCAAATGAAAGAAAAGGCGTTTAGGGAGCTTTATCTAAAGCGAGGTTTTTCTCAAAAAGAGATTCAAGAGGCAGTATCCTTTGTTCAGGCCTTGGAGCAAGAACTGCTTGAGAAAGGCAGAAGTTTGGAAGAGGCACAGGTAGATGATCTGCGTCAGCATATGGAAGCCTTAATTGATAATGGGCAGAATTCAGAACCGAGGCTGCTGGCACTTGCACGGTATTTTCATATGACAAAAAGAAATGAACTCTATATTTTTTTTACAGCGCTTTTTGGGGGCTTGGGTGTGATGGAGACCATACGAAAACGAGTCGCCATACAAGAGGGAGAAAATATAGCGAACCAGGTGTTTGAATCTTATCCAGGCTATCCTTTGGGACTGGATGTAAAAGAAATGCCCAAGCGTACCCAGTCGGTGATGGCGGGACTGATTGCGGCACTGCCGACAGACCGGTACCAAAAAGCACTTGCGGGCAATAATCATGGGATCTCTGAAACGAGCATGATCCGTGAAAAAGAGCATTATCAGGCAGCGAAAAGCTTGGATCGATACTTGGAAGAGCGGCATCGGCGGAAAGTGGATGAACTGCAAGGGTACTGCGATCGCAGGGAAGTGTGGTTTGAACAAGAGATTAGCCAGGAAGTCGTTGATTATGTAAAAAGCAATCAGGAGATTCTTTCGGCTGTCCGCCAAGGAAACGTATTGTACGTAACGAAGATCCCCTATGACGGCATTCGGTATTTGCAAGCAAAGGACAAGACCATGAAAAGCTATTACGCATGCCATTGTCCATTTGCGCGTGAATCGATTTTATCCGAGGATTCGGAAGTGAATCCGGATTGGTGTTACTGCAGCGCAGGCTTTGCAAAGTTTCCATTCGAAGTTATTTTAGACCGGGAATTGGAAGTGGAGGTACTGCAATCTGCACTGGCAGGAGACCCCGTTTGTCGCTTTGCCATTTATCTACCGGAAGATTTGGCGCTTGCAGATGAATAGAAAGTTGCAATCTCTTCCAAGGGTTTCTTCTTGAGTTTTGGCAATTCATAACTTGGATCCGGCTTGCCTACGCAAAGAATCATCATGGCAGTTTCGCCTTCCGGCCGATTGAAAAGTTCGCGCAAAAAGGTTGGCGGTGCCGGGGTGTAGGTTAAGCTGGCATAACCTGAAGCTCTTAAGGCGTTGATTAGCAAACCGGTTGCGATTCCAACAGATTCTGTTACATAATAATTCTTGTCTTTGCTGCCGTCTGCCTGCAGCGTGTAGAATTCCTTGAAAACAACAATCAGGCAGGGGGCTTCCGTCAGGAAGGGTTTTTGTGCGTTGACGTTCAGCTTTTCAAGATCAGCCTGCCACTCTGAGCTGATCTTCTCTTCGTAGAAAGCTTTTTCGACCTGCTCGGCTCCTGTGCGGATCTTTTGCTTCATGGCCGGGTCGGTCACTACGCAAAAATGCCAGGGCTGCTTGTCTGCACCGCTGGGCGCGGTCGCTGCGGTCAGTATGCAGTTATTTATAATTTCCAAGTCGACCGGTTCCTTGAGGAATTGTCGATAGGTTCTCCGTTTGCGACTTTCCGCTAAAAGTTGTTCTGATTTCTTGGGCATGATCGCACCTCCCTGATTCTAGTAACTCTAGTATAGAATAACTTGGAGATAGGAACAAGTAGGTGGTCAATTTGATCACTGGTTCTCTATTTGGGAAAAAGTTGTGAACAAACAGTAAGGCAAATGGAAGCTGGCAGGGCAGAGTGTTATACTGGAATAGGTAGAAATTGGGAGGGAAGAAATGAAAAAGAATAAAATTTTGATTATGGTCATTGTTTTGCTTTTAGCGATAAATTTTCTTACATATATGAAGGTGGGGCGACTTGAAGATGACCTAAATCAGGTGAAAAACAGCTTGTTTGGGATTGATAGAAGCATTGGAGAAATCAGTAACAACGTGTCTCGGGAGTTGTATGAATTTAAAATGGAGAATGCCTGGACAAGAAATGCAAGGGCGGAAACTGTTTCCTATAAGGAAGAGTCGGAAACCGCAGAGGTAAAGGTAGAGGTGGAATTCAATGAGCTTGGAAAAGACGAACGGATTTATATTGTTGTACAGGATAGCCAAGGTTCGATTGTGAAACAGATGGATGTGACCAGTGAGTTGAAGGATAGCTTGAATCTGGTATCTGACTTTGATTTGGCCATGGGGCAGGATTATACCTTGTCGATCGTGGCGGAATCAAATGTGGCTAAACGCAGTGAAGATCTGGGGACGATTCGTCTTTCTAATATCATGAAAGAAGTTTTGTATGTGGATGGTCACAGCTGGGAGATTCAATTTGACGAGAATGGCGACTACAAAAGTGCTTCTATGGATATCATGATTCATACCTTCATGGCCAAGCAACCCTTTATTGAGGACTATTTCAAAAATCGGGAGATTGTCAGCATGGTTGGCGAGATATATGCCGATGACCGATTGATTGACACCCTGGATTTCACAGATAAAGAAGTGTGGCAAATTTCAGGGGACGCGTATCAGTCGGATTCGGAAGGTACAAAGAATCAGCTGCCTGAACTGAAACTTGGAAGAGTGGATGACTCCTTTATGAATATCCACGGGACCTACACATTTGACCAAGCCGTTCCGACCGATCAGCAGGTGGAGGTCCATGTGGTTTTGACCGACAACCAAGGGGAATCCTATCGATATGTCTTGCCTTATATTTTTGGGTAAAGGATAGGAATTGAAAACGCATAAAGCATGATTGAAAAAGGGGCTGTCGGAAAACTAGGCTTTTCGACAACCAATAACGAGAAATAAAGAGAACGCATTGGAATCAGTGATGTCAATCATCACAAAGTCCAGTGCGTTTTCTGCTTTTACCTGAAGTGTTCTAATTTTGAGTATGCCAAATAAACCTTGATTCCAAGGGCCTAATCCAAGGGAGCTTGTTGCTTAAGCCACCTTACCTTCGTAGTTTTTCAGGATTTCCTGCTCATATCTGACATACTTGTTCAGATTTCTTGCCATCACATAAAGCAGGCTTTCCTTTGTTACCTTTTCAATTCCACGCCGATGAAAACGTCTGAAGCCATCGTTTTCTTTCATATCACCGAAGGAACCTTCCGTCATTACGGAGCGAATTTGACGGTAACGGATACCTTTATCACTCAGAACATTGGCTTCTGAGACGATTTTCAACGCTTCCCACTGTTCATTGACTTTCATGGTTTTGTTCTTGTTTTGATCTTTTTTCGGATCATACTTGTACAGACACTTGGCCTTATGCTCGCAACCCTGACAGCTGTCGCAGGCATAAACTTCATAAATTTGCTCAAATCCATTCCGCTTATGCACTTCCGATTTCTTGTGCTTTAGTGTTCGGCCGTCATGGCAGATATAGGCTTTTTGCGTTTGACCGTCTTCTTCCACTTCTACAAGGTCCATGTTGTAGTGCTTGCTGATGTCCTTGTAATAAGCCTTCGTCTTCTTTTTCTCATGCTCCTGGAGTTTGATAAAACTTTTAATCCCAAGATCCTTCAAATGCAACAGATTCTTCTCGCTGATATATCCGCTGTCCGCAACAAACTCTTTTAGTAGTGTATCCAAATGCTCCTTGTGCATCTCCACTATTGGAATCAAGGTGTTGTAGTCAGTTCGATCCTGACTAACATAGGTATGGATGATAAAATAGTTTTCCACGGCGTACTGCAGGTTATAAGCAGGCTTGAGCTGCCCGTTTTGCATGTGGTCTTCCTTCATGCGCATGAAAGTAGCGCTCACATCCGTCTTTGAATAACTGTTTCGATCCGGTCCCAGCGTCTGATAATGGTCCTTGTATTCCAGCAGCTTTTCTCCATGCTTGAGAAATCGTTCATAGAGTTTTTGAAGGGCTGTTTTTCGTTTCCCTTTTCCAGTCACAAATACAATCTTTTCAAAAACAGCCACTTCTCTTAATAAACTGGCTGTTTCCAGCATATCAATCGGACTTGCGTAGTCGATCTCAAGAATTCCATTGTTGGAGAGTTTCTTTTTGTTGTTTTGCTTGCGCTTTTCGTTTTTCTCTATGACTTCTCGAACCTTGTCTTCGCCTTCGACATAAAACATCTCTTTTTCTACCAGCCCATAGCGCTGATCATAATTCAGTTCTTGAATCAGGTGATTGTAATCCTGGTAGAGTTGACTAATCTGGCTTAGCAGATTCACTGCACTATGGTTGATTCTTCCTCGCCATACGAAGGTGTAGCGATTGGCATTGGCTTCGATCTTGGTTCCATCCAAAAACAAAGTCGTAAGTGTTACGTATTTTTCACGCTTTAGCTTTTTTATAAACTGGTAATGCAGGTTTTGTAAAATATCTACAGTTAGCTTTTCATTGATGAAATCATAGAATACATCTCGCTTTGGCTGAGCGCCATCCGCCAGCCATATGTAGGCCAAATCCCTTTGGCAGTTCTCGACAATTTTATCCACGGAGAAAACTCCCCGCATGTTGGCATACAAAATCAGTGCGTAGATCATAATCGGGTTGTATCCCTTTCGTCCTCGGTGGCTGTAACGACTTAGCAGCTTTGAAAAATCAAGTTCCTCCAACACTTTTTTGAGGGTATAGACGGCATCGTCTTTTGGAATACGACTTTCATACAAGTGAAGCGAAATCTTTTGTTGCCCTATCTTGAAAAATTCGTTAAAATAGTAATCGTTCATAATTGTAGTTACAGCTTAACATTGTTTTGCTGTAGCGGGGAGGGGATGATTAGAGATAATCATCTTTTTCTTTGCAAAAAAACGGTACCACTCTTTGAGTGATACCGTTTTTTAGTGGCTATCTATTTCCCGACAGCCCCTTTTCTGGTTTTTGACTATCAGGCAAAGCCCATTTGCCTTTTTACATGCTGGGTATTTTCTTTGTCGGTTAACAGTTCCAATAGTAGAAAAGCCACATCGAAAGCCGTGGACGGATTATATGAGCTAATGATGTTTTGGTCGAAAACAAGAAGACAAATTCGTTTCATAGGAGCCTCCTTTGAGAGTATTTACATTTTTTTGATGAAAGAATAGAATCATATTATCATAATTTTTCGGAAAAATCTGAAGAAATGCAGCGGGGAGTGAAAATAATGAATGAACTGCAGAAAGTTATGAATCACTTGCAGACCTATGAAGCTTTGCTGCCCGTTATAGAAGCTCGGTTGAAAAAGACGACGTTTATAAGTCAAAAAGAGAAGAGGAAACAAGGAGGCTGGGATGGAATTTAAGGCGATTGGGATCGTAGAAAATGGAATTGAAGAGGTGCATAAGCATGACTGGGAAGGAGTAGAATCCAGGATTCTGCTGCGATCTGAATTGGCAGACGGCTTGATTGGCCTGGATGCCTTCTCGCACGCCGAGATCTATTTTTATTTGCACAAGGCCGACTTTCAGCTGGACGCTGATTTAGTGGGCAGGCCGCGACGCAAGGCTGAGAATCCCTTGGTGGGGGTGTTTGCCCGCCGAACGAATCATCGGCCCAACGGCATTGGGATGAGCGTCGTCCGGATTGTGGCCCTTGAGCCAGGGATTTTGATTGTAAAAGGGCTCGACGCGGTGGACGGAACACCGGTTTTGGATATCAAGCCCCATATTCCCAAGGGGAAGCGGGACGAAGTGACGCTTCCGGAATGGGCGAAGTGAAGGGCGGAGGACAACTTTCAATCTTTGACAAGAAATGATAAACTAGTGGTCAAAACAATTTAGCAATCAAAGGAAAACTCAGGAGGTTAAGATGGCTCAACATATTATCGAAGAAGCAAAGCGATGTTTGCAGTGCAAGAATCCCAAATGCAAACAGGGGTGCCCTGTGAATACACCGGTGAACGAAGCGATTGGCCTCCTGTTGGACGGTCAGATTGAAGATGCCGGAGAACTGCTCTTTCAGAACAATCCCTTGTCGATTGTTTGCTCGCTGGTCTGTCCCCATGAGCGGTTTTGCGAGGGAAATTGTGTTTTGGCCAAGAAGAGCAGCGCGATTCACTGGAGCACCATCGAGCACTATATATCCGATTATTACTTAAACCGCCTTCATGAAAAGCCGGAGACGGACCGGGAGAAGAAGATCGCTATTATTGGCTCTGGACCGGCTGGGATTACGCTGGCCTTTCAATTGGCGGCCAAGGGATATGACATTACAATCTTTGAGGCGAAGGACAAGATTGGCGGCGTACTGCAATACGGGATTCCAGCCTTCCGGCTGCCCAAGGATATTTTGGAACACTTGAAAGAGCAATTGGTGAGTATGGGCGTGAAGATTCGGCCCAATACCTTGGTGGGTCCGGTCATTACGGTGGACGATTTGTTCCGGGACGGATACAAGGCCATCTTTATCGGCACCGGAGTCTGGAATCCAAAGCCGATGCGGATCAAGGGAGAAAGCCTGGGTCATGTGCATTATGCCATTGACTATCTGAAAAACCCTGAAAGCTTTGATTTGGGGAGAAAGGTCTGCATTGTAGGGGCCGGGAACGTGGCCATGGATGTGGCGCGAACCGCCATCCGCCGAGGCGCCCGGGAAGTAACGGTCATGTATCGGCGGGATGAAGCGGATATGTCTGCGACCCAGGAAGAAATCAAGTATGCCAGGCTCGACGGGGTCAAGTTCGAATTCTTTAAAGTGCCTGTTGAGATCACGGATGACGGTATTCTGTACAAAAATACGGAGAAAGTGATGCAAGACGGGAAAGAGGAACTGGTGGAGACGGATGGAAGGATCCAACAATGTGACGCGGATTCGGTTATCATTGCCGTCAGCCAGGGACCAAAATCCAATATCGTCGCCCATTCCAAGGGGATTGAGATCGGGAAAACCGGATTGGTCACGACGGATGATTGCGGGAGAACCACACGAGACGGCGTATTCGCTTCGGGGGATGTGGTGACGGGCGCCAAGACGGTGGTGGAAGCAGTCATGCGTTCAAAGAAGGTGGCACAAGCCATCGATGAATACGTAACGGGTCTAAAATAAGGAGGTAACACCGATGCAACTGGAAATCATCAAGGTCATACAATCTATCAGCAGTCCGGTGCTGGATGCGGTGTTTGAAGGGATCACTTTTCTGGGAGAACAGGAAGTGGCGATTCTGGTAGGCGCGGTTCTGCTCTTGTGCATCAATAAAAGAAAGGGCTTCGAGTTTGCCTATCTCTTGGTAACCGGCCTCTTGGTGAATGTGACTTTAAAAGAAATCTTCGACATGCCCCGACCCATTGGTGAGGAAGGCATACGGTCTCTTCGAACGGAAACGGCAACTGGAAAGTCCTTTCCCAGCGGCCATACCCAGACGGCAACCATGCTCTATTGGTGGCTGCAAAGTCAAATTCGAAAACCGATGGTGACGGGTCTCAGTTTGCTTGTGATCCTGGGGGTTGCGGTCTCCCGGCTCTATCTGGGCGTCCATTGGCCGATGGATGTTTTGGCCGCCGTCGGCATCGGCATGGGCTGGGTTTGGCTGATGGCGAAGGTCTATCCCAAAATGGAAGGGGATGGATCGATCCTTGCGGGACTGGCCATCGCTTGGGCCGGCGCCTTCTTTTTCTTTTCCGAAGACTATATGAAACTCCTGGGACTGCTGACCGGTCTGACGGCAAGCATACTGGCGGATCGGAAGTGGATTCATTTTGAGGCGGGCGGATCCAGGCTGCAAAAAGCGGCACGCCTTTTGTTTGGCGCTTTCGGCGCCCTGGCCATTTTGGTCTTGGGGAAAATGGTCTTTACCCATCCCATCTTCGGCCATGTGCTGCGGTATGGCTTGGTGATGGTTTGGATTGGGATAATTGTGCCGATGTTTTCCAAGCGATTTATGCCGGCTGCCCAAGACGGAATCAGCGAACAGTGAATGGAATATCAGGACAAAAAAACGTCGGATGAAAATCCGGCGTTATTTTTGTTCCAAATATTTTTTTACAGCAGCCATGGTTTCCTTGCTGATAACATGTTCGATCCGACAAGCATCCTCTTCGGCAATTTCTTTCGGGAGCTTAAGGGTTTGAACGAAAAATTCGGTTAAGAGGCGATGAGCGGCATAGACGCGTTCCGCTTCCGCTTGTCCTTCGGGGGTAAGCTGAAGTTCTCCGGCGCTGGCGCGTACGAGCAATCCGTTCTTTTCCAGCAGCTTGATGGCACGGCTGACGCTGGGTTTTGAGTAGTCCAGTTTTCTTGCGACATCGATTGAACGGACAGAGCCCATTTCTAGTTTCAGTTGCAAAATAGCTTCCAAATACATTTCTTGTGATTCATTGTTTTTCAACCGCATCAGCTCCTTTATAGACACATTATATCATAGGAGAATTAAGTCGTATGAGTTGTACGGATAGGGGAAAAGAGTTCATGGAGTCTTGTTTTGATGGTATAATAATCCGGAGCATAAACGGAGGAGAGGAAAACATGGATTTTGTCGTACTGGATTTTGAAACTACGGGTCTTCGCAACGAAGACCAGATTATAGAAATAGGCTATGTATGGTTGCGGGACGGGCAAGTCAAGGCGGAAAGCAGTACCTTGATCAACCCGGGAAAGCCGATTTCACGGCGGATTACCCAGATTACTGGCATTACCACAGAGATGGTCGCGGATGCGCCGGAAATCGACGAGGTGATTGGCGGCTTTGCCAAGTTCCTGCAGGGGAAAATGATTGTAGCCCACAATGCGTCCTTTGACGTGCGGTTTTTGAACAACGCCCTGCGCCGGGCAAATTTGGGGCACGTGGACCGATACGTCTGTACCATGCGGATGTTCCGCGGTTACAAGCGGGAATTGGGCATTGAGACGCCCGGAGCGAAACTGTCGGATCTAACCGCCTATTTCGGCCATCATAACGAGCGGGCCCATCGGGCCTTGGAAGATGCCCAGGTAACAGGACAGGCCTTTATGGACATGTGCCAGGTGCTGCCTTGGGAGGATTGGGTCACGGTAAAAGGCAAGAGATAAAGCCGGAATGATTTATGGAGAAGGACACCCTTTTTTTGAGACCTTGGTGCATTTTAAAGGGTCTTTTGAAAGGGTGTTTTTGTTACAAAAAAACGATATTGTATTTTTATTTGCCATCGTGTAAACTTGTCCTAACAATGGGTACAATCATTGATGAAGAGTAAATTTCAAGAGGAAAAAAGATGAGAAGAGTAAAGATTGCGGCGATTCAAATGGCCTGCGGTACAACAAGAAAAGAGAATATCGAAAACCTGGACCGGCTTGTTCGAAAAGCGGCCGGGCAAGGCGCCAATATTGTTGTCACCCAGGAACTTTTTGAGACGCCATATTTTTGCAAGCTGGAAAAATTGGAGAATTACCTGCTGGCAAAACCGGTCGAGGAAAATGACGCGGTTTTGCATTTTCAGAAAGTGGCAAGGGAATTGGGTCTTGTGCTGCCCATCAGCTTCTATGAGAAGAAGAATAACGCCCGATACAATTCCGTTGCGGTGATCGACGCGGATGGGTCTGTGTTGGGAATCTACAGAAAAGCCCATATACCAGACGGACCGGGCTATGAAGAGAAGTTTTACTTTAATCCCGGCGACACCGGCTTCAAGGTGTGGGAAACGAAATACGGCACCATCGGCGTTGGCATTTGCTGGGACCAGTGGTTTCCGGAAACCGCACGGATTATGACTCTGATGGGGGCGGATTTTCTCTTCTATCCGACGGCGATCGGATCAGAACCGGAAGTGGTGGAAATGGATTCGAAGGAACACTGGCAGCGCTGCATGCAGGGCCATGCCGCCGCCAATATCGCGCCGGTGATTGCGGCGAATCGCATTGGGTCGGAAACGGACGAGACGACGACCATCGATTTTTACGGTTCGTCCTTTATGACAGACACCTATGGAAGAATTGTGGCGGAAGCTTCGCGGGATCAAGAAGAAATTCTGTACTGGGAGTATGACTTGGACCAGATTGAGCTGGATCGCGCCGATTGGGGTGTTTTCCGCGACAGAAGGCCGGAATTGTACGGGCCGCTAGTAACGATGGATGGGATGACAGCCATGGGCAAATCGCCGCAGCTGTCCATGGATAAGGAGGAAAAACAATGAACGAAGGATATATGCCGACAGGCGGTGCGACATGGGCGCAGGACTGGGACCCAACCACCCAGATGACCATTAAGGTAACCAAGATGCTGCATTCGGAGCGTACCCCGTTTCAGCAAATTGACTTTTACGAGTCAGAAACCTATGGCCGCTTCTTTACCCTCGACGGCTTGATGATGGTGAACGAGAAAGACGAGTTTGTTTACCATGAAATGATTACCCATGTTGCCATGGCGACACATCCGAATATCAAGCGCGTATTGATCATCGGCGGGGGAGACGGCGGCACGGCGCGGGAAATCGGACGCTATAAAACGATTGAAAAGATTGACATGATTGAGATTGACGAGCGCGTGGTTCGCCTCTGCCAGGAGTATTTGCCCTATACGGCCGGTCATTTGGACAAGGACGACCGCATCAACCTGCTCTTTGTTGACGGATACCAGTTTGTGATGGATGCGGAAGATGCGTCCTACGATTTGATTCTGGTTGATTCCACCGATCCGATTGGTCCCGGAGAAGGCTTGTTTACCCGGGAATTTTACGAGAACTGCTATCGAATTCTGGCAGAAGACGGCGTTTTGATCAACCAGCATGAATCGCCCTACTACGCCTTCCATGTGCATGGAATGAAACGGGCGCATCGCCGCATCAAGGAATTGTTCCCGATCGTGCATGTCTACCAATATCACATGCCAACCTATCCTTCGGGGCATTGGCTGTTCGGCTTTGCTTCCAAGAAATATGATCCGATCGAGGATCATGATCCGGCGCGTTGGGAAGCCTTGAACCTATCCACACGATACTACAATTCCCAGATTCACAAGGGCGCTTTTGCGCTTCCGAACTTTGTTTTGGAACATCTGGCAAACGCGATTGATTAGTCTTTAAGCCATGCGATGCATGGCTTTTTTGCTGCCTGAGACCCTTTTTCCCTGTGTTATAATAATAGGGAGCTGTTTAGAAAATTTCGAGAGCGGGGGCAGGCATGAAGATTGCGATTGTGGGAGCTAAGGATTCTGTTGAAAAAGTGTATCAGATTGGCAGCACCTCCTATTTGGAGCATGAGTTTCTACCCTTTGCCGTCGGGCTTTGCGATTTTTGCGAAGAGATATTAAACCGGGTGGAGGAGATCGCGGACGGATTGATTTTTACCGGGTTGGGCTTTGTTAACATCTCCAAGAAGCTGAATATTCTTTCGATCCCGGTTGAATTCATCACCCGGGACGGGTCTTGCATCATCAAGACATTTTGGGACATGCGCGAGCAAAACCTGGCACCCAAGCGGATCAGCATGGATGTTGTTGGCGAGCATCTTTTTGCGGATGTCTGTGCCGAGTTGGAGCTGTCTTTCGATGAGGCCTATTTGTTTCCGTACAATCCAGAGCAGATTGAAGAAGAGCTGATGGGCAAGCATAAACAGCTCTGGGAAAAAGGTGAGATTGATCTGGCGATTACCAGCTATGGTTGGATTTTCGACCAATTGAGAGAAATGGAAGTGCCGGTAGCCCGATTGGCTGTAACGGCGCCCATTGTTCGAAATTCCTTGGACCGGCTGATCGCGCGGATTGAAAATCAGGAAATGAAACGGTCGCAGTTGGCCGTGCAATTGGTGACCATTGAAGCCAAGCAAGACTACAATCGCTATGAATACGAGGCCTTGCGAAAACGCAATGTGTTTGAAAGCCTGCTGATCGATTATTTACCGGTTATTCAGGGGACGGCAGCGCAAAACCGCAGCGACCAATACACGATTATCAGTACGCGGGGTGCCATGGAGAACGCCGCGAGTGAAGCCGCGTTTCTCAAGATCCTTGCGGAAGCGGAGAAAGAGAATATTCGGCTGTATGCCGGTGTGGGGTTTGGCCATACGGCTTTCGACGCGGATTTCAATGCCCGAACGGCGTTGAAACGGTCGCGGAAGGAAAAGGGAAACACCTATTTTATTGTGGATGCGAAAAAACGGGTGGTTGGTCCCATCGGCCAGAAAGAGGCAGTAAGCTTCGAGAGCGCTTCCATGGAAGAGGCGATTCGGCGGGTTGCCCTGGAAACGGGTCTGAGCACCGCCTATGTATCAAAAATCATCAACCTGACCAAACGCTTGGACACAAACCTGGTTGATTCGAAGAAGATGGCGGAACTTTTGATGGTTACAGACCGGTCGGCAAGACGGATTTTAAAGAAACTCGCGGATGCCGGGTATGCGGAAGTGGCAACGGTTTCGCAGCAGAATGCCGTGGGGCGGCCCATTCATATCTATCAAATACAAATTCCATAACTTGGGTTGAAAAAGAAAAAGAAAGATGATAAACTTGTTACAGAAAGGTCATATTTCGGACACGACCGATATTAGCATGCCCAAGACGGGCATCTTTCTTTTTTGATGATAACGGACATATTAAGGTCATTTAGTTATAACGTCCGAAATTAAAGCGAAAGGCACCTGGTAAAAAAGAGATAGAGGACTATGCAAACAATTTTCACAATATTCGCAATCATCCCCTGGGTTGCGAATGAAAAGGAGGGAGAGGACAAGGGGAATGAAAACTAATCTGAAGGGAGTGTCTAGATGAACACGGATTACAAATCGTCATCATACAGAAATTTGTACATAATCGTATTTATTATCGTCATTATCAGTGAATTTATTGGTATTCGGAAGTTTTACGTCGGACCGGGTTCCGTCGTTTTGCTTCCCATGCTCTTTGCGGTGATTATTGGTCTTGTCATTACTCCGGGAATCCTCGGCAAGCGAATTGCTTTCTTGAAGTCTATGATTACCGATGAAGTGATGGAAATTGCGGGCATGCTGGTTATGCTTTCGCTGCTTCCACTGGGGGTTAAATATGGAACTTTGGTTGGCCCCAATATCGTGAAGGTTGTTCAAGCCGGTCCGGCTTTCCTATTGCAGGAACTGGGCAACTTGGGTACGGTGCTGATCGGTTTGCCGCTTGCCATGGCATTGGGCTTGAGACGCGAAGCGGTTGGCGCAACGGTCAGTATCTGCCGCGAACCGACCCTGGGTGTTATCGGGGAACGATACGGAATCAACTCGCCTGAAGGCACGGGCGTATTGGGCACCTATATGATGGGAACTGTTTTCGGAACCATTTTCTTCGGCCTTTTGGGTTCATTTGCTGTGAATACCGGCATCCACCCTTATGCATTGGCCATGGCGTCAGGCATGGGCAGCGGATCCATGATGACGGCGGCATCCACTTCATTGGCGGAATCCGTTCCGGCTATGCGGGACACCATTCTTGCCTATGCGGCAACCAGTAATATGCTGACGGGCGTAACAGGACTCTATAGTGTTGTCTTCCTGGCTCTTCCAATGACGAATTGGCTGTACAAGCGATTGGAACCAGTTTTCAACCGTGGCGCTAAAGCAGAAGGGAGTGTACGCGATGCTGAGTAAAACTGTAGATCAAGTAAAATTGATGCTGGTAGTCGGCGCGATGATTTTGGTTGGCCAAAAAATCGGCCGCACAGTAACCGGCAAGGAATTGGTTCCATTGGGACCATCGATTCTGGGCATTTTAACGGTATTGGTGATTTGCATCGTTGCCTTGAAACTGAAGGAAGCCTTTCCGAAGGTGAAATTCCCGGCTTTTGCGTGGGCGACCATGATTGCCCTGATTCTCAGCATGCCGTTTATGCCAACGTCGAAACTCTTTTTGCAATATACCTCCAGCGTTGACTTTTTGGCGACAACGACGCCGATTCTTGCTTTTGCGGGTATCTCGGTAGGAACCAAGCTGGCCCAGTTGAAGAAGCTCAGCTGGCGTCTTGTCATCATTGCCATGGTTGTGTTCTGCGGTACTTATTTCGGTTCTGCCCTGGTTGCACAACTGATTTTGAAGATGCAGGGCATTATCTAGGAAATCGACGGGTGAAATTATTGAAGTTTAAAGGGCGGTCTGTCGGGAAACCCGATGGATTGCCCTTTTCAAAGAGCAAAGGGGGTGCCTTATGAACAAGCGTGAGCTGAAAGAAAAGATCTGCCAAGTGATTGATGCAAACCGGGAAGCCATTATCGCGGCGGGCGAGAAAATTTACGCCAAACCGGAATTGGGCTATAAAGAGACCTATGCGACGGGCATCATGGTGGAAGCCTTTGAAGCCTTGGGTCTTGATGTTGAAAAGGATATTGCGGTAACGGGATGCCGGGCGCGAAGCAAGAAGGAATCAGCGGGGCCTAGAATTTCGGTGCTGGGAGAGCTGGATGCCATTCTTTGCAAGGAGCATGCAGATGCGGATCCGGCAACGGGCGCCATTCATGCCTGCGGACACAATATCCAGGCGGCGGCCATGCTGGGTACGGCGATTGGACTGGTGAAATCGGGCGCGCTGGAATTGCTTGACGGTGCAGTGGAATTCATGGCCGTGCCGGCAGAGGAGTTCGTGGAATTGGAATTCCGTGATGAGTTAAGAAAGCAAGGGAAAATCCAATACTTCGGTGGCAAACAGGAGTTGATTGCCAAGGGATTTTTCGATGAAGTTGATATTTCCATGATGGTCCATGCTTTGAATATGCCGGGCAAGACCTTTTTGACAGCACCCAACGGCAATGGATTTATCGGGAAAAAAGTGAACTTTATCGGAAAGGAAGCCCATGCGGGCAGTGCCCCGCAGGACGGGGTCAATGCCTTAAATGCGGCGATGCTGGCCTTGAACAATATTCATGCCCAGCGGGAAACCTTTGCGGAAGCGGACAAAATCCGCGTTCATCCCATTATCACCAAGGGCGGGGATATCGTCAATGTGGTGCCGGCCGATGTTCGGATGGAGCTCTATGTCCGTGGACGTACGATTCCGGGGATCATCAATGCCAACGAAAAGGTCAACCGGTCATTGAAAGCAGGTGCCTTGGCTATTGGGGCTCAGGTGGAGATCGAAGAAATTCCTGGATACTTGCCCCTCTTGAATGTACCGGAACTGGATCGAATCTTTACGGAAAATGCCGGTGAGTTGGTGGATCCATCGACGATTGTAAATGGTGGAGATTTCACCGGATCCTTCGATTTTGGCGATGTTTCCCATATCCTTCCAGTCCTGCATCCTTTTGTTGGCGGTGTTGTCGGCGCGCTTCACACCAGGGCGTTCGCGAATACAGACCATGAGCTGACCTATATAGCACCGGCAAAAGCCATGGCTATGACCATTGTCGACTTGCTATTCGATGGAGCAGAAAAGGCAAAAGGGGTGATTGCGGACTTTAAGCCGGAGATGACCAAGGAAGAATATTTGGCCTATATGGAATCCGTATCGGGAACCATCCGGGCATAAAACTAAAATTAGGCAAACAAAAGACACAGATTACTCTGTGTCTTTTTCTACGTCTTCCAGTTTTCGTTTTACATAAGTCGGCAGCATAAAGCATCCAAGGTGAAGATCGGTGTTGTAATAGTCTGTATCCAAGCCGAAGGCGGTCCATTTTTCCGCTTGAAGATCGGCAATGGGATCCAGTTTCTTCGAGGCAAATCCGAACAGCCAGTGGCCGGATGGATAGGTCGGCATATGGAACTGGTAGACCCTGCTGATGGGAAAGAGCTTGTGGATTTTTGCATGCGCGCGTTTCATTTCCCGTGCATCGGCCTCAAAATACGGACTTTCGTGCTGGTTGATCAAAATGCCGTCGTCCGACAAGGCACGCAGGCAGTCGCGGTAAAAATCTTCCGTGAACAAGCCTTCTCCGGGTCCGATCGGGTCGGTGGAATCAACCAGAATCAGGTCATATTCATTCTCTTTGTCCTTCATAAAGGCAACACCGTCTTCAAAGAAGAGGGTGACCCGCGGATCTTCCAGTTTGCCGGCCGTTTGCGGCAGGTACTTTTGGCATGCCCGAACGACCATCTCATCGATTTCTACCATGTGAATCTTTTGAATATGGCTGTAGCGGGTCAGTTCCCGCACCGCGCCGCCATCGCCGCCGCCGATGACCAGGACCCGCTTGATATCGGGATTTACGGCCATGGGCACATGGACGATCATATCATGATAGATGAATTCATCCTTTTCGTTCACCATCATATATCCGTCCAGGGTAAAAAAGGTGCCAAAGGTTTTGGACCGGTAAAAGTCCATGCGCTGGAATTCGCTTTTGGCGGAATATAAGGTCTCTTCAACGCGAATCGAAAACTTCGCATCTTTTGTGCTGTATTCTGAAAACCACAAGTCCATGTCTCTACCTCCTGTCAGTTTGACGACTTGAATGCGATTCACATCCGGATCTTCCGTTCCTGTCAATACGCAATGGTGCTGCTTCAGGTATTGGATCTGTCGAATCATGTTCCGGTCGATCTTTTCTCCGGGGGAGACAATGGGAATCCCCGGCGGATAGGCCATAATCGATTCGCCGGCGATCTCATCCTCCGATTCTTTCAAGGGCAGGCTCTCCTTGGCTGCGTAGAAGGCCTCCCTGGGGCTCATGGCCACGGTCGGATGCGCGGATTCATACGGGATGCGGGGGTGTTTGCCCAGATTGCGCGCAGCCAGTATGCGAATGGCTGAAACCAGGGCATCGGCTTCTTTTTCTCCGTCTCCAACACTGAAAATGGCCAGGATATTGTGGGCGTCACCCATTTCAACCTGAATGGAAAACTCGTCCCGCAGGATTTCATAGACGTCCAGACCGGACAGGCCGAAATCCAGGGTGTGGATGCTCATCTTGGCTTCGTCGAAATCAAAAACACCGGGTGTGCCAATCAAATCGGTCCCGAAGGCGTAGACGCCAGGGATTTCATTGAGCTGATACCGGGTTTTCCTAACCAGCCGAAGGATTTCGGTGAACCGTGCTTTGCCTTCCGTTGCCAGCATGCAGCGGGTTGCGTCCAGGCTGGCCATCAGCAGGTAGGAGGCGCTGGTGGTTTGCGATAGATTCAAGATCCGCTTCACATGGGCCGGATCGATGCGGTTGCCGCCAACGAGAAGCGCGGAGCTTTGGCTAAGGGAACCGCCGGTCTTGTGCAGGCTGACGGCGGCCATATCGGCGCCGGCTTCCATGGCGTCCATTGGCAGTTCCGGATGGAAGTGAAAATGGGTGCCGTGGGCTTCGTCGACCAAAACCAGCAAACCGTTTTTATGTGCGGTTTCAACAATGGCGGCCAGTTCGGATACGGCTCCGTAATAGGTCGGGTGAATGACAAAGACAGCTTTCGCGTCACTGTGCAGGTGGATGGCTTCTTCCACTTGTTGGGCGGAGATGCCCATGGCAATGCCCAAATCCTGATGAATTTCAGGCTGCAGATAAACCGGTTCCGCGCCACTGAGAATCAAGGCGTTGATCGCCGATTTATGAACGTTCCTGGGCAGAATGATCTTGTCACCGGGACGGCATGCCGTCATAATCATCGCTTGGACGCCGGAGCTGGTTCCGTTGACCAGGAAATGCGCGGCTTTTGCGCCAAAAGCATCGGCCATCAAGTCTTCGGCCTCTTTGATAACGCCAGTCGGATTGCCAAGGAAATCAAGCGGTTTGGAAGAATTGACATCCATTCGCATCAGGTCGGTCCCGAAAGTTTTTTGCAGAAGGGGATTTCCCTTGCCCTGTTTATGGCCCGGCACATCAAATGGGATGATCGGTTTGTCTTTATAGGCCATCAAAGCTGAGAATAATGGCATTTTTGCTTGATCCCGTTGCATGGCGGTCCTCCTTGAATGAAAAACCCTTTGAGAAAGTCGGCTCAAAGGGTCAGATGGTTGGCATATTTCGCCCATAGAAAATCTCTTGCATTTCTTTCTTTAATTTCTTGCGTATCATATTTGCTTCTTTCAGGGTGAGGTTTTCCTCCTGGAAGGCAAACAGGTAATTTTCAAGTTTAAAGTCTTTCAAGAGCATCTTGGTATGAAAAATATTTTCTTGATAGACATTCACATCAATCATGGAGTAACGGTCCAGGGTTTTTTTCTGGATATAATTCTGGATGGAGTTGATTTTATGATCGATGAAATGCTTTTTGCCGTGCTCGTCCCGGGTAAAGCCTCGAACGCGATAATCACAGGTGATTATGTCGGAATCAAAACTCTGGATCAGATAATTCAACGCTTTCAGCGGAGAAATCTGTCCGCAGGTTGAAACGTCGATATCCACGCGGAAGGTGCTGATGCCGTTCTCGGGATGGCTTTCCGGATAGGTGTGAACGGTCAGGTGGCTTTTGTCCAGATGTCCGACCACGTGTTCCGGAAGGGGTGTTAAAATCCCCCGGTTGCATGACGGATCAACCAAGTGAACCGGCACCTGGTCTTCGGAAATGAGGATGGTGACACTTGCCCCTTGGGGATCATAATCCTGCTTTGAAACACTTAATACATTCGCACCAATGATCGCGGTTACATCTTCCAGAATCTTTGTAAGTCGATCGGAATTGTATTGTTCATCGATGTACTCCAAATAGTGACGACGGTCCTCGTCGGTTACGGTGTAACAAATATCATAGATGTTGAAACTCAACGTTTTTGTTAAGTTGTTGAATCCATGAAGCTTTAATTTTTTTTGACCTTTGATCGCCAATCTTGTACCCCTCTCTGTTGCTCACGAAAGAGCGTATCTTATCAGAAAAAAGATACCACTTTTTTTATGGAAAAGCAACAAAATTTTTTTGGAAGAAATCGGATGGGTTGCACACGGTGACTGAATCCCAGCGATTCAGCCATTTTCAGGCATCGGCGTAAAAAATCCCTTGAAAATTTAACGGAAACAATTAAATCTGCAAGGGATTTCGGTCGGGTTTTTATTTATCCCAAGAGGGAATAACCTTCTTCATTCAGCATGGCTTCATGGGCCTTCAACCCATCAACAATGGTCGTGACATGATCGGCGAACTCCACTTCCATGGCTTCCATGGAGGAGATCAGTTCTTCTCGATTCACCGCGCGGGCAAAGGCCTTGTCTTTCATTTTTTTCTTCACGGACTTTGCCTTCAAGCCTTCCAGCTTGGTTGGCCGCATCAAGGCGACGGCGATAATAAAGCTGGCCATTTCATCCACGGCATGCAGGGCTTTTCGTTCCATCAGGTCTCGCGGTACATCCGGATCAATCCCGTGGGAAAGGACGGAGTCGATAAATTCCTGGTCAAATCCTGCCGGTGAAAGAATTTCAGGCGCCTTGGCCGGATGAACGTCCGGGTATTCTTCAAAGTCGATGTCGTGTAGGAGCCCCAAAAGCCCCCAACGGTCTACGTCTTCGCCAAACTTTTTCGCGTAGGCGATCATCGCGGCTTCCACGGCCAGGGAATGGCGGTAGATGCGGTCGGTTTTTACATGTTCTTTCAATAGTGCGACGGCTTCTTGTCGGTTCATGGGTTCCCTCCTAAAATACACCTGTTTTGCTTATTATTATACCATAAGTCGTTTAGGAAATAGACGAAGCTGGCTCCGGATAGGATGGGTCGGATCAGTGGCCTGGAAAGTCAAAAAGCGTACGGAGAATTTCTCTCTGTACGCCTTTTTTACTCTGGATGAATTCATTCTTTAAAATCCGATTCCACCGGCAGCCATTCGTCGATGTTATACAGGATCTTGGGAATGATAAAGAAGTTGATGACTTCGACCCCTTCGGATTGGGGCAGGGTGAAGTTGATAAAGTCATACATTTCCTCATTGTCTAAAAACCTGGTTTCAATTGCCAGGTTCGCTTTGCCCCATCCGGTTGCGATATAGCAAACGTTGGGATTGTTTTTGCAGGTTTCAACAAACTCGTCGTAAACGGCTTCGTCAACCTTTAGATTGATGTCGGCAATGGAATGGTAGCCGAACATGCTGGGATCGACGATCGTTGTGACGCGAATTGCATTGGTGTTCAGCAAGTGCGTAATGCGCCTGCGAATGGTCCGCTCATTGATTCCGGTTTTTTTTGCAATTTGCGCTGCCGATGCCCGGGCATCCTTGGACAGCTCTTTGATAATTTGGTAGTCGATCTGATCGAAAGACTTGATTTTCTCAGCCATTATTGTTCCTCCAGACGCTGAAACGCAGGTAAATTCTACTCTCATAGTATCATTTGGGTATGAAATATGCAAGAGTGATTGTGACAAAAAACAAATCAGATGACCGAATCGGACATTAATAAAGTAGATTCAGACATAAATTTAGATTTTTTGGACAAAAAATGTTGACATTCAGAAAATACGGTCGTATGATTAAGACAGGCAATCGACTGCCCCCTCATATTTTGAGCTTGCAAGCCTCAAACCAATAAATTTTTTTGCGATAGGGTGAAAACCTTTTCAGAAAAGTTAAAAAAATAACGAGGATATGAAAGGGGCCAATAAATGCAGAAAGGAATGTTAGGATGTTTTTGGAAAACCTGATTCCACTTATGATTATTGCGGCCTTTTTTATCGGAATTACCTTGGTCGGAAAGATCGCGAGCAAACGCGTAAAAACCTCGGACGACTATATGGTCGCCGGTCGGGGCGCACCGCTCTTTCTGGTCGTCGGCACCCTCTTCGCCACCTTCTGGGGGGGCGGAACCATCATCGGTGCGACGGGTGCGGCCTACAACGACGGAATATTTGGAGTTGTTGAAGACCCGTTTGCAGCAGGGCTGGCGCTGATCTTGATCGGAATTTTCTTTGTCGGAACGCTGCGCAGGCTGAAGATTCGTTCTGTTGGTGAACTCTACGCCTTTCGGTTCGGGCCGACAGCCGGCTATATGGCATCGGCCTTGATGATTCCAACCTATGTGATTTGGACGGCGGTGCAATTGTTGGCGATTGGAAAGATTTTGAATGTATTGTTCGACGTTAACTTTTTACTCGCGTATTTCATCGCAACCTTGGTTGTGGTCTCCTTCACCTACATGGGCGGTTTGATCGCCGTTGTTTGGACGGATGCCATCCAAATGGTCATTATCTTTATCGGACTGGTTGCGATCTTGTGCGTAGGCTTCAAAGCGGCCGGAGGCGTGTCCGATGTGGTCGCGCATACGCCGGAAGGGTTTTGGCATTTTATTCCGCAAGAAAAAAGTCTGGGGGCATGGATCAGCTACCTCGCCATGTGGGCGGGAATGGCACTTGGAAATATTCCGAGTCCGGATGTGGCACAGCGTGCTTTTATGGCGAAAGATGTAAAGACTGCACGCCAAGGCATGATAATTGCCGGTGGCATGTACTGGACGATCGGGTTTATCCCCATCATCATTGCCTTGATTGGCATTACCTTGGTTGCCAAGGGCGTATTGCCGGCAGACTTGTTTGCTGAGGACAGCGAGCTTCTGATTCCGTTTTTGGCTCGGGAACTGTTGGGTCCTGTCGGGCTGGGTGTATTTGTTGCCTCGCTTTTGGCGGCGATTCTTTCCAGCGCCAGTACTTCGCTTTTTGCAACGGCAGTCTTATTCTCCAATGATATTTATCGGCCGATCTTTCATAAGGAAAATCTGCCGGAAGACGATCGATCAATGCTGCGTGTGACTAAGGGATTTGTGATCGTGGTTGGTCTGCTTTCGGCAGGCGTTGGCTTGGCCAGCACCAATATTTATGATTTGACGATTTTCGCCTTTACCCTGCAATTCGGTGTTTTGTTCTTCCCATTTGTCTTTGCGCTGAAAGCGCGGTGGGTGAACACCTACGGGGTCATCGCCGGCATGGTCGGCGGACTGGGCGTCAATCTGATCGGCGTTATTACACAGGCTTCTGTGATACCGGAGCCATGGGAGTTTTTCACTCTCGTACCGGCTCTTGTCAATATGTTACTCATCATTTTTGTATCAACCATTACGCGTAATAAAAACCATGCAACACCATTAAGAAATTTGTACATCGATTAATTTTTAAGTATTGGAAGGAGAATTATCAATGAAAAACCCATCATCATCAGCAACGGATCTAAATAAGCAAGGCATGCGCCATATGATTGGCATGAAAGACTTTACAACAAAAGAAATGGACGACATGATGGAATTGATGGCATACTTGAAGGATGCCAGAAAAGACAATGCTGTTCCGCCATTGTTCAAAGATAAATCAGTTGGTATGATCTTTGAAGCGGGTTCTACTCGTACTCGTGTTTCCTTCGAAGTTGCGGCAACCATGCTGGGCGGTCACGGCTTGTTCCTTTCTCCTCGTGACATTCACTTGGGGGGGAAAGAGTCTATCGATGACACCGCTCGCGTATTGTCCAGAATGTGTGATATTGTGATGGCGCGTACGAACGATCCAGAAACTGTGGACGCTTTGACTCGCATGTCGACAGTTCCAGTTATCAACGGTTTGGATACACGATTCCATCCGACTCAAATGCTGGCTGACTTGTTCACTATTAAAGAGCACATCACAGACGGCCGAAAATTGTCTGACTTGACTTTGGCTTTCATGGGCGATGCGACTGACGTTTGCCGTTCATTGCTTTTGACTTGCACTAAATATGGCATGAACTTCAAGCAAATTGGTCCTAAGAAATACTGGATGGAGCAAGAGTGGCTGGATCTGGCAGATGAGTACTGCAAAGAGACAGGTGCGTCTTATGAAATCACTGATGATGTCGAGCAAATCAAAGAATGTGACGTTGTGTACGGCGACAGCTTCTACTGGGTAACCCAAATGGACGAAAAAGAAGAGCGTTTGGCTGCCTTTATGCCGGACTATGTGATCACAGAAGAATTGATGAGCAAAGCAAAACCAGGTGCGATGCTGTTGCACTGCTTGCCGGCAAACGACAAGGAAGAGGTAACACGAGAGGCATTGGAAGGCGAGTACTCGGTAGCATTTGACGAAGCAGAAAACCGCCTGACGGCACAAATGGCAATTCTGGTGTATTTCACTCACAAGTTTATTCAAGAGCCAACTGAAGAAGTGAAGAAAATGCACGAAGACAAGATCAAGAATTTTTTAACTACACTATAAAGGACAAAATTGGAGGACGGGAACATGTCTAGAAAAATCACAGAAAGCACACCAAAACAAGATGGATTTAGAATGCCCGGAGAATTCGAGCCACACAAAGGATGTTGGATAGTATGGCCCGAGCGGACAGACAACTGGAGATTGGGCGGCAAGCCGGCTCAAAAGGCATTTGTAGAGGTAGCGGAAGCCATTGCCAACTACGAAGAGGTTACCATGTGCGTATCCCAGTCGCAATTTATGGCGGCGCGGGAAGCCTTGAGCGACCGAATCCGCGTGGTGGAAATGTCCAATGACGACTCATGGATGCGCGATATCGGACCGACTTTCGTCGTCAACGACGAAGGCGAAGTACGCGGTGTAGACTGGCGATTCAACGCCTGGGGCGGACTGGTAGACGGATTGTACTTCCCATGGGACAAGGATGATCAAGTTGCCAAAAAGGTTTGTGAAATCGAAGGAAAAGATTATTATTCTTTGGAAGAATTCATTTTGGAAGGCGGATCCATCCATTCGGACGGTGACGGCACAGCGATCGTAACGGAAGCTTGTTTGCTGCATGAAAGCCGAAATCCGCAGTTGGACAAGACAGGCATTGAGAATACCTTGAAAGAGTATTTGAATGTAGAAAAAGTGCTTTGGCTGCCAAATGGCATCTATTTGGATGAAACCAACGAGCATGTGGACAATATCGTTCATTACTGCGCGCCAGGTGTTTTGGTCTTGGCTTGGACGGATGATGAAAATGATCCGCAGTATCCATTGTCAAAAGCGGCTTATGATTATCTGTCCAATGAGACGGATGCCAAGGGCCGAAAGCTTGAAATTCATAAGCTCCATATCCCGAACGAAGTCTTGATCACCAAAGAGGAAAGCGAAGGGGTTGACTCCGTAGACGGCACCTTGCCTCGTGAAGAGGGTGACCGCCAGGCGGCTTCCTATGCAAACTTCTACATCGCGAATGGTGCGGTTATTCTGCCGATGTTCAACGACGAGAAGTACGACAAGTTGGCGAAGGAGACTTTGGCCAAGGTATTCCCGGATCGCGAGATCGTAGGGATCTATGCGCGGGAGATCATCTTGGGCGGTGGAAACATCCACTGTATCACGCAACAACAGCCTCTGGGAAAATAGATTAATGGTTTGACGGGAACTGTGGCTGCTTGAGGCGGCCACAGGTTCTCTGAAGGGAGAGTATTCATGGAAGAGAAAAAAGTAAGTCTGTTTAAGATGATATCTTTCACGGTTTGCGGAATCGTGGTATTGGATACCTTTGTTGCACCGGCTGCAATGGGCATTTCTTCAATTACTGTATGGTTGTTAACTGCCATTCTATTCTTTATTCCATACGGATTGATCAATGCGGAATTGGGTGCGGCTTATCCGGAAGACGGTGGTATTTATGCCTGGGTTAAGCGAGCCTTTGGTGAGTTCCAAGCGACCATGGTGGCTTGGTTCTACTGGGTCAATGTAGCCTTCTGGATGCCGGCGGTATTTATTGCCTTCAGCTGGTGGTTCTCCATGGCCTATGCGCCAGATTTGGGAACCTGGCCTTCTGCGTTTTTGGCCATTGCAATGTGCTGGGCGGTTGTCGGCATTGGCATTCGTGGGGTTGAACTGGGCATTACAGTAACGAATATTGCGGCGATTGTTAAAGTTGCGGTTTTATTGATCTTTGGCGGTTTGGGCGTCGTGTATGCGATCCAAAACGGTTCTGCCAATGACTTCTCATTGGCGAATTTCGCGCTGGATTTCAATTTTGACACCATTGCCTTTAGTTCTGCGATCGTATACAACCTCTTGGGCTTTGAATTGATTTCTTCCATTGCATCCAGCATTGACAAGCCTGAGAAGAATATTCCTAAGATGACGGTATTGGCCGGTGTTTTGATTGCTGCTTTGTACATTGTCGGAACCTACGGCGTTTTGGTTGCGATCCCAGCGGATTCAATCGATCCATTGGACGGTTTCTTCTACGCCTTGCAGGAATTGTGTACGGTATTCGGCGACTCTAGCACATTGGTCTTCAACATTATTATGGCGGGTGCTTTGTTTACCCTGGTATCCAACATGATTTCCTGGTCTATGGGCGGCGTCGAAGTATTGGATGAAGCGGAATTTACGAAAAAAACCAAGATCTTGGGCCATCGCCACGCGAAGTATGATACACCAGATTATTCTTATGTATTGATGGGCGTAATCGCGACGGCGTTGATCGTTTTGAACTTCTCATTGGGCGAAAGTGCCAACGAAGCGTTCTGGACAATCCTGTCCTTCAGCTTCCTGGTTTTCTTCCTGCCATATGTATGGTTGTTCCCGACTGCTGTGAAGCTGCGTCATATCGACAAGGATATGAAGCGACCTTACGAAGTGCCGGGTGGTCTGCCAGGTTTATACATTTCGGCATTCTTGGGATTTGCCTTTATCGTATTGGGTATCGCCTTGCTGTTCTTCACAGGCGAAGGGTTTGATCCGCTTTACCATGGCACTTTGGTGATTGGAACCGGATTGACAACGATTTTTGGAATTGGCTTGTATAGAAAGAGTCATCAAGCGGACAGCGGCGCGAACGGCAAAAACGGAAAGGGCTGTGCGTAAGCAAGTGTGAATTGGAGGTTTAAAGAATGAAACACAAGGATCCACGTATTGTAATCGCATTGGGCGGAAATGCCCTGGGGAATACGCCTGCGGAGCAACGGGAAAAGGTTGCGGTAGCAGCGCAATCTCTGGTTGAATTGATCAGCCAAGGGAATGAAATCATCGTTTCACACGGCAATGGGCCGCAAGTGGGCATGATCAATTTGGCGTTTGAAGAAGCGTCCAAGGTGAATGACAAGGTTGTTCCGGTGGATCTGCCGGAATGCACGGCCATGAGTCAAGGATACATCGGCTTTCATTTGCAGGCTGCCATCAAGAAGGAAATGATGTCGAAACAAATGCCGTGGAATGTGGCGACGGTAGTTACGCAGGTTGAAGTGGACAAAGAGGACGAAGCATTCCAAAATCCGCGTAAACCAATTGGCGGATATTACACCGAGGAAGAGGCCAAGACACTGATGGCGGCTGATCCGAATCTGGTGATCAAGGAAGATGCGGGCCGCGGATACCGACGCGTTGTGGCATCGCCGAAACCGATGGATATCGTGGAAAAGGAATCCATCATCAACATGCTGGACAATGAATTCGTGGTGATTGCCTGCGGGGGCGGCGGCGTTCCTGTCGTTTCCGATGGGGAAGGCGGATACATGGGTGTTCCTGCGGTAATCGACAAGGATTTTGCGACAGCGAAGCTTGCGGATACAGTGGACGCGGAGTATTTGTTTATTCTGACGGCTGTTGACCGGGTTGCCATCAACTTTGGCACGCCGGACCAAAAAGAGCTGGATAAAATCACGGTGGCGGAAGCGCAGCAATACTGCGATGAAGGTCATTTTGCGCCGGGCAGCATGCTGCCGAAGGTGCAGGCGGCCATGGGATTTGTACAGGCCAAGCCGGGACGACGTGCGGTGATTGCATCTTTGGAAAAGGCTGCCTTGGCCATCAAAGGCGAAAGCGGAACCATCATCTACTAAGGTCACCCGAGTTAATTTATGACACCCTGAGTAAAACTCTTATATATCCATAAGAAAAACCTCCCGTCTTGTGATTGGACACAAGGCGGGAGGTTTTCTTGTATTACCGATTAAGCCAATTCAAGCTTTAAATCATTTTTTTGAATGGCCCCCGTGCTTCGCATGTATTTCGAAACAAGGAGGGTTAAAACCGCCGGCAGGATAAAGTGCAGCAGCAGGATGGATGCGATCATCATTGGTCCGCCCTTGCCGGCCGCTTCCATGGCTTCCAGGGTGCCGAACTGGCCCACCAGGCCGCTGGTGCCCATGCCGGAACCGATGGCGGTATTCTCCATTTGAAAGACGGTGGTGGAAAGAGGACCCAAAATGGCGGAAGCCAAAATGGATGGGATCCAAATTTTCCAGTTGCGTACGATATTGGGAATCTGCAGCATGGAGGTCCCCAAACCCTGAGCCAAAACACCGTTCCAACCGTTCTCTTGAAAACTAATGACGGCGAAACCCACCATTTGACAGCAGCAGCCCACGGTTGCAGCGCCCGCGGCCAAGCCGTTCAACCCCAGCATAATGCCGATGGCGGCAGAGCTGATGGGCAGGGTGAGGGCAATCCCCATCAGGACAGAGACTAAAATGCCCATGGGAATGGGTTGGAGCTCCGTGGCATAGACGATCATTTGGCCAAAATTGGTCATCAAGGCGTTGATGCCCGGACCCACGAGGGTGCCGACAATCGATCCCGCCAGAATGGTTACCGACGGCGTTACAATGATATCCAGTTTTGTTTCTTTGGAAATCAGCTTGCCGCATTCCGTGCCGATGAGACTGGCCAAGAATGCGCCTACGGGACCGCCCAAAGCGGCGCCGGCGGCACCGGGGATGATGGAGGCGAACAGCACAAGCGGAGGCGCCTGCAGGCCATAGGCAACTGCTACGGCAATGGCAGGGCCGGTCATGGCTTTTGCAAGCGGCCAAAGGGTTTCACTCAGAAAGGGAATTCCCAGTTTGAGCCCCAGCATATTCAAGATGCTGCCGACGATCAACGAGGCGAACAAACCGTAAGCCATATATCCCAATGCGTCAACCAAATACCGTTTTACACTAATCTCTACATTCTTTTTGACGAAAAATACCTTTACTTTCTCCAAAATTTTCCTCACTCCCTGATAAATTCAACACAAAAGGGTTAAATATTCCGAATTGCTTCTGATTATAACACAATTCTGAAGATTGGGAGGGGAAACTTGATTGAAAGGGGCAAAAGGGATCATATAAACTATAAGGAGAGGAAGGGGGAAGATGATGGATCAACCGATGCTAGCGAAGATTAGTTCCACCTCAAAAACGGCACTGATTACGCTCTATGCCCATAGCTTGGAGAGCCAGGACCGAGATCCGATTATCCAGGATGAGTATGCCGTGAAAATGACGAATGCCTTGTCTCCGATTCTGAAAAATTCGGAATCAAAATTGCTGCGAAATCTATCCCAAGGGAAGTTGAGCCGCCAGCTGCGGATCCATATTGCTTTACGAGCGAAAAAATACGATGAAGCGGCAGCGGCATTTATTGAACAACACCCGGATGGGATTATCGTGAACTTGGGATGCGGATTTGATACCCGGTATCACAGGCTGGCTGCGAAGCCCTTTCTGTTTATCGACCTTGATTTGCCTGAAATGATTGCCGTCAAGCGCCAGGTTTTAAGGGAAACGGAGTCTTATCGGATGACGGGACAATCCATTTTCGATCGGAATTGGCTGGACCAGCTGAAAACCTATCGAAGTCCGGTGCTCTTTCTGGCGGAGGGTTTGTTTATGTATCTGCAGCCGGAGGCCTTGATTCCCTGGTTGAAGGAAATTGCAGAGAATTTTCCGGATTCCGAGCTGATGTTTGAAACCGTAACGGATAAGTATACAAAAGGAATCTATCAAAAAATGGTGGAGTTTAAACTGCGCAAGGAGATTGGCGTGGAGGGGGATGTCAGTTACCACTTTGGATTGAAGGACAGTCGGGACTTGGAAAAGATTTCGCCCCACCTTCGGTGGATGGAGGATTGGTCCTATTTTGACGAGCGTCATCCCAAGGCGAAAGCGATGAATTGGATGGGAAAATTTCGAGCTTTCCGGTATGTGCAGTGGACGGTCCATTATCGGATTTTGTCGGAATAGCTTCATTTCATTACCGCTGTAAGGGTTTTCGTGGCAAGAATCGGCACAATCGGATCCGGTCGGCTATAATGATGAAAATGATCGGTCTGGAGGAAGAAGCGAATGATGAATCGGTTTCTTAATTCTTGGGTTTCGGTAGTTTTCATGGTCTTGCTGCTGGTGGTGGTCAGCTATATTCGGTTTGAAATCATGGGTCCGCCCTATTATTTTTAGGATTTCATTGCCATGGAACCAAATGTTGTGATAGGATACAAGCCGATGAATAAACTTGCAAAGCTTGTATAGGAGGAAGAGAAGAATGAGTTTGCCAAATTGTCCGAAATGCAATTCGGAATATACGTATGAAGATGGAAACCTTTTGGTTTGTCCAGAGTGCGGCCACGAATGGTCTGCAACAATGGAGTCTGCGGAAGAAACGGAAAAAGTCTACAGAGATGCCAACGGCAATGTGCTGCAAGATGGCGACAGTGTTGTGGTGATCAAAGACCTGAAGGTCAAAGGTGCATCTTCTGCATTGAAAAAGGGAACCAAGGTGAAAAACATCCGCTTGGTGGAAGGCGACCATGACATTGATTGCAAGATCGATGGATTCGGTGCCATGAAACTGAAATCGGAGTTTGTAAAGAAAATCTAATTGTGTTTAAAATCATGGGGTGCCGATGTGAATCGGCACCTTTTTTCTTTTTGCGGAAAGGGATTGGGGTAAGTTACTTGTAAAGAAGTTCCAAATGGAGGCTTATGATGAAAGCGATGATTGCCACCCGATATGGCCCGCCGGAAGTGCTGGAAATGCAGGAGGTCGAAAAACCGTCCATCGGAGAAAGCGAGATTTTGATTCGGATTCATGCGACAACGGTAACGGCGGGGGACTGTGAAACCCGCCGCTTTGACCTGCCTACGTTTATTTGGTGGCCCATGCGATTTTATATCGGCTTGCAAAAACCTAAATTTATTCTGGGAACCGAGCTTTCTGGGGTGGTGGAGGAAGTGGGCAGTCGTGTCACCCGGTTTCGTCCCGGGAATTCGGTCTTCGCCTTTTCCGCTCTGCGGTTTGGCGCCTATGCGGAGTATATTGCCCTGCCCGAACATGGAATTGTGGCAAGAAAGCCCCAAAATATGAGTTATGAAGAAGCCGCTTGCGTACAGATTGGCGGGCTGAATGCTTTGGGGTTTCTTCGGGAGGCCAAGATTCAGAAAGGCCAAAAGGTGTTGGTCTACGGCGCTTCCGGCAGCATTGGCACCTTCGCCGTACAAATAGCGGTTTTGATGGGGGCGGAGGTTACGGCGGTCTGCAGCGGGCGGAATTTTGAAATGGCCAAATCGATCGGAGCGGTTCATGCGGTGGACTATACGAAGGAAGATTATGCTGCCATGGGGGAACAATACGATTGCGTGTTTGACGCGGTTGGAAAAGACGGATTTCTTCACGGCTTGCAGGCGGTGAAACCCGGTGGCGTCTATATCGAGGCAAGCCCGAAATTCGGACATATTTTGATCAAGCCATGGATTCAACTGATCAGGCGAAAACGAATTTTGTTTGCGCCGCCAACGGAAACGGCCGAAGATTTGGATACGCTTCGGGAATGGATTGAAGCGGGCAGACTCATTTCCGTGATGGATCGGATCTACGATTTTAAAGACCTGGCGGAAGCCCATGAATATGTCGAGAAAGGTCATAAGCGTGGGAATGTTGCGATTCGCATCGTGCAAGAGGGGAGGTAGAACATGGAAGAGAAGCGAAAGATTGATCCGGAGATGATGAAACATCTGCTTAAGGAGCAGCGGGATGAGATGACGGCATATCGGATTTATTTGGATATTGCCAAGGTGGTCAAGGAGCCGGAGAATAAGGTGATCATCGAAAAAATCGCCGTGAATGAAAAGAAGCATTATGAGTGGCTGAAGATCCTGACAGGACGAGATGTAAAACAGAATCGGTGGAAGCGGATCTTCTATTACTGGGTGATTCGCTTGTTTGGCCTGACCTTTGGGATCAAGTTGCTGGAAAAGGACGAAATTCAGCAAATCCGGGACTATGAGGAGTTGGGCGAGGAGTTTCCCGGTTTCGATGAGATTCTGCTCAACGGGGAACAGCGGGAGCAGGAATTGATTGCCATGATCAACGAAGAGCGCCTGCAGTACATGGGGTCGGTGGTGTTAGGACTCAATGACGCCTTGATCGAGCTGGTCGGTGCCTTGGCAGGTTATACCTTTGCCTTTCAAAACACCAGGCTGATTGCCTTGACCGGATTGATTACGGGGATCAGCGGGTCTTTGTCCATGATTGCCAGCCGGTATCTTTCCGCGAGGCAGGAAGGCGGACGGAATGCCGTCAAAGATATGCTCTATTCGGGGAGTGCCTTTGTCATTACGGTCTTGGCCATGGTTGTGCCGTTCTTTCTATTTCGGAACCCCTTTGTCAGTTTGCTCACAACCTTTGGTGTTGCCATCTTGATTATCTTTATTTTCAACTACTATATTTCGGTTGCCAAAGACTATGTTTTTCGCAAAAGATTCTTGGAAATGGCTGTCATATCCTTGGGGGTGGCGACCGTGTCCTTTTTGATCGGAGTTATTATCAAGCGATATATCGGAATCGACATATAAATGGCGCAAGCAATCCCGGTCATCAGACTGGGATTTTGTTTTGCATGGGATCCGGTCAACCGGGTATGTAAAGGAAGGAGAGTGAAGAGCAGGGAAAAAACGGGCAACTAAAGCGAGAAAGGAGTATCAAGGAATGGAAACAGGATTAATCAAGGATCCAAAACTAAAGGCACGATTGCTTGCCGAACAGCAGGATGAGATTACGGCCCACTATGTGTATACGGATCTTGCAGGATTTGTTAAGGACGAGGGAAATCAAAAAATCATTGAATCGGTTGCCGCTGACGAGTGGAATCACTATAATCTTTTGAAGGGATTGACCGGGGAAGAACTGAAACCCCAAAGGGGAAAGAGGTTCTTTTTCTATTGGATCACTCGGATTTTTGGCTTGACCTTTGGGATCAAGCTGCTGGAAAAAGGCGAAGCGGAAGCGGCGGAAGAGTATGGAGAGGTGGAAGCCCTGGTTCCCGGGATGGAGAAAATCCTGAAAGATGAGGAGCGGCATGAAGAGGAATTGATCGCCATGATCGATGAAGAACGCCTTCATTACATGGGCTCCATTGTATTGGGGCTGAATGATGCCTTGGTGGAATTGACGGGTGCATTGGCGGGGTATACCTTTGCGTTTCAAAATACGAGGTTAATTGCCTTGACGGGATTGATTACCGGGATCAGCGCCTCTTTTTCCATGGCGGCCAGCGAGTATCTTTCCACCCGGCAGGAAGGGGGAGAGGATGCGGTGAAATCCTCGATTTATACCGGCTTTGCTTATGTGTTTACGGTGCTCTTCTTGATTTTGCCTTATCTGGTATTGAAGAACCCCTTTATGAGTCTTGGCGCGACTCTGGGAATTGCCGTATTGATCATCTTTGTCTTCAATTACTATATTTCCGTGGCAAAAGATTATAATTTCAGGCGGCGCTTCCTTGAGATGGCGGCCATATCCTTGGGGGTTGCGGGCATATCTTTTTTGATTGGCGTTTTGATCAAACAGTATATTGGGATTGAGATTTAGCGGAAGGGAACCCGGTCGAATGACTGGGTTCTTTTTCCATTGTGAAAAGAAAAAATCCATGATAAATTTTCATTTGGACCAACTTTTTTGGAATGTGGTGAGTCTAATGGCTGAAGGGGGATCACCTTAATGTCGACAACAGGGAAGAATCATCTTTTATTAATTGAATACATCAAGACTCATCAAGAACAGTTTTATCGCATTGCCTATTCCTATGTGAAGAATCAGCATGATGCCTTGGATATCGTACAAGCAGCCGTGGAAAAAGCCCTGCGGGCCTCGGACCGGATCAAAGAACCCCAATATCTTTCGACCTGGTTCACGCGCATCCTGATCAATACCAGCATCGATTATCTGCGCAAGCGAAAGCGGGAAGTGCCGACGGATCAGTTGGAAGCGTGGATGGGCGGCCAATCGGAGGAAGGGCTGGACCGTTTGGATTTGTACGATGCATTGGACGCTTTGGAGCCGGAGGAAAAGAGCTTGGTTGTTTTGCGCTTTTTTGAGGACCTGCGGTTTCAAGATATGGCAGACGTGCTGGATATGAATATCAATACGGTAAAGACCAAGACGTATTCCATACTTAAGAAATTGAAAATGGAATGGAAGGGGATTGCGGAATGAGGAACGGTAAAAGCAAATATGAAAACATTGAAATCCCAAAGGAGTTGGACCTAATGATCAATCAAACCATAGAGAAAGAACAGGGTGAAAGAGTAAGAAGACGCGTGCGAAAGAATTGGATTGCGGTAGCGGCAGCCCTTGCGCTGTTTGTAACGCCGCTGAATGTCAGCCAGGCTTTTGCCGATACCATGGCGGAAATACCGGTGATTGGTTCGATTGCGAAAGTATTGACCTTTCGCGCCTATACGACAGAGAGTCAAGAATTGGTTGCCGAGGTGAAAATTCCGGAAGTGGCGGAAATGAACAATCAAGCTTTTGAAGACAAGGTGAACGCCTTGATTCAAGGAAAAGTAGAGGCGACTTTGGAAGAAGCGCAAGAGCGTGCGCAAGAATACAAGGAAGCTTATTTGGCAACGGGTGGGACCGAAGAGGAGTATGAAGCGCGCAAAATTGAAGCCAAGGTGGACTATACGGTGTATGCCAGAAACCAGGATACCTTATCCTTTATGCTTTTTTCCTATGACTCAGTGGCTGCGGCATATGCGGAATACACCTACTATAACCTGGATTTGGAGCATGACCGGGAATGGAAGCTGGCGGATCTATTGGGAGAAAATTATGTGAGTGTCGTTACAGAAGGCGTTAAAGCTCAAATGGCAGTGCAATCGGAAGAAGAAGGGCTTGTTTTTGGGGACGAGGTAAAGGCCGACAGCTGGCAGGTCCGGGAAGACATCGACTTTTATATCAATGAAGCGGGAAATCCCGTAATAGTATTTAACAAGTATGAAATTGGTGCAGGCGCCCTGGGGCGTTTAGAATATGAAATTGTGAAAGAATAGGGAGAGCTCCGGCGTTTGCGCCGGAGCTTTTTGGTATAATGATAATAAGAGATGGAAAGGAGGTTTGCTGTGAAAGATCAACGTGTTTACGGTCCCGTACCTTCAAGGCGATTGGGGCTTTCGCTGGGCGTCAGTCCGATTCCTGCCAAGGCATGCAATTATTCCTGCATCTATTGCCAGTTGGGTAGGACCGACCGGATGACCAATACGCCGGAAGCTTTTTTTGGCGTAGCGGAGATTATTCAAGAGTTTGAGGAAAAGCTGGCAACGGGGTGTCAATTCGATGCGGTAACCATTGTCGGCGAGGGGGAGCCAACCTTGTACAGTCGGCTGGGCGACTTGATTCTTGCCCTGAAGGAGCGAACGGACCGACCGGTTGCCGTGATCACCAATGGAGCCCTCTTGTCGGATGAAGGGGTTCGGGCGGCCTTGATGCATGCGGACTTTGTATTGCCTTCCTTTGATGCGGGAGATGAGGAAACCTTTCGCACCATCAATCGGCCGATGGGCAGCATTCGGTATCAGGATGTGGTGGAAGGACTCCGCCGATTTTCCGAAGAATACCAAGGGGAGCTTTGGATTGAAACCATGCTGGTGCGGGATGTGAATGATACGGATGAGCAATTGCAGAAGCTGAAACTGCAATTGCAGGAAATTCATTATGACCGGCTGTATATCAATGTGCCGATTCGTCCTCCAGCAGAACAGGGCGTCCGGGAGCCTTTGAAGGAAAGATTGGAGGTTGCGGTGGCCTTTTTGGGGGGAATCTCGATTGACGCCCTGGTTTCGGAAGGATTCTATAGCGAAGAACCCGATCCGGTTAAAGCCATTTGCAATATCATCAACCGCCATCCGATGAATCAGCATGAGATTTATGTGTTTTTAGAAAGCCGTTCCTGCCAAGATGAGGCGGCGGTTTTTGCGGCGCTTGAGGCGAATCCGAAAATTGAGGCGGTGGCCTACAAAGGATATATTACATATCGCATGCGTCAATAAAGGGAGGAATTGAATGATTTCCGGGAAGGATTGGGTTGCCTAATCCGCGACGACCTATACTATCGAAACAAGAGTTTGAATACGGAAAATAAATAAAAGAAAAGAGGGAATCTGCCGAAATCGGCAGATTCCTTTTTTGTAAGAATTCATGATGTTGACAATTGGAAAAAGAAGGTGTATTCTATGTGTGAACATGTGAACAGATATTCATATGAAAGGAGAGGGAATCTGATGTCAAATAAATGTTGTGTTAATCCGGAGAATGTGGAATTGGTTCGCTCCTCCCGCTTGGAGGATGGCGTTATTTTAGATGTTGCTCAAATCTTCAAGGTGCTGGGTGATCCTACACGCATTCGGATTGTGGAAGCCTTGCGGATACGAGAATTGTGTGTGGGCGACTTGTCGGCGCTGATGGAGATATCCCAGTCGGGTGTTTCCCATCAATTGCGGGTGATGAAACAGGAGCGGATTGTGAAATCGCGGCGGGAAGGAAAGATGATCTACTATTCCTTGGACGATGCCCATATCGAAGCGCTGATCGATATTGCAATCGAGCATGTGACCCATCAGGGGGTGAGGAAAAATGGTTGAGTTGCGATTGGAAGGCTTGCATTGCGCGGGCTGTGCAGCGAAGATTCAATCCAGAGTTGGAAAGCTGGAACAAGTTGCCGAGGCGCGGGTGAATCTGGCGCTGGAAAAAATAGAAATCGAAGTGAAGGACGACGGGAACCCAGAGACAATCGCAGACGAAACGGCGAGAATTGTTCAGGAGCTGGAACCCCATGTCAAGGTGTATCCCTGCGGGGAAAAACGCAAATTCACCTTTTACCTGAATGGGCTCCATTGTGCGGGATGCGCGGCAAAGATCGAAGCGGCTTTGATGAACCACGAACGGCTGGAGGACGTGATCTTCAGCTTTGCAACCAAAAAGCTCCAGGGTTGCAGCGAACTGGAACACGGCAGTCTGCGGGAGCTGATACAAGCCATCGTAGACCGGATTGAGTCGGGGGTTACGGTGGATGAGCTGCCAAGCGATCAAATGAACGCCTTTCATGTGCTGCCAAATGGACAGAGTGAAGAACTGGTCATTCAGGAAGCCAAGCCGACAAAGCTGGCCCAATTTCTTCAGCAGCATGGGAAGACCCTGGCCGGGTCCGGCTTTCTGGCGCTTGCTGTTGGAATGCCGCTGCCATCGACGCTTCGGATTTTTCTTTACGGACTGGCCTATGTCCTGATTGGCGGGGATATTGTATTGCGGGCGATGAAAAACCTGATGCACGGACAATTGTTTGATGAAAACTTTTTGATGACGCTGGCGACGGTGGGGGCCTTTGCCCTGGGCGAACCGACTGAAGCGGTAGCGGTTATGCTTTTCTACAAGGTCGGGGAAGGCTTTCAGGATTATGCCGTCGACCAGAGCAGAAGAAGCATCAAGTCTTTGCTGGATATCAAGGCGGACTATGCGAATCTGATAGTCAACGGAAGTTCACGGCAGGTGATCCCGGACGCCCTGTCCATTGGCGATGTAATTTTGATTCGCGCCGGCGAAAAGGTGCCGGTGGACGGCAAGGTGCTGGAAGGCCAGTCGATGTTGGATACCTCGGCGCTAACGGGAGAAAGCATGCCCCGAACCATTAAGGAAGGGGAAGATGTTTTAAGCGGTTCCATCAACCTGGATGCGTCTTTGACGGTGGAAGTGACCCGGACCTTTGAGAACTCGACGGTGGCGAGAATTTTGGACATGGTGGAGAATGCCACAGGCAAAAAAGCGAAAACGGAACAATTCATCACAAAATTCGCCCGGGTTTATACGCCGATTGTGGTAGTGTCAGCGGTTTTGCTGGCAATTGTGCCGCCGCTTATCGGATTGGGCGATTTTCGTGAGTGGGTGTCTCGCTCCTTGATCTTCTTGGTGATCAGCTGTCCCTGTGCCTTGGTGCTGAGTGTGCCGCTGGGCTTCTTTGGGGGCTTGGGCGCGGCCAGCCGCAAGGGGATTCTGCTGAAAGGCGGAAACTACCTGGAATTGCTGAATCGAATCGATACCTTTGTATTCGACAAGACGGGCACCCTGACCAAGGGCAATTTTGCCGTTCGCCAAATCGTCGGAGACGATACGCTGCGTTTGGCGGCATCGATGGAGGTGTACTCCACCCATCCGATCGGCCAATCCATTTTGGCTGCCTACGGAGAAGACCAGGCCTTGGAGCCGTTGACGGATGTAAAAGAGATATCCGGCGAAGGCTTGGTGGGTTTTCTTAAGGAGCGACGGCTTTTGGTCGGGAACCTGCGACTGATGAACCGATATGGGATTGAAGCGCCGGAAATACGGTCGGCGGGAACCGTCGTGCATGTCGCATACGGGGAAGCCTACCATGGCAGTATTGAGATTGCCGATGAGATCAAGCCGGAAGTTGTCAATCTGGCCGAAGCTCTGCGGGCGAACGGTGCTAAAGAGGTCGTCATGCTAACGGGAGACCAGAAGCATATCGCGGAGGAAGTGGCGAAAGAGCTGAAGATGGATCGTGTGTTCAGTGAGCTGCTGCCGCAGGATAAAATGACCCATGTGGAAGCCTTGATCAAAGAAGGGAAAAAGGTGCTTTTTGTGGGCGATGGAATCAATGATGCACCGGTGCTGGCGCGGGCAGACCTGGGGGTCGCCATGGGCGGACTGGGATCGGACGCTGCCATCGAAGCGGCGGACATGGTGCTGATGACGGACGAACCCATGAAGCTGTTGGAAGCCAAGCGGGTTGCAAAAAAAACAAGACGGATCGTGATGCAGAATATTGTTTTCGCGTTGGGGGTCAAATTGTTTTTCTTGAGTCTGGGCGCCATGGGCGCGGCAACCATGTATGAGGCGATTTTTGCTGATGTAGGGGTTGCGGTTATCGCAGTTTTAAATGCCATGCGGGTGCTGCGGATATAAAGGAGGAGTCATGAGGAGCTTTCCGTTGTTTGTGAAACGCGCTTGGTGCCTGAAAAAATTCAGGCTGAATCGGAATGGCGAATCATCAAAGTGGAAGGGCCCTTGGATTTTGCCTTGGTTGGTATTCTGGCAAACTTGAGTGGAATCCTGGCGGAGCGTGGGATCAGTATTTTTGCGATCTCAACCTTCGATACGGATTACTTGCTGGTGAAGGAAAAGGACCTGAGTCAAGCGAGCATTGCCTTGCGGGATGTTGGACACGCCGTATGGGAATAGAGACATAAAACAAGCCGCCAATTGGCGGCTTTTGCTATGCTTTAAATCTTTCCAGATTCAGGGTTTGCCCCAGGGTTTCGTGCTGGATGGCGGTGGTATCGAACTTCAAGGCGCGGAAGGTTGTCTGCACGCAAAATCCGATGCCGAAAGCGGCGACTACCGTGCCGATGCCGACCATGCCTCCCAGTTTCCACCCGATGAGGACAACGGTGATTTCCACACCGCTGCGGCAAAGACCGACCGGTAATTTGGTCATGCGGGTCAGGGCGACCATGAGGCTGTCGCGGGGACCGGCACCAAAGGCGGAATCGATATAATAGTAGGAGCCCAGGGCGATGGTGAACAGGCCCAGAATGAGCATGGCAACGCCAATCGGAAAGTTAGCCGCACCGGGAATCCAGTCCAGAAGAAGAATCCAGTCCAGAAAGATGCCGATCAGAAACATGTTGAGGATCGTGCCGATGCCGATTTTTTCTCCCAGCAGCATAACGAGCCCAACAATCAGTGCGCCAATGGCGATGGAGGCGGTACCGATGCTGATGCCCAGGGTTTGCGACAGGCCCACATGAAAGACTTCCCAGGGGGCGTAGCCGATATTGGCCTGAATGGCGAATACGATGCCCAAGGCATAGAGGAAAAGACCGAATATGAGTTTGATGAAACGAGTCAAATAGGGTGTCATAAAACCTGCTTTCTATTTTACGAGTAGAGAGACCGATTTAACTAATGAATTTGGACTGAGAAATCTTCTAGGCTGTTTTTTGCGGAAACAACTGCAAAAAGGTATCCTGCAAGTTTTCATGATCAATGGTTGTGGGATCAAATTTCAGCAAATGGAAGGTGGCATGCACAAAAAAACCGATGCTAAAGGCAGAAATAACGGTTCCCAAGCCAATCAGACCACCAAGCTGCCAGCCGATCACAACAACGGTCAGCTCGAGGCCGGAACGGCATAGGCCGATGGGCAGTTTGGTGATGCGCTTGATGGCGACCATCAGACTGTCACGGGGACCGGCGCCGAAACCGGAGGCGATGTAAAAGTAAGAGCCCAGAGCGAAAATTTCGATGCCAGCAAGCAAAATGACGATACCAATCAAGAAGTTGTCGCTGTGGGGCAGAAATCCGGCATCCAGAATGACATTGGTCATCAAGCCGATTAATACCATGTTGCAGAGGGTGCCCAAGCCAATTTTTTCGCCTAAAAGCATACTCAAGATGCCAATGGCCAAGCCGACAAAGATCGATGCGGTACCGATGGCAATGCCGAAGGTGCTGGCGATCCCGCCGTGGAAGGTTTCCCAAGGCAGATAGCCGACTTTGGCGGTGATGGTCGTAGAGATTCCCAAAGCGCATAGGAAAAGTCCGAAAAGCAGTTTGATGATTCGCTGTAAAAATCGTGTCATTGATAATCCTTTCTAGTGACCCTTGTTTCTGGTTTCAATTTGGGCTTGCAAGGCGCCGACGGTTTCTGCATCCAGGGTGTAGCTTCTGTAGGCGTGTGCGGACAGCAAAAGCGCCAGCAGGCTGCCGACCGACAAGAAGATGCCCAAAAGCAAGGCGGTCGCCGGTGTTTGCTCCGGCAAACGGGAATCGAAATGAATGAAATCCAGTACAAAACCCAAAAGCAGAATAGCCAAGGATTGCGAGATTTTATAGCCAAAGGTCAGCATGCCGTAATAGATGCCTTCGTTTCGATCGCCAGTGTTGGCTTCTTGAAAGTCGACGGTATCGGCGATCATGGACAAAGGCAATGAGAACAGGCCGCCGGTTCCGAATCCGATAATGGCGGCATAGAGAAAGAGAAATTCGTAATGCACAATGACTTGGTTGCGGAAGAGGGTCGCGAGGAAAAGGACCGCACACCCCGCCATGGACAGTTTTAGGCCCAGTTTTACGGCATTGAATTTCTCGATTTTGGCTCCGATCTTTGCCCAGATGGGCTGGGATAGGATGCTGATGGTGAACTGCACGCCGAATACCGCCCCGATTTGGAAATTGTCCAGCATAAAGGTGTAGGTGAAGGTGTGAAGCCCGATTGTGCTGATCATGGCAGAGCCCAGGTTGGTGAAAAGGTAGCCCAGCAGTACGGAACGATAATCTTTTTGCGTTAGGCAGAACCGCATTTTCTTAAAGAAGTCCGAGCGGTTTTCTTTGGCGGAAGCCCCGCTTTTCGGTGCAAGGGGTTTAATAAATCGCCGGGTGCTGATATAGGTAAGAAAGCCTGTTAGGAGCATAATGATAGTGGTCAGAATGGAAATCCGGCTGTAAGCTTGAGGATTCAACTGGCCAATGGGGAATGCCGGTGTCGGTGCAAAAAACAAGAACATAAATCCCGCGGAGGCAAAAACGATGGCAAAAAGAAAGAAGGCTGTTTTAATCGCTTGCACCAGAGAACGGGTGTTGTAATCGGTACTGAGTTCTGCGCCCAATGCCGAATAAGGCGTAAAAAAGATGGTGAGGAAGGTTTTGGTCAGCAGGACTGCGGTCAAAACCCAGACGAACTTGGAATCCACGCTGCGGGCGGGATCGATATTCCATAAAACCAGATTGGAAATGGAGACCGCGACCGCGCCGAGTACAATATAGAGATGTCGATTGCCGAACCGGGTGCGCGTATGATCGGAGAGATAGCCCATAATGGGATCGCTAATAGCATCCCAAGCCACGCTCACAAAAAAGACCAAACCGATTAGCCGTCCGGGCATGCCCAGCACGGCGGTTGCATAAAAGACCAGATAGGAAGTTAACATTTGGGAAACCAGGCCATAGCCAAGGTTGCCGGTACTGTATCCGGTGATTTCAATTAAAGTCGGTTCGTTTTTTGTCATCATGGAAGTCTCCTGTTCAGGCGCTTTAGTGGGCAAAAGCTTTGTTGCTAACAGTCTATGGGAAAGCGGAGATAAGTGCAATGGAAATTTGATGGCGCGATCTGGTTTTTTGCGGGGTATCTTAATGGTGAAAGGAGCTTGCCATGGCACATCGAAAAAATGTTGCAATCAAAACCAAATACGAATCGGTGCAAGCCTGCATGGAGGAATGCCGGGACATCAAGAAGAAGCGAACCCTGCCGGTTCCGGCGTCGGCGAAGATCTATGGGGAGGTTTTTGAAGACGGTTCTTTTTGGCTGAGCAGCAGCAAGGCGAAGACGGGTGTGATTTTTGAATTTTTCGGTCGGATTGAGGCGAGGGACGACGGAATTTATATGGTGGGGGAGATCCGGCCCAAGCCCTATCAGAAGTGGATCATGATCGGCTTCAGCATTCTATTCCACTTGGTTGGGATTGTCTTTATCTGGACGGGGGAAGCAGGCGGGATCGTCAGCGGGATCCTGCTGTTTATCTGCGCGTGGATCTATGTGCTGTATTTGTGGAAGGGCGAGAGCTTGTATGCAGACCTGATTCGGAAGGTGCAATGAAGATTTTGACAAATTGTATCTTTCTGATTATGATGAAAGTGAAAAAAGTGAAAGGAGAAGCGGATGAGCTCAACGTTTTTTGCTAGATAAGATTCAATTGAAGACGTGGGAACTGGCCATGAAGAATCGGGAGGGTATTCCGGTTTTTTCGCATGCCATTTTCACGGCGATAGCAAAAAGCGAACTTTCACACAATGAAATAGCTGGATACTGAAATCACACGCGAGGACTGCGTGGTTTTTCGTTGATGAGCTGTAAGTTGAAAGAATTCGACTTGCGGCTTTTTTTGTTATCGCCGGTCCCACAAAACAGAGATTCGAGCAGGAGGGACCTATGCGAACGATACTTACGATGGATAAAATCAGCAAGGAATTTGGCGAACGCCAATTGCTGGATCAAGTTTCTTTTCATGTGAACGAGGGAGACCGCCTTGGCATTGTCGGGGACAATGGAGCGGGCAAAACCACACTGATAAAAATACTGATGGGCCAAATGGAAGCGGATGCCGGTCAAGTGATTTGGCATGTGAAAGGCATGCGGGTGGGATACTTGCAGCAGTCGGTGGAACAGCAGCTGGAAAATTGGTCGAGATTGAGCGGTGGAGAACGAACCAAGCGAATGCTTGTGAAGATTTGGGAAAGCGACCCGCAGTTGTTGGTGCTGGACGAGCCGACCAATCATATGGATCAGGCAGGCGTCCAATGGCTGATCAGGGAAATGGAGCGCTTTCAAGGAACGGTACTTGTGATTTCTCATGACCGATATTTTCTGGATCAGATTGCCGGCCGCATTCTGGAGGTTGAACGAGGAAAAACGGAAAGTTTCCGGGGGAATTACACGACCTACCGCAAGGAAAAAAAGGCGCGCCAAGAAATTTACCGACACCAATACCGCGACCAGGAAAAGACGAAAAGGCGAATCGAGGAGGACATCCGGCAGTTGCGAACCTGGTCGGCCAAAGGGCATCGGGAATCAAGAAATCATGAAGGGTTCAAAGAAAAGTACCGGGCGCGGGCAAAGAAGAAGGACAAGCAGGTGAAGGCGCAGATTCATCGGCTTGAAAAGCTCAAGGAAGAAGGGCTGGAAAAGCCGGTGGAAGAACAGCGGATCGTATTCGATTTTGAGGCGGAGCGGCTGGGCGGCAAGCGGGTCGTGGAGGCCAAGGAAATTGCCAAGGCTTTTGATCGGAAGGCCTTGTTTACGGACAGTTCCTTCACCCTCTTGTCGGGGGAACGGATCGGCTTGATCGGACCCAATGGCTGCGGGAAAACGACATTATTAAAATGCCTGCTGGGTCAAGCATCCCTGGATGCGGGAGACCTGCGTGTGAGTCCGTCCGCGAAGATTGCGGTCTTGCATCAAGATGTCTTGGATCTTGAGGAAGACCAAACGGTGTTGGCTGCGTTTGATGTGCAGGACCGGGTGAAGCGGGGGCGGCTGCAGACGCTGCTGACCAATATGGGATTTTCCAAGGCGATGATGAATCAGCGGATTGGGGATTTGAGCTTGGGGGAGCGAACGCGGTTGAAAGTCGCGGAAATGATTGTGAAAAACAATAATTTGCTCATTCTGGATGAACCAACCAATCATCTGGACCTGCACAGCCGGGAGCGGTTGGAGCAAACCTTGGAAACCTATGCGGGAACCTTGCTGGTAGTTTCCCATGACCGGTATTTTTTAGAAAAGATCTGCGACAAGCTGCTGGTCTTTGAAGCGGGGAGAATCCGTAAGGTGGAATCGGGGTATAGGGAATACCTGCAGGGGAAAGGGGATCGAGAGGTAAAAAATATTGCTTCCGAGGCGGAAAAAATGCGCATTGGAAATCAGATTGCCGAGGTGCTTTCCCGACTCTCCTTGGAGACGCCGGGAACAGAAACCTATGGGGACCTGGAAAGGCAATTCGAAAGTCTGCTGGAAGAAAAGCGGAAACTTGGATAATCGTTGCAAAGGGGCCTTTCGTGGGGTATCGTGTATGTAGAGGGATTTGTTCCCTGAGTAATCCATAGGATGAAGTTTTTTTGGGGGTTGCACGATGAATACAAATGAATGGTACCGGCTGGACAATGCGGCCAAGATTTTTCCCACCATATCAAGGAAAGAGAATTCCGTAACCTACCGTTTGGCGATCCTTTTGAAGGAAGAGATTGATCCGGAAGTTTTGCAAGAGGCGGTGGATCAGTCCTTGACGCGATACCCGACCCTGGCGGTTTGGTTGAGACGGGGTTATTTTTGGTATTTTTTCGAAAAGAACGAGAACCAATTGCCGGTGGAGCGGGAATCCCGAACGCCTTGCGGGCATATAGATCCTTTGTTCAATAACGGGTATTTGATGAAAGTGTTTTATTATGGAAAACGGATTTCCGTGGAGACCCACCATTCCCTGTCGGATGGATCGGGGGCCATTGAGTTTATCCGAACCCTGACCTATACCTATCTGAAATTGGCAGGGAAAGAGGTGGATCCCGGCGATGAGATCCTGCTGCCCAATGAGATTCCCAGCCGATATGAACTGGAAGACAGTTTTCACAACTATTATCAGCCGGTGGAGGGTGCACCGGAAAAGGAAGTGGATGCCTATACCATCGACGGGACCCTGTTCAAGCCTTTTGGCACCCATGTGGATACGGGCACGATGGATGTGCAAGCGCTGAAGTCAGTCGCCAAAGGGCATGGCGTGACCATCACCACCTTTTTGGTGGCCAGGCTGATTCGGGCGATTTATGAAGAACATCTGCAATTCGGCATTTATAAGGACCCCATAAAGATTGCGGTTCCGGTGAACCTGCGGGCGATCTTTCCATCCAAGACCCTAAGGAATTTCTTCGCGGTCGTCCATGTGATCATCCGGCCGGATGAAGAGATGGCATTTGAAAATCTGCTTCAGTCGGTTCAGGCGCAATTGCTTGAAAAGACCAAGAAGGAATACTTGTATCCGAAGATTGCGGATCACGTGGAATCGGAGCGGTTTTTGCTGTCCCGGTTTATTCCCTTGGGCCTGAAAAACATGATTTTGCGGTTTGCCTATCACCGGTATGGAACCAAGGTGAAGACTGCGACCATCTCCAATTTGGGACGGATCGTTTTTCCGGAGTCCATCGCCCAGTGGGTGGATCATATGGAGTTGATTTTCTATCCGTCAAAGCGAAGCCCCATGAATCTGGGGGTCTGTTCCGTCAACGGGAAGATGAGCGTGTCGATTTCACGCTGTATCGTTGAACCGGGCATTCCCAAACGGTTTTTCCGCAGTTTGGCGAAAGAGGATGGAATTCATGTGAAGATTGATTCCAATGAATGGGAGGCGTTCCATGAAAACTTGTAAACGGTGTTCCGTAGAATTGGAAGAATCCCTGACGCGTTGTCCGCTTTGCCAACAGCCGGTGGAGGGGGAAGTCAGCGGGGAACGGACCTATCCCTTGTATGGGCGGAGAGATGAAGACGGAAGATTGATTGAGGACGAGGACCATGCGGCGAAACATCGCAGGAGGCGGATGCAGAACCTCTTTGTTTTTGGAACCATCCTCTTGTTGAGCATAACCGTCGTGATCAACCTATTGACCTTCCGGGGCGATTATTGGATGGTCTATGTGCTGAGCTCGGTCTTCTATGTCTGGTTTTCCATCAAGCACACCCTTTTGTCCAACAACCGGGCATGCAGGAAGATTCTGCTGCAGGCGGTGGCGCTGTCGGCTTTTCTTGTGGTCATCGATTTGATGCTGCCCAAGACCCATGTGCTCATTGATTATGGCCTGCCTTGGGTGCTGACGGTGGCTGTCATTGTGGAGGGGCTGCTGGTTCAATTTCGAAAGTCGCGCTGGAAGGCCTATGTGAAGGATTTTTTTGTAATGGATTTGTTGGGCTATCTGCCCATTCTGTTATTTGCTTTTGGGGTGATTCGTGTATTTTGGCCGACGGTGGTAACGGCCATGACGGCGTTTCTAACCTTGTCGAGCCAGTTTGCATTTTCATTCCGGAACTTCAAGGATGAGCTGCGGCGGCTTTTGCATCATTAAGAGTGACTAAGGGGGGAGTTAAATTGAAGACGATCGGATTATTGGGCGGGATGAGTTGGGAATCATCCCTGGAGTATTATCGGCTGCTGAATGAAGGGGTGCGGGAACAATTAGGGGGTTCCCACTCGGCGGACTGTCTGATGTACTCCTTTGATTTTCAAGCGGTGGAAGACCTGCAGCACGCGGGCGACTGGGACGCCTTGACGCAAGCCATGGTGGATCAAGCCATGAATCTGAAAGACGGGGGAGCGGAGTGCGTGGTGATTTGCACCAATACCATGCATAAGATGGCGCCGGAGATTGAAGCGGCGACCCAATTGCCGGTGATTCATATCGCGGATGTGACGGGGGTCGAGATCCGCAGGCAAGGATTGGAAAAAGTGCTCTTGCTGGGTACACGATTTACCATGGAAGGGAACTTTTACCGCAAGGTCTTGATGGACAAGCACGGCATTGAGGTGGTTATTCCTGCTGAGGAGGACCGTCAGCTTGTCCATGACGTGATTTACGGAGAATTGGTGCAGGGTAAGGTATTGGCCGAAAGCCGGCAAGCCTATGCGCGGATTATTGAAGCCTCGAAAAAGCAGGGGGCGGAAGGCGTCATTTTGGGATGCACCGAGATTCCGCTCTTGATTCACCAGGCGGATGTATCCATTCCGGTTTTTGACACAACGGCCATTCATGCGAAAGCGGCTGTCGATTGGGCATTGGGGGAGTAATCGATGAAACGTGAAATTTTGATATTGGGCAATGAAAAGCTGTATGAAGTGTGCGACCTGTTTGCGAAGGACGATCTTGAGGACGCGAAGCGCGTAGCTGGTGATTTGGAAGATACCCTGGATGCCTTTCGGGCTGAAAAGGGATTTGGCCGGGCGATCGCAGCACCGCAGATCGGGGAGTCTGTTCGGATGATTTTTATGAAACTGGGGGAGGTTGCAACGGTTTTTGTGAATCCCTGCATGGAAGTGCTGGATGACGAAACCTTTGAGCTATGGGACGACTGCATGAGTTTTCCCGGTCTTGAGGTGAAAGTGGCGCGGTATCGGAAGGTTCGTGTTACCTATCGGGATCTGGAATGGCGGATTCAATCGCAAATTTTCGAGGGAGACCTTTCGGAGCTTTTTCAGCATGAGTTTGATCATCTCAACGGGGTCCTGGCGGTCCAGCGGGCGGTGGATGAATATGCCTATCGCATGAACCTGTAGCAGGAAAACATTTGCCGCATCGAAAATCCTGTGATATGATGAATGCAACTATACAAGAAGGAGTTGAGGACCAGAATGCACGGTATCGGTGTTATTTTAAATGATTTTGCGATTTAAGGGGATAGCTATGCCCATTTTTAGCCGAAATCATTTGAATAGACCGAATTAACCGGACAATCTGCCTTTAGCTGACAACAAGGAATATGTAGGAGGAAAGCGCAGTTTTGTGGCGCTTTCTTTTTTGATGCAAAAACAGGCAAATGTACAAAAGAGAGGCGTTCTAATTGTTGGTTTCGGCAGTGACTGGAAATTACGACTGACAAGGAGAAAAACATGATTTTACAACTGAAGGATGTATCAAAAAGCTTTGGAGCGAATGTTGTGCTGAATAAATTATGCATGCATGTTGCCAAGGGAGAAAAAATCGGGATCGTCGGTGCCAACGGCGCAGGAAAAACAACGATCTTTCAATTAATAGCTGGAGATTTGTCCCATGATGAGGGACAGTTGATGATTAACAAGAAGATTTCAAGGGGTGTCTTGTCTCAAATCAGCGATGTGAATCCGGACAATACCGTTATGGAAGAGTGCCGGCTCGCTTTTCAAATCGCGCTGGATGCAGAAGCCGAGATGAAGGCTTTGGAAAGAAAAATGGCGGACCCGGCTGTCTATGGGTGCGAAAAGAAGTTGATGCGGGTGATGGCGGACCATGAAAAAGCCCTTGCGGTTTATACGGGAGCGGGCGGTTTTGAAATGGAAGGCCGGATTCTGGGGGTCTTGCGGGGATTGGGTTTTAAAGAAAGATGTTGGCATGAAGTGACGGCAGTTTTAAGTGGAGGCGAGAAAACCAAGTTAACCTTGGGGAAACTCCTGCTGTCGCGACCGGAACTATTGCTTTTGGACGAACCGACCAATCATCTGGATTTTACTTCGCTCTTCTGGCTCGAGACTTATATTCGGGATTATCCGGGCAGTGTGGTTGTTATCTCCCATGACCGCTATTTTCTGGATGCCTGCGTGAATGTGATCTATGAGGTGGAGCGCGGGGAAGCGATCAGATATGTAGGCAATTATTCCCGATTTGTGGTACAGCGGGAAGAAAATCGTGCCCTCTATCGGAAAAAATATCTGGAGCAGCGGCGGGAGATCAAGCGGCTGGAAACCTATGTGGAGAAGAATATTGCTCGGGCTTCCACGTCAAGAATGGCAAAAAGCCGGCGTAAAATGCTGGATCGTATGGATCGCATGGATGCACCGCTGGGCGATCTTCGGACCATGCACCTGTCTTTTGAGATGGACAAAAAATCCCATGAGGATGTTTTGATGGTGATGGATGGAAAGGTGGATGTCGGGGATCCTAAAGATCCCATACCCCTATTGTCCAATCTTGATTTTCATGTTCATCGTGGTGACCGGATTGCCATTATCGGGGAAAATGGCATTGGGAAATCAACCTTGCTCAAGTGTCTGGTTGGGCTGCATACGTTGGTGGAAGGGGATTTTCTTTGGGGCCGGGATGTGGAAGTCGGCTACTATGACCAGGAGCATGGGGCGCTGAATGAAGCAAATACAATCTATGAGGAAATCTTGCATGTGGTGCCGGGGATTTCCATTCAGAAGGTGCGCACCCTTCTGGGACAGTTGCTGTTTTCGCAGGATGATGTCTTCAAAAAGATATCCGTGCTGAGCGGCGGAGAAAAGTCTCGGGTGGTGCTGGCGAAACTGGTATTGAGCAGAGGCAATGTACTGTTGCTGGATGAGCCCACCAACCACTTGGATCTGCCCAGCAAGATGGCTTTGGAACGAGCGTTGAAGGCGTATTCCGGGACCGTCTTGTTTGTTTCCCATGACCGGTATTTTATCAATCAGGTGGCAAACCGGATTATGTTGCTGACCAAAACCGGAGCGGAAGTTTGTGATGGCAATTATGATCGATTTATGGAACTTCGAGGATAGGAGGCATGCATATGAAAAAGTATGTGCAAATTCGTGAAATTGGATCCGGGCAATTGCGGGCAGATTTACTGAAGGATTTTGACCGTACACAGGTTGTCGAGGAAGTATGGCGGAATGTAGATGGGGAGAGACGAATCGTACCATGTGCCTTTACAGAGCATTGGAATGAGGAATTGAAGCAAGAGATAATCTTTGGTGATTTCGCGGAGGCAATGGAATTTGGTGGTCGTGTCTTCTTGGCATATGAGGGAAGAAGGCTTATTGGATTCGCGGTTTTAAGTGGAGAAGCTTTGGGGGATGACGAGGAATATTTGCAGCTCATTCAACTGCAGGTTTCTCATTCAGAACGAGGAAAAGGAGTAGGGCGCATGCTTTTTGCCTGCTGCGCGCATATGGCCAAGGTAATGGGGGCTGCAAAATTGTATATTTCGGCGCATTCGTCCGTAGAAAGTCAGGCTTTCTACCAGAAAATGGGTTGCGTAGATGCGCAGTGGATTTTTGCACAACAAGTGGAGAGAGAGCCGTATGATATTCAAATGGAATTTGTAGTCGGCTGAAGGAAATCCTGACTTCCATTTTTCATCTATTCTTGCATCGTTTTTGAGGATAAGATAAAAGGTGAAATGAATGGAGGGCGATGAATGGCGATGAAGACTGGAATATTCACGGAAATATATGAAACGCTTTTGAATGATATGGGTCCCCAAGGGTGGTGGCCGGCGGAATCGGAGTTTGAAATGATGATTGGCGCAATTTTGGTGCAGAATACCAATTGGGGCAATGTGGATTTGGCGCTCAAGAATTTGAACGGAGATCTGTCACCGGAAAGACTGGCGCAGTTTTCCGAGGGAGAGATTGCGGAAAGAATCCGTCCGAGCGGATTTTACAACCAGAAGGCGAAAACCATCAAAGCATTTTTGGCCTGGTACCAGAAATATGGGTATCAGGCAGACCGTGTGAAGGAGCAGGAGGCTGCGGAATTGCGCAGGGAATTGCTGGCGGTGCGCGGCATCGGTCGGGAAACCGCGGACTGTATGCTGACCTATGCCTTTGAGAAACCGGTATTTATAGTGGATGCCTATGCGAGGCGTATTTTTGAGCGGGTTGGATTGCAATTGCCGAAAGGGTATGAATCGTTTCGGGAAAGGCTGGAAATGGCGGTGGCGAAAGAGCGGGGCATCTATGGCGAATATCATGCCCTTTTGGTGGAATTGGGCAAGGCCGCCTGCAAGAAAAAACCGCAATGTATCAATTGTCCACTACGGGAAATTTGTAAAACAGGCAGAGAGATCCTCGAGTAATCGGGGGTCTTTTTTATTGGGATGCGACTATTGATAAATCATATACAATCCCAGTAAAAAGCCCTTGAAAGATATTTCAATAATGAAATATCTGCATGATACGGGGAAACAAACGTTTTTCTAAAGCAGAGCAGAACTTGGCATAAATATTGCATTATTGTAATATACAACGAGGAAGAGGAGAACGACGATGAAGTGCAGCAGTGAGCAGATTGAACGTTGGATTGAGAATCTGGCGAAATTTACAGATCCTGAGCAAGCGGGATATACGCGTTTTTCCTACACGAAGGAGGACATTGCGGCAAGAAGCTATTTAATTGCTGAAATGAAACAACTGGGACTGTCGGTGCGGATGGACCGGGTTGGCAATGTCTTTGGAAGAAGGGCAGGCAAAGAAAAGAATGGGGCGCCCGTTGTAATCGGGTCTCATATCGATACCGTGATGAGCGGGGGAAAGTATGACGGCATCGCAGGCGTTGTCACCGGGCTGGAAGTGGTTCGCGTCTTGAATGAGCATGGCATGGAACTGGAAGATCCCATCGAGGTGATTGCCTATGCCGAGGAGGAAGGCGGTCGTTTCGGGTCGGCGTTTGTGGGAAGCAAATGGCTGGCTGGGGAGATTCAGGCCCACGAGCTGTCCAATTACCGGGACGAAGAGGGCATCACGATTGAAACGGCATGCCAGGCATTGGATGCCTTAAATGGTCAAGTGGAACGGGTGGAGCATTGCGAACTATCGCCGAAAGCCACCTTTGAACTGCATATTGAACAGGGACCTGTACTGGAAAGCAAGGGGAATATCCTGGGGGTTGTTGAGACCATTACCGGCAGCAGCGCCTATCAGGTGACATTGAAGGGTGAAGCCAATCATGCGGGTACGATTCCCATGAATATGCGGCGGGACGCGTTTTTAGGCGCCGCGGCAACCGGACTGGAATTGAATCGGATTGCCAAGGAGCAAAGCGTTCATACCGTAGGTACCGTAGGATTTTTGGAAGTGAAGCCGAATGCATACAATATTATCCCCGGCGAAGTGGAGTTTTCTGTGGATATTCGCAGCCTCAGTCAAGCCTGCATGGAAGCGGTAACCGACCATATGATGGCATACATGAAGAAGCTTGCCGAAGATATGGAATTGGAAATTGCCATTCGGACAAGGCACAACCAGCCGGTGGTGGAATTGTCCAAAACGCTGGTTTCCGCATTGGCGGCTTCCGCCGAGGCGCGCGCTTACACCTATCATGTGATGGGGAGCGGTGCGGGTCATGACACCCTGGTCATGGCGGGACTGGCGCCGAGCGCTATGGTGTTTGTACCCAGCAAGGCCGGCCGAAGCCATTGTCCGGAGGAATTTACGAATCCTGAGGAAATCGCACGGGGCTGTGAATTGGTTTTGGATGCAGTTCGCAGAATCTGACAAGCAGTGATATTGAAAGGTTTGATGCAAAATTAACATGTTTGGCAGGAATACTGAAATTTATTTCAAAAACGAAATAAAAAATAAAAGACCAGCGAAATAAAACGAGGGTGATTATTGCAAATTCGTAATAAATGTGTAATGATAAGAAAGTGAACGGCTTCACTGAAGGGGTTCCTTATGGGGACGCGGAAAGCATATCAGGAAATTACGCGGCAGAAAACTTGCTGGGGGAAGTAAAATTTTTGCTGCGATTTCACATTATAATTTATTAAATAAAGAAGGAGGAGAAAAAATGGCAGAAGCAGGAATTAGCAAAGCTGCAGAGAAAAAGAAAAAGTTTAAAGTACCAAACGCTTACGTAATCTTATTTTTCATTTTGGTTCTTATGAGTGTTTTGACCTACATTATTCCATCGGGTGAATTTGAACGTGTGATGATGGCTAATGGTCGAATGGGTGTTGTACCAGGAAGCTTCCATTACGTAGAAAAAACAGCCGATATGCGTGTAAACCTTTGGGGGTTGTTCCGTGCAATTCCTACAGGAATGGTTGAAGCAGCCAGTGTAATGATGGTTGTATTCTTCGCGGGCGGCATGTTCCGGATTCTTGAAGCGACAGCCGTTATCGAGAACAGTATCGGTATTGCGATCCGAAAGATTGAAGAACACAATATCTCCAAGCACTGGACATTGGTTCTTTTGACATTCTTGTTCGGTTTCTTCGGAGCCGCCGTTGGATACGAAAACCTGATGCCATTCGTTCCTCTAGGAGTTATGGTTGCCCTCGGTCTGGGCTATGACATTATGGTCGGTGCTGCAGTCGTTATCGGTGGTCTTTCCGTTGGATTCGCCACTTCCCCAATCAACCCGTATACGGTTGGTACGGCGCATGCGATCGCGGATCTTCCAACCTTCTCAGGGATGGGTCTCCGTACGGCATATTGCTTGACAGCCTTGATTATCATGGCGCACCACACCATTCGTTATGTGAAGAAAATCGAAAAAGATCCAGAAAGAAGTATTGTGAAAGGGATTTCTACAGAAGGTTTGTCCGTCGATCATGCGAAGTTTGCATCATACAGCTTGGATCGAAACGGCAAAACCATTCTCGCCATCTTCATGTCTTTCATCGTGGTTGTTGTCTTCGGTGTTATCAAATACAAGTGGTATTTGACTGAGATTTCCGCACTGTTTGTGCTTTACGCGGTCATCATCGGCTTGGTTGCCCGATTCAGCTCCGATAAATTGATTGGCACCTTCATGGAAGGCGCAGGCGGCATTGCAGGCGGTGCCTTGATCGTTGGTTTCGCTCGTGCGATTTCCGTTATCTTGACGCAAGGCAAGATTGGCGATACGATCATCAACAACTTGTCAGCGCCATTGCAAAACTTCTCGCCAACTGTATCCGCAATTATGATGACAGGGGTTCAAGGGGTTATCAACTTCTTTATCCCATCTGGTTCCGGTCAGGCGATGGCGACAATGCCGATCATGATTCCATTGAGCGATATCATCGGCGTAAACCGTCAGATTGCAATCTTGGCATTCCAGATTGGCGATGGTTTGATCAACATGATCGTTCCTACCTTGGGCGGCTTGCTGGCCATGCTGGCATTGGCACGTGTACCGTTTGACAAGTGGGTGAAGTTCATTCTTCCACTGGTATTGAAACTGTACGTGGTAGGCTGGACATTCCTGGCGATTGCAACAGCGATCAACTGGCAATAAGCGACACTAAGAATAAAAGCGTCTCTCTCCAAATCATTTTGGAGGAGACGCTTTTTTATTTTCGTGAATTGGGAATCTGTAACAGCATAAACTCTTAGGGAAGCACAATGATGCAGACAAGAAATGTTGTTTCGGTGCTATCTTCTTTACTCTTGATATTTCACCACGATGTCTGCCGATTTGTGTGGTGAAAATTCATTATAGTATTGCAAATCATTTTTCTTCCAAACCCCATCCCAGTTTTTATCGTGATCTACGCCATACTCTTCTTTGTCTCTTTTTTTTCCACGGGCAATCGCTATTTCAATCGGGCAATCGATCCAGATGGCAAAGGCTAAATACTTCATCAATTCCGCGCGGAACAAGCCTACTCCTTCAACAATCAATATGCCATCGCTTTTAACGGTATGAGTTTTTGTAACTTTGTTTTCGTCCCAATTAAAAACACCGTATGAAATCTGTCGATTTCCTTGTGCATATGGTTCCAGCACTTCAGTCTTGAGACGGTTAAAATCGATATTCTCCCATAAATTATAATCGATATTGTCCGTTGCTTTCCAGAATTCATCCACGCCGATAATCGGTGCACCCAATTCTTTTGATAACGCTCGTGCGATTGTGGACTTCCCGGAACCGCCAAAACCGGATATGCCGATGATAAATGGTTTTTTTATGCGCCCAATCTCTTTTAAGATCTCATGCAATTGCATTCACCCTCTTTCAAATTGTTCCCTTATTGGTCTTCCAGTTTGCTGGCGCCCAGACTCGTCAGCTGACAACCCAAAGGGCCGCTTCCAAATTCAATCCAATCACGCTCTTTCAGCTTTTCAAGAATTGAGCGAATTTCCAATTCGGACAATCGATAATAGAGTCGGTTAAAGGTTTCGTGAATACTTCTTCGTCCGCTTTTTTTGCCCTCCGATTTTAAGTCTGCAATAGAAGCCATGACATAATAATCTTGAGAACGAACGCCTTTTTCCTTGAGAGGGAAATCAAGGTATTTTCTTTTCTTTAGATAGGCAGGCAGCTGTCTGGGGGTGAAGGTTCCGTCGGAGACCGTCGCCAGGTATTCAATCACATTGTTCAACTCACGAACGTTTCCCGGCCAGTCGTAATGCATGCAAAACTGCAAAAAGAGCTTGGAATAGTCGTGACGTTCTGGATGAAATTCCGAGTATTTTCTTATTAGTTCCGGAATGTCATTCAGGCGTTCCCGCAAAGGAGGAACATCGATCTGGAAGACATTCAAACGATAGTATAAATCCTTTCGGAAAGTACCGGCCTCCGCCATGGCAAACAGATCCTGATTGGTTGCCGCAATAATTCGGGTATCAACCTTGATAATGGAATCGCCGCCTAGGCGAATAATCTCTTTTTCCTGTAAAACGCGCAACAGTCTGGCTTGCAGTTTTAACGGCAACTCGCCGATTTCATCCAGAAACAAGGTGCCGCGATGGGCGCTTTCGAAGAAACCCACCTTGCCGCCTTTTCTTGCACCGGTAAAGGCGCCTTCCTCGTAACCGAACAATTCTGATTCCAAAAGGGATTCCGGCAGCGCCGCGCAGTTGATGGCAATAAAGGGTTCGTTCCTGCGGTTGGAATAATTGTGAATGGATCCGGCGAATATTTCCTTTCCGGTCCCGGATTCGCCATTGATCAAGACGGCAGATTCTGAGTTGGCAATCTTTTTACAGATCTCAATCCGTTCTCCAATTCTGGGATCCGACCAGACGATGGACTCAAAGGAGTAGCGGGAATATTGTCCCTTGCCGATGATTTCCTTATGGATTTTTTGCTGGATTTCAACCACGTCTCGATAGTTCTTAATCAAGATCATGCGACCATAGGGCACATTGGCAAAATCGATTTTCTTGATTGTAACAATTAATTTTCTTCCGCTAAAGACGAGCAATTCATTCTGAATTTCTGATTCCGACTGAAAAAGATGCAAAGAAGGGTATGCCTTGACTAATGCGTCAAGGGTCTGCCCTTCGAATTTTTTAAGTTGATTGTCGAATAGGGTTTCGGCGATGGAATTAATCATATCAATCTGATTGCTTTCATTGACTACCAGAACACCCGTGGTCAGTTCATTTAGCAAGATCTGATACTTCGATGAAAGGATGCGCTTGTTTTCAATGGTGAAGTTCAAGCCGCGCCACATATGCGGAATGCGCATCGTGTATTTCAGCAGAATCTGTTCCCCTTGCTCCTCGCCGATATCCAAGAGAGCGAGGATATCGAGAACTGTATTGATGTCGAAGATACGACTTCCGATAATCACCCGGGGAGTATCCATATGAGCTAAAAAGTCATAATCAATATGAGCGATAATATAGTCAATTTTGCCTTCCGGCTCCGGCGCGCCCTCCGTATAGGGAATCAGTTGCAAATGCTTGGCGCCCAGTTGGTAGATGGTTGCCAGGGTTTCGTTGGCCATAAAGCTGTTGATATTGCAAACCAGACACCGGCTGCCAAAGGGCAGCGCATTAATCTGTTCCAGTGCTTCTTTCGACAGGGTTCGCTTCATCATCAGTATGGGTGAGTTGCTTTTAAGCACGGGCATGAATTCAACCAGAATGCTGGGATCTGTATACAGAAACAAATCGGACTCTTGGATGACTGGAAGGGGTTTGGTTTCTGTAGTGACATATCGAATTTCCAATAGATCTCCAAAGATGGACTCAAGTTCCGCTTTAAAAAACTTCGCGATAAAGGTATCAACCGCAAGGATTTTGACTCTTCTCTTTCTCATGGGGTCCCTCCTCTACTTTACTGGGATGATTTCTTTCATCCTATGGGAAAACGCCCAATAAGGCAAGGGGTTTACCCAAGCTGTTGAGAAAACACAATCTTGCTGCAGTGAAAGAAAGGCAATAAATTGACTTTTTCTCTTGTCGTGATACGATTTCATTAGTTGGATAAGGAAGGGAGGATTTCGATGAATCTGAAGTTTGAAAAAGTCACAAGCGAGAATTGGGAAGAATGCATCGGACTGCAAGTGCATGAGGATCAGGCGGGTTTTGTAGCTTCCAATGCCTATTCTCTGGTGCAGGCACAGTTTATTGGTGGTCTCTATCCCTTGTGTATTTATGATGGGGAGCAAATGGTCGGTTTTGCCATGTGGGAAGAAGATCAGGAGGACCATAGTCTGGGCATGTGTCGGCTGATGATTGATAAACAGTATCAAAATCAGGGCTATGGCCGTGCCGCAGTGGTGAAGCTTTTGGATTTGGTACGCAGCCAATATGGGAAGGTGCCGTTTTACACAAGTTTTGAACCGGAAAACACGGTCGCGGGGGATTTGTATATGAGTCTGGGATTTGAAAAAACCGGTGATCTCTTGGGAGACGAGATTGTGTTAAAAATTCACCTGTAAGCAAAAGGGGCTGTCGGGAAATAGATAGCCAATAAAAAACGGTATCACTCAAAGAGTGGTACCGTTTTTTTTGCAAAGAAAAAGATGATTATCTCTAATCATCCCCTCCCCGCTACAGCAAAACAATGTTAAGCTGTAACTACAATTATGAACGATTACTATTTTAACGAATTTTTCAAGATAGGGCAACAAAAGATTTCGCTTCACTTGTATGAAAGTCGTATTCCAAAAGACGATGCCGTCTATACCCTCAAAAATGTATTGGAGGAACTTGATTTTTCAAAGCTGCTAAGTCGTTACAGCCACCGAGGGCGAAAGGGATACAACCCGATTATGATCTACGCACTGATTTTGTATGCCAACATGCGGGGGATTTTCTCCGTGGATAAAATTGTCGAGAACTGCCAAAGGGATTTGGCCTACATATGGTTGGCAAATGGCGCTCAGCCAAAACGTGATGTATTCTATGATTTCATCAATGAAAAGTTAACCGTAGAGATTTTACAAGACCTGCATTACCAGTTTATCAAAAAGCTGAAGCGCGAAAACTACGTAACTCTTAAAACACTGTTTTTGGATGGGACCAAGATCGAAGCTAACGCCAATCGCTATACCTTTGTATGGCGAGGAAGGATCAATCATAGTGCTGTGAATTTGCTAAGTCAGATTAGTCAACTCTATGAAGATTACAATTGCCTGATTCAAGAGTTGAATTATGATCAGCGTTATGGGCTGGTCGAAAAAGAGATGTTTTATGTAGAAGGTGAAGACCAGATCAGGGAAGTTATAGAGAAAAACAAGAAACGCAAGCAAAACAACAAAAAGAAGCTCTCTAACAATGGAATTCTTGAGATAGACTATGCAAGTCCGATTGACATGCTGGCGACAGCCGGCATGTTAAGAGAAGTTGCTATTTTTGAAAAGATTGTATTTGTAACTGGAAAAGGAAGCCGAAAAACAGCCCTTCAAAAACTCTATGAACGATTTCTCAAGCATGGAGAAAAGCTGCTGGAATACAAGGACCATTATCAAACACTGGGGCTGGACCGAAACAGTTATTCAAAGACGGATGTGAGCGCTACTTTCATGCGCATGAAGGAAGACCACATGCAAAACGGGCAGCTCAAGCCTGCTTATAATCTACAGTATGCCGTGGAAAACTATTTTATCATTCATGCTTATGTCAGCCAGGATCGAACTGACTACAACACCTTGATTCCAATAGTGGAGATGCACAAGGAGCATTTGGATACACTACTAAAAGAGTTTGTCGCAGACAGCGGCTACATAAGCGAAAAGAACTTATTGTATTTGAAGGATCATGGGATTTATAGTTTCATCAAACTCCAGGAGCATGAGAAAAAGAAGACGAAGGCTTATTACAAGGACATCAGCAAGCACTACAACATGGACCTTGTAGAAGTGGAAGAAGACGGTCAAACGCAAAAAGCCTATATCTGCCATGACGGCCGGACACTAAAGCACAAGAAATCGGAAGTGCATAAGCGGAATGGATTTGAGCAAATTTATGAAGTTTATGCCTGCGACAGCTGTCAGGGTTGCGAGCATAAGGCCAAGTGTCTGTACAAGTATGATCCGAAAAAAGATCAAAACAAGAACAAAACCATGAAAGTTAATGAACAGTGGGAAGCGTTGAAAATCGTCTCAGAAGCCAATGTTCTGAGTGATAAAGGTATCCGTTACCGTCAAATTCGCTCCGTAATGACGGAAGGTTCCTTCGGTGATATGAAAGAAAACGATGGCTTCAGACGTTTTCATCGCCGTGGAATTGAAAAGGTAACAAAGGAAAGCCTGCTTTATGTGATGGCAAGAAATCTGAACAAGTATGTCAGATATGAGCAGGAAATCTTGAAAAACTACGAAGGTAAGGTCGCTTAAGCAACAAGCTCCCTTGGATTAGGCCCTTGGAATCAAGGTTTATTTGGCATACTCAAAATTAGAACACTTCAGGTAAAAGTAGAAAACGCACTGGACTTTGTGATGATTGACATCACTGATTCCAATGCGTTTTCGTTATTTCTCGTTATTGGTTGTCGAAAAACCTAGTTTTCCGACATCCCCTTTTCTTTTATACGGGTTGAGTAATCAGTCGAACGACTTCATCAAGCTGATCTTCGTTCGTCATTTCGCATCGTGTCATGCCCAGGTATACACTGGGTTTGGTTTTGCCGTGATAGTCGCTGCCGAAGGTAACCAGAAGCTGATGGGATTTTGCCAGCGCATGAAGGTTATCGATTTCTTCGGGAGAATGGTAGGAGGAAAAAACCTCAAGCCCTTCCACGCCGGAAGCAATCAATTCGTCCAGGTGCGGTGCGATCGCACCAAAGGTTTTTTCCGGATGGGCAACAATGGGAATTCCGCCAGTTTGCTTGATCAGTTGAACGGCTTCCAGAAGCGACATAAAGGACACTGGCACATAGCATGGCTTATCTTTGGCGAAATAGTCCCAATAGAAGTTGACATAAGGGTTGTCGCTGCGGTTCCCGCCGGGTAAAAATGGCTGCAGGATCGGGTAGGTGGCCGCATCGTCCCGGGCCAGCAGGACCTCTGCGATTTCTTCCGGGATGATGATTTCTTTGCCCGGGAAATCATTCCGTGAGACGGGCAGACCCAGCGACTGTGCCTTTTCGATCCGCAAGCCGGACGCGTCCCGTTCCATGTTCTCGACATCTTTTGTCAGTTGTGCAAATACAGGGTTGCGATAGTCGATCCGATAGCCCAGCAGGTGAACGTTGGTGCCATGAAAATCGCAGTCAATCTCAATGGCAGGGATCCATACGATTCCCGCTTTTTCAGCCAGATCCATTCCTTTTTCCGCACTTTGAGCGGAATTGTGGTCGGCAACGGCCATGACTTTTAAGCCGGCTGCTATTGCCCGATCAACCAGTTCAGCTTCTGTGAACTCGCCATCCAGGCTGTGATGACTGTGAATGTGCAGATCGATTTGATTCATGGTATCCTCCTTTGCGCGTTAGCGGCGTTCAACGATTTGAAAGCGGCAAGACAATTTGTCTAGCGCGAGCATCGTCAGTCCGTAGAGATAGTTTTCGTGGATGTCCGCTTCAAAAACAAGACGAGGGCGATGGTCATCCAGGGTGTTGCGGTCATATTCCTGGTGGATTTTCTGCTGAAGATTTTGCGTAAAGCAACGACCGGACAGGATGATCGTACTCGGGTTGAGGACGCAATTCACAGCTTGCAGGGTACGGTTGACGAAGTCTGCGAAGGCTGTGGCGTCTTCCTGCAATGGACCTTGATCCTGAAACGCGACGCCCAAAGGCAGGAAGGAGACCTCGCCTGCGAAGTGGTGGGCGCCATGAAGGATTTGTCCGTTGACAACCAAGCCGGCGCCGGCGTTTCCGTTTTCCGGATAATAGATATAGGCGATGTGATCCTGCGTGGTTAATTGTGACCGTTTGTGATAACCCATGGCGGTGGCGTTCACGTCATTTTCGGCAATCACTTGAATGGGGTATTCCATTTCCAGCAGCTTCACGATGTCCAGATCTGTTAATTGCGGGAAGTCGGAATAACCGATTCGGCCTTGTTGAATAACAGCCGGCAGTCCCAAGCCCAATACCTTGATATTGGGGAATTGCTCAAGCAATAGACTGATGGCAGTTTTGATCTCGTGGAGGCCGATGTCAGTAAAATGCAGCACTTTTTCAAAGACGGGCATGCCCATCAGGTTGGATACTGCGCATACCAGCGTAACCTCTTCGTTTTCTTTTCGTGCATAGATGGAGGCGATGGAGGCGTATTTTTCATTGAACATAAAAACCCGAGCAGGTCTTCCGCCGGTGGATTCGCCGGCTTCGATTTCCAGCACTTCCTGGGTCTGTAAAAGATCATTGAGGATATTGCCGCAGGTGGATACGCTTAAACCCGTCAATCGGGCAAGGTCCGGCTTGGTGCAATATTTTTCCTGTTTGAGAACAGTTTTTAGCAATTCCGTATTCATTCGCTTTAATTGGAGGGTGTTTAAAGGATGTTTCATGGTTCACCTACTTTCATCAAGACTTATCGTAAGTCTAAATTATAACAAGTTATCAGAATTGTCAAGCATGATTTCGGAATGAATATAATAAAAAAAAGACCGAACCAAGGGTTCGATCTTATTGGAAAATACTCAAATTCATTTCTTCCGACAGACGGGTTAAGAGTTCGACACCTGCTGCGCTGTTTCCTTTCTCATCCAAGGCGGGACCCAGGGTGCCAATTCCGTAGCTGCCGGGAACAACAGACAGGATTCCGCCGCCAACTCCGCTTTTGGAAGGCATGCCGACAGTAACGGCGAAATGGCCCGAGGAATCATACATCCCGCAGGTCATCATAATGGCCTTGGTCATTTTGGCAGTCTTTTCGGAAAAGACGCGTTCGCCGGTTTCAACCAATACACCATTGTTGGCGATGACTTGTGCGACCCGTGCCAGATCTTTGACGCGTACTTCCAAGGAACACATTTGAAAATAGGTGTCCAAGACTACGTCTACGGAAGCGGAAAAGGAGTTGGTTCCTTTTTGAAAGTATGCCAGGGCGCGGTTGATATCTCCAGTTCGTTTCTCAGATTGATAGACATCCTGATTGACATGGATATGTTTGTTTTGTGCCATTTTTCTCAAGAAGGCAACCAACTTGCGGAAGGTGCCCTTTCCCTCATGCTCGGCAATATAGGCAATGGTTGCAATGGCGCCGGCATTAATCAGTGGATTCAGCGGTTTGCCTTGATTGCGGGTTTCCAGCTTGATAATGGAATTGAAGGCGTCGGCTGTCTGTTCAACGCCAATGCGGGAAAAGACGTCCTCGCCGTAGGACTCAAGAGCAAAAAGAAGATTGATTACTTTTGAAACGCTTTGCATGGTGAATGGGGTGTCATAATCGCCGGCCTGGGTGCAATTTCCGTCTGTATCGCAAACGCAGATGCCCAAGGTGTTGGCATTGGCTTTTGCAAGTTCAGGAATATAGTCTGCAAGAGTTCCGTTCTGCGTAAAAGGCCTGCAAGTTTCCACCAGTCGATTCAAGGTCTCTTTCATTCAACATACCTCCGATAGGTTTTGATGATTTGATTATATGACTGGATGGATTCCAGGGCAAGTTTCATTTGTGTAATGAAAAACTATTGTATCATTAAGTGATATATCGTATAATGACTATATCATTTAATAATATAACGAGGAGGTGGAGATATGCCGAGAGGGAAATCGCTGGATGAGAATCAGCTGACGGATTCCATGTACTATATTTTGGTATGTCTGCTTGAGCCCATGCACGGCTACGGAATCAAGCAAAGAATCTATGAGGAATCGGAAGGGAAGATTGAAATCGGACCGGCGAGTCTCTATACGATCCTGAAAAAGTTGCAGACCCGGGGACTGATTACCCTATTGCCGGATGAAGAGCGGAGAAAAACCTATCAGATTTCGGAGAGCGGGAAGGCCTTATTGAAACAGGATATTAAACGAAGAATTCAGCTGGCGGAAGCTGGTAAGAGAGTCTTGGAGAAATTATAAAGGAGAAACCATGAAAAACGATGTGCGATACCTATGGAACTGGGGATTGGCGTTTGATGAAACACGGTTGTTGAAGCGGCTCGAAGAGTTGGCCGAGGAAGGATGGTTTTTGGAGTGCATGACGACCTTTCGCTACCGGCTGCGCAAGGGGACGCCAAGCCGTTTGCGCTACGCGATGGACTATCGGAGATTGCAGGCGGAGGAAGAAGCCGAGTATTTTGCGATTTTTGAAGAAGAGGGATGGGAACCGGTTTGCAGCCTGCAGGGTTTTCATTTCTTTTCGACTGCATCGGAGTCGGTAGCTATTCATACGGAACAGGCGACCAAACAGGAAAAATACAGCGGGTTTCAACGCGTGTGCTTTTTATCCATGCTGGGTTCCGGGGCAGGCTTGATGGTGTTATGGCTGCTGGGAAGGATTGATGCACTGGCCATTTTAGGCTGGGGAGAGCCTTATGCGATGGTAATCTTGCTGACTGTGGCAGCGGCGGTCTTTGTTCCTTCCGTGATGATGTCTGTGGCGTACTGGATTCGCATGAGGAAAATTCGCCTGGAGGGAGATTGCCATGATTGATGAAATTCTATCGTGCATGGCGGTTGCCAAGGTGTATCAGGAAGATCAGCGGATTCAGACAAGGCATCGGATTCGGCTGGCGAAAACCTTTGGGATTGAACCCGGAGATCGAATTTTGGAAATCGGATGCGGGCAAGGAGATACAACCGCGGTCTTGGCCTATCTGGCGGGGGAGACGGGATTCGTTCATGGGATCGATATTGCCAGTCCCGACTATGGAAGTCCGGTCAGCGTTGGCCAATCGGCGGAATTTCTTATGTGTTCGTCCTTGGGGGACCGGATTCGAATGGCATTTGAAGTTGATTTTTTGAGGGAAGACGCCCCCCTTGAGAAGGAGGGGTACGACGTGGTGGTTCTCTCTCACAGCTCGTGGTATTTGAAATCGCATGACGAGCTGCTGGCGATTCTCACAAAAGCAAGAAGCCTGGCGGACCGAATCTGTTTTGCAGAGGCGGATATCCGAATCGACGCGATCGAACAATTGCCCCATCTGCTAGCGGTCTTGATCCAAGCGCAAATCGAATCTGTCAAAGAGAAGAGCGAAGCGAATATCCGGACTCTGGTAGCCCGAGACGATGCCCTTCGTCTTATGGAGCGGGCAGGATGGCGGATCGTGGAAGAAAGCAAGATTGTTGAGCCTGACCTTCAGGATGGCGAATGGGAGATCCAGTACACCTTGCATGAAGCCTTGCATGAATTGGAGTCCATGGAAACCCCGTCTGAGAAATGGGGGGACCTGATTCAATCCATGGGGGAATTGCTAGCGCATTATGAAGGGAAAGGGATGTCTGCCCCCCTTGGCAGCTATATCTTGATTGGTGAATAAAGCAAGAAGGCGCTCTTGGACAAAGTTTCCGAAAGCGCCTTCTTTTTATTCCATTCGTTCCACAAATTGCCCGCGAGACAATTCCATGACGGTAAATTCGATTTGAAAACGGCGTTCAACCGACATCAAATAATTGATTTCAGAATCCGTGATCAAGGAGATGGCCGTTCCCTTTTGACCGGCTCTTCCCGTACGGCCCGCCCGGTGGATATATTCGTTGACATCGGCCGGCAGGTCCAGGTTGATTACGTGGGTTAAGCCCTTCAGGTCCAGTCCGCGCGCCAATAAGTCGGAGGCAACCAGAACCTGGGATTTTCCGCTTCTGAAAGCATCCAAAGCCTTTTTCCGTTCCTGCTTGCTTGCGTTTCCGAAAATGCCTTCTGTTTTGATCTGGTGATAATTCAGTTTGGCAACGACTTCCTGAACCAATTCGTTGCGGTTGATAAACACCAGGGCTTTTTCAGGCTGTACCGCATGCAGCAGTTTTCTTAGGGCAATGATTTTTTTTCTTCGTTCCACGACCATGCATAGGTGGTCGATATCAGGATTCTGCGCTTCGTTGGTCAGATTGATTACAGTAGGTGTTTTCATCAGCGCTTGAGCCCTTGCCTGTGTGGAAGGGTGCAACGAAGCCGAAAAAGCGAGCAGCTGACGGTCCCGCAAGGTTGTTTTCACAATGGATTGAACGGTTCCGTGGTTGCTGTCAGCCAGCAATTTGTCCGCCTCGTCAATAACCAGGGTCTTTACCTGGTGCGCCTTGACCTTTTTCATCTGGATTAATTCCAAAACGCGTCCCGGCGTGCCGACGACAATATGCGGCTTTGATTTTAGTGCCTCGATCTGACGCTTGATGTTGACGTTTCCAACTACAGTGGCGGATCGAACAGGCAACTCGGCGTTTTTTGCCAGCCTTTTGATTACGCTGTTGATCTGCACGACCAATTCGTGTGTCGGCGCAAGGACCAGAGTATGGAGTTCCTTGGAATTCGGATCAATTCGATCAAAGGCCGGCAGGATATAGGCCAGGGTTTTTCCGCTGCCGGTAGCGGCAGTGGCCAGAAGATCCTGGTTCTTAAGAGCCAAGGGAATGGTTTTCTGCTGAACGTCCGTTGGGGTGACAATGGTTTCTTTATGTAAGCCTTCGATGAGGTTTTCTTGAATCTGAAAATCGTGAAATGTTTGCATTGAAAATTCTCCTTTATGGTGCTTCATTGGATAACCATATAAGGAAGCGATCATTTTGTCAAAGGATATTTTTGAAGGTTTCGACGAATCCGACAGGAAATGGTAAACTGAAACTGGTACTGATCTTTGAAGCCGGTGGGAGATGGAAGCGATGCCAATGAACTGGCGGCAAGCCCATTGGTCCATCTTGAAACGGGAAATGGAAGGGTTGGGGAAAGAACCCAATGAAGAGATGTTGATTGTATGTGAAGAATTTGAGGTGGTGGATCAATGAAGAAACAACCAATTGAATTTTGGATTGAGCAAGAGCAGAAAGGCCAGCAAGCGGAAGTTGAGGCCTTGGTAAAAGAAGCCTTTATGGAAATCACCGAAGGAGAGCCAACCGAGCATATTCTAGTTAATCGATTGCGGAAAGCGGAATCTTTTGTGCCGGAATTGTCCTTGATTGCAAGAAATGATCGGCAGATTTTGGGGCATATTTTGCTTTCGGTGATTCATATAGTCGGGGTTGACCGGGAGTGTCCGTCCCTGGCTATGGCACCGGTTTCTGTACGACCGGAATTTCAGGGTAGAGAAATTGGAAGCGCATTGATTGAAGAAGCAATTGAAAAGGCGAAGGAGATGGGATTCGCCTCCATTATTGTCTTGGGGCATGCCGATTATTATCCACGTTTTGGATTCCGGCCAACGGCCAACTGGCAGATCCGTACTGAGTTTGAAGTGCCCGAGGAAGCCCTGATGGGATTGGAACTGGAAGTGGGGGCTTTGGAAGCCTGCCGGATGGGCATAATTGAATACCCGGACGTCTTCTTTGAGGTAGAGTAAGGGGATTGATAAAAAAATCGACGCGGGTTAGATGCGTCGATTCTTGAATTCGATCTTCAGCTGGTCCAGTTTTTTGCCGAAAAACTTTCGGATTTCCCGGTTTTTTACGTGACTGTTTAATTGGCACAGAGGGGGAAAGGCCTGAAAGAATCGGCGGTGTTTTTTGATCTTTTGTCGGTAGCTTTCAAAGGAGTATTCCGCATGATGAAGGACAACATGGCGGAGATCAACCAGATCTGCAAGGGTTTTAGCTGTATCAGACAGAAAGTAAGCGATGAGGATCAATGCCAAGGTTTCTTGATGGGTCTTGGGAATTTGCGCCAATAGATGAAAATGGATGGGGGCAACGACCTGCATAAAGACAAAGGCAACCAAGCCCCAAAGGATGGAGAACTTCAAGCAGATGTATCCATGCAGGTTAAAGGGTTCATCGCTGTAGTCCCACCATTTTTTATCAAAGATTTTTTCGAGAACCGAGCCTGTTGCGTATTCGAGCAGGGTGACCAAAAGAATGGACAGGAGGATGCTGTCCAAAACAGAGTGGGGCGCATGGTTTGTCCACTGGTCCATTTGCAGAAAGGCCTGTTTCACGAGGAGGCCGCCGAACCCATAGATGGGGCAAAAGGGACCGTGCAGGAAACCGCGATTGACAAACTCCTCTTGTTTTTGGGTGGCATATAGGGTCTCCATTGTCCAGCCAAGAAAGGCAAAAAAGGAAAAGGAGAGAATGTATTCGGTAAAGGTGTTCATAAAGGATTCCTTTCTGCTATTGTATTCAATCCTAATCTAATCTTTATCGACATGCGTGTCAATAAAAATTCTATAAACACTTTTATTGTAGGGAAATCTGACAAATAGGGGGAAACAATGACAAGCAAAAAGAATGTGGTGATTCATGGAGAGACCTATCTGCTGGTGCGGGATTTTAAGGATGATCCGGAATTGCGTGCCGGCTTTAACGCATTGACGCAAGCGGTATTTCAATTTGATTTTGAACAGTGGTATCAGGCAGGCTATTGGAAGCAAGCCTATAGTCCCTTTTCGCTGATGAAGGACGGTCGTTTTGTCGCCAACGTCAGTGTTAATGATTTAATGTTCCTGATTGATGGGAAAGAGAAAAAGGCCATTCAGATCGGAACGGTGATGACGGATCCTGCCTTTCGAAACAGGCGCCTGAGGTGCGAAAGCTGGATCTCGATGATCCTAAGGATTTGGCCCTCTTGCTCCGGATCGGAGAAACAAAGGCGCCCAATGCCCGCCTTGCCATGATTGGGAATTTTGAATTGAATATGTTTTATTGCGGCTTCTTTCTACGGGAGCATCTGTATTATATGCCAACATTGGATGCGGTGGCGGTAGCCATTCTAAAGGCAGACAAGCTTTTCATCTATGATGTCTTTGCCGGCCAGTCGGTTGATTTGCAGGCGGTGATTCAGGCTCTTATGAACCAAGCGGAAATGGAGGTCTCTTTGGGATTTTCACCCATTGATGGAGCGGGCTTTGAGCTCGTTCCTTACGCGGAAGAGGATCGGACGCTCTTTTTGCGGGGCGGGCAAATTGGGAAGGCCATGTTTCCGCTTCTGGCCCAGGCTTAAAGGTGGCTTTCGGGCAATTCGACATTATGATAAAATGGCGAAAAGGTTGAGAGGAGCGGCGATATGCGAAAGATGAGAAGGGATGACCGGCAGCTTGCCCATGAGGAAGCGGTTGCGATTCTGAAAAAAGGGGAGTATGGCGTTCTGGCCATGATGGGGGATGAGGGCTATCCTTATGCGGTCCCGCTTAGCTATGCGTTTGATCAGGGGGCGATCGTCTTTCACAGTGCGGTGGAAGGGCACAAAGTGGAAGCGATTCGAAAAAACCCCAAATGCTCCTTTACTGTGATCGGGGATACGGAAGTGCTGCCGGGGAAATTCAGTACAAGATACGAAAGCGTTATCGCTTTTGGCAATGCCCGTGAATTGAAAGGGGAAGAAAAGCACCAGGCACTGATGGCACTGATTCAGAAGTATTCACCTGAGTTTCTGGAGAGCGGCGAAAAATATGTGTTGAATGCCGGGGTAAAAACTGTGGTGGTGAAAATCGAAATTGATTCTTTGACTGGAAAAGCAAGACGATAGGAAAAAACCGTTGGAATTGTTAAATTTCGGCGGTTTTTATATGAAATGGAAGAGCGCAGCGTGATATACTTAAAAGAGATAAACGGTTGAACGCGCATGGCCGACACGAAGGAGATTCAGATGCAGGCAGTGACCCTTGGCGGTATCCTATTAATTTCATCAATCGCTTTGCTGGTTTTGGCTTTGTTTTCCCTGTTTCGCAGAAGGCTGACGGGGGCAGGCTCTTTTTCCTTGCTGCTTTTTGCCATGGTGATTCATTCCGTTTTTTATGCCTTTGAGTTAATGAGCCTCACGAGAGCAGAAATGGTTTTTTGGCTGCGGCTTGAATATATCGGCATTGCATTTTTTCCGATTCTGGTGCTCTTTTTCGCACGCCAGTATATCGATGAAAAAAAGATTGCCAACCGTTGGACCCTGGCGCTGGTGTTTTTCTTGAATCTGATTACCTTTCTTTTGGTGATAACCAGCGACAGCCACCATTTGTATTATCAAAGCATAGCGGTTGTCGAATCCTATGGCTTAAAGGTATTGGCGCTGCCCCGTGCCTTTTGGGGAAATATGCAGCATGTGATTTTGCTGATCACCTTGGTCTATGCGACGGTCGGCGTATTTAGGCGGATGCGGTCTTCCCGCGGAGCCTATCAGGCGAGAGCCCATTATATGATGATGGGGATGCTGGTTCCCATTATGGTGTATACGGTCTATGCCATTGGAAAAGGCCCTGTCGGCATCGACCTGATGCCTTTTTGCTATGGCTTGATGAGTGTGCTGATTGGAATCGGACTTTTTCGGTTTGATCTGCTGTTTATGACACCGGTGACTTACGAGATGATTATTCGCTCGATCGATGAAGGAGTTCTTGCCATCGACAACAATGGGTTGGTCATTCGCGCCAATGATGCGGCGAGGAAGCAGTTCCCCTCTCTGTCAGACTTAAGAGAAGGGGATCGGGCGAGCCAGATTCAAGAGCTGGAAAGTTTTGATTTTGAGCTTTCAGAGTGCCAATTTGAAGTGGGCGACAGGATTCTAAAATCGAAGCGGATCCCGTCGGAGAATAGACGGGGGATGATTTATCTCTTCAACGATGTGACGGAAGCGGAACGCAGCAAGCGGGAACTGGAGTTTATGGCAACGGTGGATCCCTTGACCGGTATTCAAAATCGCCGCATCTTTATGGAAAAGTTGGAAAAAGCGCCGTCCGGTGTCTTTGCGATTCTCGACTTGGATCATTTCAAGGAGATCAATGACCGGCAGGGTCATCTGGAAGGAGATCGGATTTTAATGGAATTTGCCCAGGCTTTGCGGGAGACCTATTCTTTCCAACAGATATGCCGATATGGCGGCGAAGAGTTTGCGATCTTTTTTCCAAAGACAAGCCTGGAAGATGCCTTTGTATCTCTCGAGCAGTTTCGCAAGCATTGCGCGGCCCAAAGGGAAGGGGCGACATTCTCGGCAGGCATGGCGGTATATGAATCGGGTGTGATTAACCCGGCGATCCTCTCGGCGGATGAGAAGCTGTATCAGGCCAAAGCTGCGGGAAGGAATTGTATTCAAATTTAAAGAAAATGTGAAATGCGGTCGGGGTTAAGACGGGTGTAAAGTTATTCCGGTATACTGGATAAAAACCGGAAAGGAATTGTCATGAAAAAGCCAGTGATCATAACAGGGGCGGGAATTCTCGCCTGTGGAATTTTATACGGGGTTGAACAAGGGCTCCATGTGAATTATCTGATTCAGAGCGTAGTGAAGATTGCTTTGTTTTTACTCGTTCCTTTGGGATTTTATATCCAGGAGCGCAAAGACCGGCAGTGGACGGTAAGACGGCAGTTGAATCGGGAAAAACATCCCTGGATCCATGCGATTCTTTTGGGTGTCTTGTCCTTTGCGGCGGTCTACGGCGCTTATTTGTTGCTGCGTCCGTGGATTGATTTCAATCATATCGTGGCGGACCTGCAAAACCGACTGAAGGTTACCCAGATGAATTACCTGTTCATTGGTGCCTATGTGATTTTGATCAACTCCCTGTTGGAAGAGGTTTTTTTCCGCGGCTTTCTGTTTGGGCAGTTGACCCGTACCGGGAATCGGACCTATGCCTATCTTGTTTCATCGTTTCTTTTCGCCCTGTACCATATTTCTATTTTCCGAACCTGGTTTGAGGGGCCGTTGATGGCTTTGGCGCTGGTGGGTTTGATGGCAGGCGGCATGATTTTCTGCTGGTTGAACCGACATGAATTGAAGATCACCTATTCATGGATTGCCCATGTCTTTGCGGATATTGCGATTATTTGGATTGGATACAACTTGTTTTTTTGACTCTCTGTGTGAGAGTCTTTTTTTATCGAAAGAATTGCTTTGAAGCAGCAAAATCTTGGCAAATGCGGATAGAAAATAGTCGACTTTGTTTGTGTCCATTGCAAAGGCCCTTTAGCCGTGGAAAAATAAGGGCAAGGAGAGTGAAAATGGAACAACTGGACTTAATGACGGAAGAACAAGCAATCGAATATATCAAGCAACATGCCCCATCTTTTTCCGATCCCGATACACTTCAGGCAAAATCACTGACCGGATTCAGCGCAAGCGTCGATGGCGCGGCCAACCATGTCCTTCGTGTGACTTCGGCGGCCAGCGGGCATTCGGCCATACTTAAACAAGTCCTTCCCTTTATTCGAGCGGCAAAGGAGAATGGGGAGGAGCTGCCGGTGAACGTCGATCGGCTCAAGGCTGAGGTGCAGTATATGCGCGCGGCGGACCAGATCTGCCCCGGGATCTCCCCGGAACTCTATGTATGGGATCAGAATCATGGCATTCTGGTGATGGAAGATTTGGGACGCATGAAAATCTTGCGGTATGAACTGATGCAGGGGAAAGTGTTCCCCAGCTTCCCGGCTCGCATGGGTTTGTTTTTGGGCCGTATTGCTTTCTATACTTCGGAGCAATATTTAAGCGCTTGGGAAAAGCAAACTTTTGAAACGGCTTTTGATAAGGCGAAAACCAAGCGGATGTGGGGAAAATTTATTTTTGATGATCCGGTGCTGGCCAATCAGGAAAATGCGATTAATCCGCTGGTGCGGGGATGGGTGGACCAGCTCTATGCCGATGAAGCGGTTCGCCGGGAAGTGCGCATGCTAAAGAGCAATTTCAACCAATCAAAGCAGTGTCTCATTCATACGGATTTGCATACATCCAATATTTTTGTATCCGACGAAGAACTCAAGATCTTTGACTCCGAGTTTGCGCGGTTTGGTCCTATCGGATTTGATCTGGGCCGTCTCTTGGGCAGCCTGGTCTTGAATTTTGGCTCCCTTTTGGGCTATCAAGCCTGGGATGAGGAGCGAAAGAAGGGCTATCAGGTTTACCTGCTCGAGGTGATGGAGGGATTGTATCGAAGTTTTGACGAGACCTATGCCAGCCTTTGGGACAAGCATCATCCGAAACGAACGCAGGGGCGGGACCGCATGCGGGCAACGATCTTTCAACAGACCTTGGGCTATATGGCCTGCACCATGCTGGCGCGGATCTATGACCAGGGACTTTGTCAGGATTTTCAGCGCATCACGAGTTTGGAGAACCGGGCGAAGGGGCAGCGTTTTGTTATTGAGATGGCGAGAAGGCTTTTGACACGACGATACCAATACAAGGACATGGAAGAAGTTGTAGGGGAAATGCGGGAGTTGTCTTTGCATCACAAGCAGAGTTGGAACTAACAGCCGAGGAATCGGCTGTTTTTTTTGAGCGCAACGGAAAGCCTGCATGATAAAATAAGGAAAAGAGAGGAAGGAGGATTGAAGCGATGAAAGTGGAAGCGATAACCCAAGATAATCTGGAGGCCTTTTTCACCTATTGCCGAACCCACCGCAAGGAGGTGGACGATTCCTATTTGTACGAGGAAGACTTGGCCGAGTTTGTTTTGGGGGAGGAGAACCCCAGCTTTGTGATTACGAATAAGGGCGCAACTGTCGCAGCAGCTTCTCTGGTTTTGGATGACTATCATCGTCGGGGAAAACGGGGACGGTTTCGCATTTTCCATGCGGAAAATCGGGATCCGCAAGTCTATCGACAATTGCTTGACGCATTGCGTCCGTCGCTTTCCGATTTGGACTACATCTTCGTTTTTGTTCCGGATGAGGATCCGATAACAGGCGATGTTCTGAAGTCGCTGGATTTCTTCGTTGAGCGTTCCTCCTATCTGTTGCTCCGGGATACGGACAACCTTCCTGAGCTGCCGCCGCTTTCTGAACCCCTGAGAGTGCAGATTTTCCGTCCCGGCATGGATGAAACCCATTGGGTAACGGTGAGAAATCGGGGATTTGCCAAGCTTCTGGGCAGCCAAACGCCCTTGCTGGAGGCTCAGGTGGTCAAGATGACGCAAGAGAAAGACTATCTTCCAGAAGGGATGATGATGATCTACGACGGAAACCAGCCGGTGGGAATAGTTCGCGGAACCGATGATGAATATGAAGGCGAACCGACCCTCTGCATTGGACCGCTGGCGATCATTCCGGAATATCAGGGCCGAGGGCTGGGCCGGTATTTGCTGCGGGCCATTGTGCGGTTTGCCAAGGAAAAGGGATATAAGCAGGTTTACCTGAGTGTAAATGCGGAGAATGAAGGGGCCAAGGCCTTGTACTTGAAAGAAGGTTTTTGGCAGGAAGAAGCAGTTCATTGTTACCGGTTGAATTGCATGTAATTTTGGCATAGCATACCTGAAAACTACCATTGAATCCATGAATGCAGTCACTAACTGAGGGAAGGAGTGGAAGCGATGAAGAAAGCCATAAAAGCCTTTGATATGAATAAAATTGAAGTTCATAAGAAGCAGCATGCCGAAGAAGTGAATAAGAAATATGGGAAGTCGGATGCCTATCAGGAATCTCAGAAGAAAATAGAAGGCTATTCCGCAAAAGACTGGGGACGAATAACCGCCGAAGGGGACCAAATCCTTAAGACCCTTGCCCAGTTGATGGACAAGGATCCAAAAGATAATCAGGTTCAGCAGCAGATTGATGCATACCGCGACTATATCACGCGTTCCTTCTATACATGCACCCTCGAGATCTTCCGTGGCTTGGGACAAATATATCAGGCAGATCCGCGATATAGAGAGAAGATGGATGTGCATGGAGAAGGACTCACCGACTTTCTAAGTCAAGCGATTGCAGTTTATTGTGATGAATTGGAGCGTACGGGGACTTGAATCGCATTTCCAGGACATTTTTCCGCAATGTGATGAACCGCCTCCCATTGTTTGGATGCAAGGGGTTGTTGAATCAAGCGTGCTTTGCCGTTTTCGATTTCAAAGATTTGCGGTCCAAGCTTCGCGCATAAACTGCATCCCATACAATAGGATTTTGAAATTTGAACGAGTTGAGGAGAAGACTCTGCCATAGGCAGGTCTTCTTTTTTTACTAAAAAAGCAAGCAAGGCGCTCATGGCAAAAATAGCCAGGACTGTTAGAAACCATCGGGTTGCCATAAATTCTACACCCAGGAATTTGGCTTCATTGGCCAGCATGGGTACCTTGACGACAGCCCAGGCACTTAAAATGATAACAACATTGCCAATACTGGCCCCTTTTTTCAGCAGAAGCTTGCTGACTGGAAAGGCAGCGTAAATGGGACCGGCAGAGATACTGCCCAGAACCAGGGCCAAAATTCCCCCTTTTACGCCGGCATCTTCACCCAAATGCTTGATAATGGTCTCTTTTGGAATCAAGACATCGATGACAACCGTTAAAAGAAAGATCATGGGCATAATCTGGATCATTTCAATAAAATAGTAACCGCTGTTCTGAAAAGCGATAGCAGCAAGGTCGCCTTTTATGATGAAGAGAAGAAGGTAAGTCGTGAGCATGAAGGCCAGGAATTTATTTCCTTTTACAAGAGTGAAAAGTTTCATAAAATCACCCCCATGCCGATAGCGACGACCAAAGCGAAAAGAAAACTAAGGCCATTGCGGATAAGTGCAAACTTGGTACCGAACTCATGACGTTCCAAAGGGAAGGTCACAACACCGACCATAGTCAGGGTTGTTAAGAATGCAACGCCGGGAAGAATGCTTGCCCCGGCATCGATGAGTGAGCCAACAAGGGGAAAGGCAACAAAGGCGGGAATGAGAGTAATGCTTCCAGCGATTGCCGCAAAGATGGTAGCTAGAACTTGATTTGACCGACCCAAAGTTCCTTCGATGGTTTCTGGTGGGACCAAGGCAAGCACCAATCCGATTAACAAAATGATAGAGATGATTTGTCCCAGCATATTCTTCATCATCCCGCGGGATTTTTTCATGGACTGCAGCGTTTTGTCTTTGTGTTTTATGAGAGCGACCAGGCTAAGTACCAGAGTAATCGCCCACATGCCAAGTGTAAATGGATCCATAGGTTTCTCCTTTGCTTGATTTGTATCTAGTATAGCGGTACAGTTAAAGTGAAGGAGTTACCAAGGTAACACATGGAGGGAAAAATGGAAGCAAGATTGGAAAAGATTTGTAGTTTGCCGATGCTAAGCGTATTTACAAGGGAAGAGATAAAGGGTTGGCTGCAATCAGGAGAGTTGCGCCTTGTTACATACAAAGGGAATTCGGTCCTTCATTTGGAAGGTGAAACCTGCACCAAGTTGGAAGTTTTGATATCCGGGGAGGTTGTGGTAGACAGGATTGACCCGGATGGCGGCATATTATCGATCAGTCGCTTTCGAGAAGAAGATGTGCTGGGGGCTTCCTTGTTATTTGCCAGCGATCCCAATTATATCCTTACGGTAAGTACGGTAAAGGATACGGAACTTCTGGAGTTTTCAAAAGAGAGTGTTTTGCATCTGTGCAATACACATCCGCAATTTTTGGAAATGGTGTTGCAGATGATTTCTAATCACGCTTCTCTATTGGGCAAAAAATTAAAAAATCATGTAGAGCGCAGCTTACGGGATAAAATTATGAGCTACTTGAAGCTGCAACAGCAAAGACAGGGAAGTGACATCATTCAATTGCTGGAATCTAAAAAGGCGCTGGCGGAGCGCTTCGGAGTACAGCGCACGTCTCTTTCTCGAGAACTAAAAAAGATGAAGGATGATGGCATGATTGATTACGACGCAAAAACAATTCAGATTATTTTGAAATAAAAAGACCACTCGGTCTTTTTTATTATATAATAGAAGTATCAAACGAGCTCGCAGGAAAGTGAGGCGTCCGGTATGAAGAAAGTAATCGTTTGTTTCTTGATCTTTGCACTTGGATTTTTGGTCCGATGTCGAGTAGAAACTTCATTGATCAGTTATGTGACCGATCGCAATGGATCCGCGGAGATTGTATTTTATAGTATTGAGAGTGGAAATGAGTGGATGGGGATTGAACGGGCAGGTGATGAATCCTATCCAGCCTTTAATGAAGACCAGTCAAAGTTCCTATTCTTGGATGACGGAGAGGAAAAAAAGATTCAGGTGATACAACCTCTTGGGCAAACCCGCATTCTTTCGGTACCCGTATCCGAAACGGCAACAGACCCGTTTTGGTATCCAAAGGGAGATTTTGGCTATGTAGACAAAGACGGAATTCACCGGGTGACTTTTGCTTATGGTGGGGATGAGATTGCATTTACCACACCTTATCCGCCGATCCGTCTCTTTTGGACCCAGGATGAGCAAACCCTTATGGCTTCCTTCCTTGTTGACGGGAAGTATCAAATAGGAGCCTATTCTCTTGAAACGCAGGATTATACATCTTTGATCGTGTCCGAGGCCCAGCTGATTCTTTCTGATTATAGCGAGAACATGGGCAAGTTATTGTACACAGAATTTTCCAAAGAGGGCAATCGGATAATGGCCTATGATCTGGAAACCAAGGAAGTTACGTCCTTAATCGATGATGAGTTTCGCAATGAAAGCGGCATCTTTGACGGGGAAGAAGGTGCGATTATCTTTCAGTCTGATCGGGACCATGCAGATACTGAGATTTATAACTACGAAATATACCGTTGGGACGGCACCTTTAAGAAGTATGATCGTCTGACGGAGAATGAAGCCGGAGACTATTTTCCAGTCAATTAATGAAGAGAAGTACTTGGAAGAAAGGAGGGAGACGGATGCCTAAACTATCGGAAGAAAAGATGCAGCAAAGACGGATGATGATTATGAAAGCTGCTTTCGACTTGTTTGCCGACAAGGGATACTCCGCCACAAGCATGCGGGACATTATGGAAGCAGCCAATGTGAGCAAAGGCGGCATCTATGTTCACTTTTCCAGTAAGGCGGATATTCTGTTGAGCATTATCGAAATGCATGACCAGAGACGGGATGATTTTTTTGAGGGCCAGACAGATAAACCGGCTGAAGAGAAGCTCAGGAAATATTTAAGGGACCGGCTACAGGCCTTTCAATTGGAAGGAACCAGAAAATGGACACGCATCATTCTGGAATTTTGGTCGCTGCCTAATGTGATACCCAATCTGCAGGAATTGGATGATGAACGCTATCATTTTTTTGCGGGTGTTGTAGAGTCCATGATAAAAGAGGGGATTCAGGCAGGAGAATTCCGTCCCGATTGTCCGGCCGAAGATGCCGCCTACCTCTTTATTTCAATGGTTAACGGCGTCGGCGTCATGTCCGGCTCCATGGGAAGAGTCATCACGGATCGACAGATAGAAGAATCAGTAACGATGTTTATTCACTATTTGAAAGGATGAGATGACGATGGAGATCAAACGATGCAGTGAAGTTTCGGATACGGTAATCTATGAAGGCTTTCAAGCGGGATTTGCGGATTACATGATCCATGTTGAATTGGACCAAGAAACCTTTGTGGGCCATTTTTTCGGTCCGGAAGGAAATGAACGCGACTTGTCCTTTATCGCGTTGGATGAAGGGAAGCCTGTCGGTGTAATTTTAGGCGGATTCAAACGGAATGAGGATTTCAAAACCTTGCGTTGCGGAGGCATGGCGCTGATTCCCGAGGTCCGGGGGTCCGGCCTTGCCAAGCAGTTGATGGATTTGCACGAGGAGACGGCAAAAGAGCAAGGCTGTCGTCAGTTGGCTTTGGAAGTGATCAAGGGCAATGACCGGGCGATCCATTTTTATGAGAAGAGCGGTTACGAGATTGTCACCCATATGCAGTATCGCGCTTGGGAGCCGGAAGACCAGGTAGCGAATTGGAGTATTCCTACAGATTTGATGGCGCGCGTGGAATCGGTGGAGCTGGAAAAGATCAAAGAGCTGCGCAAGACGGAACGGACTCGCTTGCCTTGGCAGGGATCATTTCCGTATTTTGAGGAATTTCCAACCCGGTCTTACGGAGTGATGGAGAATGATGCCTTGGTTGCAGGACTGGTGGCTACGCCGAGACGTTTGCTGTATCTGTGGGTTGACCCGGCATATCGGAATTGTGGGTTTGCCAAAGCGATGATGAAGCGCATGGCGGAGGAACTGAAACCGGAAATGATGAGGATCTCCTATCTGAACAACGTGGGTTTTCATACCTTTGCCAATCATTTGGGGATGGAATTGGATGAGCTCAGCCAATGGGAGATGGTGAAATGGCTGGGATAAGTACATAGTTGTAACAATCTGGCATAAGTGAGGAGCAGACGATGAGAGACAGGAATGTGGTTTTGGAACAAATTATTGAATACGCAAAGGAAAATGAAAATATTCGCGGCCTTGTGCTCCAGGGATCCCTGGTGAACCCGGCGGCGCCCATCGACGTGTTTTCCGATTTGGATCCCATGTTTGTGGTGGCAGAAACGGCGAACATGGCAAACGATGACAGGTGGATCTTCAAATTTGGGAACCCGATTTCCCATTGTTACAATACCGTTCAATTGAATGAGAAAGAGAAATGGAACCAAGAGATGATGTTGGTTTTATACGAGGATGGCCTGAAGGTGGATTTCAGTCTTTTTCCCATTGCAGCGATGGAGACGATCAAAGACTTGCCGCTCTATCAGGTTGTGTTGGATAAGGATGACATGATTCCAGTACCAACAAGAACAACGGAGGAGGGTTTTTATACGGAGAAACCCACAGAGGAACGGTTTGTAAAGCGGATCAATGGCTTTCTTTGGGACTCAACCTATGTGGCCAAGTCTTTGTGGCGGGGGGAGATGTATTTTGCGAAATTTATGTTCGACCTGCTGCACCGGTATATGGAGGAAGTGATTGCCTGGCACTTGGGTGCAAAGGCAAACTGGACCAACAACCCCGGAGTTTGCGGTCGGTATTTTAACCGTCAGATGGATCCGGACCATTGGCAGATGGTGCTTGCTACCTATGCGGGCAGCGCCGTGGAGGACAATTGGCGCGCCTTGTTTGCAAGCCTTGAACTGGTCGGCTTGCTGGGCCGGGAAACTGCGGATCGGCTGGGCTATCCCTATCCGGACGGTCATCACGAACGCATCGCACAGTATCTGCACAAGGTGAAGGCGATGGAATCGGACGCTTGATAAAACTTCATAAAGCTTTAACCGGATTTTCATCTTGCCGAGATAGACTGGTTGATGATGAGAGGAGCGGTGAAAGTGAAGAAAACGGGGCAAGTGATTCTACTGGCGGCTTTGATTTTTGGCGCGGCATTTTTTATACGATTTGTGAAGTATCAATACGACATTCAGCATATTCAAATCAATCCCATTGCTTTTGCGGATGTAAAGAACGGCACCTATCACGGAGAATACGACCTTTTTCTTGTGAAGACCAAGGTGACGGCGAAGGTGGAGGATGGCGTATTGAAAACCCTGACCCTGGATGAACATGTCAATGGGAAAGGGCAAGCGGCCGAACCGATTGTGGAACGAATTTTAGAAGCGCAGACTATGGAAGTGGATATGGTGACGGGGGCGACTGCCAGCAGCAAAGCGATTGTCAAGGCTTTGGAAGACGCCTTATACGAATGAAAACACGGAGAATGTTCTCCGTGTTTTTTTACATAGTCGTTACATTCCCAAAACATGCTGTTAATAATCAAAAGTTAAACTAATACCAGAACGAAAGTGAATATGCAAAAAAAGGAGAGGTATTATGAAGCGGTATTTGAAATCATTTTTGGGATTTATGCTTGTACTGGCAATGAGCACCGGCATCGTATTTGCCAACAACTACGTGGTACAGCCGGGTGACATGCTCTGGAAGATCGCAGCGGAAAATGGAACATCCATGGATGCGATTCAAGAGGCGAATGACTTGAGCAATCCAAACGTCCTGGTTCCGGGACAGGAACTGGTGATTCCGGGTCAAACACCAAAATACGTGATTATGCTGATTGGCGACGGGCTTGGATTTTCACAGCGACAGATTTCCGAGTACTACGAGCAAAAGACAAGCGGAACCAACGAAAAACTGGTGATGAACCAGTTTGATATTGCAGGCGTCAACACGACCTACTCTGCAGACAGCTTGATCACCGACTCGGCGGCAGCGGGTACAGCCCTTGCTTCCGGCATTAAAACAAACAACGGCGTCATTGGTAAAGATGCCGATAACCGAGATGTCCCAACTCTTGTCGAGTTGGCAGAGAAAAAAGGCATGGCCACAGGGATTGTCACGACCACACGGTTAACCCATGCCACCCCAGCAGCCTTTGCGACACACAACGAGAGTCGCAATAACGAAAATGAAATCGCGGTTGATTATTTGGACAGCGGTGTAGACTTCTTGGCAGGCGGGGGAATCCGACATTTCATTCCAGCAAGCACTCCGAAAGATCAAAAGGATTATGCTGGATATACTATAAAATCCAAGCGGGAAGACGAAACCGATGTAGTGGCAGCTTTCGAAGATCTTGGATACAAGACATTCATTGGCAACGAAGGCACCGATGCATTCAAGAGCACACAACTTCAAGCTGGAGACCAAGTGCTGGCGCTGTTTACCTATTCACATCTCCCCTACGAAATTGACCGCGTGAATACAGCGCCGGAGCTTCCGTCTTTGGCAGAGATTACTGATAAGGCAATTGATTTGCTGGAAGAGGACGAGGACGGATTCTTCCTGATGGTTGAAGGCGGACGCATTGACCATGCCGCTCATCAGAACGACGCGGCAGCCATGGTTCAAGATACGCTGGCATTCGATATGGCCGTCAAGGAAGCGGTAGAATTCTACAATGCGCATCCGGCAGAAACCCTGGTTCTCGTTGTTGGCGACCATGAAACCGGCGGATTGGGCCTGGGCATGGATACAAACGGATACTTCGTTGATCCAAGTGAATTGGGCAAAGCGAAGATTTCCATCGCGGATGAACTTGCTTACACAGACTTGGCTTACAATGGCAACCGAGACGCGTACTATACAACGCTGAAAACAAAATTGGGTTTGACTGATTTGACCGATGCCGAGAAAGAAAAACTGGAAGCGGCAATGGACGCGCAGGACGCGGGCGAGACTTTTGGCTACTATGCCTATGATCCGGCTCCGGTTGCAGTTGCCCATATCGTTTCCGAACGAGCCAATATCTTCTGGACGACCACAATCCATACGGGGACGGCAATCCCAATGTCTGCGATGGGCGTTGATGCGGAATCCTTTTTGGGATACAAAGACAACACGGAAATCGCTCAAACCTTGGCGGATATCATGGGTGTCAGCCTAGGAAAATAAGATCTGGAAAGCCGTCGTTTGATGCGACGGCTTTTTTTACTTGAATGAAGATGGTCTGACTTAAATGAAAGGCAGAGTTCTTTTTTGGAGAGGGATGGAAAGATGAAAGACAAAATTGGTTTGATTGGCCTTTTAGCCATTGCGGCGCTGGGCCTTCTCCTTTTGGTTGCCGGGGTGAATGCGGAAATTTCTGAGCGGGAAGTCAAGGCGAGTGTTTTAGAAGTGGACAATGAGGATATCCTGTCTTCCGGGTTTTCGAATCTCGGCGCGCAAACTTTGATGGTGGAGATTGAAGAGGGCGCGCATCAGGGCAAGGTGGTAAAAGCCAACAATATTCTGATGGGACAGAACGAATACGACGAGATTTACAAGGCGGGGGACAAGATTGTTCTTGCCATTCAAACCGATGGCGGGCAAGTGGTTGACGCAAAACCCTTGAGCCTGCAGCGGACCAATTGGCTGTCTTGGTTGGTTCTCCTGATGGTGGCGGCGCTACTGATCTATGCGCGCATGATTGGAGTCAAGGCGCTTTTATCCTTTGGATTCAGCCTGTGGGTCTTGTGGCAGTATTTTATCCAAGGCCTGCTGGACGGCAGGGATCCGATTCAAATGGTGGTGACAACGGTGATGATCCTTTCCGCCGTGATTATCTTTTTGGTGTCGGGCCTGACCCGAAGGGGAATAACGGCGTTTTTGGGAACGGTGATCGGCTTGTTGACCATGTTGATCGTCACGGAATTTTTCGGGGAAGAGATGGGGCTCTACGGGATGACCCAACCCTATGCGCAAGCCCTGGTGATTGGCGGCTACTATGACCTGGACCTGCGCAGCATCTTCTACGCGGCGATTATCCTGGGGGCTTCCGGTGCAGCCATGGATATTTCCGTCGATATTTCGGCATCCATGCAGGAGATCCTGGAGAAAAAACCGGAGATTACCCGGGGTGAATTGATCCAATCCGGTTTCACCATCGGCAGACAGGTCATTGGCACCATGGCAACGACGCTGCTTTTGGCCTATTCGGGGAGCTACCTGACGCTTCTCATGCTTTTTATGGCACGGGGGACAAGTCTGACCCGTATGATGAATATGAAAATTGTTGCGGCGGAAGTCATGCGGACCATCATTGGTTCAGTGGGCCTGGTGGCGGTGGCGCCCTTGACAGCGATTATCGGCGGTTTTCTGCTGAAAAAAGCGACTGCTTCCCGAGAGGAGCAATCGCCTGCAATGAGTCAAATGGAATTGGAAAAGACCTTATAGTTGGTCTTTTCGGTTGAGGGTTTGGTTTCGGTTCTGAATCAGCATGACCAGGGCCGGAATCAAGAGAATTTGGATAACCAGTCCCGGCAAGCCTGTAATGACAGCCCCCTGCAAATAGATCAACGGATTCATTTTTAGACCGAATCCGATGGCAAGCAGGAAGACGATCAGGCCGGCAACCAGTCGTCCGGCGATCATGGCAAGAACCAGACGGCCCAGGATGCTTTTCATTTGCTTTTTCCCCAGCCAACTGACGACGAGGCCGTACACCATCAATTCTCCCATCATAATGGGAAGAATGGGATAAAGAACGGGCATGCCGGTCAGCAAGCTGCTCAACATCGGGGTCAGCAGGCCGACGAAAGCCGCATAAAATGGCGGCAAAAAGAAACCGGCGATTAATACGGGGATATGCATGGGCAAAAAGATGGGACCCGCGCCTCCAATCAGATGAAAAATGGAGGGAAGCAAAAGGCCGATCGCCATAAAAAAGCCGCTTAGAATCATATATCTTGTATTTGAAGTCTTCATACACCCTTCCTTTCTATCTTACTTACAGACATCAACCCAGGTGCCCGCTGTTACGCTTGCCAATTCCGTAACGCCAATTTTGACGGCTGAATTGGGTGTGCCGCCGGCTGGATAGACGGTTTCGAACTCCTTGAGGGACTCGTCGAGGTAAATGCCAACGCCATCTTTCAATCCGAAAGGGCATACGCCGCCAGCCGGATGGCCTGTAAATTCTTCTACCTCTTCAAAACGAATCATCTTGGCTTTGGTTGCAAAGGTTGATTTGAATTTCTTGTTGTCAATGCGTGCATCGCCTTTGGAGACGATCACAATGGCCTGGTCTTTCAACTGAAAGCCCATGGTCTTGGCAATCTGCGCCGGTTCACAGCCAATGGCTTGAGCGGCTAGTTCGACCGTCGCCGTACTTTCGCCAAACTCAATGATTTTTAAATCGAGCCCTTCCTGGGCGAATTGGTTCTTTACACTCTCAATACTCATCATACCCATCCTTTCTAGTCCTGTTACTCAAACTTTACTCCGCAACAGTAGGAAAGTCAATGGGTGTTGACGGATTTGATACACTGAAAATGTGGGATTCATTGATCCTATAGACACTACTAGGGATAAATAATGATCAGGAGGATTGATTATGTTAAAAGCGATTGAAGTGCGAAGAAGCGTAAGAAAATTTACAGATGAAATGATTGATGAAAAAACAGTCGAAACGCTGTTGCGCGCTGCAATGCAGGCACCCTCAGCGGGGAACCAGCAGCCTTGGGAATTCTTGGTGGTAAAAGACCAAGAAAAACGAAAAAGACTATCGAAAATGAGTCCCTATGCCGGTGCGATTGCCAATGCGCCTGTCGCCATTGTGATGCTTGCCAATACAGAGCGTTTGAAATACCCTGAGAATATGCAGCAGGATATGGGCGCGGCAACGGAGAATTTGTTGTTGCAGGCTGCAAGCATGGAGCTGGGTGCAGTTTGGCTGGGGGTTGCACCTTTGGAGGAACGAATGGCACATATCGTTAACGTATTTGATTTGCCAAAAAATCTCGTGCCCTATGCGGTTGTGCCGGTGGGTGTGCCGGATGGAGCAGGGAATCGATATGTTGATCGATTTGACCGAACTCGCATTCACTTTGAAAAGCTGTAAACCGTGTTTTCAGCATTGGTTTTACAAGCTGTCTGGGGTTGACAACCAATCGAAAAAATATTGGCCTGATACTGAAAAGCAGGAGCAGCTGAATTGGCTGCTCTTTTTGTATATTCATACGAAAAAGGCATATTGCTTTCTGTACAAAAGAGGAGTAGAATACTTCTGGCGACTCTGACTTGGGTCGCCAAAAACTTGGAATCAAGCTTAATTTTTTTGTATAGAAAGAAGAGGATAGAATGTCACAGCTGAAACCGAAATTATTCAGTACGATGCAAAATTACACAAAAGAACAATTGGTTTCTGATTGTTCTGCGGGGGTCATTGTAGCAATTATTGCCTTGCCGCTTTCGATTGCTTTGGCGATCGCTTCCGGCGTTGCACCGGAGAAGGGTCTGCATACAGCGATTATTGCCGGATTCTTTATTTCCTTTTTAGGCGGAAGCCGTGTTCAGATTGGCGGTCCGACAGGCGCTTTCATGGTGATTGTCTATGGAATCGTGATGGAGTTTGGCCTGGATGGCTTGATTCTTTCCACCATTATGGCTGGGATCATCATGATTGCCATGGGACTCTTAAAACTGGGGAATATGATAAAGTTCATTCCCTATCCCATTACGACAGGCTTTACCAGCGGGATTGCCCTGGTGATCTTTTCATCTCAGATGAAAGATTTCTTTGGGTTGAGCCTGGCAGATGTACCGGTGGATTTCATTGATAAATGGCGCGCCTATGCGGGCGCGGCAAGCTCGCTGGATTGGACTACCACGGCCATCGGCCTTCTGGCGCTTGTCATCATTATTTTCTGGCCTAAGGTCAACCGGAAGATTCCGGGTGCCTTTGTTGCCTTAATTGTTACATCATTGATTGTGCAGATTTTCCATCTGGAGGTTGCAACGATCGGTACGAAGTTTGGGGCGCTTTCCTCAGCCCTGCCGGTTCCGCAAGTGCCGGAGCTTTCTTTGGAGAAGATTCGTCTTTTGATCGGCCCGGCTTTTACGATTGCCATTTTGGGCTCGATTGAATCTTTGCTGTCCGCGGTGGTTTCGGACGGCATGATCGGCGGCAAGCACCGGTCGAATATGGAATTGATTGCCCAGGGCGTGGCGAATATGGCATCGGGTCTTTTTGGCGGGATTCCGGCCACGGGTGCCATTGCACGGACGGTTGCCAATATCAAGAACGGCGGACGCACGCCGGTTTCCGGCATGGTGCATGCTTTGGTATTGTTGCTGATATTGATCCTGTTTATGCCCCTTGCGCAAATGGTGCCCCTTGCATCCTTGGCTGCGATTCTGATTATGGTCGCCGTGAATATGAGCGAATGGCAGGAGTTTCAGGCGATTCTTCGTACGCCGAAAAGCGATGTGGCTGTCTTGCTGGCGACTTTCTCCGTGACGGTCTTGGTCGATTTGGTCGAAGCGATCAAGTTTGGGATTATATTGGCGGCGTTTTTGTTTGTCAAACGCATGGCGGAAGTGTCGGAAGTCCAAATCGGCACCATTGATGCTGCCGAGGAAGAGGATGGGGAGGATGGATCTGCCTACCGACAGTCCCAAGAGCGGCGTAATTTGGCTGAAGGCATTCAGATCTATGAAATCAACGGCCCGTTTTTCTTTGGCGCAGCCGACAAATTTCTAGAGGCGATCAATGGTCTTGGCTATCATACGGACGGATTGATCATTGGCATGAAGAACGTGCCGGCCATGGATGCGACGGCCTTGCATGCCTTTAAACGTATGCTGAAGATGTGCGAAACCCATCATATCGAAGTCTTTGTCTCCGGTGCAGCCCAGCAGCCCCTGCAAGTGATGAAGCGTGCGGGCATCGTAGATGAAATGGGCGAAGAGCGTTTCTATCCCAATATGGATGAAGCGATTCAACGGGTAAGAGGACAATTGAAAGAAGTTTGCTAAACAGCAGGTTTCTTTTGATTAAAATGAAAACGATTGCATAGAAAAGAGACTTGTGGTACGCTTAAAATGTCACAGGGTGTGACATTTAGGAGGTAACATGTCTGAGAAACGAGCAAATACAAAGGAACGGATTCTATTAAAAGCATATGAGGCTTTGCTAAAAACAGGGCTGAGCGAAACCTCTATGGAGGAGATCGCAAAGGCCAGTGATTGTACACGAAGAACCTTATATCGGTATTTTCCATCAAAAGATGAATTGGTTTTCGAAGTTGTCATTCGTATCCTTGAAGACTGGAACCAAGTACAGCTTTTGATCTATCAAGACTTGTCCGGTACGGGATTTGAAAGATTGGAGGACTACCTAAAAGCCTTGGTGGGATATATGGAAGACCGCTTGGACACCATGCGTTTTTTGGGCACCTTCGACTACTATACACAGGATCGTTCCGATCTTCAGTGCAGCAGCGAAGTTTTCATGCGTTTCAACGAAATTTCCCACAGCAGCCACCAATATCTGCAGCAATTAATTGAACTGGGATCGGCGGATGGGTCTTTGTTTTATGCGGGTGACTTGGAGGTTTTGGTTTCAACCATTTCTCAGGTTCTGTGGAGCTTTGGACAGCGCATTGCCATGCGCGGCATGCAGATTGAAGCGGAAGACCATGTCGATAAAATGAAACTGATTCATTGCCAGATTGATTTATATTTGCAGGCATTAAAAGTTCCGGAAGGAGGCATTCAATGAAACCGATTCAATTTCCATCATCATTTCTTTTTGGATCCGCTACAGCCGCGACCCAGATCGAAGGGGGAGATGTCAACAGCAATTGGTATGCCTGGTCTCTGGCCGGAAAGATTCACAATGGAGCAAGTAGTATTACCGCAGCTGATCATTGGAACCGTGTAAAGGAAGATATCGATTTGATGAAAGAACTCAATCATCAAATTTATCGGATGAGTATAGAATGGAGCCGCATTGAACCCAGTATGGGTCAATGGTCCCAAGCGGGCATTGATCATTACCGGGATGAATTGACGCAACTGAAACGGGCGGGAATTGAACCGCTGGTCAGTTTGCATCATTTCTCCAGTCCGCAATGGTTTGAGGAAATGGGGGGCTGGACGAATCCTGAATCTGTTGATCTTTTCACCCGATTTGTAGAAAAGGTTGTTCTGGAATTGGGGGATTTGGTTTCTGAGTATTGCACCATCAACGAACCAAATGTTTTGGCAACGGGCGCTTATATTGATGGGAACTTTCCACCGGGACACAAGGACGATATCAAGGGGTATTTTGCAGCTGCTAAGCACTTGGTCTTGTCGCATCTGCAGGCTTACAAACGAATTCATGCGATCCGCAGGGAAAGAGGTTTTGAAGGAGAAACCAAGGTGGGTTTTGCGCATCACGCGGCAGTTTTAACGGTGGATTCAAAAAATCCGCTGACGCAATTAAGCCGAAAGATGATGGATTACTCCTTTCATACGATTTTTGAAAAAGGATTTATAGAAGGGAAGCTGGTTATCCCCATCGGTTCGGGCTATCCACAAGGAAAGGGGCGTTTTTGCGACTTCTTGGGGATAAACTATTATTCCCGGCATATCATTAAAAATTCCTGGAACCCTGCCATGCTGTTCGGCCAGGTTACCGTGGACGAATCGTTGCAGGAGGAGCAAAAAAACGACATGGGTTGGGAGCTCTACCCGACTGGATTATATGAGGTGATTGCCCCCTTGTATCAGGCCTATCAGTTGCCGGTTTATATAACCGAGAATGGGATTCCTGATGAGAAGGATACGAAGCGGGCAAGATTTATCTATGATCATTTGGTTCAAGTGAAGCAGCTGATTGATGCAGGGGTTGATGTGCAGCGGTATTACTATTGGTCCTTGATGGACAATCTGGAATGGGCGGATGGCTACTGGCCTCGGTTTGGGCTGGTTGAAGTCGATTATGAAACCATGGAACGCCGTATCCGAGAGAGTGGGCATTTCTATAGCGCCATTTGCGAAGAGAAGGCGATCACACAGTCCATGATTGAAAATCACTTGAAGGAGGAAGAATGATGAAGCCATTATCGATGCGGACCAAGCTCGGATATGGATTGGGGGATTTGGCCAGCAACTTTCTTTTTCAGTTGACGGTAATATATCTTTTATTCTTCTATACGGATGTATTAAAGATTTCAGCCATTTCTGCCGGCATGATCTTCTTGGTTGCCCGCATTTGGGATGCTGTAAATGATCCTATGATGGGATTGATTGTGGACCATACAAAGTCAAAACATGGGAAAGAGCGGGTGTATTTGCTCTATGGGTCACTCCCTTTGGCGATTGCAACCATTCTGATGTTTCAGGTACCGGGATTTTCTCAAGGAGGTCGGGTGGTCTATGCCCTGATTACCTATATTCTTTGGGGTATGCTATATACCTTGGTCAACATCCCTTATTCAGCCTTGACGGCTTCCCTGACACAGGATCCCCAAGAGAGAACCAGTCTGTCTTCGATTCGCATGATTTTCATGCTGATTGGCGTGATTGCGGTTTCGGTTTTGGTAGAGCCGATTGTTTCCAGTTTTGAAGTGCCGGCTTCCGGTTATCGAATTGTGGCGGTGATTTTTGCAGGCCTGTCCTTTGTCTTTTTTCAGCTTTGCTTTCTGTCGACCAAAACAGCCAGGGCGACTCAAGAGGCAAGCCGAGCGAGTTACTCCGTTAAGGAAGTATGGCCGATCTTATTAAAGAATGGTCCCTTGTTTGTGATTGCGCTGACCTCATTGTTTGGTTCCATGGCCAGCTTTATTCGTGAAACGGCAGCGATCTATTTTGTGAATTACAATGTGGGCAGAAGCGACATGCTGCCGGTCTTTTTGGGAATTGTTGTTTTGTCTATGGTTGCAGGAAATTTGATTTTGCCTCGTATCACCGCCCGATTCGACAAGAAGGGGGCCTATTACATCGGCACAGGCATCGCGGTAGCCGGTTCGGTAGTTTTCCATTTTACGCCGACAAGCAATTTACCCTTGATTATGATATTTGCAGCTTTTAGCAGTGTGGGATTTGCCATGGTGGGAACCTTGGGTTGGTCCATGGTGCCGGATACCGTGGAGTATGGCGAGTATAAAACCGGTGTGCGAACGGAAGGGATTATCTATTCGGTCTTTAGTTTCAGTCAGAAGTTGGCCACGGCAATTGCCGGCCTTTTGGTTGCAGCTGTGCTGGAATTGACGGGATATGTTGCGGATGTGCCTATGCAAAGCATGCAAACCTTGAACGGAATCTTAAGCACCCTTACAGTCATACCGATTACTTTGGTGATGATCTCCGCAGTGGCTGTGCATTTCTACAAGATTGATCGAAGTTTCTTTTTGGAGATTCAGGAGAAACTAAACTGTAAAGAAAGAAGAGAGGCATAAAGGAAGGGTTTTTGCGAAGATATTTATTTGGATTGAGACAAAGAAAAACTCACGACTGTGAGTTTTTTCTTTGTCATTTGGTTGATTGTATGAACTAAGCAGCTACTCTTTTTCCAGTGGATTTCGAGCTGTTTTGTCTTTTTAGATTTCGCTTATGAACCCAGCCGGTAATCAATGGCGCCAAAAATGCAGTCAATATAACGGAAGCTGCAATTTGGGAAGTCGCAATTGGCGCGATGGCTGCATAGGCAGGGTCAACGGCTGCCAAAGCGGCAGGATTCGCAACACCGCTTGCTGCATTGGAAGAAATGGCGGCACCTGCAACACCACTGCCACCAGTGGCCTTATCGACAATAATGGTAACAGCACCAATGATTACGGATGAAATAATGCCCAACAAGATGCCTTGAACCCCGCCTTGGAACAATTGGGCGAAACTCATATTCGCACCCAAGGCAAATCCGACAACGATAATGCAACCCGGATAGCATACGGATAGGATTTCTTTCAGATACGGGAATGCCGCACCCAGGATAACCCCCAAAGCAAGTGGCAAAATACAGCCGATGATGGACCAAATGGAGATGGAAGCCAACCCTGCAGAGGAAAGGGCGATCATGGTAACGATGGGACCAACGGAAAGAATTGTGATGCCAACCGCGCCTTTTTCAGCGTCTGTGCCGTACTCTGCAGTAATGCCAGAATACAGGGCGTTATTTGCAACGGAAACGCCGCCGATAATTGCCAGGGAAGAAAGTCCCAAGAAATTGTCTTTGAATACAAAGGCTACCAGCAAGCCCAGTCCGACAGAGGCCAATACCTTAGTTATGATGACAATGCCGCCGCGTTTAACAGCTTGCGGTGTAGACTTGATGTCCAGACTTGCACCCAAGAAGAACAGGAAGATGCCAACCAAGGCTGCAGTGCCGCCCTTGATGGCTGTCAAGAAGCCGCCCATATTCAAAAATTGCGGGATGAATGAGTTCAGTATGACGCCAATAATCATGGGGTAGATAATTAAATCGCCGGGAATTCGAGGAATTTTAAATCCTTTTTTTGTATTTGTCATTTTTTCTCTCCTAATCTAGAACAATTCCGCCGTCGCAATCGCCGATTTCACCATTGACGAAGCTGGCTGCATCGCTTGCGAAGAACAAGATCATTTGCGCAATCTCATTGGGTTCCGCCGCTCTTCGAAGGGGAATCATGTTGATAACCGCATTGTTTTTGTCTTCATCTTCTGCCAAAGACTTGGTCATGGCTGTATGAGTGAATGACGGACATACGGCATTACAGCTGATTCCGTATTTGCCGCCTTCCTTTGCGATTGCCTTTGTCAGTCCGTTTACGCCGGCTTTACTGGATGCGTATGCAGCAGTTCCCAACAATCCGCCGCCGATTTTTCCGGCTACGGATGAGACGTTGACGATTCTTCCGCCGCCGTTTTTCATGAAGTAGGGATAGATTTCGCTGCAAGTGCTGTAAGTGCCTGTCAGGTTGATGCGAATGGTTCGTTCCCATTCCTCATCCGAGATGTCTTCAAACTTGGCTTTGGAAATGATGCCGCCAACATTGATCAGACCGTCGACTCTGTCATGTTCAGCACAAACGGTTTTAATGACTTCCCTGCAGTTTTTGCAGTCGCCCAAATCAATTTTGTAAAAGTCGGCTTGACCGTTGAATTCTTTTGCCGTTGCTTGGCCCTTTTCGCTGTTCAAGTCCAAGATAACGACTTTTCCGCCGCCTTCCACGATGCCTTTCGCTGTTTCTTTCCCAATTCCCTGGGCTGCGCCTGTAACGATAATAGTTTTACCTGTAAAATCAAACATAGTTTATGCCTCACTCTCTTGAAATCAAAACAAACTAACACTCCTGCAGGGAATAGTTAAAAAATAAACAATTCGTTCACAAGCAAATGATATCATTTACCGAATCGAAGGCAAATGGTATAATGGCCTGAAAGTATAGAGAGTTTTTGTGCTGAGCGCACAAGGGGGAAGCGATGAACAAAGAAGATATTATCGAGGCGGTACTGCGGGGTGAAAACCTGGATCAATTGGTTGAAATGGTGGGTTTGCTGCTGGACAATCCGGTTGTGATCATCGGGCAATCATTCGAAATTGTGTCATACACCAGAAATTTTGAGGTGAAGAACGAATTGTGGCAGAATGCGGTTAAGCGGGGATTTATTACGCTGGAGTTTGGCGCCACGCTGAACAATTGGGACCAATTTGTTCATGAGGGACAAGCGTATATTGAATTCTCGAAAATCGACAGCCAAAACAAGCGGAGATTCTACCAAATCACCTATCAGGATTGCGTGATTGGCTATCTGAACGTGCTGGAGTGCAATCATTCGCTGGATGAAACGGAAGAGGAGGACTATCGTTTCGCGTGCAAGGTGATTGCCAAGGAATTGTTTTTGCAAAAGGAGCGGTACCATCCCGATTTGAATGTGCAGGATGAAGATATCCTGTTGGATTTGTATTATGACCGGTTCAAGTCGAAAGAGCACCTTTTCCATCGCGCCTCGCATTTGGATATTTATAACTACAAAATCTACCAAGTGATCACCTGCGACATCAGCCAGCTGATCTCCTACAATGTCGAAACGGATAACTTGAAGAACGAGCTGAAGGAGTTGTTTGGGGATTCGGTGATTATTATAGTCGGTCATATCTTGGTGATTTTATTGTGCGGCAAGCTTTTTAAAAGCGATGTCAGAATCAACAAGTTTCTGGCGCAAAACAAACTGGAATTCAATGTTTCCAACATGTTCAATGAATTGTTCGATTTTAAGATTTACTTCTTGAAAGCCAAAGAAGCAAGATTGCTGAAAAAGTATTTGAAGAACAAGTCAAGAATTGTTTTTTACAATGACATCAAGCTCTATGAATCCTTGTCGCTGGCGCTTGAGAAGGTGGATTTCATGGACTTGGTCGACAGCAGGGTGATTAAAATTCAGTTGTATGATCTTGTGAATGGGACGAATTATCTTGAAACCATTCGAGCCTATCTGGAGAATGAAAAGTCGGTTCAGGCTGTAGCGGAAAGCCTGTATATCCATCGCAACACGGTGAACTACAGGATTAAAAAAATCAAAGAGCTGTTCGACATCAACTTTGACAATTACGACCAAATTGTGCAATTGTATATTTCAACCAAGATCTTGATGATTCATGAATCAAAAAAGAATAAGGACTAGTCCTTATTCTTTTTTGTGTCCTGTGAAATTGATTGAAGCCGTTGATTATGCTTGGTTTGATCGAGATTTTGTTTTAAATGGCACAGAGGATTCATGCTTGTCGATTTGGATATAGAGACCGGCAAGCAGGGTTCCCGAAATGGAGTGCCACACGCAGCTTACGGCAGCGGCAACCGCGGCCATTGGGTAGGCTGCAAAGTGCGCCGAAGCCAAATTTGTTGCTAATCCAGCATTTTGCATGCCCACCTCGATGGAGATGGTGCGTTTCTTTGGCATGGACATGTTAAAGAGCCTTCCTACGCCGTATCCGGCCAGATACCCCAAGGTGTTGTGGCAGAAGATCGCAAGGAAAATCAATAATCCGGATCGGAAGAAGGAGGCGCCGACAGCGGCGATAACGCCACCGACGATTAAAGCCAAGCCGATGACCGAGACCCCCGGCATGACCTGCTGGAGATCCTTGAACCATTCCTTTTTCCCACAGAGCACATTGAATCCGAAGCCTAGAAAGATAGGCAACAAGGTAACCTGCACGATGGAGATAAACATGCCCACACCGTCGATCGGAACGGTTTGACCAGCCAGCTTCAGCATTAAGAGCGGGGTCAAAACAGGCGAAACCAGTGTTGAAACCGTAGTCATGCCCACCGAAAAAGCGACATCGCCTTTGCACAGAAAAGACATGATGTTCGAGGATACCCCGCCGGGACAACAGCCGACCAGGATTAAGCCGATTGCGATTTCCGTTGGCAAGTGAAGCAATTTGGTTATGGAAAACGCCAGCAGCGGCATAATGGTATATTGGGCCAGAGAACCGATAAAAATATCCAGTGGCCTTTCTGCCAATATCTTAAAATCCTTTGTGGATAAGGTCATTCCCATTGTGAGCATAATCAATCCCAAAATGAGGGTCTGGGTGTTTCCTCTAACCCAGGAAAACGAGGACGGTGCAATAAAGGCTAAAATGGCAACTAAAATGACAAATAATGATGTTTGACTCGACAAGAATTTGCTGAGTTTTTGAATGTGTTTCATGAAGCTCACTCCTTTCGAGCAAGAGTATAGACGCAAAATAATTTTTTAACAAGTGGCGGATGGAAGACTTGGTTAAAGCTGTATGGTGATTTATGGCGAGATTTTGTTTAATTTAAATGCGATTTGCATCGAGGTTTTGGATGATGTTGTGATTTTTTAGACGATAATTCGCATCTCGAAACTTGGAAAAACAAAGAAAATATTTTTTTTAAAAATGCAGCTGGCCATGTTTTCTCACCAGAAATTCATTTTTGGGGGACCATTTGCCGCGTTGATGAAGGAGATGATTTAAGGGTAAAAAAACGATCAGAAAACAGATGGACAAACGCGGGAAAACACTTTAAAAAACACGAGGAAAATCAGGAAAACAACAAAGGGTTTTATGGTAAACAGGAAGAGCGGAAGACGTTGGATAACCAGTCGAAACTCTTTTATCGCTTACTCGTCATATAGGGTAGAGATTAACTATGATGAGGAGGTTTTGCAATGAAAAAAGCTTTAATGATTGCCTTGGTAGGCATGATTGCGTTGGCATCTGCTGGATGTCGGCAGAATGGACCTGGTGTGGATTTGACGGATACTGCAATTGTAAGTCCTGTTTATCCGGAGGGATTTGGATTTGAGGATTATGACAGCCGCAGGGCAGTACGAAATGCCAACGAAGTGAGTGAAGATTTCCATATCGCTTTTGATGAATTTTCTTATCAGACTGCGTCACAGATCATTCAGGGTTCTGAAGAGAATCAATTGTACAGCCCCATCAGTCTGTATTATGCAACGGCATTGGCAACCATGGGTGCGAGAGGGACAACCCAGGAAGAACTATTGGATTTGCTGGGAATGCCGGATCTTAAGACGTTGGAAGAGCAATGTGGCAATGCCTATCGATTGATGTATGCGGATAATGAGATTGCAAAGTTGAAGATTGCCAATTCCCTTTGGCTGGATCGGGAAGTAAACGGCATGGACGTCACGTTTCAGGAACCCTATTTGAATACAGCCAAGGATCAGTTCTATGCATCCGTTTATGCGGTTGATTTTTCCGATCCGAAAACAGGTGACTTGATGGGGACTTGGATTTCTCAACAAACCAACGGAACGCTAGAATACGAGTTTGATCCCGATCCCATGCAGATCATGAGCATTCTCAATACCATTTACTTCTATGACCAGTGGACAGATCGCTTTAACGAAGACAAAACCGCAGAAGATGAGTTTACCCTGTCTAACGGACAAACGGTTATCTGCGACTTCATGAATTCCCGGTATGGGTCCCATGGATTTGTCAAAGGGGAAGGCTTTACTCGCAGTGCCCTAGGGTTGAAGGAAGCGGGCAGCATGGTCTTTATTCTACCGGATGAGGGAATATCCACGGATGAACTCTTGTCATCGCCGGAGAGAATCCGGTCGCTCTTTGAGTCTGGAGAAAGGCAAAGCGGCGAGGTGATCTGGCAGGTGCCCAAGTTCTCTTATGGGACGAGCATGAAGCTGGTTGATGCCATGAAAGCGCTGGGCGTTGTAGAAGCTTTTTCAGATACTGCCGATTTTTCCGGTTTGGTGAACGTACAGGCGTTTATTTCAGACATTCAGCAAAAAGCCCATATTGCCATTGATGAAAATGGGGTTGAGGCTTCAGCCTATACCGAAATTGCGGTAGCGGGTGCTGCCATGCCTGAAGGCAGAGCGGAGATGATTTTGAATCGTCCCTTTATCTACGGGATTCAGTCCCGTACCGGCGATCTTCTTTTTGTCGGTGTCTGCAACAATCCTACCATGGAATAGGAAAACCCGGATCGAAAGATCCGGGCTTTTTATGTTGAACTTTAAACGTAGTTTTAACAGATTTACTGGTCATTCATTTTCTTAAAAGCCGCCTGACGGACTTCTTCGAAAGGTACTCCGTGTTTTTCTGCACATTTTACCACATCCTCATATTCGGGTTTGGCTTTAGCAATGCCATAGCCTGAAGAGGTTTTTATCCGGATTTCGCCGTAGGGGGTTTCTACGGAATCCATCTCCCCCTTGAGTTTGTATCGGTCATGTTCGGTTACGCGCACGCCCCTGGTCGAGGTGTTTTTTAACATCAAAATGGCCATTTCCTGAACCTGCTTTTCCTTGCACAGGCAGACCAGCAGACAGCCCGGACGGTTCTTTTTCATATAAATCGGAGCGGTGAACACATCAAGCGCCCCATGGCTCATCAAAAGCTGTGTCGCGTAGCCGATCGCTTCTGGAATCATATCGTCCAAATTGCAGCTGAGTTCCACGATCTTGTCCCGAAGTGTCCCTTCATCCTGGGTTTCTCCCAGGTAGACCCGTACGCAGTTGGCCGCCTCAAAATCCTTTTTGCCCATTCCATAGCCGATGGCTGCCACTTCCATTACAGGCATCTCCGAAAACTCGCCGGCAAAGTGTTTCAAAAGCGCCGCGCCGGTCGGTGTTAGGAGCTCGCCTCTTATTTTACCTGAATAAAAGGGCACTCCTTTTAAGATATATGCCGTTGCGGGTGCCGGCACCGGCAGGACGCCGTGGGCCGCTTTGACATGGCCGCTTCCCACATGTATGGGGGATACGATGATCCGATCGGGGGAAAGCATTTCGACCAGCAGGCAGACGCCCACAATATCGGCGATCGCGTCAAGATCGCCTACTTCGTGAAAATGGATCTTGTCAACGGGAACGCCGTGTACGGAAGACTCGGCTTCCGCAATAATCGCATAGGTGGCAAGGGCGTTTGCCTTTACCTCTTCCGAAAGGGGAAGATTGCCTATGATGTTGCTGATGTCCTTCATTCCGGCATGGTGATGATGCGTCGGCTTGTGTTCCTGGTCATGATGGTGTTCGTCATGCGAATGTGTATGCGCGTGACCGTCATGGGTATGGTGGTGGTCATCATGCGTATGGCTGTGCTCTTCGTGGGAATGCGTATGCGCGTGGCCAGCATGTGCTTCGCCTTCCTCTGTTCCGTAGATCTTTACTGAAATGCCCGTACCTTTGATTCCGCATTTTTCTGTGTCATACCGCGAAACCTGAACGCCGGGAAGTCCCAGTTCATTCATTTTCTTGAGAAAACTTGCTTTATCCGGGCAAATTTCAAGCAGTGCCGCCATCAGCATGTCGCCGGCAGCGCCCATGTTGCATTCGATGTACAGTGTCTTCATTTCGCACTCTCCATTTTATTGATCATGTTTGCAAGATAGCCGGCGCCAAAGCCGTTGTCGATGTTCACGACGCTCACGCCGCTGGCGCAGGAATTCAGCATGGAAAGCAGCGCCGAGACGCCGTTGAAGTTTGCGCCGTATCCAACGCTGGTGGGAACCGCAATCACCGGACAGTCGACTAGACCGCCGATCACGCTGGCAAGCGCGCCTTCCATGCCCGCCACGGCGATAACGACGCGGCAGTCCATCAGCACATCCAGTTGTGATAAAAGCCGGTGCAGACCCGCTACGCCGACATCATAAAGGCGCGTTACATTGTTGCCTAGAACTTCCGCTGTGATCGCGGCTTCTTCGCATACGGCCAAGTCGCTCGTGCCGCCGGAGGCGATCACGATGGACCCTGTTTTTTTCCTGTCCTTCACGGCTGCCGCAACGGCAATTTTGCAAACCGGATGATATTCGATCTCAATCTCAGTTTCGATCCGAGCGGCTACCTCGTCGGAGATGCGGGTAATCAAAATGTCGGTGGATCCCGCCTTCTCCATGGATCTGACAATGTTTACGATTTGATCGGGCGTTTTGTTGCTTCCGTAAATCACTTCCCCCGCACCCTGCCGGATCGCACGGTGATGGTCGACCTTGGCGTATCCCAGGTCTTCAAACGGCTCAAGCTTGAGTTTCAGCGCGGCTTCCTCCGGCGATACCTCTCCGCCTTTCACTTTTCGCATCAGTTCCAGCAATTCAATTTTATCCATACGCCCTCCTATTTTCTGAACTCTAAATCCAGCAGCACATCGTTAAAGTATCGCGAGAGTCCGGCAACTATTTCCGACCTCAGCGAACAAGCCATTTCAAATTGCTCTTCTGTTACTTGTACTTTTGCAGCCCCATGAAACATCCGTACGCGAAAGTCTGAAAAGCCCAAGTCCGCCATAAAGTCTTCTGAAGCTTCAATTTTTTTCAGCAGCTCCTTGGTAATGGGCGTGCCTGTCGGGACACGGGTTGCCAGGCATGCGTAGGCGGGCTTGTCCCAAACGAATAGGTTAGCTTCTCGGCAAAGGCTTCGTATTTCATCTTTAGAGAGACCCGCCTCTCTCAGCGGAGAGCGAACGCCCAGCTCCTGAAGCGCCTTCATCCCCGGCCGATCCGCAAAGTCATCGGAGGCGTTTGTGCCGTCGATGACGATCTCGCATCTATCAGCGTTCTTTGTCGTTTGATGCCACCTTTGATTCGCTTAAAATATCGTATTCAATGATTTTTACCGTTACGCCCAATTGTGATGCCAGTCTTTGGGCATCATCCAGTTCGAATTGCGGCTGAAACGCCGTTTTAACAAAGTAGGGGTAGATCTCGCATCCGTTTTCTTTTGCGGCATAGAGTAAATAGGCGGAATCCACGCCGCCTGAAAAGGCCAGTGCCGCTTTTTTGTTTTCCTTGAAAAATTGTTTGAGCGTTTCCTTCTTTTGCTCCAATGCAAGCTCAGCCATGCATCCTCCTCCAAAAACAATAGTAAAATGCAAAAAAAGACATAGAACCCGGAACGAGCTCATATGTCTTCGTGACATTTCCAATCCCCTTTGGGGATCACCGCAGCTTCTTGCTGCTTATTGAGAGAATATCATGGAAAAAAACCAGCGTCAACGTGCAATAACCAAAACTTGACCCAAATTTCACTTTATGGTAAAGTCAGAACACGACGGCATATATGAAATATGTCATGGGAATAGAAATTCCTTTGTTAAAAAACTCGATATGATAAGAATAATTTAAAGCTCGATATCATTAAAATAATGCGCGAAACACAGCGGCTATGAAGGCTGCCATTTTTTGTCTGAAGACAATGTGGCGGCTTTTTTTATTGCGCAAAAACAGGAGGTCTATATGGTTCTTGACGATATCCATAAACTTTGGGTGAACAGGGGGTACGACAAGGCGGCTAACCTTGCTGCGTGGTATATCAACCGCCTGAAAAATCGCATGCATGTAGATGTGGAGACGGAAAAAGCGGCGGAAGCCTATTTAAGAGAAATCGCAATCGAGGGCAAGGTATACGAAACGATCAGTACGACGATCGCCACCATCGGATGGCGGAATACACTAGAAACGGAATGATAATAGAAGACTTATTTCGATACATTTAAGGAGGAGAATCATGGACAAACAATTATGGGAAAAATGTGTAGATTTTCACGGGCATCAATGCCCTGGGCTTGCCATCGGCTTTCGCGCGGCGGAAATCGCGGCGGACCAAATGGGTGAGGAAATGTCTGCCTTGAGAGATGAGGAAATCGTATGTGTCACTGAAAACGATGCCTGCGGCGTTGATGCCGTGCAGGTAATCACCGGATGCACCATGGGCAAGGGCAACTTGATTTACCGCCCCAGGGGCAAAATGGCTTTTACCTTCTTTTCGAGGACGAGTGGAAAAAGCGTGCGCATCGTGCTGAAACCAAACGCTACGGAGGGCTTAAACCGCCCGGAAGCGCAAGACCATCTTTTGAACGCGCCTGTCGACGACGTGTTTTGGGTAAAGAAACCCGATTACGAGCTGCCGGAAAACGCAAGGCTTTTCAAAAGCATGGTTTGTACGTCCTGCGGGGAATCCACCTGCGAGCAAGACATGCGCCTGGAGGACGGGAAATTGGTTTGCCTTGACTGCTTCACGAAATACTCCCGGGGATGGTAGCCAATGAAAAGAAATAAGGCTGATTTCGTCGCTCAAACCGGCGGGATCGAAGTATATCATCAGCATATCCGGCGCAAGTGGCTGATCCTTTCCATCTTGTTGGTCGCAGTTGTTTTAATGATGCTGATTTGCGTCAATGCCGGGGCGGCAAAGCTGAATCCGCTTGAGGTCCTGAAAACCATTCTGGGCTACGGGGACGAAAAAGCGACGATTGCGATCTGGCGGATCCGCATGCCCCGGGTAATCGCCGCATTGATTGCCGGCGTCGGGCTGGCCATTTCCGGATGCGTCATGCAGAACACGCTGAAAAACCCGTTGGCGTCGCCTTCCACCCTGGGAATCAGCAACGCGGCAATCTTCGGTGCAAACCTTGCCATTATCGTCTTTAATGCCGGAACGGTGCTGAATACCGCCGGTGACGCGGTTGCGATCAGCAACCCGTATCTTGTGACCATCACTTCTTTCGGATGCTCCATGGGGGCGATGGCCATTATCCTGGGCCTTGCCAAGATGCGCGGCTTTTCTCCCCAGTCGATTATATTGGCCGGCGTGGCGCTGGGTTCTCTTTTTACCGCCGGCACCACCATTATCCAATACTTCGCGACGGATGTGAAAATTGCCGCGGCAATATTTTGGACCTTCGGCGACTTGGGCAGGGCTTCCTGGAAAGAGGTTTCTATCCTCAGTGTGATTGTTTCCTCAAGCCTGGTGTATTTCTTTTTTCAAAGATGGAATTACAATGCCCTGGCAAACGGCGAGGAAACAGCGAAAGGCCTGGGACTGAACACACAGCGCGTGCGGTTTTGGGGGCTTTTGGTATCGGCCCTGATCACTTCGGTCGCGGTGTCTTTTCTCGGAATGATCGGTTATGTCGGGCTGATCGCGCCACAGATTATGAAACGGGTCATCGGCGAGGATCACCGGTTTTTAATCCCGTCTTCCGCGCTGGCGGGAGCGATTATACTCCTTGCCGCAGATACGCTTGCCAGAACCGTGATCTCCCCTGTGGTGCTTCCGGTTGGCGCGATCACAAGCCTTTTGGGCGGCCCAATGTTTCTTTACTTATTGATGATGGGGCGTAAAATCAACATATGAATCTTGAAGTAACAAATTTATCGTTTCATTATCCGTCAAATCAGGTGTTGAATGACGTCAAGTTTTCCGTAAATCGCAGCGAATGCGTTGCCGTACTTGGCACCAACGGCGTGGGGAAGTCCACGCTTCTCAAGTGCATCAACCGCATCTTGCGCTATCAGGAGGGAGATGTCTCCATGTGCGGGGACAATATCCATTCCTTAAGCCGAAATGAGCTTGCAAAGCGGGTGGGCTATGTCTCCCAAAGCAGCAATTTTTCCGAAACGACGGTGTTTGACGCCATCTTGCTGGGCCGCAAGCCCTATATCAAATGGGACGTGATGGATTCTGACCTGAAGCTTGTGCAGGGCATTATGGAGCGCCTTTCGCTTTCCCAGTACGCGATGCGGACCGTCACCCATCTTTCCGGGGGAGAAACGCAAAAGGTCGCCATCGCCCGCGCGCTGGCCCAGCAGCCTGAAATATTGCTGTTCGACGAGCCAACAAGCAATTTGGATCTTAAAAATCAGCTTGAGGTGATTGAGCTGATCAAAAGCATTGTCAAGGAGAACAATGTCTCCGCGGTGGTTACGATGCACGACTTAAACCTTGCGCTCAGATTCGCGGACAAATTTATTATGATGAAGGGGGGAAGGATTTACGCAGCGGGCGGACATGAGATCCTCACTTCGGAAAATATCAAAGCTGTATACGATGTGGATGTCGCCGTCGAGCAATACAATGAAAAACTGGTGATTATCCCCCATTAACATGATTCCAAGCGGTACTCGAATAAATTCTACGGAGGAGAAAACATGAAAAAAAGAACCTTGCTGTTGATAACAGCAGTTATGCTAATGATGTTGGTCCTGACGGCTTGCGCTGCGGGCGGCGCCGAAAGCAGCGAAGCACAGGCTGAGGCTCCGGCTGAAGATCTTGTCGTAACCGATCTTCTGGGAAGGGAAGTCACAATTCCTGCCGACGCCGAAACCTTTGCGGCGGTCGGTCCTGGCTGCCTCAGACTGTATTGCTATGTGGCAGATGTCTCCAAGCTTGTTGGAATAGAAGAGCTGGAGCTCAAAAATCCCACAAGCAGGCCTTATGTGATCGCCAATCAGGAACTCCTTTCACTGGACATCCTAGGAGCGGGCGGTCCGGCAAATGCGCCTGACCCAGAAAAGCTTCTGGTTGCGGCCCCCGATGTCATCTTCACCATGTACAATGCCGATGCCTCTAGTGTTGAGGAACTTCAGCAAAAAACAGGCATCCCGGTCGTGGCGCTCAGCTACGGCGTAAGCGAAATGTTCGATCCGGTGATTGACCAGTCGATCGAGCTGATCGGCCAAGTAACCGGAAACGAGGAGCGTGCCGCTGAAGTTATCGGCTATTTTGCCGACCTTAAGGAAGACTTGGCTTCACGGGTGGCGGATACCGGCGAGGCGGAAAAACCGCTGGCCTATATGGGATGCATGGGCATGCGCGGCATGCATGGAATCGAAAGCACCAAGGGCAATTTCTCAATTTTTAACGCCATTGGCGCCCGCAATGCTTTGGACGAGGCGGGAATCCATGAATATGTCATGCTGGATAAAGAGAAGCTTTTGGAAATGGATCCCGATTACATCTTCCTGGACGGCGCCGGCGTCTTTCTAGTCTATGAAGACTATGCTGAAAATGCGGAGTTTTACAAGGGGCTTCAAGCCTTTAAAAACGGGAATGTATATATGCATATGCCGTACAATTTCTACTATACGAACATTGGCGTGGCGATTGCCGACTCGTATTATATAGGCAGTGTCCTTTATCCGGATGCCTTTGCGGACATCGATCCGGGCGCGAAATTCGACGAGATTATAACAGAGCTATTGGGTGGATCTGCTTACGAGCAATTGGCTGAAACATACTACGGCGGCTATCAAAAGCTTGTGTTTGAATAAACATAACAAATCAACCATGGATTACAGGAACCGGATCGAAAGATTCGGTTCTTTTTGTGCGAGGATATCCGCTGGGCAAGGTCTTCAAATTAAAGGGAATTGCCATTTGTCGGCGGGAAAGAGTGATATACTATAAATTGGTTAAGAATTTTTCTTGGCAAAATCTATCAAAATTATTGGAGCGTAAAATGCTGAAACGTGACATCATACTCAAACAGCTGGCAAGAACCAACAAAAAGAACTTTGAGAACTACGTGGTGACGGGGATCAACCATCTTTACCAACCCAATACGCGAATCTGGTTTCCAAAGCTCTACCTCAATGGCGATTGGGACAATCGGATGACGGAGGACGAGCAGACGATCTATGAAAAGCCCGTGGATCCGGGCGAAGTGGCGGCCCACGCCAAAGGGGTCTTTGAGTCGGGCATCCATACGCGGATTGTCTTTGCCCGGGTCATTGATTCACTGGGCATGGTCATGTACCGATTCAAGGGAGAGTTTGAGCTGAATATGGAAGCGTCGAAGAAGAAGGGCTGCCTGGTCTGGGAGCGGAAGAAGACGGCAGTTAAGACCTATCAGCCAGAATCTCGATAGCTATGTTGGGAAGGCGAGAATGGTAAAACACGTTGGGTATCTTTATCATATCGTTTCTTGCAATGATTATATTTGATAACTTAGGTTATACGATTCGGATGAGAAAAGGATAAGGAGGTTTCTCTATGTGGACAAGAGCTGAATTGAAGACACGGGCAAAAGGCGTTATGAAACTTCACTATTGGAAGATGTTTGTTGTCAGTTTTGTTCTTTTGCTGGCAGGCGGCCGGGACGGCGGTGGGGGCAACGGAAGCTCGAACAGCAATACCGGTAGGGTCGTAGAAGATATTTCACCGGAGCTGGCTGCGTTGCTTGTTAAAATTGCGGTCATTGCAGCGAGCTTGTTTGTAGTTTTTTTGCTGATCCGGATTTTCATCGGCTTTGTTTTGGAAGTCGGAGGACGGAAGTTTTTTGTTCGGGCTGCGGAAGGCGAATGCTATATGGGGTATCTGGGCCATTACTTCAAGGACGGCCGTTATGGCGGCATTGTCGGAACGATGTTACTTAGGGCGGTGTACGTCATCCTGTGGACCCTCTTGTTGATTATTCCGGGGATTGTGAAATCCTATGCATATCGAATGGTGCCCTATATTTTGGCGGACAACCCGGATATCGGGGCCAGCCGAGCCATTGAACTCAGCAACCGAATGACCGATGGCGAGAAGTGGGACATGTTTGTTTTGGATCTCTCCTTTATCGGTTGGTATCTGTTGGGGGTAATAGCTCTTGGCATCGGTGTTTTGTTTGTGATGCCGTATGAGGATGCAACCAAGGCTGAACTGTATTTGATTTTACGGGAGAAGGCTGTGACTCGGGGTTACACGACGCTGGATGAATTGAATCTCTTTGAAATGCAGGTAGAATAAAGGGTGTTATGTTGAAGATACATCAAATATGATGTAAAATAATTATGAAAGCTGATGATGTAATGAATGTATTTACCTACCATTTTCTTACTGCATGCCTGCAGAAAACAAAAAGATAGAGCGGAAAAGTTTGAATTGGACAAAGCCCGCAGTAGGGCCAAGGAGATTTTATAAACGGGATAGGGGTGAACTATAATGCCTTTCAAAAAAGTGAATGTTGAGCAGGTAATTTCAGATAAACGGAAAGATCCAGAATTTAATCAAATCTACCAAGAGGTTGCAAGAGAGTATGAATTAATTAGGCAAATTGTCGATGTAAGAAAGCAACATGGAATGACACAGAAACAGTTGGCGGACAAGGTTGGTGTTTCTCAGCAGGTAATTTCGAGACTGGAACGGGAAAAGCATATTCCAAATTTGAGTAGTTTTCTTCGTATTCTGGAGGCTTTGGATTTGGATGTCATGCTTGTTACAAAAAAGAAAGCTTTTGTGAACGAAGGAGATGGGGAAAAATATGAGAAGTATTAAACCAGGAAGAGGACCGTCGGCTATGGGGGCGATGGGCTCTGTATTTGCCATTATTTTTGGTATCTTCTGGACGATCATGGCCGGTTCCATGGGAGCGCCGATATTCTTTCCGATTTTTGGCGTATTCTTTATCGGCATGGGTGTAGTCCAATTGATTTATCATTTGAAAAATGCGACGGGGAAGAACAGAATGTCCATTTATGATATTACTGACGACGGAGAAGAGGAAGATCCTTTGGAAGAGGTTTTTGGTATCGAGCGTTCAGATGAACGTTCGCGAGTAGACCTTGGAAGTGGTGAGCGGTTTGCCTATTGTCCATACTGTGGACATAAACTGGATAACTTGTATCGTTTTTGTCCAGCCTGTGGAAAACCTTTGAATAAATAATGTGTTTTAGGAGAAATGCCATGTTGGAAAAGGGATTTAACCAGTATATCCGATCAATTCGATGTGACAAGAGCCAAGTGAATCCAAAAAACTATCCATATAACTTGGAAGCCGTTCGGGCATTGGCCGAAATCGAACTTCATCCCAATGTGACCTTTTTGATTGGGGAAAACGGGACGGGCAAGTCGACCCTGTTGGAAGCGATTGCGGTTGCTTATGGGTTCAATCCAGAAGGCGGAAGCAAAAACTTCAGTTTTCACACGAAGGAAACCCATTCTTCTTTGGCGGAGTCCCTTAGGTTGGTGAAAGGGGTTGTCAGACCCCAAGACGGTTTTTTTTTACGGGCGGAAAGCTTTTACAATGTGGCATCGAACATCGATGATCTGGATCAGGGACCGGGTGGGATGCCTTTGATTGCATCCTATGGCGGCATTTCCCTGCATAAGCAGTCCCACGGGGAATCCTTTATGTCTCTGGTGGTCCATCGATTTGGTGGCAAAGGACTATATATCCTCGACGAGCCGGAGGCGGCGCTTTCGCCGACCCGGCAACTGGCGCTGCTGAGAAGGCTGCATGAACTCGTGCTGGATGATTCTCAGTTTATTATTGCGACCCATTCGCCCATTTTAATGAGCTATCCCCATGCCAAGATTTTGCTGGTGGAGGAAGGATATCGAGAAGTTCCCTATGAAGAAACGGAGCACGTTCAAGTCATGAAGGATTTTATGGCGTGTCCAGAGCGGACTCTGCGACATATTTTGCAAGGATAAAGGAGGAATAGGATGAAGTCATATCGCAAGGAACTGACCTTTCATACCCCAACCCGCCGGGCGTTTTTGAATATCACCCCGGAAGTGGAAAGATGCTTGGCGGAAAGCGGCATTCAAGAAGGCATGCTTTTGTGCAATGCCATGCATATTACGGCCAGCGTCTTTATCAATGATGACGAGTCGGGTTTGCATCGGGATTTTGAACGGTTTCTGGAAAAGCTGGCACCGGAGAAACCTTACTCACAGTACGACCATAATGGATATGAGGATAATGCGGACGCGCATTTGAAGCGAACGATTATGGGGCGGGAAGTGGTGGTTGCCGTAACAGAAGGAAAGCTCGATTTTGGCCCTTGGGAGCAGATTTTCTATGGAGAGTTTGACGGGAAGAGGCCGAAACGTGTCTTAGTAAAAGTTATAGGTGAATAAGGAACGGGTTAAAGGAGGAGTAGAGCGTGAAACGAATTGTAACCATGCATTTTTCCCCAAATGGGGGAACCAAAGCGACAGTAGGCGGTGTAGCAAAAGGGTTTGCTGATGTGAAAATCGTGGAAGTGGATTTGTCGGTTCCAGCAAATCGCGAGAAGGAGTGGCGATTTGGAGCGGATGATTTGGTGATAGTAGGCATGCCGGTGTATTCTGGAAGACTGCCGGCGCTTTCGTCGGAGATCTTTGCTAAACTTGCGGGGAATCAAGCCCAGGCAGTTGCGATTGCAACTTACGGAAACCGTCACTATGATGATGCGCTTCTGGAGTTGAACAATGAATTGGCGGACAAGGGATTTCGCGTAATCGCTTCAGGGGCTGTAATTGCGGAACATTGTCTGGAAAGAAAAGTGGCGGCGAATCGCCCCGATGCGGACGATCAGGCGAAGTTCTTGAAGATAGCTGCGCAAATCGAAGCAAAAATGAAGGCGTGCAATGATTTGCAGCCAAGTGTGCCAGGCAATCAGCCTTACAAACCGCTGCCGGCCTATGCAGCGCCAACCGGCAACGAAGCTTGCGACAATTGCGGGTTGTGCGCAAAAAGCTGCCCGATGGAAGCGATTGACTTCGAAGATCCTAAAAAGACGGATTCGGACAAGTGCATTTTCTGCGGCGCCTGCATCAACATCTGTCCGAATGGGGCGAGAGCGACGGAAAAGCTGCCGTTGACACAGAAATGGCTGCTGGACAATTGCAGCGAACGTCGAGAGATGGAGTGGTTTTTGTAAGAACGTGAATCTGGATATGAATAAAGCAAATGGAAAGCTCGATTCGGTTTCGTGAATCGAGCTTTTTTAGAACCATTTTTTTCGTTTGAAAATAATCAGCATCATGGCTGCGATGGCAAAGCAGGCCGTTATAAACAGGGGAAAGGCCTGCGGCTGATTTAGTCCGGGCATGACGTAAAAATTCATGCCGAAAACACCGGCCAGGAAGGAGAGTGGAATAAAGACTGCCGAGAAGATGGTGAGTGTTGTCATAATCCGGTTCATTTTATCGCTGAGTTCGGACAATTGGCTTTCATGCAGGCCGGAAACAAGCTCCCGGACCGTTGTGATCTGTTCGGAAAGTTGCAGGATATTGTCGTAGACATCCCGGTAATAAGGGCGAACGTCCTTTGAGATCATCGGAGGTTTGCGGGTAAGGACCCTGGACAGTGCGGACTTCATGGGAAAAACGGCGCTTTTGAGTTTGGTCAGCTCTTTTCGCAAGGGGTAGAGGGATTCCGTGGTGACGCTTTCGGGTTCGAGCGAGGCGGTTTCGTATTCGTCGAATTCCCGGTTCAGCAGATTCAGGGTTTCATAATAGTGATCGACAATCGAGTCGATCAGGGCAAAAGCCAGATAATCGGCTTTGTTTTTGCGCAGAATGCCTTGATTTCGTTCCAGCCGCCGCCGGACGGATTCAAAGACGTCTCCCTGGTTTTCTTGAAAGGTGATCACACAGTTATCGATCAAAAGAATGGAAACATGTTCATGCTCGATATTCTCGTTTTTCTTATAGATCATTTTCCATACGGAAAAAAGAAGGTTCTCTTCCGATTGCATTTTGCTGTATTGGGCGACATTGACGATGTCTTCCAAAATCAGGGGGTCAATGGCGAATCGATCACCAAGACTGCGGATCACATGGGTATGGGAGAGACCGGTGATGTTCAGCCATTTGATGGACTCGTCATCTGGAAGTTCATCGATGGACTGGATTTCGGTTTTCGTCCAGTCTGATTGCGTGTAGCGGTAGAGTACCATGTCCAGCGGGACATCCTGGTAGGTGCCGGTATAGGTGATGGTGCCCGGTGCTTGGTTTTTAACAATATCGGTCACGGGTCTTCCTCCTTACATCTGTTGGTTGTTACCTTTTTACCCAAAATTTGTTTCTAGGAATCGAAATCGGCGATGAACGGCAGGCATATCTGCAGGCTTTTGGTTGCAAGTGGGCTGAATCAGGTATGATATGAGTGAGGTGAGAAACATGAGAGTGAAAGGAAATTGCGCGGACGCGGAAGTCTTTACGGACATGCTGGACGAAGCGACGCGGGAACAAATACAAGAGATGCTGAATCAGGCGTGGGCCAAAGATGCCCATATGCGGATTATGCCGGATGTCCATATCGGCAAAGGAGCGACTATCGGGACTACCTATTATGTGCGGGACCAGGTGGTGCCGTCGGTTGTTGGGGTGGATATCGGCTGCGGGGTCTTGATGGCGAACTTCGGCAAACTCCCCTTTACTTTGGAAGCGTTGGAGCATTTTATTGTCAAATCCATCCCTTTGGGATTTAAAGTGCATGAAAGTCCCTTGGTGGATTATGAGAAAACCTTGAAAAAGTTGACTTGTTGGAAGCGGATTCCGGACAAGCTGGAATTCTACGAGCGTGGAATCGGCACGCTTGGCGGCGGCAATCACTTTATCGAGGGTGGGCTGTCAGATAGCGGGGAGCTGATTATTACCGTGCATACAGGCAGTCGGAATCTGGGTTTGCAGATTGCGGAAGCCCATCAGCAGATTGCCTATGATCACTTGCGAAGAAGTCACCCCCAACCAAAATCGGAGGAAGAACCGAAAGAGAAGAAAAAGAAAAAAGGGAAGAAGCGGCCGCCGATTGCGGGCATTCCCTATAATCTGGCGTATCTGGAAGGGGAATTGATGGAGAACTATCTTCATGACATGAAGATTGCCCAGGAATATGCCTGCTTGAATCGGGAGATGATTATGTATCAGATTGCCACGGGATATTTTCACCTTTCGGATGCGGAATTCCAATCGCTGCCCATGATCGAGTCGGTACACAACTATATTGAGATGGATACTCGGACAGTGAGAAAGGGCGCTATCTCGGCCAAAGCCGGAGAGATGCTGGTGATCCCTTTGAATATGCGGGATGGAATTCTAATCTGCCGGGGAAAAGGGAATGCGGACTGGAACCATTCGGCACCTCATGGCTGCGGCAGGCTGTATTCGAGGTCCCAAGCCAAGAAAATCTTTTCCATGGAGGCTTTTCGCGATTCCATGGAGGGGATTTACACCACCACCATGAACAAGTCCACTTTAGATGAGATTCCATCCGCCTACAAGCCTTGGCAGGAGATTGAACGGTGGATTGCGGATACTGCCGAGATCTTGGAGCATATTCGGCCCCTGTTTAATGTAAAAGGATAGAAGGTTTGATACTTAGGATTGGAGCTGCATGGAGCAGTTCCAATTCTTTTCTTTATGTGGCGAAGTATCAAATAATCACTTATCAGTCCTCATGTTGCCCCTTTGCGCGGCGGGAGAGTAAATGTATAATAATGACAGACTATGACATGCGAGTTTTTTACTTGATTGAAAGTGATTTATGCTTATGTACGATGAATTGGACTTTATGTTGGAAAGAAGGAGACAGATGAAGAATTTTGATGCTTGGAAAGAAGCGGCGCCCCAGTATAAGGCGAACCTACATGCTCATTCAACAAATTCAGACGGTCGTTTATCACCTGAAGCGATGATTGCGGCATACAAGAAAGAGAATTATAAGGTACTTGCTTTTACTGAACATGAAGTATACACAAATACGAATGAATACGATTCGGACGATTTTTTGATACTTCCTGGCATTGAACGAAGCATTCAGCTGAATCGGGAAGAATATCACATCAACGGCATTGGAGATCCTGATTCGGAGCGCCTGCTGGAGCATGGAGAATTTATCGAAGTTCCTCAATTTCACGATCTCTCGGATGTTCAACAGATTATTGATGAACTAAAGGAAGCGGATAACTTTGTCACGATCAATCATCCCTATTGGTCATGCAATAAGATCCAAGATTTAATCGCCTTGAGGAATTATGATGCAATTGAAGTTTTTAATTTCAGCAGCGAAGTGGGAATTGGGAATGGGGACAGTGAAACCTATGTCGACCAATTGCTGTGGGCAAACCATCCCAAATTTGTGTTGGCAACAGATGATAACCACAACTTGCATCGCTATCAAGAGGGCATTACCATGCGGGACAGTTTTGGCGGTTGGATCAACATTGTTTCGGACGAATTTAGCAAAGGGGCGATGGTTCAGGCGCTAAAAAAAGGTTCGTTTTATGCATCATCCGGGCCCGCGATTAAGAATTATGGACTTCGTGACGGCAAGCTTTATGTGGAATGCAGTCCTTGCAAAAAGGTCATTTTCAGAAGCTTTCCGAGAAGAGGATATACGGTTTATGGAGAAGATTCGTTACTGGAAAACGCGGAGTATGCACTGCGGGGTGGAGAAAAATGCTTTCGGATTGTTTGTGTGGATGAGGTGGGCAGAAAAGCATGGACCAATATTTCAATGATTGAGGACTAGACGTATATTCTGCCTCAAAACCAAATTGCAAAGAATTGTAAAATGATGGAAGGTGCGAGCATGGCTCACGCCTTCTTTTTGCAGAAGTAAGAATTTAACAAAGAAAGGTAAGAGGGATGTAAGAAACGGTTATGAGGGAGAAAAGAACTAAAAGATATACTAATCCCATAAGAACAGGAATGGGAGGATGTTATGAAGAAAATCTTGCAGGTGCAAAAGATGGAGAAGACCTATGGCAAACGGGGGAATCTGACCAAGGCGGTTGATGGAATCAGCTTTGACGTATCGGAGGGAGAGTATATCGGCATTATGGGGGCGTCGGGCAGCGGCAAGACGACCCTGCTAAATTGCATCTCGACCATCGATTCTCCAACGGGGGGAACCATTACCATTAACGGTTTGGATGTGACTGGTTTGTCTGCGAAGAAGCTGTCGGCGTTTCGCCGGGAGTCGCTGGGCTTTATCTTTCAGGATTTCAACCTGCTGGACACCTTAACGGCTTTTGAGAATATCGCACTGGCGCTGACGATTATGAAAGAACCGGCCGATTCGATTCCAAGACGAGTCAAGGCAGTGGCGGAAAAGCTGGAGATCAGCGATGTGCTGAACAAGTATCCCTACCAAATGTCCGGCGGCCAGAAGCAGCGGGTTGCGGCAGCCCGTGCCATCGTTACGGAACCGGCCATGATTTTGGCTGATGAGCCGACAGGCGCTTTAGACTCAAAATCGGCAAAGATGCTGTTGAAGAGCTTTCAGAAGATGAACGACGAGATGAACGCGACCATCCTTATGGTTACCCACGACGCCTTTACCGCCAGCTACTGCAAGCGCATTCTCTTTATCAAGGACGGTCGACTTTTTCACGAGATCGACCGGGGCAAGGCGAGCCGAAAGGATTTTTTTAATGAAATTATCGATGTGGTTTCCATTCTAGGGGGGGACAGCAGCGATGTACTTTAAACTGGCTAGAAAAAATGTGCGAAAAAGTATCCGTGATTTTGCCGTCTACTTTTTGACTTTGGTCTTTGGCGTTTGTGTGTTTTACATGTTCAATTCACTGGACGCGCAGCAAAATCTGATGGCCTTTACGGAGTCGCGCCAGGAAACACTGGTTGCGCTGACACAAATTTTGGGGTATTTTTCCGTTTTTGTTTCCGTGGTGTTGGGCTTTCTGATTGTGTACGCCAATGGCTTCCTCATCCGCAGACGGAAACAGGAGTTGGGCATGTATATGCTTTTAGGCATGGGCAAATGGAAGATCGCCCGGGTCTTGGTGTATGAGACGCTGATCATCGGCGTGGTTGCCCTGGGTGTTGGCTTGGGGCTGGGGGTCTTGCTTTCCCAGGCCATGTCCATCTTTACCGCCATGCTTTTCGATGTGAACATGACTGGATTCCATTTTGTCTTTTCACCGGTTGGAGCCGGCAAGGCCGTGATGTATTTCAGCCTGATTTTTATGGTTGCCTTGCTGTTCAGCGCCATTTCCGTTTCCCGCTACAAGCTGATCGATCTTTTACAAGCGAGCAGGAAGAATCAGGAACTGAAAATCCGGAGCCTGAAGACGTCGGTCATTCTCTTTTTGGTATCCGTCCTGTCTTTGGGAACGGCATATGGGCTGATATTAAAGAACGGCCTGCTGAGTATCAACATCTACTTTAAATTGTCGATTCTTCTGGGTTCTGTCGGAACGTTTTTGTTTTTCATGTCCTTGTCCGGGTTTCTTTTGCGGACAATTCAGGCTAGTCCCAGAGTTTACTTGAGAAAGTTGAATATGTTTGTTCTTCGGCAAATCAACAGCAAGATCAACACGACCTATGCGTCCATGACGATTGTCTGCCTGGTTTTACTGTTGACGATCGGCACCTTCTCCAGCGGGATGGGGGTTTCGATGGCTGTTTCCCAGGATTTGGACACGGCAACCCCATACGATTATTCCATTACCCAGTATGGGGAGGAAGAAGTGCCTTCCGGATCGATCCTGTCTACGGTGAATGAGCGATTTGGATCAAATGCCTATCTGGAAGCGGCAGAGATTTGGCAGTATGATTCGGGATTGAGCTTTGGTGAAATGGGAGAATTGGCAGGCCTTGAACTGGATTTTGAAGGCATGGCCTCCATGCATGCCAATATGATGAAGCTGTCGGAGCTGAATGCTCTTAGGCGGATGAGCGGCCAGCCGGAAGTTGAGCTGGAACCGGGCAAGTTTACATTTGTGTGCACAAACAGCGATTCTCAAGAATTTTTCACGACGCTCTTTGGGCAGACAAAAACCCTGGCCCTGGGTGGAATTCCCTTCGACCTGCAGTCGGACCGGATGGTTGAAACCAATTTGGAAACAGGAAACCTGTACGGTGAGATGGGCGTTTTTGTTCTGCGGGACGAGGAATTTCCGGAAGCGGAAGTGAACATGCAGACCTTAAATATGAACTTCAAGGATGAAGCGCAAGCCAAAAGTTTCCAGAATCAAATGAACCAATGGTTTGAAAGCGCCGAATCCCGGCCGTTTCATCGGGCGGTATCCCGTGATGACATGGTGGAGGCGGGGGTATCCACCCGTGCGATCCTGTCCTTCCTGGCCATCTATCTGGGATTTGTCTTCCTGATTGCCTGCGCCGCGATTTTGGCGCTTCAGCAATTGTCGGAAGCCGCCGACAATCGGGCGCGCTATGAACTGCTCCGTAAAATCGGCGCGGAAAAGCGCATGGTCAACCAATCGATCTTCTTTCAGATCTTTCTCTACTTCGGCATGCCTTTGGGATTGGCGATCGTTCATTCCATTGTCGGTCTGAAGGTGGCGAACGATGTAATTCGCCTGGTGGGAGAGATGGATATTGTCGGAAATCTGGCGATTACCGCTGCATTTATTCTCCTCATATACGGCGGGTATTTTTTGGCCACCTATTGGGGTGTGAAAGCGATTGTGGCGCCGAAATCTGAGCGGAAAGCGTAAGAAGGGAGATTGCGCATGGCTTTTACCTTTGCACATCCCGCGGCGGTGATTCCGCTGCAAAAATATAAAGAGAAGTTCCATTTTACCGCCTTGGTTTTGGGGTCCATGGCACCGGATTTTGAATACTTTCTATTTGGAAAACCCATGCAGGTGGCGGGCCATACCTTAGGCGGCATGTTTACGGTAAACCTACCCTTGGTGCTGGTGGTTTGGGTGCTGTATGAAGCCTTTGTGCGAGATGCGGTCTTAAAATATATGCCGGAGCCTTTTTGGCGGGGCGCCCAAAGCCTGCGGCGCTCGCCACGGTATATCCGGCATGCTCAAGAGGCATGGGTGTTTGCCTACTCGGCAATCATCGGCATGTTGACGCACTTGCTTTGGGATGCCTTCACCCACCGGACCGGTTTCGTGGTTCAAGCGGTTCCTATTTTGCAGCAGGCGATTTCGATTGGCGGGCTGCAGGTGCCGGTTTACAAGATTTTGCAGCACGGCACCACCCTTGTCGGTTTGGCAGTGATTGCATGGTTTTTGCTTGGGCGATTGAAGCGAGCGGATGTGCGGAACGCTGAAGAGAGGAAAACACGAAGGGCGCGGCAATTCTGGATCGGGATGATCGGGATGAGCGGCTTGTTCTTTGCGGGCTTTTACCTGATGGTATTTGATGGAAGTTTGGGCGGATTGGTGGTCGGAGTCATCGACAGTGCGCTCTTGGCCCTTCTGACCGTGTCCGTTTGGGATCATTTCCGGAATGATCGGGTGAAAGCCGGCGCATAGAAAAAAGAGAACTTGCATTCTGCAGGAAGAATCGGTATGATAGGAGGGTATTAATTCATTGAACGGTTAGAGGGAGTAACTATCCTTGGTTTTTAAGGAATCAAAGTCGTCATTACGGAAGAAATTCCCGGCTTTGGTGGCAATTTTGTCATGTGAGACTCTACAATGAACGAACGAGGTTCGTTGGTTGTGAGTCTTTTTTTGTTGGAAGGACGCACCTGCGGGCAAAAGGAGAGAAGAGAATGGAAGAAATACTTTTACAGACATTGGAACATTGGCCGACGTTAATTCTTTTTGGCGTGATTGCAGTGAGCCTTTTTGTGTTGAGCAAGGGCGCGGATATTCTGGTGGATGAGGCGGTCAGCCTTTCGGTCCACTGGGGTGTGCCGAAGATGGTGATTGGCGCGACTATCGTATCCTTGGGTACCACGCTTCCCGAGGCGAGCGTTTCGGTGATGGCGGCGATCAACGGCAATCCGGATATGGCTTTGGGGAACGCCATTGGTTCTATTATTGCTGATACCAGCCTGATTATTGGTTTGGCAGCTATTATGGGTCATCTGGTGGTAGACCGGAAAACCATCTTGCGCCAAGGGAAAGTGCAGTTGGGCGCGGGAATCCTGCTGGCCGTTGTCAGCCTGCCGTTTTTCTCGGCCGGTGACGAAGGCCATATTCACCAGTGGATGGGCTTTGTATTTATCGGACTTTTGATTGCTTATATTTATATCTCTATGAAATGGGCCAAAACGGCGACGCAGACACCGCATGGATTTGAAGAGGAAGATACATCCATTTGGATTCAGATCATCAAGCTGATTCTTGGCGTGGTGTTGGTTATCGGTTCTTCCCGAGTATTGATTCCGGCGGTTGAAATCGTGGCTACGCGCATGGGCATTCCGCAAAGCGTAATCGCAGCAACACTGGTGGCTTTCGGTACTAGCTTGCCGGAATTGGTAACGGCGATTTCCGCGGTTAGGAAAGGGCATGGAGAATTGGCTGTCGGCAACATTATCGGCGCGGACATCTTGAATGTGCTCTTTGTTGTAGGCAGTGCGGCTGCCGTGACCAAAGGCGGACTTACAGTGCCGGTTAATTTCTATCATGTTCAGATTCCGACCATGTTGATTGCACTGGGCTTGTTCCGGTATTTCTCCCGGGGACGAAAAGCATTTATTGCCAAGCGCGAAGGGGTTGTGCTTTTGGCGGTTTACTCCGTATATTTGATTATCAACTACATTTAAGCAATGAAAGGGCTGACGATTGTCGGCCTTTTTTTATTACGCTTTTTGTTCCAGGTTCTTTCGGATCCATTTCTCTGCAATGCGGACGAGGAAACTGTTGCGTTCCGATTCATCAGTCCGGATGCAGAAATAACTGATGCCGGCGGCAAAGAGAGCGCCGATGGAATCAACGATCAGGTCCCACATGGTGTCTACCAGTCCTGATCTCTGCATGTTCCACCCTAAAAGACTGTCCATGGTAAACTCATGAATCTCCCAGACCGCCCCCATGGAAACGGCAAAGGTGAAGGCGAACAAGGCGATAAAAAAGGGACTCAGGTTGACGGCGATATTGGGCGTACTGTTCAGGGTGTAAACAATCACAATGCCGCCAAAGCCCAGCAAGACACCGGAAAGGGTATGAAGAAGCATGTCCCACCACCAAAACATCTCATAGAAGTTCATAATGGAACCCAGAAAGTTTGCGGCAAACAAAAAGACCATGGCAAGCAAATTAATTTCATGAATGACTTTGATGTGCGTATGCTTGTTGAGCCATTGATTGGCAAAGGTAAGTCCGTAGGTGACCACAATGGTAGTCAAGTTTTGCCATTGCCGGGTGATGATACTGGACATGATGGCAAGAATCAGCAGAATTCGAAAGGTTCGGGTGAAGAGACGGTCCCGCCTTTCGGCAATGATTTCATCGAGCGCTTGCTCGATGGGAGTTGGATGAACACTCATGAAATTCCCCCTAGTTGATGATTAATGGCTTCTTTCTTTTTTATTTATACTCCGATTTTATCATAGACTTATGGTATAATGGCAAGAAGTGCGAACAAGCATGGATTAGAAGTAAAGGGGCAAAATATGAAAGCAGAACTGTTGAAAGTGAAAGGAACCTGGAGAGAGGTTGCCGATTCGGCGCGAACAACGATTCATCGAGAAGCGGGAACCAAGGAACCTAGTTCATCCTGGAAGAGAAGAATCCTGTTGGCGGAGCATTCGCCGATTCGTCAATTGTCGATCAGTGCCAAGTGGTCGGATTTGAAGTACTGGGTATCGGTACATTTTGTACGCCATAAATTCGGCATTGAACATTGGGTGCGCACCCAGCGAACAGACCGTACGGGTTTGGACCGCAATGATTTGCCGCAGGGCAATGAAGTTGAGCATGAAATTTTGGCCAATGCGCAAGCGATGATCACGATTTCCAGAAAACGCCTTTGCAACCAAGCGTCGAAAGAAACCCGTGAAGCGTGGGTTGGCGTATTGGATTCCATCAAGGACGAAGAACCGGAATTGTACAGCGCATGCGTGCCGGATTGCGTATACCGCGGCTGGTGCTATGAGTTCAAGTCATGCGGATACCATAAGACGGAACAATTTCAAAAGGACCTTCAAGCATATCGCGAAGGAATCAATGACTAGAACGGCCGAAAGGCCGTTTTTTTATGTTCTGGCGGAGTGAGAGTGTTATAATTGAAAGAAAAGACAGAAGATTTCGGAGGAATAGATGATTCATTTTGTTGCGGTCATTGGACCAAGTGCTGTAGGGAAGTCGACAATTAAAAAGAAATTGGGGTACCAGACGGTTATTACATGGACATCTCGAAAACCACGAAACGATGAGAAGCATGGCGTGGACTATTTCTTCGCCAGCCGGGATGAGATGCAAAAAAGAATGGAATCAGGCTATTTTCTAGAAATGACGGAATACGACGGGAATTATTACGCGACCAGTGTGGAGTCTTTGAATCAAGTGGTCAAGGACAAGCGGTGCGTATCGGTCGCGGTGGATCTAAACGGGATTCAAGAATTGAAAAAACATTTTGGCGACCAGGTTTTAACCCTGGGACTCTATATCTCCAAGGAAAACTGCCGGGCACGGCTGGAATCGAGGAATGAAGGCAGTGTAGAGGAGCGTTTGGCGAATTACGAAGAGGAAATCGAAGGATTGCTGAAATACAGTGACCTGATTGTGAATAATGAAGAGGAGAACTGGGACCGGATTCCGTGGATCATGGATGGGGTGCGGACCATGGTCAAGGATTCTGTTGACAATTAGAAAGGAGACGGCATGCCCTACAAATTGAAGGACAAATTGGTTGTGGCCATTTCATCGAGAGCCTTGTTTAACTTGGAAAAGGAAAATGAAATCTATGAAACGGAAGGATTGGCCGCGTATACGGAACATCAGATTCGCCATGAAGACGAGGCGCTGAATCCGGGCACGGCTTATTCCCTGGTGCAGGCGCTGCTGGATTTGAACCATGTGGATCAGGAAGCCCAGGTGGAAGTGATTATCCTGTCTCGAAACAGTCCCAGCACGGGTTTGCGGGTTTTCAATGCAATTGAGAAGCGGGAGCTGGACATCCGGCGTGCCGCATTTACCGGCGGGGAAAAGATCTCGAAGTATTTGGAAGCCTTGAAGGTGGACCTTTTTCTTTCCAAAAACAAAGGGGACGTGCAGGATGCAATCGATGCCGGATTTGCTGCGGCCATGCTCTATAACGCACCGGAAGACTATCAGCCGGACAGCAATCAGATCCGCATTGCTTTCGATGGAGATGCCGTGATTTTCTCGGAAGAATCGGAAGCGATTTATAAGGATCAGGGCTTGCAGGCTTTTATTGAAAACGAAAAAAAGAATGTGCAGGAACCGCTGCCGGAAGGGCCTTTCGCAAAATTCCTGAAGACGCTTTCGCTGATCAAAGAGAAGGATCCAGACCGCATTCGGATTGCCTTGGTTACTTCGCGCAATTCTCCTGCCCACAAGCGGGTGATTTTGACCCTGCGTCTGTGGGGCGTTGATTTGGACGAAGCCTTTTTCTTGGGCGGAGTGAGCAAAACCGAGATTTTAAAGGCGTTTAATGCCCATATCTTTTTTGATGATCAGGAAGTGCATTTGGATCCTGCTTCCGGTACCATTCCGTCGGGAAAGGTGCCCTATCGTTCGGATTCCAAATTGAAAAATGAATAGATGCATAGATTACATGAAAACACGAGGGTAAAAAGAAAGAAGGAGCGAAATGACATTTTGGAATGTAATTGAGCGGTATGAAGCGAAAAACGGACAGGAACGACAAGACCAATCCTTGATGCTGGAGCAAATGGGATTGGTGGGAGATCAGATTCTGACACGAGAATGCGAAACTGCCCATATGACCAGTTCAGGTGTGATTTTGAACGCGCAGATGGACAAGATGCTGATGATCCATCACAAGATTTATGATACCTGGGCATGGACGGGCGGACACGCTGATGGAGAAGATGATCCATTGGTTGTTGCACTGAAAGAGGCGCGGGAAGAGACCGGCTTGATGCATTTTCATCCGGTTGCGGAAGCGCCTGTATCCATTGAAGTCTTGCCGGTTTTAGGGCATCAGAAAAACGGCCAATATGTCTCAACCCATTTGCATTTTAATGTATCCTATGTGCTGATTGCAGATGAGACGGATGCCTTGGCGGTGAATGAAATCGAGACCAATGGCATCAAGTGGGTGCCCATTGACGAGATCGGGCAATACTCCAATGAGCCGGCCATGGTGGAAATCTACCACAAGATTATTACTGAGGGCAAAAGAATCGCCATAAATGAGTGAGGAAGAAAGCGATGAAGAGACTGATAGACTGCACCCATATCATAAAAACCAATATGCCGGTGTTCCCCGGCACGGATGGCCCTATTCTCGATCCGGTGTGCACCATGGAGGAGATGGGCTTCCGGGAGAAGAAATGGACCATGTATTCCCATACGGGGACCCATATGGACGCGCCGGCCCATATGCTGGCAGAGGGCAAGACTTTGGATCAACTGCCGATTGAAAGCTTTATGGGCCGCGGATTTGTATTGGATGTGCGGGAATGTGCGGAGACGGAAATTCCATTATCGCGGGTCCAATCGGTCGAAAATCTTTTGCCTGACATTGATTTTCTCTTGATTCAGACGGGATGGGAAGCATATTGGGGCAAGGACGAGTATTTTCAAGATTTTCCAGCCCTTTCAGAAGAAGCGGCGGAATACCTGATGCGGTTTGAGCTGAAGGGGATTGGCGTAGACGCGATCTCGATTGATTTGATGGAAAGCAAGACATTTCCAATCCACGGTATTTTGATGAAGTCTGGTTTGGTTATACTTGAGAATTTGAAGAACCTGAGTCTATTGGAAGGTGTTTTTGAGTTTCAGGCGCTGCCTTTGAACGTTGAGGATGCGGACGGGTCGCCTGTTCGTGCCATTGCGATTTTGGAAGGGTAGAAAGGAGAAGGTTATGCATATCGGGTTTTTGATTCAAAATGAAGCGATGATTCCGCATGGGGAATTGCTGATGAGAAGTCTGGCCCGCACTTCCTACGAGTCAGTGAGAATCATGGTTCCCGAAGGGGAAATGGAATTGGTTCAAATGCTGCGGGAAAGCTATCCGCAGAAGACTGTGTTGATCCAGCCGTTTTCGATGCCAGAAGCCCATAGAAAGTTTCCGTTTGCGGACAAGCTTTCAGCAGCCGCGGCAGCCGAATCCGCATTGGACGGCACGCTCTTGTGGATGGATACAGAAAGCATTGTGTTTGGCGACTTAAGTCCTTTGGAACTAGGTGAAGGGGAGGTATTTGCCTATCGGCCGGTCGACAAGAAACTGCTGGGCTGTGGAAACGGCGAGCCTTTATCGGCTTTTTGGCAGCAGGTTTATGGAGTTTTTGAACTGGAAGACGCATTTGAACCGATGCTGACCGGTGTGGAGAGGGATTCGATCCGACCCTATTACAATGCGGGGTGTTTTTTGTTAAAGACAGACCGAAAGATTCTTCAGTTCTGGCGGGATGTTTTCTATGCCTTTATCGAACGCAAGGAAATTCAGGCGCTTTTTGAAGAAAGCGTTCTGTACAAGATTTTTGTCCATCAGGCGGTCTTGACGGGGGCGGTCTTGGCGAGCACCACGCCAGAAGAACGGATCTTATTGCCGGATGCCGTCAATTATCCCATTCATTTGCATGGGTTTCATCCCCTGAACGGATCGGTGAAAACCTCCATGAATTTGATCAGCGGGCGATATGATACCTATTTCAATCAAGACGAGGACAAGCGGAATTTTCCTTTTGATGATGAAACCGCTTCATGGATAGATGCGAGTGCCCTGCAGTTGGATTGGTACTATGAATAGCGAAAAGCACACCGGATGGTGTGCTTTTTTCATACCAAAGATTTGTTTGTCCATTTCTTGCTGCGCCATCTGAGGTACATGGAGAAGCCTCGTACCCATTCGTCGAGGGCAAACCCGATCCAGAACCCTGGCAGTCCGAAACCCATAACCACGGCGAAGAAATAGCCGACGCCAACGCCTAGAATCCACATGGAGATCATGGCCATCACAACGGGGAAGATAACATCGCCGGCGCCCCGCAAGCCGTTGATAAAGACGATGTTGAAAGTGCGGCCGGGTTCCAAAAAGGCATCAACCATCAATGTTGCGGCACCGATAGCAATAATTTCGGGATTGTCCGTATAGATGCCAATCAGGTGCTCACCAAAGAGGAAGAGCCCCAATCCTGTAAATAAAGACAGGATGAAGGAGATCTTGAAGTTGTGAAGTCCGATTTTATAAGCTTCGTCAATGCGTTTTGCCCCAACGGACTGTCCGATCATAATCTGGGTTGCCTGGCCGATGGCGATCGCGAACAGGAAGGCGAACCAGCAGATGGTCCAGGCATAAGTTCGGGTAACATAGGATACCTCGCCGAGAGAGATGAGAATCAAAGACATGACCACGGTCTGGGACACGGAATAGGACATGTTTTCCATAGCGGCAGGGAGGCCGATTTTCACCAGATTTTTCAGAACCTGCTTGGGTTTGTCCAGAATATGGCGGAACATTTCGGCCGGAACGACCTTCTTAAAGAGGAAGCCGTAGGCTACCAGGGTCGCCAGGAATCGGCTGGCGGTTGTGGCGATGGCAACCCCTTTGGCACCCAGTACCGGCGCGCCAAAAAGACCGAAGATCAAAACTGCGTCTCCGAAAATATTTAAAACGTTCATTCCTAAACTGATCAGCATGGTTTGCTTGGTGTATCCATGGCTTCGTATAATGACGGCGGCTGTATTCAGCAAGGCTTGCAAAAAGAGTGCGCCGCCTACGATGCGAATATAGGAACCGGCATGAATCATCAGATCCGAGGTTACCCCCATCATCTTCAGGATTCCTTCTCCCCAGACCAGCATGGGCAGGCTGATGAAGAGACCCAAAATCAGGTTCATCACAATGGAGACGGAACTGACGCGTTCGATTTCCAGCTTGTTTTTCGCCCCAACGTTCTGGGCGACCAAAACGGCGGTGCCGGCAGATACGATGGCAAAAATCAGGTTCAGGTTGTTGATCAATTGATTGGCGGCGCCAACGGCACCGGCAGCCAAGTCGTTGTATTGGCTCAGCATATAAATATCGGCAACCCCCAAGAGCATAAAGAGCAGGGTTTCAATAAAGATGGGGGCGGCTAGCCGAAAAAGTTGTTTTCTGTATGTTTTCATGATGGAATCCTCTACTTCTATAGATTTCAGCACATCATTATACGTCGTGTTGAGAAAAAGCGCAAGGGAAAATCATGACTAGAAAAGTGAAATAAAGGTGGAAAAGGACGAAGGAAGCGGGATGAAACGTGATGAAAACACATGAAATTAGTTTGATAAAAAAACAAATAGATGGGTGGGCCATACCCCCCAGGGTATAGTATGATTGAGCAGATGCTTAGAAAGGAGAACAAGATGAAAAGAAGCAGTTTAGTTTTTCTAATCGTTGGTTTGCTGCTGGTCACATCGTTTTCTTTTACAGCTACCGACGTTGAATATGTTGATGCTTATCGTGCAACGGACATGAATTTTGAAGTGGATGGAGAGCCTTGGCAACCAAGGGATGTAGACGGTTCGCTCTTGTATCCGATTGTTGTGAACGGCAGGTCCTACGTGCCGGTTCGATCCTTATTGGAAGCAAAAGGGGTTACCGTGGACTGGCGGGATCCCACCAGAACCATTGTGTTGGATTACTCGACCATTGAACTGGATCGTCCGGAACCGGTCGTACCACTCCACAAGATGAAAGAAATTGTGGTTGTTGGCAGTGTGGAGACGGAAGCAACCATGGTTTACACGGATCTTCCAAAGCTGACAAAACCCATTGACAAGGCAACGCCCCTTCTGATGGAAGCCACTTATGAGGGTTCGGGAGACGGCGCGGGCGATATTATTATTCTTGTGAATGGAGAAAAATCGGATTTGACGCCTAAGGCTATTATGGGGGCGGATGAAAGCTTGTCTGCGGACAATGTAAAGCTTTATTTGGATGATGAAGGCCAAGTATTCATGATGGATATTTTGGACGATGACTCCGATGGAGACGGGATGGCGCAACGGATTGGAATCGAGATTGAAATTTCGGGACCGCCTTGGAAAATTAAGATTAGAATCAAGTTCTAGTAGAGTGAAACGGCTGTGACAGCAGCCGTTTTTCTTTTTCGCTTTGGGGTAACAGAATATGGAAAGGATGTGAGTCCATGCTGATTTCGTTTATTATGATGCTGTTGGTGATCACTTTGGCGTATTTGCTGATCATCATCTTTTTCCCGGTGCTGAAGGAAGCGCCGAAATGGGAGCGCCCGCAACCGATAGAACCGAGTGTTGTTCCGGAAAATCGGGAAGATGTTTCTTTTGAAGTCGAGGGAGAAACCATATCGGCTTGGCTGTATCTGCCGGAAAAGGTGGTTCCAGCAGTCAGTTGTGTGATTCTCAATCATGGATTTGGCGGTACAAAAGACGCGTTGTTGGAAACCTATGCCTTGCGGATGACCGAGGCGGGTTATGCGGTCCTTACATATGATTACCGTCATTTTGGGGAGAGCGGGGGCATGCCGCGCCAGTTGTTTTCCGCCTATAAGCAAGAAAATGATCTTCGAACGGCCATTCGCTATGTGCGGGAACGTCCGGAAATTGATCCCGAAAGAGTGGTGCTGTTCGGTACGTCTGCTGCCGGCGGATATGGCTTGGTTATTGCGGCGGAGGATAAACGCATTGCGGGGATCATCGCCCAATGCCCGGCTTTGGATAAAGACATCGACGGACGCCTTGCCTTGGAACGGGAAGGATGGGGCTTTTTCTTGAAACTCTTTGTACATGCCCAGCGAGACCGCGGACGCAGTCGGCTGGGGTTGCCGCCGCATTATATTGGAATCGTCGGCCGGCCTGGTGATGCGGCCATGATCACGGCGCCGGGCGCTTATGAAGGCTACCGGGATTTGATGTTCAATGCGCCAAGTTTTGAAAACCGGGTTTGCGCCCAGGTGCTTTTTACGGGACAGGGAGAAAATCCGGCGGATTTCGCATCGCAAGTGGAATGTCCGACCCTGATTTTGGCATGTGAAAAAGATAGGTTGGTAAGCATGGAATCCGTTGAAAAGGTGGCAAAGATCATGGGAGACCGCTGTACGATGAAGGTTTATCCCATTGATCACTTTGATATTTATCAGGGGCCGGATTTCGAAAATGCTGTTCAGGATATGCTGGTTTTTCTGAAAAACCTCTAAACAAGATGCAGCTTCTGTTTTTTGGGGGGCTGCATTTTTATGTTCGCAAGAATTGTCCGGTAAAGAGAATTTCGTTGGGGTATACTGAAATTGACGTAGGGAGGGGTCGGGCATGAAACACGTGATTCAGTCAGTCGTGGATTATATCGAGGAGAATATCGAATCGCCCTTGACATTGGAAGAGTGCGCGCAGGCGGTGGGGTATTCCAAGTATCATTTGCATCGCTTGTTTCAGTACTATGCCGGCGAAACATTGATGCAATATGTTCGCAAACGCAAGGTGATGCATGGCGCCTTGCGGATCAGAAAAGGACAGCGAATTTCGGACGTCGCTTTGGATCTGGGATATTCATCGGATCGCGCCTTTGCCCGGGCTTTTCGAGCGGTCAACCGGTGTACGCCCAGTGAATGCAAGAAGCGGTCCATGTTGTGGTTGGAACCGATTGTAATTCAAGAATTGGAAAATATAGGAGGGACTAAAATGGAACACTACTTAAGTGAAGTTTTTTATGAGACCCTTGCGGATTTGACCGTGGTCAGCGCGACGGTGGTCAGTAAAAACCCAGAAGAAGAAGTGATCGGATTTCTGGAAAATTGGGTGAAAGAACATCCGGACTTAACGACCGGTCGCCGTTTCGGTTTTGATGTGCCCGTTAGCGCGGCGCAGCAGGACGAGGGGATCCGTGGATACGAGTATTGGATTTCCATTACAGGGGAAGCCAAGATAACCGACGGCGTAACGATCAAGACGATTCCGGGAACCCGGTATGCGGTGCTTCGCATAACCGATCCTTTTGCGGATCCGTTCAATCGGATCGGCAAGGGGTGGAGCCGATTGGTGGAATGGATCAAGGAACACGGCAAGCCGGAAGAAGAGATTACCGGCATGCGTTATTGTCTGGAAGAGGTCAAGGAAATCGACGGAGTGACTGTAATGGACATTTTTATGGCAGTTGAATGAAGGATGCGCCCATGGGGCGCATTTTTTTATTGCGGATGAATTATCCACGTTCAGAAATAAGCAAAAGATTCCATTTGACAACTTGCTGGGAAGGACGATGGTCAGGAAAGAACAAGGTTTGAGACAATATTTGTTTTATAAAAATAATTTGTCGGACAGAATGGGAGGCTGGTTCGTTGTCTATACAGAGAATGGAAATCAATCCCTTGCGATTTCTTGCCTCCTTGCGGGTAAAGGGAGAGTAGAAGGGAAAAAGAAGGTGAACCTATGGTTGCAGAACTGCGCAGTATTTTTTCACAATACAAGGGCTTGTCCAGATCGGCTTATGTCATCTTTATCGGACGGGTCGTTACCAATATGGGGGCTTTTATTTGGCCGCTCTTAACCTTGATTCTGGCGCGCAAAATCGGATATTCCGCCTCCGAGATCGCTTTTCTTTCAGTGATGATTGGACTTCTTTTTTTGCCGGCAAATGTGATTGGGGGAAAACTGGCCGACAAGTATAGCCGCAAAAAGATTATCATTATTTTTGACCTGATCAGTGTGGCCTTCTTTATGGGATGTGCCGCAGTGGAACCGGGCAACTTGATGACGTTTCTATTTGTTATGGCGGGGCTCTTTGCCAATATGGAGCATCCGGCATTTGAAGCGCTGATTGCGGAGTCGACGAAACCGCAGGAGCGTGAGAAGGTTTATTCTCTGTCTTATCTGGGGCATAACTTAGGTTTCATGTTTGGTGCGGCGATTGGCGGATTGCTTTTTGAAAACTATCTGTCTTTAGCCTTTGTGCTGGATGGACTGACGACCATATCTTCCACCATTCTGATCGTGTTGTTTGTCAAGGTGATCAATGTGGCGGAACTCGAGGAAACGGAGCGAAATGAGTACGAAGACCATGCGGAGGAAGGGGTAACAACCTTCCAAGTCTTGAAGGAACGCAAGTCGCTGTTCATTCAAATACTGGTGGCTCTCTTTGCCGCCTTTGTCTACGACCAATGGAGCTTTGTTCTGCCGCTGTATATGACGCGGCTGTTTGAAGCGGACGCGGGGACGTATTTCGGGCTGATATCCAGCTTCAATGGATTTGTGGTGATTGCCTTTACTCCGATTATGACGAGAGTGCTGGTTCATTGGCGGGAACTGAGAAAGGTGATGTTCGGCCTGGCCTTGTTTTCCGGCAGCTATTTGTTCTTAATCGGGGCGCAGGCCTATTGGATCTTTTTTGTTATGATGTTCGTTTTCACCCTGGGTGAAATTATTAATATGTTGGGGGCGGCGCCTTTTATCAGCCGGCGGGCGCCTGCTTCCCACCGCGGCAGGGTGAACAGTTACCGGAGCATCGCCTATTTTATCGGCGGTGTAGGCGGTAGGGTTGTCATGGGCCGTTTGATTGATTACTTTTCATTTTCTGCGGCTTTTTCACTCTTAAGCCTGGTGGGATTGGCCGGCGTGCTTTTGGTGGCATATAACTATCGGGTTGATCAAAAGATTTTCCCAAAACTCTACCAAATTCCGGCAGACAAAATTGGCGAAGAAATCTCTTGACAAAACTTCTTTATTGCTTTAGACTACTAAAGTAACAGAAAGACGATGATAAGAACAAGTAGAGACAAGCCTGCTTTTGTAGAGAGATTCCGGTTGGTGAAAGGAATTAAAGCATTTGTTTTGAACACCTCTTTGAGTTGGGCACCGAAATCCGTTTGGAGAGTAGACTGTACCCGGGCCAGCACCCGTTATCCTGCGCAAGTGTGATGGCACTTCATGAGGTAATTGCCGCGAGGCAGTTATAAAGCAAGGTGGAACCACGGGAACTTTTCTCGTCCTTCGAATGATCGAAGGACGAGTTTTTTGTTTAGAATGAAAAATACGAATGAGGACGAATTGAAAGGGAGAGGAAAAATGAAAAAAGTATTGGGAATGATTTTGGTTTTGATGATGGCAATGGGCGTTTTCGCGGGCTGTGCCAGCCAAGAGCCGGCAGCGGAAGCAACGGGATACGAAGCATTGGTGGAACGCGGTTATGTGGTGGTCGGTTTGGACGATACCTTCGCGCCCATGGGATTTCGAACAGCGGACGGTGAACTGGTTGGTTTTGACGTAGAGTTGGCCAAGGAGGTCTTTGCCCGTTTGGATCTGGAAGTGAAGTTCCAGCCGATTGACTGGTCCATGAAAGAGACGGAATTGAACTCCGGCAATATCGATATGATCTGGAACGGTTACACCATTACGCCTGAGCGGGAAGAAAAGGTTGCTTTCTCAACACCGTACCTGAAAAACCGTCAGGTTATCGTGGTACTGCCTGAATCAGGGATTGCTTCAAAAGCAGACTTGGCCGGCAAGAACGTAGCATGTCAGAGCGAGTCCAGCGCGTATGCGGCCATTACGGCAGATGAGGCATTTACCGCCGCTTTGGAAGGCGGCGCGCCAATCGCATTTGACACCAACAACGAAGCGTTTATGGATTTGGAAGCAGGTCGTGTTGACGCCTTGGTAGCTGATGAGATTATGGCCATGTATTATATTGGTGAAAAAGGCGTAGAAAACTACGTGGTATTGGATGAAGACTTCGGCAAGGAAGAATACGGCATTGGATTTAGAAAAGGCGATACGGAATTGGTCAGCAAGGTTAATGAAACCATGAATGCCATGAAGGAAGACGGCGCTGCGGCAGCCATCTCAACGACGTACTTTGGAAAAGATATTGTAAACAAGTAAGAGAGGATTGAAATGATGGGTTATATTCTGGAAGTGTTGGGGAATGTTATGGACATTTTACAATATGCATGGGACTTGCTGCCGGCTTTGATGGGCGGGGTTGCAACGACCCTGAAGGTCTTTGCCTTCACAATCGTCCTGTCCATTCCTTTGGGGATAGTGGTGGCGCTGGGGCGCTTGTCACGGGTCCGGCTGTTTCAGCGTATAACCCAGTTTTATATCTGGGTCATGCGGGGAACGCCGCTGCTCTTGCAATTGATTTTTATCTTTTTCGGCTTGCCGATGATCGGAGTCACCTTTTCACGGTTTACCTCGGTCATGATCGCCTTTAGTTTAAACTATGCCGCTTATTACGGGGAGATTTTCCGGGGTGGAATTGCCAGCATTGACCGGGGCCAGTATGAAGCTGCTGAGATGCTGGGCATGGACAAGCGATTGACCTTTTTCCGTGTGATTTTGCCGCAGGTGATCAAGCGAACCCTGCCGGCGGTAGCCAATGAGGTGATTACCCTGGTGAAAGATACCTCCCTGGTTTATATTCTGGGTATGAGTGAGCTTTTGCGGGCAGCCAAGATTGCGGCCAACCGAGATGTTACCTTGGTGCCGCTATTGGTAGCCGGGGTTTTCTATCTGGTATTGACGGCCATTTTAACGAAGGTATTCCAGCGGCTGGAAGAGCGCTACGCCTATTACGAGTAAGGAGGAGTTATGGTTTTAGAAGTAAAGAGCATTACCAAACGGTTTAAGAAACAAGTTGCCGTAAAGGACCTGTCTTTCTCTTTGGCGGAAGGCGAGATTCTGGCGCTGATTGGGAAGTCAGGGGCGGGGAAGACGACTGCGCTTCGCTGTGTATGCGGCTTGGAGCAGGTGAATGAAGGTTCAATCATTATTGACGGCGCACCTCTTTACAAAGACGGCCAGATTGTGGAACCGAGCCAGGTGAAGAAGGTCCGTCAAAAGGTGGGCATGGTCTTCCAAAGCTTCAACCTCTTTCCGCATATGTCGGTTTTGGAGAATATCATCGAAGCGCCGGTACGGGTATTCGGGATGAGCAAAGCAGATGCCACTGCCAAGGCCATGGAATTTCTTGAGAAGCTGGATTTGACCGAGAAGGCAAATGCCTATCCCTTTGAGTTGTCGGGCGGTCAAAAGCAGCGGGTTGCCATTGCAAGGGCCTGCGTATTGGAGCCCAAGGTGATCTGCTTTGATGAGCCGACTTCGGCGCTGGATCCCCAGCTGAGTGAAGAGATTGCCAAAGTCATCAAGGATTTGGCCAAGGAGCGGAATTTGTCGGTGCTGATTATCACCCATGATATGAACTTTGCCAGAAAGTCATCGGACCGCGTGATTTTTATGGAAAACGGCCAAGCGGTGGAAGAGGGAAAAACGGAAACCATCTTCAGCGATACATCCAATGAACGGATACAAAAATTTATGTCAAACTAGCAAGGAACCCGATCAGGGTTCCTTTTTGCTGCGTTGAAGAAATGCAGGAATAGACATATAATGAAGAGGCTGAAACTTGGGTATGGATGTTTCGACAGGCAAAACCAAAGGGAGTGAAATTATGAGTCGGGTATGGAAGAAAGAATTGGTAAACACCTATCTCCAAATGACGGAGGGGTATCAAGGTCCATTGCTGATTGACTGGATGGTGGATTATGTTGAAGCAGGATCTGAGGTCTTGGAACTGGGCATGGGTCCAGGTACGGATATGAAGGAATTGGAAAAAATGTATCGGGTAACGGGATCGGATGTTTCACCCGATTTTCTGTATCGGTATCGTGCCTTTCACCCACATGCAGAGCTTATTCATCTGGATGCGGTGACCATGGAAACCAAGAAGCAATTTGATTGCATTTGTTCAAACAAGGTATTGGTGCATCTGACTCGCGAAGAGTTGGAACGATCCTTGGAGGGGCAAGCGCGTTGTTTGCGACCAAATGGTGTTTTGCTGCACACCTTCTGGCGAGGAACTGGCCAAGAGGTTCATGAGGGAATTTTGTTCACGTCTTATGAAGAAGACGACCTTCGTGCGATTTTCAGACCATTGTTTGATATATTGGAAATTCAGACATACCGGGAAGAATCGAAGGATGATTCGATTCTCATCGTTGTGAAAAAACGGGATTAAAAACTTGGAAAGAGAGGATTTGCAAATGACTTATACGCAGATTTTGAATGAAACTCTGGCCGTATATCGGCAATCCGGCGCGGAAGCGGCGTTTGAGTTTGTAGAGAGAGAGGCGAAATCGCTTGCGGGCGACTATCCGCAGATTGACAATTTCCGTTATGCTTTGGCGGCGGCGGCCGGCAAAAAGCAGGAAGCTATGAATATTATGCGGGAAGCCATTGAAGGAAAGGGATATTGGTATTCCTATGAATATTTGGAAGCCGATGAAGACCTGGACCTGCTTCGCAAGGAGCCGGAATTTGAGAAATGGCTTCAGCTCTGCAAGGAACGGGAAGAGGAGGCCATCGCCAATCAGGAGTCCAAGATTTTGCTTCTGGGAAACGAGGGAGAGCCGAAACCATTGTTGCTGGTTCTGCATGGAGATCAGGAAAATCTTGAAATTGCCAAACCCTATTGGGAAGGGGCGGTGGAGCAGGGCTATTTGGTGGCCTTGCAGCAATCCTCCCAAGTCGAATTCAGCCATGGATATAATTGGAGCGATATCTGTCAGGGCGTTGCCGAAGTGGGCACCTATGCAGAAGCTTTAAACGCTGAAGGCTTAGCGGGTTCGCCCGTATGGATCGGAGGCTTTTCAGCCGGATGCAATGTAGCCTTGCGTGCCATGCTGGATGGGGCCATTGAAGCGGATCACTTTGTCTTTATGGCGCCGTGGCTGCCGGATCTTGAAGACTGGAAGGCAGACCTGGCCAAACTCAAAGAAAAAGGCATAAGGGGCCATATTCTGGTCGGCGACCAGGACTGCGATTGTCAGGAAGGGGCGGAGGCCTTGGCCTCGCTGCTGACGGATCTGGATCTGGACGTGACCTTTGAACTGATTGAAGGCTTGAGCCACGATTATCCTGATGATTTTGCCGAAAGACTGGCAGACTGGTTGGAGCAGCACTAGGCTGAAAGCCGTTTGATGGGATTTTGATGCGATGGGGGGAAGGACGATGAATCAATGGAAACATATTGTGGTCGGCGACGTTGTTGCGGGCAGCTTGCGAGCGGCATTTGACGAGAATCAGAAGAATGAATATGTCGGTGAAGTCAGAAGATTTCGCGATGATTTGTCTGTAGGTCGGATCGACCGGCTGATGGAGACCTTTGAGGACCGCATCGACTGGTTTTCAAAGATTACCGCGGGAACCGAGTTTGGCGAGTACCTGAAAGACCGTTTGGAAACCTATATCCGGGAAGATTATGAAGAGATCTTGGCCTTCCAACCGGAAGATAGCGTTGTGATCTGGCATAGCGGAATTGTTTCCGAGCAGGTGACTTTGCGGTATCTGGCAGCCCGGTTGTACGGACGCGAACTTTGGGAAGTGGACTTATCCAAACTGCGGATTCATAACCGGAACGGAAGAGTGGTCATTCCCCGCGCTTTGGGGGCCTGTACGCCGTCGGAATTGATGGAAGCCATTCAATCTCTTGGTCCGATTCCGCGGGAGCGACTGGACCGGTACCGGGCGGAGTGGAGAGCCTTATCGGAAGGCATATCTGTTTTGCGGATTTGGGACGGCCAACAGGTTGTTGCGGTCGACGCATCCTACTACGATCAAGCGCTTTTGGATGCGACGAATGATCAATTTCGATCCGCGGCGGAGGTTGTTGGGGAAGTGATGGCCGCTGCCGATCAAATTATTTCTGACACTTTTCTTGATTATCGACTTCGCCAATTGATTCAGGCGCAAAGCTTGGAACACCGGGGTTCCTTTTCTGCCTTAGGAACCTACGAAGTCCGCCGATATATGCTATAATAAGGAAAATTAAGGGAGAGGTGAGGAAATGGCATTTAAATTGGATCGCTGAGTGAGCTACATTACGGATGGTGCCATGAAACGCATCACCGATGCCTTTGGTCAAAGGCTTCAAGGAAGTGGAATTACAAGAATTCAATGGATCGCATTGTATTATATTCAAACCTATTCATCCATATCCCAGCGAGAGTTGTCACAGCGAATGAGAATTTCCGATTCCAGCGCTGGGCGTTTGATTGACCGGCTGCAACGGGATGGACTGGTCAAGCGGGTGCCAAGCCCAACGGATCGCCGGGTGACGCTTTTGGAGCTGACGGTAGAAGGGGATCGTACGATTTCTGAGCTTTTTCATGTAGGTGTTGAATTCAATGATGAGATCATGGAAGGCATATCCGAAGAGGAGATCCGCGTTTTTCAACGGGTCTTGGAAAAGATGACAAATAATGCAACAAAAGAGACTGCGAAGTAGCAGTCTCTTTTGTTGTTTTTATCTCTTTTTATAGGAGGCCGTGCGTCATCAAGATTCCAATGACCCGAAAGCTCACGGCCGCGATAAATCCAATGAAAATAGATCGGTTTGCAGTTTTTAGTTTGCCAACTGTTTTTTCGCGAACCTGATCTGTGCCGGTTTGCTTTTTTAGCTCCTTGGATACACGGATATGCTGAACATAGCCCACTAGCAACAGACAGTAAGACAGCAGTTCCATGAAAATAAAAAAAAGCCTTAATGTGTTTCTCAAGATAGCTCCCTCCAAACATTCTGCCTTCATACTAATCTTATTATATCAAACTATTCAAAACCGCATGTTTTCAATCAAATGTCCGAAGGGAGTTTTGTAAAATTCAGAACGTGTTTGATTTTTAACGAATTGTTTGCTATACTTAACATCAACATAGCAAATAAATTTAAGGAGGAGTTACAATGGCATACAATGTAAGAGAAATGTTGGAAGGATTTACGGGTGGATTGGGTGTTTTAGCGGAGTCAAATCCAGAGCATGTTGAAGCATTCATGGGATTATTGGGTGCAGCATACGAGCCCAACGCAATTGACTACAAAACCAAAGAATTGATCAGTGTTGCAGTTGGATGCTACAACCGCTGTGAGTACTGCATCGTTTACCACTGCTACAAGGCCTTGGAAGCGGGCGCGACTCGCGAGGAAATCTTGGAAGCAGCCATGGTGGCGGTAGCCTTTGGCGGCGGCCCATCTATGGCATATACCGTAACATTGCTGAAAGCATCCATCGATGAGTTCGAAGGCGACTTCGAGTAAAGCAATTCTCCTCTTGGGGGATTTGAGCAGGAGGAGGGGGAACCCTCCTTTTCTGTCGTTGTAAAAGGAAAGGTAGGAACGAGATGAAGCACGATTTAACGATTAATAAACTTCCTGGACATGAAACAAAAGGGAAGGTTATGGGAATTCAAGTCAAGGCAGGGGATTCCATAAAACCTGGAGATCTTTTGTTTACGATTGAATCGGGCAAGGGCAACATGGATTTTCTATCGGATTTCGATGGAACTTTGGATAGTTTGACCGTAGAAGAGGGGCAAACTGTCAAGAAGAATGAAAAGGTCGGCGAAGTGACGGGGGAACGCGTGGAAGGCAAGGCAAAAGCCAAGCCGGCGGCGAAGAAACCGGCTGCAAAAAAAGCAGGAAAGACCAGCTACAGTTTTGGGATCTCCAAACCGCAGAAGAAGGACATGCATGCCGACCTGGTTGTGATCGGCGGCGGACCTGGCGGGTATGTGGCAGCCATTCGCGGCGCCCAGGCTGGATTGTCGGTGATCTTAGTCGAAGCGAATAAGTTGGGCGGCACTTGTCTCAATACGGGCTGTATTCCAACCAAAGCCTTGGCGAGCAGCGTATCGGTTTTGGAAAAGATTCGGGAAGCGGAAGATTTCGGATTTGATGTGCCGGGTGTCGGCGTGAATATGCAGCGTGTGATCGAGCGGAAAGACGAGGTGGTTTCCACCCTGGTCGGCGGCATTGGCCATCTTATGGAAGTGAATCAGATTGAAGTGATTGAAGGCAAAGCGTTTGCGATTGATGAAAATACAGTTGGTGTAAAAACGAAGAAACTGGACGCCAAGATCACCTTCGGCAATCTGATTTTAGCCTTGGGTTCCGAATGTTTCTATTTGCCGATTGAAGGGCATGACGATCCAGATTTGCTGACGAGCAAGGAACTCTTGGAGCTGACGGAAGTGCCGGAGTCTTTGACCATCATCGGCGGCGGTGTTATCGGCATGGAGTTTGCCTTTATCTACAATGCGCTGGGAACCAAAGTCAATGTCGTGGAATTCTTGCCGCAAATTTTGAATTTGCTGGATGAGGACGCGGCGGACGTGATCCGTGAAGCGGCTGAAGAGAAAGGCATTCGCCTTTTTGAAGGCCATGCCGCCTGTGCGATTCAGACCACTTTGGACGGACAAAAGCTGGTTGTAGTCAAGCAGGGGGAAGAAAAGAAATACCTGACCAGCGAGAAAGTGGCGATGGCGGTTGGTCGACGAGCCAATATCAACTCCATGGATCTTGCGAAACTGGGGGTGGCGTTGAACGAGCGGCAGAATGGCGTGCAAGTCAATGATTACCTGCAAACCAGCAACCCGAAAATCTATGCCATTGGCGATTTGACCAACAAATTGCAATTGGCGCATGTGGCATCTCACCAGGGTATCGTTGCAGTAGATCATATCAAGGGCAGTGACCAGAAGATGCGGTACGATTGGGTGCCGAGCGCGATCTTCACCAATCCGGAAGTGGGGCATGTTGGCATGACCGAGAAGCAAGCGGAAGTGGAAGGCGTGGACGTGCTGGTCGGCAAGTTCCCGCTTGCGGCAAACGGCAAAGCCTTGGCCATGGGTGAACCGGCCGGTTTTGTCAAGGTAATCGCTGAGAAAGAAAGCAAGACAATTATCGGCGGAACCATTGTGGGCGCGCACGGAACCGATATGATCGCAACCATTGCCAACCTGATTGTTGCACAGCGAAGCTTGGATGAAGCGGAGCATGTGATTTATGCGCATCCAACCACGGCGGAATCCATCCATGAAGCTATTCTTGGGGCGGAAGGCCGGGCGTTGCACTTTGGCTAGAAGGAACGCGTCTGCACGACCGTTGACGTAGAATTGAGCAAAAAACTGAATGCAGGAATAAACTTGGAAGAGGATGGAAAATCATCCTCTTTTTTTATGCCTTGTGGTAAACTGAGAACAGGAGGTGCAGGATGGAAATTGAGTTGAGAAGCCGAAGAAACGCGGATCAGGCCTTTATGGAAGAGATGCTTTATCAGGCGATTTTTGTGCCCGACGGGACCTTGCCGGAACGGTCGATTATCCAAGATCCGAAACTGTACCGGTATGTGGATGCATGGAAAGCGGAAGACCTGAGTATTATCGCAGAAATCGATGGACAAGCAGTCGGTGCTTGCTGGTTGAAGTGGTTCGATAAAAGCAATCCGGGCTACGGTTTTGTTCGAGAGGGCATTCCGGAAATGAGCATTGCGATCCTGCCGGAATATCGCGGGCAGGGCATTGGAACCAAACTGATTTGTGCGATATTAAAGCAATTGCCGGACTATCTGGAAGGCGTCTCGCTGAGCGTGGATACGAGAAATCCGGCTATGGGATTGTACATGCGGCTGGGCTTTCATTTGGTGCATCAAAAAGACCATTCCGCAGTGATGCTGTGGGGAAAATAAGGGCGGTTTGAATGAAATTGTGTCGATTTGGATGGTGTAAAGGAGATAGAGATGACGGAAAAGGAAAAGATGTTGGCGGGACTGCCATATAACGCGCTGGATCCAGACTTGGTTGTAGGGCGCAGGCTGGCAAGGGAAAATATGAGACGATTTGATGCAATGGCGGACGAATCGGAACGAAGCGAATTGCTAAAAGACTGGTTTGGCACTACAGGGGAGAATATTCATATCGAACCGGGATTCAAGTGCGACTACGGTACCAATATCCATGTAGGCGATTTTTTCTACGCGAATTTCGATTGCGTAATTCTGGATGTTTGCGAAGTGCGAATCGGCAAGCATTGTTTTATGGCGCCGGGGGTGCATATCTACGCGGCGACCCATCCCTTGGATGCAAGCGAGCGGAATGCCTGGGTGGAGTTCGGCAAACCGGTTACCATCGGCGACAGTGTTTGGATCGGCGGCCGGGCGGTCATTAATCCCGGTGTGACCATTGGGGACAATGTGGTGATTGCTTCAGGAGCGGTGGTGGTTAAGGATGTGCCGTCCAATGTAGTGGTGGGAGGCAATCCTGCTAAAATCATCAAGCATCTAAATCCGGTAGAATAGGCACCTTGATAGAAGCTTGCTTTTTTTGGTATGAATACCATAAGAAAGCGAGGATAAAGATGCACGAACTGGAAAGAAAGCTCCAAAAGAAGGAGAGTAGTGCGCCAATTCTGGTGGTGAATATGCCGGAAGAGTTGGAAAGCTTGTTTGATGGATTTGTTTCTCCAGTGGTACAAACAAAAAATCATAAATACTTTGCCATGATCATGGTATTTGGTCAGAAGATGGCGAAACTGCAAGCAGCTGCACGTCAAGTACTGCCGGTTTTGTCACCGGATGGACTTCTTTGGATTTGTTATCCGAAGAAGAGTTCCAAACGATATCAAACTTCCGATTGCAGCCGGGATGTATTGATCGGCTTGCTAGCGGAGGACGGTTTCGAAACTGTACGGCAGGTTGCCATCAATGAAGACTGGTCAGGGCTTAGATACCGTGATGTAATGCATATCAAGCGCATGCAGCGTTCCTTTGCGGTAACGGAAGAAGGCAAGAAAAAAATGAAGAGAGAATCCGAAAAATCCTGAGAAATCAGGATTTTTTTTATCCAATTGGGGGAAGTGCATGGTGGATATGGTGGATATGGTGGATATAATATTATTAAATTAAATCATGAATAGCGTTATAGCAATTAAAACGTATTTTATGACATATATATTTGACATTACGCTATTTTGAGAGTATGATGCAGATATAAAGGAATTTTCCGAAAAAAGGAGGAAGTGTGATGTGGTATCAAAAATATCGGGATGAACGTGTGGAGGCTTTAAAAAGCCAGATTTTTCGTGAGATGTACTATTGGATGATGGGATTTACCTTCCTTTCGATTATCATCAAGTCGATTATGTATCCGGATGACTGGAAACGAAGTGCCTTTGAAATGCTGCTGATGATCTTTTCGTCGCTTTACTATATTTTTCGTTCTGTTCTTTTGGGACTTTATTCTGACGAGGTGGAAATGCACGATCGGCAGAATCGCCGATCGGTCAGCCAGAAGAATTTGTGGATCGGCTTGGGTTCCGGTCTTGCTATCGCCTTGTACTTTGGTTTCCGAAGCGCGATCGTATACGGATCTGAAGGGACGACTATCAAGTATTTCTTTGCCAGCTTCTTTGGCGGTCTCTTGATTTATATCCCTGTATTTTTGGGGATTGTTGTCATCGGCGACCTTTTGGCGCATAAGGGGAGCAAAAGAATGCAAAAGAGCAAGAATGAGGAAGAGGAATGAAGAATATTAAAATGAAAGTAGCGCGGGTGGAGCGGGACATGACCCAAGCGGATCTGGCGATTGCCGTTGGTGTTTCCCGGCAGACCATCGGACTGATAGAAGCCGGCAAATACAATCCGTCGCTGAATTTATGCCTGGCGATCTGCTGGGCCTTGGACCGAACCTTGGATGACTTGTTTTGGGAGGAAAAGGCCGATGAGTAAGGACAGCATGAAAGTTGTATTATTGGGAACGGGCACCCCGAATGCGGATCCGGAACGGTCGGGTCCGGCAGTGGCGGTTGTCGTTGGGGAAGATGCATATCTTGTGGATTTTGGCCCCGGCGTGGTGCGGCAAGCGGCACGTGCTTTTGAAAATGGGGTATTCGCTCTTTCACCAGCCAATCTGAAATACGCCTTTTGCACCCACCTTCATTCGGACCATACCCTGGGGTTTGCGGATTTAATTTTCAGTCCTTGGGTTCTGGGCCGCAAGGAACCCCTAAAGGTTTGGGGACCCAGTGGATTGAAGAACATGGCGGACCACTTGCATGCGGCATATGGCCGGGATCTTCAGGAGCGGCTGGAGGGCAAGGAACCGGCCAATCCGGAAGGATGGAAAGTGGAAGCAAGTGAGATTCAGGCGGGGATCGTCCACCGAAAGGGATCATTGACGGTGGAAGCATTTCCGGTTTTGCATGGATCTTTCATATCTTTTGGGTATAAGTTTGTTACGCCCGAGAGGACCGTTGTGATTTCCGGGGATACGGCGCCGAGTGAAGAACTGGTTAAACAGGCCAAAGGCTGTGACGTTTTGCTGCACGAGGCATACTATGCCAAGGGGTGGGAAAGCCGAAGTGATGAGTGGAAAGCCTACCACAGCACCGTCCATACCTCAACTTTGGAATTGGGTCAGATGGCGACGCGTATTCAACCCAAAGTATTGGTGCTCTATCATCAGCTTTTTATGATGGACCATCAGGCGGAACCGGAAACGGTACAGGAAAGAATTCGGGTGGTGGAAGAAGACATGCTGAAGGAAGTGGCATCTGCCTATAACGGCGTGGTGCTTTCCGGCCAAGACATGGGAATCTACTAGAAAGGGGAGAGAATATGGCAGTACGAGATGTAGAAGTGCAATTTACGCGAGAATTTAAAGGGGTGTTGGACACCGGCCAAACAACGGCGAAAGTCGGAAAAGATGCAGGTGAATTGGCGCCGTACGATATGTTGTTTGCAGCACTGGCGTCGTGCTTGTACGCGACGTTTTTGGATATTGTCGACAAGAAGAAGATCGACTATCAGTCAGCCAAGGTGATGATCTCCGGCGAGAAGCGGGAGGAAGTGCCGGCTCTTTTGAAATGGGTCAAGGTCAAATTCGAGATTCAAGGGTCCGACGATGAAAAGGGATTGATGCGGTCGGCGGAATTGGCGGCCAAGTACTGCTCAATCTACCAGACCCTTTCCCATGTGGCTGATATGTCCTGGGAATTGGAATATCAAAAGTAAGGATGAGGATCGTGGGAAGAATATCTCGATTGGTTCAAGATGGACAAGCGTATTTTCAAAAAAATCAACGAAGTGATCAAAAGCATAGATAGATAAAAATCCGCATGCAGGAAAATAGCATGCGGATTTTTTGTATGCTGAAGAGATCTTCATTTAGAAATTATCGTTCTGGCAGGACTTCGATTTCAATTTTATAGGTGTGGATATGATCGCCGCTCGGTGCAAGTACTTCGCATTCGATTGCGTAGGTGCCGGCGGTTTCGGCGGTAAACTGCAGGATACGAACGGATCCTGCACCGACCAAGGCGGATGATTTGCTTTTGGGGATGTAGACATCGCTCTCCAAAGCCAAAGCGTCGGGATAGGTAATTTCTGTGCGGTATCCGGTGGTCGGATTGACATCTAAAACGACTTCAAAGGGTTCGCCGGCGTGGACGCTTTGGATAGCGTTGTCGATGGTAAAACGAACGGCCATGGAGGACAATTCTGTGTAGTCCGGCGGCAAAGGGACTTCACTTATGATGATTTCTTCTGCCCAGATTTGCATCGGATAACTCTCTGCTACCGCACCGTTGAATCGAACGGTAATCTCGTCATTAACTGCCGGAAGCAGGCTGGTGTCAAATCCCTCTGGAAGATGGACGACAACAGAGCCGATAATGCCTTCAACCCCGGTCGTCAGGACGCTGCCGTCCTGGATTTCCACAACAATTCCTTTATAGGTAACCATTTCTTCTTGAACCGGCGTTTCGGGATTCACGGGCAGCGGTTCAACCGGACGCGTAGGTTCGGGTTCGGTGATTTCATCGCTGGAATTAGAGATAAAGGCAAAGAGCGCAATGCCGAAAATCAGCACCACGATCAGCCCGATTACGACTAATTTATTCATTTTCACTCATCCTTTCAGTTCATTCATACCCAGTTGCTTGTTCATTCTTCTAGACGAGAGTAGTCGCGGTTTGTTTCAAAACAGCCGAATTAGCGGATGCTGCAGTGAACCGGGGCGTCAGGCCAAGGATTCACCTGTGTAACAAGTTTCCTCGACGGATTGGATCGATTCCGCCCAGATATGTAAAAGATCGCTTTCGGCGATGGAACCGTCATAATACATGGTCAGATAAGCATCTTCCGTAAATTTGATAGAAGTATCCATCGATTCCGGCAGATGGACAACAACCAGTCCGTTGATTCCTTGGGAACCTTGGGTCAAGAGGCTGCCGTCTTCCAGTACCGATAGAATTTTGCCGCTATAGACGGGTGAATCGGTATTGTCGGCTGGCTCCTTCAAATCGGGTTCAGCCACCTCTGGAGTGTCAATATTTTCGATTGGTTTGTCTGCGGGTTCGCCGCCGGCAAATGCGATGATGGTCATTGCCAGCAAGATGATGAGGATAACGGGGATCAAGCGTGTGGTTTTCATGGTTTTCTCCTAGTTTTATGTCTTCTAGTCAAATAGACGGACGGAAAAGGAAAAAGGTTTCATGTTTTTGGGAATAATTGATAAAATAGAAGTACTATAGTGTAGAGGGGTGAAACGATGGCAGAATTGAAGACAAAAATGAATGATGCGAGTGTGCAGGCGTTTTTGGCGGGTGTGGAACCAGCGTCCAAACGGGAAGACTGTTTCCGGGTATTGGCGATCATGGAAGAGGTTGCCGGTTGTGAACCGAAAATGTGGGGCGACAGTATCGTCGGCTTTGGACAGACCCATTACAAGTATGCCAGCGGACGCGAAGGAGAGTGGTTTCAAATCGGCTTTTCTCCGCGAAAACAGAATTTAACCCTATATGTGATGACGGGATATGAAGGATACGAGGATTTGCTGGATCGCTTGGGCAAGTACAAAACCGGCGTGTCTTGTCTGTATCTCAAGCACCTGGATGATGTCGACGAATCCGTATTGAAGGCGCTTTTGCAGCGTACGGTGGATCGATTGACCAAGAAGGAGGATTAGCATGAAACCAATTTTCTGGCAGAGTCAATTGACAACATTTTTACTCTATTGCAATGGAACGGACTTGGATAAACGAATTCTGGATTGCGGAGCCGGCGGAAGACGACCGCCCCTGGCCATGTTTCAGGAGCACGGCTACGAAACTGTTGGTTTGGAAATTTCCGATCGCTCTTTGGAACGGGCCCGGGAGTTTGAAACGAAATTCGGATACGATTTAAACATCCAAAAAGGAGATCTGCGGGATATTCCATTGGAGGATGAAGCGGTCAGCTTTGTCTACAGCTACAACACCATCTTTCATATGCCGAAAGCGGAGATCTACGCGGCACTTCATGAGTTCTACCGGGTGATGAAACCGGGCGGATTATGCTTTATTAACCTGCTGACTACGGAAGACCATGGCTACGGCCAAGGCGAGGAAGTGCGGCCGGGTGAATTTCTGCAGGAAGAGATGGGGGAAGAAGTGCTTCATTGCTATCACGAGAAGGAAGAAGCGGAGCCATTCTTCAAAGAAGCGGGATTTGAGGTTCTTTACAAGGAGATCCGCAAGCGAACGGGTCCGAGTCGGGATGGCGGCAAAATCACCCTGGGATATGTGGACTATATTGTGGAGAAAATTCAAAAATAATCAAGGATTGTGGATAACGAAGAGGGAAAGCGATGACGAATTCTTTATACAAGCAGGTGCTGGAAAATCTTTATGAAGGGGTTTATTTTGTTGATGCTGAACGCAATATTACCTTTTGGAACAAGGGGGCGGAACGGATCACGGGATACCTGGCCAGTGAGATTTTGGGGAAGGCGTGCTATGATAATATCTTAAAACATGTGGACGACCAGGGATGCCAATTGTGCATCAACGGGTGTCCCTTGCACAAGACCATCGCAGATGGGATCATGCGGGAAGCGCCGGTTTATTTGTACCATAAGGAAGGGCATCGGGTTCCGGTTTCCATTCGAACCATTCCGCTGTATGAGGGGGAGGCGGTGATCGGCGCGGCGGAACTCTTCACGGATCAAAGGGAGCAATTCCATCAGCAGCAGAATTTGAAGGAATTGAAAACCTTGGCGTTTCATGATCAACTGACTGAGTTGCCGAATCGTCGCTTTTTAGAACAGGTCTTGAAAGCCAAGTGGATGGAATTTGAACGAATGGGAAGAAAATTCGGCATTGCTTTTATGGATCTGGATCATTTCAAAGAAGTCAACGATACCCACGGACATTTGATTGGCGATGAAGTCTTGAAAATGGTGGCGAAGACGACGCGCGGAGCCTTGCGTCGTGAGGATATGGTTGGCCGTTGGGGCGGAGAAGAGTTTATGATTGTTCTCTCGGATGCGGACGAGGAGATGATTCGTGTTGTCAGCGAGAAAATTCGTATGCTGATTGAGCATTCCGCGTTAAAGGTGGAAGGGAAAACACTGTCGGTGACCGTTTCCGTAGGGGCTGCAATCGCAAGGTTTGACGACAGTTTGGAATCGATGATCAAGCGGGCGGATGAAAAAATGTATAAGAGCAAGAATCAAGGTCGCAATCGAGTGATTCTGTAAAGGAAACTGCCTATTCCATTTGGATAGGCAGTTTTTTAAAACTGATTGTTATATTGTGGGAAATATGAGAAAATTGATGATATTATTGCTTCTGTCAGCGAAGAACAAATTTTTATGGAGGGGTCAATGAGCCGAGGTGTAAAAGTCTTAATTGGAATTCATATCGCGGTTATCCTGGCATTTTTGTTCATTTGGATCTCTTATTTTTACGATGGACCAGTATTAACCCCTGTCGCACAATCGCAAGAGACGCAGGATAACCGACCGACGATTCGTGTCGGGGATGATTACAACTATCCGCCTTACAGCTATTTGGATGAAAACGGTGAACCGACCGGCTACAATATTGAGCTGATTCAAGCGGTTGCCGATGTCATGGGCTACCAGGTCGACTTTCAGCTGATGACATGGCCGGAGGTGTTGTCGGGACTGAAAAATGGTGATCTGGATCTTGCAGCCGGCATGTTTTACACCGAGGAGCGGGCCGAGACCTATGCCTTCTCCACCAAACACAGTGTAACTTATGGTGATATTTTTTCCCGCATAGGTGATAGCGTGTCCTCATTGGAGGAACTGCGGGGCAAAAGCGTTGCAGTTTTAGAAGCAGATATTATGGAAGAGTATCTGAAAGGGCAAGATCTGGACTTGAATTTTGTAGAGGTTGATTCGGTTGTTCAAGCCCTGTCGCTGGTTTCTGATGGCATGGTGGACTATGCGGGCGTTTTAAAGCCTACGGGATTATTTCTAAGTCAAGCCCATCATTATGAAAACCTGAAAGCCAATGATCTTGCCTTGGCGCCCCAGGACTACTGCATTGCAGCCCGTGCAGACCAGGAGCATTGGATTCATCTGGTTAATGGCGGCATGCAGATTCTAAAGGCGAATGGAACCTATCAAGAGATTTACAATCGATGGCTGGGGGTTTACGAGGATTGGAGCATCGGTCCCTTTCTCGATAAGTACTGGATGCTTCTTCTAGGCCTGGCTTTTGTGGTTTTGCTCTTGGTCGAAGCCATTGTTATTTTACGGATGCTAGTTGCCAAACGAACCAAGGAACTGGAAGAGGCACATGCCGTACAACTTGCTGTAGAGATGAAGCATAAGGTGCTTTTGCAAGCGGTGCCGGATATGATTGTACATATGAATGCCAAGGGCGAAATTCTGGACTATTCCAATCAGCATCCGACCTTGCAGGCCTTGGCGAAAACAGGCGACCTGTATGCGGCAATCGAGAAGTGGGTCGGGAGTGCTCAAATGCACCGTATGATGGAAATCGTTCAAGAGGTTGTTGGGAGCGGTGAAATGGCAACCAATCGCTTTCAATTGGATTGGGACGGCAAAACGCAATACTATGAATTCCGGATTATGAAGCTGAATGATACAGAGGTCATGATTATGGTCCGAGATATTACTCAGCCTTATCAGGATGAAATGAAAATCAAATACTTAAGCGAGCATGATCAATTGACGGGATTGACGAACCGCCGCTTTTTTGAGCGGGAGATGCAAAGGCTGAATGAGAGCGGAATCAATCCGGTCAGCGTGATTATGATTGATGTCAATGGACTGAAGTTAATTAATGACTCTTTTGGCCATAACAAGGGGGATGAGTTGCTGGTCAAGGTGGCCGCCATTTTGTTGGAGGTTTGCCCGGAAAGCGGCAGCATTTCACGCATTGGCGGTGATGAGTTTGTTGTTCTGCTGCCGTCTTTTAACTACGAAGAAACCCGGATGATTGTAGCTGGCATTCATGGGAAATGCATGCATGAGCAGGTTGCCGCCTTGGATATTTCTGTGTCCATTGGCTGGGCGACAAAAAGAGATTCTCAGGAATCGATCAAAGACGTTCTGATAAAGGCGGAAGGCTTCATGTACAAGGAGAAATTGCTGGAAGCGCCGGGTATGCACGGAGAAGCCATTAATACCATTATTCACGCCTTGTACGAGAAGAATCGAAGAGAAGAGGCGCATTCGCAACGTGTCTCGAAGTTGAGCTATGAATTGGCTAGAGCCCTGGGCTTGCCGGATCAAGATTGTCAGGACTTGAAAATGGCCGGTCTGCTTCATGATATTGGGAAAATTGCAACCCCTGAGTATATTTTGAATAAACCGGGTCGATTGACGGAACAGGAATTTTTGGAAATCAAAAAGCATCCGGAGATCGGGTTTCGCATCTTGGGTTCGATGAACAGCATGGCCGAATTGGCGGAGTATGTCCTGTGTCATCATGAACGGTGGGATGGCAAGGGTTATCCGCACGGAAGAGAAAAGGAAGAAATCCCCCTTCTGGCGCGAATTATCACGCTCGCGGATTGTTACGACGCAATGACGAGCAGTAGAAGCTACAAAGATGCAATGACGGAATGGGAAGCGATTCAGGAAATCGAGCGCAATTTGGGCACGCAATTTGATCCGATTTTAGGCCGTGTTTTTATTGATCAAGTGTTGACGGATTTCGTTGAAGAAATGGACGCATAATCATTGAAATAAAGGAAACCATCCAGCAGATCGCGAAGGAAAGCAGATCTGTTGGATGGTTTTTTTGATGAAGGAAAGGTGTAGTAGATGGCTAAATTTCCAAGTATTTACATTCAAAACAAATTTTTGTGAAATCGGCTTATTTCACCAAAAGAATTGTTGCATTGGAAGGGCGGGAGGCGATAAACTGTTATTACGATGTAAAATTTGGAGGGCAAATGACTAAACTTAGCAGATCAATTAAGACAAAAGTTGTGTTTTGGAGTACCATCATCATTTTGGTAATTGGCAGTGTTCTCATTGGCTATTCCTATCGATACAGCAGAGACATGGAAATGAACAGCCGAACCATGAAGCTGGAAGACAATGCATTGAATGCCAAATTGAAAATCGAAGACGCCATAGGGGAAGTCGCGGATGCCAATGAAGCCATTGCGAGCATGGCGATGTCGATTCGGAACAACGACATGATTCCCAACAAGCGGGAAGCGCTGGAAGCTTTTATCCAGGATTTCATGCAAAAGCATCCGGAAATTATCGGGGTGAATCTTGCCTTTGAAAAAAACGCCTTTGACCAGCGGGACAGTGAATTCATAGGAGATGCCAAGTATGGACCCGACGGACGATTTATACCGTATTTGGCGTTTGACGGTAAAATAACGCCTATCCAGGGGCTTGAAACTTCGGAGTATTATCTTGGCGCACGAGCGGCCGGCCAGACCATAATAAGCGAAGCCTACTATTACAATGTCGGAGGGACCAATGTCTTGGTGTCCACTCTTTCCAAGCCCCTATACGACGGACCAACCTTTCTAGGTGTTATTGGTGTCGATGTGCCTGTTGAAGAAATAACCAACATGGTGGAAGCCATGACACAAGAAGACGAGCGGATTGTCATGGTGACAGCGGGCGGCAATGTGATTGTGAACAATACTGATCGCGATGTCGCGGATCATGAAATTGCGGAAATTTTGCATGATGTTCAAGCGGCGGAGGAAACGGATCTTTCACGCATGCATGAAGACCACTATGAGGTGATTGAAAAGATAAAGGCTCGAGGGGTCGCAACGACCTGGATGCTTTTGATGGATATGGAATCCAGTCATCTGACGAAAGCTTCCGTAAAAGCGACCTACCAGGGTATTGGCATCGGGCTTTTGACCATGCTTTTGGCTTTGCTCTTTATGTGGTTTATGACCAACTGGATCACGGCGCCGATCGCTCGTTTTGTTAAGAAGATGAATGGGTTTACCATGGATAAGATTCACGAAGATCTGAGCATGGAAGCAACATCTTTAACGGAAGTCAACTCCTTGAGTGATTCTTATCAATCCCTTTTGGAGAAACTGCGAGAGAACCTGGTTGAGCGGGAGCGAAAGCGAAAGATTCAGGCTGCCCAGATGAAGGTTAATGAAATTGCTCAGGGGAATCAAGACCTGCAGGATTTGAGCAATCAGTTGATTACCTTTGTAACCAAGCATATTGGAGGTCAGCTTGGGGTGGTCTATCTGTTGAATGACAAGGCAGACCCCAACCATTATGAGATGATTGCCTCCTATGCCTATAAGCGAAGAAAGGGATACCCGGAAACTTTCCAAATGGGAGAAGGGTTGATCGGCCAGGCGGCCATGGAAAATGAAACGCTTATTGTTTCCCAACTGCCGGATGAGTATATCCATATTCAATCCGGTGTCGGTTATGCGGTGCCCAAGCATATTGCCGTCATTCCATGCGAATACAACGGGAAAGTGATTGCGGTGATGGAAGTGGCTTCGGTGAATGAAATATCAGAAGAAGCTTTGGAATTCTTGAACTTGGTCAAGGCGAGCATCGCAATTGCCATCAACAATATTCTCAACTACCAAGCGGTTGAAGTTTTGCTGGTAGAGGCGCAGGAGAATGCCATTCAGCTTCAGAATCAGCAGGAAGAGCTGCGGGTGATCAATGAAGAGCTGGAAGAGCAGTCTGCCTCATTGAAGAGTTCGCAAGCCGAGCTGGAGAGCCAGCAGGAGGAATTGCGGGTTTCCAATGAAGAGCTTGAGGAAAGCGCAAAGCTTTTGGAATACCAAAAGCAGGAGCTGGAAGAAAAGAACCAGGCGCTGGAAGCTACCCAGGAGGAAATTCAGGAAAAGGCCAAGCAGTTGGTTTTGTCCAATCAGTACAAATCAGAGTTCCTGGCCAATATGTCGCATGAATTGCGGACGCCGCTCAACAGCATTCTGATTTTGTCAGAGCTCTTGCGGGAACAGGATGAAAATTTGACAGAAGACCAGATTGAGTTTGCGCAGACCATTCATTCCTCAGGCAAGGACCTTTTGAAATTGATCAATGATATTTTGGATCTGTCCAAGGTGGAAGCCGGCAAGGTGGAAGTGGAGATGAATTCCGTTCAGGTAACGGAGCTTGCCGCGGAAATGGAAGGCTTGTTCAAGCCGCTTGCCTATCAAAAGGGGATTGACTTCAACATCGATATCTCGGACCAATTGCCTCACCGGGTTATGCTTGATGAGATGAAGGTTAAGCAAATTCTGAAGAATCTATTGTCGAATGCCTTGAAGTTCACAAAAGAAGGCAGTGTTTCCGTTGGCATCAAGCCGGTCAATCAAGATATTCATTTCAGCGTGAAGGATACGGGAATCGGCATTTCGGAAGAAAAGCTGCATTCGATTTTTGAAGCCTTCCAACAGGAAGATGGGTCCATCAGCCGCGAGTTCGGCGGAACCGGGCTTGGCCTATCGATTTCCATGCAATATGCGAAATTACTGGGTGGCCGCTTGGATGTGAGCAGCAAGAAAAACCAGGGAAGCCAGTTTGTTCTGTCCCTTCCTTTGGGTGAGGATGAATCGGCAGGTAAGCCGACGCCGAAAAGAGAAATTGTCGAGCGCGAAGTGCCGGCCAAGGCTCTTGAAGTGGAAGTCGCCGCCGAAGAGAATCCGATTGAACTCATGTATATTCCGGACGATCGGAAAAATATCCAAGACGATGACAAGGTGATTTTGATTATCGAAGATGACCCGAATTTCGCCAAGGTTTTAAGGGAGATCAGTTGGACAAAAGGCTTTAAAACGATACTTGCGGAAACCGGCGAAAACGGTTTGTATCTGGCGGATTATTTTATCCCGACGGCAATCATCCTGGATATCGGCCTGCCTGGAATCGATGGGTGGGAAGTGATGGATCGCTTGAAAAGCAACAAGCGGACCAAGGAAATTCCTGTTTATGTTATCAGCGGCAAGGATCAGGAACTTGGGGACCATGACCAACCAAACCTGCAATTCTTTTCAAAACCGGTAAACAAGCAGCAGATTGAAACGATTCTGGACCGCGCGGTTGTTGCGGGCGGAGGCCTTGAAAACATTCTGGTGATTGAAGATGATGCCGTACAGAAGAAGGCGATTCTTTCATTGATTTCCAGTCACTATCAAAACATGAAGGTCTTTTCAGCGGAATCCGGAAGGGACGCCTTGGGTGTTTTATCGGAAGAGTCGATTGACTTGATCGTTTTGGACCTGGGCCTTTTGGACTATGACGGATTTGATTTCGTGGAGAAATTGAAATCCATGGAGGAATTCAAAAACATTCCAATCATTGTCTATACGGGAAGAGAAGTGTCGGTTCAGGAGGAAAGGGATTTGCGGGAAAAAGTCGGCAAAATCATCCTCAAAGGGGACCATTCCAGCCAAAGGCTGCTGGACGAGATCAGGCTCTTTGTCCATAATGTGAAAAACAACCGATTGAAAAAAGTAAAAAACAATGAGATTGAGGAAGCTTTTCAGGACAAGACCATTTTGATCGTGGATGATGATATGAGAAATGTCTTTGCCCTTTCCAGCATTCTGGAAAGCCGAGGGATGAAAACGAAGATTGCAACGAATGGTGTCGAGGCGATTGACTTACTGGAAGCAGATACGGATGTGGATTTGGTCCTAATGGATATTATGATGCCGGTGATGGACGGGTATGAAGCCATGCGAAGAATCAGAAGCAATCCGGCGCTTAAAGAACTGCCGATTATTGCCCTGACAGCCAAGGCCATGCGGGGCGATCGGGAGATTTGCCTGGAAGCGGGCGCCAATGAATATCTGGCAAAACCAATCGACAAGGATAAACTGCTGTCGCTCTTAAGGGTCTGGGTGTAAATGATGGACGAGAAGGAACAATTGGAAGTTGAAAACCTGGAAGTCTCCCTCTTTGTCGAGGCGGTTTACGCCCGATACGGGTATGACTTCCGGGACTATTCACGGACCCATATTCAAAGGAGGCTGAAGCGGCGGGTTGGCTTGATGAACCTGTCCAATATCACGGAACTGACCTCCCGTGTCTTGTATGAGCAGGAGGTCTTTCGATCGGTTTTGTCTGATTTCTCGATCAATGTCACGGAAATGTTCCGGGATCCGCAGTTCTTTCACGACTTGCGGGCAAAGGTGATCCCGATCTTGAAAACCTATCCATCCTTTACCATCTGGCATGCGGGTTGTTCGACCGGGGAAGAAGTCATCTCGACCGCGATTCTTTTGGAGGAAGAGGGAATTCTGGACCGGGCCAAGATTTATGCGACGGATATGAACGGGTCTGTGCTGGAAGCGGCAAAAGAAGGGATTTATCCGGCCAAGGATTTTAAAAAATGGACTCGGAATTACCAGGAGTCGGGCGGACGCAAGTCTTTTTCCGATTACTTTGTCGTCAATTACGATTATGCCATTGCCAACCAAAAGCTGCTTCAAAAGATTTCTTACATGGACCATAATCTGGTGACCGACGGCCGTTTTATCGAAGCGGATCTGATTCTCTGCAGGAATGTCTTGATCTATTTCAATAAAACCCTGCAAAATCGCGTTCTGGAGCTCTTTCATGAAACTCTGGTGGCGGGCGGTTTCTTAGGAATCGGATCCAAAGAAGATATACGGTTTTCGAGTGTCGGGGAGAAGTTTGAGAAGCTGGAGAACTGCCCTAAGATTTACAAAAAGAAGATCGGGGAAACGGAATAGATTTTGACAGATAAAAAGCGATTGCAGCGTTGTCGAGGGGAGAAAGCAATGAAGGAGTATATATCGAAAATATTGATCGTTGATGATGTCGAAGCCAATTTAATAGCGTTGAAAGCCATCTTGCAGTCAGCCAATGCGGAGGTAATTGCGGCAGACAGCGGCAATCAAGCGCTAAAAATTTTATTGGAAAAGCAGATCGACATTGTTTTGTTGGATGTTCAGATGCCAAACATGAATGGTTTTGAAGTTGCGGAGCTGATGCGGAGCAATTCAAGGACCCGGGACATTCCGATCATCTTTGTCACGGCGATCAATAAAGAGGAAAAATATATCTTTCGGGGATATGAACTGGGAGCCGTTGATTATATCTACAAGCCGGTGAACAATGAAATTCTGAAAAGCAAAGTGAATGTGTTTATTCGGCTGAATGAGCAAAAACGGATTATCGAGGCCAAGACACAGGCATTGAAGGAGAAAATTGAACTGCTGGAAATTGCCGAAAAAAAGCTGAGTCAGTTGGCCAGAATCGACGATTTGACAGGAATCCTGAACCGGCGGGGATTCGAAGAGGAGTTTCATCGGGAGTGGACCCGGTCAGTCCTGTATCGGTCTAATTTTTCCGTGATTATGATTGATATCGATGATTTCAAGAAATACAACGATGCCTATGGTCATGTGGAAGGAGACAAATGCTTGATTCAAGTCGCAAAAACGATTGAAAAGGCATTGCGCCGTCCCTTTGACTCGGTGGCGCGGTATGGAGGAGAAGAGTTTGTTGCCTTTTTGCCGGAGACCAACGAGCAAGGCGCCCTGCTTGTGGCGGAAAACATTCGACAGTCGATTGAAGCGTTGCGGATCGAAAATCAGGATGCCAAGGGATGGAATTATGTGACGGCCAGCTTGGGCGTGGTAACGACCGTGCCGCGCGTCGGCCAGGATAAAGAGGCCTTGATCCACCGAGCGGACCAGGCCCTATATCAGGCGAAAAACAATGGAAAAAATCAAGTAGGCCTGGTGGCCTTCAATGCATAATTGCCTAGGTTATAAGTAAAGGGTTTGCCCATGGGGGCAAACCCTTTTGCTATTTCTTGAATGTAATGGCTTTGGGTGCTTCATATCCGTAGAAGGTTGTTTTGGCCGGTTGTGTTTTTACCAGTACCTTGCCGTTTCGGATGGAAGTCAGAACGGGTACTTGGCGGCGAACCGCGTCATAGCCACTTTCAGCCGGCAGCAGAATCAGGTTGCCTGGCTTGCCGACTTCAATGCCGTAGGCGTCTTCGATGCCCAAGGTCTTGGCGCTGTTTTTGGTGATCAGGTCCAGTCCGTTTTCGATCTGCGGCACGCCCATCATCTGGCAGACATGCAGGCCCATATGCAAGACTTGCAGCATATTGCCGGTTCCCAGCGGGTACCACGGGTCAAAGATGTCGTCGTGGCCGAAACACACGTTGATTTCCGCTTCGTTCAACTCCTTGACGCGGGTGATGCCCCGTCGTTTCGGATAGGTGTCGAACCGTCCCTGCAGGTGAATGTTGACCAATGGATTAGCCACAAAGTTGATGCCGGACATTTTCAACAAGCGGAAGAGCTTGTAGGTATAGGCATTGTTGTAGGAATGCATGGCCGTGGTATGACTGGCCGTTACCTTGGAACCCAGTCCGGTTTCCAAGGCGCGCGTTGCCACCGTTTCCAGGAAGCGGGATTGCTCGTCGTCGATTTCATCGCAGTGGACATCGATGCGGCAGCCGGTTTTCTCTGCCAGTTCGAAGATCCAGTTGATGGATTCCACCCCGTACTCCCGGGTGAATTCAAAATGCGGAATGGCGCCAATCACGTCGGCGCCCAGCTCAACGGCCTTTTCCATCAATTCCTTGCCGTTGGGGTAGGAGAGAATGCCTTCTTGCGGGAAGGCGACGATTTGTAGGGTAACCAGGTCTTTCATTTCCTCCCGTACTTCCACCATGGCTTTCAAGGCGGTCAGTTCGGGATCAGTCACGTCTACATGGGTGCGTACGGCTTGAATGCCGTTGGCGATTTGCCATTCCAGCGCTTTTTTCGCCCGTGATTTCACGTCTTCTTTCGTTAAGAATTCTTTTCGCTCCGACCAGCAGGCAATTCCTTCAAACAAGGTGCCGCTTTCGTTCCAGCGGGGCTCGCCGGCTGTCAATGTAGTGTCCAAGTGGATATGGGGCTCCACGAATGGCGGATAGGCGATGGCGCCGGTGCCGTCGATCACCTCGCCGGCCGCTTCTAAAGTGCCTGCCGGTGCGATGGCGGTAAAAAAGCCGTTTTCGATTGCGATATCATAACGCCCGTCCTGTTGGGGCAGGGCAACATTTTGAATCAACATGGATAGTCCTCCTAAGCGGCTTTTTTCTCGGCAGACTCAACGGTCGCTTCTTTAGCCGTTACTTTTGTCAGTATCAAGTATACCACGGAAGCGCCCAAGACTGCGTTTACCGGCGCCAGACCCGGCAGGAATTTCGCTGCCGCAACCCCCAGCACCCATGCTGCGATGGCGATCCAGTTAACGGCTTGAATTTTTGCTGTTTCCAAGGACGCGTATTTGCCTTTGCGGGCAATGAAGTAGTCGGCAATCAGAATGCCGCCGATTGCCGGGATGAAGGAGCTTAGGAAGCTCAACCAGCCGACGAAGTTGTTGTAAAGAATCATGGCGCCTGCAGTACCCAGGATGCCGTTAAAGATAACCAAGTGTTTCTTTGGCAGTTTGGTGATGTTGGCAAAGCCCAAACCGGAAGCGTATAGGGCGTTGTCGTTGGTCGTCCAGATATTGAAGCCCAGAATGATGATGGCTGGAATGATCAAGCCTTGTTGGAACATCACTTCGGAGATGTCAGACTGGCCGACAACTGCCGCGCCAACCGCACCGAAGGTGAACATCAATGAGTTGCCCAGGAAGAAGGCCACGAAAGTCGTTGTAACCCCGACCTTTTTGCTTTTTGCAAATCGGGCGAAGTCCGGTGTCAATGTGCCTCCGCTGATAAAGGAACCGATGCACAAGGTCAATCCTGTTGCCAGGCTGATTGTTTCTGTTGGTTCCAGAGCGAACAAGGCGCTCAGTCCGCCGATGGATTGCACCGCTTCCGTTACCGAGTAGCTGCCCAAAAGCGCGATGGATGGCACCGCGATAATGCTGAGAATCGTTAGGGATTTAATGCCGAAGTAGGCGGTTGCCGTCATCAGGATTCCGCCGATCGCGATCAGTAGTCCCGCGTCAATGCCGGTTACCTTTTGTACCGGCAGGGCGAACATGGCAACCCCAACGCCGAACCAGCCGACTTGGGTGATGCCCAAGAGGAAGGATACCAGGTAGGAACCCTTTTCACCGAAAGAATATCGGGCAAGTAAATGCGTGGATAGGCCGGTGCTGGATGCGATGTAGGCCAAAGAGCTGGTATAAACGCCAAGCAGAAGGTTGCCCAGCATAACGACCAATAGAAAGGTCGAGAATTTCAGGCCGGTTCCCAGGGTGCCGCCGGTCCACATGCTGGCGGAGAAAAAAGTGAAGCCAAGCATAACGGCAAACATGGGTAAGAAACTTTTCTTGCTTTCCGCTGGTACGGATTGCAAGGCGTAATCGTGATCGTGGTTTTGTGTTTTAGACATAAAAATAGCCCCCTCTATGATTGATAGTCACAAATAGAGCGAGACTCTTGGGCGCAAGCATGCCTTGCGCTTTACCGATTGCCTTGTTCGTCTCTCGGGACGAACTTAAAAGCCCTATTCATTTCTTACTAGATTTTGCCATCTGCCTGCCGGTTTGTCAAGGGGTATTTTCCTATATTTTCCGGTTCAGTTAATGTTGGGAAAATTCAATCAGGGCATTCGGAATTTTAGCGCGATTCCAATTGAAAGGATTGCGGGTTCAAGGGTAAGAATATAGCAGCAATGAAAGCGAGAAAGGAGATTGTATGAAGGCGTTGGTGGTTTATGATTCCTATTTTGGCAATACGGAAAATGTGGCGGTTTCCATTGGAGATGCGCTGAAAGACTTGGTGGAGGTCGAGGTTAAAAAGGTGTCGGATTTGCAACCCGATCAACTTGCGGGGGTTGATTTCCTGATTGTCGGTTCGCCGACGCGTGCCTTTCAGGCGACTAAAAAGATCAAGGAGTTTCTGAAGAGTATCAAAAAACAGGAATATGCGCAGTTGAAGGTGATTGCCTTTGATACGCGCATTGCCCCGGAAGACACAGATTCAAAAATGCTCAACCGGATGGTAAAGGCCTTTGGCTACGCGGCGGAACCCATGGGAACCATGATGGAGAAACGGGGTGCCAAACTCCTGCTGGATCCGGTGGGATTTTACGTAAAAGATACGGAAGGCCCATTAAAAGAAGGGGAGCAGGATCGGGCTGTTACTTGGGTCAAGGAAGCCATTGCTAAAGAGCTGGGGAATGAATAGGATAGGCGGTAGGGGAAATCCGAGTCTTATTCCGAGTCGGCTCTGGGACCTAGGGTAGGAATAAGGCAAAGGCAAATTTGTGAAGAAAGAAGGGATGGAGATGAAAGCTTTTGTCGTATATGATTCCAATTATGGAAATGCGGAGGATGTTGCGATTGCTATTGGCAACGCATTGAAGCAATTGATGCATGTTGGCATTGTTCGTGTGATGGATTTGGAACCGGAATTTGTAGAAGGGATCGATTTTTTGATTATCGGCGCGCCCACCCTTGCTTTTCATGCAAGCCGATTGACAAAGCATTTTCTTGTTGGGATTCCTGAGGAGGAATTTCAAAAGATGAGGATTCTTGTTTACGATACGCGGATGAGTCCCGAGAGCATGAATTCTTCATTTTTGCACCGGATCATTGATCGGTTTGGTTATGCGGCGGAAGTGATGAAGGATATTTTGGAGCGGCGGGGTGGCAGATTGATTGCCGCGCCAGAGGGTTTTTTTGTTGAAGATGCGGAAGGCCCTTTGATGGAAGGCGAGGAAGAACGGGCGGTAAAATGGGCCTTGGAAGCGGTGAAAAAGGTAATGGAGTAGAAAAAAGTGATGCACTCATCGATTGATGCGGCATCACTTTTTCATTTCTTCTTTTTAAATTTGCCCGAAAAGGGGAGGTAGACATTTTTGATCCAACCCATGATCTGGTCTCCCTGGCCGATGACGCGCTGAATGACTGTAAGGATATCTTCATTGCCGTGCCAGTAAAGGCGCAATAGGGCCGGATCGACCTGATTAAGCATGCCATGCAGGGTCCAAACCACAACATAGATATCATCCAGATAGCCGATGGCGCCGGAAAAGTCGGGTACCAGGTCCAAGGGAGAAAAGAAGTACAGGAGGGCATAAATGATCTTGCGCTTTTGCCGCAAGGGGACCTGTTTCTCTAGGCTTAGGCGCCAGATCAGGTAGAACATGTCCGGTGCCAGAAGCAGGATATCGGCAAACATCTGAGGGATCTTGCCCTTTTCCAGCCAGCCGGTGAAGCTGGCCCGCAGCTTGGCATAATACTGTTCACTCTTCTTCTCTTGATCCGGTGAATCCATTTCATGCATATAGGGTTCCACCGCATTTTCAATTGCTTTGTCTTCGAGAAAATCCTTTGTGTTCATGGTGACCTCCAATTGTCAAAATTATACCCTCAAAACCGGAGAAATAGGTCTATTTTGCCTCTTATACACGGAAAGTTCAAAAATCCTGTTTGCCGTGTCCCCCTTTTTACCACTTTCCATCATAAGGGAAGTGAAAGGAGGTGAGAACATGGCAGCAAACTTGATTCCAAATGAATCGCGCGTGCGCGTGACTTTGCAGGTGGGTACCGACGGATTGGGCGAACCCATTTACAAGTCCAAGACCTTCTCGCGCATCAAGCCCGCGGCAGACAATGATGCGATCTATACCGTAATGGACGCCATTATGGATCTTCAGGCGCATCCGGTCAACGGGTATGAGCGAATTGACTACGGTCAATTGGAAGAGGCAGTTTAGTGAAACGGAACGAATCCGGTAGAAAGGAGGTGAAATCATGACGAAACGGCTGTTGATGAGTTTTCGCAACGCGGATGGAAACCGCGTGAGCTTGTCGGTGGATGACCCGAGGGATGATATCACTGATGCCGAGGTCAAGGCTGCAATGCAGATGGTTTTGACCCAGAACATCTTTGATTCCAAGGGTGTGGATCTGGTTGAGATTGTGGACGCGACCATCGTGGAAACAACGAAAACGGATCTTGATGTAGAAAACTAGGACCTGAGGCCGGCGTTTGCCGGCCTTTTTTGCAGATAGAAAGGAGCGTGTGATGGAAGAAATGATGGGCGCAATCGGCAATGTGGGCTTTCCCATAGCCGTCAGCATTTACCTGCTGGTGCGGGTGGAATCCAAGATGGACCGGTTGACCCAGAGCATACAAGAGCTTTCCCGGGTGATTGAAGTGATGAAGAAATGAGGGTGGAAGACAGGTGGCTGACGCCAAACCGGTGGTCCAGGCCGCAAAGGCAACTGATAGGCATGCGGGGCATCGTTGTTCATTGGGTGGCCAACCCAAACACGTCGGCTATAGCGAATCGAAATTATTTCGAATCCCGAAAAGCAGGCTTTCGGGGATTCGGTTCCGCCCATGAGATCATTGGCCTTAAAGGGGAAATCATCCGCTGCGTGCCGGAGGATGAAATGGCTTACCATGTGGGTGCCAAGCGGTATACGAAAGCAGCCCTTGACAACCTGTCCAGCTATCCGAATGATTGCACCTACGGCATCGAGCTTTGCCATGTAGACTGGACCGATAGAATGACAAGGGAAACACTGCTTGCCTTGCTGGAACGTTTAGCTGTTTTGTGCGGAAGATGGCAGCTGGATCCGTTAAGGGATCTTTACTTGCATCAAGAAATTGTCGGGTGGAAGGACTGCCCCCGATGGTGGGCCAACCATCCGGCAGACTGGCAAGCCTTCAAGTGGCTGGTGAAGGCAAAAGGGGAACGGGGTGAGACCTGTTTGGAATTTGAATAGATCAAGAAAAAGAAGAGACTGACTCAGTGTTCATGAAGAACGGATAGTCGGCCTCTTTTTATGTAGAAAGACAAGTTATTTGCATGCTGTAAATGAGCTTATCTCGGGTCGAAATTCAGAAAATAGGGAATTGTTGTATCAATAAAGGTTTTGTTATGTTACTATGTAGTAACAAAGCTTTTTGGTTTGCTTTCGGGAAGCAAGCATTAGATGGAACTGGAATTCTAATTTGATCGCGAGAATAAAGGGAAGGGAGAAAAGAACAAAATGAAGAAGGTAGATGTGGTTTATGATTTGGCGCAGATGGTTGACCATACATTGCTGAAGCATTATGTGGGGGAGGAAGAATTTGTTCGATTGTGTGAAGAAGCGAAAGCGTACAGGTTTAAAATGGTCGCCATCAATCCGGCGGTAACGGAAGTATGCAAGAAGTATTTGAAAGATACGGAAGTCCATGTGGGGGTGGCCATAGGATTTCCTCTGGGACAAACCACATTGGCATGCAAAGTGTTTGAGAGCCAGGATGCAATTGAAAAAGGTGCCGACGAGATTGATTATGTCATTAATCTCGTTGAAGTGAAAAACGGGAACTGGGCATACATTGAAAAGGAAATGCGTGAAATTGTAACGGTGTGCAAAGCGCACGGGGTGATTTCCAAGGTTATTTTTGAAAATTGCTATCTTGAGAGAGAAGAAATTCGCAAACTCGGTGAGATCGCGAAGAAAGTGAAACCGGATTTTATCAAGACTTCTACAGGCTTTGGGACCTATGGAGCACGTGTTGAGGATGTAAAACTCATGAAGGAAACCGTGGGAGACCAGGTGAAGGTAAAAGCGGCAGGCGGTATTCGAGACTTGGACAGTGCCCTGAGCATGATTGCGGCAGGGGCGGAGCGTCTGGGAACCAGTGCCGGCATTCCGATTATTGAATCATTAAAAGAAAAGTTGGCGGCAGGGGAAGTCATTCAGCTTCCAATCCGACAAGCATGATCGGTGGACAGAAGGGTGATTCTGTAACAAAGCTATTGTATCAATATAATGACATTGGAGGATTTGTATGTTCAAAACGGATAAGAAAATAGATAAGAGCACGCCGATCCCTTTATATTTTCAGCTGAAAGAGATTATCCTGGAGCAAATAAACGCGGGGAACATTCAGCCGGATGAAACGATTCCTACCGAGATGGAATTATGTGAGATTTACCAAATCAGCCGTACAACGATTCGCCAAGCCATTGCAGAATTGGTGAAAGACGGCTACTTGTATCGAATTAAAAGCAAGGGAACCTTCGTTTCAAAGCCGAAAATAGAAAGGCAGTATGTAAAAAGGCTGGACAACTTCAATAATCATATTAAAAGCCTGGGCATGACACCGGCCACTAAAGTTCTTGATCTGGAGGTCGAGCAGGCATCTGGTGAGATACAAAAAAACCTTGGATTAAAACAAGGTGAGAAAGTTATTAAATTGGTTCGTGTCCGTTCAGCGGATGCTGAACCGATTGTCATTGTTACTTCCTATCTTCCATATGACCGGTGCGCCTATATTTTATCCATGGATTTTACCGAGAAGTCGTTATATGATTCGCTTGCACTTCATCCTGACAATGTGGTTTTCCGAGCGAAGACTTCGATCGAAGCGGTAATCGCCGGGGATTTCGAAAGTCAGCATATGAACGTTCATCAGGGGGATCCCATTTTACTGACAAAAGCAGTCGGCTATACAAAAAGCGGCATAGCGTTGGAATATTCCATCACGCATCACCGGGGGGATCGCAATAAATTTGATGTTGAATTTCAAATTGGGGAAAGTGATGTGTAAGAAACTGATCGTTGCGATCAGTTTCTTTTTTTGCGCGAAAGAGTTTATAAAATCTTTATTCCAGAACCATAGACTTTAGCGTGGAAACGCGTTAATATTTATTTAGAGTCTAACTAAATAAATGGAGAGAGCAATGGAAGAGATATTTAACGAATTGTATGACTTGTTTGAGAAAGAAAGCGAATTGCAATTGGAGCAAAAAATGTCGAGCATGTCGATTGACTACCTGACGTTGAATCACTATCAGTACTTGCAGGCAGTAAAGCAGCTGGGAGCGCCTACCTTAAGTGATATTTCCGACTATCTGGACTTGTCCAATGCATCTGTATCCGTGATGGTGAAGAAGTTGATCAAGGAAAGCCTGTTGGAGAAGATTCAGTCGGAAGAGGATAAAAGAAGCTATCATGTGCAGTTAACGGAATTCGGAAAGCAGATTGTGGATCATGATAAAAACAGCTTTTTGTCTGTCATGCGCCGCGTCGAAGCGGAATTGGATGAGGAAGAGCGGAAGCAAGTGAGACAGATATTAGGCAAGGCAATCCATAAATCTTCGAACAGGAAGGAATAGAAGAAGTTATGCATGGAGATAGTACATTTTTACTCGATTTGTTGGTGATTTTGCTGGCTTCAAGCTTGGGGGCTTGGGGTGCTAAGCGGCTGAATCAACCACAGATTGTCGGTCAGATCATTGGGGGCGTGTTGATCGGCCCATCGGTTTTGGGGTTCGTTGAGCAAGGGGCGTTCATCAGTCACTTGTCTGAGATTGGTGTCATTGTATTGATGTTTATTACGGGGTTGGAAACCGACCTGGATGAGTTGAAACGGTCGGCGGAACGATCCGCATCCATTGCAATCGGCGGCATTCTCGTCCCTTTTGTCATGGGTGCGGGCTTGATTTTCCTCCTAGAGGAGAATTTCCGCATGGAAGAGGCGGTTTTTCTGGGTGTAACCTTGACGGCAACAAGCATGGGGGTTACGGTAAAGCTTTTGGCAGAGCTGAAGGCCTTGCAAACGCCCAAGGGGACCAGTGTTTTGGGCGCGGCGCTCATTGATGACATTGCGGGCGTTTTGATTCTTGCCCTCGCCTTTGGCGCATTTGGAAAATCGAGCGGCAGCATTTGGCTTCTGTTGATCAAGATCGGCATGTTCTTTGTTCTTTCTGTTTTCGCGGGCGAATGGATTTCCCGCATGGTCAATCGGAACATTGAGTGGCTGAAAAAGCTGAAATCCAATTATCTTCTGCCGGTGTCCATTGCCTTGATCCTGCTCTTTGCGATTTCCGCCAATGAATTCGGGATGGCTGCCATTATTGGCGCGTATATGATCGGCGTGATCCTGTCGACAACAAAACTCAAGCGCCGAATGACGGCTGAAATCGAGAAGTTTGGAACGGGATTCTTTATCCCCATCTTCTTTGTGAATATCGGGTTGAGCGTTGATCTGGCAAAGGTGGGCCTTCACTTCGGCATCGCGCTTGCGATTGCGGCAGCGGGGATGTTGAGCAAGGTGATTGGTTCCGGCATTGGAGCGCGAGTATCCGGATTCGATGCCATTGACTCTTTTCAAATCGGTGTCAGCATGATGCCCCGCGCAGAGGTGGCGCTAATCGTTTCGAATATCGCACTGAAAGCCGGATTTATCGGCGAGGATATTTTTGTGGGTGTCATCCTTTTGGTGATTACTTCATCCATTACGGCGCCGGCAGTCTATAAGGCAGTGGAAAAGCGAAGGGACAAAGAAAAAACAAATCATATACCAAAAGCAGCATAAAGAGGCCGTAAAACAGGGACGTGCATTCCTTGTTTTACGGCCTTTTTTTTAGTCGCAGGCTTCTATTCATCATTGAGAGTATTCGCGGAATATACGATTCGTAATTATTCTTGTTCCTGCAGATTGAACGTATAGTCAATGGTGTCCTTCGGTTCCAATTCATAAAAGAAGGAGGTCTTGTCGATGGGATTGTAGGAGATCAGGTATTCCATGGGGATCTTTTGGGCGTCGTAGGCGACACTGTTCAGCCTGAAGATCGGATAGCCTACTTTTAGCTTCATATGCTTGGCGACAAAGGCGTCGCAAAAGTCCACGGTAATGATGCGTTCCGCCGTGGTGGCTCTGATCTTATAATCGTCCCGCATGGTGCCGAAAAGCGAATTCTTGGTAAAGTCGATCTTGTTGATGCCTGGAAAACGATCCAGGGGAATATGCGTAATCTCCATGGCGTATGGGGTATCATCCGCTAAGCGAAGCCGGGTCAGGATATAAACCGGATCTCCAACCTGAATCTTCAGTTTGGCAGCCAAAAAGTCATTGGCCTTTGTGGTTTTCTTTCGCAATTCAACAGAGTGGACGTTTTTCAGGCCCTGGTCGCGAAGGGCATCGCCAAATCCGCTCAGCTCCGCGTTTCGAATCAGTTTCTTGCTTTTTACAAAGGTGCCTTTGCGGGCGATCCGTTCCACATAACCTTCCTTTTCCAGTTGGTCAATGGCTTTTCTGGCGGTCATGCGGCTAACACCGAATTCGATGCTTAAAACCCGTTCGGAGGGCAGGCTTTCATGCTCAGCATACTGCCCATTATTGATTTGTTTGATCAGTTGGTCTTTGATATCAAGATAGGCTGCCTGGTTTGCCAAGTGACTCCCTCCTTTTTACATACTCACTTTATTCCTAATTTCAATTAATTGTCAACACCCGAAATTTCATGGTGAAATTTCCAAAAAAATTTTATTTTGGTGCTAACCGGTTGCATTCCCAGAATTTTGCGATTTATTAATAATTTCACAAAAAAACGTTTGCGGAAAAATAAATAAATATTCAGAAAACATTGACAAGTAACGGATGTGCTCGTATAATGGGCTTAGCTGGTATATACCAAGAGAAGCTTGATAAATGAGTGCCTATAACTATTATAGCACGGTTTTATCGCTTGGTATAGCCCAATGGGATTTTACTAAAATTCGGCATAAACGGGGGAAGAGGACAATGAGAGTCATTGGATTGGGCGACAATGTTGTAGACAAATATCATCATTTGAAAACCATGTTTCCAGGCGGGAACGCCTTGAACTTTGCGGTGTATGCAAAGATGCTGGGTGCAGACGCTTCCTATTGCGGCGTTTTTGGAAACGACCAAGTGGGCGACCATATCAAGTCTGTGATGAAGGCCTTGGGCATCGACATTTCCACCTGTGTCACCCGGGATGGGGAGAATGGATACGCGGAAGTGAATCTGGTGGAAGGCGACCGAGTCTTTTTCGGCGGCAACAAGGGCGGCATTTCCAAAAAGCAACCCCTGGTACTCACGGAAGAGCTGGTTGAGACATTGAATAAGTTCGACATTATTCACAGCAGCTGCTACAGCTTCTTGGAAACCGAGCTGCCGAAATTAAAAAACAGAAAAGGTGTTTTAACCTTTGATTTTTCCAACCGCATTACCAAGGAATATTTGGAGATGATTTGTCCGCATGTGGATGTGGCATTCTTCTCGGCGGGCGATTTGGAAACCATGGAAGAGATAGACGCGCTTCTGAAAGAAGCGATTGAACTGGGATGCGCCATGGCGGTGGCATCCATGGGAACGAGAGGACAGCGCGTGTATGACGGCAGCGCATTCTACTCGGGCAAGGTGAAATTGGTGGAACCGGTTGATACGCTAGGCGCGGGAGATTCATTCTTTACGCAGTTTATCTTGTCAATCGTTGAACAAGAATGGAGAAAGGGGGAGGGAGTAAGGAAAGAAGTTGTGGAACATGCATTTGACTTGGCGGCCGACTTCTCAGCCAGGACTTGCATGATGTATGGCGCGTTCGGACACGGCGCGGAATTTTAAGACGCCATAGGGGGACGACAAAGAATAAGGGATAGAGGAGGAAGAAATGAAAAAGAACGGTATTTTGTTATTGGTTGTTGTAATGGTACTAAGTTTGTTTTTAGCAGCATGCGGAAGTTCAGAACCAGCAACGGAAGCAACGGAGTCGAACGGATCGGCAGAAGCAACTGGCGAAGAGACGATTACCCTAAAGTTCTTACATAGGTGGCCGGATGAGCTATATGACGGATTCTTCAACGACATGGCTCGTGAGTACGAAGCTTCCCACCCTGGCGTAAAAATCGATGTTCAAGCCATTGCCAACGATCCTTTCAAAGAGAAGATCAAAGTGGTTCTGGGAACCGATGACGCCCCAGACGTATTCTTTACTTGGCCCGGCGAATTTACCAACCGATTTATCCGTGCCGGCAAAGTTATGGACTTGACCGACGTCATGATGGAAGACAACTACATTGACAATTATGTTGCTTCCCAAATGGAACCATTCACAGTAGACGGCAAAATCTACGGTGCTCCGGTTCGCGTTGACGGCAAAATCTTTGTTTACAACAAGGAATTGTTTGCACAGGCAGGCGTTGAAGTGCCTGAAACCTGGGAAGACTTTGTAACTGTTTGTGAGCAGCTGGACGCAGCAGGCATCGTTCCAATCGCCTTCGGCAACCAAGCACCTTGGGCTGTATCGCACTATATCGGAACGTTGAACCAAAAGATTGTAGGCGAGCCAATTCACGACGCGTATGATCCAGCAATCGGCGATTTCTCTGATCCTGGTTTCGTAACTGCATTGGAAGAGTTTGAAAGAATTGTACCTTACTTCAATAAAAACACCAACGGCATCCGTCACTCGGAAGCGCGTGAAAACTGGATCGCTGGCAAAGCGGCTATGATGTACATCGAGATCGTTGAGATTCCTGAAATCGAACGAAGCGGCAATCAAGATATCATCGATAACTATGGTGTCTTCCAATTCCCGATTCTTGAAGGCGGAAAAGGCGACCAAACACTTCTGACAGGGTATCCGGAAGGATTCGTTGTATCCAATACAACCAAGCATCCTGAAGAAGCCATTGAGTTCTTTAAGTACATCACTGGCAAAGAAGTTGGTTTGAAAGAAGCACAGGCAGTGGGTTGGTTGAACGGTGCTAAAGGTATTGCTGAAAAAGGCCAGATTCCTGATTCACTATATGAAAACACGCAAATCGTTTACAATGCAGGCGGCTTGGTTAACTGGTTGGACTCTGGCATGCATGCCAAGGTTACAAACGAATACCTGACTGACCTTCAAATGTTGATTGACGGCTTGTTGACTCCGCAAGAAGTAATGGATAAAGTCCAGGAAGTCGCAACAGAAGTAACGGCTGAGTTTAACTAAAATGAATACAGGTCGAAAGAACTATTGGCTGTATATCCTGCCGACGATTCTTTTGATCGGAATGTTTGTCTATGTGCCCATATTGCAAAACTTCTACTATAGCCTGTTTAAGATGAACAGCTATACGGATCACAAGATTTTTGTCGGGCTAGACCATTACGTACGTATCTTCAAGGACGATATTTTCTATACGTCCTTGAAGAACAACGTAGTGTATGCCATCATTTCGGTCATCTGCCAGGTAGGAATCGGAACCATTCTGGCAATCTTACTGGAAAGCAAACTTACTGGACGATTGCGGAGCTTTTACAGAAACGTGCTTTTCATGCCATCATTGGTCTCCGTAACAGCAATTGGCTTACTTTGGTATTTTATTTACAACCCCAACGTGGGGATGTTGAACGCGGTATTAACAAAGATTGGGCTGGAGAATTTGACCCATGCCTGGCTGGCTGAACCAGACATTGCCATCTATTCGGTCATTGCCATGAGTCAGTGGCAGTACACCGGCTATATTATGGTCTTGATTATCGTTGCCATCCAAAAGATCCCGACTGAGATGTTTGAAGCAGCCGAGATTGACGGGGCAAACGGCATCCAAAAATCTTTGTTTGTCATTATTCCAAACATTAAAGAAATGCTTTTGGTTACCTCGGTCATTACGGTTATCGGTTCCTTTAAACTCTTTACCGAGATCTATGTCATGACCATGGGCGGACCATACAATTCAACACAGGTACTGGGCACATATCTCTACCAGTCGGCATTTATGTTTGATGAGATGGGCTATGCTTCGGCAATCGCGGTTATTATCTTTGTGATTACCTTCGGCGCATCAATCTTCCAGATTCGATTGGGCAAGAGTGGAAAGGATTAGGGTGATGAGATGAAGAAAAATACAACCTTGAAAATTCTCATTAACATGTTTTTCCTGGTTCTTGTTGCCATGATCATCTACCCCATGTTTTGGCTGATCTTGAACTCCCTAAAGACCAATGCCGAACTCTATGACAACTCCTTGGCAATGCCCATCGAGTATTTGTGGTCCAACTATAAGCGGGCGTGGGATGTAGGTCTTTCCACTTACTTCTTTAACTCTGTCTTGGTTTCAAGCATTACCATTGCAGCCACAGTATTCTTGGGCGCTGCATGCGCATATGGATTGGTACGAAGCAAATCAAAGTATAAGGACATTATCTTTTTCATGATCTTGGGCGGACTCTTGCTGTCACCGCAGGTAGCGTTGATCTCACTGTACAAATTGCTCGATGTCTTCAACATGTACAACACCCGTTGGGCATTGATCATTCCCTACATTGCCTTCAGACTGCCATTTGCAGTATTTCTGATGCGGTCCTACTTCTTGAGTTTCCCGGTTGAATTGGAAGAAGCGGCTTATATCGACGGATATAGCACCTTCCAGACATTTATGAAGATTGTCTTGCCGATCAGCCGCCCGATTCTATCATCGACGGCGATCATGACAGCGATCTTTGTATGGAACGAATTCTTGTTTGCCCTCGTATTCTTAGAGGACAAGGCGAAAATGACCATTCCGATTGGTCTGTCAAACTTTAAAGACGCACTATCTACAGATTGGACAGTAATGTTGGCGGGGATTGTCATCTCCTCCATACCAATGCTAATTTTATATCTGCTGATGCAGAAAAACTTTATTAAGGCGCTGGCGGCCGGCAGTGTCAAAGGTTAACACAGGAGGGAACAGGTATGTTAGATGCAAAAAACGGGGCGTTTAAAGAAACGCTTCAAAAAGGATTGGACCAGCACGAGGAATTGAACAAAGCGGTTGATGCGATTTGCGAGCGTGGAATCGACAAGGTCTTTTTGGTAGGATGCGGCGGCTCACTGGCGGTTATGTATCCGTGCCAGCACATTCTTGACACTCGTTCGACAATCCCTGCATACGCGTACAACAGCAGCGAATTTTTGAACATGGGTCACAAGAAATTTGATGAGAAATCATTGGTCATTGTTTCTTCTTACACAGGCAGCACCAAAGAAACGGTAGCCGTAGCGAACATGGCGAAAGAAGCGGGCGCGCCGGTGATTGCCTTTATGGGCAAATTGGGCACACCTCTTGCAAACGCAGCAGACTATGCATTCGCTAACGATGCCTTGGTAGGTGTTACAGACTCAAAACTGATCATGCTGTACCAAGTGGTATTCCGCGTGATGAAGAACATGGGTCAATGCGACGACTATGATCAAATTATTGAAGCGATGAAAACACTTCCGGAAAATATGGTGAAAGTTCGAGAAAAATTCGAACCGATTGCAGAGAAGTTTGCGATCGACAACAAAGAAACAGACTATTACATGGTAATCAGTGCTGGCCTTACTTGGTTCACCGCATACTCTCATGCAATGTGTATTTTGGAAGAGATGCAATGGATCAAAGCGCGTTCCATTCATGCGGGCGAGTTTTTCCACGGCGCATTCGAGATTGTCACGGATCAAACCCATGTCCTTCTTTACAGAGGCGAAGACGAAGCAAGACCGCTTGGGGAACGGGCACAGACATTCTTGGAGAAATACAACAGCAACACATTTATCATTGACACCAAAGATTATGATTTGCCAGGAGTAGCCCAAGAGTTGCGCGGCCTTATGAGTCCATTTGTGATCATGGCTTGCCAAGAGCGCATGAACAAACATTTGGAAGACAAGCGAAACCACTCACTGAAGATTCGCCGATATATGGGAGTTGTCCCTTACTAAGAAGTCCTCTTAGTACTATATTATTTCAGCGGAAAGGAGAAGGCCGTCACCTTCTCCTTTTTGTGACTCCAAAAGAGGAAACATTATGGAGCAATATACCAAACGCATATTCAAACTAAACAGTGGTCTTTTCTTTGTGGCATTGGGCATCACCATGACCATCAAGGCCCATATCGGCTACGGTCCCTGGGAGGTCTTTCATGCGGGTCTGGCAGAAACCTTTAATATATCCATGGGACTAGCTTCCATATTAGATGGACTGGCCATAGGGATTATCATCGTTCTGGCAGGAGAAAAGATTGGCATAGGCACCATCCTCAACATGATTATGATTGGCCTATGGATTGACCTCATCATGCCCCTTCTAAAGGAGCAGGCAACCCTGAAAGAGGGCATTATCTTTCTTCTTATGGGTCTATTCGTCATTTCATACGGCCTCTACTTTTACATGTCCGCAGGTCTGGGTGCAGGTCCCTGCGACAGTCTTATGGTTGCTATAACAAAGAGGACGAAAGCACCAATTGGAAGTTGTAGAGGCAGCATGGAACTGGTGGCAGTCATTTTGGGCTGGTCACTGGGCGGCATGATAGGCCCAGGCACTGTTATCGCAGCAGTAGGTCTGGGCTTTAGCATTCAAGTAACCTTCAAGCTCCTCAGGTTTGATGCCACTCATATTAGGCATGAGACCATACGGGATACGGTGATGGGGATCAATAAGAGAAAATGAAATAGACAAGGAGACACCGCCGAAATTGGCGGTGTCTTCTTGTTATATCGCAAAGTCTGCTCTTATGGGATTTTCTCAATCAAGGTTGAAATCAAAGAGATTTCTCTTCAAAGGCGTAGAGAGAATGATGGAAGTATTGGTTTCGCCAAACGCCTGTATTTGATTGATTAAAGTTTCAAGGTCTTTGGCATTTCTGAAATGGGCCTTCAATACCATGCAATATTGTCCGGTCACGTGGTAACACTCGATTACATTTTTGCTTGCTTTGATTAGTTTGTAGAATTCCTGATGGTATTTTGCCCGCATGGAAACGTTGATAAGGGCTGAATAGGTGATATCCAACTTGGTTGGATCCACTTCAGTTGTGTATTTGGTGATGATTCCGTCATTTTCCATTCTCTTAATTCTCTCGCTGATACTGGGGGAGGACAGGTTGACTTTGTCTCCTATAGCCTTCAATGAAATGCGAGAATTTTCCTGTAAAGCTTCTAGAATTTTTGCATCGATTAAGTCCATAAAATTCCTCCTTAGAATATATGGTAATCATATCATAAAGCAAGTCTATATGTAATAATATTAGGCATAAAACGCTTATATAATAATAATCTGTGGAAATATAGAAATATACTTTACATACAAAGGTTGCGATGCTATTATCTAATTGAATGAAGGAAAAGAAACGTTTTCCTGTATAATTTATTTAAATTAATCACATGATGAACGAATAAGTTGAGGCGTTAACGGGTTTGGACCTAATTATGTCAAAATTGTAATAGTAATGGAGGATACCATGTTTAAATTTACGGAGACCGCTCTTCGGGATGGTCATCAAAGTTTGATCGCAACCAGAATGACCACGGAAGAAATCCTTCCTGCCGTTGAGATCATGGATCAGGCAGGATACCACGCCATGGAAGTGTGGGGAGGTGCTACCTTTGATGTATGCATGCGATACCTGAATGAAAATCCATGGGAACGCTTAAGAGAAATAAGGAAGCGTGCCAAGAATACAAAATTGCAAATGCTACTAAGGGGGCAGAACCTGCTTGGCTACAGACATTACCCCAACGATATTGTGGAACGATTTATTTGCAAATCCATTGAGAACGGCATAGATATCATCAGGGTATTTGATGCCCTCAACGACCCGCGCAATCTTAAAAAATCCTTTGAGATCATTGCAAGAGAGGGTGGACATTGCCAAGGGGCCATTTCCTATACAACAAGCCAAGTGCATACCTTGGAGTATTACTTGAAGCTGGCCAAGGAAATGGAACAGATGGGTGCTGACTCCATTTGTATCAAAGATATGTCTGGAATTCTTACACCGCAGAATGCATCCCAGTTGATATCCAATCTTAAAGATACGGTAGATATCCCTCTTGAGCTGCATACGCATTGCACAAGCGGAATTGCAGACCTGACCTATGCAAAGGCCATTGAAGCCGGCATCGACATTATCGACACGGCTGTGTCGGCATTTTCAGGCGGCACCTCTCAACCCACAACGGAAGTCTTTAATGCTGTGTATGAGGACTCGCTGGGGAATAATGCCCTGAACAAAGAGGCGTTGGTCGCAGCCGCGGAGTACTTGAATGGTGTCAAAAAGAAACATATTGATAAAGGCAACTTTAACAGAAGAGTGATGGATGTAAATCCAAGAATTCTTGAATACCAGGTGCCGGGCGGCATGCTTTCCAATCTGATGGCGCAGTTGGACCAGCAAGGCATGGGTGACAGGTATGAGGAAGTGCTAAAGGAAATTCCAAGAGTGAGAGCTGACTTAGGTTTCCCGCCTCTCGTAACACCCCTAAGTCAAATGGTGGGAACACAAGCTGTTTTCAATGTAATGACAGGGGAGCGATATAAGATTTCTCCAAAAGAAATCAAGCAGTATGTCCAAGGATATTACGGCAGACCGCCGGCAAGCATACAAGATAAAGTCAGGAAGACCATTATTGGAGACAGTCCGGTGATTGACGTCTGTCCTGCAGACCTGCTTGATGATGGCTATGAGGAAGTGAAAAAGGCAGCGTCGGATTTAACGGACGACGAGGAAATGATTCTTGCATATGCCATATTCCCGGAAAACACGAAAGCCTATCTAGAGACTCAGCAATTACAAAAAGAGAATGAGTCAAATGAATATGATCTTGAAATGGTATTTGGTTGAAAGTTAAGGAGGGGATTTAGCACATGAGTGTATTTACAGAGGCCATTATGATATCAGCCATATGCATCGGTGTTGTTTTTGTTTCCTTGTTTGCCATCATGTTGGTCTTGGACATGTTTGGCGTTATCTCCAAGTCGATTGGCGGAATGAAAAAAGCAAAAGACCAACCGGCGGCTATTCAGCCAGCCACGGAGATTGATCCGGAAACGATGAGTGAAGAAGAAGCGATTATTGCCATGGCAGTGTCCATTATTGCTTCAGAGATTGAAGAAGGAAAGACAGCCAAAGTCGTGTCCTTTAGAAAAGTCGCTTAATAAAACTTGGAATAAGGAAAATAGTGAGGGTGAATAATGAAAACATATCGAGTGAAATATAAGGAAAATATCTATGAGCTTGGAATCGAACTGATATCGGAAACAGAAGCTGCAGAAGTGAAAGCAGATCAAGTTACAATCCCGAAAACGCAAGAAATAAGCAAGCAACCGTCATCGAATGAGAGCGAGCAGTTGCTGGCGCCATTGCCTGGAAAGATTTTTGATGTAAAGGTGTCCAATGGCACGAAAGTGAAAAAAGGCGACCTCTTGTTGATTATTGAAGCAATGAAATTGGAAAACGAAATTCTTGCGCCAAGGGATGGTGTGATTAAGAAGTTAAACAAGAATAAAGGGGAGTCTGTAGCATCAGGTGAATCACTGCTTGAATTTGCTTATGGATGTTAGGTGAAAGTCATGTTGCAGAATTTCTTTGACAGCATCGGTTTCTTTGCCCTAACCGGACAACAGATTCTGGTTATCATCATCGCATTAGGATTCATCTATTTGGCCATTGTGAAGAAGTATGAGCCCTATCTGCTATTGCCAATTGCCTTTGGCATGATGACAGTCAACCTGCCCTTAACAGGGATTATGGATGAAGGCGGACTCTACTACTATCTCTATCAGGGAGTCAAGCTGGGCATTTACCCGCCAATCATCTTTCTGTGTGTTGGAGCCTCAACAGACTTTGCCCCTTTGATCGCAAATCCCAAAAGTGTACTTCTAGGTGCTGCCGCACAGTTTGGCATCGTTGTTGCCTTTTTAGGGGCCATATTCTTGGGCTTTGATACAGCTGTTGCAGCTGCCATTGGAATCATTGGCGGCGCGGACGGACCAACGGCAATCTATCTGACAAGCAAATTGGCACCAGATTACCTGGGCCCCATCGCCTTGGCGGCTTATTCTTATATGGCCCTTGTTCCCATTATTCAACCGCCAATTATTAAGGCCTTAACCACAGAAAAAGAACGAAAGATTAAGATGACCCAGCTCAGGGAAGTCAGCAAACTAGAAAAAGTAGCCTTTCCCATTATCATTATTTTGCTGGTTGTACTGTTCCTGCCTTCCTCAGCGCCATTGATTTTCATGCTGATGTTTGGCAACCTCTTGAAAGAATCCGGCGTTGTGCCAAAACTGGTTGATGTGGCGCAAAACAGTTTGATGTACATTGTAACTATATTTCTTGGAGTCACCGTTGGCGCAAAGGCCAGTGCAGATATTCTTCTTGATCCCATGACCATGAGAATTATTCTACTAGGGTTGGTCGCGTTTGCCTCCGGAACAGCATCAGGTGTCTTGTTTGGCAAATTCATGTGTTTCATCACAAAAGGAAAGATCAATCCAATGATTGGCGCGGCGGGCGTATCGGCAGTGCCAATGGCTGCCAGAGTTGTACAGAAGGTGGGCCAGGATGAAGATTCAAGTAATTTCCTTCTTATGCATGCCATGGGTCCCAATGTTGCAGGGGTAATAGGCTCTGCCATTGCAGCAGGTATATTCCTGAGTATTCTACAGTAGACAGTATTTAACCGATTATGGGGAAGGTTTCCCTAACAAGTAGTACTTAGTTCCATAGTGTTTTATGCGTAGAGGAGAAGGCAATCACCTTCTCTTTTATGTTACAGAGAATCAAGTGAAGAAGACAACAAAAAGCCGCCAAAAATGGCGGTTTCTTTATCGCAGGTAATATTATTTCTCTTTGGCATCAACGTTATTGACCGATTAGCTGACTGCGGTGTTTAAGACCCAGCCTAGGGTACGGCATACAAAATAAAATCTTCAGAAATAAATACTTTTAAATGTTCAAAATTTCTATTAGAATTGTTGCTTTTCACTAAGGTGTCACAACCAAATCTTCGAATTGCAACGAACTCTTGCATAAGCCTGCGAATGATGCCCTAATATTTAATGGTACACATTTATTGTATGTTTATTATCAAGAAAGTCAAATAAATTAGGCTTAGCTGGGAATAATATACAGAATATTACAAAAGGTGTATACTGAAATTAAATTTATGAGTATTAAAGGTTGAAAAAGACTAGTAAAGCACGATATCCAACTTGAAGGCATAACAAATAAGCCATCTAAGATGACTGAAAAAATTGAATATGTTAAAGGCTATTCAGCTGACTTGATTTTATAACCTTGACGTTTTGCGATCATGATTGCCTGCTCAATGGTGATTTCACGATCAACAGGAATCGTGTTTGAGTTCTTGTACAATTCAGCATTATAGGGTTCGTTATTCTTAAGCATGTTGTATAATGCAGTAAGAAGCATTCTTGCAACGGCAATGATTGCTTTCTTGTGGCCGCGACGCTTTTTGAGACGAAGGTAGCGGTTGCGAACCTCGGGATGCTTTTTGCTTCTTGTTGCAGCTAAAGCACATTGGACAAGAAGGGGTTTGATGTAGCATCCTGCTTTTGAGACTCGGACGGATTTTTTCTTTCCTGCACTCTCGTTGTTGGTTGGGGTGAGACCCGCCCAGGAACAGAGATGTTTCGCCGATGGAAAAGCTTCCATGTTGGCACCTATTTCGGAAATTATGGTGATGGCCGAAAAGATGTTTTTAAAACCTGGAGCGGTTAGGATTAAGTCGATTTCTTGCTGATAGGGTACGGCGAGCGTGAGAATGAGTAATTCTAACTCTTCCTTCCGAGCTTCAAATCCTCATAGTGCTGTTTGATGACCTCGATTTTTCCAGCTTGCTCTGGAGTAATGAATCCGTCAATGGCAAGTTCCAGCGCAGGAAGCTTCTTTTTCAAGGAACCATGAATCAGTGGTTCGAGATCGAAGTTTGTGTCCAAAGGATTTTCCAAGAGCTTATCAAGGATTTTCATCGAACTCTTCCCAAACGTATCCGAGACAACGCTCCCCAACTGAATGTTGGAGATCGTGAGACAGTTTTGGAGCCGATTCTTTTCGCTTGACATGAAGTTGGTCAGCTTTGAACGATAGCGCATAAGGTCTCTCATTTGCCGAATATCGGCAGGAGGCATAAAGCTACCGGCAACAAGATCATGCTTAAACAGGTCAGCAATCCATTTCGCATCTTTCTTGTCAGTTTTCTTTCCACGAATAGCTTTAACATACTTAGGGTGTGCCAATGTAACCAGACATTTTTCTTCAAGGATGTTGAATACAGGAATCCAGTATTTGCCTGTCGATTCCATACAAACATCTTTGCAGTTGTTTTTCAAAAGCCACTCTAACAGCGATTTCAATCCTTTTGTGAAGGTTGAAAAGCGATGACTTTTGTAGGTGGTTACACCCTTGTCATTAGTAGAAGCAATGCATGCGACTACAAAAGTTTTGTGTACGTCAATGCCGCAGCAAATAGGGTACACGATTTTTAAAGCCATAAAAACTCCTTTCTGAACAATGTGTTCAATGAATTAACAGGAGTAGACAGCATTGACTGATTGCCTAGCTTTAAACGAGAACTGTTTAACAAAGATAAGGTTACGTGATCATAGTCACACTTATTTGTGCTTGAAAAGGCAATCCACACATATAAATATTCGGTCACTTCACTTGTGAAGCAGCCCACTCACCTCCCCGTGGTTTGTAGTGTACCGTCATCCTGTTGGGAGGAGTATAAAGGAAAAAAGCTCGCAGGACAACTGTTTTCATGCAGTTTTGTGCCTGGAGCGAAGCGAAAGGAATGGATATAAATATGAAAATATTGCATACAGGAGATTGGCATTTAGGGAAAGTGGTTCACAGTACACATATGACTGATGATCAAGTGTTTATTCTGGAACAATTTCTCAAATTGGTCGAACAAGAGCGCCCGGATGTTGTTTTGATTGCGGGTGATATCTATGATCGTTCTGTTCCACCAACAGAAGCGGTTGAACTGCTTGATGAAGTATTGTCGAAACTGGTTGTTGAGTATCAAACGCAAGTGATTATGATTGCAGGTAATCATGATAGCCCAGACCGCCTTGGCTTTGCCAACAAGATCTTAAGAGACCAGGGTTTGAATATTCGGGGAAACCTGGAAAGAGAGATTCAACCTATTGTGTTGGAAGATGAGTATGGCAAGGTGAATGTATACGCGATTCCTTATGCTGAACCAGCAGTAGTTCGTGCACTCTTTGAGGATAAAACCATTAAAGACCACGATGCCGCCATGAAACGGATTATGGAGTCCATTGAAAGTAGAATGGATCATTCCGAGCGAAATATTTGCATGACCCATGGATTTGTAACGGGGGTTGATACGCTTGAAACCAGTGAATCAGAGCGTAGGCTTTCAATTGGTGGCTCAGAGTATGTTTCAGCGGAGTACTTTGATGCTTTTGACTATACAGCCCTGGGCCATCTTCATCGTCCTCAAAAGGTAAAGAAAGATTGTATTCGTTATGCTGGTTCGTTGCTTAAGTATTCCTTCTCAGAAGCACTTCAAAAGAAATCTATTACGATGGTTGAAATGAATGGAGATGGACAAGTGGATATAACACTTCATTCATTGAGTCCAAAGCATGACATGCGAGTAATTAGAGGAGAGCTCGACCAGTTGCTAGATCCAAATGTCTATTCGGCTGCGGATAAGGATGATTATATCATGGCTATGTTGACCAACAGGGGAGAACTTATTGACCCTATTGGCAAATTGCGTGGTGTATATCCAAATATTCTTCGGTTACAAAGAGAAACCTTTGAACGCGAAGCTGGTGATGAAAAAACTTCAGCAGGCCATAACTTCATTGAGAAAAGTCCGATAGACCTGTTTGAGGAGTTTTATGAAAATGCTTCAGGTGAAACATTCTCGGAGGAAAAGCAAAAGGAAATGGAGCATTTGCTTGACGAGCTTGAGCGAAACAGGAGGAATGCATAATGCGGCCTAAGAAATTAACGATGAAAGCATTTGGACCCTATAGCGGGCAGGAAATAATTGATTTCACCCAGTTGAAGGAGCGAAATCTGTTCCTGGTTACAGGGCCAACCGGTTCAGGAAAAACAACAATATTTGATGCCATTAGTTATGCCATGTTTGGGGAATCCAGTGGAAATATACGCACAGGGGAAAGTCTAAGATCTCAGTTCGCATTAGACAGTGTGCTGACAGAAGTGGATTTCGAGTTTGAATTAAAAGGGCTGAGTTATCAGATTCATAGAATCCCCACGCAGATGAAACCCAAATCCAGAGGCGAGGGATTTACAGAGCAGAAATCTGCTGCGGAATTGATGATTGAGGGAACAGCAAAACCGATCACCGGGGTTCGCAATGTAAATGAGAAAATTGAAAGCATGATGGGAATCAATGCTGAGCAATTCCGTCAGATTATGATGATTCCGCAAGGCGAGTTTCGAAAACTCTTGTTGGCCGACAGTGAAGACCGTGAGAAAGTCTTGCAAAAGCTTTTTGATACGAAATTGTACTATACCGTACAGTCCCAATTAGATATGAAAGCAAAGGAGTTGAACCGCGAAATCAAGTCAAGCACTGACCTCAGAAATCATGAGATAGGAAAGATTCAAGCGGATGAGGGTGAAGGGCTTTATGATTTGCTCGCGGATACGGCTGTACATGTCGATGCGATTATTTCGGCAACGAAAGAGAAGATAGAAAATGATGGAATAGCACTTAAGAAGATGGATGAAAGCTTGGAGAAAGGTAAAGGCAAAGTAACGGAATCTATCAATCAGAGAGAACATGCCAAACAGATCAATAATACCTTTGATGAGTTAGAAAAACAAGACGCCGAGCTTTCCAAATTGAAAGCCAAGGATGGTGAGATTCACAGGCTTGAAAAAACTATCGATGCTGCGGAAAAGGCTCGCGGTGTTCTTGTAGCGGAAGAAAATGTTTTAACGAGCAAGAAATCCCTTGCCAGCAAACAAAAAGCGGAGGCTGAGTGCCAGAAAGATCATGAGCAAGCAGAAGCGGAGGAAACTGAGGCAAAGCGGAGCTGGGAGAAGGAGTCCTCGCCGGAGGCAGAGAAGCAGCGAGACAAAGCTGCAGAAGATGTCCGCAACGTTCAGTCCTATGAAGAGAAAGTAAAGCGCATTGAAGCTGAAAAAACAGACCTGCAAACCCATGAAGAGGCATATGCTAATAAGCAGGCGGAAATCAATGCCGTGGAACAATCCTGCGAGAAATTGGATACGCAGCTGGTCGAAGCGAACAAAAGGAAGGAAGATGCTCAAAGGGCAGAAATTGAATTGCTTCAAAAGCAGGGAGAGATGAAAGCTTTGACTGATGAAAATGATCAGATAAAGGCTTACTTGGATGCGGAAGAAAAGCTTGCCAAGCAGCAAGTAAAGGTTGAAGAAGCAAAAGCCCAGTTGGAAACACGAGAAGCGCAGCGGGCGACAGCCGAAGAAAGCTATAAAAGGACGAAACTGAGTTTTTTTCAAAACCAGGCGGCTGCCTTGGCAAAAGAGCTGCAAGAAGGACAGGAATGCCCGGTATGTGGCGGCACCGATCATCCGGATCCTGCAAAGTTTGTTGGTGAAGTTGTTACGGAAGACAAGCTCCAAGCTACGGAAAAAGCATTTCATGCAGCGGTAGAGAAATGGAATAAAAAGAATACAGCCCTCAAGGTATTGGAAGATTTACAAGGGGCTGCTGAAAAAGAAACCAAGCGGATCTTGGAAAAGCTTCAAGGAATTGTGATGGATGAGATGGTTTTTCAAAACCTTGAAGAACAAATGAATTACTATGCCAATAGAATGGCGGAAAACAAAAAGCAAATCACAGCATTAAAACAAGAAGAATTACGATTAAAAGGAATCATCAAGCAGAGTGAAAATATTGAAGACGAAATCAAGAAAATAAATGAAAAGCATGCTGAGGAGAAGGAGAAAAAAGCACAGGCTGAAGAGGCTTGTCACCAAGCGGATCAAAAGCGTTTGCAAAAGAAGGCGGTGCTTGATGAACTGTACCGTGATGTGCCGGAAGGGCTTCGAACATTGCAGACTTTAGAAACGAAGTTGAAAGAAGTCCAAGCCAATAAAGAAGAATTGCAGGAAGCTTATAAAGCTGCTGAAAAGAGTTTCATAGAAAAGCAAAAAGCTTTGCTTACTGTATCGACCAGACACCAACAACTTCAACGAGATCTACTTGAGGAACAAGGCAAGTTGACGGTAGTTGAAGAACAATTCAAGTCAAAGCGTATGGAAGCCGGATTCGATACAGAAGAAAGTTACCAAGCGGCCAAGTGTGAGGAAGACCAGGTTGCAGAGATGCGAACTGTTTGTGAAACACACAAAAAAGCAGTCTATGCGGCAGAAGAAAATTTGAAGCGGTTGCGAAAAGAGATAAAGGGAAAAGCTAAGGTATCAATCGATGAAATCAACGATGCGATTGCAGTCCTGAATTCAGCGAATGACGACTTGATGAACCAGATCATTCAAAAGCGAAAGCAAATGGAAGATAACCAAAAAACGATCGAAGAAGTAAAGTCAAAAGAAGAGGAAATAAAGGCAAAGTCCAAACGATATGCTGTACTGGGCAATTTGGCCAACGTTGCGCAAGGGAAAAACCCAGCGCGAATTACCTTTGAAAGGTATGTTTTGGCTGCATTTTTGGAAGATATTCTTGATGCAGCCAATATTCGCTTAAAACAAATGTCCAATGAGCGATACTGGCTGACGCGCACGGATGAGCTTGAGCGAAAAAACAAGCAGAGTGGTCTAGAGCTAAAGGTATTTGATGAGTACACGGGCAAATTCAGGCACGTCAAGACGCTCTCTGGCGGCGAGGGCTTTATGGCATCCTTGTCCATGGCCTTAGGGTTATCGGACGTGGTGCAAGCCTATGCGGGCGGTGTACAGTTGGATACCATGTTTATTGACGAAGGTTTTGGCACGTTGGACCCAGAGGCATTGGATGGTGCCATTAATTGCTTGATTGATCTTCAAAAGTCCGGGCGTTTGATTGGGATTATTTCACATGTTCAGGAACTGAAAGAGAGAATAGACACCAGACTTGAAGTGACCACTAGTTATGCAGGAAGTACTGCCAAGTTTGTCATTGGTTGATACGGAGGAAGACGAATTGAGGTTGATTAAGAGTATTTTAAAGCTTGCATTTCAATTACTATTACTCCCATTGGTTGTCATTGGGATGCTTGTACGTAACCAGAACAAAAGGAGACGGTTTTAGTCGTATATTCAGAACTGGCTTTGCATGAAAATTGACAAGCCGATGGTTTAGGAGAAAGTCGCGTAGGCGGCTTTTTCTTTTGCAGTTTGCGAGGCATGCAGTCAAGCCGATGGTCTGAAAGAAGACCTGCCGCCCCGCCAGTGGGAAGGCAAGCTGTAGGCAAGGGCGTCTCCGGCGACGGAGGGGTCTGAAGGAAGCTGATGGCGGTTATGGGAACGGAACGCAAGTAAACCAGAGATGGCAGTTGAGGAGGACAACCTTGCTGCAAGTGGGAAAGTCCAAAAGCTGGTACTAACCTTAACTGTTAGGATGGTCGTTTTCATGACAGGCAAAACTCGCTTAACCTTGGAAGCACTGTATCGAAGCTGTAGATGATTCCTACAAGGGAAACCAAGGGGAATTGTCAGGTGCAGTGTGCAGATGAAGCCGTAGTAGTGAGTAAACAGGAGCCAATGAAAGCTGGTAACAGTGGGGAGGAGAAAACTCTTGTGACAGGGTGTCGGGTCATCCTGGCCATTGTCAGTCAAAAGCTGATGATGGATGCGAAGGGCGGAAGAAATCTCAAAGTCTGTTGGAGCCTTGATGGACCGAAGATGAAGGCGTTGAAAGAAAGGTGAAATCCTGGAAGATACGATGATGTGGTAAAGACTGGATCATGCGATGACGCGGATGGGAAGTAAGTGCTGGAAGGAAGATAAGATTGCCAATGAGCTAGAGACGTCGACAAAAAGCACAGAAGAACCCATAGTCCGAGGAAAGTCAAAGGGAAAACAGACCAGGAACGGAGGTGATGTCATGAGGAAATGGTACAGCCTATACGATAAGATCTATCGGATAGAAAATTTGAAAGAAGCATATAAGCGGGTAAGGCGAAACCATGGAGCTCCTGGGATAGATGGAGAAACGGTGGAAGACTTCGGGCGACATGTGGACAAACGAGTGAGATTTCTTCATGACGCACTGAAAACCAAGACGTACCAACCGAGCCCAGTGAGGCGAGTGGAGCTGAAGAAGCCGGATGGCGGAATTAGAAAACTCGGCATACCAACTGTGGCGGACCGGGTGGTGCAGCAAGCCATTGTGAACATCATAGAACCAATCTTTGATGCGGACTTTCATCCATCAAGCTATGGATATCGTCCCAATCATTCGCAACAGCAAGCCGTGGCAAAAGCGGAACGATTCATGAACCGATACGGGCTGGAGCACGTGGCGGACATGGATTTAAGCAAGTGCTTTGACACCCTGGACCATGGGCTGATACTGGAAGCGGTTGGAGAAAAGATCAGTGACGGAAGCGTGCTGGGATTGATTCGAAGCTTTCTGAAATCTGGTGTTATGGAGTCAGGCAGAATTGAAAGCACTGAGATTGGAAGCCCACAGGGTGGCGTGATCTCTCCGCTTCTGTCAAACATCTATCTGAACAAGTTCGATCAAAGGATGAAAGACAAGGGGATACGAATCGTGCGTTATGCCGATGATATCCTGATCTTCGCCAGAGACCGAATGGATGCGGGCAACCATCTGGCATTTGCAAGACGTGTGCTGGAGGGAGAACTGAAGCTGAAAGTGAATGAAAAGAAGACACATTTGACAAGCGTGTATGAGGGTGTGGATTTTTTAGGATTTGTGATACGAAGAAGATCTTTAGGCGTGCAAGTCAGAAGGCTGAAACGGTTGAAAGACAAGATTCGACAAATCACGAAAAGAAATGCCGGCAGACCGATCGAAGTGGTTATCAAGGAACTCAATCCAGTGCTTAGGGGCTGGATGAATTACTATCGGATTGCCAACATCAAGACGATGGTTACAGACCTGATGAAGTGGATTCGCAGAAGATTGAGAATGATACGGATGAAGCAATGGAAATCGTACAAGAAAATGCACAAGGAAATGAAAAGGCTCGGTATCAAGGGAAACGGCAAGAAGATGGATGTGGCAAGGTGGAAGAATTCCGGCACGCACATCGTCCATCAAATCATGCCCAATCAGTACTTTGAAGAGCTGGGGCTCATAGATCTGTGCATGTACGAGACTGGGTTGCTGTCGAGTTATTATTGATTCGATGAGAGATTTCAGGAGCCGTGTACGGCAAACGTACGCACGGTTCTGTGAGAGCAAAGAACTTCGGATTAATTATCCGAAGTTCTAGCTACTCGATTATTCTAAACGACAGGAATCTAAAAAGCAGGTTGTTTAAGCAGAATCAAAAAGATCAAATTTCTCTTGAACTATCACGATACAAATGTATTAAGAAGTGATAAAATGGATCTAAAAGTGGATCTGATTTGAAGAGAGGGAAGATATGGTAGAAAAATACTCTGCGAGCTTGGTAAGGAAACAAACTTTTTTTCGTGAAATGATTGATGCTTCAAAGCTGAAAAATACAGGATTAGGGAATATTCAGCTTGGGGAAAAACTATTAAAAGAGAATTATCTTCGAATTATGCCAGAGAGGAGAAATCAAGAAATTTCTTCGACTGTGCTTTCACGTTTACGAATGCTGAACGATGAAGAGTTTAAATTGTTGGCGGAGGGGTCTCTGATTGAACAAAAACAGGTGGCTCTGATTGCGATCATGAAGAGTGAACGGCTAATTCGTGACTTTATGAATGAGGTGTATTTGGATCGTGTCTCTGTGGGGATTCACGAATTAGAAGATGCTGATTTTAATATCTTTTTCCGAAAAAAAGCGGAAGAAGAAGAGGCAGTTGAAAAGTGGAAACCAGTAACTGTAAAAAAACTAAAGCAAGTGATGAAGAAAATTTTGATTGAATTAGGTGTCCTGGAAAAACGGACAAGCCAGTTGTATGAGATAATTCCGCCGATTCTTTCAAAGGAAATGAGAGATGTGCTGGAGCATGAAGATAGAATGATAAGCGGAGTGTTTTTGGGAGGCGAATTAAATGAGTACAATATTTAAGCGGCTTGAACGATTGAGTGAACGAATTCATGAGCAAAAATTTCTGGAAGGTAAAGGCCTAGGAAACGAAATTGGCTTTCATATCTTTGATTATGATCCTGAAGATGAATTGATTGTACGTCGTCATATCGAAACAATTATGAAGCAAAATGTGCACGACGACTTTACAATTCAACGCTTTGATTTATATGAGATTATGATGGAAATTTTAAATGAGAAGAATTATTTGGATAAGACGTTCAAGATGGAGGAGAAAAAAGGTTCTGAACGAATTGTCGAACCCATTCGACGTACCCTCCGAATTAATCAAAAGGACGATTTGATTGTTTCCTATATTCAAGAACGAGTTCAAGAGAATGCGGTGGTATTTTTAACTGGTGTAGGTAAAGCTTGGCCAATTATTCGCTCACACACAGTATTGAACTCTTTGCATGCGGTGATTGAAACAGTTCCTTTGGTCATGTTTTTTCCAGGAACCTATGATGGACAGAGTTTGGTGCTGTTCAAAGAATTTAAAGACGACAATTATTATCGGGCATTTCAGATTGTGGGGAGGTAGCTGATGAAGATTCAAGAATTGTTCTATAAGGATATTACACGAGACATTAAAGGCGTTATTAAGATCGGACAGGATGATGATATTAATATCCAGCAAGAGTTGGAGGAGTATGTTGTCACAAGAGAATTGAAGACACATATCGATAAATTCTTTAGCAACTATAAAAAAGGTATGGGTGTTCATAACGATAAAATGGGCGTATGGATTTCTGGTTTTTTTGGATCTGGTAAATCGCATTTTCTGAAGATCCTTTCTTACCTTTTAGAAAATCGAGAAGTGAATGGAAAACGTGCGATTGACTACTTCAATGACAAGGAAGAACTGCAGGACCAGATGCTTTTGGCGGACATTGCCAGAGCTGGCCGCATGGATACTGATGTGATTCTTTTTAACATTGATTCAAAGGCCGATGCGGACTCCAAGTCAAACAAAGAGGCAATCGTAAAAGTATTTAACAAGGTCTTTTATGAACACCTGGGCTACTGTGGCAGCATTCCATGGCTGGCGGCATTGGAAAGAAAAATGGATCGAGATGGCATTTATCTTGATTTTCAGAATATATTTGCTGAAATTGCCGATGAAGACTGGAAGAGTGCCCGCAATGACTTTTATTTTATTGAGGATGAGTTTGCAGAGAGTTATGCTGCAGTTACGGGAAAAAGCAAGGATGATGCCCTTCGGTGGTATTACAAAGCAGGAGACAATTACTCCTTAAGCGTTGATCAATTTGCCAAAACGGTAAATGAGTATATTGAAAGCCAAGAAGCAAACCACCGTGTCGTTTTCCTGGTGGATGAAATTGGCCAGTACATCGGGGATGACCATAACCTAATGCTGAACTTGCAGACAGTGGCCGAGGACCTGGGCACCTATTGCGGTGGCCGGGCATGGGTAATTGTGACCTCGCAGCAGGATATCGATTCAGTCATTAAGGTAAAAGGCAATGAGTTTTCAAAAATTCAGGGCCGCTTTGACACGCGCTTAAATATGTCTTCAGCCAATGTTGATGAGGTTATTAAAAAGCGTTTGTTGAGAAAGAATCAAACGGCGTTGGAAACCTTGGTGATAAATTATCAGGACCACGCATCTATTATTCAAAACCTCTTGACCTTTTCTCATGGTACGCCAGAGAAAAAATACTATCATTCTGCCGAGGAATATGCAGAAGTATATCCCTTTATTCCATATCAGTTCCAATTGCTGCAGGACGTGTTTAGTTCCATTCGTACCCATGGGGCTAGCGGCAAGCACTTGGCCGAAGGGGAGCGTTCCTTATTGTCTGCTTTCCAGGAATCTGCAGTGAAAAATAAGGATCGTGACCTAGATTTCTTGATGCCATTCTATGCTTTCTATGGTTCAATTGAGTCTTTCTTGGACCATGACATCAACATTGTTATTCAGCGTGCCATTGATAATGAAAACCTAAACGAGTTTGATGTGAATGTCCTTAAGTTGATGTTCTTAATCAAGTATTTAACGGATAAGGTGCCGCCAAATATTGAGAACATCACGACCTTGATGGTGGATGGAATTTCAACGGACAAGTTGGATCTTGAAAAGCGTGTACGAGATTCCTTGGACAAATTATTTGTTGAGGCGTATATCCAGAAGAATGGCGATGAGTATGTGTTTCTGACCAATGCAGAACAAGACATTAACAGCGAGATTAAGAATATTAACGTTGATTATGCCGATGTGATTAAAAATTTGTCAGCCATTGCATTTGACAAGGTATTGAAAGCCAATAATCGATATGAATACAACAAAGAGCAGATCTTCACCTATAATCATAAATTCGATGAAGATTATTATTCCTCTCAAAAAGGGGAACTGAATCTGCATTTGGTAACGCCGATGTTCCGTGGAAAAGATGCCATGGAACAGGAATTGAAAATGATCAGCATGCAAGACTCCAGCGTGATCTTCCAGTTGCCGGAATCGACTTATTATTTCGAAGAGATTGAAGAAGCCATGCGGATCGATACCTATATTCGAAGAAACACCACCAAGATCAATGCAGCAGAGGCGCAAGGGATAAAGATGGCAAAAATTGAAGAAGGCAAGGCGCGACGGGAGCGAGCGGCTGATCAATTGGCCAATGCCATGTCCAAAGCAAATGTATATGCCTTTGGCCAGCAATTAACGATAGGAGAGCGATCGGCCCAGGTGCGCGTAACGGATGCTTTTCGTGCCTTGGTTGAGAATAAATACAGTAAAATTCATGACATGAAATCCTTTATTCCTAGCAATGGTGTGAAGACTGCGTATCTGCAATTGCTGAGAGAGAAGATTCGACCTGGAATGGTCTCATCTATCCCCAATGAGATTGCTTACTTGGAAATTGAAAAGTATGTTGAAGATATGACGAAACTCCATGCGCCCATTACGGTGAAGTCGATTGTCGAAAAATATGCCAAAGAGCCTTACCATTGGAGAAGTGAAGATGTGCGTGGTCTGCTTCTGCATATGTTGAAGCGAAAGGCAATCAACATGGTGTATGCAGGGCAAAAGTTGTCTTTGGAGAATGTAGAAGATGTCGTTAATACAATTACCAAGGTGTCGAACTTCGGTCAAATCAAAGTGGAGAAACGGATTAAGCCCACTAAGGAATTGTTGAGCTCAGTTAGCAGCATTTTGGATGAGGCATTCAATCCCGGATTCATTCCAACCGAAGAGGGACAGTTGAAGGATCTAGCTGTCAAGCTTCTGAAGAGAGAATTGAATGAACACACGGAAGGTGGGCAAGCACGGAATATTGAAGGATACTTGCGTCAATATGAAGCAAGCGCGGAGTATCCATATCCTGGTAAGCAGATTCTTTTACAAGGCAAAGAAACCATAGAGGCAATTCTAAAAGAGAAAGACGACATTGCCTTCTTCAAAGCTATTCAAAATGCAGAAGACGATCTTTTGGACTATATGGAGGATTCTGTTGATGTAAAAGAGTTCTTCAAGAACAAGAAGAAGCACTTTGATGAGGCACTTGAGCAGATTCATAACTACAAGGAAAGTGAGACCTATGTAACAGACCAGAAAGCCATGGACATGATTAAGCGAATGACAGAAATTGTTTCCATGCCTGCGCCGTATGCAAAGATCGTTGAATTGCCGAATTTAAGAACGCAGTTTGCATTGATTTTTGCAGAACTATTGGACCAGGAGCGTGATATCGTACAATCGGTTGTTGAAGGTGAACGCGAGGCGACCTTGGAGCATTTGAATGAGGAGTATCTTTCGGATCAAGAGAAAGCAAAACTGTTGGAAGAGATTCAGACACAGTTTGACCAGTTGATTCACCAATTAGATTATTCGAAACTGTTTAAGGATGTTGTTTTCAAAAAGGATGAAGCAAATCGGAAGAAGGTCATCTTTATTAAGCAAATAGATGAGCTGGTAAGGTCTAGGGAAGAGGCAGAAGCAAAGCAAAAAGGCCAAGCGGTTAGCGAGGAGCCAAAGAAGAAAGTTGTACGTGTGAATTTGACGAATTATGCTAGAGGATTTAAAGATATTGAAACGGAAGATGATTTAGATGAAGTTATGAAGAAGTTTCGTGAACTGGTGAAAAAAGAAATGCAAAAGAACACCGTGGTGAAATTCTACTAGGGAGAGAGAATCGATGAATAAAACAGCCATAAAGAAGTTTTCCGTAGAATCAAGACGAAAATTAATTGAGGAAGTCACCCAAAAAGCCTATAACCTGGGGATTAAAGGACAAGGTCAGTATGACGAGATTGAAGATATCGCGGGGGGATTCAGAGTAAAAGGTGCTAGAACGTCAGTGATTTTTCCGACGGATATGAAGAGAAGACGGGAGGAATTGATTCGGCAAATTGAGAAAAAAGGCTTTGAAGAAGAGATGGAGGAGATTGCCTATACCTGGTTCAATCGAATCATCGCTATTCGCTTTATGGAAGTGAATGATTACTTGCCAATCAAAGTCCGTGTGCTTTCTTCAATCGTAAAGGATAAAACGGAACCGGACTTATTAACGAATGTCTATGACTATGTCGATGAGCTTGAGTTGGACAGAAACAAAGTATTCGAGCTGAAGGAAGGGGAAGCGAATCGCGACAACGAACTCTATCAACTTCTCTTTCTGAAGGTCTGTGAACTACTGGGGCAGTATATGCCTCAGGTCTTTGAAAAGACGGAGGATTACACCGAATTACTTCTGCCTGATCAGCTGCTTTTAAAGGGCTCTGTGATTCGAAATCTGGTAGAAAATGAAAACATTGAAGAAGAAGATTTCAAAGATCAGGTAGAGATCATTGGTTGGTTGTATCAATACTACATCTCTGAAAAAAAGGATGAAGTCTTTGCGGGCTTGAAAAAGAACAAGAAGATCACAAAAGAAAATATTCCAGCTGCGACTCAATTGTTTACACCGAAATGGATTGTAAAATACATGACTGAAAATTCTTTGGGTCGTTTGTGGCAGGAATCACATCCAGACGAAGAGCTGAAGGCGAAGTGGGAATATTACCTAGAACCTGCAGACCAGGAGCCAGAAGTACAAGCGAAACTGGATGAATTAAAAAATCCGAATCTATCTCCAGAAGAAATTACAGTATTAGATCCCGCTATGGGCAGCGGGCATATTTTGGTATATGCATTTGATCTGTTATATGACATCTATGTATCGAGAGGATATATGACTCGAGAAATTCCAAGATTGATTTTGGAGAAAAACCTGTATGGACTGGACATTGATGACCGAGCGGCGCAGTTGGCGACTTTTGCCTTGATAATGAAAGCAAGAAGCAAGAATCGTCGCTTCTTGAATCAGATCAAGAAAGATCCAGTAAAGCTGAATATCTTCTCTATTCAAGAAAGTAAAGGCATAAATGAAAATGCTGTGCGATTCATTATTGAGAAGGGGCATGAGCTTGGTTATGAAATCAAGACTGATATTAGGACAGATATTCGAAATCTCATTACCTTGTTCGAAAATGCAAAGGAATATGGCTCTTTACTGGAAGTAAGTAACATTGATCTTGGAAGCATAGAGAGAATTGTTGAGATTATACTTGCGGATGATAATTTAAGCGTGTTTGATCTTGCAAATCGAGTTGTTGTTGAACGGGATATTGTACCTTTGATTCAGCAGGCTAAATTGTTGACTGGAAAGTATGATGCAGTGATTACGAATCCGCCGTATATGGGTGGAAAAGGATTAAGCGCTAACTTAAAAGAGTTTTTTAAGTCGAAATATCCTGATGTGAAATCTGATGCTTTTTCTGTTTTTGTCTACCGTAATTTTAAGCTGACAAAACAGAATGGTCATTTGGGATTTATGACACCATTTGTCTGGATGTTTATTTCGTCATATGAGAAATTGCGAAAAACGATTATTAACTCAAAAGCAATTACTTCCCTGATTCAACTGGAATACTCTGGATTTGATGGTGCAACGGTACCTATCTGTACTTATACCTTAAGGAATACCATGACAGCTGAAAATGGGGAGTACATTAAGCTTTCAGACTTTAGAGGTGCGGAGAATCAGCCGATTAAAACTCGTGAAGCAATATTGAATCCGGCGGTTGATTATCGATACACTTTTTCTTCTCGGAATTTTGCGAAAATTCCAGGAAGTCCAATTGCATATTGGGTAAGTGATGGAATTTCAAACATGTTTTGTGAAAATAAATTGCTAGTAAAACATGCCGATTGTTGTACCGGATTACAGACTGGCAATAACGATAGATTCAAAAGAGAGTGGTATGAAATTGATTATTTATTGACAAGCATAGTAGATAAAGATGGAAAATGGAAAATGTTTAATTGTGGAGGCGATAGTAGGAAGTGGTACGGTAATCATAATAATGTATTGCTATGGGAGGATGATGGGAAATTAGTAAAAAATCAAAAAGGATCAGTAATAAGAAATGAGCAGTATTATTATATGGAAGGTATATCTTGGAAAAGGATAGGAAGTTCCGAAATGTATTTCAGGTATATGCCAGAAGGTTTTATATTTGATCAATCGGGTGATGCAATGTTTGTTAGAAAGAATGAATATTTGTATTATGTTTTAGCAGTGCTTAACACTAAAATTGCGTTATGTGCATTTAAAATTATTGCGCCGACTATGAATCTAACTGCTGGGAATTTGAGAAAACTTCCTATAAATTTATGTGACGAAAAGAAGAGTGTAATAGATGATTTAGTTATATCGAATATACAGATATCAAAAACTGATTGGGACAATTTTGAAACCTCCTGGGATTTCAGAATCCATCCTCTTCTCGATGTATTGCGGCTTGGTGATGCATCAACAGGAGAACTTTTGGTTTCTCTCGAGGGTGCATATCGCCAATGGAAAATGCTGAGCCAGAAACGCTTTGAACAATTAAAAACCAATGAGGAAGAACTTAACCGGATCTTCCTTGAAATCTATGGGCTGGAAGATGAGCTTACACCTGAGGTGGAGGACAAGGATATTACTGTTCGATTGGCGGACGAATCACGAGATATTCGCTCGTTTATTTCCTATGCAGTTGGGTGCATGTTTGGTCGCTATTCCTTGGATGAAGAGGGCTTGGTTTTTGCTGGTGGAGAGTTTGATTCTTCTCGGTATTCCAAGTTTGTTCCTAGTGGATCCAATTTGTTGCTGATCACTGAAGAAGATTATGATTTTGAAAACGATGTTGTTAAGCGTTTTGTAGAGTTTGTAAGGGTAACATTTGGATCTACTACCTTGGAGGAGAATCTGCGGTATATCGCCCGAGTGTTGAATCCTAAAGCCAAGGGATCTGCTAGGGATACGATTCGAGCCTACTTTGTAAAAGATTTCTATAAGGATCATTTGAAGACTTATAAGAAGCGACCAATCTATTGGATGATTGACAGCGGCAAGCAGAAAGGTGTAAAAGCTTTGTTTTACTTGCATCGATATGAACCATCAACGATTGCGACCTTCCGTACGCAGTATCTGCATCCTTTGCAACGGGCCTATGAAAATGATATTGAATTGACCTTGCATGGAGATAGTGCAGCTGATATGAAGCGAGTTGACGTGCTTCGTAAAAAGCTGTTGGAAATAACAGAGTTTGACAAGGTGGTTGCGCATATTGCTCATAGGCAGGTTGAATTAGACTTGGATGATGGCGTGGAAGTGAACTATGACAAATTGCAGATGAGCGAAATAGAAGAAGGTGGAAAGAATCGATCAACGATGTTGAAACTTCTCGCAAAAAGAAAATAAAAAAAATAGAATTGGAATGTAACAAATAATGAAACTAGAGGGTAGCTATGAATAAAACAGCTATAAAGAAGTTTTCTGTAGAATCAAGACGAAAATTAATTGAGGAAGTCACCCAGAAAGCTTATAACCTGGGGATTAAAGGACAAGGGCAGTATGATGAGATAGAAGATATTGCTGGGGGATTCAGAGTAAAGGGTGCCAGAACGTCAGTGATCTTTCCGACGGATATGAAGAGAAGCCGGGAAGAATTGATTCGGCAAATTGAGAAAAAGGGCTTTGAAGAAGAGATGGAGGAGATTGCCTATACCTGGTTCAATCGAATCATCGCTATTCGCTTTATGGAAGTCAATGAGTACTTGCCAATCAAAGTTCGTGTACTTTCTTCAATCGTAAAGGATAAAACGGAACCGGACTTATTGACGAATGTCTATGACTATGTTGATGAGCTTGATTTAAATAGAGACAAAGTTTTTGAATTAAAAGAAGGAGCCACGAATAGAGACAACGAACTCTACCAATTACTCTTTCTGAAAGTCTGCGAACTACTGGGGCAATATATGCCACAAGTCTTCGAAAAGACGGCAGATTATACGGAATTATTATTGCCGGATCAGCTGCTTTTGAAAGGATCGGTAATCCGAAATCTTATAGAAAACATTGAAGAAGATGATTTCAACGATCAGGTTGAAATCATTGGCTGGTTGTATCAGTACTATATTTCTGAGAAGAAGGATGAAGTCTTCGCGGGCTTAAAAAAGAACAAGAAGATCTCCAAAGAAAATATTCCAGCAGCCACTCAATTATTTACACCGGAGTGGATTGTAAAATACATGACGGAAAACTCGTTAGGCCGCTTATGGCAGGAAGCGCATCCGGATGATGAGCTGAAGGCGAAGTGGGAATATTATTTGGAGCCTGCAGAGCAGGAAGCAGACGTACAACGAAAACTTGATGAATTAAAGTATCCGAATCTTTCACCTGAAGAGATTACGGTATTGGATCCTGCTATGGGAAGCGGGCATATTTTGGTGTACGCATTTGACCTGCTTTATGATATCTATATGTCGAGAGGATATATGACCAGAGAAATTCCAAGGCTGATCTTGGAGAAAAATCTGTATGGATTGGACATCGATGATCGAGCGGCACAATTGGCAACCTTTGCCCTGATTATGAAGGCGAGAAGCAAGAATCGTCGCTTCTTGAATCAGATCAAGAAGGATCCAGTAAAACTGAATATCTTCTCTATTCAAGAAAGCAAAGGCATCAATGAAAATGCTGTGCGTTTTATCATTGAGAAGGGGCATGAACTTGGTTATGAAATCAAAACTGACATCAGAACGGATATCCGAAACCTGATTGCCTTGTTTGAAAATGCAAAGGAATATGGTTCTTTATTGGAAGTCTTAGATATTGATCTTGGAAGTATAGAAAGAATTGTCGAGAATATACTTGTGGATGATAACTTAAATATGATTGATCGCGCAAATCGAGTGGTTGTAGAGCGGGATATTGTGCCTTTGATTCAGCAGGCTAAATTGTTGACTGGAAAGTATGATGTGGTGATTACGAATCCACCATACATGGGCAGGAAGGGTATGAACCCACATTTAGCTGAATATGTGAGCAAGAATTATAAGGATTCAAAAGGTGATTTATTCGCAGTCTTTATGGAAGTGTGTTTTTTTAAAGCAAAAAAAGATGGTCGTTATGCCATGATCAACCAGCATTCTTGGATGTTTTTATCAAGCTATGAAAAGTTGAGAGAGCAGGTTATCGGTAATACAAGTATCGAGTCGATGGTTCATCTTGGACCAAGGGCATTTGAAGAGATTGCTGGAGAAGTAGTTCAATCAACAGCATTCGTTATCCGAAAATTCGTTGTGAAGGGTTCCAAGGGAATATTCATTCGTGTAGTTGATGAAAATATGGCAAGTGGGAAAGCTATAAAAACTCGTGAAGCAATATTGGATCCAGCGATTGACTATAGATATACCACTTCGTCTCAAAACTTTGCCAAAATCCCAGGTAGTCCGATTGCGTATTGGGTAAGTAAGAAGGCAATATCTAAATTTGAGTTAAATAAATTAATTTCGTCCATCGCGACAACAAAACAAGGACTAAAAACTGGCAACAATGATAAATTTTTGAGACTATGGTTCGAAGTTTCTGTAAATAAAATATACAATATATATCCAGAGTCTGTAGGCGAAACCTGGTTTCCATGCAATAAAGGAGGTGCTTATCGAAAGTGGTTTGGTAACAAGGAATATACAATTAATTGGAAGAATGAGGGATATGAGATATGTAATTATCGAGATAGCCGGGGAAAGTTGCTATCGCGTCCTCAAAACCTTTCTTACAATTTTAAAGAGGGTCTGACGTGGTCATCAATATCAAGTGGTCCAATTTCATTACGATATAGTGGATCTCAAATGATGTACGAATCCAAAGGATCAGGATGCTTTGTAAATAATATTGATGATCTATATCCGTTGCAAGGATATTTGAATTCAAAAGTAGGAATGTATTATCTTAGAGCACTTGCACCTACGCTAGACTATTCAGAAAGTGCATTGCTAAAATTGCCATATGTTAGTGTGACTAATAGAAGAGTAGAGACTATAGTAAAGTGTTGCATAGAATTAGCAAAAAATGATTGGGATAATTTCGAAACTTCATGGGACTTCAAAGTTCACCCCTTGCTGGATGTATTGCGACTTGGTGATACAACAACAGGGGAGCCTGTGGTTTCTCTTGAGAGTGCATACCGCCAATGGAATCAATTAAGTCAACAATGTTTCGACCAACTGAAAGCTAATGAGGAAGAATTGAACCGAATCTTCATTGAAATTTATGGGTTAGAAGATGAGCTTTCTCCTGAGGTAGAAGACAAGGACATTACTATTCGGTTAGCAGATGAATCACGTGATATTCGTTCCTTTATCTCTTATGTTGTTGGGTGCATGTTTGGGCGGTATTCCTTGGATGAAGAAGGCGTAGTCTTTGCTGGCGGTGATTTTGATCCTTCTCGATATTCCAAGTTTGTTCCGTGTTCCTCTAACTTGTTGTTGATTACGGAAGAAGACTACTTCGAAGATGATATTGTCCATCGCTTCGTAGAATTTGTACGTGTTACATTTGGTTCTACTACTTTGGAAGAGAATCTGCGGTATCTCGCACGGGTTTTGAATCCAAAAGCTAAAGGATCTGCTCGGGATACGATTCGAGCTTACTTTGTGAAAGACTTCTATAAGGACCATGTAAAGACATATAAGAAGCGACCAATTTATTGGATGATTGACAGCGGCAAGCAAAAAGGTGTGAAGGCTTTATTCTACTTGCATCGTTATGAACCTTCAACGATTGCTACTTTCCGAACAGAGTATTTACATCCTTTGCAGCGGGCCTATGAAAATGATATTGAACTGACTTTGCATGGGGATAGTGCGGCTGACAAGAAGCGAGTTGACGTGCTTCGTAAAAAGTTGTTGGAAGTGACAGAGTTTGACAAGGTGGTTGCGCATATCGCTCATCGACAGGTTGAATTGGACTTGGATGATGGTGTAGAAGTGAACTACGACAAATTGCAGATGAGTGAAGTGGAAGAAGGTGGCAAGAACCGATCAACGATGCTGAAACTTCTCGCAAAAAGGAAGTGATTTTATGGTAACGAAACAGAAAAACATACAAGAAACCTTGGCAGAATTGCTGGCCAAGGCACCGGAAAATGGTGGCGTGCGAAATATCATATTTTGGTATGACGCTGAGCGAGAGTTTGAAAATGATGTTCAAACTTTCTCTTTTGAGAATACCCGTATCGAAGTGATGGGAGATAGCAATGCCTTTCGACTGAAGTGGGAAATCGAAGTCAATGATTTGACTTCGAATTTCCTCTTGTATTGTCCTTGTGAAAGAATGGATAACCGGGAGAATTGGCTCTTGGATATCGAAAAGTATTCCATGGAATTTTCGACAGACCGGGCGGATTATGAGATGCGTCGTTTGGGAATTGAAGATCCTGCGGTACGACCAGTGATCAAAAAGAATCTAAGATTCTTTGAGAATGAAAAGCGGGTGCATAAGCTGTTATCTTACGGTATTGAAGAATATACACCAGAGGATCTTGAGTTGGGTATCATTTCCGCCTTGGCGAAACTAAAGGTCCTTGATTCCAACTTATTGTTGGCTACGTTCATTTCTGATTATTATGCGGCTGGTGAAGAAGGTCTTCTGGAGGAGATTAAGAAGTATGCAAATCTTAAGTCTTTCTATCAGATGATCCAAATGCGTTTTGGTTATGAAAAAGATGTCTTTGATATGGACGAGTGGATTACTATGCTTTTCTATACCTCTTTTGCACAAGAGTATCCAGAGTCTTTACCCAAAGAATTTGAGCATTTACTGCTGAAAAAAAGCAATGAAGCCATCGTCTTTTTAAGTGACTTGATTAAAGATCCAACGATGCATAAGCTTGCTGCGAAATTGTCAGGTCAGGTGGAGAATCGACTGAATTTATTGTCGCTTTTTGAGGATGCAGGGAGTGCTACACTGCGGGCATGTGAGAGTTTTCGGTTGATTGATTTGTTTATCTTGCAGGAGACTGCCAAAGCGATTGCCTTGGAAGACTGTGATTATGAAACGATTATGTCGGACCTGCGTGAGCGAAGAAAAACAGCCTGGCATTCGGAATTTATACATGAGTATGAAGCACTGTGGCATGCTGTGCAGGTACTTGTTTTGGTTCATAATTTTGGCGGAGATTATAAATTTAATTCTACCGATGAATATGTGGAGAAATATACAAGTAAATTTAGTTTCTGTGATTATCATTATCGTAAGTTCTACGAATTTTATGACCAAGTGAAAGATAAAGAACTTTTGCTTGATCTGAATACTCATGTAGAGAACACCTATGTCAATGGCTATGTGGAACCTTTGAGTCGTGAATGGTCGGAACTGCTGGACAAGGATCGGGAGGTAGACTCGCTTGTTTCGCATATTCAGCAGAGCGATTTCTATGCTCACCATGTGAAAGGGTATGTCAAAGACAGTGAACGTGTTTTTGTTATTATTAGCGATGCCATGCGTTATGAAGTAGCAAGAGAACTTCAGGAGGAGCTGATTAAGGAGCGACGGGCAGATATCCAGATTAGTGCTATGGAAGGTGTGGTGCCTTCATCTACGCAATATGGCATGGCGGCCTTATTACCCTATGAAACTTTGGAATGGAAATCAGGGGATCTGATTATTGATGGGAAATCCACTGCGGGAAGTGACAATCGCCAGAAGCTGCTGCAAAAGGTGGTTCCATCTGCAATGGCAGTTTCATATGACAAGCTCAAGCATCTGAAAAAGCAAGAATACAAGGATTTGTTTGCAGGCGTGAAGCTGGCATATATTTATCATAATGCCATTGATAATTCGGGGCATGGTGGAGATGTGATTCGTGGATCCAGAATCGCCATAGACGAGGTAAAGGATTTAGTACGTGCCTTGGTCAATCATATTAGTGCTACGAAGATCTTAATTACAGCAGATCATGGATTTTTGTATCAGCGATCAGACCTGGTCGAATATGACAAGGTATCTAAGATTCAAAGTGATGCAATTTTGGAATCAGAACGTCGCTATATGATTTCATCAGAGGCTGTTGAAGAACCTGCATTGATCTGCAAACCTCTTAGTTCATTCATTCAAACAGATTCTCAACTATATACTCTGGTGCCAAAAGGAACCATGCGGTTTAAAACCCAGGGAAGTAACGGGAACTTTACTCATGGGGGAATGACCCTTCAGGAAACTATCGTGCCGGTTATTGAATACTTTGATAAACGTAGCGATGAGTTTAAAGCGGTTAAAGTCGATGTGCAGATTACGAGCATCTCAAGGAAGATTACCAATCGTATCGCTTACTTGGAATTTATTCAGGCAGAACCGATTTCCAAACGACGATTGGCATCGAATTTGAAATTGTATTTCGTGGATGAAGTAGGGAATCGGGTGAGCAATGAGGTAATGATAATTGCCGATTTGACATCCAATGAACCAAATGAGCGTGGATTCCGTGAGAAGTTTGTGCTGAAAGATATGAAGTTTGACAAGTCGGCGAACTATTATTTGATGATTGAAGATGATGACGATACCATCAATCCACTTCGATCTAAAACGAAATTCCAAATCGACTTGATGATTGCCAATGACTTTGGCTTCTAGGGAGGAAAGCAGATGGAATTGAATGAAAAACTCAATCAGCATTTTGCCGGCCGAGTGGTGCGTAAAGATTTGACAAAGATGATCAAGGAAGGCGCTAATGTGCCAATCTACGTATTGGAATATTTGCTTGGGCTCTATTGTGCTACGGATGACGATGCCAGCATTGCAGATGGCGTGCAGCAAGTAAAAAGCATATTAGCTGAGAATTATGTGCGACCTGATGAAGCTGAAAAAGTAAAGAGCAAGATCAAGGAAGAAGGACGTTACACAGTCATTGATAAACTAAGTGTTCGTCTGAATGAGAAAAAGGATATTTATGAAGCTGAGTTCTCGAACTTAGGATTGCGTGGAGTACCAATTGCACCTCATTTTGTAAAGAGCTATGAAAAGCTTTTAATGGGTGGGATCTGGTGCATTTTAAAGATGTCTTACTTCTATGATGAGATGGAAGGAGGGAACCCTTTTAATATTTCTGACCTGACACCGATTCAGATGCCAAACTTGGATATCAATGAGATCTTTGAAGGACGCAGATACTTTACGAAAGATGAGTGGATTGATGTCTTGTTAAGAAGTATCGGCATGGAGCCGACTCAATTGGAAGAGCAAGTGAAATGGCATATGCTGCTTCGCATGGTGCCACTTGTTGAGAATAATTTCAACATGTGTGAATTGGGTCCACGGGGAACGGGCAAGTCCCATATCTATAAGGAGATCTCGCCCAATTCCATTTTGGTATCTGGTGGACAAACAACAGTAGCCAATCTCTTCTACAATATGGGAAGAAAGACCATGGGCTTGGTAGGCATGTGGGACACTGTAGCTTTTGATGAAGTTGCGGGGATTACCTTTAAAGATAAAGACGGCATCCAAATCATGAAGGATTATATGGCGTCTGGATCTTTTGCGCGTGGTAAAGAGGAAAAGCAGGCGAGTGCCTCTATGGTGTTTGTGGGAAATATTAATCAGAGCGTAGATGTCTTATTGAAGACCTCACACTTGTTTGATCCATTTCCGGATGCTATGTCCTATGATACGGCATTCTTTGATCGCATGCATTTTTATCTACCGGGATGGGAGATTCCAAAATTCCGTCCAGAGTATTTTACCAATGAATATGGTTTTATTACAGATTATTTGTCGGAAGTTTTCCGGGAAATGCGTAAACGAACCTATGCAGATGCCATTGATAAGTATTATGCCTTTGGTAGCAATTTGAATCAGCGTGATGTAATTGCAGTAAAGAAGACGGTTTCTGGCATGATTAAGCTGTTATATCCAAATGGTGAGTTTACCAAAGAAGATGTTGAAGAAGTATTGCAGTATGCCTTAGTTGGCCGACGTCGCGTGAAAGAGCAGTTGAAAAAAATGGGCGGCATGGAATTCTATGATGTGCATTTCAGCTATGTCGACAAGGAGACCTTCGAAGAAGAGTTTGTTGCAGTACCTGAGCAAGGTGGTGGGAAGCTGATTCCTGAAGGAATGCCAAAGCCAGGGCATATTTACACAATTGGCCACGGGGATTCTTCGATGATTGGTGTCTATAAGATTGAGACGGAAGTAGTGCCTGGGAAAGGCAAGTTTGAGAAGACGGGATTGGGTTCAGGCAAGAGTGTGAAAGAAAGTATTCAAACAGCTTTCAACTATTTTAAAGCCAATCGCAAATCGATCAGTGGAACCATATCTGTAGATAATAAGGATTATTTGATGCATGTTCAGGATATGCAAGGTGTTGGAATGACGGATCAATTGGCGCTCTCTGCTTTTATTGGCCTTTGTTCGGGTGCGCTGCATAAGCCAGTCCAGGGATCTATGGCAATTTTAGGCACCATGAGTATTGGTGGAAGCATTCCAAAAGTGCCTGAATTGGCAAATGTTTTACAGGCGTGTTTTGATGCTGGAGCGAAAAGTCTTTTGATTCCAATGGCATCTGCTGCGGACATTCCAACGGTACCGATGGAGCTGTTTACCAAGTTCCAGGTATCATTCTATAATAGTCCTGAAGATGCGGTGTTTAAGGCTTTGGGTGTGAATTAGAACAACTAAAAAAGAGGCCTATGTATTTTGTGTGGGCCTCTGCCTCTTCACGCATACCAGTACCTCGGTCTATACAAAAATAAAGCTCCGGTCCCGCAGGAATCCGGAGTTAATCTGCTATTAATATAATACCCGAAAGTACGGAATTATGCAATGTATTTTTGGTTTGATCAAAGGAGTGGTCAAATGGCAAATGCGGTGCAAAAAGAATTCAAGAAATATGGTGAACAATTACGTGTTTTAAAAGATCGTGGTCTTGATATTTCTCCTATTATGGAGTCGAAAAGGATCCTCGAAACCGAGAATTATTATAATGTCATTAATGGGTATAATTCTTTGTTTCTGGCGAGTAAAAATCCGGATATTTATGTTCTGGGAAGCTCGTTAAACGAAATTTATGCATTATATGAATTTGATCGAAATTTACGAGCATTGTACTTGAAAGAAGTCCTGGAGATAGAAAGCTATATCAAGTCAATTATTGCATATATTTTTTCTGAAGCATATGGTCATAAGGATTGTGATTATCTTAAGATTGACAACTTCCGGGTTCCTAGAAATACTGAAGAACAACTAAAGATGAACGAATTCATTGTTAAATTGATGAAGACAATTTGGACAAGTAGGTCTCCGCAACCGTATATCGAGTTTTATCGAAATTCACATGGTTATGTACCATTATGGGTGCTTGTAAATTCGATGACTTTTGGAGATTTGAGTAAGTTTTATTCCTATATGAAAGATGCGGAACGAATCAAACTGGCTAAGACTTTGAGTATGCATTTTGATATTATGCACGATAAGCTGGGTGTGTACTTAAAGATGATTGGTGATTTTCGAAATTTGTTGGCCCATGATGAGCGTTTTTTTGAGTATAGGAAACGGAATGCACAAGGGCGTTATTTTCGGGTGAATTTCAATGGATACTTGAATTTTAACGCGATGGATAACTCGGTCATGGCATTAACAGTTTGCATCAAACTTTTACAAAAGGACGATGGATTTAATTTATTTTTCGATCGGGTTATTGGAGAAATTGATGTATTGGGTTCTTCACTTCGTTCGATTCGAGTTGATGAAGTGTTAAAGAAAATGAATTTTATTCAACCTAGATACGTCATGAGTAACATGCAAGATATTATATATCGCATGTGTGATTAGAAGATCGAGGACAGGATTTGAAGGATATGAACTCTTTCCATATTTAGTAAAAAACTGACCTAATTATGTCACACAAATATCGAGAGAGGGTCGTAAGATGTTAAATTGTTTTGAAGGTTTGGCAGACGAATATTTCACGATGGATCAGAGTGTTTCGCGTTTAATGAGTGATTTGTATCATAATATCGCTGAAGAAAATTACGCTGATTATCATATCCATCAGAGCGCACTTAAACGAAAATTAAAAGTAATGCAAAGGGAAGTACAGGGAAAACTAGAGTATGCGGTAAATGAGATTCTAAGTAATGAAGAGAGCCTGTCTTTTTTTCGTGAAAATTATGTTCATCATGATTCGAGCAGCCTAACTGATCTTCTAGTTAATGTACCGAATGAAGCTATAAACAATTCAAATGTAATGCTCGAATTGTTAGCTAAAACTCAGACCTTTAAAGAGTTTGAGTTACCGGTAGTTTCAAATGAATTTGAAATAGCAAGTATGAACCTTATTAAAGCGGGAATGACCGCAATTGCTTTTGAGGCATTTGCATGTGAAGCATTAATCAATTTAAAGCTGCTGGAGTTTATGACGAAAAAGGAAGTAAAATATTTCAAGAGTAAAAAAGGTGATCGGCGACCAGCGTACATAAGAAAATTAGAAAAAATTATTACTAAGAGGAACATAGATACTGATGTCGATAAGTTGAATTCGGAGTTAACAAGAATAATGCAGTCGAGAAATGAAATTGTACATTTTAAAGGTTTCGAAATCGATTATTTAGATTTCTTTTCATCAATCGAAGCAATATTGAATGAGGATACATTCCGGAATTTATATATGTGTGATATTTTTGGAATTTTAGAGTCGCCATTAGAGATATACAGTTCATTGAGAGAAATACTCAGTTAAATGGTTCTATTGAGTAATAGTTGAATTTGATTCAAGGGATGGTTGTGAATTTTTTTTGCGAAATTTTGAGCCGTTCTAAAGCTGTATGAATAGAAATTATCTATAAGGAGTCACGACATATGCTTGAATCAGGGTTATACGAACAAGTCATAAATAAGCGAATTGAAAAAGCACTTGAAGAGACGGACCAGCTTAAGCGGGTTGAACCGATTGATGGTGCGGAAGCATCAAAGATTTTGACAAATTATCTGGCGGATATTATTCAAGCATCGATGAATCATATGGGTGATAATGCTGATCGTTTAGAACGTCAGATTGCCTTGACGAATAAGTTGGTAGCGCTGATTGAGCGCGAGACAAAAGATGATGTGCTTAATGAGTTTCAAATCGGTTCAGAAGCACAGCAGTTGCTTGCGCTTTTGGAACCTAAAAATAGCATATATGCACTAGATAAAAAAACTGAAATTGTACGACCTGAGACCTCGTTGGCGATCAGTTCGCTATTTACTGGTGCGGTACATGAACCCAGTATGTTTTCGGAGTTGAAGAAGGAGATTTCTTCATGTGACCGAATTGACATGCTGGTTTCCTTTATTAAGTGGAGCGGATTGCGGCTGATTATAGAGGAACTTCGTGATTTTACGCAGCGTGGTGGTTGTCTCCGCGTGATTACTACTTCATACATGGGCGCAACAGACGTAAAGGCGATTGAAGAACTTCATAAGCTTGCCAATACACAGATTAAGGTGTCGTATGATACGGCGAGAACGCGACTGCATGCAAAGACCTATGTCTTTTATCGCAATACTGGATTTACAACGGCTTATGTAGGCTCGTCGAATCTGTCAAAAGCAGCTATGTCCAGCGGGCTTGAGTGGAACGTGAAGGCTACAGCCAAAGACTTGCCGGACACCTTAACAAAGATTGAAGCAACATTTGAGAGCTACTGGGCTAGTAATGAATTTGAAGTTTATACAGAAGAGCAAAAATCAAGGCTGCGAAGAGCATTGAATGCTGAAAAATATTCTGAGAATAATGGCAGCGGTCAATATCTGTTTGATATTCATCCGTATCCCTATCAAGAGGAAATTTTATCGCAGCTCGATGCTGAACGCAAAGTGCGTAATCATAACAAAAACCTTGTGGTAGCGGCAACCGGAACAGGAAAAACAGTCATATCAGCATTTGACTATAAGCGATTTTGTGCAGGTCAGCCGAATAAGCCGAATCGGCTTTTGTTTGTCGCCCATCGGGAAGAAATTCTAAAGCAGAGTCTTGAGTGTTTCAGAGGCGTATTGAAGGATGCAAATTTTGGCGACTTGTTTGTCGGTTTTTATCGTCCGGATCGTATTGATCATTTATTTATTTCGGTACAGACCTTTAACGCTCAATCCTTTCATGAGATGACAACACCAGACTACTACGATTACATCATCGTTGATGAGTTTCATCATGCTGCGGCACCTACCTATCGTAGGTTGCTGACGCATTATCAGCCCAAGATTCTGTTAGGATTGACGGCAACACCGGAACGAATGGATGGAAAAAGTGTGTTAACGTATTTCGACAATCGGATTGCTGCTGAAATTCGATTACCAGAAGCGATCGATCGCAAACTCTTATAGCCCTTCCAATACTTTGGCGTTACAGATACAGTTGATTTGGGTTCACTTGCTTGGGCGCGAGGTGGATATCAAAAGTCAGCCTTAGAAAATGTTTATACCATGGATCAATTGGTGGCTAAGAAGCGGGCAAACATGATTGTTCAGTCTGTCCACAAATACGTAACAGACATCGATGATGTGAAAGGGCTTGGCTTCTGTGTGACTGTTAAACATGCGGAGTTTATGTCCAACTATTTTAATGATCACGGCATTCCCTCCATCTTTTTGACCGGGCAGTCGGGCAAGGATGATCGGAAGAATGCGAAAAAAAGATTGGTGGACGGCCAGATTCGTTTTATCTTTGTTGTGGATATATACAATGAAGGGGTGGATATTCCAGAAGTAAATACTGTCTTGTTTCTTCGGCCGACGGAATCCTTGACGGTCTTCTTGCAGCAACTTGGGCGGGGTTTGCGTCTAGCTGAGAATAAGGAATGTTTGACGGTACTTGACTTTATCGGCCAGGCCAATAAGAAATATAACTTTGAAGGGAAGTTTGCTGCTTTGCTTTCTAATACGAGGCGAAGCGTGCAGCGGGAGATCAAAGATGGCTTTATATCTGTTCCTAAGGGATGCTATGTTCAGTTGGAACGAAAGGCCAAGGAATATGTCCTTAGCAATATTAAAAGTGCATTTAGTGCACGAGCCGGTTTGGTTGCACGGATTGCAACCTTTGAAGAAGACACGGGTCAGGCACTCACTTTGCAAAACTTTTGCAAATACTATCATCTGGATGCCCGAATGCTTTATAAGCGAGGGTCTTTTTCTCGGTTATGTGTAGAAGCTGGGGTGCGGGATCCTTTTGAAGAAGCATCCGAGGCAATACTGACAAAGGCTTTTTCTCGGATTTGTGCCATTGATTCGAGACGTTGGATTGAATTTTTGCTGAATGCATTGCCTCAAATAGAGGATGTGGATTTAACAATCGAGCAAGAAAAGATGCTGAACATGCTGCAGTTTACCATCTGGCAGAAGTCATATGAAAAATCTGGTTTCAGTAATATCAAGGAAGGCTTTATTGCCATTAAGCAGGATTCTGTGATTTTTGCGGAGATGTTAGAACTTTTGCAGTATAATTATGATCATATCGACTTTATTGACAAGCAGGTGGACTTTGGCTTTGAATGTCCGCTTGATGTGCATTGTACCTATACGCGGGATCAGATCCTTTCTGCTTTAGATTTTATGAATATGTCGACAATGCGCCAAGGGGTTAAGTACCTGCCGGATAAAAAGGCGGATGTATTTCTTGTCACCTTAAACAAGGCGGATAAGGATTATTCGCCAACCACCATGTACAATGACTATTCAATCAATGAAAGCCTCTTCCATTGGCAGAGTCAAAGCACGACATCGGCAGAGTCCAATACTGGACAGCGATATATTCATCATAAGAAATTAGGGAATTACATTTTGCTTTTTGTACGTGAGTTTAAGAATGATATTGCAGGGACGGCACCCTATACATTCTTGGGACTTGCAGACTTTGTGAAGTACGAAGGAAGCAGACCCATGAATATCGTATGGAAGCTTCATGAGCCGATTCCAGCCAAGTATCTGAAGAAGACAAACAAGTTGGTTGTGGGGTGAATAGCAGATTATTTCAGGATGAGTTGGTATAAGACTCGGAAAATAAAAGAGGGTAAGAAACGCATGAGTAAAAATAAAAAATCCAAAAAAAATAAGAGCAATAATATCGATGTCTGGACAGAGGAGCAATATGAAGAATATTTGAAGGGCTTATACGGGATGGATTTTATAGCCGGCTATACTGGAAATGGTCTGCCCTATGGTACATTTATTGATGAGGATAATGAGGGTGAGGAAGTAATTACTAAGGATCGTTCATTTGATTCTAGTGATGATAAGTTGCCATTCTGATTGTTCATAGAAATAACAAGATATTATGCGTTCTAAGGAGTAAAAGTGAATGGAACCTTCAAAAAAAGACTGGAAATTGTTTAGGGACAAGATTGGCTCATGGCAAGAGTCATATATGGAAAAGCTTGTTGAGGAATACATTGCTTTTTTGAATAGTGATTTGCCCGCATCAAGAAAATTTTGGGAGTTGGAAAAGAAAATCAAACAAGACAAAAAGAAGCCTGGAGTAATCCTCGAGCTAAGGAAGCGCGATATGCTGTTTGATATTATACTCCTAATCAACGATGGCGTGATAACGATGGATAATCTTTCGGATTTCACTGATGAATTAAGAGAGAATGTAAAGTGCTTACAGGAGAGAATGAACCATGAAATATGAAATCAACAGCAGTAAATATTATGGAATAGAACCGGAACCGGTTAATCCGGAGTTAATAAAAATGGATATGATGATGCAGGAGGGGTATGGCCATGAAATGGATGGGGATTCAAACAAGGCTGTGTCATGCTGGAAAGGTGTTTTCGATGAATTAACTACATATTTTGAGGAAAATCATTTAAGTGATTTGAAATCGTTTGATGACATATTCAATGGTACACAATATGTTCAAAATTGGGTGCAGGATTATGACGATGCTCTTAGAAATTCACTTTTAAACGCTGATGAGGAATCCAAAGAAAAGATTGGAAAGTTGAAAACCGCGCTACTTAACTTTTTACTTGGCTTGAATCTGAAAGATGAATTAAATATCCATTATTATAAAAGATCTTTAGCTGAAACCTATTATTTACTGGGACAGCCGGAAGTTGGTGAACAGCATTTTAACCAGTTGATTGACGATTATCCGGATAATGTATGGGGATACATCGGTTATTCCGATAAATATTGGATGGATTACTCCAAACATGAGGATTTTGATAAGGCCTTTAGCATACTGAATAGGGCCTATCATCGTTTGTCAATAAAAGAGAGTGACATTATTGCTGAGAGATTGACAGATCTGATGATTGCTATGAAGAAAAAAGAACTTGAGGCTTTTCTTGAGTTTGAAAAAGAAAATGCAGTAACAGAGGGTACGTCAGTAGCTGATGCAATCAATTATCTTAAAAGGGATTCTGAAGAGATACCGTTTTCATATCTAAAATTCTTAGAAGATAATAAGGCGGTAGCCAAAGAAGAAATTCTGAAAGAAATGAAGTCTAATATTAGTGATGAAAGACCGATCATACCTGAGTATGCCGTTTTGTATCAGAAATTATTCAATGCAAGAGAGGAAAAATTGAGAAAACCAAGAGAGAAAGTTGTTGCAAACTATGGATTCAATCAGAAACCCATAGTGAAGGAAAAGAAAATTGGTCGTAATGAGCCATGCCCTTGCGGATCAGGAAAAAAATATAAAAAATGCTGTGGAAAGTAGAGGAATGGTATTATGCAAATAGCATTAACAGGAAAACTGGCAAAAGCATTAGCCTTGAAACCTCCTGCTACGGATGAAAATATAAATCCACTGTTTACATGGACCGCTAACTGGACAAAAGTGTGGGAGAATCGCAGAACCGAGGACCTTCTTGTTCTGGTTAATAATGCCACTCGCTTTACCGTTGCCATGTATCAAGTCAAGCGAAAGGACCTGAATAAGATTGAAGCCAAGATAACGGAAGCGATCAGGAATACTCTGTTGGCACATAATCTGAATACAGAATTGGTGGATGAATATATGCGCCTTTCAGGAACGCTTGAATTTACCAAAAATAGTAGCAGAAGTGCTGCTGCCTGGGTAACCAGGGCAGGTTTAGAATGTGCTTTCCATATCGGAAGAGAATATAATGGCATTGACAAGATGTACAGTGATGCGCTGGGGAGGTCTTCAAATTATAGAATAGTGGATTACGCTAATGGCAAAGGCGAAGGATTCTATCCATATCAGGCAATGATAAAGGCAATGGAGGATTTGACTGGAATTCAGCCATATAAGAGCCGTGCATTTGAACTGAGAATCACCCTTGACCTTGAAATTTATACAGCAGAGAGAAGGATTATTGTTCCTGCAAATATGAGTTTAATAGATTTTCATAAGGTAGTGCAGAATATTTTTGGCTGGAGAAATTATCACCTCTATGATTTTACCGTATACGATCAAGAAACAGGGAAAAGTGAGCTTCGGTTGGTACCGAATGAAGAGGATCTCGACTATGACAGCAATGCGGTTGTTATGAAAGGTTATACGTTGGCGGAAGTTTTCAATGAAAACATGAAGATGGTCTATACTTATGATTTTGGTGACAATTGGGAGCATGATATTGAGTTGATTCAGGTGATTAATGAATATGATGGTGAACTTCCGTATCTTCTAGAGGCCAAAGGTCAAACGCCACCTGAAGATGTAGGCGGCATTGGTGGATTTGTTGAATTCAGGAAAATTATGCTGGATATGAACGATCCCAAATATCAAGAGACAAAAGAATGGTCAAGATACTGGACTCCTGAACTCAGCGAGTGGAGTCTGCGGCCAAGAGTAATTAAAATCTGGTAGTAGATATATTGGAGTGCACACGGTCTTCTTGCAGCAGCTTGGGCGGGGCTTGCGTCTAGCTGAGAATAAGGAGTGTTTGACAGTACTGGACTTTGGCTTTGAACGTCCCTTTGACCTGCATTGCACCTATAGACGAGATCAGATTCTTGTGGCGCTTGATTTTATGAAACCAAAGACAGTGCGGGAGGGTGTAAAATATTTGCCTGACAAGAAGGCGGATCTCTTCTTTGTAACCTTGAACAAAGCCGATAAAGATTATTCGCCAACAACCATGTACAATGACTATTCAATCAACGAAAGTCTCTTTCATTGGCAGAGTCAAAGTACGACATCGGCAGAGTCCAATACTGGGTAGCGATATATTCATCACAAAAGATCAGGCAATCACATTTTGCTTTTCGTGCATGAATTCAAAACGGAACGTTCGGTTGCAGCGCTATATACGTTTTTAGGACTTGCTGACTTCGTGAAGTACGAAGGAAGCAGACCTATGAATATCGTATGGAAGCTTCATGAGCCGATTCCAGCCAAGTATCTGAAGAAGACAAACAAGCTAGTCGTGGGGTGAGAATGATGATTCATGTTATAGCAGGGATAATTCGAAAGGGCAATCAAATACTTATTTGTCAGCGGAATGCAGAGGGGGATTTGCCCCTTCTCTGAGAGTTTCCGGGAGGCAAGCTGGAGAGATGCAGAAACTGCTGAAGGGGAGATCTGCACGAAGGTGCACAATGATGTGAAATGGGTGGAGTCTGAAGAGCTTGTGGACTATGCTTTTTGTCCGGCGGATGTGGAGATTGTTGAAGCGTGGGTGAAATGAAGATTCGCTTATTGTTAACTTCCTGAAAAATTACGCCTAATCACAAAATCATATTATGGAAACATGCATAAACCCTGGAAACAAGCCATTTTCACTTGTTTGTCTCCGGGGTTTATGATATACTTTACTTAGGCGTAAATACACCTAAGGGAGTGAAAGATATGTATCTTGATTTTTTAGTGAAAATACCCAATGTCGCAGGGAAAATCACCTACCGAAAAAAGGGTGAAACAAGCTATGTTTACTATGAATACGACCGCATTTACGACAAGGTCAGCAAGAAGACGAATCCCAAAAGAGTAACAATAGGAAAGAGGTCCGAAGCGGATCCTACGATGATGCTGCCCAATGAAAAGTACCTAAAATTCTTCCCTGATGAAGACGTGCCTGAAATGAGCCATAGGATCAAGAGGAGCAGCTGCCTGAGGATTGGCAGCTGGATTGTCATCCGAAAAATTATTGAAGAGTACAAACTGGAAGATATCCTTCAAAACTATATCGGCAAAAGAGATTTGGGGCTTGTCCTTGATTTGGCCACATACAGCATCATATCCGAAAGCAATGCGGGCCAGTATTATCCTGATTATGCCTATAACCACCCGCTGTTTACAAACGGAATGCATATATACAGTGATTCAAAGGTGTCAGATCTACTTCAGTCTATGACAGAAGAACAAAGCGTTGGATTTCTGAATGAGTGGAACGCTTCCAGAGATCATCGCGAAAAAATATATATTTCCTATGATTCGACAAACAAGAACTGTCAGGCTGGGGAAATAGATCTTGTCGAGTATGGACATCCAAAGACAGATGTTGGTCTTCCCGTGTTCAATTATGCGGTGGCTTACGACACAAACAACCGTGAGCCTTTGTTTTATGAGAAATATCCTGGAAGCATTAATGATGTCTCCCAACTCCAAATCATGCTGGATAAAGCGGCAGGCTACGGCTATAAAAAAATAGGCTTCATACTGGATCGAGGCTATTTCAGCAAAAGCAACATCAAATGCATGGATGATCATAATTACTCTTTTGTCATCATGGTGAAAGGGATGTACGATCTGGTGAATCGCCTTGTTTTGGAAAACAAAGATACCTTTGAGAATAAATGGGTTAACCACATCGATGAGTATGATGTGTATGGGATGACCATAAAAAGAAAGCTGTACGAAACAGACAAGAAGGACCGGCATATCCACATATATCACAGTATCGTGAAGGAAAGCGTCGAGCGAACGCTGCTTACGAAGAAGCTTAGACAGATGAAGTCATATATGATGAAGCATACGAATGAGGTGATTACCTTTGGCCCAAGATTCAGCAAGTATTATATTCTCCATTACAATGAAAAAAATGGTGTATTCCAATTTGCCGAAGATCGAACAAGGGTGATTGAAAGAGAAAACAGCCTCAGTGGCTACTTTTGCATCATAACATCAGAAAAGATGACTGCAAAAGAAGCTCTTGATTTATACAAAAGCAGAGATACATCAGAAAAGTTATTTCGGGGAGACAAATCATACCTTGGCGACAAGAGTTTGCGAATTTACGGTGATTCTGCGGCGGAATCGAAGATTTTCATCGAATTTCTTGCATTGATCATTCGAAACAGAATCTATACTTGCTTAAAAGATGAAAAAATGAGGCTTGATAAAAGGCCTAATTACATGACAGTGCCTGCAGCCCTAAGGGAGCTGGAGAAGATTGAGATGGTCAGATTAACAGATAATCAGTACAGACTTGATCATGCCATAACATCGAGGCAGAAAACGATACTGAAAGCATTTGGTTTAGATTCAAATATTGTCAAGCACTATGCAACAGAAATTGGCAGACTGTTAAAGGAGGCAAAGTAAATGGGACGTGGAAGAAAAGCCGGAGTATCTACAGCAGAAGTGTTGGAACAGCAGATAGAAAAGGCACAGGAAAAAGTCATAAAAACCAAGGCGGCGTACGATCATGCAGTTGATGCCTTGCAGAAGATATTGGACAAGCGCGATGCTCACCGTAAAGATACTCTGTGGAAGTCAATCGCTAAAAGTGACAAGTCATACGAAGAGATCCTTGACTTTGTTTTGGAAGCCAAAGATGGGGTTAGATGACAATGGGTAGAGTGAAAAAGAATTTGTCGCTAGACGAACGGATTGAAAAAGCGCAAGAAAAAGTAGCGAAATATTCACAGCCATATCAAGAAGCAATAAACGAGTTAAAGAAACTCTTAGATGAAAAGAACAAGAGTCAGCAGGATCTATTACTGGATGCTGTTACAACAAGCAAAAGATCCTACGATGAAATCATGGCCTTCATTCAAAGCGATCCTACAGAAGATGTATGGTACGAGCCTGGTCAAGACTTTTAGACAAATAAAGCCCTCATTTTGTTAGCGTTGCACAAGATGAGGGTTTTTAGGCGTAAAAAAGCAGGAAGCTAACACTTATGAAGGGCATGTTGTCAATTGGCAGCCTGTTTTTTTCTTGCAGATACATTTTTTCGTACGTAAAAATGTGGTCATCTACATTTATTCGTTTGAAAAAATGCGATGCGTTACGTTTTTCCGTTGGAAAAAATGTTGAAACGGGCGTATAATTGAATTGGAGGTGATGGAATGTATCGTGATGCCATGGAGAAATTATATAAATGGAAGCAAAAAAAGAATAGGAAGCCACTTTTAATTCGCGGTGCGCGCCAGGTAGGAAAAACATGGCTGATGCAGACTTTTGGCAGAGAAGCTTATAAAAAAGTTGTATATGTCAATTTTGAAAACAATAAGCAAATGGAAGATTTGTTCGAGGCGGATCTCCGGCCAGATAAAATCATCACTGGCATGGAAATATTTATGGACCAGAAGATTACAGCAGAAGACACCCTCTTGATCTTCGATGAGATACAAGCGGTTCCTAGGGCGTTGACGGCTTTAAAATACTTTAATGAAGATGCGCCTGAATATCAAATTGTTTGCGCGGGCTCGCTACTTGGGGTGGCCTTGCATGCGGGAACTTCTTTTCCAGTGGGCAAGGTAGATTTTCTGACGCTTTATCCGCTTTCGTTCTTCGAATTCATGCGAGCTGCGGGGAAGGAAAAACTAGTGGAGCTGCTAGAGACCGGAGACTTTACATTGGCGACCGCTTTGAAGCAGGAATATGTAGAACTACTGAAATACTATTATTATGTTGGCGGGATGCCGGAAGTCGTACTAAGTTATGTTGAAAATCGGGATTTTCATGAAGTGCGAGGAATTCAGGAACGAATTATCTTGGCCTATGAGCAGGATTTTTCCAAACACGCCCCCAATGAATTGGTGCCACGAATTCGTGATTTGTGGTCCAGCATACCGTCGCAGTTGACCAAAGAGAATAAAAAGTTTATTTACGGATTGATTCGCCATGGGGCACGGGCAAAGGAATACGAGATGGCGCTGCTTTGGCTGACGGATTGCGGGCTTGTACATAAAGTGAAGCGGGTGACAAGTCCCAAATTGCCATTGAAGGCATATGAAGATTTAAAAGCGTTTAAACTCTTTATGCTAGATGTGGGATTAATGTCTTGCATGACAGAACTTGACCAGGCGGTTTTGCTGAGTGGAAATCAAATGTTTGTGGAGTTCAAGGGTGCTTTAACAGAGCAGTATGTTCTCCAACAGTTGAAGACAATGCGGAACTTGGAGACCTATTATTGGACCAATGATCGCGGAAATGCAGAGATCGATTTTTTGATTGGTTTGGGTGAGAGGATTGTTCCAGTGGAAGTAAAGGCGGAGACCAATCTAAAGGCTAAGAGTTTAAGGGTTTATCAGGATAAATTTGAGCCTGCACTGTCGGTGAGAACGGCCATGAACGACTATAAAAAGGAAGCGTGGCTCTTGAATTTGCCCTTGTGGGCTATTGGTGTTATAGATAAAGAAATCGGTGGTAAATCGTAATGATCGACTATGGAGGGAAACACTTCGTGCTTTGAAGAAAAAAGGGATTGAGGAATCCGTGGTCAAGGAGTGGATTGCAGCTGTAATGGTTGAAGAGATTTATGATGTGATGAAGCATCAGGAAGAATTCAATGAAGACCGTTATTGCAAGAAGCTGAGGGATTTAGAGAGAAAAGCGAAGTAGAAAGGAGGGGGGGACTCAGCTGGCCAGATGATAAGAATTCTTGAAGCAGATGAAATCGTCGAGAGTTAATTTTTCAGGAAGTTAAGAATATGTGAATAGATTTTATAAGCCCAGGAAATGGGCTTTTTTTTTAGAATGGCGGTGAATCAGGAAAGTGAAAGTATTGGCCTGCGGAAATGCAAATAAAATCTTTATATTTTCAGTAATGGCGTTGAAATGAAAACAAATTAGATGTACAATCATTTTAGAAGGTTAAATGAAAATAAAGAGAAAGGATGTGGCTATATGGATCATCGAGCTGGAAGATATGTTCAAATAGGAAGTGGAATAAGTGCTTATAATGCTTTTATACCAGAGCTGTTGCCTCCGTCCAATCCACCTATTCAATATGATGAGGAATTGATTTTTCTCTTAGCAGAGGCGAATCGATATATCGGACGGTTGGATGAAGTAACAGATACCTTGATTTCGCCGAGCTATTTTGTGTATATGTATGCTAGAAAGGAAGCGACATTATCATCTCAAATCGAAGGGACCCAGGCAACCTTTTCAGACCTGATTAAAGCTGAAGCGGGGCTCCATAATGAAATTCCTGACGATGTAAAAGAAATCGAAAATTATGTAAAGGCTGTCAATTATGGCTTTGACAGGCTTGAAAGCTTGCCCCTTTCTTTGCGGCTGATTCGCGAAATTCACGAAATACTGATGCAGGGTGTGAGGGGAGAGAACAAAACACCAGGCGAATTTAGAAGATCGCAAAATTGGATAGGTGGCTACTCTATATCAACGGCAAGCTATATACCGCCGTCAGTTGATTATATGAGTGACTTGCTGAATAATTTTGAAAACTTTATGCATGATGAGGATTACATTCCAGACTTAGTAAAAGTTGCCTTGTTGCACAGTCAATTTGAAATGATTCATCCTTTTTTGGATGGCAATGGCAGGGTTGGGCGGATTCTGATCGCTTTTTATTTATCTGCAAGGGATTTACTTCATAAGCCAACATTGTATCTGTCCAAGTATTTTAAAAAGGAGAGAGATGTATACTATGATTGCCTGTACAATATTCATGCAAAAGGAAATTATGAAACATGGATTAAGTTTTTTTTGCAAGGAATCATAGAGACTTCAAAAGAAGCGATCGCCATGGCAAGAGCAATATCTCAATTGAAAGAAGATGATTTGAGAAAGGTAAGTATGCTTGGGAGAGTATCTGAAAATGCACTTCTAATATACGAAGGTTTGTTTGATAAGCCAACGATTACGATCGATGAGATTATGACGAAGGTGAATGTCAGCAGTGCTACTGCTGGCAGGCTGGCAGAGAAGTTAATCGAGATTGATATCTTGGAAAATCTGAAGGGTAGGACACGAAATAAAGTGTTTGTGTACAGGAAGTATATTGATATATTCGATGAATGAAATAGTGAATGGCGGTGAATCATGAAAGAGAAAGTATTGGGGTATGGGAAGAAACGCATATCATGTGATGACTTGATGAAGCTTTGGAGGTTTGCTGATTACAGTGCCTTTGCAGCTGCTGTGGAAGACTTGGTTTCTGAGGGCATCTTGCGGCCAGTCAAGGCCAGCGGGACCAATGGGCGGTCTCCGGTCTTGTATAACCGCTATCATATTTCGGTGGAAGCGGTGGATTATGGGGAAGAGATTACCTTTGCCCGGACTTTAAACCCTGTACTGAATGTGTCTGGTTATTTGAAGCACCCAGACCTTGTGCGAGACATGCGAGATGATTTGGAACGGCTGAGTGAATTTTTCTGGAAGCATCCGGCAAAGGTTTTATCGCCCATGTCAGTCAATGAGCGGTCCTTTCAGATCTTTGGCCGGGAAAAGGCTATCAAGGAAGAAGCGGCAGTCAAGGCTATGCTGAAGTTTAATGGGCTGGATGATGACCGTTTAGGGATTTATCGGACTCCGGAGCCCTTGTTTGATTATGTTTGTCGAGACCTGGAATTGTCCCGGGTCTTGATTTTGGAAAACAAGGATACTTGGTTTACCCTTCGAAAGATTGACCGGGAACGGGGACTTTCCGGCTGGCTGAACTTTGATGTCCTCTTATACGGGGAAGGCAAGAAAATTACAGACCGTATGGGACGGCTGGCCGATTACGACCAGTGGGTTTTGGGCGGCAAGAATATCTATTACTATTTTGGGGACCTGGATTGGGAGGGAATCCGGATTTATAAGGACCTGGTTGCGAAAAATCCAGGGCTTGAGATCCGCCTCTGTGTAAAACTGTATCGGGCTATGCTGGCCAATGGGATGAACCAGAACCTGCCTGTAATGAAGGCTGGCCAGAAGGCCTGTGACCTGGGGGATTTTTTAGATGGTTTTGAGGATTATGAGAAGGAAATGATCCTTGGTATCCTGGAAGAAGGACACTATATCCCTCAGGAGATTTTGGGCTATCCTTGGTTTATTCAGCAAATGGAGAGGGTTGAATAATGGAACGATTTTTAGAAGGATTTCAAGAACGGATGCGGATTGTAGGCATTGTCGAATCCATTGTCAATCGGCGAGGGCGGAATACAAGCATTGAGGAATGGTTCGCCCCCCATATGCTGACCAATCTGGTCTTTTCTCTTCTTCTGTTTATTATGGAAAAGACCCTGGCGGAGGACACGGAATGCGACAAGGGCATGATTAGCCGCTTTGTCGACCAGACCTGTTTGACCTATTTTGATTTGGATTTGGGAGAGGACAAGGCGGGTGAAGTTACGGAATACATCCTGAAGAGCGTCCTGCAAAATAATGGAGACACCTATTACTTTTCTGCCATGGACTATGGACAGAGGGCTCCTGTTAATTTGCCCATCCGCTTAATCGAAGATCATCTGCGGTCGACAGTGGATGGTCATCAGCTGACCTATACCCTGTCGGATCAGGGCTACGACTTTCTTTTTCGCACCAAGGAAGTGGACCAGGAACTCCAGTTCAGCATGGAGGAGCTTCGCCTTCGGGAACTTTTGAAGCGGAAGAATTTCAGCCGGGCCAGCGAGCAGAGCGACTCCTTGATTCAGATGATCCGGCAGAAGAAACGGGAACTGTCAGGACTTATGCAGCGGATCAAGGAGGATATCGACACAATCGACGCGGATGATCAGGAAGCCCTGATTAAAAGCATTTATGACATGCTTGAGGATGAGTATGAGATTATGGGAGAGCTGGAGACCCAAGTGGAGCGTGCAGACAAGCAGATCTATCAAGACTACCGGGCCCAGGCTGGAATGGATGAAAATCTTCGCAAGGCCCAGGACGATCTGGGTCATATCAAAGAGAATTTGCGGACCATTATCAGCGAACAGCGGGACCTGCTTGTCGGCCGCCGCAGTCTGATGCAGCTCTATGAGCAGACTTTGGATGAGAGTCTTGCCTATCAAAACGAGAACCGCTATGATTTCGAGGAAGTGATTCTTCGAAGAATGGAAGACCATCCGCAAGCGGTGATGGAATTCTGGCGACTGGCCAATCCTTTGTTTTTGCCGGATGTCAATCATCATTTGAATATCCAGAGGATCTTTGAGTGGCAGGGGATGATGAAGGTCTCTGGAGAGGAGGAGGCCAAGAATCTGGTGACGGAAGAGTTGGCTGAGGACTTGGAAGCTAAAAAGGCGGTCAGATATCAAGGTCTGTATATGGAGATTGTTGGCGGTCTGGTTGATTTTGTTAGGGATCGTGGAGGCCGTGTGCGGTTTTCTGCTTGGCTGGACCATTTGAAGTCAGACCCTTCTGTCTTGGAGGCCTTTATGGAAGACCGCTTGCTTTTTACGGTTTTATTGCGCCTTTATGATCTGGGGGAAATGAACCTTCAGGCATTGTGGCAGGAAGAAAGCCAGATGTTTGATGTCACGACGGATGAGTTTGATCCTGGATATTGCTTTATAAAGCTGAAAAATGCGGATGATTCCTTTTTTCGGCTGAAGATCATGCAAGTGGAAAAGGTCGATGATGAAGTGGTAGAAATGGAAAGCCGGGTGGTTCAAGGGGAAATGACAACCATTGAGCGATCGGTACTAACGGATTTTGAGATACGAGTGGAGTGGGACGATGAATAAGATCAGGCAGGCAACACGCATCCTCCAGCATTTGCTGGACAAGGGACAGTTGAATCAGGAAGAGGAGATGGAACTTTTCAACGCCTACATGGACAGTGATGTGGCGGAGGTGCTGGCCACCTTTGAAGAGGAGCTGGACATGACAATCATCCGGGCTGGGAAAAACCTTTATATGGTACCGGGCCAGGACAATCGGGTCCTGGGTTTTCGAACCAAGGACTTTAAGGAATGGATGGGATCTGGAATCGGTCTCAATGAGATTTATCAGGGCTATTATATCGCGATGGTTCTCTTTTCACAATTCTACAGCGGGAAAAATCAAAATCCCAAGATTCGACACTTTCTTTCTGTAGCAGACTTGCTTGAAGTGTTGGATCAGCGATTTGGAGCCATACTTGAGCGGGACCAAGACCAGGTGATTGTACGGGAAGAGGAATTGGGCCTGAATCTTTTAAGTGTGGCGGAAAACTGGATGAGCAAGGTTCGCATGGAAGGCGCTAGTAGGACTACCAAGCAAGGGGTGGTTCTTCGGGTCTGCCGGCTTTTGGTCAAGGAAAATCTGATTCTTCTTTTGGAAGACGACCGGGAGATTCGGACTACAAGGAAACTAGACGATTTGATGAAATATTACTTTTTGAATGACGACCGGGTGGTTGAAATCAACCGGGTCTTTGGAGAAGGAGGCGAAAGTCATGGCATTGATGAACCGCATACGCATTCTTAATTTTTCATACAACAACCATGCCCGCCTGATTAGCGATGAGACATTTGATCTTTATGGCGGAGAAAATGTGCTTTTAAACATGAAGAACGGCGGCGGTAAGAGCGTGCTGACCCAGCTTGTCATGCAGCCCATTGTTCCCAAGGTTAAACTGATGAAGCGGACCATGGAAGGTTTCTTTGCCGGCAAGGGAAGGAAGTCACCAGCCTATGTGCTCTTGGAATGGAAGCTGGAAGACCAGGGCGGCTATGTACTGACGGGCATTGCCATGGACAATGCGGAAAGCCGTGTCCGCGACCAGGAAGACAAGGTGGACCGGGTGAAGTACTTTACCTTTACAGTCCAGTACAAGGACGGCCATCCCTTTGACCTTTCAAGCATTCCTCTGACCTGGGAGGACCAAAACGGCAAGTATCCGGTGGACTTCAAGACAGCCCGCACAAAGATTGGCCAGGCAGGTCGGGAGGATAGCGGTCGTGTCCATGTCTTTAGTGATCGGGAGGGCCAGGCCTATCGTAACCATCTGGCCAGCTTCAACATCTATCAGGACGAGTGGAAAAATTTGATTCGCGAGATCAATGAGTCGGAAGGCGGCCTGATTGAAATCTTTGACAAGACCAAGAAGTCCATGGATGTGCTCAAAGATTGGATGCTGCCCCGGGTAACTGAGGCCATTCAGAAAAACACGGACGACCAGGCCAAGTTGGAAACCATGATGGAAAATCTGGTGGAGGAGTGGATCGAGAATGAGGACTATCTGCAAAAGAAGTCTGTCTATCAGGCCTTTTTAGAAGACATCCAAGATTTTGGCCGGAGTGCAGAAGATTTGGCAGGGATTATGGATCAAAAAACGGACACTCTGTGTCAATTGGCCGGCTTGCATGGATATCTGGCACTAGAAGTGGACAAAAACAATCAGGCACAAGCGGCTTGCCAGATGCGGATTAAGGAGATTGAAGGCGAATTGAACCGGATCGATCATGAGGAAGCGTCTTATGCATATTATAAGGCGGTGGACGAGGTAGAGGCTCTTGAGCAGATTATGGAAGAAAAGCGGTCCTTGGCTGAGACCAAGGCCAAGGCCTATGGCCAAGCGGAAACTGAAAGCCGGGAATACCGGGCTGCGGACTATCTCCAGCAAATCGATACGGCAAGAGGACAATTATTGGATGTGGAGGCCCGCTTGAAGGCAGATCAGGACGATGAAGATCGAGCTAGGGAAAAGCAAAATCTGGGCCATTCCTTACTGGTAGGATACAGAAAGCAAAGGGAAGGTCAACAAGCGGAATTGGCGGAATTGGAGCAATCTATGGAGGCCAACCGTCAGGCTATGCAGGCTTGGGAGGTCCACCGGCAAGGTTTGGAAGATCGAAAAAGCGAGTTGGATGGAGAGGTTGGCCGCTTGAAAGAGCGGCGGGACTATTTTCTTGCAAGGGAGGAAGACCTGGCTAAGGCGCTGGATTTTCATTATGAGCGAAATATGCTGGGTGAAATTTCCGACGGATATATTCAAGCCTTTGTCCAGGGGCTGGAAAAGAGAAAGACTGACCACCTTCAGGAGGAGAAGACCTGCTTGGAAGAACAGACCAAGCAGAAGCGACTGGAAGAAGAACTGGAAGGGCGGATGGAAAGCGACCGGGATAGGTTGGATCAGGCCAAGCTTGTGCGTGTGGATGCCGAAAAGGCGCTTGACGACTATGTTGACAGAGAAGCGTCTTTGGCAGACATCTATATGCGAAATGGCCGGGACTTTGCCTTGCGTTTTCACCATGAGAGCGCTTCTGAATGGATGACCGGCATCTACTACGACCTTGACCAAGAGCTGCGGGCCTGTGACTTTGCTATCAAGCAGGCGGGCGAGGAAAGCTATGCCCTCAACCATGACCGCTATCACGCCTCAGCAGCCTTGATTCATTGGCTGGAAGACCGGGAGATCGAATTTCAGACGGGGGAAAGCTACCTGAAGCAATTGGACAAAAAGAACCAGATCGAGATGATTGACAAACACCCCCTTTTGCCTTTTGGCTTTGTCTTTGAGGACACAGTCTTTGAAAACATTCTTGGAGAACTTGCCGGTTTTATTGACCGGTCTGTCACTCCAATCTTTTCCTACAGTTCCTTGGGTGATAGGGAACTAGCAAGCGGGTCGAACGGCGGCTGGCAGTTGATCGCCCCATGCCATGAGGCGGCCTTGGATCGGACCCGTTTTCCAGAACTCCTGGAAGCGTTAAAGGAGCAAAAAGACATGCTGCAAGTCCAGCGGGATGGATTTGTCCAGGCTGCAGACCAGGCCAGGGCAGATCTTGCTGAAGTCCAAGCCTTCACCTTTGAAGAGGGGACCCAGGGGAATCTGCAGGTTCGTTTAGGCCAGGCGCAAGAATCTGTGAATGACTTGAACAGGTCTTTGGCTGAGGCGAAGGAAGCGGCCGTCACATGTCGGAATCGCATGATTGAATTGGTGGACAAAGGCCATAAGCTGGAGAACTTGAAGATGGAGTTGGAGAGATGTGAACGTGATTTTCATGCCTTCCTCCAGCTGGAAAAGGAAAGGGCGGACCTTGCAGGCTTGCTGGCAGACCAGGAAAGCCAATTGCGGCAGGTTTCTCAGGAGTTGAAATCAGGCCACCAGGCTCAGCAGGAACGAAACCGGCTGCAAATGGACAGTAGCCAGCAGGTGACTGAACTGAAAAGGACAGTGGCTGATCTGAACCAGAAGATTGAGGTCTACCGGGACTATGAATCAGGCCAACTTCTGGAAGGAAGATTGGATTTTCTGCAAAGCCAATGGAATGCCATGGTTCAAAAGTGGGATCAGGCAGCCAAGGACTTGGAAAAACGGCGGGCGGGCCTCATTGAAACGATTGAAAATCGCAGGCGTCAACTGGATACCCTGGGTATTACTAGAGAACGGCTGGCGGAATTGGTCTATCGGCCGGGGGATTTTGACCGGATCAATGAACAAGAAGCCAGAACAAAGGAAGAGTCAGCTGCTGCTGACAAGGATTTGCAGGCTGCAATTCTTGCCTGGGAGACACAAAAGGTGAAAGTGGATATGGAGCTGGCGGCCACAAGGAAATTCGGCCAGGAGGTCCTGGCCCGGGAGAAGATTCTTTCAAACTTCAAGGCTAGAAGGGCCGGTGCCAGGGACAGGTTCAAGAAAGAGCGCGAGGTGGAGAAAGACCTACAGGCGCAAATGAATGGCATGGACCGTCTTATGGTTCGGATTCAGGATGCTGTTGATTTGGGTGCGGTTGGTCTTGTTGACGCAGCCAAGCCGGAAAGAGATCCAAAAGCGACCTTTGAGACTTGGAAGAAGAAATTGGAGGACTTGAAAGATCAGGTTGATGTTCAGGACCGGGTCTTGATGAACCGATTTGATCAAATCAACCGGACCTATTGCAGAGAGGATGACCGGCCAAAACGCATGGTTCAGGGGATCCGAGCCTATATGGAGAAAGGGGCGCGGACCTACGAGGATTATTTCCATATGAGTGAAAAGCTGACTGTGGCCATTCGAAAAATGCATGACTTGCTTCGTTCCTTTGACCAGAAACTGGCCGGGATGGAAAAGAATCGGGAGAATTTGATCCGCCAGTCCTATATGCAGGCCAAGCGGTCTTATGAAGAGCTGCAGAAGATTGAAAACCATTCCAAGGTTGCCTTGGATGGGGGCGGGGTTCGTCGGATGATTCGGGTGAATATGGCGCCCATGGACGAGTCAGAGACAGAAAACCGGTCAAAAATGGAGAGTTATGTCGGTCGTCAGGTGGAAGCCACCAAGCTGGAAATGGACAAGGGAAAAACTTCTGTTGAGATTAGAAAAATGATTCAGCGGCAGATGTCCCCCTTTGAACTTTTGGGCGTCCTGACGGATTTGAGCCAGTTTGAAGTCAAGGCATTCAAGATTGACATCAACAAAAAGAATCGGCGATACAAGAGCTGGGAAGATGTTGTCCGACAGAATTCCGGTGGCGAGCGCTTTGTTTCTTTCTTTGCATTGCTAGTAGCCTTGATGTCCTATACCAGGGCCAGTCAGCGGGCAAGGGATGACTACAGTCGTAATAGGGATACCAAAGTCTTGATTATGGACAATCCTTTCGGACCCATTACATCAAGTCATTTGCTGGAGCCTCTCTTTCAGATTGCCAAGCAGTATCGGACCCAGCTGATCTGTTTGACGGACATTAAAACCAATGCCGTATGGGACTGCTTCAAGGTCATTTATGTCTTGAAGATTAGAACCAATGCCTTGCGCACTAAGGAGTATGTGAAGGCAGACCTGGAACTTCGGGATCCTGCTCTGGAGTCATTGGAGAAGGCTGTGTTCAGGTCTGAGGAAACAGCACAGATGCGGTTGGATTTGTAAGAAAAGGAATTTGCTTCATACAGGTTTTTATTAGTGAACAATTTGCATCATCATAAGCGAAAAAAGTTTTAAAACATGGTTGATTTTACGATGAGGCGCAGGTATTATCAAGTCAGGATCAGAATGAAATACAAATAACATTGTCTAGGTTTGTTGGACGATCAAGGGAGCTTCAAATTGAAGCAAGAAAGTTAGATCCTTAATAATTTAAGGAGCTGATATGTATGAAGCTTAGGTTTAAATGCAAAAGAAATGAAAAAACCACAAACAGCAAGAAAAATAAAAATAGTGAAATTGAATTGGATCTTGAAACAGGAAATAATTTCGCTAAATTGATTGAGATTATAAAAAGTAAATTTTTGTGATTATGTATTAAATAAGAGTTTTAATTTATGAACCTTTTTTGACTGGTGAAATAAAGTAGGCTATATTAACACAAATCAATAAATGCTATGGAAACCAGGAACTTCAATGAAGGGAGTTCCTGGTTTTTTTGGCTTTTATTCATTGTTTTCAAGTTTTCTGTAGAGGGTTGAGACCGCGATGCCCAGTTTTTTTGCTGCTGCCTTCTTGCCTTCCGTGGTGTTGCCGTAGAGGGAGATTGCTCGTTCGATCTCGGTGCGCTCCAGGTCTTTTAAGGTTCTGATTGGAGAAGCATCATGGTCGATGCTGTCTTCTGCGGGTGGACCATAAATAATGTTATCCGGCAGGGTGCTATTATTGAGGTTACCATCATCATTCATCATGTTGATCATATATTCGATGGCGTTTTCCAGTTCACGCACATTTCCAGGCCAGTTATAATGCATCAGCATATTTAAAGTGGATTGCTCGATATGGCTAAAATACTTGTCGAATTTGTATCGGTATTTATTGATAAAGTGATGAATTAAGTCGGGGATATCTGTCGGCCGTTCGCGCAATGGCGTGGTTTGAATGGGGATAACATTCAGGCGGTAGTAGAGATCTTCCCGAAACTTGTTCTCTCGAATAAGTTTTTTTAAGTCTTTGTTTGTAGCGCAAATAATACGTGTGTCTATGGATATTTGATTGTTGGAACCAATGCGCGTCAATTTTTGATCCTGAAGGACACGGAGCAGCTTGGACTGCAAATAGATGGGCATGTCGCCGATCTCATCAAGGAATAAGGTTCCGTGGTTAGCCAGTTCAAATTTTCCGATTCGCCCATTGGGATTGGCTCCGGAAAATGCGCCTTTCACATATCCAAACAATTCACTTTCCAACAAGGTGTCTGGGATTGCAGCGCAATTGATAGGTACGAAGATTTCATTCTTGCGCGGACTCTTTTTCCAGATCGCTTGTGCGACAAGTTCTTTTCCGGTTCCGCTTTCACCGGTAATTAATATGGTAGACATGGATTTTGCAACCCGGGAGATATTTTGCTTCAGCTTTTGCGTTGACAGGGAGTTTCCAATAATGTCATCGACCCCCTTGGCTTCTAAATCGGAGGTCAGCTCATACATGCTGGCTCTCAATTGTTTCTCTTCCATGAAAATTAGGATTTTTACGGAACTTTGAGTGCCTACATACATTTCATGTAATTGACCGACAATATAAAAATCTTTTCCTTTAACATTCATCTTGTATTCGGTTTCGCCATGTAGTCCATCTCCGGTTGTCTTAAGTGCAAGAGCTGAACCAATGCATGCATCAGTTAAATTCAAATGTTTGCGTGTACTGGAGTTAATGCTCTTGATTGTGTTGTCTTCATGGAGCGTGATGACGCAATTATCGATATTGTCAACAACCTTTGCCAAGGTGTCGGTGTACATTCTGTTAATATTATTTGCATTGTACTCTTTTGCCTTAATGCTAATGAAGTCTGCGATCTTTTCAATGAAATCCTGGTAGGCAGCTAGTTTTTCCTGCAGGATCTTTTTTTCATCTTCGGTGACGGCAACCAGAGCAATGACACCTTCGATCTCAGAACGATAGAAGATTGGAGAGTAAATGCTAAGTTTTTCGAAACAAGCGTCGCGGCTGGGGCAATTTTGGCATAGTGGATCTTCGGTTGGCTTATCGATCACAATAGATGTGCCTGTATTAAAAATGTGCTGGCAAATTTCAGAAGTGTTTTTCATTTCCTTTCCTGCGCCATGGGCGTATCGGCCTGTACCAGCAATGCGGATGTAATTCTTATCCATAATTTCAACTTGAGCTTGGGTGATTTTTGAAATCACGTCAGCATATTGGGCAATGGTCTCCTGAATTTGCATCAAAATACTGTTTTGCATGAGATCTCTCCTTGAATTCTCAAAATAGGAATTAATTCCGAAAATGAGAATGATAATTCGCAAAATCGGAATTAATTCCTATTTTATCTTACATCTGATAATCTTGCAAACGGGTTATGCGTGAGTAGAAAGTTCGGAATTCTCGGGTTTCTCTTGTATTTATATTTTATAATTAGTAAGAATGTAGTTTTGGCATGAGACTTGCAAATATATAGGGCAAGAGGAAGAAAATAAATGATTTGAAATAGAGGTAAGGAGATGAGATATAGTGACAAATATTCGTGCGGCGCTTGAGACGATTGAAAATGACATGATCCGTTTTTTGCAGGATTTGATACAAATCGAGAGTTTGACCGGTGCGGAACAAACTGTTGCGGAGCGTGTAAAAAAGGAAATGGAAGTCCTTGGCTATGATCAGATTTTCGAGACTTCCTTGGGTGATGTGGTCGGCGTTATTGGCGATGGACCAATAAAGATCTTATTTGATTCGCACATGGACACGGTGCCAGTAACGGACGAAGAGGATTGGCGATATCCACCATTTGAAGGCGTGGTTGCAGAGGGGCGGATTCACGGCAGGGGAACAGTTGATATGAAAAGCGCTATTGCATCAACTGTTTATGCAGGTTATTTGGCAAAGATCCTTGGATTGCATATAGGAAAGACTGTATATGTAAGCGCGTCTGTGATGGAAGAGGATTTTGACGGTTATGCCTTGGGAAATCTGATCGATGAACTTGAGTTGAAGCTGGATTATGTTGTGATTTGTGAGCCGAGTGAAAATCGAATCGCCATAGGTCATCGGGGGAGAGCTTTATTCGAAGTACATACAAAAGGTGTAGCATGTCACGGAAGTGCGCCGGAGAATGGCCAAAATGCTGTTTATGAAATGAATGAGATCATAAGTAGAGTTCAAGCTCTGAATAAGAAATTGTATGAAAAAGCTGGAGAACATGGATCTGTTGCATTAACCAGGATTGAGAGTTCATCGGTATCTCTAAATGCAGTGCCTGATGAGTGCATCATTTATTTGGATCGTCGTCTTGCCGTTGATGAGACCTATGCAGTTATAAAAGAGGAAATGGATGCCCTGGTCGATGGTTTAAATGCTGAGTGGAAAGTTTATATTGCCAAGGGGGAAAGCGGTTCAGGCATCGAGGTTAGCATGAATAGCTTTATGGAAGCATGGAATACGTCAAAGGATGCTAGCTTGTCGGTGGCTATGGCCAAGGCGTATTTGGAGCAAACGGGTCAGAGTCCGGAATTCTTTAAATGGAATTTTTCTACCAATGGTTTTGCTTCTACGGCAAGAAATATTCCTACAATCGGTTTTGGACCTGGAGAAATCAAGTATTGCCATATGCGCGATGAAAACTGCAAAATCAGTGATATCATCGAAGCCTGCCAAGTGTATGCGGGCTGCATAGCAAATATGAAATAGCTTAAAGAGTTGGAAGAACAGGAGTGTGGACATGAGGGAGAGACTAATGTACAAGAACAACACAAAGAACTGTAAGTTTATTGAGGCTGATTTAGGCGAGTATACCTATTGTGACTTTTTAACAGAGGAGAATGCAAGAAAAGCGAAGAATTTCGCGAAAACCCTTGAAGAGTATCACTCAACGCCTTTGGTCAGCTTGGATGCTTTGGCTTCTCGTTTTGGGGTTAAAAAAATCTATGTGAAAGATGAGTCGAAGCGAATGGGTTTGAATGCCTTCAAAGGCGTTGGTGTCTTTTACGGTGTTTCCCGGGTGATCTGTGATCGATTTGATTTAGATATTGAAACGACCAGTTTCAGTGATCTGATGGCACCTGAGTTGAATCAAAAGATTCGAGAGCTTGTCTTTATTGCAGCGACTGATGGCAATCATGGAAAAGGTCTTTCATGGATTCTTGGCAAACTTGGCTGTGAATGTCATATCTACATGCCTAAGAATTCCACAGAGGCAAGAGTGAAGGCCATTGAAAGCTATGGAGCAACGGTTACGGTTACCGATGGCAACTATGATGAGACTTTAAGAATTGTTATTGAGCAAGCTGCTAATAATGATTGGATTCATATTCAGGACCAAGCATGGGAAGGGTATACGGAAATAACAAATTTGATTTCTGAAGGCTATACCATTATTGCTGACGAGGCGATGAATCAGATGAAACAGGATGGTTCAAAGCAGCCAACTCATATTATTCTTCAAGCGGGTGCGGGTTCATTTGCTTTTGGAATTCTTGGCTATTTTGCTAATGCATGTAAAGAAGAGAAGCCTTATATGGTGCTGGCTGAACCGGAGAATGCAGATTGCTATTATCAGTCTGTGATGAATGGGGAGTATAGTGTGGTTACAGGTGAATTAGAAACCATAATGGCGGGTTTGTCTGTAGGAGAGGCCAACTTTGTTGCTTGGGAGAATTTAAGAACGATTGTCGAGGGATATGCTAGCTGCTCGGATACCATTTCAGCGCGCGGTATGAGAATACTCTCAAGTCCTATTGGCGAGGATCCTCGAGTTATATCTGGTGAATCTGGCGCATTGGGATTTGGTTTGCTTTCCATGGTTTGTCAGTCAGAAGATTATGAGGATATCAAGCGTCAAATGAAAGTTGATGAAGACAGCGTAGTATTGCTGATTAGTACTGAAGGGGATACGGATCCAGCAGTCTATGAAGAAGTTATTTGGAATGGCGGATATAGTACAGAAATGTAAAATGGTGAAGATTTTATTCGGTGGACCAGCTCAAATAAAAAGGGGGGAATTATAAGGCGAGGGAAATCGTTGTCAAAACCATAGGGATTGTTATATGGTGTTTGTTAAGACGGAAATAGAGTTGTGTACATTGAAGTGCAAGGTATTATTCGATACTGATTCATATGTATAGAGTGTGGAGGCGTTTTGATAGGAGGAAATTATGGATAATAAGAGTTCTGGTTTTCAGTCTCAATTGGGATTAGTGATTACCTTGATTGCGGGATCTGTTGGTTTAGGTAACATTTGGCGGTTTCCGCGAGTAGCTGCAATGAATGGCGGCGGTACATTCATCGTTGCTTGGGCAATTATGGCGATTGTCGTATGCTTGCCGATTATGCTAGGTGAGCATGTTATGGGGAGGACAACGCGACACGGCACACCAGGTGCCTTTAGAGATTTTATTGGGAAGAAATTTACCTGGATGGGCACATCCGTAAATATTTTGATGTTTGCTTTGACGGCGTATTATTGTGTATTAACAGCTTGGGTTGGACATTATTTGGGTCTTGCTATTACAAAAGGATATTATGGTGCAGACAAGGCGGCATTGTTTGATGCAGTGTCGAATAAAAGCATCGTTACAGTATTAATCTTTGTAACATTGATTTCATTGGCATCGTATATTACATATAAGGGAATCAAGGGAATTGAGAAAGTAACAAAGATCTTCTTGCCTGTATTGTTTGTATGTCTCTTTATCACGGCTGTGCGAGCTTTGATGTTGCCCGGTTCTTCAGCGGGTATGAATTTCTTGTTTAGTTTTGAACCAAAAGCATTGTTGAGTTCAAAGGTGTGGTTGGAAGCGTTAACGCAAGCAGTTTGGTCCGCAGGTCCTGGTTGGGGCTTATGCATCACATTTGCGGTATTTGCCAAAAGAAAATCGGATGCGACATTAACAACAAGCCTTCAAGTATTTGGTAACTCAATGGCGGCATTATTAGCAGGCATCGCGGTTATTCCGGCAATTTTTGCGATGGCACCGAGCATTGCTGATGCTACAGCGGTTTGTTCACAAGGCAACTATGGTTTGACATTTATATCATTGACCAGTCTGTTTGAACAGATGCCAGGTGGATATATTGTTGGAATTCTGTTCTTCCTCAGTTTGTTCCTTGCTGCCTTTTCATCGGTGATTGCATCAGTTATGATTGTTGCTTTGCCAATGGCTGACTCTGGTGTACCAAAAAAGACAGCGATTTTACGAGTGTATCTGATCCTGCTGATCTGGGGTGTTCCATCAGCATGGAGTGCAAACTTCTTGTCGAATCAAGACTGGGTCGTTGGTCAAATGATGGTATTCGGGGCTTTCTTGTCTTGCTATGCATTGGTTAAATTCGGTGTTAGAAAAGTACGCGAAACCTTTATCAACAATCCGTATACTGGCATGTACATGGGTAAATGGTGGGAGTGGTCTATCAAGTTTATTGCACCGACGATTATTGTTGTGATGTTCTTCTGGTGGTCTTTCCAGTCAATCAGTTGGGATCCGCAATGGTGGAATCCATTTAAGGCATTAAGTTTAGGTACGTCGATAGTTCAAGGAGGACTGATGGTTCTTGTCAGTATACTCTTTAACGAGCGTGTATCCAACTCGATAAAAAACAAATATTTTGATGGAAATCAATTTCCGGAGATTCCAGATAATGGATATAACGACTAATCAATTTAACTGGGGTGAATGGAGGAACTAAAGATGACAATGAATGCAATTGTGATGATGATCATTATTATGGGTACGTTCTTCGGTGGATTTACCGTGATGATGTCACGATTATTAAAAATGGAAAAGAAGATGGTTGAAGCTGAACTGGAACTTGTGACAGCGGAAGAAGGAGCGGAGTAAGATGGACTATATCACATTTACTGAAGAAGATATTCAAGGAAGAATTGACTTGTGCCAAAAGAAAATGAATGAGCAGGGGTTTGAAGGCATTGTTTTCTCGGCGGAAAGCAATCTGAATTACTATAGCAATTTCCATACCCATGCGCCATGGACAACCTTTACGCGTCCAATGTTCCTCTTCGTTCCAAAGGAAGGGAAACCTGTACTCTATCTGCATATTTTCCAAACGCCAGATGCAAAAGCAATTTCAAAGGCATGTGAAATTCGGGGATTTGAAAGCCTGCTAGGTCCTGATACGAAACAGGTTGGAGATATTATGCGGGAACTGAATATGGCGAGTGGCAAGATTGGCTTTGAGAAAGGCTATGAGCAGTTAATTGGTTTCCAAATTAATCTATATGAGGGATTAAAAGAAGAGTTGTCAGAAGCTAGTTTCGAAGATGCATCTGATTTGATTTGGAGTCAGCGGCTGATTAAATCGCCAAAAGAAATCGAATGTATTCGACGAGCTTGCAATGCAACCAGCTACGCCCATGACAAGATTTTCAAAAATATCAAAGCGGGCATGACAGAACATGAAGTGTCTAGATTGGTCAAGCAGTACATGTTGGAAGGCGGAGCTGACCAGCCGGGATTTGTTTTAATCACCGCAGGGGAAGGTAATTATGATCGGATTAGCAAAACTGCGACAGAACGAGTTTTGCAGGATGGCGACCTGATTGTACTGGATTTGGGTTCTCGATACAATCATTATTGGTCTGATTTCTGCCGCTTGGCAGTAGTTGGTGAAATTAGTGAAGAAAGAAAAGAACTGCAGAGAAAAGTGCATGAAGTGACTATTAGAGCTTCCAAGGTGATGAAACCGGGGGTTGCGGTAGCCGATGTAGCTCGAGCTTGTGCGGAAGAGATGGTAAAGGTTGGCTTTGAGGCAAACTTTGACTGTGGTCGAATGGGACATGGCATGGGCTTGTTGAGCACCGAGCCGCCTTCAGTAACCATCTATGACGAGACCATTCTTCAGGAAGGCATGATTATCAATTTGGAGCCTGGCATTGTCAATGAACTGGGTGCGTTCAATTTGGAAGAGAACTTCGTGATTACGAAAGATGGTTGTGAAATGCTTTCGAGTGCTAGTCGAGAGTTCCATTCGGTATAGGGGATTGACGGATATAAGATTGAGCCTGGATAGTTCCAGGCTCAATTTTTTTATCAAAAAAGTTTTGATTCAAGCGGTATGGAGGAATGGAATGAACCTTAGAGATGTTTGTATTCTTCTTTTGTTGGGGGCTGCCTGGGGTACGACCCTGGTGTTCATGCGAATATCGACACCGTATTTTGGAGCCATTGCAACAATCTGGATGCGGGTAGTTGTAGCTGGAGTGTCTATGTTGATTTGGTGTGTTCGAAGGGGGAAGGGGATTCAGCTAAAAGAATCATGGAAAAAACTGATGGGTATGGGAACCGTGAATGTAGCAATTCCTTTTGCATTGATGGCTGCTTCAAATATGGTTTTGCCAATTTCCACACTTGCCGTGATCGGTGCTACAGCACCATTGTTTGCCAGACTCATGGAAAAAATACTCTTTGATAAGCCATTGGAAGCCAAGCATTTTGGAGCGCTCATGTGTGGTGTGCTTGGTCTTGCAGCACTGCTTGGATGGAGCCCAATCCTATGGACTAGCGATGGGGCAAAAGCGGTAGTTATGGCGATTGGCGCATCGCTTTTATTTGGAGCAAGCGGCCTATATTGGAAGAAGGAACTGCTGGAGTATGATCATGCGGTATTAGTGTGTGGTCAATACCTTGGAGCGATGATTGTATTGTTTCCCTTCATTTTGACAAGCACGCCCATTTCATGGCCGGTTCCTTTTCCGGCTTGGTTGGCTGTAATGGCTTTGGGCATCCTTTGTACGGAAGTGATATATATACTGCGTTTTTCGCCAATGCACCTGGCCAGGGATATAAAGACAATGTCATCAACTTTTCTTGCGCCTGGTTTTGGGGTGATGTGGGGGATGGTGCTTTTCAAGGAGAGTTTATCATGGGGAAGTTGTTTGGGGGCTGGCTTGATCGCGATCAGTTTGGTGATTTTATTGGACTGGTCGGTTGAATGGTAACAATTGTGTCGTTTTGCTAAAAGGGGTGAAGGATTTCGATCATGTGAATGAGGGGAGAATCATGTGGCTTTGCTGAATCGGGTCAATGGATTGAATCATGTAAATTAGAGACGGTGAGGGCATTTTGACAATCGTGCTAATATGAGACGAAATATTAGTATAATTGTCAAAACTCCAATGAAAGGACTGATACGGTTGGCGATACAAATATGATGAAAAATCGGGATATCATCATGTTTGTATCGCCTATTTTAGGGGATTTTTTAATGGAAACTTGCTGTTCTCATTGTTAAGCTACTTGGCATGACGTTGTCACAAAAACTATACAATGATTGTGAGGAGATTGACATTATTTTACAGACATGTCACAGAAATAAGTGGTAATGTGGCAAATATAGAGCATTTAACTGATCAATTCAAATCATGAGATGCAAATGAGTTTGATTTCAGCATGTGATGGTGGATCAGATGAAAAATGACCGGCAGGATTGAGTTCCTACCGGTCTCTTTGTGATTCAATGATTGATATATTGCCAATTTTTCTTTTGGCTTCTTTAGGCTTTTTTATGTTCTGACCAGTCGTAAATTGACCGGGGCAGACGGGAAACAATTACTGCAACCAGCAGACAGCTGACGACTTTGTCAATGATGTTGCCAGTGATGCGGGGAATAAAGGCGGAAGTGAAAAGGGTATGACCTGTAGCTTTCAACCAGGCAAAGATCAGATCCGTTCCGCCGCCAGTCAGTCCGCCAAACAGGAAGATGGCGATAGGCGTACCGATAAAGGGGGCAACGACCGCTAGAATAAGGCCTGTGACAATTGCGGTTTTGAAATCGAACTTGAATCGCTTGGCTATAAAGCCAACCACCAAAGCCACTGCGATATTTACAAGAGCGAAGGGGATCTCAATGGGACTCACCAAAACGCCATTGACCAGGTTTGTAAGGGCACCTGTAATGGCGCCAGCCAAGGGACCCAGGGTTACCGCGTTGAAAATCGTACCGACTGTATCTAAAAAGATCATAGGGACTGCCAGTGATTTTACAACAAGACTTAAGATAATGTTGATCAGAGTTCCAGTGACAATAAAGGTCATCATTTTTGTTTTATTATTCATGTGTCTCTCCTTATTTTTACAAACTGTTATCCAGTATAATACAGGTAAAAAAGCATGTCAACGAGAGAAGGGGGGGAGTCGATGCTGGCTGGTTTTCTGCCATTTAACACACATGCCCAATCTTTGGCCATTTCAAGGGTCGGTTCAATAAAGTTGGCCATATCGGGGAAGATATGTATGCTTCTGATGGCAACCTCGGGCAGTATGGAAAATCCCAAGCCGTAGTAGACATACTACTTGATCAAATGAGACAAATGCAAAATGATGGAAAAAAGTTCTTTGACATTCAGAATAAGTCGTGGTATATTAATAGTCGATAAACGTTTTCAATCTTGGGTGTTACTTTTTGAAGGCATAACCGAGACTGTAGGTGGAGTACACTTATGGTTCTCGGTTTTTATTTTTCTATTACATTGCATGTAAGGGAGGCAAGCCGTGAAGATCAAAATGTCGTATAACAACAATATCGTATTGGGCATTGATGATGCTGGAAAAGAAGTTGTTGTTATTGGAAAAGGAGTGGGTTTTTCTAAAAAGACCGGAGATCGGATTGACCAAAAGAGGGTCTCGAAAGTCTATTATCCCGAAGATGAGAAAGAAGACAAAAGGTTTGTTGAAATTCTAAAAAGTATTCCTCTGGATTGTATTGAAGTCACAAACGAGATTTTGCAGTACGGCGAAAAGAAGCTTGAAAAAGAATTGAATCCGACGCTCTTGATTTCACTATCGGATCATATCCATTGCGCGATCGACCGGGTGGAGCAAGGAATGAAGATCGGTTCGCCCCTAATTGGAGAGATTCAAACAATCTATCCTGTTGAGTATGGAATATCCAGACACGCGATCGATTTGATTCATGAAAACACGGGGGTTTTACTTCCAGACTCGGAAATTATGTATATTGCATTTCATTTCGTCAATGCGCAGTTAAAGGGCGGCGATTTGCGAGAGACAGTCGAGCTGACCAAGATTACGAGCGAATCGATCAATCAAATTGAATCTTATGCGGATTTTGAAATCGACAAGAGTTCCATTACGTTTACACGATTTCTTGCTCACCTCCGGTATTATATTATTCGGCATTTGCGCAATGAGATCAACGACGATACGGAGATCAATGATTTGGCGAAAATCGCCAAAAAGAAATATCCAAATGCCTATAGCTGTGCAGAAGCTTTGGATGCGTTTTTAACAAGCAATTACGATATGAAAAGTACGGAAAGCGAACGTTTTTATATGACGTTGCATATTCAAAGACTGTTAGTTGAATAAAGCGGGGAGTTACTGAAAAGGCTCAACCTGGAATGTATGTGAGAATCACATGCTTTTCAGGTTTTTTTATTTTTAAGCATATAAAAAGGGAGGATAAAATGGATTACAAAAAAATCGCGGAAATGATCATCCGGTATTCGGGCGGTATTGAAAATATCGAAGATGGTCTGCATTGCATCACACGAGTCAGACTGTATTTAAAAGATAAAACCCTTGCAGATCCTGGGAAACTTGCTGAGGCAGAAGGTGTGGTTGGTGTTCAGTTCAAAAGCGGGCAATACCAAATTATCGTGGGCAATCATGTGAATGAGGTCTTTGCCGAATTGGAAAAACTCTTGTCACTGAATGAACGCACGACAAGTACGAAAAAAGGGAAAATCATTGATTTGATTTTGGATACGATTGCGCAAATCTTTTCGCCAATTCTGCCGGCGATTGTAGGTGCCGGTGTAATGAAAGGTCTGTTGGCATTATTTGTCGCCTTTCACTGGGTCGACGGATCGGGAGATACATATCAAGTATTAAATGTGATTTCAGATGCGGCGTTCTATTTCTTACCATTCCTATTGGCGGCTTCAGCTTCCAGACGGTTTCATCTGAATGAATTTATCGGGATGAGTTTGGCGGGGATTTTGATGTATCCAGCTATTCTTTCGGCAGAGCAGCCGCTGATGTTCTTGGGTATTGTGAAAATTCCGGTTGTGCCGTATGCGTCATCAGTATTGCCGGTAATTCTGGGTATCTGGCTGATGAGCTATGTCTATCGTTTTGTCGATAAAATGCTTCCCAAGTCATTAAGACTGATTTTGGCGCCCGTGCTTACATTAATGATTTCAGTGCCGGTGATTCTGGCCTTTATCGGACCGATTGGCTCCTATGCAGGCAATTATCTGGCGATCGTATCGAACTATCTGTTCGCTCATTATCCGTTGCTGGCAGGATTGCTGGTAGGCGGCATCTATCCATTGATCATTTTAACGGGCATGCATTATGCGTATTTCCCAGTATTGATTCAGAACCTGTCGGTTTATGGTTATGACAATGGTTTTTTCCCAATCAGTTTGTTTTCCAATATCGCGCAAGCGGGTGCGGTCTTTGCAGTTGCCGTACGATCAAAGAGCAAAGGCTTTAAAAGCATTGCGATTTCAGCAGGCATTTCCGCTTTGTTGGGAATTACGGAACCAGCCCTGTACGGCGTCAACATGAAACTGCGAAAGCCATTGTATGCGGCCATGATATCCGGCGGTTTGGTCAGCTGCGTTGCATTGACATTGGGTGTGAAGTATTACGGATTTGTAGTTCCAGGATTGGCGGCTTTGCCGGTAACCATGAGTCCGGATGGAACCTTGCGCAACTTCATTATTGCCATTTTGGGTGTTCTAGCCAGCTTCTTGATTGCATTTGTTGCAACGCTGGCTATGAAGATTGAAGATCCTGCCATGCAGGAATCGGAGACAAAAGAAGCTCCCCGCCAAGAGGAAACGCCTGTTGCGGCAAAACGGGAAGATGGAATTATTTATGTAGGCAGCCCGATGTCAGGAAAGATGCTTGCTTTGTCGGAAGTGGACGACAAGACTTTTTCAGCGGAAATGGTGGGCAAGGGATTTGCCGTAATTCCGGAAGAAGGACACGTTTACTCGCCGTTTGATGCGGAAGTTACATCCGTTGTAAACTCAGGACATGCGATCGGTTTGCGATCTAACGATGGGGTTGAAATGTTGATTCATGTCGGGATTGATACGGTGATGCTAAAGGAGAAGTGCTTTTTGACAAACGTCAAAAAGGGTGATCAAGTGAAAAAAGGATCCTTGCTGATGTCATTTGATATCGATAAAATCCTTTCCAACAAGTCTTCTGTCGTTTCTCCAGTTGTCATTACGAATACTGCCGACTACTTGGATGTGATGCTGACTACTGAAAACAATGCCATTCAAAGTCAGGAGAATGTATTGGCGATCGTTCGGCATATGGGCTAACGTTAGTTTTTTATAATATAGGTTTTATCAGAAAAGGAGAAATCGATGAGTCAGTCAAAATTTCAATTCAAACCAGATTTTCTATGGGGAGGGGCAACCGCTGCAAGTCAGTGTGAAGGCGCGTTTCTTGATGGAGGGAAAGGCTTGTCCACATCGGATTTGCATTTATTTCGACCGATGGAGCACAGCAATGACAATATGAAACTTGAAGTAACCGCGGAAGAGTTCGACTGTTTTCGGGATCTGGAATTCCAAGGGAACTTTCCAAAGCGACGAGGGGTAAATTTTTATCACAAGTTTCAGGAAGACATTGCCTTGTTTGCAGAAATGGGGTTCCGTGTATATAGGATGTCGATTTCTTGGCCAAGAATCTTCCCCAATGGAGATGAAGACCAACCCAATGAAGAGGGATTAAAGTTCTATGATCGGGTTTTCGACGAGTTGGAGAAGTATCAGATTGAACCATTGGTGACAATCACCCATTATGAAATGCCGGTTCATCTTGTCGAAAAGTATAACGGATTTGAGAGCAGAGAAGCGATTGATGACTATTTGAAGTTTGTCAAAGTGCTTTTCAACCGGTACGGGAATCGGGTGCGATATTGGATTCCGTTTAACGAGTTGAACATGATGATGGTAAGTCCGTTTACGTGTGCAGGCGTTGTTACGGAACGATCGATTCATAAAGACAATACGATGCAATTGAAATACCAGGCAACCCATCATATGTTGGTTGCAAGCGCATTGGTGAAAAAGATGGCTGCAGAAATGGTGCCGGAAGCGAAAATCGGCTGCATGATTGCCCGCTTGGAAACTTATGCCGAGACATGCAAACCGGAAGATCAATTGCAAGCGTTGAAGGAAGAGCAGTTGAATACACTTTATGCAGAAGTCTTGCTCCGCGGAAGATACCCGAATTATATTTGGCGCTATTTTGAAGACAAAGGCGTTCAACTTGAAATGGAACCGGATGACAAAAAGGTTCTGGCAGAAAACAAAGCGGAATTCCTATCCTTCAGCTACTATATGACCTATTTGGCTTCTGCAGATGCGGGTTCGGTTGAAGAAGAATCGGGCAGTCTTGTTGGAAACAAGAAGAATCCATATCTAGAAAAATCAGCATGGGAATGGCCGATTGATCCAATCGGATTGAGAATTACCTTGAACAGATTGTATGATAAGTTCCAAGTTCCATTGTTTATTGTTGAAAATGGACTGGGCGCAGTGGATCAAGTTGAAGACGGGAAAATCCATGACCAGTATCGCATTGAATATCTGGAGAAACATATCCAGCAAGTTGGTGAAGCGCTGATGGATGGCGTGGATGTGATGGGTTATACGGTTTGGGGCACAACGGATTTCGTTAGCTGCGGAACTTCTCAGATGACGAAGCGGTACGGCTTTGTTTATGTGGATCAAGATGATGAAGGCAATGGAAGTGGTGAGCGAATCAAAAAAGACTCTTTCTACTGGTATCAGAATGTGATTCGAAGCAATGGTGAAGCCTTGCTGAAATAAGAAAAAACAGAAAAACGATAGAGAATGAATGGAATCTCCTTGCGTGGAAGTTGTCGGTTCAACAGCCTTGCGCAAGGAGATTTTTTTGATTTTCCGGAAGTGTTACGTTTAAAAATACATTATTTAAAAATGTAACAAGAGTGGTATACTATAAATGAAGGGAAAAGGAGGAAGAATGATGGATGGCAAGTTTTTGGGTCGTAAGCTGGTTGAGCTTAGGGACGGTATGTCACAGGCAGAATTGGCGGAACAATTGGGCTTGTCTCGGGAAATTATCTCGTATTTGGAGAATGGGACAAGGCAACCTACGTTGGAACAACTGCAAAAGCTGAGTGATTATTTTGGATGCCCTGTAGTGTACTTCTATTCTGATCAGAGAATTGCAAGAATAAAAAGCGCATATCGGACGGATAACTTGCATGGCGCATCAAAAGATGTATTTGAGTATGGAAAGAAACTGCTTATGAATTTGTACGAAATGAATAAGCTTGAATCTGAAGATTGAAGGTGAGGAAATGAGAAATTTGCAGCGCTTCGAAGCGAAAAGATTAGCAAATGAGGCGCATAAAATGCTGTCTCTTCAAGCATGCTCGTATGTTGATATTTTTAAGGCGTTTAAAGATCATCCGCATATTCATTTGATGTTTTCTGAATTAGAATCGGGTGACAGTGGATTTACCATTACCATGGATGGATTATATTTGATTGCAATCAATTCATCACATTCTTTAGGTCGTCAGAGATTTACAGCAGCTCATGAGTTGTTTCATATTTTGTATGATTCTCATCTAGAAATGCGGTCAAAAGCAACGGAGCATTTCGCAGATAGCTTTGCATCCTATTTTTTGATTCCGGACGAGTTGTTTGTGGAACATTTGGCTCAACTATTTGAGAAGAAAAAGAGTACAGAGATCGACGAATACGTATTGGTGGCGGTAAGCGATTATTTTCGTGTCAGTGTGAAAGCGGTCCTTGTAAGACTCTTGTTTGAAGGATATATAACAAAAGGGAGTTATGAAAGACTTAAGCAGATGAACGTCCATTCTGTTGCAGCACGATATGGCTTTGATTCAACGATTTTTGATCCAGTATCGCAGGAAAAAAGCGAAGCGTTTTTAGTAGATTTGTATTCGGATTATGCGGAGAAAGCACGCCTGCTGTTGGAGAACAAGCAAATCACTTATTCGAAATATCTGCAATATTTGTCTGACGCCAAGATACCGATTCCAAGGAACGGAGAAAATCATGGATGAAATCATTCGAGAGATCAATAAGCGGGGTGTAATTGCGGATACGGATTTTATATCTGCGTTTATTCAGATCCATCGAATGGATATTGTCCAAAAAGTAATACCGGAGCAGATTTTTGTACCCAATGCTGTTGTTTCGGAGCTGGAACGCAATGCACGCATACTGGGAAATGAATTCATATATAATGACTTTATTAGATCGTACTACGAGACTTACTTCAAATTACGGACGTTCAATAGTGAGATGACAGAAGCATATATTCAACAGTATTTAAGGATGCAGGGTCGTTTTGGCGAAGGTGAGATTCAGGCATACTTAATTGCATGTAAAGAAGGGTATGTAGTCGCAAGTAATAATACGGCTGATATTCGGAATTTCAGGCCTCCGATTACTCCGTTGAGAATAGATATGTTTTTCTGCCTGTATCAGCACGTGACTGGTTTAGCTGATTTAGAAATCGAAAGCATTCGAGAAGAAATGAAGAGGCTTAATATTTTTATCAACGATAAACCTCACCATGAAATAAAGGACCGTATGAGACGTAAATTAAATGAGATGGTGGTTTAAATGCAAGTGGAGGTGAATTGATGGAAACGTATTGTGAGATATGCGATGATTTTACAGAGTATGAAATTATTGAGGAAAAGATGGGACAGAAAGTTCGTGGTGTATTGATTATATATAGCGGGAAAAAAGCTTGTTGCCTGAAATGTGGTTCGGAAGTTTATGATGAGGAAGTATTAGAGTACAATAGCCATAAGCTTGGTGAAGCGTATGAAATGAAACTAGGAATTAAATTGAAACAGTAAAAAATGAAAACGTGGGCAAGCCCACGTTTTGTTGTACAATAGAGTAAGAATGAGATAGAGCGGGAGCGGTGAACATGAAGAATTCAGAAGTGTTTCTTTCTTTGTATCAGGAAATAGAAGAGTACTTTCAGCGGGAGCTTGATGCGAATCATCATATGCGGTTTTATGCGATGGTGGACCAAATGAAAAAGAGGAATGCGGCAGTGCGGCGATTTGAATTTGATCTGCGGGAGTTCTCAGATTTGCGCAATGCCATTACCCATGGGAATATGGGAACGGACGAGGCGATTGCAGAACCCCATGACAAGGTAGTAGACCGGCTTCGCTTTATTAAGGACAAGGTTATGGAACCGCCTCTTATTACCAAGATCATAACCCACCAGGTGAAAACGGTGGATGGCGAAATGAAGCTGTCGGATGCCTTGAGTCTGATGAATGAACACGGTTACGGCCAGTTGCCGGTTTATGAAGGGCATCGGTACAAGGGGATTTTCAACAGCGAGATTCTCATGCGATGGATGCGAAAGAATGCAAGCCGTGGTGTATTGGAAATGAATCAGGTGACCTTGGATGAGGTGATTGAAAGCGATCAGACGCAAAGTCATCAGGTGATTTTTAAAGCGCGTCGTACTTCCGTATACGAAATTCAAGAGACGGTGGAACGCTACACCGACAAGCAGTATAATTTGCAGGCGATTATTATCACGGAGAATGGCTTGCCGACAGAGAAACCATTGACGATTATTACATCGGCGGATTTGCCGCTGATTTTCGAGTAAGCGAGGTATCTTATGATTCGATTGGCGAATGAAGTTGACTTGCCGGTTCTAACGGAGATCTACAACCAGGCGATCTTGCGGGGGACGTGCAATGCCTTCACAGAAACCTTTGAGGTAGATGACCGAATGGATTGGTTCGTGGCACACCAGAACGAATACTATCCATTATATGTCTACGAGAAGGATGACCAAGTAGTAGGTTTCTTTTACTTCACGGCGTACCGGCCAGGGCGTTTGGCTATGAAGGGAACAGCGGAGATCAGCTACTATGTTCATGAGGATTATCAGGGGCAGGGGATTGGATCTGCTATGATGGAATATGCCTTGGATTTGGCGGAAGAGTTGGAGTTTGATACCGTCATTGCGATTCTTTTAAGTGTGAACGAAGGCAGCTTAGCGCTTCTTCGAAAGTTTGACTTTGCCGAATGGGGCAGGCTTCCCGATTCGGTTCAATTGCCTTCAGGGCGGTGCGATCATTTATACTACGGCAGGAAGATTGGAGTCTAGAATGATAGTTTGGATCAACGGTTCCTTCGGGAGTGGCAAAACACAAACGGCATATGAACTGCAGCGAAGGATTCCTGATTCCTTTGTCTTTGATCCGGAAGAGGCGGGTTTTTACATCAAGAAGAACTTGCCTGATTCCTTGGCCTTGAACGATTTTCAAGACTACGGAATGTGGCGGCAGATCAATCGAGAGATGCTCCTGCATCTGCATGAGCATTATGACGGAGTTGTGTTGGTGCCTATGACTGTGACCAATGCAGAATACCTGGGCGAGATTACCGCTGGCCTGAAGGGAGCGGGTGTTGATTTTCATCATGTGACCCTTGCTGCTCGTAAGGAAACCCTGATCAAGCGGCTTCGCGGGCGAGGTGAGAAACGGGGCTCCTGGGCATTCGATCAGATTGACCGATGTGTCAATTCTTTGTCTGATGCTGCCTTTGGCAAGCACATCCATACGGATGAATTGACCATTGATGAAGTGGTGGAAGAGGTTGCCTGTGTGAGCGGGTTATCGTTGGAAGTGGATCAGCGGTCCGGTTTCGTGAAGAGACTGCACCGGTTTTCGGTTTGGAAACGGCATATGCGATTGTTTGGATAGAAAAAGACGCCTAGGCGTCTTTTATTATGCTTTCTGCAATTTTTTGTTCCTATACTGGTTTGGCGAAAACCCCACATAGTTTTTGAATGCCCGGCTGAAATAATGCTGGCTGTTATAGCCGACCAGTTGCGAGATCTCTTTCATGGAGTAGAGCTTTTCCGGGTTTAAGAGGAGCTGAATGGCCATATTTGTTCTAAGCTCATTAAGGTAATCGGTAAAGCTCAGGCTGGTTCTATGCTTGACGATTCTGGTGACATAGGACTCGCTGACAAAGTATTTCTTGGCGATGGCCTGCAGGGTCAAATCACTGTTGGTGAAATGCTCCTTGATGTATTGGATGACGGCTGCGCCGATATCCGGCTGGGTGCTTTCTTCCCCTTCCAGTTCCTTCAGGCGGTTTTTCTCCCAGATGCGGTGGGCGTAGTCGCGCATGGCTTTTTCGATGAGTGGGCGGAAGTTCCGGTAATCGATGGGCTTGAGCAGGTAGGTGTAGACGCCCAAGTCCAGGGCTTTTTGCGCATAGGCGAATTGGTTGTAGCCGGAAATGATGATGATTTTAGCGTCTTCGTCAATCTCCCTTGCCTTTTCAATGACTTCCAGCCCGTTCATCAGGGGCATGTTGATGTCCATCAAAATGATTTCCGGCCGGTATTCCTTGATGGCTTCCAGGGCTTCCTGGCCGTCTTCGGCAGTGGCGATCACATTCAGGTTCAGGTCATAGGATTCAATTAGGTTTTTCAGGCCGTTTCGGATGGTTTCCTCATCGTCGGCAATGACTACTCGATACATAAGCTTCCCTCTTTTGTGATTGGTATTTTTAAGAGTACTATGGTGCCTTTGTCCTGTTGGCTGTCGACTCGGATCTGATAGTCTTCGCCGAAGGTATATTTTAAGCGTTCATTGATGTTGTAGAGGCCGTAGTGGTCGGATTCCACTGAATTCTTGAGGTTTTTCTTCAGGTCGTTCAGCCGCTCGGCTGTCATGCCGACCCCGTTGTCCCGCACTTCGATATGCAAAAAGCCGGCTTCTTTGGTGACGATGATATCAATGGTGCCGCCTTCTTTTTTTGGTTTGATTCCGTGGTAGATGGCGTTCTCCACCAGGGGTTGAATAATCAGCTTGGGCACGCATTCCTGATTGAGTTTATCACCCGTCTGGAAGTTGTACTGGATTTTATCCTTGTAGCGGACCTTTTGGATTTCGAGATAGGTTCTGGCATGCTCGATCTCATCCTCGATGGGGATATACTCACTGCCGCCGCTTAGGGAAATGCGGAAGAAGCGGGACAGGGAGTTGACCAGATCGGCGACCTCGAAGGCCTTGTACTCCAGGGCTTTCCACTGGAGGGTGTCCAGGGTGTTGTACAAAAAGTGCGGATTGATCTGGGACTGCAGGGCTCTAAATTCCGCTTGGCGCTTTTGCTTTTGGGTGTTGACCACCTGGTTGATCAGATTCTCAATTTCGTTCAGCATCTGGTTGAAGACTTGACCCAGAACCGAGACTTCGTCGCTCTTTTGAAGATCGGAATAGGACTGCAGGTTCCCGTGAGAGACCTCAATCATATTCGACTTCAGCGACTGAATCGGTTTGACAATGGAATTTGAGACCATAACCGCCAGGAACATGGAGATGATAAAAAGCACAATGCCAATCAGCAGGATATAGTGAATGATGCTGTTGGTCTGTTCATAGAGCATGCTGTCTTCAATTAGGGTACATAGAATCCAGTCTTCCGTATAGGGAATGGAAGAGTAGTAGACCGTGGCCTTTTTGTCTTCCATGTTTTTGATGGCCAGGGTTCCAGACGGATTGACGTGGGTCTTTCCGATAATGGAAGCCAGTCCCTCGGTGGAGATGTAGTCTTGCTTGAGAGTGGTTGCGTCGGTGGAGTAGATCTCCTGGTTGCGGTTCATAATCCAGGTGAAGCCTTGGTAGAGGTCGATGGTGCTCACGACTTCCGAGAAGCGTTCCAGGTTGACGGAACCGTTAATGAAACCGACTTTCTCGTTGTTTTCATTCAGGATGGGATAGCAAAGTATAAAAATCGGCATATGGTCCGATTTGGATACGATGGGCTTGCTGATGACATACTCCTGGGCGGTGGTCATCGCTTGCTTGAAGTAGTCGCGGTTGGATACATCAATGGTGATCTCGTCATTGACCCAGCCCTGGCCGTCGACCCCGCCAATGGCAAAGGTCTCATAGGGGTTGCCGTACTGGCCACGAAGCACCTCGTTCAATTGTGTCAGGTAGGGTTTGATTTCATTGAAGTCCATGGTTTTTGTGGACGGATTTTCATTGATGATGCGGATTTCACTGACCCTTTGGTTCATCCAGGAACCGATTTCGTTGGCCTTGGAATCGATCAGCTGGGTGATATTGTGCTCCAGTTCATCCATGCGGAGATGTTTGATTTTTGTTTCCATCAGCAAAGAGAGCACGCTTAAGGAGAGTGCGATCAGCACAACAAAGGATAGAATAATTTTTGACCGTAAAGACATAGGATCCCCTTACCATGTTTTGACATATTTCTTCCACTCAACATTATACCGGATCTGTTTGGCTTTTCAAGAAGGAGTGACTGAGAGTTCAAAAACAGGAAATCTGGTGTAAATACAAAGCGGCGGGAAGCTGTTAGACTGGATATCGAAAAGTGTTACAGAATTAACAATCACGATAAGGGGGAAGAATCAATGAAAAAGATTTGTATTTATCTGCTCATGATTGCCATGGTTGTGACAATGGCCGGCTGTTCGCAAAGTGCGGCGGTTGAAGAACCGGCAGCACCAGCGGCGGAAGAAACAGCTCCGGCTGCGGAGAATGCCATTGAAAACGGCACATACCAAGGCGTTGGGGAAGGCAAAGGTGGAGATATTTCCATTGAAGTGACCATCGAAGATGATGTGATCACAGCCATTAATGTATTGGAGCAAAACGAAACGGAAGGATTGGATCAAGCGATTGACACTTTGACAGAAGAGATCCTTCGCACCAATTCATTGGACGTGGATACGGTGGCAGGCGCCAGCGTAACATCCAATGGTTTTGTTGAAGCGGTAACTGCAGCGTTGGCAACAGCCAATGCGACACCGGAAATGCTGAAGGCCATTGAAGTGGCGGAAGTGGAAGTCACTCGTGAAAGTGTTGAGGAAACACATGACGTTGTGGTTATCGGTGCAGGCGGTGCCGGTCTGACAGCGGCCATTGAAGCGAAAGCGGCAGGCGCGGACGTTATCGTCCTTGAGAAGATGCCGGCAGCGGGCGGCAACACCTTGATTTCCGGCGCGGAATACGCGGCATCCAACAACTGGTTGCAAAAGGAAATGGGCATTGAAGACAGCGTGGAACAACATATGGAAGATACGCTGAAAGGCGGCGACCATGTGAACAACCCAGACTTGGTTCGCGTGGTAGCGGAAAACGCCTTGGCTGGAGCCGAGTGGCTGCGTGATTTCGTTGGGGTTGTTTGGGAAGATGAGTTGATGCAGTTTGGCGGCCATTCCGCAAAACGCAGTCTGATTCCTGAAGGAGCAAGCGGAAGAGAGATCATTAAGAAGCAATTGGCGAAAGCGGAAGAAATGGGTATTCCTGTTCTGTTGAACACCAAAGCAACTGTCTTGATTACGGATGAAGCCGGCAAAGTAGTTGGCGTGGAAGCGGAAGGAAAAGACGCGGATTACGTCTTTAATACAAACAAAGCCGTTATTATCGCATCCGGCGGTTTTGGTTCCAATGTTGAAATGCGCGTGAAATACAACCCGGATATCGACGGATCCATCCTGTCTACCAACTCACCGGGAAGCACAGGCGACGGCATTGTAATGGCGGAAGCGGTTGGCGCTGACTTGACTGGCATGGAATACATTCAAACATACCCAATCTGCGATCCTTTGTCTGGTACATTGCTGTACGTGGATGATGCCCGTCTGTATGCGCATACGGTAATTGTCAACCTGGAAGGCAAGCGATTTGTCGAGGAATTGGGACGTCGTGATGAAATGTCCATGGCCATCAAAGCGCAAACGGGCAGCGTCTGCTACGAGCTGATGGACCAAAACGGATTTGACAAGAGCCATTTGCAAGAAAACCATGCGGCAGAGATCGAGTACCTCTACAACAACGACTTGTTTGTAAAAGCGGATACTTTGGAAGAAGCGGCAGCCTTCTTTGGAATCGATGCAGCGGAATTGAAAATCACAGTGGATAATTACAACAGCTACGTAGCAGACGGCGTTGACCCTGAATTCAACAAGCGAAGCATGCCATCTACTATCGAGCAAGCACCATTCTACATTTTGAAAGCGGTACCAGCTGTACACCATACCATGGGCGGCATCATGATCAATGAGAATGCACAAGTTGTAAACACGGACGGTCAAGTGATTGAAGGTTTGTTTGCAGCTGGCGAAGTTACCGGCGGCATCCACGGCAAAAACCGACTGGGCAGCAACGCCATTGCGGACATTACTGTATTCGGTCGAATTGCCGGACAAAACGCAGCAAAATAGAACCAAAGGACAAATAAATAACTGTTGTTGGCGCAAAGTTTTGAACGGACAGCGCGGTGTGTAAAGCACCGCGCTTTTTTATGTCTAAATCGAAAGGATAATATTTTTGTGCTTGTTCGCGGAAAAGATCACGATGTGGAGGGCATAATTCGAGCGTTGAAAAATTACAAGACTAAAAGAGGAGCACGTGAACTTTCGATATATGATATGTTGTAATGAAAGGGGTATATCCAAATAGACCAAGATATAGATTTTGGTTTAGAATTGAAAAGAACTCAAACAGAAGACCTTTTAACGATTGAGAAACAAACAACTGGTGGCAAAACTAGGAAGTAGAAGTTAGGTGAGATATAAGTGGAAATAGCGACCGGTAGGTCTGTTTATCTACCGGATGACTACCGGTTTTTGCCGGTAGAGGAGAGAATGGGAGGATAAGATGAGAGCAGGGGACTTATTGAGTGAAGGGATGTTTTATTTAAACGCTAGACAGTATGAAGAAGCAATTCAATGCTTTTTGGAAGCGCTGGAGGAGCCGGCCGACGCGGAAATGTATATCCGCAATAATCTTGCTCTTGCATTATGTTATGTGGGTGAGTTTGAAAGAGCGGATCGCGCCTTAACGGGAAATGCAGCCTTGAAGCGGGATTTGAATCCTTTTTATTATGCATTGCTGTCTATGATTAAGGGTGCACAAAAATATGAGAGGACGGCTAAATCCTACTTTATAAAATCGTGTCAAAAATATGATCAAATATATAGTCACCAAGCGGATCGATATAGTCGGGATGTATGGGAGACTTATGCGTATATGGTGATGAAAGCCGGAGCCGTTTCTGAAATGTATGAAGATTGCTTATCATTTTATAGCAGGTTTGGTGCTTACTTTTTTGCAGATCATATGCATGATCTTGCGGCCCAATGTGCATTTAATATGAAAAAATATGATCAAGCCTTGAATTATTGGTTAAGGATGGAAACCCAAGTTGTTCCTAGAGAGGCTTTGGATCGTGTATTATCAAAGTTTGAGCAGGGGGAACTGCCACCTTTTATCGTGCCGTTTACTGCGATGCATGCCTTTGATCAAGCCAGTGACATTGAATTATTTGAATATGCCCTTGACCATAATGAAGTGCTTTTTGGCGGGCCTTTATGGATCATGCTTAGGCATTTTTATGATTTTGATAATTATAATGAAAAACAAAAGGATCGTGTGGCTGCTGTGGAGAAGATTGTATATTCAACGGGTGATTGGGGTGTACAGTTTGCGTATGCTGTGCTTGAGGATGCCGAGCTGGGTCAGGAGGAAAAAAGACAGGCTTTGTCCTGTTTGAGAAAGATGGGAGTCGAATATGAAGGGATTGCAAAAGACCGTAGGGTGTTTGTACTGCGTCCGGACGATTTGGTTTCTCACATGATCAGAGCTGAAGTTGCTGGAATGTTGGAACGGGGGGGACGAGAACACGTTCAATCTCTTTTAGAGGAACGCTTTTTTAAAGAGGGGATCTCTACACCGGAACTGTTGTTAATCATGATTGATTTGCAGATGGAGTCGGGTAAGTGGGTGGAAGCTAAAAAGAATCTGAAGCTGATAGAGTCATTTGATAAGAATTACGCAGGTGTGAAAGAGAGGTTGAGTCGTTGTGAACAATCGTGAACTGGAGAAAAAGGTAAAGACGGTTGCTGGACAATTGGTCAGTGAAAAAGGCTATGCGAGTTCGGTGGATGTATTGATAAAATTGGGATATCTGACACAAAAAGATTACGAAAATTGGCGAATGAAGAAGGTGGATTACCTGGAGTGGGTATGTAAGGTGAATTTGAAAAAACTTTCGCTGGTGAATAAAACTTTGCGTGCCTTTGGATATCAGGCTAAATTGAAACCGTCTAAAACCGAGTATATGTCGTGGGGGAAAGGTCCCAAACAGCAGTTGCAGTTTAGTAAGTCGGCTAATTCTCGTGTGGAAGAGTGGTATGCAACCCATTGGGTTCTTAGTAAGAAAAAACATGCAGTAAAAAAGGAAAAAGAATAATGCGTGACCACGTTGACTACGGTGGTCTCTTATGGTAGGCTGAGGTTGGAGAGAGGTGAAAGTATGAAGGAGTGTAAGTCAGTTTATAACATTCGTGAGACCAAGAGTCAGTACTCTTCAATCCAAAAAGCAGCTATAAAAGGATTGCCGGTATTCACGAAAAATAAAAATGAAGAGATGTCGGTTGCGCATATTCATGAACAGTTAATGTTAATTTTGTTACGTGGACTGCCGATTGAATTGAGCATTGATTATGATGAAGAGCTAGCGGTTTATACAATTGCCTTTGAAAAAATTAACCTCTATGGAGAAGGGAAAACAAAGGAAGAGGCTAAAGAAGATCTTTTAACATCTGTTCTTGAGTGGATTGATATCTATAGGGAAAACATTGATCGATATCAAGGATTGTTCGATGATGACTATAAAGCCTATATGTTGAAGCTGATGGTATTAGCTTGTGATCGAGAAAATCTTGAAAAGGAGTTTAATCTCTGATGCCGGTACGATTTACCCAAGGCGAAATCAAGAAAGTTCTGAAGTGGATGGGATATCAAAGAGTGCGTAAAGGTTCGAATATTTACATTGGGATTGATGCAAAAGGAAAACCTTCTACTGTCAAGTTTGACTATCATAAAGATCGTGATCAAGTTGCTATTGGAACGGGTAAACAAATAGCCAAGTCCCTAGGATTTAAAACTGTAGAAGACTTAAAGGTATTTATACGAAATAAAGGCAAATAAGAGAGTGTGGCGCGGTGCGATTGAAAGATTGCATCGTTTTTTTATGTGTTCATGAATCAAGTATACGGATACATTACGTATAGTCAGCGTGCTTGTATCATTGGGATGATGAAAAGTGTTAAGTGGATTATTAAATTAGGGTATAATTTATCAATAAATAGATTGATGAATTAAACGGTCTTAAAGTTGACGAATAAAATAATTAGGAGTAGGCCAGAGTGAGAAAGATATGCGAGGTGAAGTTATGATTAATACAACATTGGGAAAAAAGATGGTGAATGCAATCGTATCAATTTCTCGTTTTAATAAAGGGGAAGCGGGAAAAATCTTTGATGAAGTGGAGAAAGACGGCGCAAAGATCGTTGTGAAGAATAATAAGCCTGCATGTGTATTAGTTTCGCCATCACAGTATGAAGAGATGATGGAAGTGATTGAGGATTATTACTTGCTTCTGGAAGCTGAAAAAAGAATGAAGGATTCGCAGGATATCGAGTATATGACCCAAGAGGAAATGTTGGAGGAGTTGAATATAGATCCTGAAGAATTAAAGGTTGCCGAGGTTGAAATCGATTAATGCGCTGGTTTATTGCTTATCATAATGAAGGGATTTAGGTATGGAAAGCCGTTGAGCAATCGTGTTCACACGAAGTTATCGGGGTATTACAAGATAAAATTGCGTAAGATGGGTATCCGTATTGTCTATAAACTGGAGGTAAAAGATCATATGATGAAGGTGATCGTAATTTCAGTTCGTGCGGATGATGTGGTTTATAAGCTTGCGGAGAAAAAAAGAATGACAGTATGTGTTTTCTAGAAATGGTTTTGCGGGTGAAGTGTATTCGCCCGTTTTTTTATGGGAATCAACAGGGCGTTATGAAAAAATTCCTTCCTATATATAGGAAAGAAAATAGTTGAGAGAATCAAGCAACCAAGCCTCCCAGGCGAATGAGGTAGATAAATCTGGGAGGCTTTTGTGCTTTCCTATATAAGGACTGCAATTTCGGTCTGCTAAGAAATGGGCAAATTCCTTATTCGCATGTGACGGCAGGGATTGTGATCAGATGTTACCGGCTTTTGCACATAAGTCGGATGGTGCCGTTTTGCGAACAAGTATGGATTATCGGAAAACAGAAGGAATCGAATGAAAAATCGATCACTGTAAATCGCATTTTGCCGTTATCCGAAATTGCTGCACCTGTCAAAAATTAAAAGACTTGCTGCATGAAGACGTTGTTCATAAAGAACAGGCTGATATAACTGATGATCAGCGACATAAGGGGGGTCAGCACCCATCCGATGGAGATCATTTTGATCTTCTCGAGATTGATGTTTCGATCACCCTTGGCAATGCCGATTCCGATAATCGCGCCGACTACCGCTTGGGAGCTGGATGCCGGCACCAATGGAATTGGCGGCAAATGCAGGGAGATCAAAAGATCCCGCAGGCCTTCTGAAGCAAAGACAAATAGTACGGTGGAACTGGCCAGCACAACAATAAGGGCTGTTGCCGGAGAAATCTTGTAAATGCTGTTGCTTAAGGTCATCATTGCGTTCTTTGAATAGGTAAAGATGCCAACCGCAATGGCCAGAGAGCCGATCAGAAAAAGAATCTGGGTGTTGTTCAGCGTGAAAAAGAACAAATCCAAGGGCGGCAATTGAATGGAGTTGGTAAAGACCCCCATCACATTGGCAATGTTGTTGGCGCCCAGTGAAAACGCGCCGAAGGAACCGACGATAATCAGTCCGACCCGAATGTAATAATGCCGGATAAAGATATTGGCCTTCAAGGTTCGGGTGCTTCGCTTGAAGAGGCGATAGAAAATTACCGAGAAAATGGCGGCCAGCATGGGGCACAAGAACCAAGTCATCATGATCTTGATGAGGACATTGATGTCGGTCGGGTTGGCTGCAAACAGGTTCCAGCCGACGATGGCACCAACAATGGACTGCGACGTGGATGCGCGAAGGCCGTATTTGATCATGACCAGCACGGTCAGTCCCGAAGCCAGCGCTACAACGAAGGCGCCGGGCAGCGTATTGATGGCGCCCAGTTTGCCAAGGGTGTGGCTTGCGCCGGATCCGCTGGAAACCGCGCCCAGCACGACGAAGATGCTCATGATGGTGGCTGCCAGTTTAAAGGAGATCACCTTGGAACCAACGGCTGTGCCAAAAAGATTGGCTGCATCATTGGCGCCGAGAGACCATCCCAGAAAGAGTCCGCTAGTAATAAATAAGATGGCTAAATTCATCGCATCACCTAAATTTCCCGCTTGATTGTGAAGATTGTCAGCTTGGCTGAAATGTTTTCAACCTCGTCTGCAATCTCGGCAATCTTGTCGATGAAGATTTTCAGCTGCATTTTTTCCGAATGCTCAGGCACCAGGTCGCCGCGGAAAATTTCCTTGCTGATGCGGTCCTGGATAATGTCCACCTCATGTTCGAAGAATTTGACTTCGCCGATATAGGTAGGTACCAAGTGAACCTCATTGAAGAAGGCGCTGGAAGCTTTGAGCAGGGACTTGGCCGTTTTGGCGGTTTGCTTGGTCAAGGCTTGAATATCTTCGTTCAGCTCCTCTGGAAAATGCGGCTTTTGAATATACAGCTCTTTTGCAATTTCCTCAATGGAATCGATAATGTCATCCAGGCTCTTGATCAGGGAAAGCACATCGGCTCGCGCGTCAGGCAAGAGCAGGAATCGGTACAGGGAGGTTTTGATTTCTTCCTCCAGTTCATCGGCCTTGGTTTCTGATTCGTAAATCTGCTTCAAGGTTTTTTTGAAAACGGCATTCTCATCCGACAGATAGGAACCGATGACTTTTTCGAATAATAAGAGTCCGTTTGCGATTAAATTCAGATACGCCTGTATCGTTGAATTTAATTCGACGGACTTTTTTAATACTGATTGCATATGATGTCGCTCCTTTGTAGTTTGAGTTGGGTGTTGCTTGAAATGATCTTGCTTTCTGGCATGCCGTTTGCAGTATATGAATAGTCTATGGTTGAACCGATAGACCTTGATCGATTGGAATGGGTGGACCTGCGGGGCGCTGGCAATAAAAAAACACTACAAAAACAGACCGATGGCGATCTCTTTCATAGTGGCTTCCTTTTCTCCTGCCTGCGTATTCTTTTTTCGCATTCCACAACCATGCAAATGTTTTCCCATCTGCGTGATATATGACAGTTTACATGATAGTTTAGAAAAATGCAAGAGTTATTTTACTAAAACTTTACAAAGACTTTACATGGACTTTACATTCAGAATTCTCAGAACGCCATCTGTTTTTTCTGATATTTCAGTCGGGGAAATAAAAATTTTTTATGTGGGTTTGGCAGAAAAAAGAAATAATTGTGAAAGCAGGGAATTTTTACGGCGGTCTGTTTTTCGGCAGCAAGTGAGAAAATGCTCAGTGATTGGAGAATAATGGGATTTCTAGTTTAAAATGTGTGAAAAGAAAATGGAAAAATTTCCAAGTTAAAAAAATAACGTTTTTGCAAAATTCAAACGAAAAATTAACGTTTACCCTACACAAATGGCTAAAAGATTCTGTTGACAAGGAAAAAATCGGATGATAGAATTCGAATCACGACTCAAAAAAACTTATGAAAAGGGGAGAAAAATTATGAAAAAATTCTTAGTATTGCTGCTTGTTTTGGCAATCGCTATGACCTCAGCTGCGTGTGGCGCGGGCGACGCGGCTACGGAAGGCGCGGAGGCGCCAGCGGCCAAAGTTGAGAAGCGCGTGATCAAGGTGAGCATGAAATTTGTCGACGATGAGCAAACAGCGAAGTCGATGGCGAAGGTTGTAGAGGCCATTAACGAACGAAGCAACGGATCTCTAGAACTACAATTGTTTACAGGTGGTATTCTACCAATTGGAAAAGACGGTCTTGAGCAAGTGGTAAACGGTTCCGACTGGATTTTGGTCGACGGCGTTAACTTCCTGGGCGACTACGTGCCGGATTACAATGCGATTATCGGACCATTCCTATACCAATCGTTTGACGAGTACTTGGCGATGACAAAAACAGATCTGGTTCAAAACCTGAACCAACAAATCGAAGAAGAGTACGGCGTTAAAGTTATGTCTTTGGATTGGGTATTCGGATTCCGCAGCATGATGACAAACAAGCCGATTTCTACACCGGAAGACATGGAAGGGTTGAACATCCGCGTTCCAACCAGCCAATTGTACTCTTTCACATTGGAAGGAATGGGCGGAAACCCAGTGGCAATGCCATTCCCAGACACATATGCAGCGCTTCAACAAGGCGTAATCGACGGTATTGAAGGTTCTATCCTGACATACTGGGGAACAAAGCAATATGAAAATGTGAAAGAATACTCTTTGACAAACCACTTGTTGGGTGTTTCTGCCATTACCCTGTCTACAGAACTTTGGGACAGCCTGACAGAAGAACAACAAACAATCATCGCGGAAGAGATTGCCAAAGGAACAGAAGACAACCTGTCTGAAACGATCAAGCTGGAAGAAGAGTACACGCAAAAGCTTCAAGAGCAAGGCGTAACCTTCCACGAGGTTGATGCTGCGGCATTCCAAAAAGCGGTTGCACCGGTATTCGACAAGTTTGACAAATGGACACCGGGCATCTATGACGACATTATGAAAGAGTTGGAGCAAATCAAGCAAAAGTAGGCTGGATTTGCCATGTGAGTTGGCCGCTGCCAATTGGCCATGCATCCCTGATATGCTAAACAAACGATTGTTTTTTAAAAAATGAAAGTTCGAGTGAAGTTGATCAGAATGCAAGTTTGCAGTCAAATCATATGCGGCGTGTAGAAGTGGGAAGGGGGAAAACCCCTTCCGACTTTTTTATCGGTGGAGGTACGGATGAAAGATTTATTTAAAAGGCTTGGGAAAGATTTTGAGCTTCGGATTGGAAGTGTATTTTTGTTAATCACATCCGTGATTGTGATTACAAACGTGTTTACTCGGTATTTTCTACATTTTACGTATTCTTGGGCAGAGGAAATTGCAGTTGGATCATTCGTTTGGATTATCTTTCTGGGATTTGCCAATGCTTTTAAAACCAAGAGCATCATTGGGGTTGAGATTCTCGTCAAGCTTTTGCCGGAGAAAGGGAAAGCGATTGTCGAACTTTGCACCTCGCTGATTTTGGCCTTGCTGTCATCGGTGATGTTCTATTTCAGTTATTTGTATGTTTCAGGATCTACGAAAATTACAGCCGCGCTGGAAATTTCATACCGCTACATTTATGTGTCGATGGTGATTGCGTTCGGGCTGATTACGATTTATTCGATTGTTTTCTTTTTCCAAAATGTGAAGAAGATCCTTTCGAAAAAAGACGAAAAATAGAGGGGTGAGATAAGAAATGGCAGCTTTATATCCAATTGTACTTTTGTTTATATTATTTTTCTTGAACATCCCTGTGGCTTTTGCCCTGATGGGGGCTTCGCTGTTCTACTTTATCTTCATCAATACATCGATGCCGATGGAGATGTTGATTCAGCAGTTTGTAACGTCGGTGGAATCATTTCCATACCTGGCGGTGCCGTTTTTCATTATGGTCGGTTCCGTCATGAACCATTCCGGCATCAGCGAGGCGCTAATGTCCTTTGCCGAAGTGCTGGTGGGCCATACCCGCGGCGGATTGGCGCAGGTAAATGTTTTGTTGAGTGCGTTGATGGGCGGCATTTCCGGTTCGGCCAATGCCGATGCGGCGATGCAGTCTAAAATTCTGGTTCCGGAAATGGAGAAAAAGGGATTCTCAAAAGAGTTTTCCGCGGCCGTAACAGCGGCCTCTTCAGCGGTTAGTCCCGTTATTCCGCCGGGAACCAATCTGATTTTGTACGCGATCATTGCCAACGTTTCCGTAGGCAATATGTTCCTGGCGGCCTATATGCCGGGGCTCTTAATGACCCTTGCTTTGATGATTACGGTTCAGATTATTTCTGTGAAGAAAGGCTACAAGCCAAGCCGTGACCGCAAGGCGACCGGCGGCGAATTGTTCAAGCAATTCCTCAAGTCGATCTGGGCTTTGGCTATTCCGTTTGGCATTATCATGGGAATGCGCATGGGCATGTTTACACCGACGGAAGCCGGTGGAATCGCAGTGGTATTCTCGATGATGGTTGGCTTCTTTGTCTACAAGAAACTGAAGCTGAAGCATATTCCAGAAATCCTGATGGATACGGTAAAAAGCACGGGCGCGGTTATGATCATCATCTCAAGCGCCAAGGTATTCGGCTTCTACTTGACCTTGGAGCGAATTCCACAAATGATTACAACGGCATTGACCAACATGACGGACAGCCCGTTTGTGCTTTTGATGGTAATCAACTTGATGCTGCTGTTTATCGGCATGTTTATTGAAGGGGGCGCAGCCCTGGTTATCCTGGCACCGCTTTTGGTGCCGGTAGTCAAGGTGTTCGGCGTGGATCCTTTGCACTTCGGCATGATCTTCATCGTCAACATTATGATCGGCGGCTTGACGCCACCATTTGGATCCATGATGTTTACGGTTTGTTCGATTGTCGGGGCGAAACTCGAAGACTTCGTCCGGGAAGTTTGGCCGTTTATCGTGGCATTGCTGATTGTATTGATTATGGTGACATACTCGGAAAGCATTGCATTGTTCACATTGAACCTGTTTAGCTAGATGACGGAAGGTGAAAAGATGGAACGTAAGCAGTTAAGCGAAAAGTCGGTTTTTTTGCTGGATATGGACGGCACGATTTACTTGGGAGACGAATTGATCGACGGGGCGAAAGCCTTTTTGCAGACGATTCGCGACCAGGGGAAGCGCTACTTGTTTTTGACGAACAACTCATCCAAAAACAAGGACCGGTATGTGGAAAAGCTCAACCGGCTGGGCATTGATGCCCTTGCCGACGAGGTGTTCACATCGGGCGAAGCGACGACCATGTACCTGAAAAAGGAGAAGGCGGGCGCACGGATTTTTCTTCTGGGCACGCAAGCGCTGGAAGAGGAGTTTGAACGGGAAGGATTTCTTCTGGAACGAGACCGGAATCAGCCGATCGACTATGTGGTGCTTGGCTTTGATACAAGCCTGACCTACGAAAAGCTGTGGGCGGCCACGGAATATATTTCCGAAGGGGTGCCGTATATCGCAACACATCCCGATTTTAACTGTCCCTTGGCCAATGACAAGTTTATGCCGGATGCCGGTGCCATGGCAGCCTTGATTGAAGCCTCCACTGGAATGACGCCCAAGGTGATCGGAAAGCCGAATGCGGAGATCATCGAAAGCATTGTTGCCAAGTACGGTTTTAAGAAAGAGGACATGGTTATGGTAGGCGATCGTTTGTATACCGATATCAAAACCGGTTCAAACGCGGGCATTGCCTCGGTGCTGGTCTACTCGGGGGAAACCAAGGAAGCGGATTACCAAAGCAGTGAAATTCAGGCTGACTTTGTATTTGATTCTGTCAAAGATATGAAGGAATGGATTTGATTCAAAGTCTGGAAGCGGGTGCGCATGCATTTGTTTCCAGGCTATTTTTATGCGCTTCGGTCTGCCCCTTCGCTTTAGGCAGGAACTCCCAGCGCTGAGCCGGAGGATCTTGGGTATAAATACTGTAAGGCGAGTCATGGATTCATGGGAAAAGAAGCCATGCCGACTTGATAAAGAGACACACTGGAATCAGGTTTTGGAAAGAGGTGTGCGATGCAGTATTTTACAATTCACGTAAAATCGGCCTATGACGCCGATCAGGTTCAATACCGTTTATCCTTGGACAAGATCAGCTTGTATGGGGAAGGAAAAACCATGGAAGAGGCGAAAGCTAGCTTGCGAGACTCTGTTCGCGAATGGGTGGATATCTACAGCGAGAACATTGACCGATATGAAGGCTTGTTTGATACGGAGTACAAGAATTATATGAAAAGGCTGATGCTGTTTTCCAACGGGCATCATTGATGGAACATAAAAACCGGCGCGATGCGAATGCATGGCGCCAGTTTGTTTTATTCGAACCCCTTTTCCGCTTTCCACACTTATCTTTATCATAGTTTTTTTGAAGCGCTTTTTCAATCTCGATATTTCCGAATTTTTGGAATATAATAGCGATATCGAACAGGATTGAATGGAGGGATTGGATTGAAACCGTTGATTGGAATTACCAGCAATTATTTTAACAGCTTAATGCCAAAACTGGAGTGTGGGGGCACTGAGGAATTGGCAGAGCTTGAGAAACTGAAAGCATCGAAAGTAGCAAGCGGCATGTATGCATTGAACGAGATTCCAGTGAATCTTTCCTTTCAAACGGATGTAGCAGCCATTGAAGCGGCTGGGGGGATTCCGGTTGTCTTACCTTTGTATCAAGATATTGAGACGGTGAAAGCGATGTTAAAGAGGGTAGATGGTCTTTTGTTTGCTGGAGGAAGCGATCTTGGGTCTCGCTGGTACGGGGAAGACATGGTGGAGAATTCTGGTTTGTTTGGGCGTTTGGATGGATTGGAAAACAAAGATGCCGCGGGATTTGCTACCGAAATTGTGGAACGGGATATCATGGAAATGGATCTGATCCGATTTGCAGTGAATGAAACCAAACTGCCGATTTTAGGTATTTGCCGCGGCGCTCAAGTCTTGAATGTTGCTTTCGGAGGAAGTTTGTTTCAGGACAATAAAGCTGCAACGGATTTCAATCACTCACAATTTGCCACATGGGATGAAGAAAGCCATCCCGTTACGTTGATAGAAGGGACTATACTTCATGGTATTTTTGGACGCAAAGATTTGAAAGTCAATTCCTTGCATCACCAGTCTGTTAAAGAGGTGGGCCAGGGTTTGAGGGTTTCTTCTCTTGCTCCGGATGGGGTTGTGGAGTCGATTGAACATAAGGACACCTCTCGCTTTATTGTGGGCATTCAGTGGCATCCCGAGATGCTGCGAATAAAAGACAGAGACCAGGACCGGGTGTTTGACGCTTTTTTACAGGCGTGCAAGATGAGATAAGGCAAGAAGAAAAGCCGGAGACAGAAAAATGTCTCCGGCTTTGTCATATCCAAAACTTGGATCAGCAGCCGCCTCAAGGACTTGTGAAGGAGTTGTAGGTCCTTCCGATCAGCACAATGGCCTGCTCTCTTGGGGTATTCAAGAGCGGATCAATGGTCGTTGGGCTGGTGCCGTTCATGATGCTGTTTTGGTAGCAGAATTTCACCTCGTTGATGGCCCAGGAGGCGATGTCTGCGTAATCGGTGAACGGGAAGGCAGCCAGGGGATCGACGGAAGTGTCGAAGCCTGCGGCATCCAGTGCCCGATAAATCATAACGCACATTTCCTGGCGGGTGATGTTATTGGACGGCGCAAACTGAGTTGCGCTGATGCCGTTTACGATGCCCAGCTTATAAGCCTTCAGGATGTCCGGATTGTCGGTGTCTTCAAAAGGATCGACACCAGGTGTTGCCGTGGTTCCCGTCAGCTTCTCGTAGAGTTTGACTGCGATGGTGCAAAACTCTTCCCGGGTGATAAAGCGGCCGTAGTCGTACATAACGCCCGGATAGGTCAGCCCGTTGTTGTAGGCTTCCAAAATTTCAGCTTCGGCCCAACCGGACTGGGTGCCGTCAAAGATGTCGGGATCGGGACCCGGCTCAGGCTCAGGTTCTGGTTCCGGTTCAGCTGGTTCTTCGTCCAGAGTGATCACGACGGGGTAGGACGGTGACGAGGTTAGGGCACCGTCATAGGTTTTCACGCGGTAAGAGATTTCTCCGGTTAATCCGTCCAGATCCACATCAACAAAATCGTAATCGTCTTCCGTGGTATTGCCCAGTTCGATCCAGCCCATGCCAGACAGGCGCTCCACCTTGAACCCGGTATAGTCGCCGGATGGCGGCGTCCAGGAGATCAGCACTTCGGTTTGAGAACCGTCGGTAAAGGCGGCCGATACATTCGTTGGCGGATCCGGGAATTCTGGGAAGACAAATCCGTCAGGCAACATAGGATCCACAATCAGTCCCGTATAGGTGGCTTCTGCGGTGTTGGAATAGCCGGAGTTCATAATGGCACCCAAGGCTTTTACGCGATAGGTGTATTTCACGGTGGATGCGATGGCGGTATCGGTATATTCCGTTTCATTGATGTCTACCGTTGCGATTTCAATAAAGGCGATTCCACCTTCGGTTTTGCGTTCAATACTGAAGCCGGTCTCCGTTGCGGAGTTATCCGTCCAGTAAAGATTGATCTCTTTTGTGATGATTCCGGCATTTGCGGACAGATTGGTCGGCGCAGCCGGTTTGATGGTCAGAATGCTGATGCCGGGATCGATCGGAATAAAGATGATGCCGCCCGGATCTGCGGTGATAGAGAAGGTCGGTGAAGTGTCCCACGCCGTTGCGCTCGCACTGGCTTCCGCCTTCCAAAGGATTCGGATCTTCATTTTGCTGTTGGTGATATTGGGCACTGACCAGAGATAGGAGCCGGAGCCGGAAGCATTGCTCAAGTCTTCCGCAATGGTATACCAGGTTTCGCCATTGTCGGACGAGTACATCAAGGTCACCAAGCCGCCCCGTGCTTTTGTCGTCCAGCCGATTCCCCGCTTGGTGCCGCCGGTTAGATTGGAAGGAATCGAGCCCAAGCTGACGCTTTGGACGATGGAGGCTGACTCCCACATATCCAGGAAGTTGCCGGTTAGGTTGTAGCCGGTCGGAATATCCGGGAAGGTAATCAACGGTCCCAGAGACACATAATGGCTGCCATAATAGTAGTCGGAGTCCCAAGGGCCTTCGCCTTCCTCAATGGCGCGGGAACTCTCGTGAACCGCTACCGAACCGGTGAAGCTGTCGTCCAGAATGTATCCCATGATTCCCGTATGGGTGTACCAGGGGAGCATGCTGGACGGGCTTGTGGAGAGGATGGTAATCGAGCCGAACACCTTGTATCGGTGAAGACCGATATACCCGGGCAGTTTAACCGGGCTTAGGTAAGCGACAATTCCTTCGTTCGTCCAGCCATCTGCAATCAGATCGTTCTTTTCGCCCGCCAAAGAGGTATAGGTATGAATTTCCGCACTGGAGTTGTACAGGCGATAGAGCGGGATGGTGGAAACTGATTTTTCGTTAATAAAGAGTGGCATGAGCGGCAGGGTGAGAATGGGGTCAACGGTGATGGGATCTATGATGACCGGTGGTGAACCGCCAAATGCCGGACTGGCTGTTGTGATGAGAAGTACACAGATAAGCGCAAGTATTTTCCATTTTTTCACAAGCATTTCCTCCTTTACCAAGATTTTTGTTCTTCACTAAACATATATCCGGTAAATGGGAAGATAAATCGCAATGTAATGAGATGTAAACATTAAATTTAACAAAAAATAACAATTAATGGGAAAGATGGAGAAGAGTTGTAAAAATGGGAAGACATTTTAAACAGAAAAAAACCAGACAACTGATTTGACTCAGTTACCTGGCTATTCCAATAGAGATACGATGGTATCAATAAATTCATTATAAGTGTTGCAGGCATAAACGGTCTTTACGTTCTCCGGTTCGCTTAAGATCATGGTCAACGGATCAAAAATCTTGTGGAAGATGGCGCGCTCCTGGATGTTGAAACACAGCATCAGGACCAGATTGACCTTTTTATCGTCCCAATCAATGGGCGTATCCGTGATCAGTACGCTAATGTTGGTCCTGTTAGCATTCATTTTCAGGGCGTGTGGGATGGCGAAAGCCCCCAATGCCGTGGAAGAGAGTTTTTCTCGTTCCAGCAGATCGGACAGGTGCGATTCATTGACATAATGGTGTTCCAAGAGTCTTTCTGACATATGCTGCAAGGCTTCCAGCTTGGTGAAGGTCCGGTTGGTTTTTTCAAAAAACTCCGGCGTGATCAGTTCGACCAAATAGGTTCTAAAGGTTTTCTTTTTCTTCTGCAGTTTGATCGCATGAATTTTCTCTTTTAATAAATTCTGGGACTGCTGATTGAAAAGAATGCTGATTTTCAGCGTAGGTATGAGTGGCAAAAAACTGAAAGGTATGGTGGTGATGATCAGCTCACAGTTCTTTAAATTCTCCAATTCCGATTCGCGGGTAAGAATATCTGTAATGAGCAGATCATCCGAGAAACGGTGATTGATGTTCATCAGCAGTTTCGTGTTAATGTCATAGTAAGTCGGGCAGAACAACACGGCTTTGATCTTTGTGTGAAGTACCTTCTGCACTTCCAAAGCACCGCCCAGGTGAAAGGCGATAAAAGCAATCTCGTCGTCATTGATGAAGATGCCGGTTTTTTCTTTGAGCAAGCCAGCCATCATAACCGAGATATCGTAGATAAGCGGACAGGAAGTCTTGATTTCCTCCGCTAATGGATTTTTGCAGAAGTGCTTGTTTTGTGCACGGATAATTAGATTTTCCACATGCAGGGAAAAACGCACAAAAAACTCGGGATTATCGATAACGATTGAATAATTGTCTTCAATCAGTTTGATCAGTTCTTTAACAAGCTGATAATGGCTTGCACCGATATAATCTTTGATATTCGACTTTGTAAGTGCGGTATAATCGATCGATGTCGCCCTTGAGGCAATCAGCAGGCTTAGTTCGTAAATCTCGGCTGGCGTGTAGGCCAAAGTGAATTTAGAAGCCAGCTTGTTGGAAAGGTTTTCTGCGATTTCATATTGGGTCAGGGCGTCTTCTTTCAGTTTCGGGATGGCTGATTGGTTGGAATAACCGCTTTTGATCCGATCAATTGCAATTGCGATGTGCAGAATCAAATTAACCAGGGAATAATCATTGATATACATATGGCAGGTGTTGAAAATCTCATCAATAGCTGCTTGAACAAAGTCGATATCGATATGCGGATAGGCTTTCTTGATCAAGCTGAGATCCGCAAAGTTCATGTCGGTGCTGTCATAGACCATTGTGCTAAGCAGTTTGCGCTTGTCCGCTTCCGTTCCATCAAAAGACAATTCGTTTGAATCGTGTTTCAGCTCCAGGTTGAAATCTTGAATTTTTCGTTTGACAAGCGTTAATGCATGGTTCAGCGTTGAAAGGCTGATGTAGAGTTCATCGCATAAATCATAGAGATTGACAGGCGTTTGTGAGCTGATTAGCCGATGAAGAATGTAATTGACCCGTTCGCGTGAGTTTTGCGGAATGCCGGACTTCGTGTTCTTTTCTGTTTCCTTTTGCAGGATTTGACTTGCTTTTTTAAAGTCTGTTGCGTATCCGTCCCGCGAGGAATGAATGGTAGATGGGTATTGCGCGTTGATTTGATAGATATAGTTTTTAACGGTGCGCACGGAAACATTCAACTTCGAGGAAATTGTCTTTGCCGTCAGGCTTTTATTTTCCTGAAGAAGAAGTTTCAATACGGCGATATGGTTGTTGTTCATTGATTTCTAACCCCATTCCATCCCAAATTACAAAACGATCATTATAGTATTTGTATCCTATCATATGATGGAAATAATGCAAATCGTGATTTGCATGGACAAGGTGAAAGTCGTACATGCACTGTTGGCGTGCAGAACTCAGGTGGCGGGGAAGAGGCTTGTTCGATATAGTGGTGGTAGATTGATTGAGAGCTCAAAATTGATTGTGATTTACGAGGAGGAGTAACAATGAACGTTTTATTAGTGTGTGGTTCCGGAGCAAGCAGTGGATTTATGGCAGCCAATATACGAAAAGCAGCATCCAACAGAAATATGGAGATCAGCGTGAAGGCGCGCGGGGAAGCGGAGATAGAGAACTATGTTGATCAGATCGACGCGCTGATGGTGGGTCCGCATCTGTCCTACATTATGGATGAGATTGAGGAATATATCCATGAGTATGATGTAAAAGTCATCCTGATGAAACCGGAGTATTATTCCACTCTGGATGGAGAAAAGGCCTTGGACCACCTGTTGGGATATTTTGAAAAGTAAAATTAACGAAACGGGGGAAAAGAATGAAGAAGTTAATTCAATGGCTTGAAAATGATTTCGCGCCGAAAATGAATAAAATCAACCATAATGTATGGGTGATTACGCTCAAAGACTCGATTATGCAGGTATTGCCTTTTATCTTCCTGGGATCGCTCTTCTGCGTACTGACCATTCCGGGATCGGTTTTCGGCTGGGCCTGGTGGCCGAACTTCTGGACTTTATTTGGTTGGACCATGGGGATGCTTTCCTTGTTTGTGGCATTTTTAATTCCTTTCAACCTGATGGAAAAGCGGCGCCTGCGCAAGCAGCGGATTATTGCAGGTCTTTCCGGGGTGATTGTATTTCTGATTATTGTTACACCACAAGCGATTGCGGACCAGGCCATTGGCTTCGGCCATAGCGCCTTGGGGGCTGGCGGCATGTTTGTAGCGATTGTGGCGGGCATATTTGCAGGCGTGGTGATGAGCGCTTTTGGGAAGTTCTCCTTCTTCAAGGAAGAATCGGTGATTCCCGATTTTGTACGAGCCTGGTTTGACTCCATGCTGCCGATCGGCATTGTGATTGTGCTGACGTGGGTGATTGTCGACCTGTTGGGCGTTGATGTATACAACCTGGTTGTAGCCTTGTTCATGCCGCTCAATAAAATCGTTGAAACGCCCTTTGGATTTGCCTTGCTGATGTTTATTTACACATTCCTGTACTCCATGGGCATTTCTTCATGGGTGATGACCCCGGTGACAAAGCCGGTTATGCTGGCGGCGATTACAGCAAATATTGCCGGAACAGCGGCAAATCTTGTAACATCGGAAACCATCTACTCCGCATACCTTTGGGTGGGCGGCATCGGCTGTACGCTTCCATTGGTTATCATGTTTATGAAGTCCAAGAGCCAGCGGTTGCGGGCGCTGGGCAAAGCCTGCCTGGTGCCGGGAATCTTCAACATTAACGAACCGATTGTATTTGGGTCGATTGCGTGGAATCCCATTCTGATGATTCCGTTTTGGATGATTGGCATTGCGCTGCCGCTGGTGACGTGGATCTTTACAAAGACCATCCAGTTTGCGCCGATTCCAAACATGCTGTTTGACATTTGGTACACGCCGTTCCCTATCGCGACATGGATCGTTACGGGATCGGTGAAAGGGATTATTCTGTTAGCCTTGAATACGGCAATTGCATCGATGATTTGGTATCCATTCTTTAAGGCTTATGAACAACAGGAAGTGGAAAAGGAGAACGAGTAGTGAACGAAGAAAAAGCACAATCAGCCATGGGCATTATTTTAAAAGCTGGAGACGCGCGGGAACTTTGTCTCCAGGCGTTGAGAGGCTTGGCGGTTCCTGACGTGGAGGGAGCGAAAGCGAAGCTGGAGGAAGCGAGAAAACATATTATCGAGGCGCATCGGATCCAAACGGACGCGATTCAGGAAGAGACCCGCGGCGTGAAGGCGGAGTATTCGCTGCTGTTCGCCCATGCCCAGGATACGCTGATGACCATTAACAGCGAGGTGTTAATCGCGAAGGAGCTTGTGAAAATCGTTGAATCGATTGACGAGCGTTTGGCGAAGTTGGAGGAGTAGACATGATGAGTAAAATTGCAGAGACGTTTCCGGCAGACTTTCTTTGGGGCGGCGCTTCAGCTGCCAATCAAATGGAGGGCGCCTATGATGTGGACGGGAAAGGATTGTGTATTGCTGATATCAATGAGTTTCGCGATGATGTCGCCGTTGATAAAAAATACAACATGGAAGTGAGCACCGGCTTTGTTGAAGAGGCATTGGCCAGTCAAGACCGTATTTTCCCCAAGCGGACGGGCATCAACTTCTATTGCACTTATCCGGAGGATCTGAAGATGTTGGCTGGACTGGGGTTGAAATCTTTTCGAACGTCCATCAACTGGGCACGAATTTTTCCAAATGGAGATGAGCTTGAGCCAAATGAAAAAGGTTTGCAATTCTATGACGATTTAATTGATGAAATCATCGCCAACGGTATGGAGCCGATGATTACTTGTTCTCATTACGAAATGCCCCTGCATCTGACCACGGCGTATTCCGGTTGGTATTCGCGGGAACTGATCGAATTCTTTGAGCGGTTTTGCAAAGTTGTTATCGATCGGTATCAGGATCGGGTGAAAAAATGGATCATCGTCAACCAGATCAATTTGATCGGACATGAGTCCTTCAATCACTTAGGTATTGCGGAAGATAAGGTTGAGAACCTGCAGGAGGCCAAATATCAGGGCGTGCATAATGAAATGGTCGCCTGTGCGAAGGTGACGGAATATGCCCATAGGATGTATCCGGATCTTGAAATCGGCATGATGCTGTGTGGTGGTCCGGCCTATGCAGCAACGGCAAAGCCTGAGGACGTTCTCGCTACAACGCAGCATAATCAGATGTCCTTCTACTTCTTTTCAGATGTGCTTTTGCGGGGCGCCTACCCGGGCTATGCCCTGCGGTATTTCAAGGAGAAGGGAATCGACATTCAGTTTGGTCCGGAGGACGAGGAAGTCCTGAAAAATACGGCGGATTTCTTTTCCTTTTCCTACTACTATACCAGGATTTGCACCAAGGAATCTTTTGAAAATGGGAATGAATCGAATCGAAATCCGGATTTGCCGGCAAATCCATGGGGCTGGTCGATCGATCCGGAAGGATTGAGGACCATATTGAATCTGTATTATGACCGTTACCAGCTGCCTATGTATATTACTGAAAACGGCATCGGATATTACGACCAGGTGGAAGACGGACAGGTACATGACGATTATCGGGTTGCCTATTACCGGGACCATATCCGGCAAATGCAGGAAGCCATTCGGGATGGCGTCGATCTGCGCGGCTACTATGCCTGGGGACCGATTGACATTGTTTCCTGTTCCTCCAGCGAGATGAGCAAGCGATATGGTTTTATCTATGTGGATATCGACGACTATGGCAAGGGTACAGGAAAGCGAATCAAGAAAGACAGCTTTGACTGGATGAAGAAAGTCATTGAGTCAAATGGAGAAGTTTTGTAAAAGAGTTATTAAAGAGAAAGTAACAGCGCAAACATTTCAACTATATTCGAGTGTTTGCGCTGTTTTTTTGCAGAAAAAAGCCGGGAACCTGAATTCGCTCAAGCTCCCGACCTTTTATAAAATATTGCTGGTCGGAGTGACAGGATTTGAACCTGCGGCCACTTGACCCCCAGTCAAGTGCGCTACCAAACTGCGCCACACCCCGACATTGATTTAATACTATAATTTTAATACCAAATGGGGAATTTTTCAAGTTTTTTGAATTTTTTTGCATTCGTGCATAAAGTGTAGTCGGAATGAATAATAATTCTGTTATTTTACTGGCATCTTCCTGAGTTTCTGCTAGAATGGAGGAAAGTGTTAGGAGGTTTGGGAAGATGAAGACGAGAGATTTTCTCGCGCTCACATTGCTTGCGGCAGTCTGGGGTGCGTCATTTCTATTTATGCGGGTGTCCACGCCGTATCTGGGTCCCTTTGCGACCATTTGGGTTCGGGTTACTGTAGCGGCCTTGGCCTTGTGGATTGGATTTATGATTCGTGGTAAAAAAGTGACTATTGGACGCGCCTGGGGGAAGATGATTTTGGTTGGGGCAATCAATGCGGCGATTCCCTTTACCTTGATCTCAGCCGCTACATTGACCTTGCCGGCGTCAACAGCATCGGTGATCAACGCAACTACGCCGCTGTTTGCGGCAATTATGGCGTGGCTGGTCTTGAATGAGTCTTTAAAATGGAATCATTTTCTCGCCTTTGCCTGCGGGATTGGCGGAGTTATCGCGCTTTTGGGCTGGAGTCCATTGCCTTTCACCCATGAAGTGGTATTGGCAGCCATGATGTCTTTGGGGGCATCCATGTTTTACGGCATCGGGGGTGTTTATGTAAAGAAACACATGATGGGATTTGACGGCGAGGTGCTGTCTTTTGGCCAGCAGGCTGGCGCGGCTATTGTGCTGTTTCCCATGATTTTTATTCAGCCGCCTGCAACCTGGAGCGTGCCATTTGGCGTTTGGCTGGCAGTCGTCGTGCTGGGGGTTGTTTGCACATCCTTTGCTTATTTGATTTACTTCTCCCTGATCCGCAGGGTCGGGCCAACCAAAACCTTGTCGGTAACCTTTATGGTGCCGTTCTTTGGGGTACTGTGGGGCGCTATCTTCCTGCATGAAGCCCTGTCGCTGGGAACTTTTGTGGGCTTCGGTTTGATTCTGGCCAGTTTGATGATTCTTTCGGAAGGAGAAATGCTGGGAATCAAGCGCAAGGAACGCGTGTAAAGCAAAAGAATGGAAGATATTGTTTGTGAAAAGATAAGCGAGGGTAACCTCGCTTTTTTAGTTGTTTTTGCAACTAAATTATGGTAGACTTCAATTAGTTGCAAAAGCAACGAATTGGAGGGCGTTATGACACATTATCAATATGGAAGATATATCGCGGGAATTTATCGTGCTTCACAAAAATATTGGAAGATGCAATTGGTGGATACGGACTTGCGTCCAGTAGATTTTCAGATTCTGATCAGTTTGCGGCATCACGATGGGTCCAGCCAGGAGGACCTGGTTCATTGGATGTTTATTGATAAAAGCGTGGTAGCACGAGCGGTGAAACATTTGATTGAAGGCGGTTATGTGACACGCAAGGTTAATGAACAAGACCGTAGGGCTTATCAATTATTCCGAACGGAGAAGGCGATTGCCTTTGATCCTGAAATGGAACGCATTCTGAATGAGTGGGAAGGGATTATTCTGGAAGCTTTGCCAGAAGATGAACAGGAGCATTTGGGTGACTTGCTAAAAGGCGTCTTTATGCATACCGGTTCGACAGTACGAAGGATTCGACAGGAGGACTAGATGAACGAACACGCAAACAAAATGGGCACCATGCCCATTCCAAAATTATTATTTTCGATGGCGCTGCCGGCGATTGTCGCCATGATGGTGCAGGCCTTATACAATGTGGTGGACAGCATCTTTGTTTCCCGGCTGGGAGAAGAGGCGCTGACGGCGATTTCTTTGGCTTTTCCCATTCAGCTGATTATCATTGCCTTCTTTGTAGGGCTGGGCATCGGCATCAACTCCCTGGTTTCCAGGAAGCTGGGGGAAGGCCGACCGGAGGAAGCCACCAATGCGGCGGAACACGGATTTATGATTGCTGGAATTCTATATGTGATTATCGCGATCTTGGCCTTTATAATTCCAAAGCGATTTTTTGCCAGCTTTACTGATAACATGCTGGTTGTGGAATACGGAGTCCAATACACAAGCATTGTCATGCTCTTTGCCTTCGGCCGAATTTTCGGACAGGCGGGGATCAGTACCATGCAGGGCACAGGCGAGATGGTGAAGCCCATGAAAGCCATGATGATTGGTGCGGTGGGGAATATGATCCTGGATCCGATCTTGATCTTCGGCTGGTTCGGCTTGCCGGCATTGGGCATTCGGGGGGCAGCCATTGCGACAGTTCTGGCGCAGATTCTTTCGATGTTTTATGTGTTCCATGCGATCTTTAAGCAGAAGGTCAGCCTGCATCTTGATATGAAGAGTTTTCATTATGATTCCCGAATGATTCGCCAGATTGTGGTGGTTGGCCTGCCGGCTGCCATTATGCAGGCTCTGGGGTCTGTGATGCTGACGGGTCTGAACTTGATTTTGGCTAGCTTTTCAGATTCGGCCGTGGCGGTTTTGGGGGTCTACTACAAGCTGCAGTCCTTTATCTTTATGCCGATTTTCGGCTTGGGACAGGGGACATTGCCCATTGTCGGCTTCAACTATGGGGCCAAAAACCGGGCGCGCCTGATGGAAGCCATTCGCGTGGCGGTTGTTACCGCGGTTTCATTTATGACCTTGGGCATGGTGGTGTTTCAATTGTTCCCAGGGACGCTTCTTCGCCTCTTTAACGCATCGCCAGCCATGATGGACATCGGCGTCCATGCCTTTAAGACAATCAGCTGGATTTTCCCCATGGCGGGACTTTCCATTGTATTGAGTACATCATTTCAGGCCATGGGCAAAGCACATTTGAGCATGGTGGTCAGTTTTATTCGTCAGCTGGTTGTTTTACTGCCGGCAGCGTATTTCCTTGGCCGTTTCTGGGGCTTGGATGCAGTCTGGTATTCCTTTGTGCTTTCCGAGGTAATTGGCGTGAGCACCGTATTGATTCTGTTCCGTTCGGTGATCAAAACCCAATTGGCGGATTGGCCGGAAAGCTGTGAAATGGAAATTGCTGAATAGTGAGAAGTCCTGAGCAATCAGGGCTTTTTTTATTGCTTCATGATGGAATGTAACGGTAGAATGAAATGGAGTACAAGTGAGGAGTGAGACGGAAATGATCATTGTCATATCACCAAGCAAAACCTATCAAACAACCGTGCAAGCGCCTTTGCCCTTGGAGGAGCCGCGGTTTGAAAAAGAGGCTGAAGTTCTTCGCAAGCAAATTTCGGGCTGGACGAGGGACGAAATTCAGCAGCGGATGAAGTTGTCGGATGCCTTGACGGACCAGGTTGCAGAGATTTATCAGGGGAAGTCCGAGGAGTCTGCAACCGCCGCCATTGCCTACTATACCGGCCTGGTGTACAAGCAATTGTGCCTGAGTGAATATGATGGAGCGGAATGGGCGTTCATTAAAGAGCATTTGCGGATCTTGTCGGCCATGTATGGCCTGCTGAAGCCCCAGGACCGGGTGCGGCCCTACCGGCTGGACTTTCTGGTCAAGTGGCCGGGAATGAACTTGTACAAGTATTGGGAAGAAGCGATGCAAGGCGCGTGGACCAATGAAACCATTGTCGATCTATCGTCCAATGAATTCGGCAAGATGCTGCCAGAAGAGCGCATTCAAATTCAGTTTTTGCAGCGTAATAAAAAAGGGGAATGGAAAGCCCAGTCTACCAAGACCAAGATGGCCCGGGGCAGGATGCTGAATTGGATGATCAACGAGCAAATCAAAACGCCCGAAGATATTCAGGCGTTTGGGTTGGACGGGTATCGGTTTGAGCCTGACTGGTCGACGGATCAGGTTTGGACTTTTGCGCAAGTAGCTAGTAGGTAAAGCTTGCTAAAACTTTATCAATTTTTGCGTTGGGTTTAGTGGGCTTTTTCGGATTATGAATCTTGATAGTAATGTTGATTACTCGTTCAGCGTCATCTATAAGAAAATAATAGTCATCAGTCATCGCTTCCGAACTGTTGGGTTCCAGAGGTTCGTTGCTGTAGATGGGGTCAAAGATTTTATTGAAATTGCTCTGATTCGTATTTGTCTTCTTCTTGGTTTTCTTTTTTGATCCAATAACGATACTTTTATCTTTTTTTGGATGTTTGGCTCGAATAAAAGTTGTTTCATCGGTGGTTTCAACCCAGATGGTACCATCAGCCAGGGCGCGCTGCATGGCTTCAGCCAGAAGTTCAGCTTCCCGCTGGTCGGCTGTTTCTTCAGCCTTTGTCTGTACCGCCATATAATTGGGAACGGCGATGGCGAGGATCAGGCCGAGAATCGCAAGGACGACGATGAGTTCAATCAAGGTGAATCCGTTGAATTGTGTTTTTTTACGGTGTTTCATGGTGTTTTCCTCCCTCGCTCGAAGAATTCGAAATCCTGATGGACGTTTTTCTAAAAATCGCAAAAAATAGATATGATTAGTTTATCAAATACAGAGATGTGGTAAACAAGATGCTGGGTATTTTAAAAATTTTTTAAGAATTGTTTTTTTATGCAAGAAATATCCAAGATATGGTAAAATGTATTCATGTATATTTTGGAGGCAGACATGAAAGCAAAGCATGAAATCTTTTTAGCGGGACTTGTGGCGGTTACCTTGGTCCTTTTGGCGGTTCTATATCAAAGCGAGGGGCTGGGCGGTTCCATCAATCCCCTGGGATGGGTCTTGTTAGGGACTGTGGTTTACACGGAAGTGATGCAAATGTTTTATGATGACCAGATCACCATGTCGCTTTCGGGGCCGATTTTAATCCTGGCGCTGCACACCCAGCCTTTTTGGTTTGTGCTTTTCTTGGTGCTTGTTTGCAGTTTGGCGGGAAAAGTCTTTCAGACCTATTATTATCATGAACGGGAAAAGGTCTTTGATGTCCGTCTGGTCTTTAATATTACGCAGATTGTTTTTATTTTGGCACTAATTGATTTGCTGGTACCTGAAATTCCTGCTTTTGGTTATGGGGGATTCTGGCTGTGTTTGGCCGTGCCCTTCTTTTATACCTTGATTAATATGGTTCTAACGGGATTGATTATCAGCCTGTACCAGGGCTACAGTGCTTTTGGGGTATACCGATCCAAGTCGACGTTGGTGTTTCTATACTTTCATATAGCCATCACCGCCTTGTTGATCTATATCCAAGATCTGGGCGGGACTCTGGGGTGTTTGTTGGCCCTGATGGTGCTGGTTCCCATGCAGGGAGAGATTCTGCAGCGGGCCAGCATTCACAAGTTGAATCCCAAACTGGTGACCGATGAGTTGACCGGGGCGTTCAACCGGAGTCACTTGAAGCAGAAACTCACCGAGTGGCTGCATCACAAAGAAGAATTTGCGCTTCTCTTTATGGATTTGGATGATTTTAAAGCGATCAATGACACTCATGGCCATATCGTCGGGGACGAGGTCTTGATTCATTTTGTAGAAGAGATCCGGAAAGATCTCAGAAGGGTGGATCGAATCTTCCGCTTTGGCGGCGATGAATTCTGCGTGCTGTTTCAGAATTTGAAGGATGCGGAAATGGTTCGGGAGCGATGGAAAAACGAATGGCTGAAGTTTGAGGCTGGCGACGGCCGAACGATTGCCTACACCTTTTCATCCGGGGTGGTTGCCTATCGGGACGAGGAAGAGTTGAGCTATTATGAGCTGCTGGACAAGGTGGACCGGCAGATGTATTTGGAAAAGAAGAACAAAGGCAGCAGGCAAGGCGTGGAGATCTCGTAAGAGGTCTCCTTTTTGGGTAAAAAGATACTGAGGTGATGGAATGGTTCGATTCTTGGGATACTTCAATGCGAGTTTGGTCGTGATCTTGTCAATGCGGGCACCCTTTATGGCTTGGTTCAAGCGGTCAAAAAAATCGCAGTGGACAAAATCACTGGCAAGATGGATTCGGCGGATGCATCCAATCCTGGGCGGAATACTCGTGATAAGCGGGATTTCACACGGCTATCTGGCCTGGGGGTGGAATTTTCGCCATACGGGGTATTTGCTGTACCTCTTCGTTTTGCTGCAAGGGATTCTGGGAATTGGACTGGTGAAAGGTGAAAAGCGCTTGAAGAATTTTCATCGTCTGGTTTCTCTAATCATGTTGATGCTTTTAGGGCTGCATATCTTTTATCGTTCAGCCCTGAGTTAGGAGTGAGAGAATTAAAAAATTCATCGGAATCGGGTTGCTGATCGCATTTCTGCTGGTTGGATGTTCAACGCCGGTTGAGGAATCGACGCCGATGGCAGAGGAAGAGCCGGGTGTTGAAGCGCCCATGGAGGAAGAGGCGGATGCCGTAAGTCAAGCCAGCGATATCGAACTGACCCTTGAAGACTTGGCGAAATACAATGGAAAAGATGGAAATCCGGCCTTTGTGGCGGTGGATGGGGAGATTTACGATGTGACGGACCATCCGGAATGGGCCACGGGCGAGCACGGCGGCAATCTGGCGGGCACCGATATCACTGAAATGCTTAAAAACGCGCCTCATGGAACGGCAAAGCTGGAGGAAGTGTGGCGAGTCGGCATTTTGAAAGAATCGACAGACTCGTCGGAAACCGGCGGGGAAGTAACAGTTGAGTTGACCCTGGAAGAGCTGGCAGCCTACAATGGTGAAGACGGTATGCCTGCTTATGTGGCGGTGGACGGAATGATTTATGATGTCACCGATCATCCCCAGTGGACGACCGGAGAGCACGGGGGCAACCTGGCGGGTACAGACATTAGCGAGATGCTTAAAAGCGCGCCCCATGGGGTGAGCAAGCTGGAGGAACTGACGCAGGTCGGCCAGTTGGTTGACTGAAAAAAATCCCGAACGATTTTTGTTCGGGATTTTGCATGTCTATAGTTTGTCTGCAATTCGGTAGACCAGGGTTTCGGTTTTCCCCCAGCCCAGGCATGGGTCTGTGATGGATTTGCCGAAGATGCCGCCGTCCAGATCCTGGCGGCCGTCCTCCAGATAGCTTTCGATCATCAGGCCTTTTACCGCCTTTTCGATGGCGAAATTGTGACGGCGGTTGGCCAGCACTTCCAGCGCGATTCGCGGCTGCTCCATAAAGTCTTTTGAGGAGTTGGCGTGGTTGCAGTCGATGATAATCGACGGGTTCTGCAACTCGCGCTGCTCGTATTGCTGAATCAATCGATTCAAGTCTTCATAATGATAGTTGGGAATGTTTCGTCCATACTGGTTGACCGCGCCCCGCAAGATGGCGTGGGCGATCGGATTGCCGGTGGACTTTACTTCCATGCTGTTGAAGATGAAGGTATGCTCGATTTGCGCCGCGCGGATGGAGTTCAGCATAACCGTCAGGTCGCCGCTGGTTGGATTCTTCATGCCGACAGGGATGTCAATCCCGCTGGCAACCAGGCGGTGTTTTTGGTTTTCAACAGAGCGTGCGCCTACGGCGATATAGCTTAAAAGATCATCAACATAAGGGAGATTCATCGGGTAGAGCATCTCGTCTGCCGCGCTGAGTCCTGAATCTCTCATGATCTGAATTTGCAAATTTCGAATGGCCTTGATGCCTTCGACCAAGTCCGGTTTCTTTTCGGGATCCGGGGTGTGCATCATGCCCTTGTAGCCTTCGCCCGTGGTGCGAGGCTTGTTGGTGTAGACCCTTGGAATAATCAAAATCTTGTCTTTGACATCGTCTTGCAATCTGGCAAGGCGGGTGACATACTCCCGAACGGCGTCGGGATTGTCAGCGGAACAAGGGCCGATAATCAAAATAAACTGATCGGATTGGCCTAAAAAGATATCGCGAATCTGCTTGTCGCGAAAGGCTTTTCTCTCCGCGAGTTCTTGTGAGAGTGGAATCATTTCTTTCATGGTTTCAGGTGATGGTATCGGTTGTAGCGGTTGAAATGCCATTTTAGACCTCCTGTTTATAATAATTTATCTGTCACTATATCAAAAAAATGGTTGGATGACAACCTAGATTGTCAAAACTTTCCTCATGGTGCGCAAGGTGTAGAAGAGGCTGAATATGGCGGCTGTCCAGTTAATAAGGACAATTCCCCACCATACGCCTAAAACGCCCATGGAACGTGCGCCGCCCAAGAACGGAAAGACGATCATCGGCAAAATGAATTGCCGGGCAATGCCGATGAAAAAGATCATTTTGGGTCGTTTGAGACCCTGCAGAACAGAATTGCTGACCCCCATGATGACGTAGGTACTGAAGGCGAGGAATTCAATGCGAAGAAATTGCGTTCCGATGGCAATCACTTCCGGTGTGTCATTAAAGAGGGCAACCAAGCTTGGCGCGAGGGGAAAAACCACAATCATGCCAAGAATCATGAGGGTAATGGCATATCGCAAGTTCAGTCGATAGATCTTCCGGATGCGCGCGGGATGTTTTGCGCCGTAATTTTGTCCGACAAGTGACAGTGTGGCAATATTCAGCCCCAAGGCCGGCAGCAAGGTGACTTGGACAATCCGAGTCCCCACCCCGTAAGCGGCAATGGCGAAATCGCCGCCGTATAGAAGGACGTAGCGGTTGATGACAAAAACGCCGATGGCGATGGTCATCATATTCAAGCTGGCGGGGATGCCTTGGGCAAGGATTTCGCTCTGTGTTTTCCATGTGACATTGCGAAGGCAGAAGCCGTGGAAGGGATGCTGGTTCTCTTTTTTTAACTTTCGGATCAAATAATTGGTGCCAAAGAATTGAATGAGGATGGTAGCCAAGGCAATGCCGGCGGTTCCCATCTTGGGAAGTCCCAGCCATCCCAGCATAAACAGCGGGTCCAAAATAAGGTTCAAAAAGAAGCCAATAATGAGAAAATTGCGATAGGGTTTGGTATTGCCTTTTGAGACTAGCATGGCGTTCAGGGTGGCATTGAAAATAAAGAAGCCGGAACCGGAGAAAAGCACGCGCAGATAGGCAACCCCGTAGGTGAGAGAACGTCCGGAAACGCCGAAAGATACCAGAATGGATCGGCTGAAGACGATCCCTATACAAGTGATGGCAAGGGAAAAAACGCCAGCGAGTACGATGGCGTTGCAGACAATTGCTTGGCTTTTTGCTTCATCGCGAGCGCCATGGGCGTTGGAAAGAAGCGCCGTTGCGCCTGTCCCAATTCCGGAACCGGTGGCAATAATGATAAAGTAGATCGGAAAGGACAGTGCGAGTCCCGCCAGGGCCAGGGTGTCCAAATGGCCGGCGTAATAGGTGTCGACTACGTTGAACAGGGTGTTGAAGATCCAGCCTGTGCTGGCGGGAACCGCGATCTTTCGGATCAGGAGTTTTAAATCGCCGTTCACCAGATCCACGTCGTTCTCCTTTCTGAGGTTTATTTAGTCTTTCTTTTTCCTTTTTCGGAAGAGCGAGAAGCTGCCGAATCCACCCAAGATGGCTATGTAGAAGCCGAAGTCGTAGCCCAGTCCTGAGTTGATGGGCTCGTAGATCTGATAAGGATCCTTAAAGATGGAAAGAATCAAACTGATCGGCGCGATCCATCCGTGCCAAATGCCCCAGAAGAAACCGGCCGGATCATCGTGGGTGATGCTGCCGTCGCCGGGAATGCACCCGGTCAGCAGAATCAGGGTTAAGAGCAAGGGAATAAAGAGTGCAAGTTTTCGTTTCATTATTTCTCTCCTTTCTGAAGATATTGTACCCAAGTTTTGTCGGTCGGGGTACAAATGTCTTAGGAGGTGAGAGATGGCGAAATATGAATCACCGACTTATGAAGTGTTGGTAAAAGAGGAAGCATTCGAATTGCGGCGGTATGAACCCTTTGAAATTGCCGCGGTCGAGATGCAGAATCGGAATGATGGATTTCGTGTTTTGTTCCGATATATTTCCGGAGCCAATCGAGACCAAGAGAGAATTTCGATGACGGTGCCGGTTTTGCAGAAGGAAGAAGACCGGCAACAGACCATGAGCTTTGTGGTTCCAAAGCAGTTTCGGGGAAGTGCACCGGTTCCATCCGATGATTCCGTGTCCATTCAGCGAATTGAATGGCCGGAGATGGCGGTTATCCGGTTTTCCGGCATGGCAAGCGAGCGGAAAATCCATGCGAAGGAAGAGAAACTGATGGAATGGATTCGACTTAAGGGATGGAGGATTGAAGGAGAGAGGATTCTTGCCTTTTATGATCCGCCATTTCAGGTGCCGTTCTTGCGGCGCAATGAAGTTTTGATTGGCGTCAAGCGAGAGGAAAAAGTGGATGATGGGGAAAGATAGCGTTTGCATGTGGACAAATTAAGAACTTTTCCGAAAACTTGTGGATAAGGTTGGACAAAATGCGAAATATCATGTAAAATAACGTGTTTATTGCTATGAACAAGAAAAAAGATAGGTAGGTATTAATGGAGAATTTATCAGTACGTGATTTAACCTGTGCGAACGAGACAATTCGAGCGTTAATGGAAATGGGTTTTGAAACGATGACTCCCATCCAGACGCAAGCGATCCCCAGAGCAATTGATGGAGTTGACTTGGTTGGACAGGCACAAACGGGAACGGGAAAAACAGCCGCATTCGGCATTCCCATTCTAGAGCGCATTGATCCCAAAGTCAAGGCTACCCAAGCCCTGATTCTTTGCCCGACGCGAGAATTGGCGGTACAGGTGTCAGAAGCCTTGAAGACGATTGGCAAATACCATCGTGGGATGCAAATTGTTCCCGTTTTTGGAGGCGCGTCGATTGACCGCCAGATCCAACAGCTCAGACGAGGAGCGCATATTGTTGTCGGAACGCCGGGAAGGGTCATGGACCATCTCCGACGAAGAACCTTGAAATTAGATCAGCTGGAAATGTTTGTCTTGGATGAAGCCGATGAGATGTTGAACATGGGCTTCCGGGAAGACATCGAGACGGTTTTGGAGTCCGTGCCAAGTGAAGCGCAGCGCATGCTGTTCTCGGCGACCATGCCAAAGGCGATTATGGACATTATCTCGAACTATTTGAGAAATCCAGAGATTATTCGCATCCAGCGAAAAGAGATTACAACAGACACCATCCAACAATTGTATGTGAAGACTCGAAACCGGGACAAAGAAGCGGTATTGGCTCGTTTTATCGAGTTGTACAGCGCGCAAAGAACCATCGTTTTCTGTAATACCAAGCGGAAAGTCGATGAGTTGGTGGAATGGTTGGCCGCACGCGGGTATCAGGCAGAGCGGATCCACGGGGATATGGATCAGTCCGCTCGATTGAACGTGATTCGCCGTTATAAAGCAGGGAATGTACAAGTGCTGGTCGCAACGGACGTTGCAGCCCGCGGTTTGGATATTCCGGAAGTGGAACTGGTCTTCAACTTCGAAATTCCTCGCCATGAGGAATACTATGTGCATCGAATCGGCCGTACGGGTCGTGCCGGCTTGAAAGGGACTGCCATCTCTTTTGCAACTGCAAAAGACATGTACACCCTGAAGCAGATTATGCGGTACACGAAGAAGAACATGGAAGAGGTGCGCATTCCGAAGAAGGAAACCATCGAGAAGATTCATTTGGAACGCGTATTGGCGGATGCAAATGAGATTATTGAAACGGAAGATCTGGGTGCTTTGATGGAAATGCTGGCGAATCAAGAAGGATTCCCAGGGTATGAAGCCATGGCAGCGGCGCTTTTGTCCAAAGTGATGAAGGGGCATGTCATCGAAGACATCGATGAGGCTGGCATGAAAGGATTCCGTCAATCCGACCGCAAGATTCGCGGGAAAAACGGCCGCGTAAAATTGTTTGTGAATATCGGCCGCAAAGAAAAGATTGATCCGCGGGACTTGGTACGTGTGATTACGCGCGAGACCGATGTAACGGGCAAAGAAATCGGCAAGATCAATATTTTCAATGAATTTTCATTCGTCGAGGTGCCGGAAGAGCATGCCAAGCATGTGATCCAGCGCTTGCGCAAGAAAACCATCAATGGAACCAAGATCAATGTCGAAGTGTCACGGGAGAAAAAGTCTTCCGGCGGCCGCGACTACGGCAAGAAAAATCACGGCAAGCGCCGGGAATACGGCAACTGGAACAAAGGTGAAAAGAAGTCCAAAAAACGCAAGCACAGCAAATAGGAGGCTGCGATGGGACCCTTTACAGAAGAGGCAATTCAGGTGATTCGATCGATTCCCAGGGGAAAAGTGATGACCTATGGCCAAGTGGCGGAACTGGCGGGAAACCGCAGGGGCGCACGACAGGTGGTTCGCATTCTGCACACACTCAGCAGAAAAGAAAAGCTGCCATGGCATCGGGTGGTCAATGCGAAGGGAGAAATCCGTCTTCCCCATGGACAGGGATTTGAGGAGCAGGTTGCTTATCTGGAAGCGGAAGGAATAGAAGTAAGTCCTTCCGGCAGGGTGGACTTAAGCCGGTTTCAAGCATAAATAGCAGCGACGCGAAAAGCGTCGCTGTTTTTTTCTTGCAAATTTTTATTTGTTGATTAAGCCAGTTCTTCGAATTTATCAGGAGTATTCATGTTTGTTATGCCTTTGTCCAGCTTATAATGGACAAGGATAAGGTAATTGTACATAAAAAACCCAAATAGTAATGAGACTGCGATCATTGTTGCAATGGGGACTGTCGCATGAGGCGTATACATCAGATCTATAGCTTGATGGTTCAGTGCGTAATAAAAGATAGGGAGTGTCAGCAAAATTGAAATGATGCTTAGTAGCAACAAGGCACCTGCTAATTTCAATTTATATCCTCTAAGCATTTTCTCAGTTCGTTTTATACTGTCGAGGATATTTTTTTTGTGTATAACCTCAATGATGTACATCGGCAGGTAGATTGAAAAAAGAAAAAGTATAATCATATATGTCGATGCAAATGAAATCCCAGCGATGACTAGACCGATTTTTGGAATTATGACAAATAGATAAGATGCTACTCCCAAGATTGCAAAAATTGTCCAAAGGGCGCTGAAGGCAAACAAATTGCTGACAACCAGTCGCCAGAAGCCCTTGATGCTTTCTGATATGGTTTTGCGAAAGGACCACTTTATTCCTCTTGCAATATTGGAGAAGTAGCCGATAAATCCAGTTGCAATAATAGTGAAAGCGATGGAGAGTAGAAGTTGAACAGCAAGGATCCTTGCTGTATACAAATATTCTAAATCTTGGGAAACGTACATCTTAGTAATCTCAGTTTGAAAGTATCTGAAAAAGAATACTACACTAATTCCATACATCAGAATGATGCTTAAGAAAAATAGGGTGTTAGCAGCCCAGTTGTTTTTTATAAATCGAAATGTTTTAGGGATGAGCTGTAAGAAACTGATTTTTTGATTCGTCTCCATTGTAATATTTTCCTCCATAAGATTTTGATTCTAAACATAAACTATAAATAAATAAATTGTTTAATTAATACAAAATATAAATCCAATCACCATTATATTAACATTAATCTAACTGTTATTGTTAATATTTTCTATTATTTTAAGAATTTTGGGTACGAGAAGATTGAAAGGTTGAGATGTAAAAATATTTATAGTGGAGAAAGAAGGCGTTTAGTATGAATATCAGCAATGCATTCCCCGCGACCATAATTGTCGTGCTGGCGGGAGCCTTGGTATTTTTGTGGATTTTCTACAGGCTGGTCGTGAAGTTCCTGGATACGCGTCCCTTTTTGAAAAGAAACCTCTGGAAGCTTATGCTGGCTGGATTTATCGTTATTGCTTTTTGGGGCATCAACAGCCTCATGTTTTATCTGGAGGCTGGGGCGGATGAGCGGTTTGAACAGGCCTTAACGGATTTCAATGGGGCCAAGGATCAGATCGAAATTGTAGGCATCGAGGATCCGGACCTGCTTTCCTATGGGACTGATGGGAAATCTGTTCTGATTGCTGTGCGCGATTCGGTTACCAAGGAGACGGTGCCCTGCGCCATCAAAAACGACAAGGTTTATGTGTTTTTGAATGAATCGGTATCTGAGCCCTTTATTCTTTTTAATTCTACGGAGAATACGATTGATATCCATTACCCGGCAGGTGCCGTTGAAAAGGACGTAGAAAAAATCGATCGGAATGAATGGAAGGTCGAGGAAGTGGAGAGTCAGGTTCTTCAGACATTCTTAAGGAGTTTGGATCAATTGGAAGAATAGATGGAAGCTCTTGGAGGTAAGTGATGATGGGTGTAGAAATAATAAGGGTGGTTGTGAAAGCTGCAGCTGTGCTTTTCTTTTTGGGGGGAGCGGTATATTTTTTTACAGCGGACAATTGGCTGTCCAGGCATACCAAGATGGCCGGGATTATTTTGGTCTCCCTCTTGATTATTATGCTTGGCGGTATGCTTGCCATTATGATGATCATTGCCAACTGACCTGAAGCTAGTTCAGATCAGACCATATTTGCTTTGACGCATGTTAGCGTATTGGAACGCTCCGCTAAATGCTTAGCAAATATATATTCATCTAGCACTGATGAATTCCGACCTGAAGCTAGTTCAGATCAGACCATATTTGCTTTAACGCATGTTAGCGTATTGAAGCGCTCCGCTAAATGCTGAGCAAATATATATTCATTCAGATAAAAAAAGCAGCCCATATGGGCTGCTTTCTACATTTTTTAATTAACGAGCTGGAGTTACGTTCTCAGCTTGAGGGCCTTTTGCGCCTTGAGCTACTTCAAAAGTAACTTCTTGGCCTTCCTCAAGAGTTTTGTAACCGTCTACGTTGATTTGTGAAAAATGTACGAATACGTCATTACCTTCCTCAGAAGTGATAAATCCGAATCCTTTTTCTGCGTTGAACCATTTTACTGTACCGTTCATTGTGTTTCCTCCAAAAATATTATTATTTGTTGCCTTTAATGTCTTTAGAGAAAACTTACTTCTCATTAAAGAAAATCTTGCATGCATTTCATTTTTCACTAATCTATTAAAGGTACTCTGTAATCATACTACAGGTTTTGAAAAAAAGCAAATTTTTTATGTTAAGAAAAAAACTTGTAAAAAAAAGCAACCCCTGTCGAGGTTGCTGGTTAACTAACGAACTGGAGTTACGTTTTCAGCTTGAGGGCCTTTTGCGCCTTGAGCAACTTCAAAAGTTACCTCTTCGCCTTCTTCCAATGTTTTGTATCCATCTTTGTTGATTTGAGAGAAGTGTACGAAAACATCGCTACCATCTTCAGAAGTGATAAATCCATAACCTTTTTCAGCGTTGAACCATTTAACAGTACCGTTCATTAATTTGTTTCCTCCAATGACTTTGATTTTTTCCTTTAATGCCTTAGAGAAAACAGCCTCTCATAAAGGTCTTGCCTTGCATGGTATTGATTTTCACTAACGAATTAAAGGTACACCGATATGGTATATCAAATTGAGCAAAAATGCAAATGTTTTCCTGTTTAGAAATCAGAGTATTTTGTATACATTTTTTGGGTAATCTCCGTCATCCAGAAACGTTTTCGGAAGAAGGAAAAATGCGGGCTTTTTTTGGGTATTTTTTCAACAAGAGGTGAAATGCGGACCGGCATAGCGAACTGGCAGTACAGGGAAAGGAGTAGACGATGAAACGAATTGGAATTGTAGACTTGGGATCAAACTCGGTGCGGATGAGTATTATCTGGGTGGAGCATGATCATTCCTATCATATGATTGAGCAAGCCAAAAGCATCGTGCGGCTGAGTGAAGGCATGTCTGCGGATGCGAATTTGAGCGTTAAGGCGATGGAGCGCACAAAATCGGCGCTGGCGATGTTCAAGAAACTCGCTGGCGTCCATCAGGTGGATGAAGTCCGTGCGGTGGCGACTGCTGCTGTTCGACAGGCCAAGAACCGCGATGTTTTTTTACAGCTGGTTAAGGATGAGACCGACTGGGAGCTTGAGGTGATTTCTGGAGAAGACGAAGCCTATTACGACTATCTGGGGGTTGCCAATACCATGGATTTGCAGGACTTTGTCCTGATGGATATCGGAGGCGGCAGTACGGAATTGGCTTGGGTGGAAAAGCGAAGGATTAAAAAGGCGGTTAGTCTGCCTTTGGGAGCCGTTTTGATGACCGAGTCCCATTTTCCCGGAAGCGAGGTCACGGACAAGGGGCTGAAATCAGCTAGAGCCATGGTGGATAGGGCATTGGATCAGGTCGATTGGCTGGATGAAGTCAAGGGCTTGCCCCTGGTTGGTCTAGGCGGCACTTGGCGCAGCATCGCCAAACTGGATCGTTCGGCCACACGGAACAGCATTCAACGGATTCACGGCTACTGCATGGATCGAAAGACAAGTCAGGAATGGCTGGAAGTCCTGTGGGGGATGACCCTGAAAGAGCGTGCCAAGGCCAAAGGGATCAGCGCGACACGCGCCGAGGTCATCATCGGCGGGATTGTGCCCATTGACCGGGTACTGAAGCGTATGAAGCCGAATCATGTGATGATCAGTGGAAACGGAGTGCGGGAAGGGCTTTTTTACGAGACGTATTTTAAAATGCTGGGGAAACCCTTGGTTGTAGCAAATGTATTGGACCATAGCTTGGCCAATACGGTAAAGCGGTATCATGAAGAGGATCATCATCTTTTGCATTTGGACCATCTGACCCGGACGCTTTATGATGTTTTACAACCCGAGTATCGTTTTACGGAGGAGGATCGAAAGCTCTTGTATGCGGCGATTCGGCTGCATGACATTGGCATGAGCATCGACTACTTTAATCACCAGGACCACAGTTTTTATCTGGCACTGAATACGAATATTTACGGGCTCTCCCACCGGGAACTGGTGCAGGTTGCCTGGATAGCCGGCAGCCATCGGGTGGATCGAAAACTTCACCAGAGCATGCGGCAGTTTGCCGGCTATATCAATGCGGAAGAGAAGCTGCGGATTCAGCAGTTCAGCGCTTTGCTGATGATTGCGGAACAATTGGACCGGGCGGAAGACGGCCGGATTACCGATCTGCAAGCCGAGCTGACGGATCGGTCCCTGATCCTATCGGTGACCAGTGAAGAACCCATTGATCTGGAGATTGACTCTGCCAGACGGGCGGCTTATGCTTTCCGCAAAGCCTATCGGCGCACGCTGATCATCAAAGAAAAGTAATGACTAACCCCGTAAGAGAGAAGGGATCGTTTTGAAAAATGGGACCGCCGTTTTGCTCAGTTATCTTTTGGGCTGCATCAATGTCGGCTACTATTATGTGCGGTACTGCTACCAGCAGGATATTCGCGAGATCGGAACCCGGGTGACCGGGGCGACGAATGTGAGTCGCTTGGCGGGCAACCGGGGCTTTATCATTACCCTGGCGGGCGATGCCCTTAAAGGCATGGCGGCCATTGGCATTGGCCGGTGGCTGCAAGTGAGCGATTTTGTACTTTTAATTTGCATATTTTCGGTTGCGGTGGGGCATATATTTCCTATCCAACTGAAGTTCAAGGGCGGCAAGGGATTTGCGGCAACTGCAGGCGCATTATTGGTTTATTCGCCGGTCATGCTTCTTGTGGCATTGACCATCAGCGGAGGGGTCTTGCTGTTTGTGAAGCGGCGTACGATCTCGGTATTGATTGCATTGTGGATCATGCCGCCGGTTTTGTGGGCGATGAACTTTGATTGGCATGAAATAGGCCTGATTCTCGCGTTGGATGGTGTTTTTCTTTATGCCTTTCGTGAAAACATTCGGGGATTTTGGCAAGAATTGAGAGATTGAAGGAAAGGAGGCGCAGCATGAAAGTAACCTTTCAGAAAGCCGTGGAAGTAAAAAAGGCGAAAACCATTTTAGAGGTTGCCGAGGATCATCAGATAAAGATAAAAGCGCCTTGCAAGAAAGGCAAGTGCGGGAAATGCAAAGTCAGAATTCTGTCCGGCGAGGCTTCCCCCTTAACCAAGGAGGAGAAAAAAGAGCTGAGCAAGAAGGAAATCGACGAAGGCGTTCGTCTAGCCTGCATGGCGGAAGTTGTGGGTGATATCACCTTGGAAGTGGTAAAAAAGAAGAAAAAATAAGCGGTCCGGATTGGACCGCTTTCCTTCTGTTATCCGACCAGCAGATAACGGGAAATCATAATAAAGTGAGAAAGGCTTCCCCCCAGAATAAAGAGGTGGAAGATCTCGTGGAAACCAAAGTGCGGAATCCGCATCCAACGCGGCTTAAAGGCGTAGATGATTGCGCCGACGGTATAGAGGGTGCCGCCAACAATCAGAAGGACGAATCCCTGAATGGCAATATTGTGATAGATCGACGGCATAAAGAAGATGGCGAACCAGCCCATCATCACATAGAAACCGGTATAGAGCCAGCGGGGGGCGTTCAAAAAGAAGACCCGGAAGAAGATGCCCGCAATGGTCAGGATCCACATCACGGCTAGCAGAATCAGCCCCATGGGACGCGGAAGCGCCAAGAGGCAAACCGGTGTATAGGTGCCGGCGATCAAAACGAGAATCATGGAGTGATCAATTTTTCGTAAAATGACTTCCACACGCTTAGAAGATTTGACGGCATGGTAAATGGATGACGCGCTGTACAAAAGAATCAAGCTGATGCCGAAAATGAGCGCGCTGGTCAGTTGCAGGGCGCTTTGATGGAAGACTGATTTGACGATCATCCAGGTGAGTCCTGCTGCCGATAGAATCGCACCGACAAGATGTGTAATGGAGTTGACGGGTTCTTTGAATGGTGACATGGAGACCTCCTTTTTTGTCTTATGGCTGGGGTTCAACCAGTTCCTCATAGAAGAACATGGCTTCGATTACTTTTATAAAAACACTTCCGTTGTCTCCGCGGAGGCGATGGGGTTTGCCGTTCACCCAAACGGTTTTTTCGCTTGCCTGGATGGTATAGGTGGTACCGTTCTTTTGATGAAATACAAGATCGATTATCGGTTCATCTTGATTTGCCTTGCCAGGTCTGGTGAACATCAATTGGACAGCATGACGGACCTTTTCGATCTCTTCTCTTTCGATAATCTTTTTTGCTTCAGGTGCAAGTTGCTGGTCACAAACTTCGACATAGGCGATTGCATCGGTTTCGGGGATGCCCCGGATGGGAATCCCGTTAAGCCATATATACCCCAGTATGCTCAGCGCTATGGTGATGAATATGGGAATTGTGTATTTAATAAATTTTGTTGGTTGTTCTTTCATAAGCACCGCCTTTATTTGGCAAGTCTTGCCAATCTTCATTGTAAACCAAGAGCGGCGCCTTTTCAATGGAGGGGCCTGCAGGACCTTGTACTTGACAGGGGCGGTAAACTTCTTTAGAATACGAGGAAACTCATCAAGGATTCGGCATTGGGGAAAAGGGATCAAAATCGAGAGATCGAACCAGATGCTGAAATGAATGAGAATGACAGGGGGTGGTATCATGACGAGGCTTCGTCTCGATCAAGTTTCTTCTCAGACGGATAGTGAAGAGGACCAGATGAGGAGGAAAAATGAAGACAAAATCAGAAATACCATCAAACTTTTTGCATGCAGAAATCGAAAAGGATTTGAGCTCTGGACGATTTGACTCCGTCCATACGCGGTTTCCGCCAGAACCCAATGGCTATCTCCATGTGGGCAGTGCCTATGCCATTCAAATCAATTGGCTGGCGGCGCAAAAATACGGCGGCAAGTTCAACTTGCGTATGGATGACACCAATCCCGAGAAGGAATCCTTTGAATATGTGGACGCCATTGTGGAAGACATGCACTGGCTGGGACCCGACTGGGAAGACCGGCTGTTTTTCGCATCGGATTATTTTGAAGCGTTATACGGCTATGCGGTACGTTTAATCGAAAAGGGCTTGGCCTATGTGGATGATCTGACGCCGGACGAGGTGAGATCAACCCGGGGGACCCTGACGGAAAAGGGAACCGACAGTCCCTACCGGAACCGAAGCGTTGAAGAGAATTTACGGCTCTTTACAGAAATGAAAGACGGGAAATACCAAGAAGGCGAGAAGTGCCTAAGGGCCAAGATTGACATGGGATCGCCCAATATCAATCTGCGGGATCCGGTCATTTATCGCATTTGTTATACGCCTCATTATCGGCGGGGAAGGGATTGGTGCATTTATCCCCTATATGATTTCCAGCATCCCGTATCCGACGCCATGGAGGGGATTACCCATTCCATGTGTTCCGATGAATTCAAAAACCATCGGCCGTTATATGATTGGTTTTTGGAACAATTGGATTTTGTAAGGCCATCTCGGCAGGTGGAATTCGGACGGATCAATCTGCGGGGCATCAAAACCGGCAAGCGTGATTTGCGGGCCATGGTGGAAAGCGGCACGGTATCCGGCTGGGACGATCCCCGTATGCCAACCATTAAAGGCCTGAAGCGGCGGGGGTACACGCCGGAGATGATACGGGAATTCCTGTTTGCCATCGGGGTAGCCAAGGATCGAAGCACGGCGGACTATGACTTGCTGGAGACGACGGCAAGAAAAGTGCTGCAAACTTCGGCGCCGGCACGCATGGCAGTACTGAATCCGTTGAAACTGGTGATTACCAACTGGCCGAAGGATAAGGTGGAATGGCTGAAGGCGGCCAACCATCCCAAGCATCCGGAATGGGGCGAGCGAGAGGTGCCCTTTACCCGTGAGCTGGTGATAGAGCGGGAAGACTTCTCTGAAAATCCGCCAAAGAAATTCAAGCGGTTGTCATTGGGAGAAGAGGTGCGTCTGCGTCATGGTTATTTCTTCAAGTGCGAAGAAGTAATCAAAGACGAAGCGGGTGAGATTGTGGAGATCCGCGGCACCTATGATCCGGAAACCAAAAGCGGCAGCGGCTTTTCAAAAAGGAAGCCCAAGGGGACCATCCATTGGGTATCGGCTTCGGAAGGCATGGAAGAACCGGTGCGGATCTATGACCGCATCTACCTGCCGGATGGCGAAAGCGTCAACCCTGATTCCCTTCGCGAAGGGACCGCGGTTTTGGAACCGAGTCTGGCCGAAGTGAAAGGGGAAGAAACCATGCAATGGGTGCGATTGGGCTATTTTACCCTGGACCCGGTGGAATGGGAAAAAGGAAATCGGGTGTGGAACCGAACGGTTTCTTTAAAGGATACCTGGAAAAAATAATCATATTACCAAAGCAAGCCCCCGTGCCGGTAGGTGCGGGGGCTTTTTCAGACCTGTCATTATTGGGTATAATGAAATGGAAATAGGAGGAAGACACAATGAGACGATTTGTTCGATTGGACCAAAAGGTTGGCATAGAAAAGTTGATGGAACAGGAATTTCAGGCGCATCTTCAGTTCATGGAGCAAGCCGCAGAGGAACGGTCAATGATGGCCGGCGGATTTGTTGGAGACTCCGGCGGCATGGTTGTGTTTGAAGCGGAGTCGAAAAAAGCGGCGAAGGCGTGGGCCAAACAGGATCCGCTCTTTGCCTCCGGGAAATATGAGTTTCAGATTTTTGAATGGCATTTGGTTTTCAATACTTAAGATGGCTTTTCCGCCACGTTTCCACAGGCAGAAATCTATAAGGGGGAAGAATGAAAAATCGCGATGAAATTTTAAAAGGAATTGCAGAACGGCTGGAACCCATGGATGAAGTGCGGGCCATGTGGGAATGCGGATCGGTGGCTTTTCACCGCATTGACGAGTGGTCGGACGTGGATATCGTCATTGAGGGAAGGAAAGGCGCTTCGACAGTGATCTTTGCTGCAATCGAGGAAGCCTTGTCGCGGATTGCGCCCATAGAATCCGCCTTGGGTCCCAGCGGCGGATGGCCGGGTGTCTTGCAAAAGGTGTATCGGTTGGCCGGCATGAGCCCCTATCATGTGATTGAAGTGGCCGTTGTCGCCCCGGATGCGCCAACCAAGTTTTTGGAGCGGGAGATTCATGGGGATATTCCTGTGCATTTCGACAAGGACGGGATCACATCGGTGCCACCGATTGAGGCCAAGGCATGGGAGCAAAAATTGGAGGCGCGTGCCAGAGAGGTCGCCAAAAAGGTTGATTTGTATCGGATCTTGGTGGAGAAGGAACTGCACCGTGGCAACCATATGGAAGCCATGGCGTTTTATCAGGGTTTTATTCAGAAAGCCTTGGTGGAATTGATCCGGATCCGCTACAGTCCCTTCCGATATAATTTTCAAAGCCGATATTTGTATTATGATTTGCCTGAAGGTGTGATTGACCGCTTGGAACCCTTTTTCTTTATTGGATCGCCGGAAGGGTTGGAGCGCAAATTCAGGGAAGCCCTGGAATGGATTCAAGAGTTGGAGGAAGACAGTTGAAATCGGTGAAGATTGAAGAGATGGCGTCGTTCTTTGACGTTCGGGCTCAAGGCTATGACCAGCATATGCGGGACAATATTCAAGGCTTTGAAACCTATTATGAATTTTTGGCCAAACCCTTGGAAGGGCGGAGAGATCCCATTCGGATTTTGGATTTGGGCTGCGGCACGGGACTGGAATTCAAATATTTGCTGAAGGCCGCACCCCAGGCTTCGATTATTGGCATGGACCTGTCTGCCGGCATGATGGAGGAGGGCGCAAAAGCAAATCAAGAATTTGAAAACCGAATCGAGTGGCGGCAAGGATCCTATGTTGCCGATGACTTGGGCAAGGATGACTACGAGGTGGTGGTGTCTTCCATGACCATGCATCATTTCTTTGTCGTTGACAAGCGGAAAATCTATCAGAAGATCTTTGGCGCCGTGAAGCCGGGCGGGATCTATGTCGAAGGGGATTATATGGTTTCTCCGGAAATGGAAGTGGAAGCCTTGGCCTATTACTTTGAACAGGCAGAGGGCTTGAAAGAAGCGGACAAGGGCAAGTTCCACCTGGATATTCCCTTTACGGTAGACAAGCAGAGCATGCTTTTAAAGAGCGCGGGATTCGAGTCGGTGCGGGTGATTTACCGGACCAACAGCAATGCGGTTTTGGTGGCCAAAAAGGCGGAAAAGGAATAAGAAAACACAAAAAAGGAGCTCTTCTGAGCTCCTTTGATTTTTGGCTAAACTTCAAATAAAAGGATATAATAAAAATGGCAAATATGCAAGAAAAACTTTGAAATCGGGAGCAAATCAGAGCTGCTTTTAATCGGTCCTATGGGAAAGTAGTGGAATCCGATGAATGACGTTTTGATTGATGCACCTTTTTTGATACACTTAGCTTCCAAATGAAGAAAGGGGGAAGTGAGATGCAAGCGAATCTTCATCCTGATTATAAGGAAGAACAGGAACAACTGCAACGCGTGACAAAGATTTGGGACCAACGCACCCAGGACCTTGCCATAGAAATTAATGAGCGGGGAGAGAAAGTGAAGGATCTACGCCGAAGCGGCGGGGGCGGCTTCAGCAATGAGTATGAGATTGCCGCCCATTTATTCGAAATGGCGGAACGGGAGCATGGCATGCTGACCCGGTCCAGCGAAAAACCGTATTTTGCCCGCATCGATTTTCTTGATGACAGCCGGGATGAGACCGAGATTTTCTATATCGGCCGGGTCGGGCTGGAAGATCCCGAAAATGGCAGCCGGATGATCCTTGATTGGCGGGCGCCCATGGCCAGCCTTTATTACCGGGGAGAATTGGGCGAAGTGATGTTCAAGGCGCCGGACGGCCTTGTGATGGGAGACCTGACCCGCAAGCGCCAGTATGAGATCGAAGCGCGCCAGCTGATGAATATTTTCGACAAGGATTTGACGCCCATGGATGAGTTCTTGCAGCGCGCCTTGTGGCAGAAGAAGGACAACCGCCTGAAAGACATCGTCTCGACGATTCAAGAAGAGCAGGACGGGGTGATCCGGGCGGAAAAGAACCGGGTTGTGCTGACCCAGGGGGTTGCGGGATCGGGAAAGACAACCATCCTTTTACACCGAATCGCCTATCTCTTGTATACCTATCAGGAGGAACTGCCGCCTGATTCGATTTTGCTTTTGGTTCCCAACCACCTCTTTTTGACCTATATTCAAGAGGTACTGCCGGAATTGGGCGTAGACCAAATCCAGCAGGGCACCTATGAGGAAGTGGTTTTAAAGCGGATGGAATTGCGTGACGAGCCCCATTGGCATAAGGAAGGGGTCTGCGGCAAGCTCAAAGGTGACCTTCGCTGGGTGGACGTGATGAAGACCCTTGTCAAAGAATTGCCGGCTTTGGTTCTGCCCAAGGAAGACCTGTGCTTTGAAGGCGTTCGCCTTTTTTCCTGGGAGGAGATTCACGGGCTGTTTTATCGGGAGTATGCCTACCTGCCGGTGGGTGCTCGGTTTGAACGGGTGAAAAAACATATCCGGGACCAATGGAACGCCAAGCGCGACCAAGCCTTTGCGGAATGGACCGGGGAGATTATGCGCACGGGGTCCAAAGCCTATAACCGGCGGGATGCCTGGATGGAAAGCATCAAAAAGGAAGGCCGCAAGGAATTGAGAAAGACCTTGAAGGGATGGCATACACTGACAGCCTTGGAAGCGGAGGAGATCTGGCGGTCTCATCCGGGCCTCTATGAGAAAAGTCTGGTTGGATTTGAGGAAGAAGAGCGGGCGACTCTCCGGTTTGAACAGGAACGGACGAGGGAAGACCTGCCGATTCTCTTTCTCTTGCACCAGATGCTGTGGGGCCGTAAGGACTCAGAAACCCTTCGACATGTGGTGATTGACGAAGCGCAGGATTACAGCCCCTTGCAAATGGAAACCCTGAAACGGATCTCCAAAGGAAATTCCTTCACCATCGTGGGGGATGTGGCCCAGCAGATTTCCGCGACCCGGGGCATAACCGACTGGAAAGAGATTTGGGGGCCGGTATTCCCGGATATGGACGTTTCCTATCAGACCTTGGAAACCTGCTACCGTTCCACTACCGAGATTATGGCCATTGCCAACAGCGTGCTGGCGAGCTTGAAGCGGTCTGTTGCCGGAAAAGTCCAGGTGCTCTTGCGCCACGGAGAAGAGGTAAGTCGAGAGACTTATCCCTCTCAAAACGATTTGATTTCAGATTTTACAGACCGAATCCGGACTTGGCAGGGGGATGGGCTTCAGACCATCGCGGTTGTCACCCGGACCTGGGAGGAAGCGGAATGGGTGCATGAAAGCCTGGCAGGCGCGATTCCGGAAATGCAATTGCTTCACGAAGAGGATCCGGAATACTTGGGTGGATTGGTGGTGCTCCCGGTTCGGGTTGCCAAGGGTCTTGAATTCGACGGCGTGCTGATCTACGAACCGACCAAGGGCATGTGGCCGGAAGAGGATTTGCACCTGCGCCAGCTTTATGTGGCCTCCACCCGGGCCCTCCATATGTTACACTTAGGGGGAACCAATGAATGGATGGATGCATTGAAGGAGGCATAAGGATGCGGCTATTGTACGGCACCAATAATTCAGGCAAGCTCAAGCGGATGCAGGCGGTATTTGAAGGGCACGGGATTGATATTGTCGGCCCCTGCGATCTGGGCATTGAAATCGCAGTGGAAGAAACGGGGCAAACGCCTCTGGACAACGCCCGAATCAAGGCGCGGGCCTTTTATGAGGCGGCCGGCATGCCGACCTTTGCCGTGGATTCCGGCCTCTATCTCGATAAATTGCCGGAAGACAGGCAGCCGGGGGTCTTTGTGCGCCGTGTCGGCGGACGGGAGCTCAATGATGATGAGATGTTTGTCTACTACCGGGATTTGCTTCAATCCATCGGCGGACGGTCCCCTGGGTACTGGCGGGATGGAATCGTCCTGATCGATGAATCGGGCAGGCTTTTTGAAAAGGAGTTTCGGGAGGAGACCTTCTTGACGGCGGAAGCCAGTGAGGTGCGGGTGCCGGGGCAGCCGCTTGGTGCCTTGCAGATTGATCCGGAACTGAATCAGCATAAATCCGAGATTACGACGGAACAGCGCAAGGGCAAAAGCAACCGCTTTGACCGCCGCGTCTTTAATTTTCTTACCATGCATCTGGAAGCGTCGGATCTTATTGGCAAGGCGCGGCATTTTGCCTGGGAAGCGATGGCGGCCATGCCCATGCGGGACAAGCTCAAGCGAAATTTCCGGGACCGTTGGGACCATACCAAGCGGGTACTGGGATGGGCCAAGCGAATCCACAAGGAAGAGGGCGGCGACTGGGAAGTCATTGAACTGGCTGCCTGGCTGCATGACTGCGGCTATGACGGCATTCGTCCCCATGCGGAACTGGCGGCCGAGAAGGCGGAAGTCTTTTTTGCCCAGCACCCCTATGGGAAAGCGGATCAAGTCCTTCAGCTGATTCGCGACCATAGCCGGAAGGAAGCAGACTGCGTGTGGTCCAAAGAGATGCAGGTGCTGATGGATGCGGATACCCTGGATGAAAAGGGTGCTTTGGCCGTTTTGCTGGATGCCATGTCAGAGGCCATGGAGAACGACCAGGCACGATATGAAGATGTCTATGGAAGAATCCTGCGATATTTTCCGGAAGTGCGGCGGGAAGCCAGACGTTTGAAGACAGAAACCGGGAGGCAGATCTTCAATAGAAAGATTCGCTGGATGGAGAATTGCATTGAAGCCATTCGGGAAGAATTGGGCGAATAATCGGTTGGACCAATCGTATTCCTTTACGTCCTATCAATATAATGATAAAATTATGATAGTGAAGGAGGGCGCATGATGCCTAAGATACGACCAATCTCAGATTTAAGAAACAAGTTCACAGAAATCTCAGAGTTTGTTCATGAAAGCGGAGAGCCCGTCTACCTGACCAAGAATGGGTATGGTGACATGGTTGTCATGAGCATTGAAGCGTATGAGAAATTGATGTTTGAGCGGGAGATCAGCCTCAAGCTGAAAGAAGCGGAATTGGAGGCTCAAACTACAGCTAAGAGACATGATCATGATGAGGTCATGGACAAATTGAGAAATTTGGTGAATGAAGGCGATTGAAGCATGTTCAAGGTAAAATATTTACCGATTGCAGAGCAGGATCTTACAGAGATTATTGAGTATCTTGTCAAGGAAAATGATTCTCCAAAAGTTGCCAATGATTTTCTAGATCAATTTGACCAAGCGATGAAAAGGTTGGGATGCTTTCCTCAATCCGGAGCCAGGTATCTATCGAGTTTTGAGCTTAAACTGGATTATCGATTTATTCGTGTGAGACATTATCTGGTGATATATGTGTTAAAAGAAGAGGTTGTTGAAATTCAACGAATCATCTATGAGAAGAGAAATCTATATGATTTACTGAAGCCATAGAGATACTCAGTCCTTAGTTTGTGTAAGGGCTGAGTTTTTTTATGCCTGAATTTGTCCAGAATAAGACTTTTTTCCTAGTATTAGGAAAGCGGTGGGCATATAATCGAGTTTGTTTGCACGTATACTGATAGCTGGGAGGGTGAAATGAAAAAAGATAGAATTGAGCTGCTCATTCAAATATTGAAAAGCAACCACGGATATTTAACCGGCAAGGAACTGGGGAATTTATTGAATGTTTCGGACCGCACCATCCGCAATTATGTCAACGACATCAATCGGAAGGCGGGCAAGGATATCATTCTTTCGGATTTGCGTCTGGGATACAAGATCGGAAGCGAGTATGCCGAAGAGGCCAAAAGCGATATCCCGCAAACCAGTGAAGAACGGGTCAACTATTTGATCAATGAACTCCTGAAGGATCATCGGGGCATCAATCTGACATTCCTGCAGGAGCAGCTGTTTGTGAGCTCTTATGTGATTGACAATGATATCGGTGTTTTGCGTCGGAAGCTGAAAAAGTATACGAATTTGAAACTGGTCAATGCGAAGAATCACCTGTACTTGGAAGGCAGCGAAGCTTCCAAGCGGCAATTATACAAGGAGATGTTGCTGTTGGAAATCAACAACAGCTTTATCAATCTCGATAAGATTGCCGATGTTTTCAGTGAGTTTGATTTTTACTATGTAAAGGATGAATTCATTAAGATCTTGGAGGAAGCCAATTATCAACTGAAAAAGGATTCCCTGGTCACCTTGCTGATCCATATTTCAGTCAGCGTTCATCGCTCCATTACCATAAAAAAATATGTGAGGGAAGAACGGACAGGGGATCAGACGATTGAGTGGTTTATTGCGAATAAGTTTCTGACCAAGGTGGAGAACCAATTCAACATTGGCTTTGAAGCGGATGAAGCCGAGCGCCTGGCTGATCTCTTGCGGATCAACCAAAAATACCGGGAAAAATCATTTGGCGATGTGTCCTTTGAAGGACTGGTGAACGAGATTATTCAAATGGTCATGGACAAGTTCGGGATTGATCTCTCTGTCGATGATGATTTCAAATACGGTCTGACGGTTCATTTGCAGGGGCTGTACAACCGGGCGATGACCAAAATGGATTACGATGATTATTTTGTCAATGACCTGAAGAAACGGTATCCTTTCATATTTGAAATGGCCATCGCGGTCAAGCAGTTTATTGAACGCAAGCTGGAAATCGAGGTTGCCAATAACGAAACCAGTTTTTTGGCTTTGCATTTTGGGGCGGCATATGAGCGGATTAATACGGCCAACAAAATGAAGGCCTATGTGGTATTGCCCTATGGCGAATCTTTCTGCGACATGTGTACACGAAAGCTTCAACTGGTTTTCGGGGAGAGAATGACAATCAGCGGCCAGTCGAGTTTTTTTGAAGAGCGGATTGTGAAAGAAGAAAAACCCGATCTGCTGATCACGACGAGCGAGCTGAATCATGATTTGGACATTCCAACGGTAATCATTAGCGTTTTTGTGAGTTCGGAAGACGAAGCCAAGGTTTTGCAGGCCTTGAATGCCGTGGAAAAAGGAAAGGCCAATGCCCTGTTTACATCGCAATTGCTCGGCTTGATCCAGGAGCAGAAGTTCTTTTATGAATTGGAGATGGACAATCCGGTCCATGTGATTGAATACATGTGTGACCGGTTGATTGGATATGGAGAAGTCAACGAGCGCTTCAAGGCGGAAGTGCTGCAGCGGGAAGAAGATTCGCCGACTTCTTTCGTTTATTCCTTTGCCATTCCCCATGCCATGTCGTCGAACGCCTATGCGTCTTCGCTTTCGGTCGCTTTGCTGCGAAATCCGATCAAGTGGGGCGAGTTCGATGTCAAGCTTGTGATGCTGCTTGCGCTGAAGGAAGAGGACCGGGAAATCTTTGAGCTCTTTTTCAATTGGCTAGCAAAGATAATCATGTCGGCGGATAACTTTTCCCGTTTGCTGGAATCCAAAGACTTTATGGAATTTATCAGTATTTTGAAAGAGGGGGCGTAGAGGATGAAAAAAAGCAAGATTTTTGGAAACAGGCTGTTGGCCTACCTGATTGACTGGTATCTGGTGGCTCTTTTAAACAGCATGGCGGTTGTCTTTATTTACAGCATCGAAACACAGCAAAAAACCACCTCCAATTCATTGCTGCAATTAAGCGATCGAGGGGTGGTCATTGCCTTGGCCGCAATCTTTGTTTTGAATGCCTTTTATTTTATCGGCCTGCCTGCAAGAAAGGGCGCAACGGTTGGAAAGCGCATTGCCAAAATTCGGGTGGTCCACAGGGATGGAAGCCGATTGACGAGAAAAGAGTTTTTTGTTCGGGAGTTTATCGGGGTGCTGACTCTGGAAGGCGCCTTATTCTCAACCTCAAATGTTGTTCGGGATTATTTTGTTGCCAAGATCAATCCGGAATTGTATTTTCTTCATTACATATTTGTCGGGATCACCATCGTTTCGCTTTTATACGCGCTCTTCTTTGAAAAGGAAGGCAGGATGTTCCATGACCTGCTGCTGAAGACAAGAGTGGCGAAGGTCGATTCCTAAGACTAGGAAATTTCCATACGAAAACAAACCAGGACATAACGGTATAGTAAGGTGACAGGAGGAGTTATATGAAGGGTTTAGAATTAATGAGTTTTAAAATCATCTCAAATGTAGGAACAGCACGTTCCATGTGTATTGAAGCCGTCGAAAAGGCGCGCCAGGGGAAATTTGACGAAGCGGAAGAATTGCTTGAAACAGCGTCAAAGAGTTACCTGGAAGGGCAGAAGGTCCACTATGACTTGTTGAAGCGCGAGGCGGACGGGTCTGATGAACGCATCCCTCTCTTGCTTATTCATGCGGAAGACCAGCTTATGTCGGCTGAGCAATTTGATATTATCGCCAAGATGATGATCAGCAGCTATAAAGAGATGGCGGAACTCAAAGCGAAGCTTTCCCTATTGTAGGAAAAAAATGGAGAAATCGTTTTCGAAATCTGGGGTTAGAGTAAAAGGGAAAGGAGACGGTATCATGAAAAAAATTTATTTGTTCTGTTCAGCGGGCATGTCAACCAGCATGCTGGCAAATGCGATGCAAGATGTGGCGGACAAGCATAACTTGCCCTTGCTCGTCAAAGCGTTTACCGATCGAAAGCTCGGGGAAATGATTGAAGACGATCCCATGGACGTCATCTTGCTTGGCCCGCAGGTCAAGTATCGCTATGAAGAGTTTAAGGAGAAATTTGGACATGCAGGCATTCCCATGGGGGTCATTGACTCCAAAGACTATGGGATGATGGACGGCGAGCGTGTTCTGAAATTCGCGATTAAACTGATCAAGGAAAATCAGAAAGGAGAGTAGAAATGATTCAAAAGCTTGAGAGATTTTTCATGCCACTGGCTGAAAAAATTGGAAAAAACAAATACCTGATTTCCATTCGTGATGGATTTTTGGTTTCAACCCCACTATTGATTGTAGGTTCATTCTTCTTGCTTTTTGCCAACTTTCCAATTCCAGGCTGGGGAGATTTCTGGACAGGGATCTTCGGACCGAGCTGGGAGGCATATATTTCAAAGCCGGTTAGTGCGACCTTTGGTTTGATGGCGCTTTTGGTGGTCGTCGGCATCGGCTACGCCTTTTCACGGGAGATGAAAATCAATCGTATTTTTGGGGCAATCACCAGTGTGGTTGCATGGTTTATTCTCATGCCTTACAAGATTCCCGTCAATGATGAGATGGTTCGCGGAATTCCTTTGGGCTGGGTTGGCGCAAAAGGTATTTTTGTAGGTATTTTCGTAACGTTTATAACCGTACATATTTATAAGTTTGTTGACAACAAAGGCTGGGTTATTAAAATGCCGAAAGGTGTTCCGCCTACAGTTGAACAGTCATTTGCCGCCTTGATTCCTGCGGGCGTGGTCATGACGGTATTTATGCTGATCAATGTCTTGTTTGCGTTGACGCCATATGAAACGGCTTTCAACTTCATCTATGCGGTCCTGCAGATTCCGTTGCTGAACCTGGGGAACACATTGGGCGCCATGGTAACGGCCTATATCTTCTTGCATTTCTTCTGGTTCTTTGGCGTAAACGGATCCAGCGTGGTTGGTGCAGTATTCAATCCGATCCTTCAAATTCTAGCCGCAGAAAACTTGACGGCATTGCAAGCGGGTCAACCGATTCCAAACATTATTTCACAGCAATTCCAAGACTTGTTCGCTACATTCGGCGGTGCTGGATCGACCTTGTCACTCTTGATTGCCATGCTGCTGTTCTGTAAGTCCAAACGCATCCGGGAGTTGGCAAAATTGTCTTTGGTACCGGGAATTTTCGGAATCAATGAGCCGATTGTATTCGGTTTGCCGATTGTTTTGAACCCGACACTGCTGATTCCATTTATGCTGGTTCCAACGATGAATATTGTGATTTCCTACTTTGTGATGTCGGCGGGATGGGTGCCATACTGCAACGGAATTCAGATCCCATGGACAACGCCGATTGCGATTTCAGGATTCCTTTCAACGGGAGTTTCCGGTGCAATCCTTCAGGTTGTCTTGCTGGTATTGGGCGTTTTCGTCTACTATCCGTTCATTATGATCATGGACAAGCAGTATCTGAAAGAAGAAGCCGAGAATAAAGAGGAGGAAGATGATATTTCACTAGATGATCTATCATTCGATTCAATCTAAAATGAGAGTGATTATGATTTACGACCAAATCCAATCGGGGATGGGAACCAAAGATGACAAGAACGTCCCCTTGGGTGGAAAAAATGAAGTGATTGGACCGGCTATTATGATGAAATCGTATCTGGATCAGTATGATTTGAGAATCAATGCCTGTCTGTATTGCGGGACAGAAACCTTTCAAAAGGATGAAGGGGAGGTTACCCGAAAGTTGTGTGCCATGGTTGAAAAGCTGAAGACGGATCTGGTGATCTGCGGACCAGCGTTCAACTATCATGATTATGCGGAAATGGCTTCAAAGGTCTGTTTGGCAATCAACGAAAAGACAAATGCGGCGGCTGTCAGTGCCATGTCGGAGGAGAACGACGACGTGATTGAGCAGTATAAAGCGCGGATTCCAATCCTGAAGATGCCGAAAAAAGGCGGATTTGGACTGAACGACGCCCTGAAGCGGATTTGTGAATATGGAAGCAAATATGCAAAGGGTGAAGCCCTGTCGGATCTGACGACTTACTGTTATTGATGGGCAGATAGGAAATCGTGCGGAGGCAGAACTCTGTGCAAAATAGGATTTGATTCTGTCGAGAATCAAATCCTATTTTATTGAGAAAGGAGACTTTAATGATGTGGGGAATTATTGCAACATGGACAATGGCCTATGATGGGATTAAAGAGGCCGGTGAAATCCTGCAGGCAGCAGGCAATGCGAAGGATGCCTTGGAAAAGGCGATTATCGATGTTGAAAACGGACCGTATTATAAATCGGTGGGCTACGGTGGACTGCCCAATAAGGAAATGATTGTGGAACTGGATGCCGCTTTTATGGATGGCGACACGTTTGATGTGGGCGCCGTTGGTGCCATTCAGGATTTTGCCAATCCGATTTCCATAGCCCGCGCCCTGTCGACCAAAAAGGTGAATAATATTCTCGTGGGCGAAGGGGCCGCGAAGTATGCGGCGCAGCATGGATTCGAGCGAAAAACCATGCTGACGGAACGGGCGAAAATCCATTACGACAATAAAATCGAACAACTTAAAACAGAAGACATCAAGCCTTATGACGGCCATGACACCGTTGGAATGGTTTGTTTGGATCAAGGGAATTCCATGGCAGCAGGCACCTCCACAAGCGGTTTGTTTATGAAGGAACCGGGACGCGTCGGGGATTCGCCGATCTGCGGCTCCGGCTTTTATGTGGACAGCAAGGTAGGCGGCGCAACCGCTACGGGTTTGGGCGAAGATTTGATGAAGGGCTGCATTTCCTATGAGATTGTATCCCTGATGAAACGGGGGATGAGCCCGCAGGAAGCGGTCGACAAAGCCGTTGGTGACTTGAATCGGGAATTGATCAGCCGCCGCTCACAGGCAGGCGACATCTCGGTTGTAGCCATGAACAATCAAGGCCAATGGGGCGTTGCGACGAATATCGAAGGGTTCTCCTTTGCGGTGGCAACGGCAGACCAGCCGGCGACGGTCTATGTTTGCGAAAATCACGAGGACGGAACGACATACGCGGAGGCGACAGAGGCATGGCTGAACAATTATTACACGACAAGAAAAGCACCTTTGAAACGACTGAAATAGAGAAGCAAATTCTGAATCAGGTGGAAGCAATTGAAGACGACATCATTCGCGCCATTGTGGATGTCGTCCGGATCGACAGCGTTCAAGGCGAGGCACAGGAGAACGCCCCCTATGGGATCGGCGTGAAAGCCGCTCTGGACCATACCCTGAAACTTGCGGCATCCATGGGCTTTCAGACAAAAAACATCGATAACCACATCGGCTATGCCTATTACGGGGAATCGGAGGATTATGTCTGTGCGATCGGCCATCTGGATGTGGTTCCGGTGGAGACCGGGTGGAAATATCCGCCCTTTTCCGGCCAGATTGAAGGCGGGCGGATCTTCGGCCGAGGGGTTTTGGACAACAAGGGTCCCTTGTACAGCTGCCTCTTTGCCTTGGCCGTCCTTAAGGGCATGGGGGTAGTACCCAAACGCCAGGTCCGTGTGATTTTCGGCTGCAATGAAGAGTCGGGTTTCCAGGATCTGAAATATTATTTGGAACGAGAAAAGGCGCCCCTTGCCGGCTTTACACCGGACTGCAAATATCCCGTGGTCTATGCGGAGCGGGGACGGGCGGTAATCCAGGTCACCAGCGAAAAGACCGATACGCTGCTGGCCTATGTGAACGAGCTGGTTTTGAACCAGGGAAACGACGGGAAACGGATGGGCATTGCCTTTGAGAACCGGGAGTTTGGGAAATTGGAAACAAGAAATCATCGATTTGTGGATGCGCAGCACTTTCAGTTTGCCGTATCCTATCCGGCGGGCATCATCATCGATTCGATCCTGGAAAAGCTACGTAAAACTGAGTTTGATGTTGCGATCGCGGTCGAAAATAATTACGATCCCGTATTTTTCAACAAGGACTGTCCGATGGTTCGGGTGATGCAGGAATCCTATGAAAAGGTGACGGGACTCGATGGAAGACCGGTGACGACAACCGGCGGAACCTATGCGAAGCTGATGCCGAATATCGTGCCGTTTGGACCGAGTTTTCCCGGCCAGAAGGGCATTTCACATCAGCCCAACGAATGGATGAATATCAGTGATATCATGGCGAATGCCAAGATTTACGCCTTGACTTTGTATCGCTTGGCGTGTGAGGGGAAATTATGAAACTAGAAGTATGTTGCGGAAGTTACGAGGATGCGATTCAGGCATCGAAAGCCGGTGCGGAAAGGATTGAACTGAACCAGGCCTTGGAGCTGGGCGGGTTAACGCCAAGCCCGGCCATGCTGAACATGGTCAAGCAAGATACGGACCTCGAAGTAGTTTGCATGGTTAGGCCCCGGGGTGCCGGATTTGTTTATCGGGACAGCGAGTACAAGCAGATGAAAGCGGAGCTTGTAGACCTTTTGAAACAGGGAGCGGACGGGATCGCCTTTGGTTTCTTAACGGCGGATCACCGGATCGACCGGGAACGGACAAGGGAATTTGTGGAGATCATCCAATCCCATCATGCGAGCGCGGTATTTCATAGGGCTATTGACTGCACCGAGGATTTTTTTGAGAGTCTGGCGGTCTTGCATGCGTTGGGAATTGACCGTGTCTTGACGAGCGGGCAGGAATCGACCGCGGTTTTAGGACGGGCGAGAATCCAAAAGGCCAAGGAATTGTACGGCGCTGAGATGGAAATCCTGCCGGGGGCGGGCGTCAATGCCAAGAATGTTCGTGACTTTGCCTTTTGCGGTCAGGCGCATAGCTCGGCCAAAGATTTTCTGGAAGACCCGACGACCATTTCCAAAAACGGACAGGTGAGCTATGCCATCTATCCGGAATCCAGACGCTATCAAGTGGTAACCGAGAAAAAAGTGAGTGAATTGCTGCATGAAATGGATCAATAGAAAGAATTTTGCGGCGGTGGGGATCATTCTTTCCGCCCTGCTCCAGGCGGTTGTGATCAAAGGCTTTATCTTGCCGGGCAATTTGCTGTCCAGCGGGTTTACCGGGCTGGCCATCCTGATCAACAAGATTATGAATCTGTTTGAAATGGATATCTCGATTTCCCTCATGGTGATGGTTTTGAATGTGCCGGTTGCGATCATGTGCGCCAAGGGAATCTCGAAGAAATTTACCCTGCTTTCTCTCCTGCAAATCGCTTCTTTGTCCTTTTTCCTAAAGGCAGTGACCCTTGAAGCGTTTTTTGATGATCTGCTGCTCAACATTGTCTTTGGAGGCTTTGCCTATGGCCTTTCGATCGTGGTGGCATTAAAGTGCGGGGGATCAACCGGAGGAACCGATTTTATCGCCCTGTATGTGTCCAACAAGTTAAATAAATCCCTCTGGAATTATGTCTTTGTTTTCAATACGGTCATTCTGGCTGTTTTCGGCTGCCTGTTTTCCTTTGAGGCGGCGGGATATTCCATCCTCTTTCAATTCATTTCCACACGGACCATTGAATCCTTCTATCGGCGGTATGAGAAGGTGACCTTGCAGATCACAACCAGAAAACCGGATGAATTGATTGACCGCTATATTCAAAACTACCGCCACGGCATATCGAAAGTGGATTCGGTTGGCGGATATTCCAAGGAAAGGATGACGATTTTGTATAGCGTGGTGTCAACCTATGAAGTGAATGATATCGTCAAACTGCTGAGGTCGGTCGACTCGGATGTGATTATCAATGCGATTCGGACCGATGAATTTTTTGGCGGATTCTTTATGAATCCCGAGTTGAATTGAAGATAAGCGCAAAAAAAAGCTCAACCACGATTTGGTTGAGCTTTTTGCATACCTTCTATTCTGCCATTTCCAAGGCGATTTTCATCATCTCGGTGAAGGCGTTTTGTCGTTCTTCCGCTGTTGTCACTTCGTGTGTAACCAATGAGTCGGATACAGTCAGCAGGCAAGCCGCTTTTTTGCCGGTTACTTTCGCGTTGGCAAACAAAGCGAAAGATTCCATTTCAACGGCCTTGCAGCCGTGCTCATCGCGTACTTTTTGGAAGTAGCCGTCTTGCTGGTTGTAGAAGACGTCAGCAGAATGGATGCGGCATGTGTGAAGCGGAATATTCAATTCCTTGGCAGCCGCTTCGATATCCGCGTTCAATTCTTCAGACGGCAGCATGATATCGCTGTCGTTTCCAGTTTGCACTTTTGCGTAAGCGGACTCGCTGTATGCGTCGGACGCCAAAATCACATCGTACAGGTTCAATTCATCGGTATATGCGCCGCAAGAACCGATGCGGATGATTTGCTCTACACCATAGAATTTGAACAGTTCAAAGGAGTAGATTCCGATGGACGGCATGCCCATGCCGGATCCCATAACGGAAATTTTTCGGCCCTTGTAAGTGCCGGTGAAGCCCATCATACCGCGGACGTTGTTGAATTGCACAGCATCTTCCAGGAAGGTGTCGGCAATAAACTTCGCGCGCAACGGATCACCAGGCATGAGTACGGTTTTAGCAATGACGCCTTGTTCGCTGACGCCAATGTGTGGAGTAGGGATAGACATAATAAGATCTCCTTTCAAATTTCAAGCTTTCCGGTCGTGAAAACCTTTCCTCATTATTGTACCCTTCTTTTTGGCCTTTTGCATTAGAATCGGCACATTGCGGGACCATCGTCCTTGGGGTAAAAGAATGGGGAGACGAAAAGGGATTGACAATAAACATTTGGGATAATAGAATAAAGATGTTAATAAAACGTTTTACTAAAACGATTAAGTCGGAGGTGATTCCATGAAAATGACCATGAAAGAGATTGCAAAGATGGCTGGCGTATCGGTGACGACCGTCTCTTTGATTATCAACGGCAAGGATCAGTCCATCGGTGCTGAAACCCGTGACCGGGTATTGAAACTCATTGAAGAAACCGGGTATGTGCCCAACGGAATCGCCCGCAGCATGATTACCAAGCAGACCCGTACTCTGGGCTTGATGATTCCGGACATTACAAATCCCTATTTCGCTTCCATGGCGCGGGGCATTGAAGATGCGGCGCGCAAGGCGGGCTATCATGTGATTCTATGCAACACAGACGAAAACCAGGAACGGGAGATGGAATACCTGCAGCTTCTTAGACGGCAAAATGTCGACGGGGTGATTCTGGTTTCCGCAGCGACGGCCGAGCATGAAGAAAAGCAGATTCTCAAGGAATTCAAAAGGCCTTTGATCTTTTTGGACCGCCGGGGAACGGAGCAGACCGAAGCCAGTGTCGGTTTCGACAATCGAAAAGGGGCCTATCTGGCGGTTCGGCATTTGATTGAATCGGGACACGAGAAGATCGGATGCATCACAGGACCGCTGAAAAATAAATCGGCGCAGGAGCGGTATCAGGGATATCTGGACGCGCTGAAAGAAGCCAAGCTTGATCCGAATCCAGAATGGGTGGTGGAAGGCGATTATCAAATGGCAGGTGGAGAAGCCGGGATTCGGATTCTGAAAGACCGGGGCGTAACCGCTTGCCTGATCGCCAATGACTGGATGGCTTATGGGGCCTACAAGGCTTGCTACGAGGAAGGGATTCAGATCCCTCAAGACCTTTCGATCATTGGGTTTGATGACCTGTTGATTTCCCAAGCCATGATTCCGCCATTGACGACGGTGCATCAACCCAATATCGCCATGGGTGAGATGGCGGTTGAACAAATCGTTTCATGGATTCAAAGCGGCAAGCCGCCCAAGGAGAGCAAGCTGTTTGAACCGAGACTGGTGGTTCGAAACAGTGTGCGCAAGCGAAAGGAAGGTAGGAAATCATGAAAAAAGTGATTCAGGCAGCCAAGGGAGATCTTCCATTTGACTTGGTGATCCGGAATGTGAACTATGTAAATTTGATAACCAGAGAAGTCTATCCGGCGGAAATCGGGATTGCTGACGGGCAGATTGCCCATGTGACCCAGCCGGGGGAAGGCGGACTGGAAGGCATTGAAACCTATGACGCGCAAGGCAAACATGCCTTGCCGGGCTTGATTGATACCCATGTGCATATCGAGAGCAGCATGATGAATCCGGCGCATTTCGCCGAGGCCATTGTCCCCAGGGGCACTACGACTATCGCCGCCGATCCGCATGAGATTGGCAATGTCCTGGGGATTGAAGGCGTGAATTATATGCTGGAAGCCAGCCAAGACATTCCATTGAGTGTATTTGTTTTGGCGCCGTCCTGCATTCCTTCGGTGCCGGGCATGGAAACAGCCGGAGCGATTTTTGGTCCCAAGGAAGTGGAAACGCTTTTGAAGCGGGACCGGGTGATCGGCATTGGGGAAGTGATGGACTTTGTCGGGGTTATCGAACAGTCCGACCGAATGAGCGGCATCGTTCAAGCCGGCATCGACCAGCGATTGTTTGTGCAGGGCCACGCCCCGTCCTTGAGCGGGCGCGTATTGTCTGCTTATTTGGCCTCGGGGATTGAGTCGGACCATGAAACGTCCTTCTCCGATGAAGCCCGGGAGAAGCTGCGGGCCGGCATGGTGTTGGAATGCCGGGAATCTTCGATTGTGCATGATTTAAAGGCGCTGGTTCCCGTGATCAAGGAGCTGGATTATCCGGATACGACGACCCTTTGCAGTGACGACCGGGAGCCGGATGATCTGCTCAGGGAAGGCCATTTGGACCATGGGGTTCGACGGGCGATTGCACTGGGCATGCCGCCCATGGAAATTTTGCGCATGGCGACACTGCATGGCGCGCGGCTATTGCGGCTTCACGACCGGGGAATTTTGACCCCTGGAAAACGGGCCGACTTGATTCTGGTGGAGAACTTGAACGACTTTGTGGTGGATGAAGTCTTTATCGCGGGGAAATTGACGGCAAAATCGGGCAAAATGACAGAGCAAGTGGCGGTTTCTGCCCATGAGGTGGAGGCGAAGAACTCCGTTCATCTGGACCGTCCAATCACAGAAGAAGATTTTGAAATTTCAGCGGCGGGAGAAAAAGCCCGCATGCATGTGATTGCCTATACGCCGGAGACCCATATTTTAACCAAGAAAACGGTGAGGGAATTTGCGGTTGCAGACGGCAAGGTGCAGCTGGATGAGGAAGGTATCTGCCGGCTGGCGGTATTCGAGCGCCATGGCGTGAATGGCAATCGGTCCGTGGGCGCCATTCAAGGTTTTGGTTTGAAAAAAGGAGCCATCGCCAGCACCGTGTCCCATGACTGCCATAACCTGGTTGTGGTGGGCACCAATGCACGGGATATGAAGGTGGCCGCCGAACTTGTGAAGGAAGTTGGCGGCGGGATCGTCTGCGTGCTGGATGGAAAACGCATTGCCGGCGTCGATTTGCCCATTGCGGGTTTGATGTCGAAAAAGGGACTGGCCGAGATGGCGGAAGAAACACGCGTCTTAAAAGAGACCATTGTGGATTTCGGAATTAACGCTGTATCCCCCATTATCCAGGTAGCGGCATTTGCCTTGCCGGTGGTACCGGAAATTCGATTGACTGATATGGGATTGGTGGATGTGCTCCATCAGTCTTGGATTCCATTATTTGAACAAGGAGGAAACGAAGATGAGTAAAAAGATTTTGATTGCAGGCGAATCATGGATGAGCCACACGATCCATGTCAAAGGATTTGATTCATTCACCACGTCCGTTTATGAAGAGGGCATTGAGTGGTTGCGAAACGCCTTGGAGGGTGGCGGATATGAAGTGGTCTTCTTGCCCAACCATGTAGCAGGAGAAGCATTCCCTTACACGGTGGAAGAATTAAACCAATATGACGCCGTGATTCTGTCCGATATCGGCGCCAACACCCTCTTGTTGCCGAAAGCGACCTTTATGACGAGCCAAGCGCGACCAAACCGACTGAATGTGATTGCCGACTATGTCCGTGAAGGCGGATCTCTTTGCATGGTGGGCGGATACCTGACCTTTATGGGAATCGACGCCAAAGGGCAATACAACAACACGGCGGTTGCGGATATCCTGCCGGTAGCCATGTTTGACCGGGATGACCGCATGGAAAATCCGCAGGGCGTAGCGCCGGTGATTGAATCAGACCATGAAATCTTTGCCGGTATGCCAAAAGAATGGCCGGCATTCCTAGGCTACAACCAAACCCAAGCCATACCGGAAGGACAGGTTTTGGCGACTATTAATGGCGATCCCTTCGTGGCAATCCGCGAGGTCGGCAAAGGTAAGACTTCCGTCTTCACGTCTGACTGTTCACCGCATTGGGCGCCGCCAGCCTTTGTCAACTGGGAGCATTACAAGACCTTCTGGGTGAATTTGATGGATTGGATGTGCAAATAACATTACCTGCCTCGGCCAAACTGCCGGGGCATTTTTAGTGAAGGATATGAGAAATTAGCTACATATATTCGCTATATATTAAGAATTTGGTGTAACACCGAATATTGTATTTTTAGCGAATGTTTGTTATTGTAGATATAGGGAGGTGATCGCATGTTAAATGTTGATGAGTTAAAATTATTAAATCATTTGAGTAATTATCAAATTGAATTCAAGATAGCAGAACGAATTAAAGAAGTCTTGTATAAAATTAATTCTTTAAATGAAAAAGAGATAAAAATTGATACTGACTCGCAGGAGCATTATGATATATCGATCATGATACCTTATGGTCAGATCGTTATTGAGGTCAAATCAAATGATGATTTGAAAACACGAGATGTTAATGGAATAATCGGACGATTAAAGAAATATAAAAAACCAGGTGTCTATCAAATGGTGGCCGCACCATTTCTTTCGATGAATGCAAGAGAAACGATTAGAAAAGAGAATATGGGATATTTGGATTTGGTTGGTAATGCTTATATAGCTATGGACAATATTTATATCTATATAGATACAATTAATAAAAATCCATTTAATTCGTCAAAAGCGACGAGAAGTGTTTTTAAACGGTCTTCATATGTATCTGGAAAAATTCTTAGATATATTTTAAATATGAATGAGCCTTGGAGAACAACTTTGGTTGCAAAAGAGCTATCTGTTAGTGCATCAAGGGTTCATGAAGTAAAAGAATTCTTATTGCAAGAAGATCTAATTGATAAAGAGAAAAAAGGTTTTATACTGAAAGATCCAAAACGTTTAATGAGAATGTGGGCTGAAGAGTATAACAAAGTTAAAGGTTATCATATTGAATGCTATTCTATTGATAAAGCTAATATTATTGAGAGGGATCTTCGAATACTGAGTAAAGAAATTGGCTTTAAGTACGCTTTAACAGGATTTTCAGGAGGAGCAAGATATTCACCGACAGTAAGATATAATAAAGTTCATTTTTACGTGGATATGAAATATGTGGATGAAATTATTCAAAGACTTGAGATGAAGAAAGTAGCTAAAGGCGGTAATGTGTCAATACTCATTCCAGATGATCCAAGTTTTCTTGTTAATTCAAAAATAATTAACGGAGATATGATAGTTTCCGAGGTGCAAGCCTATCTGGATCTTATGGGTTTAGCCGCACGTGGTGAAGAGATGGCTGAAAATATTCTTATGGAGGCCAATTTATATGAGGGATGATCAACTAAATACAGTATGGGATTATAGTGCTGGTCAAATAGAAGCAGCACACCGTGTGTTAATTGAAGTGATGAATTTATTAAAGGAATATGAAGACGAAATATGTTTAATTGGTGGTTGGGTGCCGGAATTTTTATTTGAGGGAAAAGGACATACAGGAAGTGTAGATATTGATATATTGTTTGATCATCAACAAATTGAAAAAGATCCAGGGTATTCTACGGTTAAACGAATAATGGAGAAAAATGGATATAATAAGCATGACGAGAAGTACTTCTCATTTGTTAAAGAAATTGTAATTAATGGAATCAAATATAAAGTAGATGTCGACTTTCTAGCAGGGAAATATGGTGGCAATATAGATAGTAAACGTAGTCAGCATGTTCAGGGAATGAAAATGCTTAAAGCTACGGGTGGGAACTTTGCTTTTGAAGTTCCACGCATACATAAAAAAGTAACTGCCATGCGACCTGATGGTGCGGTGGATACATGTGAAATAAGTATTGTAAGTATGGTTCCTTTTCTTGTTATGAAGTCGGCCGCTCTTGGTAGAAATAAACCGAAGGATGCATACGATATCTACTTTTGCATCACAAAATATGAGGGGGGAGTAAGAGCGCTTTCAAAAGAGTTTCTTCCATACAGAGAACATGGTTGTGTAAAGGCAATGTTGAAATCGTTACGTGAAAAATTTGAAACTATGGATCATGTGGGACCAACGGATGTAGCTAATTTTTTGAGTGGATCGGTCCATGAGTTTGGAACTGATGATGAACTAAAGCAAGATGTCTCAGGGCAAGTGATAGCTTTAATTGATAGAATTGAAAACGGAATTTAAGTATTGGATGAGGAACTTCAGAAGTTTTGGGCTTCTTTTATTTGGTTATATGCCTGAGTTGTATTTTGAAAAGTAAATTGGAAATTTCAAAAAAACTGCCATATGGCATTTTTTTGTTTTTGCTTTTTGGTTACAATGGCAATAACAAATAAACGTACAAATAGGAGGAAATGAAATGAGTATACCTACACCGCATATTGAAGCGAAAATGGGCGAAGTTGCAAAGACGGTTCTAATGCCTGGGGATCCCTTGCGCGCGAAATTTATTGCCGAGACATTCCTGGAGGATGTAAAGCAGTTTAACGGCGTGCGTGGCATGCTGGGCTATACGGGAACTTACAAAGGCCGTGAAATCTCAGTTATGGGCCACGGCATGGGCATTCCGTCTATCGGCATTTATTCCTATGAATTGTATGCCTTCTATGGCGTTGAAAATATCATCCGAATCGGTTCTTGCGGAGCAAACACCATGGATTTGGACTTGTATGATGTCGTTTTGGCAACAAGCTGCTACAGTGCTTCCACATATGGAAAAGAACTGGCCGGCTACGAAGAAGATGTTTTCGAAGCGGATGCAGAGTTGACGGCGAAATTGGAGTCCATTGCGAATGAATTGAACATTCCGGTTACAAAGGGCTGCGTCAGCTCAGGGGACGTATTCTACGCGCAACCGTCAGAAGCACGCAAGAAGCGCTACGAAGAGAAAAAGATCATTGCGATGGAAATGGAATTCTTCGGACTTTGCGCCAACGCAAAGCTCTTGAACAAAAAGGCTGCCTGCCTGTTGACTGTATCCGACCATGCACTGACAAGAGAAGAAACCACTTCAGAAGAGCGCCAAACAGCCTTCACGAAGATGATGGAAATCGCGTTGGAGATGGCAGAATAAACAAAAGAGATTGGTGGAGGTACCGAAATGAAGGAAATGACAAGAAGATGGAGCCTCTCCATACTGGGTGCCATGATCACCTCGTTTTCGATCGTGATGTCAATCAAGGCAAATTTTGGTTTGAATGCCTATAATGCAATGCTGGGCAATCTTTCTGAAGCGACGGGCGTGAACATGGGGATATTCAGTTGGACCAGTGGATTTCTCTTTATCCTTTTCAACAAGATCGTTTCAAAAAAGAAGAAGTTTAACTGGAGCGCGATGATTATTTCCTTTTTGTTCGGCAGCTTTATCGATTATTTTTATGTGCTGCTGGCGGGCAACGTCACCTATGAATCATTTGCCCTTCGAATGGTGGTATTTCTTTCCATGATCATTGTTGCAGGCATGGGCATCAGCCTATTGATCTATAGCGGCGTGATCTCGCCGGTGGAAGAGTATCAGTTTGCTGTAAAAAAGATATTCAACACCGATGTCGCAACTTCAAAGGTGTATTCAGATCTGTCCTTTCTGGTGGCAGCCTTGGCGGTCAGCCTGCTGAGCCATCACGGCACCGGCCTGATCAACTTTGGGACCGTCGTGGTTACCTTGTGTACGGGCAGGATCATTGGAATGACCTTGGCGGTGTTGAACCGAAGTAAATCAAGTAATCCAGTGCAAGCATAAAAAATTTGGATCCTCGTTCCTTTTGGGAACGGGGATTTTTTCATAGGCGATTCATCGAATAAATTCATTGCGTGAATTGACACTCAGCCAGGTTTCCGACACAATATAAGAAAAGGAAACTGCATTGGGGGTGTCGGGTATGCGGATGGAAGAACTGCAAAATGAATCGGTTGAACTGAAGGAATTGGTGCGGGATATGCCGCAAGAGATAATGATGCGGAGTCAAGTGAAGCGGATTGGGCCCGGCGTAGAGATCCTGAGAAAGCATGAGAAGATCCGAGTGGTGTATATTCTATGCGAAGGCGAATGTGATGTCCTGACAGCCTTTAAAGGCGGGCAACTGTACGTTTTTGGCAAAGCAGGCTTGCGAAAAGGGGTGCATTTGATCGGGGAGCAAGAGGTTTTAGCCGAGATTGACGAATCCCAGGCAACGGTGCGGACGGTTACGGACTGTCGATTTTTACAGATCAAGAAGACGGATTTCTGGAAATGGATCCAACAGGATCCCCATGCCGCCATTATTTTGCTCAAACAGCTTGCCAAGCGCCTGAATGAATCAACCCAGGAAGCGGGTACCCAACTCTACTACCCGAATATCTATCAGTTGAAAAAGTACCTTGTCGAGCGGTTTGAAGAAACAGAAGAAAGCGTGGTTCGCATCAAGGCCAAGCGCCAGCAGATCGCCGATGAACTGGGCATCAGCTTGCGCAGTGTGGAACGGGGCGTCCGGGAACTGAAAGACCAGGGACTGGTCCATATCGTGCGGGGCAAGATGGAGATCAGTGAAAAAGAATACCAAGCGATTCTGGATTCCATGGAAGAATGAAAGCAGCCGGCTCAATTGAGCCGGCTGCTTTCTTTATGGGTGTTCATGGTTGGTTGGCTAATAGGCTTCAATCAACAGATTTTTCAAATCTTCCGGTTGGGGTTTTCGTGGATTGGTTGGGGTGCAGGTATCATTCATGGCGTTTATTGTCATGGCTTCAAGCTTTGCCTGATAGGCCTCCCGGTCAATCCCCTGTCCTTCAAAGCCGGCGGGAATATCCATTTGCTGCTTGAGAACATTCACGGCGGCAATCAGGCTTAAAACACCTTCCTGATCCGTGGATGAAGGGAAGCCCAATCTCCGGGAAAGGATGGCATACCGTTTGGCAATTGAAGAAAGGGGCTGGTCAACTCTTGCGTTATAGGCAATGACCGCCGGCAACAGAATGGCATTGGCTCGGCCGTGGGAGACTTTGAAGAGTCCGCCGACGGCATGGGCCAAACTGTGGTTGATCCCCAGGCCCGCATTGGTGAAAGCGATGCCGGCCATATAGGAGGCTTCCTGCATTTTTTGCCGCGCTTCCATATCATCACCGTTTTTATAGGCGCGGACCAGATAGGAGAATACTTCCCGGATGGCTTTGTCAGCGTAAATGTCCGTAAAGTCTGTGGCATCTTTGGATACATAGGCTTCCAGCGCATGAGCCAGCACATCCATGCCGGTGTCCGCGGTTACAAAGGGCGGTACGGTCCGGGTAAACTCCGGATCCAAAATGGCGGCATCTGGGATCATGGTATTGCTGACCAATGGAATTTTTACTTGTTTTTCTGTATCAGTCACCACAGAAAAGGCAGTCACTTCCGAACCGGTTCCACTTGTGGTGGGAATGGCGATAAACCAGGGCTTTCGAATATCTTCCCGCTCAATCAATTGCTCCTTGGTCTTGATGCAGAAGTACATAATGGCCTTGGCTGCATCAATCACGGACCCGCCGCCGACGGCGATCATCAAATCCGGTTTGGTGAGGATGATCCGATCCAGTCCCTTCTTGATGGTCTCCAGGGAAGGATTGGGTTCAACCTCCGTGAAGCATTCGTAAGGGATATTGCGGGCATCCAAGCGGTCGGTTACCAATTTGACCATATTCAATTGAACCATCAGGGGGTCGGCAACGACAAAGGCGCGTTTCGCCTTGAGTTCGTCCAGACACCGGATGGAATTTTTTCCATAGTGAATCTCTGTTTTCGATTGAAATCTCATGGGATCCTCCTTGCAGATCGTGAAACTATCTGTTTTTATCCTATCGCAAGAAGGGGCTGGACTCGATTCAAAATCTTGGCGGAATCTAGTAGGATATTGCTATTTGACAATGATGCCGAACCAGTCGGCCGTCCCGAAAGACTTGAACCCGCAGGATTTTGCCAATTGCTTGGAGGCTGTGTTGGTGTCTACGATTTGCACAACCGGGATTTCTCCTTGCGCCAGCAGGGCCTCGACGATGCCGAAGGTGGTATCCCGGGCGTAGCCTTTGTGCCGATGTTCTTCCAGGGTGTGCATCATGCCGATGGTTCCGTCCGGATGCTGAAGCGCCCATGAAACGGGATTTTCGTCGATGAAGACCGCGGCGCTGGGCCGAAGGGAAATATCTTCCCGAATCATTTTCAGGCTATGGTCGCCGCTGTAGGGATAATACCGATCAACAAGTTCTGCATCCTCGAGTCGCAAGGGTTTTGTCGGATGAACCTGCCGCTCCGGATGATAGTCCTCTTTGCTCAAGGCATAGGCCGTGCAGGGATTGCCCCATTCTTCTTCGTAGGTGTGTTTCAAGGCGGTTGCGATTTTCCGCGGAATGCCGGCAAAGCCGTATTCGCCCGGCTGGCTGAAGTGCTGGACAATCCGTTCGATAAAAGCAGGCGTTTTGGCATAGGCATAGTGGAGATAGCCGTTTTCAATCAAAATGCCCGATGGATGTGTGGAATCATCTGTGTAGCAGACCAGATTTTCTTTGTTATTCAGAATATATTGGATGGAGAGGGTGCCCAGGGGATCGGCGTCAAAAAGCGCTTGAAACTGGACTTCTCCGCATTGAAATTTTTTCATTGGTACACCTCCATTTCCAGTATAAGACAGGAATTTATGAGAAACAAGCTATGAGAATATGATAAAATGGGAAAAAGGAGGGGTCGCCATGAATCAAAAGGAACTGGTGCGAAAGCTGAAACGGGACGAAAAGAAGAATATCAATGTCATCAACTTTATTGAGTCTTATCCGGTGGATCGGGTGGACCAGGTCGGCGATACCATTCGCATACGGGGAAAGAGTGATCATGACTGGAACTATATCAGCAGCAACTCGAAGGATGAATTCGAAAGCATGCTGGAGTCTATGCAAAATGAGAAATATTTTGCGATTCTGGAGGACTGGATGGTTCCCATGGTGGAAGCGGAAGGACCTTTGGAGTGGAAGCTTTCCTGCATCAAATTTTTCTTTCCAGAGTCCAAGGATGTGCCGGAGGTGGATGCGCCCATAACGCCTTTGTCGATAGATGATGCGGAATGGATCTTTCAAAACGGCAAGTATTCGGAGTTTACTTCGACCCGGTATATTCGTGAAATGATTCAGAAAGGACCTGCAATCGGCATCCGTCAGGACGGGCACCTGGTCGCCTGGGTCATGACCCATGACGACGGCGCCATTGGCTTCTTGCATGTGCTGCCGGAATATCGCAGCCGGGGCTATGCCATTGCCTTGACTTGTGAGATGATTCGACGGGTGAAACGATCCGGCAAGATTCCCTTTGTTCATATCGAAGAGGAAAACACCTCGTCCATTCGTTTGGCTAAGAAGCTGGGCTTTGAGGAAGAGCGGAAGGTGCATTGGATTAAGTTGAAGTAGATAGAATGATCATAACCCAGACTTTATAATATGAAGTTTGGGTTCTTTATTTTGAAACAGCAATGGCACTATATCTCGAGGGTTGGAGCTGAGATGATAAAAATTCCTATATTGAGACCTGCTGTTAAAGTCACTCAAGAAGCATGAGTGCCTTTGAAACAGCAAGGGCAACATATCTCGAGGGTTTTAGTTAAACTGTTAAATATTACGAGACATATTGTTAATTCACTCAAGAGACGAGAGTGAATGTAACAATAATGGCAACATATCTCGAGGGTTCTAGTTAGGCAGTTTAAATTACAAAACTCCTGAGACATTCTGTTAATCCACTACAAAAACATTAGTGGATGTAACAGAAATGGCACCATACTTCGAGGGTTCTTGCTAAACTGTTAAATATTACGAGACATATTGTTAATTCACTCAAGAGACGAGAGTGAATGTAACAATAATGGCAACATATCTCGAGGGCTCTAGTTAGGCAGTTTAAAATTACAAAAATTTTCAAAGGAAAATTTTAAACTGCTTCCTTGACAGTTTGATATCAAACAATGTATACTAGGCTTAGTTGAATTGAATATTCTTCAGGGCAGGGTGAAATTCCCGACCGGCGGTGATAGTCCGCGAGCGCAAGCTGATCTGGTGAAACTCCAGAACCGACAGTACAGTCTGGATGAGAGAAGAGACACGAACATGTGGAAATTCCGGTCATAGGAATCTATGAGAGGAGTACACCCACGGTTCAAATCGTCAAGAAATTGACGAGATCTTGGCTATCAGCCCTGAAACTTTTGTTTCGGGGCTTTTTTATTGCAAGAATTCAGTGGGAGGGAATCATGGATCAGCATTGGATGAAACGGACATTGGAATTGGCAAGGCACGGTGCCGGCTGGGTGTCACCGAACCCGATGGTGGGTTGCGTAATCGTGAAGGACGGAGAAGTAATCGCGGAAGGGTGGCACGCCAAATTCGGCGGTCCTCACGCAGAAGCGGCTGCACTGGCAGTGGCGGGATCCCGGGCGGAAGGCGCAACGTTATATGTGAATCTGGAGCCATGTTCCCACTTTGGAAAAACTCCGCCGTGCGCGGATGCCATTATCGCCCACAAGCTGGCTCGGGTCGTGGTCGCCATGGAAGACCCGAATCCGAAGGTAGCTGGGCGCGGGATTGAAAAAATCCGAGCCGCCGGCATCAAAGTCGAAGTCGGACTGATGGAGACGGAGGCAAGGGCATTAAACCGTAGCTTTCTGCATTATATGACAGAAAAAAGGCCATACTGCGTGATGAAGACGGCCGTGACCATGGACGGAAAGACCGGAACATCCACCGGGGATTCCCAATGGATTACAGGGCCAGCGGCAAGAGAAGAAGTTCACCGGATGCGGCATGAACTGGATGCCATTATGGTGGGAATGGGCACGGCGTTGGCCGACAATCCAAGGTTGACGGCAAGGCTGGAAGGCGAAACGGCGCAGCCGATCCGGGTGGTGGTCGACCGGCTGGCGGAAATTCCCCGCGACTATCATTTGTTGTCGGACGGCGCGGCCAAAACCATTTGGGCGGTAGGCGAAGCGGCAGCGAAGGAGCTGCAGGCCGAAGGTCTTGCCCCGCATGTGGAAGTGCTGCCGGTACAAGAAGAGAATGGTCATCTGGATTTAAGGAATTTATTTAAGAAATTGGGTGAAAGCGGCATCGCCAGTGTGTTGTTGGAAAGCGGCGGCGGACTCAATGCTGCCATGCTGGAAGCGGGTCTGGTTCAGGAAGTGATTTTGTTTATGGCGCCGAAAATTGTTGGCGGAGCAAAAGCGAAGACCGCGGTGGAAGGCGGAGGCATTCCGGTGCTGGCCAATTGCATCGGCTTGGAATTTGAAGAAATCCTGCCAATTGGCGGCGATTTGATGATACGAGGGAGGGTGATGTAGGTTGTTTACTGGAATCATTCAGGAACTTGGAAAACTAGAACGGATTGAGAATAAGCAGAATGGGGTTCGACTTTGGATTCAAGCGCCAAAGATGCGAGCGATTAGCCAGATGGGGGATAGCATTGCCACCAATGGGGTTTGCTTAACGGTATCGGATTTTTCCGACCAGGGCTTCTGCGCAGATGTGATGCCGGAAACAATGAGACGAACGGCATTCGCGTCTTTAAAACCGGGGGCTGCATTGAATCTGGAACCGGCGCTGCGCTTGGCGGATCGCTTGGGCGGTCATTTGGTCTCGGGCCATGTGGATGCTGTGGGGCGCGTATTGACCATGCGGCCGGAAGGCAATGCGGTGCTGATGGAGGTCTCCATCGATGAATCGGCAGGAAAAATGCTGATCGAAAAGGGGTCCATTGCGATACAGGGCATCAGTTTGACCATTGCGTCATGCACGACCACCTCGTTCTGGGTATCTCTGGTGGGGCATACGCGTTCGGAAACAACTTTAGGGAGTATTCGCATCGGGGAGCCAGTGAATCTGGAAACCGATATGATTGGAAAATATATTTATCAGTTTACGAATCAGGAAGCGTCGGAAGCCAAAATGGACTGGGGCGCATTCCTAAGCAGAGGTTAAGGGGGAGTAAACATGTTTGCAAAGATTGAAGATGCGATTCTAGCGATTGCGGATGGAAAAATGTTGGTGGTTGTCGATGATGAGAATCGTGAAAATGAAGGCGATTTGCTGATGGCCATGGAAAAGGTCACGGCAGACGATGTGAATTTTATGGCGACACATGGCAAGGGCCTGATTTGCGCGCCTATGATGGCGCAGCGTTTGGCAGAGCTGGAAATTCCACAAATGGTGACCAATAGCACGGACCCCAAGGAGACAGCCTTTACGGTAACCGTCGATGACCGGACTTCCTTAACGGGAATCTCTGCCGGAGAGCGGGCGCGAACCTTGCAACGATTGGCGGATCCCATGGCGGTTGCAGCGGACTTGACCCGTCCTGGACATATCTTTCCATTGCGCGCCAAGGAAGGCGGCGTGTTGGAGCGGGACGGCCATACGGAAGCAGCTGTGGACTTTGCACGATTGGCAGGATTGATGCCGGCCGGTGTCATCTGCGAGATTATGAAGGACGACGGCACCATGGCACGGTTGCCGGATCTGGTGGAATTCGCAAAAGAACATGATTTGCTGCTGGTATCCATCGCCGACTTGATTGAATACCGCAAAAAACAGGAAGAAACCGTTATTCGTGTTTCCCAAGCCCATATGCCGACGAAATACGGAACGTTTACCATGATCAGCTTTGTGGACCCGCGAACTGGGGACGACCATATCGCCTTGGTGAAGGGGGAGAACTTTGAAGGCAAGCAGCCATTGGTCCGCGTTCATTCCGAATGTTTGACCGGCGATGCTTTTGGTTCGCTGCGTTGCGACTGTGGCGATCAATTGGGCCGGGCCTTAAGTCAAATCGAAGCGGAAGGCGAAGGCATTCTGGTCTATCTGCGCCAGGAGGGCCGAGGCATTGGTTTGAAAAACAAGGTGCGTGCCTATGCGCTTCAGGATGCGGGCATGGACACCGTGGATGCCAATCTGGCTTTGGGATTTGAGGAAGATGGACGTGATTACTGGGTTGGCGCCGAGATTCTGAAAAGCCTGGGTGCAAAAGAGATTCGTCTGATGACCAATAATCCGGAAAAGATTGACGGAATGGTGATCGAAGGGGTCAGGGTTGTTGAGCGCGTGCGAATCGAGGGATTTGATCAAGCGCAGAATTATAAATATCTAGCCACAAAACGTGATCGCATGGGTCATATTTTGCATATGAAGGAGGAAATGGCATGAAAGTATGGGAAGGAAATTTAACCGCAGAAGGTTTGAAGATTGGTATCGTTGTTGCCCGTTTCAATGACATGATTGGGGAACGCTTATTAGGGGGCGCGATGGACGCCATTAAACGCCATGGCGGCAATGAGGAAGAAGTGGAATTGGTCCGCGTACCGGGCGCGTTTGAAATCCCTTTGATGGCGAAGCGCATGGCTGCAACAGGTCGTTTTGACGCGATTATTGCTCTGGGTGCTGTCATCCGAGGTGAAACGCCGCACTTCGAGTATGTATCAAATGAAGTCACTAAAGGGGTTGCCATGATGAATCTGGAATACGATCTGCCGGTAATCTTTGGGGTATTGACAGTGGATACCATTGACCAGGCGGCAAACCGCGCAGGATTGAAATCCGGCAACAAAGGATTTGAAGCGGCAGTTGCGGCCATTGAAATGGCCAATTTGAATAAAAGCTTTCAATAATTCAATATAAAACTTGCAAAAGGGGTCTGTTTGAAAATGGATCCCTTTTTCGTTCAAAAAAACCCCCGGCGCAAAGGGCAGCCGGGGGAAGCGGGATGCGGTTAAAAGATGGCTCCGAGAAGAGCGAAGAGCACATAGAAGACTCCGCCGACAATCAAGATTGGAAGCAGCAGTCCCAGTCCGATGGGAAGCAGCAGGAAGAGCAGCAGGAAGCCGACCATGGCGATCCCTGCGCGCAACAGGCCAAATCCCAATGAGAACAATACTTTTAAAACCACAAAAAAGATCAAAGCACCAATTAAAATTTCAAACATATTTATTCCTCCTAAATTTCCTTGGTTGTTTTTTCTATGGTTTTATTATAGGTAAGAAAGCTGAACGGGATATAAAAGAAAGATGAAATTTTGATGAAATTTTCATATTTCCGGAGAGCGTTTGCATTTTGCAAGTAACTGCGATATAATTATGGAACCGGTCCCACAACGCCGGTATATTCAATTTTTCATTACTCCTTCTATGCCCCCGGGCGCAAGGCGCCCGGAGGCTTAGAAACCTTGAATGGAAAACGTTTGGAGGCGCTTATGCCAGCTACAATCAAAGATATTGCCAAGGCGGCCAATGTATCTCGCTCCACGGTATCACGGGTGCTGAACGACTCGGGATATGTGAAGGAAGAGACACGGGTCCGCGTATTGGCCGTGATGGAAGAATTGAATTATTCGCCGAGTGCGATTGCGCGCAGCTTGTCCAACAAGCGGTCGAACACCATTGGGGTGGTCGTCCCGGACATCAACAACCCGTTTTTTGCCGAAATGATCAAAGGGGTAACCCGGGTTGCCGATGAAGAAGGGTATCGACTCTTATTGGTGGATTCCGATGAAAACAACGACAAGGAGCAATTGGCGCTTCAGGCATTGAAAGAACAGCGGATTGAAGGGTTGTTGATTGTGGCGACCCCCGCCAAAGAGAAAAAGAGTTTGGAACATCTGCGCTGGATGCGTTCCCATCATATCCCGGTCGTTCTGCTTGACGGCCATGTGAAATATGATGAGTTCGACGGCGTGTTTATCGACCATTACCAGGGGGCGCATCAAGCGACCCTTGCTTTAATTGATGCCGGCCACAAGCGGATTGGCATTATGACGGGTAAATTGTCCTCACGGCCTGCCATGGAGCGGCTGCGGGGATTTCAGGATGCCATGGCGGAGCGCAAGATGAAAAGCTTCGACGAAGACATTTTGTTTGGCGACTACGGCCATGAAAAAGCCTATCAGCTGACTAAGGAATTACTGACCCGCGAAGACCGTCCGACGGCTTTGTTTGTAAGCAGCAACCAGATGGTATTGGGAATGTTGCGGGCCGTAAGCGAATTGGGCATGTCCATTCCCAAAGACCTGGCCTTTATCGGCTTCGATCGGCTGGAAACCCTCAACTTGATTGGGATGAACTGTTCCACGGTGGATGCCCATACGGTTGAAGTAGGGGAATTGGCCATGAAGCGATTGATTCAGCGGCTGGACAATGAAAAACTGAAAACAGCACATACGGTTTTGCAACCGGATCTGTCTTTGCGCGGATCGGAAGCGAACCTAAAATAGAGCGGAAATTTTTGAGATTAAAGGAGTCAGAAGATGAAACTGAACAAAATGATTGATCACACGATTTTAAAGGCGAATGTGACGAAGGCGGAAGTGGAGCGTATTTGCAAGGAAGCGCTGGAGTATGATTTCGCGTCCGTTTGCGTGAATACGTGTCATGCGGCGTTTGTTGCCGAACAATTGAAAGGCAGCGATGTGAAAACCTGCGTTGTTGTGGGATTCCCGCTGGGGGCCATGATTACTGAAGCAAAAGCTTTCGAAACTAAGATTGCGGTGGAAAAAGGCGCGGACGAAGTGGATATGGTCATTAATATTGGCGCATTGAAAGACGGAAATATCGAATTGGTGGAAGCTGATATTCGCGCCGTTGTCGAAGCGGCAAAGCCTGCTTTGGTCAAAGTGATTATCGAAACCTGCCTGTTGACCGATGAAGAAAAGGTTGCGGCATGTGAGGCTGCTGTTCGGGCAGGGGTTGATTTTGTGAAGACCTCAACGGGATTTTCAACAGGCGGAGCAACCGCGGAAGACATTGCGCTGATGCGAAAAACCGTAGGACCGGATTTGGGCGTGAAAGCGTCCGGCGGCGTTCGTACGAAGGAAGATGCGGAAAAAATGATTGAGGCGGGAGCCACTCGAATCGGCGCCAGCGCATCAATCGCGATTGTCGAAGGGTTGAAAAGCGAATCGACAGGGTATTAGGAGGTTGTGAGATGAACGTTCAGGCATTGGCTAAAAAAGCATTGGAAGCGCAAAAAATGGCATATGTACCGTATTCAAATTTTCATGTAGGCGCAGCCCTTTTGACGAAGTCAGGGAAAATCTTTACGGGTTGCAATGTTGAGTCGGCATCGTATTCACCTACGATTTGCGCCGAACGCACAGCCATTGCCAAAGCCGTTTCTGAAGGGGAGCGAGAGTTTGAAGCAATTGCTGTCACAGGAGATGGGGAATGGACGTATCCTTGCGGGGTGTGCCGACAGGTAATGCGTGAATTTGCGCCGGACCTTTTGGTGATTATTGTGAAATCCGAGACGGAATATCGGGAGCACCGCTTATCGGAGTTGCTGCCTTACAGCTTTGGTCCGGAAGATTTAGAAGAAGCGAAAGGGGAATAGCACGATGAGAATGTACGATATCATCATGAAAAAACGCAACGGCGGGGAACTGACCACCGAAGAAATCAACTTCTTTATTGAAGGTTACACAAAAGGCGAGATTCCTGATTATCAGGTTTCAGCGCTGATGATGGCAATTTATTTTCAAAAGATGAATAAACGGGAGACTGCGGAATTGACGCAAGCGATGGTGGAGAGCGGCGAAGTAATGGATTTGTCGTCAATTCACGGAATCAAGGTTGACAAGCACAGCACGGGTGGTGTTGGCGATACGACAACCTTGATTGTGGGTCCCATTGTAGCGGCAGCCGGCGTGCCGGTTGCCAAGATGTCGGGCCGAGGACTGGGCCATACCGGTGGCACCATCGACAAGTTGGAATCCTTTGAAGGCTTCCAGGTTGACCTGCCCATTGAGAAATTCATCGATAATGTGAATGAAATCGGGATTGCCTTGGCGGGTCAAACTGCCAACCTGGCGCCTGCAGACAAGAAACTGTACGCGCTTCGGGATGTAACGGCAACCGTCGACAACCTTTCACTGATTGCCGGCAGCATTATGTCCAAGAAGATTGCTTCCGGAGCCGACGCCATTGTGCTGGATGTCAAAACCGGCAGCGGCGCCTTTATGAAGACGGAAGAGGATGCTTTCGAGTTGGCCCGGGAGATGGTGGACATCGGGACTCATACCGGACGCAATACCATCGGGGTTGTTACCGATATGGATCAGCCTTTGGGCTTTGCCGTGGGCAATGCCTTGGAAGTGAAAGAAGCCATTGACGTCTTAAATGGACAGGGACCCAAGGATTTGCACGATTTGTGCCTGACCTTGGCGAGCCAGATGCTGGTCTTGGGTGAGAAAGCCGAGACAGATGAAGAGGCGAGAGCGATCCTTGAAGAGATTATCGCATCCGGCAAGGGGCTTGATAAGCTGGCAGCCTTTGTTGAGGCGCAAGGCGGTGACTCGGAATGGGTCTACAATCCAGACTTGCTGCCGACTGCAGTGAAGCAGATTCCTGTTTTGGCGCCGAAAGACGGTTTTGTGAAGAGCATTGAGGCGGAAAGTGTCGGCATTGCAGCGCTTCTCTTGGGCGCGGGCCGCGAAACCAAAACATCGGAAATCGATTTGGCTGTCGGGATTGTTCTCGAGAAAAAAATCGGGGATCCGGTGAAAGCAGGCGAGGCGCTGGCAGTCCTTCATGTCAACGATGAGACCAAGGTGGAAGAGGCGACAGACCGGTTGTTGAAGGCCTACGGCATTGCGGAATCAGCGGAAACGCCAAAGTTAATCAAGGGGATTGTTCGTGCCAACGAAACAGTCAAATTCTAAAGCGGGGATTCCCCGCTTTTTCTTTTACACTGAATAATAAATCTTTTAATCAATCTTTGTTCCACGTTCAGTCAGAGGATTCAATCTGCTGATATGTGGTGGAAACTTGTGGTAAACTATAAATATAAGAAAACAATAGAGGAGTAGACAGATGAAAAAGAAAAGGAAGGTTTTTCGATGGATCTTTGTTGCTGCGGCAACGCTGATCCTTTTATACCGATATCCGATTTTAGAAACGGGACTCAAGATTATTGGGTTGCTTTTAAATGCCGCATTTATAGCGTATTTGCTGGATACGTTGGTGCGGATTCCCATGGCGAAATTGAAATGGGGCCGCAAGGCGAGCTTGGTTTTCACCCTTGGTGTTTTGGTATTGGTGATTGTGTTGTTTATTACTTTTGTCGTACCGGGTTTGAGAGAGAGTTTTCAAAGTTTAAGTCAGCTTTTTACTGGAAACCGGTTGGCTGTAGTGAATGCTGAAGCACGGGAATGGATTGCCAAACTGGGGCTTCCGTTTATTGATTCCGCGGTATTGGCCATTCAGACCTCCTTTGAAAAAATCATGAGTGAGGCCGGGTTCTTCTCCGGTGAATCCATCAGCCAGGGATTTTCAACCTTGATGAATTTCACCTCCAGTGTGGCGACCATGATGATTGCGCTGGTATTGGGATTGTACATGTTGGGCGACAAACGGGAGCTTGTAACGACGATCGGCCGATGGAGCGAGTCCTTTATGGAGCCGGAACGAAAGCTGTTCTGGGTGAAAGCCATGAAAAAGGCGGATGACTGCTTTGTCCAGTATTTTGTGGGCAAGTTGCTGGCTTCGACCGTGATGGGCTTGCTGGTCGGCATTGCGTTGGTCATCTTCAAGGTGCCGTATGCGGCGGTGATCGGGATGCTTGCAGGCATCGGGAATATGATCCCGTATATCGGCTCCCTTTTGGCGGGCTTGCTGGCGATTGCCATTACGATTTCCTTTGGTATTCGTGAAGTGGTCATCGTTGTGGTGGCGATTTTGGCGGCTCAGCAGGTGGACGGCTTGATCCTAAGTCCGCTAATCCTGAGCGACCGGGTTGGGGTTCGACCGGTCTGGGTCTTGGCGGCCGTGACAATTGGCGGTTATGTGGCGGGACTTCTGGGTATTTTCTTGAGTGTACCCGCTGCTGTATTTATCAAGTGGTTGGTGGATGAAGAGGCGGAACGAAGACGTGCCTTGCGTCCCGATTATCAAAAGGAGGGTGAAAATGAAGATCATCAAGAGGGAAGTGCTGAAGGACAAGCCTGATTTCAGTAACCTGGGATTCGGCAGGATTTTTACCGATTACATGTTTGTAATGGACTATGAAGAGGGAAAAGGTTGGATTGATCCGCGCATTGAGCCGTATGGTCCGATTTCTCTGGAACCCTCGGCCATGATTTTTCATTACGGACAAGAGACCTTTGAAGGCCTGAAGGCTTACAAGAACGAAAAGGGCGAGGTTCGTATGTTTCGCGTCAAAGACAATTTAAAACGCCTGAATCGGTCCAATGACCGCATGGGCATGCCGGCAATCGATGTTGATTTTGTCTTTGAATCCATCAAAACCCTGGTGGACCTGGAGCGGGAATGGATTCCGACGCTGCCGGAAACGTCCCTTTATGTACGTCCCTTTGTGATTGCAACGGATCCGTTTTTGGGGGTACGTGCGGCATCGCAATACAAGCTGATGGTGATTCTGTCGCCGGTAGGGGCGTATTATCCGGAAGGAATGAACCCAACGAAGATCTATGTGGAAGATGAGTTTATCCGGGCTGCGGTGGGCGGTACGGGCGAAGCCAAAACCGCAGGCAACTACGCCGCGAGCATCAAGGCCTTTGAAAAAGCGCGGGCGGCAGGCTATTCCCAAGTTTTGTGGCTGGACGGCAAGGAACGCAAGTATGTCGAGGAAGTAGGAACCAGCAATGCTTTCTTCAAAATCGACAGCCGTATTATCACAGCGCCGCTGGAAGGTACGATTTTGCCGGGCATCACCCGGGACACTGCGATTCGCATTATGCGGGAATGGGGTTTTGAAGTCGACGAGAGACGGCTTACCATCGATGATGTCTTTGAGGCGGAGCAAAAAGGCATATTGGAAGAAGTCTTTGCGACAGGAACGGCAGCCGTGATTTCTCCGATTGGATCCCTGACCTACAAGGGCGAATCGATTGAAATCAACGGGATGGAAATTGGCACTTTGACAAAGAAATTGTATGACACCATTACGGGCATTCAGTATGGAACAATAGAAGATCCCTATGAATGGGTCACCGTATTTTAGGGAATAGAAACAGCAGATTTTTCAATCTGCTGTTTTTTTCTTTTGGCGTGCCTTTGGCGGGTATAAATAAAAATAGACAGAGGGAGTGATGGCAAGGGCAAGTCAGAGAGAAAGGATGAAGCACGATGAAAAGAATTTGCTGGCTGCTGATTCTGATATTGCTGATTGGATTTACCGGATGTGCAGAGGAACCGGAGAATGTCCAAGGGATGCAGGAAGAGGAAAACATTGAAGTGATAGAAGAAGAGGTGCCAAAAGCTGAACCGCCTGAAGAACCGGAAGCAATGGAAGCTGAGGAAGAGCCAAGTCAACCGATCGGCTGGGATTTGCTGCAGGGACTGGTTACACGGGAATATCAGACCTTATTGGTTGCGACTGAGCTTTCCGGAGAAAAAGGACTGGTTGCAAAGACAACGGCGTATTACAAGGATATGAACATGCGGACGGAAACAGAGGTGCCGGACCAGCAGAAGTATGTCATGATCGTCCGCGGGGAAGATGGTTTCGCTTATCAGTATACCGAGGGAATGGATAAGGGAATCATGGTGTCTTACGAAAGCGTGGAAGATATGGTGAGTCCCGAAATGGAACAGGGCATGGAGCCGCCGGATCTGGAAGAAATTCGAGACAAGTTCAATGAGAGCATGATTGTTCGGGAAGAGAAATTGGATGGACAAGATGTGATTTATGTCGAGTTCTCCGAGATGGGGGATGTGCTCAACCAAGTGGTGGTCAAACTCTGGTTCCTAAAGGAAAACGGGTATCCGATTCGACAGGAAATGTATTCGGACGGCAAGCTCTTGATGCGGTCCAATGTAACCCGCTTGGAGATGAATATTTCGCTGGAGGACGACCTCTTTGTTCCGCCGGACAATGTGGACTTTATCGAAATTATGACAGAGAATGGCTTTGGAATGCCGGAAGTTCCAATGCCGGATGCAAACTGAGAAAAATGAAGACAGATGAAAAAGACAGATTCGAATGGAATCTGTCTTTTAACGTCTTTGCAGGGCCTGGGCGACTTCAACAAATCGCGAGGCGGTTGCATCGTAAAATTGCTTGTAGGCCGAGCAGAAGATATTGGCCTGGTAATGGCCGTTGATTTTCGGTTCCTTGTGGCGTTTGCAGCCCCCGCGGCAAACCCGGTAATGGGGACAGGTTTCACAAGCGGGATCCGTGTGCAGGGATTCCTGAACAAAGGCAGCCGCCTGCGGCACCTTGATGAGCGCTTCAAGGGAGCTTTCATAGAGGTTGCCCAGCTTCCAAGGGTCTGTTACATAGAAATCGCATGGATAGACGGAACCGTCGGCTTCCACCACAGCGTTTACGGTGCAATGGCCGTTCATATCGCAGCTTTCCGGTCTCCCGGTTAGCAGAATCTGCAGGATATTGTCAAACATGCGGATGCTGACGGGCTTGCCGGCTTTCCAGTCCCGGTACCACAACTCGAAGAGTTGAATGAGAAACTGTCCATAGCGTTCCGCGGTAACGGACAGGGGATTGGTTCCCTGCGCCTGCCCCAAGTCGTCCAGGCAGGGGATAAACTGCAGATACTGAAAGCCTTGCTTTTTGAAGAAATTGTAGACCTTGGTCGGATGCTTGGCCACGGTCTGGTTTACCACTGAAAGGATGTTGAAATCCACCTCTTCCCGCTTCAACCAGGTGATCGCCTGCATGACGCGCTTATAGCTGCCCTCTCCGTCCGCAAGAATCCGGTAGTGGTCATGGATCTCTTTTGGGCCGTCCAGGGAAATGCCTACCAGAAATCGGTTCTGACGGAAGAAGCGAGCCCATTCCTGATCAATCACAATGCCGTTGGTTTGCATGGCAAAGGAAACCGGAAGTTTTTTCTTGTTGTATTGGTCTGTAAGCCGTACCCAGTTTTTGAAGAAATCAAGACCCGTCAGGGTGGGTTCGCCTCCCTGAAAGGCGAAGGTGACCTGGCGTTTGGCCGATTCAAAAGCACGCCGGATGATCACCTCGGCGGTTTCTTCCGACATGATTCCGTAGTTGGGGATCTCGCGCTGGTCTGCGACATCGGCATAAAAGCAATAGGTGCAACGCATATTGCAGCTGCTGGATGCAGGCTTGATCAAAAAAGATAAAGACATTTCGGTTCCTCGCTTTCTTACTGTATTTCTATCATACCAGATGGGTGCAAGAAGGAATCTGCCATTTTGCATGTTTGTATTAAAAAAGAACTTTGGTTATAATGACGGTATCTAAGTTGGAGAAGGAGAATGGTTATTCGGGGGTAGGGGAATGGATTTTCAGAATTTGCTTATGGAGCATCCGGAATTGAAAGACTTGTTTCAAAAATTCACGATGGAAGACATCGACAAGATTCAGATTGCCCGTTATCCTCAGGACGTGGCCATCATTAAGCGGGAAGCGCAGGAATCTCAATATGCCTACTTGATCGTAACGGGGATTTGCGGGATTTTTAATATCTTGGAGAATGGCGAAGAGTATTGCTATTACAAAATTTCGGAATATGATGTGATCGGCCTGTCGGAACTTTTGGGTAAAGAGGCGGTCTCCCGGGAAGCGGACATTCGCACCCTGTCGGACGTCGTTGCACTGAAAATCACCAAGGAAGATTTGCGAGGCTGGATGGTCAAGTATCCGGAATTCTACAATCAACTGGTGAAGAATATTATCAACCGTCTTCATGTCACGATTCGCAAACACATCGAATGCAAGAAGTACACGTCCTTGGCCAATATCGTATCCTATATGATTTACAGCTATGAACTGTATCGGAAGGTGCACCCCAAAAATTATCTGGGCGAGGTGAAGATCAATGAAACCCGGGAGATGATCGGTGATTTTATCTCCATGTCGATCCGGTCGGTAAACTACAATCTGGAAGCCTTGAAGAAGCAGGATTATATCAGCATTCAGCGCGGTAAGATCTTTATCAATCACGATCAATATATGCGATTGAAACTCTACAAGGAAGAACTGTTAATGGAATAAGGGACTTTCAAGTCACGGTGAAATTGCCGTGACTTTTTATTTTTTTCAGCAATCATGCAAAATTTCCTATTTGCAAAATGGATATTCGCATACAATAGCGGTAATCTTAGGAAAGTGGATGGAGACAATGAGAAAAGTACTGGCTTTATTTTTGGTGGTTCTGATGAGTGTATCGGTATTTGCAGGTTGTTCAAAAGCGGACTCAACAGCAGCAGGAGAAACTTCTGAGGCAGCGGAAAGCGCTACCCCGGTTAAAGTGGTTTTGTTGACATCATCAGGCGGTTTGGGTGACCGATCTTTTAACGATGCGGCTTATGCGGGACTGAAGGTGCGGAAGAAGAGTTGGGGGCGGAAATCAAGGTCATTGAACCGCAATCTTCAGCGGATTATCTGCAGTCTTTGAAAACAGCGGCCAGCCTGAACTATGATTTGGTCATGACGGTGGGCAACGACTGGGCGGATCCATTGGAGACCGTAATGCCAAACTATCCGGATGTTAAATTCGGCGGCGTTAACCTGAAAACGGAAGCGGACAACTTGGCGGTAGCCAAATTCAGCGACCATGAGGGTAGCTACCTGGCAGGCGCGCTGGCAGCGAAAATGACGGAGTCCGGTACGATTGGCGTCATTGGCGGCATGGACATTCCTGCGATCAAACGTTTTGTTGTGGGCTTTGAAGAAGGAGCACAATACGTGAATCCGGATGTAACGGTGATTCCTACATATGTTGGATCTTTTGCAGATCCAAACAAAGGGAAAGAATTTGCGCTGCAGTTGATGAATGAAGGCGCAGATGTAATTTACCATGTGGCGGGCAAAACAGGCGAGGGCTTGTTCGCGGCAGTGAAGGAGAATGATGGGGTTTATGCAATTGGCGTGGACCAGGATCAAGACTATATTGTCGAAGGCAAGGTTTTGACCAGCATGATCAAGCGTGTTGACGTGGCGGTTTATGATTTTACAAAATTGGTGAAAGAAGATGCCTTCACACCAGGCGTGCATGTCTACGGCGTAGCGGAAGACGGCGTGTCGTTAAGCGAAATGACTTACACGAAAGACCTGATTCCAGCTGAGGTGTTGGAAGAGGTTGAAGCCATCCGCGGACAGATTGCAGACGGAACCATTTAAGTTACAGATTTGTTTGAGCAGTAATCAAGAAAAGCAGTATTTGAAGAGTAAATTGTGGTGAAGGCGGGCGTGCGATTTGCATGTCCGCCGATTCAACAGAAATCGGATTGACAGAATGGAGAAAAGGAGAAAGACCAAATGGGATTAGCAATTGAAATGATTGATATCTGCAAATCGTTTCCCGGTACGCTGGCCAATGACCGTGTGTCCATCCAAGTGGAAAAGGGATCCGTCATGTGTCTGGTGGGAGAGAACGGTGCGGGAAAATCAACCTTGATGAATATTCTGTACGGATTGCTTCGTCCCGATTCGGGAGAGATTCGAACCAACGGAAAGACGGTTGAGTTTCATTCCAGTTTGGACGCATTGAATGAAAATATCGGCATGGTTCACCAGCATTTTATGTTGGTGGAGGAAATTTCGGTGTTGGAAAATATTATTCTGGGTCGCGAGCCCGGCGCTTCTCAATTTATCGATTATGAGCAGGCGAGAAAAGAAATTCAAGATTTGATGGAAAAAAATGGCATGACGGTTCCTTTGGATGCCTTGGTTGGCGATCTGCCGGTGGGGCTGCAGCAAAAGGTGGAAATTATCAAAGTGCTGTACCGCGGGGCAGATATCTTGATTTTGGATGAGCCGACTGCAGTGCTGACGCCGCAGGAAACGGACGAGCTTTTTAATAATATTGAAAGAATCTCAGGTTTGGGAAAGACGGTTATTTTCATTACTCATAAACTGGATGAAGTGATTCGGGTTTCTGATTCCATCATTGTCATGCGCCGCGGCAAGGTGGTTGGACGCGTGAAAACAAAGGATACCAACAAGTATCTCTTGGCAGAGCAGATGGTTGGCAAGGAGATTCCGCCTATTCGAGAGCGGGAGGAAAAGCATGGCGAAGAGGTGATGCGCTTGTCGGAGGTTACCTGTCGTGACCTAAAGGGTCGTAGCTTGTTGAAGAGCGTCAACCTGTCGATTCATGCCGGTGAGATTGTGGGCGTGGCCGGGATTTCCGGGAACGGTCAGCAGGCATTGGCCCAGGCGATTTCCGGCCAGTTGTTGCCAAGCGAGGGCGAGATCCGGTATCTGGGTGAATCCTATTCGAAGATTAAACGGCGGGAAAGGCTGTTGAAAGGCATCAGCTATATGCCGGCGGACCGCAAAAAGGATGGGCTTTGCATGAGTTGGTCCATCGCGGAAAACGCGATTGCCGGATATCATATTTTGGAACGCTTTGTGAAGCGATTTGCCGGACTGCACTTTATCCGGGAGAAGGCGATGAACGAGATCGCGGTGGACATGATTGAACGCTTTGACATTCGGACGCCGGGCCATTTGACCAAGGTGAGCGCCCTGTCTGGAGGCAATCAGCAGAAGGTGATTATTGCCCGGGAAACCTATGTGCAAAAGCCGAAACTGTTGATTGCGGCGGAGCCGACACGCGGCGTGGATATTGGTGCGATCAGCTTTATTCACAACTATATTATGGAGCTTCGCAATGAGGATACGGCGGGTCTTCTAATTTCCTCCGACTTGGACGAGATTTTCGCGCTCAGCGATACGATCGTTGTATTGTTTGAAGGGGAGATTGTCTGCCATGTCAAGGCCAGCGAGATCAGCAAGGAAGAGCTGGGCTTGTATATGGCGGGATCGAAGAGACAGGAGAAAGCATATGCGTGAAAAAATCGTTGAAATAATAAAAAACTTAAGCAAGCCCTTGTTTGCGATCTTTATCTCTCTGCTGTTCGGCGCGATTCTGATTTTGCCGACAGGGACGTCACCGCTGGAAGCCTACAAGATTTTGCTGGTTGGGGCATTTGGTTCCTGGCAGGGGATTACAACCAGCCTAGCCTATGCAACACCCTTGCTTTTCACCGGTTTGGGGGCTGCCTATGCCTTTCGGGCGGGCGTTTTCAATATCGGTTTGGAAGGCCAATTATATTTTGGTGCCATCGCGGCGGCTTTGGTTGGCGTATACGCACCGGAGATGCCAGGCATTATCCATATTATCCTTTGCATCGGAGCGGCCATGATCGCAGGCATGCTGTGGGCAATTGTTCCAGCCCTTTTGAAGATTCGATACAATATCGGCGTCTTTATTACCTACATCATGTTCAATAACATCGCCCAGCTGTTTTCGGATTATCTTGCGACCTATCCCTTCAAGGGCGAGCTGTCCATCGGCGCGACCTACAAGGTCAGTGAAAGGGTCTTCTTGCCGAAATTTGCGGGGGAGATGATTGACCTGAACTTTGGTTTTGTGATTGCCGTCGCATTGGCGATCTTCCTGTATGTTTTATTGTTCAAGACCCAATTCGGCTATGAAAGCCGGGCGGCGGGCCTGAATCCGGACTTCTCGGAATATATGGGTGTCGACGCGGTGAAAAAGATGATTATTGTGGTCATGATCAGTGGTGCGATTGCAGGACTTGCAGGCGCCGAACAGGTGCTGGGTGTTTCACACCGGTATATCAGCAGTTTCTCGCCGGGCTATGGATACACAGGCATTACGGTTGCCTTGCTGGCTCGAACCAATCCCTTGGCTTGTATCGTAACGGCCATCTTCTTTGGGGCCTTGAACAATGGGGCGATTCAAATGGAGATCTTTACGAATATTTCGCGGGATTTGGTGACTTCCATTCAAGCGATCATGATTATCTTCATTGCGGCGGATTTTGCCTGGAAGCAAAGAAAGGCAAAGAAGAATCAAGACAAGAAACCAACGCAGTCTAAGGAGGTCGCATAATGGATATGATGACGATGGTATTGGAAACAACCCTGCGACTGTTGCCTGCGATTCTTTTCGCCAGTTTGGGCGGATTGATTACGCAGCGGATCAAGTTGGTCAACCTGGGTTTGGAAGGCTTTATGCTGATGGGCGCCTTTATGGCGGTTGCCGTCAGTTACTATACAGGATCGGCATTGATTGCCGTTTTGGTTACCGTGATTTTCTGCGGCCTCTTAGGCTTGTTTTTCGCGGTGTTTAATTTGAGATTTAAGGCGGATAATATAGTCATTTCGGTAGCAATCAACATGTTTGCCCTAGGAATTACGAAATACTTTATGAACCTTCTCTTTGGTGTGCGGGGAGCCTTCTCCTCACCAGAAATTGTTGGGCTGCCGAAAGTTCATCTGGCTTTTTTGGAAGAAATTCCGATTTTGTCCGCCTTTTCAAATCTATCTGTTTTTGTGTATTTGGCTTTGGCACTGGTGGTTGTGACCTATATTGTATTGTACAAGACCAAGATTGGCCTGCGGGTGCGGGCAACCGGCCCCAATGCAATGGCGGTGGAAACGGCCGGGGTTGGCGTATACAAGCTGAAGTGCTGGGTTGTGACGGTCAGCGGCATGTTATGCGGTCTGGGCGGAGCCTACCTGTCTTTGGGACAGTTGACCATGTTTACAGACAATATGACCAATGGCCGGGGCTTTGTTGCCATGGCGGCTTCCAACTTTGGAAACGCGGCGCCGATCGGAACCTTTTGGGGTGCGACACTCTTCAGTTTTTCCGATGCGGTCACCATGCGGGCGCAGTTGTATGGCTTCCCGCCGCAATTGATTCAAATGCTGCCCTATGTGGTGACGGTGTTGACCTTGGTTGTCATGGCTATTGTAAAAGAAAGAAAATCGAAAAGAGGAATCAACCATGGGGTACAATAGACCGAATATTTTACTGATTACAACGGATCAGCAGCGCTTTGACACCATCAAGGCGGCTGGATTCTCTCATATGAAAACGCCGAATTTGGACCGATTGGTGGAGGAAGGCTGCCTGTTTCGCAATGCCTACTCGCCGAATCCTGTGTGCATTCCGGCTCGGCACAATATCGTTTCGGGCTTGCCGGCCAAGCATCATGGATTTGACGACAATTACTTCGACAATTCCATTCAAATGCCGTCGGATCTGCCGACGTTTCCGGAACTTTTAACTAACGCCGGATATGGCTCCATTGGCATTGGAAAGATGCATTTTCAGCCCTGCAGACGGCATAATGGATTTGACCGATTGCTGACCATGGAGGAGATTCCGGAGCATCTGGAAGATGACGATTACGCCTTGTATTTGCATAAGCAAGGGTACGAGCACCTGCGCAGCTTCCATGGCGTGCGCCATCTTTTGTACATGCTGCCGCAGCAGTCCTTTTTGCCGATTGAGCATCATGGGACCACCTGGGTGGCGGATCGCACCATTGAAGCCATGAAGGGATATACGGGGGACCGGCCATTTTTGATCTGGTCCAGCTTTATCGAACCCCATCCGCCGTTTGATGTGCCGGAAGAATGGGCCCATGCCTATGACGACGTGGAGATCCCGGAAGGGGCGAAGTCGCAAACCCCCTTGTCGTCTCTGGCGGAGGAGAACAAGCATATCGCCGACTATCCAACAAGGGAAGTGGCGGACCGGGCCAAGCGGCTCTATTATTCAGCCATCTCCTTTGTCGATGACCAGATTGGCAGAATCCTCGCGTATCTGGAAGCGTCGGGACGGCTGGATGACACCCTGATTGTCTTCACCTCCGATCATGGAGAAATGCTGGGAGACTTTGAAACCTATCAGAAATTCCTGCCTTATGACGGATCAAGCAAGATTCCTTTTGTGGTTCGATATCCCAAACTGGTGGAGCCGGGTTCGGTGGATGATCGGTTTGTGGATTTGAATGATCTCTTGCCGACCTTTCTGGATGTAGCGGGCGTGGATTATCCGGCGAATCACAAGCTGCCGGGGGAAAGCATCTTTATCGAGGATGGCTTTAAGAACCGGGGTCTGCAATATGTCGAACACAACAAGGGCAACAAGCGTTGGATCAGCTTGCGCGACCATCAATACAAGTATAACTATTACTATGGCGGCGGCCGTGAAGAGCTTTTTGATATGATTGCCGATCCCCAGGAGACCACAAATCTTCTGCATGGTCCAGTTTCCGAGGCGGCAGAGTCAGCGCGATTGCGCTTGCGGGAGAAGCTGGTGCGGTATGAAAAGGCTTACGGTTTGGAAGGCTATGTGGTCAACGACGAGTTTGTCGAGATGGAGCCCTATGTGGCGACGCCGTATCGGGAGACCAATTTCCCCAAACATGTCGATGCCTTGGCGCCGGAAAAGAAACAGGTCTTGGGCGCCATGGAGGATGAGATTCACCGTGCCATCAAAAATGAGTCGGTGGTGAATCTGGAGGAACTGGATTTGGATACCTTCCAGCGTTTCGGTGGATTTTCTGCTGAGCAAGTGAAGGCCTTATTGAATAAGTAAGTTGATTTTTATCGAAAAGAATATGGATAAAATTCAGGCAGAAGCAGAATGCGTCATGTGGCGTGTTCTGCTTATTCTTTTCTTATGGGATTGGATCAGAAAGAAAAGTTGAAATTCGTTAAGTTCGAAAATCGATGGAGTGATTCCAAAATGAAAAATGGTAACTTTTTCTTTCTTTTACTTGATGAAAAGGAGTCCATCTTCTATACTGGTGAGGATAAGGAGAGAGATCATGACAGAAAGAATAAAAGCGCAAATTGCCCTGTTGATCAGCGTGGTGATCTGGGGCGTTACCTTTATAAGCATGAAAATTGTTTTATCGGAGATGCCGCCCATCACATCCAATGTGGTGCGTTTTGCCATGGGTAGTTTGGCCTTGTGGATTCTGCTGAAAATTAAGGAGCCGGAGGCGCGGTTTCAAAAGCATTGGCTGAAGCCCATGTTTTGGACGGGCTTTTTTGGCGTAACGGTCTACTATGCCTTTGAAGGACTGGGACTGGATCGTCTGGATGCTTCTTCGTCTGCTTTGATTATGGGCGCGATTCCATTGATGACCCTGTTGATTGAAAGAAAGCGGCGCCATCAGCCGATCTTGCTTCGGGAATGGGGCCTGTTCTCCCTCTCAACGCTGGGCATTTATTTTACGGTTATGGCGGAATGGCAATTTCAACAGAGCATGGAAGCCTTGTGGGGAATCTTATTTTTGTTTATTGCCAGCATTGGCTGGGTGATGTACACGGTGTTGACGGCGCAAGTTGATGACCGGATGAGTTCCCTGCAGGTGTTGACCTATCAGACGATTATCGGGAGTGTGTTTTTGATTCCGGGCATGCTCTTGGAACCCTTTGATTTGATCGGCTGGTTTGCCCATGATCCGCAAATGCCGATGGTTATGGGGCATTTGTTGTTTTTGGTGATCGGGTCAACGGTTATTGCCTATTATCTCTACGTCTATAGCTTCCGGATTATCGGAGCGGCGGAAAGCTCTTTGTATATCAACATTATCCCCTTGGTTACCCTGGTCTTGGGGACAACTTTGCTGGGAGAACGCCTTTCTGTGGAAAAGGTGATCGGTGCGGCCTGCATCCTGCTTGCGGTATTCTTGTCGGAGTGGATGAACCAAAGACAAAACAAAAAAAGCGCGCTGAAGGCAAGCCTGGAAAAGTAATGTGAAAGATGGAAGATTTTGTCTGGAGTTGGGTATGAGTCTCATGTAAGCGGTTCACATCAAGGAATGTTGAAAGTGAGGATGAGATGGAAGAAAAAAGACTGTCGGTGGAAGAGTTTATCGCAAGAAGTCGGGAATTGCCCAGGCATCATTTGGATTTTCGGCGCTTGGCCTTACCGGGAAAGATTTTGGATATTGGCGCTGGGGGCGAAGGGGTGATCGGGCAGATTTATCCTGAATCAATCGGCATTGATCCGGACAAACGAGAATTGGAAGAGAGCCCGTCAGCACAGTTGAAAATTGTGATGGATGGCCGCGACCTGGGGTTTCTGGATGAGACCTTCGACACGGCAACGATTTTTTTTACCATGATGTATATTCAGCCGGAAGATCATTTGAAAGTGTTTGAGGAAGTCTATCGGGTCCTGAAACCCGGCGGGGAATTTCATCTCTGGTATTTGAAGATGGAAGAGCCCGATGAAGAGAGCTATGGATTGATTCTTCCCTTGGAGATTGAATTGCCGAAAGGCATGATTCAAACCGGCTACGGGGCACGTTGGAACCGCAAGCAGGATGATGACGTCTTTGCAGACCTGGGCAGGAAGGTCGGATTCCAGGTGAAAAAGGTGCATCTGAACGGCGAAACCGGATGGATCCGGTTTGTGAAAAAATAAAGATTTGCATGATGAAGGCAGCCAGACGGCTGCCTTCTTTTAGTTTGCATATTCGGTGATAAAATCTTCCATCATTTCCCCAATCTTGTCGAATTGCTCCAAATCGATCTCCGAAGGATCGTCATCCGGGGTATGAATGCGCTGCATGTCAAGCTGGATCAATGTGAAAGCGTTGCGGCCGGACTGCAAAAATGGCAGGTGGTCGCTGGCGTATTCCCCGGTAGTGGAGGCGTCCGCAACAATCTCCCAGTCTTCGGCGGCTTCCAGCAGTTCATCCAGCAAATAGCTGTTGCGTGCTATGCCGTCCATAGATAAAGGGAAATCGGGATCGGCGCCAACCATGTCAAAGTTGATGACTTCATAGTTGGAATCGATCGGCGGATTTTGCAAAAAGGCAATGGAGCCCAAAAGACCGACTTCTTCGCCGTTAAAACCGGCGAATATCAAAGTACGCTTTGGCGGTTCAGTCTTGCTTGTCATGGCTTCTGCCAAATGCACAACCATGGAAATGCCCGACGCATTATCCAGCGCGCCCGGGAATACAACCCCGTCTGGATCGGTTCCCACATGGTCCAGATGGGCGCCAATGACAAGGGGAGGCAGGCTCTCGTCCGTGCCCGGAAGGATGCCGACGACATTGTTTAGCGTCACGGTTTCGAAGGAAAGATCGTTGACAATGTGAAGGATGCGTCCCTGTCTGGCGTCATTGGCCAGCTGGTCGTAGACCTTTGGCGTGACATAGCCGAGAATCAGCTGTTTGCCGAGCTTGTAGGAGGGCTCTCCGACACTGGCCACTTTGATGATCGTGTCCAGTTCGTCTCCGCGCAGGGAGTTGGCTGTCGTGATGACTGCTTTGACGCCGCTGTCCATGAATTCTCGCTGCACTTGGGGGAGACGCGCACCCTCGGGGTGAAGCACAATCAGATCGTCCTCGTCATCCGAAGAATGGCGGATCTCGCGGAATGTCGATTCTACATCACCGCCGCCAGCATAATAGGATGTGCCAAAGGCGAAGTCCTTACGTAAACGGTAGGATCTGATCAGCTCTCCTTGACTGTTTTTCACCTCGAGGATGAAGGTATCCCCAAAGACGGGAACAAAGGCTTGAAACGCCTGTTTGTACCCACCTGACGGAGCAGTAAGTCCCAAGCGGTCAAATTCTTTGCTGATTAATTCAACCGCCTCTTGGTTCATTGCAGTTCCAGCCATGCGGCCTTCGTAGTCGTTTGCCAAGGTTTCAATCAAGGCAAAGGCGGATTCTTCATCGAAATCATCTTCACGTGTTCCATTGTCCGGAAGTTCGATTTGGGTGGAAGACTCGGTTTCTGAAGAGGAAGGAGCTACTGGCGGGTCTGGAGTCAAATTTGATTGCGGTGACAACCAAAAAAGCCAAATGAATCCAAGAATCGCGAAGACGATCACAATGAATCCTTTTTGATTCCGATTCATTGTTGTCTCCTTTCAAAGTCCATTTTCATAAAACGGTAAATCAGTAGAACGATGTATATTTTGTTCTTACCTCTATTATAAGGTGAAAACTGGCAGAAAGAGGGATATTGCGAATTTGTGAGAAAATTGCGACAAGGGATAAAAAGAATGTGACAGAAATGAAATGCTTGATAAATTTTATCAAGTTGGTGATTTGTTTGTGCTTTTTTATCAAAAGGCCTGGGCGGTTGGGCGCAGAACAGCTGAAAATTCGCGTTTTTCAATTTTGGCATGGGACTTGCAACAATAGAGGGTAACCGGAAATCGTTTCCGGATCGAACGGATTCCTTTCGGATGGGAATCAAGGAAAATGGGAATAATTTATGGAGGTGCGGATTTGAAACATTTAGGGACAGTAGTGGGTTCAGCAATTGCAGGTATGTTTGTTATGAGTGTCTGGGGGCAACTGGCAGGCGCGTACGGTTTGGCAGGCGGATGGTTTGCTGCCTTTATAATCATCGGCGTCATGTGGTTCATGAACCATTTTGTTGGCTTGATCAACAATGACGGCGCATGGGTGGACATGGCAGTCGGTATCGGTGTCGCGGGCACGGCACGCGGTGGTTTTGACGCAGGGTTTGCTACGGTTGCGGCAGCATTGCCAACGCTGGCATTTGTATTGATCGGCGGAATTGCCGGCGGTGCCTGCGCGCATTACTTGACAAAGATGCTGAACGAGAAATCAGCGGAATAGACAGGGGGGATTGCGATGACGATTGAAAATATCATTACGACGGTAGCGGGCGGATTTATTTTTCCTTTTATGATTTACATGATGTGGGGCAAGATGGTTGATGCATGGGGCGCGATTGGCGGCTGGATGGCAGCTGGATTTATCGTGGGCACAGCATGGACCCTGAACCATGGCGTGGGCCTGATTGTGCAGCAAGGCGCATGGGTGGACATGGCATGGGCGGCTGGAATCGGCCTGTTCGTGGCCGGCGTATTGGACGGCAACAGCTTCTCCAAAGGCGCGGTCAACTATGGCTATTCCATACTTGGCGGTATCCTGGGTGGATTTATTTTATCCTGCCTATAATCTTTCTTAAGACAGACACTGAAGATCTTGCCCGGTCTTCAGTGTCTTTGTTTGCATCAAAAAGCGTGCATGATACAATAAGGGAAAAGCAGAGTTGAGGGGAAAAATATGCGTTACGAAAAGCATTTGGTGATTCGGACGGCAAAGGGGCTTCATGCCCGGCTGGCAGCGGCTGTCGTTCACCAAGCCAGTAAAATCAATCGCACCTATGGGGTGACTTTATATATCAGCAAATTGGGTCTGCAAGCAGAGATCCCCATTACCAGCATGTTGAGCCTGACCTCGCTGGGGATTCGGTCCGGGGATACAGCCATTGTGTTTGCGGCGGGTGAAAAGGCGGAATTGGCAGTCAACGCCATGATTCAGTATCTGGCAGAAGGCATCAACTCCATGCTGGAAACGGACGAGGCGGTGGATGAAATCATTAACCAGTCCGCCTTAACCACGGAGCGGGTTTTTGAGAGTTTGAACAGCGGGCTGATTGTGGTGGATGACGCCAACCGCATTTCTTATTTCAACCGGGCTGCCGAGCAGATCCTGAAAATGAAGCGGGATGCCATTGTAGGCAAGGACGCCGGTATGATTTTTGCAAATTCTCAATTGGATAAAGTCTTGAAGTCGGGGATTTCTCAGGAGAATGTCAAGCAGGTGATCGGCGAGACGACGGTGATCAGCAACCGAAGCCCCATTATTGTAGAAGAGAAAGTACGGGGCGCAGTCGCGGTCTTTCAGGATATTTCGCAGCTTGAAGCGCTTTCCAGCGAGCTGGAGACCACAAAGGTGCTGATGGAAAGACTGGAACTGATTTTGGAGAACGTTCATGACGGTGTTGCCATGGTGGATGAACACGGCGTTTTAAGCTATGTCAATTCTGCCTATGAGCGCATGTGGAAGGTCAAGGGACGGGATGTTGTCGGCAAGCGGATCGAGGCGTTTTTTCAGCACAAGGCAGACAAAGAGGTTTTAAGAACTGGAAGGAATCAGCTGGGCATCACCATCGAAACCAAAGAAAAGACCAAGGCAGTCGTGAACGCGGCGCCCATTGTACTCGACGGCAAGGTTCGCGGGGTTATCTCCACCTATTTGGAAGTGACGGACTTGAAGATAATGCTGGAACGACTTCAGATGGCGGAAGACAAGCTGGCTTTTTATGAAGAAGAAATGGAAAAAGAGTGGGGACGCCATCAATCCTTTATGCAGGTTATCGGGCATAGCAGTGCCATCGAATCAGCCCTTCGTTTGGCTGGAAAGGCAGCTAAATCGTCTGCGACGGTACTGATTCGCGGCGAGTCCGGGACCGGCAAAGAGGTGCTGGCCAGAGCCATTCATGCCGCAAGCCAGAAAATTACGGGACCCTTTGTGGGTGTCAACTGCGCGGCCATACCGGAAACCCTGATTGAAAGCGAACTGTTCGGTCATGAGAAGGGTGCCTTTACCGGCGCGATTCAGCGGAAGATCGGCAAGTTTGAGCTGGCCGACAACGGAACAATCTTTTTGGATGAGATCGGCGATTTGAGCCGGGACATGCAGGTGAAGCTCCTGCGGGTTTTGCAGGAGATGGAATTTGAACGGGTTGGAGGCAACGAGACCATACGGGTGAAAGTGCGCGTACTGGCGGCAACCAATCGGAATCTGGAAGAGATGATGAAAACGGGAGAATTTCGTGAGGATCTGTACTACCGTTTGAATGTGATTCCCATTACCATGCCGCCGCTTCGAAAACGGCAGGGGGATATTCCGCTTCTGGTGGAGCACTTCCTTGAGAAGGTCTGCGAGGCGGAGGATGTGGATTTGAAGTCCATGAGCCTTCGGGCCCTGCGGGTGTTGGAACGGTACGACTGGCCTGGGAACATTCGGGAGCTTGAAAATATTATCACCCGTGCTGTTGCCATGTCTGACGGATCCATGATCGATTTGGAAGACCTGCCGGGTTTCTTGCATCCGGGTTCAGAAATCGCGGACGGGTTGATTCAAGTAACTGCTGGCGGGCTTGCCACCATGGAAGAATACGACCGGGCCATCATTCAAAAAGCGCTGGAACTATATCCTTCCTACAACCAGGCGGCAAAAGCGCTGGGGATTACCCACCGGACGGTGGCGTTGAAGGCGAAGAAGTACGGATTGGTCAAGGAAGAAAAATAGCTTGATAATTTTTATCAACAAATGGGAGTCCTATGCTGTTTTTTAGCATGGGACTTTTTGAAAGCCTCCATTTTCTGCGATTTTCAATTTTGGCACGCATCTTGCAATAATAAAGACCGAACCCATCCGAAAATCCAAAATTGAAGGAGGAAGCAATGAAGAAAATTATTAACCAACCAGAAAACATCGTAAATGAAATGCTTGACGGGATTGTGAAGGCACATCCGAATCATGTCAAACGTGTTGAGGGATTTGAAGTATTGGTACGCGCGAATGCACCGGCTGCAGGCAAGGTTGCCTTGGTATCAGGCGGCGGCAGCGGACATGAACCTTCTCATGGCGGATTTGTCGGAACAGGCATGCTGGACGGCGCGGTAGCCGGTGCGGTATTTACATCACCAACGCCGGATCAGGTCTATGAAGCGGTCAAGGCTGTTGACAGCGGCAAAGGCGTTTTACTGGTGATCAAGAACTATACCGGTGACGTATTGAACTTCCAGATGGCTGCGGAGATGGCGGAGATGGATGACATTAATGTGAAATATGTTGTCGTTGATGACGATGTTGCGGTTGAGAACAGCTTGTACACAACAGGCCGTCGCGGCATTGCGGGTACGATTTTTGTCCACAAGATTGCCGGCGCCTTGGCCGAGCAGGGCGCAGACTTGGATCAGGTTCAGGCAGTCGCGGAAAAAGTCATTGCCAATGTTCGATCCATGGGTGTTGCTTTGACGCCTTGTACGGTACCGGCAGCCGGTAAACCGGGCTTTGAACTGGCTGAAAACGAGATTGAAATGGGTCTGGGTATTCATGGCGAGCCGGGAACCCACCGCACGGAAATCAAGCCGGCTGACGAATTGGTCGATGATCTTTTGGAGAAAATTCTAGCGGATATCGACTATAGCGATTCTGAAGTGGCAGTCCTGGTGAATGGTTTGGGCGGAACCCCATTGATGGAATTGTATCTGATGAACCGACGCATTCATGAAGCATTGGAAGCCAAAGGCATCAAAGTCTACAAGACGCTCGTAGGTAATTATATGACATCCATTGAAATGGCGGGAGCCTCTGTTTCCCTTTTGAAATTGGATGAGGAAATGAAAGCATTGCTGGATGCGCCTGCAGACACACCGGCATTGACACAAAACTAGGGGATTTGGGATTGCCGTAAATCCCTCTTGAAGAAAGGAAGAAGAAAATGAAAGCAAAGGAAGTAATTCAAGCGCTTCAAGCAATGAATCAAACCATCGCGCAAGAGGCGCAATATCTGACAGACCTTGATGCGGCGATTGGCGACGGAGACCACGGCATCAACATGAAGCGAGGATTTGCGGCTGTCTCAACGAAGTTGGAAACGGAAACAACGGAAGATTGCGGCGCCGTACTGAAGCTTGTCGCCATGACCTTGATCTCTACCGTCGGCGGCGCTTCCGGACCCTTGTACGGCACGGCCTTTTTGAAGGCGGCGCAAAAAGCGAACGGGAAAACGGAATTGAACAAAGAGGATGCGCTGGAGCTTTTGACAGCTGCGGTTGACGGCATTCAATTCCGGGGCAAGGCAGACCGCGGCGAGAAAACCATGCTGGATCTCTTGATTCCGGTGAAGGAAGCCTATGCGGAAGCCTTGGAAGCGGACTTGTCGCTGGAAGAAACAAAGCAGAAACTTCTGGTGGTTATGGATGAAAGCATCGCATATACGAAGACCATTCGGGCGACCAAGGGACGCGCTAGTTACTTGGGAGACCGAAGCATTGGACATCAGGATCCGGGCGCGACGTCCAGCTATTTCCTGATCAAGACGCTTTTGGATCAGGTACAATAGGAGGTTACGATGGTAGGGATTGTATTGGTATCACACAGCGAAAAAATTGCTGAAGGCGTACGTGACCTCAGCATGCAAATGGCATCGCCGGACACAAGAATCATGGCGGCGGGAGGACTTCCCGGCGGAGAGATTGGAACAGATTTTCAACGCATTTTGGAAGCCATTCAAGGCGCGGATTCGGGAGACGGCGTGGTTGTGCTGGTCGATTTGGGCAGCGCGATTATGAGCACGGAAGCGGCGTTGGATTTTCTGGATGAAGACCTGCGCGCGCGGGTTGTGCTGGCGGATGCGCCAATCGTGGAAGGCGCGATTTCCTGCGCGGTGGCGGCGTCCATCGGCGGAAGCTTGGAAGAAGTCAAGACAGCAGCGGAAGAAAGCCGCGGCGTCAATAAGTTTTAGGAAGGACAGCAATGGTTAGTAAGCAATTTACCGTATTAAATGAAAAAGGATTCCATGCCCGGCCTGCGGGAATGTTGGCCAAGGTCGTGAAAGCATCCGACAGCCAGGTTCATATGATGGTGGGTGAAAAGAAAGTGGACTGCAGAAGCATTGTGACATTGATGACAACAGCGGTTCGACAAGGCAAGGAAGTTGAAATCCAAGTGGACGGACAGGACGAAACCAGCGTGATGGCTGAGATTGAGTCTTTGTTTCTGGACGGATTTGGTGAATAAGAGCTCATTGAGCTCTTATTTTTTTACCCCTCATGGTACAATGATGGAAATGGGAGGTTGCTATGAATCGAATGGTGTTGCTGCGTTCCGCTTGCGCGGTGAATGATGTTTATCGGGAGGCGATTCAGAGTCGCTTAGAGGCTTTGGGCTTGCAGGCCAACCTGCATGAATCGCAAGATCCGGACCTATGGGCGGCCTATGGGGTGGAGAGCCGGTGCATGATGGGGTATTGCCCCGGGTGCAATTTTCATGGAGAAATGGAAGGCCGGTTTTTGCCGGCGCTGGCAATCAACGGAAGGCTGGTTTTGCACAGCCATTTTCCGGGAGATGAGGAATTGGAAGAGGTCCTGAAAGCACATTTGACATAGGCGGCGTGGGCCGCCTTTTTTTGTTCACAGTTTTGTTACTTGGTCTTGATGATTGAGGCGTGGGATTATTGGTATAATCAATGGCAAGAGATGAAATGAACTGGGTGAACAGAAAAGAGGTTGCCAGATGAAGAAAAATACATTCAGTAAAATCGTAGGACTTATGGGCATGACTTTGACTTTGGCTTGCGCCGGCAGTTCCGTTGCTATGGCGGTGGAACCGGTGCAGCTCGTTGTGGACGGAAAGGACATTACGGCGATTTCCAATCCGGTGATTGAGAATGACCGGCTTTTGGTGCCGATCCGCTATGTGTCGGAAGCGCTTGGAGCCGATGTGAATTGGGACCCGGACCTGCGTACGGTTCATGTTTCCAGAGGAAATTTGGATTTTCGGTTATGGATCGACAATCGATTGGTTTCCTATGGGAATGGCGCAGAATATCAGCTGTGCGATGTTTCTCCTGCCATTATCAATGACCATGCCTATATTCCCCTGCGGTTGATGAGCAACGCGCTCTCGGTCGGCATTGACTGGGATGGCGGAACGCGGACGGCCACGGTGAATTCCAGCCGGTATTCCGAGATCGAATCCTTTTATGATGCGAAAATCGTATCCCTGCGGGATGGCGATGTGGTGACCGGAGAGATGCAGATTGCGATCTCCATTCCGAAGGCGCTGCGTTCGCAGGTGAAGGAAACGCAGCTCATGCTCCTGGATCCCGTAACAGCCAAGGGATTTGTGGTGGCGCGGGAAACCGGAGCGGAAGATCTTTTGACCTTTGTGCCGAAGGTGGAAGACCGCGGAGAGAAGGTTTTGGCACTGGCGCTTTATGATGAAAACCGCCAGTTCATTGGAGGCGATGCCGCCGCCATTAGAGTGGATATCAATCCTTGGGTTGCGGTGCAAGGAATTCAAGCTGGAGAGACGGTCGATGCGGTTACGGTGGGCCAGAAGATGAATTTCCTGGCAGAGTCGGTTACCTATAAGCTGACGAATCGGGCAAGCGGGAAAGAAATCGTGATCGAAGAGCGGGACCCGGAAGGCACCTATACATGGAAGCCGACCTTTGAACAGAATGGTACATACAGAATCCAAGTGATTGCCTACGACGGCGAGGGGAAGGGCTACGCGAGTGACGGGGTGGATGTGCACTTTCAGGTAGACCGGTATTTCAATCTGAAAGGCGTCAAGGACGGAGCAACCATCAGCAAGCCTGTTACCCTGCGTGCAACACGTAATTTCGATGTGACGGAAACATCGTACTATATGCGGGATGTAAGAACCGGCAGGGTAAAGTTGATTAAAAGCTTGCCCTACGGGGAGGTCGATTGGTTCCCTGGACCGGAAGACGCCGGCGAGAAAGAGCTCTATGTGCAGGTGAAAGATGTGCAGGGGCGGGTGCAGACGACAGAATCGGTCCGAGTGACGGTTGACGGCAGTCCCAAGGTGATCCTCAATGGCGTGGGGCCCAATGAGGTGATCACGAAATGGGCGGATCTTTCCGTGGAAAGCAATGTGGAATTGGACGAGGTCCGTTATATTTTAACGGATCGCGTGACCGGCCGCCAAAGGGTGGTTGGGACAACCAATAAACCGAGCGAAACGGTTCGTTACAACGCGCAAGATTCTGATGAAGGCGCTGTGCGCATTCATGCGGAAGCGGTCTATAATGGCAAGACCATCACCACGGGCAACACCAGTTTCAAGGTGTACCGCGGGGAAACCTTCGGACCGGAAGCGGTTGTGGAGAAGAGTGGATTCTTGGATTTTGCGTCAAAAATGGCGCTTGCTTCATTTGAAAAAACAGGCATGTCTGCCGCGCTTCAGACGGCGCAGGCGATTCTGGAAACGGCTTCCGGCCAGCGGTTGCCGGTGGACCGTTACACCGGGAAATTCTCCTACAATTTGTTTGGTATTAAGGGATCGGCGGATAACGGGTCGGTGACCTGCAGCACCTGGGAGGTTTACAACGGAATGACCTATCGGGTGGACGCGGATTTTCGGGCCTACAACAATGTCGAGGAAGCCTGGGCGGACCACAAGCGAATCCTGTTGGAATTATCCCGCTATGAGCAGTACCGGGATGTGATGCACGATTCAACCCAAGGCGCCTGGGCGATTCGCCGGGCGGGCTATGCGACGGATCCGCAATATCCGGTCAAACTGATCAACATTATCAAGAAGTATGATCTGCAAAAGTTGGATGAAGTGAAAATACAATAGAAAAAAGCAGCCAGTGGCTGCTTTTTTTTAGTATCCTAAGTTTTCGTTGACCAGAATGATATGGATGCGGTCCGGATTCATCTGCCATCGAATGGTCGCGTAAGAAGCGCAGATCCGTTCCGGGCTCTTGCAATTGCTGCATTGGCCGGTGGTTGCACATGGGGTTTTGCGGTTGAGTCGTACACTGTTGGCGGGTGCCGCAAAATTTCGAAGTCGTTCATAAGCGGCTGCTTCGTCCTTAACGAGCTTATTGATTCCGGCAATGACAATAACCTTGTCGGGTCCGTAGATCATGGAAGCCACACGGTTTCCGGTTCCATCGATATTTACCAATTCACCATCTTCCGTTAAGGCATTGGTGCTGGTGAAGTAGCAATTGGCGCCAAAACTCTTTCGGTAGATTTCTGTAATGTCCGCTTTGGTCAAGCCTTCCGCGTAGCGGTCCCAAAAAGTAAAATCTCCATTTCTAAGCCAGTCGATCACGCCGGTTTCAAAAAGCGTCATGGAGCCGCCGACGGATACGGTGCTGCCTTTTTCGCAGAGGGCATTCAGAATTTTCATCATTTCTTCCTGGTTTTCCGCGTAGTAGCCGTTCATGCGATTCTTTTTCAAGTTCTCCAAGGTCTTTTCAATATGGCGTTGTGTGACAAATTCCGTATTCTGATCCATGGGTTCCCTCCTTTGATTTTCCTTTATTGTATCAAAATTCAAGAAGGAAACCCATCTTTTGAATGGAATTCTTTAGAATCGGCCGCGGCCGTTTCGGCTTCGTCCGCCAAACCCATTGGCGCCTTGTGTGCCTGTGCCGCTTAAGCGGTCGACTTGACGTTCAAATGCTTTCAAGTGGTTTTCGGATGCGTTCATCAAGCGGGTGAAAACCGCTGCGATGTCGGCTGGCAAGCTGTCAACTTCCAGGAATTTTTCGTACATGGCAATATTGGCGATTTCTGCATCAACACCGATTTGATAGGTTTCCGCCAAGGTATCCGGAATGGCGACATGATCCGGCTTTTCCGGAAGCGCAATGCCGTAAGTTTCAAAGAGTGGAAGCAGGGCGTCGATATGAGTCAGTTCTGCTTCGCGGATATTGGAGAAGGGACGAGCTGCGCCAAATTCCTCCATCAGCGCTGCGTATTCCGCTTCGGCCATCCATTCGTCTTGAATGGCGTAGTCCAGCATCTCTTCAATGGTAAAGCTTTCTTGGGTCAATGCGCCTGCAGATCCTGGCGCTTCAGCAGCAAATCCGCTGGTTGCAATCAAAGCGATTAATAAAGTGGCGATCAAGAATTTTTTCATTTTTTTCTCCTTTCATTTCCTTCGTTGTCTATAGGATATCCCCCTTTTGTGGCGGGATTGTGACAAGGAAATGAAAAAAAGGACACCTGCGGCAGAAAGGGGGAAACAGACATAAAAAAGCCGCCCTTACGGACGGCCGTTGCGGTGTCGATTTTCTTGGCAACGTGGGCAGGAACAATCGCCTTCAATCACGAGTCGTTTTCCCTCAACAATGCTTTCGGCGACTTTTTGTCTGGCGTTTTTATAGATGCGCTGGAAGGTGGTTCGGCTGATTCCCATACGGTCTGCACATGCTTTTTGGTCCAGATTTTCCAAATCCATGAGGCGTAGACTTTCCACTTCTTCTAATTCCAGCGTGACATGTTCCACGTCCGGGTGCCCTACAGGTCCGAAGGAACCGTAGCGCGGGCGTTGTCCAATTTGTCGATGTTTTCTTGGTCTAGGCACAATTACTCATCCTCTGTAGGAATACTCGAGAGGCGTTCTTTCAGTTCTTCAAGACGATCCTCGTGGAATGCAATGGCTTCCTCCACATGCGCGCGTTGCTGCGCGTTTGCAAAGCGTCCATAGCAGGGTCGTGTTTCGGCGGGGCGTTCAACATACGATCGAGCGCCAATGCCATAGCCCATGCCTCGGCCGGCTCCCATGCCGCGTCCCATACCTCTCGGCTCTCTCATCATACCATATCTGGGGCGATCCCAGTACCGGCAATTTCTATACATTCTCATTCACTCACCTCCTTATCAATCGGGCATATGCCCTTTTCAATTCAAGCATACGACAGTTATGGGCATATGTCAATAATAAAATTTAGAAATAACTATTGACGTTGGGCGAAAAAGAAGATAATATATCGATAGACGATATAACGAGAGGCGATAGATCGAAAGGCGATGCAATGAAAGAAGGAGGAACGATATTGAAAAAGAGGGGACCATTAACGGAAGCAACCTATTATATTTTACTGGCGCTGCAGGAACCCAATCATGGATATGGAATGATGCAAATGATTGAACAAATCACAGAGGGCGAGGTGGAAATCGGTCCGGGGACGCTTTATGGCGCTCTTGGCAAGCTGGAAAAGCAAGGGGCGATTCAGGCTGCCGTTTGTCCGGATTCTTCTGATGCGCGAAGAAAGTGCTATGTGCTGACGGAAGCGGGACAAGAATTGTTGGTCGATGAGTATAAGCGAATGAAACGGGTCTTGGCAAATTCAGAAGAACGGATAAAGGGGACGAACCGATGAGAGAGATCAAGCGAATGCATAAATGTTTTTTTGTCTGGCAGGAACAAGAGGAAGAAAAATGGCTAAGGGCAATGGCAGCCCAAGGCTGGCATCTTCGCAAGGTAGCTTTTTGCACCTATGATTTTGAGCAGGGAAAATCGGAAGACATTGTCTATCGGCTTTACTCCCATCCAAAAGGCGAATCTGATCTGCAAGCCTGCATTGCCTTGTTTGAGGACATGGGCTGGGAATGGGTGGATCGGTTATTAAGTTGGCAGTATTTTCGCAAGGCCCATGAAGAAGGGAAACTGGATGAGATCCTTTCAGACAACGAGTCTAAATGGGAAGCTTTGAAGCGGTGGAGAAATATTGCAGCCATGCTTGGCGCCTTGAACCTCTTCAATTTTGTGAATATCACTTTCTTAAGTGAGGGATTGTCAAGGGCGGTTTCAGCGCCAATGATTTTGATTCGATTGCTGATTCTGGCCGTTGTGATCTTATTGGGAACCGGCACGGTTCGCATCCAACAGAGGATGAACCAATTGAAAGACGAACAACTATAGGAAAGATTTGATAAAAACCCGAAAATTTTCGGGTTTTTTCTTGTTCTTTGTCCAAATATGCCGTACACTATAATTGGCATATGCCAATTAAGGAGGTCGATAATATGAGGATTATGATTAGTGCATCAGATAACAATCCTGAAGCTTTTGTTTCGGATCAATTTGGGCGAAGTCCTTACTTCGCGTTCTACTCGGAATTGCAGAATCACTATGACTTTTTACGGAACTCAGCGGTAAACCATGAGCATGGCGTTGGAATATCCATTGCACAATTGGCTGTGGACCAAGGCGTCGGTGCGATTATTTGCAAAAAGCTAGGCCCGAAAGCGCTTCGTATTATCCAAGAGAATCAAATTCCCGTCTATGAATCTCCTGCGGGTACATTGGAAGACGTTGTTGACGCCTTCAGGAAAGGGACATTGACACGACTTGTTTGATTTGGCAGTAATAAGCGGAAAAGGCGGGACGGGAAAAACGTTAGTGGCAACAACACTTTCTGCTTATTTGGAGTGGGATTACATAGATTGCGATGTAGAGGCGCCCAATGGCGCGTATTTGTTGCATCCAACCTGGGAAGCCAGTTATGATGTCGCCATGCCGATGCCGAAAATCGATGCGAGAAAATGCAATCGATGCGGTGCCTGCGTGCGATTTTGCCGGTTTAATGCCTTGGCATTAAGCCTAAAAGAACCCATGTTTTTTCCGGAGCTTTGTCACGGTTGCATGGGTTGTGTCTTCGTGTGTGAGCAGGAGGCCATTAAACGGTCGGCGCGGAAGATTGGTGTGGCGCGGCAAGGAAAAACGGAAACCCAGAGGATCTGGGAAGGCTGTTTGGATTTGTCAGAGCCGATTGCGCCGCCGGTTATTCACGGCGTGAAGCTTCTGAGCAAGAACGGCAGCGGCCGGATTTTGGATGGTCCGCCGGGGGCTTCATGCAATTTAATTGAGACATTAAAGGGGATTGATTACGCTCTGCTGGTCGCGGAACCTACGCGGTTTGGGATTCATGATTTCAAAGCGACGGTTGAGGTGCTTAAGCGGTTGGGGATTCCAGCTGGGGTGGTAATCAATCGCTCCTTTGGTGAAGAGGAAGAGTTGCGCGCTTATATTCAGCGCAAAGGCGTATCCCTTTTGGGGTCCATCCCATTTTCCGAACGCATTGCTTATGCCTACAGCCAAGGGGATTTTCCAACCTTGATGGCGGAAATGAAGCCCTATTTGCAAGACTGGGGTGACAAAATTCTGGAAGCTGGGGGGCGGGCAAAGTCATGAAATGGGTGATTCTCAGCGGTAAGGGCGGTGCCGGCAAGACCATGATTGCTTCCGGATTTGCCAGTTTATGCGATGAAAATTGGTGCAAGATGGATGCCGATGTGGATGCGGCCAATCTGGCACTCTTGTTTCCTGAAACCAATCGGATTCACCAGCGTGCCTATATTGGCCGCGAGAAAGCATTTATCGATCAGGAACGGTGCAACCAATGTGAGATCTGTAAAAAAGTGTGTCCGGAAGAGGCCATTCGCTATCGAAGCGGACGCTTGGTGGTTGAACCGATTTTTTGCGAAGGGTGCGGATTGTGCAGTCTCTATTGTGATCAGGCGGCAATTACGATGGCCCCCATGCAAGCCGGGCAGATCTACGACGATCAGACAGACCGGGGACCGCTGGTGCATGCCAGACTGTTTCCGGGGGAAGCTGGAAGCGGCAAGCTGGTCCATCACTTGAGACGCATCGCTGAACCCAAGGCGATGAATTTGCTGATTGACGGACCGCCGGGTACGGGGTGTCCCGTATTGGCTTCCATGAATGGCTGCACGCTAGCGATTGTGGTCATGGAACCCAGCTTGTCGGGTATGGCTGATGGTTTTCGAACCATCGAGCTGGCCAAAGCCATGAAGGTTCCAACCTGCATTATTATTAATAAGTGGAATTTAAATAAGGAAGTGGAGCGAAAGATCGCTCGAAAAGCGGAAGCGGAAGGAGTTTCAGTTCTCGGGATCATTCCTTTCGATCCGCAGGTGATTGAGGCTTTGCGTCAGGCGAAGCCGATAACGGAGATGAAAAATTCTCCGGCAAACCGCGCCTTGCGCGCGATTTGGGAAAGGTTGCTGACTCTATACACATAAAGTTCTCCTCGAAAAAGCACGCCCTTGGACAAGGCGTGCTTTTTACCATGTTTGGCATTCTTTTTTTCTTTGGTCAAAGCGGACAAGGCCGGTAAAGCCCATGGATTTAAGCATCGGAAGGATTTTTTTAAAGCCGCGGGCCAGGTCGGCAGGCCTGTGGGCGTCGCTGCCCAGGGTGACCAGTCGGCCGCCTGCGTCATAATACCGTTTGAGGATGCCCAGAGAGGGAAAGGGTTCTTTGCAGGCTTGAAAGAGACCCGAGGTGTTGATTTCCAACGCGATCTTCCGTTCAATGATTAGGGCCAGGATGGCATCGATCTGGTGCAGGAAGGGGGCTTCCTCCATCAGGCTATGGCCCTCGTCGACAATATACCGCTTAATCAGGTCAAAGTGGGCCAGCACGTCGAAATCGCCCACTTCAATGGCTTGGTGGACCGCGTCGTAGTAGGCGTGGATCGCTTGTTCCTGGTTTTGGTATTTGCGCAAATAGGTGCGCAAGGTTCCCTGCTCCAAATCATGGGTGCTGCCGATGATAAAATCCCAAGGGTATTCGCGGACCAGGGTGTTGGAGACTTCGGGGAAATTGGAGAATTCGTCGAGTTCCAACCCAATCCGGATAGTCAATTGGCCGGCGTATTCCCGCTGAAGGTTTTGCCAAATCCGAAAATAGGTTTCCGGTTCAAAGTGCAAATAGTTGGGGCTGTATGGGGCGAAGGAATAGTGATCGGTTATGGCGATTTCCTGTAGTCCAAAAGAAAGCGCAGCCTCACATATCTCATGGGGCTGCGCTTTGGAATCAAACGAAAAGTTTGAATGAATGTGATAATCCAGCATCAGATCCTCCTAAGAGTTACGGTTTGATGCTCTTATTGTACCAGAGATTCTAGGAATTGACACGGTCCGTCAAGCCCACCAGGTTGAAGCATTCCGCTTCGTTTCGAATGATCTTTTTGATCTGGTTGATGGCATAGCGGCGGCCGTTGATGCCCAGGTTTGAAAGGTTCTCGAACAGTTCCTGCAAGCCTTCTTTGATGACTGCATTGTTGTAGGTATAGTGGCCGGCCAATTCGGTGATGGTGAACATGAGATCCGGGTTCGCCTTGATTTCTTCCGGTGTCATGTCAAGCTGGTCGCCTACCAGCCATTTTTTATAGCGGCCGCCGGCAAGAATCTCGTCCTGCAGGGTTTTGTGCAGGCTGGATCGTCTTTCGAGTCGTCCGGCTTCGAATTCTCTTTTTTCCACTTCCATTAGGTTCAGATAGGCACGGGTTTCTGCTGTGCCATAGGAAGGTGCGACGTTCATGGCGGTAATGCCGACCGCCGGGTGCTGCAAGAGGATGGTGTCCGGCAGGTAGTCGCCGTTGTGCTCTTTCAGTCCAACGCCGTATTTCTTGGCCAGGTTGGACAGGACTTTTGCATTTTCTGCAGAGAAGTTTCCAACATTTTCTGTAAGTCGCGTCAAAGTGCCGGTCTGACCGACAATAAAGGCAGGGCGAGGCAAGCCTTCTGCATCCAGCCGTTCTGTCAGGGTTTGAATAAAGCCTTCATAAACCTCGGCTGAGGTAAGGCCGCCATTGGTTTCTTCCGTGCCGACTTCGTAGGAGACTTCAGGCAGGTTGTTTTCTTTTCTGAATGTTTCGCAATGGCGAATCAGTGCAATTGTACGCTCTAAAACCGTCTCCAGAGGAATGACTTTGCCCATTACATAAGGATCCTTGGTCGGATCGATATGCAGAAGGTCGAAACCATTGACCATATCGGCTTCGTAGGATTGGTGCGCCAGGCGCATGGCGTCTTCTTCAGGCAGGTGATCGTTTCGTTCCTTGTCTCGCTGCCATGGTCCGCCATGGTCGCGGCAAAGGAAGTAGTCACCAGTGAAAGCCACTTCTTCAGCAATTTTTTTCAAATCTTGGGCGAATCGTGTTTGATCCCATCCGCAAACATAGCCGCCGCCCAATTCATCCAGATCCACCTGGTTCCGGCTGGCAATAAACATCAGCGGGAAATTTTTCTCTTCCGCCAATTCAAAGCAAGCGGTGATCAGGGTGTCGGACATGGGCCCAATGCCCAGCATGGTCGCTTTGTCATCGGGGTTTTCCAGCAGATAGTTTACATAAGTTGCCAATTTGTTTTGGTTCATGTCTACTCCTCCTAATTTTGCCTATACAAATGGCCGAAGCAAATGCGTCGGCCATTATGGTCTGTTCTATTTTTTTGAATCGTAATGCTGTTGCAATTTTTTCATCAATGCTGCTGATTTTTTAATGGCATCGCCAACACCAACACGTACAACCGTTTTCCCTGCAAACCGTTCTTCATTTTTGATTTGCATGTCTTTTGTCAGTACGACATAGTCGGCAGTGGAAATGTCATCGGCAGTCAAAGTGTTTTCAATTCCGATGGACCCTTGTGTTTCAACTTTTACTTCAAAGCCTGCTTCCTTTGCTGCGGTTTCAATGGCTTCAGCCGCCATATAGGTATGTGCAACGCCAGAAGGACAAGCAGTTACAGCTACAACTTTCATATCCTTACTCCCTTTCTCTGATCAGTTTTATTCGAATGAGATGTCAAGTTCGTCGACGTCTCCGCCCGTTACTGCTACATCTTCAGTGACTTCTTTTTTCAATACGTTTACAACCAAGGCAGTAACAACAACACCAACCAAAGTTGCTACGATGTATGCACCGCGGCCATCAACAACCGGCAATACAATCCAACCGCCCCAAGGTGCGTGGTTTGCTGCGCCCATCAGGAATGCCGTTACAGAACCGGCAGCGCCACCAATCATGATAGAAGGGATAACGCGCAACGGATCGGCTGCTGCGAATGGAATCGCGCCTTCGGTAATGCCGATGAAGCCCATGATCAACGCGGCTTTACCAGCTTCACGTTCTTCTGTACGGTATTTTTTCGGTGCCAGGAATGTAGCCAAAGCCATGCCTAGTGGAGGTGTACAAATTGCAACACCAACAGCACCCATCAATTCAGGATGAGTTGCAATCATGCCTGATGCGAAGAAGTAAGCGGTTTTATTAACAGGGCCACCCATGTCAAATGCCATCATGGCGCCCAACATGATGCCCAAAACAACTTTTGAAGACCCTTGCATGCTAGACAACCAAGCTTCCAAGCCGCCCATTGCATTGGCGATTGGCTGACCGATTACGTATGTGATCAAAAGGCCGACTGCCAAGGTACCCAGTAGAGGAATAACAAAGATCGGCATTACAGAACGCATAACGGAAGGAACCTTGATTTTCTTCAGGTAGAATACAACGATACCGGCAAGGATACCAGCAGCGATGCCGCCCAAGAATCCAGCACCCATGGAGTTTGCCAAGTATGCGCCGATCATGCCGGGAGCGATACCAGGACGGTCAACCATGGAGAATGCGATAAATCCACCAAGAACCGGTACGAACAATGTCAATCCGGCGATACCGATGTCAGACATTGCTTTCAAGAAACCTGTATCAGGTACAGCTGCTTTACCAGAGATCATAACGGCCAGTGCCAGAAGCACACCACCGGCTACAACGAATGGGATCATGTAAGATACACCAGTCATCAGATGTTGTCGCGTGTTTTTCATCATTTCTTTCATTTGTTAAGAAACCTCCTATCGGTTAATTAAAAATAAGTTCTTTCTTTGCAATCGGGCCCAGTGATTGAAAAGAGCATAAAACTTTGTTCAGCGGCACACCAGAGAAAGGGGGAATCGCTTGATTCCCTTCTGGCATGCAGCTGTAACTAACAATGGATAAAACGTGCTAACTCTGTAGTGCTGCCTCAAAGATTTCATTCAGTTGACCCAGCAGGGCTGCTTCATCTTTGGAGTTCATCAATTCCTGTCGGAAATCTTCCTTCATCAGGCGTCGGGACAAGGCGGCCAAAATCTTCAAATGCGCGTTGGAAGCGGCTGCTTCAGGAACGGCAATCAGAAACACCATATGTACAGGTTTCTCATCCAATGACTCCCATTCGATTCCTTCCGCGCTGCGTCCAAAGGCAACGGTAGGTACCTTAACGGCGTCCGTTTTGCCATGAGGAATGCCAACCCCAAAACCGATGCCGGTTGTAGACAGTTCTTCGCGTCGGAAGACCTCTTCTACATAGGCGTCAAAGTCATTGAGACGCGCATCCTGGTGGATTTGTTCTGCAAGTTTGGTGATCGCTGTTTTTTTGTCTCCCGCAGAAAGGGACAGATCGATTAGCGATTCGTTAATGATCGTGTTCATGAAATACTTCCTTTCCTGTAACAATTTGATAAATCGAATCGGCGTCTGTAGCCGATCGAAGCGCCTGAACCAATGCTTTATTTCGGATCATAGCGTAGAATCCTTTGAAGAATTGCCGCACATAGCGGCTATCGTCAAATTTGAATGCGAGCATAAAGATCAGTTCCACAGAATCTTCGCCCCATTTGACGGGTTTGTCGAGGCTTAGCATGGCGATCGACGGCCGCGTGACAAAGGGTTGTTCTCCATGGGGAATGGCGATGCCGTATCCAATGGAGGTGTGGGTGATCTTTTCTCGTTCCAAGCAAGATTGGGTGAATCCCTTGGTGACGGCGCCCTGGGCTTCCAAGGCATTGCCTAGAAAGCGAATGGCGGATTCCGCATCGGCAAAAGACTGCTTGGGAAAGATCAGGCTCTTGCGATATAGTTCGGGATTCGGTCCTTCCAAAGATTTGCTTTGGAAGGTTTTGCTTTCTGTCACATTCCGAATATACTTTCGGATCTTTTGAACGTCTCGATCGCCAACAAGGGGATTGATTAAGATCACCGGCTTGTCGTATCCCCGCAGGGGAATGGTCGAGATGATAATGTCATAATCCAGAGTTTGGATTCTGCTTACGTCATGGTAAGAGGTAATCTCCACGATTTTCAAATCCGAAATGGATTGTTCCAATCGTACGGCCGCCAATTGGGCGGTGCCAATGCCGCTGGAGCAAACGATGACCGCGCGGGTCAGGGTTTTCTTTCTTTCCAGGGCTGCGCCGAAGTGCATGGCCAGATAGGCGACCTCTTCTTCGGTGACCTTGATGCCGTAGTATTTTTCAAACAAAACACTGGAGGACCAGGCGGCGCCGAAAACGGATGGATATTTAAGCTTGATTTCATTGAGCAGGGGATTTTTCAACCGCAAGCCGTATTTCAAACGGTTGATGGTCGGCCGAAGATGAAGAATCAATCCGGTCAGCAATTGCTGATCATCCTGCAGGTCGACAGAAAGAACGACGCCTACCAGATGGATGATTTCCTTGGCCAGGTCTCGAACAAAGTCATCGGAAGAATCGATGATATCTTCCGAATGGTCGATGGTGAAACCCTGCTGCATTTTTGAACCCAATATATGAAGAGAAATATAACCAATTTCCGCTTGAGGAATCTTTAGCTTATATAGTTTTTCGATTTCCGCGGCGATTTGCTTGGCAATTTCATATTCGCGTTTTTGTTGAATGGCAAGCAGTTGATCGCTTTCCATTTTGATGTCTTTGTTCTTTTTGATCCGTTCCAGGCTAATGGCGATATGAATCAAGAGACAGGTGAAAGCGTCTTCCGCCAAGGGAAACTCAGCACTCTCTTCCGCCTGTTTCAGAATCCGCTCAATGCCTTCCAGATCCGTATCGGGGAACAACTCCTTCAATTGCAGGTAGTTGACATAGTCGATGCGGCTGGTGGACAGATCATCGTTTAGCTGAAGGATATTCTCCAGATCCTGATCGGTTTTGAGAATGTCCAGAAGATCGGCCATGGCATTTCGGATCTGCTGTTCGTTGCCCCGGATGCTCAACCCTTCCTTCTGCTTTCGCTTGAGGATGATGTCGTAACGGGACAGCCAGTTCTCCACATCTTCCAGATCGTTGTAAACGGTTACCCGGCTGACAAAAAGTTCATCTGCCAATTGCTGCATGGTCAGATGGTTTTGCGAAAGCAAGAGCTTTTTGATCAAAAAGAAGCGCCGATCCTCCGCGCTGAAGGGAGAAACGTATTGGGAAGCTTCTTTGATCAGGTGATCCAGTTTGCGCTTTCCGGTTTCATCGGTTTCAATCCATACCCCGATTCGCGGTTTCTTATGCAATTGAATGGCCGGATATTTTTCCGTCAGGAAATCGTTTAGCTCATTCAGATCATTCCGGATGGAGCGATTGGAAACATCCAGCCGCATGGCAATCGTATTGATCGTCAGCGGTTCGGTTTCTGCGGCAAGAATCTTTAGAATCTCGCGGCTTCGCTTGTTCTTTAACGTTTTCATGAAACATCCTTTCTGTTTGGCCAATGAGGCAAAAACATACGATATGTTTCTGTGACCCCATCATATCATGGAAAAATTCGTTTTATGGTCATACTTCATGCCGAAATAATGCGGCAAACTTTTACGAATGCGGCAAAGCCAGAAAAAATCCACCTTTAGGAAAAGGTGGATTGGCATAATCATATCATTTTTCTTCTGCAATTTGCAAATGTGGCAAGATTTTATTGATTGCCGATTTGGGAAAATGCCTTGTCTCTGTGTTTTCATAAAGAATTACTTTGAATGCGGCAAAGCTTCGCTATTGGAGAAAGCGGATAAGGTCATTTGCTTTTTGTGAGGACGAAAAGATGCAATCGCAAGATTTTATTATCTTTAGGAGGATGGGCCGATATAAAAGTTAAATGTTTTCAAGTTCATCCCGGAAAACAATGAAGATTTTGCGATCGAAGTGAAGGCCTATTAGAATATATAGGAGCGTAACTAGAAATCATGATGGGGTCGTGTTGTTGAAGCGGGAATGCAAGTAAGGCGGGAACGTATCTACTGAAAATAAAGGGGTTTCGTGAAGGAGGAGAAATGAAGAGCATTGAGAATGAAAAGATTTGTGTTTCAGTAAACAAGAAGGGTGCGGAATTAACGAGTATTTATCATAAGACGAGGAAGTTGGAGTATTTGTGGCAAGCGGATCCTGCGTTCTGGGGGAAACATGCGCCGGTACTTTTCCCTGTAATTGGTGAGATGCTTGATGGAGAGTATATCTATAATGAAAAAGTGTACACGATGACAAAACATGGTTTTGCACGCGATTATGATTTTATTCTGATTCAGGAAGGTCCGGAGTTTTTAGAGTATGAGTTGAAAGCAAACCAAGAAACCATGAGCTGCTATCCCTTTGACTTTTCTCTACGCATTCGATATACGTTGGAAGGAGAGAATGTGCATTCGGATTATTCTGTTCAAAACAATGGGGATGAGCCAGTATTTTATTCATTGGGAACGCATCCGGCTTTCAATTGGCCGCTGGTTCCGGGAGAAAGCTTTGGCGATTACCATCTGCGGTTTTCTCATACCGAGAATCTAGAGCGGCTATTGACGAATATTGAGACGGGAATCCGTAATTTAAAGAGACGGCCAGTCATAGAAAATGCCCGGAGCATGGAATTGAACCATAGTCTATTTTATGACGATGCGATACTGCTTGAATATCCTGTATCAAAGTGGATTCGGTTTGAGAGTAAAAAGAGCGGTCGATTTGTTCAGCTGTCCATGGAGGGATTCACCCATATGGGGATTTGGACGAAGCCCAATGATGCGCCGTTTCTTTGCGTTGAACCCTGGCAAGGACTGTGTGATCGTCAAGATACGTCTAAGCAATTGCACAAAAAGGAAGGCATTCAACGAATTGAGCCAGGTGGAACAAGCCATGCAAGAATGACGATCAGCATTGGATAAAGGAGACGCAATGAATGGATCAGATTCTGAATCATTGGCGGATACAAAAAGATCTGTCCTTTAGGGGACAGATCTTTTCATTTATGCAATCCGTAAAGCTTGTAGTAAATCATATGAAAGAGCAGCTGATTAATCAAGTACTTCGCCTAAATGGCCGTTGTCGTATAGGATTTCAATAACCCAAGCGACGGAGCTTCCTACTACCGCGGGGCATTTGTCCTGCGTATGAGCACCGGCTTCCTCGAAGGCAGGTTTGTCCTTTTCGATTCTCATGCAGAAGCTTCGGCCGAAAATTTCTTTATGCACCTGGTCGCAGATCACAGTGCCATAGGTTTTTACAAACTTGTCATGCAATTGTTTGGTGTATGCGTAGCATTTGTCTTTTTCTTCGCGGTCTCCGTCAAAATTTTCACGTCGGCGGCCGGCAAACAAACCGAGTGTCAATAGTCCTCCGGAATATCCGCCGCAGGCACCGTCGTTGTATAGGGCCATTCCTGCAGCAAAACCATTTGCGGCACGAAACAAGGTCGGTTCTTCTCGTTCAAGAATATCCAGAAGAGCACCTAAAGTACATTGTGCGCATCCTTTGTAGTCGCGTTCATACCCATATCCGAGTTCGTATCCTTTTCGCATCAAGGCAAGCTTGTCTGATTGCAAGGCGAGTCGAGGATTATGATGCAACTCGAGCATCATGGAAATCAATTCCGGTTGAAGCGTCCATTGCATAGAATCGGCAATTTTTTGCTTAGAATTGGCACCTTCCAGAAGAGTTGGGTGCAGATGTTCGACCATCAGCGTGGCTAAGCCGACAGTATAGAAGGGCCATATTCCTGCCAGCCGGAGTGCCTGTATTTGTTCGTTTATAGAACAGAGCGACTCATCCAAAAGGATGAAGCTAGGTTTGGCTTCAAGTGAGTTCCATTCATGCGCAAGTCCAGAAGCGTATGCCGGCGCAAGTGATGCATGGCCATTATTCTCTAGCCATAGAATAATTTCTTGAATATGATTTGTTGTATTTGCGGAATGATTCATCTTTCTCTCCATTGTTTATTTGGTAGTTCCATCCGTTAAATAGCCGATCAAAGGGAGTCGATTATCTGAGTCGACTGGTCTTCTAGTATGATGCCTCGGTTTCAAGTTGCAATTCTTCCAAGGTTTCGCTGATTTCCGCATAGGTAGCAAAATCCGTACCCTCTTTAGTGACCGCAATTACGGAAGCGGCCGAGGCGATTTTCACACAGTCTTCCAAAGGCAAGCCTTCATCCATGGCGTAGACATAACCGGCGACCAAGGAGTCTCCGGCGCCCACCGTACTGAGGACCTGGACTTTGGGAACGGTGACCCGGATCATTTGTTTTTGATCAATGAAGAGGGAGCCTTCTTTTCCCATGGAAACGCAAATCCGTTCGATACCCTTTTCCAACAAGGGTTGAACCGCATCACGAATATCCGTAGGGGTATGGAGCGCTCTCCCAACAAGAGCTTCCAATTCTTCCTTGTTGGGCTTGATGAAGTCCGGCACGGCTGCTTCATTTGCCTTCAAAAGGTCGCCGTTGATATCCAATGCAACCCTTGCGCCTGCTCGCTTTGCTGCCTTGACCAGTCGTGTGTAGAAATTGCCGGGCACGCCTTTTGGCAGCGAGCCGGCAATCACAACCCAGCGGCCGGGTTTCAATATGGTAGTGAAGGTGTCGAGGAAGCTTTCCAAGGATTCGGCGGGAACCAGGGGTCCCTTTTCGTTCAGGTCGGTGGTGGACCCTGTGTCCAGAGAAACCACTTTTTCGTTGGTGCGGGTCTCGCCGGGAATCTCCGTAAATCGGTGGGGAATCTCCAATGCATCCAACTGCCGTTTGATCCATTCACCGGCAGTACCAGCCAAAAGTCCCATGGCCAGGGTTTCTTTGCCGTTTTGCTTCATAAAGCGCGAGACATTGATGCCTTTGCCGCCGGGATCCTTAACATGCTTTTCAATCACGTTCACTTCGCCGGGAAGGAATCGTTCGATATAAACCGTCCGGTCAATGGCCGGATTCAGGGTTACCGTAAGTACCATTTTAGCCCTCCTGCTTGACAAGATCGACAATCTCTTTGTCAAGTTTTGCCACATTTGGTTGATACGTTTTTAACAATTGGCAATCGCCGCTGATTTCATAAGCGCCCAATGCGGCCGGAATGAAAATGCTGTCACCCAATGAAATGGACACGGTTGTTTCTCCAGCGGTGATGGCTCCTTCGCCTTCTACACAAGACAGAATATGGAAACGTTCAGGATCGCTTTCCGCTTCATAGTAGGGGTGAATGTCCAAATGCTCCAAAGAGAAATTGCGGTCATAGCAATAGTAAGTATGCGCGTAAGTTTCCGCTTCAAATCTCAGGCCCTTCTTCAATTTCCCTTCCAATTCCAAGTCAGTTACATCCAAAGCCTTGTCGATATGGAGTTCACGGCCCCGTCCGTAATCATAGACCCGGTAGGTGGTGTCGGAATTTTGGTTGATTTCGGCAACCAAGACATCCGGACCGATAGCATGGATCGTGCCGGGACTGACATAGGCGACATCACCTTTCTTGACAGGAATCCTATGCAGGTATTCTTCAAATTTATTTTCTTCAATGGCTTGGCGGAACTTTGTTTCATCACAATTTTCCAGGCCGATATAAAAGCAAGCTTTATCGGAATAGGTGTCGACTACGTACCAGGCTTCCGTTTTGCCCATTTCACCTTCATGCTCCATCGCGTAAGTGTCATCCGGGTGCACTTGAACGGAAAGGGATTCGCTGGTGGCAATCTGTTTATAGAGTAGCGGGAACCACTCCGGCGGAATTTCTGTGCCAAGAAATCCTTTTGCGTCTTCGACAATTAGGTCCTGCAGGGTTTTGTCGGCTAAAGGACCGTTGGCGACGATGCTCTCACCGTTTTTGTGGTTGCAAACATCCCAGGATTCACCGACCTTGCCTTCCGGCACATCATCGCGGAAGTCTGAATAATGGGTGCAGCCCCAGGGTTTTGGAAAATAGACTGGTTTGAATTTAATTGGATAATACATGGTTTTCCTCCTTATAAAGCGTAGTTGAATGCGGCCATTTCATTATGGATACTCTCTTCCGTTGGAAGAATGGAAATGCCGGCTTCCTTGGTTTTGGTGTAGTCCAGTCGCAAGTCGCGTGGATGGTCTTTGAATTTCTCTTTGGCGCAGATGATTGTTTCATTGATAATGGCTTCCGACAGAGCGAGCTCCTTGAGAATGAAACGCGCGGTTTCATATCGGCTCATCTGGTTTTCACTGCCGAAGTGGTAGATGCCTTTTGGCAGTTCGAAGATTTGGTCGAATTGATCGATCAGGTCGTACGCGCAGGTTACGCCGCGGAATTCGTTTGGCGAAGCCTGAGTCGGTTGTCGGCGCAAGGCTGCCGAAAAGACATCCCAGAAGAGGGTGTAGCCGTTTGGCAGGTTTCTTTGAGGCAGTCCGAAGAGCCAGCTGAGACGCAGGATGACGGCATCTGTCTCCAAGGCTTGAATCGCCTGTTCGGCTGCGTATTTGGTCTGGCCGTATACCGTGTCGGGAACCGGGATGGTATCCACTTTGTAGGGGCCTGGTTCCGGGTTGCCGTTAAAGACTTGTTCCGTGCTGAAGAACAAAAGCTTCGCATGATGCTTGGCGCATTCTTTTGCGATGTGTTCCGCCGCGTCGGTATTGACACGCTTGGCCAGGTCGGGATGGTCTTGACAAACCTGAGTCATGGCGATGGCCGCCGCATGAATGACATGGGTCGGGCGAAAATCTTCAAAGGTCTTGCTGACCGCTTCATAATCGGTGATGTCCAATTGCTCACGGTCGAGACTCAAGATCTCCCATTTGTCCGCATAGGCTTTGGTGGTGCGGGACATCAAAAATCCCTTTCCACCGGTAATGAGTACGCGTTTCATAGTCTCCTCCTCTTAAATGGTCGCTTTATAATACTTGGATCGGAAATTCCGCAATCCGCGATTGGATCTCCGATTCCAAAGCTTTTTCAGTAATGATGCAGTCGAAATCTTTCAGGTTTGCAAACTGATACAGTCCCGATGAATGGAATTTCTTCGTTTCGACCAGCAGGATTTTTTTGTGGGCGATGGACATCAATACGCGTTTTGTATTTCCATCGTCGATATTGTAGGTCATTATTCCTAAATCGGAAGGGATGCCGCAAGTGGACATAAAGATCTTGTTGACACGAATCCGTGACAGGTTTTCCATGGTTTCTGTTCCGGTGAATCCACCTTCATCGTGATTGTAGACCCCGCCGGGACAGACCATGCGCAAATGAGGATTGCGGCACAGCCGGTAAAGAATTTCCAGATCGTTGGTGACAACCGTTAGCGGGTTTTGGTAGTGAACCAGCTCTTCCGCCAAAGCCAGGGTGGTGGAGGAGATGTCGATAAAGATCACATCATTGGGCTGAATAAGGGTCATGGCTTTTTTGGCAATCGCCTTTTGTTCGGGGGACAATTTTGACCGGCGGGTGTCGATGGGCTGGATTTCCACCGGGAGGGTTTTTAAGATTCCGCCGCCGTAGGTGCGTTCCAGAATGCCTTCCTTTTCCAGAGCCTGCAGGTCCTTGCGGATGGCATCTTCCGACATGCCGAACTGGCTGCTCAGGTCTTTGACCCGAACCCGGCCTTCTTCTTTTAGGATTTGAATAATTTGGTTCATTCGTTCTTGAGGAAACATTTTTCACCTCGATTATTGTTTTTTATTGATTCATGATTCTATTATATAGAAGGAGAAAGTGAGTTACAAGGCGGTTTATTCATTATAAAGTAAAAAAGAAGGCACATTAATCAGGAAAAAAATGAAGTTTTTGCGGTGGAAACAGAAATGAATTATAATAAACGTGAGTAAATAATAAAAAACAATAAAAAGAGCGAGAAAGGATCGAAAAGATGGATCGATTTCAAAAAATGAAACAGTCGTTGCTTGGTTTTCGACGCGAGATTTCAATTGAAAGAGCAAGATATTATACGGAAAGTCATCGCACTACGGTGGGAGATCCCGAGATCCTTCGCCGGGCCAAAGCCACTGCGCATATTTTGGATTCCGTTGCAATTTCCATTCGGGAAGGGGAGATTCTGGCGGGGAACCGCACAGTCAAACCGCGCAGCGGGATTATGTCGCCTGAAATGAGTCCTTACTGGATTTATGAGGAGCGGGAGACCTTGGGGACGCGCCCACAGGATCCATTCGTATTTCTTCCCGAAGACCGGGAAGAATTTGAAGGAGTTTTGTACCCTTATTGGAAGGGAAAAAGCCTGAAGGATGAGATCGAGGGATTGATCCCAGAGGAAGTGCAGGCGGCAAGACAGACCAAGATCGTCAAACTGAATCAGACGGACAAAGGCCAGGGCCATATTATTCCGGATTTTGAGCGAGCCATTCAATTGGGCCTCATCGGGATGCTGGATGAAGTGATGGCGCAACGGCCGCAAACCGATACCCACAAAGCCATGGCTATTACGCTCAAGGCAACGTCCCGGCATATCTTGCGGTACGGAGAATGCATTGCCGAGGAAATGCTTCGTGAAAAAGATCCAACACGCTTGGCTGAATTGGAAGACCTGCGCCATATGGTCGTTCGCGTTGCAACTGAAGCGCCGCGCACCTTTGTCGAGGCGGTGCAATTGTTCTGGTTTTTGAATCTGGCCCTGCAGTATGAATCCAATGCGTCCAGCATTTCCTGCGGACGTTTTGACCAATATATGTTCCCGTATCTGAAGCGGGATCTGGACCGCGGCGTTTCGGAAGACAAGCTGAAGGCCATTCTGAAGATGCTTTGGATCAAAATGAATGACGTGGTCCTTCTAAGAAGCCAGGAAAGCGCCAAATATTTTGCCGGATTTCCAACCGGATACACCATTATTCTGGGTGGGGTAGACGGCGAAGGCTGTGATGCGGTAAACTTGTTGTCGGAATGGATTTTAGACACCTATGCGGAGATCCGTTTGCCGCAGCCGAACCTGGGTGTGCGGGTGAATGAACGGACACCGGAACGGTTTTTCCGTAAGACGGCCGAGACGATTCGTCTGGGAACGGGAATTCCGCAGGTTTTCAATGATGAAGTGATTATCCCGGGATTTTTGAACCGCGGCGTCTCCTTGAAAGACGCGCGGGACTATGCGGTCGTGGGTTGTGTGGAGCTGAGCTTGCCGGGCAAGCTGTATGGGCTTCATGATATTGCACTCTTCAATCTTTTGAAGGTGCTGGAAGTGGTATTAAATGAGGATGCATCCAAGAAACCCTCCTATCGGGACTTGGTTGACACCATCAAGGCAACCATTCGTACATATGTGAAAAGAATGGTGGAAGGATCGAATGTAGTGGACGGGGCCCACGCGAAATTCGCGCCGATTCCGCTGCTTTCGTCCTTGATGGATGAATGCGTGGTCAACAGCAAAGATGTAACGGCAGGGGGCATGAAATATAATTTTTCGGGCGTTCAGGGAATTGGCACAGCCAACCTTAGCGACGCCTTGTATGCCATTAAGCAAGTTGTTTATGAAGAGAAGCAAATGACACTGGAGGAATTGCGGGATATTTTGGCTTCGGATTATGAAGGCCAGGAAATTCTGCGCCAGCGTCTGATCCACAAATATCCGAAATTCGGAAATGACCAGACGGAAGTCGATGCCATCGGGGCCGATCTCTTGCGGTTCTATTGCGAGGAAGTTTCCCGATACGAGAATCCGCGCGGCGGGCATTTTACTCCGGGTTCTTATACGGTATCCGCACACGTTCCATTGGGCGAAGCCGTGGGGGCGACACCGGACGGCCGCAAGGCGCGGGAACAGCTGGCAGACGGCGGCCTGTCGCCGATGGTGGGCCGGGACAAGGAAGGCCCGACGGCAGTCTTGAAATCGGTATCGCGTTTGGACCATTTTCTCTTGACCAACGGATCCCTCTTGAATGTCAAGTTCCATCCGGCGACCTTGGCCGGGGAAGAGGGGATTCGCCGCATGGTCGGATATTTGAAGGCCTATATGCGGCTGAAGATTCAACATATCCAGTTCAACATCGTATCCGTAGAAACCTTGCGGGACGCCCAGGCGCATCCAGAGCGCTATTCGGATCTGGTAATCCGCGTGGCCGGCTATTCGGCGATCTTTGTTGAATTGAACCGCCGGATCCAGGAAGATATTATTGCACGAACGGAACATCAATTATAAGGATGAACCCATGAAAAAAGCATTGGTAATGAATACACAAAAATTCAGCCTCCATGACGGAGGCGGCATCCGCACCCTGATTTTTTTGAAAGGGTGCGCTTTGCACTGTCCTTGGTGCGCCAATCCCGAGAGTCAGTCCCGGGAAGTCGAAGTGATGCGCAAGCCCAGTCTTTGCATCCGGTGCAGCGCGCCTAGCTGTCAGACCTGCACCCAAACGCCGTCATTTTGCCCAACCGGCGCCATGGCGGAGATCGGGGAATGGATGACGGTTGACAAGGTCGTGGAAATCGCAAAAAAAGATGCTGTGTTTTATGACGCGACCGGGGGCGGTGTGACCTTCTCCGGCGGTGAACCCATGGAATGGGCGGACTTTCTAGAAGAGGCGGTTCCTCGGCTAAAAGAAGAAGGGATTCACGTTGCTATTGAGACCTGCGGGGCCGGACCTTTGGAAGGCTACCGCAAACTTGCGGGCATGGTGGATCTTTGGCTCTTTGATTTAAAGATCGCAGACGATGAAATTTCACAGTCGGTTTTGGGGTCTTCCTTTGCGGCTCTTTATGAACGATTGAAGGTCCTGCGGGAAAACCATGCGCGCGTGATTGCACGGATTCCCCTGGTGCCGGGGTACACGGCAACCGAAGCCAATCTGACCCTGCTGGCGGACCGTATGCAAGACATGCAGATAGGCGAGGTTCATCTCTTGCCTTTCCACCAGTATGGCGAAGGCAAGTATGAGGCTTTGAACCGCACATATGAGTTTGCCGGCTTTCCGGCCATGGATGACAAAGAGGCCGAAACCTTTGCCGCAGTCTTTCGACAAAGGGGATTCCGGGTGCAAATTGGCGGATAATGCGATACAATTGTGCTGAGGTGATTCTAGTGCGGGAGATTTTATTGGAAGCGCCCATGCGGGCTTGGAAAACAGAATTTGCGAAAGAAGTTGCTTTTTTGCGGGCAGTCCTGCCGGAAGAGGGGTGGGAAGTTTATCAAATCGGAAGCACGGCGATCCGTGGCATCATGGCGAAACCGGTGGTGGATTTTCTGATTGCGATGGAGGATGTCTCTCTCTTGGAGAAAAGTCTGGAAAAACTGACCGCAGGCGGCCTTCATGACCGCGGGGAAGCGGGGGTTCCCGGGCGAAGATTTTTCCTGCGCGGCACGCCGGGCGGCGAGCGGAGCGCCCATTTTCATTTCTATGAGAAGGATCATCCGGATGTGCACAGGCATTTGCTGTTTGTGGTTTATCTGAATGCCCACCCGGACAAAGCCCATGAATACGAGCAGCTTAAGCTGCGTTTAAGCCAAATATACCGGTTCAACGCCGAGAAATATACCCAAGGAAAGTCAGAATGGATTCAAAAGACAGACCGGGAAGCGGCGGAATGGGCAAAAACCCACAAAGAATGGGTAGAAAAAGAAATAGAGACCTTGCGAGGATAAAGTATGGACGGAGCCGAGGCTCCGTCCTTATATGTTGAATAGATCTTCGTACAGTATTCGGTTAGAGTGAAAGGAGACGATATGGGCGCTTTATTGATTATTCCGGTTTTACTTTTGCGGTACGGATGGATGCGGATTCTCAATCCCAAGGTATTGCCCTTTGCGGCGATCTTTCCCCATGGCGAGGGGCGGGATGAATGGCAAACCAAATTAAACGCATGGATTATCAACGGGATTGTATTCAGTCCGCTCTTTGCGCGAATCCACTTTTCATTTCTGGGTTGGCTTGTTTATGGGACAGGCCTCTTGGTTTTGGCGATTGCGGTTGCGGGGTTTGCAAGACGCAACACCCAGGGATTTTGTGATGCGGGCATCTACCGCTATTCCAGAAATCCCATGTATCTCGGATATGTTCTGGCTTTTTTGGGCACCGGCCTTTTGATCCAAGCCTGGTTTTACTGGCTATTTTTTGTACCGTTTGTAGTCACGTTGCCAGCCGTTATTCGCGCCGAGGAAGTCTGGTGTCTGCGGGAATATGGTAGACCCTACCGCCAATATATGAATCAGGTGCGCCGCTATTGGGGCAGAAGCTGAATCCAATCGGCAAAGGACGGATCCATAAAAACGGCCGGATCGACATAGGCGCCGTTAACGTAGACGCAATAGTGAAGGTGGGGGCCGGTGGAAAAGCCGGTGCTGCCGACTGTGCCGAGGATTTGGCTCTGTTGAACTTTTTCACCGGCTTCAACCGCCAAGGTGTCCATATGGTAGTACTGGCTGAAGATGCCCAGGCCATGTTCCAGGATGACGGTATTGCCGGTCAGGGTGAGTTCGCCCGCAAACCGGACCTTGCCGGCTTGTGCGGCGCCAAACTCGGTTCCCGTTGGCGCGGCCAGGTCATACCCGGAATGGCGGGATCCGCTGGGCACCCCATTGACGGTGCGCCCTTGCCCATATTCCGTCGTCATGCGCCCTTCCAAGGGAAGAACGAAGACAGAATCGAAAAGCGCCGTGGACTCTGTTACATTGCGGGATGCGACCAGCATCTCGTGGAATTCCTCATAGGAGTCATCATTGCGGGTTGAGGCATTGACGTTGGGATCGATGGTTAAGGCCTGCATGACAAAGTCGCGGTCTTCGATGGAGATGGAAAGCCGAATCGGCTGTTCGTACTCAGGAGCAATGGTGACATGGTAGTCGCCGGGACGCGTGCTGGAGGGAATGGGGTAGAGGACGATGCCCTCGTTTTTGCTGCGAAACCATTGGGGTTCCACAGAAAACCAGCTGCCGGAGACGGCAACCTGCTGGCCGGGATCTAAAAACTTGAGATGGAGGACAACCAGCTCGCCTGGTAAAAAAGACGTCTGATTGACCTGCACGTCAATAGGCCGTTGGGTAGCGACGAACAGTTCCTTTTCACGGGGCTGTTTTTCATTTGGAAAAAGAACATGAAAAGAAATTGCCGTGATTCCGTCATTGGATGGAATAGGCAAGTTTTCACCATTCTCAACGTTCTCCTGCCAGATTTGCCTTCCCTGATGGGTGTAGACCACTTCGATCGATTCTGGATCCGGAGAAATAAAAAAAGAATTCCTCAGATCAGAAGGAGCAATCCAGGGCCGTGTTGCTTGATCCAGCTCAAAGTTTTTTTCACCGAAACGAAGCACCGGTTGAATCGGTGCGGATTCCGTGATCGGATGACTGGATTCTGGCGCCAGCCAGGACATGGATAGCCATGCGGTGGCTAGGATAAACAGAATCAGAATGGTCGCTGCGCTTTTTTTCATGGCACTTACCCCCCTTTACTGGTTATAATATCCATATAAGGACTTGATAAACGGAGGAGACTATGAAGCTGAAGCTGTCTAAAATTTACATAAAATACTTTCTGATGCTGGCAGTCTTGTTTTTGGGGTTATCTGCGCTCCGATACCAATTGTCCGTAACGGAGATGGAAGGGCATGTCGACGATGATGTTGCAGATTATTTTCATATGCTGGAGAACCATATGGAGTCCACCTATCGGGAGCTTGAACGGGATCTGATCTATATGCGGGGCATGACGGAAACCATGTTTGACGAGGGCGCGACCAGTGCGCAGATTGCAGGCAGCTACTATGAGTTCTCAAAAGCCATTGGCATGTATGACCAGATACGCTATCTGAATGAAGCGGGCATTGAAGTGGTGCGGGTCAATTACGAGAATGGCAATCCGCGAATCGTTATAGAAGAAGAGCTTCAGGACAAATCGGATCGTTTCTACGTGCATGACCTGCAACAGCTGGATCATGACGCCATTTATATCTCATCCGTCGATTTGAATATGGAGAACGGGAAGCTGGAAGTCCCTCTAAAGCCGATGATTCGAATCGGGATGACGGTCGAAGACCAAAACGGCGACCGGGCCGGCTTTGTCATTTTGAATTATCTGGTGGACAATTGGCTGACGGCAGAATCCCAGTATTACGCGAGCTTGGCCGAACATGTCATCGATTTTTCCGAGTTCAGAATTGTAAATATGGACGGATACTATTTGCAGCATGAAGATCCGGAAAAGGAGTGGGGATTTGTCTTTCCTGAACGGGACGAAGAGAATTTGGCCATCAAGATGCCGGAACTTTGGAGCGTGCGGGACGGCGAAGGGGTTATCAAAGAGAGCACCAAGCAGGAAGTGATTTATCTCCGGAAGATCCACGCATTCGATTCGGGAACGCCGTATCGAAGCCACTCGGTCGAGCTGGGCTATATGGTCTATGAGATTTCCATGGAGCGATATGAAGGATTCTTCAAAGCGTCAAATGACGAAGGCTTGTTGCTGGCAGTCATTTCATTGGTGCTTGCGCTCTTGGGCGCCTACTTTTTGGAGAACTCCGCGAAATCAAGGCGGGATTTGATCCAGTCTTTACATCTGCGGGCAAGCCGGGACCAATTGACGGGACTGTACAACAAGCAGGGATTTCTGGAACTGGTTCCTGTTGAAAAGAAGCGATGGGACGATGGAATTTCCGCCATTGGGTATTTTGATATCGATGACTTCAAATCCGTCAATGACCAATATGGCCATGCAGTTGGCGATGAAGTCTTGCAGGAAGTGGGCAAGCGATTGACAGAAGTGCTGCGGGATCGAGATTTGCCTGCCAGGATTCACGGGGATGAATTCAACATATTGCTCAAACTGCGCAAGGAGATTGATGCGCGTGTTGTTGCCCGCCGGCTGATCAATCGCATGAAGGACCCCATTCAAACAGAGGTGGGTGAGGTTGCTATAACGGTTTCTTTGGGCATTGCATTTTTCCGTGGAAAGGAAAGCTTTGATGAAGTGGCGGAGCGGGCAGACCGGCTGATGTATGAAGTGAAACGGACTGGAAAATCCGATTATCGCATTGAAGGGCTTGCGCCCGATGCGTAAACATGTTACAATCCGTAAATATAATCGATATCCTGGATGAAGGGAGCGGAAGCTGATAGAAGCAACCGTTTCTGGACAGAACTCTGGAGAGACTCGAAGGTTTTTTAACCCGAGAGCACCGAAGGGGAAAGCCGCAAGGCGAAACTCTCAGGTAAAAGGACAGGGCGCAGAAATAGGATGTTTTCCGCGCTTTTTAGCGCGGATTTTTTTGTATAAAGGAAGACGGTCTGGATTGAAGAGGTTCAAGACAGAAATCATGTTTGTTTAGAGAGGAGTAAGTTATGAAGGCGATTGTAACGGTAATTGGAGAAGATCAGGTTGGTATTATTGCAGAAGTCACCAACTATTTGGCCAAGCAAGAGGTGAATGTGCTGGATATCAGCCAAACGATCATGCAGCAGTTCTTTACCATGATGATGATGGTGGATGTATCGAATGCCCTGGTCAGCTTTGAAGAGATTCAAAAGGAATTGAAAGCAGTGGGCGAGAAGATGAATGTCTCCATTCAAATGCAGCATGAAGAAATTTACCATGCCATGCACCGACTGTAAGGAGGCAAATAATGATTGATCCAAAAAGCATATTTGAAACGATCCAAATGATTGAAAAGGAAAAACTGGATATTCGGACCATTACCATGGGGATTTCCCTCTTGGACTGTGTTTCATCCACCCAGGCGGAAACTCGTGAAAAGGTCTATCAAAAGATCGTCACTTCCGCCAAGGATTTGGTGGAAACGGCACGGCAGATTGAGATTGCCTACGGCGTACCCATTATCAATACACGAATCTCGGTTACGCCGATTGCCCTTTTGGTGCAAAACGGTACGGTAGCCGATGCGGTCGAGATGGCCAAAACCCTGGACAAGGCGGCGGAAACGGTGGGTGTCAACTTTATCGGCGGATTTTCAGCCTTGGTGCAGAAGGGATTCACGGTGGGCGACAAGAATTTGATTGCCGCCATCCCGGAAGCACTGGATGTGACCGAACGGGTTTGCTCTTCCGTCAATGTGGGCGACACCCGGTCCGGCATCAACATGGACGCAGTCAAATGGATGGGAGAAATCATCCAGCAGACTGCCGAGCGAACGGCAGACCGCGACAGCATCGGTTGTGCCAAGCTGGTGGTCTTCGCCAACGCGGTGGAGGACAATCCCTTTATGGCGGGCGCCTTCCATGGAGTGGGCGAAGCGGAACGCGTGATTCATGTCGGCATCAGCGGCCCGGGCGTCATTAAGTCAGCCTTGGAAAAAGTGCAAGGAGAGCCGATCGACGAAGTGGCGCAGACCATCAAGAAGATGGCCTTTAAGATTACAAGAGCCGGTCAATTGGTGGCAAATGAGGCTTCCAAGCGTTTGGGCGTACCTTTCGGCATCATCGATCTTTCCCTGGCACCGACGCCGGCAGTGGGCGACAGCGTGGCCAGAATTTTGGAGGAGATCGGCGTGGAAGCGGCGGGTACCCATGGCACCACCATGGCCTTGGCCATGCTCAACGATGCCGTGAAGAAGGGCGGCATTATGGCGTCTTCCCATGTGGGGGGCTTGTCCGGCGCCTTTATTCCGGTCAGTGAAGACGAAGGCATGATTGTGGCGGTTCGTTCCGGCGCCATGAATATCGAGAAGCTGGAAGCCATGACCTGTGTATGTTCTGTGGGACTGGATATGATTGCGGTGCCGGGGGATACGCCGGCAACCACTCTTTCTGCCATGATTGCCGACGAAGCGGCCATCGGCGTGATCAACCACAAGACCACGGCGGTTCGTGTGATTCCGGTTTGGGGCAAACAGGTAGGCGACGAGGTTCATTTTGGCGGCCTTTTGGGCAGCGCGCCTGTGATGAAGGTCAACAGCTTCGGCAGCGATCGACTGATCCTGCGGGGCGGACGCATGCCGGCGCCTGTGCACAGCTTTAAAAACTAGGAGTATCGTCCCCATTCGGACCTTTAACTGTTTTGTTTGGCTCGGAAGCTTTCGAAGATGCGAAGGCTTCCGGGCTTTTTTTTGTGACTCATGATAAAATAAACAAGATAAGGAGTGACGAAATGAGCAAACAATTGATCTTGGCGGAGAAACCCTCCGTTGGAAAAGAAATAGCACGGGTGCTGAATTGCAAAAAGAACATCAACGGTGGCCTGGAAGGGCAAAGTGCAATCGTAACGTGGGCATTCGGCCATTTGGTGGAGCTTGCCAGCCCGGAAGCATATGATGAAAAATATAAGTCCTGGAAGATGAGCGATCTGCCCATGCTACCGGCACCGCTGAAATTAAGCGTGATCCCCCAGGGAAAGAAGCAGTTTTACCAGATTAAGAAGATGCTGTCCCGTTCGGACGTGAAGGAAGTGGTCATTGCCACCGATGCCGGCCGGGAAGGAGAATTGGTTGCGCGCTGGATCTTGAAGCTGGCGGGATGCAAAAAGCCCATCAGGCGATTGTGGATTTCCTCTCAAACCGACAAGGCGATCAAAGAGGGCTTCAAGAATCTGAAACCGGGTAAAGCATACGAATCCCTTTACGAAGCAGCCCAGGCACGGGCAGAGGCGGACTGGTACCTGGGATTGAATCTGACCCGGGCGTTGACCTGCAAATACAATGCCCAATTGTCGGCAGGCCGTGTGCAGACGCCGACTTTGGCCATGGTTGTGGCAAAGGAAGAGGAGATTCAGGCCTTTAGAAGCCGTCCCTTCTGGCGTTTGAGTGCCAAGCACAATGGGGTGTCTTATTCTGCGACGCGATCTCATCAAATTTTCGATAAAAATCAGGCGGATCAAAAGCTGAATCAGGTGAGAAAGGCGGAGGCCAAGGTCACGGCGGTGGAACGAAAAACCAAGTCTGTGGCGGCACCGCAGCTCTATGATTTGACCAGCCTGCAGATTGAAGCCAACAAGCGGTATGGCATGGGTGCCAAGCAGACGCTTCGATCTCTGCAGAATCTGTATGAGCGCCATAAGTTGGTTACCTATCCGCGAACCGATTCCCGGGTACTAAGTTCAGACCTGGTGGCAACATTACCGGAACGATTGGAAGCTCTTTTTGGCGGACCCATGAGAAAAGAAGCCCAATACCGGTTGAAGAAGGGCGTGCAGGTGACCAAACGGTTGGTGAACGACCAGCTGGTTTCCGATCACCATGCCTTGATTCCGACGGAAGCGACGATTTTTCTTTCGGATTTATCCAACGACGAACGCCGAATTTATGACCTGATTGTCACTCGATTTCTGGAGGCGGTTGCCGAACCGGCCCAAGTGGAAACCTGGAAGGTCAAGGTTGTGGCGGGCAAGGAAGAATTTTCCGCAAGCTTTTCATCCACACTGGAAGCCGGCTGGCAGGCGATTGCCAGCGACATGCAGGCGGGCAGCAAGCCCAAGGTGAAGGAAGGTCAGGTGCTGGATGGCTTCCATCCGCAATTGAAAGAAGACCGGACCCAGCCGCCTGAACGGTATACGGAAGCAACCTTGCTTCGGGATATGGAAAATCCCAAGCGATTTGTCAAAGACGAAGCCATGAAAAAAACGCTGGATCAAACTGGCGGAATCGGAACCGTGGCAACACGGGCGGATATTCTGGAGAAGCTGTACAGCGTCGGGTATTTTGAAGAAAAGCAAGGGCATATCTTCCCGACCTCCAAGGGACGCCAGTTGATCGAACTGGTACCGGAGATGGTGAAGTCGCCTGCCTTGACAGCCAAGTGGGAAGGCGAGTTGAACCGCATCCAGAAGGACAATAAAAAGCGACAGGCATTTATCGGAGAAATCAAGGCAAAGACCAAAGATCTTGTTAAGGGCATTGAAGGGTCGGATGCGACCTACCGCCACGACAACCAAACCAACACCCCTTGTCCGGAATGCGGCAAGCGACTCTTGCGGATGAAGACCAAGCACGGCGAGCGTCTGGTCTGTCCGGACCGGGAATGCGGCTACAAGAAGAATTTATCACGAACAACCAATGCCCGATGTCCGGAATGCCACAAGAAGCTGGTGATGATGGGCGAAGGAGACAAGAAATACTTTAAGTGCAATACCTGTGGATTCCGGGAAAGCCTTGCTTCCTGGGAAAAGAAGAATGCCAAGAAAAAGCAGCAGATGAATAAACGGGAAGCGCAGCGGTATATGAAGAAGATGAAGCAGAAGGATGAAGAGCCGATGAACAATCCTTTTGCCGATGCCCTGAAGAATTTCAAAGTTGATGACTAAAAAAATGGGAGACAAGCTATGTTGAAGGACAAGATGGAAATGTTGCCGAAACATACCGTAACCCAACATAAAGAATCGCATGCAGCTTGTTAAAATATTTATGCATGATTAAGAGGGCGATTCAGCCAATGTCATTAAGTTAAGGAATTACAAGTGTAACTAAGAAGAGCAGAGTATGAGATTGTGCACTTTGTTGCTGCTTTTACATACATGTCACTTTACTAACTTAATGACATTGATGTTCGGATTGTTTTTTATTTTGTCGAGGTTTTGGAGTCGAACGCAAGGTCACCGCTGCCGGTGGCAGAGGAAGGTGACTGGTCGGCCTGAGAGCTGACGAAGTCTGCGGTGGGACTTTCGCCATCTCCACCACAGTTAAACGGACTTAGGTCCGTTTTTTTGTGCCAAAATTTTGGAGTGGAATCATCTTTAATCTTTATCCATTGGAAGGATTAAAATACGTTTGAAAGCTTTACAAACGCTTTTATAGAAGCATTTCATAGGGATAAGAATAAACAGAGAGAAACAAAACGGGATAAGTGTTTATAAAAATAAACAATGAGTTTAAAATACACAAAAAAGCGATATTTACACAACTAAAATTATAACTCATAATAAAACTATAATTAGAATTTTCAAAAAATAACAATTATGGAGGATATTATGAGAAAAAGACAAATCATGTCATTTATTTTGATTGTCATGATGCTTCTTGCAAGCATCCCGAGTCTGGCTTTTGCAGATGTAACACCGCAAGCGCCGGACAAAAAGGTGAAGTTTCTGGTTAAGCATGCGGACAATGAGCGCTTGCGTGCCATGTTTTTCCCAGAGGAGGCAACCGTCTCCGATGGAACGGTGATCTTGCCGGACCAGCCGGCAGAATCTGTTGAGCAACCGCCAATCGAAGAACCGGCAGCCGAGGAGCCTGTTGAGGAAGAGCAAGCAACACCGGTAGACGAACCGGTAGTCGAAGAACCAGTTGGGGAAGAAATAGAGGCGCCGGTAGAAGAACCGGCAACCGAGGAACCAGCTGAGGAAGAAACCACAGTACCAGTGGAAGAACCGACAGTCGAGGAGCCTGCTGAGGAAGAGCCAGCGGCACCGGTGGAAGAACCGGCAGTAGAGGAGCCTGCTGAGGAAGAGCCAGCGGCACCGGTGGAAGAACCGGCAGTAGAGGAATCAGTTGAGGAAGAACCCACAGCACCAGTGGAAGAACCAACTGTCGAGGAACCTGCTGAGGAAGAGCCAGCGGCACCAGCTGAAGAACCGACACAGGTTGTATCTGAACTTATATGTGAAGAAGTTACCAATGACTTAATGTTGGTGGAAGCGACTTATGAAGAGATTCAGGCATTGGTGGAAGATCCGGATGTCTACGCAGTGGAAGTGGATGCAGAGGTACAAATCACAGAAGAGATTATGCCGGGCAATCTGATTGCCCTTGGCATGGACCAGATTCAGGATGAAAGCTTTCAGGGTCAAGGCATCAAGGTGGCTATTCTGGATACGGGCATTGATGTAGAAAACACCGATTTGAACCTGGCGGGAGGAATTTCCTTCGTGGAAGGCGACAGTTTTGATGACACCAATGGACACGGTACCGCCCTTGCAGGCATTATTAATGCCCAAATCAACAATGAGGGTTTGATTGGTATGGCACCGCAGGCGGAACTCTATGCTGTTAAGGTTTTAGACAGTACGGGTACCGGCTACTATAGTGACGTTATCCAAGGATTAGCGTGGTGCCAAGAAAACCGAATGGACATTGTAGTCATGAGTTTTGGAGCAGATCAGTATTCCGGGATTTTGCACGAATCCGTGCAGGGCATGTATTACCAAGACGGATTGATGATTGCAGCAGCAGGCAATACAACACAAGTCCAGTACCCGGCAGCCTATCCAGAAGTTATGGCAGTGGGTGGTATGGATGAGACAGGTTTGCCTATTTATGCATATGAGAATGCAGATTTGGTGGAGCTCTATGCCTTGGGGACAGGTATTGAATCCTATGATATGAATCAGGGGCAAACCCTTTACTCAGGTACATCCTTTTCTGCAGCGGAAGCAGCAGGAGCGGCTGCAGCCCTTTGGTCTTATGATCCAGTGAAAACCAATGACATGGTAAGAGGCAGCCTGGTTTCTTCCTGCACGCCGGAAGCCCCGCAAGCTCTGCCTGTTCTTTCCATGGTTCCCATTTACACCGATGCCGTAAATGGCGTAGTCGTAGACCCCGGGGACAATTCAGGTGTAGTAGATCCCAATGAGAACCCGGATGCCCAGGTAAGCATGTTTGCAGAAGTAACAGGCACGTCCTTTGGCAATGACGAACCCATTGTTTTGGATGTGAAGTTTTCCCATGACCATGATCAGGTGGAAGCTACGATTCTGAGGAATGGTCAGCCGGTGGAAACCCGCATTCTAACCAATGTTACGGGCGGTTATGATGAGGTTAATGAAAACTATACCGGCCAATCCTATGAGATCTCTTTTGACTCCATCCCGCAGGGGGGAGATTATCAAGTGTACTTTCTGCCCAAGTCCTATAATGAGCAAGGGCAGTTGGTGGAACAGTATGTGGATGGCGAACTGATTCATGATACAGCGGCCATTGAGGTTAAGCAACCGGATTTAACTCTGGATTTCAACGGTGTAAACCTGAATGAAGTGGTGGTGGCTGAGGCGGAAGTTTCAAACCAGCAGGATCCACGTCTTTTGTTCAACATGGAAGTGAAAAACATTGGGAATTACCGCTACTCAGGAAGTGTAACCGTTCGTGTGTATTTGGAAAAAGACAATGACGGTCTGCAATTGGTTCCTGTTGAGGTGACATCCTTAACACAAAGCAGAACCATTCAGGCTGGTGAATCTGTTGATTTTGTTTTGGATTGGAAACCGGAGATTGGCTACAACGGGGACTATGGCATTTCTGCCAAAGTTGAGGCCTCCAACGGCAATTATGAACCGAATGGAAACAATACAGCCACTTACGGGGATGCGGTATCATTCTCCACCAGAATTATGGATGGCAAACGGGAAGTGGCTGTATTTCTTGCAGATCCGGTGGCTGCGGCAACCGGCAACTATACCGTGGAAGTGGAAGACATCGCCATTGCAGGCAAGGCACCAATTCAGCTGATGCGCTACTACCACGGCCGGGATTATACGGAATCCAGTTTGGGCAAGCAGTGGAGGCATTCCTATGATTCATACGCAACCCAGGTGGCGGAATACACCAAGGTTTATTTCGGGGACGGACATGCGGAGTTTTTCTACGCCAATGAAGCGGGAGAGTTGAGTTTTGACACATCCGTATACAAGAATGTGTATTACAACAGCGTGAACCAACTGATATTGGAAACCAAGGCAGGCAAGACCTACACCTATGAAAATGGTCTGCTTACAACCATTGAAGATACGACAAGCGTTTGGAACCTGACTTATGCCAACAGCAAGCTGGCCAAGGTTGAAAGCCAGAGCGGCTGGGTTGAATTTTTCTACGATGGAGGGAAACTGGATCATGTAACAGATTCTGCCGGAAGAACCGTAGACTACCAATACACAAACGGGTTCCTGACAGGAATCACCAATGTGGACGGCCACACCTGGGGCTATGCTTACAATGCGGCGGGATTGATTGAAAAGACCATTGACCCGAATGGGACCATTGAAATCGTTAATGAGTATGATGAGAGCAGCCGCATCGTGCAGCAGATCAACGAAGATGGAACCAGTACCTCCTTCGTCTACTCGGAAGAAGCAACGGTATTCACGGACAAGGATGGCACCGTAAGCACCTACTACAAGGACGAACTTGGCCGCGTCAATTACAAGGTGTACCCGCACGGGGAAGAGAAGTATGTTTTCGACGAAACCGACAACCTGATTGAAACCACGGACAAAAACGGCAACATCACAAACTACTTCTACAACGCAGACGGCAACCTGGAGCGGGAAGTCAACGCCCTGGGCGAAGAGACAACCTATACCTATACGCCGGAAGGCAAGGTGGCAATCGTTACAGACCCAGAAGGGGGAACCACCCATTACGGCTACAACGCTTTCGGGCAAGTCAATTCAGTTGTTGACGAGCTGGGACGTGTTATCACCTTGAACTTCGACGGAGACGGAAATGTCTCAGCGACCATTTTGCCGGATGGTACGGTTACAAACATGATGTATGACGCCATTGGAAACGTCACAGCCATTACCGATGCCGACGGAAACACCCAAAGCTTCGGCTATGACGCGGCAAACCGTGTGGTTTCTACATCCAACGCCAGAGGCATGGTAACGGGAACCTCCTACCTGCCAAGCGGCAGGGTGGACACCATTTCGTATCCGGACGGAACCCAAATCAGAAAGAATTACAATAACCGGGGCGAACTGATTCGAACCGTTGATGAAGAGAACAGAATTACTTCCTACACCTACACGGTGATGGGAGATCTGGATACAGTAACGGCGCCGGACGGCACAGTCACAGGCTATGACTATGATGCCATGCAAAATCTGACCGCCATTACCTTCACAGATGGTAGCCAGATTCACTACACCTATGACAATGCCGGAAGAATGCTGACAATGACGGACCAGGAAGGAAACCTGACCACCTACGTCTATGACAATTTCGGCAACCTGATTTCAGAAACGGATCCTTTAGGCAGCACAACTGTCTATGAGTACGACGCCTTGAACCGACTCGTGGCCGTGGTTGACGCCAATGGAAACAGAACGGAAACAACTTACCGCTTTGACGGCCAGGTAACAAGCGTAACAGATGCGCTACTTAACACCAGCCGGCGAGTCTATGACGCCGCAGGTCAGTTGATCAAAGAAGTTGACGCCTTAGGCGGTGAGGCCATCTACACATATGACCTGCTTGGCAGAGTGAAAACCAAAACCGACGAACTGGGCAACACCGAGCGCTACAGCTACAATGCCCTAGGGAAAGTCACCCAGGTGATTTACCCCGACCAAAACCAAGAGAACTTCGTTTATGATGGAAATGGCAACCTGATGCTGGCGACAGATGCTTTGGGCAATCAGACATCGTATAGCTATGATGAGCGTGACCGTTTGCTTTCCATTACCGATGCGGCAGGATTTACAACGACCATGACCTATACGGCAGCCGGGCAGCTGGCAAGCGTAACGGACGCGGAAGGGTACCAGACAAGCTTTGTTTATGACGGCTTAGATCGTGTCATCAAGGAAACGGACAAGGACGGCGACGAGACAAAATACGTCTACGACGGGCTGGGGAACCTCAAGGAAATTCACCAATTCAACGGCTCGGAATACAGCGGACTGGACGAGTTGGTTACCTACTACAGCTACAATTTGAAGGGCGAGAAGGTGCAGGAAACCGCGCCAAACGGTAGCGTGACCCTCTTCACCTACGATGGGGCAGGAAACCAAATAAGCAAGACAGATGCCTTGGGTGCTGCAACGACATTCGCCTACGACGCTGTCAACAACCTGGTGCAAAAGACACTGGCGAATGGCGGCATGGAAACCTATGCCTACGATGCCTTGAACCGCTTGGTTTCCGTGACTGATGCTGAGAACTTCACAGAAAGCTACGCCTATGACGCTAACGGCAACCAGATTTCTGTCACCGACAGAAATGGCAGCACAACCCAGTACCAGTACGATGCGGTAGGACAGCTGGTGCGTGAGATTGACGCTTTGAACAACCAGACAAGCCACACCTATGATGTGCTTGGCCGGTTGGTAAGAACAACAGACGCCTTGAACAACGTATACGAAAAGACATATGATGCCGCTGGAAACAATACGGCAATCATTCTGCCGACAGGGGCGCAGACAAGCTTTACCTATGACCCTGTGGGTAACAAGGCATCTGTCACAGACGGGGAAGGGTACACAACAACCTATGCTTATGACGGCATGGGAAGAATGGTGCTGAGCCAAACGCCTGACGGAGTGCAGGAAACATTCGAATACGACGGGATGGGAAACCTGACGGCAACAACCGACAGATTGGGTCAGCGAACGGAATACGAGTATGATTTTATGGATCGTTTGGTGAAAACGACAGATCCGGCCTTGCATACGGAAACGGCAAATTACACGGAACTGGGTAAAGTGGCATCCACAGCCGACAAGAACGGCAATGCAACCGCCTACGAGTATGACACTTTGGGTCAGGTAACAGCCAAAGTGGATGCCCTTAACAGGCGGACAGAGTACGTTTACGATGCCATGGGCAACCTGACAAGTCTGCGGGCATTCCGCGGCATTTCAGCGGAAACGGCTGCACGCATGAGCCAGCCAGTCAGCCAGCCAACAGAAACCGTGGAAACCCAGTATGCATACAACCTGCGGGGTGATCTGATTCAGGAAACAACGCCAACGGGATTAACCGTTTCCTATGCCTATGACGGCAACGGCAATCTGACAGGAAAGACAGACGAACAGGGCTTTGTGACCCAGTACAGCTACGATGCTGCAAACAACCAGACTGCCATTGTCTATAGCGACAACAGACAGGTGACACGCCAGTACAACGCTCTCAACCAGGAAACTGCCATGACAGACTGGCTGGGCACAAAGACCTACACAAGGGATGCCTTGGGCAGAATCCTTTCCTCTACAGACTTTGAAGGAAAGACTACAGGTTTTACTTGGAACAGCCGGGACCAGAAAATGACAATTTCCTACCCGGATGGCAGCCAAGTGGCGTATAATTATGATGAGAGGGGAAATCTGTCAAGTGTAGTGGATGGATTCGACTCGACAACATCATATGCATATGATGTGCTGGACCGAGTAACATCTGAGACTATGCCAAACGGGAATGTGACCACATTTACCTATGACGCGGTTTCCAACGTGTTGGAGGAAACGGCAACCACCCAGGATGGAAGCGTGGTACTGAAGGACACCTTCACCTATGATGCCAACGGAAATAAGGTCAGCAGGTTTGAAACGGCGCTTAAAAACATTACCGTGTACAAGACAGAAGTCTATACCTATGACGCGGTGAACCAGCTGATTGAAACGGTGAACCAGGACCAGGTGAGTGAAAAATACTTCTACGACACCCTGGGCAACCGGATCCGCAAGGAAAGTTTCAACCCGAACGAAAACAAGCCTGAAATCAAGGTGACGGCTTACACTTACAACAATGAGAACCAGCTGCTGGCATTGCAGGGAGAAGACGAGGAAGTTGGCGGCCATATGACCAGCGACCCTGTCACATTCAGCTATGACGCACGGGGGAACCTGACAAGAATCCAGACCCTGGACGGGACCATTGGCCAGTACTACTTTGACGCAACGGGAAAAATGACGTACTCCGTCAATAAAATGGGCATTACTGCCGCCTACACCTATGACGGAACCGGGGCAAGGGTCAAGCAGGCGGTTGACGCGAAGAACATCAACGTGCCGGAGACTTCAAAGCTCTATGATCAGGAACTTCTGGAAACCCTGCTGGCAGACGATGACGGATTGGTTTTGAAGACGAAGAAGGAAATTAATTATGTCATTGATCCAACCTCTATTTTCAACGATGTGCTGATGACCTATGGGATGCAGACCAAGACCCAAAGATACACGTACGGGCTTGGGGTGATTGCCTTGGATACATGGCATGAAACGGAAGAGGAATGGGCGGATGTTTCCCAAGACAATTTGGAAATGAGACTCTTCTATGTCAAGGACGTACTGGGCGGCACAAGAGCCTTGGTCAAGGAAGATGGAAACCTGGGGGCTTACTACGACTACGACGCTTTTGGAACTCCAACAGAAAAGAACCACATCAAAGACCAGGGGATCAGAAGCAATGTCTACCAGTACGCCGGCTATGTTTATGATTATGCCATCAGTCTGTACTTTGTGAACGCGAGATATTACATGCCGGAAACAGGCAGATTCACAGGGAAGGATCAGTTCAAGGGCGATGGACTGAACCTCTATGTCTACGTCAAGAGCAATCCAATGAGGTTTGTGGATCCGAGTGGATATTGCGCGGCTGAGGGGCAGTTGAAGGACCAACTTTGCAGCATATTGGAGCGCGATCCTAACAATACCAACTATCAAGCATTGCTTAGGATAATTGAAACCAATGGGGTGACTGATTTTATATATGACGTGATTAAAAGTATCATTTATTCTAAAACAAAGGGAAACATTGATTCCGTCAATTATATCTTGGGTGATAATTTCCAGTATCTAGCTGAATATGAAACTGGAAAAGAAGTTGTATATTTCCAAGCGAATTTCTATGTTTTGATGGTTGAAGGTGAATTTACTCTAGTCAGAGTAGGGAGAGACAAAACTCAAGTAGGTTTTTATGATATTACAAAGACTGACTTTTTCAGCCAAGAGTACGGTGGTAGAACGGCCAGTTCAATATTTGATGATTATCTGCCTACAACAGGATTGGATCAGGATTTGAATCTGAATGCCAAGTTGTCCAACGAAAACTACAAATTCTATGAAAATAAAGCGGCTAGAACTGCTGAAGTTTTTTGGAAAAATTTGAAAAGTGATTCGGATGTGATTGTTGAACTTGCAAGAGGTTTGGACACTGTTAAAGGAGAAACGGATGAAACCGGAATGACTGATGATTTCGGTGAAGTCTATCGGGAAACTGAACACTACCCAATGAAAGACAATGCCTTTGTTTTGGGTGAGATTTATGGACATGCTGCTGGTTTGGACAGTATTATTCCGAATCCTTCTGCTGGCACAAATAAGTTTAGGTATTGGGTTGCTGATGTGGAAAATCCAAATACAATAAAAACAGGCCCGATTACACGATTTAAACAGTTTTTCCAAAATCTCAGCTGGAAGGAATATGCAGAAGGGAGATAGTTGTGTATTTATCCAATTGCTATGACAAGGTTTACCAATACATCAAATCCGCACGCTATATCGTATTTTATCTAGTATATTGTATGATATGTAGTTTTATCTTTTTGATTTTGTCATTAGTAGACACGCTATTTATTGAGTCATATAGTGTGCTACGGCTCATGCTACGATTTGAATATGGTATGCCGCTCATTTTGCAGTTAATCTTGTCCTATATTGTATATAGGCATAATAGCGGGAATAAGTTTGCTAGAAGCATTTTGTTATCTGTATTTGTTTTTACGATAATCTGTGCTACTCTAGGGCTATATGGATACTATACAGTTTCTAGTGTTGGTTTTGATTTGTTTTTGTATGTAGCCTTCGCTCAGATAGTGTTTCAATTTATTCTGATCCTAATCATGATTTTATTTATTGTTCGATCTAAATCAATAAATACGTCAGTAATAATGAAACCATTGATTGCAGCTGCTTTTTCAATAATTATAGTGTGGCTTGTGCCGTATAGCAATTTTGGTGCAAATGAGCTCGTAGTATGGGGGATGATGATAACTTATATAGTTAATTTTTTCAATCCGATATTACTATATATTTTTAGCGGAATTGCAAAAGGAAAGCTGCTATAAAACATCAATTGAAGACTGGTTTGTAAGAGTCTTGATTAAGAACTATGTGATGGGAACATGAAACAATAAGAAGCAACAAATTCAGCGAGATTTAATCAACGAGGGATTTGTTGCTTCTTTGTATTTCTCAGAAAGCGATGAGTAAGCAATGTGTTTTTTACATGTGCGGGATGCCTTGGGCAGAATTCTCTCGTCAACGGACTTCGAAGGAAAGACAACAGCTTTTACTTGGAACAGCCGGGACCAGAAAATGACAATTTCCTACCCGGACGGCAGCCAAGTGGCGTATAATTATGATGAGAGGGGAAATCTGGCGAGTGTAATTGATGGTTTCAACGGAGCAACCATTTACACCTATGACGCGGTCAATCAGCTGATTGAAAGTGTTAACCAAGACCAGGTGAGTGAGAAGTACTTCTATGACAGCTTGGGTAACCGGATTCACAAGGAAGTCTTTAATCCGAACAAGAACAAGCCGGAAATCAAGGTGACGGCTTACACCTACAACAACGAGAACCAGCTGCTGGCATTGCAGGGTCCAGACGAGGAAGTTGGCGGTCACATGACCAGCGACCCTGTGACCTTCACCTATGACGCACGGGGCAATCTGACAAGAATCCAGACATTAGACGGCACCATTGGCCAATATTACTTCGATGCTATGGGTAAAATGACTTACTCCGTCAATAAAATGGGCATCACTTCCGCCTATACCTATGACGGAACAGGGGCTAGGGTCAAGCAGGCGGTTGACGCGAAGAACATCAACGTGCCGGAGACTTCAAAGCTCTATGACCAGGAACTTCTGGAAACCTTGCTGGCAGATGATGACGGATTAATCCTGAAAACAAAGAAAGAGATCAATTATGTCATTGACCCAACCTCTGTTTTCAATGATGTGCTGATGACCTATGGGATGCAGACAAAGACCCAACGATATACTTATGGGCTTGGAGTTATTGCCCTGGATACATGGCATGAAACGGAAGCGAACTGGGCAGATGTTTCCCAGGCCAATCTTGAGATGCGGCTCTTCTATGTCAAGGACGTATTGGGCAGCACCAGAGCTTTAGTCAAGGAAGACGGGAATCTGGGGGCTTACTACGACTACGACGCTTTTGGAACCCCAACAGAAAAGAACCACATCAAAGACCAGGGGATCAGAAGCAATGTCTACCAGTATGCGGGCTATGTTTATGATTATGCCATCAGCCTGTACTTTGTGAACGCGAGATATTACGCACCGGAGATTGGCAGATTCACCGGCAAGGATATTTTCCGTGGCGACGGGCTGAACCGATACGTCTATGTACGAAGCAATCCGATGCGGTTTGTGGATCCGAGCGGGTATTGTGCGGCTGAGGGGCAAATGATTATTAGAACCAGTTTGAGCCTTGAGGGATTTGTACAGATCTTGGGTGATAGATATGTGTATTATGGTGGGAATCAGTCGTGGTTTGGACAGAATGAGATAGGTGTTACAGGGGGATGTGGCGTTGTTGCTGCGGCGAACATTTTGGCATATATGGCGATAATGAATGGAGAGCTGGAAGAATTGTACACCCATGACTTGCAAAATATTAGCAAAGAAGATTTCATCAAGTATATGAATGAAGTCTATGAATATGTGACGCCAGGGAAAGTGCCTGAGCCATTTGCAGGAATAAAATTGGGTGAAGATGTAGAAATTCCAATTACGTTTGGTGTAGCAACGCTTCTTAGTTTTGCAAGTGGATGTTTTTGATCGCGTGATCTGACCTTGCCGTGCTCACAGGTTTTGTCCATGCTCGTGCAGAATTGCTCACTTGTTTTGTCATTGGCTTAAAGATACAATAATGGCAAAAATAGGTATTGAGGTGAAAAAGAAACACCCCAAACGAGTCAACTTAATCCGGCAAGATTTCGTCTCGTTTTGGGGTGTCCAAAAAGCATGATTATCATATCACGATACGATAAACAGCGCAATGAAGAGACGAATATTTTTCATTAAGAGTAAAGAAACCATTCCCTGTCCGATCTGTGGAGGCAGGTTGGTTGTCCGAGACAGTCGAAAGCGGAAGATCATCCAAAGCGACGGAAAGTCTGAAACTTACCAAATTCGCAGGCTTCGCTGCAAATCTTGCCGCAAGATCCATTCAGAGCTTCCAGACTTCATGCATCCACATAAAAACTATGCAAGTGCTGTTGTTCAAGAAGAACTGGATGGGTCAGGAATCAGTTGTCCTGCTGACGATTCAACCATTGCAAGATGGAAGTTGGATTTTAAGAAACACAAGCAGATGCTAGAAGGGCTGCTGCAAGCCTTGTGGCTTGAGATTCTAAAGAAACCCTTCCGGCTTTTGCATCCGATTTCTTTGCTCGAAACCCTAAGAAAACAAAAATCCGATTGGTTGAGTTTTGTCCACCAGACACTGATCAATCACGGATTTGCCATACACACCCAGTTTGCATGGTGTCCGAGTTAGGCTTCATGATACGCTCGCTTCAACTTTAGAAAGGAGCGAATAACATGAAAGCAATCAACTCAGCAGACGATGTTGCTGCAAAGCGAATGCGGATGATCATGCCGCTTTTGGAAGAAAATCTGGATCCACATCAGATTATCGAACGAAAGAAGCAGATTGTAAGCCAGCACAACATTTCCTACAGGACTGTCAGCAGGTATTTGAAGGCCTATGAAGCCAAAGGCTTTGACGGCCTGAGACCCTCAAGAAACTACAAGCGGGAGTCGGAACTTCCAGAAGAGTTTCCCTTCATCTTGGAGCATGCCATTGATCTTCGGCGGGAATGTCCTACCAGAAGCGTTCGTGACATTATCCGGATTCTAGAACTGGAAGGTCAGATCATTCCGGGTACCTTGTCTAGAAGCACCCTGCAGCGGCACATGCAAAAATCCGGGTTTAGCAAACGGCAAATGCAAGTTTACACCAAGAAAGGAACCGCTTCGAGACGGTTTCAGAAACCCCATCGGTGCATGTTGTTTCAAGGCGACATCAAGTATGGACCCTATCTTCCCATTGGTGAAAATGGGGAGAAAAAACAGGTCTACATGTCCGCCTTTATTGATGACGCCACTCGGTTTATCGTCAGTGCCAAGTTCTATGACAACCAGCGCGTTGAAATCATCGAAGACAGCTTGCGAACGGCTATCATGCAGTACGGAAAGCCCGATGCCATCTACGTTGACAATGGAAAACAGTACCGCTCCAAGTGGTTGAAAAGCGCATGTGATAAACTAGGCATCCGCTTGTTATTCGCGAAGCCGTATCATCCCGAAGGAAAAGGCAAAATCGAGGCTTTTAACCGCAGAGTGTCTTCCTTCCTGTCGGAAGCTGCCTTGGCAAAACCCCAAACCGTGCATGAACTCAATGACATGCTGGATTTGTGGATCCAGAACTACTATCACAAATCTCCCCATGCAAGTCTGGGAAAGATTTCACCGGAGGTCGCCTTTAAAAGCGATTCCAGAGCCCTAACCTTCCTGGACACCAATGCCCTGGCCTATGCTTTTTTGCATGCCGAGGAGCGATTGGTTGACAAAACAGGTTGCATTTCCTTCGAAGGGGATACCTACGAAGTCGGCGTCCGACTCGTTGGCGAAACCGTTAAAGTTTGCTTTGATCCAACCTGGTCTAACGAAGTGGAGATCCATCACGACAGTGTCGAACCTTTTATGGCAAAGCCACTGGTTGTTGGTCACAACTGTGGTGTGAAAGCAAGCCTTCCAGAAGGCAAGTCTACTAAAGCTACAAGTTCATCAAGGCTTCTCGATGGACTTAACAAGGCCAACATCACCGGTCGAACCAACCAAGAAGTTGCCGTTGTATTTCGCAAGATCGAGGAGGTGAATGATCATGTATGAAGCCTTTTTCAACATGGGTCATACGCCCTTTCTCAACTCGATTCCTGTTGAATCCTTGTACCTTTCCAGCATGTTGGATGAAACGCTCTCCAGACTCGAATACGTTGCCAAAAACCGTCTGTTTGCCATTGTGACAGCAGATGTTGGCTGTGGCAAGTCTACTGCGATCAGAAAGCTTGCTGCATCCTTGCCGGCTGACGAATACGAAATCCTGTATTTGTCCGACTCAAAACTAACGCCAAGATGGTTCTACAAGGGTCTTTTGGCCCAGCTGGGGATGGAATCGAAGTTCTACCGAGGTGATGCCAAACGGCAGCTCCATCAGCAACTGGAGATAATCCAGGGAGTCCGCGGAAAACGTGTTGTTACAATCGTTGATGAGGCCCATCTTTTAGTAAAAGAAACCTTGGAAGAAATCCGTTTTTTGCTGAACTATAAAATGGATTCGCTTCAACCCATGGCCTTGATTCTTGTTGGCCAGAACGAACTGTGGGACAAGCTAAAGCTTCAGCGATACGCAGCCATTCGGCAGCGAATCGACATTAAATGCGAAATTCCGCAGTTTGACAGATCACAAACCGCTGAGTACATCCAATCACATTTGCGGTATGCTTCCGGAACAGAAGACATCTTTACCGACAAGGCTATGGACGAGATCTACCGCTACTCTGCGGGTTCAGCCAGAGCCATTAACAAGGTCTGTACTCAAGCGTTGATGTATGCGGCACAAAGAGCGAAAAAGCTGGTTGATGATCATATGATTCGGACCGTTATCACAGCTGAATTACCATAAACATCCGGTCATGGCGCCGCTGGCGCCGTGGCCTGTTATCAAACAACTTGCGGCAAAATAGGCGAGCAAGTTGTGGTCAAGTTCATGAGCAACTCATGGACAGAGAACGTGAGCAACGACAAGTGGAGTTGAATCGTTCGCCCAAGATAGAGGTGTAAATCTAAAAGCTCACTGGACATCAAAGATTCCAACTTTGAAAAATGCAACAGAGTATGTCAAAGAAGGGCTGGAGAAGGATTCGCCTGTTGCAATTTTGAATTATTATAATCCTGATCTTGAAAAGGTGCCATATACAGATTATAAAGGTGACGAGAGGGAATCGAGATTCAATTGGCATTGGGTTACAATAACTGCAATTGAAGAAAATGTGGATACTGGTGAAGTAACGGTTGAGGTATCCTCATGGGGTTCAAGAGCGAGACTCGACTTGAATAATGTAATTAGTAGTTTTGGTTTTCGAGGAATGATTTATTTCGATGTAAAATGAGTCTATGATTGTGTGAGGTTTTAATGATGCGAAAAAGAATGTTGATACTAATTACATTAATGTTCCTTGTTGGTTTATATGGGTATGGATACTGGAACAAAGTTCATTATAGTGGATGGCAATTTGAAGGTTGGAAGGCTTTTCAGCAAGAAATGATGGATAAGAATAGTTCCATTGAAAAAACAAATATCTATGGGAGTAGTCCTTCACTCCATATTGGCATTACGGTTAATGAGGATATACCAATTAGTGAAATAGAACGATTATTTCTTGAAACAAGATCCTTTTTATTCCAGAAAGAGGTGTTTCCTGAGTTAGTTAAGCATCATCAAAGGAAATATAAAGGTACATTAGATGAATTGTATATCACAATTAAGTATGGTAGTAATTATGGAGATTATTATCATAGTTATTATTCAATTCGTGAACCGGGTAGTTCACTTGAAATTGATTCCTTCAGAGCATGGTATATTGATATGAATGGTGTATTAAGTGAATACGTCGAGAAAGAATAAAAGTTAATGATTTTGACTGAAAGCTACTGGATAATATCATTATATCCAGTAGCTTTTGGCACATTTTTTCTTTAAAATGTTAGATAATACAGACACCTATGGGCTTGGCGTTATTGTCCTGGACACCTGGCATGAGACGGAAGAGGACTGGGCGGATGTTTCCCAAGCCAACCTGGACATGAGGCTCTTCTACGTGAAGGATGTTTTAGGCAGCACAAGGGCCTTGGTGAAGGAAGACGGAAACCTGGGGGCTTACTACGATTATGACGCCTTTGGAACCCCAACAGAAAAGAACCACATCAAGGACCAGGGGATCAGAAGCAATGTCTACCAGTATGCAGGCTATGTCTATGACTACGCCATCAGCCTCTACCATGTCAATGCACGCTACTACATGCCGGAAGCAGGCAGGTTCACAGGAAAAGATCCTTTCAAGGGTGATGGCCTGAACCTCTATGTCTATGTCAAGAGCAACCCCATGCGGTTTGTGGACCCGAGTGGGTACTGTGCGGCTGAGGGAACTTTTATAATTGAGGAGATTTATTTACAAGGGTATGAGATTCCTGCGGGTTATCAAGCTGTATTAAATGCGGGCTTAAACAATGCAAATGCATGGAAAGATGCAATGCCAATCATTTTAAGATTTACACCTGGTGTAGATACTGGATTGGATGCTTATGAAGTCATTGCTGGAGAAGATCCGTTTACGCAGGAGGAACTTTCGAACGTAATTCGCACATCGAATCTTATGTTTATATTTATGTAAGCGTCAAACCGGAGGCACATAGTACCTGAGCAAAGGAAATGATAGAATCATCTCATCTAATAAAGGTGGGGTGAACTTTCATGGACAGAGAACTGAACAAGCAGAAATGGCAGGTCGCCATTGAAAACCAGAGATCCAGCGGGCTGTCTCAGAAACAGTGGTGTCAAGAAAATGAAGTAAATCTGCACAATTTCAGATACTGGGTACGCCGGCTGAAGACGATTGAAACAGAAAGCGATGAAGTCAGATGGGTGAGCCTGGACAGCGATTCTGTATCTGATATTGTGAAGATTACTGTCGGAAGAGCTACCGTCGAGGTCAGGAGACAAACGGACAGGCAGCTGCTTTCTGAAGTTCTCGGGATACTAATGGCACATGTTTAATGAACAGAAAGTTGACCAGGTATATTTGGCGCTGGGTGCAACCGACTTGAGAAAGTCGATTGACGGCCTGTCGCTGATTGTTCAGGAGAAATTCAAACTGGATCCCTTTTCAAGAAACTTATACGTCTTTTGCAATCGAAAACGAGATAAAATAAAGATTCTTGAATGGGACCGATCAGGTTTTTGGCTGCACTACAAGCGGCTTGAAAAAGACAAGTTCAGATGGCCTGATGAAACAGGAGACACCCATATGGCAGTGGATGAACGTTCCTTCCGATGGCTTCTTGATGGACTTACCATCCGGGAAAGATATGCTCATAAGCCTGTCACAGAACGGCAAATATTGTAGTCATGAACACGTTGAAAAACTAGTGTTTATGGCTTTTTTCTTGGTGAAAAAGAGCGCGTTTTTTGGTATAATATAACCATGGAAAACATTGAAATTTCAACGCTTTCAGCGGATAATACAAGTGAAAAAGATGCACGTGATTTGGAGAATGAAGTTGCTGTTTTAAAGCACGAAAATGAAGAATTGAGAGCTAAAGTTAAATTCTTGGAAGAACAGTTCAAACTCTCTCAGGTACAGAAATATGGTTCATCTTCTGATACAGTGGATCCCATGCAGCTCTCCATTTTTAATGAAGCAGAAAAACTGTCTGCTCAGAAAAGCGAAGAGCCTGATCTTGAGGAAATCACATATAAACGCAAAAAAGGACACTCAAAAAGTCGAAAGACTTATGACGATCTTGAAGTTGTAGAAGTTTATTATGAGATCCCAGAAGAGGACCAAATCTGTCCAAAATGCAATCATGAACTTCATGAGATGAAAGTTGAAGTACGCAAAGAACTGACGATCATTCCGGCCCAAGTCAAGATAACCCATCATAAACGTCTGGTCTATGCCTGCCGGCATTGCGACCAGGAGGGCATTGGCGGCACCATTGTTAAGGCTGACACACCAAAGCCGGTTATACCAGGATCATTGGCATCGCCGTCTTTGCTTGCCTTTATCATGGACAAGAAATACGCACAGGCCCAGCCCCTGTACAGGCAGGAGAAAGCTTTTGAGAACTTTGGCATCGACATTTCCCGGCAAAATATGGCGAACTGGATTGTCAAAGGCGCTGAGGACTGGCTGAAGCCCATTTATGACAGGCTGCATGCGCATTTAATCCAAGAACCCATCATTCATGCGGATGAAACGGAAATGAATGTCTTGGATGAGAAGAGCAACAAGAAGAATTACATGTGGCTCTACGCATCGGCGATTCATGGGGACCATCAAATCAAGCTCTATGAATACCAGCCATCAAGAGCTGCAAGGCATCCAAAGAATTTCCTGGACGGGTACGCTGGCTTTCTTCAGACGGATGGATATCAGGCCTATAATAAGATACCGGACGTCATTCACGTAGGTTGTCTTGCCCATGGCCGAAGGAAGTTTACCGATGCCATAAAGGCGGCACCCGAGGATGCCGACATTGCAAAGACCAAGGCCTATGAGGCGGTTAGATACTTCAAGAAAATCAGTAGTCTGGAAAAAGAGTTCAAGGAATTATCGAGTGAGGAACGTTGCAAAAAACGACTTGAAAAAACCAAGCCGGTACTTGATGAGTTCAAAATCTGGCTGGATGCAGAAGCCAAGCGAACGCTGCCAAAAAGCAAGCTTGGCCAGGCAATCAGCTATAATCTCAAGCAATGGGACAAGATGATCAGATTTCTTGAAGACGGCAGAGTTTCTGTCGACAACAACCATGCAGAGCGGGCCATTCGACCATTTGTCGTTGGCCGCAAGAACTGGCTTTTTGCAAAATCACCCAAAGGAGCTTCAGCGAGTGCCATTTGTTATAGTATCATTGAAACTGCCAAGGCCAATCATCTCAAACCATTCCAGTATTTGACCTATTTGTTTGAGCTGTTGCCCAACATCGATGTCGGCGATGAATCAGCACTGGATCAGCTGATGCCATGGTCGGATGCAATTCCTGAAAATTTAAAAAGGAAGTCACAAGACGAATAGAGAAACCACCGCTTTTCACAACTGAGAAGTGGTGGTTTTGCATTTTGCTCAGTTGCCGCAAGATGTGCCCTCTGTTTGACGCTTACAATGAGCCTTTGGTCTTTCTGCGTTTTTGGAAAGGAGAATCACATGGAACACATCAATGTTTTTGAAGACTATCTCAGGGAAAACGGCAAAGCTGAAAAGAGCATTAAAAGCTATACTGGCGACGTCAGAGGATATATTAGATTCCTGAGTGAAAAAGGCATCATCATTGATGGTCAACTCAATCGTTTTGCCATCAACAGCTATAAGAACCATCTTTTGCAGGAAAACTATGAACCAACAACCACCAACAAGAAGTTGAACAGCTTGCAGTCCTTCAACGTTCACCTCATCGAATCAGGTGATATGACAGACATGGTCATCAACCTTGGCAGGGATCGAATCAAGATCGCAAAAGGCTCAGAGAAGCAGGTGGAAACATTTTCAGCTGACATCCTAGATGCACTTATATTTCATCTGGAATCCAAGTCAAAAGCTATTCGTGACAAGGCTGTCATAGAGCTGCTTCTCTACACAGGTGTTCGTGTCAGTGAACTCGTAAGTATCCGTATCAAAGACATAGATTTTCTGTCTCATCAGCTGAAAGTCATCGGCAAGGGTGGCAAGTACAGAGAGATTCCACTGAAACCAGAAGTCACCGAGACTATCAAGAAGTATTTGCTTGAACGTAGACAGAATCCCTACTACAAGTCTGAATATCTGCTACTCGGTCAACGTGGCAATGCCATCAACCGAATCCTAAATAGAATCACTAAAGAGACAAAACTTGTGCAGAAACTCAAACCACACACCTTCAGGCATGCCTTCTGCACCAATCTCATTAAGAAAGGCATTCCTCTGACAACTGTTGCTAAACTGGCTTGTCACGCATCTATAGAGACCACATCCAGGCTCTACATTGGACGCTCTCAGTAGGAGAAAAGGGATGCCGTAAACATGCTTTAAGGACCATATGTTGAATAGTCAGCTCAAACCCGCATATAACCTGCAGTACGCCGTGGAAAACTATTTTATCATCCATACCTATGTTAGTCAGGATCGAACTGACTACAACACCTTGATTCCAATAGTGGAGATGCACAAGGAGCATTTGGATACACTGCTAAAAGAGTTTGTTGCGGACAGCGGATATATCAGCGAGAAGAATCTGTTGCATTTGAAGGATCTTGGGATTGATAGTTTTATCAAACTCCAGGAGCATGAGAAAAAGAAGACGAAGGCTTATTACAAGGACATCAGCAAGCACTACAACATGGACCTTGTAGAAGTGGAAGAAGACGGTCAAACGCAAAAAGCCTATATCTGCCATGACGGCCGGACACTAAAGCACAAGAAATCGGAAGTGCATAAGCGGAATGGATTTGAGCAAATTTATGAAGTTATGCCTGCGACAGCTGTCAGGGTTGCGAGGATAAGGCCAAGTGTCTGTACAAGTATGATCCGAAAAAAGATCAAAACAAGAACAAAACCATGAAAGTCAATGAACAGTGGGAAACGTTGAAAATCGTCTCAGAAGCCAATGTTCTGAGTGGTAAAGGTATCCGTTACCGTCAAATTTGCTCCGTAATGACGGAAGGTTCCTTCGGTGATATGAAAGAAAACGATGGCTTCAGACGTTTTCATCGGCGTGGAATTGAAAAGGTAACAAAGGAAAGCCTACTTTATGTGATGGCAAGAAATCTGAACAAGTATGTCAGATATGAGCAGGAAATCTTGAAAAACTACGAAGGTAAGGTCGCTTAAGCAACAAGCTCCCTTGGATTAGGCCCTTGGAATCAAGGTTTATTTGGCGTACTCAAAATTAGAACACTTCAGGTAAAAGCAGAAAACGCACTGGACTTTGTGATGATTGACATCACTGATTCCAATGCGTTCTCTTTATTTCTCGTTATTGGTTGTCGGAAAACCTAGTTTTCCGACAGCCCCATTTGCGTATTTAATAGTCATCAAATTATTCGGAGATTTGGGACAACAGCGAATGGCCGATGGTGCCTTCCGGCATTGCCACATTGAAGTTGTCGGCGATGGTTGCACCGATTACTGCAAATGTATCGGTCGTTTCCAACTCTCTGCCGACTTCCATGGATGGCGAGTATGCCAGGAACGGCACATATTCGCGCGTATGGTCGGTTCCGACATGGGTTGGGTCATTGCCGTGGTCCGCTGTGATAATCAACAAATCGTCATCGTTCAGGCTGTCCAGCAAGATGCCCAGTTTCTCGTCGAATTTTTCAAGCTCCTGTGCGTAGCCGGATGGATTTCTTCGGTGTCCCCATAGGGCGTCAAAGTCAACCAGGTTTGTAAAGCAAAGTCCGGTGAAGTCACGCTTTGTGATCTCAATGGTCTGTTCCATGCCGTGAACGGAGCTTGTCGATCGGTTGGAATCCGTAATGCCTTCGTCGCAGAAGATATCGGCGATTTTTCCGACGGAAATGACTTCATATTTGTTTTCTTTCAGCGCATCCAAGGCCGTTTTGCCGTATGGCTTCAAGGCGTAGTCGTGGCGGTTGCTGGTTCGTTTGAATTCACCGGCTTTTTTGCCAAGGTAAGGGCGGGCAATGATTCTGCCGACACGCCATTCTTCCTTCATGGTCAGCTCGCGGGCAATTTCGCAGCAGCGGTACAACTCGTCCAGACCGAAAGTCTCCTCGTTGCCGCAGATTTGCAATACGGAATCAGCTGATGTGTAGACGATCATATTGCCGGTTGCCATTTCTTCTTCGCCGTACTCATCCAGAATAGCGGTTCCGCTGGCGGACTTGTTGCCGATGACCTTGTGGCCTGTGCGCTTTTCCAATTCATCGATCAGCTCTTTTGGGAATCCGGTGTCCGTAAATGTCTGGAAAGGTTGGGTAATATGCAAGCCCATCATCTCCCAGTGTCCAGTCATGGTGTCTTTGCCTGTGCTGGCTTCCCCCAGTTTCGCAAATGTTGCCAGAGGCGCTTCCGCTGCGCTTACTTTATCCATGGGGCAGACGTTGCCGATGCCCAGTTTTTGCAGGTTTGGAATCTGAAAAGAATCAACACTCTTTGCAATATGGCCCAGGGTGTTGGTGCCCAGATCGCCGTAGCTTTCCGCATCCGGCAAGGCGCCGATGCCCAATGAGTCGATCACAACTGTAAAAACGCGCTTATACTTTTTATATGACATAGTAACCCTCCTATAAAATCCGTTTTCTCGTAACCTTATCATAGCAAAAGATAGAGGGTGAAAACATGCCTAATGGCATTTTTTATCGCTTTATGGACCACCGTCTAAATTTTCAAACAGGATCTCGGGATCCATGCTTGAGAATCAGGATGACTTCAGATATACTACAGGGGTATTTGGAAGGACGGTGACAAGATGGATAACAAACCGAAAGCGGTTGTATATATGTTGGTTTCAGCCCTCGCATTTTCTGTGATGGGCGCCATGGTAAAATTGGCGGGTGATATTCCTGTATTTGAAAAGGTGTTTTTCCGCAACTTGGTCAGCTTGTTTGTAGCGTTAGGCATGATCAGAAACAGCAAAGCTTCATATTGGGGCAAGAAAGAGAACCGGAAGCTCTTGTTGGCCCGGGCACTATTGGGACTTTCCGGCGTGATGATGTACTTTTATGCCATCAGCAATTTGATTTTGGCGGACTCGTCCATGCTGAACAAATTGTCCCCGTTTTTTGTGACGCTTTTTGCCTGCTGGTTCTTAAAGGAGAAATTGTCTCCGATTCAGATTCCAGCTTTGGTCGTGGTGTTTATTGGCGCCATGATGGTGATCAAGCCGCAATTTGACTTATCCGTATTGCCGGCGCTTTCCGGTGCGGCTTCCGCCATGACGGCCGGTGCGGCATATACCATGGTTCGATATCTAAAGGACAAGGAAGACCCGGCCACCATTGTGTTTTATTTTTCCTTTATCTCGGTGATTGGCACCATTCCCCTCATGTTGATGGATTTTCAAGTGCCAACGGGTACGCAGCTGGTCTGTCTGATTGGGACGGGCGCTTTTGCCGCGATCGGCCAGTTTGCATTGACCTTTGCCTATAAAAACGCACCAGCCGCTGAAATCTCCATTTATAATTATTTCAGCATTTTGTTCTCTGCGGCGATCGGCTTCTTCCTATGGGGAGAAATGCCGGATAGGTTCAGCGTGTTTGGCGGTGTTTTGATTGTTCTGGCAGCCGTTACAACCTTCTGGTACAACAACCGACAGGCGATGAATATGGCAACCCAAACCGAAAATTAAATGGATATCCAAGTGATCCGAAAGGGTCACTTTTTTTGTGCGTTGAGATTTACAATGCAAAAATGATAAACAAAAATAAGAAAGTGAGCCGAAAAAGTATATTTTTTTTACATTTACGAAAAAATAACAAAAGGTGTATAATGGTGATAGCAGAATATGGAGGGAGAAAATTGGAAAAACAAATCAAATCATATCAGAACGGATTGCTTTTTGCGTTTTTTCTTTTGCTGAATCCGCTCTTTCGTGTTTTTGAATTCAAGTTGCATGGACTGTATCATGCATGGGTCAATCCATACACAGTTCCGATCCTTGCGGGTTTATTCATGTTGCTGGCGTGCGGTGTGGAAAAGATTAGCGAGCACTTTGCAAAGGGGATGAAGGGGATCCGGATTCCTGTGTGGGTCTTATACATCGGGAGCATCGCAATGTATTTATGGATATCGGAAAGGATGGGTGGTTGAAATGAATCAAGGGGAGAAATTGCTTGAGAACTTGGCATTCTATCTGTTCTTTCTGGTTTTTTTGAATATGATGCTGTTGGTGGATCAAAGCAAAATGGCTTGGCCGATTATCATTTTGGTGTTGTTCGGAGTCTGGGTTGCAAGTCTATGGTTCGACAAAGGAGAATTGGCGCAAAAACTGGAAGTCTTTATGGAAAAGAGAGCGCTTTTGCCTTTGCATTTGTGGCTTTGGGTGATTGCGGGATATTATGTCATCGTTTGGACGCTGGATTTATTTATGGACTTTTGAGGAGATAGAAGGGATTTCGCATATGGAGCATGGAGAAAAGTCAATGGAGAAACAAGTCAGGGAATACCAAGGGTATCTTCGTTTTATCGGATTGATTGCACTTCTTATGCTTAGGAATCGGCTTCATTCGGGAATTTTTCAGGTGCTCAACATCTATACGGTCCCCATGATTGCAGGGGCAGTGGCATTTCTTTTTTGGAGTCTGGAAGCCTTGGCAAAGCGGCTGGCCATTGGTTTGGTGAAATGGCGTTTCCCGGTTTGGGTACTGATGATTCTGAGTGTTGCAGAACTTGTCGTGTACTTGATTTCGCAGATTCGGTATTGATAGGGGGTTGTACCTGTGGAACGATGGAAAAATCAAATCTTATCATGGTATCTCTATTTTGTTATGATGATTTTGCTCTGCCTTGTTTTGTTGAGCCGGCTATATGATCATCTTTCAATTTGGATGCTTGTTTGGACCATTGTGAGTATCATCCCAATATTTATATTTCTTAAGGAACCGTATCGAGGCAAAGTGAAAAGTTGGATGGACAAGCGATGCATCCGGCCTGTCCATCTTTGGGTGGGCTTGACAGCAATTTACTACTCTATTGTTGTGCTGTTCAATTTTTTTACGTGGTGATTTATATTGCGAAAGAATCTCTCTTTACAGAATGATGAGCGATGGAAAAGATGACAAGATTTTGGTCATCTTTTTGTTTGGTCAGAGGAATCTACACGATGAAAGAAATTTTGTTCGAGGGTATATATAAGGAAGAAGGAGGAGGTTTAGCATGCGAATTATAGATTTGGAAGCAAAATATGAGCAGACATATTTGAATTGCCTGGAAGACTGGTCGGATGAAATGAAAGAGGCTGGAGATCATCGGGGAAATTGGTATGCTTCCATGAAGGATCGAGGTTTGAAGGTGAAACTTGCTGAGAATGATGACGGACAAATCATCGGCATGGTGCAGTATATTCCTGCTGAGTTGTCGTTTGTTGAACATGGGGAAGGCTATTACATGATCATGTGCATTTGGGTTCACGGTCATCAAGAAGGAGTCGGCAACCAGCAAAAGAAAGGGGTTGGTTCACAGCTCTTGCATGCAGCGGTGGAGGACTGTAAAGAAATGGGAGCAAAGGGATTGCTGGCCTGGGGCGTTGCATTGCCGTTTTGGATGAAGGCTTCCTGGTATAAAAAACATGGATTTCAACGAATCGACAGGGATGGCATAACCATGCTGATGGCGCAAAGATTTGATGAAGAAGCTGCAGTGCCCCGATTAATTCACATGAAGCAAAAACCGCCCAAAGGCTCAGAGAAGGTACAAATCATGATCTTCAAAAATGGATGGTGTTCGGCATCGAATATTGTAGTTGAACGGACACTGCGGGCGGCAAAGAAGTTTGGAGACACAGTGGATGTGGAAATTGTGAATACAATGGAGCGTGAAACGTTTCTGAAGTGGGGCATCTATGACGGAGTTTATATAGATGGGAAGGCTGCGCAAAGTGGACCTCCTCCAAGTTACGACAAGATTTATCATATGATTGAAAAAGCGGTAAAGCGTCATAATAGGTAGTTTGTAATTTAAAGCGCAAAAAAAGATGAAAATAGAGAATGCATGGAGATTGAAAAAATAATCCATGCATTTTTTATTGCGTGAGAAGACGTGTATAATTATGGAAATGATAGCGGATAATAAATGTTTGTTAGATAATTCGTTGTTTAGTATCGCTCAATAGATTTACTTCTGTTGTGATATAATAATGATTAGGTGCGAGCTGTGAAACACACGCAGAGAATGCGTGAGGTTTCCTCTTGGGAATGGAAGAAATTCTGTTTTCATTTGTAAGTTATCCGTGTATAGTAGGGAAACCCTATCAGGTAATGCCTAACCAGTAGCCTGTACCGAATCCTTGGAATCGAAGCGGCAACGCCAGATTTAAGCGTAGGAAAGGGACCAGTACGAGCCGAAATGGAAACGTGAAGTTTATAGAGCCACGAAATTATTATTTAAACGAAGAAGCCGATGCTTTCTATTAGGTCGCAGGCAACATCATGTAAGTCGTTATGGTGAGACTTACAGGGTTCTTCCGGGGTCTGAGTGCTTGGCGAGTATGGTAATAGATACACGAGATAGAACAGATGAGGTCCTATGATGTCTGGGAAACCAGTATGCGAAATCAAAACAAGGAAACGCGTCAGATGAGCAAATGCATCATAGGAAGTCCGACTAACTCATAGTACCGAAGAAAGCTGTGAAAGCAGGTGGAGGGAAGGGGTTAGCATAGTGTAGCTCCAAGTAAACATGAATCGTGCAGACAGGAGAGCTGAGCAACATGAAGAGTGGATTGTTTGGAATACAGTACAACATAGAAAAGTCACGAATGGACGGCAAAGTTCAAAATCTGGCTTCATACATCAACAAGGAAAGCATCTTGATGGTGCACAAAAGGCTGGATGAGAAGAAAGCAGTAGGAGTCGATGGCATTTCAAAACAGGATTATTCAGTCAACCTAGAAGAGAATGTAGAGCATCTGATCCAGCGAATGAAAAGCGGAAGCTATCAGCCGGAAGCATCGCGACGGGTATTTATCCCAAAAGACGGAAGCAAGAAAATGAGACCACTGGGGATATCCTGTTATGAGGATAAACTGGTGGAAACTGTGGTTGCAAGCATACTAACAGAAGTGTATGAACCGAAATTTTATAAGGAGTCATTTGGCTTTAGACCAAGAAGGAACTGTCACCAAGCGGTAAGGGAAGTTGTAGAAAACATTCAGTACCGCAAAACGAATTATGTTGTGGAGGCTGATATAAAAGGATTCTTCGACAATGTAGATCATGATTGGATGATAGCCTTTCTAGAGCATGACATTGCAGATAAGAAATTCATAAGCATCATAAAGAAGTTCTTAAAAGCGGGGATTATGGAAAACGGGAAATACCTGGACAGTGAGAAAGGCACACCACAGGGGAATGGCGCATCGCCACTGCTTGCAAACATATACCTGCACTATGTGCTGGACATGTGGTTTGATGTAAAGGTCAAAAGGAAATGTGGTGGGTATGCAAGTTTAATCCGTTACTGCGATGATTTCGTATGTTGCTTTCAGTACAGATGGGAAGCGGAGAAGTTCTATGGAGATTTGATAGAACGATTTGCGAAATTTGGACTGGAGCTGGCGTTGGAAAAGACCAAGATTATTGAATTTGGAAGGTTTGCCAGGCAAAACCGAGCGAACCGAGGTCAAAGAAAACCAGAGACATTTGATTTTTTGGGATTTACATTCTACTGTAGTGAAAATGCAGACAAGCGCTTTTTCAGATGCAAAGTGAAAACGAGCAGAAAGAAACTACGAAGCAAGATCAAGTCGATGAAATACTACATCAGGAACAACAGAACGATGCCGGTTCAATTGTTGATTAAGAAGATTAACCAGAAACTACAAGGCCATTACCAGTATTATGGAGTGACTGATAACACACGTAGTATGAAAAGTTACTTGAGTGCTGTAACTTGGCTTTTATTCAAATGGTTAAACAGGCGGAGTCAAAGAAGGAGTTATACAACCGATACGTTTTTCAATGGGTTGTTGAGGACCTTCCCGTTAGTGGAGCCATCGATCAAGGTTAGTCTATTTTATAGGTAGTACTAAATATGCTATGAAGAGCCGTATGCCTTAATAGGGCACGTACGGTTCTGTGTAGGGGCATGGGCGGCGACGCCCATGTCTACTAGAGAAAAAACGTGAGAGAATAGTTAAGAAAGCAAACTTGATGAGAATTATGGTTGATGACTGGAAAGGATAATGTGCATGCGAAAACAATGGAGTATGGCTGGTATGTTGTTGATCTTGGTCCTTGTTCTTTCTGCTTGTCAAAACGGGGGAGTCGAACAAACGACGAAGGAAACCGACCAGAAAGAACAAACAGGAGTTGACATGAATGAGAAGGAATTGGCGATTATTTGGAAGCCTTATTCAACAGCCTACGTATCTTGCGCGGATTTCGCCGAGGCGATGGGGTGGGAATATGCCAGGGATGCCGACAGCTTTATGTTTCAGGAATATGAGATGCAGCTGGACTTTACTGTAGGTTCACTGTACATAACCCGTCAGGAAGAAATCGTGGATGTGTTGCCGCAGGTTCCTATTTTGGAAGACCAAGCCCTTTATCTGCCCGCTGACTGGCTGGAAGAGAATTTTGGAGACGCCATAGAACGTCTGGATGATCGGATCGTCATTGTTGATGCAGAGGCAATTTCCTTGTATGACATTGCCGTGTATTTTCCAGATGACTTGATCATGGCATTGGCGCATCCTGAATTGGATGAATCAAAGCGTGTGATGGCAGCCATTGAATTGCCGCGGTCGATGGGAATTGAGATTCCAAGGCTTGATCCTAAGAGGATGATGAATACGCGGCCTGTTAGGAAGTATGTGGCGGAATTTGCAGATGAGCTAAAAGCGCATGGCTTTTCAGACGAGGAGATCGACAGCATTTCCTATGGGGAGTATGAAGTCATTCATGCCCATTGGCTCTTGTCGGAAGAAATGCAGGAGCTGGCGGTAAAATACTATCCGGAGTATAGTTTGGAAGATGTATCGCGGTGGACCTATGACGAGCTGAATCAGCGCCAGATGGCAGATGTTGACCAGGCGAAACGAGACCGATTCAGTGAGGTGGAATGGAAGGCATTGCAGGAGCGGGACGTGAAGGAAGCGGACCTTGCCTACTTGCTCAAGGAGTTTCAACAGCCAAGTACCATTGTTGATCAACCCGATGAAAGCTTGAAGCGGGTTTTGAAAGGATATTATGAGGATGATATTGCGTACTGGGAGAAAATGAATACGAGTGTAGATGGAAAGAAATAATGGCGGATAGAATGATTTGAGGGGGTTGGTTAATGAATATTTCACGAGCATTGCCTTTGTATGGCTTTTTGCGTATATGCAACAATTCTGATTTGGAAAAGAAAGTCTTGGATTGCGGCGCAGGGGGCGACCATCCACCGCTTTCACTATTCTTTGAAGCGGGACATGAAACCCATGGAATTGAGCTTTCAGAAGAAGCATTACAGGCAGCGGAAGATTTTGCACAGAGAGAAAACATGGATCTGCATCTGGAACATGGCAATATGTGCGCGCTGCCATATCCGGATCAATCCTTCAGCTTTTTGTATTCTTGGAATACGACGGTCCATATGGACAAAGCCGCGGTGGAAAAGGCAGTCAAGGAATTTCAGCGGGTACTGGTACCGGGGGGACTGTGTTATTTGAATCTATTGTCTTATGATTGTGATACCTACGGACTTGGGGAGGAAGTTAATCCGGGAGTGTTCATCGTGGGAAGCGGTGAAGAGGCCGTTCAATTCAATCATTATGATCAGAAAGAGGCGGAAAATCTTTTGGAAGGATTTGAACCCATCCAATACGAGCACCGCATCGTAAAGCGGTTTATAGGAGCGGATGTTAGAAAATCGGGATTCCATGAGTACATTGTCAGGAAGCGATAGAGAAAGGGCTGGATCAGCCCTTTTTTTGTTGGAAGTATTCCATGGCTTGACAGCAGAAACAAGGAGGAATAGACTTAAAGTACAGACGTCCGTATGTTTCAACGAGGATGAGTCGAACGGAGGAAGAGTCATGGAAGAACGGATCAGAAAACTCATTGGAAAGAATCGCGAATGGACGAATTTTGATTTGGCCGTATCGGTCGCGGAGGACCGTATCGTTACCCTTTCAGGTCAAGTGGATGACTGGCAGCAGGTCGTCGATATCGGCCATAAGGTGGCGGAATTAAAATCGATACGGAATGTGGTGAATCATATCTCGGTAAAGGGACAGGAAACAACCGAGCCGGATCATTCAGAGGCGATTCGCCATGCGCTAAAGTCGGGAAAGGAAGAATGCTTTGGCTGTGTGATTATTGGTGCGGGTATCACCGGTTGCGCCATTGCCAGGGAACTGGCACGATATGAGATAAAAACCCTTGTGATCGATAAGAACAATGATGTAGCGGAAGGAACCACCAAGGCAAACAACGGCAATATTCATCCGGGCGTGCAGGCTAAACCCGGCACCTTGAAGGCAAAATTAAATCTTGTTGGAAATGAAATGTACACCCAATGGGCGAAGGAATTAAATTTCACCTTGAAACGGCCGGGCTCATTGGAAGTAATTTACGACAAGAAGGAATGGCGGTTTATGAAGCTGGTGCAGGTCTTGAAACAGACAGGGATTGGCCGGGTGATTCCAGCCATGGATCAGGTGATGAAAACGCCGGGACTTCAATGGCTGTCGAAAGAAGAACTCTTGAAACTGGAACCCAATATCAAGGGCGAACCCTTGGGTGGATTTTGGATGAAAACCATGGGATTGGTGGAGCCCTACGAGGTGTGCCTGGCTCTGGCGGAAAATGCGGTGGAAAATGGCACGGAATTTCGCTTTGAAACCCAAGTTTTGGATTTGCTCACAGAAGGAAATGAAATCCGTGGGGTAGTTACCAATCATGGGGTGATTCATGCGCCTTTGGTGATCAATGCGGCGGGTGTTTATGCGGATAAGATTGCCATCATGGGAAGCGATGAGTTCTTTACGATTCATCCGCGGCGGGGTGCGATTGCCATTATCGACAAATCGAGAAAGGGATTTTTGTCGCGGCCTGCGGGTACGCGGGGCGGAAAAGAGAGTAAGGCGAAAAACACCAAAGGCGGCGGTGCCTCTGTTACGCCGGAAGGCAACCTATTGTGGGGACCGACGGCCGAAGAGGTGCCGGACCGGGAAGACAAGGGGGTTAAGCCCGAAGATATGGATTATATTGTCGGGTTGGGCACCAAGGTACTGAAGGAGGTGCAGCCTTCTGAAATCATTACCTATTTTTCTGGAATTCGGGCGGCGGACTACAAGGAAGACTTTATTATTGAAGCCTCCAGAAAGACCAAGGGATTGGTGCATGCGGCTGCCATTCAATCGCCCGGGCTGGCTTCGGCCCCGGCCATTGCGCAAAGGGTGGTCGAGATTGTGCGTGAAGAATCAGGCGGCTTACAGGAGAAGTCGGATTTCAATCCCATCCGAAAGGCACCGGTACAGTTTCGTGATCTTTCCCGCGAAGAGCAGGATGCCCTGATTCAGCAGAATCCGAAATACGGGCGCATCATCTGCCGTTGTGAGCTGATTACGGAAGGGGAAATTCTGGACGCCATACATGGACCGATTCCGGCAAAAACGGTGGATGCGGTGAAGCGCCGTACCCGAGCGGGCATGGGGCGGTGCCAAGGCGGATTCTGCGGACCGCGGGTGGTTGAGATTTTGGCGCGCGAGTGGGGGACGGATCCAACCGCCATTACCCTTAAGGGCAAGGGGTCGGAGATTCTTTCCATCGACAGCCGGGAAGGGAGGCAAGCATGAAAAAATTGCAGATGGACTTGGTTGTGATTGGCGGCGGTCCGGCAGGACTGGCTGCGGCAGCTGAAGCCAAGCGGCAAGGCGTGGATCGTGTTTGCATTCTGGAACGGGATTTTGAATTAGGAGGGATTTTGCAGCAATGCATTCATGATGGTTTTGGGCTGCATCGGTTTGGCGAGCGTTTGACGGGATGCGCCTATGCGGAAGCGTTCATCCGTGAAGTGAAAGCGCTGGATATCGAGGTCAAGCTGAACACCATTGTATTGGAGCTGACGCCGGAGAAAATGATATATGCCATGAATGAAGCGGATGGCTTGATGCAAATTCAAGCGGGAGCCGTTATTCTGGCCATGGGCTGTCGGGAACGAACCCGTTCGCAGGTGTTTATCTGGGGCAGTCGACCCAGCGGCGTCTTAACGGCGGGTGCTGTGCAACGATACATCAACATGGAAGGTTATCTGCCTGGCAAGAAGGCGGTTATCCTGGGCTCGGGGGACATCGGGCTGATTATGGCGCGGCGGATGATCTGGGAAGGCATGGAAGTCGAAGGGGTTTACGAGGTGATGGATGCGCCGGGAGGATTGACAAGAAACCTGGTGCAGTGCTTGCATGACTATCAGATTCCGCTGCATCTTTCCATGACGGTGGTGAAGATCCACGGGAACAAGCGTCTGACTGGCGTGACGGTGGCAAAGGTTGACAAGGACCGAAAACCCATTGCAGGGACAGAACGGTTTATTGCCTGCGATTTGCTGGTATTATCGGTGGGCTTGATTCCCGAGAATGAGCTGTCCCGACAAATTGCGATGGAAATGGATCCGAGAACCAAAGGCCCCCTTGTGGATGAGGCCTTTATGACCAGCATTCCCGGCATCTTTGCCGCCGGCAATGTGGTAACCGTTTATGATCTGGTGGATGATGTTTCGGTTACCGCTGAGGTTGCCGCAAGAGGAGCCGCAGCCTATTTGCGATCGGAGAAAAAAGAGCTGGCAGGTTACCGGAAGATTGAACCGGGAGACGGGGTGAGTTTTGTGGTGCCTCAACGTATGCGAATCGATGCGGTTGCTGAAGAGATTTCCCTGTATTATCGGGTAAAGGCGCGGATGGAGCAGGTGGTTGCAGAAGCCATCGTCGAGGGCGATGTCGTCTTCGCGAAAAAGCACCCGGTTGCGCTGCCGCCCGAGATGATCACCGAGCGGTTGAAAACAGAAAAACTGCCGGAAGGATCCCAAGCGATCCAGTTGAAGGTAAGGGAGGTAGGCCAGTGAAGAAAGAGATGATTTGCATTGTTTGTCCCATGAGCTGCGCCTTGACGGTTACGCAGCTGGAGGAGGAAATTCTGGTGGATGGAAACCGCTGCAAGCGGGGCAAGGCTTTTGGGGAACAGGAATTCGTCAACCCCAAGCGGATGCTGACTTCCACCATTGCAATCACGGGGGCGCGTCTGCCTCGCCTGCCGGTTGTCAGCAGTGGAGAGCTGCCCTTGGATCGCATGAAAGATTTTCTCGAGGTTCTGTACCGGGTGAGATTGGAAGCACCTGTTGCAAAAGGGGATATCGTGGTTGCGGATATCTTGGGGAGTGGCGTTGATATCCTCGCGTCACGATCGATACAAACGGCATAAAAAGAGCCTCGCGATTTCGCGAGGCTTTTGTCTTATAGTGTATTTTTTTGCAGTTGGTTTTTCAACTCCATGGAACGGATAATGGCAAAAAGCATTTCATTGGTCGGTGTTTCCACACCGGCCTTTTTTGCCCGTTCGATGACAACCCCGGCGAATGCCTCCACTTCCGTTTTGCGTTTGGCTTCCATGTCCTGGCACATGGAGGTTTTCATATCGGGATGAAGGTTGATTAAGATTTTTTTCCATTCGTCAATATCCTCAGGGACTAGATTGATCCCTTCCGCCTGAGCCAGGGCAATGACTTCTCCCATGGCGGCATCGACCAGCCTGTTGGGCAGTTCTTCCTGCTGGAAGAGGCGGTAAGGCGCTTGCAGGATGGCGGAAACCTGGTTGATGCCCACGTTGATCATCCATTTCCACCACATGTAGCGATCCAAGTCTTCCGGAACGAGATAGGCGATTCCCGCATTCTCAAATAGGGCAGCCACCTGCTCAATGGCCGGATGGTCGCCGTCGGGGTGACCGAAGTGGATGATGCCGGGATTTGAAAAACGGACCGCTCCGTTTTCGCGAACGGCATCGATTTTATTGATCATGGCGGGCAGGATGGTGGCTTCCGGGAATGCTTGACCTAAAATCTGCTCGCTGACAATGCCGTTCATCAAGGAAATCAGGATTGTATGGGGTCCCACAAAGGGTTTCATGGTTGCCATGGTTGACTGCAGGTGGTGGTGTTTGACGGCTACGAGGATCAGATCCATGGGGCTTGCTTGATCGGGCGAACGGTATTCCGGGTACAGGGGCGTTCCGTTCACAAGCATTGGCTTGTTGAGGTAGCGGTCGATTCTTTTTCCGTCCGCGAGGACGGAGAACTCAATGCCTTCGGCATGTGTCAGTTTTTCTGCGACGATTCCGCCGATGGCGCCCAGGCCGATCAGGCCGACTTGCTTGATGGTTTCCATGATGATGACCTCCTAGTCCATTGGTTTGACAGCAATACCGCTGACAAAGCTGTGTTTCATAAAATAGTTTTTTTCTTGGACCGAGAAATCCAAGCTTTCAATCAACTGATCGGTTTGCCGGTTCAGATGGCATCCGTTGGCCAACAGCTTCCATAGGGGAGTCGCGGCCTGCATGGCAGGACCAAGAACCGGTTGATCCGATAAAATATGCTCAATAAAGAGATAGGCGCCGCCTGGTTTTAGGACGCGCCAAATTTCTGAGAGCCCCTTTTCTGCATTTGGTACGGTGCAAAAAACCAAACAGGCGACCACCGTATCGAAAGACGCATCCGGAAAGGGGAGCGATTCCGCTGTTCCGGCAGCAAAGGCAATCATTGTAGCTTCCGGGTAGGGATAGCTTTTCAATACCGGCTGGATTCGCCGGTCAAACAAGCAAAGGGATTCAATTTGACTGAAGGGGTAGTAGCGCAGGTTTACGCCGGATCCCGGACCGATTTCCAGCACGGTGCCGTATGCTTTGGGAATCAGGCTTTGTCGGGCGTCCGCCAAGCCGTTTCGTTCCAGAGGATGCATAAATCGGTCATAGAAGCTCTTTCCGTATTCCATGGAATTTCCTCCTTTTTTGTATCCTATCCCAAAATACTGAAATCATGCAAGCTGTTGTATAATAAAGTGAGAATGAAAAGCGAGGGGGAAGACGATGAAGATCAATGAATGGGAAAAATATTTGCAGGATGGATTGGATCAGATGAAACCTAGGGGTGGTTTTGCCTTTGCAGACGGTTCATTTGACGAACGCATGCATGCCCATGGGGTTGCCTATTTTTGCGTGATGTTGGCCATGAAGCGTGGATTGAATACCAAAATGGCCTACTGCATGGGACTGCTTCATGATTGGGGTCGTATCCGGGAAGAAGACTTTACTTCTACCCACGGACCGACGGGAGCCAAGGCATTGAAAGATCAGTTGGCGGCCTGGGGAGATTTTACCGAAACCGAACAGGAAATGCTCCTGGAGGCTCTTTGCCTGCATTCAAAGAAGAAACGGATTGACGGTCCCTATGCGGAAGTCTTGAAGGACGCCGACCAGTTGGAACGGGTCTTTTCACTGGTGGATTTGCGAAGGGACTCGCATCCAAAAAAAGAAAAGCGTCTGTTGGACGTGCTTGATGAATTCGATCTGGAAAGAAAGGACGTATAAGAATGAAACAATTGATGATTGAGTGGAAGCATCTGGATGTTGCAGGGGAGACATGTGATCGGTGCAATGATACTGGCAAGAATCTTATGGATGAAGTGAACCGTTTAAACAGCGAGTTGAGTCCGAAAGGAATTGAAGTTGTCTTGAAGGAAACGCGTCTGGATGAATCTGCCTTGGAAGAATCGAATGCGATTTTGCTGAATGGGATTCTTATTGAGGAGGTGCTGGATATTCAGGTGGTTGAGAACTATTGTGCATCATGTTCTGAGTTGGTGGAGGGGGACGCTTATTGCAGGGCAGTGGTCTATCAGGGAAAGGAATATGAAGAGGTACCGCTGAACGCGATTCGTGATGCCGCGTATAAAATTTTGGGATTGAAGGCGGAGGAAGCGCCTTTTAAAATGGTGTGAAGGTGGTCAACGGAATAGAAAAGATTAACAAATGGTTCATGGGCTCACTATCTAAGAATGATAAAATTGGAAGAAATTGATGGATAAGGGAGATACGAATGAACCAGTTTATGATCGGCCAGTATGGTCGTTACGATGAGAACAAACAGGCGCGGGATTTTCGTTCGGATTTTTTAGGCGTTGAAGCCTGCATGATGGAGTCGGAAGACGATATCGAAAAACTACGTCTCCTGGAAAGGAAAGAAGGCGCCTGCCTTGGCGTCCATTTTCCGCTGCGGTCGGGTCAGTGGGATCATCGGGATCCGCAATACCTGTCGAACGATGAAGCAATACGGCGGGAGTCCTATTTGTATATGCAGAAGGAGTTTCAACATGCTTCGATTATCAATCCGGAATATGTTTTGGTGCATTATCCAAAACCTGTTGTGCTGGACAGTCATGTGGATTGGTTCGGATGGAATTGGAAGTTCGGTCATCCTTCAGAGTATTGCTATGCGGAGGATTTTAAGGAGAAGATATTTCGCAAACGAAGCGAAGCTTTTTTTGAATGGTTTGCAGCAAGCAGCAAGCGAAACGGGTTTCGACCAGTGATCGAGTTGGATGCAGTTTCTTTGTATTTGTCGCAATCCGATTTCTTTCTAGAGCTGTTGGACCGTTATCCGGCTATTGAAGTATGCGTTGATATTGGCCGACTGCATCTTCAGGATTCCATCGATGAACAGTTTGATGCGTTTGAGTTTCTTGAAAAAATCCTTCCCTATGTGAGAGAAGTGCATTTGTGGAACATCCAAGTCACAGACCGGGTGGCATATAGCCATTATCCTGCCCTGCCTTCCCTGGATCCCAAAGACGGGTGGGCGGATATCGAAGGGTATTTTGCCATTCTTCAGCGGTCGGATTATCCGTTGCGCATCTTGTTTGAACATGACTCTTCACAAATTACGGATGTGGAATTGGAGGAATGTTATGGCTGGATTCAAGAACTGCAAAGGCAAGGGTAATAATAGATTTGGAATACAAGTATTTTCTAGCCAGACGCTGCAGTGATAAAGAACCAATTGACATAAATGAGAAACCGAAGAAATTCGGTTTCTTTTTGTTTTTAAGGAAATGGTAAGCCTTCCGTTCAGGTTTTGTTAAGAATTGCCATCTATACTGAGATAAGAAACGAAAGGGAGGATTACGATGAAAAAGGGACGATTGAAAATAAAAAAACGTTGGATTTTGGTTTTGGTATTGGTGCTGGCCATTGGAGGTTTTTATGCGGTGAAGGTCAAGGCGCCGGCGCAGGCGGCCATGGCACCCAGTTTCACCACCATTAACCTAGAACGGCAAACCGTTCAAGAAAAGGTACTGATTTCAGGATTGGCCGTATCGGAGAAGGAACAAGTTCTGCAGGCGGGATGCACCGGCCAGATTCAAACCATTGAAGTAGAAGCGGGCGATCCGGTGGAGAAGGATCAGGTTCTGTTGAAAATGGAAGGAGCTAAGGCTTTAGCCCTGGTTAAGCAGGCGGAGTTGAACCTGCAGGAAGCCAAAGAACGATTGGCGAACTTTGATCAGGATGCCGGCCAGACGGTTCAAATGAACTACGAATCGGCGAAATTGGCATATGACAGCGCTGTTCAGAATTATGACCAGCAACAGCAACTGCTGGCACTGGGTTCGATTTCCCAGCAGGAAGCGACAAGAGCTAAAGAAACATTGACACAAACAAAGACGACTTATTTGAATGCTAAAATCCAATATGATTCCTTTGATTATGATCAGGAACGATCAAAATGCGTATTGGCAGTTGAACAGGCAGAAAGCGAATTGGCTGACGCCAAGGAAGAGTGGAGCAATGCGGAAGTGAAGTCGCCGATTGACGGCGTGGTCACGAATATTGCGGTCAAGGAAGGCGATCAAGTCCAAATTGGACTGAATCTGATCGAAGTCAAGGATGTGAAATCGCTTAAAGTATTGGCGACGATCAATGAATTTGACGCAGCCAATCTGGCGGAAGGCGATGCGGTTACCATCCGGCGAAATGCCGATCCGTCCAAAGATTATCATGGTTCGATTGTATATTTGTCTCCAGCCGGTGTAAGACTGAACGGCAAAACCGTTTTTGAAGTGGAAGTGCAAGTCAATGACGAGGACGAGTATTTCAAGATTAACAACTCGGTTCAGATGGAGATCATCGTCAATGAGAAAGAAGCTGTTTTGGCGGTTCCGTTTGAAGCGGTCGGCGAACAGGAAGGTCAAAAAGTTTTATTTATTGAACGCGAAGGCGTAGAAGTTGCGGTACCCGTCGAATTGGGCGTTCGAGGCGACTACAATGTTGAAGTCATGGGTGAAGACTTGAATGAAGGGGATTTGGTGCGCGTGTATGTGGAAGACGCGGGTGCCTTCATCGAAAGGTGGTAGCCATGATTCAGCTTGAAGGATTATCGAAGGTATACGAACAGGGAGAAATTCGGGTTGAGGCACTAAAAAATATCGACCTCCATGTGGAGGAAGGGGACTTTATGGCGATCATGGGTCCGTCCGGATCAGGCAAATCAACCTTGATGAATGTCTTGGGGTGTTTGGACCAAGCGACGGCAGGCTCTTATCGCATTGATGGAACCCATGTGGAAGAACTGAGTGAGAATCAGCTGGCAGATGTGCGAAATCAAAAAATTGGATTTATCTTCCAATCTTTTAACCTCCTGCCCAAATTGAATGCGCAACAGAATGTGGAGCTGCCCATGGTTTATGCGAGCAAGTCTTCCAAAGAGCGAAGCAGCCGGGCGCAGCGCGCCTTGGCCCAGGTGGGCTTGGCCGACCGCGGCAAGCATAAACCGGCTGAAATGTCCGGCGGTCAGCGGCAAAGGGTGGCGATCGCCCGGGCGCTGGCGACGGATCCGGCCATTTTGCTGGCGGATGAGCCCACGGGGAACCTGGACTCAAAATCGACAGAAGAGATCTTGAAACTGTTTCAAGAATTGCATGAGCAGGGACGCACTATCGTGATGGTTACCCATGAACCGGATGTGGCCAAGCATTGTTCTCGTGTTATTGTGATTAAAGATGGTGAAATTGTCGATGATTATCGAAACAAGGAGGGAAAACGCATATGAAAGAGCTATTTCAGATCGCGCTGAGCGCAATCTGGTCCAATAAGATGCGTTCGCTTTTAACCATGCTGGGGATTATTATTGGCATTTCCTCGGTGGTGACCATTGTTTCCATCGGCGACGGAACCAAGGCGAGCATGAATGACCAACTGTCGAATTTGAGCGGGAATAATTTTGAGGTTTACATGAACTACCGCTTGGACCAAGATGTTTGGGATAAAGCCATGATCACGAAAGAAGATGTGGACGCGCTGCAGGCGAAATTTGAGGATGAGACCCTTGAGATTGCCCCGCAAAGCGGGATTCAGGGGGAGGTTATCGGTGACTTGGAGACCTCGAATGCCTCCTTCAACGGGGCGTCGTCCGGAACCTTGAAAATGTATAAGGCGACAATCGTCGAAGGCCGAGATTTTACGGAAGAAGAGCGGGCGGACCGAAAGAATGTTGTGGTAATTGAACAGCGGTTGGCGCAAGACCTGTTCCCAGGAAAGAGTGCGGTGGGAAATACCCTCTTTTTACAGATGGACGACACCAGCACGGGTTTTCAGATTGTGGGCGTTTATACCCAGGAAGACAGACGCGCCAGTGACTATGGCGGATTTATTCCCATTGGAACATCACAGAAAATCCTGAATCAAACCTACTACAGTTCCGTTACGATTTATCCGGCAGAAGGACAAAGTATCGACGTGTTGAGTACGCGGGTGGTGAAATTCTTGGAAGGCCGGCATGATGCAGAGGGGCAAGGCTACTATATGGTCTTCAGTCCGGAAGCGGCATTGGCAACCGTCAATGACGTGCTGGCGAAAGTCACCCTCTTGATTGCGGCCATCGCAGGCATTGCTCTGCTGGTCGGAGGTATCGGAGTTATGAACATCATGCTGGTTTCCGTAACCGAACGGATCCGGGAGATTGGCATTCGAAAAGCGATTGGCGCCAAGCGCCATCATATTATGACACAATTCCTGATTGAATCGGTCCTGTTGACCCTTACAGGCGGGGTGATCGGTGCAGCCTTGGGCATGGGATTTGCCGCCATTGCCTGCACGCTGATGAAAGTGCCGCGCGTGGTGTCGGTGGATGCAATTCTGTATGCTTCAGCCTTCTCCATTGCAATCGGATTGTTCTTTGGCATTTACCCGGCCAATCAAGCGGCGAAATTAAGCCCCATCGAGGCTTTGCGCCATGAATAGGAGGATAGAAATGAAGAAACGAATATCGTGGATGGCAATTGGTTTGCTTGCTTCTCTCAGTTTTTCATCCTTGGGATTTGCCGAAGCGTCCGGACTGACTCTGGAAGAGGCGGAACTGCGGGCAAAGGCGGAACCAAGCTACCAGATTACGATCATGGAAGACCAGATCAAGCAAGCAAAGGAAAATCTGGAAGAGGCCATGGAGGAATCGGCAAAAGCGGCCAAGAAGACCTATGCCAATGACGCGGACTGGAGCGGACTTTCCATCCAGAATCAGCGTGCCATCTATTTGATCCCTTTGGGACTGAAAGCGCAATTGGCGGCATTGGAACAAGGCTTGGACGATCTGAAAACCAGCGGAGAAGACCGTTTGGAAGCGCGGTTCCATGACTTGGCGCAAGCTCAGGCCAATCAAAGACTGGCGGACTTGCAGCTGGAACTGGCTGGGATGAATCAAGCCGCTTCCAAGGTTCGGTATGAACATGGAGATATTTCCCTGCTGGCCTACCATGATGCTTCCTACGCGCTCTTGAATGAGGAAAGAAACCAGCTGGAAGCCCAATTAAAGATGGAATCTGCTTTTGAGAAGTTTAATCAGAAACTGAAGGATCCGATTCAAGCAGGTGAGACCCTGCAAGTGGTATGGGGAAGCTTGCCCATGATGCCGCGCGCCTTGTCGGAAGAGGAAATCGATCAATTGGCATTGGGAACGGAAGCCTTCCATGCTGCCGTACGCACATATCAAAAAACGGTTTTGGAAATTCGAGCCATTGAAGAGGGTTTCCGGGGACCGAAGTTCGACAAGAACCGTCCGGATTCTTATCCGCAAGCCTTGTTGGATGAGATTGAACTGGCGGGCAATGTGGCAGACGCGCTGGTGGAGAGCAAGGCGGCCATCAAAGGCCAATATGCGAATCTGCAAACCCTGCATCTGGCGGTGCGGCAGGATCTGCAAAATTTGAAAAATCGCGAGCAGGAAGAGGCCTTTATCAGCGGGAAAGTGGAAAATGGCCTGGGCAGCAAAAAAGAAATGCTGGAAGCGGAAATTGGCCTGCTGCAAGCCCAGCTTCGCTATCATCAGGACCGTTTGGCTTATGAAACGGCTGTGAAAAATTGGAATCGGGATCGAGTGAATTGGAAAGAGACCCTGGCCGAGGAAGAGGATGCTTGGACCCAGGATTTGAATGCCTATGTGGCAGCCTGGAAATATGATCCCCAAGAGACGATGAATAAAATCGGCCGGGCCTATACGGACTGGATTTTAAGTTCTCACGGGATTTCACCGAGTATTTTGGAATCAGACGAGCAATAATTTCCGCCTTCCCGTATAATAAATGAAGAGGAACGGGAGGGTAAGGAATGAAACCAATAATTGTAAGCGCTTGTCTGGTAGGCTGTGCCTGCCGTTATGATGGAAAGTCAGTGCCGGATCCTTTGTTGAAGGCCATGTTTGAAGCCGGAGACTTGATCCCGGTTTGCCCGGAGGTATTGGGCGGATTGGATACGCCCAGGGATCCAGCCGAGATTGTATCGGAATCGCCTTTTCAAATTTGCACCCAAACGGGGGTTGATGTTACAAGAGAATACAAAGAAGGTGCGAATTTTGCGCTGGAAGTTGTCCGGTCGGTTGGTGGCCAGCGGGCGATTCTGAAATCGAAAAGTCCGTCCTGCGGGTCGAAAATCATCTATGACGGTCATTTCCAACGGAAACTGATTGAGGGCGCGGGGGCAACCACGCGAATCTTCAGGGAAGCCGGGATCAAGGTGATCAACGAAGAAGAGGCCAGGGAGGAATTTCTCTCTTCCTGCACAAAAATCCTGATACTCCGCCATGCGGAATCGGAGTTTTCAGCCGATGAGCAAGGGCGCGGACTGACGCCGGACGGAAAGAGAATGGCGCAGGGTCTGATGGAGAAAAACGCAGGCCGGATTCAAGTGGATCGGATTTTTTCCAGCCCCTACAGGCGGGCTGTGGATACCGCATTGCCGTGGGCAGATGCCTTCCAATTGGAGATTGTTCAAGACGAACGGCTTCGGGAGAGACGCGCCGCGGCAGACCCGGTTGAAGATTTTCAAGCCTTTGCACAAAAGCAATGGCTGGACCCGGACTTTTCCCTGCCCGGAGGCGAGTCCCTGGCGGAAACCGCAGCCAGGGGATGCGAGGCAATCCGTGAGCTGGAACGAAAACATCGAGGCGAGACCCTGTTGGTTGCCGGCCATGGAACATGGATGGGCGCAGTCTTCCATGCATTCGATCCAGGGTTCGGGTATCAGCAGTGGAAGGCGCTGAGTATGCCGGATCTATGGGAGATGATTTTTTACAAGGGCATGCTTGTGGAAATAAAAAAGTGTGCACTGGATTAAGCGTAGAAGAGTGATTGATTCCGCCGAGGATTAATCACTCTTTTTGTTCGGAATGAATAGCTCTTTGGATCCCATTGAGTCAGAGGGGTCAATCTGCTGACAAAAGTGGCGAAATGAAGATGGTCTGGTTGGAGTGAAACGAAAGACAGAATTCATTTTAAGAAAATTATGATAAAATAAAATTATAGAAAGGCAGTCAATTCTTTAGGAGGGTGTAAAATGATTCAAGCGATGATGACCAGACAATCGAACCGCTCGTTTACCCGCGATTCTTTGATGCGCCATCGAGACCGGATCGACCAAGTACTGCGAGACTCAAGAATGGGGCCCTTGGGCCATCCAATCGATCTTTTACGTGTCACCCCCCTGGAATTGAAGGAGAAGGGGATTAGCCAACTGGCAACCTTTGGGGTCATTTCGGGAACGGCCGAATATCTTTTTGGCATTATCCCGGACACCCGAGCGGGCCATGTCAATTACGGCTATGCGTTGGAAAAAGCAGCTCTGAACCTATGGAAAGAGGGAATCGGATCCTGCTGGTTGGGCGGTACCTTTAAAAAACAAAAATTGGAAGCCATGTATTTGATGAAGGGAAACCGAACCATTCCTGCAGTCTTGGCCATTGGGATACCGAAAGAAGAGAAATCGGTGATGGAGCGGATGATGAAATTGGCCACGCAGCCCATTAATCGAAAACCCTTGTCTGAATTTGTTTTTGACCAAGGTTTTGAGCAATCGCTGGTGTTGAAGCCGGGATCGAAATGGGAAACCATTTTCACCTGCGTGCAGCGAGCGCCGTCGGCCCGAAACAGCCAGCCGTGGCGCGTGGTTCGCGAGTACAATCAATATCATTTCTATTTGCAGGCACGTGAGGAGACTACCTTGAACCGGATCAATATGGGGATTGCAATTTGTCATTTCGACTTGGCGCGCATGGAGTTGGGCGTCGAGGGAAGCTGGCGGGTGATTCGGCCGCTTGAAGATCCGGAGCACCGCTATTTTATCAGCTTTGTTAGAGAGAAGGAGAAATAATGAAACAGGCAAATCAGTGGTCAGACAGTGAAAAACAGCAGGTTGTGGCGTTCTTGACAGAGATTTTTCATGATCACGCCTTTGTGACCCCGGACCAAATCGGAGACCTGTTTTATCAGTCCGTTTATTTGGAGGGAGAAACCTATCTGGCAAGTTTTGAACATGGGGAAGTGACAGCCGTTGCGGCCATGATCGTGGAGGCGATCGAGCGGGACGGCATCGTCTATTTCAGCACATGCTATTGCAAGTCGGGGAAAGAAGACCGCCTGACCGAATTGATGGTCAATTTGGAAGAGCGCGCCTTTGGATGGGGCGCCGAAGTATCAAAAGTCGGGCTTCGAAAGGAGAACCGGTATTTGGCGGAGAATTTTCTTCCGAAGCTGGATTATCGGCCTACCTACCGGATTGTGCAGATGGGAAAAGCGATTGGAGAACCGGCACCCTTGCCGGACGGCTTTTCTTCGCATCTTGCGACGCCGGAAACCCTGGCAAGCTTTGTCGACCTTCACAATTTGGCCTTTCGCAACAGTCCCAATGGCAGCCAGATGCTGATGGGAGAGGCGGAAGAAAATCTGGACCGGCAAGAGCGGGGCGAAGCCAAGCTTGGATTTTTGGCGTATAAGGACCAGCCGGTGGGCACCTATATGCTTTCCATGGAGAAAGGTGTTTTGTGGGTTGATGCCGTTACGATCAATCCGGAACATCAAGGGAAGGGCTGGGGCAAGATCCTGATCCAAGCGGCGGAAGGGGAAGCCAAGTCCATGGCCGACCGGGTGCATCTGCTGGTGGTGGATGCCAATCAGGCAGCCTTTCGTCTTTATCAGCGAAGCGGTTTTGCCGAAGAGAAAGTCTATAGTGAATGGTTCGAAAAGAACTTATAAAAAAACCCACGTCAGTGGGTTTTCTATTTGACGACACAGACAAATGGAATGGAGGTTTCCTTGAGCGGCGATTGGTCGAATCCGCCAAAAACCTTCATGTCGGTGAAGCCCGCATCCAGAAGAAGACGCTCCAGATCCGCCTTCATCAGCGGAATCAGGGGAATGGTGTTTTCCAGCATTTTGTCGTCATCCTTGAGATGGAGGGTGGTATTGAAATCAATGCGTCCGTCCGTCCGGGTTTGATAGATCCGGCTGAAGGTAAGACCCGGGGTTTCGATGGGCGGAAGGCCCAAGGTGCCGCGATTCATGATCATATCGTAATGGATGATCTGAATGCGGAATTCCCCATCGGGCTTCAAGAGGGCTTTCACTTTTTTGAGAAAGCGGAGGAGGGCCTGCTCATCAGGCAGGTGGACCAGGGTGTTGCCCAGGCATAGGATGCGGTCGAAGTGGTCCTCCGGAAAATACTGATCGATGGCCATCATATCCATGGTTGCAAAGTGAACATTTTCATGGCTGTGATTGCAACGGGCCAGGCGAATCATGGTGGGACTCCGATCGACGGCATGAACCTGGTATCCATTTTGGCCCAAGGCTTGAGCCAGACTGCCGGTGGAGCACCCGATATCCAGAACGACAGCGTCAGTTGGCAAATCGGTCTTGGAGAAGTTCAGTTTTGCTTCAGTCAAAGGGAAAATATCATCATAGAAAACAGAAATCGATTCATAGAAATTCATTATTGACCTCCTTATATATGGAAAGGATACCCAATTTCGCACAGAATCCCCGGATCCTGTGGTAAGATAATGGAAGATGAGGTGACAAATATGAGGGATAGAATACAGTGGATGATAGGCCGCTCGGTAATTATGGCGGGCCTGATCGGGCTAGCGATCGCCTACGAGCAAGCCGCGCCGGACCGGTTGCGGATTTTGGTGCTGGCCGGGGTGGGATTGATGGTTTTGGGGCTGATTCGCGGCTGGATTGGCCAGTCAGCCACAAGAAGCTGGACATTCCTGGCGGATGGCATACTTTTGATCGGGCTGGAGACCTTCTCGCGGTATGCGATAAATTTGGCCCTTCAGGGCATTTATATTTTATTGATTGTCGATGCCTATCGTTACCTGGACAAGCGTCATTTTTTGCGGGTGGGCATTGGGATCAGCCTCTTGGGCATGGCGAAGTTCGCGCAGCAGATTGCCTTGGGGACGAATTTTCTGCTTCTGTCCCAAACCGTCTTTATGGCTATGGTTCACGTGCTTGTGCTGACCACCCTTTGGTTTTCCCGCTCCTATCAAGAGGAGAAAATTAAAATGGAGGAGGCCAATCGAGAAATCGCGCAATTGAGCCGGGAGCGGGAACGAACCCGTCTGGCCCGGGAGCTGCACGATTCCATGGGTCACTCGCTGACGGCCTTGATCATGCAGCTGGAGATTGTAAAACGGACCGAGGGGGGACTCTCGGAACCCGGAAAAGCGGCCATGGAGGAAGCGGTTCAAACGGCGAGACAAACCTTGACGGAGGTGCGTTCGGTTGTCGATGCGCTCAAGGAGGATGCGGGCGAAAAAAGTTTTCAAACCATGCTGAAAGAGCTGATCGCAACCTACCAGGAACGAACGAAGATTCAAGTGGAAATGAAAGGATTGGAGCGCCTGCCCAATATCCTTTCCAAAGAGGCGCTGGACTTATACCGCATTGTTCAGGAATCCTTAACCAATACGGCGCGTCACAGCCAGGCCCGGCGTGTGGCAATTGATTGGAATTTTGATGACAATCGTCTTTCGCTTACAATCCGGGACAATGGAAAGGGGGCGGCAAAGCTTGCTTTGGGAAACGGACTTTCCGGCATGCAGGACCGCGTAGACCGGCTGGGCGGAACCATTGCTTTTTCAGGCGAGGAAGGATTTGAGACAAGGGTACAGATCCCTTATCGGGGAAAATAGGACAAAGAGTTACCCCCTTGGGTTATCCAAGGGGGCGGAGGAGTATTGGACATTAATCAGCTTGTATATAGGGGGAAAAGCTAATTAGAAGATTTACTCTTCACTACTTGTATACCCAATTTTTTCTAATGTATCAGAATATTTAGAGAAAGATTTGCTTTTATTTTAATTTGTTGAGGGGACTATGATGGGACAGGGAATTTACCATTATTTCGGTTATGAATTCGATTTTGAAACGCGAACACGGCTGATCGCCCAGGCTGGATTTGACTCCACCATGCTGTGGTGGGGCGATGAGGATTTTATTCCCCTGTCAAAAGCCGACCAGGTGCGGTGCGTCCGAAATGCGGGATTGAAAATCGAAAACGTGCACGCGCCTTACGGCGGAATCGTCGGATTATGGGCAGAGGATCCGGCGGTGGTGGAAGGGGCGAGAAAGGCCTATTGCAGATATTTGGAAGAGTGCGCCGCTCTGGACATTCCCATAATGGTGATTCATGGGCTGCCGCAGGAGCCGGTGGAAAACGATCAGAATGGATTGGAAAGCTTTCGGGTCCTGCTGGAACGGGCCAATGAACTGGGGATAACCCTGGCGGTGGAAAACACGATTGAAGACGCCCGGTTTGAACGCCTGCTGGACCAGGGGATTCCCCACGGGCTCAAATGGTGCTATGATTCCTCCCATGACTGGGTCTACAGCCTGGAGCCGACCCGCTTGCTGGAGCGGTATGCCCATGCCTTGGCCTGCCTGCATCTGTCGGATAATGACGGCGAAGGCGACCGCCACTGGCTGCCGGGAGAAGGCAAGGTTGCCTTTGAGAGGATCGCACAGATCTTGCATGACCAGGGATTTTGCGGCCAGTGGTCCCTGGAAGTGTTCCCCCAGGGCTTGGAGGAGTCGGCCCAGACTTTTTTGAAACGAGCTAAAAGGCGGCTGGACTGGGTGATGAAGGGGGCACAAGATGGAGCTTAACTTTAAACGGGTTGATCCTTTGAATGATGGGGATTTGAATGTATTGCTGCGGGGGATGAACGATCCGGAAATCCGTCATCTGGTGACGCCCAATTTCCGGGAAGAAGACCTGCCGGTTGTTACCCTGGAGGCTTATCGTGCCGGTATTTTTGCGTCGACGACGGAAACCCATCGCTTTATCATTCTGGATGGAGACAAGCCCATCGGAGACCTTTCTTTGGCGGTTGATCCCGATCATCTTTTTTTACGGATCCCCCGAAGCGGCTGGCTGGGCATTTGCATCAGCGACGGCGCCTATCGGGGACGGGGCCTTGGACGGGAAGCCCTAAGCTTTATCGAAGGCTTTGCCTGGGCGCGGGGATTGGTGCGGATCGAATTGGGGGTCTTCTCCTACAATGAACCGGCCATTCGCCTCTATCAAAAGGCAGGCTATCACGAGATCGGCAGAATTCCCAATTTTATTTGGTACAAGGGCCGCTGGTGGGCGGATATTCGAATGGAAAAAATGAAACCATCGCAGGACTGAATGAATCCCGCGATGGTTTTTTGTTGCATTTATTCGGCTATGGTTGGAAAGATTTCCAGACTCCTTGGCAGGATGTCGTTCAAGGCAGCCAATAAAATTCCGTAATTGGTGATGGGCAGGCCCAAGGCTTGGCATTGCGCCAGCCGGGACTGCATGGTTTTTTCGTTTAGCATGCAAGACCCGCAATGAATGACAAAATCGTAATCGGCCAAATTTTCGGGGAAATCATGTCCCATGGTAAAGGTGAAGTCAAGATTCTTGCCGGTTCGCTTGCGAAGCAGATTAGGAATCTTCACCCGGCCGATATCCTCGTGGGAATGATTGTGGGTGCAGCTCTCGGCGATCAGAATTTTGCTGGATTCATCGAGTTGGTCAATCATCTTGATGCCTTCGACAAAGAGGGAAAGGTCCCCCTTGTGGCGGGCAAAAACCGTTGAGAATCCCGTCAATGGGATTTCTTTCGGAATGACGCTGGAGACAAATCGAAAAGCCTGGGAATCGGTGATGGCCAGATCGATATGGGGATGATCCTTGAGGGTTTGCTCCAGTTCCGTGTCCCGGCAAACGAGGCAGCGAATGCCGTGGTCCAGGCAGTCGCGAATGACCTGCACCTGCGGCAGAATCAAGCGGCCCTTGGGCGCTTCCGAATCAACGGGAACGATGAGGAGGACTGTGCTGCCCATGGGTACCAGGTCACCGACCAGGGGCTTCTCTTTTTCGGCTGCCTTTAAGGTCTGGATCATGCGGTCCTTGAGTGCCAGGATTCCGGCTTCCTGCTCGGCGGAAACAAAAACCGCTTCAGGGAAGCGCGCCTCCAGAGTCTGGTTTGCTTCTGCATCCAGACTATCTACTTTGTTGAAAATTAGAAGATGGGGAATGCGGTGCTGATGGAAGAGTCGTTTCATTTCTTCATAACCGGCAAGGTCCGGTACAACCGCATCGACAACATAGAGGGCAAAGTCTGTTTTCTGAAGAATTTTCAACGAGCGTTTCACCCTTAGTTCACCCAGGTCACCTTGGTCATCCAACCCCGCCGTATCGATAAAGACGACGGGACCGTGGGGAATCAGCTCCATGGTTTTCTCCACGGGATCCGTGGTGGTGCCCAAAACGGAGGAAACCAGGGAAATTTTCTGCCCGATGATGGCGTTCATCAAGGAGGATTTGCCGGCGTTTCGGCGGCCGAAGATGGCAATGTGATCACGATTGGCTTTCGGTGTTTGCTGCATGATACCCTCCTTACAGGTAGAGGTCGCGCTCGCCGTTTCGAATGCGGTTGACATTCTCACGGGTGAGGGTGCGTACCTTATCATTCTGAATCTTTTCGATTTCCTTTTCGACCAAGGCGAATCCCTTCTGCTGAATATCTTTATCCCCGTAATCCAGGATGTATTCCGTCAGCGTCATCAAGGCATTTGGCGTGCAGATGTTTCCGATCTGACCGGACTTGGCCAGCCGCATAAACCGGTCCCCGGTCCGTCCAGACCGGTAGCAAGCCGTGCAATAGGAAGGAATGATTTCATCGTCGATCAGGGATTTCAGAATGACCAGGGGATCCCGGTGGTCGGCTGTTTCAAACTGCGCCAGTTCGACCCCTTGTTCCTTCAAGGTATAACCGCCGACGTCGGTACAGGAGCCTGCGCTGATTTGGCTGACCCCGTGATGGATCAAACGCTGGCGCATGGCTTCCGATTCCCGGGTGGATAGAATCAGGCCGGTGAAGGGGAGAGCCAACCGCAGAATGGCCACGATCTTCATAAAGGTGAAGTCATCGATAATATGGGGGAATTCATCCAGACTCATGCCTTCCGCTTTTTTCAGCCGCGGCACGGAAACCGTATGGAAACCGACGCCGTATTCCTTTTCCAAATGCGCATTATGCATCATCAGGGCCAGGATCTCAAATTTCCAGGGCCCCAGGCCAAAGAGAACCCCGCCGCCCACATCGTCTATGCCTGCTTCCATGGCCCGGTCAAAAGCGGTCAAATGGTATTGGTAGTCGCTTTTGAAAGACTTGGGATGGGCGGCTTCATAGGAAGGCTGGTGGTAGGTTTCCTGGAAAAGAATATAGGTGCCGATTTCCGCATCCTTGAGCTTCTTGTAGTTTTCCACCGTGGTGGCAGCGATATTGACGTTGATGCGGCGAATGGCGTCTTTTTCCGTTTTTGTGGTGTAAACGGCGTCGATGGCATCCAGAATATAGTCGATCGGGCAGTTGACCGGATCTTCACCGGCTTCCAGGGCGATCCGCTTGTGGCCGTTCTTTTCGAGAATCCGGGTTTCCTCTTGAATTTCCGCCCGGGTGAGCCGTTTTCTTGGGAAGTCATTTTCGCGTTTGTAACCGCAATAGGTGCAGGCGTTGACGCAATAATTGCTGACATAAAGCGGTGCGAAGATGACCAGGCGGTTGCCGTAAATCTCCTGCTTGATGGCTCTGGCGATTGCAAAGAGCTGTTCCAGCTCCTCATCACTGTCGATATTTAAAAGAATGGCGATTTCCTTCATGGTCAGATTTTCTTTTCGCGCTGCTTTGTCCAATACGGACTGGATGGTTTCCTTGCTGGGTTTTTCCGTTTCCAGAAGCAGGGCTTCAATGGTTTTAGCATTCAATTGCATAAAGATTCCTCCTTGTTGGGTGGTCGCCGCGGGTCATGTTGACGCGGAAACCGGTGGATGCAATGCGTTTTTCGATGCATTGGCGGCAATGGGCGGCTTCGTCGCCGGTACAGATCTTGCCGTCGTACAGGGCATAGAGATCACGTACATTTGTGGGTGACAGGTTTGGCATAACGACGTTGGCGCCAGCCAGCAAGCCCCTTTCCCGCCCCTTGGGATCCAGCGAGCCCAGGGCGGTGGTTGCCGGCAGCAGGACCTCCGGCAGGATCAGGCGGATGATGGACAATAAGAGACAGGTCCATTCCAAGGTCCCCGGTTCCGCATCCGCCAAAGCCGTGTCCGACTGGGGCAGAAAGGGACCGATTCCCACCATGTGGGGCTGGAGTGCTTGAAGAAAGATCAAGTCATCAATCAAGTCATCCAAAGTTTGACCGGGCGCGCCCACCATAAAGCCGGCGCCGATCTGAAAGCCGATTTCTTTTAAGTCCCATAAGGCTTGAAGGCGTTTTGCGTTGGATTCGCCGTTGTGCAGGGCTCGGTAAAGTTTGTCGGATGCCGCTTCATGCCGTAAAAGATAGCGGTCTGCACCGGCATCAAAGAAAGCCTGATAGGATGATTTTGGCCATTCGCCCACTGAAAGTGTGACGGCGCAGTCAGGATAGGTCTTTTTGATCCGCTTGACCAGCCGAACGATCCGGTCTTCCGTGAAGAAGGGATCCTCACCGCCCTGCAGGACGAAGGTCCGGTAGCCAAGCCAGTATCCCTGGTCGCAGCAGGACAGGATCTCATCTTCCGTAAGCCGATACCGCTGCACCTGCCGGTTGGACCCTTGAATCCCGCAATAAGAGCAATTCCGCTTGCAATAATTGGTGAATTCAATCAATCCGCGCATATATACATCCGCGCCGTAATGGTCGCGACGCGCGCTGACGGCATGGTGTTTGATTTCCTCTTTGCTTTCATCGGTTAAGGCTGCGAAAAAGGCCCGCCATTCCTCGCGGCTGAGCGCAGGCTGTTCGGTCAGCCGTTTTACCCAATTCATGATTCAATCTCCTTTTTTGCCACAGAGGTTTTCACTTGAACCTGAGGAATGCGGCCAAGCCGGCCCGTCAGGGTGTTGATTTCATCCATGGAACCCAAGAGGGTAATGGTGATGACTGTGATGCCGTGCTCGGGCATGGGCAAGCCCATGCGGCCTTTGACGAGACCCTTGAATTCGGCGATCAAGTCGTTGAAGCGATGTTGGGTTTGTTCCGGGTTTTCCAAAATGGCGCTGATGACTGCAATTCTTTCCATAATTCCTCCCAATAAAAAAAGCGTCTTCCAAAGAAAACGCGCACGCCAGAAAGCAGGCCAGGGCCTGTTGGAGACTTTCTTTCGACGCAGTGTTCTTTGTCGTTAGAATGGTGTTTGGATTGTCGCACACAAAAGGAGTCGATGGGACGCCCTTGTGTTGTTAATACTTTAACAAAAATTCAACGGGAATACAACCTGAAATTTTTTCCAAATATTTTCGCTTTAGCCTTGCAATATTTGGAATTTCTATTGCAATCAAATCCTCTTCTCAGCCATAATAGAAGGTGGAGAAGAAGGAGGGATTTCAAATGACGAAGGCGAAAGCAATCATAGACGGCTATTTTGAAAAAACTGATCAATTGGGTTGGGATCCAGGCCTGCGGTCTGTGAAGGAATTGCTGGCCCGGCTGGGAAATCCCCAAAATGACTGCAAAGTGATCCATATCGCCGGAACCAATGGAAAGGGCAGCACCCTTGCCTACCTTGCATCGATTCTACAGGAAGCGGGCTTGAAGGTCGGACGGTTTACTTCGCCGGAGCTTATGGCACGCAATGAAATGATTTCCGTCAATGGAAAGAATATCAGCGACGATGAAATGGCTTTGCTGCTGGAGAAAGTGGAGGCTGTATGCGATGAAATGGTTGTGGCGGGATTTCGCCACCCGACTTCTTTTGAAGTGATGACGGCATTGGCCTATTGCTATTTTGCATCCCGTGTGGATCTGGCCTTGATCGAAACCGGAATGGGCGGACGCTTGGATGCCACCAATGTGGTTGAAAAACCGCTCCTTGTGCTGATGTCGCCCATCGGACTGGATCACGAAGCCTTTCTGGGAGAGACGGTTTCTGCCATAGCAAAAGAGAAAACCGGAATTTTTCGGCTTTCCGTTCCGGTGATTTCCGCGCCGCAGACACCGGAAGCCAGGACTGTGCTGATCCAGGAAGCCCATGAGCTTCACGCACAATTGAAATTTGTAGAGGAAGCGTCCCTTTCGATTGAAAAAGAGGGGTATGCCTTGCGTTTTCGATACAAGGGAAAGCCTTTTAACTCTTCCATCCTGGGGAGGCATCAAGGGATCAATGCGGCTGTCGCGATAGAAGCGGCCCGCGCCTTAATCGAATTGGGATGGGAGTTGTCGGAGAACCATATTGTGAAGGGAATCCAAGCTGCCCATTGGGCGGGCCGGTTTGAAATTTTGCGAGAGACTCCCCTGCTGGTTGTTGACGGCGCCCATAATATCCAAGGGATGAACGCGCTGAATCAAACCCGAAAACAGGCATTTACCAAGGGGTATTTGGCCATCGTCGGGGTCTTGGGGGACAAGGAAATGGGACCGGGATTTGTTGAAATCCTGAAAGACGCTGAAGAAATTTGGACGGTGACACCCAATAATCTGCGGGCGCTCAACGCCATGGAATTGTCTAATCGGCTTCGGAGCCTGGGGTTGGCAAGCCAGCCGAAACCGGATCTTTCCGATCTGGCACAAGCGATTGTTCAGTTGGATCAGCCCTGTTTGATTTTTGGCTCCTTGTATTTGATTGGATTTTTACGGACGGCCATAAAGGAGAAATTATAGGATGATTCGAGTATTGATCGTAGATGATCAGAAGATTATGCGTCAGGGCCTGAAGATGATTCTGGCGCAGGAAGAGGATTTGGAAATTGTCGGCGTAGCGGCCAATGGACAGGAAGCGCTGGCCTATTGCACCGGAAACCCATCGCCGGACATTGTGTTGATGGATATCCAGATGCCGGTGATGAACGGCGTCGAGGCGACGAGAGCCATAAAGGCATATGATCCGTCAATCCGGGTGGTCGTTTTAACCACCTTTCATGATGACGAGTATATCTTTGCATCCCTGCGGGAAGGCGCCCATGGCTATCTGTTGAAAGACGCGCCGCCGGAAACGATCATTCAATCCATTCGGGTGGTATACGAAGGAGGCGCCATGATCCAGCCTGAGGTTGCCGCGCGGGTGATCCGCCAGTTCAACCGCATCCAGGAGACGAAGCCGGAATTTTTAGAGGGACAGAAAGAGACGCTGACCGATCGCGAAGGCGAAATTTGCCGGCTGGTTGCCCGGGGTTTGAACAATCGGGAAATCGCCCAGGAACTGTTCTTAAGCGAGGGAACCGTCAAGAATCATATTACGCGCATTTTGGATAAGCTGGAATTGCGGGATCGCACCCAATTGGCGATTTACACACTATACCACGACTAGAGAGGGAAACATGGGGAGAAGAGGAACGCGCATTCGATACGGGATACTGCTTTGCATGATGGTTTTGCTGACGGTCCAAGCGGCTTGGACAGAATCGGATGCCTTAAGGATTTCATACTACGACAACTATCCCCTTTGTTTTCAGGATGAAAATGGAGAGCCGCAAGGGGTATTTGTGGACGTGCTCAATGATGTGGCAGATGGGGAAGACTGGGAACTGATCTATGAATACCATAGTTTCGAAGAGCAGATGAAGCTGGTTGCCGAAGGGGAAGTAGACCTGGGACTGGCTGTCGCCGACACGAAAGACCGGGCGGACCAGGCGGCCTTTCCGGGTGAAACCATCTATTCCAATTGGGGGCAGGTGTTTGTTGCGGACCATTTAACGTCGGTGGATACCTATGATTCGCTTTCCAAGTATCGAGTCGCCATGGTGCGGGGCGATATTTACGCAAAAGAACTGGAAGACAGTTTCCAATTTTTAGGATTGGACAAGCGATTTGTTTATGTTGACGGGTTTACGGATGTCTTTGAAGCGATTGAACAGGGACAAGCAGAAGCCGGCGCCGTTCCCAGAACCTTTGGATTGCTGCATGGGGAGCGGTTTGCCGTAAAGGCCACCACATTGGCGATCCGTTCAGCAAAAGTAAAAGTGATTGGTGCGCCGGGCACAGAGGAGGTGCTTGAGGCTATTGATCGCTGGATGCTGGGGATGCGGGACGATCCGAATTCCAAGTATTTTAAGATTCTTTCCAGATGGCTGCGGGAGGAAATCAAAGAAGAGGTTTTTCCGGATTGGCTGAAGTGGATCTTGGGCCTGGCTGCCTTGACGGGGGTGATTTCCTTGAGCTTTGCCTTCTTTTTGCAAAAAATGGTGGCCAAGCAGACCAAGGAGTTGCGTTATCTGGCCCATCATGACCCCTTGACCGGATTGCCCAACCGCAGCTATATGAGAAAATTGGTGGATGGGGGCGAATGGAAAACCCCGGCCGATTTTTTGCTGATTGACTTGGATCAATTCCGGCGCATCAACGATGTCTACGGCCATGAAATGGGGGACCGATTGCTGGTAAGCCTGACCGATCTGGTCAAGAACCATTTGCCGGGAGCAGCGGTGCTGAGCCGATTAAGCGGGGATGAATTTACCATTTTGCTGCCGAGGTTTCAGGGAGAAGACTTTGCCAACCAACTGCTGGAGCTGATTCAGTCGCCGCTGGAGGTGTGGGAGGAAAGTTTTCAAATCGGCATGAGTATGGGATTGGCCAAGCTGCCGGAAGATGGAACCGACTACGACACCCTGACTAAAAAAGCGGAGATGGCCATGTACCAAGCTAAGGGGAAAGGCAAAGAAAAAGTCCAGTGGTTCCGTTCGGAATTGGAGGCGCGGCTCCATGAAACCCATTGGTACCTGCGCTATCTGCGGGAGGCGATCGCGAAAGAGGAACTCTATCTGGCCTATCAGCCTATTGTCGATGCCCATACCGAATGCATGGTGGGGGTGGAAGCCCTATTGCGCTGGAAGCACGAAGGGAAACTGATTTCGCCGGGGCTCTTTATTCCCATTGCAGAGCAGACGGGACTGATTCATGAGATCGGCGACTGGGTGGTTGGTGAAGCGGTTCGTCAGCTGATTGCATGGCAGGACAAAAGTCAAGCGCCGCGGTTTATGAGTGTAAACCTATCGGCGGTGCAGCTGAATCAGGCGGGATTCGTGGATCATTTGGATGAAATGGTCGCAGCCTTTGGGGTAGAGAAATCGAAGATTCATTTTGAAGTGACGGAGAATGCCGAGATCGAGAAGATTGGGAATTCCCGGCGTGCCTTGGAGATTTTAAAGCAGCGCGGGTATCGGATCTCTTTGGATGATTTTGGCATGGGCTACTCGTCCATGAATTACTTGAAAGAGCTGCCGATTGATACGATGAAGATAGATCGGTCTTTTGTGCAGGAGATCGGCCAAGACCGGGAGACTGAAATAATGATCGAAGAATTGTTGATTCTGGCAAACCGAATGAATCTGATGACCATCGCCGAAGGGGTGGAAACGCAAGCGCAGTGGCATTTTTTGCGAGACCATGGATGCCGGATGATTCAAGGCTACTATTTTGGCCGGCCGGTGAAAGCGGAAGATTTGTTTTAATAAAGAAAGGCTCGAATCCTTATGGATTTCGAGCCTTGTTTTTTGGAGACAGGGAACGGGACAAAACAACATGCAAGACCAGGGTGGCAAGAAGCAGACCGCCGAACAGGTAGAGATGCATGGTGAAGATGTCGGTGTGGTCCATCAGGGCGCCGATCATGGGGAAGAGAAGCGCCACGGTGAGATTTTGCAGCATGCTTTGCAAGGAAAGCACCGTTGCCCGTTCCTGGCTGGGAATATGCTTGTTGATATACTTCTGGGTGGTGGGTCGATAAAACCCACGGGCTATCTGTTGCAGGGAAAGGAAAAGAATCCCGATCCAATTTTGCAATTGCCAGAGACCCAAAAAGGAAACCAGCAGGATGCCCATCAATCCGATCAGGCTCCAGCCCTTGCTCTTTTGCAGATACGTTGGCGTTTGACGGGAGCTGAAAGCTGCGACCAGATTGAATCCTGCAAAGAGAAGCCCGAAGTATCGAATTGGAAGATTGACGGTCTTCAAATAAGGCTGAATCATCCAGAAACCCGCCCGGCTGAAAAGCAAATAGACCATGCAGAAGACCACAATGGACCGAATCTTGGGATGGGTTGCCAGGGTTTTGGCGCTTTTGGCGATTTGGTGAAAATAGGCGGGTCGTTCTTCTTTTTCATAGACTTCGATTTCTTCGAATCGCCAAGCGATTAAAAAGGAAATGCCAACAAATCCAGCCGAAATAAACAAGGGCAGGGCAATGGACCATTCAAAGAGAATACTTGAAACAATGGATCCAGGCACTTGCGCCAGCAGCGCATAGTAAGAACCGCGGCTGATGACATCTTTAAACTCCACTTCACGGTGGGTCCGCTTCAGGCTGTCATACAAGAGGGCCGTGTCTGCGCCTGATTTGAAGCTGGCTCCCACGGCAAAGAGGAATTCTGCACAGGCAAAAATAAAGAAACTGCGCCCCATGCCATAGAGAAAAATACTGAAAGCCATTGTGACGGCGCCCAGCAAGATGCTTTTCTTTCTGCCCAAGAGGTCGGCTACGGCACCGGTGGGCACTTCCAAGGCGACGACGGTAACGGCGGAAATGGCCTGCAGGGACAGGATTTGTGCATAGTTCAAATCACGGGCCAGATAATACAAGGTGATGATGGGACCCAGGATCAGCAGGTTGGCGAAAACCGTATAGAAATAATAGAGCCGAACATTCTTTTCGTAAGCGTTCAAAACGACACCCCCTTTTGGTTAATTAGAGAATATCTTACTGGAGTTGGAAATAGATGTCAACTTATTCTATGGCATAAAAAATCTCCCGGAGTTCCGGGAGATTAGTTTTTAACGAAGATTATTCATAGGATGCTGGTGAAAAACTTCCGAGACTTCCGGAAGTTTAATCGAATGAATTCCAGCATAACTCCGTTAAGCTAGACCATCTTCGTTTAACCACATATTAGCAACAGGGGTCGCTCTGCTAAATGTGGAACGAAGATTATTCATAGGATGCTGGTGAAAAACTTCCGAGACTTCCGGAAGTTTTAAGCCAACTGGGTTTCGAACTGGCTGGTATAGAGTTGATGATAGAAGCCACGCTCTTCCAGCAGGCTTTGATGGGTGCCCCGTTCGATGATCCGGCCTTCCTGGATGACCAGGATTTGGTCAGCGTTTCGAATGGTGGACAGGCGATGGGCGATGACAAAGCTGGTTCGCCCTTTCATCAGGGTTTTCATGCCCTTTTGGATTTGGAATTCCGTTCGGGTATCCACGCTGGAAGTCGCCTCATCAAGAATCAGAATATCCGGATCCGACAGGATGGCGCGGGCAATCGAGATCAGTTGTTTTTGGCCTTGGCTCAGGTTGCCGCCCTCTTCTGTCAGGCTGGTGTGGTAGCCGTCGGGGAGCCGGTGGATAAAGCTGTGGGCGTTGGCCAATTTGGCGGCTTCAATGATCTCCTCTTCCGTTGCGTCCAGCCGGCCGTAGCGAATATTCTCATAGATGGTCCCTGAGAAAAGATAAGGGTCTTGCAGCACGATGCCTAAGCGCTGGCGCAATTCCTCTTTTTTCAAGCGCTCGATGGGCTTGCCGTCAATGAGGATATCGCCCGCCTGGATGTCATAAAACCGCGTTAACAAATTAATAATGGTGGTTTTTCCTGCTCCGGTTGGACCGACCAGGGCGATGATTTCGCCGGGACTCGCGTCGAAGCTGACCGACCGGAGGACGGGTTTGTTTTCGACATAGTGGAAATCAACATCGCTGAAGGCGACGGAGCCTTTCAGGGCTTCCACGCTGATGGCTTGATCGTGTTCCTCCACTTCCGGGGTCTCGTCCAGCACTTCGAAGACCCGCTCCGCGCCGGCAATGGCGGATTGAACCGTGTTGTAGAGCTGGGCGACCTGATTCAGGGGACGGCCGAATTGGCGGGAATAATTCATAAAGCTGGCAATGATCCCGAGACTGGCCCGCCCCTGCAGGACCAAGAGTCCGCCGACTCCCACCACCAGGGCGTAGGTCAGGTTGTTGGTCATAGCCATCAAAGGACCCATAATGCCGCCAAAGAATTGGGCGCGAACGGCCGCTCCTTTCAGTTTGTCGTTGTCCTGGTCGAATCTTTCGATGATGGCATCTTCCTGGACATAGGCTTTGACGACTTTTTGTCCGCTGACATATTCCTCAATCAGGCTGTTGACGTTGCCCAGAAAGCGCTGCTGCTCTTTGAAGGCTTTTCGGGTGCGCTTGATGACCCGGCTGACGATTAGAAAGATCAGGGGTACCGTGGCAATGGTGACCAGTGCCAGGATCCAGTTGAGTCGAAGCATGACGATCAAGACACCGGTTATGGTGATGACGCTGCTGATCAATTGGGTGATCGACTGGGTCAGGGTGTTGCTGACATTATCGATATCATTGGTCATGCGGCTCATCAGGTCCCCATGCGGGTGGGTGTCAAAATACCGCAAAGACAGGGTTTGCACATGCTCGAAAAGATCTTTTCGAAGGCGCAAGACCGTGTCTTGGGCGATGTTGGCCATAAAATAGGTTTGGCCCCAGGTAAAGACCGCGTTGACCAGATAAAAGAGAATCATCAAGCCGGCGTACTTGGCTAAGACTGTCAAAGGCGCCGACTGGGTCAATGCGTCGATGGACAAGCCCAAGAGATAGGGGCCAGCCAGATTGGCGGCGACGGATACCAGAACCAGGCACAGGACAAGAATCAAGAGGAGTTTGCTGCCGGCCAGATAGGTCCACAGGCGTTTGATGGTGGCTTTTGTGTCTTTCGGCTTGACGATGGCCTTGATATGGTGACCGGGACCGCGGCCCGGGCCGCGGCCGGGGAATCCGCCGGAAGCCTGTTTTTTTTGTGCGGGTTTTTCGTTAGGCAATGTCGTCACCTCCCAATTGCGAGTCATAAAGTTCACGGTAGATTGCACTGGTTTGCATCAGGGTTTGATGGTCGCCGATGGCTTCAATTTTTCCGTCGTCCAAAACGAGAATGGTGTCGGCGGACATCACGGAGCTGATGCGCTGGGCAATCAAGATACTGGTGCGGTCTTTCATAAAGGCGCGCAAGGCGGTGCGGATCTTGACTTCCGTTTCGACGTCGACGGCGGAAGTGCTGTCGTCCAAGATCAGAATTTTCGGGTTCATGACCAGGGCGCGGGCAATGGCGATCCGCTGTCGCTGGCCGCCGGAAAGGTTGACGCCCCGCTGTTCCAGATTGGTGCTGTAGCCGTCCGGCATTTTCATAATAAAGTCGTGAGCCTGGGCAATCTTGGCCGCTTCCATGATTTCTTCATCGGTCGCTTGAGGCCGGCCGAAGCGCAGATTGTCCCGAATGGTGCCGCTAAAGAGCACGGCGGTCTGCAGGGCAAAGCCGATTTGGCTTCTAAGCCAGTCCTTGGGCAGGTGCTTGACATTGACTCCGTCGATAAGGACTTGACCGTCGGTAACATCATAGAAACGGGGGATCAATTGGACCAGGGTTGATTTTCCCGATCCGGTAGACCCGAGGATCGCCAGAGTCTTGCCGGGCTCGATTGTCAGATTGATATCCTTTAGTACGGGATCGCCGCAATGGGTCTGGTAACTGAAACAGGCATTGCGGAAGGTGACCTCGCCGCGGAATTCCTCTGGAACCTGCGTTGCCTTTGCATCGATGATGCTGGGAGACGCGTCCAGCACTTCCAGAATTCTTGAAGCGGAAGCTTCTGCCCTCGACATGTGGAGGATGACCATGGCGACCATCATCAGCGACATCAAAAGCAGCATAATATAGTTGATAAAGGACATCACCTGGCCGACCTGAAGGCCGCCTGCCAGCACCGATGTTCCGCCGAACCAGACGGCGGCTACGATGGCCAGATTGAGAATCAAAAGAATCACCGGGAAGATCATGGCAAGGATATGGGCGGCTTTGACGGAAATATCCCGATAGTCGCGGTTGACGCCATCGAAGCGTTCGTTTTCAAAGTTCTTTCGCACGAAGGCCTTAATAACGCGGATGCCGGACAGGTTCTCCTGCACAACCTGATTGACGTGGTCCAGTTTTCCCTGGACTTGCCGGTAAACCGGCATGGCTTTTTTTACGACTACGGCCAAGATCACAAGAAGAATGGGAATCATGATCCCCATAATCCAGAAAAGCTGGGGACTGACAATAAGCGCCATGGCAATGGAGCCGACCAGCATGATGGGTGCCCGGACGAGCAGGCGCAAGGAGAGAAAACTCAGGGTCTGCACCTGGGTGACATCATTGGTGAGTCGTGTGATCAATTGTCCGGTTTCCAATTCGTCGATATTGGGAAAGGATAGGGATTGAATCTTGACGAAGAGGTCTCTGCGCAGGTCCCGAGCCAGGGACATGGAGGCTTTGGCCGCATAATAGGCGCTGACAACCCCGCCAAGGGCGCCAACAACCGCCAGCAGAATCAGAAAGCCGCCGTTGCGCAGAATATAGGGCATATCCTGATTGGCGACGCCGATATCCACCATGCGCTGCATGACAGCGGGCTGTAAAAGCTCGGCGACGACGGTCAAGAGCACCAGGACCGGGGCGAGAATCGCCCAAACCCGGTAGGGTTTCATATAGGCATAAATGCGTCGAATGGATTTCATATTTGGCCTCCTTCCTCTTTTTCTCGGATATGGGTGTAGAGTTTTTCAAAGACACGGCAGAGGATTTCTTTTTCCTCCTCGGTCAGCAGGGCGGAAATTTCCGCTTCTATTTCCTGAAATACGCGATCCGCTTTTTTTTGCGCGGCCTGGCCCTTTTCGGTGATGGTGATTTCCATGATGCGCTGATCCTTTTTGGATGGCGCGCGGGTAATCAGGCCGTTTTTCTCCATGCGCTGCAGCATGCGGGTCAGGGTGGCCGGCCGTATATCCATGCGCGACAGCAGGTCTTTTTGAGTCAGGCATTGATGACGCTGCAAAAGATGCAGGATGCGGGGCTGACCCTTGGAAAGGCCCTGGGCTTCCAATTGATTGCCCATATATCGGTGGGCGATGCGAGAGGTTCGTCCTAGCTTTCGAAAAATAAATTCGTCCATGGGATCTCCTTTTCATTTAGTTAGCTAACTAAATAATATCATAAAAACCAAAGGATTCAAAAATTAATTAGTGGACTAACTAAAGCTTCTGACTCTCTGTCGCAAATTGATCCCATTTGCTTTAAGTGTAACGAAGAACTATTCATCATGAATAGATAAAAAGATGCAGACATTGTCTCACCATGGCGGCAGGGAGTGTGCAAAAAGTCATGGCTTTATTTTTGAATTGATGCGTCTGGGTACAAGACGAATAGGCGAGCCTCTTTTATAATGAAAGAGAAGGAGGGAGAATGATGAAGAAATGGATTTTGGGTCTGTTGATCCTGACGATATGGATGATTACGGGCTGCCAGGCGGAAACCGATCTGGAGACCTATCTGATTGCTGTGGAGAAGACGGAAAATGCTGTTCAGGGAAAATCGGAGTTTCGAATGATCATTGAGAATGAATTTGATTTGGAAGGAAGTGACGACCAAACCCGAAAAGCCTTGGCTGCTTTTGAACGGATGGAATGGAACACCTATCTGCGTTTTGATGAAAGCCGGGTGCAGAATGATTTTTATATGAACTTTGGCGGAATCGGATTTGACGTCTCCTACTATAAAGACGGCGATTTGGAATTTATAAAGCTTCCCTTGGTGAACAAGTATATGAAGCTGGATGCTTCTCATATGGAGAGCGCCTGGGATCCGGAACTGCTGGCAATTTTCGAGCCCGTGGGCCAAGAGTGGATGCGGATGCTGACGGAAGAGAATATTTTTCATGGAAAGCGCCATGTCTTGTCTACGGAAGACGGGGATGTCAAGGTTACTCGCTTTACGATCGAACTGACTGAAGGGCAGATTGGCCAATTGGTGGAAGTGGCTGCCGGGGTTCTGGAAGAAAATGAAAAAGAAATTTTGGAAAGCGGAATTCTAGGTCAACAGACGGAGGACGAGGGACATGCATTGCTGGCAGCCTTTGCCAAGCAGGTGCGGTCCGCGGAATTTGACGAATTTGTCTATACGGCCGATATTGATATCGACGGATATTTGATCCAGGACAGTTTTTATGGCGCCATTCATTACGGGGAAGGGCGCGGCATGACAACATCTGTTGATGTGAAGACATTATATTGGGGATTCCATGAGAATCCGGATTTTTCCATTCCTACCCCGACCGAGACGGAATGGGTGGATGAAACGGATCCGGAAATGGAGGCATCGTTCCTGATGGAATTTATGGGAGGGATACGGAATGAATCTAATTGAAATTCATGGATTAAAGAAGCATTTTGGTGAAATCCACGCGGTGGACGGCATTGAAATGACGGTAAAAAAAGGAGAAATTCTGGGCCTTTTGGGACCGAACGGAGCTGGAAAATCAACGACGATTTCCATGATCGCAACATTGTTGGAACCGACGGCGGGAATTATCAGTTTTCAAGGCGAGTCAGTCTTGCAAGCGCCGAAAGCCATCCAGTCGGTGCTGGGATTTGTCCCCCAGGAAATCGCCTTGTATCCGACTTTGACCGGAAAGGAAAATCTGCAATTCTGGGGAAGGGTGTATGGATTGCGGGGCGCCGATTTGCGGGAGCGAATCCGGGAGATTGCCGGGGTGATTGGCTTGGATGCCAGGCTGAAAGACCGGGTGGAGACCTATTCCGGCGGCATGAAGCGACGTTTGAATATCGGGGTCGCCCTCCTGCATGAACCGGAATTTATCATTATGGACGAACCGACTGTCGGCATTGACCCGCAGTCGAGAAGCTTTATTCTGGATACGGTTCGCGCCCTGCGCGATCAGGGCTCCACCATTCTATACACGACCCACTATATGGAAGAAGTGGAAGCGCTTTGCGACCGCATCTATATTATGGACCATGGGAAGATGATCGCAGAGGGGAGCAAAGAGGAATTGACCGCGCTGATCGACGCGGATGAAGTGATTCGACTTTCTGTGGAAGAATTGACACCGCAGCTGACGGCGCAATTGGAGGCGCTTCCCTTTGTGGAAAGCGTGGTTGCGGAAAAAAATGCTATCCATGTGACGGTGAAAGAAAACGGCAGCCATTATCAGGCATTGATGGAAGCGGTGCTGGGTTCCGGTGCGGTTTTGCAGGGTATGGATATTCAAAAACCTGATTTGGAGACCGTCTTTCTGCATTTAACCGGCCGTGGTTTGCGGGACTAAGGAGGCGCTTATGATTCGGATTTGGGAAATCATAAAAAAGGATTTTAAAATTATCGCATCCGACCGCAAGGCCCTCTTTATTATTTTGGCCATGCCATTGATTTTGACGGGGATTTTGAGCATGGCCCTGAAAGGATCCTTCCAGCCCGGCGGCAAAACCATGGCGATTCCGGTTGCCCTTGTGGCGGAGGGGGATGAGACGGATGACCGGGAACGGTTTTTGGGCCTGTTGAGAAACAGCGGCATGGTGGAAAATATCAGCCAGGAGACCGAGGAAGAATTGGAAACGGCGGTAGCGGACTTAAAGCCGATGACTATCTTCCAAGATGACTTTTTAGGCAGCGAGGAGCTCGCAAACCTGATCGACCTGTCGGTCATGACCCGGGAGGAGGCGGAACAAGCCTTGTCGGATACGAGGGTCCACGCGGTGATCATTTTGCCGAAATCCTTCTCCTACGATATGTATGTGAACCTCTTTACGCCCTTTCGGAATCGGATGGATGTAGAGGTGCTGGGCCACCCCGATTATCAGTATAATCTGCGGATTGTTCAGGAAGTCGTTGGCGGATTCTTTCAAGTGATGAATGCCGGAATGATTGAAAAGAACACCCTGCTCGCCGTGGGTGCTCAGTTGGACCGGCAGGAGCTTGTCTATGAGCATATGGACGAGGTGCTGGCGGGATTTGAAGGCGGCATGGAGAATGTCGTGATTGAGAATGTGCGCGGGGTCGAGCGGATTCACGTCGACAGTTTCACTTACTATGCCGCTGCGATGCTGGCCATGTTTGTTCTCTTTACGGCAGGTTTCGGAAGCCGATCTCTGCTGACGGAAAAGCGGGACCATACGGCCAGCCGCATGCAAAGCGCCGGCGTATCCATGCTGGAAATGCTGATTGGAAAATGGGTGATGATGCTGACGTTGACGGTTTGTCAAATGGCGATTTTGTTTGCGGTTTCTCGATTCGCTTTTGGAATTCAATGGACCCAGCCTTTGGGCTTGATCGTCACCGCCCTTTTTGTGGGAGCGGCCATTGCGTCTTTGGGCACCTTGATCAGCGTTATTTCCTATCGAAGCAACAATTACAAGGTGGCCAACCTCTTTGAAAGCGTGCTGATTCAGGTGATGGCTCTTTTGGGCGGTTCCTACATTCCTTTGGAAGTGCTGCCAAAAGGGTTTGGGATGGTTGCGCCTTTCACCATCAATGGTTTAACGCTGGACGCGATTCTTACCCTGCAGCGGGGATTTGGATGGAGTCAGGTTGCAGGAATCTGGCTGGCATTGGCCGTCATTGCTGTTTTATTGCTATTGGGTTCTTTGGGCATTGGAAAATGGAAGGGAGGGATTCGGCGTGCGAACCATACTGTGGCTCAAGTTGAGACTGCTTAGGCGGGAATACGGAATTGTGGTTGTGATGACCGCCATGGCACTGATTCTGACCGCGATTTTCAGCGGCAGCATGAGCGGAAATTATCAGCCGACCATTTTGGTGGTGCCGGAGGAAGCTAATGAGACGACCGACCGATTTGTTTCCCTTTTGGAAGAGTCGGAGACTTTTGCCTTTGAGCTTGCAGCGGAAGCGGATGCGTTCAAGCTGGTGGAATCCGAATTGGCCATGGCGGCAATTGTGATTCCGGAAGGGTTTGAGTCATCGATTCGATCCGGTGAGGTTCCTCATTTATCGGTCTTTCAGTCGAAAGACGCTCTGGAGCTGATGGAGCTTCAGAACTGGATGCGCACCACCGTTTACCGCATGCAAACGGATCAGCAGATGCTGGATTTCTCGCAAGCGTATTTCGCGGAAGCGGGAACGTCTGAAAAAGTGTTGGCGGAAGCGGATCTGAATTGGAGTCGGCGGGTTCCCATTACGGTTACCAGCCGCACCCTGTCGGCCGGTCTTTTTTCGGGCTATGATATAACGGTTCATTATTTGGTGGGATTTTTGCTCTTCTTCAGTACCTTCAGCATTGTTTTCACCATGGGCGACCTGCTGCAGGAGAAAAAGCAGTTCACCTGGCATCGGCAGATGATCTCTCCCTTATCGAAGGCGAAGATTCTGTCGGCCAATATCGCCTACGCTTGGGCCTTGGGTTTTGCACAAGTTATTATTCTTGTTGGTGCCGGCGGATTCTTATTCGGGATCGACTGGAAGGCGCCAATCGCGGTGCTGGCGGTTTTGGCGGTCTACATTTTGGCGATTGCCGGACTTGGCATGCTGATTACGGGATTTGTCCGAACCATCGAGCAGCTTTCGGCCATTACGCCCATGATCCTGATTGCATTCGCCATGCTGGGCGGCTGCATGTGGCCCTTGGAGATCATCAGCAACCGATTTCTGCTTGCCGCGGCTAATCTGACGCCGCATAAATGGGCGCTTCAGGCTGTGGAGCGCATGGTGATGTTTGATGCGGGACTGGATACGATCATTCAGCCGATCCTGATTATGGGCGGGATGAGTCTGCTGTTTTTTGTGCTGGGCTTGTGGCGGTTTCGCAAACATGCCGTTTCTTAGGTAGAAGCACGAATTGGAAAGGAACCGCGCAGAGTGCGCGGTTTTTTTCGATCTTCGGGTACAATATGCATAGGAGGGAATGGAATGGAAGCGAGATATTATGTGAAAGAGGAAGGAAAGATTCGTTGTGAATTGTGCCCGCACCGGTGTCTGATCGCCGAAGGGGCCGCGGGGCTTTGCCGCGTTCGGAAAAACGGAAAGGGCGTTTTGATCGCTGAAAGCTATGGAAGAATCACCGCGCTGCAGGTGGATCCCATCGAAAAGAAACCCTTGGCTTATTTTCATCCCGGAGAAAAAATTTTTTCCATAGGCAGCTATGGTTGCAACCTGCGGTGTCCGTTTTGTCAAAACTTTTCGATTGCCCACGGCCATCCGGCAACGACGGAATATACCCCAGAGGAAATTGTGAGTGCTGTTAAACGGCGCGACCTGACGCATTTGGCCTTTACATACAATGAACCGATTGTCAGTTTCGAGTTTGTTCTGGACACCGCGAAAGCAGCAAAAAAGGCGGGCTTGGTAACGGTGATGGTGACCAACGGGTATATCGAGCAGGAGCCTCTGAAAGAGCTCTTGCCGTGGATTGACGCGTGGAATATCGATTTGAAGGGATTTCGCGAGGAAACCTATCAGAAATTAGGAGGGAGACTGGCGCCCGTGTGCGAAACCATAAAAACGGCGAGTCGAGCCGCGCATGTTGAAATCACAACCCTGCTGGTCCCCGGAATCAACGATGACCGGCAGGAAATGAAAGATCTGTTTCAATGGATCGGAGAGCTGGATCCGGAGATCCCGATTCATTTAACGAGATATTTTCCCGCGTGGAAGTATGACAAACCATCAACGGATCTGGCATGGATGCAGGAAATGGCCGAAGAAGCGAGGAAAGTCTGCAAGCGGGTGAAATTGGGAAACGTTTGGGAGGTGTAGCAATGATTGTTGGTGTAGCAATGGTTCCCCATCCCCCCATTCTCTTGAAGGAGATCGGCAGGGGCGAGGAAGAAAAAGCAAAGCGAACCTTAAAAGGCATGGAGGAAATCGCGAAACGGATTCGGGCGAAAGAGCCTGACTTGATTGTTTGCGTTTCGCCTCATGGGCCTTTTTTCTCCGACGGATTCTGCGTTTTGGATGAGCGCTGGGTCCATGGAGATTTTAGCATGTTCGGCGCAGGGCAAGTTCGCATGAACAAGGAAATTGCCCAGGAAATCAATCGGAAGCTGGAAGAAGAGCTGGCGCGAGAGGGGATTCCCGCCCTCTTCTTGAATCGCGAGATCGCCGCGGAATATGGGATTGAACCGGCTTTGGATCATGGAAGCATGGTACCCTTGTCTTTTGTCGATCAAGTGGTTGAGGGATATCGCATTTTGCATATTACTATCAGCGGGCTGTCGCGGATGGAGCATTATCGCTTGGGCATGGTCTTGGCCAAGGTGATTGAACAGGCCAATCTGCAGACCGTGATTCTTGCCAGCGGCGATTTGTCCCACGCCTTGAAGGAAGAGGGTCCCTACGCCTATCATCCTTCCGGCCCCGTATTTGATCAGGAACTCCGGGAAGCGGTGCGCGCAGGCGATGTCTTCTCCATTGTCACCATGGAGGAACAATTGGTGGAAGAAGCGGCCCAATGCGGATTGCCATCCTTTTTGGTGGGCCTGGGCGCTTTTGACGGATATCACATCCATGCCGAGGTGCTTTCTTACGAAGGTCCCTTTGGTGTTGGCTATATGACGGCTTTTCTGGAGCCGGGCAATGAAACGGAATCCTGGGTGGAATCCCTCGAAGCGCATTTTATGAAAAAACTGCAGGAAAAAATCGATGGGGAGGATCCGGTTTTGCGATTGGCCAGACGGGCGATTGAAGAGCGGGTGCGCCATGGCCACCGCCTTTCCTGGAAGCAGGTTGTGGAAGAGGAAGAGTCCTTGGCCTATATGGAAAAGATTCGTTCCGGCGCGTTTGTGTCGATCTATGAATCCGGTCAGCTGCGCGGATGTATCGGCACCATTGAACCCAGTTATGAGGATTTAGGGGACGAGATTATCGAGAACGCCATGGCGGCAGCCTTGCACGATCCCCGGTTTTTGCCGATCGAGCCAAAAGAATTGCCGTTTTTGACGGTGAAGGTCGATGTGGTACACCCGCCGGTGCATGTGAAGTATTTGGCGGATTTGGATCCGGAACGGTATGGCGTAGTGGTGGAATGGGAAGGCAGGCGCGGCGTGTTGCTTCCAAGGCTGCAGGGGGTTGATACGGCAACCGAACAGGTGCGGATCGCCAAACACAAAGCCGGCATTCCCTATGAAGCCAAGGTGGAGATGTATCGTTTTGAAGTGACCCGATACGAGAGTTAGCACAGAAAGAGAAACCCGGTTGGAAGCTCCAACCGGGTAATTTTTTATGTATTGAGTTTTTTCCAGTAGTGGGTATCCAAGGGCGTTTTTCCTTCATTGGGAACAAGGGCTTCGTAGACGTAATTCCCATAGGTGACCAGATCACCGGGCTGATAAACATTGAAGGCCCGCCATTCGGACGTGATTTCCTGCCAAGGAGAACCAAAGAGCCCCGGAATCAAGCCCTTGTTGGTTTCACGGGCCTGGTAAATGGCGTCTTTGTAGAGCACGCAATCTTCTGTGCGGTAGGTCTTGTCTGGGTCCCAACCGGCGGGATTGTTTTTCTCCTGAAGTCTGGCCGGCAGATCGTAGGCAATGGTCCAGCCGGTCTTGGTTTGCTCCCAACGCGGATTTTCAATGGTTTGAAAAACCACTTTGTCTATATAGCCGTTTTCCAGCTTCTCGATGGATTGGTAGAAAAGTTCATCATTCTGCGCCATTTTGCTATCAAAACTATGGGTGTTGTTCAGAATGGAATAGAAGGTTTCCGCACGCTGGATCATGGCGAGGGTATAACGGTCGGCCGTATAGCGGGCTTCTTCTAAAATATCGGCATAAATGGGGGTGGCAATGCCCAGAATAATGCTCAAGATTGCCAGTACCAGCAATAATTCAATCAGACTAAACCCGTTCTGATTTCGATTCATTCCATGTCTCCTTAAACTTTTTATCTCAATCTATCCATAAGTTTATAATACAAATCTGTGGATGTAAAGTAAGGGATTGTAAGGAAATGTGAATAACAATTTTTGGAAACTCTTTTTCAGTTTCTTGCGGCTTTGCTGCGATAGGTTTTCTTTTGGGGGTATAGTATGAATAAGAAAAAATCCAAAGAGAAAGAAGGGATGACATGCAAGAGCGAAGAATTATGGAATTCAACCAGATGCACAGTTCTCGATGGAAAGAATTGCAACAGGATCCGATCACAGGAAATCCAACCGGTGCCTTCTATGTCTCTGAAGGATTCGGGGTGTTTTCGGGGGATGTTCAGGTGATTGACGAAGACGGCTATTGCGCCGTCAGAAGTGAGGTCTCCGGGCTGGATTTTGAAGATGCCAAGGGACTGGTTTTGGATGTCGTTGGCGATGGACAAAGCTACTTTATTGATCTTCGGATGCTGTGGCCGTTAGGTCCCTTCGGTTATTATGCAGCCTTTCATACCATGCCCGGTATTCGACAAAAAATCTACCTGCCTTTTTCGGAGTTTGAACCCAGCTATCTGGGAGAAGCCTTGACGGCGGCGCCGCCGTTGAATCCCGTTCAGATCTCCAGTATCGGATTGATGATTCTGGATGCAGGAGATGGGGATTTTGAACTGAAAATACGATTTATCGGCACATATAAATAGGCCCGTATCAACGGGCCTTTTTTCGTGAAACAATCAGTAATGAATTTCTATTGAACATCAAAATGCATTTCATATGTCTGCAAGTCTGTGCGGGCATCTTCGGCGAAAATTACCGGCAGGTCCAGTTCTTCTGTTGTAATTTCAACAGCAGATTCTGCCGCGTTCCAATATAGGTTCATCTCGAAAGAGTCCTTCAAGAAGTTTGGAGAGAAGAAAATGCGGTCGCTGTCTTCGCTCTCCTTCAAGCCGACGATTGGTGAGCCGAATTTTACTTTCGGTGTCATATCAATGCTTAATTGTTTCTGATCATATGGAATTTCCACGGCGTGTTCCATCATATTAAAGGTCATTTTACTTGGCATCAAGATTAGATCGGAAGCATTCAAGGCAATCAGCAATGGCTGGTAAGGAATGCGAATTACCTGGCTGACTTCCTCTACCCACGGGTATCCGAATGCGTCGTTAAAGCCGACCAGCGTACCATTTACCTTAATCTTCAATCCTTCGTAGTCGGTGGATGTTTCTTGAGTCCGAAACTCTTCGAGCAAATCAACCGTTTCTACTTCTTCTTCGGTGTTTTTTCCGCCGCCGCAGCCTGCCAGCAATGTCAGCGAAAGAATGAGAATAAGTCCCAATGCAAGTTTTTTCATAACCTTTCCTCCTGATTTTTTGACGTTCCTGTAATGGGTATGACAATCATTGATACTTTATTTTAACGATTTTGTAATAAAATAGCAAGGGGAAAGCGAGAAGATCCACGCTGATTTTCACATTTATGGTATAATTTTCTACAAAATACAAGGAGGGATTGAGATGAAAATATTGGTGATCAATGGTCCGAATCTAAACATGCTGGGTATTCGGGAACCGGAGATATACGGGAGCCGTACCTATTCGGATTTGGAAGCGCAGGTATTGGAAGACGCCCGGGAGATGAATCTGCATGTCAAGGTGAAGCAAAGCAATTATGAAGGTGAAATTGTAACCATGATTCAAAAAGCCTATGGCAAGTACGATGGGATTGTCATCAATCCGGCGGCTTACACCCACACCAGCATTGCCATTTTGGATGCATTGAAAGCCGTGGGCTTGCCGGCCGTGGAGGTTCACTTGAGTGATATCGACCATCGGGAGGAATTTCGGAAGCATTCTGTCACGGTGGCGGGCTGCATCGCCCAGGTCGCGGGACTGGGATTTGAGAGCTATCGCGAAGGATTGCGAAAGTTAAAAGAATATTTGGAATCTTAAGGGCGATAGCCGAAAAACCTGATTTTCCTATGTTATAATGAAGGCAGAAATCCATGTTTTCTCAAACGGAAAGGAGAGGGACTCGTGAAATCAATTGTGATTCAACCATCTTCCTTAAAAGGGAGCGTACTGGTATCGGCGGAGGATGAAATTGCACGCATTGCGGTTTGTTGCGCAGCGCAGTCCAATGGGATGAGCTATTTAAGCCATATGCCGCAGAACTATGATTTTCAACTCTTTATGGACGCCGTCAGCCAGATGGGGATGAAGGTGATGAAGAAGAGGGAAATGGAAGGTCATGTCGATTATTTGATCAAGGGGGCTGCTCAGCTGAAAGGGACAACCATAGTCAACGCCGGCAGCGAAAGCAATTTGCGGTGGCTGATTCCGTTAGCGGCGAAATGCGAGGAACCGGTACGCATCTCCACCAAGCAAGCCATTCCGGATGATTTTTTGATCCCCTATTTGGCGGTTTTCAATGAAAAGCGCGTGGTGTATCACAGTGAACGCGGTCATCTTCCTTTGGTGGTGGATGGGAAATTGCCGGGCGGGGAGTATCGTGTGCCGGACACTTTTCCGCCGTTGGCGATTGCAGGCTTGATTTTGGCTTTGCCGACGATGGACCGAGAATCCTGGATTGAATTCCCTGAGTCTTACAAGCTCTACTCTTGCCATGATCTGGTGATCGATCTGATGGCGCGGTTTGGCATGGAGATTTTGGAAGAGCAATACCGCTTGCGCATTCCGGCCCGGCAGCATTTCCAACCGGCGGATATCACGGTGGAAGGCAGCATGAAAACCGGCATGGCATGGTTGATGGCGGATGCGATCGGCAGCGAGATCCATGTAAAGGGGATCAAGCGCTCTTCATTGCAGCGGGAGAGAAACTGGAAGTATATTTTCCGGTCCTTGGGACTGGAGATTCAAAAGGACAATCAGAACTACTGGGTGGACGGCAGGCAGTATGAGGGGATGGAATTGGCATGCGCGAATGACGATGATGCCCTGTTTGCCACAGCTTTGTTCGCCTTTGCCGAAGGCGAGAGCCATGTGCAGATTGAATCGATTTCCCATCGAATGAAACGTCGTTTGGAGGCTTTGAGCAAGCTGGGAATCGAGATTGAATATGTGGAGGATGGATGGATTGTATCGGGAAAAGATGAATTGCAGGGCGGTGAAGTTGATGCGTCGGGCGATCCGTTTTTGGGCATGATCCTGGCCATCCTGTCGACGCGGATCAAAAGGCCGATTATCGTTCACGGTTTTGAGTGGATCCATCATCAGGAACCGATGTTTTGGAAACAATTTTCGCAATTGGGCGGAAAAGTCAGCGAGGAGGAAATAGGGTGACAGAAGTACAGCCGTTGGAAGCGCTTCGGGTAGAAATTGATGCAATAGACCAAGAAATGGTCCGCTTGTTTGAAGCGCGTATGGAAATTGCGGGGAAAATTGCGGATGCGAAGAGGGAAATGAATAAGCCTGTTTATGATGAAAACCGGGAAAATCAGGTTTTGGAAAAAAATGCCGACCGGCTGGTTCATCAGGAATGGCGGGAGGAACTTCAGGCGGTTTACCGCGAACTGATGAAGCAAAGCCGAGCGATACAAAAAAGGAGGATGGCGGAATCATGAAATATGGATTGATCGGAAAGGGGATACAGAACAGTCTGTCCCCGGCCATTCACCGCTTGGTTTTTCAGGCTTTGAAGATGGAAGCTGATTATCAATTGTTTGATATGGAAGAAGACGAGGTGCAACAGCATCTACATACATTTCGGGAAGCCGGCGTTGGCCGCAATGTGACCATGCCCTACAAGCAAATTGTGATGCCGATGCTGGATGAGATTGATCCGGCGGCACAGGCGATCGGGGCGGTGAACACGGTTTCCAATCACAAGGGCAGGTTGAAGGGATGGAATACGGATTATTGGGGATTTGCCTGGATGCTGAAGCGGTTGCAGGCCAAGCCGGAAGGAAAAAGCGTTGCTTTTCTGGGAACCGGCGGGGTTATGAAAGCGGGATTTCGCTATTTTTATGATCATGGGGCGTCTGAGATCTGGATTGTATCCCGCAATCCAGAAAAAACCATGAAGCAGTTTGAAGGCGCTGACTGGTGGGGCGACCCCCGGGTGAAGTGGCTGGATTATCAAGGAATCGCAGCGGTCAAAGGGGATTTTCTGGTGAACTGCACCCCTTGCGGCATGGTGGAAGGCCTGCCGGCCTGTGCGGTGACAGAACAGGTTGTTCAGAACTTTTCCGCCATTTTAGAAGTGATCTACCATCCTTGGGAAACAGAATTGGTTCGAATGGCGAAAGCCCTTGGGAAACCGGCAGAAAACGGATTCAGCTTGCTTTTGGGCCAGGCCATTGCCGCCGAAGAGATTTGGCAGGGAAAGAAGATGCCGGAAGCCATGTTTGATGAAGTTTACCGCGTCTTGTCCGAAAAGGAGGAAGGGAAATGAGCAAAGTATATATGATGGATTTGCGGTCCCGGGGTACCCGTTCCAACAAGCAGGCAAAGATACGGAAATTGTTGGAGACGGCAGGAAAAGGGCTCTTTCAAAAGGATAGTCTGATTGCGGTCAAAACCCATTTCGGCGAGGCGGGCAATGACGGATTCATCCGTCCGATCTTTTTGCGTCCTGCGGTCGACTGGGTTCGCGCGCAAGGGGCAAGTCCCTTTCTAACAGATACGAATACCCTGTATTCAGGCAAGCGGGCGCACGCAGTCGATCATAAGGAAACAGCTGCCAGTCATGGCTTTGTACCCGCGGTCGTTGATGCGCCGGTGATCATTGCGGACGGACTTCGCGGCGAGAATGAAGTGAAGGTTCCCATAGGCGGCAAACATTTTGAATCGGTACGGATCGCAGGCGCCATTGCGGAAGCGGACGGCTTGGTGGTATTCAGTCACTTTAAGGGCCACCAGATGGCGGGCTTTGGCGGAGCAATCAAAAATTTGGCCATGGGGTGCGCAACGCCGGCCGGCAAGCGGGACCAGCATGCGACCCGCCAGCAGGTGGTGGCAAGCAAATGCATTGCCTGCGGAACCTGTGTGCCGGTATGTCCGGTAAATGCCATCGAATTGGCGGAAACGGCGAAAATCGATTCGACGGTTTGCATTGGCTGCGGGGAATGCATGACGGTATGTCCGGTGGATGCTATCGGGTTGAACTGGGATACGGAAATTCCGGCGTTCAATGAGCGGATGGTGGAGTATGCATTTGGTGCGGTGAAGGACAAGCCGGCGGTTTATGTGAATTTGGTTATGCAAATTGCGCCGGATTGCGATTGCGCGCCGTGGAGCGATGCGCCGATTGTTCATGATATTGGGATCCTGGCATCGACCGATCCGGTTGCATTGGATCGGGCTTCACTGGATCTGGTAAACAGGCAGCCCGTCAATCCTGGGTCTTGTCTGGCGCAGGAGCATGCAGACAGTGAGTTTTTGCTGGCAGACCGGCGTGATTTGTTCAAGGCGATTCATCCCAATACCCGGGGTGAAATTCAGCTGTCTTATGGCGAGATCATTGGACTGGGGACGGAGAAATATGAATTGGTGGTGTTAAAATGAAAACATTGAAGATACAAGCTATTGTTGATAATGAACGGCGCAAAGGAATGGAAGGACTCGCAACGGAAGCGGGTCTTTCCTATTGGATTGAGTACAAGGACCGTGTCTTTCTGTTTGATGCCGGAGAAGGGGATGCCATTCGGGTCAACCTTCCAAAATTGAATCGGTCGCTAAAGGACGTGGATGGGGTGATTATCAGCCATGGCCATCACGATCATCTGGGCGGCATGGACTGGGTGTTGGAGGGAATCGAGTCGAATGTGCCGATCTATGCCAAATCATCTGTGACAGACCCAATCTGGTCGAACCGGGCATCGGGCATGGCCTACGCGGGTGTCAAGCCAGACTTGATTGAACCGATTCAGGCGCGTCTCCATGCGGTTGAAGCCGTGGAGGAGATTGAACCAGGCTTCTTTTTGGTGCCTCGGGCATCCAACCGGTATCCGCAGCCGGGAAGCAGCCAGTTCCTCTTTGAAGGCGAGGAGGGCGCGCTGCGGCTGGACACCTTTGCCCACGAGTGTTTCATTGTGATCCGCATGGAAGCAGGATTGGTGGTAATCTCGGGATGTTCACACCAGGGGATTGCCAATATGGTGAACCGGGCGCAGGATTTGTTCCCTGGGGAACCGGTATTGTCTGTGATTGGCGGCTTCCATTTGCAGGGGCGCAAGCCGGACTTTGAAGAAAGTCAAGAAACGATTGAAGCGGTGGCGCATTATCTGAATGATCAGGTGGCGGGAACCGTTTATACGGGGCATTGCACCAGCATGCCCGGCTTCGATGGACTGAAAGCAGTACTGGGCGATCAGGTGAAATATTTTTATACTGGAGATATTTTGGCGTTTTGACCCACAATTTATTCGGAGCGATTCTCGTATGTAATTAATAGGAGGAGACTTCAATGAATCACGACCAGCAAGACCTTCTGGAAAAAGTGAAAATGGCAAAGAAGGATCCCCAAGCGCTCAATGTCTTATTAACAGAACAGCGCGGCATCGTGATTCGATTGGTGGATCAGTATCCGATTTCGAATCGGCGGGAAGAGCATATTCAAATTGGTATGATCGCCCTTCAGGAGGCGATTGCCAAATATGACGAGGAACGAGGCCGTTTTTTGTCTTTTGCTTCCCAGGTGATTCGGTCCCGTCTGATTGACTATGAGCGCAAGGTATATCGGCAGACGAGAAACGAAAGTTTGGAATTGGTGGGCGATGAGGAGCAGGAACTCAGTTATTCCGAGATTCAATTGGCCATGAGCCGGTTCCGAAAAGACCAGGAACGGGAATTGATGCAATTGGAGATTGCAGCTTATAGTGAAGAATTGGCGAAATGGGATCTGTCCTTTCAGGAACTGGTTCGGGTTTCACCCAAGCAGGAGCGGCTGCGCAACCGGTATTTTCGGGTTGTTCGCTTTTTATTGGAATCTGATGAACTGATGGAGTGGATGGATCAGCATCATAAATTGCCAATCCAATCGATTATTCGCGACTTGGGTGAAAAAAAACGGAATTTGGAGCGTGGCAGAAAATATATTCTATCGATGGTGGTTTTATTAAGAGGAGAATATCCGAGACTGAAATCTCGAATTTCGGGGGTGTAAAGATGAAGGGAACAATAATTGAAAAAAGAAAAAAACATTGGATCGTGCTGGATGATACGGGCCGATTCCAAAAGTATCCTTTTTTTGAGACCCTGGGATTGGAAATTGGAGATGAGATTGAATTGCCTGAGAAAAGACCGGTGCTCAATTGGAGAAGTGCGACAAGCATGGCGCTGATTATGGTCTTTATGTTTAGCGGATGGCTTTATCTGACCCCCTTTGGCTATATGGTGGTGGATATCAATCCGAGTACGGAATTGGTCTATAATCGTTTTGAGCGTGTGGTCGGTGTGAATCCTTTGAACGAGGATGCGGAAGCAATTGCGAGCTTGAAATTGAAGCATCAGAAATTGAAAACGGCTGTCCGGGATATTGTTGAGGAGGCAGAAGAACAAGGCTATTTGCAGGAAGATGGATTTGTTTTGCTGACTTCTCAGGAAAAGAAAGACAAGGTGGATGAAGCTGCTTTTGTAGAGGAATTGTACGAAAGCTTGTTGGAGGACGGATTGGATCTTACCATTGCGGCTCTGGAAAGTTCGGAAGCGGAATACCAGAATGCAAAGGGTATTGGCGTATCGCCGGGCAAGGCGATCTTGCGCGAGGAAATTCTTTCCCAAAAAGGAGAAATCAAAGCATCAGGCGGCAGCGTAGGTGCATTGATCCGGGAAGCCAACCAGCTGACCAAGCCGACGAAAGAAGAAAAAGAGGAAGCGCGGTTGATCATGCAGGAACAAAAGCGTGAGAAGATCAAAAATGAGGATAAAATTCCGCCGGGGCAGGCCAAAAAGGAAGAAAACCAAAATGCAGATGATGGGGTGGCCGAGGAGGAAAGCGACAATAAAAACAGTTCGTCCGACAAGGGGAACAAGGACAATCAGGGCGGAAATGGAAACAAGGGCAACCAAGGCGGAAACGGCAATCAAAAATAAGAAAAGAAAAGCGCGAAAATGCGCTTTTTTTGTTGTAGCGAATAAGGAATCGGCTATAATGGGGAGAGGGGTGATGAAATGAAGGAGAATCGGAACATTAATGTGATCAATGGTATCTTTCTTGCGCTGGCTGTGAATCTAACCAAGCCGTATAATGCGAAATTTGCACTGCGTTTGGGGGGGAGCGACTATCATGTTGCCATGATTTCATCCCTGCCGGCCATTGTGGCCGCCCTAAGCCTGATCCCCTTGTCCATATGGATTGAACGGGCGGAGGACCAGCAAAAACGGACAGCAGCCTTGATGCTGACCCATAAGCTTTTTTATTTGGCAATGGCATTGTTGCCATTTTTTCATGGAATTGACCAAGCGGCTCTTTTTGTTTTGTGTGTGGGTTTGATGAACCTGCCCTTTGCAGCCAGTCAATTGGGCCATCAGACCTGTGTGGGGATTGTCTTTTCTCCGGAAGAGCGGGCGACCGCCATGAGCTTGAGAAACCGAGCGTCGGATTTTGCCCGGTTGATCGTGATGGTGGTGACCGGCCAATTGATGCTCTGGATTCCAAAGTCCAATCAAGATTTTATTCACCTCTATCAGGTGTTTTTTCTTTTGGCATTTTTGATTGGCTTGGGGGAAGTGATCACCTTTCGGATGTTCAAAGGGGTTCCTTTGAAAAAGGAAGGGAAAAAGAGAAGTGAGAATCCGCTAAAAGAGGTCTTTAAGCGCCTGCCCAGGGAGAAAGATTTTCTGGTGTACAGCGGTTGTGCCTTGATTTTTTATTTTGGATGGCAAATGGGCTGGCCGCTTTTTAGCCTGTATCAGATTCAGAATCTGGGGGCGGACGAGTTCTGGCTGAGTGTGATTTCCGTTGTTGCCAGCCTTTTTAGTATTTTATCTGTCGCGTTCTGGGCAAGATTGGCAGATCGGAAGGGCAATCGAATTGTGATTGTCATCACGACGTTTTTTATGGCGCTGACGCCGGTCGCATTTTCGATGACAAAGAGCCTGCCCATGATGGCGGCATTGCAGGCAATTCCTGGAACGGCGACGTCGGGTACGCTATTGGTTTTGTTCAATAGCCTGTTGGAAGTGACGCCCGAGAAAAACCGAACCATTTACATGGCATTATTCACTACGGCAACCTATATTTCCGCCAGCCTTGCACCGGTATTCAGTGTTTGGGTGAAAAACCAGACCACGATTGTTTTGGCGCTGTTAATCACAGGCGGTGTGCGAATGGCAGGATGCTTGGCCCTCTATTTGCGGCAAAAATCGGCGTAGAAGAATCCGTTCCCGGGTAGGTATAGGGTGGAGGGGATGAAATGAAAGAATTAAAGAAATATGAGGTGAAGAACCGGAAAGAGCGAATTAAAACGCTCACGGAAAAACAAATGAAGGTTGTGTTGGAAAATGGAACCGAACATCCCTTTGAAAACGAGTTTTGGGACGAGACGCGGCACGGGATCTATGTGGATCTGATCTCGGGGGAACCCTTGTTTTTGTCAGTCGACAAATATGATGCCGGTTGCGGGTGGCCAAGTTTCACAAAACCCATTCATCGGGAACTGATTGTGGAGAAACGTGATTTCCGCCATTCCATGGTCCGCACCGAGGTGCGCAGCCATTATGGCGATGCCCATCTGGGACATGTTTTTGACGACGGACCCAAACCGCATGGATTACGGTATTGCATCAATTCAGCATCCCTGCGATTTATCCCAAAAGAAGAAATGGAAGCGGAAGGATACGGAGAATATCTTCACTTATTGGAAACATGAAAAATGCTGCGAGAATTCGCAGCATTTTTTTTATGGTGAATGGTCTTGTTTTATTCTTCTTCGTCGTCGCGGCGGATTCCTTTGACCGCGTAATGGATTTTGGATTTTCGCGGCTTGGACTCCGGCTTTTCAGGTTTGACAGCAGGTTCTTTGTCATCCTCTTCCCGAGGGAATTCTTGGCTGTAGGTGACGGAATCATCATCGTCTGCTTCCTTTTTTTTCTTTCGTGGCTGGAACAACAGATAGACGCCGATAAAGACAAACAGGCCGGGAACGGCAGCAATCCGGAAGAAGGTTTCAATTTCAGGCGTGATCAGGTTGGCCGCAATAAAGAGGGCAACGCCTATTAGTAGGATGATCATGCCGGCGCCCAAAAGACGGTTGGACTGCAAGCGCTCTTTTTCGAAGATATAGGTGGTCATAAAGCCCAGACCCAAAAGGATGAAAAAGAGTCCGTCGGAAGGCATGGTGGTCCATTCCTCCAGAAGCTGGTTCAAACCAATGACGGCTAAGACCATGCCGGGATAGATATACCCGTTCCCCTTCTTGGTGAAATACAAAAGATAGAACAGGCCGCCCAGAATCAGCAGGATAAAGCTGGAGGAAAGGGAAAGATTCAAGATGTTGTTCAAGCCCAATCCGACCAGAAAGACACCCAGCAAGAGGTTGGCCGCTCCCCGGTTGACTGCGTAGCTGGCAAGAAAGGCGCCGCCGCCGGCTATCAGAAAAATTTCCGCTCCAACAAAGTCGAAGCGAATGAGAAGAAGCGACACCCCAAAAAGCATAAGCAGGGTGGCGATAAAGACATTGTTTTTATTCATAGGATCCTCCTTGTAGGTTACTCCAATAAGGTTTGCTAGTTTTATTATACCAAGATCTGACAGATTCATTCGCCTCAGTTTGGCAAATTCATAAAGAATTAAAAAAGAAATGCGCCCGAAGGCGCATGATTCTTATCGATGGCGGTGCAAGTCTATATCTTGGAGGTCGAAGATCCGCAAGGAGTCGTGCTGGTCCTCTTCCATGGCCAGCTTGCCGTATTCGGTGACGGCGCGTTTGTCTTTGGGGCCGTGGTGCATGGTAACCGGACCCTTGATGCATCCTCCGACACAAGCCATGCCTTCAATGAAATTGGCGGGCTGGCGCTTGAATTTCGCCAGTTTCAGGGCTTTGTCGCATTCCTTGATGCCGTCGCAGGCTAAGCTTTTGACGTCCAGATCCAGGGCCAGGTGTTCCACCGTATGTTTGACAGATTCGGTCAGACCGCCGGTGGAAGCGAAGATTCGTCCGAAATAGGACGCATTGTTCAAAGGAAGCGGTGCCAGTTCTTCCAAAACAAGATCTCTGGCATCGATCATGGCGGACAATTCTTCAAAGGTCAGAACATATTCGGTATCGCCTGCGAGATCCGCTTTTCGCTTCTCGGATTTTTTGGCCACGCAAGGTCCGATAAAGACTGTAACGGCTTCCGAATCGATTTTTTTAATCAAGCGGGAGGTGGCGATCATCGGAGACACCGTGGTGGAAACCAATTCTTTCAGGTCTGGATATTCCTTGTCGACATAATTGACAAAGGCCGGACAGCAGGAGCTGGTCATCAGATCATGGTTTTCAAGATGGGTCGCCAGTTCTTTTGTCTCTTCGATGGAAACCAGATCGGCTCCCAGGGCAACTTCCACCACATCCTTGAAGCCCAAGGCTTTAATGCCGGCGATAATCTGTCCCAGATTGGCCGAATCGTATTGGGTGGAAAAAGCCGGAGCCACCATGGCGTATACGTTCTTGTCGGTTCGCAAGGCGTCGATGACGGCGGTGATTTCAGACTTGTCCTGAATGGCGCCGAAGGGACATTGATAGACGCATGCGCCGCATTCGATGCATTTGTCCGGATTGATTACGGCTTTTTTCTCTTCATTGATTTCTATGGCGCCGGTCGGGCAAGCGCGGCGGCAAGGCCGCATCACATCGGAAATGGCATTGTAGGGACAAGCCTTTGCACAACGCCCGCATTCGATACACTTGCTGTGATCCAAGATGGCTTTTCCTCCGATATAGGTGATGGCGCCTACCGGGCAAGCCTGTTCGCAGCGGTGGGCCAGGCAGCCGCGGCAGTTTTCATTGATGGTATAGCGCTGCACGGGACACTGGTCGCAAGCCGAGTCCAGTACTTCCACGATCAGGGGATTATCTTCATGGCCGCCTTCGGCCATCTGAATGCGTTCTTTTGTGACTTCTCGTTCATGATAGACGCAGCATCGGAATCGCGGTTCGGGACCGGGATTCAGGATCAGGGGGATAAAGTCTTTCTTTTCAGCCAAGTTGCCTTCGAAAGCAAACCGCGCGACTTCGCGCAGCACCTCGTATTTGACAAATTGCACCTGGTTTTCAAATATTCTCATGGGTCACCTCTTTGTATAAAGCCTAAAATCTATGTATTTCGACGTTTTTGCCGATTTTCTGCAGTTCTTCGATCAGGGATTCCACCACATGCATTTTGATGCTGAGGGCAGCGGGGAAGTCCGGATTTTGGTGGGCGGGGTTGATGGCGCGCCCGATAAAAAATTGAATATGGGTGGAGTCATTGATCAAAAGTTTCGCTAGTTTTGTTGCGCCATCTTCTTTCGTCGGGTCATAGCCCGGCAGTTTCAATCGGAAGGCTTCCAATCGATCGATGGTTTTTTGCAGGGTCAGGACGCCTTCTGTCACCAGATCGATTCCTCTGATTTTTGCAATTGGAGGGATCTCCGGATCCAGATAGTCCAGACAGGTTTCAATTTCCCGGTTTAGCTCCCGGCTGATGATATTGGCCGCGGTACCCCCGCAGATGATTTTTTTGCCGGGCTGGCGCATGAACTTTTTGACCAGAAAGGCATCGTCTTCCGGATCGATGGGCGGTCCGGTAAAGAGACACAGGTTTTCCGGCGCCCGCAGTTTGACCGTAACGGCAGTGGTGTCATCGCCTGGGTGGTAATTGTACAATTTTGCGCAGGCGTCAATCAGCCGTTCGTTCAGCTGGTCGGCGGTTTTAACGGACTGGCGGGTTAAAAAGCTGGCCACATGTTCCCATTCCCAGCCATGGTTCAGGGTTTCCCCCACACCGGCATGGATGACGCCGTCGCTGCACAAAGTCAGGCTGTCGCCTTCCTGCAGGGTAAAACTGGAACGCTTGACGATTTTGCCGTCATAGGAGATCTCCCGTTTTTCGATGGGCAGAATCTTTCCGTCCCGAATGACAAAGATGGGCGGATTGTCGTATTCCAGCATGACACAGGTGCCTTCCGGTTCGATGGCGATCACGCCAAAGGTGGAATAGGCGATTTTTCTGACGTGGCAAACCGGGAGGGTATTCATCAGCGTGTCCAGGGTTTCTTCAACGGATTCGCCTTTGATCAGCATGGTGCCGGCAATTTTTGTCGTCATGGTTGCCAAAATATTTGCTTTTACCCCGCTGCCCAGCCCGTCGGCCAAAACGATGACCGTTCGGCTGGGTTCGCGGAAAATTTCTACCTTGTCGCCACAGAGTTCTTCTCCAACCTTATTCAGGCTTTGGGTGGCGATGTCGATATAGTAGCCCATTAGAAATCCCCCTCGTCGGATAGAACGATGTCTTTCAATCGATTGAGGTTCACTTTGGTTTCAGCTGTGGTTTCACCCAGCAGACTGGCAATCTCTTGCGCGACACGCATTTGCTTGTCGATGACTTCCTGGCAGGCAACGATGGTTTCCCGCTTCACGCGCGTCAATTCAATCTGATTCTTCTCTGCTTGGGTGACGTCGGCCAGAATGCCGAGAATCAGCTCTTCTTCCAGCATGACAATATTCGCGATAAAAGTTTTCTTTAATGATGGGAACTGAACCCGCTGGCCCAGAATGCTTCTTTTGGTTTCCGCAACCTGCGCGAACAATTCTTCGTCCAAAAAGGCGGCGATGGGAAAGTCCCTGACAGGGCTGCCTTCCAAATTAAAAGATTGGTTGAACGCGGGATTGACATCACGGATGGAGAGGTCGCGATTTAAGATGACAATGCTGTTTGGCGTTGAATCAAAGATCACAGACTGCATGCTCTCGGCTTTTTCCCGCAGATACGGCATGCACATCTGGGCGTCCGAGATGCCCATGACAACGGCGCGCGCCTTGTCCACACAGGTGTCGTAACCGCAGGCGCCGCAGTTCAGCTGATCCTGCTTGGTATATTTGCCCATCTGCATCAGCGCCTGTTGGATGTCTTCCTCTGTGGCGATATCGTAGCAAAGATTTTTTGATTCGAAGCGCTTGGTCAAGTCCAGATGCTCGAATTCAAAGCGGTTCTTCTTGCGCGCTTCCTTCAGGGTCTTTTTGGTGTCCACATATTTGTGAAGCCGCATTTCCCGTTCGAAATGACAGGTGCCGTCTACCGGCATGCCAGGTCCGTTGATGCAGGAACCGGAGCAGATGTTGATTTCAATGCAGTAGTGGTCCAGGGCGCCTTTTCTCAGGGCTTCCAAAATGTCTTTGGATTCTTCGATCCCGTGAACCCGCACATATTTGTATTCATGGTTGATCCGGGTTCGAAAATCGCTTTTAAAGAGGCTCCCGCCCAGGGGATAGGCACAGCCGCGTTTGGTCGCAATATGATCAAAGGGTGTTGGCGTCAGGTCTTTTAAATTCACGCGGGCGTCATAGAGCCAGTCATGAAGTTCGTCGAAGGTGATCACGGCGTCGATGATGCCTGCATACTTCTGCGCCTCTTCCTTTTTTGCCATACAAGGGCCGATAAAGACTGTATATGCGTCCGGGAACCGTTCCTTGAGCAGTTTGCCGTGGGCGATCATGGGAGAAACGACCGGCAATAGGTAAGGGATGGACTCCGGATAGTATTGTTCAACCAAGTAGTTGGCCGATGGGCAACTCGTGGTGATCAGATTTTTTTTGTCGTCGTTCTCGATGATGATTTCGTAGGCTTGAGACACGACCTCAGCGCCGATAGCGGTTTCTTCTACATGGGTGAAGCCTAAAAACTTGAGTGCCGTTACAATCTGGCTGGGATCGTACATATTAAATGCCGAGGCAAATGACGGGGCGATGGAAACCACGACCCGTTGTCCAGAACGTAAGACTTGTTTTACCTTGTCAAGATCCCGGGTAATGGACAATGCGTGTTGTGGACAGGCCACCAGGCATTTGCCGCACTTGATGCAAAAATCGTCAATCACTTCACGCCGGTCTCCCAGAAAGGCGATGGCCTTGGTGGGGCAGGCTCTCAGGCACTTATAGCATTCATCGCATTTTTCTTTGTCAAAGGCAATAAAAGACATTACAAGCGCTCCTTTATCGATGTTTGAAAGAATTCGTCGACCGTATCAGGCGACACGGAATACACGGGTTCATCGTCGATTTTCACCGAAACCGCTTGGGCGCATTGGCCCAAACAAAATGATGATTTAAGCAAGACTTGCTCTTCCAATCCATTTTCCGCAATCTGCGCCTTCAATTTTTGAATCACGTCATAAGAACCTTTTAAGTGGCATGCACTGCCGATACATACTTGAACTACCATCTTTTTCCTCCGTTTTCCTGTAAATTCATCATTATCATAGCGCATTGTCAAAAAAATATCAATACCTATTTTTAATTAATGTTAAAAATTTAACATAAATCGTTTTCCTACTGGGATTCCAAGCGTTAACTTTTTATGAAGACAAGGAAAAGTAGTTGATTTTTTATCGAATTCCTGTAAGATAGAATAGACAGTGAAGCTAGTTCAAGGGGGATTATAAATGAAGAAATGGGTAGCTGGAAGCCTACTGATCGTATTGGTTTTTGCCTTGTTGAGCGGATGCGCTCCTGCAGAACCGAAAATTGAGAATGGACCGATTTCCTTTACGGAAGTCTATTTGGATGAACTGGATGAAACAACACAGGCTGCAGTGAAAGAAGCGGTTAAAACCCCAGGCATCTATCGATTCGATGAAATTGATGTCGTTTTGGTTGTTGACGATCTGGCTTTGGAAGAAGGTCAAGCTTTGAAGGTAAAGCGCGCCAATTATTTGGACGGATTGGTTGAGTTGGTCGTCGGTGTCGGTGAATCAATGGATCCCGGTGTATTGGAGTCTGAATATGCATATGCGCTTTCACAAATCGGTGTACCGATGTTGGAAAAAGAGCTGAACGTACAAGATGAAGAAAGCTATTTGGCCGCCAATCGCAAAGAGATCACAGGCGTTTACGAAAGCCGAAAAGACGAAAATCATATCCTGGTAAAATCCGGCGAAGAAACTTTGACGCTGGACTCATCAATCGTCAACCCGATTCTTGAGTTTATTCAAGAGGGACAGGAAGTTCGTGTCGTATACGAAATTCAAGTTGACGGAAAAGCCTTGATGATGGATATCAGCAGTGTGACAAACTAAGGAAACCGGCGAAAGCCGGTTTTTTCGTTCTAAATGAATAGATCTTCGCTAAGCATTTAGCGGAATGAACCAATCTGCTAATATGCGTTAAAGTGAAGATGGTCTGAGCTGGCGAGGTTCAGGTCAGAATTCGTTTTTAGGGAGGAATGAATCATGGGTGAGCGGGTTGTTTTAAAGGAAAGCGAAGTGAATTTGGAATTTTGCGAGGCAGGAATCTGCAGTACGGAAATGCCTGCATTTATGACGGATGAGTTGGAATGGGGCCTGGGAGCTGTCCTCTTTTTAGACCGGCAGCTTCATTTTCAATTTATTACGATGGAGTTGGATCTGGAGGTGCTGTCTTCCGGATTGAAACGGGTGGACTACGGCGCTCGGCTGGAGGAAAATGAAGATGAATCGACAGTGAATCTGATTCTTGACTTTTGGCTGGAAGGGGAATCTTTCGCCCTGACGCCGGAGTGGATCATTCCCGGCGGGATCAACCTGGCGATTCAAAAGACCTGGTTGGAAAGGCTCGAGAAAACGAAGGAATTGGTTTTTTGGTTTGTGGACCAAGAGGGCACGGCTCTTTATCGGCTGGAATTGAAGTGGGATCCGGCAGGATTGGAAACTACCATTAAGGAATTGATGGATTTTGACCGTGCAATCTCTGAAGATTTGAATTAAAGAATGCCGCCACTCCCTTAGGAGCAGGCGGCATTTTTGGTTTCCGATTTGCTGCATCCGTAAACACGGGCAACCGGCATGACAAACATAAAGGCTTTGCCTTCTTCCTGAAAGTAGTCAAAGACTTCTTCTTCCAAGCGGCTGGTGACGGTCTCCAGCAGTTCATCATCCTGGATGACGCTGAAGATAGTTTTATTGTAGGGCTGTCCTTCCTTAAAGATACGGTCGAAACGGCCTACGAATGGAATGGGTTCGCTATGGCGCTGCAAAATGCTGCGCATGCCGGTAGTATCCATGGTGGTTGCGCCAATTCGAAGCTCATAAAAGATTTCCATCACATCATCATATCGGGTCAAATCGTTGAGTACAATAAATAACGCGTTCATATTTTTCCTTCTTTCATACAAATAATGCCTTTATCATACGCCTCCTATTCCGATCATGCAATCATAAATTTTCATGGACCTGTCACAAAACCGACACAGAGCAAGCCTATGATAAGGGTGTAAAGAAAAACAAACAAAAAACAGGAGGAAAGAAAAATGAAAAAAATCGGATTATTGTTATTGGCAGGATTTATGGTATTCGGATCCATGGCGTTTGCGGCAGAAAGCGCGTCACCAGCTGAAATCTATGCGAACCTGACGGGGAAAACCGTTGAAGAGGCATGGCAGATGAGAGGCCAGGGGCGATTTGGCGCTTTGGCAGCAGAAGAAGGTGTTAGCGAAGCCTTCGTGGCACAGATGCTGGCAGCGAAAAAAGCGCAAATCCAGTCTTTGGTCGGGGACACCTTGACTCAGGAAGAAGCAGATAGCCTGATCGCGGATCTGGAAGCGCGGATCGCGGAATGTGACGGCACCGGACAGCAGGCGCAATTGCTGCAAGGTTTGGGCATGCGATTCGGCAACGGACAAGGTGTTGGAATGGGCAACGGCCAAGGCGGTAAAGGCGTCGGAAATGGCCAAGCAAACGGCAGCGGCCAAGGAAACGCGAACGGACGCGGCGGCAATGGCGGATTCAGACAAGGTTCACAAAACGGTACCGGTGCGCGAGCGCAAGACGGCACTTGTATTCTTCCAGAAGCATAAGATTCAAGAAAGCGGATGCATTCGATCGGAATGGCATCCGCTTTTTGTTATAATATAGAAAAAGGAGGGAGCGCCATGAACGGATTGCGCGTGCTGGTTGCCGAGGATGAAGAAAAACTTCGAAAAATTGTCAGAACATATTTGCAGCGGGAGGGTTATGAGGTTTTAGAAGCAAAAAACGGACAGGTAGCCATTGAGCTGCTGGATGAAAATCTTGTTGACTTGGTGATCCTTGATGTGATGATGCCGGAGGTGGACGGCTGGTCCGTCTTGCGTCATTTGCGAAACGAGTCGGATTTGCCGGTGATAATGCTAACCGCCCGGGGTGATGAAGAGGACAAATTGTTTGGTTTTGAATTGGGCGCGGAAGACTATATGACAAAACCCTTTAGCCCCCGTGAGCTGATGGCGCGGGTTCGCGTGGTGATGAAACGGAGAGAGAAACGGGCAGCGGAATCCCTGGTGCAAATGGGGCGGATTGTGCTTTCTCCCCAGTCTCATCAGGTCAAGGTGGAGGGTACCGAGGTGGACTTGTCGCCCAAGGAATATGAACTTCTGTTTTATTTTGTCAATAATGCCCACCGGGTTTTAACCCGGGAAATGATTTTGGACCGGGTATGGGGATACGATTATTTTGGCGACGATAGAACGGTGGACACCCATGTCAAACGGCTGAGGAAGAAATTGGGGAACGCAGGCAAGCAAATTGTTACGGTGCGGGGAGCGGGATACCGTTTCGAGGAGGAAGCATGAAAATGAAAATACGAGACCGGATGCTCGTGATGATCATTGGACTTTTTTTGCTGATTTTTTCCATTGGCTATTTTTACGGCGTGCAGGCTTTTCCCGAATACTATCAGCAGGTGGAACTGAGCCGCTTGTCCGAGTTGGTCACCGAATTCGAAGCAGCGGAGCAAATCTCTGACTCGGTGCCTCTGGCCGAATGGGAAGCCTTGGCGCTGCAAAGCGACGCCTTGGTGCAGATCGTGGATGCGGACGGCAATCTGATTTATTGGAAAGGGACCTCCGGCCAAGGCATGCAGGGCATGCACGGCCAGGGGCGCGGCCGCTGGGATACGGGAGAAACAAACAGCGAGTACAGCGGCATTACAACCTTTAACAATTTACCTGGAGAATGGCTGGTGGAGCGGCATGTCACTCAGGAAGGTTCCGTTATTCTCTTGCAGCGCCCCATGGGAGAAGTGGATGCGGCGGTTGATGCTTTTTTAACCTTCCTAAAGAGGATCTTCCTTTTGGGACTGTTGATTGGAACGATGGCCGCTTGGCTTGTCGCACGCAATATCAGTCGGCCGATCGGCAGGCTGAACCGGTTGGCAAAGAACATTGCGCATATGGATTTTAGCGAGCGATTTTCCGAACAGCGCTCGGACGAGATCGGCGAATTGGGCACCAGCATTAATGAAATGTCCCGGCAATTGGCGGATACAATCGAACGATTAAAGAATGAATTGGAAAAGGAAAAGAATCTTGAGACGATGAGAAAAGGCTTTGTCGCCAAGGTTTCCCATGAGCTGCAGACGCCTTTGGCGGTGATCCAAAGCTATGTGGAAGGATTGGAGGACGGGCTGCCGGAATCGGAAGAGGAACGGCACGAGTACTATCAGGTGATCGAATCTGAGATTCAATCCTTAAGCCGGATGGCAAGGGATTTGACGGACCTGTCCCAGCTGGAATCGGGGGCTTTCCAAATGAAGAAGGAAAAAATTGCTCTTCAGCCTTGGCTGGAAGGCGTTGTAGACCGGTTTCAGCGGATGACGAGCGCGCGCGGCCTTGTTTTCGAATATGGAATGGCTGAGGCGGACCTTGAAATTTGGGCTGACCGCCAGCGACTTTCCCAAGCGGTGTTTAATCTCTTGACCAATGCGGCCCGACATACGCCGGAAATGGGGCGGATTCGCCTGGAAGTCGGTTCAGCGAGCGAGCAAGTCTTGATTCAAGTTTGGAATCAGGGGCCCGGCATTCCGGCGGACGAATTATCTGAGGTCTGGAAAGGATTCTATCGGGGGAAAAGCGAAGAAAAGCGTGGCATGGGCTTGGGCCTGGCGATTGTTGACCAGATCGTAAAAGCCCACCATGGAGAGCGGTCGGTTGAAAACCGGGAAGAAGGGGTTCTTTTTACCCTGAAATTTCCGAAGTAGAAAAGATGCGATTTTTGCGCATCTTTTTCCTTGCCTGGCGGATGGGAATTCAGTATAATACTATCTAATACCTGGAGGCAGAATATGGATACGCAAAGATTAACGAAAGACGAAAACCAACAATTTTATCGAACCATGGCGACCATTGCGGCGCCAATCGCCATACAGTCGCTGATCGGCACCTCGCTGAATATGGTGGATACCATGATGATTGGCTCCTTGGGAGCTGAATCCATTGCGGCCGTCGGCATTGCCAATCGGATCTTTTTTCTGTTCATTCTTTTCGTATTTGGCGGCTTCAGCGGAATGTCCATTTTCACTTCGCAATTTTGGGGGAAGAAGGACTTAAGGAACATTCATCGTGTTCAGGGCATCATGCTGGGATTCGGATTTCTGGTCAGCGGTCTGTTTATGGCCCTTGCCTTGATCTTTCCGCGCGCCATTATGCAGATCTTTATTGGTGATCCCCGGGTCATTGAATTGGGGATTTCTTACCTGCGGATTGTCGCGTGGTCCTATCCTTTGACGGCCATGACCTTTGCATACAGCTATGCCTCCAGAAGCGTACATCGAACCAAGCTCCCCATGGCGGCGAGCATGGTGGCGCTGTCCTTGAACACCTTGTTGAATTATACATTGATTTACGGGCATTTCGGGTTCCCGAGGCTGGGGGTGGAAGGCGCAGCGACTGCGACACTGATTTCACGTGCCATTGAAATGCTGATTTTGATTGGCGTCGTTTATTTCGGAAGTTCGCATCCATTGGCAGCCACACCAAAAGAATTGAGGGATTTTGATTCCGCAATGGTGAAAAGGGTCCTAAAAACTGCGGCGCCTGTGTTTGTTAATGAGGCAACCTGGGCTTTAGGGGTAACAGTATATTATATCGCCTATGGATTTTTGGGAACGGATGCGGTAGCGGTTGTTCAGATTTGCTATGTGGTCTCCGATTTCTTCCAGTCTCTCTTCATGGGGATTGGCAATGCGGCAGCGGTTATGATCGGCAATGAGATCGGCGCCGGCATGGAAAGCCGAGCTTATCAATACGGTGCGAAATACTTGCGCATGTCTGTGATTTTGGCAATTTTGATCGGCTCGGCATTGTATTTCAGCCGATCGGGCATTGTGTATTTCTATTCATTGGAACCGGCGACGAAATCAAGTTTAATGCTGGCCTTGACCGTGGTGGCTTTCTATCAATTGCCGAAGATGTTTACCTATGTGATGATCGTTGGGGTCTTGCGTAGCGGCGGCGACACCCGATACTGCATGATCTTGGATTTGGTGGGGATTTGGCTGATCGGCGTTCCCTTGGCCTTTATCGCGACCTTGGTTTGGCACTTGCCTGTACACCTGGTATTGGCGTGCGTGTTTTTTGAAGAAATACTCAAGAGTTTTATCACAATCCCGCGTTTTCGGAGCAAGCGGTGGGTGAACAATGTGATTCACGAAGGATTTGAATAAAGGAGGCAATCGATGAGAATGGAACCGAAAGATCGAAGGGCTTTGGTAGAGGCGGCCTTAGGCCAGCGTCCCTTTGATCTGCTGATTCAGAATGTTCAATTGGTCAATGTTTTTACCGGGGAAATCTATCCCGCCGAGGTCGGGATTTACGATGGGTTTATTGCCCATGTGGAAGCCAATCCCGACAAGGAAGACCGCGAGAAGCCGGTTTTGGAAGCGGTCGAGACTTTTGACGGTCAAGGACAATATTTGGCGCCGGGTTTTGTCGACAGCCATGTCCATGTGGAAAGCGGCATGATGACACCGGCTCATTATTCCGAAGTTATTGCTCCCCACGGCACGACGACGATTATCTCCGATCCCCATGAGATTGCCAATGTGCTGGGGGTTGAAGGGGTCGAGTATATGCACGAAGCCAGCGAGTCTCTGCCGGTTCGCCATTTCCTCTTGGCGCCGTCTTGCGTGCCTTCCGTACCCGGGATGGAGGGGGCCGGGGCTGTCTTCAACGTCAAGGAGGTTTCACAGTGCCTGGATCTGGAACGGGTGATCGGCATTGGCGAAGTCATGGACTATCCCGGCGTCCTTAACGGCAGTGAACGGATGCAGGAAATTCTTGGATTGGCGCTGGAGCGGGATGTCTTTATCCAGGGACACGCCCCGGCTGTCCGCGGCCGTGACCTGTCGGCGTATTTGTGCGCCGGCATCGAGTCTTGCCACGAGACGCGGATTGGCTTCAACGCCCGGGAAAAAGTGAGAAACGGCCTTGTGGTGGATGCGAGGGAAAGCTCCATGAGCCAAAATGTTTCGGGCATTATCAAGGAGACCAAGGAATTTGATTCTCCGATCAATCTGACCATATGCACGGATGACCGCGAACCCAAGGATCTTGTGGAGTTGGGTCATGTATCCCATGGTGTAAGAAAAGCGGTTGCAAGCGGAATGGACCCGGTCAAGGCGATTCGCCATGCGACCTTGTATCCGGCTGTGGAAGTGGATATGAAGAATATCGGCGCAATTGCACCGGGTTATACGGCTGATCTTCAACTGCTGCCGGATTTGGAAAATTTCCGGCCGACGGCGGTCTTTATGGAGGGTGCCTTGGTTGCCAAAAACGGGGCTTGTACGGTAACGATTGAGAAGCAAAAATTTGAGGTTGAAAGCAAAAACACCATGAATCTGCAGATCCCCGATTCTTCAGATCTTCAAATTCATGCCGATGGGCGACGAGCCAAATGCCATGTTATCGAGTATATGAGCATGAACGGTGCCAGAACCCGGCTGGCGGAGGAATGGGTTCCGGTTGTGGACGGCGTTTTGGACCTTTCGAAAACAGACCTCTATTATGTTGCCATTATGAACCGCTATGGAACGGGCGATTTTTCTGTCGGCCTGGTGCGGGGATTCGGTTTAAATGAAGGTTCGGTAGGGTCTACGGTTGCCCATGACTGCCATAATCTCTCCTTGGTTTATCGGGATCCGGAAGAAGCGATTGCGATCGCGGAAACCCTGCAAAAATGCGGAGGCGGCATGGCCTATGCGAAGAATGGAACGGTTCATGGCGTCTTGGAACTGCCGATTGCCGGTTTGCTCTCTATGCATCCCGGGAAAAATGTTGTCAAGGAAATCGAGATCGTCTCAACGGGGATCCGGGAGATGGGAATTGACAATCAAGCCCCGCATATGCGGGCGGCGACCATTGCCTTACCGGTGATTCCGGATGTGAAAATGAGCGATTTGGGTATGATTGATGTCGTAAAGCAGGAATTCATTCAGGTCGTAATGGAAACGGAGTAGAAGAAGGAGATTTTCTCCTTCTTTTTTTGCCTAAACTTGAAAGGAATGAAAATAATTGGGTATCAGGGTATAGACAGAATAAAGGAGGGGTTTCATGCAATGGTTTTCTGAACAAACACCCGTCCTTCAAGCGCTGATTGGTACCTTGTTCACGTGGGGGCTAACGGCGCTTGGAGCGGCGATGGTATTCTTTTTTGTGACGCTTAAAAAGCGGACACTGGACGGCATGTTGGGCTTTGCAGCCGGCGTGATGATTGCAGCTTCGTTTTGGTCGCTCCTCAATCCGGCCATTGAGCTGGCAGATTCATTGGGGCAAAATGCCGTTTTAATGGCTACGACGGGATTTTTATCCGGCGGGTTGTTTCTCTATCTCGTGGACAAGTTTTTGCCCCATCTCCATCTGGATATGGAGGGGCATGAGCACCGGGAAGGGGTGGAAAGTCACTGGCGCAGAAGCCTGCTTTTGGTGCTGGCAATCACCATCCACAACATACCGGAAGGGATGGCGGTCGGCGTCGCCTTTGGCGCCTTGGGATCGGAGCATCCGGTTGCGACCTTGGGAGGCGCGATTTCCTTGGCTCTGGGTATTGGGATTCAAAACTTTCCGGAAGGGGCTGCCGTTTCGATTCCCTTGCGGCGCGAAGGTTTCTCCCGGGCTAAAGCGTTTTATTATGGTCAGTTGTCCGGCGTGGTAGAGCCGATGGCCGGTGTGCTGGGGGCTTTTTTGGTACTGACCATGAAGAGCATTCTGCCGTTTTCCTTGGCTTTTGCAGCAGGCGCTATGATCTATGTGGTGGCGGAAGAGCTGATACCGGAAGCGCATTTTCAAAAAAGCGGCCATATTGCGACCTGGGGCGTTATGGTGGGATTTGCAGTTATGATGCTTTTGGATGTTGCATTAGGGTGACAAATTTGTCACCCTGTTTTTTTATGCTTGATAAAAAATTATCTATATTGACAGTGGTTTGTTTTGTGTGAAACAATAAGAACGCAACCATTATGCGGGTAAACCATGGAAAGGACAGGTGAAACAGTGAGAAGCAACCATCCATTTTTTGAAAAAATAGCAATCAATCCAATTATTGCGGCGATCAGTGACCATGACATGATTGATGAGGCGATTGCTTCCCCAAGTGAAATCATTTTCTTGTTGAAGGGCAATATTCTGAACTTGGCTGAAATATCCAAAAAGCTGAAGGATTCAGGCAAACTTGTGTTTGTCCATATGGATCTGATGGAAGGCCTGACCAAGGAATCGGTAGCATTGGAGTATGTATCCAAAACCTGTCATCTTGACGGCATTATTACCACGCGGACCAGTTTATTGAAAAAGGCGAAAGAGTTGAATCTGTTCACCATTCAGCGTCTTTTTTTGTTGGACTCCCTTTCGCTGGACCGCGGCATTCATTCCGTGAAGAATATCCGTCCGGACGCCGTGGAAATTCTGCCGGGAATCGTTCCTAAAATGACCCGGTTTTTGACGGAGGAATTGAATGTGCCCATTATTGCAGGCGGTCTGATCAAAGACAAGGAAGATGTGATCGAAAGCATCAATGCCGGAGCGGTGGGTATTTCAACGAGCCGAAAGGAAATTTGGTATCTGTAGGAAAAGAGACGGAATTGACTGAAAAGTTTGTTAAACATTAGTCAATACAAAAACGCAAAAAAACGTTTACATAAATGTCATAGAATGGTATTATAGGTATAGAGTTGAAGTGATGGAGATTGAGGAGATCACACGTGGAAGAAACCTTGGACAGGGTTTGTTTGCGTGTGTTTTTTTTGACTACCAAGAAAACGTTTACTAAGCATTTTAAAATGAGCCTAGGAGATGTAACCATCTCTTGGAATATAAAAAAAGGAGTGGGAAGCGAATGAAAAAGTACATTTTGGCACTGGATCAAGGAACGACTAGTTCAAGGGCAATTCTCTTTGATCACGATGGACAAATTGTAGCGACTGCACAAAAGGAGTTCACACAGTATTATCCTAAGGCTGGCTGGGTAGAGCATGATGCCATGGAAATCTGGGGAACCCAAAGCGGCGTTATGAAGGAAGTCATCGCCAAAGCAGGGGTTGAAGCGGAAGAAATCGCGGCGATCGGCATCACGAACCAACGGGAAACAACAGTCGTTTGGGATCGTGAAACGGGCAAGCCGATCTACCACGCGATTGTCTGGCAATGCCGTCGAACAGCAGGTTTCTGTGACGAGTTGAAAGCACGCGGTTTGGAAGATTACGTACGCGAGAACACTGGTCTCGTAATTGACGCATATTTTTCAGGCACAAAGGTCAATTGGATCCTGAACAATGTGGAAGGCGCTCGCCAAAAGGCAGAAGCGGGCAAATTGGCATTTGGTACGATTGACACATGGTTGATCTGGAATCTTACTAAGGGCAAAGTACACGTTTCGGACTATTCGAATGCATCACGCACCATGTTGTACAACATCCGCGACTTGAAGTGGGATGAAAAAATGCTGAAGGAAATGGACATTCCAGCATCTGTATTGCCGGATGTTAAGCCATCCAGTGAAGTTTATGGGATGACGGATCCTTCCATGTTTGGCGTTGAGATTCCAATTGCAGGGATCGCGGGTGACCAGCAGGCTGCATTGTTCGGACAAGCTTGCTTCGAGCCAGGCATGGCGAAGAACACCTACGGCACCGGCTGCTTCATGCTGATGAACACCGGCGAAGAAATTGTACCATCCAAGAACGGTTTGTTGACAACTATGGCTTGGGGCGTTGACGGCAAGGTTGAATACGCATTGGAAGGCTCAATCTTTATCGCGGGCGCATCCATCCAATGGCTGCGGGACGAACTTCAATTGATCAATGATGCCAAAGACAGCGAATACTTTGCAACAAAAGTGAAGGATTCAAACGGCGTTTACGTCGTTCCTGCATTTGTAGGTCTAGGCGCGCCATACTGGGATATGTATGCACGCGGAACGATTTTGGGCTTGACTCGGGGGGCAAACCGAAACCATATCATTCGTGCGACGCTGGAGTCTATCGCATATCAAACACGAGACGTATTGGAAGCGATGCAAGAGGATTCAGGCATTCAATTGCAAGCCTTGAAGGTTGATGGCGGAGCGGTTGCCAACAACTTCTTGATGCAATTCCAATCTGATATTTTGGACGTTCCTGTTTACCGTCCGGTTGTTGCAGAAACAACTGCATTGGGCGCTGCGTATTTGGCAGGCTTGGCAGTTAAATTCTGGGACAGCAAAGAGGTAATCGCGAAGAAATGGGCAATCGATCGCGAATTCGAACCTCAAATGGCAGAATCTAAGCGTACTGATTTGTACAGCGGTTGGAAAAAAGCTGTCGGTCGAGCAGCAAAATGGGAAGAGGCGTAAGCCTTTTCCCCCGCTTCGGCGGAAATCATCCAGGATTTTTATTTTAGGGCATTAGAATAAGAAGGAAAATAGGAGGGAATATTAAATGACTATTTACATGATTCTAGCGGCATTCGGCGGTGGACTTTTTGGCGCATTGATTGGTGCACTGCCAGCATTTATCTTTACTGGCTTTACGGGCTTGATCGGTGTTGCTCTGGCTATGGCGGGCGTTGACTATGATTGGTTCGGCACAGTTACTTTCGGTTATATGTTTGGTCCGCATATCGCATTCGCGGGCGGTGTTGCAGCGGCGGCATTTGCAGCAAACAAGAAAAAAGTATTGGCCAATGGCGCGGATATTTTGACTCCCATGAATAAATTTGCCGACCCGACCATCTTGATTGTTGGTGGTGTATTCGGTGTTTACGGTCTCTTTATCAATTACTTGCTTGCCGGCGTATGGAGCGTACCGACTGATACGGTTGCATTTGCAGTTTGGTTCTCCGGCGTTACAGCACGGCTGCTGTTTGGTTCTTCCGGTTTGACAGGCAACAAGGTAGAAGGACGCAAGTATATGCCAAGCGGAGCCAATATCGTGTACGATATTCTTCTGGGCGTATCTTTGGGCGCGGTTATCGGTTATTTGGCACAATGGTCCGGCGTTGCAGCCATCGGTTTCGTTATTTCTGCCGCAACCTTGATCTTTGCGCAAGCAGGCTATGATGTTCCGGGAACCCACCATATCACCTTGTTGGCCGGCGTTGCGGCATTGGCCTCCGGCAGCATTTGGATGGCGATGTTGTTTGCATCCATTTCAGCGATTCTCGGCGACATTGAATTGAAGTCAATGAACTCCGAATGTGATTCGCACATTGACCCACCGGCGTTCGCGATCTTCATTACAACCACATTGGTTCTGTTGATCTTCTAATACGGATAAATTTGGGTAATTAAATAATGCCAGGATAATGGGAGAAGGTCACAGCGGTCATTAACGGCGCACTGTGACCTTTTTTACGTAAAGGAGGTTAGTGGAATGTATGATGTTGCCGTTATCGGCGCTGGGGTCATCGGGGCCGGAATTGCACGAGAATTGATGCGGTATAAACTGAAGGTGATTGTCTTGGAGAAAGACAATGATGTTGCAAACGGGACAACCAAAGCTAACAGTGCCATTGTGCACGCGGGATATGATGCACCCTTCGGGTCCAAGAAGGGGCGATTTAATGTAGAAGGCAATGCCATGTACAAGCAACTGTGCGAAGACTTGGACGTGGAGTTTCAACAGATCGGTTCCTTGGTGCTGGCTTTTGATGAAGAGGACCGGCCAACACTGGAAGAGCTCTTTGAGAACGGGAAACGATTGGGGGTTCCGGACCTGGAAATTATTGAAGCGGATCGGATCCGGGAGATTGAACCCCATGTGAGCCACAAGGCGGTCGCGGCCCTTTATGCTCCGACGGCTGGAATTGTTGGACCGTGGGAATTGGCAATTTCCTATATGGAAAATGCCATGGACAATGGGGCGGAACTTCGCTTGAACAGCCAAGTGACAGCCATCGAAAAAGAGGAGAAGGGCTTTCGGATCACCACTCCGACGGGAACGGTGGAGACGAAAGTGATCGTCAATGCAGCGGGGGTTTACGCGGACAAAATCTATGGCATGGTCACGGAACCGGAATTCGAAATTCATCCCAGACGGGGCGAGTATTTCTTGCTGGACAAGGAAATGAACGGTCTGGTCAATACGGTGGTTTTCCAATGCCCGACCAAGATGGGGAAAGGCGTCTTGGTGTCGCCGACCGTGCATGGCAATGTCATTATTGGTCCGAATGCGGAAGATCTTACTGACAAGGAAGCCTTGAATACGACGGCTGATGGCTTGAAGTTTGTTCGAGACCATGCCCTGCATACGGTTGAAGACTTGCCATTCCATATGAATATCACGACCTTCTCCGGTTTGCGGGCGGAACCGTCAACGGGCGATTTTATTATTGAGGAATCGACTGCGGTACCGGGCTTTATCAATGCTGCGGGCATCAAGTCGCCAGGTTTGTCTTCGGCGCCGGCCATCGCGGTTCATGTGGCCGACGAGCTTGTCCGTGGCATTCTAGGGGACGCGATGAAAAAGAATCCGGCTTTTAATCCGAAAACGCGGAAGAAGATTCGTTTTGTTGAAATGAGCGATGAGAAAAAAGCTGATTTGATTCGTGTGGAACCATCATTTGGCCGCATTATTTGTCGATGCGAGACCATTACGGAAGGCGAGATTGTTGATGCCATTCACAGAAATGCAGGTGCGCGAACCATCAATGGCGTAAAGCGGCGGTGTCGTCCAGGCGCAGGACGCTGCCAAGGCGGTTTTTGCGGACCGCGGGTGGTGGAGATTTTGGCGCGCGAACTGAAGATCAGCCCGATGGAAGTCGAGCAGGAGAGCAAAGATTCCCACATTCTTGTTGGAGAAACCAAAGGGGGTGCGGACGAATGAGAAACTATGATTTGATTGTTGTTGGCGGCGGTCCGGCGGGGCTTGCAGCCGCGGTGGAAGCGCGAAAAGATGGCGTCGAGAAGATTCTTGTACTGGAACGGGATCGAGAATTGGGCGGCATTCTGCAGCAGTGCATTCACAATGGGTTCGGACTGCACATCTTCAAGGAAGAATTGACGGGACCGGAATATGCGGAACGGTTTATCGACGAATTATTGGGAATGGGGATTGAGTATCGGTTGGACACCATGGTCTTGGATATTAGCGAGGACCGGGTGGTTCATGCCATCAGCAAGGGCGAAGGGTTTATCACTTTGGAAGCCAAGGCCATTGTTTTGGCTATGGGATGCAGGGAACGGACGAGGGGCGCTTTGGCGATTCCTGGATTCCGTCCGGCTGGTGTTTTTACAGCGGGGACGGCGCAGCGGTATTTGAATATGGAAGGCTATATGGTCGGCAAGAAGATATTGATCCTCGGTTCCGGCGACATTGGCCTGATTATGGCACGAAGGCTGACTCTGGAAGGCGCCAAGGTGGAAGCGGTTTGCGAATTGATGCCGTTTTCCGGCGGGTTGACACGAAATATCGTACAGTGTCTGGACGATTATGATATTCCTTTGAAGTTGAGCCATACGGTTACGGATATTCAAGGCAAGGACCGGGTGGAAGGCGTTACGGTGATGAAGGTGGATGAGAATCGCAAACCGATTCCAGGCACCGAGATTCATTATGACGTGGATACCTTGCTTTTGTCTGTCGGTTTGATTCCTGAAAATGAACTGTCCAAAGGCGCGGGCGTGAAGTTGGATCCAAGAACCAGGGGCGCCATCGTGAACGAGTCCATGGAAACCACGGTTCCGGGGATCTTTGCCTGCGGCAATGTGCTGCATGTTCATGATCTGGTGGACTGGGTTACGGACGAATCAAGAAGGGCGGGCAAATTTGCCGCGCAATATGTAAAAAAAGCGGAAGTAACTGCAGTGGAACCCATCAGAACCTTGCCGGGTGAGGGCATCGGATATATTGTGCCGCAACGGATTCGGCCGGGCCAAGTGGACGGAGAGCTGGAGCTGTTTATGCGGGTTCGTGATATCTATGTCGGCAAAACCCTGGTTGTCCGAGTGGACGGCAAGGAAGTGCAGGCAAAACGCCGCGGTCATATGGCGCCGGGCGAGATGGAACGCGTAAAATTGCCGGTTGAATTGTTCAATGGCGGTGGCGTCAAGCAAATCACCATTGATGTGGAAGACCGTTAAAGGAGGATCCGATGGAAGAAAGAAAAATGATCTGTATCAGTTGCCCCATCGGTTGTCGGTTGACGGTGACCGAAGAGAACGGAGAGTTGGTTGTTGCGGGGAATCAGTGCAAACGCGGAGAGGTGTATGGCAAAAAGGAAGTTACCAATCCAACCCGGGTTGTTCCTACAACCGTCAAGATTCGTGGCGCGAGGTTGCGTAGACTGCCGGTGAAGACCGATACGCCCTTGCCGAAACCCTTGATTTTTGATGCCATGGCTGTAATCAATAAGGTTGAAGTAGAAGCGCCTGTGAAGGTTGGGGATGTGATTGTCGAAAACATTCTGGACACGGGTGTGAATATTGTGGCGACGCGAAGCATGAAGTCTGCATAGATCGGAAAGAGAGAAAGATCCGACCCAGTTAAACGGGGTCGGATCTTTTTAGTTCCATTCCAGGATGCGGGCCAGGAAGTTTTTCAGTTCCGGTGTTTGCGGGTGTTCAAAGAGCAGATGGCTGGGGCCGTGTTCCAGAATTTCTCCATCCGCAATGAAGATGACATAGTCGCAGGCGTTTCGCGCGAAGCCCATCTCGTGGGTAACGACAATCAGTTCCTTGCCCTCCTTGCGCAGCTCGTTGATCATATCCAGGACTTCTCCGGTAAGTTCCGGGTCCAAAGCCGAGGTTGGTTCGTCAAAGAGCAGGGTCTTGGCGCCGCTGGCAATTGCGCGTGCGATCGCAACCCGCTGCTGCTGTCCGCCGGACAGATGGGCGGGCAATTTGTTTCGGTGTTCGTCCAATTGAAAGCGGGCCAGGCATTCCATGGCGATTCGGTTGGCTTCCGCCTCTGTTTTGCCATGCACGTGAATCAAGGGCAGCTTGACGTTCTCCAAAGCCGTCAGGTGGGGAAAGAGGTTGTAAGCCTGAAAGACCATCCCCAAGTCTTTTCGATAGGCCGTCAGAAAGGTTTCATCGTCCAGAATGACTTGGCCGTCGATTTCAATGGTTCCGGCCGTAGGGCGAATCAGTCCGGCGATCATGCGAACCAGCGTTGACTTTCCGCCGCCGGAAGGGCCGATGATGGCGAGGGAACCGATATTTTCCAGTTGGCAGGTGATCTGGTTGATGACGGTCTTGTCGTCAAATTGTTTGGAGAGGTTTTCCAGCTTAAGATTCATAGTAAAATCTCCTTTCCAATCGTTTGGTCCATAGGGAGATCGGCAGGGTCAAAGCCAAATACCCGATTGCCAATAGAAAATAACTTTCAAAGGTGGCAAAGTTGATGGCAGTCACTTCGAAGGTGACCTTGGTGAATTCCCGCACGGCGATATAGGAAAGCAGGGAGCTGTCCTTGATGATGGAGGCAAACTGACCAGCCAAGGGGGGAAGCACCCGGCGAATCACCTGGGGATAGACGATCAGACGATAGATTTGCCTTCGGTTGAGGCCCAAGGCGCGGGCGGTTTCCAATTGAGAATTCTCAATGGATTCAATGCCTGCACGGATCATTTCCGATACATAAGCGCCGGAAAAGATGGAGAGGATGATAATGCCTCCTATTAATTTGCTTTCAACGCGAAAGGCGGTGCCGATGATATAGTAGAAAAAGACAATTTGCACCAAAAGCGGTGTGCCGCGGATCAATTCGACATAAAATTTGCTCAGGTAATGGAAAAAATAGATGCGGGAATGATTGCCCAAAGCCGCCAGCGTGCCGAAGGTAAGGCTTAAAAACAAGGAAAAGAGGCTGACGAGAATCGTCATGCCAAAGCCTTTGGCAAACAGGATGCGGTAAGCCCATACCTGGTTCCAGCGCGGAATATGGCCAATTCTGGATAAGGAGAACTGGACGATTGCGATGAGAACCAGAGCGACCAGCAAAATATTCAAAAAGCGAACGCTTTTTGCAGGGGGATTCTTTTTGGGGTTATTAATTAGTAAAGATGTGATTTTCATGGATATCCTCCGATGTCAAGAGTAAAGGACGGGAAACCCCGTCCTTCAACCAAAAACCAACGGGAGAAGGTCGCTCCCGTGTTGGGCCAGCTTGCCTAAAAGAATAGCGGAACACCGAGTTCGTCAAATAGAACCTTTTGCTCGGACAAATGCTTTTCTTTCAAGTCTTCAAAGCCGCCATTTTCTTTGAATTCTTTCAAAAAGGCATTGATTTGGTCAGTCAATGCATCATTGCCCTTTTTCACGCCGATGCCCCATTGCTCCGGCGTATCCTGGAAGGGTTTTAAAACCGGCCGCGTTGTGGCTTCGTTGAGCTTCCAGTTTTTGTAGATCGTCAACTGGTCATAAATAAAGGCGTCCGCCTTGCCTTGCACCACTTCCAGTACGCAGGCATTTTCGTTGTCGAAAACATTCAGGGTCGCCTCGGGGAAAAGGTCCATGGCGACGAGATGTCCTGTTGTACCGGTTTTGACGGCGATCACGCGATCGGGATCATTCAAATCCGAAGCGCTTTGAACCGACGAGCTTTGATTGACCAAAAGCGCGAGATAGGCATTGGCGTAAGGATCGGAAAAGTCGATCTGTTCCAGCCGGTCTTCCCGAATGGTCATCGATGACAGAATGATGTCGATCTTGCCGGATTGCAAGGCGGGAATCAATCCGCCCCAAGAGGTGTTTTCGATGCGAACAGGCCGATCCAAGTAGTCGCCGAGGGCGTTTGCCAGATCGACGCTGATCCCCATTGGATTGCCTTGTTCGTCGGTGGTTTCAAATGGCGGATATGCCAGTTCCATGCCCACAACCAATTCCGGTTTTTCTTGTGAGCATCCGGTTGCCATACTTAAAAAGCCCAGTAAGACGATGAGCAAGAAGATGAATGTTCTTTTCATAGTTTGTCCTCCTTTGTACCATTCAGGTTATCGATACCCCGAAGGGGTTGTAAATATTGAAAGAATGACAAAAATTTTACTTGCGAAAGATCGGTTGCCCGCGTAAGATGAGACGGTAAGGAGGCGATTTTATGTTTCAAAAACAACAAAACCGCTGGGTTCGGGCGTTTTGGGATTATACATTTATTACCGTAGGCTGTGCATTGATTGCATGGGCGGTTGTTGGATTTTACCAAGCGAATACCATTGCCCCGGGCGGGGTTTCCGGTATTTCGGTTATATTATATAAATTGTTTGCCATGCCGGTGGAATTTTCTTATCTGGCGATTAATATTCCCTTGTTTTTATTGGGCATTCTGATTTTGGGAAAGAGCTTTGGATTCAAGACATTCTACGGGACTGTGATGATCTCGTTTTTCTTGCGGCTGATTCCGAATGTGAATATGACGGAAAATCTGCTTTTGGCCGCGCTGATCGGCGGCGGATTGACTGGTGCGGGATTGGGACTTGTGTTTACACGGGGGGCAACAACGGGCGGCACCGACTTATTTGCCGCCATTCTGAACAAGTTTTTTCCATCCATTAAGACACAGCATATTTTATTGTTTATTGACGGATCTGTCGTGGTCGCATCGGGAATTGTCAGCGGACAGATTGAAACGGCGCTGCTGTCGGCGGTTGCCTTGATCACACTTGTTCGGCTGGTCGATGTGGTGCTGGACGGTTTTTTGGCCGCCAAGGCTTTTTGGATTATCACGGATCATCCGGATCAAGTCAGCGAACGGATACTCAAGGACTTGGACCGCGGCGCAACCATGATGCACGGCAAGGGGGCATACACCCAAGGCGATAAGGGCGTTTTGCTTTGTGTGGTGGAACGGTATGAAATTGTGAAAATGAAACGCATTGTCCGGGAAACGGACCCGCGCGCCTTTATGGTTGTTGCGGATGTGCATGAAGTTTATGGAGAAGGATTTACTACCCAGTAAATCCTTTTTTTCGTATAATTAAGGGGTAGTGGTCTTCTACCCAAACGAAAAGGGGTAGTGGTCTTCTAACCAAGCACTATCGAGAAATAAAAAGGAGGCGATATCGTGCGCGTTGTCATGTACAACAAATTGGTTCGTGATGAGATTCCCAAGGTGATTGAATCGGACGGGAAGAAAGCCAAGACCCGCAAAGTGTCGGGAATGGCCTTTCGACAGGCTTTGGAAAAGAAATTGTTGGAAGAACTGAAGGAATGGAAGCAGGATTATGAGGTCGAGGAGTTGGCGGATCTCTATGAAGTTTTGCGGGCCATGGCGGAGCAGGCGGGCTATCCTTTTGATGATGTGGAGCGGATCGCTGAAGAGAAAAGGAAGTGCCGGGGCGGTTTTTTTGACGGTGTTTGCTTGGAGCGGGTGGAAGAATCCAGCGAAGTGGAAGCCGATAAGGAAATTATTTTGACGGGTCTCCGTGCCTACAACATATCCAAGATAGGAAAGCGTGAGTTTCCTGCTCTTTTAATTGAGGCCAAGGACAAGTCGGATCGACGCATTGGCGCCATTGCAGGCCAGATTAGTTGGGATTACTTCAATGTCTATGGCCTCTATGTGGAACCGGAGTTTCGCGGACGAGGATTTGGCAAAGCGCTGGTGCAAACCGCCGCCTACGAAGCAAAAAAGCGATTTAACGCATCACAAATGGAATTGGTGACGAGTTTTCCGGAGGTTCAAGCTTTCTTGATGCATATTGGGTGTGAAAGAAAAGCGGAGTTGAAGGATATGCCAAAGGGGTTCACCAATGCCTTCTTCTATTTTAAAACAGCGGGGGCAAACGCGCCGGTCGGATCCTTTTCCATTCAGGAGAGTTTGGAAGGGGAAACGGGGGATTGGCTGCAGGAAAAGAATCAGGAAGCCCTAAGAGACCATCAGATTGACCGCACAAAGTGCGAAAAGACCGTGTTAGCCGTGGATGAAAACCAGAATCTCCTAGGAGGGGTATACGGGTATATCGAGCGAGACTGGCTTTATATCAGCTTGTTGTGGGTGGACGAATCCGCACGCGGCAAAGGGGTTGGAAACCTGGTTATGGATGAAATTGAAGCGTGGGCCGGGGCACAGGGCATTCGAAATTTTTATCTGGGAACAGGGCAATTTCAAGCTCGGCCTTTCTATGAAAAGCGCGGATATCGCGTGATCAACACCTGTGTGGATCAGCCCATTGGTTATGAATGCTATACCTTGATAAAAAGAATTTAGAAGATGCGTAAAAATCCTCGCGTTCTAGACTGTGTCTGGAATGCGAGGATTTTTAGCCTTCGAATATTTGCGAGTGATTTATTCAAGCGGGTCGGTGCAATCGGGGCAGTAAGGGTTGTTCTAGCGTGGTGCTTCCGTAAGTTTGCGCAATCTGTCAACGATCCGGCTATAGCGAGGGTCGCTTGTCAGGGGTTTAAATTCACGATCCATAAGAAGGCTTTGAGCAAGGACCTTTTTGATGAGACCAGAATCTTCCGGTTCTGCAGCAAGATGGCTGAAGACCGGGTTTGCCGAGTAGTCATGCCCCCAATCAAGGATGCTCTGAACATATGCTTCCAGATAGTTGAGTGCTTCTTCTCGATGCCCTTTACGGATCAGAATCTTTATCATATCAGGATAGGCAATTGCTTTTCGAAGATCAAACAGTTCTGTCATTTTTATGTTTATTTCTGCAAGGGTACAGGCTGATTCCATATCATTTTTTTCGCGTGCAAAAGCGCACAAGAAACTCAAACTTTGGCTGATTTTGGGTAGATAGTGTTTGATGTTTTCTTGAATCAATTTCATGGCAGCGTCATGTTCTCCGCGCAAGGCATAAATGGAGGGATAAAGAAAATCGGGGTCCACTTTTGTCTTTGGCAGGCTATCCAACAATTCTTCTGCCCGATCAGGTTCACCAAGCATTGTATAGAATCCAACCAAGATAATGGTTGCATGATAAGAAAACTCTGGATGCCCGCTGGAACGCACTTCCACGTAGGTATTGGCGGCCTGCCGGTAATAGGATTGGATCTCTTGATCGTTTAGATCTGCTTTCAGGATGAGAAAACTTTGGAACAAATTGCCAAGATTAAATTTTAAGGGAATGCTGTTGGGATACTCCCGGAATAAATTTTGGCAATAGGTCCATCCAGCCTCAAAGCCCTCCGTTTCGTAAGTGCGAGTCGCTTTTTTTGCCAGTGCATTTACGTCGTCTGCGCATAATTCGTTCTGGTAGGAAAGCAATTCATCCACCGTGATATTCAGCGCGCGGGCGAGTGGTGAAAGCAAGGTGATGTCAGGGTACGATGTTCCAGTTTCCCACTTGCTTACAGCGGGAGCCGAAACGCCTACAGCATTGGCAAGTTGTTCTTGTGTCCATGATTTTTCTTTGCGCTTGGCGACGATAACCGCACCAATATTCAGGTCCATGTCAAGTTCTCCTTAAAGGGGACAGATTTTGTATCTGCATTAAGTATAGTATTGCGGAACCATAATAACAATGGATGCGCAATTAACAGAAAGGCAGAAATAATTAACTGACAAGCAAGGGGTTTGATACTGCTTGTTTGCAGGCTTCCGATTTGGAAATGCGGCTGTCAACCAGGCGTGGATAGTTTGCTGGTTGCATGAACCGTTTTCGGAGCAGAAACCGGCATCGAAGAGAAACGGATCAATCCGAAGATTGATCCGTTTGATTAATCGTGGGTAATATCTTTGGCCGAAGATGCCTTTTTCTTCATTTCCTCGGTGGAAATGTCGGAATGCGTTTTGCCGTGCGGTTTTTGCAGAATCAGGTAGATGCCCGCAACGAAAAGCACGATGCCGAGAATCAAAACCAGCAGCCCCAAAGACTGCGTCGGACGCAGGAGCGCGTAGATGCCGCTTAGAAACAGAATGATCGCCAAGATCAATCGGCGGTCCTGATAAGCCGGACCCTTTTGCTGCCGCTTGCTTAATTGGTAGGCGCCGCTGATGATGAAGGCAATGCCGATAATGATGGAAGCAATGCCTGGATACACCAGAAGAATGATTCCGGTGAGAATTGGGATGGTGGAAAAACCGCGGCTGATCCCCCGGAATAGGGAGATGGAAACAAAGAGTCCCATAACGCCGACCGCTATCAGGGCCACACCCAAGAGGCCAACCACCAAAGAACCGATGAATTGCGGGGCAATGATAAGCAGGAGCCCGATCAGGGCAGTTGTGATTCCGACAGTGCGGGTATATCGTGCATCAGAGATATGGATTTGTACCATGAAATCTCCTCCTTTGATTGAATAGTCTATGGTACTATTGTACCCAATTCTTGGATTTTTTCGAAGTGACTTGGGCAAAGTTTCACAATTTGTTAAAATGGTAGAAAGAGAGCGAGGAGGACGCAATGAATATTTTACTGACGAATGATGATGGAATCGAATCACAGGCGATTTGGAGCCTGAAACACGCTTTGGAAGAACGTGCCCACCATGTCTATATGATGGCGCCCATGGAGAACAACAGCGCCTGCAGCATGCGGTTGTCTTTGTTTTTGCCCTTTGAGATGGAAGAGCGGGAAGACCGGGTCTACGCGCTTTCCGGAACGCCGGTTGACTGCGTGATTTTGGGCACCAAGCTGATGAAAAAGCAATATGGCGAATCGATTGACCTGGTGGTGACGGGAATCAACAACGGACCGAATCTGGGTACGGATGTTTATTATTCCGGTACGGTTGGCGCTGCCCGCCAGGGGCAGATTCAAGGAATCAACGCCATTGCCTTCTCTTACGAAGGGTATCGACCGACCAAGGAAGAAAATGAACGCTGCGCAGCGATCGCCGCAGAATTGGTTGACCGCTATTTTGACGGAAAGGAGCGGGTTGAAGACCTGATCAGCGTCAATTTGCCCAAAACGGTCATGGATGTATTTCCTGAGATCGAGGAGACCTATATCGGCATGCGCAAGCACCAGGGGGGAACCTTGATGAAACGGGAGGACGGTCGTTACTATATCGACATGACCGATTCCACTTTTGTTGACGATGATCGGGCGGGAAGCGATTCAAAAGCGGTTTCGGAAGGACGGATTTCCGTCACGCGAATCCCATACGGCTGCTAGAACGGACGAAGTGAAAAGAATAGGAAAAGAAAGGTGATGAGGAAGTTATGAATGAAGTTTTAGAGCTAATCGAAAACCGACAATCCCTGAGGAATTTTAACGGTCCGGCCGTTACGGACGAAGAGCGTGAAGCCATTCTTCATGCCGCCATGCGGGCGCCTACGGCTGGGAATATGATGATGTATTCCATTGTGCAGATCCGTTCCAAGGAAACCCTGGCACGGCTGGCGGAGACTTGCGACCATCAGCCTTTTATCGCTAAAGCGGATTTTGGCCTTTTGTTTTTAGCGGATATGCAGAAGTGGCATGATTATTTTGTATCGGTTGGATTGGATCAATCATACAGCCAAGAGGACTTAAAGCCCAAGGCCTCGGAATTGTATCTCGGGATGAATGATGCGATTATTGCAGCGCAAACCGCGGTGATCGCCGCAGAGTCCTTGGGGGTAGGATCTTGTTATATTGGAGATATCGTTGAGAACAAAGAGATTCACCAAGAAATGTTTTCTCTGCCACGTTGGGTCTTTCCGGCAGCCTTTGTGGTCTTCGGCAAAGCGCCGGAGGGCACGACACGTCCGAAAACACCGCGGTTTGATCCCAAGTTTGTTGTCTTCGATGAAGTATACCGCGAAGTGAAGCAAGAGGCGTTCCCGGAAATGTTCGCGCGATACGCAGACCGGGAGAAGGAATGGGGCGAATCGTTCGGAGAAAAGCTATTCAAGCGAAAAATTGTTTCGGAATTTGCGCAGGAAATGGACCGGTCCGTATTGGCATATTGGAAAGAATGGATCGGGGAGGAGGAAGAATGAAGGTAATTGCGCACGGCCACGCGACAATTGAATTGCGCGGCCACGACACGCGGATTCTGATTGATCCTTTCTTTGACGAGGACAAAGACTGGGAAGCCTTAAAAGGAATCGACTGGATTCTGCTTACCCATGCCCATGGCGACCATACGACAGGCGCGCTGGAAATCGCCAAGAAACACGGTGCCAAAATTGTGGCCATATTTGAATTGGCGGTCCATTTTCAGCGTCTGGGTGCCGAGGTGGAAGCCTTGGGGATCGGCGGAACCCTGGATCTGGGGGACACAAAGATTACCATGGTGCCGGCTCTGCATTCCTCGTCCATTTTCCATGAGGAACCCTTCCGCATCGAATATATGGGCGCGCCGGTCGGCTTTATCGTCGAGATGGACGGGAAGCGGATCTATCATGCCGGCGATACGGGAATTTTCTCGGACATGGCCCTTTGGGCGGACCTGTATCCGCTGGATGCGGCCATTCTGCCCATTGGCGGCGTCTATACCATGGACATGCGTCAAGCGGTGAAAGCGGCCGAACTCTTGAAGGTGGGCCAGGTGATCCCCATTCACTACAACACCTTCCCGGCGATTGCGCTGGAACCTGCTGAATTTGCCGAAATGCTCGGGGAAACGGGACGTACGGCCCGGATTCTGAATCCTGGCGAAGCGTTTGTTTTCTAAAAATTCATCGATTTTTTCTTCCGTCTGTGATAGAATCAGAGTAATTACTTAGAAGGCCTAAGTATTCGACAATCAAAGAGTTGGAAAGAAGGGAATCGAAAATCGTGAAAATCGGAAAAAAATGGACGAAATTTCCTGTTGTGCAAGGCGGAATGGGAATTGGTGTTTCAGCGGGAAGACTCGCCGGCAGCGTCGCTGCGTGCGGGGGAGTCGGAACGATTTCGGCTGTGGGAATCGGCTATAAGCAGGTGGATCATTTCAAGGCATTTATGGAATCGAACCTGCGAGCTATGGAAGAAGAATTTAATAAAGCCCGTGCGCTGTCCAAGGATGGCGTGATAGGCTTTAATATTATGACGGTCATTCAAGACTATGTGACCTATGTTAAAAAAGCGGTGGCTCTGAAGGCGGATTTTATTGTGTCCGGAGCAGGCTTGCCATTGGATTTGCCCAAATTTGTCAAGGGAACGGATACCCAAGCGGTGCCGATTGTTTCCTCTGCAAAGGCGGCCAAGATCATTTTGAAAACTTGGATCAAGAAGTGGGAGTATATTCCGCAATTGATTGTGATCGAAGGACCGGAAGCCGGTGGACATTTGGGATTTAAGGCGTCTTATTTCCAAAAGGGCGAGCATGAGACATTAAAGGATCTGTTGGCATCGGTGCGGGAAGCCGTGGCGCCATTTGAAGCGCAAATGAAAGAAAAGATTCAATTGGTCGTTGCCGGCGGCATTGTGACGCCGGAGTCTGTGAAGGAAGCTCTGGACATGGGGGCTGACGGAGTGCAGATGGGAACGCGCTTTATCGCAACGGAAGAGTGCGACGCGGATCCGCGCTACAAGGCGGAATATGTCAAGGCAACGGATGAGGATGTGATGATTATTCAGAGTCCGGTCGGCTTGCCGGGGCGTGCGATTAAGAATCCATTCACCTTGGAAGGAGCGAAGGATCGTGCCAAGTGCCGTCACTGCTTGACGCCATGTGATCCGGCGAAGACGATCTACTGTATTGCCGACGCTTTGGAGCGGGCCGTGCGGGGTGATGTGAACGGTGGCTTGCTGTTTACCGGAAGCCAGGTCGGCAGGATTCACTCCATTAAACCGGTGCGTGAAGTATTCCAAGAAATCGAAGAAGTACTGTAAATCTTATGGAGAGGGTTAATCCCTCTCCTTTTTTGTGCTGCTGTGTCGTACAAGATATCCCGAACCGGCGCGCTTGATCCAACTCCCTAATTGCACTTTTGAGGGTTTCCGTTATAATAGAAGAGTATAGACTGGGGTTCTATGCATAGAATGGAGAGGATAAGACATGGAAAATCATAACCGATCGAGAATGATGACCGAGGGAGCCATGATGGTTGGGCTGGCCGCGGTTTTGGGATATTTGGGGCAAATGCTCTTTACGCCCCTGCTGTTTTTGTACCCCCTGCCGTTTTTGGTATTGGGATTTCGACAAGGACTGAAAACAACCGTCATTGCCGTATTGGCGAGTTTGGGCGTTTGCTCATTGCTCTTTATGCCGATTGCCGCATTATCCATGACCCTAAGTTTGGGATTGCCGGCCATCGCCATTGTTTGGGCAATCCATCGCGGACGGAGTTTTAGCGAGATCGTCTTGCTGGGCGGTCTGGCTGCATTGATGGGCTTTGGTGCCGCTGCCGTTTTGTTCCAGTTTGTCAGTGGAATGAATCTGGCCCAATACGTGATCACCCTGACCGATGAAATGCGGTTGGTGATGGAAGAGACAGTCGCAGCACAATCCAATCTGACACCGGATCAATCGGAATTGATGCTGAATCAGTTTCATGTCATGATTGATATGATTAAGCGCACCTTGCCGGCCAGTTTATTGATCACATCCATGATCATTTCTTATGTGAATCTTCGCTTGATGATCGTGGTATTGAGACGGGTCAACACGCCGGTGCCGGAAGCGCCGAAACTCAAATATTTTGTACTGCCGCAAGGGATTGCACTGAGCATCTTTGCCATGTATATGGCCGGATTGTTCTTGGAGTACCGGGCGTATTTCGTATCCGGGGTGCTGACGCAGAATATTTTGATTCTTGGGATGGCCATCTTCCTCTTGCAGGGATGGGCCGTGATCGCTTATCTGGTGGAACAGCGTACGACCAATAAGGGCATTATCGTGCTTCTTTTCGTATCGAGCTTGCTGGTGGCTTTTATTCAGTATCTGGTACTGATTGTTGGCATGATGGACCGATTCTTCAATTTCCGCCGCCTGCCGCATCCGGGCGCATAAGGAGAAGGCCATGAAATGGAAACGATGGATTAGAAAAGTGAAAAAAAGACGGCAAAGCCGACTGGAAAAAGAGGAGCAAAAGATTCAACGCGTTGTGAAAAAAGCGCGGTTCGACCAACGACGGATCATGATCATCGCTGGACTGATCGTCTGCCTGATCGCTTTTTGGAAGTTGGAGCTGGGTCTTTTAATTGGATTCCTGTTTTTCTATGGATATGCCTATCTGCTGATTCGCAAAAACGGCAATCAGCGCCATTGGCGCAGGCTGGTGGAAGGCATGGCGGGTGAAATGGATCTGGTTACAAGGGATTTGATTTTCAACCTCCCGGTTCCCTTTTGCCTGGTATCGGAAAATGGATCGATCCTTTGGTATAACGAAGGTTTTCAGTCCACCATGGAAGGTCAGGAGTGGATTGGTGAAAGCATCGGCAAGATGGTTCCCAATTTTTCCTTTGAATTGTTCGAGGAAGAATCCGTGAACGTTTCTTTGGGCGAGCAAAGCTTTCAGGTGCTATGCAATGTGATTGAGCCGAAAGATGAAAAAAGCGCGCGGTTGGCCATGCTGTACTGGGTCGACCGTACCGAGCTGGCAGGCGCCAAAGACCAGCTGGAGATGAACCAGCCGGTCATCGCAATGATCCAGATCGACAACTATGAAGAGCTGGGTGCTTTGGGAGAAGATTTCAAGATGTCCGAGATCGATGCGGCTGTGCATCGGATTTTAGATGGATACGCGGTTCGCATGAGCGCGGCCTTGCGGGAATTTGACGCCGGCAAATATATGATGGTTCTCAATGCTCGCCAGCTGCATTGGCTGATTGAGCGAAAGTTTGAGCTGTTGGATGAAATTCGGGACATTGATGTTGGCAATTCCATGCCCGTTACTTTAAGTATGGGCATCGGTGCCGGAAGCAGTGCTTTCTTAAAGGTTTATGAGTATGCAGGCGCGGCAACGGAGATTGCTTTGGGACGCGGCGGCGACCAGGCTGTTGTGAAGCAAGGGGATACCCTGAACTTCTATGGCGGGAAATCCAAGACCTTGGAAAAACGGAATCGCGTGAAGGCGCGGGTTATTGCCCATGCGCTGAAAGAGTTGATTGTAGAAAGCGAACGCGTCTTTATTATGGGCCACAAGGTGCCGGATATGGATGCGCTGGGAGCTGGCGTCGGCTTTTTAGCCATTGCCCAGAACTTGGATAAAAAAGGCTATGTGGTTTTTGATGAAAGCAATCCGTCCATCGATAATTTGGTGCGGCGGCTGCAGGAGGAAGATGAGGAGTATATGTTGAACTTCATCTCCCCTCAGGAAGCGGAAGCGATGTTCCAGCCAAGCGACTTGTTGGTTGTTGTGGACAATCATCGTCCGGAATCGGCGGAAGCGCCGAATTTGATTCCCAAAGCGGACAAGATTATTCTCTTTGACCATCATCGAAGAACGGCTTCCTTTATTGACAACATTACCTTGATGTATATGGAGCCTTACGCTTCTTCCACCTGCGAGCTGATTGCCGAAGTCATCAGCTATATGGGGGATGACATGAAGCTTTTAGCCTATGAGGCGGACGCCTTGCTGGCGGGGATTACGGTGGATACCAAAAACTTCACCTACAAGACCGGGGTGCGGACATTTGAAGCGGCATCCTTCTTGCGCCGTGCCGGTGCGGACACCATGGCGGTTCGAAAACTGTTCAAGGACGACTTGTCCATTTTGGTACAGAAGGCTTCTGTACTGAAGGAAGCGGAGATCTACAAGAACTGTTTTGCGCTTTCGCAATTCGATCAGGATACGGAGATCTCGGTTTTGGTGGCAGCGCAATCTGCGGATGAATTATTGAAGGTCCGGGGTGTTCGCGCATCTTTTGTTTTGACCAATTACGGCGGAAGGATTCATATTTCCGGACGGTCGATGGATGAGATCAACGTACAGGTGATTATGGAAAAACTGGGCGGCGGCGGCCATATGAATTCGGCGGCCACGCAAATGGATACAAGCCTTGCCTTGGCGAAAAACATGCTGATGCAGGCGATTGACGAGTATATAGAAGAGGAGACGGAATAGCATGAAAGTGATTTTATTGAAAGACGTTAAAGGAATTGGGAAAAAAGGCGATGTGATTAATGCCAAAGATGGCTATGCCCGTAACTTTCTTTTGCCGAAAGGCTATGCGGCGGAAGCGACTGCCGGAAAAATGAAAGAAGTGGAAGAGCGCAACCGCGGCCAGGAAATTCGCGCCAATGAAGAACTGGAAGCGGCGCGTGCTCTCAAGGAAAAGATTGAGAACGAGACAATTGTGATGAAAAGCAAGGCGGGCGCCGGAAGCAAACTGTTTGGTTCCATTACTACTAAAGAGATTGTGCAGATGCTGAAAACCAAGGGATACGAGATCGACAGAAAGAAAATGAAGCTCAAAGGCGGAAAAATCAACATGTTGGGGAAATTCCCCGTTGAGATTAAGTTGCATCCGAAGGTGAAAGCGGAAATTTTGATTGAAGTTGTCGACCAAGACTAGACGAGGAGAGCTGAGATGGAAGAAATCATCAGCAAAATTCCACCACATAATATTGAGGCGGAACAATCAGCCCTGGCAGCTATGCTGCTGGATCGGGATGCCATTGTAACGGCATCCGAGATTTTACATCCGGAAGACTTTTACCGCAAGGGCAACCAATTGGTGTTTGAAGCGGTTATGGAATTGTACAATACCAATGAGCCGGTTGACTTGATCACCCTTTCGGAAGCATTGAAGAAAAAAGATATGCTGGAAGCCATTGGTGGGGAAAGCTATTTGATCGGGATTACCGATGCTTTGGCAACAACGGCCAATATTCGCACCTATTGTGAGATCATAGAAGAAAAGGCGGTTCTTCGGCGATTGATTCAAACCTCGAATCAAATTATGGCGGAGAGCTATCGGGACCAGCGGAAGGTTACGGAAATTTTGGCGCAGGCGGAAACCTCTATTTTTCAAATTGCCCAAAGCAAAAATACGGGAACCATTACATCCATGCGGGAAATCCTGTCAACCACCTTGGACCAGATCGAAGAATTGTCGAAAAACCAAGGGGAGTTAACCGGAATTACCACGGGATTCAACGTGCTGGATGCCAAGCTGAACGGATTGCAGCGTTCGGATTTGGTTTTGGTTGCGGCTCGTCCCGCCATGGGGAAATCAACCCTGGCCATGAACTTTGCTGAAAATGCGGCGGTCCATGCTGACGCGACGGTTGTGGTTTTCTCTCTGGAGATGGCCAAGGAGCAGCTGGCGCAGCGTATGCTGTCCTCCATGGCCAATATTGAATTGAATAAAATCCGATCAGGCGATTTGGACAATGAGTCTTGGGCGCTCTTGATCGCAGCCATGCAAAAGCTGGCGGAGAAAAATATCTTTATCGATGATACGCCAGGGGTAACCCTGAACGATATTCGTGCCAAGTGCCGCCGGATGAAGGCTGAGCGAGGGCTCGACATGATCGTGATTGACTATTTGCAATTGATGAACTCGGAGGGCGGCGCTGAAAACCGCCAGCAGGAAGTCTCCAAGATTTCACGGGGATTGAAGCTGATGGCCCGGGAGCTGGATTGTCCGGTTGTGACCCTTTCCCAGTTGTCCCGTGCGCCGGAACAGCGTGCCGATCATCGGCCGATCATGTCCGACTTGCGTGAATCCGGTGCCATCGAGCAGGATGCCGACGTCGTCATCATGCTCTACCGGGATGATTATTACGATGAAAACTCCGAAGACCAGGGCTTGGCCGAAGTGATTATCACCAAGCAGCGTAACGGCCCGACGGGTACCGTTAAACTGGCCTTCCGAGGCGAGTATACGAAATTTATGAGCATAGAACCATAAAGCGACAAACAGGGGAGGCTTGTATTCTACACCGCAAGCAGGAGAGAGCAACGGAATGTTGTTTTCTCATGTTTGGGGTGTTGTATACGCCTTCTTTTTGTTTTGTAAAAGAAGGCATAGAAAGACTCCACTGTTTAGGGCAAAGAGCCCGATCCGTTCCCGAAGGGTAAGCAAAGCGAACCCGTAGGGAACCATTGCGGAAAGCGTATAAACTAGCTTCCCCTGTTCTAGAGAAAGAACGCAACCACTCCCGAAGGGTAAGCAAAGCGAACCCGTAGGGAACCATGAGGAAAGCGTATAGACTAGCTTCCCCTGTTCTAGAGAAAGAACGCAACCACTCCCGCACAACCACTCCGTCCGTTTCCACAAGACACAGGGAGGCGGAACAAGCGGGGAACTGCAGCGAATCTGTGGAAATGTCCGCAGTTCATCTACAATTTGCACAAAAGTTCAGACATTTCTGTGGATAAGCGAATAATTTGTGGAGCAAAACGGTGGATTATTCAGGTTTTGTGGATAATCCACAGTCTATTCACAGAACATCTGTGTATAAGTCTGTGGATAACGTGGATAATGTGGGAAAACCTCCCACAACATATTGTGTTAAGAAAAAGTCAATCCCAGAATCTAGGGAAAGAAAGAACTTTCTAACAATGATTTCAAATAAATAGTCGTTTTAAGGCGTATGAAATGAAAAGTGTCTTGGAAAACATACGGATTTCCATTGCATCTCGTCATGCTTTCTGGTAGAATAAGCACGGTCGGACAGACCCAGAATTTATAGAAAAATGTGAGGTATGAATCATGTCAACCTATACAGTACTTGGCGCTCAATGGGGCGACGAAGGAAAAGGAAAAATTACAGATTACTTGGCGGAAAAAGCAGATTTGGTTGTTCGCTACCAAGGCGGAAACAACGCAGGTCACACTGTTGTAATTGGTGAAAACACCTACAAATTGCATCTAATTCCCTCGGGAATTTTCTATGCGGACAAGCTGGCTGTAATTGCCAATGGTGTGGTGGTGAATCCCTTTGCACTATTGGAAGAGATTCAATACTTGAATGATAAAGGCGTAACGACAGACAATCTTCGCATCAGCGATCGCGCGCATATCATTTTGCCAACCCATCTGAAGCTGGATGCCCTGAAGGAAGAAAAACGTGGCAAGGCAAAGATTGGAACGACGATCAAAGGCATTGGTCCTGCGTATGTGGACAAGATGGAGCGAAGCGGACTGCGATTTGCAGATATCTTCTATCCTGAGGTATTCGAAAAGATTCTTCGCAAGAATATCGAAGGAAAAAATGAATTGATTGAGACTTTCTACGGCGCGGAAGGATTCGATGTGGATCAAACCGTTACGGAAGTAATGGAAGCCTTGAATAAATTAAAGCCATATGTAGTCGATACCGTTGCATTGCTTCAAGAAGCAAAACAAGCGGACAAGAAGATCTTGTTGGAAGGCGCCCAAGGGACGCTTTTGGACATTGATTTCGGCACATACCCGTATGTAACAAGCTCGCATCCGACAACAGGCGGCGTTCCTATTGGAACTGGCCTGTCTCCATTCGATTTGGATGGCGCGATCGGTGTGGTTAAAGCGTATACAACACGGGTTGGTAAAGGACCGTTCCCGACAGAGTTGGAAGACGAGACCGGCGAATGGATCCGTGAAAAAGGATTTGAGTTTGGCACAACCACTGGCCGTGCGCGACGTTGCGGATGGCTGGATACTGTGATCCTGAAATATACGGCGCAGATCAACGGATTGACTTCCTTGGTTGTTACGAAGCTGGATACCTTGGGTGGTTTGGATGAGTTGGAAATCTGTTCCGGATACAAATTGAACGGTGAGTTGATCACGACTTTCCCAGCATCCCTGCAAACCCTGGCGCTTTGCGAACCGGTATATGAAAAGCATCCGGGTTGGAGCCTGGATGAGATGGTAGACGTGAAAACGTATGAGGATCTTCCGGAGAATGCAAAGAAATATTTGGCGCGGATTGAAGAATTGACAGGTGTGCCGGTGGATATGTTCTCGGTTGGACCGAAGCGTTCTGAAACCATTATGAGAAAAGACGTATTTTAGCTAACGAACTGGATGGAGACATCCAGTTTTTTATTGCAAAAAATATGGTAAAATAGGAAAAAAGGAGGGGGAAAAATGGAGAATTTGACAAAAGAAACACAGGCGATGATTGAAGATCTGCAAGCCCTGATCCGGATTAAAAGTGTTGAGGGTGAAGCGGTGGAAGGGATGCCTTTCGGTCCTGGCCCCAAGGCGGCTTTGGATGCGGCTTTGGCCCTTTGTGAACGGCTTGGATTCCGAACCAAAGACTTGGACGGATATGCCGGGTATGCAGAATTTGGCGAGGGGGAAGAAGTTGTTGGCATTTTGGCGCATTTGGATGTGGTGCCGGAAGGAGACGGCTGGAAATTTGGTCCCTATGAAGCGCATATTGAAGATGGAAAAATGTTTGGAAGGGGCACCATTGATGACAAGGGACCTGCCGTTGCCGCGCTCTATGGCATGAAACGGGTCATGGAATCCGGCGTACCGCTGAAGCGGCGTGTCCGCATCATTTTTGGCACCAATGAAGAAACGGGATGGGGCGGCATCCATCACTATGTCGAAAAAGAAGGCGGCGTAACCTGCGGATTTACTCCGGATGGCGCATTCCCGCTGATTCACGGGGAAAAGGGGATCTTGGATGTGAAATTCTCGAAAATCTATGAGGTCGCGAACACTTCCGTGCGTCTTGTTTCCCTGGAAGGGGGAAATGCCGTGAATATGGTGCCGGATGCGGCGAAAGCCGTCATTGCCGGTGACGGGGCAAACGCGTGGATCGAAGGCGTGAAAGAAGTGGTCAAAGCGGATGAGCGATTTGTCGTGAGCGAATCCGACGGCCAATGGGCCATTGTGAGAACAGGGAAATCTGCCCATGGATCTACCCCCGAGCTTGGTGAAAATGCGGTATCGCACTTAATCCATTTCTTGCTGGACCAGGGACTGGAGGATGACTGTCTGAAAGACTACCGGGAAATGGTGGGTCTCGAAATGGACGGCGCGTCATTCGGTTGCAAGATGGCGGACGAGTACGGCGCATTGACCTTTAATGTGGGGCTTTTCCATCTGGAAAACGGGGAAGCAAGCTTCCGTGTTAATGTTCGCTATCCGATCAGTGAAAAGACAGAGGACGTGATTCAGGCACTGCAATCGGTCGCGGTTGCTGAGCGAGGCTGGTCTTTTGAACAACTCAGCCATTTGGCGCCGATTTATCGGGAAAAGGATGATGAACTGGTGCAGACCTTGTGGGGCGTTTACAAGGAAGTCACAGGAGATCTCGAAAAAGAGCCCTACACCATTGGTGGCGGCACTTATGCCCGCGCCATGGACAATGTTGTGGCTTTTGGTCCCGGTTTGATGGGGTCCGCAAAACTGGCCCACCAGCCGAATGAATACATTGAAATTGAAGAGTTGGTTGCCTTGGCCGAGATTTATGGAAAGGCCATTGAGCGGTTAGCAAAATAATCTGACTTTTTTTGGTGCTATTGAATTTTTGCTCTCTCTGGGGTACAATAAGGCTAGTGTTGTTAAGGGCGCTTAGCTCAGTTGGGAGAGCACTAGCTCGACAAGCTAGGGGTCGCTGGTTCGAGCCCAGTAGTGCCCACCACCTAGACAATCCGAAAGGATTGTCTTTTTTTTGTAAAATTAGCGGCAGCCCAGTGACCGTCAGTTTCTCCCGAAAAGGAAAACTGACATTAAACGGGGACGATTACTATGATATTTGAGTCAAGTAGATGATGACGACCCGGATTCTCGAAAGAGAATCCTTTTTTATTGCAAAATGAGCGGCAGCCTAGTGACCGTCAGTTTCTCCTGGATAGGAAAACTGACATTTAACGCTGACGAGGAATTAAAATATTGAGTGATTATAGGAGTCGACGATCTGACAATCCGAAAGGATTGTCTTTTTTTTATGCAGATTTTTACGCTTCTTATATTCGGGCGATAATAAAAGAAGTTGTCTGGGTATTGGTATTTTTAAGAGATATAAACTGGGGTCAAGAAGAAAGAGGACGATATGAAGTATGAAACAGTAGACGCATATATCCAAGCGCAGCCAGAGCGTGCGCGGATCTTGCTGGAAGAATTGAGGGCAATAATTTTGGAAGTTGTGCCGGATGCTGAAGAAGGCTTTACCTACGGGGTACCTGCCTTCTCCTTGGTGAAGAACGCGAAAATGGAGGAAAAGATCTTGATTGCGGGATTCAAGAACCATGTTGGCATTTATCCTCATCCGATGGTAATTGAGCATTTTATGGAGGAGCTGGCACCGTACAAACAGGGAAAAGGAAGTATTCAATTCCCTCTGGACGGAGACTTGCCCAGATCATTGATCCTTAAGATGATAAGCTTCAGAAAAGAATCCATTGTGGGATCATGATCTGAAGAAGTTTGGATGATACGGCGATACGATCACATTTGCGGGTACATGTATCATAGAAAGGTGGGTTGCATATGAAGGAAAATAATTTACCGCTATGGACAGGAATCAACGGTGCTGGAATGGTTGTCTGGTGGGTCGCTTTTGCCAGCCTTTGGACCGGGCGATTTGGCGAAGGATTAATGGATTTGTACGGGCGGATTGAAACCTATGTAACACCGACAGAGGTAACGTTTTGGGTTTGGCCTGTGGCTATTGTCTTATCCGCGGTCTCATTTGCCTTTATCCATCAAAAGGGCAATGAGGAAATTGCGGGGACCTTGGGGATTCCGTATTTGCTTGGACATATTTTTGCGGTGTCATGGGCATACGCGACAGGAAGTGGCCGTTTGGGGGTTGCCGCCTGGATGGTGAGCTTTTCAGTTGTTTTCTTTTCCATCGCCTATCATCGACTACACGAAAAAGAACCGTCCCACCGCATGACCATGGGCTTGAGTGTCTTTCTCGCGTGGCTTTCCGCCACAACTGTATTGGCCTGGGCGGTTTATTTGCGTGAGATTGAATGGGATCCTTTTATCTTTGAACCGATGGAATATGCGATGCTTGTGATCACGGCCGCATTGTTTATTGCATCTGTGATGCTGTTTCAAAAGCGGGACTGGATTTTTTCCTTGGTCGTGGTATGGGGAATGGAAGGAATTTCAGAAGCTACGGCGGATGCAGGGTATCGGATGATCATTGTGATGGCTATGACCCTGCTGATCATCTTTATCTTGACCATGTTTACTTGGCGTGTGCGTGGCCATACCCGAATTTCAGACTCCTATTTGAATTAAGACGATTCTGTGAGAAGATTGTGACAATATTTTAACGATTAGCCCGACTCAAAAATAGGAAAAATGTGTATCCTAATAATGAGGAGGGATAACGATGATGACAATGTTAATCACTTTTGCAATTGCCGGAATTTGTGCCTTGATTTGGGCGAATCCCATCAGCATTGAACAAAAAAACTACGAAACACTGATCCACGAGATCTTACAACGATAAGGGAATCCTCCGCAGCTGCGGAGGATTTTTTTCTTGACAAGAAATTGGGTCATGCATATAATGAATTTAGAACTGGTAATGACCACATGACCTGAGAGGACAAAACGATGATGGATCCCAAAAGTCGAATCCCATTATACTACCAATTAATGGATGTTTTATTGGAGAAGATTCGATCCGGAGAATTGAAAACCGATGACAAGCTGCCCAGTGAGCGGGAATTGTGCGACACCTACGAGATCAGTCGATCCACCGTGCGCCAAACCATGCTCGAGATGGAGCGGGAGGGATATATCTACAAAAAGCACGGCAAAGGCACCTTTGTTGCGCCTCCGTTTTTGAAACAGGATCTAAGCGGTTTCTATTCCTTTACTGAAGAAATGAAAAAGCTTGGCAAGGTTCCCAGTTCTCATGTCTTGGAATTTGCCGTTGTTGAAGCGGACAAAAAGATTGCGGTCATGATGGGAATTCGAGAAGGAGACCCGGTGATCAAATTCAAACGCCTCCGTCTGGCTGACGGGGAGCCGATGATGTACGAAAGAAGTTTTATCCCGTATCATCGGTTTGCCGGTGTGACAAGGGAAGAGCTGGAAAGCCGACCCATGTATGAGATCCTGCGGGAAGAATACAATGTGCGCTTTACCGATGCGGAAGAAATCTTCAAGCCGGTGTTTCCACAGGCGCATGAAGCGAAACACTTGAAAATCAAAGGCTATACGCCTTGTATGTTAATTGAAAGGATTACCCGGGAAGGGAACACAGTTGTGGAGTATACGGTGGGTGTTGCCCGGGGAGACAAGTTTGAATATCGCGTGGTGCTTAAGACCAGTGGGGTCTAAGCACCCGAAACTTTGCCATAACTGGTAAGTACCACACGTCCACATGACGAACGAACAGGAGGAGAATGAAAATGATTTTAGGGGTAGAGGCTTCTGGGTGGGAAGCCAAGGGGGCGCTGATTACAGCCAAAGAAATCGATCAGCAGCCGAGATTGTGGGGAGAGACTTATGAGATCTTCCAAAGCAATCAAGAGAAATTGAAAACATTTTTGGCGCCGCTTTTTGAAAAGAAAGATTTGCGCATCATTTTAACGGGAGCCGGTTCATCCGCTTTTGTCGGTGATATGGCGGTTCCATATATGAGAAAGCAGCTTCCCTATGCGGTTGAAGCGATTGCAACGACGGATATTGTTGCCAATCCGGCCAACTACTTGAAAAAAGAAGTGCCGACCCTTTTGATTTCATGCGCGCGTTCCGGTAACTCGCCTGAAAGTATCGCAGCGGTTGATCTGGCAGACCAGTGCGTGGATGAGATTTACCATTTGTTTTTCACCTGCAACGCAGAAGGCAAGCTGAATCTGCGGGCAGAGGGAAAAGAAAATATTTTCAGCCTGCTGATGCCGGAAGACGCCAATGATCAGGGCTTTGCCATGACGGGTTCGTTGACCAGCATGACCCTTTCCAATCTGCTCTTGTGTCACCTGGACAGCCTGGATGAAATGGAAGAAACCGTCGCAGCGATTCAAGCGCGGGGTCAAGCCTATAAAGAAAGAATCTTTTCATCGGTGGAAGAATTGGTGAAATCGCATTTTGCCCGATATGTCTACCTGGGATCATCAAGCCTTGCCGGCATGGCGAGAGAATCGGCCCTGAAAACCCTGGAGCTGTGCGCAGGTGATTCCACAACCCATTACGATTCGGTTCTGGGCTTCCGACACGGACCCAAATCAGTTGTGAATGACGAGACATTAACGATTCTATATGTTTCCAATGATCCGTATACACGAGCCTATGATGTTGACTTGCTGAAAGAATTTGCAGCGGATAAAAAAGGCAAGGTATTGGCGGTCACGGATGCGCCGGACGAACAGGTGTCAGAGCTGGTGGATTACCACTATGTGGTGGGTGAAAGCCCAATGAAAGATACCGATGATGTGTTCCTAAGTTTTCCATATTTGCTGACGGCGCAATTGATTGCACTGTATAATTCCCTTGCGATTGGAATAACACCAGACAATCCATCGCCAACAGGGTTTGTAAACCGCGTTGTTCAAGGAGTCCATATTTACCCATATAAATAGTTCCCTCCGGAAGGGCAACCTTCCGGGGTGAACCCCATCCAAATCAAGGAGGAAACGAAATGCCAAATATTCTATTAACACGAATTGACAATCGACTTTTGCATGGTCAAGTTGCTGTAACATGGTCTCATCATGTTGGGGCAAACCTTATCCTGGTTTGCAACGATGAAGTTGCCGTAGACAAAATCCAGCAGTCTCTGATGGATATGGCATGTCCGCCATCCATGCAGACCCGATATTTCAGCATTGAGAAAACAATTCAAGTCATTCACAAGGCTTCACCCAAGCAGATGATTGCCTTGATTGTACGCAACCCGCAAGATGTTTTGCGCTTGGTTGAAGGCGGTGTGCCGATTGACAAGGTCAATATCGGGAATATGCACTTTTCCGAAGGCAAGGAGCAGGTAACCAGCACAGTGTCGCTGGACGATTCTGATCGTGATGCCTTTAAAAAGCTGACGGACCGCGGTGTAGTTTGCACCATCCAGCGCGTGCCTTCCGAGAAGGCGGTAGAGATCCAAAAGTATCTATAGCAAAAACGCTTGAGGAGGCGTTTAGCAATAAATTTATGAGGAGGAATTTCACATGTTTACACAAGCACTTTTAATTGCCTTGTGGGCCGGGATTTGTGGCGTCGATATGTTCGACGGATTGACACATATTCACCGTCCGCTTGTATCAGGTCTTGTTGTCGGTGCAATTTTGGGCAATGTTGAGACTGGTTTGATTGCCGGTGCAACCCTTGAATTGGTTTGGATGGGTATGGTGCCGCTGGCAGGTGCGCAACCACCGAACGTAGTAATCGGGGGCATTATCGGAACAGCATTTGCAATTTTGGCGAATTTGGAGCCAACGGTTGCCGTTGGTATTGCCGTACCTTTTGCGGTTGCCATGCAAGGAATGATCACGCTATTATTCACCGTATTTTCTCCAGTTATGCACAAAGCGGACCAATTTGCACGCACTGCCAATACGAAGGGCATTGACCGCGTGAACTATTTGGGACTGACTGTATTGTTCCTGATGTATTTCATTGTAGCCTTCCTGCCAATCTACTTTGGTGCGGAAAGCGCGACAGCCATTGTACAATCGCTTCCGGAAAAATTCATTGCGGGTCTTTCCATCGCAGGGGGCATGATGCCTGCCATCGGTTTTGCGATGCTGTTGAAAATCATGTTGAAAAAAGACTATGTTGCATTCTTGCTGATCGGCTTCATCTTGGTTGCATACCTAGGCCTGGACATCTTGGCGGTTGCCTTGCTGGCAGGTGCATTTGCGGCATATGACTTCTTCAATACGAAGCGAATCGAAGCTTCAGTAGAAACCAACGGAGGAGGATACAGCGATGGCATTTAATGATCCAAGTGTAAATAAAGTAATCACCAAAAAAGACTTGACTAAAATGGCATGGAGATCACTATTCCTGCAAGCGTCTTTCAACTATGAGAGAATGCAAGCCGCAGGCTGGCTGTACTCTTTGCTTCCAGGCTTGAAAAAGATTCATACCAATGATGAAGATCTTTCTGATGCAATGCAGGACCATATGGAGTTTTTCAACACCCATCCATTCCTGGTAACATTCATCATGGGCATTATCATTGCCATGGAAGAAAACAAGGAATCACGTGAGACGATTCGAGGCATCAAGGTTGCTACAATGGGTCCTTTGGGCGGCATTGGCGACGCCTTGTTCTGGTTGACATTGCTTCCGATTTCTGCCGGCATTGGCGCATCCATGGCGATGCAAGGTTCGGCAGCGGGTCCAATCTTCTTCCTGATCGTATTCAACGTGGTACACTTCCTGTTGCGATTCGGTTTGATGTATTCATCATACAACCAAGGGGTAAAAGCAATTCCGATGTTGAAAGAGAATACGCAGCGGATCTCGCACGCGGCATCTATTATCGGGGTTTCCGTAGTTGGTGCATTGATCGCATCCTATATCCGATTGAACTTGGCTGTTGTGATTACGGCAGGTCAGGCGACTGTCAACCTGCAATCTGATGTAATCGACATGGTAATGCCGAAGCTGTTGCCATTGCTGTACACGCTTTTGATGTACAAACTGGTGAAAAAAGGCTGGTCACCAACTAAGTTGATCATCTTGACTTTGGGTATTGGCGTACTCGGCCATTACGTTGGCTTGGTATAAGACATCAAGGGGGAGAACGTTCAAACGTTTTCCTCCTTTTTTAAAAGAACAATAAGAAACAGGGAGGAAGAGAATGGCAGGGATTGTAGTAACAGGCCATGGGAATTTTGCCACAGGATTGTTGTCGGCAGTGGAGTTGATTGCAGGGAAACAGGAAAATGTCATTGCGGTTGACTTTGTCGACGGAATGAGTGTAAGTGAATTGGATATGGAATTGAGACGCGCCGCCGCAGCGGTGGACAGCGAAACCGGTGTTGTCTTTTTTGCCGATTTGGTAGGAGGCTCGCCCTTTAAGTCCAGTGTGTTGCTGGGACAAACCTTGGAGGCGGAAGTCATTGCCGGCTCCAATCTGCCGATGATTTTATCGGTGATCTTTACCGCAGCGGGACAAAAAGCCGCCGAGGTGAAAGACCAGGCCTTGGCCGAAGGAAAGAACGGCGTGATTGCATTTACCATGCAGACAGAATCAAATTTGGAACCTGAGGAAGAAGACGGGATTTAGGAGGAAACATGGCATTACAAACGAGTTACTATATGTTGAAAAAAGCGCAGGAAGAGGGCTATGCGGTTCCTGCATTTAATATTCACAATCTGGAGACGTTGCAAACCGTGGTGGAAGTGGCGGCTGAACTTCGATCGCCTGTAATGATCGCGGCGACACCGGGAACGGTGCGCCATGCCGGAAAGAGATTTTTGCTGGCCATGGCGGAAGCGGCGGCGGAAGTATATGATATTCCCATCGCCTTGCACTTGGATCACCACGAAGATGTGGCGGACCTGAAGGAAAGCATCGACATGGGTTATCCATCCGTGATGATTGATGCGTCGAAGCATAGTTTTGCCGAGAATATCGCGATTGTGAAAGAAGTGGTGGAATATGCCCATGAGCGTGGCGTAACTGTGGAAGCGGAGCTTGGAAAACTGGGCGGCCGCGAGGACGATCTGGTGGTAGATGAAAAAGATGCTTTCTTGACGGATCCTAAAGAAGCGGTTGAGTTTGTGGAAAAGACCGGCGTTGATTCCCTGGCCGTTGCCATTGGTACGGCCCATGGATTGTACAAGGCGGAGCCGAAGCTGGATTACGAACGACTGACTGAGATCCGTGCTGTTGTATCGGTACCATTGGTTTTGCATGGCGCGTCCGGTGTGCCGGGGGAAAGCGTCAAAGAGACGATTCGCCGCGGAATCTGCAAGGTGAATATCGCGACGGAATTGAAGATTCCATTCTCGGATGCCATGAAGGCGTATTTTATCGAGAATCCGGAAGCCAATGATCCGCGCTACTATATGAAACCGGCCAAGGAAGCCATGGCGGCCGTGGTGCGTGAAAAGATCGCGATCTGCCAGAGCGCGAATCGCGCATAGGAGGAGCCATGATTCTTACGATCACGGCGAATCCTGCCATTGACGCGCGCTATTTTCTTGATAGCCTGGAAGTGGGAAGTGTTGTTCGCTGCAGCAAAACCAACAAAACAGCCGGGGGAAAAGGACTAAACGTTGCCCGGGTCGTTGATCTTTTGGGTCAACCGGTTGCTGTCACGGGGTTTTTAGGCGGAAGAAACGGGGATTTCATTCGGGAAGAGATTCAAAAAGCCGGGTACCGGGACTGCTTTATTTCGATTGCCGGTGAGACCCGAACCTGTCTGGGGATCCTGGGAGCCGACGGCACCCAGACCGAGATCTTGGAAAAGGGACCGGAAGTCACGAAGGCGGAACAGGAAGCGTTTATGGATGCCTTGCCGGCGATGTTGGCAGAAAGTCAAGTAGTTTGCATGTCGGGCAGCCTGCCGGCAGGTTTGGAGACGGACTTTTACTGTCAGGTAATTGAAAAGGCAAAAGCGGCAGGCGTAAAGGTAATTCTGGACACTTCCGGAGAAGCATTCCGGGCGGGCCTTTTGGCCGGACCGGATTTTATCAAGCCCAACCGCGAGGAATTGTCCGCCTACTTTGGAAGATCGATTGAAACCAAGGATCAAGCGGTGGAGGCGGCAAGAGAATTGCTCGCGATGGGCGTCGGTGCCGTGGCGGTCTCTCTGGGCGCAGAAGGCGCGGTACTGGTGTTAAAAGACCGGGTGATTGCCGTTGAAATTCCAACGGTTCAGGTTGTGAATCCGGTGGGATCCGGGGATTCTTTTGTAGCCGGCCTGGCAACAGCCATATCCAAGGGTGAAAGTTTAGAGGCAGCCATGAGGCTGGCTTGCGCCTGCGGTACGGCCAATGCCATGGAAGAAAAAACCGGTTGGATCGATCACATGAAACTCGATCAAATTTTGAAAAATATGATCGTTTCCGAGAAAAAAGCTTGATTCTCATTCTTGATTTCGCATACGATTTCAGAGAAGGAGTGATCAGATGAGTCGATTGTTGTTGGAAGAAAAGCTGAAAGGCATGCCGAAACGACCCATGCCGAAGATCGTGATCTTTGACAAGGATGGGATCCTTTATGATACCATGCAAGGCCATCAGGATGCGTGGACGGCCGTGTATCGAAGAAGGTTCGGCGTGGAGTTGAAAGCCAATGAAATTTATGTCGAGGAAGGGCGTCCCAACGATGAAACCGTGAAACGCGTATCCATGAATTATGGGCTCGCCGTTCCAAGCAAAGCGGAGATTGAAGAAATGGTTCTTGAGAAAATCGAACGCTATCATTCCTATGATGTGGAGCATTTGTTTCCCGAAACGATTGCCATGCTGGATTGCGTGATTGAAACGGGACAGGTGCCCATGATTGCGACCGGCGGCTATTACAAGGGCATCAAAGAAAAGCTTCTGCTGGAATTGGAGGGGCGAATCGATCGGGACCATATGGTCACCGGCATGGATTACGCCAAAGGGAAACCGGATCCGGAGCCTTATTTGCGGGCCATGGAGATTGCCGGGGTGCAAGCGGACGATGCGATTGTCATCGAAAATGCCCCATTGGGAGTTCGTTCAGCCGTGGCGGCGGGTGCCTTGGTTTTTGCCATCAATACGGGAATCTTGGAAGATGCGGTACTCTATGACGAAGGGGCGGCCTGGGTGTTTGCCTCTCATCGGGAATTGATTGAGGCTTGGCCGACGATCATGAAAACTTTTGAATGAAATGGAAAATCGCCTAGTTTATGGCGATTTTTTTCTGTCTGCATTTCTTTTGTGATATGATGAGGAAGACATGATAAAAAGAAGGGGATGAAACGGATGCATTATAAGATTGTAGGGGACAGCAGTTGCGACATCAGCAAGGAAATGGAAGCGGAAATGAACATCGAATTGGCACCATTGACCTTCACTTTGGACGGGGAAGAGTTTGTGGATGACGAGACCTTGGACTTGGATGAGTATCTCAGAAAGATCGACGCAAGTGAAAATGTGCCCAAAAGCGCTTGCCCGTCGATTCAAACCTATTTGCAGAAGTTCGAAGGTCCGCATGAATGGACCTTTGGCGTGACCCTGTCATCAGAACTCAGCGGCAGCTACAACAGCGCGGTGAATGCCATGCGTCAGTTTTTGGAGAAGTTTCCCGAGAAAAAGGGACATATTTTCAACTCCAAAGCTGCAGCGAGCAAAGAAGTGCTGATTGCGCTGAAAATTGATGAATTGGCGAAAATCGGAAAGAAGTTTGAACAGATCGTAGATGAAGTCGAAAAGTATATCGAGCAGACCAAGGTGCTCTTTGTTTTGGATAAGATTGATACCCTTGAGAAAAACGGCCGACTTTCCAAGATGAAGTCGCGCATCATTCGCGCACTGAACCTGAAACTGATTCTGACCACCGACAAGGACGGCAATATTGTTTCCGGCACACAAGCCCGGGGAAGCAAAAAGGCAATGAAAAAATTGGTGGCCGAAATGAAAAACTATGGGACGATCTCCAAGGACAATCTGGTTGCCATTGCGCATTGCAATGCGCCGGAGCGGGCCCAATATGTCAAGGAATTGATCGAAGGCATGTATGAATTCCGGGATGTGATTATTGTTAAAACTCGGGGATTAAGCTCCACCTACGCCAATGAAGGCGGCGTGATTGTATCGTTCTAGCAAAAAGGACTGTCGAGAGACAGTCCTTATTTTAATTCCAGAGGAATACCGCAATGCATGCAGTGGCTAAGATTGGTTTGCTTTCCAAAACTCTTCTTGCAGTGCGGGCAGCGCCAGCTGAGCCTGATCCACAGCACGTAGGCGATAAAAACGACTGCAAGGCCTATTACGGCAAGATGATGGTCCGGATTGCGGATCCATCCGTCTGCGGCCAAGAACCAGGGATGGTCTTCGCCCAGCAAGCGCAGGCCAAAGAACAATACAATCAGCGCGACAACCGGGATGGATTGCAGGCGCATGCGGCGTTTCTGTTTGCGAAAGGACAGCTGAGCCGTTTCGATTTCCGATGGTGTATAATTCATGGTGTCACCTCCTAAACCAGTATAGCAAGGACCGGGCAAAAGTTTTCTTAAAGAAACATTAAAAGATTAGGAAGAAATTAGGGGGAAAGATTGACAAGCAACCGAGTTTTTTGTAAAATTGGTATATACAACATATCAAAAAGGAGTAATCCAATGAAAATAATCGTAACAAAAACCTATGAAGAACTTAGCCGAAAAGCGGCCAATCTTTTTGCGAGCCAATTGATTTTGAAGCCGAATTCCGTGATTGGTTTGGCAACCGGCAGCAGTCCGATCGGGATGTATCAAGAGTTGATTCGTATTTACAACGAAGGCGATATCGACTTCAAGGAAGTTGTATCGTTCAACTTGGACGAATATATTGGATTGTCACCAGACAATGAGCAAAGCTACCATTACTTTATGCAACAAAATCTATTCTCTCATATCAACCTTCGTCCGGAGAATATTCATATTCCAAGCGGGATTGCGCTGGATATGGAAGTAGCGGCAAAAACTTATGACAAAATGATCGAAGAGGCCGGCGGCATTGATGTTCAAGTGTTGGGCATCGGAAACAACGGCCATATCGGATTCAATGAGCCGGATGTGAAGTTCGAGGCGAGAACCCATATTGTTGAGTTGGAGCAAGACACGATTGAAGCCAATGCACGTTTCTTTAAATCCATCGAAGAAGTGCCGACGAAAGCCATCAGCATGGGGATCAAAAACATTATGCAGAGCCGCAAGATCGTTTTGATCGCCACAGGCGAAGGCAAAGCCAAAGCGATACAGGGCATGATTGAAGGTCCGATCACGCCGGAATTGCCTGCTTCCGTGCTGCAATTGCATCCGGATGTAACCATTATTCTGGATGAGGCGGCTGCAAGCTTATTAAACAAATAGTCAGTGAACCCGCGGTGAAAACCGCGGGTTTTTTCTGCAAAAGTCAATTCCTGCCTGAGTGCTTGCGGAAGTTTTCAAATTTATTGACAGGAAGAAAAAAATCAGGGAAGATAATAAGGAACAAGAAAAAACAAGAAGAAACAAGAATGGAGGAATCAACATGTTAGTAATGCTGGATACGGCAGACCATACGAGTATTAAAGAGGGCGTAAAGTATTTTCCTTTGGCGGGGGTAACGACAAATCCGTCGATCGTGACAAAGGCCAAAAAAGATTTTTGGGAATTGCAGGAAGGCATTCGTGGGATCATTGGCAGCGATATGATGCTGTTTGCACAAGTAGTAGGCGAAACAGCTGAAGAAATGCTGGAAGAGGCCAAGGTATTGGCAGCGCGACTGGGCAATAATACTTATGCCAAAGTGCCTGTAACCAAAGAGGGCTTGAAAGCCATGAGTCTGATCAAAGCGGAAGGAATCGGCGTTTTGGCGACGGCGATTTTTACGCCGATGCAAGCCTTGCTGGCGGCACGCGCAGGGGCTGACTGGGTGGCGCCGTATGTTAACCGAATCGACAATATTACAGGCGACGGGGTTGGCGTGGTTGCAGCGATCCGAGAAATTTACGACCAAGCTGGCATCGAGACGAAAATTGTAGCGGCAAGTTTCAAAAACGTGCAGCAAGTTTTGGAATGCGCGCGTCTGGGGGCGGAAGCGGTAACGGTGCCCGCTGAAATCTTGGAAAAGATGCTGGATCATCCGATGACAGACTGGTCGATGGATCAGTTCAACAATGACTGGGCGGCACAATACGGAAAGTTGACAATCTCTGAGTTGTAAAAGATTCTCCTATGGTATAATAGGGGGAGAATCTCAACAAGGAGGGGTACGGTATGAAGCGATGGATCATCTTCGCATTGGTAATAATCTTGTGTGTTCAGCCGGCGTTTGCAGGTTCCTTTTCTGACGTAGAGGGAACGGACTACGCATGGGCCTCAGAATATATCAATGCAATGAACGAAAAGGAAATCCTGAAGGGATATGACGGTGGAGTCTTCAAGCCGGGCGATGCAGTAACCTATGAACAAGCTTTGGTCATGGCGGGGCGTTTATTCAACTACTCGGCCGATGAAGTTAGCCAGGCCAGCAAAACTTATCAAGGAACCCTGGTGACCGTAGGGGCGGCCAACTGGGCCAAGGAGGACATCGCGGTCGCTTTGAATGAAGGCATTGTCTCTGTGGCGGAACTGACGGCAATTTATGACAAGGATCGGGCGCAGGCGGTCAACAAAGGGGAGATTACCCGGCTGTTGGCGCGGGCGCTGGGCTTGGAACAGGCGGCGAACAATGTTTTGATTTATCAGGAAGTCGAGAAGTTTGCCGATTTTCCCATCAAGAAGAACGACCCGAACTGGGCCTATGTAGAGGTGATGGTAAAAGAAGCAATCATCAATGGCTTGACGGATCCCGCAACCGGACAAAAAGTCTTCCAGCCGGATTCTGAAGTAAGCCGTGCAGTTATGGCAACCCTTCTGTCCAGAACCTATGACAAAATGGAAGCCAAGGGCTTGGTGCATAACGGCAGCCAATCGGTACCGTCGACCACCAATACCATGACCACAAGCATTCAGAATTTAATTGCCGGCAGCGGCAATCAGTTTGTTCAGCTTGCCCAAACGTCGGAATGGTATCGCGTCGGGACTGACGCGGTTCTGACCAGAAACGGGCAAACGGCGGCCCTGTCCAGCTTCTCGAAAGGGGACAGTGTGGAAGTCGTTTATGTGAAAGATGATCAGCCGGCGAACAATACCTTTAAAGTGAGCCAGATGGCAAGCGGCGGATCGACTTCTTCCACCAATCCGGCTCCGGAAGGAACGGTCGTTTATGAAGGAATGATTACCCAGCGAACCGAAAACAACGGGGAAATCACCTTTGTTCAAGACACCTTTGAAAACAATATCAAAGCCTATAAAACATGGAAGGTGAACAAAACTTTCCCGATCACTTTGGGCTTAAATGCTTCAACGGCAACGACCCTGACGCAAAATCAATTTGCGCAGGTAACGGCAAAGAACGGCAGTGTGGTTTCCATCGCCCTGTGGCCTGCGACAACCACCGTTCAGGGAACCTTTAAAGGCATTGTCTTTGGCAGTCAAAACCGGGTGAAAATTCAAGCCAATGGCAAACTGCAGGAGCTGGTTTTAGGCAAGTCGGTTTATGTGATGAAAAACGGCAAGCAAATTCTGGTAACGGATTTGCAGGTGGGTGATTCCATTACAGCCACCTTGGCGTATCAGGAAGTCACTTCCATTATGGGAACGGCGACGACTTCCGAGACGGTTCAGGGGGAAGTGGTTTCTGTGACCATAGCGGGGACGACGGAGCTGAAGGTGAAGAAATCCACGGGAGTCGAATCGACCTATTCAGTAACGACAGCGACGCCGGTTTACAAAGGCAACAGCCAGATCTCTGTTTTCGATTTGCGTCCTGGCAACCAGGTGACCCTGTATTTGATGGGAGACCAGATTCTAAATGTTTCGGTTCAAACCCAGACGGGTTCGGCAGCCTTTGTCGGAAACCTTTTGTTGTCGGATTATGGACTGCAGTTGATGATGGTGGAAAAAAGCGACGGAACGCAAGTGAACGTCTACTATAATTCTTCAACCAATTTTATCAACTCGGCCGGACAGGCGACATCCTACGGCCAGTTGAGTTTGAGCAGTCAGATTTCCATTGCGGGCGAATACAACAGCGAAGGCAAATTGATTGCCAAGACCGTCATGATTTTATCGCAATAGGCATAACCCGTTTCACGCGTGCGTGAAGCGGGTTTTTTTCTTTGGGATGGTGTACAATAAGAAGTGACCAAAGGAAAGCTGACGAGGAGTGGAGTATGAAACGATTTTTAGGAATACTATTGGCGGTCCTTCTGCTTTTGGCAGGATGTTCCGCACCAATTGAAGAAGCGCCGGAGGCCTACGTGCCGGTTGAGGTCAGCCCTGTAACCAGGGTCGGCATTCAACAGCGGGCAGCCCTTTCGGGTGTTTTGCAGGCGAAGGAGAATGCGGCGGTCATGGTGCCGCTGACGGCTGTGGTAGACCAGGTGGATGTGCGGCTTGGCCAATGGGTGGAAAAAGACCAGGTTCTTTTTGTGCTGGATGAAGACGCCATCTCTGATCAAGTGGAACAGGCTGCTGCTGCCTTTAATCAGGCGCAGGCTGCTTATCAAAGCAATTTGGAACAGTTGCAGCTGGCCAAAACGACTGCGGAACGCATGCGAAGACTTTTCGAGGCGGGGGCGGTTTCCAAGGCGGAAGTGGAGCAAGCGGAGTTGGCGGCATCACCGGAGAATATCGCGGTTTTGTTTTCAGGATTTCAACAGGCGAAGACCGTTTATGACCAAGCGCAATCCATGATGGAAGACTTGGCGGTCAAGGCGCCCATTTCCGGGGAAATATCTTATTTGGCCGTTGCGGAAAATGGGTTTGTTGCGCCCGGCCAGCCGGCGGCGATGATTGTCGATGCGTCCACCATGAAGGTGGCGGTCAATTTACCGTCCAAACTGATTTCGCTGATCCGACTGGATGATGAAGTGGAGTTGGAGATCCCGGCGACACAAGAGACGGAAACCGGTTCGATTGTTGCGATCGGTCCGTCCGTGGACCAGCAGACTTTTTTGTACCCGGTTGAAATTGAAATGGCCAATCCTCAGGGAACCATGCTGCCGGGGATGTTTGCCAAAGTATACCTGGTGACCGACGAGAGGGAAGATGCCTTGGCGGTGCCGATTGAAGCCGTTGTGGAAAGCTTGGGCCGAAAACGCGTCTTTGTTCAGGTTGGCGACCGGGCGGAAGAACGAATTGTGGAAACCGGCTTGGACGACGGTGTTTATGTGGAAATCCTCTCCGGACTGGAGGAAGGGGAGAATCTGATTGTTGTCGGACAAAACTTCCTGGTAGACGGAGATCGAATTCTGGTGGTGGAAGAATAGGAGGAGCCCATGCTTTCAAAATTTGCTGTGGGCCGTCCCACAACGATAGTTATGATGACCATCGCCCTTCTTCTTTTGGGCGTGATTTCTTTTTTGAGTATCCCGGTTGATCTGTTTCCGGAGATCGAGGTGCCGGTGCTTGTGGTCGTATCCGATTATGAAGGGGTTTCGCCAACGGAGATTGAAAATCTGGTGACCCGGCCGGTTGAAGGGGCGGCAGCTGCTGTGGAGGGATTGGTGGATTTGCAGTCCATTTCCTCTGAGGGGCGGTCGCTGGTCATCGCGGAATTTGACTACGGAACCGATATGAACCAGGCATCCTTGCGTCTGCGGGAGCGCGTGGATATGATCGAAGGCTTTTTGCCGGAGGATGTTGCGGCGCCGATGATTTTGCGCTTTGATCCCAGCGATTTGCCCATATTGGATATCGCATTGACGGCACCCGCCCTTTCCGCATTGGAGCTGCAGTCCTTTGTGGAAGAGGAGTTGAAGCCGAAGCTGGAACAGGTGGACGGCATTGCCAATGTCGATGTGATCGGGGGCGTGGAAGATCGGGTGGAGATTACCTTCAGCCGTGAACAATTGGTGGGATACGGCTTGGATTTGTCGCAGATTCAGCAGATTCTGGCCGCCGAGAACTTTAACCTGCCGGCGGGAGAAGTTGGCCGTGGAAGCCGATTTTTGAGCGTTCGCGCCATCGGTGAATTTGAAAGCCTGGACCAAGTGCGGGATATGCTTTTGCCTTTGCCGCGGGGCGGACAGATACGCTTGGGGGAATTGGCTCAAGTGGAGCGGGTTGCCAAAGAGGGAACGACCAAAACCTTGATCAACGGGCGTCCGGCTGTTGAATTGTCAATCAACAAGCAGTCCGGCACCAATACCGTTGCTGTTTCCAATCGAATGGAAGCGGAGCTTGCGGAATTGCTGGATGCTTATCCAGAGATTGAATTGATCCGAATTTTGGACCAGGCAGAGATCATTCGTCTGGCCATTCGCGCTGTGATGGAAGACGCCTTGATTGGCGCCTTGCTGGCAGTCCTGATCCTTTATGTTTTCTTGGGGCATTACCGAACAACGATGATTATTGCCATTACGATACCGGTATCGGTCATTGCCACCTTTATTCTCTTGTTCTATACAGGGATTACCATCAACCTGATGACCCTTGGCGGTTTGGCCTTGGGGTTGGGCATGCTGGTGGACAACTCCATTGTGGTGCTGGAAAATATCTTCCGCTACCGGCAGGAAGGATATGATCCCAAAGAGGCGGCAATCCTGGGTGCCAAGGAAGTCAGCTTGTCAGTTATGGCATCCACGCTGACGACCATTGCGGTATTCTTGCCGATTTCTTTTGTCGGCGGCCTGACTTCGATTATTTTTAGAGAATTGGCGTTAACGGTCACCTTTTCGCTCTTGACTTCTTTGGTCTTGGCCTTGACTTTGATCCCGATGCTTTCTTCATTTTTGCTGACGGACGTTCAGATGAAGCTGGCTTTTACGGAAGAGGATTCCAGACACCGGTTAATCGGCCGCTTTCGACGCCGATTCGAATCATTCCGATCCTGGTATCAAAAGGCCTTGCGCGCAGCCCTGCATCATCGAAAACGCATGGTGGCGGGTGCTGTTGGATTTATGATCCTTGCCATCGTTTTGGCTTTCTTTTTAAACCAGGAATACATTCCGGAGATGGATGAAGGCCTGGTTCAGGTGGATGTCCGCTTGCCGGATGGTGCGGAATCGGATGAAACGGAAGCGATTCTTGGAAAGATCGTTGAACGCCTAGAGCCTTTTGGCGAGATTCAATCCCTCTTTACCCGGGTGGGATCCAGCGGCAACCAGGGCATGATTGCCACAGCCGGGAACCGGGGACAGGTTTCCGCCATTCTTGCGCCGATGCAGGAGCGGGAGCTTTCCATTCAGGAAATTGAAAACCGGCTTAGGAAAGCCGTTCAAGACATCCCGGGGGCGAAAATTTCCGTGATGATTCCATCTGCGACGAATCTGTCCAGCGCGGCAGCGCCGCTCGAGGTGAAGATTCTGGGCGACGATCTGGAAGCCCTTCAAAAGGTCAGCGACGACGTCGTACGCGAATTGTCAAAGCTGCCTTCTCTGGCAGAAGTGAAAAGTGATTTGGAGGAAGGAATTCCTGAAGTTTGGGTGATTCCCGATCGGCTGATCGCGTCCCAGTATGGATTGACGACGGCGCAGATCGCCCAATCGGTCAATCAGCAGCTCAGCGGAATTTCTGCAACCCGGCTGAAACTGGGGGGCAAAGAGGTGCAAGTGCGGCTTAAAGGCGATTCGATATACAGTGAAAATCTCAATGCGCTTTCACAGGTGCCCGTAACAGGTTTTGGGGGACTGAGCGTGCCCTTGGGCGAAGTGGCAGAAATTAGAATCAGCCAAGGTCCGATCAGCATCAACCGTGAAGCCCAATCCAGGCGGATTTCCGTAACGGCACAGCTGGCTTCGGGCGATGCGGCTGAAGCGGCGAAAGTGGCACAGGAGCAGTTGGACACCCTGCAGTTTCCACGGGGCGTACGGGTGGAAGTGACGGGAGAAAACGAGGAAATTCAAGAGGCGTTTTCCGATTTGGGCTTGGCCATGCTTTTGGCGATCGCCCTGGTCTACATGGTTTTGGCGTCGGAATTTGAATCCCTGTTGAATCCCTTTATCATTTTGTTGATTGTGCCCCTGTCCTACGCGGGCGCGATCTATGGACTGACCTTGTTTAGACAGACTCTAAGCGTGCCGTCTTTGATGGGCCTGGTGATCATTACCGGGATTGTCGTCAATGACGCCATCGTCTTGATCGATTATGTCAACATTCGCAGAAAACGCGGAGAGACGCGGGAAGAAGCCTTACTGGCTGCCGGACCCATTCGAATGCGTCCGATCCTAATGACGACCTTTACCACCATATTGGGTTTGATGCCCTATATGATTGGAACCGATGAGGCGTCCATGTTTATGCGGCCCATGGCGGTTGTGGTGATTTTTGGACTGATCTCTTCGACAGCCCTCACCTTGATTCTATCGCCAGTGATCTATTCGATTTTTGATGACTTTTCCGAGAAAATCCGGCAGCGTTTTCATGCGAGGCTTTTAAGGTAGGCAACATTTCGGTATAATGAAAATCATGAGGAGGTGGCCTATGAAGCCAGTTATTGGAGTATTGGGAAATTTGACAACCATAGAAGACGGCGCGGTTACACGCGCTTACGTGAATCAATCCTATATCGATGCCATTGAGCAAGCCGGTGGAATTCCTTTGGTTTTCCCGGTTGCAAAAGATTCTGTGGCGACGGGGAATTTGTTGGAACGAGTCGACGGACTTCTGATTACCGGTGGATTGGACGTGCATCCTTTTTATTACGACGAGGAGCCTTACCAGGAGCTGGGAGCGATTCTGCCGAATATGGATCTGTTCCATATCGAGGCGCTTCGAAAGGCAGTCGACATGCAGATGCCGATTTTGGGCATTTGCCGGGGCATTCAAGTCATGAATGTCGCCTTCGGGGGGACCTTGTTTCAAGACTTAAGCCATATTCCGACCATGGTGCTCAAGCATTGGCAAAAAGGCAGCCGAACCCTGGGCATGCATTATGTCAATGTGGAAGCAGGCAGCAAATTGCGTCGGATGCTTGGCGAGCGTTTGATGGTGAACAGCATTCATCACCAGGCGGTGAAAGATGTCGCGCCGGGATTCCGCGTAGCCGCAAAGGCCACAGACGGCGTGGTGGAAGCCATTGAACGGCAGGACTATGGATTCTGTCTGGGCGTCCAGTGGCATCCGGAAGAGATGGTCAAGGTTTCTGGTTCCATGAAGCCGATTTTCCAACAGTTTATTGGTGCAGCAAGAACGAGCGTATAGGAGGAAGGACCGAAGAAAATGAAAACGAATCGAGAACGTTTAGTGAAACAATCCGTACAGGGAAAGGTACACCATCCCCTTGGAAACGACTATCGGGTGGAACGTACGGGTGAACCGCGGGTTTTGCCGGCTACCGGCGGGATCTGCTACAACGTGAAAGTAGGCGACCCGGCTTTTGGCTGGGAAGGTGACCATATTGAACCGGGCGTTTCCGTCCGAAATGAAGACAAAAGGGAAAATCAAGCCTTTACAGCATTATCCTGCATTGGTAACGAAGCGATTGTCGTTTCCGGGGATGCCAAGGGGAGCCGCGGCTATGTAACGGGAAAACATGGCGGCATTGATCATGTGTTGATTTACTTTGACGATGAGACTCTGAACGCCTTGGCGATTGATGACAAGATTATGATCCGCGCACAAGGCCAGGGCCTGAAGCTGGAAGACTATCCCGAGATCAAGGTAATGAACATTGATCCAGAACTCTTTGACCGCATTGACATCCAGGAAGTGGATGGACAGGTGCAGATGCCGGTGGCGGTTGAAGTGCCGGCGGTGATGATGGCTTCCGGTTTGGGGGCGCGACACGCTTATTCCGGTGATTTTGACATTATGACCGGTGACCATGCGGGCATTAAAGAAACGGGTATCGACCAGCTTCGATTTGGCGATTTGGTCTTGCTTCGGGATATGAACTGCGCCTATGGGTACGATTATCAGCCGGGTTACGCAAGCATTGGCGTTGTGGTCCACAGCGACTGCATCAAGATGGGACATGGCCCGGGCATTACGGTGATTGCAACCGGACCGGAAGAAAAACTGACCGGTTTTGTGGCCGAGGGCGCCAATATCAGGGATATTATCGAAAACGTATATGTATAACCGAATGACAGAAGGATGTGGAGAGTATGGGGACTAGAATTATAACGGACAGCGCGGGCGATTTGCGTGCGGAAGAAATCCGTGAAAACAAGATTATTGAACTTCCGATTGTCATTCTGGTGGATGAGGAAGAGTTTTATGAGAATGATACGATTTTAAAGTCGGAGGTCTATGACCGGATTTTAGAAGGCAAGGAAGTCAAAACGGCACAAATTACCTTGCACAGTTTTTTTAAAGCGTTCGAAGAAGTGGCGCAATCCGGGGATTCCTGCATTTATGTTTCCCTGTCTTCCAAGCTTTCCGGCACCTATAATGCGGCATGCATGGCCAAAGAAGAAATCATTGCGAAGTATCCGGATTTTGATTTGACGATTTTTGACTCGAAATCCGTTTCCTATGGACAAGGCTGTATGGCCAAGCGAGCAGCGCAATTGGCCCAGGAAGGCGGATCCAAGGAAGAAATTCTTGAACTTCTGGCGTTTTACCGGGAAAACATGCAAATTCTCTTTACGGTGGGCACTTTGGAATATCTCTATAAAGGCGGACGCCTAAGCCGAACATCGGCGGTACTGGGCGGGATCCTGGGGATCGCACCGGTGCTTGGCGTGGTAGAGGGAGAAGTTGTACCGGTTTCCAAACAACGGGGCGTGAAAAAGGCGTGGCGTAAAATGACCGAGTTGGTGCGGGAAGCCCAGTCAGGCGTTTTGCCATTTTGTGTGTTGGGCAATTCTGGTTCCAATGAGGATGAAGACCGGTTCCGCGCTTTTGCAGAAAAGCAATTGGAAGAGAAAGACCTGGATGTGATTCTGCCGGGAGCAGCCATTGGGGCGCACACGGGTCCTGGCGTGCAGGCGATTTTTTATGTGACGGAAGAAGAACCGAAAAGATCGGACGGATAGGAATATGGGGAAAAAGGAAAAACCGAACTTGTGGGCATTGTTCCGCCTGATGTTTGTTTGCGCGGCAACAACATTCGGCGGCGGATACGCGCTGGTTCCCGTATTGGAAACTTCAATCGTGGAAAAGAAGCAATGGATGGAAGAGGAAGAGTTTTTGGATGCTTTAACCATTGCCCAAAGCATTCCCGGCGTTTTGGCGGCCAATATGGCTTTAATTTTGGGACGGCGAATCAATGGTGTGAAGGGCGCGCTGACTGCCTGTCTGGCAGCGGTACTGCCTTCTGTGATCAGTGTGATGCTGATCGCCATGGTTTATGAGCAGGTGAAAGACGCGCCTTTGATGCGGGGCTTTTTTACCGGCGTGCGGCCGGTAGTGGTAGCCCTCTTGTTCTTTAGCTTTCTCAAATTGGCAACACGTATTCCCAAACGGGTGTATGAATGGACATTGCTGTTGGGCACCTTTGTTGCGGTTGCCTTTTTCAATGTCAATCCATTCTGGGTGATTTTATTGGGAGGAGGGTTGTCGCTATGGCGCAGGGATTCAGTATCATAGTCGACCTGTTTTTAACCTTCTTTAAAATCGGCGCCTTGGGATTTGGCGGAGGGCTGGCCATGCTGCCCTATATCGAGCGGCAGGTGAGCGTCCTGCATGATTGGCTGAACGCAGAAGAATTCTTGGACCTCTTGGCCATTGCCCAGTCGACCCCGGGACCCATTGCCATCAATTCCTCCACCTTTGTGGGGTTTCGGACCGGCGGTGTTGCCGGTGCCATGATGGCCAGTTTCGGTGTGATCTTTTTTGCCATTTTTGCCATTAACCTATTGGCTTCTTTTTTGGAAAGAAACGTGGAGAGCCCCCGCATCAAGCAGTTGTTCTTGACGCTTCGGCCGATTACGGTTGGACTGATTCTAGCCGCTGCCTTTACAACAGGACGCAAAGTATTGGTCGATCTGCCTTCCCTCGCAATTGCGGCAGTGGCATTTTTGGCTTTAAGCAAGCTGCGGGTGCATCCCATTACCCTGGTTTTGGGGTTCGGTGCGATCGGCGCGATTGTCTTTGTTCTGCATTAAAAAACCCAACGGGATGATTCCCATTGGGTTTTTCCAAACGATGTGAGGAGTCCACGAGGAGAAATTTCACATTTCATGGACATCATTTGGCAAAGTTGACTGGTTTGTTCCAAACAATTCTAACAATTGTTTGGTTCAACTTTATTATAGTATAGAGAATGAAAAAAAACAACGACTGGTATCGAATTTGCATGAGTATTTTTCAGGGATTGGGAAGGAAGTGGTTTGATGATTGAAAAGTTAAAGAAATGGATGGAAGAAAGTCGATCGATTGTGTTCTTTGGAGGCGCAGGGGTTTCAACGGAGAGTCAAATTCCGGATTTTCGTTCGGACGACGGATTGTATCAGGCGCAAAGCGAGTTTTCCTATCGGCCGGAAGAAATGTTGAGCCATGACTTTTTGGTCAACCACCCGGACGTTTTCTTCAAGTACTATCATTCCTACATTCTGCATCCGCAAGCGCGGCCGAATCCGGCCCATGAGGCGCTGGCGGAATGGGAGAAGAAAGGCAATCTGGTTGGCGTTATCACCCAGAATATAGACGGCCTGCATCAAGTGGCGGGATCACAAAATGTAATGGAGCTTCATGGCAGCGTTCATCAGAATTACTGCGTCGGCTGCGGTGAAACCTATCCGCTGTCCTTTATGGTTGAGGCGGAGGGCATTCCAACCTGTCCGAAATGCGGCGGCATGGTGCGGCCAGATGTGGTGCTTTACGGAGAAGCCTTGAACCAGTCGGTAACGGAAGCCGCGGTGGATGCCATTCGTCAGGCGGATCTTCTGATTGTGGGCGGAACTTCTTTGGTGGTCTATCCGGCGGCTGGCCTTTTGCGGTATTTCAAGGGCAAGCGTCTTGTTTTAATCAATAAGGAACCGACGCGCATGGACAAAAAAGCAGATTTGATTTTCAGAGACCCCATTGGCGAAGTATTGAAACAAACTTTATAAAGGGGTTGTATCTGGAAGTGGCTTGTGGTATGATAATGAAAATAAATCTTTAAACCGGTCCCGTGAGGCTGATAAGAATCTGAAATTTTTTTTGCGCTTTTTCACCTTCTTGCGTCTCGCATGAAGGTTTTTTTTTGCCATCATTTATTATTTGGTTCACTTTAACTCGGTCCAGAGAGGCCAGAAAGGGAGGAAACAATGTCTACAAACGAATCAGCTCTAACTAACTCCAATTATTATGAAGGACTTAACGCAAAGAATTTTGTATTGGGTCTGCAACATTTGATCGCCATGTTCGGCGCAACGGTTTTGGTTCCCATCCTAACAGGATTGAATCCATCGGTTGCTTTGTTCTCAGCAGGAATCGGCACACTGACATTTCATGCGGTAACGGGAGGAAAGGTTCCGGTCTTCTTGGGATCGTCTTTCGCATTTATCGCTTCCATCGTAGCCGTGGGTGCTACATTCGGAGACCTGCGATACGCCCAGGGCGGAATCATGGTTGCCGGTTTGATCTATGTAATGCTGTCATTCCTGGTGAAGGGAATTGGCGTTGAAAAGATTCGCCGACTGTTGCCTGCACAGGTGGTTGGTCCTATGATCGTTGTCATCGGTTTGAACCTGGTACCGGTTGCTTTCGGAATGGCTTCCGGAAACTTCTTGCTGGCGGGCATTACCTTGGGATCTGCATTGGCAATCAAATACTTCACAAAGGGCTTTATCAAGCAGTTGAATATTTTATTGGCGGTTGTGATCGGCTACACGGTTGCCTTGTTTATGAACGCTGTTGACACCAGCATCATCACGAACGCGGCTTTCTTCGCCATGCCGGCATTCACCCTGCCAAAATTTGATATCGGCGCGATTATGATGATTGCACCAATCGTTTTGGCGGTCTTCATGGAGCATATCGGCGATATCACAACAAACGGTCAGGTTGTTGGCAAGAACTTCATTGAAAACCCAGGCTTGAACCGCACGCTTTTGGGCGATGGTTTGGCAACCTTGATTGCCGGATTGATCGGCGGACCTGCAAACACCACTTACGGTGAGAACACAGGCGTTTTGGCCATTACGAAAAACTACAATCCAGCGACCCTGCGCATTGCAGCATGCTTCGCGATTGTCTTGGCTTTTGTCGGCAAGTTGGGCGGAACCTTGAGCAGCATTCCGGTACCGGTAATGGGCGGCATCTCCTTGATGCTCTTCTCCATGATCGCCTTCATCGGGGTGCAAACCATTCAACGGGAAAAAGTACAAGTCAACATCAAAAACATCCTGGTTATGGCTTCGATCCTGTTCATCGGTTTGTCGCCAACTTACTTGGGATTGACAATCGGGATTCCTGTAACAGAGACGGTATCCATTTCCGGATTGAGTCTGGCAGCCATCGTTGGTGTTGTCGTCAACCTGGTATTGAATGGATTGAAAAAGCAATAAGTCATAAAAGTTACGAAGGTGCGTCCAATCGGACGCATCTTTTTTTTGTTTTTTTTAAAGTATAAAAGACGATTAATCCCCTTGATTCTCAGAAAAACTTTTGCCTCTTCCGGAATCAAGGGGAAGTTGCTTCTTCCTTTTTTGTTGGATTTCCTGAAAAATGGAATGAATCGGACCGGTTTTTCAAACAATATTGTTAAATTTTGGAATACTTATCCAAGGACTTGGAAGGCACCGAAAAAACCTGGAAGAAAAGGGTGAATTTTCTGATTTGTCAAGGGGCTTTTTCCAGCTATTAACTTTTCGTAAATTTGTGAAAAATCTGGTAGATTCCCTTTTATTTGCGTATAATTATAGTAAGAAAAACCTTTTCAAACGTAGAGGGATGATTATAAAAAAGGAGTGGTTATCATGGTGAAATTGTTAGTAGGGAACAAAGGAGCAGGAAAAACAAAGGCACTGATCAAGATGGCAAAAGAGGCCAATGAAGCTTCCAAGGGTGTCGTTGTATTTGTAACCACGAAAGACAAGCACATGCTTGAATTTCCGCATGAAGTACGATATGTCAATGCATTGACATACAAATTGGAAACTTTACCGGGAATCGAAGGTTTTGTAAAAGGGTTATTGGCAGGCAATTATGACATCGAGAAAATCTTTGTCGACCGTTTATATACGCTGATCCAAATGGACGATGAATTATTGGAAAAGATCCTGAAAGATCTGGATGGCATTAGTGAAAGAAACAATGTCGATTTTTACCTCACCATGAGTAAAGACCCAGACACGTTGCCGGAAAGCTTGAAAGAATATCAAATCGCTTTCTAATTTAAGGAAAATTTATTTGATTTTTACAAATAATACTCCTATGCTAGATCATAGGAGTATTATTTTTATTGACGGGTATAATACCGTCGAAAGGAGATGAAAAAATTGGCAAAGAAGCGAAATAATGTTCTATTGATCATAGGCGGAGTTGTCATCCTTGCTTTGATGTTCTTTAGAACCATCGTCAACTTTGTAACCGACTATCAGTGGTTCCGAGAGTTGGGCTACACCGAAACCTTCTTCAAACGCTTGGTGACGGAGTTTACCATCGGGATCCCAGCCTTCGTGATCATCTTCCTCGTTATCTATTTCTATCTGCGGATGATCAAGCGGAATTATCTCAGCCAATCCAATATTACGCTTGATCCGGCAAAGAACAAATGGATGAATCGTGGTATGGGCGGGCTGTCCATTTTTGTCAGTCTGACGACAGCAATCAGCTTTGCGACCAATCTTTGGTTTGTTTGGCTGCAATTTGCGAATCGAACGGGCTTTGGCGTAAATGACCCGCTATTCAACAATGACGTTGGTTTTTATGTGTTTACCCTTCCCTTCCTGCGGGAAATTGTCTCGTTGGTTATGGGGGTTATATTCACCCTGCTGATCCTGACCATTATCTTCTATGCGATCATGATGGTGATCGCGCCGCCTCAAGCCGACGCGGAAGAGATGGAAGATGTGGAATATCTGGGTCGACGATCCTTTGTGGATCGCAACCTGTCGGCGAAAGCGAAGGAACTGAACACCAAGATTATCAAAACGGCCTTGCACCAGGTTGGGGCTCTGGCCTTCGTGATTCTCTTGCTGATTGGCGCCAACAATTGGCTGCGAACCTTCGACCTTTTGTATTCGGCGTCAGGCAAAGTCTACGGAGCCGGATATACGGATATTCACGTCTATCTGTGGCTCTACCGGGCATTGGCTATTCTTGGGGTTATTGCCGGTGTTAGCGTCCTCTACGGAGCCTACAAGCGCAATAAACGGGTAGCGATTATCGGACCGGCTATTCTGGCTGTTGTCGCCATCGGCGGCACCATTGTCGGGGGACTGGTACAGAACCTGGTGGTGGAACCCAACGAACTGGCTCGGGAACGTCAATATTTGGAATATAACATCGACTATACCAGGAAAGCCTATAATCTCGACATGGTTGATGTGATTCCGTACGAAGGCAACTCGAATCTGACCAAGGATACGGTTGCTGCCCATACGGAAACGATTGAAAATATTCGCATCAACGACTATCGGCCGGTCAAACAGGTTTACACCCAGCTGCAGTCCATTCGACTCTACTATGATTTCAATGATATTGATATCGACCGATATCATATTGACGGCGATTATCGGCAAGTCTTCTTGTCGGCGCGCGAGCTGAATCAGGAAAAACTGGATTCTCAGGCGAAGACTTGGGTGGGTCGACATTTGAAATACACCCATGGCTACGGATTTGTATTGTCACCGGTGAATGAGGTGACTGTGCAGGGGCAGCCGGCTCTGTTTGTGAAGAACATTCCGCCGGTGACGGAGACAGACCTGAACATCGAGCGTCCGGAACTGTATTTCGGCGAATTGACAGACCAGTATGTCATCGTCAACACGGATGAGAACGAGTTTGACTATTCTACCGGAGAGGCCAATCAGGAAACCCGCTATGAAGGAACCGCGGGCATTTCACTGAAAGGGTTGAACAAGCTCCTGTATGCCTTCCGCCAAGGGGATATTGAAATTTTGATCTCGGGCGCTGTCAACAGCGACAGCCGCATTGTGCTTCGAAGAAATATTGTGGATCGCGTGCAAAAGCTTGCGCCGTTTATTCTCTATGACGAGGATCCCTACCTGGTCTTGAATCAGGATGACGGCAAACTGTACTGGATTTTGGACGGCTATACCACAAGCTCCCGATATCCGTATTCGCAGCCGATCAGCTACGAATCGAAAGTCAATTATATTCGAAATTCCGTCAAGGTGGTCATTGACGCCTACAACGGCTCAACGGACTTTTATATTGCCGATCCGGAAGATCCGATGATTACGACTTACGACAAGATTTTCCGAGACCTGTTCAAGCCGATGTCCGATATGCCGGCAGGTGTTCGGTCGCATGTTCGCTATCCGCAAACCATGTTCAAGGTGCAAAGCGAACTGTATCGAACCTACCATATGACAGATCCGACAGTCTTCTATACACGTGAGGACATTTGGAATATTGCCGAAGAGAAGTATATGGAAGGGGTTCAGACGGTTGAACCGAACTATGTGATGTTCCGATTGCCGGATGACGGCGAAGCGGAATTCCTGCTTAGCGTGCCGTATACGCCGAAGGGCAAGCCCAATATGACATCCCTGTTTGTGGCGAGAAACGATGGGGACAATTACGGAGAATTGGTTCTCTACGAGTTCCCGAAAGACAAGTCGGTCATGGGACCGATCATGCTGGAATCACGGATTGACCAGACGCCGGAAATCTCGTCTCAACTGACCCTTTGGGGACAGCAAGGGTCAAGCGTGCTTCGGGGCAATATCATTGTCATTCCGATGGAAGACTCTTTGCTGTATATCGAGCCGATTTATCTGCAAGCGGACAATGCCAACAGTTTGCCGGAAATGCGACGGGTGATTGCCGCTCACGGAGATGACATCGTGATGGAGAAAACCCTGGAAGAAGCGCTGTTGAAATTGTTTGGCGGGACTGTAACCACAGATTCCGAGGGCAATGATGTGGACTTGACGGGTGAAACCGTCAGCGAGCTGATTGAGCGTGCACAGAACCTTTATGAAGAGGCTCAAAAAGCCATTCAAGCCGGCGATTGGGCAAGCTATGGCCGTTATATGGATTCCCTGGCGAAAACATTAAACGAACTTAGCAGCCAAGCCGAATAAGAACAGTTTGTAAACCTCCCAGTTTTGGGAGGTTTTTCATTTGGTTCTGATGAATAGATCTTCCTTCAGCATTTAGCAAAACGCCCCAAGTTGCTAATATGCGGTTAAAAGGAAGATGGTCAGGCTTGAAAATATTTCAAGGATGAATTCATTTGGCAGAAGGCATTCGATTTGTTAGAATGGTAGAGAAGAAATCATACCGAAGGGGGAGCCAAATGATTGCAAAACGACTGAGCGAATTAGTTGGAAACACACCGATTCTGGAATTGGATCAAGCACGCTACGAGATTCCCGAGAATGTACATATTTATTTGAAATTGGAGTCTATGAACCCGGGAACCAGTGTCAAGGATCGAACGGTTTCCTATATGTTTGACAAGTTGGAGGAGTCTGGCCGATTGAAGCCGGGCGGTACCGTGATTGACGCCAATGCCGGAAACACAGGGGTTGCTTTGGCTTGGCTGGGTGCAGAGCGCGGTTATAAAATCGTCTTGGTTCTGCCGGAAGACTATATTATCGAAAAGCAGATTATGTGTCGCGCCTTGGGTGCGGAGATTATTCATGTACCTTGCTGTCCGGATCATACAGAGACCGATGCGGCAGTGAACCGGTATTTGAGTGAGCATCCGGATGCGTATTATTTTGACCAATATGAAAATCCACTAAATACGGAAGTGCATTACGAGGTAACAGGTCCTGAAATGTACAAGCAATTGGACGGCAAGATTGACATCTTTATGCACGGTGCAGGCACTGGCGGTACTTTTACCGGGGTGGCCAAGTATTTGAAAGAGCAAGATGACGCCATTCAAACCATTATCGTGCAACCGGAGGGGTCTGTTTACGCGGGCGACAAGTTCCGTTCCTTTACCTGCTCGGGAATCGGCAACAGCTTTATTCCAGGCAATCTGGACCTGGGACTTGCCGATGAGATTCTGGATGTCAACCAAGAGCAAATCGATTCGACCCTATGGCTTGTTGCCAAAAATTCGGGTCTTTTGATCGGTCAGGCAACCGGCGCGCATGTATTTGCGGCCATTGAAAAGGCAAAGGTCTTGGCGGGCGAAGAAGAGAAAAATTTGGTTGTTTTGGCAACTGATGACAGTTGGAAGTATTTCACGAAGAATATTTTCGGGACCAAGGACTGGATGGATGCCAAAAATCGATTGGTAAAATAGGGGATTGACGGGGAATTTCCCCTGTGATATCATACCATTATATTCATCGGCGATGAAAAGACCAGTACCTTTGATTTGGCTATGTAGAGACTCTGCGGCAGGTGAAAGCAGGGAGCATTGACAAGGGAATCCATCTTGGAGCCTTCGTATTAGACCGGACCGCCGGTTACAGCGGAACTGAGGTGAGTCGTTTACGGCTAACTAGGGTGGCAACGCGGAAATGATCCGTCCCTATATTTTATAGGGACGGTTTTTTTTATTGATATGGTTAAGAAGGGGTGAACGTGATGTTGGACATCAAGCGTATTCGGAAGAATCCGGAAAAAGTACAAGAATTGTTGAAGCGAAGAGGCGATTACGATCTAAGCGAATTGATTGCATTGGATGAAAATCGCAGAACCTTATTGGTGGATATGGAGTCGAAGAAAGCCGAGCAAAACAAAGCTTCCAAAGAGATTCCCAAGCTAAAAAAAGAGGGTAAGGACGCGTCGGAGATCTTTAAAGCCATGAAGGTTTTGTCAGGCGAGATTAAAGAGCTGGAAGCGAAAGTCAAAGACGTGGAAGATCAGATGGATGCAATTCTGATGACGCTGCCCAACACGCCAAATCCAGATGTGATCATTGGAAAAAGTGATGAAGACAATGTAGAAGTCATGACTTTCATGGAGCCTACGACTTTTGATTTTGAACCGCAGGCCCATTGGGACCTGGGAACCACTTTGGAGATTCTGGATTTTGAACGTGCTGCGAAAGTGACAGGCGCAAGATTCTCCATGTTCAAAGGCCTGGGTGCTCGATTGGAGCGGGCCATTGCTGCTTTCATGTTGCAGATGCATACAGAAAAGCATGGCTATGTGGAAATTGCGCCGCCATATATGGTGAACCGCGCTTCCATGACTGGAACGGGTCAATTGCCGAAATTTGAAGAGGATGCTTTCCATCTTCCTTCAAAAGATTACTTTTTGGTGCCGACAGCCGAGGTGCCGGTAACCAATTTGCATCGTGATGAAGTGCTGGATCAGGCAGCCTTGCCTGTCAAGTATACGGCCTATACGCCTTGCTTCCGTCAAGAGGCGGGAAGCGCCGGCCGCGATACGCGGGGATTGATTCGAAACCATCAGTTTGACAAGGTGGAGTTGGTGAAATTTGCTCACCCGGATCATTCTTACGAAGAGTTGGAGAAACTGACAAACGATGCGGAAGCGATTCTGCAGGCGTTGAAATTGCCATACCGCAAGGTGGAATTGTGTACGGGTGACATTGGATTCTCCAGTGCCAAAACCTACGATTTGGAAGTATGGATGCCAAGCTACAACCGCTATGTGGAGATCAGCTCTTGCTCCAACTTCGAAGATTTCCAAGCGCGTCGTGCCAATATCAAGTTTAGAGACGCAGAGACAAAGAAACTGCGATTTGTGCATACCCTGAACGGGTCGGGATTGGCTGTGGGACGTACCTTTGCAGCAATCTTGGAGAACTATCAAAACGCCGATGGATCCATTACGGTTCCAGAGGCGCTGCGCCACTTTATGGGCGTGGATGTTATTCGCTAGCGATTCTCACGAACTTCGTGTGAACCGGGGCTGGGCAAGATCAAGCATGTTTTTTATATGGGGATGTAAAAAGAAATGAGGGGACTCCAGCCCCAGGCATTAAGCCTTGTCAGAAACTGTCTGACAAGGCTTTTCTTTTTGTATGAAGAGGGATACAATGGAAATAGGAATAAAAAGCAACAATAAATAAACAATTGTGGAAAACTAGAGGAATGTTGTCGTTGCTCACGTTCTCTGTCCATGAGTTGCTCATGAACTTGACCACAACTTGCTCGCCTATTTTGCCGCAAGTTGTTTGATAACAGGCCACGGCGCCAGCGGCGCCATGACCGGATGTTTATGGTAATTCAGCTGTGATAACGGTCCGAATCATATGATCATCAACCAGCTTTTTCGCTCTTTGTGCCGCATACATCAACGCTTGAGTACAGACCTTGTTAATGGCTCTGGCTGAACCCGCAGAGTAGCGGTAGATCTCGTCCATAGCCTTGTCGGTAAAGATGTCTTCTGTTCCGGAAGCATACCGCAAATGTGATTGGATGTACTCAGCGGTTTGTGATCTGTCAAACTGCGGAATTTCGCATTTAATGTCGATTCGCTGCCGAATGGCTGCGTATCGCTGAAGCTTTAGCTTGTCCCACAGTTCGTTCTGGCCAACAAGAATCAAGGCCATGGGTTGAAGCGAATCCATTTTATAGTTCAGCAAAAAACGGATTTCTTCCAAGGTTTCTTTTACTAAAAGATGGGCCTCATCAACGATTGTAACAACACGTTTTCCGCGGACTCCCTGGATTATCTCCAGTTGCTGATGGAGCTGCCGTTTGGCATCACCTCGGTAGAACTTCGATTCCATCCCCAGCTGGGCCAAAAGACCCTTGTAGAACCATCTTGGCGTTAGTTTTGAGTCGGACAAATACAGGATTTCGTATTCGTCAGCCGGCAAGGATGCAGCAAGCTTTCTGATCGCAGTAGACTTGCCACAGCCAACATCTGCTGTCACAATGGCAAACAGACGGTTTTTGGCAACGTATTCGAGTCTGGAGAGCGTTTCATCCAACATGCTGGAAAGGTACAAGGATTCAACAGGAATCGAGTTGAGAAAGGGCGTATGACCCATGTTGAAAAAGGCTTCATACATGATCATTCACCTCCTCGATCTTGCGAAATACAACGGCAACTTCTTGGTTGGTTCGACCGGTGATGTTGGCCTTGTTAAGTCCATCGAGAAGCCTTGATGAACTTGTAGCTTTAGTAGACTTGCCTTCTGGAAGGCTTGCTTTCACACCACAGTTGTGACCAACAACCAGTGGCTTTGCCATAAAAGGTTCGACACTGTCGTGATGGATCTCCACTTCGTTAGACCAGGTTGGATCAAAGCAAACTTTAACGGTTTCGCCAACGAGTCGGACGCCGACTTCGTAGGTATCCCCTTCGAAGGAAATGCAACCTGTTTTGTCAACCAATCGCTCCTCGGCATGCAAAAAAGCATAGGCCAGGGCATTGGTGTCCAGGAAGGTTAGGGCTCTGGAATCGCTTTTAAAGGCGACCTCCGGTGAAATCTTTCCCAGACTTGCATGGGGAGATTTGTGATAGTAGTTCTGGATCCACAAATCCAGCATGTCATTGAGTTCATGCACGGTTTGGGGTTTTGCCAAGGCAGCTTCCGACAGGAAGGAAGACACTCTGCGGTTAAAAGCCTCGATTTTGCCTTTTCCTTCGGGATGATACGGCTTCGCGAATAACAAGCGGATGCCTAGTTTATCACATGCGCTTTTCAACCACTTGGAGCGGTACTGTTTTCCATTGTCAACGTAGATGGCATCGGGCTTTCCGTACTGCATGATAGCCGTTCGCAAGCTGTCTTCGATGATTTCAACGCGCTGGTTGTCATAGAACTTGGCACTGACGATAAACCGAGTGGCGTCATCAATAAAGGCGGACATGTAGACCTGTTTTTTCTCCCCATTTTCACCAATGGGAAGATAGGGTCCATACTTGATGTCGCCTTGAAACAACATGCACCGATGGGGTTTCTGAAACCGTCTCGAAGCGGTTCCTTTCTTGGTGTAAACTTGCATTTGCCGTTTGCTAAACCCGGATTTTTGCATGTGCCGCTGCAGGGTGCTTCTAGACAAGGTACCCGGAATGATCTGACCTTCCAGTTCTAGAATCCGGATAATGTCACGAACGCTTCTGGTAGGACATTCCCGCCGAAGATCAATGGCATGCTCCAAGATGAAGGGAAACTCTTCTGGAAGTTCCGACTCCCGCTTGTAGTTTCTTGAGGGTCTCAGGCCGTCAAAGCCTTTGGCTTCATAGGCCTTCAAATACCTGCTGACAGTCCTGTAGGAAATGTTGTGCTGGCTTACAATCTGCTTCTTTCGTTCGATAATCTGATGTGGATCCAGATTTTCTTCCAAAAGCGGCATGATCATCCGCATTCGCTTTGCAGCAACATCGTCTGCTGAGTTGATTGCTTTCATGTTATTCGCTCCTTTCTAAAGTTGAAGCGAGCGTATCATGAAGCCTAACTCGGACACCATGCAAACTGGGTGTGTATGGCAAATCCGTGATTGATCAGTGTCTGGTGGACAAAACTCAACCAATCGGATTTTTGTTTTCTTAGGGTTTCGAGCAAAGAAATCGGATGCAAAAGCCGGAAGGGTTTCTTTAGAATCTCAAGCCACAAGGCTTGCAGCAGCCCTTCTAGCATCTGCTTGTGTTTCTTAAAATCCAACTTCCATCTTGCAATGGTTGAATCGTCAGCAGGACAACTGATTCCTGACCCATCCAGTTCTTCTTGAACAACAGCACTTGCATAGTTTTTATGTGGATGCATGAAGTCTGGAAGCTCTGAATGGATCTTGCGGCAAGATTTGCAGCGAAGCCTGCGAATTTGGTAAGTTTCAGACTTTCCGTCGCTTTGGATGATCTTCCGCTTTCGACTGTCTCGGACAACCAACCTGCCTCCACAGATCGGACAGGGAATGGTTTCTTTACTCTTAATGAAAAATATTCGTCTCTTCATTGCGCTGTTTATCGTATCGTGATATGATAATCATGCTTTTTGGACACCCCAAAACGAGACGAAATCTTGCCGGATTAAGTTGACTCGTTTGGGGTGTTTCTTTTTCACCTCAATACCTATTTTTGCCATTATTGTATCTTTAAGCCAATGACAAAACAAGTGAGCAATTCTGCACGAGCATGGACAAAACCTGTGAGCACGGCAAGGTCAGATCACGCGATCAAAAACAGAATGTTAAGGAAAACGCATGGTCGCACTTCAAATGCTTTGGGTATAGAGTAGTTGAAGAAAAAAATCAAAAAACACGTCACTTTTTCTATGTTCGTTCGTCGTATATATAAGAGGAAGAATAAATGTAGTCGATAAGGAGGAAGAGAGATGAAAAGACTGCTGGCATTTTTATTGGTTGCAGTACTCATCGCAGGCGCTTTCGGAACCTCTGCCTTTGCAGAACCTGGTAAGAATGGGAAGGTGCATTGGAAGGATCAACTGATTGCCGATTGGGATGAGATGTTGCAGGAGTACCTGAAATTGAAGGATGAATTGGAGGACTGGGTCGCAGATACTGGAGGTGATCCAGAAGACTGGGATTTTTGGGATGAATATTCTGATCTTGAAGATAAGTTGACAGCCGATTCGAAGGAAGCGAAGAAGTTTTATTTGGCTCTGCGCAATCACCTGAATAACAAACACTATGCAGCACAGGCATATGTACAAAATACAGTTCGTGTTATGAACCAATTCCGCGAACGCTTCCCGAATTGGGATGTATTGCCATTCAGCAGCATTATCAGCCACAAATACAATTTCTTATTTGATACGCCGCCGATGCTGGCTGGCGGAAGAACCCTGGTTCCTGTCCGCGCTATTGTGGAAGGTCTGGGTGCTGATGTGGATTGGCTTCCACATGAGGATTACCACAGGACTTTCGGTTATTTTGATGGGTTTGAAGATGTGGATTTGGTAGGCATGAGCGAACCGGCTGATGAGTGGCTGGATGAGGAAATGAATGAAGAAGTCGATTCCGACACCGAAGTGGATGTTGTCAAAATTACGTTGGGTAATATTGAAATTGACTTGTTTATCGATTATCCGGTTGCCTATGTGAACGACCATGGTGAAATTCGATGGGAAGCATTGGATAAAGAACCGAAGGTTTTCTATGATACAACCTATGTGCCGCTTCGCTTTGTGGCGGAAACATTTGGCTTGGAAGTAACTTGGGATGACGGAACGATTGTTATCGACGATGACAACGATCAGGATGATCCTTACAATCCAACGGCACCGACGAACATTGCAAGAAATGCTGATGAAGTGATTCAAAACCCATTGACGATGGGCGCGTACCGTTTGGATGTCGATTTTGATCCATCCGATTATGATGTTGATATTCGAATTATTGATGGATTGCCGAATTCAGGGATGGAGCTAATTCCTTATTATGAAGCGAATGAGTTGATCAATCAACCAACTGCTGGATATTATTTGGGATTAGCGATTGAAGTTCCTGATGAAGTGACTGATTTCGTGAACTATTGGGCTGACGATGTGGTTGATGTTGAATGGCGTGGTCAAAAAATAAAATCTTATTTGGTTCTTAAGGATCCTGAAATCAATGGAAGCACTCGATTCGGCAAATTCTTATGTGTATTTGTAAAAATTTCACCAAGTATGGTTGGAACAAACCCGAATCTGGAAGTAAAATGGGAAGACGGATTGGACCGCGAGTACTTTGATATTCATTTAAGATCATTGGCATTTGAACAAGAACCAATCGAAGCAACGGTTATTGAACGAGATAAGGGCGATGTTACCCAGTACGAGAAGGGTGAAGACGACCCAGTTGGCGGTGATTATATCGACTTCGATTTTAACGGGGATACCAAGTCGTTGATGATTTTTGGCCGTTCCGGCAATAAGGTGCCTTTTATCGAGGCGGCGAATCCGCTTCCAGATGATGCTGGCTACTATGTGGGCATTCGGATTGAAGCGCCGGACGGATTCGATGAAGAGGATCTGGAATATGTGAAGTTTGGAGACATTTATCTTGATGAAGATGAATTTGATATAAGCGACAGCCGACTGGTGTACTATCTGGAGATTGAACCGGAGGATGTAGGCGATCTTTTGGAGCTGACCATCAAGTGGGGACCGCAGTTTGTTGATGAAACCATTGAAATTCGCTGGTATGGTCTGAAGCTTGAAGAACAAACATTGGTTCCGGTACGAGGGGAAGACAGTGTAGGCCAGGATCCAGAAGAGACAGGCGGCAAAGGCTTACGCTACGACTTTGTTGAAGAATACAACAAGCTTTATATTAGTACGGAAAATGGCCGTTCGGTTGCGTATTATGATGCAAGCGAAGGCGATTTGAAAGACCTGAACGGCACGGAATTGCCTGATGGCAATTGGGTCGGCATCGAAATTTTGCGTCCTACAAACTATGACGGTGACACCATCAAGGAATTGAGAATTCGTGGCGGTTCATGGATAAACCTTGTACTGGATGGAAACGCTCAGGATCGCCTATGGTTCTATTATCAAGCAATCGTGGGAGACGTGGATTTTGAATTCGAGATTCTTTGGGCGGATAACTTTGAATGGGAAACTATTGAAGTGAATTCCACCTTCGATGAATTGGCTCTGCCATAAATTGAATAACCGATACCTGCACTATAGAAAAGCAAGTCAGGGGAGGCGGCCGAAAGGTCGCCTTTCTTGACTTTTCATGCCAATCTATGTAAACTAGTATAGGTATTTGTTCTCGTAGCTCAGTAGGATAGAGCGACCGCCTCCTAAGCGGTAGGTCGGAGGTTCGACTCCTCTCGGGAACGCCAATTCTTCACCAAAGAAAAGCGCCGGGGTCAGCAGTTATTGCTGACTCCGGCGTTTTTTGTGCAGGACATGTTTTTTGACCTGTTCGACTGTTTCAGTGGAAGCAGGCCAATCGGTGATTCTTTGCAGCTGGGGAGACGAAAATTATTGACAAACGATAATTTTAGGGGTATGTTGAGTATAGAATTATCGCAAAACAATAATTGGAGGCATATGATGAAAAGGAAAAAAATAAATGGTTTCCTGATTGGTGTAGGGGTGGCTTGTATCATCCTGTTTATCCTGATAAATGACAAAGCAATTGGATATGACCAGATCATTTCATTCCCTTTTGTTCAAATTGGGAATCTGATTCGAAAACTGTCACTGAGCAGTCCGAGCGGGAATGCGACCGCGTGGATCGTGTATGTGTTATTTTGTGCATGGCCGTTGCTTTTGCTGGGATTAAGAATCAGAAAACGATCGCAAAATGTAGCTGATATGCTGCTTGTTTTACTGAGTGCGCTTTTGTTTGTCAGCATATATTTCATGATTAATCCTGGCTTGGCAGTAGGTGTGTTGATGCCTGCAGGGCTTGGGGATGCGTGGAAAATGGGAATTTCGAGCGTCATCTATATGGTGGCATTGGGTTATATAATACTACGCATGATTCGTAGGTTTCAAACGGGAAAGACGGAGAGATTGCTTGCAGATCTAGAAGTGATACTGGTAGTATTTGCGGTGCTCTTAGTGATCACATTAACACTTTCAATGCCATTTGAGATTATGAGAGAAATAGAGTACATTGAAGCGGCTAATACAATGACTGGCATTGATTTTTCACTGACTCATCTATTCGTTATATTGAGAAAAATCACCATTATGATTCCTTTGTTATATCAGATTCTGATTGTTCTTGCGGGTTTTGATTTAGTACAGGAATTGAAAATTGAAAGATATAGCACTGAGGTGGTAGAAAAGGCAATTCATGTAGGCAATAGATGCAAAGAAGCCATTGTTGCAACTGTTTTGGTGTCCGTTTTGATTAATGTTACGCAATTGATAGCTGGTGCAAAATTGCTGCATAGCAATTATCATCTTGAGATTCCGCTATTATCCATTCTGACGGTTATCATAACGATGTTGCTTGCCAAGTATTTTGCGCATAGTGTAGAGATAAAAAAAGAGATGGATCTGTTTGTTTAGGAGGCGGATATGGCAATTCAGGTGCATTTATCAGAAATACTGAAAGAAAGAGAAATGACGTCAAAGGAACTTTGTTTAATGATTGGGATCACGGAAGCAAACTTGTCAATATTGAGAAGTGGCAAAGCAAAAGGAATCCGGTTTAGTACAATAAATAAAATCTGCTACTATTTGGATTGCGAACTAGGGGATATATTGAAATTTGACGGCAATTTGGAGGATGGAGATGAATAAAAAAATACTTGCATGCTTGGCTCTGGTCGCAGTTATGCTTTCAGGATGTCAGCTGGCGGTGCCTGAAGCGGCAGGTGGATCGGGAGAGGATCAATTAGTTGGTGTTTTTGTGACAGAAGAATTTCTTGATTTGTATGATTTCGAAGCATTTGCTGCAGAAAACGGCAGTAAACTGGCAGATGGGGAATCTTTGGTTTTTGATAGCAAATACGAGGGAAAAGTATTCGCAACCGGCAGTAAAGAAAATCCAAGTGACATCAGGTTTGAGGATTACGATGGTGTGTTATTCATCGATGCAAGCTACGAGAAGGATGGGGAACGATATAGTAGTATCGGTTGCAGCAGTCAGATCAGTCAGATTCATATCAGTGTGGATGACAAGGGGAGAAGCATAGAAGGAACGGTTTTTGTAAAAGACAAACCAAATATTGAAGTCATGATGAATCCGGTATATGAAACCGAGAACGGTGAGATTTATCTGATGTCAGGATCCGGCATGTCTATGGATAATGAATACGGAAGTTCATCCATGTCCATGTTTTTATCGGAGAGTCGTACGGTTCGTGAGGGAAGTGAGGAGACCGAAGAAAGCTTCAAGGTAAAAGTGAATTTCGAAGGTGCCCTTGATGTAGATCACTATGTGCTGAAGCAGATGAATGAAAAGGATGATCAATTGATTGCTCAGTTGATCAATCAGGATGATATTCCAGAGAGCATTGAAGTGATGGATGATGCGGCCTATATGATTCTGGAAAAACGAGGCGTGGACCATGAAGGTGGTTCCTTTGTGGAAAGACAGATGATCAATGAGGAAGAAAGCTTCAGTGTATATTTTTTTGGCGAAAGTGATTTTGCCGAAAGTCATTATATTCAGCTGAAGCGATCTAGTGAATCAGAATAAACGATGGGAGGATGAGTATGAAAGTTGCATTTTTGGATCGAGACGGCACTATCAATAAGGACTATGCAGATGAAGTATGGAGTCAGAAGATAGAACCGGAATTCTTGGAAGGCAGTTTGGATGCGATGAAAAGGCTCAATGAACTGGGATATGCAATCATCATCGTTACCAATCAGGGACTTATTAATGAAGGGTATATCACGGAAGCTGAGTATGAAGCATTTCATGGAAAGCTACTCCTGGAAGTAGAGAAACATGATGTGCGAGTTTTGGACACCTTTTATTGTCCCCATAGCGACCTGGATCATTGCAACTGCAGGAAGCCCAAGCCAGGCATGATTGAAGCCGCGCTGGTCAAATACCCGGATATCGATTTGAACGAGTCTTTTATGACGGGTGATTCGGTTGTCGACATGGGGCTTGCAAAGCATTTTGATTTGAAGGCCTATGGAATTGGTCTGGATGAAACAGCAATTGATTACGTGAAGGGTATTCCGGTATCGTCCTTGTTGGAAGCGGTCGATATGATTGAAAAAGAGTGCGGCATTTCATAACCAAAATCTGTGTATACAGGCAGGTAAGAATAGCATGAATGGAAAAATGCTTTAATTTTATCCATATATTGTAAAACTGCTTGACTTAGGGCCTTTACTTGCGTTCTAATGAATCTGGGAGGCGATTATCATGAATAGTCTGAAATATCTGGTTGTTGATTTGCCGGAAGATGTACAAAAACTAGTGCTGCATGGATCCTTTGAAAAAGCCAATGAATTGATCGATATCTACATGGATCGTAAGATTTCTACGATGCTGAAAGAACGATTGACGTTCGAAAAGCATAGGATGGAAATTCTAAAAAAAGAATACATCTATTCATACGATACAGCACTTAAAATGGCCCAGGAAAAAATACCGGCGTTTACTGAAGTGGAACTGGAGCGATTGAAGGATGAACGATTTGCGGATTGGATCTTTATCGATGGTGAAGTGAGGTTCCATCAATCGTTTTTGAATACCATTTTGAATGTGTCGGAATACAGCCGGTCCCATCAGGATCCTGCCAGAGCCAAGCGCAATGCGGTTTTGCAGGAAACGATTGAAGAAATGATGGAAAAGGGAGAAATCAAGTATGCCATTCATGTCAAAACGGGTGTGAAGCTGAAAGGCGAAGGAATGAAAGTGGGGGAAAGAGTGCGGGTGCATTTGCCCATTCCTCAAAATGCCATTCAAATGAAAAATATTCAGATTCTACATACGTCGCATGAGCCAAAGCTGATAGCGCCAGAATCCTATCCGCAAAGAACAGTCTACTTTGAGGAAGAGGTGCAGGGCGAAGATGTTTTCACGGTAGAGTATTCCTATGAGAACCATATGAAATATACAGAGCCGGACTATGAGAAGGTATCGGACGTGCAGCCGAAATTTGATACCGAAGAGTGGCTGCCGCATATTGTCTTTACCCCGTTTCTAGTGGATTTGGCAAAAGAGATTGTGGGCGACGAAGCAAATCCTTTGAAGAAAGCCAGAAAGATCTATGACTACATCACCCAAAACGTACAGTATTCCTTTGTGAGACCCTATGCTGCAATTTTAAGTATCCCGGAATACGCGGCATACAATCTAAAAGGCGACTGCGGGGTTCAGGCGATCCTCTTTATCACGCTTTGCAGAATTTCAGGCGTTCCCGCAAGATGGCAGTCTGGACTTTACGTGAATCCGCATTACATCGGGTGTCATGACTGGGCGCAATTCTATGTTGAGCCATACGGCTGGCTATTTGCAGACTTGTCTTTCGGCGGAAGCGCCTATCGGCAGAAGAATGAAAAACGATGGAATTTCTATTTCGGCAATTTGGATCCCTTTAGAATGGTTGCGAACTCTGCCTTTCATTATGACTTGCTGCCGAAAAAGAATTGCTGGAGATCGGATCCCTATGACAATCAAGTGGGTGAAGTGGAATACAAGGATCAGGCGGTCTATAGCGATGAGGGCTTTGAATCCATCAAAGAGATCATTGATATCCATGTCATTTAGCTGGAATGGATCAATAGCAGCGTGAGAGCGTTTTACAAGTGAAAAACACTGGGATTCGATATTAACTATCGAAAACCAGTGTTTTTTTGATGTGTTATTTCTTCCTTCCAACAAAGTGATAGCCGTTGGAGGGGTTTCCGTTCATGGTTGTGAAGGCTGTTTTTTCGAGTCGAACGGTTTCGAAAAGGGACAGGCTTTCTTGGACCCACTCGATGCTGTGATGACGGCAGACGCCGCCTTTTGGCAGTTCAAAGGTTCCAAAGTTTGGATACTTGTTTTCGAATTTTTTATAGCGGGTCAGATTTCGTTCATCGGTATTCAAGAGAAAGTCACTGACAACAACAATGCCATCAGGCGCCAATACCCGATTGATTTCATTCAGCAGATTCTCTTGTTCGTCGTTTGATGCAATGCAGGTAAGAACGGCGAAGAGAACGACCAAATCAAAGGATGCGTCTGAGAAAGGAATTGCAGGCGACTTCATTTCAGTCAATTGCAGGTGGGGGTACAGGCGCTTTCCACGGGCAATCATGCCGGCGGCAAAATCAATGCCGTACAATTCGGTATGTCCGTATCGGCTTAATTCGTTTAGGGTGCGTCCATAGCCGCATCCTATGTCTAAAACCTTGGCGTTGGGGCGGAGCAGGTTTTGAAAAGTTGAATAGTGCAATGGAAGTGTAAACTCCTTTTCTTCGGATACGGCATTCCAGTAATCCTGTTGCGAAATATGGGGCATGTTTTTTCCTCCCTTCTTGTTTGCAACCAGTATGGCATAAGCGGTTTGCATTATACTATGACCTCTGTCATACTCAAAGTAAATAAATTTTGCTATGTTGAAATTGGGAGGTGAGGGGATGAAGCTATTAGGTCCCGAGAAACAGAAACAGCTTCGTGATAAACATCAGAGCTTGCATTCAATCATGTCGAAGGAGAATTGGGAGGCCGGCCGATTTTATCGGTTTGAAAAGGGCGAATTCCTGTTCCAGGAAGGTGATGCATCAAGTGCCCTGTATCTGCTGGTGGAAGGGGAATGCCGTGTTTCCAAGACGGTGGAAAGTGGAAAGACTTTTCTGATCAGTCATTACGGCGGTGTCAGCGTCATCGGCGAGGTGGAGTTGTTTGAAGGAAAAGAGTATCAGAGTGCGGTACAGATGCTGGGCCGGGGGATCTGCTTTGTTTTACGCCTTCCGGAGCGGCGGGAAGCGATCTTAAATGATTTGTCGCTTATGCGGTTTATTGCAAGGCAATTGTGCACGAAAGTGGAAAGAAGCGATCGGAATTCATCCATTAATCTCAGCTATTCGCTGAAAGAACGGCTTTCCAGTTATATTTTATATGCACAAAGAGATGGTGTATTCGCCAGCAATCATACACATTTGGCCAACCATTTGGGCTGCAGCCATCGACACTTGCTTCGGACCCTGGGAGTGCTTTGTGAAAGCGGAGTCCTTGAGAAAGGCGAGTACGGCTATCGGATTCTTGATGAAAAAGCGCTGCAAGCATCGGCAGGAGATGCGTTTTATGTCAGCCAGGTGAAAATTTAGGGGTTTACAACCATTGCAAGTTCAGATCCGGTTCTTTTTGGGGAGATTGTCAGTATTTGAGTTCTTTTCGGGTACCAGAATAAGGGAAAGTATAAAATTGGTAACCAAAGGAGGATAAAAATGAAAAATGTATTGATCTTTGGCGATTCAAACACATGGGGCTGGAAACCTACGAATACCTTGGCAAGCATCGAACGGTACACGGATGAAGAACGGTGGGCGGGCGTGATGCAGGCTATTTTGGGAGATGAATACAAGGTGATCCCTGAAGGCTTGAATGGACGTACAACCGTATGGGATGATCCCATTGAGGAGTTTCGATGCGGCAAGCATCATCTGATTCCTTTGCTGGATACCCATGATCCTTTGGATCTTGTGATTATCTTTTTAGGTACCAACGATTTCAAGTCTCGATATTCATTGACGGCAGAAGATGTGTCCTTTGGCATCAATCAGTTGATCATCAAGACCAAAGATCATGTATCTTGTTTTCGGAATGGAGAACCGAAAGTGCTGTTGATTACGCCGCCGCCAACGGGGCCGTTGAAGTCTGGCAGTGTGTTTGAATATATGTTTAAGGGATCGGAAGAAGCATCCAAATACTTGGCGAAGCATTATGCGATTATCGCAGAAGGGAACGGGATTCCGGTGATCGATGCGGGGAAATATATTGCCAGCAGTCAAGTGGACGGCATTCATTTGGATTTGGAGGCCCATCAAAAACTGGGCCAGGTGGTAGCGGAGGAAGTAAAACAGATTTTGGAATAAGAAAATAGAATCAGAAAGCAGGATACAAAGCAAGACACCCCTACGTTGGTGGATCAACAATACAGGGGTGTTTTTCTTATAGGAAGGGGAATATTTGCCGGATGCTTTCAAATGAGAAAATATATGGAATTCATGTTTGATACAGAGAAATAAGTTTGAATTTGGAGAAAATTATAGCTTTAAACAAGTATGGGAAGTTATAGTAATCTAGCAGAAAAATCACAAAATTGACAAAAGGAAGTTTATGAATATTGGCAAAAAATAGACGAAAGGCATGTTTATTGTAAAAAACGGTGAATTGGAGAAAAAAGGTTTAGAAACGCGATTATGGAAAAAACTGCAGGGTATATATGCAGTGCCATGTAATACAGAAATCACTTTTTTCATGGCGAAGATGAAACAAACGATCTGTTTCATCTTTGTTTTAACCCAAAATATGAAAAAGGCAAACTTTTCGAAAGAAGAGTGCGCAAAGTTGTGAGTCGATTGATCAGTTGCGATCAGCGATTGTCTAACTGCCATATTTGATATGGCAGTTTTTTATTTGAGAAAAGGGGGGATATGGAAACTTTGTAGATATTTTATGGATATGGAAGGATTACCAACTAGGAGGAATGCCTATGGAGAGAGAATACGATTAGATATAGGGTTTGAGGCAAAAAACGCAACGCATAAAAGGAGAAAGGAGTGAGAATTTATGGGTGCGTGGCAACACAGAAAAATTGCTAAGCCCTTGTTTGCTACGGCGATGATTGTCATCATGCTGATGATGGCTTTTGTGCCGAACATGGTTGCCTATGCCGGGGATGATAGTATCATGGCTTATGGCTATCGGGTTGATGACAAGCTACAGGGATCATGGAACCCGTCCAACCTTTTGAAGACGTACTCGGAAGGTGAGTGGGCTGCCTATCACAGCGTTTTTTCCAACATCGACTGGGAAAATCTGGAGAATATTGGGGTTCGATACGACTTCTATGGCGGAAACAATGCCATATTCTTTGACCTGATCCGAAATGTTAGTATCGCGCCCATCTCGGAGTTTCCGGGAATGGAGGAACTAGCGAAACCTCAGCTGCCGGACTACTACGGCTATCCGCAATATGACGGCACGCCGTATGGCGAAGAGATTCCGAAATCAGGATACGCCCTCTACACGCTTGAAGAGTTGAATGAGGCGCAGCGGTCGCCGAACTTTGCACATCCGATTACCGATCCACCGACAACACAGGAGTATTACTTCAATGAATTTGATCTGATCGACTTTACAACGGATGACCGCTATATGACGCAGGTCCATATTCCAGACCCTGATGTATATGGTCCAACAGATCCGTTATACTTGATTGGCACGGATACGGACGCGAAACGGGTCACCTATATCACCAGAGAGCAGATCGAAGAGGTGATGATAGCCAATCCAACAAAGTACCCTGGCGTTGATATAGGTAACTATGCAACTTATCCAAAAGAGATCATTTTGTATTTCCAACTCCATATTGCGAGAACCTGGATTTGGAACAACACCAATGATTTTTGTTGCGGACCGGAGCTTCTGGCTTATGTGTACCAAAACGAGCCGACGGATGTATGGGGCGGTTATCAGTATACAGCAGACTTTTTAAATGCGCCTAAGAACGGCGCTGCAGAATTTCCTGGAGCCAGCGGACACTCCTACGCGTTTGTAAACAACGGCGACGGCGGAGAGAAAACCTTGCCGCTTCCAAATGTTGCAGAAACGACGGGGAGGATTTCCGGTCACAAGTACGACGCTGAAGGCGCACCTTTGGCGGGGTGGACCGTTTATCTTCGAACCAAACTGTATGCAATTGAAGAGCCGATTGAAACCTCTGCAGTTACTGATGTAAACGGTTACTTTGAGTTTTTGAACCTTCCGTACAATCTGATTTGGAGATTGAGTGAGGAAGAACAAGAAGGATATCTGCAAGTCTATCCTGACGACGATACAAACACCGCCGATCAGGATGGCAATTTTGATCCATCTGCTGCACATTTAGGCATCACTTCTTATAGTGGTGAAGAGGACTGGTGGAAGAAAGCCTTTACGGTTGAGGATCTTTTTGAAGTTGATTCATATGATCCAACAGGAAGAGGCTTGTACGGCTGGTCTGTCAAGATTGCACCGCCTGACAATTTGATTGAAACTGATATTGATTTTGCCAACGACGACGCAGACCCAATAGTAGATATTGTTAAAACGGGAGATGAATTGTCGAAAATTGGCGATGATGTCACTTACACCTTTACCGTTACCAATTTGGGCAATGTGGATTTGACTTTGGTCAATATTGATGACGATCAAATGGGGATTATTGAAACTCCAGGAACACCTGGTGGTTTGGACGATGTATTGCCAGTTGGTATGTCACAATCTTTCTCCGTTCCATGGACGATTCCTGGGGATGCAGATGATCCGTATGTAAATATTGTAACGGCAAACTATGAATATCATGGTGAGCCAGTTTTCGATATGGCGGATGATGTTCCAACAGATGATCACAGCATCAACCTGTTCCAACCAAGCATTGAGATTGAGAAGACGGCAGATCCATTGTCTAAAGTTGGAGATTCGGTGGATTACACGATCACCGTAAGGAACACCAGCTCGGCGGATACGCCAGACATGGAAATGACCATCACAGACCCACTTTTGGGAATCAATGAACCAGTAATCCTGTCATCAGGCGGCGATCATGTGATCAACGCATCACGCGTTGTACAGCCTGGCGACCCAGACCCATTGATCAACACCGCAATGGTAACGGCATCGCCGATGGGATTCCCGAATGAGTATGAAGCGGAAGCTTCAGCAGAAACCGACTTGTTCCAGCCAGACTTGTGGATTACGAAGACCGGCGACGAGTTGTCGAAGATCGGGGACGAAGTGACCTATGTCATTACGGTAGGAAACTCCAGCTCCGGTGATTCGCCAAATCTGGTAGGCCGAGTATTTGATCCGCAGATTGGATTCGATCAGCCGATTGACCTGGCACCGGGAGAAGAAGTGGAATTTATCGTTCCATGGATTATTCCAGGTGACGCAGCCGATCCGTATGATAATATCGCGACGGCAACGGCATCGCCAGTGGGCTTCCCGAATCTGCTGGAAGCAAGTGACGATCACAGCATCAACCTGTTCCAACCAAGCATTGAGATTGAGAAGACGGCAGATCCATTGTCTAAAGTTGGAGATTCGGTGGATTACACGATCACCGTAAGGAACACCAGCTCGGCGGATACGCCAGACATGGAAATGACCATCACAGACCCACTTTTGGGAATCAATGAACCAGTAACCCTGTCATCAGGCGGCGATCATGTGATCAGCGCATCACGCGTTGTACAGCCTGGCGACCCAGACCCATTGATCAACACCGCAATGGTAACGGCATCGCCGATGGGATTCCCGAATGAGTATGAAGCGGAAGCTTCAGCAGAAACCGACTTGTTCCAGCCAGACTTGTGGATTACGAAGACCGGCGACGAGTTGTCGAAGATCGGGGACGAAGTGACCTATGTCATTACGGTAGGAAACTCCAGCTCCGGTGATTCGCCAAATCTGGTAGGCCGAGTATTTGATCCGCAGATTGGATTCGACCAGCCGATTGACCTGGCACCGGGAGAAGAAGTGGAATTTATCGTTCCATGGATTATTCCAGGTGACGCAGCCGATCCGTATGAAAATATCGCGACGGCAACGGCATCGCCAGTGGGCTTCCCGAATCTGCTGGAAGCAAGTGACGATCACAGCATCAACCTGTTCCAACCAAGCATTGAGATTGAGAAGACGGCAGATCCATTGTCTAAAGTTGGAGATTCGGTGGATTACACGATCACCGTAAGGAACACCAGCTCGGCGGATACGCCAGACATGGAAATGACCATCACAGACCCACTTTTGGGAATCAATGAACCAGTAACCCTGTCATCAGGCGGCGATCATGTGATCAACGCATCACGCGTTGTACAGCCTGGCGACCCAGACCCATTGATCAACACCGCAATGGTAACGGCATCGCCGATGGGATTCCCGAATGAGTATGAAGCGGAAGCTTCAGCAGAAACCGACTTGTTCCAGCCAGACTTGTGGATTACGAAGACCGGCGACGAGTTGTCGAAGATCGGGGACGAAGTGACCTATGTCATTACGGTAGGAAACTCCAGCTCCGGTGATTCGCCAAATCTGGTAGGCCGAGTATTTGATCCGCAGATTGGATTCGACCAGCCGATTGACCTGGCACCGGGAGAAGAAGTGGAATTTATCGTTCCATGGATTATTCCAGGTGACGCAGCCGATCCGTATGATAATATCGCGACGGCAACGGCATCGCCAGTGGGATTCCCGAATCTGCTGGAAGCAAGTGACGATCACAGCATCAACCTGTTCCAACCAAGCATTGAGATTGAGAAGACGGCAGATCCATTGTCTAAAGTTGGAGATTCGGTGGATTACACGATCACCGTAAGAAACACCAGCTCGGCGGATACGCCAGACATGGAAATGACCATCACAGACCCACTTTTGGGAATCAATGAACCAGTAACCCTGTCATCAGGCGGCGATCATGTGATCAGCGCATCACGCGTTGTACAGCCTGGCGACCCAGACCCATTGATCAACACCGCAATGGTAACGGCATCGCCGATGGGATTCCCGAATGAGTATGAAGCGGAAGCTTCAGCAGAAACCGACTTGTTCCAGCCAGACTTGTGGATTACGAAGACCGGCGACGAGTTGTCGAAGATCGGGGACGAAGTGACCTATGTCATTACGGTAGGAAACGCCAGCTCCGGTGATTCGCCAAATCTGGTAGGCCGAGTATTTGATCCGCAGATTGGATTCGATCAGCCGATTGACCTGGCACCGGGAGAAGAAGTGGAATTTATCGTTCCATGGATTATTCCAGGTGACGCAGCCGATCCGTATGAAAATATCGCGACGGCAACGGCATCGCCAGTGGGCTTCCCGAATCTACTGGAAGCAAGTGACGATCACAGCATCAACCTGTTCCAACCAAGCATTGAGATTGAGAAGACGGCAGATCCATTGTCTAAAGTTGGAGATTCGGTGGATTACACGATCACCGTAAGGAACACCAGCTCGGCGGATACGCCAGACATGGAAATGACCATCACAGACCCACTTTTGGGAATCAATGAACCAGTAACCCTGTCATCGGGCGGCGATCATGTGATCAACGCATCACGCGTTGTACAGCCTGATGATCCAGACCCATTGATCAACACCGCAATGGTAACGGCATCGCCGATGGGATTCCCGAATGAGTATGAAGCGGAAGCTTCAGCAGAAACCGACTTGTTCCAGCCAGACTTGTGGATTACGAAGACCGGCGACGAGTTGTCGAAGATCGGGGACGAAGTGACCTATGTCATTACGGTAGGAAACGCCAGCTCCGGTGATTCGCCAAATCTGGTAGGCCGAGTATTTGATCCTCAGATTGGATTCGACCAGCCGATTGATCTGGCACCGGGAGAAGAAGTGGAATTTATCGTTCCATGGATTATTCCAGGTGACGCAGCCGATCCGTATGAAAATATCGCGACGGCAACGGCATCGCCAGTGGGCTTCCCGAATCTACTGGAAGCAAGTGACGATCACAGCATCAACCTGTTCCAACCAAGTTACACGGTTGAGAAAACCGCAGACGAAATTTCGAAAGCGGGAGACTATATCCATTATTGGATTCGTGTAAACAACACAAGTTCCGATGATACGCCAATGATGGACTTTGTACTAACGGATGAAATGCTTGACTTTGCGGGATTGCTAAGTGATAGCGACAAGGAATTTAGTCTGGGATTCGGTGAAGATAAGATCATTGAAGTCGACTATCTGGTAACACCAGAAGACGCAGAGTTTAATGATCCGTTGATTAACGAAGTATCTGTTTGGGCATCGCCTGACGGATTCCCTAACGAGTATACGGTTACAACATCAGCGACCACTGATCTGGTCCATCCTGAGATCATGATTGAAAAAGACGTTTCACCAACGACTGTCATGGTTGGGGACTGGGTCACCTATGAAATTACCATCACCAATACGGGGGATTGGCCGCTAGAAAATGTTGTTGTAACAGACGATACGCATCAAGCGTTATTGGATGCTTTGGCAACGCCATTCCCAACCGAGCTTGATGTAGGAGAATCAGCGACACGATATTTCGATTATCAGACTACTGAATCTGATCCAGTTGCGCCAGATCCATTGGTAGATTGGGCAAGAGTTGATTCGAATCCAGTAGGATTGCCGAATGAGATTTGGGACGAAGATGATGCAGAGATTTATATCATCCACTACAATGACGAGACGGCATGGGGCAGATATTTCTATGATTATCCTGCATCACCAGGAGCGATCGACTTCCGATATGAACCAATCAATTTGAGCAAATGGGGATGGACGAATGGTCCATTCAGCTTGCCGTTTGATGGTCCATTGGTACTTGAACTGTATGCAGATCAAGACATCTATGTCGGTACGGTTACCTTTGAGCATTTCGGCATGGATATGATGAGGGCAACCTACGAAGTAGAAGAAGGGATTATCTTGGAAGACGTTCATCTGTATGTTGGTGGAGCAATGTTGCCGCCAACAGATGCAGCGCCTGGACAATTCCCATACACTAGCGACACAAATGTTATTGAGTTTAGCCTTGCAGACTTGCCGGATGAGGTTTATATCGCAGCTCATGCGGTTGTATTGATTCCAACAAGTATGCCATAAGGCATGTAGCAGTTAGCGAAGTGTAGCGTAGCGAAAGAGTGTGGAGCGTCCTGAAGTTTGGGGCGCTTCGCTCTTTTTTTCAAGAAAGAAACACCGCATGCCAACTAAATTACCAGGGGGTTGGCATGCGGTGTTTGCAATAAGGGTTATGAGTGGGTCTATTAAGCTGATACAAGGGAAAGAACTTCGAAGTCGATTTCTTCTCTTGTCTTTTCCTGAATCAGCGACAGCATCGTTTGTTCAGCGGTTTGAAACCGTTGGAAAACTTCATCGGAGGGTTTCGGATTCCCGTAGACTTTCCAACCGCGTGTTTTTGTGTGTTTCAACGCGGGGTGGCCGATAAAGCCCACAACATCCTTCAGCGGGTAGCCAAAGAACAATCCAAACTCATCTCGCAATTGGTTTTCCGTCAAGTCCTTCGCCAAAATATCCATATAGCCTTCAAGGGAGGTGGTTGCAGGGTATCCTTGCTTTTCGAAAAACTTGATGTTTCTGGGATCCTGCAAAACTTGCTGGGCTGCATCGACATGATAGACGATGGCCTTGATCGATTTATTTTTGCTGAAAACGATGCGTGTACGTATAGTCTTCTGGTTACTGAAGAGGCGATCCAAGTCGTGCAATACTTCATTCAAGAAAGGAAAGTGTTCATTGAAACAGAATACATGCATCGGCTTGAACCCCAGCAGCGTAGGTCCCAGCCGGGTAAGTAAATTCAAATTGCGGTACTGGTCATAGTCTTTCATGCATTCTGCGTACAGACAAGCTTTTTACATGGATTCACCTCTTCGATCTGGAGTCATATAGTAACCTATCTGATAATGAGAATCATTATCAATAAAGACTATAGCACGAAACGGGTCTTCTGTAAAGTTTTTTATGGAGTTTGGGGCAGAAATTTTGAAGGTGCGCCAGACTGAAGGGCTCATCATTTTATCAACATTCGGCTGATTGTTTAGCGACTTTTGAATCCGAGAGGCCACAAGTCAGCCGTTGCAATCACTTCATCATTTTGATGACTTTTGCACAAGTGTTTAGAACTCCAAATTTTGTTCAAAAAAGTCCGTGCAAGCACTAAAAAAATGTTGTAGTATGGAGAAGGATAAGTAAACAAATCAATGATATAGGAGGGGAAAGAATGAGAAAGAATATTATTATTGATTGCGATCCGGGACATGATGACATGATGGCCATTCTCTTGGCCTTGGGAAATCCGGACTTTTTTAATGTATTGGGTGTTACAACGGTTGCAGGCAATCAGACGCTGGAAAAAGTAACCTTGAACTTGAGACGAATTTATACCTATCTGGGAATGAGCACACCGGCGGCCAGCGGTGCGGCAAAACCGATTGCCCGTGAATTGGTGCTGGGGGACGCGGTGCATGGGGAAACCGGATTGGACGGCTGGGCTTTTCCAGAGCCGACCTTCGAATTGGAGTCAACCAATGCCGTAACCTTTATGCGAGAAAAGATCATGAATTGCGAAGGCAAGGTGACTTTGGTGCCGGTTGGTCCTTTGACCAATATTGGTTTGCTGCTTTCGGTTTTCCCGGAAGTCAAAGAAAAGATTGAAGCCATTTCCATTATGGGCGGATCCATCTATGCCGGCAATATGACGCCGAATGCGGAATTCAATATCATGGTGGATCCGGAAGCGGCCTGGGTTGTATTCAATTCCGGCATTCCTGTGATTATGAGCGGCTTGGAAGTCACCCATGCAGGCGGGATCACCCACGAGGAAATCGAGTCCCTGCGCCAAAAGGGCGGCCGTGTTTCCAAGATGTGCGGCGACCTTTTGAAATTCTATGTCAGCTATCACGATCGTGAAGGCTACGCGTCCTTCCCACTGCATGATGTGTGTGCGGTGATGGTCCTGCTGAAGCCGGAAATTTTCACCTACCAGGACCTGCAGGTGGAAATCGACTGCAATGACGGCCCGACCTTGGGACGAACCGGGGCGGACCTTCGGGAATGGATGCGGTATGAAAATCCGAATACGCGCGTGTTGTTGGACGTGGATCGGGAGAAATTCATTGAAGTTTTATTCGAAGCGGTATATGCACTGGACGAAATGTGCGCAAAGTAGTTGGGAAAGAGGGAATAGAGTATGAATAGCAACATGAGACGCCGTGTGATGATTTATGTCATCGGACTGTTTTTATACACCTTGGGAATCGCATTGACGGTGAAGACGGATTTGGGCATCGCCCCCATCAGCACCTTTCCCTATGCGTTATCCTATATCACACCATTCAGTTTTGGGGTTACAACATTCTTTTTGACAATCACCTACATTCTGATTCAGATTGTGCTCTTGGGAAAGGAATTTGAAAAGCGCCAGTACTTCCAAGTGGTTGTGGGAATTTTGTTCAGCACCTTTATTGATTTTTCCATGATGCTGGTCAAGAATGTGCAGCCGGAAACCTATATGAGCCGAATGGCATTGTTGATCGCCGGTTCCTTTGTTTTGGCGGTGGGCATCGTGCTGTCCGTTGTGCCGGATGTGATTACGCCACCGGCGGAAGGCGCCATTGGCGCCATTGCCAAACGCTTCAACAAGAATTTCGGGAATGTGAAAATCGCCTTCGATTCGACCATTGTCATTTTGGCCATCGCCGTGTCTATGATCTTTATCGGGCACTTGGTTGGATTCAAGGAAGGAACGATTATTTCCGTGCCGGTAACGGGCTTCTTCGTCAAATGGCTGATGAAAGGTTTTCAAGGAAAATTAGAACAAATTTGTGGAATGTAAAAGAGGCTGCCGATCGTGTATCGGCAGTTTTTTTGTAATGAGCAATGGCTGAAGAAAGCAAAATCTGTTAAAAAGAACGAATGAAAACGGATTGATTTGCTGGTATGATGGGAAAGATGAGAGTAGACGGCTGATAGTTGGGAAGACGCGGAAGGACGGATTGGTTTGGTCAAGAACAAGGCAGTTGCCATTCAAGTGGAATACGGAAGACGAAAGAGTTTTGAGCTGAAGTGGATGAATCCCCATAAGCTGCGGGTTCGGGTGCCGGTGGGCACATCGCGAAAGCAAATTGACCAGCTGATACAAGACAAATCCGATTGGATCGCCCGGTCCCGGCAGCGAATGCTGGATCGGGAAGTGGAGACGGTGAAAAACTATCTGGAGGCTGATTCTGTTTGCTATACGGGAGAGACGATTCCATTCAGCTGGGAAGAAAAAGAGTACCCGTTCAAGTTGTATATGAGTGTGGAAGGCTTTCGCTTAGTGGGCAGGGGGACACCGGAGGAAGCGCAAGCGCTTGTCGAGGCAAGTTATCGGGATCGTGCCCGCCAGATCTTTACAGCGCGAACCGCGCATTATGCCAAACAACTTGGAGTCCGGGTAAATCAAATCCGAATCAAGTCCCAAAAAACCCGGTGGGGAAGCTGCAGCAGCAAGGGGAATTTGAACTTCAATTGGCATGCCATCGTGGCACCGCCCGAGGTAATTGATTATCTGGTGATCCATGAATGCTGCCATTTGGTTCATATGAACCATTCCAAGGAGTTTTGGGCCTTGGTTGAATCGCTTTGCCCGGACTATCGAACATACAGAAGATGGTTGAAAAATCATGATACGCAGATATTGCCTTAACGAAAGTTGGGCATTTTTTGTGATATAATTTATTAGTGAAAAATATATTACAATCACTATAAAAAGATGAATTGATGTTTGGTTTCGATATGATAGGCTGGAGGAAGAAGATGAAGGCTAAACTGTCTTGGATTTTAATTGGATTCATGGTTATAGCTTTGCTTGGCGGGTGTACGGAGCAAGAGGAAAAAGAGCCGCCTGTGCTTGAAGAACAGATGGAAGCGGCGCAGCCTGTAGCGGCGGAACCGGAAGAAAAACCGGAAGAAGTGGAAGCCCAGGAAGAAGTTCTTACGGATGAAGCGTTTGTTTTCGATGAAGCGTGGATGTGGAATAAATACATGTACGAGACCATTACCAGCCTGGGAAATGCCAAGCACTTTGATCAGAATGATTTAACAGAAATCGATGAGCTGGTCGAATATGTCTGGCTTCGTTATTGTGATGGATTTGATTCGGTAGAAGCCATGGGCTTTGAACAGTCTCCAGAGATCACCGCATATTATTTGTTCCCGCGGGAACTGGCCTACAAGGAAGCGGAAAAATATTTCACCTTTGATTTGTCGCAGGCCAGCCTTGAGGATTCATATGTGTATCTGGAGGAGTTTGATGCTTTTCAGATGCATTATGTGGGACCGCGGGAAGAAGGAGAAATCAGCGGCGACAATCCTTGGGCCATTTATTATGAAGGCGTAGAAGCCTTGGGGAATGGACGGTATGAAGCGCGTATGGTTTCGTATGAAGATAAGGAAGCGGGTATTGTACGCCGAGAGATGATCTATAGGATACGCTTGGGTGAAGCGGGAACCTTTCTTTTTGAATCCGGCGAGCGACGCATGCCGGTTTATCCCCTGTCGGATTTTAACAAGGAAATTATGCCGCTTGATGAATGGAAGGATCAAATCGATGAGTATGCATTATTGATTGGCGAGAGCCGCTCGGAACTTTTCTTCCTGGAACAGGATGAGCAAGTAAAAATTCATCGTGTTGCCAAAGCGGATTACCATATGGTGGATTCCTTGACGCTTTTGTTCGAGCCGGAAGAACATCTGGTGCAAATCCATGAAACGGAAGATGGCGGAAGTTTTTTGGTGTGCACTTCTCACTATGTACGAGTCTTTAATGAGAGTTGGGAGGAGATTGAAAGGCTTGCCTTGCCGGCATTCTTTACAGGAAAAGTTTTGTCGGAGACAACTTGGGATGATTTTAGACTGGCAACCATCTTTACGGGCTACGATGTGACAGATGATCTGAGCCAAATCGTCTATGGCGATGAGGAAGGGCTGAAATGGTTTGCACTTGGCACAACGGTACCGGAAATTAAGTTGCTGGAGAAAAGTGAAGAGTATCCAGAGGATGATCTGGCACCACTTTCCGTTTATTTGGACCCTCGATGGGTCGAGGGCGGCCAAAAGATCTTCGTGGTCCGGTCCGGTTATGAAGGCAATCGGGGTATTGCACTTTATGACTTCCGCGAACAGAAAATCAACCGGTATGACCATGGCTGGAATGTCTGGTACAGCCAGATTGAACCGAACAAAGGTGTGATTATGCCGAATGAGTTCGATTACAATTGGGAAACCGGAGAAGGACGCACGCTGCACTATTACCTGAATTTTGCAACAGGTGAACGAAGTGAATTTGTACTAGACCGCATGGGTGGAGACGATATGCCGGATGGGGGTGAAACCTATTATGGTGAGAATATATTGGCCTTGCTGATCAAGGATTATCAAGCGGATCCTCTTGTCACCTATCTACAGCGTATTGATCCGGAGACATGGGAATTGATCGACGAGACGGCAATTCAAGCGGCACATGTGCGAATTTTGGGTGCGGACCAGGCGGGAAATGTCTTTGTTTACTATTTCTATAATCAGGACAGCCGGGGATTTGGTGTTCTTCCTTCCGTAGAACATCAAACGGAAGAGTCATACACCTTGTCGGATTTATGTGGACAGGCCATCTCGTTGGATGCCTGGCAAGAAGAAAAAGCTGGCAATGTGCTCTACAGCCGTCCGCAACTGATTGGCGAAACCGATCGGGAATGGTTTTTTAACGGACTTGGCAAAATATATGGAATCGCCAAAGAAGATTTAAATCAGGTGGACGTTCTTTCCTTTGCTTATGAGAAAGGCGAGTATAATAAGTTTGTCAAGCCGATTCGCGGGGACCGCTATGTTGCCGGCACCAATCACAATCTCCACGTATTCAATGCGGAGTGGGAAGAGGAACAGGTCATCAGCCTGCCGGTCTTTTTTCAGAACTTGCTTGCCTCTGATGGCGAGAGGGAAACGCCAGCCGGCGTATCAGCTACGACCTGGTATGATGTATCTGAGGATCTCACTCAGATTGTTTTCAGTAACGAAACGGGGCTGAAACTCTTTGAATTGGGCGAGGAAGAACCAGAAGTTCGACTGTTGGCTGAATTGGAGGACACGGAACAGGATTGGACATCTGTGTATATGTTGCCGCAGTTTGTGGATCAAGACCGGCAGATTTTTGTGAAACGGTCAGGCAATGAAGAATCATTGCTTGGGGTAGGCCTATATGATTTGCAGACACGAAAGTTAAACAAGTTTGAAATGGGTTTGCACACGTCATCGATTTCGGTGTTGCCTGAAAAAGGGGTGCTGATTCCAGGGGAGCAAGAGTGGCTGGACCAAAATCATAAGAAGGGGATTTGGCATACCTATTTGGACTTTTCATCTGGAGAGAAAAAAGAGTTTGTTTTGGACCAAATGAGCTCATATTTCTGGGATGACATGGACATTGCCTATCACGGGGAATCGTATTTATTGACTTTGGCAAAAGAAAACAATCCCGGCACGATCGGTGGCAGCACGACCCATATCCAAGTGATTGATGCAGAAAGTCTGAAACAGGTGCGCGATGTGGAAGTCAAGGCAGCTATGGTTCAGTTGATGGGGATTGACCGAGCTGGGAATATCTTCTTTCACTATTGGTTGAATCCGCAGTTTCAGGGATATGGTTTTATACCGGTTACTGATGGACTTTAAGAATGTGATGGTGGTAATATAAAGGGGAATAGTGAAAAGGAGGCGGCCGCATGTCTCAGATTACAACCAGGATTGAAACCTTGTCCATGGAGGAGCAATCTCATCACCATGCCTATGGGCAATATGTCGTCAGTTTACAGGGCAGCATTCAGATCCAGTGCATGGGTCGGGAACTGATGGTGGACGAAAACAACTTCGTCTATATTCCTTCCGGCATGGAACATACCTTCCGAAGTCTGGATCAAAACGAAGTTTTGATTATTGATGTGCCCTTGAAGATGGTACCCAAGCGGGATATCGAGGTGATGGAGGCCTTTTCGATCATTCCCCTGGATGAAAAGCTGTCGATGGTTCTAAAGTTGATCTGTATGGAAATGGAAGAGGTGCCCGATTCGACTTCCATTGAGTACCTGTATATGTTTATGTACGATACGCTTAGGCGAACCAAACGGTCGAAGTCGATCGAATACATTACCAGTCATTTCGATCAAGAGATCAAGGTTTCTCAATTGGCGGCCATTGAGCACTACAATGAGAACTACTATCGCGCCTGGTTTAAGAGGCAGACGGGGATGACACCCAAGGAGTATATTGTCAAGCTGCGAATGGAAAAGGCTAAAATTCTATTGGTGACCACCCAGTACGGCATATCCAAAATTGCGAACCAGGTGGGTTACAGCCAGAATTCGTCTTTTTCCCGTGTATTCAAAGAGAGTGCAGGAATAGGGCCGCTGGAATATAGAAAGCGGAACAAACAATAAAAACGGTTAGAGAAAACAAACAATGAATGGGTGATAAAAGACGCAATTGATGCGTCTTTTTTTACGTTTTTGTAATCTGTGGTTTTGCTAAAAAAATCGTGCGAAAGCGGATAGAAATATGGTAAAAAAAATTCTATGATGAAAGCGGATGAAAACGTTTATGCAAGCTTGTATAATTTGCGAAAATTAGATTTTCTTTGGAGGGAACCGATGGAACATATTAATAAAATCGGCATCATTCAACCAGATGAAAAAGCGCCTTCATTGACCAAAAAACAGGCGCGAGAAATTCGCCACAGCCTGATTTTTATTGGGACATCTGTAGCGGTCATTGTTTATCTGTCTTCTGTTATGGGAATATCGAATTTCGTTTCTACTTTGATGGAAACAGCTTACCGGCTTTTAATGGAAACCGCCCTGTATATTTTGGCGATTGCGGTCTTTATGGGCGCAATCGGGAATTTACTGTCGGAGTTTCATGTGGTCTGGCTGTTGAATAAACTGCTTTCACCCTTGATGCGGCCCATTTATAATCTGCCGGGCGCGGCCTTTGTGGGGGTTACCACAACCTATTTGTCCGATAATCCGGCCATCATCGCATTGGCCAATGACAAGAACTTTTTAAAGCATTTTAAGCGCCATGAAGTGCCCAGTCTTTGCAACTTGGGAACCTCTTTTGGCATGGGATTGATTTTGACGACCTTTATGATGGGGCTGGGATTCTTCCGGGAAGCTTTGATCGGAAATTTGGGCGCGGTGGTCGGCAGTATTGTCAGCGTGCGCATGATGACGCATTTGGTCAAGCGGTCAGGCTATTTTGCCAATTATCCGCCGGAACGCAGCAAGGATTCGGTGGAGGAAGCTTCAGCCGGTTTTGAATCGACCGATTCATTTTTCATTCGGTTTATGACTTCCATGCTGGAAGGCGGAAAGAATGGTTTGAAGATGGGGATTGCCATTATCCCGGGATTGGTTTTCGTCTGCACCTTTATTATGATTTTGACCTTTGGTCCCAAGGATCCGGCGCTTGGCTATCAGGGGCTGGCTTATGAAGGGACACAATTGCTGCCGCAACTCGGTTCACTTTTCAGCCCAATTTTAACACCGCTCTTTGGCTTTACATCCGCGGAAGCCATTGCTTTCCCAGTCACCTCTCTGGGGGCGGTGGGGGCGGCTATCAGCCTGGTACCGGCATTTTTGGAAAAGGGCTTGATTGTTGGAAATGACATCGCGGTATTTACAGCCATGGGCATGTGCTGGAGCGGGTATCTTTCCACCCATGTGGGCATGATGGATGCGCTTGGGCATCGAAAACTGATTTCCTCTGCCTTGATCAGCCATACCGTCGGGGGCTTGATAGCGGGGATTTCGGCGCATTTTATTTATATGCTGATTGGATAATCAATACGATTTACGGGGACTCGAAAGAGTCCTTTTTCTTGTGGGACGGTCGACAAGGCAGGTGATCTGTTTTATGCTAGAAGCAGACTTGGAAAGACGGAGGGGGAAGCATGACGGAAGAGCGGTTTATGAAGCCTGCGGCTGCAGGCATTATCGAAAAGCAGATGGAGGGGAAGCAATATGTTTTGCTGCAGGACCGAGAAAAAGAAGGAGCTGAATCGGAGTCGGGCTTATGGGAGATTCCGGCGGGAAAGATTCGGGAATATGAGAATATCTATGATTGCCTGCGGCGGGAAATTTGGGAAGAAACCGGATTAACGGTCACCGAAAATCAAGGAGAATCGGAAGCGGTGTGGTATGAATCCCATGGATACCGGGTCTTGCAGTATATGCCCTTTTCCAGTGCTCAGAATGTGAGCGAAGCCTATCCAATCATGGTACAGACCTTTCTCTGCAAAGCTGAAGGCGTGCTGGCGATGGAGACCAATGAAACCCAGAATCTCAGGTGGGTTGAAGTGCGTGAACTGAAAGCGATGCTGCATCGTTTTCATTTGTCTTAGCACCCGCCTTGCAGCAAAGAATGCCTAAAAAAACTGAGTGACCACAAGTTCCCAATGCATGGCAGAACTCCCTTAGGAGTGTAAGGTAATTTTGACATTTTGTCAAAAAAGAATTACACTATAGATGAGGTGAGGAAGATGAGTATGCAAATGAAGCATGCGATGATTCGCATGATCCTTTGGGTCTTGGTTTTCGTGTTCTTTCTGTCGATATTTCTGACGGGAGACACCCTTGCAACCTGGGGGGACAACCGCATCAAGACCATCGTGGTGGCAGCCTTGTTTCTTGCGGGTTTTGGCGGGGATGCGATTTTAAACATCGTCTATCGAAAACGAAAGAACTTGGTAACGCGGGATGAGCGGGATGATTGGATTCAAAAACAGGCTTTGTCGGGCGGTTTTATTGCGACCCTGCTCTATGTTTTTTTGGTGACCATCAGTCTCTACACAAAATTTGAAAACAGCGGATTGGTTCCAGTGGCATGGCTTTGGTTTATCGCCTATAGTTTGATTTGCGTGGCGAATATTAGTGTTACGGCTTTTTCGGTGTATTTCTATCGAAAGGGCGGGTTATAATGACGGAAAAACTGCGGAATCGGGTGCGCCAGGTGCGGCGGGGACAAACAGATCTGACCCAGGAACAATTGGCAAAATTGGTAGGATGTACCCGCCAGACCATTGTGGCTCTGGAACAGGAGAAGTACAACCCTTCCTTGATTTTGGGGCTGAAAATTTCCAGAGCCCTGCATGTGCCCCTGGAAGACCTGTTTGACCTGGTGGAAGAAAGTCTTGAAGAGGCGTAGTAAGAGACGTACAATAAAATTGGAAATTATAAGAAAACTCTTATCTGAATAAGATAGGAGTTTTTTGTATTTAAAACTAAAAAAATGACGAGAAGGCATAAACAGGAGGAAGATGGAATCAATGAAGAATAAGGCCGGTCTGTTTCGCAAAGATAAAAAGAAAGCCAAACGTTCATTGGGATTTTTTGTTCGAGAATTTGTAATCAAGCGATCGCTGCTTTTGATCCTTTTGATGATTGCTTTGACGGGCATCGTTTATCAAGTGGAAGTGCACCGGTATGTGAACCGGTATATTGAAAATCGGACAGCCAGTTTTGAAGAATTTATCCGAAGCAACCAGCAGGAGCTGAAAAATTATGCGGAAATGCATTGCCATTGGGATGAACTGATTGCGAATATCGACCAAGGCAATGGGGAATGGATTGATAAAAATGCAAGCGGTTATCTGGTTGAAGAAGCGGTGTTCAATGTCGATTTCGTGTATATCCGGGATGAAAAGACCGGGTACGAAAATCTGGCGGGGATCGATGAAAAGGGAAGCGAAGAGTTGCTTGCCCACGCCCAATACTTCAAGGGATTGCGGGATTTTGACGAAGATATTTATTGGATCGGGGACAGCCTCTATCTGGTTAACGGCGGGTACTTGTCGTCAGACAACAAAATCGAAAACCGAGGCTTTTATTTTATCGGCAGGAAGATGGATGCGGAAGTTTTAACGGCCTTGCGGTCCGCCATGAACGTTGACATGATTCAGAAGATTGAACAGAAGGAAGCGGATGAAGGGATCCAATACCCGGCATTCTTGAGTACCCAGATTGCCTTCAGCGTGCCGATCACCCGGGAAGGCGCCCAGCAAGACTGGTATTTGCGGTTTATCTATCAGTTGGACTATTTGATGGAATTTTATTATGCGGGCGAGATTGTCTTGATTGCATTTTTTCTGTATTTTGCCGTGTGTGTTTCGGCGGACATCATTCGAAAAATCAGTTTATACAGCTGCCGGCTCAAGTGGTTTGAAGGCGAAGTGAAACTCATGTCGAAGGGATTGTACGACATGCAGTTCGATGAAGTCGGCATTAAGGAATTTGATTCGCTGATGGGGTCCATGAACCTGCTGTCTTCCAATCTGAAGGCTTACCGGAGCAAGGTTCGGCGGGACCAGGTGGAGATGATTGAGCTCCTGGTCAAAGCGGTCGATATCAATGACCACTATACGAAAGGCCATTCGGAGCGTGTGGCGAAAATGGCCAAGAGACTGGCGGGGCTGATCGGCTACCCCGAGCCGGAGAAAATCGAGCTGGCTGGATTGCTGCATGATGTTGGCAAGATCTCGGTTCCCACCCATATTCTAAATAAGCCGGGAAGACTGACGGAAAGGGAGTACAAACGGATTCAGCAGCATGCGGACAAGGGCTGCGAACTGTTGAAAAAGTCAGGCGCCTTCGATGAGATCCGCGATGTGGTGCGGTTTCACCATGAGCGAATTGACGGGAAGGGATATCCCTTGGGGCTTGTCGGCGAGCAGATTCCGGTGGAAGCGCTGCTGATATCCATCTGCGACGTCTATGACGCCTTGGTTACGGACCGGCCTTATCGAGAGGCCATGAGTCATGAGGAAGCCATGAAGATCATTATCGGGGAAAAAGGGCGGGCCTTTCCGGAGACGCTGGTGATGAGCTTTGAGTTGCTTTTCGAAGAAGTCGGAATTGAAGGTTTCGAACAAGAAAGGGTTTATGAGGCATAGAAAAATGGAGCGAGATTGTCTCGCTCCATTTTTTAGTCGGCAAATAAGGTGTTGTTTTTGGCGCGCTCGATCAGATCGGCCACCTTTTCTTTGATGATATCACGGGTTTCCCGAAAATCTTCAACCGGACCGCCGGACGGGTCATCCAAGCCCCAGTCTTCCATCAAACGGTTTGGAATAAAGGGACAGGTGACGTTGCAGCCCATGGTGATCAGCACATCCAGTTCGTCGGGAATCTCAGAAAGCAGTTTCGGACGGTGTCCTTCCATGGATACGCCGGCTTCTTCCATAACCTGAACCGCCAAAGGCTTGACTTCCGGATAATTTTCGGTGCCGGCGGAATATACGTCAAAAAGTTCGTGACCCAATTGTTTGGCCCAGCCTTCCGCCATTTGGGAACGGCAGGAGTTGTGCACGCAAACAAATGCTACTTTTAATTTCATCGCAAATCTCCTTTTCTATTGAGCGTAGGCTTATTATATCAAGATATTTCGGCTGAGGCGACCCGTTTAACAAGAACTTTACATGGCGTTTGCAGGCAGAAAATTTAAATGCTTCTTAAATAGGCAAAGATAGACTTGCCGGATGCATGCGGATTCGGTACACTGGGAAACGGCATAAAGAGGGGGAGAACGATGACGAAGGAATTATTTTGGGGAAGTATCAATGTGGGAGAAAGCTTCCAGGCGTTTGGGAGCCAGCATCTAATGGCACTTTTTTTGGTGTGCATGGGAATCGGATGGATTTATCGCGACCGGGAATGGTTTAAAAGGCACGAAAGAAAAGCGGCAGCCGGCTTGGCGGTTACCTTGCTCTTGCAGCAGGGGATGCTGTATGCCTGGTATTGGACATCCGGCGCCTTTGCCTGGGGCGAATCGCTTCCGCTGTATCCGTGTCGGCTGTCGATTCTTTTGTCGGTTTGGATGCTTGTAAAAAACAATGAAAAAGTCTACCAGGTGGTCTTTTATTGGGCGACCGCCGGTGCGGGGATGGCGCTTCTGTCGCCGGACACCTCGACATTCAGCTTTCCGCATTTTATGTTCTTGCAATATTTTGTCGGACACGGGGGCCTGCTGATGGCAATTGGATTTATGGCCTGGGTCCGGGGCCATCGGATTACGCGGGACTCGATTCGGCGGGCCTATCGATGGTCACTGGTCTATGTCGCTGCCGTCTTGCCGGTCAATTGGATCACGGGAGGAAATTACGGCTATTTGAGCCGGCCGATCCAGGGCAATATCCTGGAGATTTTTCCGAAAACGCCATTTTTGTATGTGAGCTTTTTGGTGGGCGGGATGTTTTTGCTTTTTGCCCTGATCCACGTAGCGCTCGCAAAAAAACATGAGTGGGAAACTGAAATCAGACGAAAAGCATTGTAACGTGCAGGATGGGGAAGCAATTCCCCGTCTTTTTTTTGGATGCAGATATCTTCGCTTAGCGGGGGATTAATTTGGAAACTGCTCGGTGAAGTTGGTCTGAGTCAAACAAGGTTCCGGTTGGAATTTATTTGGATCCAGGTGTCGGTTGTTCCTGCGATGGGATAGAAAAAACTGGGTATTGTATAAGGGAGAAGACATGAGGAGGACAACATGGCTTTTATTATGCGGGTAGGGGAATTGTTTATTGAAAGAAAGGCGTTTTTTCTGGATTTGATCGGGGAACATATCATGCTCTCACTGATTGCCATTGGCTGGATTACGATCATTGGCATCACCTTGGGCATCTATATTACCAGGCGGAAACGGGCAGCTAATTTTGTCTTGGCGATTACGAACGTCTTGTATACCATTCCATCTATTGCGTTGTTTGGTTTTCTGGTGTCTTTAACGGGAATTGGCAACACCAGCGCATTGATTGCTTTGACAGCCTATGGGATATTGCCTGTGATTCGAAATACCTATGTGGGGATTTCAGAGGTGGATCCGCAAATTGTGGAGGCGGCTCTTGGTATGGGCAGCACAGACCGACAATTGCTTTGGAAGGTGCAAATGCCGATTGCTTTGCCGGTGATCATTGCAGGTTTCCGAACCATGGTGGTTATGACGATTGCCCTGGCGGGGATAGCCTCGTTTATAGGCGCCGGGGGTTTGGGGGTTGCCATATGGCGGGGGATTACGACCAATTTTACTGAAATGACCGTCTTAGGCAGTATTTTGGTAGCGCTTTTGGCCATGGGATCGGACTTATTGTTGGGAATTATCGAAAGAATAATTAGAAGACGCGTCTTAGGTGCCTAGAAAGGAGAAAAGAATGAAACGACTAATTTCATTGGGATTGATACTGGTTCTGCTGATGGTGTTGTTTGTTGGATGTCAGACGGAGGAGAAGAAAGTCGTCATTGCATCCAAGCCTCATAGTGAGCAGTATATTTTGGCTGAAATGCTAACCCAACTTATTGAAAGTCACACCGATATCATGGTGGAGCAAAAACTGGGAATTGGTGGCGGCACGGCCAATATTCATCCGGCCGTATTGGCGGGGGAGATTGATATTTATCCCGAGTATTCCGGGACCGGTTGGCTCTTTGTTTTGAAAGAAGACCTAATTAATGATCCGGATGAATTGTACAAGGCAGTTGCTGATCAGTATAAAAGAAGTTTTGATATCGTGTGGCTGGATCGGTATGGATTCAACAACACCTACGCCTTGGCGGTTGCTGGTCCCATCGCGGAAGAGTTTCAGTTAGAAACCTATACGGATTTGGTTGATAAGTCACCAATGCTGGTATTTGGAGCTGAGTATGATTTTTATGAACGGGAAGATGGATATCCTGGATTGGAAGCCGTATACGGTTTTGAATTCAAGGAGAAAAAAGAACTGGATATCGGGTTGAAGTATGAAGCAATCGGTTCAGGTGAAATCGATGTTGTGAATGCGTTTTCTACAGACGGTTTGCTCAAGCAATATGATTTGAAGGTTTTGGCGGATGACCAGAATTTCTTCCCATCCTATCAGGCAGCCACTTTAATTCGGCAGCAAACCCTGGATAAGTATCCCGAATTGGAGGGTGTTTTAAATAAGCTGGCCGGCCAGATCAGTGACGATGAAATGATCGAATTGAACTATATGGTTGAAAAGGAAAATCAAGATCCAAAAGACGTGGCGAAAAAATTCTTGGAGGAAAAAGGACTGATTTAATGGACATTATTCGATTTGATGCCGTGGGGCATGCCTATCAACCGGGAGTGCCCGTGGTGGAGAACTTGAATTTGTATATTGAAAAGGGCGAGTTTGTCACCTTGATTGGTCCATCAGGTTGCGGCAAAACCACCATATTAAAAATGGTGAATGCCCTTATTCAACCAACAGCCGGTGAAGTTTATGTACATGGACGCCCCTTGTCTGAATGGGATCCCATTGCGCTGAGGCGGAAGATTGGCTATGTGATTCAACAGATTGGTCTTTTTCCCCATTTAACAATTTCCGAGAACATTACCTATGTCTTGGAACTGGAAGGTGTCTCCAAGAAGGCGCAGCGGGAACGGGCGAAAGAGCTGATGGACTTAATTGGATTGGAGCACGAGTATTTGGATCGGCATCCACGGGAATTAAGCGGTGGCCAAAAGCAACGGGTCGGGGTGGCCCGTGCTTTGGCTGCTGATCCTGAGATTATCTTGATGGATGAGCCCTTTGGCGCGGTCGATGAAATATCGCGTCGCAGTTTACAAGAGGAGATCGTTGCCCTTCATCAGAAGCTGAAAAAAACAATTTTGTTTGTCACCCATGATATTGAAGAAGCCTTTCGATTGGGGACTTGGATTATTCTATTTAAGGAGGGGGAAATTGAACAGCAGGGGAGAAAAGAAGATTTGATTTTTCGTCCGGCTACCCCTTTTGTCGAATCTTTTTTCGGATTGAAGAATTTTGTGTCCTATTTGACTTTGACGAAAGTTTCTGAGTTGATGGATCAAGAGGCGCCCAAGCGAACGGACCATGTGGTTCAATCTGAGGACACAGCCATGGAGGCGATCAAATTGATGTTTTTCTATCAGGTAGATTGTGTATGCGTAGAAAATAAGGAAGGTCAGCTGGTAGGTAATTTTCGGTTGGCTCGGGCAAAGGAGCAAATGGAGAAGCACATTTGAATCAAGGATTAGTGGATTGAACCGGCGCAAATTTGCGTCTGTTATCTTTATTTGTATTAAAGAATACCACCCGCTAGGCGGGTGGTTCCGGAGAGCTTTAGCGGTGTATTAAAATAACCCAACCAACTCTGCTATACTTTTACTCAGGTCTGCCAACCGAGTAAAACGAAGAGGAGGAAGGGTTATTGAATAACAGTTTAGCACACACGAAATGGAATTGTAAGTATCATGTAGTGTTTGCACCAAAATACCGAAGACAAGTGGTTTATGGAAAAATTAAAGAAGACATAGGCCGGATATTAAGAAAACTGTGCGAACATAAAGGGGTTAAAATACTCAAAGCGAATGCATGTCCAGATCATATACATATGCTATTGAGTATTCCGCCCAAACTGAGTGTATCAAAGTTCATGGGTTATTTGAAAGAGAAAAGTTCGTTGATGATTTTCGATCGCCATGCAAATTTAAAGTACAAATACGGAAATAGAAAGTTTTGGTGTCGTGGATATTATGTTGATACAGTAGGAAGAAACAAAAAGGTGATTGAAGAATACATCAAGAATCAACTTCAAGATGATATAGCGAATGACCAACTAACATTGAACGAGTATAATGACCCGTTTACGGGTGAACCAGTGAAAAGGAAATAATAGAAAAGCCCCTTTGAGGGGAAATGCCGTTCAATTTGTGATTTAAGCCATTATTGACTTGCATAAAAAGGAAAATAACTAGTCATTTCCAGAACCATTTTCGGTTCTGGATTTTCTTGTCATAAAACTGATAAAAAATGGCTGTGAGCCTTGCGATGACTGGCTTTTTTGTAAAAAATGGAATGTGTGAAAACTGCTTTTTTTCTGCAGAAAGAATGTTATAATGGGGAGTGAAACTAAGGAGGATTTTATGCGAATCTGGATTGACGGCGATGCTTGTCCGGTTAAGAAAATCATCATTGAATTGGCAAAAAAAACGGGCTTGTCCGTTGTGATCGTAAAAAATCATTCCCATCAAATTTCCATTCCGGGGGTTGAAGTGATCACGGTGGATGGGAGCAGTGATTCGGCGGACTATTATATCGCCAACCACATTCAGGCCGGAGATTTGGTTGTCACCCAGGATTATGGCTTGGCGGCCATGGTATTGGCGCGCCGGGGGGAAGCCATGACGGTGATGGGAGCGGTTCTAAACGAATGGAATATCGACATGCATTTGAGCAGAAGGCATGTGAACCGTGAGATGCGCAGGAAACACCAAAAATATACCAAGTTTAAAAAGCGTACGCCGAAAGACGATATGGTCTTTCGCGAGGCATTCACAAGGTTTTTAAAGGAGAGGGGTTTTGGAAATGATTAAATTGGTTGCTTCAGATGTAGACGGTACTTTGTTGGACAGCGCCGGGAAAATGCATCCCGAGACGTTCGATGCCATTCAAAAAATGCATGCGCAGGATGTTCGTTTTGTTGTGGCGAGCGGGCGCCAGTATCAAAGCCTTCGCAATCAGTTTGCGCCGATTGCCGATGAGATCGCGTATATCGCCGAGAATGGGGCGGTTGTGGTGTTGGATGGAGAAGAAATCTACAAGAGTGTCATCGAACCGAAATTTCTCCCTGAATTTATTGAGGATGTTCGGAAGGTGAAAAACGCGAATCTGGTCTTGTGCAGCAAGGACTGCGCCTATATCGAGACGGACAATCTGGCCGTTTTGAAAGAAGTGCAGATTTATTACGCAAACATTGAGATTGTGGAAGACTTGAAAGCGGTCGAGGCCGACATCATCAAGCTGTCCGTTATGCATATGGAAGATTCGGAGCTGACCTATGCGGCCATGGAACCAAAATGGAAGGATACCTTCACCATTAATATCACAACCCCTTTGTGGGTGGATATCTATAATCCCACAACCAGCAAGGGATTGGCACTGAAAAAGCTGCAGGAGCATTACGGGGCGGAATTTAAGAATACCATGGTATTCGGGGATTACTTCAATGACGTTTCCATGATGCAGGAAGCGAAATACAGCTATGCGGTAGCCAATGCGCCGGCGGGCGTGAAGGAAGTTGCTACATATGAGACCGCTTCCAATGACGAATACGGGGTGCTCCAGGTGATTTACGACCGAATTTTGGGATAAGAAGAGAAGGAATCAAGGATTGGAAAGCCGACGGCGATCCGATCCTTTTTTTATGTCTGTCGTGGGTTTGTCAAGAAACCGGACAAAACGGCAGGTGAAAGAAAACGCAGAAGGCATAGACTGAAGGAGGAGGTGGAGCCATGAAGACATGGATTGAATTGATGAAGGAATGGATTCAAATTCCTTCGGTATATGACCACAAGACAGCTACGAGGCGGATGCCCTTCGGGCGTGAGGTGGCAAGGGCCATTCACTGGATGGCGGAAGTCGCGGAAAGGGACGGCTTTGCCGTAGAGGAAACAAAGACCTATGCCACGATTGATTTTGGACAGGGAGACTCCTATATCGGGATCTTCTGCCATTGCGATGTGGTGCCGGCCGGAAATGGCTGGCAGTGGGAGCCCTTTCAGCTGACCCAAGAAAACGGCAAGTTTTATGGGCGCGGTGTGGTGGATGACAAGGGACCGGCGATTTGCGCCTATCTGGCCATGAAGGCGTTAAAAGATCAGGGACTTGTTCCCGCCCGGAAGATCCGGCTTTTTATTGGAGGCAACGAGGAGGCGGGATTTCGATGCATTCGCGACTATGTGAAAAACCATTCCCAACCCCTTTACGGACTTGTGCCCGACGCTAAATTCCCCGTCCTGCATGGGGAACGGGGTGGCGGCAGGGTTCGTTTCACGCGGGAAGTGCCGTCACCGATGGAAGCGTGTGCGGGGGATGCTGTCAATATCATCCCGGAAGCCCTGTCAGTTTCAGGGGGATACTTGCAGGCCTGGCAGAAAACCAAACTGGAGGAAGCGGGCATAAGGGTTCAGACGCGGGACGATGGATATGACTTGTTTGGTCTTGGGGGTCATGCTTCCAAACCCCACCAGGCGGATGCCTTGATTGAGAACTGGCTTGGCATCTTGGCGGAAGACTGGACCCGTGAAGTCTTGCAAGCGATTCGGTATGAAGAGACCTGGGGAATTCGGCTGCCCAAAGAGGGAAAATGCGGGAGTTTGCAAATCACTCCAACGGTATTAAGGGTGGAAGGCCAGCGCTTGCAATTGTCCTGCGACATCCGGTATCCTGAGACGGTATCGGTTGAAATGCTGGAGGAAGTCTTTGCGGAGTATCGGAAGAAAAACCGGCTGCAGGTTTCCGCGGAATTCACGGAGATTAAAAAGGCGCGGTATGTGGATCCCGATCATTTTATGGTGCGGGAGTTGATGGAACTGTATCGGGAGGCGGGCGGAGATCCTGCTGACCCATGCCGCTTGACCAGCGCGGGTACCTATATGAGCGAACTGGAAAACACGGTGATTTTCGGCATGGAATCGGCCCATGGCGGTTCTGGAAATATTCATGGAGCCAATGAATTCATCACGGAATCGCAGGTTGACTTTGGGATGGAAATTTACCGAAAAGCCTTGCTGAAAATGCTTTCTTGGTAAAACTTGTCCGGCAAACGGTCAAAAGATGCATTCACCAAAAAATGAAGAGAAGATAGACTATGGGTGCAGGGAGGAACTGATGTGATAGGAAAACGGCAATATCAGATTCTTCAGCGGATGTTGAAGGCGGAGGATTATCTTTCGTCGGAGACGCTTGCAGAAGCCATGCAGGTGTCCAATCGAACCATTCGCCGAGATATGGAACAAATTGAATATGAATTGAAGGATCGCGATGCGGAAATCGATTTTTCGAAGGCGCGGGGATACCGTTTACAGGGGTCCAAGGAAGAAATCTACCGACTGAACCAGGAAACGGCCGCCTTTTTGGAAGGCGCTGTAACGGGTGATTCCTCGGAAGGCAGAATTCAGCAGATCATTCAAGTCCTGCTGGAGGATGGTCCCATTTCGGTGGAAGACATGGCGGAAGAACTCAAATACAGCGTGTCCAGCGTGCAAAAGACCATGGGGGCGGTAAAAAAACGAATCGGCCAGTATTCCTTGACCATTCAGTCGAAACCCCATTATGGTTCGGAAATTGTGGGCAAGGAGATTGATCAGCGTTATTTGCAGCTGGATTATTGCATCAAGCGCTTGAACAATGTGTTGGAACGCATTCCGGGCAATGTGGATATGCAGGATGCGGGGCTCATTGAAACGGTCATGCTGGGGCATCTGGACCACTTGAACATCGTTATTTCCGACCAGGATTTCAACAAGCTTCAGGAAACCATTCTGATCGCGGTTGCGAGAAATAGAAAAGGCAAGGAAATTCCCATCCTCGACATTCATCAGGAAAGCAAGAATGAAAACTATTTTGCCATCTATGAAATGATGAAGGCCATGGAGCCAAAATTGGGCCTGACCTTTGCCGATACGGATTTTTGGTATGTTTCCCACTTTTCGGGATTTATGCTCTATGACTATCGGATCAAGGATTCTTCCAATCTGGCCAATCTCGACAACGAGATGCTGCGGTTCCTGCTGGATGTGCTCAATGAAATCCGCTTGATTACCGGCCATGATTTCGGGAATGATTTTCAGTTTATCAATGCCATGATGGTCCATTTGAGCCTGTTGAGAAAACGGATCCGGATCAACGACCGCATTGCCAATCCCATGTTGGCGCAGATTCGGTCCCGTTACCAGGTGGAAATGAATCTGGCCAGTTTTCTGGCAAAACGCTTGGAGGATTACTTTCAGATTCAGGTCAGTGAAGACGAGATTGGATTCTTGGCCATGCACTTTGGCGCCTCGCGGGCCAGAAAGAAAAAGGAACGCAAGATGCGGGTAGCGGTGCTCTGCCATTTTGGAATTGGGACCGCGCAGTTGCTGGCGGAACGGATTCGAAAGAGCATTCAGAATATCGAAATTGCGGGGGTTTATCCGATTCGCGGCTTCCAGCCGCAAAGTGCCGATGACATCGACTGCATCGTGGCGACCCAGAAGCTGGATCAAGCCATGGGCAGTGTGCCGGTGATTGTGATTGAGGATATCCTTTCAGACCAGTCCATGAAGCGGATTCACGATTTTATTCATATCGAATCCAAGCAAAAGGAATTGCTGGTGGAAATGTTTCATCCGGATGCCTACTATCATCTGGATGCCAAGACGTCGGAGGAAGCCATTGAGGAATTGGCGGCCAAGATGACGGCAAAAGGGCTGATCGACGGCAAGATCACCCATTCGATTCTGGAGCGGGAGCAGATTTCCGCGACCGACATTGGAAACCTGGTGGCGATTCCCCACACTACCCTTCATGGGGATCATCGATCCATCATCGGGGTTGGCATTTTGCGGGAACCGATTTTGTGGAGCCGTGAAAAGGTGCGATTGATTTTTATGCTGTGTTTCAATCTGGCTGAGGTTGAAAACATTCAGGTATTTAAATATATGTATGATTTGATTGAGAATGACCGGGTGGTCAACCGGTTCATTGAATCAAAGAATTACGAAGAGTTTCAGCTAATCTTGAATCAGGAGAAGTCAGCGTGGATATAAACAGAGAAATGATGTGTGTGAGTCGGATTGCCTTTGAAACAGGGATCGCGGATAAAGCGCAAGCCTTGGGCTGTCTGGCGCAATTGGCCGAAAAAACAGGGGTCGTACAAGACCGGGAACAAATTCTTCGTGATTTGACGGCGCGGGAAGCAGAATTTTCTACAGGCTTTGGGGATCGCTTCGCCATTCCGCATGCCAAAAGCGATGCGGTTCAATTTCCGGCGCTCTTTGTCGTCCGTTTGGACAAGGCTGTTGAATGGGAATCCATCGACGACCAGCCGGTTGAAATCCTGATCGGCATTATGGTGCCGAAGGAGAACGAGGGGAATCTTCACCTTCAAATTTTGTCCAAACTATCGGGCAATCTGATTGAAGACTCCTTTAAAGCGGCATTGATGGAAGCGGAGACAAAAGCAGAAATTTATACGATTATGCAAAATGCTTTGGAGAATGAGGAGGAGACAAAATGAGCAAGAAACTAATCGCACTTTGTGCATGTCCCATGGGATTGGCCCACACCTTTATGGCGGCAAAAGCCATTGAAAAAGCCGCCAAGGAATTGGATTACGAGGTGAAGGTGGAGACACAGGGTGCCGACGGCATACAAAACGAAATCACGGCGGCAGACATCGAATCAGCCGATATTATTCTCCATGCCTTGGCGGTAACACCGCTGGGGGAAGAGCGCTTTGATCAGGCGACCGTGTATGAAATCACGCTTCAGGAAGCCATCAAGGAAGCGAAAGAAATTATTGTTGATATCGAAAACGGCGAATTCTAGACAAAAAGACCGTTTTTGCTATTGAATCTGGTGATGCTCATCCAAGTAAACCCGGGAAATTGGGTGAAGGACCGGAAATAAGCTAGAAAACCAGTATATAGGAGGCGCAAATGAAAGTAGAACGTAAGACGAGAACGCGAAAAAGTGTTGAGCAAGCACAACCGGCCAGCAAGGGTTCTCAAATTTGGAAGACGTTTAGCAAGCATATTATGACAGGTATTTCATACATGATTCCCGTTTTGATCATGGGGGGCTTGATTGGCGCGATCGCCTTGATCATTCCTTATGTGATTATGGGTGTTGATCCCGCGATGGGAATTAAAAGCGCGATGAATTCAGGCCTGTATTCCGGCGGACAGATTCGCTGGTTGCAGATCGCAGATGTGATGTCAAACTTTGGATTCACATTGTTTAGTTTCGCAATCCCTATTTTTGCAGCATTCACGGCCAACTCAATCGGTGGAAAAACAGCATTGGTTTCAGGATTTATTGGTGGATATTTGGCGAACAAACCGATTGGCATGACATCTTTGGTCGATGGACAATGGGATAGCGTTTCGCGCGTGCCATCTGGTTTCTTGGGTGCGATTCTGATCGCATTTTTGGTCGGATATTTTGTAAAATGGTTGAACAAAAAGATCAACTTGCCGCAAAACTGGCTGGCTTTTAAGGCAACCTTCTTGATGCCGCTTTTGTCCGCAGTCTTCTGTATGGTCATGATGGTCTTCATCATTACTCCGTTTGGCGGCATGATCAACGAAGGCATTCGTTCCGTATTGCAGGCGGCGGGACAATCCGGCGAATTGGTTTACGCAGCATTGCTTTCAGGCGCGACAGCCTTTGACTTGGGCGGCCCTGTGAACAAGGCGGCAGGATTTGTTGCCCTTGGATTCACGCTGGAAAAAACATTGCCGATTACGGCACGTTGTATCGCGATCGTTGTACCGTCTTTCGGTTTGGGCTTGTCGACTTTGATCGACCGCAAGCTGGTGGGACGCCGCGTTTATGACAAGCAATTCTATGAAATTGGCAAGACTGCGATCTTCCTTGGCTTTATGGGAATCTCAGAAGGCTCCATTCCATTTGCCTTGGAGCGACCGTCATTCACGATTCCATTGTATGTAGCAGGTGGCATTATCGGCGGGGTGTCTGCGGTTCTCTTGGGCGCTGTGCAATGGTTCCCAGAATCAGCGATTTGGGCATGGCCTTTGATTGAGAATATCGGCGCTTACGTGTTGGCACTGGCAATCGGTTCTACCTTTATTGCCGTGATCAATGTCCTGCACCGAAACAAACTGATCAAAGAAGGTAAATTGGTTGTAGACTAGGAAAAAGCTGACTTTGGTCAGCTTTTTTTAGGAGGATTCATATGAAAAAATGGAGTCAATGGCTGATGCCCGGACTGGATGGCGCTCTTATCTCATCCCGGTACAACAAAGGCTATCTGACGGGCTTGTTCAGCAGCCGCGGGGTTATTTTGCTGACGCAGGAGGAGATCACCCTGGTGGTTGATTCGCGCTATGCACAAGAGCAGGCAAAGCGTTACCCCTACGATCAAATTGTGGTTGCGGAGAATTGGAAGGAGACCCTGGCGGCGATTCGAATCTGGTCGATGGCCAACCAGTTGGACCGGATTGGATTCGAAGGGAATCAGTTGGATTACAACCGCGGAAAGGATTTGGAAACCGGCATCCCTGCTGTATGGATCTCAAAAGACTTCTCGAAACACCGGGCGCAAAAGCAGGCGTCGGAAATCGAAAAGATGAGGCAGGCGGCGGCCATCGCGGAGAGGGCTTATGGGCGACTGCTGAAAGAGATTCGGATCGGGATGACCGAGCTGGAAATTGAAGGCTGCCTGTTGAACTTGATCCGGGAAGAAGGCGGACGCAAAGAGTCGTTTCCGCCGGTGGTGGTTTCCGGCGAGCGCGGGGCTTACCCCCATGGATCGGCGACGGACCGGGTGGTTGAGGCGGGAGACTTTGTCACCCTGGATTTTGGTGCGATCTACCAAGGCTATTGCTCGGATTTGACGCGTACCTTTCGGATGCAGGGAAGGGCCAATCGTGAACTGGAAAACATCTATGGGATCGTTGCGCGCGCCCAGCGGGCGGGAATTCAGGCGGCGAAAGCCGGAGAGAAGATTGGTGGGGTGGATGCGGCCGCACGCAGGGTCATTGAAGAGGCGGGCTACGGCGCCTACTTTGTCCACAATACCGGACACGGTGTGGGACTGGAAGTCCATGAGTATCCCAGCGTTTCTCCAGCCAATGAAGATGTTTTAATGGAGAATATGGTGATTACCGTGGAACCGGGAATCTATCTGCCGGGAATCGGCGGCGTACGGCTGGAGGAAAATATCCGGATTGGAAAAGATGGCGCGGAACTGCTGTCGTCCGGAAAGACGGAACTGAAGTGTGTTGGAGGAGAGTAAATGAAAAATTTTGACCAGCAGCCCAATCGGGTTTTGGAAAAATGCAGGAAATGGGATCGGGAGAAAATCCAAGAGGAGTTTGGATGCTCGCCGGATAATCCGATTCCGATGTGGATTGCGGATATGGATTTTCGCGCGCCCCAAGCGGTGGTGGATTCCTTTGCGGAGGCGGTTGAAGTCGGGGTGTTCGGCTATACCTACGAGTATGCGGAATTTGACCGGGCAGTCCAGAATTGGTTTGAAAAGCGGAGGGGACTGACTTTGCATAAAGAGTGGATCACCCTGTGCTACGGCACGGTTTCGACCCTTCACTATCTGGTACAGGCCTTTTGCGCCCCCGGAGACGGGGTGCTGATGAATACGCCGATCTATTCGCCCTTTCAGCGCTGTGTGGAGGCGCACGGGGCCAAGGTGATCTGCAGCCCGCTCCGGGTTCGAAACAACCGCTATGAAATGGATTTCGAGGAAATGGAAAACTTGATTCGAACCCATCGTCCCAAGATTTACTTTCTTTGCTCGCCCCATAATCCGTCGGGCCGGATCTGGTCGGAGGATGAGATGGAGCGGATTGTGTCGCTGTGTGAATCTTTCGGGGTCTTGCTGGTCTCCGACGAGGTTCACGGGGATCATGTCAACAGCGGCAAGCACCTTTCGATCGTGTCTTGGATGGATGAGAAACGGCCGATCATTCTTTTGTCATCGCCCAACAAGGCCTTTAATCTGGGCGGACTCAAAACCTCCTATGCCGTTATTCGAAACGGGGAAGTGCGGGAAACTTTTCAGCGGCAGTTGAAGCGCAATTCCATCACCTCGCCCAACGCCTTTGGCATTCGCGGGATCGTTGCCGCCTACGAGCATGGTCAAGCCTGGCTGGATGAAATGGTGTCCTATGTCGATCGGAATTATCGATATGTGATGGAATTTTTAGCGGTGGAATTGCCGGAACTGGTTCCCATGGAGATGGAAGCATCCTATCTATTGTGGATCAACCTTGCCAAGGTGGGCTTGTCGTCAACGGAGTTTGTTTTGCAGCTGGCGAAAGACCAGGGCGTGCTCTTGGAGGACGGCCATCATTTCGTGCAGGACGGCGACGCCTATGTGCGGATGAACCTGGGCACGCAGTTTGCAAATGTGCAGGAAGCCTGCAAGCGGATGAAAGTATTTTGTGAAGGCTTGGCATAGGCTGTAGAAACTTTTGATAAAGAGGACGCTGTTTTTGGCTTTTGCTGCCTGGAGCTGTATGAGCAAAGGCGTCATGGCTTTGGAGGGAATGGTATTTGGCGGACTGGGCTTGGCCAGTGTATGGCCTGTGTGCAAGTATCAAAAAAGAATGGCCTATTACGCGGCGTACGCCAAGACGGAGGAATAGAAGTTCATCTGTGGAATATAGGAAGACCCTGCTGGATGCCAATTGTCAAGGCTGTCCAGCAGGGTCCATTTTATTTCTCGAAGAATTGATCAAATTCATGATCGCTGTAATCGTAGTATTCTTTGCGGGCGAGATCGCTGAAGCGTTCGAATTCGGCCTTTTCCTCGCCGGACAGGGTTTCAGAATACCGGTTGATCATAATATCGTGGGAGATATAGTCCTCGCTCATTTCCACAAAGCCCGGGTCTTTGATCCAGGTGACCCGGCAGTCGGCGCCGCGGGAAATTACCCCCCAGATGACTTGTTCGCCGTCCAGTACAACGGAGATATGGCGTTCCTTTTTTTCGATCAGGTAGCGTTCGATCCGGCGATGGCTGGTCATGGTTGCAAAAGGCAGGTTGTGGCCGAAATAGATGCCGCGGATTTTGACGCCGCGGGCTTCTGCCGCTTTCAAGGGTTCCAGCAATTCGGCAACCTCTTCCTCCCAAATGGAGAGGGCGATTCTATTTTTGGCCTCGCCGATCAGCAGCTTGAGAAATTCGAGGATTTTTTTCCGATCCTTAATGACGATCATGCGCTGGTCTTCCTTGGTCCGGTTGAAATGCCGGCTTGCCACCTGGTCGACATGGCGCAGGGCCTCTTCCATTTCCTGACGCAGCTTGCGGATCAGCAGGTTGGGCTCCAATGGATAGTAGAGGGTGGCGTCTCCGTCTTGCTGTTCAAAGACTGCTTGTTTTTCCTCCAACGATTTCAGCACTTCATAGATCCGCGACCGGGGGATGCCGGACGCCTTGCTCAGGCCGTATCCATTGATGGGGTATTGTTCCAAAAGGCTCATATAGGCTTTGACCTCGTAAGGGCTGAAGCCGAGTTTTTTCATATCATTGAGTATGGTTTCGCTGATCATAACAAACCTCCCAGCTGCAAGAGAACCGCGGCACAGACGGCGCCGAGAATGGGACCGATAATGCCGGTGTGGATCCAGGCGATGAAAGCGGCGACGGCCAGGCAAAATGCCGATGCCAAGGGATGGCCGGAAAGGCCTGACAATCCTCCGGGCAGAATCAGGGCGCCCAGCACCGCAAAGGGAATAAAGGCGAGAAAATCCCGCACCCAGGCGGGCAATTTTTTTGCGTCAAAAACGAAAAAGGGCAAAATCCGCGGCAGCATGGTGACCACCATGGAACCGAAGATGATCAGTTTATGATTCATGGGAAATCTCCTCCTTTTTCGGGTTGATTCGGCGCTTGATCAGGGTGGACACCGAAGCGACCGTTAAAACCGTTAGAATAAAGCTTCCGCTCTGGCCAAGATTGGCGAATTGAATGAGGGCGGTGTTGAACAGCCCGGCAGCCAGGGCTACCGCCAAAGCGGTTTTGGTTTGCTTGCCGGCGGGAATCAAAAGGGCCACAAAGAGCGCGTAGAGGGCGATGCCCATGCTGTCGGTGATGATGGCGGGAATAAACATGCCAAAGAGATATCCGGCTGCGGTGCCTGCGACCCAGGAAGCGTAGGCGCTCAATTCCAGACTGATAAGATAGCCCGGATCGTCAATGTCTTTTTTCAGGCTGACGACGGAATAGGATTCGTCGGTCAGAAAGAATCCGATAATGGGAAAATAACGCTTTGGCGTCTTTTCCAAGCGGGCTCGCACGGAAGCGCTCATAATAAAATGGCGAAAATTCATAAAGAAGACTGCGGCAATGATGCTGGCTGCACCCAGGCCTGCGCCGATCATGCTGGCGGCCATAAATTGGGAAGCGCCCGCATATAGAATGGCTGAAAACATGATTCCGTCGGTCATGGTGATGCCGACGGATTTTGCCAGAATCCCGTAAGCCATGGCAATGGGGAAGTAGCCTGCCATCACCGGCAGGGCGTCTTTAAATCCGATTCGTTTCATGATTTGCCTCCAAAAAACCAATTCTCAATAGTGGTTACTGATACAACTACTATTAGTGGTTATTATAACAACCACTAAAAATTCTGTCAATTTCCAAGAAAGATGAATCGATGAAAAACTTTCTCTATGCAAAGGGGCATTTGTGCTTTATACTGCAGGCAACGGATCTTTTTTGTAAGGGAAAATTTTGGAGTAGAGGTGGTTCGTGAGATGAGAGGAATGGCAGCGGTGGTCTTGGCATCCATTGCTTACGGCATTATGCCGATTTTTACGAAGGATTTGCAATTGTTGGGTATGCCGACAGGAACGGTGGTCTTTTATCGCTTTTTGCTGGCGTCGTTGACGACGGGGACTTACTTGCTGGCGAGCAAAAAAGGATTGCGGGTTACGAAACGGCAGTTGATGGAATTGATCCTGTTGGGTATTGTGGGTTATGGTTTGACGGCTTTTTTTCTGGCGTCTTCCTATGAGACCTTGCCGGTGGGGCTGGCCACCATGTTTCATTTTACCTATCCGATTTTTGTTGTCTTGATCATGATGGGGCCGTTTCATGAAAAGGCAACCGGAATGAAATGGATTGCCGTCGCTTCGGCCGTCGCGGGACTGATCCTGCTGATGGATCTGAATGGCGGCTTGGCTTTGAAGGGGATCATTTGGGCGGTGTTGTCCGGGGTGACCTATGCGGTCTATGTGATTGGCAACCGGGAGACCAGCCTGCGCGATCTGGGCGCGATTCAGATTTTATTTTATGTGACGGCGGTTTCTGTTGTCGTCTTCGGACTTCAGGGGGCTTTAAAGGGGGATTTGATTATTCCTTCGAGTCTTCGGGCCTGGGGCGATCTGTTGTTTATCTCTCAGGTTTCAACAGTTTTCGCGCTGTCGATGCTGACCTATGGCATTAAAACCATTGGGGCTACCAAAGCGGCCATGATCAATATGCTGGAGCCGGTGGTCGGGGTCTTTGCCGGTATGCTGGTGTATGGCGAGCGATTGGACGTTCGGGCGAGCATTGGTTGCGTGGCGGTCTTGCTGGCGGTTGTCTGCATTGCCGTTGATGATGCGGCGGAAAGGCGCCAGGTATTGAAAATGAAAAAAATTGCTGGATAGTGTTGCTTTGGTAACGGGGGTTACCGAAGCAACACTTTTTCTTTTTGTAGAATAAAGGCAACAGAAAGCCAAGGAGGAAAGTATGGTAGAACAAGTTTTTCATTATTCAACAGGAAGAGAAAAAGCGATTGAGAAAGTCATTATGGATGACCAGGTGCATTATATCCATATGCTTTTAAATCAAGGGGAAGGATTGCCCGAGCACTTTTCCAATTCGAGGGTTTATATGACGGTGGTGAAAGGAACTCTTACCATTCAATTGGATGACCAGGAGCCGCACCAATATGAGGCGGGCAGCGTGCTGAAGATTCCGTTTCAAACCAAGATGAATGTCAGCAACCAGGATGCGGTGCTTTTGGAATTGATTGTGGTCAAGGCGCCGGCACCCGGGACGTTTTAAAAGGAATAAAAGCGAAGGGTAAAAAGGACGAATTCCGTTTTGGAATTCGTCCTTTAAATTTTGTATAAAAGCCAGCGGCATTAAATCAGGTTATAGCGTTCGAGGAGCTCTTCAACAATAGTGCCAGATGTTTTTTTCAAAACTTTTTTGGAAGCCAGCTTGGCCTTGAGTGGCAGATGAAGGTCTGTCAATTTTTTTCCATCCATCATTTTCGAAGTGGAGTCCAGAAGAACGCGGACATCATAGCAGGATCCGAAGACTTCTGGAACGCCGCGATCGATGTCCAGCAAGGTGTAGACGGCTTCCATAGCCGTTCGGACCGAGTATTCTGTTGTAAAGACAGTGTCGCGGACCGTGTCGGCGAATTGACCGAGAAAAGCGAAGTTGACGGATCCCGTTGGAACAACTTTGGGCCTGTCGCCTTTTGTTCTCGGCATAAAGAAAGATGTGATATACGGCATCATGCAAGGGATGCAATGCGCACCCGTTTCAGCCATTTCTAGAATTTCGGCTTCCGGTACGCCCATATGGTAAAGCCATTCTTGGGTGATTTCTCGGCCAGTACATTCTTTCATCGGTTTTTTGATAAAATTGCCGGGAATGTCAGTATAAAGTCCATAGATCCAGGCAACAACCTGATTGTTGGGTTGTTCCTTGAAATGTGGCTGCCGGTTGACTGTATAGCTCATCAGCCAGTTGGAATCTTTGACTGTGATGATTCCGCCAGTCACGACCTTTCCACTGAGTGGATCGCGTTTGCTCATCTTTTTAAGGTATGCTGGAATTCTTTTGTCCAAAGTGGTCACGGTTGCCGATTCCCAGTTGGTTGCGCGAATGTTGGAGCAGAATTTTTCGGGGTGTCCGAAGCTTGGATCCTGTGCGGCGATGTTTTTCCAAAGCTGCCAGCAGCCGCCTTCTCCGGGAACGGTATTGAGGGTGGGTGCGTGGTCATCGTCTCCCAGCGTTGAATTTTCCGTACAACTTCCGTTGGTGACAAACACGAGGTCGTCTTCGGTCAGATCGATGGTTTCCTCTTTGTCGGCATGGGTGCAAACAATTTGTTTTGCAATTTTTTTCCCGTTTTGAAATTCGAACCGGACATTTGTAACTTGCGTATCGTATTGAAAATGAACCCGGTGGGATTCCAGAAAGCGCACCATGGGCAAAATTAGCGATTCATATTGGTTGTATTTGGTGAATTTCAGGGCTGAAAAGTCGGGCAGGCCTCCGATATGATGGATAAAACGCTGGATGTACAATTTCATTTCAAGGGCACTGTGCCATTTCTCGAAGGCGAACATGGTTTGCCAATAGAGCCAGAAATTTGAAGCGTAAAATTTGTCATCAAAAACATCGTCAATGGTTTTATCGTAGAGATCCTCGTCCTTGGTCATAAAAAGTTTGACGATTTCCATGGAAGCTTTTTCAGAGAGCGCGAATTTTCCATCGGTATGCGCGTCTTCGCCTCGGTTTACCGATGCGCGCATTAGCGAATAGTTGGGATCCTGCTTGTTGAGCCAGTAGTATTCGTCCAGAACCGAAGTGCCTTCCGTTTCAATGGATGGAATGGAGCGGAACAAATCCCAAAGGCATTCGAAATGATTTTCCATTTCCCGGCCGCCGCGAATGATAAACCCTTTTTGCGGATCGTTGATTCCATCGCAGGCTCCCCCGGGCAGCGCCAATTCTTCCAGAATATGAATATGCTCGCCTTTCATTTGCCCATCTCGGATCAAAAAGCACGCGGCTGCCAGGGATGCGAGTCCGGATCCGACCAGATAGGCGGATTTCCTCTCGACATTTACCGGCTTTTGCGGTCGGGCAAAAGCTTCGTAGTTTCCATTGCTGTAATACATTATACTTACCTCCCGATTTGATTTCATTAATAGGATAGTGCGTTTGAGACGGGAGGACAATAGACAGAAAAAGCCGTGTGTCGAAAGTTCCAACACACGGCATAAATTGTAAAAAAATCATACAAACCGGGGAATTTGTCTAGAAACAGCTGGAAACGGCATAGCGTTCCAGCGCTTCAGTAATATCGTCTTGGAGTAGCAGGCTCAACCGTTTGATTATATCCTTCGGATTTTCGTTCATCTCGTGACTGATCCATTCCAGCATGAGTCCTACAAAGGCAAACTTGTAAAAATCAGCAATGAAATTTTTGTCGCGGTCCTTGACGTTCATGCCAGTGGCTTTTTCTTCGATGACATGGATCAGGAGATTGTAGGTGACTTCATGGAGGTAGCGTTCCACCTGCTCCCGGCTGATGGAGCGGTAGGCGTTCAGGAACAGCGGCTTGTTTTCCAGCACATATTCGAAGATTTGTAAAAAGCCCTGCTGCCAGGTGGCATAGGTTTTCTTTCCCTCCAAAGCTTTTGTGGCTTCGTCAAGAAGCGCCCATTCCAGCAAATCGTAAATGCCGTGGAAATGGTAATAGAAGGTTTGTCGGTTAACTTCACAGTCCTGGGTGATATCGGTAATGGTGATTTTGTCGAGCGTTTTTTGCGAAAGCATTTTTTTGAGTGATGCGGCGAGCGCTCGTTTGGTTGTTTGAGACATGCGGATTCACCTCTTGAGTACGGAATTCTTGTCTGCATTTTATCACAGAAACTCGCAAGTTCCAACGGCTTCATATTTTATACAGCAACCATCGGCATTCTCGAATCAGGTATTTGAGTTCGTAGACCTGCAGTTGGTTTCGGACTTCGCTTTCGCAGCGGAAGACGAAGGCATCAATGCCGGCCAGGCGTTCTTTTCGTACTTCCTGAATGCGATGGACATGGATAACTTCATAGGATTCGTCGGATTGCTGGATCCGGAATCGAAGCGGTCGCGGTTGGTTCTTTGTGGGGAACCAAGCGATCATTTCAATGGGCTTGGAAACAATGCGCATGGGACCCTCCTTTCTATAAAAGACTGGTCATGATCGGATAGTCGTCATTTTCGGCGACGCCACCCTGGATGGGTTTGATCCCGCTGTGGGGGAAACATCCGCGTACCAGGATTTTTTCGCCGAATCGTTTACGGATCTGGTCCATGGTTTCGTCGAGTTTGGCATCCCGTTCCCGGTTGAAGGGTTCGAACAGGGAAAGCTGATCAAAGGGCTGATCGGTTAGGTCTGTCACCCGCACGCCCAAATGGCGGATGGGCACGCCGGTCCAGGCCTCGTCAAACAATTCTTCCACAATGGAATAGATGGTCCTGGTGGACTGAGTGGGGTGGGCCAGGCGGCGCTGGTGGCTGATTCGTTCCAGCTGAAAATTTTTGATGGAGATGGCGACGACCTGGCCATAAGCTTTCTTTCTTCGCATGCGGATGGCGACCTTTTCAGCCAGGGACAGAAGCACCCAAAGAGCTTCCTTCCGGTCTGTGACGTCAAAGGGGATGGTGGTGGAGTTTCCCACGCCCTTTTGTGCGGGGAAATTGGATTCTTTGACCAAGCTGCCATCAATCCCATTGGCGTATTGCCAGAGCAGGGTGCCGTAGCTTTTAAAGTGCAGGCGCAAAAAATCGGGATCGCTTTTTGCCAGCTCGCCGATGGTGTGGATGTTGAGCCGCTTCAGTTTTTTTCTGGTGGCGCGGCCAACCATAAAGAGCTCGCCCACAGGAAGAGGCCACATTTTTTCCTTCATTTCGTGGGGATAAAGGGTATGGACCCGATCGGGCTTTTTTAACTCGCTGCCCATTTTGGCCAGCAGTTTGTTGGAAGAGATGCCGATATTGACGGTGAAGCCCAGTTCGTTTTTGATGCGGCGACGAATGTCGTGGGCGGCTTCCACCGGGTCGCCGTAGAGGGACACGGATTCTGTGTAGTCCAAAAAGCATTCATCCACGGAATAGCGCTGGACTTTTGGCGAGTATTCCAACAAGGTTTCATACATGGCTTGGCTGCATCGGGCAAACAATTGGTAATTAGGTGGAATGATCAAGAGGTCCGGGCATTTTAAACGGGCTTCCAGCAGGGATTCGCCCGTAATGACCCCGTATTTTTTAGCTGGAATGGATTTGGCCAATACGATCCCGTGGCGTTTGGCTTGGTCGCCGCCGATAATGGCCGGCAAGTTTCGCAGGTCGCGGGTGCTGCCGTTTTCCAGTTCATAAACCGCCTGCCAGCTGAGGTAGGCGGAGTTTACATCAATATGAAAAATAATCATGCTTTCACCTTCTCTTTACGCTTTCAGCATAGCACGAACGTGTGTTCGAGTCAAGCTTTTCAGATCCGGCTTGTGTAAAGTGTAAAACTAACTTCTGGGTCTTGCGGTTCGCCTGGTCTTTTTTTACAATGGGAGAAACAAAGAAAAAGGGAGACAGACTATGGCGGTATTTGCAATCTTTTCATGTATAGGAGCATTGGATTGGTTTCTTGGCAATCGATGGGGACTGGGCGAGCGATTTGAAGAAGGCTTTTTGACGGCAGGACGGCTTTTGTTTGCCATGGCGGGAATCTATACGGTGGCCCCCTGGCTGGCGGGATATTTGGACCAGCTGATGGGACCGGCCTTTGCCGCCATTGGATGGGAACCGTCTCTGGTGACCTCTTCCTTTTTGGCGATTGATATGGGTGGCTATACGGCGGCACGGACCATGGCGGATTCCGAAGCCATGCTGGCCTTTTCCGGCATTGTGGTGGCGGCGTCTTTGGGGGCGACCCTGTCTTTCAGCATCCCCATCGGCTTGGGTATGATTGATGTCAAGACCTATCCAGCCTTTTTTCGGGGAACCATTTTGGGACTGATTGCCTTGCCGGTTGGATTTTTTGTCGCCGGGCTTTTGTTGGGGCTGGCGCCGGGAATGGTCTTGTGGCAATTGGTGCCCACGGGTGCCTTTGCGATTCTTCTGGCCCTGGGCTTAAGCCGGGCACCGGAGGGAACGGAAAGGCTGCTTCATGGATTGGCGCGCGGGCTTCAGGCGATCGGTGCTTTTGGTTTGGCGCTGATTGTGCTGCAGGAATTGGTTGGGATCACCCTTTTAGAGGGACTGGTGCCTTTTTCCGAGATCAGTTTGGTCGTGGGGCGGATCGCCCTTCTCTTGTCGGGCGCGCTGCCTTTGATGGCCGCGGTCACCTGGGCCTTGGGCAAAGGCATTGACCGCATCGGCAAGGGCTTGGGAATCGGGGAACTGGCGGTTTTGGGGCTCGCCGGCGCATTGGTCAACAATATGATCGCCTATGCGCGGTTGGATCAAATGGATGAAAGTGGACAGGTTTTGGTGAGCGGGATCTGTGTCAGCAGTGCCTTTGTCATTGGCGGGCAATTGGGATTTGTTCAGAGCCTTCAGCCGGAAGCGACACTTGCATTTGTATCCAGTAAGCTTGTGGCAGGGCTTTTTGTCTTCCTTTTGTACCGTTTGCAAAAAAGTGCAAAGTTAAGAAAATCAGTCTAAAGATTCTTTTCTCCTCCAGCGCTATAATCAATGGTGATTGTGAAAACTGTAACAATGGAGGAGAAAACATGAAACGATTTTTGGCAATGATGTTGGTTGTCCTGATGGTGGTTTCTTTGGCGGGATGCGCTGGCGCGTCTACGACAACGGAAGAACCTGCGGCAACGGAAGAACCGGCAACAACAGAAACGGCTGGCGTAAGCGGCACGTTTGAAGGAACCGGAGAAGGAAAAGACGGTGCAATTCGCGTTAACGTGACATTGGCAGACAATGTGATCACGGGCGTTGAAATTGTGGAAAGCCATGAGACAAAAGGCCTTTCTGAAGCACCAATGCAAGAAGTGATTGATCAGGTTTTGGCAAAGAACAGCCTGACAATTGACCAAGTGAGCGGTGCATCTTATTCAACAAACGGTTTGTTGGAAGCGATTGAAAGCGCATTGGCAGCAGCAGGCGTTGCGACGTCGGATTTGGTTGCGGTAGCTGTTGAAGCGGAAGAAGAAGCGCCATTGGAATACCATACGGACGTGGTTGTAGTTGGTGCAGGCGGAGCCGGCATGACAGCGGCCATTACAGCGAAAGAGGCGGGCGCCAATGTATTGGTCGTGGAAAAAATGAGTTTTGTTGGCGGAAACACATTGGTATCCGGCGGCGAGCTGAATGTTCCAGGAAGCTGGGTGCAAGACGCGCGCGAAATCGAAGACTCGGTTGAGCAGTACCAGGCAGATACCTTGAAAGGCGGCGACAACCAAGCCAATCCGGAACTGGTAGCGGTTTTGGCGGAAAACGCCTTGGCAGGTGCCGAGTGGTTGCGTGATGATATCAAAGTGAACTTCCAACCGGATTATTTGATGCAGTTCGGCGGACACTCCGTACCGCGTGCGATCTTCCCGGAAGGCGGATCGGGATATGAAATGATCAGCAAGTTGAAAGCGAAAGCGGACGAGATGGAAATTCCATTCCATATGAATACGCGTGCGACAACTTTGCTTACGGATGAAAACAACCGTGTTATCGGTGTGGAAGCGGTACAAGGCGAACAAACTTTGACATTCTACGCAGACAAGGGTGTTGTATTGGCGACAGGCGGTTTCGGTGCGAATGTTGAAATGCGTGTTGCTTACAATGCGGAGTACGACGAGCGTTACAACTCAACGGATCAAGAAGGAACAACTGGTGACGGCATTGCGATGGCGGAAACAGTAGGCGCGGCTTTGGTGGATATGGAGTTTATTCAAACATACCCTGCCTGCAGTCCGAAAACAGGCATCCTTTCTTACGTAGCGGATACACGCTTTGACGGCGCGCTTTTGTTCAACAAAGAGGGAGACCGCTTTGTTGAGGAATTGGACCGTCGCGATGTAATTTCCAAGGCGATCTTGGCGCAAACAGACAGCATTGGCTACTTGGTTTGGGACAATCAAATTACAGAAGCCAGCCATATGGAAAACTACATGAAAGAGTATGACGAGTTGGTGAAAAACGGTGAATTATTCAAAGCGGACAGCATTGAAGAGTTGGCAAACCACTTCGAATTGAATGTGGAAAAAATGCAAGAAGTTTTGGCTCAATACAATGAAGATATCAAAACGACTGGCGAAGATTCCGTTTGGAACCGCCGTGGTTTGAAATTTACCATTGAAGAAGCGCCGTTCTACATCCAAAAGGTTGCCCCTTCAGTGCATCACACTATGGGCGGTGTTGTAATCAATACGCAAGCGCAAGTGATGACGGCAGAAGGAAACGTAATTGACGGATTGTATGCAGCTGGTGAAGTAACTGGCGGCATTCACGGCAAAAACCGTTTGGGCGGAAATGCCATTACAGACTTGACGGTATTCGGTCGAATTGCCGGTGAGGAAGTTGCGAAGTAGAAAGAAATCAGGTTGCGCGGAAGCGCAGCCTTTTCTTTTTGTGAAAATCCGATATAATGGCAGAGGAATAAAGTAACGGAGGATGGCATGGGCTCATTTCGAAATCGAATCGTATGGATTGTTGTAATCGCGCTGGGATTGACCTTAACCAGTTTCCTTGCGGTGACGCGACAGGAAGTCAACCAACAGAATATGGAGATGACGCGAGACCTGACAGAGCAGATTATTGAGGCGAAATCCGCCCAGATCAGCGGCTGGATGGAACAGCGGGCGGCGGAGATTCGGGTTTTGACGGAGTCTGAACTGATCCGTTCCATGGATATGGCCAGGATCAAACCCTATATGCGGACCTTTGACGCGCAGCATGACGCGGCTTTCGAATCCTTTGGGATTTGCGATGAGAAAGGGCTGATGTGGATTTCCGACGATACCATGATTGATATTCGCGACCGGGAGTATTTTAAGCGGATTCAAGAAACCGGGGCGGAATATGTGGTCAGCGATCCGGTGATTTCAAAATCCAATGCGGAGCCCATTGTCCTGATCCACCATCGGATTCTGGGTGCGGGGAATCAAACCGTCGGGTATTTCAATGCCGCCATTCGGCTGTCCAAGCTGTCGGAACTGGCCAGCGAGGTCGTTGTGGATGACGGACAAGGCTGGCTGGTGGACCGGAGCGGCCGCATCTTTACGCCGACCCAGCAAGGGTATGAAGTGACAACCCTGGAGGATTTTCAGGGCTATGGCGCCAAAGCAGACCAGGCTCGGCAAGGCTATCCCGTTTATGGAGCCGACGGCAGTCGGGCCCGTCTTTTCCTATCGCCTTTGGACAGCGTGCCGGGTTGGCAGATGGGCATTGTGATTTCCGAAGAAGCCATGGCGGAGCCTACCCAGCGGTTGATTGCCTCTCTGGTGGAATTGGGCTTGGGCATTCTTTTGGTTGCCGCGCTCTTTGCCGGTTTGATTATCAGCGGAATTTTTCGACCCATGCAGCGTCTGACGGCCTTGATGGAGCAGGCGGGAGCCGGCGATCTTTCTGTTCGGTTTACGGAAAAACGAAAAGACGAGATTGGGCGGCTGGGCAACCGGTTCAACTGGCTGCTTGCCCAGATTCAGGATTTGATTCGTCAAGTCAAGGAGAAGGAAAAGGAGAAGCAGCGGGCGGAGATGACGGCCTTGCAGGCCCAGATTCATCCGCATTTTCTCTACAATACCCTGGATACGATTCAGTGGAAGGCGTTGGAACATGGTGCAGATGAGGCGGCGGACATGATCCAGGCACTGTCAAAGTTTTTCCGGCATTCTTTGAATCAGGGCAAGGAATGGATTCGGCTGGAAAATGAAGTGCAGCAGATCCAAAATTATCTTTTTATTCAAAAGATCCGATATGAAGAGCGCTTGCAGTTTGAGGTGGATTGTCGGGCGGATATGAATTGGGAGTTGCCCAAGCTGGTTTTGCAGCCTTTGGTCGAAAATGCGATCTACCATGGGATCAAACCGAAGGCGGAGGGCGGTACGATTCGAATTGAGATTCGTGAAAGAGCCATGCGGCTTGAGATTGCGATCTGCGACACCGGGGTGGGAATGGAGCCGAAGGCCCTGCGAAGGCTGCGGGAAAGCCTGGAGGGGACCGGCGAGGATTTGGGTGTTGGCTTGAAAAACGTCCAGCGCCGGTTGCAATTGGCCTTTGGGGAGGCCTACGGCATTACCCGTGTTTTGTCCGGAACGGGCGGGACTCGCATTGAATTGAAGATTCCCAAGAGAGGGGGACAGGGATGAAAATTCTGATAGCAGACGATGAACGAACCATCCGCAATGGTCTGGCGGGGCTGATACGAAGGTGGTTTCCGGCATGGGAGGTCGTCGGGCTTGCGGAGAACGGCAAGCAGGCCCTTCGCATGGCGGTCCAGGAAAAGCCGCAAATTTTGCTGGCGGATATCAATATGCCGGAGATGAATGGTCTTGTGATGATTGAAAAGATCCGGTCGGTATTGCCGGAAACCCAGGTGATCATCCTTTCCGGTTATGATCAGTTTTCCTATGCCCAGCAGGGCATTCGCCTGGGCGTGCTGGACTACCTCTTGAAACCGGTGGATCGCGATGAACTGTTTATGGTTTTGCGAGATGCGGCGGAAAGGGCGGCTCAAAGCCGTGCAGACCTGGATGAAACCGAAAAAGAAGCCATGAGCATGGCACAGCAGGCCAAGCGGATTTTGGAGGCTTCCTTTACCGATTCAGAGGTCAACCTGAACGGCGTGGCGGAACGCCTGCATGTCAGTCCTTCCTCCCTGACCCGGAATATGCAAAAAGAACTGGGGCTGAGTTTTGGAGAAATGGTAACGGGATTGCGAATCGAGAAGGCTTGTTATCTCTTGGCGCACACCAATCAAAAAATGTATGAGGTTGCGGAAAACTGCGGATATGGTAGCCAGCATTATTTCAGCCGGGTTTTCCGAAAACAGCGGGGGGTATCGCCCCAGGAGTACCGAAAAGGCAAACGGGAAAAGAATGATTAAACATCATTCTTTTTTTTTATAAACTTTGTTGCGAGACTGAGATGAACTAATGTCAAATTAGTGAAAACTATTGCAATTCGGTAATAAATCCCGTATAATTTTATATGATCCCGTTTAAAAACTTCACCGTTCTTTTTTGAAGAAAAAGGATATACCGTTGTTTTTTAAACATATTTTTAAATCGGAGATGATACGTTTGAAAAGAGTCGAGAAGAGAAATATGCTTTTCTATCTCTCGGGGAAACTTGTTTCTCTGATGGGGACGAAGATGTTTACATTCGCGATGGGGCTTTACATTCTGCGTGTAACAGGATCGGGAATGAGTTTTGCTTTGTCTTTGCTTTTAAGCATGGTGCCGAGTTTGATTTTTGGGCCGATTGCCGGTTCCTTTGCCGACCGATTCGACCGAAAACGCATTGTTATCTTAATGGATGTGCTCAGTGGAGTTGCCATGTTGGCGGCCTTGTGGGTGGCCAATAGCCAAGGATTAAGCATTCTTTTGATTTATGTCTCCATTGTTGCGCTCAACGCCTTGAATATTTTCTTTGATGTGACGTTTGAAGCCTCCATACCGAATCTGGTGGAGCGGGAGCATGTTGGCGTGTTGCAATCATACAGCCATTCCACCCGCAATATGACCGATATTATCGGTCCGGTTTTGGGCGGCGTGGTTTACTCGATGGTAGATCCGGAAACATTTATGCTGTTCAATGGTGTTTCCTTTTTGCTTTCCGCGGCGACCGAGATGCTGATTTCCTTCAGTTTTAATCGAGATCTGGACGCGGGCAAGGAATTGGTTCCCCTCAGCATTGGCGGAATCTTCCAGGATTTAAAAGAAGGCTACGAGTATTTCTCGCAGAAGAAAGAGATTCTCAGCTTGTACAAGCATGTGATGATCTATAACTTTTTCTTTACCGTATGGGATGTCATGATGCCCCTGATTCTGGTCACCACGCTCCATGTGTCCAACCACTCCTATGGAATTGTGCAAGGGAGCTATTTTGTCGGCGCTTTTCTCTTTAGCTTAATCGGCGCCAAAAAGATGGGGCAGTTTGAAATCAAGAAGTTTACGTCGCAAATGATGATGATTGCCGCAGTGGTTATGCTCTACGCTTTGCCGGTGCTGCCGAATCCTTTTCCGGTTATTGTGAATCAAGTCGTTCCCTTGTATATCGTTTTCGGCTTTTTGATTGGCGGCGTCTTGATGCTGATCAACATTCCGATGATGGTGATGATCCAGATGGGAACGGAAGACCGATACCGGGGCCGCGTGATGGGTTTTTGCGCGACGATCTCCCGGGTGATCAGCCCCTTGGGATTTTTGGTTTATGGGATCTTGTCCGATCGACTGCCGGCTTCCTTTTTACTGATTGGCAGCGGCGTGGCGATGCTGGTTGTTGCCTATGTCTTCTATCGGGAATCCATGAAAAAATCCTACTACCAATCCGAGATGCAAAAGAATCAAGCATAGACTCCAAACGGGGTCTATTTTTTTATATGTTGAGTTAGAAAGTTATCTAACATAAAATATTTTAGAAAAAGACTTGACTAGATCGGGTTTGATGATATACTAAAGTTGTTAGATGGAGTTCAAACAAATAATAAGTTAGATAGGAGATTGCTATGGTACAGGAAAAAAGAGCGGAGAGAAAGAATTTGGTTCTCTTCCTTTCAGGAAAGTTTGTATCCCTTTTGGGATCTCAAATGTACGGATTCGCCATGGGACTTTACATATTGCGGTTAACAGGATCCGGCATGAGTTTTGCCATTAATATTTTATTATCGACGATACCGGCTTTAATCTTTTCACCTCTAGCAGGATCGATGGCCGACCGTAAAAACCGGAAAGCCATTGTTGTCGGCGCCGACCTCCTAAGCGGCCTTGTCATGCTGGCGGTATTTGCCGTAACCATGAATGTTGGACTCAAGGTCGGCTTGGTCTATCTGTCAACCTTCTTGCTGCGCAGTATCAGCATTTTCTTTACAGTAACCTTTGACGCTGCCATGCCGAATCTGGTGCGGGAAGAGAAGATCGGCCAGATCCAGTCCTTGTCTCAGGCGATTACCCAGGGAACGAATATTTTGGGACCGATCTTTGGTGCGATGTTATATGCGGTTGTTTCACCGCAGCTGTTCTTGCTGGCCAACGGCATCTCTTTTGTCCTTTCGGGCATTTCCGAGATGTTTATCGACTTCTTCTGGCGTGTCGCACCGGCTGAGCCAAACGAGGACGAGGATACCGGCTATTTTGCCTCCATCAAGGAAGGCGCCAGTTATATGATGAATAATCCCATGATGAAGGCAATGATTCGAAACATTATCGGCATCAATTTCTTCTTTACTGTCATTGGGATTATGATTCCTGTTGTTTTGGTCAGAGATCTTCAGATGTCTAGTCAGCAATTCGGCATTACGGAAGCCTTGTTTTCCGTAGGAGCGCTGATTTGGTCTATTCGAATGAGTCAGTCAGCTGATCAAGATGTGACGCTTTTGGGCTATTCCAAAAAACTGATTGTTTTGCCTTTTTTGACACTGGCAATGGGATTTGCAGTCATTCCGGGCATTAGCATTTTAAATACAGTTCCACCGATTGTCTATTACGGAATCCTGGCATTTACCATGGGCGCCAGCCTGATGGCTATTAATATTCCAATGATGGTCTATATTCAGAAGAATACAGCGGATGAAAACCGGGGGCGGGTCATGGGATTTTTAAATATGATTTCCATGTTGATTTCTCCATTGGGATTTTTGATTCATGGATATTTGTCGGATCTGCTTCCAAGTTATATACTGTTCGTATATGCAGGCATTGCTACCCTTCTTTTGGTGGGCGACCTGTACCGATCCGGTGTACGACTTGAAAGGAGACCTGTGACCTATGAAACTGAAACTGAAGCATAATCTGGTTGTTGAATACTGCTATTTGATTACCCGTGTCTGCAATGAGAAACTGTTTGACAATCATCCCGTTATTCAACATTATCAACGCAATCTTGACGTCGTGAAAGTGGTGGATCAAGTTCGGGATGAGGTTAGTCCATTTTTAAAAAAAGATATGGATTATTTCATCAAAAACTTTACGGGAAGCATTTCTGTTCCTTTGATTCTGTCTTTGGAAAACGGCTATGAGTCGCCTCTGGAAATGATTGATGCCATAGATGCGATGTCAGCGGAAGAATGGTTGCAGTTTTACTTTACCTTGAACAATCAAGAGGAATCCATTATGGCTTTGCCGGACGCAGATCTCAAAGAGGTCGTAAAGGAAATGATTATGCCAAACTGGGATATTCCCAATCGGGATTCTGAGATGATTGTAGAGCTTCGAAAGTATGCCGAGGAATCCAAAGAGCAAATCGTTCAAATGTATCGGAATTTTTACACAAAGCATTTCCAACCATTGGAAGACTTCTTGTTGGACCAATTGAATCCGGTGGTGGAAGCGCACCGGAAAGTGATGGAAGCGCAGCCGAAAGAGTTTTTGGAAGAGATTCTATGGATGAAGGCGGAGGAATATAGTCAAGTTGAAGACATCCAGTTTATTGTGACTTGGATCGGCGAGCTGTCTCATAGCGTCAGCATTGATGACGATCGAATTGCCGGAATTTATGGATTTGGATTTTTGCAGCGATTCGACAAGGAATTTATGAAAAAGCAAACCATGAAACTATTTAAGGTATTGTCGGATGAGCGGCGACTGGATATTTTGCGTTTGGTGGGCAAAAAGTCGCGGTATGCGACAGAATTAGCCAAGGAACTGGGATTGACAAAAGCGACGGTTAGCTACCATATGAACTTGATTATCGAACAGGGCTTGGTTACCATTCGGGTCGAACAAAACCGTGTGTATTACGATTTGAATGTAGATCGGTTGAGCAAGCAATTAACAGATGTTATAAAAGACCTGACGGGGGAGGAATAGATCATGAAAGCGATGAAACAATACAGGGGGTTGCCGAAACCGATCTACTGGATTTTCCTCGCTCGTTTGGTTAATACCATGGGTGCCTTTGTGCACCCTTTTTTGGCGATTTATCTGACGGAGACCTTAGGGTATTCTACTGCCCAGGCGGGGGTCTATGTGACCTACTCGGTAATGGCCTATGTGCCGGGGGCGCTGATTGGCGGCCGTCTGGTCGACCAATGGGGAAGAAAGCGGGTTTTGCTCTTCTTTCAAGCCTTGGCGGCATGCGGTTATTTGGCGGTCGTTTTGGTTCCCAATCCGGCTTGGATTCCCTGGTATTTAATCGCTACAGCATTCTTTAATAGTGTGGCTCAGCCAGCTCATGGGGCCATTACGGCGGATTTGACAACACCGGATAACCGGCAGCAGGCCTTTTCCTTTTTATACCTGGGTACCAATATCGGTTTTGCAATCGGACCCTTGATTGCGGGATTTCTATTTAATCGGTATTTGATGTGGATCTTTATCGGCGATGCGGCCACTACATTAATTGCCTTGTTCTTTATTGCCCGGGGGGTGCCGGAAACCAAACCGGAGGAGACGGCGGAAGCACTGGGAGACGATCGAAAAGCCGAGCAAAGGGAGGAAGGTTCCTTGTTGGGGGTTTTGCTGCGGCGGCCGACCCTGCTGATCTTTTCCTTCTTTATGATTTTGATTTCCTTTGTGGTGGTGCAGCTGAACTTTACGGTGCCGCTTCAATTCAACGATTGGTTTGGCGCGGAAAACGGAAAGTCCTATTACGGCATCTTGATGTCGGTCAATGGATTGACGGTGATTGCCTTAACGCCCTTTTTGATCCATTGGACCCAAAAGAACTCTGCTATTTTTAATGTTGGACTGTCCAACCTGTTCTATTTTTTAGCGGTCCTCATGCTGGGGGTTCAAGCGTCCCTGCCATGGTATTTGGCCATGATGCTGGTCTGGACGGCGGGAGAGATTCTGCAAATTACAAATTATAATGTATATTTGGCCAACCATACCCCGGAAAACTACCGCGGCCGGTTCAATTCGGTGATTAATATTATCCAGGGAACGGGTTATGCCGTAGGGCCCATGATTATGGGCGGATACTTAAAAAACCATACCACCTGGGAAGTGTGGCCGGTGATTCAAATGATTGCGATGGCGGCAACGGTTGCGGTGATGGGCTTGTTTGTCTGGGAGAAGCGAAGCGTGAAAAGAAAGGGCAGGGAGTCGACCATACAGGCGCGGGAAAGTGAATAATGGATGAAAAAGAGGAAGACCGTTTGTAATAAAACGTCTTCCTCTTTTTGAATGTAATATGGCTTCATCAATACTGATCGAGAATCTCTTGATAGCGGAAGCAGGTGACCAAATGGTCATTGACCAGGCCGACGGCCTGCAGATGGGCGTAAATGATGGTGGGACCCAGGAATTTGAATCCGCGTTTTTTCAAATCCTTGCTGATTTGCTCCGATAATTCGGTTTTCGCAGGCAATTCATTTAGTGATTCAAAGTGGTTGACCACGGGGCGGCCGCCCACAAAACCCCAGAGATAAGCGTCGAAGGAGCCGAACTCCTCCTGGATTTTCAAAAATAGCTTGGCGTTGTTGATGGAGGCTTTGATCTTCAATTTGTTTCGGACGATGCCGGCGTTTTGCAAAAGGGCTTCTTCATCTCTCTCTGTGAAAGCGGCCACGGCATTGACGTCAAAATTTTTGTAGGCCTTGCGGTAATTCTCCCGTTTTTTCAGGATGGTGGACCAGCTGAGTCCCGCCTGGGCGGATTCGAGAACAAGAAATTCAAAGTGGATTTGGTCATCGTGGACGGGAACGCCCCACTCTTCATCGTGATACCGGACATAAAGGGGGTCGGTGCCGCACCATTCGCATCGATTCATAGTGATCTCCTTTCGATTTTTATGCTTTTTGCGGCAGAGGTTCTTCTATAAACCGCGGTGAAAATTCTTTGGTATTCAGATAATGCATCAAGGATTCGTGAATATAAGGCAGATAATGAATTTGCTCAAGCTGATCAATCGGAACCCATTGTGCTTGGCTTTTAATTTCCGGTCTTTTAGGGTCGAAATCAGGAATGGTGGGCGGCTGAATTTCGGCGTTGCCAATCAGTTCGCATGCAAATACCAAACTAAGCTGAGGTCGTTCCCCGTATAGGAAATCACTGTGATGGGGCTCATACTCCAGTGTGAAAATCATTTCGCCAACGGAGACATCAAGCCCTGATTCTTCAAGAACTTCACGTTTCACAGCCTGACGAATTGTTTCGCCGGGTTCGACACCGCCGCCGGGGATGTTATAGTACTCTCCTTTTCCAAAATTATTGAGTAGGATTTGGTTTTGATGAATGATAATGCCACGTGCACTGACGCGAATATGGCTCGACATGTCATGAATCCTCCTATGGTTTATTATATCTATTATACAAGAACATAGGTTCGGGATCAATCGTTGACAAGCTTACTAAAATATTTTAAGAGGTATTGATTTATTTTAAGTCTTATGTTACAAATTAAGTAGGAGGACTAGCATTATGAAACCGATACATCCAATCTTACAGTCTTATATCCCGGTTGTTCAGGCGATGGGGGCGACAATGGGCAAGCAGTGTGAAGTGGTGCTGCATCAATTGACCGATGAGATTTCAACGGTGATTGCGATTGCCAATGGCGAAGTGACCGGCCGAAAAGTCGGATCTCCGGCAACCAATTTATTGATTGAAATTACGGAAGCCTTGGAGTCTGATGAAGTCAAAGAGGAAATGATGTTGAATTATCGCAATGAAACATCAACGGGACGTATTCTGAAATCCTCAACGGTGCTGATTCGGGATGGTCAAGCGGTCATCGGTGTTCTGTGCATCAATCAGGATATCACCGATGATTTGGCGTATCTGGCAAAATTAAAAGCCTTGACGGATACGACGGAGAAAAAGGCGGAGGCGCATCCTCATGATGCCGAATCCTTCATGGAGAGCATGATTGACCATGCAATTGCAAAGATTGAAAAGCCTTTGCCATACTGGGAAAAGGAAGACCGCTTGCGGGTTGTGGCGGATCTGGAGAAGCGGAATGTATTTTCCATTCGCGGTGCTGTCAATGGTTTGGCAAGCAAGATCAAGGTATCCAAGTTTTCTATTTACAATTATATAGAAGAAGTACGAACCAATAAGGAGGAGTAAAACATGGCAAAGAAAATTATTGCAACAACAAAAGCACCGGGCGCGATCGGACCCTATTCCCAAGGCGTACAAATCGGCAACATGGTCTATACATCGGGTCAGCTTGGTATGAATACGGCGGGTGAATTGGCGCCAACGGTGGAAGAGCAAACGAAGCAAGCTTTGGAAAATGCGAAGGCAATTCTGGAAGAAGCGGGCACGGACATGTCGAAAGTGGTTAAGACTTTGGTTTTCCTTTCCGACATGGAAAACTTCGGCGCGATGAACGGCGTGTATCAACAATTTTTCTCTGAAGACTACCCGGCTCGTTCTGCTGTGGAAGTCGCACGTTTGCCAAAAGACGCTTTGGTTGAGATCGAAGTGATCGCAGAAATTGAGTAATTTATCACAATCGAATAGAAAGATTGACAAAAAGGCTTGATTTTTTCAAGCCTTTTTTGTAAAATTACGGAAATTGAAAGGAGGAGAGAACATGTTAGATCAACTGAACCAAGCGCACGATAGAGAAGTGAAGGCTTTTTTGTCGACTGCGCCGGGATTTGCCCTATTTATTATTGGAGATATTGAGAATTTTGGTTATGATTCATCATTTCAAGACATCTGGGGGGATCGCGATGATCATGGGGCTCTCCGGGCGGTCCTCTTGCGGTATTATACCAATTATGTGATCTATGCGCCGGCGGCCTATGACGCCAGCGCGGTGGCGGATATCATTCAGGCCAATGGCAAGTGGACCAATGTCAACGGCTGGTCGGAAGCGGTTCGCCAAGTGGTTCCCTATATGGAAGAAGGGAACGCGCGGGAATTGTACTTTGCGGAATGCAAAGGGCTGGAAACCGAATATCCGGTGCCGGAAACGGTTGTGGAAGCCGGATTGGAAGACATCGACGGCATTATTGAACTGCGGTCTTCCATTGAAGAGTTTTCCCAGCCGAAGGACGGGGCGAAAATGCTTCGCCACAAGATGGAAACCAAATCCGGCCAAGATGTTGTTTGCAAGATCGAAGGGCAAATTGTTGCGGGAGCGGCTACAACAGCCGAAAACTCCCAGTCGGCCATGGTGGTTGCCGTATGTACCCATCCCGACCATCGGAAACATGGATATGCATCTGCCTGTGTGACCCAGCTGGTAAAATCATACAGCAAATTGGGCAAACAGCTTTATCTGTTCTATGACAATCCCAAGGCGGGACGGATCTACAACCGCATTGGCTTCCATGAAATTGGCATGTATATGATGATACAGCGATAAGAAGCGGCCTTCGGGCCGTTTTTTTGGGTCTTATGTCCTAGACAGGTCTGGGAGATTTCAGTATACTGGGCATACTGTTTAGGAGGAAACCATGACTTTTGCGTATTTGACGGTATTTTTTATTCAATTTATGATGACCATGGAATTGGGCAGCGTTTATCCGATTGCTCCATTTTTGGCGGACTTGTTTGGGATTGATGCATCACGAATTATTCTGATCAATATTGGTTTTGCCTTGTTCGGCTTGTTTGCCCCCGTCTTTGGTCTTGTTGCGGATCGAATCGGCAGCCGGAAGGCCATAACGGGCAGTCTGGGCGTTTTGGCATTGGGGATGGGCATTACGGCTTTTTCTCAATCCGCCTTGCATTTTTTGCTGGGCCGGGCCGTAATCGGTGCGGGTTTTTTCAGCCTTTCGGGTCTGCTGGTTGGCTATATGGGCGACCTGGTGCCCTTTGAAAAACGAGGCCGCGCGCTGGGTTTCATTCGCTTTGCCTTTGCCATCGGGATTCTTTGGTCGCCGGTGTATGCATCGGCCATGGTGGTACGTGTGGGAATTCGCGGCTTGTATTTGCAGTATATGGTCGGTATTTTGCTCGCCTTGGCGCTTTCCGTGCGCCTGCCGCAGCCAGCGCGCCATGAAGGGGTTGACGGCATTTCCCTGAGAGAAATGCGGGCAATTCCCAAAGAGCCGGTAGCCAAGCTCTTTATGGTTTACCAGTTTGTTTTGGCGATTCCAGCGGTTTTTGTTTATGGGTATTTGAGCATTTTTCTTGATCAAATGGCGCTTTCTCAAGAAGCGATCGGCTGGATTTATCTGATTGCCGGGCTGGGAACTGCCGGTGGCGTGCTGATGGCCATGTGGCGTTCGGACCGTTGGGGGAAAACGCGGTTCTGCCAGATTTTTTTCAGCATCATGGCGGTTTCGATTTTCTTTGTCACCCGGGTGCCCGTGGCAGGCATCGCGGCTTTGCTTTTCTTTTTCGCCTTCGGATACGACGGCGGCTGGCCTGTCTTTCAGGCCTTGGCATCGGAGGTTATGAAAGAGCGGCGGGCTGCCTTTATGACGGTGATTTATCTGACGGTGTCCGTTTCCAACGTGATGATGTATGTGATTGCGCCCTGGATCTATGAGAATCTTGGCTTTGGGGGAATCAGTCTGATTTCTAGCGCTGCTGCGGCTGTCTGCGTCGGCTTGATGTTTGTGATTCAAAGAAAATATGCGGAAAACTTTTAGATCGGCGAAAGCCGGTCTTTTTTTATGATAAAATGAAGAGAAACGAAGGGGGAATGAAGGGATGAAAATCGTGTTGATGGAACCGCTGGGTGTGGCAGCGGAAAAGATTGATAAAATGGCTGAGGCGCTTCGAAATCAGGGACATGAATTTGTTGCGCATGAAACCGTTTCGACGGATGAGGCGGAGATGATCGAAAGAGCCAAAATGGCAGATGTTTTGATGATTGCCAACCATCCTTTGCCGGCAGCGGTGATTGATGCGGCGGAGGGATTGAAAATGATTTCGGTTGCTTTCGTTGGAGTGGACCATGTGGCCCTGGACGCATGCAAGGAACGGGAAATTGTGATCAGCAATGCGGCCGGGTATTGCGATGACGCCGTAGCCGAGTTGGCTTTGGGCATGACCTTGAACCTGCTTCGCAACGGCCGGGAAACCGATGCGGCAACCCGGCAAGGGAAAACGAGAAACGGGCTTGTTGGCAATGAATTGGCCGGCAAAACGGTAGGGATCATTGGGACGGGGGCGATTGGCCTTCGGACTGCAGAATTGTTCAAGGCATTCCGATGCAATTTGATCGGATATTCCCGCAGCGAACGGGAAGAAGCGGTCAGCCTGGGGCTGACATACAAAAGCTTGATCGAAGTAATGGAAGAAAGTGATATCATTTCCATCCATACGCCATTGACCGGCGCAACCAAGGGCATGATCAGCCGAGACCTGATAGGGCGCATGAAATCGGATGCCTTGCTGATCAATGTGGCACGCGGGCCGATTGTGGACAACCAGGCGCTGGCGGATGCCTTGAATGGCGGAATGATTCGCGGGGCTGGAATTGATGTGTTTGACATGGAGCCGCCGCTTCCGGAAGAGGAACCTTTGCATCGGGCGAAGAATGTATGGCTGGCGCCGCATGTGGCCTTTGCAACCAAGGAGTCGATCGAGCGGAGAGCGCAGATGGCCTTTGACAATGTAACCATGTGGATGGCTGGCAAGCCGCAAAATGTGAAGGGGTAAGGATGGAATTAATTGTTTTATTTCTTGCAGGAGCGATTCAGGGCGCTGCAAATTTTGGGTTTGCCTTGATTGCGCTGCCGCTTTTGGGTTTGATGATGCCTTTGAAGACGGCGGTTCCGCTGCTGGCTTTGGTGGGGCTGTTTTTGGGAACGGCTCAGTTGGTGCAGATTCGCAAGAAGCCGGATTTTAAAATGGTCGGCGTTTTGCTGGCTTGCGGAATGATGGGCGTTCCTTTTGGCACCTGGATTTTAGTGGTTGCCGATGATATTTTGCTGAAAGGCGTTGTGGGCGTTGTCCTGGTTGTGGCAGCGGTTCTGCTGGCAAAGGGATTTCGGGTGCGTCGCGGCGGCAAATTGCTGCATACGGCGGTAGGCGGTTTTTTAAGCGGTCTTTGCAAAGGGGCTGCCTCGATTGGCGGTCCGCCGATTGTTATCTTGCTCAGCAATTATGATTTGGACAAGCAGGCTTACCGGGCCAATATTTTGACCTATTTCTTTTTGATTGGCGTCTTTGCGCTTCCGAACTATTGGAAGGCGGGACTGTTCAGCCAGGAATTGCTGGTGCAATCAATCTGGGGATTTGGCGCGGCGGTGGTCGGCGTAACTGTTGGGAATTTTGTGTTTAAGCGGATCGATGAAATGAAATTCAAGAAACTGACCTATGGGATCGTTATGCTGTCGGGCGTGATGACGGTGGCTTCAGTTTTGGGATAAAGGAGAGGGTACGATGAGATTGGTGGATTTTCACTGCGATACCATTTTACGATTGATGAATGGGTCGGTTGAAGGCGATTTGATGCGAAACAATGGCCATATCGATTTGGAGCGCTTGCATCAAATTGGTGCTTTGGCACAGTTTTTTGCGGTATTTGTTGACTGGGGCGACGAAGAGGTGCAAAAAGATCCTTTCGGTTATGCCCTAAGAGGCATAGAGCTTTTTAAAGACCAGGCGAAGATCTATCAGGACAAGGTCGGCGTTGCCCATAACCTGGATGAGATTCTTGCCTTGGAGCAGGAAAAACGCATTGCCGGGATTTTAACCATCGAAGAAGGCGCGATTTTGGAAGGGAAGATGGAGCGGCTGGACCGCTTGTACCAGGAAGGGATTCGTTTGATTACCCTGACATGGAATTATGAGAATTCATTGGCGTTTCCCAATTCGAAGGATCCGGAAATCATGAAGAAGGGATTGAAGCCTTTTGGGAAATCGGTCGTGGAGCGCATGAATGAGCTGGGCATGATCGTGGATGTCTCCCACTTGTCGGACGGCGGATTCTGGGATGTGGTTGAGATCTCCAAAAAACCCTTTGTTGCGTCCCATTCCAATGCCCGGGCGGTCAAAAATGTGACCCGGAACATGACTGATGAGATGATTCGGGCCCTTGCGGACAAGGGCGGCGTGATCGGCTTGAATTTCTGCCCCTACTTCTTGAATGAAGAGAATCATGAGACGGTGGAATCCCTTGTGCAGCACTTGATTCATATCATCGACAAGGGGGGTGCGCAAACGGCGGCCATCGGAACGGACTTTGACGGAATTGGCGGCAAGATGGATTTGGCGCATGTGGGCCAAATGGAACGGCTTCGCCACGGACTGAGAAAGGCGGGCGTTTCCTCTGGAACGATGGACAAGATTTTTACGGAAAACGGACTTCGAGTTATCAAAGATACGATGAAATAAGAAAGAAGGCGATGGAATGCTGCGTTCGATTCGAAAGATTTTTCATCCGGTGTGGGCACAAAAGACAAACCGAAAAAAAGGGTTTGAGGAGTGGCGGTATCGGATGGTCAGCGCTGACCATCGCCATTCTTTAACCCTGATTTCCGGCATCAGGCAAGGGGAAGAGGCATTTTTGCAGATTCTTTTGCAGGGCTGGGAGGAAGGCTTGCGGATTTCGTATCCCATGGATGATTTTCGCACGTCGGATCATCCCTTTGGCATTGCGCTGGGTGCCAATCGGTTTTCAACCGACCGAATCCTTGTGCGGCTGGAGGAATCCCATGGCATCTTCGGCGATGTTTCGGTAAGCGATCCCCAGTATTTCCCGGTCACTTTACGGGTGCCGGGGAGCTTGGGCGGGTATCGCTATGTGCCGAAAATGGAATGCTATCATGGGGTTGTGATCACGGATGCGGAGCTGAATGGAGCCTTTTCCGTCCATGGTCATGAAATTGATTTCACTGGAGGCCGGCTGTATTTGGAAAAGGCCTGGGGGAGGGATTTTCCTTCACCTTGGCTTTGGGTTCAGTCCAACCAGTTCAAGCAACCGCATACCAGCTTTATGCTGTCGATTGCGGAGGTTGACTGGCGCGGCAGCTCGCTGACAGGCTTCTTTTGTTATTTGCAGACGCCGGATAAGCTGTATCGGTTTGCGACCTATACAGGGGCCAAGATCACCCAATGGGAAGAACAGGAAAAATGGATACAGGTGGTCTTGGAGGATCGCAAGGTTCGATTGACCGTTAAGATACATCGGCCCGAAGGTGCGAGTTTGCATGCATCCAAATCAGGGGAAGGGGCTGGAATGGTCAAGGAAACGGCAGCGGGGAAGGTGGACCTGTGGCTGGAGCTCAGAAATGGCGAACGGATTCTATCCTGCAACGGCGATCCGGCTTCATTTGGGCAAACAGGGAAATTGGAAATCTAACATACGGAGGGTGGAGCATTGACAACAAAGCGGAACGATATACTGAAATTGATAGGGATGATCAGCATGGTGGCGGATCATGTGGGGGTGCAGTTCTTTTCTCAAGACCCGACCATGCTTTATTATGCCTTGCGCTTGTTTGGCCGGCTGGCCTTTCCGATTTTCGCCTATTTGCTGGCCATGGGCTATCAGCGGACGCGGGATTGGAAACGGTATGCCCTTCGGCTCGGTGTGTTTGCGGTGATCACCCAAATTCCTTTTCAAATTTTTGCCGGGCATTTGAATGTCCTGTTTACTTTTCTTTTGGGCTTGTTTTTTCTGTATTTTTACGAGCGGCAAGAGATTTTGGGTGTGGTTGCCGTGATGCTGGCAGCGGAGATTCTTCGAACGGATTATGCGGGATACGGCTTGCTTATGATCTTTATTTTCTATCGGTTTGGTCAAGACAAGCAGCGTACTTTTTTGTATATCTTTGGCCTGACGGCCTTGTATGGCGCGCTGAGTGTGCTTTCCGCAGGACAGTTTCAATGGGTGATGATGATGCAATTGGCCTGTGTGGCCGCACTGCCGATCATCTGGCATCGATTTGGCTGGTCCCTGCAATTGCCGAAATGGACGGGATATGTCTTTTATCCGGCGCATATTGCCTTGATTTTGGGGCTGGACGCCTGGATTATGTAAATTTTAGGTGAGGTTAAGGAAATCGTATTCACAAATGCATTGAAATCTGTTATAATCTTGTCTATTAAAGAAAAGTTGGGTGATGACATGAAGTGGACACAAAAAAAAGAAATAACCCGGGATGAAAATCAACAAAATCGGGTTTATTATGCAGAAATTGAAAATCAGGAAAGAACGTCATGCGCCTACAAAGTATTTTCTTCAAAGGCAGCAAAAGAGCGGGAAGCCATGTTGTTAAAATCTTTGAGAAAACATGCTTTGCGCGTTCCAAAGGTATTGGATGAAGACGAACAGGGAATCCTCAGAGAATGGATTGAAGGGATGACCGTAGAGGAAATTTTGGCTCGTATGGAAGAAACACAAAGGGACGAATATGACGCCCATGCCAATGAGTCGCTGATTTATCGGCTGATTAACTGGTTTTACGATTTCCATACCATCGCATCCTGCATGGAGCATCAGGACCTGGTGATGTATGATGTGGATCCGAGCAATTTTGTGATGCGGCGCGGCCAAATTTACGGACTCGATTTTGAGGATTGCCGGCCTGGCGTGGTGGAAACTGATTTTGGCCGTTTTATTATCTTTTTGCTGAGACGCGGCAATCTGGAATGGCGGTTGGCTTTTGCCAAGCAAATGCTGAAAAGTGTTGAAGGTGAATTCCGATACAACTTGGAGCTGGTGCGGCAGGCCATGGAAGAGATGAGCGAGCCGGATGAGCAGAACAATATTGAACAGATTTTTAATTAAGTGCCGAAAGGTGCTTAATTTTTTTCTTGTTGCGGGTATACAGAAGTTGGAGGAAAAAATGAAAAAGATAGGTTTGCTTTTAATGATGACGATTTTGATTTTTGCCATGACGGGCTGTTCCGACGAGTATTTGTCTGTCGTGCAGGATCGGGCGGAAGAAGGGCAGGAAGTTGCGCGCTTGTCCATAGAATCGGATCATCTGATTCGCGCCTATATGGTCAGTGAAGACGGAACGGCCGACAATATTACGCAGATTTTGGAATTGGCGGTGAATGGAGAACCCTACCGCGTCTTGGTTGAAATCGATCCGATTGACGAGACCTTTTTGGATTTTGAAAACTTGAGTGGTGAGGACTCTGAATCGGTAGAAAAATGGCAGGCTGGTTTGAAGGGACAGGCCCTATCGGAAACGGTGCCCGCCTTGGGAGAATCGGAATTGGAAAGGATCTGGGAAACCGCCGTTGAAGAGGCGAAAGCGAATTTTCTTTCTTTGGTTAAAGATGAGTAAAATTGCAACAGGAAGATGACGAATAGCGGTGGAAAGTGATATAATGGAATTCACAGCTAAGGAGGAATGGCGATGGAAAGAAAAGGTTCAGCGATTCGATGCATCATTTTTGATTTCGACGGAACAATCGCGGATACGGAACATTTTGCATTTCACATCACCAATGTATTGGCGGAGCAGTACAACTTCAAAAAGATCACACGGGAAGAATTGGGTGATATGAAAAAGATGCACTTCAAGGAATTGCTGGAGTATATTGAAGTATCGGCAAGAAAGCTTCCGTTCATTCTTCGCAGAGGGCAAAAACTGTTGCGACATAATATGCATGAGGTGCAATTTTGTGAGGAGCATTTTCCGGAACTTCTGGAAGAGCTTCAAAAACGGGATATGATTATCGGGATTATTACTTCAAATACCAAAAAGAACGTATTGCGTTTTTTGGCGGACAAGCAGATTGAAGTCTTTGAATTTCTCTATGCGGCATCTTTGTTCAACAAACAGGCAAAGGTGAAGCGCGTATTGAAGAAATATGATTTGAAACCGCAAGAGATTCTTTATGTGGGAGACGAAGTGAGAGATATTCACTCGGCTCGCGCGGCGGGGACCAAGATCGCTTCCGTTGTTTGGGGCTACAACGACCGGATGTTTTTGGAGGCGGAAAAGCCGGATTGGCTCTTGGAAGATTCGAGGGAGATCCTGGACATTTTAGATGGGGATTACGCGTAGTGGATGCACGTTGCCGATGGGCAAGGTGCATTTTTTTGTCTTTAAATTTTGCTAAAAAAAGGGAAAGGGGATTGTATTTGAAAGAGATTCTGGTATACTGCTACTAATTGAGTCAATCATGGAGGAAATCATGCAGAAGAAAAATCGCGATCCGAGAATTATGGCTGTGCTTCTATTGGCAACGATGGTGTTTTTTGCCTTGTTCGACAGCTCGAAAAACATCTTAATCCCGGCATTTAAGCAGTCTTTTGAAATCGACAACACGATGATGGGTGGATTGGTATTTGCCTCCAGCATTATATTTACGATCATGACCTATTTTTCGGAAAGAATCTGTGGGAAATTGGGACATCAGAAAATGATCGCGACAAGCCTGATTGGTCTGGTAGCGCTTGGGCTGGGCATTTGGCAGGTGGAATCGGCCATGATGTTTGCCGTGCTTTATGTGGGGCAGGCGGTTTTTGTCGCGCCGCTGGTATTCGGTTTGAATACCCTGGTGCCTTTGATTCCGGTTCGAAATTCGGCCCTCTTGATGAATCTTTTGCATTTTGGATATAGTTTTGGCGCCATGACAATGTCAAAATCCATTGGCCAATTCTTGGGGCGGGGATATGTTTGGCCCCAGATCTATGTGGTGACCTCCCTGGGCTTGGCGGCTATTTTGGCATTGAACGTAGTTTTTCGGTATCCGGCTTCCGATCCGCAGCGGGTACAGTCGCACGGTCAGGCCAAGGGCACTTTGACCCTTCGCAATCCGCTCCTCTTGGGGATCACAGGCGCGTTTTCCGCTTCCATTGTAGCAGAGTCCGCCCTGGGCCAATGGTTCAGCAATTATATGGTCGAGAGCTTCGGATACGCGGTGAATGAAGCCGCGAACCTGCTTTTTATCTATCTGGCCCTGCATGCGGCGGGGCGTTTGTTCGGCGGGTTTGTTGCGGGACGGCTGGGACCGCAACGGACGCTGGTAGCTTCCTTGGCAGTGGCTGCCCTTTTGACCTTTGTCGGTATCCTTTTGAAAAGCGGTGGCTTGTATATCATTGCGGCGGCGGGCTTGTTTGTCTCCATCAACTATCCGACTACGCTTTTACTGGCGCAATCACTGTTTCCTGATCAGTCTGTGCGGGCGACCAGTCTGGTTTTGACCAGCATCTCTTTTATCAACATGTTTACAGGGATTGTGGTCGGCGCCCTGAATGACTTGATTTCCGCCTATACGACCTTCCTGATCATTCCGGTCATGCTGACGGTTTCCCTGGCCTTTCACGGCTTTGTGTGGGTGCAGGGCAGGCGGTTGAAACTGGCTATGGAAAAAATGGGATCATAAAGAGAAAAGGACATCCGAGGATGTCCTTTTTTGGTGAAGTTATTTCCGCTCTTTAAGCGGATAATAATGGTGCAATTCGTTGACGGTTCGGTAGGCGGGACGAATGATCTTGTCATCACTGACCAATTGTTCCATGCGGTGTGCGCACCATCCGGCGATTCGGCTGGTTGCAAAGATGGGGGTGTATAAGTCTTTTGGAATCCCCAGCATTTCCAGAACGAAACCGGAATAGAGGTCGACATTGGACGCAATATGGGCATGAGGCCCTTTGCGCTCATAAAACAGTGCCCGGGTGATGGATTCGATATTCGCGTAGAGTTCAAATTCCTTCAAACGGCCTTTTTCAAGGGCCAGCTCTTTCGCCTTTTTTTGAAGGAGAACGGAACGGGGATCGGACTTCGTGTAGACCGCGTGCCCCATTCCATAGATTAAGCCTTTCTTATCGAAAGCGTCTTTGTTCAAAAGACGTTCCAGATACGCGCGCAGCTGCGCTGTGTCGCTCCAGTCTTCCACTTCGTTTTTAATCGCTTCGATCATTTGGCAGACTTTTAGGTTGGCCCCGCCATGCTTGGGTCCCTTGAGGGATCCGACCGCGGTTGCCACGGCGGAATAGGTGTCCGTGCCGGTGGATGCAACCACATGGGTGGCGAAGGTTGAGTTATTGCCGCCGCCGTGTTCTGCCATTATGACCAAGAGAAGATCCAGGGTTTCCGCTTCCAGCACCGTGTAGCCGTTGTCGGGGCGAATCATGTGTAAAATATTCTCCGCTGCGCCGACATTTGGTTTGGGCGAATGGATGTAGAGGCTTTTTCCGTCAAAGGCGCGCGCCTTTGCCTGGTAGCCGTAGGCGATAATGGTTGGAAATCTGGCGATCAGGCTTAAACTCTGGCGCAAAAGATTCTCCATGCTCAAATCATCGGGATTGTCGTCATAGGAGTACAAAACCAGGGTGCTTCGCTGAAGCTTGTTCATGACATTCTTGGACGGAATGCTGATAATCATGGAATCGGTAAAGCCTTCGGGGAGCTCGCGGCGCTCATCAAGCAGGCGCTTGAAGGTTTCCAATTCCTCTTCCGTGGGCAATTTGCCGAAGAGAAGGAGGAAGGTGGTTTCTTCAAAGCCGCGTCTTCGTTCCGTTTGAAAGCCGTCCACCAGATCGAACAGGTCGATGCCGCGATAATACAAGCGGCCCTCTTTCGGGATTTTTACGCCGTTGACGATGTCGTAGCCGTCTACATTGCCGATTTCCGTCAATCCGACCAGCACGCCGGTTCCATTGGCGTTCCGGAGACCTCGCTTGATATCGTATCGGTCATAATCGATGGCGGGTATGTGATTGTTGGTTGTTGCCAGATCGGTTAAATGGGTGAAGAAATCCTTCTTCATTTTCTCACTCCCCTTGAATTATTTTAATGATTGCCGCTGTCATTTCTGTTGTGGTGGCCTTGCCGCCCAAGTCTTTGGTGACATGGACGCCTTCTTCCACAACGGTTGCAACGGCTTTTCGCACGCTGGCGGCAGCTTGTGTTTCGCCGAGGTAGTCCAGCAGGCTTGCGCCTGAGAGGATCAAAGCCACGGGATTGGCCTTGTTTTGGCCGGCCAGCTTCGGTGCACTGCCGTGGACAGCTTCGAAGATGGCGATGTCTTTGCCGATATTGGCGCCGGGCACCAAGCCCAGTCCGCCGACCAGTCCGGCACACAGATCCGATAAGATATCGCCGTACAGGTTCATGGTGGCGACCACGTCAAATTGGTAGGGATTGATTACCAATTGCATGCACATGTTGTCGATAATGACTTCCTCGTATTCGATTTCCGGATAGCTTTGGGCAACAGCGCGGGCACAGGTCAGAAACAATCCGTCCGTATCCTTCAGAATATTGGCCTTGTGGGCGACGGTGACTTTCTTGCGGCCGTTGGCTTTCGCGTAGGCAAAAGCCTTTTCCATCAATCGTGTGGAGCCTTCCCGCGTAATTCGTTTTCTTGCAATGACGGTATCGTCATCAAGAAATTCCTCGTCGCCGATATACAAGCCTTCCGTATTCTCTCGGAAGATGACCAGATCCAGATTTGGATACCGCTCTCGATCGCCCTGCAAGCTTAAGATAGGGCGAATATTGGCGTATAGATCGTATTTTTTTCTCAGATGGACATTGATGCTTCGAAAGCCGCTGCCGACCGGGGTCGTGATGGGCCCCTTGAGGGCGATGCGGTTTTTTTCGATGCTCTCATAAACGCGGTCGGGCACCAGGACGCCCTCGGCTTGGAATACGGCCTCGCCAGCATTGACTTCTTCCCATTCAATCGCGACGCCAGTCGCGTTGATGACATCCTTGGCTGCGTTGGCGACTTCGGGTCCGATGCCGTCGCCGGGGATAAAGGTTACTCGATTCATGCTTCAATCTCCTTTTTCGTATAGTTCAAGGTACCGCCAACCATCAGAACCTCCACATCGCGCTGGGATCCTTCAAACACCACTTCGCAGGTGAAGCCTTGGGTTTTGTTGGCCAGTTCAAATTTCACCGTGCCCCTTAATGCGTCGTGTACGGATTCAAAGGCAAGTTGGTCGTTTTCGCTGAAACGGTCATAGTCGGTAGGATCCTTGAAGATCAGCGGCAAAATGCCCGAGTTGATCAGATTTTTCTTGTGGATTCGCGCAAAAGACTTGGCGATCACGGCTTTCACACCCAGGTACAGGGGTACCAATGCGGCATGCTCCCGTGAAGAGCCTTGTCCGTAATTGTCGCCACCGATGACGAATCCACCGCCTGCGGCTTCCGCACGCATCTTGAAGTCAGGAACGATCGTGCCAAAGCAATATTTTGACAGTTCCGGAATATTGGAGCGGAACGGCAAAAGCTTTGCATTAGATGGCATGATGTCGTCGGTTGTAATATTGTCACCGGTTTTTAGAAGCAAGCTGCCTTCCAGGGTTTCCGGCAGGTCTCCGTTGATGGGGAATGGCTTGATATTGGGTCCCATTACAACGGATAGTCCCGTGCGGTCTTGCGGCGGATAGATAAAGTAGTTTTCATAAGTCGCAAAGGTGTCCGGCAGTGTGATCACCGGCGCTTCCATATCAAAACCAGCAGGCTCGGTTACGACGCCGGTAATGGCTGCAATGGCTGCGGTTTCCGGACTGACCAGATAGACATCGGCATCCATGGTGCCGCAGCGTCCTTGGAAGTTTCGATTAAAGGTTCGTAAAGATACAGCGCCGCTTTTCGGCGCTTGGCCCATGCCGATACATGGCCCGCAGGCAGCCTCCAGGATTCGCGCGCCGGCGGCAATCAAATCGCTTAAGGCGCCGTTTTCACTCATCATCTTCAAGATGTTGCTGGATCCCGGCGAAATCACCAGGCTCACATCCGGATGGACGCTCTTTCCTTTTAAGATGGCCGCTACCTTCATCAGGTCGGTGTAGGATGAGTTTGTGCAAGATCCGATGGCGACCTGGTCCACTTTCATGCCGGAAATTTCCGCAATTTCTGCGACGGCATCCGGACTGTGCGGCTTTGCCACCATGGAAACCAAGGTGGACAAGTCAATTTCCAGACGCGCGTCGTAAACGGCGTCTTCGTCTGCCGCAAGGGGCTGATAATCTTCGGCGCGGCCCTGACGGGTCAAAAAGTCCAGGGTTTGCTCGTCGGACGGGAAGATGGATGTTGTCGCACCCAATTCGGCGCCCATATTGGTAATGGTGGCCCGGTCTGTAACCGATAAGGATTTCACCCCTTGGCCTGTATATTCAATAATATAGCCAACGCCGCCTTTTACACTAAGGTTTCTAAGCACTTCCAAAATGACATCCTTGGCTGAGACCCAAGCGGGCAGTTGGCCGGTCAAGTGAACTTCGTACACTTTCGGCGCTTTCATATTATAGGTGCCTTTCGCCATGGCGACGGCTACGTCGAGCCCGCCGGAACCGATGGCGATCATGCCCAAGCCTCCACCTGTCGGGGTATGGCTGTCCGAGCCGATCAGGACTTCGCCCGGTTTGCCGAATCGCTCCAAATGCAATTGGTGGCAAATGCCGTTGCCGGGTTTTGAAAAGACAATGCCGTATTTGGCTGCCGCCGATTGAATGAATTGATGGTCATCGGCATTTTCGAAGCCGGCTTGCAAGGTGTTGTGATCGATATAGGCAACGGAACGGTCAGTTTTGATGGAATCAATTCCCATTGCTTCCATTTGCAAATAGACCATCGTACCGGTGGAATCCTGTGTTAGGGTCTGATTGACGCGGATGGTCAGTTCCTCCCCTTGCTGCAGAATGCCGGACTGGTTGTTCTTTTCCAAAATTTTGTATGCTAGCGTTTTTCCCATCTCTACCTCCATGCAAGAAATATTATTCTTATTGCATTATTATAAAACTTTCTGAATGATTCGTCAAAGAGAAATTTTGCAAGAAAACATTCATAAACGGCTAACGGCAAGGCTTTGAGCCTGCTTTAACAGAATAAAGCAAGAAAGAGCTATTGCGAGAAAATGTTTTCTTGATGAATTATTTGAAAAATAGACTTGCAAAAGGTTGTTTTTGCAAGAATCCGTGCATTTTGGTGTCCGTATCAGAATCTGGTATACTGGAAAAAAGCAAGAAAACTTGTAGGGGGAAGCAGAATGGCTTTATTGCATTGTCAAATTGACTCAAAAATTCTAGATTTAGAGATGTCGGTAGAGGTGATTCTTCCGGATGATGTGGAGAACAGCACGAAAAAATTGCCGACTTTATATTTGCTGCATGGTTTGTCGGGAAATTCCAGTTCGTGGACAAGAAAAACATCCATCGTGCGATATGCATCAAAATATCAAGTGGCGGTTGTTATGCCGGAGGTGCATCGAAGCTTTTATACGGATATGGCGGTCGGATATCCGTATTGGACATTTTTGTCCGAGGAATTGCCCAAGATGATGGAATATTATTTTCCGTTGTCAACAAAACGGGAAGAGCGATTTGTTGCCGGCTTGTCGATGGGCGGCTATGGCGCGCTGAAATGGGCGTTATCGCATCCTGATCGGTTTAGTCATGCGGCCAGTTTGTCTGGCGCCTTGGATCTTTTTTATGAATACAAGCAGAATTTGGAAACTTCGGAGATGACAGAGATGCTGCCGGAGTTGGAGAATATTTTTGGCAAGCTGGATGAATTTGAAGGCAGTGCCAATGATCTGTTCGCCTTGATGAAAGGGGCGAAAGACCGTGATCGAATGCCGGAGCTCTTTGTGCTTTGCGGGACGGAAGACTTTTTATATCAGGAAAACTTGAATTTTATTGAGGCATTGAAGACACAAGGGATTCAGGCCAAAGTTTTTGAGGAGCCTGGGGCGCACACATGGGATTTCTGGGATCGGAACATCCAGAAAGTATTGGCGTGGCTGCCCATAAAAGAGTGGGAGGAATAAGCATGCGTTACGCATTGGCATTGGAAGGCGGGGGCGCCAAGGGTGCCTATCAGATCGGCGCGGTAAAAGCGCTGAATGAATTGGGGTTTGAATTTGAAGCCGTGGCCGGCACATCGGTGGGGGCTTTGAACGGTGCGATGATTGCCCAGGGAGATTTTGACCGGGCCTATGAATTGTGGGAAAACATGAAACCGTCCTTGGTTGTGGATATGACCGATGCGGAGTATAAAAAACTGATGAATCTGCAGTTGGAGCGGGAAGACTGGAAGACCATTCGCGCGCGGGTAAGAAAGATTTTCAAGGATGGCGGCATAGATACGGCGCCGCTGAGGGCGCTGGTGGCGGATTATTTAGATGAAGGAAAACTACGACGGTCGGCGGTTGATTTTGGTTTGGTGACCATATCCTTGACGGACTTTCAAGCGATGGAGCTTTATAAAAATGAAATTCCACCGGGAGAAATCGCAGACTATGTCTTGGCCAGCGCCAACCATCCTGCCTTTAAGAACGAACCCTTGATGGGAAAATTGTTCACCGACGGCGGGATGTATGACAATCTGCCAATTAACTTGCTGATGCGGAGAGGTTATGTCAACATTATTGCCATTCGGATTTTTGGATTGGGCTTGAAGCAGCGATATGATGCCAGTCGGGTGAATCTGATTGAAATCGCTCCGCGAGAAAATTTAGGCGGCACCTTTGACTTCACCCAGGAAAAAACGCGGCATAATTTGCAGCTGGGCTATTATGATGTGTACCGCCACTTTCAAAAATTGCGCGGAGACAAGTATTATTTGCGGATGGATCGGAGTGCGGCGGATGTGTTGGACACCCTTTTTGATCTGGATGACGAAGTGATTCATCAAATCGCGGCTGAGATGGGGCTGGAGGAGGAAATGCCGGCCAAGCGGCTGCTGTTGGAACGGGTGGTTCCCATGCTCGCCCGATATTTGGAACTGGATGCATCGGCTGATTATGATGAGATCGTGATTCATCTTCTTGACCATGTGGCAGCGCAATTGGAGATTCCGCGTTTTGCCATCTATGACTTCAGTGTATTTTATCAAATGGTTTGTAACCGCTATGAGCAGAAAAAGACTTCGGATGTTTCCAGTTTTGTCCGCAAGATTCCCTATGGGGGCATGGTCAGCCGGCAAGTTCGGGAAGAGCTCTTTTACCAAATCATGCAACACGTATTTTGCTAACCGCTTCGAAAGAAGCGGTTTTTTGTCACAGAACTGCCACAGAACTATCGTATACTTGGGCAGTGGGAGGGATAATATGAAACTAAGACGTTTGATGCAAATAGCTTTTTTTCTCTTTATTGCGGCGATTGCCGTGAACCATGGCCTGGCTGAAAACGGGGAGGGCATTTCCTGGCTGCCGAATGCTTCGCTCCACGCCATTTGTCCGTTTGGCGGTGTTGTGACCCTGTATACCTACATAACCGATGGCATTTTGATTAAAAAGATCCATGAGTCATCCTTGGTGCTGATGGGCTTGGTCTTTTTCATCAGTTTGCTGGTGGGCCCTGCTTTTTGCGGATGGGTTTGCCCGATGGGAAGCCTGCAGGAATGGATGGGGAAACTGGGCCGCAGGATTTTTGGCAAGCGGTATAACCGGATGATTCCGAAAGGGGCGGACCGCCTGCTGAGATGGCTGCGCTATGGGGTTTTGGCTTGGGTTTTGGTGGTGACGGCAACGTCTTTCGACTTGGTGTTTTCTGCTGTGGATCCATACTATGCTTTGTTCCACTTCTGGTCAGGCGAGGTTGCGGTTTCCGCGATTTTGATTCTGCTCGCTGTTTTGGGCTTGTCCCTGATCGTGGAACGGCCGTGGTGCCGGTATGCCTGCCCCTATGGCGCGCTGCTGGGGATCACGAACAAATTCCGCATTTTTACCATCCGCAGAAATGACCGGACCTGCGTGAACTGCAAGAAATGCGATGCGGTTTGTCCAATGGGGATCGAGGTTTCTTCTGCAAGCAAGGTCAGGGATCTCCGATGCATCAGCTGTATGGCGTGCACATCGGAAGTTGCCTGTCCGATCCCAGATACGGTCGAATTGTTGGGAGGGATCAAGGATGAAGCTTAAGCCGATTCATGTAGGAATTCTTGTGCTAGCTGTTCTTTTCGGCGGCATTTATGCCAGCGATGCGCTGGGGCTCTGGAGAACCGAGTCAGCCAAGGTGCCCATCAAGATTCAAACGGGGGAATTTGCCGGATCATCGGACCCGGTCGATATTCGCGGTTCGTATACGTTCGGCGATATCGCCCGGTCCTATCCGATTTCAGTCGAGGTGCTGGCGGAAGCCTTTCAGGTTACTGAGAATCCGGAAGCCTTTCAATTGAAATTGCTGGAGGAAATGTACCCCAGCTCAGGTGAGGTTGAAATGGGGACTTCATCGGTGCGTTTCTTTGTAGCCCGCTACACGGGATTGCCTTATGAGGCGACCGGGGAAGAAGCCTTGTTTCCGCAAGCGATTCAAATGCTGAGGCAGACGGATAAGATTTCCTTGGAGGAGGCGCAATTGATTCCGGTGATTCAACCTGGCGTTCAGGTGCAGGATCGGGATCAGATCAGCGAACCGGATCATGTGGAACCCTCGATAAAAGGGAATACGACCATTGCGGATCTCTTTGCGATGGGATTGGAAGAAGAGGAAATTATTGCTGTGATCGGACCTTTTGAATCAAAAGGAGCATTGGTGCGGGATGTTTGCCAGAATAACGGCATACAATTTTCGGCAGCGAAAACGGTCTTAATTGAAATGATGGAAGCGAATGAATAAAACGGCGTCTGGATCGCAAAGCGGTCCAGGCGTCTTTTTGATTGCCAAAGTGTTAGCGAAGGGACTTCGAGGCTTTGTGCGGATACTTGAGGGTCGGATGTCTGTACAAATGAAGATAACGATGATATGATTGGAAGGTAAAGTGCTTTTCTTTGATGATACGAGATATTATAATAAAAACATACTTATGTTTAATGAAATAGATGAATCAAAAATGATTGGAAGGGAGTTGAGGAATCATGAATGGACTTTTTTTGCAGGGCGGCGGCGCGAAGGGCGCGTTTCAAGCCGGTGTGATTCATGGATTGAAGGAGCAGGGCATTGATTTTCATGTGATTGCCGGTACCTCGATTGGTGCCATGAATGCCTATTGCCTCTATGCGGGCCGGATCGAACAGCTGAAGGAGATGTGGCTGGGGACGGAGATTGATACGGAAGCCAAGCATTTTGGCAAGGTCTTTGAAAACAATCAGATCATTGCCCGCTTGTCCGGTTTGCAGGGCAGGAATGAAAAGATTCGCGCATTGTACGTCAACTATGTTGAGATTGAAAATTCCTTGCCAAAGGAAGTGGTGGTGGATCTTACAACCCTAGATAGATCGGAACAGCTGGAAGCCGTAAAATACAGCTCTTTGCTGCCAATCGCCATGGAGCGGGAAATGACGATGCTGGAAATCATGCAGAACTACGATTCCAATCGGATTTTCGGCGAATTTCAGGAAGGACTGCTGAAAGGCGAATATGACGGATTTCGACTGGATGGCGGGATTGCAAACAATAATTTGCTGGCGCCTTTTGTGGAAAATAAAGTGGATCGCCTGTTTCTGATTCCTTTTGAAAAAGAGTACCGCATTCCGGACTATATCACGGAAGTCTACGATGCCGACGCTTTGACGATCATTGCGCCGGTAACCGAATTGCTGCAATCGGATGTGCTGCGGTTTGAAAAGGAGTTTTGCACGAAAATTTATCGGGAAGGCTATGAGATCGGCCGATCCCTTCAAATATAACCGATGAATATTGAGACGTGAAAAAGACGCCTGGCCGCCATTAATCTTGGCGGTCCAAGGCGTCTTTAAAGTTTTCGGCGTTGGGAATGCGAAATTTCCCTTTTTCATATTCCAGCAGGTCTTTGGATTCCAATTCCTTGACGATCCGGTTTACGCTTCGCAAATGGCAGCCGAACAAGTCGGCGGTCAGTTTTTTGTCCACATAGAAGGGGTTGCCGAATTGCTGGTACTTTTGCAGGAAGTACCGCATCAGTCGCTGCTTCAATGAATACTGCATATTCATGGACGTGTAGGTCGACATGATAGCCAGGCTTTGCGCCAATTTGTCGACGACAAATACGGCGAAATCCGGCGACTCACGGATCAGGGCCAGATAGGTCGCTTGACTGAGTTTTACGGCCTGGCTTTCAGCGGTGGCCACAACCGAACAGATTGTAGGATCGTTGGTAACCGCTTCGATCTCTCCGATGATCTCGCCGGCATGATGAATATACCGCACATGGCGCAAACCTGTCGGAGTGGTTGAGAAAGCCTGGGCTTCCCCGCTTAGGAGAATATAAACACAATGGTCCTGGCTGTTTTGCTCCATGAGATAGTCATCGGGAGAAAATGAGACGATTTCCAATTCGTCGATCAGATGGGCTGGACATAGGGCAATGATATCTTCGTAGCTCAGTGTTCGTTTGCCTTCATGCTGCGTATTCATGGCTACTCCTTTCAGTCCTGCTTTCTGAGTGCTTCTTGAAAGCGGACAAGATCCGGTATTTTAAACGTGCCTTTATGATAGAGGATAAGGCACGATTCTGTCAAATTCTGTACAATTGCATGTTTCTTTTCCTGTCTCAATTATATAACAAAAGGACTGCAGTTTTTTGAACTGCTACCCGTCAAGTGGACAACTGAAAAAACAAAAAGTTTTGCTGCCAATGGTACTCAATCCATTGGCAGTTTTTATGCTGCTAATAAATATGATCGGTGTTTTTCGTAAGGTGTCAACACGCCCAGATTTCGTTGTAGCCGTTCATTGTTGTAGTAGTATATGTATGACTCAATCATCTGGATTAATCCTGCTTTACTCGTAAATCGTTTCCCATAGTATCGTTCTCTTTTAAGGATTCCCCAGAATCCTTCCATCGGACCGTTATCAATGCATTTTCCAACCCTGGACATGCTCTGAATCATTTCAGCCTTCATCAGCTTTTTGTGAAATTTTCGGTTTGTGTATTGAAATCCCCTATCACTGTGAAACAAAGGATGCGCTTTTGGTGATTCTTTTCTGGCTAAATCAAAAGTTTCAAACACCAGGGCATTATCGTTTCTGGTGCTTATCTTGTATGAAACAATGCGACGATCGTAGAGATCAAGAATAGCACTTAAATAAACTTTTCTTTTCACACCGTTTTCATAATATTTGAATTCAGTAACATCGGTAAGCCATTTTTCATTGGGTTTTTCTGCGTAAAACTCTCTCTTTAGGAGATTCTCAGCGATGTGTTGAGGATTGGAAGCTGTTCTAGTACATCCATTATTCTTATACTTTATGGTGGATTTTATGCCTAGCTGGCGGCATATTCGCAGGACTCTTTTATCATTTACATCTATCCCGTGATATCTTTTCAGATCATCCCGAATTCGACGATAACCCTTATCGGAGCTTTGTTCATGGATATCTTCTACGATCTTTGAAATCTTTAAGTTTTTTTGTTCTTCTTCAGGCAGCGTACGATTTACCCATTTATAGTATGCGCTTCTTGTTACATGTCCTAGCTTGCAAAGGGCGCTGATGGGATATTCATACTCTTTGTGCGTCTCCATGATTGCTTTGTAGATACAGGTCTTTCGCAAGCGTCCTAGTGTCACCCCCTCTCGATTTCTTCGAGCTTTTTTAAGAAGTTCATCTCCATTTCTTGTTCTTTGTTTTTCGCTTTTAGTAAACGATTTTCCACGCGAAGGCGTTCCAATTCACTCATCTCATCTAGTGGTTTTGTTCGCCCGCGTTTATCCAAAAGGCCATCGATCCCAGTTCTTTCATATTTTTTGACCCATGAATAGACCTGTTGATAGGAGACTTTGAATTTCTCTGCAGTTTCGTTATAGTTCCTTTGATGAGCGATGCAGTACTCAACAATTTCAATTCGCTCTTCATATGTTGTTTTACGTCCTTTAGTCATGATTGGCTTTCCTCCTGTTCCGGAAGCTTTTAGCTTCTCATGACCATTATACTTCATAACCCAGTTGCGTAATTGTGTGGTAGATCGAATGCCATATTTTTTGCAGATAACGAGATAGGAATCCTCATTGTTCAAATAATCAAGCACAGCGGTCTGTTTAAACGAAGCCGAATAGTTAGTATTCTTACTAGACGACACCAATCCGGAATCTCCCAGCGATTCATACCGTGCAATCCATTCTCTGATCGTTTCATTGCTGATCCCAGTCGATGAGGCTTCATGATTAGGATTACTTTCTCCTGCGATGCATCGGTGAACTATCTCTCTTTTTGTTTCATATGAATACTTGGCTTTTCTTCCCATAAAAAATATGCTCCCCCTGAGATAACAGTTTTATTATTTCAACTGTCTACCTTAGGGGGAGCATATCATTTCACTGCAGTCCCCGATTGGCGATTCATTTATTTCTTTTTCTTCCAAGAACTTTTCAAGGAAACAACCCGGTTGAAGACCGGTTTCTCATCAGTAGAATCCTTAGGATCCACTGAGAAGTATCCGTGGCGGATGAACTGGAATTTATCGTGAGCTTTTGCTTTTGCCAATTCCGGTTCAATCCATGCGTCAATGACTTCCAAAGAGTTTGGATTGATATTGTCGAGGAAATGATCTCCGGTTTGCTCTTCTTCATCCAGCAACAGGTAGTCATACAAACGCACTTGCGTTTTCATGGATTGGTTTGCAGGTACCCAATGCAGGGTGCCACGCACCTTACGGCCGGTAAATCCGCTGCCGGATTTGGTTTCCGGGTCATAGGTACAACGCAATTCGATGACTTGACCGGATTCATCTTTAATCACTTCGTTGCATTTCACAAAATATGCGCCGCGCAGACGAACTTCGTTTCCAGGGAAGAGACGGTAGAATTTTTTCACCGGTTCTTCCATAAAGTCGTCTCGTTCTACATATACAGTACCGTCGAATGGAACTTGGCGGGATCCCATTTCAGGAACCTCTTGATTCAAAGGCACATCCAGCATTTCCACTTGACCTTCCGGCCAGTTGGTGATGACGACTTTTAAAGGTTTCATAACTGCCATCAAGCGAGGCGCTTTCAGTTTCAAGTCATCGCGAATGGCATGCTCCAGCATGGCGGAATCCACCACGCTGTTGGATTTCGAAACCCCGACCATTTCACAGAAGTTTTTAATGGCTTCCGGTGTAAAGCCGCGGCGGCGCATGCCGGAAAGGGTAGGCATGCGAGGATCGTCCCATCCGGAGACGATGCCTTCATCCACCAACAACTTCAATTTACGCTTGCTCATCACGGTCCGTGTGATTTCCAAACGGGCGAATTCAATTTGTTTTGGTGCGTCCACTTTGAAGTCGTCCAGATTTTCCAGAACCCAATTGTAAAGCGGGCGATGGGATTCAAATTCCAAGGTACACAATGAATGGGTAATGCCCTCGATGGCGTCTTCCAAAGGATGAGCGAAGTCATACATTGGGTAGATGCACCATTTGTCGCCTGTGCGATGGTGGTGGGCATGGGCGATGCGGTAAATCGCCGGATCGCGCAGGTTCAGGTTTGGTGAAGCCATATCAATTTTGGCTCGCAGGATTTTTTCTCCGTTTTGATACTTGCCTTCGCGCATTTCGGCGAAGAGGCGTTTGTTTTCTTCTGGGCTGCGGTCGCGGTATGGGGAATTTTTGCCGGGCTCGGTTAAGGTGCCGCGGTATTCACGCATCTCTTCCGCTGTTAGGTCGTCTACGTAAGCAAGTCCCTTTTCAATCAGTTCGACGGCGTATCCGTACATCTTTTCAAAATAGTCGGACGCGTAGAATAGACGGTCTTGCCAATCATAACCCAGCCATTTGATATCGGCCATAATCGATTCGACATACTCCGTATCTTCCTTTACAGGGTTGGTGTCGTCGAATCGCAGGTTGTACAAGCCTTGGTATTTTTCGGCTGTTGAAAAGTCGATTGTAATGGCTTTTGCATGCCCGATGTGCAGATAGCCATTGGGCTCTGGCGGGAATCGTGTATGCACGCGTTTTTGATATTTTCCAGCCTCGAGATCCTGTTCAATGACCTCGTGGATAAAATTTGTGAAATTTTTTTCAGAATGTTCCATTTTAACCTCCTAGTATCCATTTCGAATGGGTATATTGTATCACAAAGGGTTCTCTACCTCAATTCGCGAAACCGGTTGCAAAAAAAGTTGAATATTGACTGAATATTTGTTAAATTTGAATTAACGGGGAGACGAGGAGAACACGGTGAGAGTTCGAATTGTGTCCTTTTTTGTGTGAAAGGATATAAATATAAAGGAGGGAAACTGTGAAAAAATTAATCAACAAACCGGAAAACGTAGAAGTTGAAATGCTTGAGGGCATGGAATTCGCCCACAGCGATTTGCTTCGCAAACTCGACGGCTTCAATGTCTTGGTTCGTGCAAACAAGAAGCAGGATAAGGTTGCCTTGGTATCTGGCGGCGGCAGCGGCCATGAACCGGCACATGGCGGTTACGTAGGAACAGGGATGCTGGATGGCGCGGTAGCAGGCGCGATGTTTACATCGCCAACCCCGGATCAAGTTTTTGAAGCGGTCAAGGCCGTTGATGCGGGTAAAGGCGTTCTTTTGGTTATCAAGAATTATACAGGCGACATTTTGAATTTTGAGATGGCGGCGGATATGGCTGAAATGGAAGGAATCAAGGTTGACAAGGTTGTCGTCAATGATGATGTGGCGGTAGAAAACAGTTTGTATACCACCGGCCGTCGTGGGGTGGCAGGCACCGTATTCATCCATAAAATTGCGGGAGCGATGGCGGAGCGAGGCGCTGAGCTGGATGAAGTGAAGCGTGTTGCAGAAAAAGCAATTGCCAATGTGCGAACCATGGGGGTGGCTTTGACGCCTTGTACGGTCCCTGCGGCTGGCAAGCCTGGCTTTGAATTGGCGGAAGACGAGATGGAAGTCGGACTGGGCATTCACGGCGAACCAGGCACCCATCGGGCGAAGATCATGCCGGCTGATGAGATTGTCGACCTGCTTTTAGGCAAAATTTTTGAAGACATGCCGGTTGAATCAGGCGAAAAAGTAGCGGTTATGGTCAATGGCTGCGGGGGTACGCCGGTCAGTGAACTGTATATTTTGAATCGTCGGGTTGCGCAGGTTATGAAGGAAAAAGGAATCGAAGTAAGGAAGACTTTGGTGGGCAACTTTATGACTTCCATTGAAATGCAAGGCGGTGCGATCAGCGTATTGAAACTTGATGATGAATTGGAAGGTTTGTTGAAGGATCCCGCAGATACGGTAGGATTGAAACTCTAGACAACGAATGGAGGATGTTATGGACGGTCAAGTTTTCAAAAAACTATTAGAGGCAATTGCAGCGAAGATTAAGGAAAATCGACAATTCTTAACGGACTTGGACCAAGTGATCGGTGATGGAGACCATGGAATTAACATGGATCGCGGATTTACGAAAGTGCTGGAGCGAATTCCATCCATGCCGGATGATGTATCCATGTGCATGAAACAGACGGGAATGACCTTGGTTTCTACGGTAGGCGGCGCGGCAGGTCCCCTGTACGGAACGGCGTTTATGAAGGCTGGCGACGCCATCAAAGGAAAAGAAGAGGTAGATGTTGAGGATGCGATTGCGATGATGGATGCTGCAATTCAAGGGATTATGAAATTGGGAAAATCCACAACGGGGGAAAAAACCATGTTGGATTCGCTGGTCCCTGCGTATGAGGCGCTGAAAGAATGTTTAGAGGCTGGAAAAGACGCCAAAACATGCTTTGCAGAAGCGGTTGTTGCAGCAGAGGCCGGTGTGGAGTATACCAAAACGATTATTGCAACAAAAGGACGAGCCAGCTATTTGGGGGAACGAAGCATCGGGCATCAGGACCCGGGGGCTACGTCCAGTTTGGTGATCTTGACGGTCGTCCGTGATTTTCTCGAATAAAAGGAGTCAATATGGTAGGAATGGTCGTTATTTCCCATAGCGAAAAAATCGCTTCAGGGACCATTGACCTGGTGAAACAGATGGCGCCGAATCTGCCGATCTTTCCAGCAGGAGGCACTTCTGATGGCCGCATTGGAACCGAGATGGACTTGATTATGCGAGCCATGGAGCAAGCGAATCAAGGCGACGGCGTAATTCTCCTTGTCGATCTGGGCAGTGCGGTGATGAGTGCGCAATTAGCCATGGAGATGCTTCCGGATATTGAGCCTGTTGCGATTGCCAACGGACCCATTGTGGAGGGTGCTGTTGTCGGTGGCGTTGAGGCGGAAATCGGCGGGAGTTTTGACCGCGTTATGGAAGTGATCGAATCGGCGGGTCAAATGGAGAAAGTTAAGGAATAAAAAGGAAAAGCTCCCTTCGTTTGAAGGGAGCAGCGCAGTGCGGGCAAGCACTGCGTGGGAATAATATGGAAAGGCAGTCGGAGGGCAATCCGACAACCATCCAGGCTTATGAAAGAGAATCCATTTTTTGGATTCTTTTTTCTATTGTAATACTTTTTCGCCAATAATGCGAATCCCAATTGCACCCAAAGGCGCCGTGACTAAGATGGACAAAACGGCAATGGCCAAAAATACTTCGCCGTGGGCCACCCCCAGGGCCAAGGGAACGGACCCGATGGCAGCCTGGACTGTCGCTTTGGGCCAATAGGCCACAACGGCGAACCATTTTTCTCCGCGCGTATAATCGGAACCAGAGATTGACAGCAGAACACCGATGCTTCGTGCAACCAAGCCCAAGAAGATGAGAAGGATGCCGATGCCAAGCGAGTGTGTGGCAACGGAAACATTGACTTGGGCGCCAACCAGGACAAAGAGAAGAATTTCGGCAAAAACCCAAATCTTATTAAGCTTGACGGAAAGTCGTTTTGAAACCTTGGGGTAGTTTTCCAATAGGATAAATCCGACGGTCATAACGCCCAGAAGAGATGCGATTTCTACGTGTGATTTCAATAAATCTTCCAGTCCGGTCATAAAGACGGCAGCGCCCAGCATCAGCAGGGTTTTCTTTGTGTCTCGCATATGGAACTTCTTAAACAGGTAGGTAAAGAAGGTACCGACCAGAAAGCCCAGCAGAACGCCCAATAAAATGGAAAATGGAATGCGAAGAATCTGCATGCCGATGGAGATGTTCTGGCTGAAATACATGGACAGCATAGAGGAGAAAAAGGTGATGGCGAATACGTCATCCACCGACGCGCCCGCCAGAATCATGGTTGGAATGCCTTTTTCGGATCCCTTTCCACTGTCGATCAGTTGGAGCATGCTCGGCACAATTACGGCTGGGGAAACAGCCGCCAGAGTAAAGCCTAAAATGCCGGCTTCGGCAAAGGAGATGCCAAAAAGCAAATGGGCGAAGTACATGACGGTGAAGCCCTCCAGCAAACAAGGAATAAAACTCATGCGGATGGCGTTTTTTCCGACCTTCTGAAGGGTTTCTTTTTTTAGTCCCAGGCCTGCGCGCAACAAAATCACGATGAGGGCGATTTTTCTCAGATCAGCCGAAACGGCCATAAGCTCGGGACGCATCAGGTCAAACCCGTACGGGCCGATGGCAACACCGACCAGGAGCATGCCCAAGAGTCCTGGGAGTTTGATTTTTTCAAACAAAAAATTGGCTAACATGCCGAAGGTAATAATGAGTGCTAAAGAGATGGCCATTTTGTTTTCCTCCAATAAAAAAGACTTCTGCAGAATTTCTGCAGAAGCCATTAGCGTTTTCGCGGTTTGAGTATTCCTCAGGAGAGCTTCATCTCCTATTGATGTTGTTGGTTCGTATCTTAACATGGCGGTTTGGCGCTTGTCAAGTTTTACGAATAAAGATTTTGATTCTCTGTATATAAGTTGTAAATCAGGCGTGCCGTATCTTCCCGGGTGAGATAAGCGAATAGATCAACCGGAAGATTGACCGGCAGCATGCTCGCGTCGATTCGGGTTTCGTCCAATCCCCTGAAAACAATGCCGCTTTCCGTTAACCGAACGATGGTTGCCAGGAATTCTTCCTGCGTAACCAGTTTTGTTCCAACGAATTGACCGTCATCCAAATTCATCAAACCGGCATCAACAACATTTGAAACGGCCGTTTCCGCCCAATCGGAGACTTCCACCAGGGTAAATGCAGTTTCTGTTTCCGGTTTAATATCAAAGGCCCGGGTCAAGATTACCGCCAGCTCCTCTTGGCTTAAGTAGGATTGCGGTTCGAATTGGTCCGCGTAGCCTTGCATAATGCCTTCCGTTCCCAAAACCCGCAATTGGTTTTGCAGGACGGGATCCTCGACATCAGCGTAAACGCCCATTTGATAATCGCCGGTTTTTTCCACCCAGTTGCGAATGACCCATCCTTCAAATGGATCGTTTAAGCCGCGTACCGGCTGCCAGTAGTAGCCGTCTTTCAAAACGGGTGCGCCGATCACAAACATTTCCGTGTTTGGCGCCAGCTTGGCAATCCGTTTGCCGGCAGGTTCTTCAAACAAGTCGATCTTGGTCCATGAGTAGGATGCGAGTCGATCTCCGTATTCGTACAATTGAATATCGCCTTCGTGGCTTGGAGACGGTGTTTCGTACTGCCCGTTCTTGGACGGAAGTCCGGAGGCTGGCAGTGCAGTCCGGTCAATGACGGTTACGGGAATGCCATATTCGCGATCCGCCATTAAAAATACCTGTTCCTGATATGCTAAATTCTTAATTCCCTCATTGGGGTTGTTGACCTTGGACCAACCATTGTAAGCCCATAGGACAAAATACCAATTCTCTAATACGTTAGGATCCATGTCGCCGATGGATGGGAGGGTGTTTTTTACGTAGTCCCATTTGTACAGCAACATATTGGCGCCAGCTTCAATATTATAGTCGATGTCATACTTTAACAGATTCCGGTCGAAATTGGATCGACTGTTGATCTGCATAACCCCAATATCATTCGTTGACGAGATAAATGGGTTTCCTTTTGATGTGAATTGCGTAAAGCTGGATTCAACGCGCGCAATCGACTTCATAATAATACTGGGGATTCCCCGTCGAAGCGCAACTTCTTCAATTTTTTGTTCAATGGTTTCTCGATCCGGATTGACATAGTCTGCCGCAAATCCGGTTGAGAATATAGCAGTGATCAAGATGGTAACAATGAGGATGATAGCTTTCTTTCTCATCTCATGTTCCCCCTCTCTTGAATTTTGGTACTCGCATATCCTAAGGGACTCCTACCCAAAAGTCAAGAAACAGAATATTACAAGCTGATGAAAAAACGCCTAATGTTACAGTTGTGTTACAGGAAAAGGCTTTTTTCATCCTTTTGTTTGAATACTATGAAGAATCTGTTAGATCTTTTATGTGAATTGGATCTCTGATTTGCCTTCGGGCGAAAGGATGGTTATGATGATTTTAGGAGGGGTTTCGATGATCAAATTAGTGGCGTTGGATTTGGACGGGACTTTGCTGGATGCAGAAAAAAGGATTCCGGTGGCGATCAAAAGTCGGCTTTTGGCTTTAAAAGAAAAGGGCGTAAAGATTGTTTTGGCGACGGGGCGCACTTTTGAATCAGCCAAGCGATACTATTATGAATTGGAATTGGATACGCCATTTATTGGCTGCAATGGCGGGCTGGTTTATTTGCCCGCTCGGAAGCAAGTGGTTTTTGGAAAGGTATTTGACCAAGATGATTTTTTTTATGTAGCATCCCTTTTAACGGAACTACAGGTGTACTATCAATTTTACGGGTTGGATTGCATTTATGCCAGGGAACTTGCCTATGGGGTGAAGCGGTGGAAGTGCGAGAATGCGGATCTGCCGGAGCGTTGGCGCATGAAGATTGAATTGGTGGACGATCCTCTGATTTGGGCGCGTGACTCCTATCGGCCAGTCTATAAAATTCTGGCTAGATTTGAATCTGAAGCGCAAATGGCAAGCGTAAGAGAGGCGGTTGAGAGGATGAGGGGACTCGATTCGGTCTCGTCCTTTGCCAATGCACTGGATATCGGCCCCGACCAATGCAACAAAGGCGATGCCTTGGAACGGGTTGGGGAGATGATGCAGATCAGCCTCGATGAGATGCTGGCTGTTGGCGACAATGACAATGACCGGGAAATGATCGAGAAGGCAGGGATCGGCATTGCCATGGGTCATGCGTCGGATGCGGCCAAGGCGGTCGCCAATCAATGCATGGATCGGGAAGACTGTCACGGTGTGCTGCAAGCCTTGAATTTGAATTTTGATGTTTCGAATGAGTAAACGAGAAATAGTTTTATTCGAATAGAAAGCCGCCAAGCAAACACGGCAATCCATGAATTGTCCAATTTGCTTTGGTGGTTTTTTGTGGTGCAGTGAAAATGGGTAAAAACCTAATATGGAAACGATTCGGCAAGGAAATGGGATGGATTTTGTGTTTGATTGGGTGAGGGGTGGTTTTTTGTGGCAATAATTGAAGTGAAAAATCTGAGTAAATCCTACGGCGTTGTGAAGGCGGTTGACGACTTGAGTTTTGCGGTGGAAGCAGGTGAGATCTTTGGCTTTATCGGTCAAAATGGAGCTGGAAAAACGACTACAATCCGAATCATGATGAATATTATTGAGTCAGACCGCGGGGAGGTCTCAGTACTCTCTAGGAAAATGAACGGCGGGCTGAAAGATCGGATCGGATACCTGCCGGAAGAGCGGGGCTTGTACACCAAGGCCAGCGTCATGCAAGCCATTCGTTATTTTGCTGCCCTCAAAGGCATGGACAAGAAACGCGCCGGCGAGCGGGCTGAGGCGCTTTTGACGCGAATGAATCTGTATGAGCACCGGAACCGAAAACTGGGGCAGCTGAGCAAGGGCATGAGCCAATTGGTGCAATTTATTGTAGCGATTGTCCATGATCCCGAGATCCTGATTCTGGATGAGCCGTTTTCCGGGCTCGATCCGTCCAATGCCGATACTATCAAGGGGATGGTTCGTGAATTGAAGGCGGAAGGAAAGACGGTCTTCTTCAGCGCTCATAATATGCATGACATTGAAGAACTTTGTGACCGTGTCTTGATGATCAAAAACGGAAGTCGGGTCCTGTATGGAAGCCTTGCAGAAATCCAGGAAGCCTATCGGATTCGAAATCGGTATTGGTTGAGGGCTCAGGGGGATCTTCGTCTCTTGTCGGCGCTGGCTGCTATGGAAGAAAGTGCAGGCGGCCAGATTTTGCAGCTGCATGATGGCGTTGAGGCGAAGGATGTTTTGAACTTGCTGTTGAAAAACGATGTTGCAGTGGAAGGGTTTGTGCAGGTGTTGCCAAACCTGAATGAAATTTTTTTGGAGATCGCAGGTGAAAAAGATGAAAAAAACGCTGGAGATCTATAAATACGAGTTGCGCAAGGTGATGATGCGACCCGGGTATTTTGTGATGACGCTGCTGGTTCCGGTTCTTTTTCTGCTGGCCATCCTTGTCATGCATGCGGTAGTCGGGCAGCAGGTCAGTATGGGGGATAAGCCGCAGAAAATCGGTGTGGTCAATGAGTCCGGTTTGGTCATGGAAAACGGCTTGGTTGCGGCCGGAAACAAGACATTTGTCGGTTATGAAACGAGGGAGTCCGGCTTGCGGGCATTAACGGCGGGCCAAGTATCCTACTGCATCGTCTTTCCAAACCATTACATGGATTCCGGCGTGATTGAGCTGGTGTCGCTGAAACGGCATTTCTTGGTTCCGCGGGATATGGACCAGTCTGTGCGTTTCTTTGCTCTGGACCAGCTGCTTGCCGGCAATTCTGAAGCGGTGGTGGAACGGGCGAAGGCGCCGTCGACGATTATCCTGCAAGTTGTGGATTTGGAGGGAAATCCGGCGGAGGAACAGGGTGGGTTGACCAATTTTATCATTCCGGCGGTTTTTGCCATGCTGATGGCGATGTCTATGATTTTTTCATCCACCTATATGGTTCAGGGCTTGGGCGAGGAGAAGGAAAACCGCGTGATCGAGGTTTTGCTTTCTTCCGTATCGCAGGATCAGCTGCTTGTGGGGAAACTGACAGCCTTTAGTACAGCCGGTTTCGTACAGGTGCTGGTCTGGGTGGCGTCTTTGCCGATTTTGAAGCGACTGCTCGCGGGCATGATTGTGAATTTGCCTATGGAGATTAATATTTCGGCAAAATTTCTGGGCTTCGGGCTTGTATATTTTGTTCTGGGCTACCTTCTTTTTGCTACGCTGGCTGCGGGTGCGGGCGCGACAAGAGCCAATGTGCAAGAGGCACAACAGCTTTCGGCTATTTATTCGCTGGTGGTTATGGTGCCCTTGTGGCTGCTGTCTGTGATTATGAATTTTCCCGATCTGTCATTGTGGAAGGTGCTGACGGTCTTTCCGCTGACGGCGCCTTCGATGGTGATGATTCGCATCGGCATGGGGAACCTTGCCCTGTGGGAAATTTTTGCGAGTCTCGCAACCCTTGTTCTAGCCATTCTTGCCGCTTTTTTCCTGGCAAGGCGGTGTTTTCGCACCTCGCTGCTGGAATTTAAAATCAAATAGCAGGGCGGTTTTCGGTTATACTGAAATCAGGTGCAAGGCAGGGCCGGTCTTTTGAAAGCGGAAAGATCTTGCGTATACAGATGGGGAGGGGCATGATGAAGTTTGAGATACCGGGAAGAGGCGAGTTGGAGATTCGTCATTTGCTTCTGGATTACAATGGGACCATTGCCTGTGACGGGGAATTGATCCCGGTTGTGGCGGAAAAGATTCAGGCAATCCATGAACTGGATGTGAAGATACATGTTTTAACGGCGGACACCCATGGCAATGCGCGGGCGCAGTGCGGCCGGCTGCCGGTCGCCCTCCAGATTTTTGATCGTTCCGATGCGGCGGGAAGCAAGGCGAAGATCGCAGAGAAGCTGGGCGGAGAAACCTGTCTTTGCGTAGGAAATGGAGCAAATGATGGGGAGATGTTTGCGGCTTGCGGTCTGGCGGTAGCAGTGATTGGAAAAGAGGGGTGCGCGGTTGAGTCTTTGGTCAAGGCGGATCTGGTTTGCACGAATATTGAAGACGCCTTCGACTTGATTTTGAAGCCGAAGCGGATGGTCGCCTCCTTGCGGGGATAAGGATCATTTAAACGGGAGCCCCTTTGGGGCTTTTTTCGTTCTTACAAAAAAACTGCCGGCAATATGCCGGCAGCTTGTCTTGATCTCAATCCGTGTTCTATTTGGTTCCGAAAATTCGGTCGCCGGCATCGCCCAAACCAGGAGTGATATAACCGACTTCGTTCAAATGCTCATCAATGGCGGTTGTGAAGATTTCGATATCCGGATGCGCTTCGGTTACAACGTCCAAACCTTTTTGGGAGCATACCAGGCACATGATCTTGATGTCCGAAATGCCACGTTTTTTCAACAGATCAACAGCGGCTACAACAGATCCGCCTGTCGCCAGCATTGGCTCGGTAATAATGACTGTACGCTTGGTGATGTCTTGTGGAAGCTTGCAGTAGTATTCAACGGGCTCCAGCGTTTCCTCGTTTCGGTACAAGCCGATGTGGCCGACCTTTGCAACGGGAATCAGTTCCAAAACGCCGTCTACCATTCCCAGGCCTGCACGCAGGATTGGAACGATGGCTACTTTTTTTCCGCTTACCACTTTGGAAGTGGTTGCTGCGACCGGTGTTTCGATTTCGATATCTTCCAATGGAAAATCGCGGGTAACTTCATATGCCATTAGCATTGCGACTTCACGAACCAGTTCGCGGAATTCCTTAGAACCGGTTTCTTTCATCCGCAGGTGCGTTAATTTATGTTGCAGAAGCGGGTGATCCAACAGATGTACATTATTCATGATTCATCCTCCTTCATGTTTTCATCCTTACTATCATAATTATAAGCGACTTCCTTGTCAATGGGAAGTTATGATTCAGAAAATTCTGGTTGAGCGATTCAGAAAATTCTGTGGTACACTAGAACCAATGAGAGGGGATGGGCAGATGAAGGTAGTTGCACTGGATTTGGATGGAACGCTGTTAAATAAAGAGAAGCTGATTTCGAAGGTCAATCGCGATCGAATTCGAGATTTGCGGGAGCAGGGGGTAAAGATCGTTTTGGCCTCCGGCCGTTCGGCTTCGGCGATGCGTCAGTATTACAATCAGCTGGGGCTGAATGAACCGATAGTAAGCTGCAACGGCGGCGTGGTTATGGATCCAGTTGAAAACAAGATGATTGAGTCGCGGCCGATCGCACGGGAAGAGCTGGACGTCGCTGCGAAAATCTTGAAAGAGGACAAGGCTTATTATCTGGCCTATACTGCTACAACCCTATGGCTGCCCTCTGTGCAGTTTACGATGAGTCAATGGATCGATAGAAACCGTGATCTGGCGCCGGAAGATCGGGTAAATATTGAAATTCGGGAAGATCTTGAATCACTTTTTGATGAAGAACCCATTTATAAATTGCTGATCTTCTGCGACGACGAGGACCAAAAACGCAGACGCTTTAAGATGCTTCGGAAGATTCCTGGGCTTGAGGTGATCGATTCCATGCCGAATGCCATTGATGTGATGCGCGCCGGAGTAACCAAGGCGGACGGCTTGAACGATATTGCAAAGTACTATGGCATTTCGATGAGTGAGATTGCCTTTATGGGAGACCACAACAATGATGTGGAAGCGCTGAGGCAGGCTGGGGTCGGCATTGCCATGGGCAATGCGACGGAAGCGGCAAAAAAGGCGGCGGACTGGCTGACGGGCAACCATGAAGAAGATGGGGTCAAGCTGGCTTTGGATCGGTTGTTTGGCGTATAGGAGGTTGGAATGAAGGGACGATTGGGGATTATCGCAAACAGTGAAGCGCTCAAGCAGCGAATTGCCCAATGCTATCCGGAAAAGCTTGCGCGGGGTGAAATGCAGATTGAGGTGTATGAGGATGGAAGACTGGAAGCGCAAGCCAGAGAACTGGTGCGCCAAGGGGCTCGGGTTCTGATTGCACGGTCGGGAGCTTATGAATTGGTTGTGAGAAGCGTATCGGTTCCGGTGCTTCGATTGAAAATCACCGCGACGGATATTATTTTTTCCATCAAGGAGGCAGAGCGCCTGGGTCAAAAGATCGTATTTATTCAAAGGGACCATATCGCCTTTGACTTCGAGGAGTGGAGGGCAATTTTGGATCTTTCCGTACCTGTCCAGGTGGAGTATTACCATAATCCGCAAGAGGTGGAACCGATTATCCACAGTTATGCGTCTCGCGGAGAGGCAGTTACTTTCTTGGGGGGCGGATTAAGCCACCATATTGCGCCTTCCTATGGATTTGATTCGGTGTTTTTGAATGCCTCGGAAGAGTCGATTCGAGAAACGGTGCATTCTGCCGAGCTTTTGATCGCGAAATTGGAACGGGAATTGGTCCGGTCTGAATTGGTTGAAAACATGTTGGAAAAGGTGCATGATGCCGTAGTCGCCATTGATGAAAAAGGGGTCGTCACCCTGTTTAACGAGCGGGCGCGGCAATTATTGAAAAAGGACACGGAAGACGTGGTAAACCGGTCCTTGCTGGAAGTGCTGCCGGAACTGTCGTTTCTCAATGATGCCCTAACCACAGTGCAGCCGATCACAGAATCCATTCGCCAGCTCTATTCGGACCTGATTGTCAGCGTAAGCGCAACCTTGATTACCGTAGATAATCAAAACAAAGGGGTGTTGTGCACCTTTCAGGATATTACGGAACTGCAAACCTTGGAGAAAAAGATCCGATATCAGTTGAACAAGCAGGGACTTGTTGCAAAACTGACTTTCAATGAGATGATCGTTGAGGACCCCATCAGCATTTCATGCCGGGACTCGGCGATGAAGATGGCAAAAACGGAAGGTACCATCCTCATTTATGGGGAGAGTGGAGTCGGCAAGGAAGTGTATGCGCAAAGCATTCACAACGCCAGCTCGCGTTCCCACGCGCCTTTTGTGGCGGTGAATTGTGCAGCTTTGACGGAAACCTTGCTGGAAAGCGAACTGTTTGGCTATGAAGAAGGCGCTTTTACCGGAGCACGAAAAGGAGGGAAACCGGGGCTCTTTGAACTGGCTCATGGCGGAACCATTTTTCTTGATGAGATCAACAGTATCCCGCCAGCCTTACAGGTGAAACTCTTGCGGGTGCTGGAAGAGCGCGAAGTGATGCGGATTGGTTCCGACTATGTGATTCCCTTAGATGTGCGTATTATTGCGGCATCGGATGTTTCCTTGAAGCAAAGCGTGGTGTCGGGGGATTTTCGTGCGGATCTCTTCTATCGGCTGGATGTTTTGGAGTTGATGATTCCGTCTCTTCGGGAACGCAAAGGGGATGTATTGCCTTTGTTCACTAAGTTTCTTAAGGAGTTGGAGTATAAAAACAAGCTGGAAGAGGAAGTGGAAGCACAATTGCTCCGTTATGATTGGCCGGGCAATGTGCGGGAGTTGCGCAATGCGGCTCAGCGATATGCCTTACTGGAAAACTTGCAGCTGGACGAGCCGAGTCGAAAATCGACGGAATGGGAATCCGGAGTGATTTCCTTGCGGGAAATTCAGCAGCGGGTGGAGGTAGAAGTGATCGAAATGTTGATTCGTGCCGGGCACAACAAGACGGAAGTAGCTCAGCTTTTGGGCATCAGCCGAACGGCACTTTGGAAGAAATTAAAATAGAATGTTTATGAGTGTTAACCAAAGTTAACATAAGCATAAAATAACGAAGAGAAAAACGGGGGGATTTCCCCGTTTTTTTGTTGGCGATGAGAAATTGATCTTGGCTCAGAAAACTGCGAAATGGCCCTATACGCTGCGATTCGGTACAGGTGAAGAAGGTCGGGAACAGACAAAGTTTGTGAGTGGATTTATTTGGCATAAATCTTGCAAAGATTAGTAGCAGAAGGAAGAGGTGATGACATGATTCAACATGTACAAGAATTAATTTCGAAAGCCCAAACACAAAACATCATGCGTTTGGCTGTTGTCGCTGCCGAGGAGGCAGAAGTTTTAAAAGCGGTTCATGAAGCAGTGGAAATGGGTTTGGTGGAAGGCATCTTGTTTGGCGAGATTTCAGCGATGAAAAAAATCGCGGAAAACCTGGGGATTAGCTTAAATGCATTCAAGGTGGTTAAAGCTGATTCTATGGAAGAATCAGCCAAACTGGCGGTTCAGTATGTCCGGGAAGGCAAAGCGGATTTCTTGATGAAAGGTCTTGTGGATACGTCCATTTTCTTGAAAGCAATTTTGGACAAGGAAAAAGGATTGCGAACGGGGAACCTTTTAAGCCATGTGATGGTTTACGAGGTGCCAACCTATCATAAGCTATTGCTGCTGACAGACGGCGGTATGAATTTGGCACCGGATTTAGAAAAAAAAGCGCAGATTTTGAACAACAGCGCAGATGTCGCAAGGGCTTTGGGCAACGAATCCATTAGGGTAGCCTGCCTGGCTGCCAAAGAGAAGGTGAATCCTAAGATGCAGGCTACGGTTGATGCCCATGCATTGAAACAGCGGGGTCTTGCGGGAGATTTTGGCGCAGATGTCATCGTTGAGGGGCCTATGGCCTTGGACCTGGCAATTTCGGCAAAATCAGCCAAGATCAAGGGATATGAAAGTCCGGTTGCCGGCGAAGCGGATATTCTCTTGGTACCAACCATTGAAATGGGAAATGGCATCGGGAAAGCAATCACCTATTTTGCGGAAGGAAAACTGGCGGGGATTGTCATGGGAGCGACGGCTCCGGTTGTATTGACTTCCCGGGCGGATTCTCATGAGGATAAATTGCATTCGATTGCGTTGGGGAGTGTAATCGCAGGATGGAAGAAAGAAGGAGGCAGGAAATGAAAACATTGATGACGGGCAATGAAGCAGTAGCACGAGGCGCTTATGAGGCTGGGGTAACCTATGCATGCGCGTATCCGGGAACGCCGAGTACGGAAATCCTTGAAAATACGGCAACCTATAAGGAAGATCTGCTGGCAGAGTGGGCACCGAACGAGAAAGTAGCCTTGGAAGCCGCTATTGGCGCGTCCATGGCAGGAGCTAGAACTTTTGCAGCGATGAAGCATGTTGGGATGAATGTTGCGGCCGATCCGCTGTTCTCCTTTGCGTACACGGGCGTTCACGGCGGAATGGTACTGGTAACAGCAGATGAGCCGGGACAGCACTCTTCGCAAAATGAGCAGGATAACCGAAATTATGCTTGGTTTGCAAAAATTCCCTTGGTGGAACCGGCGAACAGCCAAGAATCAAAAGACTTTTTCAAGGAAGCATTTACCATCAGTGAAACCTATAACACGCCGGTATTGTTCCGCATGACGACGCGGGTGTGCCACTCCAAGAGCATTGTGGAACTGGCGGAACGAAACGAAGTAGGCGTGAAGGAATATGTCCGCAATCCTCAAAAATTTGTTACGGTGCCGGCTCACAGCCGCAAATTGCGGGTGGAGTTGGAAGATCGCTTAGCCGCGCTTGCTGACTATGCTGAGAATTCACCGCTGAATCAGGAAGAATGGTATGACAAGAAGATTGGCATCGTTGTTTCCGGCATGAGTTATCACTATGCCAAAGAAGTGTTTGGCGAGACGGCTTCTTACTTAAAACTGGGCTTTACTCATCCGTTGCCGATGAACAAGATTCGCAGCTTTGCAGACCAGGTGGAGACCCTTTATGTTATTGAAGAAAACGATCCGATTCTGGAGCGAGAGATTAAAGCGGCCGGAATTGCCTGTCTGGGCAAAGATGTTTTTCCGGTTTATGGCGAGATGACGTCCGACAGACTGCGGGAAGCGGTATATGGACAAACAAATCCGACTGTGGAGTTCGATCAAGAAAAAGTGATTCCGCGTCCACCAACCCTATGCGCGGGCTGTCCACACCGAGGTTTCTTCTATGAATTGGGCAAACGGAAAAACGTGATGATCACTGGTGACATTGGCTGCTATACTTTGGGTTTTGCGGAACCTTACAATGCGATGGAAACCACGATCTGCATGGGCGCTTCCGTATCCAACGGCCATGGGGCACAGCAGGTCTTTAACCGATATACCGATTCTGAAAAACGTGTAGTATCCGTTTTAGGCGATTCGACATTTTTCCATACAGGCATCAATTCCTTGTTAACGGTATCCTACAACCGAAGCAATTCCGTTACAGTAATTCTGGACAACCGCATTACAGGCATGACGGGACATCAGCAGAATCCAGGTACCGGCTATACCTTGCAGGGCATGCCGACAAAAACCGTAGAGATTGAGCCCTTGGTTCGTGCTTGCGGCATTGATCATGTACGTACGATCGATCCGAATCGTTTGGACGAAGTCAAGGAAGCCTTGGATTGGGCCTTGGATTTGGATGAGCCTTCTGTGATTATTACGCGTTGGCCATGCGTATTGAAAAAGCTTTCTACGGAAGATGTGGAAGAATTCGGGAACTACAAGCATCTATGTCAAGTGGACACAGACACCTGCATCGGGTGCCGAAAGTGTACCAAGACCGGTTGTCCGGCCATTTCATTTGACCGAGACTTGAAGAAAGCCAGTATTGATCCAATGCAGTGCGTGGGCTGTGAGGTTTGCCAGCAGGTATGTCCCGTACAGGCGATTCAGGCGAAGGAGGTACGATCATGAAACAAACAAAGAGTATTTTGTTGGTAGGTGTTGGCGGTCAGGGAACCATTCTGGCAAGCAAGTTGTTGACCTTAGGCTTATTGGAAGCCGGTTATGACGTAAAGATGAGCGAAATTCACGGCATGAGCCAGCGGGGCGGATCTGTTTCTTCCCAAGTGCGATATGGAGACGAAGTGCAGTCCCCGGTCATCGAGAAAGGCGGCGCTGATATCTTGGTTGCTTTTGAGAAGATGGAAGCATTGCGCTGGCTAGATCATGTAAAGCCGGATGGCAAAGTGGTCGTCTGCGATACGGCGATCGAATCCATGCCGATGAAAGTCGGAAAAGCCACATATCCCGATCAAATCATCGAGGAATTGCAATCCCGCATTGAAACGACCGTGATTCCCGCCGTGGATTTGGCGAAAGAACTGGGTAATGAGCGCGTGATGAACGTGATCCTTTTGGGCGCTTTGGTTCGATCGATGGGATTGGAATCCATTGACTGGGACCAATTGATTTCAGAGCAGGTGAAGCCTCGGTTTGTGGAATTGAATCATAAAGCGATTCGGATTGGCATGGAACAAGTCGGTGCCGGTGCCGCATCGCATACGGAGTCTGCATGAACAATGTGATTGAGACATACGCTGACTGGAACGCCCAAGCGCCGTTTGTTCTGGCTTTTATCAAATTTGCAGTTTTGGCCAGCTTGGGCGAAGCCTTGGCGGTTCGAATCCAAACTGGCGCAAGCCAACGGGTTTTAGGCTGGCCGAAGAAGGCAATCGTTTGGGGCTTATTGGGGATGTGGATTGCGTGGATGTTTCCCATCTATGCCGCAGGCGTGGCTGGGCTTGGATTTTCATCCCGTCTTCTGACCGCTTTTTTAACCTCGCTGACGATGAATGTCAGTTTTGGTCCGGTATTGATGACAACCCACCGGATTACGGATACCTGGATCGATATGTGGGAAAAAGGGGAAGAGCCAACGGCTGAAAAGGTATTTGCAGCCAATGACTGGCCTGCCTTCTTCCGATTTGTTTTGGTCAAGACCAATCTGTTTTTCTGGATTCCCATGCATACAATTACCTTTCTTTTGCCACCCATGTGGCGATTATTGATGGCGGCGGCATTGTCCATGGCACTGGGCATTATACTTGCAGTTGCGCGACGCAGATAAGGAGGAGAAATATGAATCGGATTTTAGCGATCAATCCCGGCTCGACATCGACAAAAATCGCCTGGTATGAAGATCGAAATCAAGTATTTTCCACTGGGATCGATCATCCTGTGGAAGAGTTGGAGAAATTCAGTCATGTGCAGGAACAGTTCGCCATGAGAAAAGAGGCGATTGAAGCCATTTTGGAAGGGGAGGGCCTGGACTACCGAAAGCTGAATGCTGTCGTTGGCCGAGGCGGTCTTTTGCCGCCGGTTTCTTCCGGGGCTTACCGCGTGAATGATGCCATGGTAGACCGGCTGAAAAATCGGCCGCTGGTCGAGCATGCCTCGAATTTGGGCGCAATCATTGCCTATGCTTTTGCGGAGGAGCTGGCGATTCCAGCCTATGTATATGATCCGGTGGCAGTCAATGAAATGATCGAGATTGCAAAGATTTCCGGCATGCCGGAAATTGAGCGCCAGTCGTTTTCTCATGCGCTCAATGCGAGGGCAATGGCCATGAAGACGGCGAAGGAAATCGGCAAACCTTATCAGGAACTCAATCTGATCGTTGCTCATCTGGGCGGTGGCATTTCGGTTACCGCTCATCAGCATGGACGGATGGTTGATCTGGTTTCCGATGATGAAGGTTCTTTCTCACCGGAACGTGCGGGCGGTTTGCCGAGTCGAGCCGTGATGAAGTTATGCTATTCCGGAAAATATGATCAAAAGACCATGAAGAAAAAGCTGCAGGGAAAAGGCGGCTTCAGCGCTTACCTCGATACCTTGGATGCCCGGGAAGTGGAAAAGATGATTCTAAAGGGCGACGAGAAAGCAAAATTGATCTATGAGGCGATGGCTTACCAAATTTCCAAATCGATTGCGCAACTTTCCGTTGTTTTCAAGGGTGAGTTGGATGGGATTGTCATTACGGGCGGCATCGCGTATTCAAAAATGATAACGGATTGGATTAAAGAACGAGTGTCTTTCCTTGCGCCGATCTATCTTCAGCCGGGCGAACATGAGCTGGAGAGCCTGGCTTTCGGGACTTTGCGGGTTCTGGAAGGCGAGGAAGCGGCAAGAGAATACTTGGAACAATGAGAAAAACCTCCCAAATTTCGGGAGGTTTTCTTTTTTAGTAGGTGATCATTCTAGGCAGTGTTTTGGCTTCACGAATCCAGGTGCGAATTTGGTTTTCACTTGGCAATTTGTGAACCAGTCGCTTTTCTTCATTGATGCGATGCAAGGCTTCCAACAAGTGTTCAGGATTCCTCCTGCCCAGTTCGGGAACCGTGTCGACACCGGCAGCTTCCAAGAGGTCAGCATACTCTTCCCCGATCCCCTTGATGCGGAACAAGTCAGCGTGGTTGGTCCAGCGGAGAATCATCTTTTCAGAAATCCCGGTATCCTCCGCTAAATGGTGACGGGCACTTCGTTTCTTGCACATATTCAACAACTCTTCGGTGGTATGGATCCCGGCGGAGTCTAATCGTTTTTGATATGTGGGGCCAATGCCCTCAATGGTAGAGATACGATGCATAACCATCCTCCTTCTAATTGACTTATTTAATCAATTATTGATTACCCGTGAAACGGAGGGGAAAATCGAGGGAATTAATGGAAAAGCTGAAAGGAAAAGCAAAGCTTGTTTATGATATAATACAAAAAAGGAGGGATTGCGATGATCAAGTCAATCAGCCATGTTGGGCTATTTGTTTCTAAATTGCTGGGCGCCATTTTCGGGGCGATAATGGTGACATTTCTTTTTGGCGAACTAGGCGGTTCATTTGCCGACATGGCGGGAACGGAGATGTTGCTGGTTTTCTTTGGCGGTGTAATGGCGGTTGGTTTTCTTGGCGCGCTGTTTAAGCCTCTTTTGGGCGGAAGTCTTGCTGTTGCCGCAATTCTAGGGATTAACGCCGTTGCGCTTCTGCAGCGGGACGCTCATTATGAATTTGATTTTCCTTTGCAGTTGGTTTTAGGACTTTCTTTGATTGGATTTTCCTTGGCTCTGAAACGGAGAGAATCGTAGGAGAGAAAACATGGAGAAGTTACAAAAGATAGCCTTTTTAAGTGATATACATGGGAACTTTCCCGCGCTGGAAGCCTGCTTGGAACGGATCGAACGGGAACGTTGCCAAGAAATTTACGTTTTGGGCGACAGCATTGGGATTGGTCCTTATATCAATGAAACCTTAGACCGGCTTTTAAGCCGGAAAGATATTGTGATGCTGCTGGGCAACCATGAACAGCAATTGATTCATGGCATTCAATCGGAGATTCGGTCTATTTCCCGTGGGGAATTGGAACATCACCGATGGGTGAAGCAGGTGATCAAACCGGAATATTTGGCCCAGCTGCAGAATTTGAAGATGCAGGCGACCCGTAGCTTTGGCGATACAACTGTGCGCATGCAGCATTACGCGTATATGCATCATGGAAAGTTTCATGCGGCCCTAAAGGATCCGACTGCAGAAGCTTTGGATGATTTATTCAACATTGCTCACGCGCAATTGGTTCTCTATGGGCATTCTCATCGAACCAGCGATGTACACAGCGTTCGGAGTGGGACGCGGTATTTGAACCCTGGTGCGCTGGGAACCAGCGGACAGGGGATTGCACGTTTTTTAATTTTGCATTTTTCCGATGCGGGCTATTCGGTTCATTGGGAATCGGTGCCCTATGACTTGGCTGTTGTTATGCAGGCTATGGAGGACCGCCAGGTACCTGATCGAACTTTTTTAAAAAAAATATTTTTTGATTGAGATTAATCTCCGTGAAATAGAAAAGTCCAACTTGGACTTTTTTGTTTTTATATGAGATTTTTTTGCAGGCTTGCCAGTGATTCCACGATAGGGAATTGAATAAGTTAGGATCCATTTTGAAGTTTCATGAAAATTAACAATAAAGAAACTAGCAACCTGGAATCATGTTTAAAAAAAAGAGATATTGTCAGAAAACAAAAGACCGAAAAGAAGAAAATAAGAGGATGAAAACGATTACAGAATATTGTATACTATTGGGGGGGAGTATCTGAGGAGGTTTAGTTTTATGAATTATGTATTACTGGTCAGAATGAGGGTAAATCGCTATGCTCGTTTGGATATGGATTCGTTAGTGAAAGCAGAGTTTAAGCAAATATTTGAAGATTGGCTTGAAGATCCAAAATTGAAACGGCTTAGGGTTTTTCATGCGGAAGATCCGCAGAATATGAAAAATGACAGTGATGGTTTTTTTAGCATACTTCGGGAACGGGGTGAGCTGGAGTTTATTGCCGAAGGTGAAAGATCGGCTGTAACCGAAAAAATATGGGCATACATCGAAGATCCAGAAAAGACCAAAGAGAGCAATCTGTCTTTTCGGGCCAGTTTGAATCGGGATGACAGCGAGGTGAAATTGATTTTCGGCGATCAAGGGAAATGTACGATTTACGACGCCGTTATTCATGAGTGGCTGACGAACGATTATGATCCGGAAATGCCGGTGCAGTTGATGCGTAATCAGTTGACCGTTTCCGGAATTAATGGGACTAAACTGACGGAACATACGATTCGAAAACTGGAGGCGCTGCGGTATACAGCCGGCGGGGAGCTTACGGTCAATGACAAAAATGCGCTGGTAACCTTCGAGCCTAAATTTTTAATGCCCGCTGAAAAAAAAATCCTATACACCCAATTGAATGATTTGGGCCAGGAACTGGTCAAACTGGAAATGGAGCCATTGGCATTGTTGGCGGAAGATGCTTTTTATTACGAGATTGCTCAGTTTGAGAGTCGAAAAATTATGGTCTATTCCATGTCGATTTAGGAAGCGAAAGCTTCCTTTTTTTATTGCGGAGGATTCATTTGAAAATCTGGAATATGGTAAAATAAAGAAAGTGAGAAAGGAGAGCGTGTATGAAGCAATTACAAGCGATTTTTACAGCCATGCCCTTTGAGGAAAAGTGGATCGTTGGTCAAAATGTGCGACAGGTGTATCAATGGATCCGCGAACTTGCTTTGGATGGAACACCCGCAATGAATTACCGGGTGATGAGTTACAATATGCTGGCGGAAGAATGGAATCAGACCCTGCAAACACCGGGACAGTATGCCCATAAGGATGAGCGGCTTCTGGCGATGGGCGAATGCCTTGAACGGCTGCAACCCAAGCTTGCTTATTATCATGAGGTGCCAATGGGGATTCACTGGGCGGAAAGCCTGTTGGATGCCTTGGATGAAATGCGGCTATTGGGAATCTGTGCAACAGACTTTCCCGTCTCGGCTTTTCGTCAATCGGAAAAGGCGCATGATTTGAAACTCCTTTTGGAGGCCTATGAAAATTGGCTGAAACAAGAAGATCGGCTGGATGCTGTCGCGGCCTATCAGAATGTCGTAATGGCGGATTCTCTGAACCTAGATGAGAAGGTCAAAATCATCATCTTGGACGATGGTTTCAAATTGATGCCAATGACACAGCGGTTCCGTCAATTTTGGGAAAATCGCGGGGCTGCTGTAATTAAGGTGGAGCCTGAGTTGCAAGCGGAGGAGAAGCCGCAATTGCTGAAAGCCTACGGAGATCTATCTGAAATCCATCAGGTATTTGAAACGGTGAAAAATAAAGGCTACCGATTTGACGAAGTGCAGATCATTGCAACAAATCCGGAGCAACTGACCAGAATTGGCATGGTTGCCAATGGCGAAGGCATTCCCTACACTGCGTCATTGGGAGATGCGGTTTTTGCTTTACCAATGGCAAGAAAATGGATTTTTGACTGTCTGGATCAGATAGAAAAACCGGATTTTTGGGATCAAATACCGGAGCCTGAAGCGGTGGAAGAGGATGTACAGGAAGGGATTCAAGCGCTGCTTAAGCATTATCGAGCTTATGAGGAGCGTTATGGGGATTCACCGTTTATGCGGGAAGTGTTTCACCAGTCTCTGATTCGGCTGCGCGTGAAAGGGGCGCCAAGGCAACCAGGGAAGCTCTATGTGACGGACTTGTCGGGTGCGGATACCAAACAGCGAAAGGCAACATTTGTATTGGGACTGGACCATTTGAACGGGCAGGATGGGCTGACGGACGGACCGATTCTTTACGACGAAGAACGAATACGAATCAATAATGAAGCTGTGACCGTTTATGATCGTAAGCAGGAAGCCGGTCACAAACGAAAACGGGATTTGGATCGTTTGCGGGGAACAGTGTTTTATTCGTACTCATGTTTTGACGGGGCTAATTTTACAGAAAAGTTTCCATCGCCGGTCATTTTGAACCATTATTCAACGGAAACCTGCAGGAATCTGCCCATGGCTGTATATCGTACAGTTGAAAAAGATGCGCTGAATTCCTTTGAGTGGGATTTGGCGGTTAATCCTCTGCCGGAGGCGCTTTCTTCGCTTTTCCCAAGGATCGCAGCGGGACGGCATGCGCGCATGCTGCGAAAGCAAGAGGAATTCAATGCGTATAACGGCCAGGTTGCTTGGCCTAGTGTACCAGATCCTGCTATGGGGCCAAGTTCTGTAACCAAGTTTGAAAAGCTGGCCCGTTCGCCATACCTCTATTGGATTGAGAATGTATTGGAGATCGGTCGAGAGCCAGAGCCGGACGAGGCAACGGTTTGGCTGAATGCATTGGAAAAAGGGACGCTCTTGCATGCCATTTTTCAAGCCTACTATGAATCGATTATGCCGGAAGGCGCCCAGCCCAACCGCAAGCGGGATGAAGCGGCTTTGATCGCTTATGCCCATAAAGAGATTGAACGGCTGGCGGAGAGTAATCCGCCTGCCTTGGCCATTGCAAAAGAAGTTTTTGTGGCGGAAGTGGAACAGACCTGCCGCATTTTCTTATCCATGGAAGAAGAGTATCTTGGCGCGGACCGTCCGGTTGTACAAGAAGCGGACGTTGCGGGCAAACTTTCCTTGCCTGATGGAACGACCCTTGCGCTCCGGGGCAAGGTAGACCGCATTGACCAAACGCCGGACGGAACATACTGCATTTACGACTATAAGACAGGAAAAAGCAAGAACTATAATCTGAACCAATATTTTGTACATGGAACACGGCTGCAGCATGCAGTATATTCCATGTTGGTGGAGCAGGCGGAAAAGGGGCGAAAGGTTGAGAGGTCAGGCTACCTGTTTCCAACCAGACGTGGTGGCGGCAAGCGCATCGCCTATCCGGAAAGAGGCGTGGAAGAGCGTGCGGATGTGCTGCAGATCCTGTCACTCTTGCAGCAGGTGTATATGCAAGGAAGTTTTGCCTGTGGTATCATTCCATACGCCAATCAAGACGGGCTTTATCCAGAACTAGCGGAGCAAAATCCCGAGAAAAAAGAGCAGGAAGTCATATTTAAAAGCATCGAAGCCTTGCAGGAGGTACATGCATATGAGTAAGAAGCAGATTAAAATCAGTGACCAGCGGGAACGGGATGTGATTATGAACAATCTCGAAGGCAATTATCTGGTGGAGGCGGGAGCGGGCTCTGGAAAGACGACATCCCTGAAGGGGCGTATTCTCAGGCTGATTGGTACGGGCAGCTTGGAACCGTCGCAAATTGTTGCCATTACCTTTACCAATAAGGCGGCTGGAGAGATTAAAGAACGCGTCTACGAGGGCTTGCTCGAGGCCAAGCAAAAAGCGGAAATGGATGAAGAAGGGCTGCGCTACGAGCAGGCGGTTGCAAGTTTTGACGATTTGTTTATTGGGACAATTCATAGTTTTTGTGGACGAGTCTTGAAAGAGTACCCTATTGAAAGTGGCCTGCTGCCAGGGTTTACGGAGATGACGGAACTGGACGAACAGGTGGAATTGGAGCGTGCGTGGCGGTTGTTTTTAGACAATCCCGAACAGACCGCGACAGACCGGTGGCGGTCTATGGGTTTGCCATTGGATTTGTTTCATCAGAATGCGAAAACGGTGATTCAGAATGCCGATTTGGATTTGCCGGCAGAGCCGGTTCCCTATCCCAATTGGGCACGGATTGAAGCCGCGATCTGGGAATGGATTCAGGAAGCTCGTGGATTTATTCCCAAAGAGGAGCCTGGCATTGCTTACGATGCTGTACAGGAAGCCGTGTTTGAATTGGAATTTTCTTTGAATCATCTGGATTTGAGCAAGCTGGATAATCAATGGTGGATTTTAAGCAAGGCTGCGTCCGTGAAGTCCAAGGTGACGCAGAAAAACTGGACGGATAAAAAATGGGCCAAGGAATTTCAGCAAACAACACTAGATGATTTTCGAACGGAAATGGAGGCGGCCAGAAAACAGTGGATGCAGGCGCGTTATCCGGAATCCATTGAGATCCTTCGTGAATTTGCCACCTATTATCAAGGCTACAAGCGCATGAGAAATCTGGTCAGTTTCGACGACCTCTTGCTGTTGACGGCCAAGGTGTTGAAACATGAAGAGGTTGCCCGGCATTATCAGGAAGTGATTCATTGTTTGTTTATCGATGAGTTTCAGGATACGGACCCCATTCAAACGGAGATTATGGATGCCATTACACGTCAGAATGGACGCTTGCGGTCAGGCAGCCTTTTTGTGGTAGGAGACCCCAAGCAGTCGATCTATCGTTTCCGGAGAGCGGATATCGAGATTTACAATCGAGTAAAGAAGATGATGGACCAGGAAGGCGAGGTGTTGCATCTGACATCCAACTTCCGGTCGACCAATGCCCTTTCCAGAGCATTGACGCCTGTTTTTGAAAGCTGGTTTCCAAAAGAAGAGGATGAACACCAGGCGGAATACGCACCTATGAATACGGTATGGGAAAGGGTGCTGGATACGGAGCCTTCTATTTCAGCCGGCGTGCATACGTTGGAGATTCCTGAGGAGAAGAAAAAAGAGGAGGCCTTGCTTGCTGAAGCGGAAGCCCTTGCCAAAGTGATTGCAGACGCAGTGGAAACTGGCAATGCGAAGTACCAGGATTTTATGCTGCTCTCCCGACAGAAGAAAGGCTTGGGCGTTTATGCCGACACCCTGACGCGTTGGGGGATTCCTGTGCAGGTTACGGGAGAAAACAAGGCGGTGGATGAGCCGGAGATTCAAGAGCTGATGTATCTGCTGCAAGCCTTGGCAGCCATGACGCCGACCAACTTGTACATTGTTTTGCGCGGTCTGTTTTTCGGTTTCTCGGAAACCGAGATCTATGCCTTGAAACAGGCTGTCGGCGCAGTCGCCTTGCACCGGCAAGGGTTGGAGACCATTGCAGATGAAGCGCTGCGAACTCGATTGGAAGAGGCATTTGATTGGCTCGAAAATTGGAAAGAGAAAAGTGAAAGCTTGCCGCCTGCTGTGTTCTTTCGAAAATTGGTATCAGAATCCGGTATTTTGGCTAGCGCAGCGGATCGAAAACCGGTAACAGGTCTTTTGCATCATTTGATGGAAGTGGTTGCCGGACTGCAGGCGCAGGGGATTTATCAATTGAGTGAGATCGTTCAACGAATCGCCACCTACCTTTCCCATGAGCTGGAGGAGGATTTGGATCCGGAAGGCAGTTTGAATCAGGTTCGCATTATGAATGTGCATAAGTCCAAAGGCCTGGAAGCGCCTATTGTTTTTTTGGTCGGTCCTTTGAACAACAAGGGCAAGCGGGCCAGAAAACCAGCCTGGGTGGTCAGGCGGGAAGCGGAAGGCGCCAAGGGCTATCTGGCTTTGGAAGAGCGGTTTGGTTTTTCCACCAAGCCTGTGGCCGAACCTGCGCACTTTTCCAAGATTCAGGCATGGGAGGAACAGTTTCTGCAGGCGGAAGAGTATCGCCTTCTTTATGTAGCCGCTACCCGTGCAAAACATGCTTTGGTAATTGTGACTATGGGAGACAACAAAAACAACCCTTGGAAGGCCATTCTGCCTGCAGCAGATCAGCAGTTATCGGTTCCGGAGATTGAGGAACCATCTGTTTGCACGAGTGAAGCAATCCAAGAAACGCAGCCATGGGTGGAATGGACATCTGGCAGAGACGAGCCGACCTATCGAGTTGTTACACCGAGTTTGCACAGTGACCGATCGATCTTGGAGGAGGTGGAACGGGAATTTGGCGGTTCGGCAGTTTTTGGCTCCATGATCCATCTGAGTTTTGAGCGGCTGATCCGATTTGGTACAGAATCCGCCCGTCAGGTGATTGAGCGGGACGCAGCCGATGAATCCATGCGTAAGCAGGGAATGAAGATTTTGGAGCGGTTTATCGCTTCGAATTTGCATCAGCGGATGAAAAACGCAAAGCAAATCTTGCCTGAGATGCGCATCACCACCCGATTGGAAGACGGTTCTCTCTTCCAAGGGGTCATTGATGTGGTTTTCGAAGAAGAGGACGGATGGGTGATTGTCGATTACAAGACCGACCATTACAAGGCGGAGAAAGATCGGCTGCAATTGGAGGCTTACTACCAGTCGCAACTGGATGCCTACCGGCAGGTATTTGCGTCCATTTCCGGAAAAACGGTGAAGGAAACCCAGATCTATTTCACCCACCAGCCCCGTAGCTGATACCCAAGTATTTCCATGCTTAATTGGTCACCGTTGAGGGATATATGTAATGAGAGATCAATTAATCATGGAAAGGAGAAAAGGATGAACGGATATGGAGTTACTCGTGTTCACTATCATGACCCGAATGCTCGAGACTACATTGAGTCGGTAAAGGTGATTGAATTTGAAGAGTTTGCGGGCCGTATCGACTTGAAGAAGGAGTGGCAATGGACCCGTAAGACCTTGCTTCGCGAGGTCGAGTACAACCACGATGTCTTTGTTCTCTTTGATATCGATGACTTGGGACCGCATTTAGAAATGGTAGAGATTAACGGGAATCGATACTTGCGAACAGATAAGCGCAAGGATCCCCATGATTTCTTGGTCGGGCTTCCTGAGTTTTAGCGAATTCGATTGAACGGTGAGTGCTGCGGGTATATGTTCAGCGCAGAGGAGAACTCACGATTGCAGTTTCTCGATGGAAGAAGGGGATGAGTCGATGAAAGGATTAGGGATCAAGGAAGTTCATTATCATGACCCGAATGCTCGAGACTACATTGAGCGTGTGAAAGCGATGCACTTCAGAGGTGTCCGTAACTGCAAACCTACTGATGAGCTGAGAGAATATACACGCGAAGAGATTTTGGAAGAGATCCAAATGAGAGACGACGTTTACACTGTTTTGGATGACAATCATCTTGGACATCGTGTCAATGCGATCCATATCGGTGAGGATGACTTTATCCGTACAGACCGCAAGAAGATCAGTCACGATGAAGTAGAAGAGGTGAAGTTCTATTAGTAAATAGCACGGGAAACTGCAAACCGGAAGGCGAATGCCTTCCGGTTTTTTTGTTTTTTATCAAATTAAATTCAAACAAATGCTATAAAAAATACAGAAAAATTGTAAGAAAAAGTAAGGTGATTGATTCACGATATCCGATAGAATTGAAGCAAGGGAGGGATAGTAATGAAAAGATCAATATGTATTGCAGTTTTGTTAATGCTATTCGTGGGGATGTTTAGTGCAGGGTTTGCTGGAGAAATTGGCTATAAGACTCAAAATATACCTATGGCTTCAAATCAGCATGTTCTATTTACACTAGACGAGGCGCCATTTTCGGCTCCTAGTGAAATTCATGATTTGGGATACGACAAAGTAAATGAGCATCTTTATATCCTCTTGGATCATCAATTGTATCAGCAAGAAGTACAAATGGACCGGGATGATATAAATGAAACGAATCAAATTGTTTACTCTCTTCCAGAGAAAGAAGAAACTTCAGAGCCTGAATATCCTACCGTGCAGGGTTTTGAAAGAAGAGGTATAGAATTTGAGAGTAACCAGACTTGGGCAATGGAAGTACCGTATTTGATTGATCAAGTAGATGAAGAAAAAGTATGGTTCAATAATTTTCAAGATGATTTAAAATCACCTACAGAATCGTTCTTGGCGAAAGGATTTGCTGTACAGGAAGATCAAGTTCTTTATTATCTCCGTGGGTGTATTGATGATGATAACTTCTATGTGGGGTCTTTGGATACAATGGGTGTGGATATGGAGAATCCCATTAATGGTGACTTAGAATATATGAAGGGGTATGATCTTTCGGCAGATGGGAAGGAAATTCTTTATATTGGAACTGAATTTGGTGAGAGAGAAGATTCTTATGTGCGAAATTATGTAGTTCGAGTAGAGCGCGAAACGGGATTAGAAATTGATCGCTTTATGGTTTCCAATTATGAAGGAGAAACATTTGCAGAATCATATGACTTGTATACAACTGAAAACTATATTGTGGTTCTACATAAGAATAGTGTTTTAGGGAGAGGTTTTATAGAACGATATACATATGAAGGACAAAGAATTGATGGTGTGGAAACAAATTTCTGTGTAAGAAGGATTACTGAAGGTCCTAGTGGAAGTACTTTATATATTCAAAAGCGATATTCGGAAAATGAGATGGAAAATGATACTCTTGAAGTAGTACAAATTGATTGGAAAGGACCAAGCGATAGTAGAAATGGCGGGATGCGCCCGGTCGTTCAAGAGCGAACGAGGGATGGTTTGACTATGGCTCGATTCCAGGATAGTCAATTTGGCTTGTTGCGTGCAGAAGAGCCTGAAACAGGAATTGTTGATTATCGTGCACCAATTCGCTCTGAAGAGAATCTTGTCAGATTGCAGATGCCATATTACGATGTAGCGGCAAAATTAGCAAGTGGCGCAAGAAACCTGGTGGTGGAATACAGAGATCAAATGATTACGCTGCCATTGACAATATTTGATTGCGAAGATTTGCTGGATACCATGCCTTGTCAGGATGAAGCGACGTTTGAAATCATTTTGAAGACTGATGAAGCGGGGAATGTATCCTATCAAGTGCAATTGTTTGTTGTAGAAAAAATGAACGGTATGACAAGTGTAGTGCATCGCAAAACAGTAGAATAAAAAATGATACCCGGGCATATGCCCGGGTATGCTATTTTTCCGTATATTTCAGATTGGATCCTTTATACTCCTCAACGGAGTATTTTTTTGCGTTTTTCTCCATTTTGTTAAAGAATGCCTGAGTCAAGTCGATGGAATTGCGCTCGGCAAAGCGGAGCACAAAAAAGAAAACATCCGCCAATTCGTCACTGATTTCTTCTTTTCGGTTCGGGTCTTCCATCATTGATTCCATTTGCTCCAGGGTTTTGAATCGGAAGTGGTCCAAGAGTTCACCGGCTTCGGTGGAAATGCCGATGGCCAACTCTTTTGGGGAATGGAATTGATCCCAGTCCCGGTCGGCGCAGAAAGAGTGAATATAGTCTTTGAGTTCTTGCAAAGTTTGTTTTTCGTCCATGATGTTCCTCCTGAATACTAGTATATCGGCTATATCTATCAAGTGCCACAGTTTTGATTTTCAATTTCTAAAGTAGTAGGCATATGATTGATTTTGTGTAACAATAGAGCAAAGAAGGAAAAGTCCTATCGCTGGTTGAAACGAGTTGAGGGTGGGCAAATGGATATATTAATACTATAGGGTGCAAATCATTTTTGTGATTCGGAGGATAAAATGGTCAAGGATTACTACAATCAAAATGCGGATGACTTTGTGAAACGAACCGTTGAATTGGATATGGATGATGTGTATGACTGGGTATTGCCCGGGGTGCAGGAAGGTGGTCGCATTCTGGATGTCGGGTTTGGTTCCGGCCGGGATAGTTTATACTTTTCTGCCATGGGATATGATGTAACCTCTTTGGATGTATCCGAGCGGTTTGTCGCCATGGGGCGAGAGATTCTGGACGATGTCGTCTTGATGGATGTTCGCGAAATGGACTACGAAGAAGAATTTGATCTGGTTTGGGCGAATGCTTCTTTGCTTCATTTTAACGAAGAGGATTTTGCACTTGCCATTGAACGGATCGAGGCAAGTTTGCAGCCGGGCGGATGGTTTTATGTCTCATTGAAACTGGGCGATTTTGAAGGCATGCGAAACGGCCGATTCTTCAAGTATTACACCCAGGATACCCTGGTGGATGCGGTGACGGAAGCCAGTTCGCTGGTATTAATTGACTACATGGAGACGGAAGACAGACGGGAGGGTCATGCCGGTGAATTCTGGGTGAATGCCATGTTTATCAAACCGGAAGAGGAAGAAGTTGAAGAGTGGTAGATTGAGGATAAAACAAACGCCCGGATTTCTCCGGGCGTTTGTTATGTTTATGAATTATTTTGCTACTGCGTACTGGTAGGTTGCAAGCTTGAAGCAAAGATCATCCAATTGCTTGTTTGCTTCTTCTTGCTGTCCTGCTTGTTCTGCGTCGATGATTTTGTTGTAAGTTTCTTCTAGAGCAGGCATATCGCATGCGGGAATTTCTCTTGCCGGCATGCTCTCCAAATATGTTTCAAATTCCATCGGTTGCGACTCGATTTTTGCCGCTGGTTCTGTTTCCAAACCGAAGATTTGCGGTGCTGTCATGAGACAAATCAGAATTGCTAGTGCAATGAGTAAAACATTCTTTTTCATATATATTTCCTCCTATTTCATAGAGCCAAAGTTGCTATTTCTTTCATCACGTGCAGTATACACGATTCCAGGAAAAAAGGAAAAAATATTAATAAGACTTAACATTATCAAACGTTTTCATGAAAGATCTTTCAGGAAAACGTTTTTTTAAACAAAAGTGAAAACGTTTTGCGAAAATTGTATGAATCGAGTATGATAGTGTAATAGATTGTATAGGGGAGAGGGAAAATGAGACGATTTATTATTGATACAGACCCGGGAATTGATGATGCATTTGCCATCGGATTGATGATGAAATCGGATGTGGAGATCGTAGGCATTACGACGGTGTCCGGAAACAATGGAATTGATACTGTCACAACCAATGCATTGCGTTTGGTGAACTTTTATAAGCGGCCGGAGATTCAGGTGTATGAGGGTGCGGGAAAACCAATCTGCAGAGAATCGGGTCCTTCCGCCGATTGCCACGGACCGGACGGCTTGGGTGGTACATATTTGCCGGTTGGAGACAACCATGTGCAAGAAAAGCATGCGGTGGACTTTCTTATAGAAACCCTTTTGGCGTCGGATGGAGAAATTGAAATTCTTGCCTTGGGGCCCTTGACCAATTTGGCGCTGGCATATCAAAAGTCACCGGAAGCAATGAAAAAGGTCAAGCGGATTTATACCATGGGTGGCGGCATTGACTGCGGAAATATTACGCCGCATGCCGAATTCAATTACTGGGTGGATCCAGAAGCGACCAAGATTGTATTTGAGGCAGGCTTGCCGATTTATATGATCGGATTGAATGTGACCCATGAGTGCATTATTTCGCTGGAAGAATTCGAACTGTTGAAAGAAAAGGGCGACCGCATTACTGATTTATACCATAAGATGACGGACGGTTATGCAGCGCATTACAAGAAGTTTATGGGGATTGAAGGTGCGATCATCCATGATTTGGTGGCAGCCACTTCCATCTTTGATTCTGAGATCATTTCTTTTGAAACGGCAAACATTTATGTGGAAACAGATGGCGAGATGCGCGGGGCGACCCAGACTGGAAAAGGCGGCAAGCCGGTTTACGTTGGCATGGCTGTGAATGTAGACAAGTATAAGCAGCATATCTTTGAAAACTTATTTGAGATTAAACGAAAATAGGAGCCTCGGCTCCTATTTTTTTCGTTCATATGAGATTTGCTCGGTGCTTCTTGCCACTTCTTTCATGTTGTTTTTTTCCAAGATCCTCCTGGATGGAAGATTGTCCAACAAGCAAGTGGCGCTGATGGATTTTACTTCCGGCTGCTTAAGCGCCCAATCCATGAGGGCTTTTAGGGCTTCCGAGCCCAGTCCTTGGTTTTGTTCCGTTTCCACCAGTCCGTAGCCGATTTCCACGTTTCCTTTATTGTCCGGCGGCCCATGAAAGCCGATATCGCCGATGACGGTCTGGGTGTCGCGTTTGACGATCATCCAGATTTCAAAGCCGCTGGGGTGCTCTTGGGACTCTAGAATTTGATCTGCAACCGGCAAAATATCCAAGGTGTCTTTTCTTGGCCAATGGGGGTCCTTTTCAATGCTGGTTCCCTGATGGGGAATTTCTTCTCCAATCATGACCGAGCGTACCTGGTCATGGGTCATGGGGATTAAAATTAACCGTTTGGTTGCTAGGGGTTCTACATACATGGAATTCTCCTTTCCTTCATGAGTCCATTATTTCTATACCCGAAGGAACGAAAAAACGGAAGTTGAGTCTTAGAAAAAAAGAAAATAAATTTCAATGCCATTGAGAATAAGCAGGATGGGAATGCCGATCTTAAAAAGCATTTTCTGCGTCTTGTGGCGGAAGATTCTTGAACCGGCCAGCAATCCCAGGGCACCGCCCAACAAGCCCAAAAGAAGGAGGCTCTTTTCCGGTATGCGCCATCTTTGGTGGACGGCTTTCCACTTGTCCCAGCCCATGGCAAAAAGCGCTAAAACATTCATGAAAAGCAGGGTTAAAAGGAAGAATTGTTCCTGTGACATCTGATGGTCCTCCTTTCATTTTTTATCAGTATATCAGAAAATGATTGGACGGGTTTGAAATCGATAAGAAATTGCGAGAGTTGACGTAACAGATAGAGATTTGTGATAAAATGGAAACCATAGAAACTTGAGGAGGAATGGAAATGAGTCGTTTGGATCAGGTAGTAGATCGTAGGGGAACAAATTCAGTGAAACTGACACATATGATGAAGCATTTTGGTCGGGAAGACGTGCTTCCCATGTGGGTTGCCGACATGGATTTCGAATGCTCGGATGCCATGAAGGAAGCCGCCCATATGGTGGCGGATTGGAATTTATACGGGTATGCAGACCGTGAGTCGGATTATTTCGAGGCGGTGCAGTCTTGGTTCAAGCGTCGTTTTGACTGGTCAATCAAACCGGAGTGGATCGCGCATTCGCCGGGTTGTGTAACGGCGATCTCCATCGCCATTCATGAGTTCACGAGCGTTGGCGACGGGATTATCATTCAGGAGCCGGTATATTACCCATTCCGGGCGCAAGTGGAGTTGAACCACCGCAAGGTTTTGAATAATGTGCTGGTGGAAACGGATGAGGGCTACAAGATTGACTTTGATGACCTTCGTGCCAAGGCCAAGGAAGCCAAGATGATGATCTTCTGCTCGCCGCACAATCCGGTGGGCCGAGTATGGACACCCGAAGAACTCTTAAAGATTCAAACCATTTGTTTGGAAGAGAACGTCCTGATGGTATCGGATGAAATTCATTTCGACTTGATCCGTCCGGGTTTGACCCATACCATTGCGGCAACCCTGGGCAAGGAATTTGCGGACAATACAATCACATTGACGGCGCCTTCCAAGTCATTCAACATGGCGGGACAGCAGATTTCCAACATCATCATTTCCAATCCGGAATTGATGGAACGCTATGAGCGGCAACGGGAAACCATGGGGATCCACAAGCCGAACAATCTGGGCATTCAGCTGGCGAAAGCGGCTTACAATGACAGCGAGGACTGGCTGGACGAAGTGGTTGCCTATATCTATGACAATTTTAACTTTGTGAAAAGCTTTGTGGATGAGCGACTGCCTGGCGTAGAGTTTGAGATTCCGGAAGGCACATATCTGGGCTGGCTGGACTTCCGAGCTTGGGGATTCAGCGATGCCAAGCTGCAAGATTTTATCTTCAATAAGGCGAGAGTCGGCATCAATCCCGGGTATAAATTTGGAAAAGGCGGCAGCGGGTTTATGCGGCTCAACGTTGCGGCTTCAAGATCGGTTGTCCAAGAGGCTTTGGAGCGGATTGAAGCGGCAATGAATGAAATGGAGGCATAACGATGAATAAAGATCCGAAAGATCCGAATCGAACGGAAGAAGGCGAAATACTGCCATTGGATGAATCCATCGAACTGGAATTGATGGAAGAAACGGTTGAAGAGACGGAATCGGCACCCGAAGAGGTTGAAGAGGCGCAGGCAGAGGCATCTGTTGAGGAAGTGGAACCGATAGAGGCGGAGGCGGCTGAAGAAACCGTTGAAACGGGCAAAGGAAAAGAAGAATTGACATCTGAGATTTTAGCCACTGCGGTTGAACCGGTGGACCAAGCCGTCTTTCTGGACTATCCTGGACTGTTTCGCAAAGCGAGACTTGATTATCGGGATCTTTGGTTCACGCTTTCTGTAAAGGATTATTACACCGCGGACGATACGGTTTCGGGCTTCAGAAAATTTTTCAATCAACGGAATCTGGACAAGTTGGAAGATGAGTTGCTTTCCTTGGCGGAGAAGTGGCACGCCAACCGCTTGGAGACCTATACGAAAATCAAGAAGCTTTTGAAAAAAGGATTGAACCTGAGCGAAGAAAGCCTGGACTGGCTAATGCGGGATGAAACCCTGATTGCAATTCGTGCTTACTTCAATCGCGCACGTCTCTTGAATCCGGAATTGTCCATGCATGACGTAGTCGGCGGATTCTGGCAAGTCTTGTGGATGATGGCAGTCCGCGAAGCGTCGGGCCAAGCGATGGAACTGACGGATCCGATTTTTGGGTATGCCTTGCTGCCCATGTATGCCGATTATTTGGTGAATACGGTGAAAATGGAATCAGCCGAGCAGGCTTCATCCATTGACAAGCTTTTGGCCATGGTCAAAGGCCAGGAGATTGTCATCCGAAATTTGAAAGACAAGGAAATTCGAGAGCTGGTAGATGCCGTTGAACGGGAATATGACCGGGGATTGGATATGGAAGTCTATATTTGTCTGGAACAGATGGTAACCACGACGATGGAAGCCTTTGAAGAGCAAAAGGGAATGGCCTTGCCGTTTTTGAAGGATATTTTGGGCGCATCCATGTCGAAAAACATGACGAGAAGCGTTGCCAGAATGCAGGCGGCTTTGGGAACCATGAAGGAAGAAGAGTTTGACTTCTTTGCCGGACACGGCATGCTGGAGGGCTTGGTCGAGGAATTTGCGAATATCGCATACGACTTGGAGCGCAAGCATTCAACCATCTTTACAGTAGCTTCCAAAGTGGGCGACTTGGATGATTTTGCAGACAAGCTGCTGCATTTTACCGATGAGATGCTATCGCGATCCAAAGACCATTACAATGGAAAGCTTGCACCGTTTTACTCCTTGTTGTTGGAGACCTATCGCATGAAGATTATGATGACGGTCATCGAGAACAAGAAGCTGTTCTCGCGCGGGTACTACAAGGAAATTTCCAGATTCTCGGTGATTAAGCCAAGCTATCTGAGCCGATTGGAAGAGCGCTGGATTGAAAAACAAAAATTGAAAGAAATCCTGGACCAATTGTTGTCCACGGAGATTGCAGAATAGGAGACGAAAATGAGCAATTACGGATACAATGAGATGTCGCAAGAACGTTATGAAGATGTGGTGACGGTGAAGGATTGGCTGATTGTGATGCTGCTGATGAGCATCCCTTTGGTGAACCTGATCATGCCGTTTGTTTGGGCGTTTGGCGGCGGGAATATTCCGGAAAGCAAAAAGAACTGGGCGAAAGCCATGCTGTTGTGGGCCTTGATTATTATCGGTTTGTATATTTTGCTTTTGGTTGTTTTCGGGTTCTCCATCTGGTCCATAGCGGACACCTATTAGAGACTGGACAAGGGGTACCATTTTTGATAGAATGGGACCGTTGAATAGAAGAGACTGTGAACGGAACCAGTAAGGGAAGGATAGTTGCAAGCGAGTCGTTGGTTGGTGCGAAACGATAACTCAATTCCTTGAACTCATCCGGGAGTCACCTTTGCAAGAAGGTCGGTGCAAACCGTTATCGAATGAAGTGGGCAAATTTTGCCAAGTAGAGTGGTACCGCGGGCTTTCTCGTCTCTAAACAAGACAAGAAGGCCCTTTTTTTATAGAACGAAAGGAGAACGATCATGCAAATAAAGCCTTATGATCCGAGCGCGATTGAAAAGAAATGGCAAGACCGCTGGGATGAATTACAATGTTATGCAGCAACAAATGATTTGGATAAGGAAAAATTCTATGCCTTGATTGAATTCCCTTATCCATCAGGCAAGGGACTTCACGTGGGTCATCCGCGTCCGTATACGGCACTGGATATCGTAGCCAGAAAACGCCGTTTGGAAGGATACAACGTACTCTTCCCAATGGGATGGGATGCGTTTGGGTTGCCGACGGAAAACTATGCCATCAAGAACAAAATCCACCCTGCCAAGGTAACGGAGCAGAATGTGGCGCGTTTCAAGGCGCAGTTGAAAGCCTTGGGCTTCTCGTTTGACTGGGCGCGCGAAGTCAACACCACGGATCCGAACTACTACAAGTGGACCCAATGGATCTTCTTGCAATTGTTCAAGAAGGGCTTGGCATACAAGAAAGAATTCCCGATTAACTGGTGTACAAGCTGCAAGGTTGGTTTGGCCAACGAGGAAGTTGTCAACGGCGTTTGCGAGCGTTGCGGTTCTGAAGTTGTACAAAAGGTTAAAAACCAGTGGATGTTGAAAATCACCGAATATGCAGACCGTTTGATCCAGGATTTGGATGAAGTGGACTATATCGAGCGGGTGAAGACCCAGCAGAAAAACTGGATCGGCAAGTCAAAGGGCATGGAAGTGGACTTTGCCATTGCCGGAACGGAAGACAAGCTGCGGGTATACACGACTCGTCCGGATACGCTGTACGGGGCGACCTATATGGTTATGTCGCCGGAGCATCCGTATATCGAAAAATACGCCGATCGAATCAAAAATATGGACGCGCTTCAGGAATACAAGGAGTTTGCATCCAAGAAGTCTGAGTTCGAGCGAACTGAATTGGTAAAAGAGAAAACAGGTGTGGAAATCGACGGACTGATGGCGATCAATCCGGTCAATGACCAAGAGATTCCGATCTGGATTTCCGACTATGTGTTGATGTCCTACGGAACTGGCGCGATCATGGCTGTACCGGCTCATGATACCCGTGACTGGGAGTTTGCCAAGAAATTTGATTTGCCGATTGTGGAAGTGGTTGCAGGCGGCAATGTGGATGAAGAAGCCTTCACGGATATCGCGGAAGGCACCATGATCAATTCGCCGGTAATTGACGGCTTGTCGGTTGCCGACGCGAAGGTCAAGATTGCCGACTTCTTGGAAGAGAAGGGCATTGGCGAGCGCAAGACAAACTTCAAATTGCGAGACTGGGTATTCTCTCGTCAGCGTTACTGGGGCGAGCCGATTCCTATGGTTTACTGCGAGAAGTGCGGATGGCAGCCAATCGACGAGTCTGAGCTTCCATTGCTGTTGCCGGATGTAGAGTCCTATGAGCCTACGGACAATGGGGAATCTCCATTGGCCAACATGATGGAATGGCGACGCACAAGCTGTCCTTGCTGCGGCGGGGAAGCGCTTCGTGAAACCGACACCATGCCGCAATGGGCGGGATCCAGCTGGTACTTCCTGCGCTATATCGATCCGGACAACAATGAAGCCTTGGCGGATCCGGAATTGCTGAAATACTGGTTGACGGTTGACTGGTACAACGGAGGCATGGAGCATACTACCCTTCACTTGTTGTATTCACGATTCTGGCACAAGGTGCTTTACGATGTCGGCGCGGTTCCAACCAAAGAGCCGTATCAAAAACGTACTAGCCATGGCATGATCCTGGGTGAAAACGGCGAGAAAATGAGTAAGTCCCGCGGCAACGTGGTGAATCCGGATGATATTATTGCTGAATACGGTGCCGATACCCTGCGCATGTACGAAATGTTTATCGGTGACTTCGAGAAGTCTGTGCCTTGGTCCATGAACGGGGTAAAAGGCTGCCGTCGATTCTTGGACAAAGTTTGGAAATTGCAAGAGATCTTGGTGGATGGCGATGCGTACTCCAAGGAATTGGAAACCGTGATGCACAAGACGATCAAGAAGGTTTCCGAAGACTTTGAGACGTTGAAATACAATACGGCCATTGCCCAAATGATGACCTTTGTCAACGAGGTGCAAAAGGTCGGCAAGATCAACCGTGCAGAGTTCAAGTCCTTGTTGATTCTGTTGAATCCTGTATCACCGCATGTCACAGAAGAGATGTGGGTTGAAAATGGATACGAAGGTTACTTGCATCAGTCGACTTGGCCTACATTCGAGGAAGCCAAGACGGTGGACGCGGTAATCGAAATGGCTGTTCAAATCAACGGCAAGGTGCGCGGCACCATTACCATTCCAAAAGACGCTGACAAGGAAGCGGCGAAAGCGGCTGCCTTGGCAGAGGAGAACATCATGGCGCATTTGGAAGGGAAAAACATTGTAAAAGAGATCTTCGTACCGGGAAGAATTTTCAACTTGGTTGTGAAGTAGACGATTAGGCCCTCTCGGAAACGAGCGGGCCTTTTTTGGAGGTAGGCATGGAAAAGATTCGAGGACGGTTTGCGCCGAGTCCTTCGGGGCGCATGCATCTGGGCAATATCTGGGCGATGGTGGCAGCCTGGCTTTCGGTTCGAAAACAGGGCGGGACAATGATCCTTCGCATGGAGGATTTGGATCCGGTTCGATCCAAAAAAGAATATGCAGACCAAATCATCGAGGATCTGGCCTGGATGGGACTAACCTATGAGGAAGGACCTGACTGCGGCGGGGCCTATGGACCCTACAGCCAGGATGAGCGGCGCCACCTGTACGAGGAAGCCCTTGATAATATCAGGACAAAAGGACTGCTGTATCCCTGCTTCTGTTCCAGAAAGGACTTGCAGGCAGTTCGCGCGCCCCATCGGGGGGAAGGACAGCATGTCTATCCCGGATTTTGCCGCAACCTAAGTCCGGAAGAACAGATGGAACGGGCTTTGAAAAAGAAACCGGCCTTGCGATTCCTAATGCCGGACCGGATGGACTGCTATACGGATTTGAACTACGGCCAGCAATGTCAGGATCTTCAACGGGAAGTCGGCGATTTTATCCTGCGCCGGGCGGATGGCGTGCATGCCTATCAATTGGCTGTGGTGTTGGACGACGCCTTAATGGAAATCAGTGAAGTCGTTCGCGGGGCAGACCTCTTGTCATCGACCCATCGCCAAAGAATGCTCTATGAAACCCTGGGATATGCGGCGCCTCAGTTTGGTCATGTTCCTCTTTTGGTGGGGAATGACGGAGAACGATTGAGCAAGCGGTTTCGGTCGTTGGATTTGGGGCAATTGCGATCGAAAGGATGGAAACCGGAAGAACTGGTGGGACTTTTATTGTTTGAGGCGGGCATGATCGAAAAGGAAGAACCGATCTCTTTGCAGGAAGCCATCTCTATCTTTTCCTGGGAAATGATGAAGCAAGAGGATTTGCAAATCGATTTAAGTCGGTTGGAGCGGTAAACAAGCAGCCATATGGTTCGAGAAGAAAAGAATATTTGATTGCAGGAACAATCCCAAGGATGAATTTTGGGATTGTTTTTTTGTTGACAGATGGTTAAGGGTTTTGAATCTGGGCAAGAAAAAAATAAGACGGGGAATTATTCATATTGGCTTGAGTGGATGGGAGCGATTAGATGAGCAAACGAAGCTGGTTTTTTATTCTTTTTGCCTATGGAATTGCCTGGGGCTTATGGGGAAGTCAGATTGCCAAGGCGGCTGGCTGGCCCATTCCGCTTCTTTTCATACAATTAAGCATGGTGGCAACCTGGTCGCCGCTTTTTGCGCGATTGATTGTTGAACCGAAAGGGAAGATCACCAGCAGGTTAATCGGGCTTTGGAAATCGGTAATGGCCGAACCGAAGAAGCTGAAATGGCTGGGGCTTGCCATTGTCTTGGGAATGGCGCCGCCCTTGATCGCCCAGGTTTTGACAAATCAATTGACGGGTGAAGTCTTTCAATGGGGATATCCGCCGGCAGCATGGGGATTTGTCTGGCTCTCGATCTTGGTTTTGGGCGGGGGATTCGAGGAATTTGGCTGGCGCGGCTGGCTGTATCCGGAACTGAGAAGACGGTGGAGTCCTTTGCTTGCGGGGATTGTGGTTGGGATCATTCACGCCCTTTGGCATCTGCCCCTTCATTTTATCGAGGGTACGGTGCAGGCGGCGATTCCGTTTTGGGAGTTTTTTCTGCTGACGGCAACCAGCGGCTGGATTTACGCATGGATCATGATGAGGACCAAGGGTGTATATGCGGTTATTCTCTATCATACCTTTGCGAATTTCGGCGCGGCATTGGGAACTTATTGGCAAGTGCCGGAAGGGCGGTGGATTGTTTTCGGGGTGCAGAGCCTTTTGATTCTTGGCTTGTTTATCCATAGCCGACACAGGTGGAGGGACAATGTCTAGTTTGTGGGAAAATGCGGGATGATGAATTGTTAGGGTGTAGAAAGAGGAGGCACGCATGCTTATCAATGATGCAAAACAACTGGCTGAAGACTTGATCCAATGCTCGAGAATTGCATTTGTCGGTTCAATTGACGTTCAGGTTCCCAGTATCAAGGCCATGTTGGTCGCGAAAAGAGACGGGGTGAAGAGCATTTGGTTCAGCACCAACACCTCGTCAAGAAGGGTGAAGCAGTTTCTTGAAAATCCAAATGCCTGTGTGTATTTTTGCGATCAGAAAAAGTTTGTCGGACTATTGTTGGTTGGCAAAATGGAAGTGCGTCAGGATGAAGAGGCAAGAAGGCTGATATGGTCGGACGGGGACGAGCAGTATTATCCCAAAGGGATTTCGGATCCGGACTATACCGTGCTTCACTTTATTACGGAGCGGGTGAATATTTATCATGATCTTGACAATATCGATATTCTGCCATGATTCATGCAATGGTGCTTAGGAAGGTCATCTCGCAAGAGGTGGCTTTTTGTTTTGCGTTACAAATTACGGCCAGGTCATTTTGGAATCCATGTCCGGGCGGGTATAGATACAATATAGACTGGTTGCAAAAAGGGGATGATGAGATTGTTGATTATCGGGGATATTCACGGCTGCCTAAATACCTTGAAAGCCATGTTGGAAGAGAATTGGAAAGAGGGAGAAATCCTGATCTTTCTAGGCGACTTGATCGACCGGGGCTGCTATACACCGGAAACGGTTGAGTATGTCAGAAACCTGCAAGCAGAGTATCCGGCGCTGGTTCAGGTTTTGCTGGGCAATCATGAGAATGAATTTATCGAGCATTTCGACCACGGGCCCAATCATAATTGGCTGTGGCAAAGCGGGACCAAAACCTTGCAGAATTATGAACAGAAGGGATATGATCCCTTGAAAGATTTGGCTTGGTTTAAAACCTTGCCGCTCTTTTACGAGACGGACTCAGTCTTTATCAGCCATGCGGGGATTTCAGCTTTTAGCCGGGACCCTTACGACTTGAATAACCCGGAAAGCATTATATGGAATCGCAGCAAGAAGAAGGCGATCGGCAAGATGCAGGTAATCGGCCATACGCCGAATCCAAACGGACCCAGCTATGACAAAGAGAGCGATACCTGGAACATCGATACGGCAGCCGTCTACGGCGCCAAGCTGACAGCAATGCGACTCGATGAGAAAGGCGGAGTCAGGGAGATTATCAGCATCAATGTATTTCGAGAAGATCTGTTTTGCTAGCGCAAAGAATGAGCCGCTGGAACCATTGGGTACCGGCGGTTTTTTTGGTGTAATCCAAAGGGATCGTGCTAATTCGCTAGGTGCTATGGATTTATTCGAGTTTTCAATTTGTTTATCATTTCGTTAGATAGGTGTGAAGTTGGAGGACTATGCTTGAACCAAGCAAAGAGATCAAATTCACTTGGTTATCTAAAGGAGTGTATAAAATGAAAAAGAGAATGATGAAGGCAATGGCAATAAGCTTGGCGGCCATTTTCCTGTTTGGCGGGTGTGCCTCCGCGGAAGAGAATTTAAGCGCAGCAGCGATTACAACAACGGATCCGGTGGTGCAAGTGACGGAAGTTTCAACAGCGGTCAGCGTTACAGACAACAGTTCTGGAAATATCCTGTCAGCGGTTGACGGGTCGGTTTTGGATACGACGGAGATGTTTACCGACCGTGACCTGGAACAGACAGCGGATCTGTCCAATGCGGCCTACCTGGAAGTGGAAAGCGGAAGCGATCTGACAATCAGCGAGGAAGGGGTTTATGTAGTAACCGGAAAGGCTGAGGATGCGACGATTGTCGTGGAGGCTGACGACGAAGCCAAGGTTCAAATCGTTTTGGACGGTGTCAGCATCACCAATACGGATACGCCGGCTATCTACGTGAAATCCGCGGACAAGGTCTTTGTCACAACGACGGACAGCGACAATGCCTTGGAAGTGACCGGCTACTATACTGCAGACGGAACCAACAATCTGGATGCGGTGATTTACTCGAAATCGGATCTGGTACTCAACGGAACAGGAATGCTTGAAATTGTTTCTGTGAAAGGCAATGGGATTGCGTCAAAAGATGATTTGAAGGTAACGGGCGGAGCCTATGTCATTACTTCCGAAGCCGATGGACTGGAGGCGAATGACTCGATTCGAATCTATGACGGCGAGATTTCCATTGTTTCGAACAAAGACGCCCTTCACAGCGAAAATGATGAGGATGCTTCCTTGGGATACATTTATATCTATGGAGGCGTTTTGAATATTACCGCTGTGGATGATGCGATCCGGGGAACCAGCATTGTGCAAATCGACGGTGGGACCATCAATATCGAAACCTGTACGGAAGGCATTGAGGGAACCACGATTCAGATCAATGGCGGCGAGATTGACATTTACGCTTTGGATGATGGGATCAACGCGGCAGCCAAAAGCCCCCTTTCGGTTTTAATTGAAGTGAATGGCGGCACCATCAACGTCAAAGTGGCCAGTGGCGACACGGACGCTTTTGATTCAAACGGCAACATCACGATCAATGGCGGTACGATCAACGCGGAAGGCAATTCCATCTTTGATGCCGACGGTAGTGCAGTGCTGAATGGAGGCGAGGTAACGGCGAACGGACAAATCATCACGGAAATTACCCAAATGCAGATGATGGGCGGAGGTGGCGGACGGCACCGCAAGTAGAATAATTGAAAGTCAGAAGGAGTCCAGGGCTGTAAGGTCCTGGATTTTTTCTGCTGGCTGCACTTGCGGTTCCCGGCGGAAACTCTACGGATCGTAGATACCATAAAGCGGCCTTCTCTGCTATATTTATAATAGAGTTGCAAAGCTTGAGGGATGAATAATATGGGAGAAGAATATGGACTGTGTGAAGATTGGTGAATTGATTCGAGCCTTGCGAAAAGAGCAGGGATTGACACAAAATGAATTGGCAAGCAAATTAAATATCAGCGACAAGACGATTTCAAAATGGGAGCGGGGCCTGGGTTGTCCGGATATTGCGCTGATTGCGGAATTGTCCGAGATCCTGGGTGTAGACATCGCACATATGTTAAAAGGGGATTTGGCGCAAAGCGATATGACAGGAGGAAGCATGAGAAATTCAAAATTTTATGTATGCCCGACATGCGGGAATATTACGGTAACCACAGGGGATGCGAGCATTAGCTGCTGCGGAAGAAAGATGGAGGTGCAAAAGCCCAAAAAAGCGGACGAGGAGAAGAAGCTGGATGTAACGGTTGAGGATGGCCAATGGTATATCACCAGCGATCATCCCATGAAGAAAGACAACTATATTTCATTTGTGGCTTATGTGGTGGGCGGAGCGATGCAGCTTGTCAAACTATATCCTGAATGGGAGATGCATATTCGTATGACGAAACAAGGTCGGGGCATGCTTGTATGGTTCAGTACGACGGAAGGACTGTTTTATCAGCTGATCTAAGGCTGAAGCGGTTTTCTTGTTTTATAAAGAAATCAAAATTTGTCAAGATGAAGACGATCATGGTGTAAACGATAACAAGTCGTTGATTTGTGCAAAAAAACCGTGTTTTATGTAAATACATTCCTGACGATTCTCGATATAATCGATTGTGAAATTAACAACAATCTTATTAGGGGGAAGTCATGAAAAGAGTTTTATCTGCATTATTGATTGTCATGATGATTATGACATTGGCGGGTTGCTCACAGGCGGGAACGACTGTGGAAGAACCAGCTGCATCGGGAATTCAAGACGGTACATTTACCGGTGTTGCCGAAGGCAAAAACGGACAAATGGAAGTGGAAGTAACCATCGCAAACGGCGTGATTACAGACGCAAAAGTATTGAAGTCGGAAGATACGGAAGGGATTTCAGACGCGGCAATTGAGCAAGTGCTTGCAGCGGTTTTGGAAAACAACTCCACTAATGTGGAAGCGGTCAGCGGCGCAAGCCTGACAAGCTATGGCTTGTTGGAAGCGATTCGTGATGCGCTTACAAAAGCGGGCGCAACGGACGCTGACTTCACAACGGAAGAAGTCATTGCCCTGGCAAAGGCAACAGAAGAAGCGGAACAATCGTATGATGTTGTTGTGATCGGTGCCGGCGGTGCGGGTCTGGCGGCAGCAGTGGAAGCTTCAGCAGCGGGTGCGAATGTAGTTGTATTGGAAAAAATGCCATTCATCGGCGGAAACACCATGGTATCCGGCGGCGGATTGAACGTACCGGGAAGCTGGGCGCAAGAAGCTGTTGGCGTAGAAGACAGTATTGAATTGTACTTCGAAGATACCATGAAGGGCGGCGATAACCTGGCAAATCCTTCTTTGGTTCACATTATGGCAGACCACGCTTTGGAAGCGGCTTTGTGGCTGAAGGAAGACTTGGGTGTTGGCTTCATGGAAGACCGTCTGCAACAATTTGGCGGACACTCTGTAGCCCGTGCCATTATTGCGACAGGCAACCATGGAACAGATCTGATTGAAAAATTGGCGGCACGCGCGGAAGAAAACGGCGTTACGATCAAGACAGAAGTAAAAGCAAATGAGCTAATCGTGGAAGATGGAAAAGTTGTTGGCGTTATGGCGGAAGCGGCAAATGGTGATGCGATCACATTCCATGCGGCGAAAGGCGTTGTAATGGCAACAGGCGGATTCGGATCCAATATCGAAATGCGTATGCAATACAATCCAGAATTGGATGAGCGTTATTTGACAACAGACCAACCGGGCACAACAGGCGACGGCATTGTCATGGCGGAAGCGGTAAATGCAGACTTGGTTGGCATGGAACATATTCAAACATATCCAACATGCAACCCTGTAACAGGCATTATCAGTTATGTAGCCAACTCACGATTTGACGGCGCGATTTTGGTTAACGTTGAAGGCGAGCGATTTGTTAACGAAATGGACCGTCGTGACGTGGTATCCCGCGGTATTTTGGCACAAACATCTGCAAGCGCGTATCTGCTTTGGGGACAAGAGATTGAATCCAAAGGTCATATGACAGAAGTGCATGCGCAAGAGTATGCAACAATGGAAGGCCAAGGACTGATCGTGAAAGCGGATACGTTGGCGGAAGCGGCGGAAGCCATGGGTGTAAACGTGGAAACTTTGGAAGCAACCGTAGCAGAATACAACAAATTTGTAGCTGGCGAGACTGAGTTGGAAGTTGTGAAGAAGGGTGCCCTTCGTCCGATTGCTGAAGGTCCTTTCTATCTGCAGCGTGCCGTACCTTCTGTTCACCATACAATGGGTGGATTGATGATCAACGAAATGGCACAAGTTATCAACCAAAACGGTGAAATTGTGGAAGGTCTGTATGCAGCTGGCGAAGTTACCGGCGGCATCCACGGAAGCAACCGATTGGGCGGCAATGCCGTTACCGATGTGATTGTATTCGGCCGTATTGCAGGACAAAACGTAGTAAAATAAGTTGGCAAACTTAAATGGACAAATGGACGAATGACAAGAGGCGGGCTTAGGCCCGCTTCTTTACTTTTTTGGGGGATTTCTATACAATGGGGAAGGTTTTGAAAGGAGGCGCCATGAGTTCCATTCGCACAAGAATGATCACGGCTTTTTTGGGGCTATTGCTGCCCATTGTGTTGATCTTTCTGTTTTTTACCCAATCTCAACTGCAAGAGAACTTGGTCCCTGAGACCTACGAGATGCACCGGTCCGTGCTGCAGGCGCGGGCGGAAAGCGTGGATGCCTGGATTCATGAGCGAATTGCCGAGCTTCAGATCTTGGCGATGAACGAAACCTTCCTGGAAGGGGATGAAGCCAAAATGGCAGCGTCTTTGGCGCGTTATGCGGATCATTTGTCCGACCGCTACGAATCTCTGGGAATTGTAGATTTGGCGGGAACCAATAAGATCAGCAATGGATTGACCATTGATATTTCGACCCGGGAGTATTTTAAAAAACTAAAAAACAATCCGGAGTTGGACGTCGTCATATCCAACCCGATTTGGTCCCTGGACCGACAGAACCCCATTGTGGTAATTCTGGTGCCTGTTGAGGAATTGGGGAAGACAACCCGCTATTTGTCTGCGGCTGTGGATATTTCCTCGCTGACAGAGCTGGTGTCCAAAACCCAGAATCCGGAAGGCAGCTGGGCCTTGTTAAACAAGGAAGGAATTGTATTTGCACACAATTTGGAAGACCATGCGGTATTCTTTTCTTCTGAGGCATTGCGTGCAGACCGGGAGTTTGAGTCGGAAATTAGACGGTGGACAGAGTCTGGGCAGGCTTTTCAGACCGTATCCTTGGATGATTACGTGGTCGACTTTTTGCCGATTCGCGGCGCGTCGGAATGGACGATTGTATCCTATTACGACAAGACACGGATCCTTGCGGGAATTACCGATTTTCAAAGTGAAATGTTTATTATCGGCATTGCCATTCTGTTTCTCGGCATACTGCTGATCTCACCGCTGGCGGATTCCTTGAGCCGCCCGCTGATTGCCTTTGAAGCGGCAACCAAAGAGGTGAAGGTAGGAAAGTTCGATGTGGAGATACCGCCGTCCAAGGTACTGGAGATTGACTCCCTGGGCCAAAGCTTTCGACAGCTGCTGGGCCGGATTGAATCCTTGATCGGCGAGGTGGAAGACAAGGAAAGGCGCAAACGTAAGGCGGAACTTCAGGCGCTTCAAATGCAAATCACGCCGCACTTTTTATACAATACCCTGGACACTTTGTATTATATGAGCATTGAAGCCGGTGCCAAGGAGTTGAGCCAAGGGATTCGGGCCCTGACCACCCTGTTTCGAAATGGGTTGAACCGGGGGAAGGAATGGACAACGCTGGCGCGGGAAATTGAACATGTAAAGAGCTATTTGTGGATTCAAGCTTTGCGGTATGAAGAGAAGATCCAATATGAAATCGAAGTGGAGCCGGGCGTAGAAACCTGCAAGGTGCCAAAACTGATTTTGCAGCCCATTGTGGAAAATGCCATCTATCATGGCATCAAAGAGATGGATGGACCGGGAAAGATCAGCATCCGGATTCATACGGAAGCGGAGCGAATTCGCTGTGAAATCCAAGATACGGGCATCGGCATGACCGCGGAGCAGTTGGAGCTTCTGCGTGCCATGATCGATACGGGTGTCCATTTGGGCGGCGGGGTTGGCTTCTATAATGTGATAGAACGGTTGCGGCTTGTGTACGGCGATGGCTTTCAAGCCAAGGTAATGAGCGAACCGGGGAAAGGTACGCAGGTGTCTCTATGGATCGGGAAGGAGTGTGAAAGCAATGATTCGAATCTTTTTGGCGGATGATGAACCGAAAATTCTAAGAGGACTCGCCAGGCAAATCGAAAGTCTGGGGCTTGAGGCGCAGATTGTAGGAACAGCCCAGAATGGAGAAGAAGCCTTGGAAGTCCTCAAGCGGGTTCGCCCCGATCTTGCCTTTGTGGACATCAATATGCCCAAACGCAACGGCTTGGAATTGATTCAAGACATCCGTGCGCTGAATCTTCCCATGGATGTGGTCATTGTATCGGGATATGATGAGTTTGGATATGCGCAAAAAGCGGTTCGGCTGGGCGTATCGGATTATCTGTTGAAACCCGTGGAGGAAGAGGCGCTTCGTAACGTCGTCCAATCCTGCAAGGAAAAGCGCGGAGAAAAGCGGTCTTTGTATTCGCCTTTTGTCGCGCGTGTGATGGACTATTTGGAGGCGCATTTTAGCCAAGAGGATTTGGATTTAAGCACAATGGCGGAAGCCTTTGACCTGAGCCCCAACTATTTGAGCAATTTGCTGCGCAAGGAAACGGGCGGCGGCTTTGTGGAAGTTTTAAACGGGATCCGAATTCAGCACGCCAAAGAAATGCTGAGATCCAGCCGCGAGGTGAAGATCTATGAGGTGGCGGAAAGCTGCGGATACAAAAGTCAGCATTACTTCAGCCGCATCTTTAAAAAAATCACGGGGATTTCTCCTAAAACCTTCCAAATGGATGCGGAATAGCAAACTTCTTTGGGTATACATATCCCAAGGAGGGGTGTGTATGAAAAGGAGAGGCAAGCAGGAATTGCATTTACTGCTCAGTATTGCGTGTTTCTTTTTGGGAGGATCATTTTTGACGCATGGTGCTTTGATTCGAGGATGGCTGGCACTCCTCGCAGGCAGCGGTTTTTTATCTTAACGATTATGGAAATAAAAAGACAAAGATCCAGGAAATAATCCTGGATCTTTTTTTATGCTCGATTGGCTCGTTTTCTTTCGTCGAGCGTCAAATATTTCTTTCTTAATCGGAAGATCTTTGGCGTGATTTCGATCAATTCGTCATCACCCAAGTATTCCATAACCCCTTCCAAAGACAATTTTGTTGGCGGCGTCATAATTTGTTTCTCATCGGCTGATACCGAACGGATGCTGGTCAATTGCTTTTTCTTGCAGACATTGACTTCAATGTTTTCCGGTCGGTTGGACTGGCCGACAACCATGCCTTCGTAGACATCTTCGCCGGGACCGACAAAAAGCGTGCCGCGGTCCTGCAGCTTGAACAAAGCGTAGGTGACAGATTTGCCCGCTTCCGTCGCAACCAGGGACCCAGTCTCGCGGTGCGGGATTTCACCCTTGAATGGCTCGAATCCGTCGAATATGGAGTGCATTATGCCGGTTCCCTTGGTATCCGTCATAAATTGTGACCGGTAGCCAATGAGTCCGCGGGCTGGAATGCTGAACTCCATTCGTGTGTATCCGCCGGATGCCGGCAGCATATTCATCAATTCGCCTTTTCGGCGGCCCAATCGTTCGATGACAGAGCCTGCGTATTCTTCCGGTACGTCGATGGTAACCATTTCCATCGGTTCGTGTTTCTTTCCGTCGATTTCTTTAATCAGAACCTGTGGCTTGGCAACCATGAATTCATACCCTTCCCGGCGCATGGTTTCGATCAGAATGGACAAATGAAGTTCGCCGCGACCAAAGACTTTAAATGCATCTGTCGATTCGGTCTCTTCCACACGAAGGGATACATCGGTGTTCATTTGCTTTTCCAATCGGTCCCGAACCTGGCGTGAAGTGACATAATCGCCGTCACGGCCGGCAAACGGCCCGTTGTTGACGGAAAAGACCATGGACAGGGTTGGTTCCGATATTTTAACAAAGTCCAGTGGCGTTGGATCTGAAGGATCACAGACGGTATCGCCGATTTGTAGATTCTCGATTCCAGCCAAGGCGATGATGTCACCGGCTGAAGCGGAATCCACAGGCACGCGCTTCAAGCCTTCAAAAGCGAACAGCTTGGTGATGCGGACCTTTTTGGATTGGTCGTTATCCTGATTGACGATGATGGTTTCATCACCGACGTTCAAAGTACCCCGTTCAATCTTACCAATGCCGATTCGTCCCACATATGCATTGTAGTCAATTGTCGAGATCAAAACCTGTACAGGTTCTTCCGTATGGGATTTTGGCGCTGGAATGGATTCCAAGACGGTGTCGAAAAGGCAACGCAAATCCTTTTGCTCGCCGTCAACTTCCAGGCTTCCGGTTCCGTTTTTCGCCGAGGTATATACGATGGGAAATTCGATTTGCTCGTCATTGGCGTCCAAGGTAATAAACAAATCATAGACTTCATCAATAACCGCTTCCGGTCTTGCGTCTGGACGGTCAATCTTATTGACGCAGACAATGACAGGAAGGTTCAAGGCAAGGGCGTTTCGCAATACGAATCGCGTTTGAGGCATGGGACCTTCGAAGGCGTCAACCAAAAGGATTACACCATCAACCATTTTTAAAACACGCTCGACCTCGCCGCCGAAATCCGCGTGACCCGGAGTGTCAACAATATTAATTTTTACATCGTTATATAAAACTGCCGTATTCTTCGAAAGAATCGTAATGCCCCGCTCGCGTTCCAAGGCGTTTGAATCCATTACACGTTCGGCAACCGATTCATTGACGCGGAAAGCTCCGCTTTGCTTCAGCAGTTCGTCAACCAGGGTTGTTTTGCCATGGTCGACATGGGCGATAATCGCGATATTTCGGATCTTTTCGTTTTGTTTCATGAATTTCCTCCAATTCTTTAACACAGAGTTCAATTATAACCTGTAACCCGTGTGAGAGCAAGGTATTTCATAGTTTGAAGAGGAAAATTCACTGAATTGTGTGAAAAAATCGATTTCCGGGTAGAGTATGAAATGAATAAGAAAAAAATGGAGGTGATTTTATGACCTACAAGCTCGTCATTATTAAGAATGCAAATCGCGAAGAATCGGCGACGCGCATGCAACAATTGCTGACAGACTTTGGATGTTACATTAAGGTGCGTTTGGGACTGCATGACGTACCGGCGGATGTTTGCTCTCCTTCCGGCTTGATTATTCTGGAAGTGGTGGCAGAAAAGGCGCAAATCGAAGAGCTGGTTGACCAGTTGAACAGTTTGCCGGATGTTACGGCACAGATGGTGGTAATTTAGCCATGAAGGGAAGACGGCTTATTGCAGGGTTTGAGATCGGTGTGGGTACCATGATGATCCTTATGTGGGCCTTCTTCTTTTTGACCGGTCAAATCCCCGAGCTGGAAAGCAAGCCTGTCGAAATTGGCTTGCATCTGGCAGCGGAAGGCGCAACGGCGATTGTTTTGATATTCGGCGGCCGGGCCCTATGGAAAAAGCAGGACGAAGCTGTACAGGTGAGTCTTTTTGGATTGGGGATGCTTGCGTATACCCTGATCGTCAGTCCGGGTTACTATCTGGCCCAGGGCGTGCTGGTTGGCGGTCTGATGTTTTTTCTGTTGTTGGCATTGGACTTGTGGTGTGCGGCTATTTTGCTGAAAGAAAAAATGCTGGAGCAATAAGGCTCCAGCATTTTATTTGAATGCTTTCAAGGCTTTTGCGAATTGGTCCGGGCAAGAAGTGAACTTGCCGCCGCATCGAATGCCTTCCAATTTTTCAATAACATAATCAACGGGTTTGTCTTTAACCAGTTCCGAAATCCCAATCAGATTGCCGGGACATCCTCCGATAAAATTAACCGATTTAACGATTCCATCTTGCACGTCGAATTCAATGGCGCGTGCGCATACGCCCTGTGTTGCTACTGTTGTCATACTGCTTCCTCCTTTAAAACCATTTACTAGAATACTGCAAAAAAGGAATTTGCGCAAGAAAATTCACCATAAGTTTGGTATAATATACCATGGAGGAAAGGGGCGACAAAAATGAAAAAGAAGATACGTGGAATGATTTTTGATTTTGGGGGCGTCCTCGGACTTCCGCAGAAAGACGAAGCGCGAAAAGAAATGATGCACGCCGTTGGCGTTGATGAAGAAAAATTCTTCCAAAGCTATTTTGACGTGCGCATGGAATATGACCGCGGCGCCATTACCCGGCGTGAGTATTGGGAAGAAGTGCTGAACAGGCTGAATTTGGAATTGTCCACGGACGTCTTTGAAAAGCTGATTGTAATTGATGTGGACAGCTGGGTTTCTGAAAATCCGCAAATGGCGACTTTCATCCGGGAAAATCGCGACCGTATGGAAAAGACGGCGATTTTGTCCAATATGCCGAAGGACTTTGTTCCTTCGATCCTAAAGAATTTCGAATGGATTACAACTTTTGACCAACTGTATTGGTCGTGCGACGTGCATATGGTGAAGCCGGAACGGGAATTTTACCTGCTGGTTGCCGACGGACTGAGTCTTGAACCGGGAACATGCCTGTTTATTGACGATTCCATCGTAAATGTGGAAGGCGCACGGGCAGCGGGCATGGAAGCCATACATTATACGGACTTTGCTTCTTTTCTAGAGGAATTTGAAGCCAAGTACCGATTGGAGTAGATGATGAAAAAAGTATTGGTATTCAATAATGAATTCGAAGCGGAACTGATGGCTGAAATCCTCGAGGAAGAAGGGCTTGACTACCATATTCAGTCCTATCATCAGGCTGGATTGAACGGGATCTTCCAATTGGAGTACGGCTGGGGCCATCTTGAGGTGGAAGAAGCAAACAAGGAAAAGGTTCTGGCAATCTACGAAGAGGTAAAGAAAGGAATTGCAGATGGCGGGGATACTGACGAATAGAGACTACCTGGTGCATTCCTACGAAGTGGACGCATGGAACCGGGTTCTGCCGCAAGCCATTTTGCTGTATATGCAGGATATAGCGACCTTGCAAAGCGAGGAGTGCGGAGTCGGCATTGAGCGGCTGCGGGAAAACAGCTTTGGCTGGATGCTGTATCAAATGGAATACAGTTTGGAGAAAGATTTTTTTGGCTATGAAACCATTGATTTGTCAACGGCTGCAACGGCATTCGATTCCCTTTATGCCTACCGGAAATTCTGGCTGCGGGATCAAAACGGCGCGGTTGTCGGCGAAGCCAAGTCAAAATGGGTTTTGTTTGATTTTGAAAAGCGAAAGATTGCAAAAAAGCCGGATTGGCTGACTCAAGCCTACGGCATTAGCGGAGATGAGCAAGAGAAGCTGAAGTTTGAGAAAATTCCAATCCGTTTTGAAGCGGAAAAGTCTCATGAAGTCAAAGTTGGTTATGCCGATATCGATATCAATCGCCATACGAACAATACGCGGTACTTGATTTGGGCGATAGAAGGCATGCCGCTTGCATGGATTAAGCAATACCGGGTGAAGCGTACGAATATCATATTCAAGAGCGAAACTCGGCTAGGGGAATGTTTACAGATTGAAATGGACCAACAGGGAGAAAGGTCCATTCATCGAATTCGAAAGGGCGATGGCCAACTGGCTGCCGTTTTGGAAATTGATTGGGAGTCTGTGGAGAAGGAATAGGGAAGATAAGCGAAGCGGGAACATAAGGAGGAAAAGATATGGACACGCTAGTTTGTTACTATTCAAGAAATGGTCATTCAAAGGCATATGCCAAGCGATTGGCAGAGGAGCTTCATGCGGATCTCCGGGAAATTACGGAGTTTAAGAAACGCATGGAAGGCCCGCTGGGATTTATCAAAGCGGGATATGACAGCAAAAAGGAAAAGATTGGGAATATTCATCTGTGCGGATTGACGTTGTTGGATAATTTTAAAAAAATTGTTGTGATTTCACCGGTTTGGGCGGGAAATGTCCCACCGGCAGTTCGCGGGTTTGCCCACGACTACAAGATTCGAAATGCGGAAGTTTTTTTATTGATCAATCATAAGGGTAGCGATCCCGAGGTGTTTTTGCCAAAGTTTCGGGAAGTGCTGCCGAAAGCGGAGAAGATTACAGTGATTGCCAGAAATCAGGATTCAGCTGAGACAGCAGAGCGAAAATTGCAAACGGTACTGGAACAAGTACAGAATGCCTAAAGGACCCAGCGGGTCCTTTTTAATTTGTCCGCAAGGTTACAACCACCAATTCCGGTCGATTGAAGAGACGCAGCGGAATAATGCTGTTTCCAAGACCGCGGCTGACGACCATGGTCGTTTGGTTGATGGTGTGCATGCCGGCCGTATATTCAGGGAAGAGTCCCTGATCCGGCGCGATCAAACCACCGAGAAAGGGCAGGCGGAACTGTCCGCCGTGGGCATGGCCTGAAAAGACTAGATCCACGGGATATTGGGCATAGACTTGAAAAGGATTGGGCCGATGTGCCAAGAGGATGGTGAATGGATCATCTTGGAGGGCGAAGGCATTCAGATGCTTTCGGCTATAAGTTTCAATGTCGCCTTGGTTGCGGGACGCCGGATCCATCAAGCCAGCCAACTGCAGGGTGTCTTCGCCCTGGGTGATAGTGGCAATGGCGTTATCAAGGCAGTGCCAGCCGCCTGCATCCAAAACGGCTTGTACTTGGTCGTATTTGCCGCTCCAGACTTCATGGTTCCCTGATACATAGTAGGTAGGGATGTCCGGGAACTCCTTCAGCAGCTCTTCAACGGGGGACAAATTGAATTTTCGCCGGTCGATGGTGTCGCCCGTTACCAGAATCAGATCGGCATCGGCCGCTTCAATGGCAGATAAGAGGCGGCTTTGGTCTTTGCCAAAGCGATGGTTGTGGAGGTCGCTGATTTGCAGGATGCGAAAGCCGTCAAAGGAGGCAGGGATTTGGTTGGAGGACAGGGTGAGTTCTGTCGTTTGCAGCCATTCGTTCTGCGACCAGATGAAAGCGCCTGCAAGGGCTAGCAGCAAGAGTAATTTTGTCCATTTTCTTTTCATAGCGAACTCCTTTCTTCTTTCATTGAACCACAAACAGAGAAAAGAAGGCATGAACTTTTTCTTAATTCGTTTTTACGGACGGTGGCTGAGGATATAAAAATGCAGACTCATGAGAGTCTGCATTCTGTATTATTTCATATCTAGGGCGATAGCCGTTTCCAGCGCGATTTCCATCATGGCAGTCAGCGCGTTTTGACGCTTGTCCGAATCGATGGACGAATTGTCGACCAGATTGTTGGAGACCGTCAGAATGGTTGCAGCCTGTTTGTTCAGGATCTCGGCATTGTGGAAGAGGGCAAAGCTCTCGTCTTCCACGCAGACGCAGCCGTACTTCTCGAACTTTTTGCTGAAATGCTCGGCTGTATCTTCCACATAGAAGGTGTCATGGGTATGAATCGGCGCCACGACCGGATCATGTCCCATTTCATGGGCTTTGTCGATCATCAGCCGGTTCAAGGATTCAGAAGGATATGTGAAGTCCCGGTCCTTGCCGCATTGGGCCAGCGCGTAGGTCGATTCTGAGTAGGAGCTGTCCGCAATCACCAAATCATAAACCTTGAGGTTGGGGTCGTAAGCGCCTGTGCTGCCAATCCGAATGATGTTTTCCACATCATAGAATTTATAGAGTTCGTAGGAATAGATGCCGATGGAACACATGCCCATGCCGGAACCCATTACGGAAACGCGGTGTCCCTTGTAGGTGCCGGTGTAGCCCAGCATGTTTCGAACGTCATTGAATTGCTTGACGTCGGACAGATAATGGTCTGCCACGAATTTCGCGCGAAGCGGGTCTCCAGGCATCAAAACAGTTTTGGCGATATCGCCCTTTTCTGCGCCAATGTGTACGGTTGCCATAAAATCAATCTCCTTTTTGATTTTAGTATACGCCAATTTGAACCACTAAAGGAGGACCTGTGTCCGCTCAATGGTCTCAAGATTCAAAAGAACGCCTTTCCCGGTTCGTTTCAGCAGGCCTTCCGCCTCGCATTGAACCAGGAGACGCCGCAAATGGCGCACCGATATGCTCAAAGCATCGGCAACATTTTGGTTCTTGTAGCGAACCGCGCCCTCTTGGTCGGCCAGCTTGACCAGATAGACCAGAAGCCTCGTTTTTGCCGGATACAAAAGGGTCCGGGCAAATTTTCTAGAGGATTCAAGCTTACGGTCGCTGAAATGCCTGCAAAGCAATTGGTGAAAAGCCAGATTGTCCGACAGCTCTTTTTTTACCAGGGAAATGGGAATGGCGATCAATGTCGAAGCCTCAGCGGCGATGACGGTTTGGCAATAATCAACCTTGGAGAAGTACTCCATGGCGCCGATCGAGGCCAGAGGCTTGATCCGCGTGATGGTGATGGTGGTTCCATCTTCGTTGCCGGAAGAGATGTCCAGTTCCCCTTCAACCAGGAAATACAGAAAATGGGCAGGATTGTTCTGCAGACAAACCAGCTCCTTGGCGACAAAGGCATGAAGTTCAAGTCTTTGTCGGATTTCCGGCAAGAGCACGTCTTCCAAATGAAATTGTTGAATGAAGGATTCCAGCCGCTGCTGGTCATGCAGTTTTTTCATAAGAGCCTCATTTCCGGTTTAATGGATTTGTTTTATGCTGACAACAACCGATAAAGGGCGGCAGGCGAATCAGCGATTGCAGACGGCGATTCCGCTTGCAGCTCTTCTACGCTGCCATAGCCGTAGCTGACGCCGATTGCAGGCAAGTTATGCGCTGCCGCGCCGATCAGGTCGTGTTTGCGGTCGCCGACCATGACTGTGGATTTTGGGTCAAATCCGTAGGCTTCATGGACATGGGCGATCACATCGGCTTTAGCCGACCGGCTTTGGTCAAAGGTGCTGCCGGCAACAAAGTCAAAGTATTGATCCAGATTGAAGTGCTTTAAAATCCTTTCGGCAAATTCCGTCGGCTTTGATGTTGCCACAATCAGGGTGTGGCCGCTTTCTTTCAATTTGCCTAGCATTTCTGGAATGCCCTCATAGACCTCATTTTCAAAGATGCCTGTATCACGGAAATATTCCCGGAAAACACTGATGGCTTCATTGGCTTTTTCTTCGCTGAATCCATAGAAATCCTGGAAGGAATCCGCCAAAGGTGGGCCGATAAAGGGCTCCAGTTCATCCAGGTTGTCAATGTGAATGCCGTAATGGCGCAGGGCGTACTGCACGGCGCGTGTAATGCCTAGTTTGGGATCGGTCAGAGTGCCGTCCAGGTCAAATAGTATGGTTGTATATTTCATCGGTTACCTCATTCTCTCGTCATTATTCCTCTTGTTAGGGGTAGTATATCGAGTATTGTTTCATGGAGTCAAGTAATATCAATGCTTTCGGCGATTTTTTGTCAGGGTTTCTTGGTTTTGCCAAGGGAAATAGAAATTGAAATCAAAGGGTAAATTTGAAAAAAATGGCAGAAGAGTTAAAATGTTTGTATAATATTAGAGAAGTCTTTTGAATAATCTGAACTAGAATAGGAGATTGAAATGGCAACCGACCTGTAACTGCTTGAAAAAGTTACGATGAAATTATCGGGAAAGGAAAGTATACTTGCTCACTATCTGAGATACTTTGATGAGGAAGTAATGGAATCAGAATTTTTTGGTTCAGTAATATCGATCCTGAAAGAATAGAACGTTGAAAATCGAAGTGTCGATATAAAAGAAGTCATTCAAAAAATTAAGTAGGTTTTTCCAGGCAATGATGTAACGACGAGAAAGCGGCTTTTATATCATGTCGCACTAGGAAATATCAAAATTCAGCCGCTCTTTATTATGGATGAAGAGTCTGGAAAACATAGCAAGTTGACAGACTTTCTAAAGCTTATTTGGATATACGTTCAACATATCAAAGACTTTTTGTAATTTAGGCATGAGGGAACTGGACAATACGAAAAGGGGAATTATACATGAAAAAACCAAAATACATTGAAAGTATATACGCTTTAATTTTTCTGTGTCTAGGCAGTTCATTTCTCATTATGGGTTGTCTCTGCTTAGTTGGCATAGTGAAGCCATCGGCACATTCATATGTGCAAAGCCCGAACATGATGGGGATAGTTTTCTCTTCGATTGGTTTGATTTCTTTTGTTGCACAAACGGGTTTTAGATTTATTTCTAATAAGCGGGCTAAGTTGCATAATGAGTTGCTTTCAAAAGGAATCAAGCTTATGGGCACGGTAGAAAAGGTGTATTTACAAAAGGGGATAACATTTGGGTGTAAATCGCCATTTAGAATTTGCTATACCTATTCATATCAAAGTGAAATTTATCGTCATAAAAGTTATCTGTTATGGGATAAACCTAATTTTAATGAAGGTGATGCGATTGAGGTTTACATCGGTGATTTCGGGGAATCAACACTTAGCTTGTGAAGTGGAGTATAAGCATAATCCATGGCGGGCAATAGTTCAAATCTCAATTGAAAATCGGATGATATTTTATACAGTGGGACGCGCAAAATAATAAATAATGGAGAAAGTATTTATTAATCGGTGTAGGAGATCTAGGTGAGGGGAAATAGGGCGGTTGTAAAGCCAATACCATACAATGAAGCAATACGGGATATGGCAGCATATTTAGAAAAGCAAAATGAAAGAGTAAAATGGACCCTATAGTGATAGGCTCTCTTTTCAGAGAGTCTAATCTATAGGGTCCATTTTACTTGGCTTATGCTTCTTTTTCTGAAATCTTTTCCAAGTAGGTTGTGGTACTGACTTTGACAAAGTGACCTTTGGTCTGGTCCCATTTTTCCAATAACTCTTTGGCGCGATCAGAACCGGTCAGCTCTTGATGGTTTTTCAATTCGGCCAGAATCCAATCCAGATTATCCTGGGTAAGCGGCAGAATTTCAGCCAATTGCTTGTTCATCTTCTTATCGAGCGCACCTTTTGGATCATAGAGATAGGCAATGCCACCGGACATGCCGGCTGCAAAGTTTTTGCCCACAGAGCCCAAGATCAGGACGCGGCCGCCGGTCATGTACTCACAGCCGTGATCGCCGATTCCTTCTACGACAGCGACAGCGCCGGAATTCCGGACTGCAAAGCGTTCACCGGCCCGACCTGCCAAGTAGGCAGACCCGCTGGTTGCACCATAAAGAAGGGTATTGCCTGCAATGACGTTGTTGGCTGCCACAAAGGTAGAGGAAGCATGCGGACGGACAATCAGCTTGCCGCCGCTTAATCCCTTGCCGACATAATCGTTGGCATCGCCGTTTAATACCAGGGTCACGCCTTTTGTTAGGAAGGCGCCAAAGCTCTGGCCGGCAGAACCGGTAAAGTGGCATGTCATGGTGTCTTCGTTTAGCGGTGCATCAAATCGGCGATGGATTTCACCGCTGAGTTTGGCGCCTACGGAACGGTCCGTGTTGCGAATTTGCAGATGCTTCACCGTGGTCTTTTCCTTTACATCCAGCTGGTCCAGTCGGGTGATCAGGCGATCATCCAAAACGGCTTTCAGCTTGTTGTGATTGTGAGGCACGTATTTGTCCTGGATGCGAAGCGGCAGTTCAGGCCGGTGCAAAATCGGCGTCAAATCCATGCAGCGGATTTTATGGTTGCCTGCCAGGTGATAATCCAGAAGATCACCACGGGCGATCATATCAGACATCTTCCTAAAGCCCAGGGCTGCCATCATTTCCCGTAAGTCTTCCGCCAGATAGGTGAAGTATGCGATCACGTCTTCCGGGGTTCCCTTGAAGCGTGCCCGGCGTTTTTCATCCTGGGTGGCAATGCCAACTGGACAGACGTTTTTATGGCAATTTCGGCATAATACACAACCTGTCGATATCATGGCGCCGGTGGTGATGCCGTATTCTTCCGCACCCAGGAGGGCGGCAATCAAAATATCCCGGCCGGTGGTGATTCGCCCGTCCACCTGAATGATGACGCGGTTTCTGAGATTGTTGAGCAATAAGGTTTGCTGGACTTCCGCCAAGCCCAGTTCCCATGGCATGCCGGCATACTGCATGGAAGAGATTGGGGCGGCACCTGTGCCTCCGTCATGTCCGCTGATCAGGATCACATCGGCTTGGGCCTTGGCAACACCGGCTGCCACAGTTCCAATTCCGGCATTGGAAACAAGCTTCACATTAATGCGGGCTTCCGGATTGACGTTTCGAAGATCGAAAATCAACTGCGACAAATCCTCGATGGAGTAAATGTCGTGATGCGGGGGCGGTGAAATCAGGTCGATGCCCGGCAGGGCATGGCGCACCTTGGCGATTTCTTCGGTAACTTTTTTCCCTGGCAAATGGCCGCCTTCGCCTGGTTTTGCCCCTTGGGCCATCTTGATCTGCAATTCTCTGGCATGAACCAAATAATCGGTGGTTACGCCGAAACGGCCGGATGCAATCTGTTTGGACTGGCTGATTCTCCAGTCGCCGTTTTCATCTTTGAGGAACCGAGCGGGATCTTCACCGCCTTCACCGGATGAGCTCATGGCGCCAATGCGGTTCATGGCAATGGCAAGGGTTTCATGGGCTTCTCTTGAGATCGAACCGAAACTCATGGCACCGGTGGTAAAGCGTTTCATGATTTCTGAGGCTGGTTCCACTTCCTCTAAAGGCACCGGGGTTCGGTCTTTTAGGTGGAACATATCTCGGATTTTTACCGTTGGATGGTAGGAGGCCTTTTCTTTGGCATACTCCTTATACAATTCATAATTTCTGGTCTGAATCGACTTCTGCAGCTTTTTCACCGCTTGCGGATTCAAGCTGTGGAATTCTCCGCCCTTGGAAGGGAAGAGGTCGCCGCCTTTGTCGATAAAGGTATTCGATTCGGGATCAAAAGCTTTTTCATGGCGGAGCTGGACTTCTTTTGCAATGGTGCCCAGACCCATGCCTTCGAGCCGTGTTGGCGTACCGGTAAAATACTGGTCGACAACGTTTTGGCGAATGCCGACGACTTCGAAAATTTGGGCGCTGTTGTAGCTTTGCAGGGTTGAAATCCCCATCTTCGCCAAGATCTTCAACAATCCCTTGTTCATGGCATCTAAGTAGTTTGTTACAGCGGTTTCGTGGTCGTTAAGCCCTTTTACCGCTTGGGAGTCCACCAGGTCATGGATGACTTCAAAAGCCATGTAGGGGTTGACGGCTTTTGCGCCATAGCCCAAAAGCAAAGCGATTTGGAAGACATCCCGGCAATCGCCGGCTTCCACAATAATATCAACCTTGGTTCGAAGCTTTTCCCGAATGAGAAAGTGGTGCAAAGCACTGACGGCCAAAAGGCTTGGAATCGGCGCGTCGTAGCGGTCAACACCGCGGTCGCTCAAGATCAGCAGATTGGCACCCGACTGAATATTCTCCTTGGCGCGGTCAAATAAATGGTCCAGGGCTTCCTTAAGGCGGTCCTCGCCGCCGTCAACCGGGAAGGTGATGGGCAGGCGAACCGCTTTGAAATCTTCCGAATACAGGTTTTCCAATTTTGCAAGTTCCGGGTTGCGAAGAATCGGAGTTCGGATTTCGATGTATTTGACGCTCTTGTTGACTTCAATCTGATCAAGGGAAACACCGTGTTTGCCAATGTATTGGCGAAGGCTCATCACCGAACGTTCGCGAATGGAATCAATCGGCGGGTTGGTCACCTGGGCGAAGGATTGCTTGAAGTAACTGAACAGCAACTGCGGTTTATCTGACAGAACAGCCAAGGGAATGTCGGAACCCATTGCGCCGACCGGTTCCTTGCCATCCCGAGCCATAGGCGTCAGAATGAATTTCAGCTCTTCCTCCGTGTATCCGAAGAGGATCTCCCTCTGCAAGAGGATACGCTGGTTCATAAAGGGCCGTTCCAGACCTTTTGGAAGATCGACCAGGGTTTGCTTGTTTTCTTGAATCCATTTGGAATAGGCGTGTTTTTCCGCTTCTGTTGATTTGATTTCCAGATCCAGGTTGATTTCTCCATTTCCCAGATCGCAAACCATGATCTCGCCGGGTTTCAGCTTGCCGCGTCTTGCGACTTCATCGGGCGCGATATCCAAAACGCCGGTCTCAGAAGCAACGACCAGGCGCTGATCCTTGGTTAAGGTGTAGCGCAAAGGACGTAGGCCGTTTCGGTCCAAATGGGCGGCAATCTTGTTTCCGTCCGATAGAATGACGGCGGCTGGGCCGTCCCACGGTTCAAAAATACGGGCGTAGTATTCATAAAACGCATGAATTTCAGGACTCAATCGATCATTTTCCTGCCAGTTTTCTGGCATCATCATCATCAGGACTTGTTCCATCGGCAATTCGTGGATGTAGAACAATTCAAAAAGATTGTCGAGGCTTGCCGAATCGCTGCTGCCTTTTTCAATAATCGGCAGGAGGTTCTCAAAGTTTTGTCCATACCGCTGTGAGGTCAGAATGCCTTCACGGGCATTCATACGGTTGACGTTGCCTCGAATCGTATTGATTTCGCCATTGTGCGCCACGTAACGGAACGGATGCGCCAGTCGCCACGATGGAAAGGTATTGGTCGAGTAACGCTCATGAACAATGGAAAACGAGCTTCTGAACAGCGGATGCTGCAAGTCCAGATAGAATTGATCCAGACGGGTGCCCAGAATTTGTCCCTTATATACAATGGTTTGGTCCGAGAGGCTGCAGACGTAAAAATAACCGGTTTCCGGTTTTTCATTTAAGATGGCTTGTACGCGCTTTCGTACCAAATACAATTTTTCTCGGAATTTTTGTGTCGAGTATGATCCTCGCTGGATAAAGACTTGTGAAACGACAGGCCGCGTTGCCCGTGCCCATTCCCCGCATTGGCTTTCATTTACAGGTACTTCCCGCCATACGGCAAAGCCTAAATCCTCTTCCCGCAAAATCCGTTCAAAGACCCCTTCGCAATAAAGGCGGTTATGCGGTTCACGGGGCAGAAATACCATGCCGACCGCGTAGTTGCCCGGTTCAGGCAAGAATACGCCCTGCTTGTCCAATTGCGACTTGAAGAATGCATGGGGAATTTTCACCATCATCCCTGCGCCGTCTCCGGTGTCGGCATCGGCGCCGACTGCGCCCCGGTGCTTCATGTTTTTCAGTAGGGTGAGACCGTCTTCTATGATTTGTCTCGATGGCTGGCCTTGGGTGTGGCAGACAAAGCCAACACCGCAGGCGTCTTTTTCAAATAGCGGATCGTAGAGACCTTGTTTGCTTGGATAGGCTAAGGTTCCCATTCGAATCATCTCCTTTCTGATGTGGACTTGCATGATGCCGATTTAACCGAGGCAGAAATCGATTAGGATTTGCATGCTCGGTGATTGATCAAATAATGCAAGAGAATACAAGCGTTTGTGAGTAAAAAAAAACGGCCGAAAAACTGAATTAAATTTCGGCCTACAAGTGAGTTGTTACATATTTTATATAATTTCATTGGCGGTGTCAACCCATTACGGATGGTTGTATGTCGTTGGAAAACATTTTCAGATGGAATTTTTTGAATTTTTCTTCTCTTTCCTGTTATACTTATACTATATAAGGAGGGGAAAATGAAAACCATCATATTTGATACCGAGACAACCGATATTAAACCCGGTCGCATCTGTCAGCTGACCTATGTGATTTTAGAAGAAGAGGAGATTAGGGGGAAGAATTTTTTCTTTACCGTCAACTATATTTCTCCAGGGGCTCAAGCCGTTCATGGATTCAGCATTGAGCAGTTGGAAGAATGGTCGGAAGGACGTCGCTTCTTTTCCTCTGCGGAGGAGATTTCTCAGGATTTTGCCGATGCGGCAATCGTTGGTCATAATGTGGACTTCGATATTTCCTTTTTGAAGGCGGAACTGGACAATGCAGGGTTCGAGTTTGCTTACGCTTGCAAGATTGATACCATGAAGGAATTTGCGCCTTTCTGCAATCTTCCTCATTACAAGTACGCCTATAAGTTTCCAAAGCTGACGGAATTGATGGGATGCTTGAATATTTCGGACGAAGAGATTGAAAAGGCGGCGATTGACTTCTTTGGCGAACAGGGACAGGGCTTCCATGACGCGAGATTCGATGTGGCCGCAACGACTTTGGCTTACTACAAACGACAGGAACTTTTGGAGGGAATCGATGATTGCTGAAACCAAGCGGCTGAGAATTGAAGCCTTGCAGGCTGAAAACTGGAAGGAACTCTTGTCGCTGGATTGCGACCCAAAAGTCATGCGGTATATTCGGGACGGGTCAACCCGTGATGAAGCGACGGTGAAGAGTTATGTGAAACATGCCTTGGAATTTGCGCAGATAACAGGAATCGGCGGATATTTCACCTTGTGGGAAAAAGAGCGGGACCAATTTGTTGGCTGGGTCTGCTTGCGGCCGGCAACCGATGACGGTTCGCGATACGAGTTGGGCTATCGGATGCTGCCGGAATTTTGGGGCCAGGGACTGGCGTCGGAAGCGGCCTTGGCCATGGTCAAGAAGGGATTCTTGGATTGGCACGTGCCTTCGATTTTTGCCATTGCCTATGGAGAAAACCGCGGTTCGGTTCGGATTATGGAAAAGGTGGGCTTGCGGTTCGAGGCGATCTTGGAAGGCAGGGAGCTGCAGTATGGGATTGACCGGGGGACTTGGATCCTGGAAGGCAACACCTTAACCTCATTGGGGGTCCGGGTTTCCGCCAAAGCGATTATTGAGCGAGACGGGAAAATCCTCTTAACCAAGAATGGCGATCATTTGGAAGGTCCCTATTACTTGCTTCCGGGCGGCGGCCAGGAGAAAAAGGAAACCATTGCGGAAACCCTGCGGCGGGAATGCATGGAAGAGCTGGGGGTGCGGATTGCCGTTGGCGAGTTTGCGGTGATTCGTGAATATATCGGTGAAAATCACGAGTTTGCGGCCTGGGATCATGAGTTCCATCAGGTGGAGATTATGTTTGCCTGCAACCTGCTCGACGAGCCGGTTGAACAGGAATCCGTTGAAGGAGACTTGCGGCAGATTGGGTTTGAATGGATTCCGGTTGATCAGCTTGATGGTGTGAGGCTTTATCCCAAAGCTTTGGCCAAATGGCTGAACGGGAACCGAGAAAAACAATATTTAGGAGATGTCAATTAGCGTCCGAAAGGGCGCTTTTCTTACGTTTTCTTACAGCAATTTTTTTAAGGAACTTTTAAAGGGAATATACGGTATAATAGAAACATTGTAAATTACTATAGAGTTCAAATTATGTATTGAAGGAGGAATTATGAAGCGAGTCTTATCATGGATTTTGGCAGCTTTGTTGCTGATAAATCCTCTCTTATCGGTAGCCGGTGAATCATTTGTGGGATTTGCCGAGACAGAATCTGTTTTATCCGTATCTCCTGCAGAGGGAGCGGTATCGAGTATGATTCTGGGGAGTGAAAGCACGCTCCGTTTTACCGTAACGAATCGTTCGGATGAAAACTTATTCAACTTGTCCTTGCGGGTTGTGATCGGCAATGGATTGATGCCGAAAGGCAATATCGTGATCGAAGGCGTGGAAGGGGAAGTTCAGCCTTTGTCTGACGATGCAAGCCAGTGGACGAGGGAATTGTTGTTTCTTGACATGAAAGATCTGGCAGCGGGGGAATCCTATTCTGTCAGCATCCCGGTTGAAAGCACCCTCTACACGATGGAGAAGCAGGACGGACAATGGGTGGAAAGTGAAGAGCTGATCGCTTTTGGCGACCGCATTCCTGTGTCGGTCGAGTGGCTTGCAGGCCGCAATCCCCAAGCGGTTCCGGGAAATCCCGGGGCGGATTTGGTAGGCGCGGGAACTGGAATTAATGTCGAATTGACGCCGGTGACAGTCACTTTTTCCGGCGGCGGTTATTTGCTCAAGGGAGCAGGCGCCACCTACGGCGATGAAGACAATGGCTTTTCAACACCCTTTCAAATCCGACTTAAGAACAATGAAGCGATTTCTTCAGCTGTGAATTTGCTGGTTTCAGTTCCGGACGGGGTTGAGGTTACGAATTTCAGCCACAAGCCTGCCGGTTATGAAGAACCGGAGGCCGGCGCGACCACGATGAACCTTTTAGAGGCTGATGGGAGTGCCATGCTGGATTTTGGCACCCAGAGACTGGCGCCGGGGGAAACGAGAATTATTTCCTTCCAAGCAGCGATCTTCAATCGGCATATGAAGGACGGCCAAGTGAATGCGGGCGAATTGATCTCACATAACGAGGTATTGCCTTTGGAATTGAACTGGCAATTGCTTGAGCCCAATGTGGATCCAGAAGCGCCTCAGCTGCCGACTTTTACCTTAGGCAGGGCCTTAACCGCAAAAGAACTGATTCTGTCGGAGTCAGTGAGTTCAGCGGATAATCCAATTGGATACGGTTCTCAATTGGACTATACCGTGGTTCTGAAATCCAACCAGTATTATGGGATTCGTGATATCGCGATTCGGAATTATCTGGAAGGGGCGATGAACAATTCTCAGATTGGCCAGCAGATCATTCAAGACAGTGTTCAATTTTCCGGCTCCGGCTACGGTGACATTGATCAGCAATGGCTGAAGGGCGAAACGCGCCTGGAGGATGAAGCAAATCCGACTGGCTTGGTATGGCAAATGGAACAAGCGGCGACCGCTGGATATTTGATTGACGGACTTGCCGTGATGGAAGCTGTGCGGGATCAGATTTCCGGCTCAACCGCTGGATTTGAATCCAACGCTTCGACCCTTAAAACCTTGCAGGAATTCTTGGGGGAAGAACCGGATGACCTTCCTGCGGATTTGTCAGCGGCAAAACGTTTGGCCGGCGAGATTCTTGCCGAACTCAAAGCTGCGGGGACTGCCGCTGGGCCGGAAGCAGCCGGGAAGATCGAAGCCTTGATTGCCGAAGTAGACACTTGGAGGAGCGCCGTAGAGGCGACGGAAACGGCTGCCGCTTTGATCAAGGGGGCTGACAGTGAAAGCTTGGTCCAAACTGCTGCGGCAGAAAAGGCAAGTCAAGCCACGGTTGCTTACCAAGCTGCCATCGATGATGCGGATGCGGGAATTGCCTTGTTTCAGGGGGCTGTGAACGACAGTGTCGATGCTTGGTCGAAGACGCGGGCAGCGCGCGACCGATGGAATGCCGGTATTTCTGACTTGTGGCTTGCACAAGCTCAGGTGTCCGCATATTTGACCAATAATAAGGCAGCGGGCTGGATCGCAGATTTGAATGAAATCAAGGTTTTGGATCCGGACCAGGCGAACGCCTATGCCTTGATTGAAGAAAAAGCACTTCTGGAACAGACTGCGGAAGGAAAGCGCAGCCTTCAGGCTGCACCGTGGAACAATGCGACGCTTGCCGGTTTTGATGTCGATGAAGCCCGTGAAGGGGGAATTCAGCTTGAATTGGACCGCTTGGCGACTGAGGTGACAAGCGATACGCAAAGAGTGGGATATGGACTGGACCAGCATTCCCGGTTCCAAGCAGAGTTTTCAACCCTGGTTTTGGAAAACTGGCTTGCTCCTTTAGATTGGAGCCCTCTTGCGCCGGTATTGGCAGGGGACTATTTCAACAACCATGCCATTCTGGACATGCGGACCGGGGACGGTGACTTGCGCATTCGGGATACGCGCGCCAGTGCCGGAAGAGGAATTCCGCTGTCGACCATCGGCGAGACGGTCGTCGACAATAATGACAATGAATCCTTTGAAACCGTCGGCAATATGGCGGTGATTCAGGTCGGCGATGTGGTTTCCCTGCGGGTCGTCTATGACGGTGCCCGGATTGAAGCCAAGCAGAATCTCAAAGAGATGTTCTTTGTATTGCCGGAAGGAACCTCATATGTGCCGGAAACCTTGCAGGCCGAGGTGATCTCCGGCGGACCGGCGCCAAATCTGGCTTACCAACCGGAAATGAATGCCTTTGTGATGACGGGCAGTCCCGTTCTAGTGGACAAAAACACCAAGGTTGCCTATACCTATGATTTGGTGGTGGAAGATTTGCCGATTATTGTAGAAGGCAAGGAAGATTTCCATCTTTCCAAGTTGATTCTGGAAACCCGGGGCAATGTACAGAGCAGACGGGATGAAGATCAGTTTTATTATTCTGCGCCGAAATTTTCCATCGACAAAGAAGCTGGCGTGGAGGATCTTGCCAACCTCAAAGGCGGCCAAGAGATCCCGTTCACCATCACCTTGGAGAATGAGAGTCGGTCTACCGCCTATGGGATTAGGGTTCAAGACCAATTGCCTTCTCAGCTGATTGTGGATACCGACAGTTTTACGGTCAACGGACAATCGGTCCAGGCGGAAGTCAGTGAAACGGGACTGATCACCTTTACGGTTGATTCCATGCCAGGCGCAACGGAGGAAGGCAATGGAAAAGTGATCTTCGGCTACCAAGCCAGCATTGTCAATCCGGCTCCCGCGGAGCTTGTGTTTGAGAACCGTGCGAAGTTGGTCAGCTATCAGAAGCAGGCGGGACCGGAAGCGCCCGTGTATGCGGATCAACCGGTAGAGGACACGGTGTCCATGACGGTGGCGCCTTTTACAGTGGAAAAGAATGTCCTGGATTCCACCTACCGAACAGCGGAAAATGAACCGATTCTCGACAAGGTGCGTCCGGGTGATACGGTGACTTATGCGATTCGGATTCAAATGGAGCCGGGGATTTCCGTTTATGATTTGACCTTGAAGGATACCATGCCTTTGGGGATGGATGCCGAGCGGTTTGAGCGATGGAATGGCGAGAGCTGGGAGGAAGTTTTCAATGCCAAGCAGCCGGACGAGAGCAATCATCAGGTTTATGCCCTTGCCATCGGCGATCAGGGTTCCGCGACGGAACCGGTGGTCTTTACCTATCGGGTAACCGGCACCTATCGAACAGCAGAAGACTATACCAAAGATCAAAACAAAACCAATACAGCTTATGTGGAATGGAAGACGGAACCGGATGGAGCCCTTGCCAAGTCCAAACGTGCTGCAGCAAGCCAGCAGGTGATTCTGCCGGATGTGCGGGCCATCAGTTTTCAAGCGGACCGCACCATCAAGACTGTCAGCAACAAAAAGTATGTTACCTATGATCCGACCCTTTTGGATGTGGTGTCGTTTACGGCACGATTCAAGAACTTCGGCAATGATACGGCATACCGTACGGCTGTGGTGATTGATATTCCGGCAGAATATGAGTTGGATCTTGCCAGCATTCCCGCAGGGTTGACCTATGACGCAGAAACCCGCCAATTGACGGGAACGATTGCACAACTGGCAGCAGGAGGGGTTCAAGCCTATCCGTTCCGCGTTAAATCCAACCCAGGCACGGTAACGGCTGGATCCAACCGGGAACTCAGGGCAGGCATGATTGAATTCTATAATTTTCATGACAAGCATTATGACCGGATCAAAAGGTCTTCCATTTATCTGAACCAGGCCCCGACGGCCAAGGATGACCATGTTAGCGGGGTGGAAGACCAGGTGCTGACGGGAATCCTGGACCGTGGAGACTTGAATGGGGATTCATTGACCTATTCGGTGGAGACGGATCTGCCGGCTTCCGTGGGTGAATTTATCTTTACGGAAGGAAACCAATGGCGTTTTACACCGGCCAAGGACTACAACGGAGACAACAACGAAGTTGTGGTTGAGGTGACGGACGCCTATGGCGGTGCGGATACCGCGACGATTGTCATCGATATTCAAGATGTGAACGATGCGCCGGTGGTCAAGGACCAAAGCTTTGAAACCAATGAAGAAACGAATATTACCGGCCAAGCCATTGCATATTCGGATGTGGACAGTAGCGAATGGGCCTTTGAGCTTGTTGGCGAAGGACCATCGCAGGGGACCCTGACTTTGGCCAAGGATGGAAGCTTCGACTATCAGCCGCCAAAAGATTTCTACGGGGAAGTGAGTTTCCGCGTTGAGGTTGCCGACAACGGAGACGGAGATGATCCGACAATCCGTCAGGATGAAGCGACGATTACCATCCTCGTGAAAAATGTCCAGGACGCTCCGGTCTTGACGGGGGATGAGAAAGAGACCAATGAGGACACGCCGGTCAGCGGCACGGTAACAGCGGCTGATCCCGATGCGGAGGACGTGCTGGCCTACTCCATCGAGGCGGGACCGGACCACGGTTCGGTGACCATCAGCAAGGACTCGAATGGTCAGGCGACCTATACCTACACGCCGGATCGCGATTATCATGGACCGGATCGATTCCAGGTGCGGGTTTCCGACGGAAAAGGGAATTCGGACTTGGCCTACGTCAATCTGACGGTGAAGCCGGTAAATGATCCGCCGGTTGTGGAGGATCAGTCCTTTGAAACCAAAGAGGATACGGCAATCACCAAAGGGATTGTGGCAAGCGATGTGGATTCCGACAACTTGCAATTCACAATCAAACAGAATTTGGGCGAGAACGAAGGCAGCTTGATCTTGCGGCCGGACGGAAGCTTTGATTTTACGCCGGAGAAAGATTTCCACGGCACCGTTCACTTCCAAGTGACCGTAAGCGACCAGGAGGATCCGGCCTTAACGGACGACGCAACCATCACCATTCGCGTTACGCCGGTGAATGATCCGCCGGTGGCTGCAGACCTTTGGATTACCATTGACGAAGATACCGCGACAAACGGCGCGGTAACAGCCAGCGATGTGGACGGAGACACCCTCACGTATGAGCTGGATCCCGTTAGTTTGGCCGGATTGCGCGGCACCGTGGAAAAGACGGGCGCCGATACAGCCCCGACATTCTCGTATACGCCGAAAGCCGACGATTACGGAACCGAATCCTTCGTGATGATTGTACGGGATGGGAAAGGCGGAGAGACAACTGCAACCGTGACGGTACAAGTCACAGCAGTCAATGATTTGCCGGTGACACCCAACCAGAACCGATCCATGGATGAGGACGGTGGAGAAATCCAGGGCGCCCTGGAAATATCGGACGCAGACCCTACGGATCTCTTGACGTCGAGCCTGTCGAGACAACCGTTGCACGGAACGGCAAAGGTTGCGACCGGCGGCGCATGGACCTATGAGCCCGATGCCAACTGGTTCGGTACAGAGACCTTTGACATCCGTACCGATGACGGACAGGAAGGTTCCGCGGTGGCAACGATCACGGTTGAAGTTCGTCCGGTCAATGATGAGCCGACGACCGTCGACTATAAGCATACAACCCGGCAGAATTTAGCCGTGAAGGGACAGGTTGTCGCCAAGGACATCGACTGTTGGAATCACCTCTTCGGCCAAGAAAGCGACCGGCTCTCCTTTGTGGTTCAGTCGGACGGAGAAAATGGCCAGGCAACCATCGATTTGTCAACGGGAGCATGGACCTACCAACCGGACCATAACTTCGTTGGGGAAGACCGGTTCCGTGTTCTGGTCCAGGACGGGCACGGCGGTCAAGCGATCTCGGAAATCACCATGCTCGTTGTCGGACAGGACGGAAGCATTTATCCGTCAGACAATCAGCCGCCGATTACCGGAAACCAAACGATTTTGCTGACAGAAGGGGACCGCGGACAAACGGTATACGGGGAAGTGATTGGCACGGATCCCAATGGAGATGAATTGGTCTATGGATTGCTGGAAGCCAAGGGTTTCACGGTGGCAATTGACGGGATTGGGCGATTCCGCCTCCTGAATGCAGAAACAGGCCAATGGGAACTGGATGTGGACAGCGACGCCGATTTTTCCAACCTGCCGACATTTGTCAGTGTGAAGATGGATGACCAGCGGGGCGGGGAAGCCGTTGCCCGGGTCTACTTTGCCAAGGAAAAACTGGCGCATGCCATGAATGGCCAAGTTCGGGACATCGAGAGCTTTGGCGCCGATCCGACGCCGGAACAATTGATTGGAGGCGCGACCGTCATCCTCTACGATGCGGCTGGCAATCCAATTGGACAGACAACATCCGGACTTGATGGAAGCTTTGATTTCGGAGACCAGCCTGCCGGCATCTACCGGTTTGAAATCGAAAAGCCGGGATATGCAAAAAAACAGTATGAATTTTTCTTTGAAGGTTCCGGGGAAGAAGTGGTTTATATGAGTCCCTACGGACTGTCCTTGAAAGCCACGCCGAAAACCCTGGTGATGGACGGCTCTTCCATTGCCGATTTGCTGGCAACCTTGACCGATTTGGAAGGGCTGCCTGTAGCAGACTGGACCATCGAATTTGAGTCCGTCGAGAAGGACGGCACGGTGTACGGGACATACCTGGACGGCGACTTTGTTCAGACGGATGGAGCCGGTCAGGCGGTTACCCGTTTCCGCACAGCAGATATCGAATCATTGGAGTCTCAGATTGTGCCCCTGCTGGTGGAAGCGCGAACCGAAGGGCGCTTAAAGGCCCGCGACCAAATCCTCTTGATTTTCGAACCGTCCGTTATTGAAGGCGTTGTCGTTGACCAGGAGACCGGCAATCCCATTGCCGGTGCCGTGGTCGTCATTGAGGAAGATCTGGACGGAGATGGCGTACCGGATTATTATGCCCAGCAAGTAACGGGAACAGACGGCCGCTATGCGATTCCAATTCCCTTGGGCAACAGCCGGTACACCCTAAGCATAACCAAGCCGATGAAGGTTGGCGACGTGACAAAAGGGTTCACGTTCGCGCAAATCGTGGATGTCGGCGAAATTACCGGCACCGGGGACCGTTTCTATGCGGAACGGACCGTCAGCGGGATTTTGCTGGAACGAAGTCCGGATGGAGATGAGCAGATTCCAAGGGATCTTTCCCGATACGCGCTGGAGGTATTTGACGAAGAGGGCCGGATTCACGGTCAAGTCTTTGCCGTCTTGAATCCGAACGGCACATTCGCCGTCAATGGGGTTCAGCCTGGAGAAACCTACCGGATCAAACCGCGGATTGTCTTCCAGGGACAAAGCTTGTATTTGCCGGGCATTGACGTACAGGTGAATGAAGCGGGAGAAATCATGATTGCAGAAATGCTGGTGGATCCGTTCGGTACGGTTACGGATGCGTCTTCCGGCGACCGCATTGAGGGGGCGCAAATCACCCTGTATTACGCCGATACGGAAAGAAACCGCAGCGCAGGTCGTCCAATCGATCAGCTGGTGGTTCTGCCGCCGCATCCTCTGGCCTTGTCCGACAATGAGAATCCTCAATTCTCGACACTGGAAGGGAAATACGGCTACATGGTGTATCCTTTTACCGACTATTATCTGCTGGCTGAAAAAGACGGTTATCAGGACTTTGACAGCAGAAAAGACCGAGTTATTTCTGTGGAAGATCAAATCGTGATCTATGATATCGAAATGCGCCGCCAGGGGAATGGATTTATTCGTCCGGATGGAAGGCTGGATCTGGAGTTGCGGGCGGAAACCCTGACGCCAAGGGTGAAAGCCGGGGAGGAAGCGGAAATTGAGCTGACTGCAATCAACCATTCTGATGAGGGGATCAGCCAAGTCGTGATCCGTTCTCCGCTGCCCAAAGGGATTTCACCGGTGATTATGCCATTTACGGAGGGCATGCGAATTCGCATTTTGGGCGATGAACTGGTGATTACCCTGATCAATGTTCATCCGGGTGAGTCGATTCAGATCCCATTGCGGTATCGGACAAAGGCTGATGAATCGAATGGCCGGGTTGTACGGATGGAATACGGCATTACGCCGCTCTACGGCATCAAGGATACGGACAAGCTGAATGCCCAAGCGGGATTCTTGATTATTCGTCCGGGTGAAACCGGACATCATGACCGATATCTCTATGGGTATCCGGATCTGACGGTACAGCCGGAGCGGGCTGTTTCCCGAGCTGAAGCAGTGGCCATGGTGGTACGGATTCTTAAACTGGAAGGGGGAACCGCGCTGACAACCGTCTTCGACAAAGAGTTGGAAGGCCATTGGGCGAGAAACAATATCGCCGTAGCCGTTCATCACGGATTGATTGAAGGCTATCTGACCGGTTGGTTCAAGCCGGATCAAGCCATGAACCGGGCTGAATTTTCCACCCTGGTGGCTCGTACCATTGATCTGGACCGAACGGGAGACGGGAAAGTCTTTTGGGCTGAAAATACCATGAAACGCCTGATGGATTACGGTTTGCTGAAAGGGGATCCGGACGGCTCCCTGCGGCCGGAAGATCCGATCACGCGGGCGGAAGCGGTGACCATTTTGAACCGGCTTTTGATGCGGGGACCATTGACCGGCATTCAACCGTATTACACGGATTTGTTGGAAGAGCATTGGGCCTATGGCGATCTGATCGAAGCCACTTACAGTCATGACTTCCGTTTCACCGATGAAGGGGAAGAGGCGGAATCGCATGATTTGAAGAAACCGATTCAAGAGTAAGAAAAACCCGAGAGGCATTGTTTATTCAATGCGCTCTCGGGTTTTTTTGTATTCTTTTGTCCAACGTAGAATTCCTTATTCGGTCTGCAGAATGGAAATAAACAATTCGATGATAAAGGGATCGAATTGGGAGCCGGAACAGCGGAGTAACTCGCGCAAGGCTTCCTCTTTGTTTTTTGTCTCGTTGTAGGAGCGCTGGGAAGTCATGGCATCATAGGAGTCCACCACACAGAGGATCCGGGCGGTGAGTGGGATTTCAGTCCCCTTGAGCCCTTCTGGATAGCCTAAGCCGTTCCAGTGTTCATGGTGATAAAGAATGCCTTCTGCGATGCTGTCAAGGTTTGGCGAAGCCGAAACGATGCGCGCGCCGATGGCGGAATGCTGCTTCATCATTCGCCATTCCTCTTCACTCAGGGAGTCGGATTTGTTGAGGATTTCCATCGGGATTGCGATCTTACCGATATCATGGAGCTTTGCCAGCAGCCTCAATTCATTGATGATATGGTAGTCGAGTCGCATTTTCTCTGCAATGGCCACGCAGTGGTCTTCAACCCGGCGACAATGGGCTTCCGTCTCCAAATTTTTTTCCTGAAGGCTTTTCATCAGCGATAAAACCACAGAAGCTTTGGAACTGGTGCGGTTGGTCAGCTTATCCTTGTACATGCGGTCTTCCGCCCGCTGAAACATGGCTTCAAAGCTCTCGTCGCGACGGGAATAGGCGTATCCGATGGACAGGTTGGTTTCCATGGGAAGATCTGTTTGCACTTTGATGGTTCGTTTGATGGTTTCGATGCGCCCGGTAATCTCTTCGCGACGCAAAGCAGGAAGAATAATGGCGAATTCATCGCCGCCGATTCTGCCGATGAAATCCGCATCGCGAAAATACTTGGTCAGCAGGCTTGCAATCCGTTTTAGGGCACGGTCTCCGAACTGATGGCCGTGAATATCATTCATGGGCTTCAAGCCATCCATATCCGCAACCAACAGCAATTCATGATTGACATTGCGGTTCTGAGTGAAGGACTCAAAAGCGTTGCGATTTTTCAGATTGGTCAAAAGGTCGTGGGTAGCCAAATGCTGAATATCAGTTTCATATCTTTTCCGCTCACTGATATCCGTAATGGTGCCAACGAATCGAATGACATTTCCCGTTTCATCGCGGGTAATGGCTCGGCCGTTGTTGCTCACCCATTTGAACTCGCCCGATGGCGTCATTGTGCGAAAGTCCTGTTGGAGACTGTCCTGCTTTCCATGTATGAATTGCAGGACTTTTTGACGAAAAGCCTTTTGGTCTTCGGGATGAATTTGAGATACGATATCGTCAAAATTGGACTCCCTGCTGGTATTGGGTGAATTCCAATACCCGCTGCTAGTCACCAGGTCCTGGTCTACATTCCACTCATAGACATAAGAGTGGTTGGCTTGAATGGCTGTTTTCAGCCGTTCCTGCATCAGTCCCAATTCCTGCTGGGAAGCCAGGAGCTCCGTCAGATCGGTGAAGATGATCAAACAGCTGGATCGGGGAAAAGCGGACTGAATCGAGAGCACCTGGATTTGAAAATGCACAGAGTCCTGTCCGTTCTTGTATTCGCGATTAAGAATCGTGTTTTTTTCCAATTCGATTGTTTCAATAAAGGGAGCAGAACAAGGCGTGGTGAAATTCAAAAGCGCAGTGACTTTTTGAAAATCCATGCCGTGATGAATGTCGAAACCTGATTCCGGAAAATACGCGTGGAAAAACGCTTTGAAGGACTCATTGGCGTAGAGTAGGTTTCCGGTTTGGCTGAGTTGCAGAATGGGATGGGGCAGATGCTCCAACAAGGTGGAGAAAGCCACGTTTTTCGTAAAGAGTTCGTCTTTGATTTGTCGCATATGGGCACGACCCAACAAATAGTCACCGACTTCCTGAAGAAATCGAACATGGGTGTCGGTCCAGTTTACATGGCGGGTAATGGAGTCGCAGCCGATTACGCCGATCAAATCGGAACCGATAAAGATCGGCACGACCAGGTCGGCTTTTGTACCGCCGGCGGTTAGCAAGGATCGAATCCCAGAAGCTTCCTGCGGCAGCTCGCTGACATTTGAAATTTTAACGGCATGACCGGCTTCCAATTGCTTCATCAACCAAGGTACTTTTCGGGTTTCAATGCCCATATAGAGATGCTTGTCGGAATCCGCTTCGCGCGGATCAAATTCTTCTATGCTTTCCACACGTGTGCCGTCTTCAGACAGCAGACTGAAAAAGACGCGGTCACCTTGACAAAATCGTGCAATGGTTCCCAAAACATCAGGCATGGATTCGCGAATATGTGTGCTTTTCGAGACTGCGATCTTGATTTGCTGAAGCGATTGCCGATAATAATCCATATCGTCGATAATGCGATAGTCAAGGGTTCGACTAATATCATAAATTCGGAGTACAACGGATTTTTCCTCTTGGTGTTCCATTACACCAATCAACTGCCGGATCTCTCCATGGGTGTCTGTGATCTCGTATCGATAGATTTGGGTTTGTCCTGTCAGCTGCAGTTGATTATAATGGTATTCAAGAATATCCTTGAATTTCTGAGGCACATGGGTTGTATAGTGATGGCCGAGAATTTGGTTTTCGTTCAAGAGAAGGAGACTCGGATTGTGGATTTTGAAATCGGAATAGGTTAGATCTGGTGCGATAACGAACTTCAAATCATAGAGGGGTCGGTTTTGTTTTGTGGGTTCCATGATCATGTCAATGAGAGCTCCTTTCATATGTTTATTTTATTATAGCATGGAATCAAGAAAGGATTGGAATAAATGGGAAAAGCATTCATCGGGTTGGAAAATAATGGTTTTTTTATTAAAGAAACGATATTGTACTACGAAAACCGTCCGTATCCCTATACGGAAGTTTGGGTCAACGAAAGAGAAAAACAAGCTATGTTGATTGACCACGGCATATGGGAACAGCCGGCTTGCGGTGCAACCTGGAGCTACCGCAAGTATGTGGAAAAGCAGAATCAGATCGATTCTCAGTACGACTGGCTGCGTTATTCCAGTCAAGCAGTCGACACCTTGGAGCGGGATCTGGCGGTGCTGGGCGCCTTGAAGAGCCGGATAAGCCGCAAAGTTCAGGCGGATCCAAGAAAAGTGCATCCTCAGTTGATCGGTGCAGAAGCCTATGAAAGGCAGTTGGAAGCGCAGCGGAAGCAGGCCTTGCAAGGCGTGTTTGTGAAAATTGTTTTTCCGCTTTAGTGCGCTATGGTACAATAGAGGAAAGGAGGCGAAGGCATGCGAGTAGTAGCAGTATTGGGAAGTCATCGAAACGGAGGCGGCAGTTCAAAGGTTGCGGAAGGCATTGTGCAAGGGCTGGATTTGCAACCAACGGACGAGCAGGTTGTGGTCGCGTTGAATCGGTGCCGGATTTTGCCTTGTTTGGCATGTGATCAGTGCAGAGATGAAGACTGTGTGATTCAAGACGATTTTGAAACAGTGATGGCAGAAATTGAAAAAGCCGATTTGGTTATTTTTGCGACCCCTGTCTATTTTAATGGAGTCAGCAGCATGATGAAGACGTTTATTGACCGCGCCCAGCAATATTTTGCGAGTCCGGACAAGTTTTCTGAAAAGACTCGGGATGTAATTCTGGTTGCAACCGGGGGCGCGAAAGAATATGAAGAGCAATTTGAAGGCGTGCGGTTGAATTTTAAATTTTTCATTCAATATCTGAATGGAAAGCTTTGGAATTTTATTCAAGTGCCTGGAACCGATCAAATGCCGATTCTCGAACGGGAAGAATTATTGGATAATCTAAAACTGGTTGGCCGGCAATGGAGGGATTTGTACGATGCACGTCGTTGAAAATGAATGGATGGAAGCCTTGCAATCTGAAGAGGCCAGAGATCTGGCCGAAGAGATTTTGGATTTGATTTTCTTTGGATTGAAGGAGCAGGAAGACCGGAATGAAGCCGTGCGACTGCTGAAAGAATTACAGGATTTGGGGGAAGTGGAAGCTGTCCAAATTTTGTCGAAAAAAATAGAAAAATAAAAATTTAAATTCATGAAAAAATCATCTTGCCGACGGCATTTTTTCCTCGTATAATATAGCCACAACCACTCCTTGTGGTTGGGGATTTATACAAATTTAATTTTGATAATTGAAAGGAGACAAGCCGGCATGTACGATAAGTTTTATGATCTTCTGAATGATGAGGAGAACATGGATTTGTTGGATGTGATTCTAGATTGGATTGATTCGGGTGTTGAGGACGATTTTGAAGTCGAAGCGCTCAATTTGAAAATCGATGAATTGGAAGAATACGGTGAAGATGTTCTGGTTGAAAAACTGCGTCTGCAAGTAAATAGATTTTAGAAAAAGCGCTGATTCTTTCAGCGTTTTTTTTGTTGCAATCGAAATCCGTAGAAATCGGTCCAATAATGGGTAAATGAGAAATGAAGAACATGTAAATTCATGGGAAGGATTTGTTCCTATTGAAGTTTGTGATTTTTTTCCTTATCATGGAAATAGAGGAGGGGTGTTATGGACGTCTTACAGCAATACGGGTGGCTGATTGTATTGGTCGTGGCCGTTGTGGCCGAGGCGATATCGTTGGGCTTAACCAGCGTATGGTTTGCCTTTGGTGCCTTGGCGGCTTGGCTGGTCTCTCTTGTGGTGGATTCCTTTGCCATTCAGATTACCGTGTTCTTGGTGGTCTCCTTGGCCTTGCTGATTGGGATTCGGCCATTTGCTGTCAAAGGATTGAAAATTGGGCGCCATCGGACCAATGCCGACGCGCTGGTGGGCAAAGAAGGGTTTGTACTGAAACCCATTGAGCCTTTGAGTGCGACGGGGCAAGTGAAGGTTGGCGCGCAGATTTGGACAGCGATCAGCGAGGATTCGCTCGCTGAAGGCGAGAAGGTAATCGTACTGGAAATTCAAGGTGTAAAGCTCGTCGTCAAACGGGCAGACAAGGAGGAGTCATAATATGGGCGGATTAGGAGCATTTATTGGTTTTATCGTCATTGTCGCAGTTGTTATTGCGTTGATTGTCACGAATATTCGGATTGTACCCCAGGCCTACGGATTTGTTTTGGAGCGTTTGGGGGCCTATCAGGGAACCTGGGGCGTTGGCCTGCATATCAAGATTCCATTGATTGACCGCATTTCCAACAAGGTTTCACTGAAAGAGCAAGTGGTGGACTTCCCGCCGCAGCCGGTTATCACCAAAGACAATGTCACCATGCAGATTGATACGGTAGTCTACTATCAAATCACGGATCCCAAAGCGTATACCTATGGGGTCAGCCATCCGATAGCAGCAATCGAGAATCTGACAGCAACTACACTGCGTAACATCATTGGTGATCTGGAGCTGGATGAAACCCTGACTTCACGGGATACCATCAATACCAAAATGCGGGCGATTCTGGACGAAGCGACCGACCCTTGGGGCATCAAGGTTAACCGTGTGGAGTTGAAAAACATCTTGCCGCCGGCTGAGATTCAAGACGCCATGGAGAAGCAGATGAAGGCGGAACGTGAGCGACGTGAATCGATCTTGCGGGCAGAAGGCGAGAAAAAATCGACGATCCTGGTAGCAGAAGGCAAGAAGGCTGAAGCCATTTTGACGGCGGAAGCGGAAAAGCAAGCGGCCATTCTGCGGGCGGAAGCAAAACGGGAAGCAGCCATCCGCGAAGCGGAAGGTGAAGCGGAAGCGATTTTGAAGGTGCAAAATGCGACGGCGGAAGGTTTGAAGATGATCAAGCATGCCGAAGCGGATCAAGCAGTTTTGACCTTGAAATCCTTCGAGGCATTGACAAGAGTGGCGGACGGCAAGGCAACCAAGATTATCGTACCGTCAGAAATTCAAGGGCTGGCCGGTTTGGCGGCATCCTTGAAAGGCATAGTGGAAAACGAGGAGAAGTAAAATGGCAAGAAAATTGTATCGCGATCCTGAACGGGGCATGATTGCCGGTGTATGTGCGGGAGTAGCTGATTATTTTGACATCGATGTGACGATCGTGCGGGTTGTATGGATTGTGCTGGCTTTTGCGGCAAGCTTTGGCTTGCTTTTGTACTTGGCTTGCTGGATTGCATTTCCAAAAGTTGACGAACTTTAATGAGGAGGATGGGCATGGAACATAAGCGATTGTACAGGGATGAAAAGAAAGGGAAGATTGGCGGCGTATGTCAAGGTTTGGGTGATTATTTTGGAATCGATCCGACCATCGTACGGTTGATTTTTCTTCTGCTCTTGCTGATTCCAGGCCGTTTTCCCATTGTACTGGTCTATATCGTCCTTTGGGTGGTCCTGCCGGACAAGCGCGATGTCGCAGAAGTGATGAACGAGGAAGAGGTTGTTGTGGAAATGCGGCAGGCGAAAGACGCGAACGGGGACGAGCAGGAAAAAGAATAGAGAAAAGAAGCAAGAAATTCCTTGGAGAAATCCAGGGAATTTTTTTAGTGTTTTTGTTGACAGGTTGAAAGTGAAAGTATATACTGTGCATATAAAATATATACAGTATATACAAGGAGGCAATATGGAACCTTTATTAAAGTTGACTGGAGTCAATAAAAAATATGATGGATTTGAATTGAAGCCCCTGGATTTATCTCTAGAGAGAGGTTATATTATGGGCTATATTGGAGAGAATGGCGCCGGTAAAACGACGACCATCAAGAGTATTTTGAATTTGATTCATCTGGATGGTGGGATCATTACAGTGGATGGTCTGGATACGATCAAGGATGAAAAGAAAGTGAAGGAAAAAATCGGTTTTGTTTTCGATGACACGCATTTTTATGAGCATTTGAAAGCGGAGGATATGACCCAAATTATTCGCAGGTTTTATCCGCGATGGGACCAAGGATTGTATAAACGATATCTCAAGAGATTTGACTTGCCAGAGCACAAAAAGATCAAGGATTATTCTTCTGGCATGAAAATGAAGTATTGTTTGGCGACTGCTCTTTCACATGGGGCGGAACTGATCTTGCTGGATGAGCCAACCTCCGGACTGGATCCGGTGTTTAGGTCGGAACTCTTGGAAATCTTTCAGGATTTGATTGCAGATGGGGAACGGAGCATCTTCTTTTCCAGCCATATTACCTCTGATTTGGACCAGGTGGCAGACTATATTAGTTTGATTCATAGAGGCAGCTTAGTCTTTTCAGAAGACCAGGAAAGCATTCGCGACAGCTATCATCTAGTTAAGGGAGGTATTCAGCAATGGAATCCCTTGGCAGCTGAAGCCTGTTTGGGGATCAGAAAAAATGCCATGAGCTTTTCTGGATTAACGACTGACGTGCAAGCTGTACGCAAACACATACCGGGTGAGGTTATCGTTGAACCAGCCAACCTGGAAGAAATCATGATTCATATTGCAAGGGGGGAGCGTCATGCGTAGTTTGGTTTTAAAGGATTTTACATTATTACAGAATAGTCGGCTCTATCTGATGGGTCTGCTCTACACCTTGTTTATCGTGTTTGATCGAGGAAATGCAAACAGTCTTTTTGAGACGTCCACATTTTTTCTGGTTTTCATCACGTATATCTTTGTCAATTATCTAAATTCCTATGATTATACCTATAAAGGGGATCGATTTGTTAATGCATTCCCTGTTTCTCGCAGGGAGGTTGTAGAAAGCCGCTATATGAGTGTCATAATCTTGGTTGGGGGGTTCTTTAGCCTTGCCTATGGCCTCAGAAGCATGCTTTACCTCTTTGGATACCCTTATGCAAAGGGGATTGTTGATTTGGTGCAGCTGTCGGTGGTGATACTGGCAGTTGGATTTTATTATGGGATCATGTTGCCTTTATACTTTAAATTCGGGTTTGAACGACTTCGTTGGATCAATTTTCTTTCCTTTATTTTGGTTTCTGTCTTGGCGTCTGTGCTCAGTGTTGTATTGGGAGAAATGCCCAACGTTTCAGGCTTTTGGGTTTTACTCTTGAGTTTAGGTGGAGCGGCTAGCATTTTGGCATTATCCGTTACGCTGGCTGTCAAAGTCTATGAAGGACGGGATTTCTAATGAAAGTACGCGTTGTATTATCCAACAAATCAAGTGACCCGATCTATCAGCAAATTATGAATCAGATACGGATTCAAATACTAAATGGAGAATTGGAGGCGGGGGATTCCCTGCCTTCCATTCGTTCCCTCGCCAAGCTGATCGGGGTGAGTGTGATTACCACCAAACGAGCCTATGAAGAGCTGGAACGGGCAGGCTTTTTGTATACGCAACCGGGAAAAGGGAGTTTTGTGGCGGAAATGAATCTCGACTTTGTGCGAGAGCGCAAGCTGGCATCAATTCAGGAACGGTTAGCGGAACTGTTGGGGGAAGCCAAATTGATGCAGATGAGCTACGAGGAATTTTCGGAGATCGCCCAGTGCCTTTGGAACGAAAGTTGAGAATTCCATATAAAGCCGTTATAATTAAGGCTGCAGAATAAAGGAGTGGAAGCGATGGCTTTTGGTGTAATTGTACTGATCGCCCTGGCTTTGGCAATGGATGCCTTTACGGTCTCCATTTCCTGCGGGGTGTCGAATTTAGCAAGATGGACAAAAGAACAAATTAAAATCGGAATTTTCTTTGGCGGATTTCAGGGAATGATGCCATTGATTGGTTTTGCAGCAATCCGTTATTTTCAAGTGGATTTAAGTGAAGCAGGCGGTTTTGTCGCCATGACATTACTGGGTTTTCTTGGGGTTAAGATGATCTGGGAATCCTTTAAGCCGATCCCAAACCGATGCGACCGGGAAACCTGTTTGGAAGAGATGTGCGACCGTGAGATTTGTTTGAAAACGGGAAAGGCAAGAGAATTGCCGATGAAAGAGCTGCTGACCCTGTCCGTAGCGACCAGCATCGATGCCTTGGCGGTTGGTGTGAGTTTTGCCTTTATGGGCAATCAGATTGTTCTTCCGGCTGTGGTCATTGCTGTGGTTACGGGCATCTTATCTTTTTTGGGCGCGCGGTTTGGAACACGACTTGGGGAGCATTTTGGGAAATTAGCGGAACGAGCTGGTGGTATGGTGTTGATTGTTTTAGGGATTTGGATTGGATTTGTTGGGTAGATGCGGGAAACCGCATCTTTTTTTGCTTGCAAATGGCATTTTGTGGTAATTTATTACTATAGTCTTGATTTGGGGAGCGGTTATGGAAAAACAAAGGCATTTTACAAAATTGTATATGCGCAGATTTCTTTTTGCCGCGCTTTTTTTTCTGACGCTGATCTATGGGATTTCTTCGTATGCGTCTTACCAGTCAATTCAAGACCAGCGGGAGCTGGTGGTGAAGCATCAAAATCAGGCGATTGAAACCATTCATCGGGAGCTGATTGTCCATATTCAGAAGGTATCGCAGGACTTGAGTCTTTTGGCGGGAGATCCTAGGTTTCGTACATTTATCAGCGGGGAGTGGAAGAATCGGGGGACCGTGATCAGTGAATGGATCGACTTTATGCAAATCAGCGGGGATTACAGCCATGTGTCCTTTATCAATTTAATTGGCGAGGAAGTCCTTCGTGTGAATACCCAAGAAGGAATTGCTTATGGGGTATCGGATGTGCATTTGAAAAATATTGGAGAGTCCGCTTTCTATCAGGAGGCGAGTCAAGTTCGAAAGAATTATATCTACTTCTCATCAATTGCAGCGACGCAAGCGGATTCTGCAGGAAGTGATTTCAATGCGGCTGTATCTATCTATGATTTCAACGGATATAAGAAGGGCTTGTTTCAGCTCAACTATCAAACGGAGCAGCTCACTGCGATCATGGAAAATCATGCGCAGATTTTCAATACCAATTTGATGCTGATTCAAGAAGACGGGCAAGTACTTTGCTCCGATGAGGGTGAATTAAGCAAGACGCTGGTCAATCTACAAGAGCTGGAGATTGCCAAGATTCTTACGAGTCCGGAGGATACCGGCCAATTTGAGACAAATCATGGGCTCTACACCTATAAACGCCTGCGTCCGGAGGTTTTGGGCGAGAAAGCCGGGATTCGTATGTCGTTGAATGATGAGGAATGGGTACTGATCGCCCATGCAGTGCCGGAAGTCTATCCGTTTCTGAACGGCATGGCCGATTGGCAGAACGGGTTATTTGCAGGTTTGGCTGATCTGCGTCAATATGGATTAATCGGCTTGTTGGCGGCGCTGCTCTTTGCAGAGTTCCGTCGACATCGGCAGGAAAAGGAAGAGAACAAGCAGGTATCAGATCAAAAAATCGAAAAGATTTCCATGCAATATCAGGATTTGATGGATGCGATGGTTGATATGTTGGAACAAGCTAGTGTTGTTAATTCAAAGGACCAGGTGAAACATGGGGTTCGTGTATCTGAATATGCTAAGATGCTGGCTACTCATCTGCGTTGTGATACAGGTTTTATTCAGGATTTGAAAACCTACGCGCCGATTCATGACATTGGAAAGATCGGGATTCGGGAAGCAGTTCTGGCCAAGAAGGAGCGATTGACGCCAGCCGAATTCAACGAGGTGATCCAGCACGTGCAAATTGGCTACAATCTGATTCGACATTTGAATTTGGGCATTGTGGCGGAGAATTTGGTCTTGTATCATCATGAACGCTGGGACGGCAATGGGTATTTGCATGGACTGGAAGCAGAACAGATCCCTTTGGAAGCGCGGATTATGGCGATTGCCGACAATTATGACGCTCTCCGGATGGACAAGCCCCAACGGAAGGGGATGGACCATCCAACCGCAATCAAGATCTTGTTGGAGGATTCAGGCACCAAGTACGATCCGAAATTGATGGAGATTGTGGAAAAGCATCAGGGCGAGTTCTATCAGATCTTTGAAAGGAATAAATCCTAAAAATAATCCCCAAGGTTGTGGAGGTTGATTTCCATGACCTTGGGGAATCGTGTTTTACAGGGATAAATCGATATGGCAATAGCCGTTGGGATTTTTCTGCAAGTATTTTTGATGGTAGTCTTCCGCGTCATAAAAGGCGGTTAAAGGTTCAATCTCGGTAACAATGGGACGATCGTGCTTTTTTTGCTCTTTTGCCTTGGAAGCTTCCAAGACTGCCAGGTCCTTTGGCTCTGTAAAATAAAGGCCTGTGCGATATTGATGGCCGATATCCGGTCCCTGGCGGTTGAGCAGGGTCGGATCAATGATATGCCAAAAAGATGCGAGCAATTGGTCCAAAGAGAGGATCTCTTCGTCATATTCGATCCAAACGGCTTCCGCATGGCCGGTTGTTCCGCGGCAGACCTCTTCATAAGTCGGATTTTCGGTCGATCCATTGGCGTAGCCAACTTTTGTAAAAGTGACGCCTGCCAGGCGTTCCATATAGGCTTCAACACCCCAGAAACATCCGCCTGCTATTACAATTTTCTTCATACATCTCACCTCGATGTCACTTTACCCAGATTGGACGGAAAAGTCAAGGAAAACCTTTACATGAAGGAAATATGAATTTTCAGAAATTATACTTGATAATTCTTCTCAGTATGATATGATTACATCCGTAAGAGCGTATGCAAGACATGGTTTTATTAAGGAGTGTTAACTTGCAAAACGAATTGAATCGATTGCACCAAAAGTATGGAGAAGAATTCGTCGCAATTGCGGCGCCAGTGATTACTCACGATTTATATCAAACGATGAGGGAGATTCCTCATCACCACGAAAGTGTTTATGAGCATTGCCTAGATGTTGCGTACTTTGCTTATCGGATTGCCCGAAAGCGCCATTGGGATTACGAATCTACGATTCGAGGTGCTTTGCTGCATGACTTTTATTTGTACAAGTTTAAGCGAAAAGCCTTGTACCGATTGGTTTATGATGCAATGAAACACGCAGCCATGCATCCAAGACTTTCTTTGAAGAACGCTTTGGAACATTTTCAGTTGAATGAGATGGAACAAGATATTATCAAGAAGCATATGTTTCCCTTCGGGATTCCGCGTTATCGCGAATCGTGGGCCGTCAGCCTTGTAGACAAGGGATTGGCGATTCTCGAATATGCACAGCGTTTGACCCGCGGCAAGGTACAGTGGCTATATTTCTATCAAAAGCCGCTCGCGCTGGGACAATAATTGGAAGATTTAAGATCGCAAATATTTGCGATCTTTTTTTATTTGGAAAGAATCCATCTTTGAATGAGTCCGAGCCTGAATTCATTGTGCCAGAAGGGGCTAGAAATGCTATACTGGAAAAAGATGAGACAAGGAGGGGTGCATATGAAACTGCATGCAATTCAAGAAAGAATGAAGGAAGCAGGGATTTCGGTATTGGTGATTCCCAGTGCGGATCCCCATCAAAGCGAATATGTGGCGCCATATTGGAAGGCGAGAACCTTTGCGACGGGTTTTACCGGTTCAGCGGGAACGGCATTGATCACACAGGAAGAAGGATATTTATGGACGGACGGCCGTTATTTTATCCAAGCGGAACGTCAGATTGCTGATACAGGCTTTCAACTGATGAAAATGGGCATTCCGGGATATCCAACCATCACAGAGTGGTTGCGCGACCATACGGAAGAGGGAGAGACCGTCGGTTTTGATGGCCGAGTGGTGCCTTTTGGCACCTTTGCCGAGTGGGAAGACGCGGTTAAGGGACGTGCAGTCGAGTTTGCCTTTTCGGAAGACTGGATTGATCCTTTGTGGAGCGACCGGCCTGCGCTGCCGACTGCTGCGATTTTCGAGTTGACGACAGATTATGCAGGGCTTTCCCGCAAAGAAAAGTTGAGCCAGGTACGGACACGCATGGAAAAATTGTCATTGGACCGCTATGTCATTTCCAGTTTGGATGATATTGCATGGCTGACAAACCTTCGGGGTGGAGACGTTGCCCATACGCCGGTTTTTGCAGCTTTTATGACGGTAAGTAAAGAAGAGGCTATCCTGTATGTGAATGAGGAAAAGCTTTCTGACGCCCTGCGGGGGAAATTAGAAGCAGATGGGATTGCCGTAATGCCCTACGAGTCCTTTTATCAGGATCTGAAGGGATTAAAAGGAACCATAGGAATGGATCCGAAACGCACATCGGTTTTGGCGAAAGCGAATTTACCTGTGGAAGCGGCATGCAAGGAAGTCGAGGAAATCACCGCGCTTTTAAAAGCCGTGAAGAACGAAACGGAACTGATGAACCTGAGAAAATGCCAGATCGATGACGGGGCAGCCATGGTGCGTGCAATCAAGCGGATCCGCGAGGCGGTTGAGTCAAATAATGTGATTACAGAGCAGACCGTCGATGCGATTTTGATTGAGGAACGCGCAAAAAGCGACCTCTTCTTGGAACCAAGCTTTGACACCATTGCGGCCTATCGGGCCAATGCTGCTATGATGCATTACCGGGCGACACCGGAGAATGATACAGCGATTGAAGCGAACGGTTTTTTGCTGATTGATTCTGGCGGCCAGTACTATACGGGCACTACTGACATTACCCGAACTCTTGCACTAGGTGCTTTGTCGGAAGAGGAAAAGAAAGATTATACCCTAGTGCTGCAGGGCATGATTCAGCTTTCCATGGCGAAATTCTTGCAGGGAACATCCGGCAAGCAATTGGATCCCCTGGCGCGCATGCCTATGTGGAAAGAAGGCATGGATTACAAATGCGGGACGGGCCATGGGGTTGGCTATCTTTTGGGGGTGCATGAAGGCCCGCAGAACTTCTCCAGCTACAAGGTGGGGGCGGATACGCCGCTGTTCCCCGGCATGATTCTGACCAATGAGCCGGGTGTCTACAAAGAAGGAAAGCACGGGATTCGAACCGAGAATATGCTGGTGGTGGAATGGGAGTCCAAAACGGGAGACGGTCAGTTCTATGGGTTTGAAACCATGACCCTCTGTCCGATTGACACCCGACCAATCATCAAGGAAATGCTGACGCCGGAGGAAGTGGAGTGGCTGAACCGCTATCACCAATGGGTGTATGAAACCTTGGCGCCTGAACTGAACGAGGCGGAGAACGCCTTTCTTGCGAAGGAAACAGCCGGGATTGAATAGAGAGAGGGAGTAGGGATGACGAGAATTCGAGCAGTTTTATTTGATGTAGACGGGGTTTTGATTGATTCCATGCCCCAATACACGGAAATCTGGAAACAGGTCTTTCGGGAAGCCGGGGTCGACTTGCCCGGGGAGGCGCTGTACCGCCGGGAAGGTGCAACCAGTTTGGAAACCCGGGAGTTTTTCAAAACCTTCCCTTTGACCAAGCATCTGGATGATCAAGAGATTGATCAAGCGGAAGCGAAAAAGAGAAAGCTTGTGGAAGCGAGAACACACTGGCCGGATATGCCGGGGGCCTATGAAACGCTCAAATCTGTAAAGGGAGCGGGGGTTGACTTGGTCATTGCCAGCGGCAGCATGAAAGAGGATCTGAAGGCGAATCTGATCCAGCGGTTCCCGGGGCTTTTGGACAAGGACAAGATCTTGACCGGTTTTGATTATGAGAATTCCAAGCCGCATCCGGAACCCTACCTGCGGGGGATGAAGCTGGCGGGATGCAGTCCGGAAGAAGTAATCGTGGTGGAAAATGCGCCCTTTGGCGTGCAATCGGCCAAGGCGGCAGGCTGCATCTGCTATGTGGTCAACACCGGAATTCTGGATGACCAGGAATTAATAGACGCCGGTGCGGATCGGATTTTTCATGATCACGGTTCTCTGGCGAAAGCATTGATCGAAACAATCAAGGAAAGCGCGTAAGCGCTTTTTTTGTTACAAACAGTTAACAAAATTCTTTTGAACCTTTTTGAATTTGATCCGTCTTAGGGATGAAAAGAAAAGGAGGAAGAAAAATGAAAGCATTGTTGGATAATTGGATCATGTTGTTGCCCTTGATTGCGCTGCAGTTGGGCTTGGCGATTTATTGCATACGAAAAATTGTTCGGGACGGGGTAAAAAACCTGTCGAAACCTGTTTGGATTGTTTTGGTCCTGTTTTTGAATCTGGTGGGACCGATCCTCTTTATCCTGACGGGTCAGAAGGAGGCATAAGATGATTCGGGTAGCGGGATTGGAAAAGACATTTGGTTCCTTTCAAGCCTTGAAAGGCTTGGATCTTTATGTGGCACCGGGCCGAGTACATGGATTTTTGGGACACAATGGCGCGGGGAAGACGACCACCTTAAATATTTTGACCGGATATAGTCTCTACGATGAAGGTTCCGTTCAGGTTGGCGGCAAGGAAGTCAAACAGGCCAAACGCGCCATACAGGCAATGGTCGGGTATTTGCCAGAGGCGCCTCAATTCTATGACTATATGCAGGCCAAGGAACTGCTTACCTATTTGGGGAGGGTGCAAAAAGCCTCCAAAAACCAGGCGGAAAAAAAAGCGGAAGCGCTTTTGGACCTGGTCGGCCTTGAAGCGGCAGCCAAGCGAAGGGTCGGGGGCTTCTCTCGCGGCATGAAGCAAAGACTGGGCATGGCCTGCGCCTTGGTTCATGATCCGCAGCTGCTCTTGCTGGATGAACCGACTTCCGCCTTGGATCCGGAAGGAAGGCGGGAGGTGCTGGCCCTGATCGAGGAATTGAAGGAACGGGGCAAAACCGTTTTGATTTCCACCCATATCCTTTCGGATGTGGAGCGGGTATGCGATAGCGTTACCATGATCAAGGAAGGCAGATGCATTTTGGATGCGGATATCGAGACCTTGAAAGCGATTCAGGGTCCGGCGGTTTACCGGATCGATTTCTCGCGGGAACTGACGGAGGATGAGTGCGATTTGCTGCGCAGCCAAAACTATGTCGATGGGTTCTCGTGTGAAGCACGGACCTGTCTGGTGAAGACGCCTCGCGAAGATGATGCGGTCAGTTTGCTGCTGGCGAATACCATCGCAGGCATGAATCTTCCCTTCCATGCCATTCAGCGGCAGGAGAGAACCTTGGAAGAACTCTATATACGGAGGATGAACGGACATGATTGAGTTGATATGGAAAGAGCATGTGGAAGGCATGCGGAAAAAACAATATTTTACCATCGGCATTCTCCTGATCGGATTTGCCCTGCTGTCACCGGTGATGATGAAAGCCTTGCCGGCCTTGTTGGAGTCGCAGACGGGGAGTGAAGAGATGGCGGCGGCCATTCCCGTCAATCTGCGGGAATCCTTGCGCAGTTTTATCAAGAACATGCATCAGATTGCAACCCTGCTCTTGGTATATCTTGGCGCCGGCCAGATCGTCTATGAACGGAATCAGCGTTTGGTGTTCCCCATCCATGCGGGACTGGACCTGCAGGCTTTGGTTTGGGCAAAAAGCTTGGTCTATGGGGCGGTTATCCTAATGCTTTCCCTGATAGCCTCCGCGGTCACCGTGATCTACGGCGAGCTGCTCTTGCCGGCCACTTGGCAGGCAACGGAAGTGATTGGATGGATGGGACTGGAATTAGGTGTCTATCTTTTTACCGCCTATCTGACGGGCATGTTTTTTGCTTCTTGGATTCGCAGTAAAATGCTGGCGACGGTTCTTGGGAGCCTGGGACTCTTTCTTGTCGGCTGGCTGGCGGGATTTACGAACTTCGCCTGGTTATTCCCGACATTCCTGATGGAAGAGGCCAGTCAGTTGGCCGGATACTGGACGAGACCGCTGATGGGCTGCCTGATGATGGCGACGGTATGGTGGGCTTTGATGATCAAGGCGATCGGCTGGAAGATGAACCGCACCAATATGACAGTAAGGGAGGACGCGTAATGAAAGGATTAAAATGGATGAAGTGGATTTGGATTCCCCTTGTCGTGATTATGGCCCTTGCTCTGCAGAATTGGGGAGAGATCGAAATCGAAACGGAAAAGGGAACCCTGTATGGAACCTTGGAGAAGGCAAAAGGGCACAGTGGCGAAGTGGTTGTGCTGATCGCGGGCTCGGGCCCCACCGACCGGGACAACAATTCTTTGGTTTTGCCCGGACGCATGGACGGCTTTTTGCAATTGAGCGATGCGCTGAATCAAGCCGGCTATTCGGTTTTCCGCTATGACAAGCGAACGGCAGGAAAAAGCCGGGACTCCTTTGGCCCACACGACATGGTCTTTGACGATTTTGTCGAGGATGCTATACTGGTAGTGGAAGAGATGCAAAAAAAAGGATATGAAAAAATCCATTTGGTGGGGCATTCCCAGGGTGCTTTGGTGGCGGTTCGCGTCGCACAGGCAAAAGAAGTGGCTACCGTGACGCATTTATGCGGACCGAGCAAGCACATCGATGAAACCTTCCTTCAACAGCTGAAGATTTTGCCGAAAGACCTCTATGAGGAAGCGGAACAGGCCTTTGATGCCGTTCGCCGGGGGGAAGCGGTCGGCGAGGTCTCGGAAGACTTGGAGATCTATTTTTCGGATCGAACAACGCCGTTTTTGTCGAACTGGATGCAGTATGATCCGGTTGAGGAAGCCCAGGCCGTCCAGGCGCCGATCCTCTTTATTGCGGGCGGAGAAGACACGCAAGTGCTTGCCGAGGAGTTGGAAGATTTTCAATCCGTTCTTTCAGACGAAACCTATCAATTGATTCCACATATGAACCATGTGCTGAAGCGAGTCGAATCGGAGCGAGAGAATCAGGCTTCTTATCAGGATCCGTCATTTTCACTGGATCCGATCTTGGTTGAGACCTTGCTTGACTTCTATTCACGCACATAAGAAAGGAGGGCAAATTGCACGAGCAAGTCTTGATTGCGCGGGCACGGCGAGGAGATTCGATCGCCATGTCTCAATTGATGCGTGACAATTATGCCCTTGTTTACGGTTATTTGTTGAAGGTGACGAGGGACGAAGAAGCGGCCAAGGATGTGACTCAGGAAGCCATGACCCGGGCCATGGTATCCATTGGGAAATTCCGGGGGGATGCCAAGTTTTCCAGTTGGATGATCCAAATCGCCTATCATGCCTATTTGGATGAGCGGCGGAAATGGGAGAAACGGACGGTTCATCAGGAAAGCGACCAAACGGATCCCCATTCAACGGAAGAGGAGGCTATCCGCCACGATCAGGTGCAAAGGATTCACAAGGCGCTTCAAGAAATTGACGAGCCGGACAGATCCATCTTTGTTTTGAAGCATGAAAAGGGATACACCTATGGCGAGCTGGCGAAAATGTTTGGTTTAAAAGAAGGAACAATCCGATCGAAACTGCATTATACGATCAAAAAAATTCAAAGGAAAGTGAGGGAGCCGGATGAAGACGTGTAAGGAATATGAAATGGAAATACTGGATGCACATTACGGGGAAGCGAAAATGTCGGAAGATTGCTTGTCGCATCTGGCGTCTTGCGCATCCTGCAGGGAATTTCAGGAGAGCCTGCAGGCCATTCCTGTCAGCGATCCGGAACCCGCGATCGATGAATGGGCCATTCAGGAGTCGGTTCGTGCCGCTATGGCAGTCGTGGAAGTCCGAAACAAGCGGGAGCGCTTGCTATTTTTCATCTTGACTGTCTTGCTTTTGGCTGGCGGACTGGGGCTGATCATGCGCGGTTTTGGCAATGCCCTTTGGAAGGCGTATTTGACAATTTATCTGGTTGGACCATTCTTATTGCCGTTTTTCGTTTGGAAACGGCAAAGGGGAGGGCAAGAGCATGCGTGAATTATTTTTTGGGGAACAACCCTATGGACTGTTAGCAATCATCGGGATCGCGTTGGTGATTCAAGCCAATTGGGTCTTTCGGGACGCGGAAAAGCGGGGGGAGAACAAGTGGCTTTGGGGTGCCTTTGCCTTATTGAACACGCCATCCAATCTTTTGATTTATCTCTTGGTGACACGGCGGTTGGGGAAACGGCATGCCTGTCCCAACTGTGGAACCAAGATTTTAGACCGGCACAAATTCTGCCCGGTTTGCGGGGAAGAGCAAAACGAAGCGTAAGGATAGAATGCGCTTCTTTTTTTTGCGCGGTTATGGTAGATTGAAACAAAGGGAGCGTGAGGGAAAAATGGAGTATAACGGAAAACAAAAGCAGGCGATTGCAACCATTGCCGATCCCTTGCTGGTCTTGGCGCCGGCAGGCAGCGGCAAGACCGCGGTTTTGGTGGAACGGGTCAAGCATGCGATCCAGTCGGGCGTATTGGCGGAGGAGATGCTTTGCGTTACCTTTACCAACAAGGCAGCCCAAGAGATGAAAAACCGCATGACCGGCACGGATACCAAGGGTGTAACCATTAAAACCTTTCATGGGCTTTGCGTGCAAATCCTACGGCGGGAGATTCATCGCCTGGGTCATGCTTCGGAATTTGGCATTCTGGATGAAGAAGATGTTAAGGAAATTGCCGGGGAGATCCTTCGGGAAGAGCGTTTTTCCGCCTTTAAATGGGATAAGCGAAAAATCTATTTTATTATTGAGCAGATCAAGCGCAGGGAATTGCATGAAGACCTGGGTTGGCCGGAAGGGGTAGGACCGGAAGCTGGAGAAGCCTTTATCCGAGCCTACAACCAAAGGCTCCATGACCAGCATAGCTTGGATTTTACGGATCTGATGGTGATGACCCATCGGATTTTTCAGCGTTTTCCGGAAGCCGTTGCCTTTTGGCAGAAGCGGTTTACCTGGATTCAAGTGGATGAAGTCCAGGATACGGCGATCCAAGAGTATGAAATCCTAAAGGTATTGGCGCAGCCGGAAGAGCGGCTGGCGCTCTTCGGCGATTTCGACCAAACGATCTACAGTTTCCGCGGGTCGCAGCCGGTGAAACTTCTATTGCGGTTCCGCGAGGACTTTCATCCCGTGGTGGAGATTCATTTTACCCAGAACTATCGGTCTACAGAGGCGATTCTTCATGCGGCGCAAGGCGTGATTGAAAAAATGCCCGACCGGGAAATGCAGCAGGTGGAAGGGGTATCCGGCGAGGCAGGCGCACCGGTTTTTGTGGGCTCCTTCGAACGAAAGGAAGACGAATACCGCTATTTGGCTCAGAGCATTCTGGCCCTGCGGAAAAAATACGGATTATCGTTTCGAGACTTTGGCGTATTGGCGCGAACCAACTGGGTTTGCAAGGAGATTTCTCAAGTCTTCACTGTCGCGGAAATTCCCCATTTTACCATTGAGGAATATAAATTTTTTCGGCGGGCGGAGATCAAGGATGCCTTGGCCTGGCTGCAGTTGATTGTGAATCCATGGGATTTGTCCGCGTTCAAGCGCTTGGCCAAGCACTATATTGCGGGAGTAGGCGAAGCACGCATGCAGCAGGTTTTGAGCCTTGAGCCGGAAATTGGTTTGCGGTTGACGGATTTTGCGGAAACGCCTACGATTGAACAGCATGACCCCTATGGACTTCTCCGGGAAGCCCTGTCGCAGGGAACGTTGATTATTTTTGATGTGGAAGCGACCGGGCTGGATACGGCACGGGATGAAATTTTGGAGTTGGCGGGAATGAAAATCGACGCGTTCGGTGTGGTGGAAACATTCCATCGCTATTTGCGTCCAAGCCGGCCCGTCGGTTCCAGCGAAGAGGTGCATGGCCTGTCGGATGCCTTTCTGATGGAGAAAGGCGAGGATCCCAAAGTGGTGATTCAGGATTTTATGGATTTTTCCATAGGATGCGTCTGGATGGGCCATAATGTCGGCTATGATTTTGCGATTCTTGAGAGCCATGTGGAGCGTTTGGGAATTAGGAGGCAAACCCCGTATGCCTATGATACCCTGGATATGAGTCGACGTTTTTTCCCGAATTTGGGACGGTATACCCTGGGAAATCTCTACGAGGTTTTCAAGATTCAGGTCAAACCCACCCATCGCGCCATTGATGATGTGGGGGCAACGGTGGAACTTTTCCGACACTTGTGGGAAGCGGCTGACCGCTATCGCATGGCGAGAACGGATGCGGTAGATCAGATGGGTCATTTGTTTGTGGATTTCGCGGCATCCATGAAGGCGTTTCGGCAGAAGGCCAGAAAGTTACGACCGGCGGACTTGCTGGAGGCGGTCATTACAGAAACGGAAATGATGTCACGCTGGCGGGTGCGAGCAGAACGGGAAAGGCGGGAAGTTAATATCAAGGAGCTGATTCGATGGATGTATGAGTTTGACGATGAAAGCCTGGCGCCTGTGGACGCACTGAGAGAGTTGATCACCATTGCCGCATTGGGCAATGAAACGGACCGATACGGTCAGAAAGAGGACCGGGCAGCTGTGATGACAGTCCATCAAGCCAAGGGGCTGGAGTTTGACACCGTCTTTCTGGCTGGAGCGCGAGAAGGCATTTTTCCTGGTCGGTTCAGCAAGGATGAAGCCGCCTTGCTGGAAGAGCGGCGTCTGTTTTTTGTAGCCATGACCCGGGCTAAGAAACGCTTGGCGATTACGTCACACCGGACGGATAATCGAGGGAATTTTGCCCATGAAAGCCGGATGATCCGTGACATCCCGCACAAATGGGTGCGAAGAATGGAAAAATAGGAGGTGAATCCCTTTTGGGAATCACCTCCGTTTTTGTTCTATTTAAGTTTTTCTTTGACGATGCCTTTTCGATAAGCGGCAATCAGCATTTCTAGGTATTGGATCTGACGATTCAAATCCCGGCCGATGTCGGTGTTGCTGACGCGCTTTCGTTCTACGGTTTTTTCAATGACCCGAACGGTAGAGCGGATATCCTGGCCTTCCCGAATGGCTTTTTCGATGGATTCGAATGGCTCATGGGCGGCCAGCTGAAGGCCGTAGGAATTGTAGATCAGGGTGTAGCCGGCGATCCCGGTTGTTTTCCGATAGGCTTTCGAGAAGCCGCCGTCAATGACCAAGAGCCGTCCCTTGGCCCGGATGGGGCTTTCCCCTTTTGGGATCTGAACCGGAACATGGCCGTTGATGATATGGCCTTCATATGGGTCCAAATCAAATTCCTTCAGAATCTTCATGGCGTTTTCTTCTTGGTTGACAAGCTTGAAATACGGCGTAAAGACTTCTTTATGCGACGCTGGATCGTCGATCAGGTAGCGTTCGAAAGTTGCCATTTTGTTTTTTCCGAAAATCGGGGAAAGTGGATGGCACCATAAGAACCAGAGAAAATCCGTGTCGCCGGAAGCGACGCGATTGCCGAAATAGGCTTCCCGTGCCAATCGGTCAAAAAGATCCATCAGGGCCTTGCCTGAGTAGGATTCTCCTTCAAATTCAAAGCTTTGGAATTCCCCTTCTTCCGTCATGGGAATAGAGGCGTGGTAGAGTAGGTTGCCATTGTAGGCTTGATAGAGACTGCCTTTCGCATAGAGAAACTCAACATGGCGATGAAGCTTTTCACTTTTTCTGAAAGAGCGACGAAGTTTTTCTATGACCTGCTTTTCTTCCTTGGTGAGTTCGCTGGGATTTTTTGGATTGATCGTTGGGAAGAGACAGTCATTCAACGGATATTCGACCCCTTCTACCTGAACGGTTTTCTTTTCAGGATCTACGGTTTTCAAGAGTTGTCGCTGTTCCATTTTGTATTCCGGATGCCGTTCGATTAACTCCGACTCCAATTTGAATTGAATTAGGGTGATGGCCTTATGCATCCGCGCCAAGAGTCCTCGGTCGGAATCCGACAGTAGGCTAGTCTCAGAAATTCTGGGCAGGAACTGTTCGCAAGGATCGCTGCTGTAAACATCCATGGCAAAAGTTGCCAAAGGCAGCAGATTGATGCCGTATCCATCTTCCAGAATCGACATATTGGCATAGCGAAGACAATTGCGGATGGCATTGGCCATGCAGGCGTCGTTGCCGGCAGCAGCGCCCATCCATAGAATGTCATGGTTGCCCCATTGAATATCCAAGGTATGATAATCCATTAAAAGGTCCATAGCCAAATGTGCTTCCGGACCGCGGTCATAGATATCGCCAACAATATGCAAATGGTCGATAGTCAAACGCTGAATCACCTTGGCTAAGGCAATGATAAAGTGGCTGGAGCGGCCCAAGTCAACAATGGTGTTGATGATATTGTTGTAGTACTCCCGTTTATTGAAGCGTTCTTCATCTTCATGAAGGAGTTCTTCCAATACATAGGCAAAGTCTTTGGGCAGAGCCTTTCGCACTTTGGACCGGGTATATTTGGAAGAGGCGACCCGGCAGATTTGCACAAGCCGATAGATAGTGATGCGATACCAGTCGTCGATTCGGTCTGTCGAATGTCGGATCAGGCTGAGCTTTTCTTCCGGATAGTAGATCAATGTGGCGAGTTCTTTAATATCCTGCGAAGAAAGGGTTTTGCCGAAAACATCTGTAATTTTTCGCTTGATGACACCGGAACCATTGCGAAGGACATGGTTCAAAGCGCGGAATTCCCCGTGGATGTCCGTCAAATAATGCTCGGTGCCTTTGGGCAGATTGAGAATCGCCCGCAGATTGATGACCTCCGAGGAGGCTGAGGCAACATTGGGGAATTGTTTGGACAGCAATTCCAAATAATCGCGATGTTGATTTAATTCCTTGGAATGATAGGTACGCATCGAACTCTCCTTTCGAAATTCAATGTAATCGTACCGAATTCAGGGGGAGAAATCAAGAAAAAAGCAGGAATTTTCCTGCTTTTTTCTATTTCTTTCAAATATTCGATGTATTTTATCCGATCAAATTGACCAAGTCATCGCGCACTGTTGTAATTCCGCCAATTCCGAAGTTTTCAACCAAGACATTGGCCACATTGGGTGACAGGAAGGCTGGCAGAGTCGGTCCCAAATGAATGTTTTTCACACCCAACGCCAGCAGGGCCAGCAGTACAATGACGGCCTTTTGCTCATACCAGGCGATATTGTAGGCGATTGGCAACTCGTTGATATCTTCCAATTCGAAGACTTCCTTCAATTTTAAGGCAATTACAGCCAGAGAGTAGGAGTCGTTGCATTGTCCTGCGTCCAAAACACGCGGGATTCCGCCGATATCGCCCAGTTGAAGTTTGTTGTATCGGTACTTGGCACAGCCCGCAGTTAAAATGACGGTGTCCTGTGGAAGTTCTTGAGCGAATTCTGTGTAGTATTCACGGGATTTCATGCGACCGTCGCAACCAGCCATGACGACAAATTTCTTGATTGCGCCGCTCTTTACTGCATCGACGACTTTGTCTGCCAGTGCCAGCACTTGGGCATGGGCGAATCCACCAACAATTTCACCGGTCTCGATTTCAGTAGGAGGTGCACATTGCTTGGCATGCTCAATGATTTCTGAGAAGTCTTTCATTTCTTTGTCGCCGCGTTCTGGAATATGCTTGAAGCCTTCAAATCCTGCTTCGCCTGTGGTGTAAACGCGGTCGGCGTAACTTTCTTTCGGCGGAACGATACAGTTTGTGGTAAATAGAATGGGGCCGTTGAAGGATTCGAATTCTTCCTTTTGTTTCCACCAGGCGTTTCCGTAGTTGCCCACAAAATGATCATACTTTTTGAAGGCCGGATAGTAGTTGGCAGGAAGCATTTCACTATGGGTATAGACATCGATGCCCGTACCTTCCGTTTGTTTCAAGAGATCTTCCATATCGCGCAAATCATGGCCGCTGATCAAGATGCCCGGGCGGTCGCCTACACCGATATTAACGCTGGTGATTTCCGGATTTCCGTAAGTTGAAGTGTTGGCCTCATCCAGCAAAGCCATGGTCTTTACGCCAAAGTCGCCGGTTTTCAAAACCAAGGCAGTCAATTCATCGGCTGACAAGCCGTCATCCAAGGTTTTTGCCAATGCCTCTTGAAGAAAATCAAAAAGCTCTTGGCTCTCGAATTTTAGATTGTAGGCATGCTCAGCATAAGCGGCCATGCCTTTCAGTCCGTAGATGGTCAGTTCCCGCAAGGACCGCACATCTTCGTTCTCAGTTGCCAGAACTCCGACGGTTTCCGCTTTTTTCAGCATATCGTCTTCGGTTTCAACCTTCCAGTTCATGCGGCTAATGATAGCTTCTTCATAAGTGTTGGCTTCAAGCAATTCATCCCGCAATTGAATTCCTTGGCGAATGCGATCTACAAAAGCGGCGCGATGGAAGTTGGCATTGGTGATGGTTGCAAAGAGGGATTTCATCACAAAGAGGTCCACGCGGCGGTCAGCTTGGCCGGCTTCCTTGTTGGCGATGTTTAAAAGAGATAATTCTTTGCATAGGTAAATCAGCAAATCCTGCAGTCTGGCAACGTCGTCGGTTTTCCCGCAAACCCCTTTGACGGTACAACCCGTACCTTTGGCTGCTTCTTGGCATTGGTAACAAAACATTGACATATTGTTCCTCCTTCGTTTTCTTCTTGGTATGGATACCCGAAATCGGATCCCCTTGTTGATGATTCGATCATATCTCACCACAAATAAAAAAACGGTAACCAACGTTACCGTTTTGATTCAATGAATATATCTTCGTTCAGCAGTCAGCAGAGCGAGCCGTTCTGCTTATTTGCGGTTGAAACGAAGGGGGTCTGATTTGAAGAAGGTTCAAGTTAGAATTCATCGCAAATGAAATTATTTGAACCCTATAGTTTCTTGTTCCACTTGCGCTCCAAGGCATCAATGCTTTGAAAACACAAAACACCCAGGCATCCCAAAAGAAAGATGCCGGCGTACATTTCCGTATAATTGATGCGCTGCATGGCATCCATAATAAAGAAACCAACACCGGATCGGGTGCCGAAAGCCTCAGCCAAAAACAGGACCGACAGGGCGGTGGCCATGGAAATCCGAGTGGTTGAGAGCAATTGTGGAATCGTGGCCGGAATCAGCAATTCTCGAAAAATCTCGTGATCCTTTGCCCCAAGCGCGATCAGCGGTGTAAACCATTCCGGATCCAATTGAAGAACCCTGTCGCGAATCATTACGGTGATAGGGAAGACCAGGATCAGAAAGATCAAACCAATCTTGGGGGCGTCTCCCAGTCCAAAAGCCAGCATCAGGATTGGCAGAAACGTCGTTTTGGGAATGGGGTATAATAGGGCGACCACAGGCGAAATCAGCTGATGAGTCAGTCGATAGTAGCCGAGGACTAATCCCAATGGATAGCCGATTATCAGTCCGCTGGCAACACCTAGAATCAGTCTTCGAACACTGGTGACCAGATGACCGCCCATGGCCAGTCCTTTTTTCGAAATCAGAAAGGCAAGAACCGAGAATGGGGAAGGCAGGATCGGACTGCTGATCAGAAGAGAAGAAGTCCACCAGATCAGCAAGACTACGAGGACGGCGTAGGTCCAAGGATGTCGTTTCATGGCAATTGCCTCCCCTCTGAAAGTCGGTTTCTGAGGTGATCTTCCAAAGCCCGATTCGAATCGGGATCCTTTGTGTTATGAACTTGCTCAACCCCAGAATCGAGCATAATGAGAATCGAATCGCCAAAGCGAAGGGCTTCCTTCAGGTTGTGAGTTACCAGGAGGGTTGTTGGCTTCCGATGGCGCCATACACGTTCAAACAAGCGATAGGCTGTTTCCTTTGTGATTTCATCCAAGGCAGAAAAGGGTTCATCCAGCAAAAATACATCTGGCAAGAGATAAAAGGCCCGCGCCAGTGAGACCCGCTGCTGTTCGCCGCCTGAGAGGCGTTTCGGTGAACGCTCTAGCAGGTCTTCCAATCCAAAGCCGTTTACGATCTCGTCAAAGAGCGTTTGGTCCTTGGGCATTTTGCGGATCTTTCGGCCGATTTCGATGTTGCGCCGAACGGTGTGCCAGGGATAGAGTCCATAGCCCTGGGGCACATAGCCGATTCGATGGCGGTTTACATCCAGCGGCTCATCTTGATACGTCAGGCTGCCAGACTGCAAAGGATGAATGCCGCCCAAGGCTTTTAGCAAGGTGGTCTTGCCCAAACCGGAAGCGCCCAGGACCGCCATGATCTGGTGGTCTTCCATTTCAAAGGAGAGATCGTCAAGGGCAATTTCTCCATCGGGAAAGGCGATGGTCAAATGATTAGCGGTCAGCATGGTCTTCCTCCCAACGGGCATGGAAATTGTGGGGCAAATTCAAATGGTCGAATATTCTTCCCATCATTTGGTCCAGCAGGTCTTCGATCGTTTCCGGATGGTGATAGAAGGAAGGGCTGATGGGCATGATAGTCGCGCCGGCCTTGGAAAGCCGGACCATGTTTTCCAAATGAATCGTGTGAAGGGGCGTTTCTCGGGTGAGAAGGATCAGCGGGAACCTCTCCTTTAAACAAACATCGGCCGCGCGGATCAAAAGATTGTCGCTGGTGCCGGCGGCAATGCGCCCGACGGTCCCCATGGAGCAGGGGCAAACGACCATGCCGGCAAATCGACGGGATCCGCTGGCGATGGGAGAGAAGAAGCTGGACACATCCTCTTGATGGAAAAGACCCTTCTTCAAACGAGAGAGTCCGACTTCCAGAGAAAAGCCCATTTCATATTCGAAAACTTCCAGCCCCGGTTTTGTGGCGACCACAAAAACTTCGAAAGCCTCTTCATTCAGTTTTTCCAGCAAGCGCCAGGCGTAAGGTCCGCCTGAAGCGCCGGTGATGCCAACAATCAATGGTTTCATCCGATCCTCCCGATCATCCAGGCATCCATCCAGGCAACGATGAGAAAGAGGATGCCGACGATTTGATTGATATGGTAGCTGACCCAGTTCATCAATCCATGGTCAGCCGGTGATACAAGCTTGTGTTCAACGGCCAAAAGAAAGGCGATGACAATCATGCCCGCGCCATAGAGCCAGCCAATGCCGAAAAGAAGTCCGGCGGACAAAAACAGGCACCAGGCCAGAACATGGAAGCCCTTGGCAATCCTCAGGGCGTTTTTCAAGCCAAATTGCGCGGGGATGGAGTGCAGACCCGCGGTTCGGTCAAAGTCGATGTCCTGGGTGCCGTAAAGGGTGTCGAAACCTGCAATCCAGAAGGTGACCCCGGCTGCCAATACCAATGGCGGCCATGCCAGGCTGCCGGTTACGGCAATCCAGGCACCTACGGGGGCGCCGGCGCAGATTGCGCCCAGAATCAAATGGCAAGCCCAGGTCCAGCGTTTGGTGTAGGAATAGCCCACAAAAAGCGCAATGGCCACAGGCGACAGGATAAAGCAAAGAAAGTTCAATTGCCAAGCGGCAAAGATAAAGACGGCAAATAGGATCAAGGTAAGAAACAGGGCTTCTTGCTTTTTGATTTTCCCTTGGGGGATATGGCGGCTTTGGGTTCGCGGATTCGCCCGGTCATATTCTGCGTCGATCACGCGATTGATGGCGTTGGCCGCGTTTCTGCCGGCAAAGAGCGCCACAAGAATCCAGAATATAACGCGAGCGGAGGGAAATCCCTCCGCTGCCCAAACCATGGATACCGCCGCAAAGGGCAGGGAGAAGAGGGTATGCGAAAACATGACCAGCTCTCCAAATTGTTGAATTTTACGAATCCAGGCCATATTCTGCCCACTTTCTTGTTACCTGCTCCATGATATCTTCGCTCATTACGATATCATCGGGCCATTCTCTTGTATGGCCTTCTGCAGGGGTTTTCTTGGTGGCGTCGACGCCCAATCGGCTTCCGTGGAAGGCGGTCGGGGACGAATGGTCCAGCGCGTCCAGCGGTCCGTCGGTAATCACCAGGTCTCGCTTGGGATCAATGTTGTTGAAGACTTTCCACATGACGACGGACAGGTCTTGAACATCAACCGTATGGTCGACCACAATAATCATCTTGGTATACATCATCTGTCCCATGCCCCAAAGTGCATGCATGACCTTGTGGGCATGCTTGGGGAATTTCTTTTCAATGGAAACGATGCAGCAATTGTGGAAGACGCCTTCCAGTGGCAGGTTCATGTCGATGATTTCCGGTACGAACAAGCGCATCAAGGGCAAAAAGATCCGTTCGGTCGCTTTTGCCATATAGCAGTCTTCCATCGGCGGTTTGCCGACAATGGTGGACGGATACACCGGATGCTTTTTGCGGGTGATCTTTTCCACATGGAAAACCGGATATTCGTCCGCCAGGGAATAGTAGCCCGTGTGGTCGCCGAAAGGACCTTCCATTCGGCGTTCATCCAGGTCGACATAGCCTTCCAGAATGAATTCCGCATTGGCCGGTACATAGATGTCGTTGGTGACTGACTTTACAATCCGCAATGGCTTCTTTCGAAGAAAGCCGGAAAACAGCATTTCATCAATCATTTTGGGCAGTGGTGCCGTCGCTGCGTAGGTGGTTGCCGGGTCGCAGCCGAAAGCGACGGATACCGGCATCCGCTGAATGCCCATTTCCCGATGTTTGTCATAGATCATGCGGCCGTCTTTGTGAAGATGCCAATGCATGCCTGTGGTGTTCTTGTCGTATTTTTGCAGCCGGTACATGCCCATATTCTGCTGCCCCGTTTCCGGATCCTTGGTAATGACCAAGGGAAGGGTCATATAAGGCCCGCCGTCTTGCGGCCAGCAGGTCAGGATGGGCAGGGTGTCCAGATCGGCGTCCTCGACAACTTGCTGGCACTCCGCTACTTTAACCTTTCGGGGAATGACAGCGGCAAGCGGAGCCAGTTTTGGCAAGGATTGCACGGCGCCTAGGAAACTCATATATTGCTTGAGGTCCAGATAGTCCGAGATTCGATCGGCGATATCATCCAGATGGTCAACCCCCAGAGACATAGCCATGCGTTTTTCTGAACCAAAGGCGTTCATCAAAACCGGGTAGTCGGATCCTTCCACATTTTCAAACAAGAGGGCGGGACCCTTTTGTTTGGATACGCGGTCTGTAATCTCGGTAATTTCCAAATGAGCGGAAACCGGGGTTTTAATCCGTTTCAGCTCACCTTCCTTTTCCAATCGTTCAATAAAGTGCTGAAGGTCTTTGTAAGCCATAGCTACCTCCTAGTAATTGCGCTTCAAAAGCGCGTTGTATACATCCGCCAGAATTTGCCGGCTTTCGCAATCCGGTGTTTTATTTAAGGCTTCGAATGCTTTTTCCGTATATTTCTTGGCCAAATCGCGGGCTTGATCCACGCCGCCCAAATCCATCACCTGATTTTGAATCCATTTCAGATCACTTTCCGAGAAGGATTCCTGACCCAAGCGCTTTTTCAATTGACCGCTTGGGTCGGACTGCAAGGCGTAAATGATGGGAAGGGTGACATAGCCCTGCTTGATATCATTCTGCGCGCTTTTGGACAAGGTCTTGTCCTTGCTGGTGTAGTCCAGGCAATCATCGATAATCTGAAAGGCAATGCCCATGCGCAAGCCTGAAAGGGACAATTGGTGGGCTTTCCGTACGGACAAGCCGCCTTCGATGGCGCCGGCATATAGGCTGACCGCAAAAAGGGCGGCGGTTTTACCGCTGATGACCCGCAGATATTGCGCAACAGACAGATCGGCATGATAGCGGAAGCGATATTGTTTCAGCTCGCCGCGGCAAATGCGATAAATGGCCTTGGCCAATTGGGTATTGGATTCCGCTTTCTGGTATTGACTCATCATCAAGAAGGTCTTTGCAAAGAGGTAATCGCCCAAATAGACGGCTACATCGGTGCCGTACTTGGTGGGAATCGCTTCAATGCCTCGTCGCAGCTTGGATTGGTCGATAATATCGTCATGAATCAGTGTCGACAAATGCAACAATTCGACCGAGGCTGCAATGGCCCGGAGCCGATTGGGTTCCGGCGTGCCGTATTGTCCTGCGATACACACAAAGGCAGGACGCAATTTTTTGCCTCCTGTCTGAATGAGTTCAAGTAAGGGTTGTGAAATAAAGGGTTCGGCATCCTGGGTTTCTTGAACCATCAGCCGCTGAACGGCATCCAGTTCCTTTTGTATGGAGGGATAAGCCTCCCAATAGTTTTGCATAGGATTCTCCTTTATCGTTGTTGGAATTGAAAACCAAATCGCATGAGATATGGCAGCAAGTATCGGGTCACAATGCCAACGAACAGGCCGGTTGGAATCGCGAGAATCATCAAGAACGGCAGATAGTATAAAATATTCGCGTTTTCGATGACAATGGCTGCCATAAGAAGCTGCCCCAGGTTATGGGCAACGGCGCCAATAATGCTGATCGCGATCAAGCTGAAGCTTTTTGGCAGTGCCTTTAGCAAAACAGCCATAACAACCAGGCTCAGCAATCCGCCCGACAAGGAATACAGCAGGGATGACATGGTACCAAACATAAACGAAGTCAGGGTGGTACGCATCAAAACGATGGTCAGACTGCTTTTAAAATCCATGGTGGAGAGGGCGATCAAAGTGATGATATTGGCCAGTCCCAATTTTGCGCCGGGGATGCCCGGTGTAAAGGGAATCAGCGATTCAAGCCAGCTTAGGACCATCGCTTGGGCAACAAGGATGGAGATAAATACGAGCTTTTTTGTGTTGGTTTTCATCGGTTACTCCTCAATCGGCTGGTCGGTGATATACACAATGACCTGGTGAGGCAGACAAACAATCATGTCGCCTACTTCGCGAGCCGGTTTTGTATTGACGCAGATTTGATCTGGACAATCCGATTCTATCATGTTCGCTTCGCCATTGGAAATGATAACCGTATTGTAGACCGCCTCATCGCCAACGCGAATTTCTCTTTCAACCGTATCGGTTAGCGGAATGACCTCTACAACTTCGCCAAAGGATTCAATGACGACCCAGCGATCCGCTTCCGGTTCTTTTGTGGTTTGCATCCAAATCAAGCCGGCAACCGCAATAGCCAGAACGACGAGGATGACAATGATATCATTTTTCTTCATACAGTTTCTCCCATCTGCAGTAGCGTGAAAAATCCTTTCGCATCTGCGAAAGGATTTTCAGCCGCTTCTTATTCAAGTTCGTCCCAGTATAGATAGCCTTTGCCGCCAATATGCGTTTTACTCCACCATAGCCGCAACCGAGGCAGGATGTAATAATCCAAGCCGAAGGTGGATCCGGCGCCGCCGATCAAGGCGATACCTGCGAAGAAGAACCACAGGATGCTGGCATCCGTCATGGTTGTCAACGTAAAGGCGATGGTCAATACAACACTGATTGCGGATGAAAGGAACGTGAACAATCCGATAATCAGGCAAATGCCAACTGCCATTTCTGTCAAGACGATCATAGTCTGGAAGAATACAGGAGCTTGCGCGTAAATATTATCCAGGAACCATTGCATAAGGCCTGGCACATGTTTCAATAAAGGCTCACCGTAAGCCGATGCTGTTTCAACGGCTGCTTCCACAGCGCCGCTTGCCGCTGTAACAGCTTCAGCCGCTGCTTCAGCTGCACCGCTTGCAGCCGTTACCGTTTCCACAACTGCTTCGGCCGCTCCGCTTGCTGCGGCAGTCGCATCAGCAGCTGCTGTAGGAGCAGGCGTCAACAACCAGCCCATTTTCATTTCTTGCAACCAGCCTTCGCCGATTTTATTGTAGCCTTCGATCAGCCACATGACACCCAGATAGATGCGAAGTGGAACCAACCAGAAGTTTGGTGACGATGTCGCGAAGTGGCCGCCGACGAAAGAACGGCGATGCTTCACGCGGAAGAATTCATGACGCCAGTAATTCCATAGCTGACGAAGTCCGCCAACGGTAAACAGATACAGGAAGTTGACCAAATGCTTGACCAACATCGCCATCCATCCGTTGAATCGGATGCCGCGCGTATCGGAAACCGCATAACGGGAACCGACCGATACCATAAAGCCGTCATATTTTTGCGTATGGGTATGCAGCTCGCCGCCTTGAATCATTTGAATGATATTCTCAGCTGCCGTATGACCGGACTGTTCCGCTGCCTGCACGATTTGCGGCATTGGACCGTCTGCATCTTCATACGCCGCGTTGTCGCCAACGGCAAATACATTTTTGTATTCTTCGGTTTGCATATATTCGTTAACCAGGATTCTTCCGCCACGGCCTGCAGTAAGACCCAATTTGGCTGCGAAAGAATTGTTTTTAATACCGGCTGCCCAAATTAGGGTGCGGCAAGGAATCACTTCACCGCTCTTTAGGGTGAAGGCATTTTCTTCAACCTTAACGATTGGCGCATTGATTTTCAATTCGATTCCTAGTTTTTGGTAACGTCTTTGAACCGCTTCCACCTGGCTGTCTTTTTCCAGCATGTTCAGGATTCGGCCCATGGCTTCGATATTGTAAACCTTCACTTCACTAGGATCAATATCGTACTTGCGGGACAAATGCTCTTTGGCTTCACCCAATTCACCAGCCATTTCAACGCCGGTAAATCCACCGCCGCAAACGGCAAAAGTCAAAAGCTCTTTGCGCTTTTCAGGATCTTCGGTGCGGGCAGCCAAGTCGTACATGTTTTCAACATGCTCGCGAAGGCCAACGGCATCTTCGTAAGACCATAGGGTGTGGGCGTGCTCTTCCGCGCCTTCAACGCCGAAGAAGTTTGATTCGTTTCCTGTCGCTACAACCAAGTAGTCGTAAGCATAGTCGTTTTGTTCGCCTTTTAGCGTCTGCGCTTCAAAATCGATGGATTTGATTTCATCGAAACGAACATCGACAGTGCGGCCACGGAAGACTTTTTTCAAGTCGACAGTGATGGCATCCGGCTCCGTACGGTGGCCGGCAACTTCATGAAGTTCTGTCATAAGCGTATGAAAACGGTGGCGGTCAATTAGTGTGACCTCTACATTGGGATCTTTTCGGAACGCCTTATGCAAGGTTTTTCCGGCTTTAATCCCGGCGTAGCCACCGCCAAGAATTACAATTTTTGTCGGATTCATAGTTCCCCTCCTAGTTCTTGTTAACAAAATAACGATTGCGTTTGTAAAAATGGTTAAATGGACAAATAAATAGTACAAAAAAGTTTCCTTATGAAACTGTTGGCGTCTTCATTATAGCGTAATTTCCTATAAATGCAAAGAAAATTTGCCAACAAACTATCAATTGCCAGAATCAGTTCTTGGCGGGCTGAAACTGGAGTTGATGTTCTGAATTGACTCTATCAAATCCGGTATTCGGGTCATATAATTTGTTCATAAGAAAAATAAAAAAAGATTTGGTCCTGGGACCAATGAAGATTTTGTAACTTTTTGAACAAAATTCATCAAAGTGGGTAATTAATCTTGAGGACAAGGCTGGAAGCATGAAAATCATGGCAGAATGTAAAAAACTGCAAGAAATATAGTTTGACAAGGAAACTATCTCGATGCTAGAATGAGTTTGTCCAAATATAAACAAAGTGTAGGAGGAGAACAAATGAAAAAATTAGCATTATTGCTGATTGTTTTGATGACAGTCGGTGTTTTTGCAGGCTGTGCGCCGGCAGAACCAGAGACTCAACCAGAACCTCAGCCGTCGGAAGAGACACAAGAACCAGCACAACCAGCAGAAGAAACGGCGAACTTTGATGTGGCGGATGGCGTATATTACGCTCAGGAAGCAGCATTTGCCGGCAGCGGCTGGAAATACAATGTAACAGTTACCCTAGCAGGCGGAAAAGTGGTTGACGTTGATTGGAACGGCACCAATGTTCGCGGCGGGGACGACAAGAAGACGTCTTCGGAAAGCGGCGCTTACGGCATGGTAGCTTACGGCAACGCGCAAGCGGAATGGCACGAGCAAGCCATGGCGGCAGAGCAATATCTGCTGGATAACCAGACAACAGAAGTGAATTATACGGATGATCAAGGTCACACGGATGCCATTGCAGGCGTATCGATCCATGTATCCGAATTCTTCAATCTGGTAGACGAAGCATTGGCCAACGGTCCGGTAGCCAAAGGCGCGTACACAGACGGTTATTACTATGCAGAATTGCCGGAAGATGAAAAAGGATTCACTTACCTTGGCCAATTCCAAGTGGTGAACGGTACAATTGTCAGTGCAAACTTGAACGCAAAATCCAAGGATGAAGAAGGGAAAGACACATCCAAGAAGGAAATGGGCGACGAATACGGCATGGTAGCCTTCGGCGGCGCGCAAGCGGAATGGTACGCACAAGCGGAAGCGGTAGAAAGCTTTATTCTTGAAAATCAAGGATTTGATGTAACCTTGGACGCAGACGGCAAAACGGATGCGGTTGCCGGCGCGTCTATCCATTTGAACCAATTTGTTGAGCTGTTCAACATGACACTGGGCGGTGGCGAAGAAATGGCCATGGCTGACGGCGTTTATTATGCGGCTGAACCTGCATTCGGTTCAAGCGGTTGGAAATACAATGTGACCGTACACGTTGAAGGCGGCAAGATTGTCGATGCCAATTGGAACGGAACCAATGTTCAAGGCGGTGACGACAAAAAGACATTGTCGGCAAACGGCGGATACGGCATGGTTGCTTACGGCAACGCGCAATCGGAATGGGACGTTCAAGCGCAAGCAGCAGAGCAATATCTGCTGGACAACCAGACAACAGAAGTGAACTATACGGATGATCAAGGTCATACGGATGCCATTGCAGGCGTATCGATCCATGTATCCGAATTCTTCAACCTGGTGGACGAAGCGTTGGCAAATGGTCCGGTAGCCAAAGGCGCATATACAGACGGCTATTACTATGCCGAATTGCCTGCGGATGACAAAGGCTATACCTATATGGGCCAATTCCAAGTTGTAAATGGAACGATTGTAGCGGCCAACTACAATGCCAAAAGCGTTGATGCAGAAGGCGAAGCAACTTCCAAGAAGGAAATGGGCGACGACTACGGCATGAAAGCCAAAGGCGGCGCACAGGCGGAATGGTATGAGCAGGCGGAAACGATTGAAGCTTATGTGATTGCCAACCAAGGGTTGAACATCGAAGTAAACGAAGATGGCAAGTCTGACGCAGTAGCGGGCGCAACCATCGGCATGACGCAATTCGTTGAATTGTTTGAAATGGCTTTAGGAAAATAAGACAAGGGGATGTCGGAAAACTAGGTTTTTCGACAACCAATAACGAGAAATAACGAAAACGCATTGGAATCAGTGATGTCAATCATCACAAAGTCCAGTGCGTTTTCTACTTTTACCTGAAGTGTTCTAATTTTGAGTATGCCAAATAAACCTTGATTCCAAGGGCCTAATCCAAGGGAGCTTGTTGCTTAAGCGACCTTACCTTCGTAGTTTTTCAAGATTTCCTGCTCATATCTGACATACTTGTTCAGATTTCTTGCCATCACATAAAGCAGGCTTTCCTTTGTTACCTTTTCAATTCCACGGCGATGAAAACGTCTGAAGCCATCGTTTTCTTTCATATCACCGAAGGAACCTTCCGTCATTACGGAGCGAATTTGACGGTAACGGATACCTTTATCACTCAGAACATTGGCTTCTGAGACGATTTTCAACGCTTCCCACTGTTCATTAACTTTCATGGTTTTGTTCTTGTTTTGATCTTTTTTCGGATCATACTTGTACAGACACTTGGCCTTATGCTCGCAACCCTGACAGCTGTCGCAGGCATAAACTTCATAAATTTGCTCAAATCCATTCCGCTTATGCACTTCCGATTTCTTGTGCTTTAGTGTCCGGCCGTCATGGCAGATATAGGCTTTTTGCGTTTGACCGTCTTCTTCCACTTCTACAAGGTCCATGTTGTAGTGCTTGCTGATGTCCTTGTAATAAGCCTTCGTCTTCTTTTTCTCATGCTCCTGGAGTTTGATGAAACTATAAATCCCATGATCCTTCAAATACAATAAGTTCTTTTCGCTTATGTAGCCGCTGTCTGCGACAAACTCTTTTAGTAGTGTATCCAAATGCTCCTTGTGCATCTCCACTATTGGAATCAAGGTGTTGTAGTCAGTTCGATCCTGGCTGACATAAGCATGAATGATAAAATAGTTTTCCACGGCATACTGTAGATTATAAGCAGGCTTGAGCTGCCCGTTTTGCATGTGGTCTTCCTTCATGCGCATGAAAGTAGCGCTCACATCCGTCTTTGAATAACTGTTTCGGTCCAGCCCCAGTGTTTGATAATGGTCCTTGTATTCCAGCAGCTTTTCTCCATGCTTGAGAAATCGTTCATAGAGTTTTTGAAGGGCTGTTTTTCGGCTTCCTTTTCCAGTTACAAATACAATCTTTTCAAAAATAGCAACTTCTCTTAACATGCCGGCTGTCGCCAGCATGTCAATCGGACTTGCATAGTCTATCTCAAGAATTCCATTGTTAGAGAGCTTCTTTTTGTTGTTTTGCTTGCGTTTCTTGTTTTTCTCTATAACTTCCCTGATCTGGTCTTCACCTTCTACATAAAACATCTCTTTTTCGACCAGCCCATAACGCTGATCATAATTCAACTCTTGAATCAGGCAATTGTAATCTTCATAGAGTTGACTAATCTGACTTAGCAAATTCACAGCACTATGATTGATCCTTCCTCGCCATACAAAGGTATAGCGATTGGCGTTAGCTTCGATCTTGGTCCCATCCAAAAACAGTGTTTTAAGAGTTACGTAGTTTTCGCGCTTCAGCTTTTTGATAAACTGGTAATGCAGGTCTTGTAAAATCTCTACGGTTAACTTTTCATTGATGAAATCATAGAATACATCACGTTTTGGCTGAGCGCCATTTGCCAACCATATGTAGGCCAAATCCCTTTGGCAGTTCTCGACAATTTTATCCACGGAGAAAATCCCCCGCATGTTGGCATACAAAATCAGTGCGTAGATCATAATCGGGTTGTATCCCTTTCGCCCTCGGTGGCTGTAACGACTTAGCAGCTTTGAAAAATCAAGTTCCTCCAATACATTTTTGAGGGTATAGACGGCATCGTCTTTTGGAATACGACTTTCATACAAGTGAAGCGAAATCTTTTGTTGCCCTATCTTGAAAAATTCGTTAAAATAGTAATCGTTCATAATTGTAGTTACAGCTTAACATTGTTTTGCTGTAGCGGGGAGGGGATGATTAGAGATAATCATCTTTTTCTTTGCAAAAAAAACGGTACCACTCTTTGAGTGATACCGTTTTTTATTGGCTATCTATTTCCCGACAGCCCCTTTTTTATTGCAATGAAGACCTGGCTTCGTTACAATGGGAACAGAAACTTTGGAGGGAACAGAATGAGACGGAAAAAAATCATGGCAGGATTAAGTGTAGCGATTGCCGTGGCGATCGGACTGACGGGTTGCCAGGGAGCTGAATCGGAGCCGGCGGTGGAAACACCCGCCAAGGCGACTTACATTGAAGACCATGCCTTTCAATTGGATACGATTGTAACGGTGAAGCTATATGGCGAGGAAGATCAGACCTTAATCGAGGATGCTTTCGGTCGAATCGATGACTTGGAGAAGATGCTGAGCGTCCATTTGGAGGGCAGCGATTTGGCAGCCATGCGCGACCAGGCCGGCACCGGCGAGGCGGTAGCCGTAGAACCGGAAACCTTGGAGGTGATGGAAGCGGCGTTGCAGTATGCAAATCTTTCGGGCGGCCGTTTTGATCCAACGGCAGGTCCTTTGATTGACCTTTGGGGAATTGATCCGCCGGAAGGGCATGTGGCAACGCAAGCCGAACTCGAAGAAATTACGCCGCTGATCGATTATCGCAATGTCGAGGTCGACAAGGAAGCGGGAACCATTGAGTTGAAAGTAACCGGTACCATTGCGGATTTGGGGGCCATTGCCAAGGGGTATATCGCCGATCAGGTCAAAGCCTTGCTGGTGGAGGAAGGCGTTGCGAGCGGGATTGTCAATCTGGGCGGGAATGTCCTTTTAATTGGAGGAAAACCGGACGGTTCCGATTTTCGCATCGGGGTTCAGGATCCCGACAGTTTGCGGGGGGAATATCTGGGCGTGATCGCCCTTCAAGATGAGTCGATTGTTACTTCGGGGGACTATGAACGGTACTTCGAAGTGGATGGCAAGCGATACCACCATATCCTGGATCCGTTTACGGGATTCCCGGCCGACAATGAACTGCGCTCGGTTTCAATAATCAGCAAGAAATCAACTGATGGAGATGCTCTTTCCACAACTTGTTTCCTGATGGGTTTGGAAGAGGGCATGGCATTGATTCAATCTTTGCCGGAGATTGATGCGATCTTTGTGACCAAGGACCAGAAGATGGTCTTCAGTTCGCAAGCGCTATTTGACCGTTATCAGTCGACCAATGAAACCTATGAAGAAATCTTATACGCAGAATAAAACAAAGGCTCCCATTTGGGAGCCTTTGCTTGTTTGTATATCTTATTTATTCAATCGGTTGGTTGATGATCCATCGGTGCGGCGCTGCGCCTGCAATGCTGTACTTTTCGATGTGTTCCATGACAACATCGGCCATATCGCCAAATTCACCTGCGGTAGTCGCGTCACCGAAGCTGGAGTAGCCGTCGCCGCCAGCCGCCAAGAAATCATTGGTAGCGACCGTATACATTTTCATTGGATCCAGTGGCTGTCCTTTGATCATAACATTGGAAACAAAGTTATCGGCCAATTCGCTGTAGTTCAAGGTGTACTTGATGCCGTAAACATGCGGGAATCCGCCGTTGGTTGCCGGATATGCGCGAACCCCGTGGTTCAATGCGTCCAGAATGGCTTGGCCGCTCATGTTTTTCACTACGACATAGTTGCCGAACGGCAAGACTTCCAAGACTTGTCCTTTTGTAATGGTTCCCACAGGGATGGTGGCGCGGATTCCGCCGCCGTTGGTCAAAACTGCATCGGCGCCGGTTCGAATGCCGATGGCAGTCGTGATCAGGTTGCCCATGCGGGTTTCGCCGGTTCGGACGAATTCGCGTTCGCCGATTAACTCATAGATGCTGTAGCCGATTTCCACATCGGTGATGGCGCGGTTTTCTTCAACAGCCGCATCGATCAAGCCTTGAATCGCTGCGTCGTCTTCATAACCTTCTGCGCCTTTTTCAATGAGGGTTGCCATTGCGGTAACCACATCGCCTTTAACCGTTACATCAACACGTCCAACATTCTGGTCATAATATCCGGCTTGTACCAAAAGGGCGCCGTTTACCATCTCGCCCGCTTCCAGAGTTTCATGGGAGTGGCCGTCAACAAAGATGTCGATGCCGTCTACGTTTTCCAGAACATATTTGCTGGTTTCTTCTGTTTTTGTTTCTTCATCGTTGCCCAAGTGACCCAGAGCGATAATTACATCGCAGCCTTCCGCTTCCAGGGCTGCAACCATTTCTTTTGCTGCTGCAGCCGGTGCTTCAAAATCCACACCTACAACATTCAATGGATTGGTTTTATACATGGTTTCTGGGGTAGATAGACCGAAGATGCCAATTTTGACACCGTCGAATTCTTTGATTGTGTAATCTTGCTTCATCAGGCTTTTGCCGTCCATTTTTACATTGGCAGCCATGATTGGATAGTTTGCCATTTCTTCCAATTCCAGAAGTCGCTCATATCCGTAGTTGAAGTCATGGTTTCCTGGGGCTTGGGCGTCCAGGCCCAATTCGTTGAGAATATCAACGACCAGCTTGCCTTGGTTGAGGTTAACGACTGGTTTGCCGTGATAGGAATCGCCGGCGTCCAGCACCAAGACATTGCCGCCTTCGGCGCGAGTCTGCTCAATAACATTTGCGAGTCGAGGGAAACCCATTCCATCATATGCGCCTTCTACAACACGGCCATGGGTATCGTTGAAATGGAAGATGGTGAACGTGACTTCATCTTCCACTGCAAAGCCGGGAAAAGCGGCGAAGGTGAATAGAATGAGAGTAAGTACGAGCGTCATGCATAAATGTTTGTTGAATTTCTTCATAAATCTTCCTCCTTGTAAATTTGGAAACGTTTGTCCTCAATTTCTATTATAACCTGAAACCGGTTCCATTTCATTAGGAAGATTGAAGTTTTTTGGAAAAACTGGGTTGAGGGAAGTGAAAATGGTATAATGACGGAAGTTGAACGAGCTTAAAAGAAGAAAGGTGCGAAAGTGATGAAAAAGTCATTTGGGGTTATTGTCAACCCTTCCAGCGGGAAGGACATCAGACGCATTGTATCCTATGCGGACAGTGTTGGACATATGGAAAAAATGAACCTGCTCTTGCGCGCGATTATCGCTGCGGCATCCAAAGGGGTGGAACGCATTTATTTTATGCCGGATCCCCAAGGGATGGCCTTGGCTATTCGGCAGCGGCTGAAACAGGATGGAGGTCCTTGGGAGCTTGTGGAGGTATTGGGATTCAAGCCGGAGGGAAACGCGACGGATACGGTGATGGCAGTGGAAGAGTTTGAGCGGCTGGGCTGCCATGGGATTTTGGTGCTGGGCGGCGATGGCACCTCGAGGGATGTCGCCCAAACGGGAACCAAGCTGCCGATTTTGCCGATTTCCACGGGGACGAACAATGTTTATCCGACCGCTGTGGAAGGAACCATTGCCGGCATGGCTATGGGGATTGCGGCCACTCAGCCGGAAAAAGCAGTCACCCGCAAAGACAAGCGCATGAAGATTCGGGTTAACGGGGGCGAAGCCTGGATTGCCCTTGTGGATGTGGTCTGTTCCAAACAAAGGGAAATTGCCTCCCGGGCGGTCTGGTCTCCGGAGGATGTGCGGTGGCTGGCGGTAACACGGGCTACACCAGCTTCTATCGGTTTGTCGTCGATCGTTGGTCAATGGCAGTATTTAGCACCCGATGACCCACGCTGGATTGTGTTTCAATGCGGTGACGCGGGAGAGACACGCCTTACACCCATAATTCCAGGCCGGATGATACCCATTGGAAAAGTGGACTTGCACACCTATGCGTGGACGGAAACCATGGAGTGGGAAGCGGATCAAGGCGGAACCCTGGCTTTGGACGGAGAACGCATGATTCGTTTTCGCAAAGGCGACCGGATCTGCATTGAAGTGGATTTGGAAGGATTGGAGCGGATTCTGGTCGAAAAAACCCTGATCCGGCAGCTGTCTTAAAAATGGAAATTATGCAAAGAAAAAACCGCTGAGAGTGTTCTCAGCGGTTTTCTGGATTATAAACTAACAACGGAAGTGGCGATCGGTCCTCGTTCGCCTTGTTCCATCTCATACTCAACGGCTTGTCCTTCTTCCAGCGTACGATAGCCTTCCATTTGGATTGCGCTGAAGTGTACGAATACATCCTGTCCTTCTTCGTCTACGATAAATCCGAATCCTTTTTTACCGTTGAACCATTTTACTGTACCTTTTTGCATGATCAAAATCCCTCCAAAAAAATCTTTCGTCATTTCTCACCTTAATGGGTTTATATGGAAAAGTCAATAGAAATTGAAAACGATTTCACTTTAAAACCACAAACTTTTGTTTGTGAGAGAATTTTCCAGTTATTTCTTTGTGGAACCTTGATTTCAATTTCCAAAGAGAGTATAATTAATCTATTCGATATGCGGGTGTAGCTCAATGGCAGAGCTCCAGCTTCCCAAGCTGGCCACGGGGGTTCGATTCCCCTCACCCGCTCCATATCTATCCATGAGCTGAAGGTGCCCATGGATTTTTTTGTATTCCATGGGAGGGATGAAAATGATTGGATTTGATCAAATGCCGGAAATGATGGAACAATTGCCCAAGGGAGCCTTTCTAACGGTAGGGGAAGGGGCGGACGCCAATCCCATGACCATCGGCTGGGCCTTGAGCGGCATCATCTGGGGAAGACCGGTGATGATGGTGGCCGTACGTTATTCCCGCTATACCTATGACTTGATCGACAAGGCAGAAATCTTTACAGTGAGCGTACCCAAGTTGGGAGACTTGCAAAAGGAATTGAATTTCTGCGGCACGAAAAGCGGACGGGAGTTCAATAAGTTTCAAGAAACGGGATTAGTTGCGGAAGCGGCAAGATCCGTTTCGGGAACCGTGGTCAAAGAGGCGGCGCATCATTACGAATGCAAGATCGTCTACCGCCAGTCCATGGATCCGGCCAATTTGGACGAGGAGATCAAAGAGCGGTATTATGCGGCAAATCATGATTACCATGTGTTCTTCATCGGTGAAATTGTCGATGAATATGAGGGCTGATGGGTAGAAGTCTGAATGTTTATAGCGGAGAATTGCAGCAAGCATGAAAAAAGCGTGTCGAACGACACGCTTTTTCTATTGCAGATAAATTCATTGTATTTCTATTTTTAGTGCCGACTCCAAGGCGGCGAGCATATTCAGCAAATCGGTTTTAGTGACAATCAATGGGGGCTGGAAAGCCAGAACATTTCGATGAATGCCGTTCTTTCCAATCAAGAAGCCATGATCTTTCATCTGTTCCAAAATGCGGTCAACGGCTTCCGGCGACGGGCTTCCGTCCGGATTGCGGATTTCAGCGCCGACCATGAGCCCGATGCCGCGAACATCCGTGATAAGCGGATATTCATTTTTCAGCTTTGCCAGCTTATCCAGCAGCAGGTTGCCCAAGTTGGCCGCGCGTTCTTTCAGCTGATGAGATTCCAGATAATTCAGCACGGCGATGGAATTGGCCGCTGAAACCGGGTTGCCGCCCAAGGTGGATGCCGATGGTGAAGTGAAGCCTGCGGCAATTTCATCCGTGGTTGAGAATGCTGCGATCGGCACGCCGTTGCCCAAGGCTTTTGCCGAAGTGAGGATGTCCGGTGTAACACCGAAATGCTCAATGGCAAAGTTTTTCCCGGTACGCCCGTATCCGGTCTGCACCTCGTCGACAATCAGCAAGGCGCCGGCGTCATGCAAAAGGGTTTGCAGTTTTTTGAAATACTGGACATGAGGAACCTGGATGCCGCCATTGCCCTGAATGGGTTCAACGATCAGCGCGGCAATTTCATCCGGATGGTCTTTCAGCAATTGACCGATGCTGGCCAAGGACCGGTCCATGGCGGTTTGGGCTGTTTCTTTTCCTTTTTTCTCGTAACCTTCCGCCAGATAGGTATTCGGCGCTGGATCGTCCATGGTTCGCCACATGGGAATCCCTGTGAGACTCATGGTCAGATGGGTTCTTCCATGCAAACCGCCTTCCAGTGCGATCAAGCCCTTTCGACCCGTATGTTTTTTTGCCAGCAGCAGAGCGCCTTCGTTGGCTTCAGAACCGGACATGCAGAAGAAACTGCGGGTAAGGTTGCCGGGAAGGTAAGCGGCCAACCGCTCTCCCAGGGCAACAATCGGTTCCGTCAGATAAATGGTTGTCGTATGCTGCAGCGTCTGCATCTGCTGGATGGTGGTTTTCAATATTTCCGGATTGCTGTGTCCGCAATTCATTACCGATACCCCGGCGAAGCAATCCAAATAGGCGTTGCCTGCATGGTCGTAGAGGTATTGCATGGATCCCCGTACCAACTGAGGAGGATCCTGATAGAAATGATAGGAACAAGGCAATAGGTACTGCTTTTTCTTATCTATAATGGCTTGAGGTCCAAGATCAGTCATTTCTTTCTCCTTTTCCAAAATGCAGGGCACCCAGAGTGAATCCGGCGTGGATGGGTTCAAGCGGTGCCAGCTTGCCGTCCGCTTGTTTCAGACGGCACCAATAGTCCAGTGCGCTTTCAAAGGCTTGCGGTGTAAAATGTTCGATTTCCAGGCGCAGCGCGGCAAAGCCGTGGGTCTTTAGCATGAGCCAAAGGGGTGCCAGGTTCAAGTCCTTGTTCAAGCGAATATGATTGCGCTTGAATTGGTCCCGGTACACCGGGTGTTCAAAGCCCTTGTCATCCCGAAGCACCAATACCTCGTCTGGGAAATATTGGCTGCCTTCCGGATGGCTTGGCGTTTTGCCCTCCAAGTGCTGGATAAAATCCAAATCGCTCAGCATGACTGTCGGAGACCCGAAAGCAACCAATTCCAGCGGCAAGGCAGAATTATCTGCAAGCGCCCACAGTTCTTTGGGTTTCAATTCGATGGAAGCGACACCGGAACGGAAGCCCTCCTTCAGCAATAGATTAGCCGTGCGTTCATTGAAAAGGTTGAGTCCCAGGTCGCCGGCGACGGCGATTCCAAAGGATTTTACGGCCATGGCCTGCCCTAAAGTGCTGACGCGAAGGGTGACGCGGCCTTTGAGCCAGTGTTCATGTGTCGTCAGCCATTGCTGCAATTTGCTTAAGTCCTGATCATGGGCGGCGCGCGGCAAACGCAAGATGAAGTTTCGGCTGGAATTTTCAATTACAGCAGCCTGAATGGCACCGGTAGAGAGTCCGGTTTGACCGTCAAAATGCTCCAGGGCAATCTCGATTTGATCGACGCTGGATGCGAGAGCTGCTGCCAATTGTGCCTCCGTTTGCAGGCAAACCAGAAGGGCTGGCGCTGAGACCGTGTGTTTGCCGGTCTGTGCCTTTAAGGCTTCCACTTCCCAGTCCTTGATCTCATGCTCGTCAACGGGTTTTGAAAAGACTTTTCCGTGGGAGTAGAAGACCCCGGTGCCCTCGTACCGGCGGTTGATCGCGCTAATCCCTGGATTGCCGAAGGCGAAACTTTGGTAGGGATCCCGTTTGCGTTGCGCCAAAAGTTCTTGGGAATTTTTTGTTCGGTCAAATCCGAAAGGATCAGCCAGATAGCGGTCAAGTGCATCGCCGTAGGCGTTGATAATAGGCAAAAGGAAATTCGCTTCCCGCATGCGTCCCTCGATCTTGAAGGAAACGACGCCGCTTTCCAGCATTTCGGGGATATGTTCCAGCATCCACATGTCCTTCACCGCCAGTGGATATTCCGTATCGTACAATTGGCCTTTGTAGAGGCTTTGGTAATGCCACCGGCAGGGCTTCATGCAGCGGCCGCAATTGGAGCTTTGACCGAAGACCAGGCTGGAATAATAGCAGCTCGCGCCGTTGATGCTGCACATGTCGCCGTGGGTGAAGTATTCCACCTCGATACCGGTTTGATCTACCCAGTTCCGCACGGTTTTCAATTCCACCTCGCGGGAGGCAACCACACGGGTGAATCCCTGGGACTGCAGGTACTCGACATGGTGTCGGTTGTGAACGTTCATCATGACCGAAGCGTGCATTTCCAAATTCAAATCCATTTCCCGGATCAAATCCGCGATGGCCAAGTCTTGAATAATCAAGGCATCGGGTTGGATGCGGTCCAGTTCTTTTAAATAGGCTTTCGCATCTTCCAGTTCGCCGCTCGCGACCAGGTTGTTTACCGTCACATAGACTTTTTTTCCCAGGGAATGGGCGGCGTCGATCGCTTCTTTCATTTCTTCCAGCGTGAAGTTGAATTGGGACCGATGCATCCGCATATTTAATTGCTTGCCGCCGAAGTAAAAGGCGTCCGCCTTGGAGTGCAGCAATTGCAAAAAGATTTCGTAATGGCCAACAGGGACCAGCAGTTCAATTTCATTTCCTAAATACGTTCTCATGCTTTCCTCGCTTTCTGAACCATTATAACAAAAAATAATCCCCTTTCGGGGATCATTTTTTATTGCGCTAAAATGGGTTCAACCAGAGACGAGTAACTGTGTTCGCCTTCAATCAGTTCACGCGCTTCCAGCCAGTCGATCGCCTTTTGAATTTGTTCTTCGGACGGTGCCTGCGCCGTGTGGTAAAGCGGCAGGATAAAGTCTTTTTGTACAGGTTCCGGGAATTTGGCTTCCCCGTAAACGGTCAGGAGATCCTCTTCATTCACCCCTTGATTCAGGGCTGCAATGGCGCGGTCATATCCGGCAAAGAATTGTTCCATGGCGGCCGGGGATGCTTCCATCCAGTCGGTATTCACCAAGAGCACACCGGGATCCAGACCGATGGAATCGGCTGTGGCAATCATCTTGCCTTCTGCCAAAACAGCCAGGCTTAGCATAGGCTCCGGCAATGCAATGGCATCAATCTGGCCTGCGCGATAGCTTTCCAAGCGGTTGGGCAGGGAAGGAATCGCGATTTTTTCAATGTCGGATTCTGTCAAACCTGCTTCAGTCAAGGCGTTATCCACCAGATACTCCATCAAGGTGTTGGTGGACAAGCCAACGCTTGCGCCTTCCAGGCTGTCGCTGTTTCGAACCGCGATGCCGTAGGTTGCCTGCGTGCTGCTGACAGCCTTCAGCGGTGTGCCCGCTTCCGCGTAATAGACCAATGAAATGACATCTGAGTAGATGGCGTCCAATTCACCGGCTTGCAAAGCCGCATCCCGATCCAGGGCGCTCATAAAGATTTCAAATTGCACATTGATGCCTGCTTCTTCAAAGTAACCCTGCTGGGCACCGTAAAGGTAAGGCACAATGCCGTCATCAGGCATTAAGCCAACTCGTAACACTGCCGGCGCCGCAGTTTCTTCTGCAGCTGATTGTGGAGCCGGGCTGTCGGCACAGCCAGTCAGAAAAAGAGCAAGCAAAAGAATCGAGACAAGGCTCGAAAGAATTTTTTTCATAAAAATAACCCCCTTAAGTCTAGAGGGTTATTTTATCACGGCTATGCCTTGTAGACAATGTTTCCGTCAATTATGGTCATTAAAACCTTAGATTCATAATGGAAAGGGTGTTGATCCCAAAGAACCAGATCGGCATCTTTTCCGACTTCAATGCTTCCAATCCGATCTTCCAGTCCCAGGATCTCTGCAGCATTGATGGTGATCGCCTTGACTGCTTCTTCTTGGGGCAATCCATGCTTGCTGGCCAAAGCGGCGCAGATTGGCAGATATTGCAGGGGAATGACCGGAGAATCGGTCATAATGGCGATCTTCATGCCGGCTTTATAAAGAATGCCCGGCGTGTCGAAGGTTAGGTTTTTCAATTCGAACTTGGAGCGTTCGGAAAGGGAAGGGCCGACAATCGCGGGATAGCCTTCTTCCACCAGATGGTCTGCAATCAGATGACCTTCCGTACAATGATCCAAAGTCAAGTTTAAATCAAACTCTTTGGCAATGCGGATGGCTGTTAAAATATCATCGGCGCGATGGGCATGGGCCTTCAATGGAATTTCTTTTCGCAAAACGGGTCCCAAAGCTTCCAGTTTCATATCAAAGCCCGGCTGTTTGCTGGGATCGTCTTTGGTTTGCTCTTTCTTGGCCCAGTATTCCTTGGCTTTAAAGAGGGTTTCTCTTAGGGTTGCGGCGGTGCCCATTCGTGTGCTTGGCGTTTTCTTCTGAGCGTCGTAAACGCGTTTGGGGTTTTCGCCAAAGGCGCATTTCATGGCCAAAGGTTCCTTGAGGAGCATTTGATCGATGCGGTTGCCAGCCGTTTTGATGGCTGCAAAGGTGCCGCCCAGCACGTTGGCGCTGCCGGGGCCTGAAGCGCAGGCGGTAATGCCGCCGTTTCTCGCTTCTTCGAAGGTGCGGTCCATGGGATTGATGCCGTCAATGGCGCGCATATGCGGTGTTACGGGATCAACCGCCTCATTGCCGTCAGCACCCTCAAATCCAATGCCGTCTTCCCACATGCCCAAGTGGCAGTGGGCGTCAATAAATCCCGGGAAAAGCAAAGCGCCTTGGGCGTCAATCACTTCTGCATCTTTTGGATCCAGATGCGAGCCGATTTCTGTGATTTTACCGTCTTCAATTCGGACATCCTGGTCAGCGAGCAGGTGGCCGGACAATTGATACAGGGTTGCGTTTTGAATTAATTTCATCGAGAATCTCCTTTCAAAAATTTCCTTATTTAGTGGTTCAACTGGGGTAACTATACCACAGGAGGGCAGACAAATGAAGGAAATTAATGGAAAAATTGTGTATTCCGCCTTTCACTCCGGTGCCAAGGCGCTAATTGAACAAAGGGACTATCTGAATGCCATAAATGTTTTTCCGGTTCCCGATGGCGATACCGGCACCAATATGGCCATGACGGTGCGGTCCATCCTTTATACGATTCAAGAAGAGATTCGAGTGGACCAAATGGCGGCAGCGATTGATAATGGCGCTATGCGGGGCGCAAGAGGCAATTCCGGCATGATTTTAGCCCAATACTTCCATGGCTGGGCGGAAGCCTTGCAGGGAAAAGAGTCGGTCAGCGCGGAGGAAATGATTGACGGATTCAAATTGGCTGTTCCGGCAGCCTACGCGGCGGTGGAAAAACCGCAAGAAGGAACTATTTTGACGATGATGCGGGTGATGGCAGAAGCATTGGAGCGCCATTACAATTCCGGATATCGGGGAGAAACCCTGATGGAGCGCGTTTTTCATGAGATGAAAAAGGCCTTGCAAAAAACCATGTTCCAATTGGAGCCGCTGAAGCACAACCACGTGATTGATTCCGGCGCTGCCGGATTTTTGGCCTTCGTGGAGGGGATTCATCAGTACTTGACCCATGGAGGCGAAGCCTTGCAGTTTGAAGCGGCAGATTTCACGCTGATGAAACAGGAGATCATCGAAGGGCATGAGATTTCCGACTACCGCTATTGCACCGAAGGAATTCTGGAGGAGACGGAATCGGCGGATTCGATACGAGAAAACTTGTCGCATTTAGGGGATTCCCTGATTGTTTTGGATCGAGGGACCACTGTGCGCTTTCATCTGCATACCGATCATCCGGACCAGGCATTCGCCAGGGTCCAGGGGAAGAGTGTTATGCAGAAAGTTGAGGATATGGCTCTGCAGTCGAGAATCTTGGCAGGTCCCAAGGCGAAGATTGCGGTATTGACAGACTCTATTGCGGATCTGGATCCGCAGTGGGCGCTGGACCATCAGATTCATGTGATCCCCATTGGGATGGTTGCAGAAGACCAAACTTATTTGGATCGTTTAACGATGAGTGTCGAGGCGGTCTTGCAGAGGGTGCGGGAAAACAAGCCGATGCCGACCAGTGCGGTTCCGTCACCCGATGAAATTCGAGCCCGATTGGCTTTCTTGCAAAGCCACTACGAAGGTGTCCTGGCATTGCCGGTTTCGGGAAAAATGAGCGGATTTGGCTATCAATTGAAGCGGATTGCAGCCGAATTTAACGATTTTCCCATCGAGGTGGTGGATACCTTGCAGAATGCGACCGCCCAAGGCCTGCTGGTGCAAGCGGCAGCGGAATGGATCGAGTCTGGCAGTGGATTGAAGGAAGTCGCAGAGTTGATCAAGGTCAAACGGCAGCAGACAAAAATTTTTGTGGCGATACATGATCTCAAGCCTATGATTCAAGGGGGACGTGTGAGCGTTCGAATCGGCAAGGTTTTTGAATTCTTTGGCATCCAGCCGATCATCTCCATCGATGAGGAAGGGGAAGGGACGGCTTTTGGCATGCATATGCGGTTCGCCTCCAGTCTGAAGCACTTGGAACGATTAATTAAGCGGGAAGCGAAAGACTCACCCATCCGGGTACAGGTTTCCTATTCCGATGATCGAAATGCAGCGGAAGGATTTGCAAGGAAATTAAGTCGTATTCCCAATGTCCGTTGTGAGAGTGTTACGCAGATTTCTGCGGTCGTTGCAGCCAGTGCCGGATCCGGTGCGATTGCTGTAGCTTATATGAAAGAAGGTCAAGCATGAATACGGTTTGGTTTGGATTAATTGCGGCAGTTGGGTATTTTGGTATTTTCTTTGTCTGGGGAACGGCGACCAAAAACAATTCGGTTGTCGACTATGGCTGGGGATTCGGCTTTGTGGTTATCGCTTGGCTGCTGATTGTGCGGGCGCCAGTGATTACCATGCAACAATGGGTCATGACAGGCCTAGTGACGGTTTGGGGACTTCGGCTGACCTACCATATTGTGAAAAGGAATTGGGGCAAGCCGGAAGATTTTCGTTATGCCAAATGGAGAAAGGACTGGGGCAAGTGGGTAATTCCACGGGCGCTGTTGCAGGTGTATCTCCTGCAAGCCTTGTTTATGTGGCTGATTGCATTCAGTCTTCTCTGGCTGCCGGTTGGACACGCATCGGTATGGGGATGGCTGGCAAGCTTGGGCGTTTTGGTGTGGGGAACGGGCTTTTTCTTCGAGGCCGTCGGCGACGCGCAATTGCGGCGCTTCAAGGCCAAGTCGGACAACAAGGGAAAGGTGATGACCGAAGGCTTATGGAAGTATACCCGGCATCCCAATTATTTCGGAGAAGCGGTACAGTGGTGGGGCTTGTTACTAATTGCCTTGAATGCGGGTGCAGCTGTTTGGGCAATCATCAGTCCCTTGACGATCACCCTATTGATCCGTTATGTTTCCGGGGTGCCGCTTTTGGAGCGAAAGTATAAGGAAAGACCAGATTTTCAACAGTACGCGGCTCGGACACCGATCTTTTTTCCTTGGTTTCCGAAAAAAGGATAGAGGCTCCTGCGCGGAGCCTTTCTTTATGTTACAATGATGGGTGAATTCGAAGAAGGAGCTAAGGATGAAGATAGCAGTAATTGGCGCCGGCCCAGCCGGTTTGATGGCTGCCTATGCCGCACGGGAAACAGGTGCGGATGTGGTGGTCTATGAGAAAATGGAACGCGGGCTTCGCAAATTTTTAATCACAGGGAAAGGGCGGTGCAATCTGACCAATGCCGCGCCTATGGATCAGTTTATTGAGCAGACCATGGCAAATCCCTATTTTTTATACAGTGCTTTTTACTCGTTCACCAATGAACAATTGATGGATTTCTTTCGCGACCGCGGCGTTGCATTGAAGGTGGAGCGGGGCGACCGGGTGTTTCCCGAATCGGACAAGTCGATGACCTTGGCGGATGCCTTGATTCATGCCTGCCTGGAGGCGGGCGTCCGCATCCAAACCAAACGCCCGATCCGTTCTTTGTGGATCGAAGACGGGGTGGTTCGCGGTGTGCTGGACGAATCCGGTCGATCCATTCAAGCGGATCGAGTGATTCTGGCGACCGGGGGCAAAAGCTACCCGGCTACGGGGTCTACCGGCGACGGCTACCGGATGGCCAAAGCGGCGGGACATGACATTGTCAAGCCGATGCCGGCTTTGGTTGCCTTTCGCACGGAAGACAGGTGGAATCCCGATTTGGCAGGCCTGTCATTGAAAAATGTAGCGCTGGTTACCAAGACAAAGAAGCAAAACGAATATTTCGGCGATTTGCTCTTTACCCATGACGGGATCTCGGGTCCGATTGTACTGACGGCGGGCCGTCAGTTGATCCGGGAAGGCGCGGTAAAAGAGAATGGCGAGTTCAACAACCTTGTGGTGGCCATTGACTTGAAGCCGGCCTTGACCAAAGAAAAACTGGACCGCCGGATCTTGCGGGATTTTGAAGCCATGCATAAAAAGCAACTCAGAAATGTTTTAAAGGAATTGCTTCCGCAGGCCTTGATTCCGATTGTGATTGAGGAAGCAAAGCTGGACCCCTTGATGCCGGTGCACCAAGTGACTCGTCAGCAGCGGGAAGCCTTGGTTCAGGCCTTGAAGGGGCTGCGAATCCAAGCGCGCGGGTTAAAGGGATTCAAGGAGGCCATCATTACGGTTGGCGGCGTCGATGTGAAAGACGTAGACCCATCTACCATGGCATCCAAACGGGTGAAAGGATTGTATTTCGCCGGCGAAGTCTTGGACCTGGATGCATTGACGGGCGGATTTAATTTGCAGATTGCCTTTTCAACGGGATATCTGGCAGGCCGGTCTGCAGCGGAGGAATAAGATGATACGAATTTTCGAAATCGCAATGCCGATTGATGAAGGGCAGGAAAGCTTGCCCAAGCGGATCTGTGCGCAAATCAAGATCAAGGAAGAGGATCTCTTGTCCTATTCGATCTATCGGGAATCGATTGATGCAAGGAAAGGGCGGCCGCTGCGGCTGATTTACACCGTAGATGCGTCTGTCCGCAACGAAAAGAAGATTTTGAAGCGGTTTAAAAAGGTGAAGCCGACCCCGGCACCGCTGGAGGCGATCCGACAGGTCGAAGGCTTTAACGGAGCTCGGCCTGTGGTTGTCGGATTTGGCCCCGCCGGCATGTTTGCCGCCCTCTACTTGGCCCAGGCGGGACTGAAGCCCCTGGTGCTGGAGCGGGGCAAGCCGGTTGATGAACGGCAAAAGGATGTGGCGTCCTTTTGGGCGGGCGGTCCCTTGCTGGAAGAATCCAATGTTCAGTTTGGCGAGGGTGGAGCCGGCACGTTTTCCGATGGAAAGCTGACCTCCAGAAGCAAGGACCAACGGATTGAACGGGTCATGCAGACCTTGGTGGCGGCCGGGGCTCCGGAAGAGATTTTGTGGATGAAGAAACCCCATGTGGGGACTGACCGCTTGCGGGATGTCGTGAAGAACATCCGCAAGGAAATTGAAAGGCTGGGCGGCTGCGTTCGGTTTGAATCCAAGGTGACCCAATTGATCGTTAATGATGGTCACATTGCGGGCGTGGAAGTCAATGGACAGGAAATCATCAAGGCGGATGCGGTTTGCTTGGGGATTGGCCACAGCGCGCGGGACACCTTTGCCCAGCTGCAGACCCAGGCGGTTGCCATGGAAGCCAAAGCCATTGCGGTGGGGGTTCGTATCGAGCATCCGCAAAAGATGATTGACAAAAACCAATATGGCGAACACGCGGGACATCCCCGCCTGGGAGCGGCCAGTTATGCCCTGCGCTTTACTGATTCCAACGAACGCGGGGTTTACTCCTTTTGCATGTGTCCGGGCGGCGAAGTGGTTGCAGCTGCATCGGAAACAGGCGGCGTCGTTGTCAACGGGATGAGTGAATATGCGCGGGATAAAGAGAATGCCAATTCTGCGCTTTTGGTCCAGGTGGGACCGGAAGATTACGGCTCAACGGATGTTTTGGCGGGAATTGCCTTTCAACGAGCGCTGGAGTCAAAGGCTTATGCCGCGGGCGGCGGCACCTATGCGGCGCCTGTTCAGCGGGTGGGTTCCTTTTTGGGACAGGCGAAGGCGGGAGAAGAGGAGATCCAACCAAGCTACAGGCCGAATGTGGTCTGGACGGATTTGACCGAAGTCTTGCCGGACTTTGTGGTGTCAGCCCTTCAGGAAGCGATCCCGTATTTTGGCGGTCGCATCCAGGGTTTTGATCGGGCGGACGCGGTTTTAACCGCGGTGGAGTCCCGATCTTCGTCGCCGGTTCGCATTCTTCGAGACCGGGAGAACTTGCAGAGCCTTTCCCATGCCGGACTTTACCCCATGGGTGAGGGGGCCGGTTATGCGGGGGGAATTACATCCTCAGCCATTGACGGCATTCGATGTGCCGAAAAAATACTTGAATTGATTCGAAAATAGGAGGGGTAAGATGTCAGCTTTATCAGGATTGCAGGAATTGACCCAGAGTCCCATTATGCTTTTTGCCATTTACTTGCTGCAGGCATTCGGATTTTACCGATTGGCGCAAAAAGCGGGGGTGAGAAATGAATGGATTGCCTTTATTCCCATTCTGCAGTTTATTTTGTTTTTTCATATCATCGACCGGAGCGCATGGCATATCCTTGTTGTGCTGATTGCCGTGATTCCGATTATCGGCTGGTTGGTGGCGCCATTGATTTTTGCGTTTTTTCAGTATGAATTCTATCAGCGTTTTGGCGTGGAACCGCTGATTGGTGTGATTGTGATTATCGTCGGTGTTTTTGTACCGATCGTCGCCAGTGTTTTCTTTCTGTATCTGGCATTTTCGGACAACCAATATCAAGGAGTGAATCGGTATGGACATTAAAGAAGTCAGCCAGGGTGCACGGATCCGCTTGGAGGGAATTCGCGGATTGATTGAAGAGCTGGGCGTCTATCAGCTTCAAGAGCAAAGCGGGGACCTGGGGATTGACACCAAGTCTTCGGAAATGGATCTGGTGACCCGAGTGGATAAAGAGTCGGAGCGAAGAATTTCCGCCTGGATTATGGAGAATCATCCCGAGGATGGCATTCTTGGCGAGGAGGGCACCCATTATCATCCGGACGCGGACTACCAATGGGTTGTGGATCCTGTGGATGGCACCAATAATTATGCACAGGGCCTGCCCCTGTTCTGCATCAGTGTGGGGATAAAGTATCGAAATCAAGGCGTCGGCGGCATGGTGCACATTCCAGCCCTGCGGGAATGGTTTGTCGGTATCAAAGGGCAAGGGGCAACCCTGAATGGCCGTCCTATCCGTGTGGGAGACAAGAAGGAATTGATCCATTCATTGGCTTGCACCGGATTTCCCTATGACAAGGGAACCAATCCGCGGAATAACCTGCGGGAAGTATCGGCTCTGGTTCCGAAGGTGCGCGGGATTCGCCGCACCGGAACGGCCGCATGGGATTTGTGCAATGTCGCCTGCGGACGATTCGACTTCTATTGGGAGATGGGCCTGAAAGAGTGGGACATCGCTGCCGCTTGTGTGATTTTGGAAGAGGCGGGTGCGGTATGGAAGATTTATCAGGATGACCGGCCAATTTCCATTGCGGCAGGCAATGCGGCCCTGTTACAAAAGCTCATGCCCATTCTGACCGATTCTTCCTTGTGAAGCGAAGGGCTTTTCTATATAATGTAGGAGTGAATTTTTTAGCAAAGGAAGGATAAGGGATGGATTTTTTAACAAAACTAAAAGAACAAGCGAAAAAAGATCTTCAAACGATTGTATTGCCAGAGTCGTTGGAAGAGCGGAATCTGGCGGCTGCCTGCGAGATTCTGAAAGAGGGGATTGCCAAGATCGTTTTGATCGGCAAGCGCGATGAGATCGTAGCGGCAGCTGGAAACAGCGAAGTGGAAAAGGCGATCATTATTGATCCGGCTACATACGAGAAGACACAAGACATGATCGACATGCTGGTAGAGCTTCGAAAGCGAAAAGGCATGACACCGGAATCTGCAAAGGAATTGCTATTGTCGAATCCTTTGTACTTTGGATGCATGCTGGTGAAGATGGAATTGGCGGACGGCATGGTTGCCGGTGCAATCCACTCGACAGGAGACGTGCTTCGTCCGGCCCTTCAAATCTTGAAGACAGCGCCTGGCGTGAAATTGGCATCAGCGGCATTCGTAATGGAAGTGCCTAACTGCGAATTCGGCGAAGACGGCATTTTGGTGTTCGCGGATACAGCCTTGAACCAAAATCCAAGCGCGGAAGAAATGGCGCATATCGCAATCACTTCAGCCAAGACTTTTGAAGCCTTCGTTCAAAAAGAAGCGGTTGTTGCCATGCTTTCTCATTCAACATACGGATCAGCTAAGCATGCGGACGTTGACAAGGTCGTAGAAGCAACAAAGATTGCCAAGGAATTGGCGCCTGAGTTGGCTTTGGACGGCGAGCTTCAGCTGGATGCGGCGATCGTGGAAGCGGTTGGAAAGAAAAAAGCGCCGGATTCAAAAGTGGCGGGATCTGCCAATGTATTGGTATTCCCAGACCTGGACGCAGGAAACATCGGCTACAAGCTGGTTCAACGATTTGCGAAAGCCAATGCCTACGGCCCAGTGATCCAAGGTTTGGCCAAGCCGGTAAATGACTTGTCCCGTGGATGCTACGCGGAAGACATTGTCGGTACGGTTGCATTGACAGCCTTGCAGGCACAAATGGCGAAAAACGCATAAGCAAGCTTGGTATCGAGCATATAAAGAACGCGAAGACTTTGGTCTTCGCGTTTTTTTGTGGCATTACTGTTCTTTTTATGGATGAATCTCAGAAAGTTTTTCCTGGATCCAGGCCAGGGTTCGTTCTTTCTGCGGGTATTCCAAATGATGGTGCTTGGCCGCATGGTGGGGCGGCATTTCCAATTCATAAAGTTCGTCGGCAATCTTTAGGGCCGTCTGATGATCATGGGTGATTAGGAGGACGGTTTTTTCCTTTTGTTTCCACAATTGCAAAAAGAGATCGATCATTTGCCGCTTCAATTGCGGATCAAGATTGCTGAAGGGTTCATCCAGAATCAAGAGTTCCGAAGGATACAGAAATCCCCGGGCCAAGGCAACCCGTTGCTGTTGGCCGCCGGACAAGGTGGCCGGCAAGGCGTCTTTTTTCTCCGTCAGGGAAACCGCCTCCAGGATTGCGGCGATGGCCTCTGGATCATCATAAACCAGGGCCAGGTTTTCCTCAACGCTCAGCCAAGGCAGGAGCCGCGGTTCTTGAAAGACATAGGAGATATCCATGGCTTGAAAATCGCTTCGATCGCCGGATTCCATAGCCACCAGTCCGGATAAAACCTGTGCCAGGGTGGTTTTTCCGCAACCCGACGGGCCGATCAACGCCGTAATGGCATTCTCCTTCAGTTCCAGCGTGAAATCTTCATATAAAAGAAGGCTGCCATAGGATTGGGTCAAAGCTTTAAGCGTTGGCATGCAGATCCCTCCTTTGATGGAAGATGGATAAAAAGATCCTTTCCGTAATTCCGCTGGCGATGATCAAGGCCAGGGTCCAGGCAAAGAGATCGGGGGTTTCCAAATAGACTTTGGCGTCATAGAGTTTGGATCCGATCCCGTAGTGCGGGTGGCTTAAGACCTCCGCGGCAATGGACGCTTTCCAGCACAAGCCGATGGCGGTTTGCGATGCGGACCGTATGGAAGGCCAAGCGGAAGGGAAAATGATCTTCCTTATGCGCTGCCAAGGGGAGAGCTGAAAGACCCGCGCCATTTCAAGCAATTTCGGATCGGTTCGCTTAACACCTTCATTGGTCTGCGCCCAAAGGATGGGAAAGCCGATCAAAAATCCGACCACAACAGGAACCAGATTGGAAGGAAACCAAATCAGAATCAGCAAGATCAAGGACATGATGGGCGTTGATTTCACAGTCTGAATCATGGGTTCCAGGCCTTCCTGCAAGGTGGGAAACAAGCCGGATGGAAATCCCAGGGCAATGCCAAAAATGAAGGAAAGCAAAAAGCCGCTCCAGACTCGCAACCAGGAAATGCCCAGCACCAGCCATGCATTTGGATCCGTTAAGATAGCAATCAAATGCTTGAGGGTGGTCAGGGGACCGGGCAGGTAGATCTCCCTTTGGACGATTCCAGCCAGAATCGCCCAGAGGAAGAGCCAGATCAAAGCGGCTATGAATTTTCTTTTTTCTGGACTATTGGTAATAGTAGAAGTTTTCATCCGGCATGCCGCCTCCTATGGATTTCGGATTAAAGGATTTCATGGCTTCCAGGTATGGTGTCAAAGTTTCTTGCGCGTCTGCGCCGGCAATCCAAACGATATTGCAATTTGGGATGGCTTTCTCAGCCAAGACCGCCATCGGCAAAATGCCGTTTTCTGCAATGACTTGGCTTGCGGCTTTCGGTTCTGCATTCACCCATGCAACGGACTCGGCATAGGCGGCAAGGAAAGCGGAAACCGCTTGAGGATGGGCTTGGGCGAATTCGGTTTTAACAACCAATCCCCCCATCGGCAAGGTGGTGCCGGGAACGGCTTCTTCCCAAACTTTTGTGAGGTCCAGCGCGATGGAAAGGTCAGGGTTTTTCATCATCACTTGCGTGACAAAAGGCTGCGGCAGCAAGGCTGCGTGAATTTCTCCGCCGATCAGGGCTTGAGCTGAGCTGGCATGATCCAAAGCATAGTCCAGGGTTACATCTGTTTCAGGATCCAGTCCGGCATTTTCCAACAGGTATTGCAGGGCGAAATCCGGGGTTGCGCCTTTTCCGCTCACATTGATGGATTGGCCTTTGAGGTCCTCCATGGATTCAATGCTTAAGGTTGAGTCTGTTACCAAATACAAAACACCCAGGGTGTTGATGCCGGCCAGCTGGTAAGCGCCTTCGGTTTTTTTGTAAAGAATGGCAGCCAGGTTGGTTGGCACTGCGGCAAAATCGAGTTCGCCGCTTAAGATTTTTGCGGTAATGGCATCCGGTGCCGCTTCGATGGCAAATTCCAGATTTAAGCCTTCGGGGTTTTGGCTCATCAGTTGTGCCATGCCCATGCCGGTTGGCCCTTTTAAGGTGCCGACCATAATATCGACCGGTTCAATTACAGGTTCTGCTTCTTCGACCGGTTCGGCAGTCGGCTCTTCAGCGGGCTCTGAAACAGGCGTTTCCGTTGCGGCCGGTGTTTCCGCCGGTGCGCAGCCGGTAAAAGCCAGAAGTAAAATCAAAATCATAGCAAGTAATGTAATTCTTTTCATAATAAACTCCTTTTTTGTAAAAATGCTTGTGTTAAAGTGATTTGTTTTCTCTCGACCAGAATCCAACCCTTTTGCTGCATGTAATCAAGCTCGCGGTACAAACTGGCTCGGCTGATTCCTAGATACTGGGCCCATTCGTTTCGTGTGTAATGAATGGGGCATGGGTTTCCGTGAACCTGCCAGAGTCGGACCAGAAAGGCTTCCATCCGGTCGCGGGCTGTTTCATAGAGCAGGAGGTGAATATGGTCATTGAGAAAAATGAGCTTTTCGCTGGTAATCGTCAGATAACGGTGGAGAAATTCCGGCGAATTTGCAAGCAGGCGAAGAACAGCGCTGCTTTTCAGCCAAAATACGCGGCCGCGTCCTGATGCCACGATTTGGGTGGGGTAGGACGGCGACTCCGCAAAAAGAGCGGATAAGCCAAATAGATGGGGCGCTTGAAATTTCCTGACGATCTTGTGGTCTGGCGTGAAGGCTGCGGCTTCTCCCTCCAGAATGATGCCCAGCTTTGCCGACTCCGGCCGAAAGGGCTGCAGGATTTCATCGGAAACAAAGTGGTTGACGACAGATTCGCCCGGATAAACGGATGATTCCCACACGTCATCAGACAGACCTGCAAAAAGCGGATGGTTGGGTTTAATTAAATTGACAGGGATAGGCTCACCTCCAAAAAGTCTCATATAAGACTTTATTTTGATAATAATATATCATACTCGGAGAAAAAAAGCCATTAAAAAAGATGAATCCTCCCGGGGGTGATTCATCTCAATAATCCTGTTTGTTTGTAAAGACCAGCAGAAACTGCAGCAAGCCAAAAAGGAAGAGACCCAGGCCGACCAAAACGATGAATTGGGACGCCGTGGTTTCCATCCCGCGCAAAACGCGAACACTGGGGATCCAAAGAAAGATGGCAAGAAAATACAAGGCTTGGCCTTGGATCCGACGGTAGAAGCTGGGATCGCGGTGTCGGGCTGCAATGGGTTCTAAAAAATGACCTTGAACTTGTTTTTGCAAAGTAAATCCGATAATGACAAAGAGGAAGCCAAGAATAACGCCTCCCCAGGCAAGAATACGCATAGAATCTCCCTTTCAACGGTATTTTTTCCATTTGCTCCATGATATAATAAGTTCAATTGAGTTGCAAATATTGAAGCTGAGGTGAAGGACATGCAGAAAAAGGTAAAACGCCCCATTCCATTGGTGAGTATTTTTGTAGCAGTGGCGGTACTTGTTGGAATCGTGGGTTATCGAAACGGATGGGAATTTGATTATCGCCATTATGGGATTCTTTTAATTCTCTTTTTTGTGTTGACGCTTATTGATCGTCAGCGTGAGAAGCGCAAGATGGCGGAAGCACTTTTAAAAGGTGATTATGAATATGCCCTTGCGGTTTATGAGCGGGAATTGCCGAAGATCTCCAAAAAGAAACCCCAAGTGATCGAAAACATGAAGTTGAACATGGGCATCTGCTATTTGAACAAGGGGGATGTTCAGGAAGCGGAAGATGCTTTGAAGGAATTGGCCGTGGAACATATGGAAGCGCCACAAAAAGCCTTGCGCGACGTTTATTTGGCCCAGGTGTTTTTGCTGCAGGACAAACAGCCGGCCCGTGCCATGAAGCTGTTAATGGATGCAAAAGCAGGCTTCTATCTAAAGGGAAGCGAAGCGATCCTTGCATTTGCGTCAGCGTCTTTAAATCAGTTTGAAGATGCCAAAGACTGGATCGAACAAGCCAAAGAGAATGCTGAGCATGACAAGATTGATGGATTCAAGGGATACCTTTCCCCGGATTATCGATTGGAACGAATGCTGTATCAGTTTTATATCGGCGCAGCCTATCACCGGATGAAGGACACGGAATCCCGGGATGCGTGGTGGTCGAAACTGGAGAATCCTGCCTATGAAAATATATTCTCCAAGACCGCATTGGTCTGGAAGGCAGAAGTATAAGAAAAGGGGGATGACATGAACACAAAAGAATTCTTGAAGGCGATTGCGGACGCCAATGGTCCTTCGGGCCAGGAATACGAAGCCAGCGCCGTGATTGCGAGCGGGTTTTCGCCTTGGGTTGACGAAGTGGAAACCGACCGCATGGGGAATGTGTATGCGGTAAAAGAACCGACAGAAAAAAAAGACAAGGTGCCGACAATCCTGATTGACGCCCATGTGGATGAAATTGCCCTGATGATCAAGGATATCACGGAAGAAGGATTTTTGTACGTGCACCAAGTGGGCGGCTTTGATCCGCGTACGCTTTTGGCACAGGAAGTCGTCATCCACGGCCGACAACAGGTCATGGGGATTATTGCGGCGAAATCCAATGCCATCCAATCACCGGAAGAGACCAAGAAGGTCTTGCCTTTGGGTGAATTGATGATCGACACGGGTTTGCCGGTTGAGCAGGTGAAGGCGCTGATTCGCGTTGGCGACCGAGCAACCATTCGCCGTGAAGCGGCCGATTTGCTTGGCGACTGGGTCACAGGGAAAGCCTTGGATGACCGGGCGGGAATTGCAGCCATGTATGCCTGCGCCCAGGAATTGAAAAAATTGCGCCATGAGGCGCGGGTCATTTTCCAATCTTCCGTGCAGGAAGAAACCACGGGGCTGGGTGCCCGGGTTGGGGTTCACAAATGGCAGCCGGATTTTGCCGTTGCCATCGACGTTGGATTTGGCATGACGCCGGAAGTCTCCGTGGAAGACGGCATTGAAATGGGAAAAGGACCGGCCATCAGTCTGGGATCCAACACCCATCGCAAGCTGTATCACATGCTCTTGGATACGGCCAAAACCTATCAGATTCCCAACCAGTTGGAATTGACCCCAACGGGTTCCGGAACCAACGGCCAACCGATGCAAATTGTCCGCCAGGGTGTGCCGGTTGCGGTGATTTCCTTGCCGCTTCGTTATATGCATACCTCCGTTGAGACCATCCGCATGGCGGATGTCGAGGCGACGGGGCAATTGTTGGCGCGTTTGATTGCCGACTTGACTTGGGAGAAAAGGGAGGAATTGTTGTGCTACGAGACGAACTAGTACGCCTGTCAGGCGTTTCCGGGGAAGAGACGGCAGTTCGCGACCGGATTCTTCAGGAACTGAAAGAAATGAAATTAACCCCAACGATTGACGCCTTGGGGAATGTCGTGGTGAAAAGAAAAGGCCGCGGCACACGGGAAGTATTGCTGGTTGCCCATATGGATGAAGCCGGATTGATGGTTTCGGAAATTGACTCTGCGGGCTTGGTCAAGTTTTTGACTGTAGGACCTGTTGACTTGAAGCAATGGGTGTCCAAACGGGTTGCAATCGGCAAAGACAATATACCGGGCGTGATCGGCGCGAAGCCGATTCACCTGCAGGAAGCGGCAGAACGCAAGCAGATGATCGGCCGCAAAGCCTTGTATATCGATATCGGGGCGGCATCAAAAGAAGAAGCGGAAAAGAAAGTAAATCGCGGCGATTTTGTTTCCCTGCAGACCGAGGGCGAAGCCTTCGGTGACCGAAAGTGGAAGGGGAAAGCTTTGGACAGCCGAATTCCTGTGGAGATGGCTTTGGAACTTTTGAAAGAGGAGCATGAAGCAACGGTTGTGGTTGCTTTCACCGTCATGCGCTTGATCGGCGGCCGCGGCGCCATTCCTGTCAGCTGGGGAACGAAGCCGGATCAGATTTTGATTCTCGACGGCATCGATGCGACGGATGCGCCGGAACACAAGGGGCGCCAGTCCAAGATCGTTTTGGGCCAAGGTCCTTGCGTATTGATCAAGGAGATGCGAGCCGTACTGGATCCGACTTTGCGTTGTCAACTAACGGCAGCAGCAAAATCTGCAGCGGTACCGGTTCAGGAAGCGGTTCACGGCACCCAGTATTTTGAATCCAATTTCATGCAATTGGTGGAAGAGGGACGCGCAGTGGGCGTTTTGGGCTTGCCGATTCGTTATATGCACAGTCCGGTTGCCCTTTGCGATGAACGGGACGTGCAGGGGATGAAAACGATCCTGGCTGCATTTGCCAATGTGAATGAAAAGGAGGAAGCATAGATGAATTTCAATTCGGAAGGACTTAAAAAAATTACAGGGATCTATGGTCCCTCAGGCCACGAAGAGCGGGTTGTGGCATATATTCAGGAAGAAATCAAGGACTTGGTTGACGAGGTGTCGGTAGATGCTTTGGGCAACCTGATCGCCCATAAAAAAGGCAAGGGTCCCAAAGTCATGGTGGCGGGCCATATGGATCAAATTGGTTTGATGGTCACAGATATTGATGACAAAGGTTTCCTCCGCTTTACCAATGTGGGCGGCATCAATGTGGCGGTGACGATCGGACAGCGGTTTGTTTTTGCAGACGGCCGCATCGGCATTGTCGGCAAGGAAGAGAAGCAGGAGATCCAGAAAACGAGACTGGAGCATCTGTATATGGATATCGGCGCCAAATCGAAAGAAGAGGCGGAGAAGATGGTGTCCATCGGGGATATGTGCGTGTACTACAGCGTCTATTATGAGACAGAGAATACAGCGATGGCAACAGCTTTAGATGACCGCATCGGCTGCTTTGTGATGATGGAAGCCCTTAAGCGTTTGGACAAGGTCGAGAACGACTGCTACTTTGTCTTCACGGTCCAGGAAGAAGTGGGAACGCGCGGTGCCCGTACCAGCGCTTATAAGATTGATCCCGATGTGGGACTGGCTGTGGATATTACCTTGTCCGGAGATACGCCGGAAGCGAGACGGTTCGCGGTTTCCCTTCATGACGGGGTGGCCATCAAGGTACGGGACAATTCATTGCTGGCTCATCCCAAGGTCAATGATCGTTTGATTGCCCTTTGTGAAGAGAACAAGATCCAATACCAAATGGAAGTCTTGGAGTTCGGCGGCACCGATGCCGGCGCCATGAGTCTGACCAAGGAAGGGGTTCCGGCGTCTTGCCTGTCTATTCCAACCCGATACGGCCATTCGGACCACGAAGTGATCTCCAAGGAAGATGTGGAAGCATCCATCCAATTGCTGGTGAAATCTTTGGAAAAGCCGTTTGAAATTTAACGGATTAGCAAAAGGAATATTGTTATAGCGTGAAGAAACCTGCAATCAAGGATTGCGGGTTTCTTTATGTGCAATTTCTTGAAACGACAGAGACGTGTCCTGAAAGAATGATGCAATATATTAAATAAATGCAACAATTAAGGGTAAACAAAGAGGGCTATAAGATTGTTTATATGTAGGAAGAACAACGCGTTGCTATAGCGGAGCTGGAAAAAAAGAGAAAATCATGGGCTGAAAAACGAACTACAACAGATTGAATTATGAGAAACAATAAACAATAAACGAAACAAGACTAAAGTTTGTATTGATTATTCTTTCAAAAAAAGCCTGTGATAGTAAAATGGAATAATACATTTATAAATGTTGTCGAAGTGGTAAAATGTAACTGTAATGATTGATTGTGGCCACGATCAACCGAATCAAAAAACTCTATACTGACAATTGATACAGATCTTTGAAGGAGGAAAAGATGAAAAGTGTTATGTTAATTATGACAGCATTGTTGATGATGATGAATCCAATTATTCCAGAAGTAACGCAGTTTGAGTTTGGTGATCAATATGAATATGATATGACGCTAGAAAGTGAAGATTTTAGTTCGTTTCGAGAAATTGGAGAGCAAAGTGAATATTTCGGACCGATTGCCCCACCTTCACGGCGGAATTGACCCACTATCACGCTCGAATTGACCCACGGTCTTGGACGGAGGGACGTTTTTCTTTTACGGGTACTTAGAATTCAGGCACATTTGTGCTAATAAATTCTAAGGAGGGTCAATTAGATGACCAATTACAAATCTATTCTTCGGCTTCATAGCCAAGGAATGAGTAATCGCAACATAGCTGCAAGTCTTAGTTGCTCAAAGAATACGGTAGGAAGTGTTCTTAAGCGGTTAAAAGAGCTTTCGCTTTCTGCAGAGGTTCTTGCTGAACAATCGAACCCCGAAATTGCCAAGCTGATGTTCCCGGAAAGAAGTCATGATCCAGAAAGGCTAATGCCGGATTGTGAGTCTATGCACAAGGAACTTGCAAAGAGCGGAGTAACCTTAACCTTGCTTTGGGCCGAATACTGTGACCAGGCAAGGAGTGCAAACAAATCGTATTATATGTACACCCAGTTTTGTAAAATTTACAGAGACTATGCCAGGATACATAAGGCGACTATGCACATTCACCGAAAGCCCGGTGAACTAATGGAAGTTGACTGGGCAGGCAAAACCGCAATCGTACAGGATTCCCTTACAGGCGAAGGGTTGAAAGCATACATCTTTGTAGCAACCCTAGCTAGTAGCGGCTACTCATATGTCGAAGCATTCTTGTCCATGGAAATGGAGAACTGGATTACGGCACATATCCATGCATTTACGTATTTTGGTGGTGTTCCAAGAGTAATTGCCTGCGACAACCTTAAGACCGGTGTGAAGAAATCAAGCCGATATGAACCGCTTTTAACCAGAAACTATCAGGAACTGGCGGAACATTACCAAACCGCAATTGTCCCCGCCCGGGTTCGTAAACCCAAGGATAAAGCAAATGTCGAGGGGACAGTTGGTATAATCTCGACATGGATTATCGCAGCATTGCGCAATCGCCAGTTCTTCTCTTTGTCAGACTTGAATGAGGCTGTATTTGAGAAACTGGAAGAATTCAATGCCAAACCTTTTCAGAAAAAGAAAGGCAGCAGACAAAGTGTATTTTTCGATGAAGAAAAAATTCATCTTACACAATTGCCTGCCACCACGTACGAAATAGCCACCTGGAAAGTTGCCACTGTACAGCTTAATTATCACATATCTGTTTATAAAATGCATTACTCAGTTCCCTATGAGTACCTTAAACAGAAAGTGGATGTGAGAATCACAAGCAGGGTGATTGAAGTATTCTTTCATAATCATCGAATCGCTTCACATATGCGATTAAAAGGAAAACCTGACCAGTACAGCACATTAAAAGAACATATGCCTGAGAAACATCAAAAATACATGGACTGGGACGGCAAGCGGTTTATCAGGTGGGCTGAAAAAATCGGCCCTTCCGTTGCCATCGTCGTTAAGGCAATCTTAGATGCACACGAAATCGAGCAGCAAGGTTATCGTAGTTGCATGGCATTGATCAAGTTAACGGACAAGTATTCCGTTAGTCGTTTGGACAATGCCTGTGCGAAGGTGCTGACGTATACGTCTCGCCCTACATATAAGAATGTACAAACAGTTTTAAAAACCAAAGCTGACAAGCTCATGGAACAACAACAGCCCAGAAGAAAAAGCAAGAACTCTGAGTTTGGATTTACCCGTGGTGCCTCCTATTACAACAAGGGAGGTGACAAGTCATGACTAATGATAGTACTGTAACCAAACTTCAAAAAATGCGATTGAGCACAATGGCTGAACATTACAGGGAACAGCTCAAAGATAATTCATATGCAGAGCTTACTTTCGAAGAACGATTTGCCTTGCTGGTAGACCTTGAGTGGGACAAACGCAGGAGCAATAAGCTGGCGCGACTCATCAAAAACGCCACTTTCAAATTTCCTTATGCTTGTCTTGAAGATGTAGAATACCATCCAGATCGAAAGCTAAACAAACCGCAACTTGTAAAACTGGGGACCTGCAGTTTTCTCGATCATCAAAACAACATTATTTTCATGGGTGCTTCAGGAAGTGGAAAGTCATATCTTGCTTGTGCACTTGGTGTATCGGCTTGTCGCAAATTTAATACAGTTAGATACATCCGGTTGCCGGATCTGCTTAACGAGCTGGTAGTTGCTCGTGCTGAGGGCATTTACAAGAAGGCGATTCACCAGTATAAGAAAGTAAGACTTCTAATTATTGATGAATGGATGCTTACACCACTAACAGAAACAGAAGCTCATGAACTTCTGGAGATCGTTGAAGCCAGGTATCAAGTCAATTCCACGATTTTTTGCTCACAGATTTCACCGGAAGGATGGCATGAAAAAATCGGTGAAACTGTTATGGCTGATGCAATTCTTGATCGCATTGTTCACAACTCATATAAGATTTTTATCGATGGCAAAACATCAATGCGAGAACGACATGCCTTAAAAGAATAATACGGGAGCCACATTAGTGGCTCTCCCGCCGTGAAGGTGGGTCAATTTGAGCGTGACGCTGGGTCAACGGCGCCGAAATATTCACAAAGCAATATTGCTCTAAGATATGTCCCGTGTGATATCTATTATTATCCTACGCAGTATTATCAAGATGATGTGTCCTGGAGTGATGATACTATGCAAACACGTGGATATAAAATAGGTACAAAAGGATGTGCTTTAACGAGTGTTGCTATGGATATTAGTCTTGAAGGTAAAAATGATGATCCGGGTGAAGTAAATACTGAACTTGGAGATAGCGCTTGTCCAATGAAATGGGGTGAGGTTGCTAATTCCTACGGCTTGACTTTACATCAAGAGATAGGCACATATACAGACCAAGAAGCGAGAGATACGGTCGAAGGTATTCTGAAGAACGGTGAGACTGCTATTGTAGGAATGAAGCTTACGGGTACTGATAAAACCCATTTTGTGTTGGCTAGGGGGTATTCAAATGATAATGGTGCGGATCATATTTATATTTACGATCCTGCATCCTGGGTTGATCATACTGATTTAGATTCCTATTTATTGGATGGGTATGATGTGTATGAAGTAATCTACTACGACTAATCTATTATGAAAAACCATGATGTTTGTCATAGGTCTTCCAGCCAGATTTTATCAGGTTGGAAGACCTAAATAGCCAACTATTAGGTTAGGGATTTAAATATGTAAGCTTTGAAAGGATAGTCAATGGTGAAAAGAATTGTGATGATTATTTTTCTGATTAGTACTCTTTTAATTGCAGGATGTTCTATGAATGTGGAAGAAGCAAGTAATTCTTCTAGTGTTGAAGGTGCAAATGAGATTCCTTTTATTGATGAAGATGCAGTAACATCCGTTGCATTTGAAGAATATAAACAGCAAATAGAAAAAATTATCAATGATTTGAATGAGGGATTAAAGGAGCAAGCAGGCAAGATCAATGTCTTAACAGCTAGAGTAGAAAAACTTGAAAGTGAAATCTGGAAATTTGATGGTGACTATGTAGAGTACTACAATGAAGAATACGACTTTGGCTTTTATTTGCCGAGAGAATTGATGGAAAATGCAGTTATTGAGACGGAAGAATATACTGAAGGGACTAATGTGGTTTTTTCCTACAGCGGTTACAAACATGAGTCTGGATTGATGCAAAATTTTTTCAGTGTGTACATTACTTCTCAGGAACAAGAAGTAAGAGGATGTGGAGAAGAGGTCTGTACGCCTTATATGATTCAAAATGATCAGGCGTATTATATAACAATACCAATAGATATTATTCTTCCGCCGGAAGAGAGCGATTATTATAGTGAACTATCTATCAACGAATACGAATTAATCGCGAGAAGCATTAAAAAGTGAATGCAAAAACATCCTTCGCGAAGGATGTTTTTTTAATCAATAATAATGGACGGTTGCCAGATCGGTAAGGGTTACGGTGTCGGATTTTTTGTAGTTGATGGTTAATATGTCGGTTGCATCATCAATAGTAAATTCAAAGTATGGTGGTGTTGGATCGGCTTCAGTTATATAGGTAAAGCAGAGATGGCCGCGGATTGGAGCAGTGTCATCGATTTTGGCGCCAATGACGGTCATATCCGTACCATCGGCATCTTTTACATTGATTTCATCACTACCTTCATCGACGGATGCGTAATCATCGGCAAACTCCTGCTTGAGGCTTTTCGCAATCAACCCGGCTTGCACTTCCTGTGCGTTGTTGTCGGCAGTCTCGTGAATGCCCAGATAATTCGGTACAGCGATCGCCAATAGGATTCCCAGTATGGCCAAAACAACAATGAGTTCCAATAGGGTGAAGCCGTTTTGATTCCTCATTTTTTCCTCCCATTTAAGCGTAGTTAAATATATCATACCGCAAAAAGATAAACTTAAAAGAAAAAGCATGAAAATAAATCTTACGTTTTCTAACAATAGAGAATTTTTCAATCTATGTTCATGGAATTATTGACGAATTGTTCATTGACTTTTTAGAAGAGGGGTCTATAATGAAACTAAAGGGACGCGTGTGTCGATAAAAACACTTATGTCTATAAAAACGTTGACGTCTATAAAAATGTGCACAAAAGGGGATGAGGCAATCTATGCCAAAGATTATTGATTATGATGAAAAGCGTCTGGAAATTGCCAGTGACGCCATCGAAGTTTTTTCTCAAAAAGGATATTACAACACCAACCTGAAAGACATTGCCAAGGCAGCGGGGATGGGGCGGACGTCCTTGTACAAGTATTTTCGAAACAAGGATGAAATCTACTACTATATTGTCAAGCGCGCCTACCGATGTTACAACGAGCGGGTGGAACATGTTCAGCAGTTGAAAATGACCAATATGGAGCGAATTGAGCACCTGGTTGACTATCTGGTGAAGCATTTGGATGAAAACATCGTCAGCAACCGATTCCTTGATTTTTGGATGATTATTCACAGAAAAGACCGGGAGTTGGAAGACGAGCTCTTCCGATTGTCCGAACAGATGATGGGAAGTTTTCAAAGGCTGTTGAAGCAGGCAAAAGATGCCGGCGAAATCGTGAAAACCATCAATGAGAAAGCTTTGGCGTCCATCCTTTGGGCAGTGGTGGAATCTCTGACCATATTAAAGGATGATGACTCACCGACAACAGACGAGTATTTGGAAACCATGCACACACTATTGAATGGAATCAAAGAAAGGGGATAGTGAAATGAAGTCAATAAAAGAATTTGGAAGTCAGATGGCCGTTCAGCAAGCGGTGAAATACTTACAGGCGGATCCGGAGAAAAACCTTCCGAAGATCTTGAAGCTGGCTGAAAAATTCGCGACAAACCCGCGGGACATCCGGGTGATTCAATCCGCCCAAGTACGCATGCAGGACGAAAATGATCCATGGGCGAAGGCGATCCATCAGTTTTTTAAAACGGTTAATCCGAAAATGCAAAGAAAATTTGCAGTCAATTTCTTTTTGAATTCCGTTGTTTTTGGAATTCCCAAAAAGAATGAATTGCAGGAGGAACTGGGCGTTCGAATTCCTTGGACGATTTTGATGGATCCTACAGCGAAATGCAATCTGAAATGTACGGGCTGCTGGGCCGCGGAGTATGATCAAAGAAACGACATGCCATTGGAAACCCTGGACCGCATCATTCGCGAAGGGAAGGAATTGGGGATCTATGTCTATCTATATTCTGGCGGCGAGCCGACTGTTAGAAAAGATGACTTGATTGAATTGGCCAACCGTCACCAGGATTGTTTCTTCCTGGCATTCTCCAACGGCACATTGATTGATGAGGATTTTGCTGACAAGATCGCGGAGGTCGGCAACCTGACCTTTGCCTTCAGTGTGGAAGGCGACGAGGAAGCAACCGATTTTCGTCGGGGAAAAGGCACCTATCAAGGCGTTACCCGCGCCATGCGACTGCTGCAGGAACGCGGCGTCTTCTTCGGGGTGTCCACTTGTTACCATCACTATAACTATCAAGAAATCGGATCTGAGAAGTTTACGGACGATATGTTGGATCTGGGTGCCTACTTTATGTGGCTATTTACCTATATGCCAATCGGCAAGGATGCAAATCTGGATTTGGTTGCCCGACCGGACGAACGCGGCTATATGTATGACCGGGTTCGGGATATGCGGACAAGAAAGCCGATGTTCTTTATGGACTTCTGGAATGACGCGGAATATGTGGACGGCTGCATTGCCGGGGGTCGCAACTACTTCCATATCAATGCAAATGGGGATGTGGAACCTTGTGCTTTTGTTCATTATTCCGATACGAACATCAAGGATGTCAGCCTGGTGGAAGCCTTGGCTTCGCCATTGTTCAAGGCTTACGCGGCGCGTCAGCCGTTTAACTGCAACCATCTTCGCCCTTGTCCGATTCTGGACAACCCGGTCAATATCAAGGAAATGGTGGAAGAATCGGGTGCGCATTCCACACAGCCGGGCGATCGGGAATCCGCTGATTTCCTAAGCGGCAAGTGCATGCCGATTGCAGGCGGATGGGCACCGGTAGCCAAAGAAATTTGGGAGAATTCACCGGCAGGAAAAAAAGCGACGAAGAAAGAGGAGTCGGAAGAAAAATACGCATAGCATGAAAATGAGGAAGCGAAGGCTTCCTCATTTTTTTTTACTCATATAGGCGTTGAAGGCGGACAGATAATTGGGCAGGCCCTGTTCCATGGGGATCAGGAATCCTTCTTCGTTCATGGCATCCAGCGGAATGGACCGGCGTGTCGACTCGAACCAGTAGTGGTTCAAGAGTTCCAGTGGAATCAAATAAAAGTCTCCCGTCACTTTAAAGTGGCAAATCAGAAAGGCCCAGCCCCCCTGGTCTTTGAACTGGTTCATATATTGGACCTGATGTTCATGAACGTTTTTCAGGGGCAGGTACTTTTGGTTGGTCTCCTTTACATCGAAACAAAGGCCGAATCCCTGACACATGCCGATGTAGTCGACGGTGGACTTCTTTTCGAAAAAGGCCTTGTTGATGACGCCTTCTCCGATTTCGATCACCTTGATCGGCACGGGAACCTTGGTCACCATGGCTAGATTTTGCTGCATGTAAAGCTGATTGACTTCATCGACCAGGGTTTCGGTGTAGTCGCCTCGGTGGTTGAAACTTTTCCAACGTGTCATGACTGTCCTCCTGTGAGGTTGCGGCAAAAGGTTTTTCGATGCCAAGCGGTAAGTCCATGGGCCAGAATGGCTTCCCGATGCTGTTTGGTGCCGTAGCCCTTGTGCTTGGCAAATCCATAGGCGGGAGCTTCCGCTTCGTAATGATCAATCACATACTGGTCACGTCCGGCCTTGGCCAGGATGCTGGCCGCCGCGATGCAGGCGCTTTTGGTATCGCCTTTGACGATGCTTTCAGAAGATTCTATTCCAGTATTTTTATAGTTGCCGTCAATGAGAATGCGATCCGGGCAAACATCGAATTGCTCGGTCAAATGGTCAAGCGCCCGCTGAAAAGCCAGGAAGTTGGCTTTTTGAATGCCGATTTGGTCCACTTCCTGAGGGCTTGCCATGCCGATTCCCCATTGGGCTAGGGATTTAATCTCATCTGCCAGGGTATACCGCTTTGCTTCCGCAATTTTTTTGCTGTCGTTTAAGTCTTGGGGCCAAGGCTGGTCCGGCAAAATCACAGCGGCAGCAAAAACCGGACCGGCCAAACAGCCGCGTCCCGCTTCATCGATGCCGCAGAGCAAAGGATTCTCGTATTGGGCGTCAAAGGCATATAAATTCTGAAGGCGTTCTTCTCTTTTTGTCATTTTCGACTCCTGTCATTGAATTTCTTCGGTTAATCCGGTAAGATTAGGGATGAATCATTTGATTACCGTCTTATTCTATCATTGATTCGAACGAGGAAAAAGGAGTGTTTTCGTGAAAGATTATTTGCAAGAGCATTATGACCATGTATTTCAAAAAACCTATGAGAGCTTAATGGTTGACCGGGAGTCAAATCCTAAATTTACCATAGAAGATTTGGAACGATTGTTGGAGAGCTTGTATATCCGCATGGGGGATGACATCGGCGGACGCGGCGAGATTATGGACGCGTCGATCGATGCGGAAATCGCGGCCGTGCAGGTTGTGTTGCATGACTGGAAGGAAGAACTGAAAAAATAGGAGGCGTTAAGATGCAAAAAGATTTTATTAAAAGGCTGTTGGCGATCGCCGTACCCGTAACCTTGCAAAATCTGATTGCATCTTCTTTGAATTTGGTGGATACGGTCATGATCGGATCCCTCGGAGAGGTTTCCATTGCAGCGGTTGGATTGGCCAATCAATTCTTCTTTCTCTTCCATCTGCTGATTTTCGGCACTCTCAGCGGGATGACGGTATTTATCGCCCAGTTTTGGGGAAAGAAGGACCTGCCCAACATCCACAAGACCTTGGGAATGGGACTGACGATCGGAATTGTCGGAACGATGATCTTTTCGAGTTTGGGCTGGCTGGTTCCTCATTGGGTGCTGGGCTTCTATTCGGATGATCCGGAAGTCGTGCGTTTGGGCAGTCAGTATTTGCGCATCGTCGTCTCCTGCTATTTGGGAACGGCCCTGTCCTTTACCTTCGGATTTTCTTCCCGGTCCATCGGCAATGCCAAATTGCCGATGATCGTCAGCATGATCGCCTTGGCCACCAATACCCTCTTGAACTACCTGCTGATCTTTGGCCACTTTGGCTTTCCGCAGCTGGGTGTGCAAGGCGCCGCCATTGCCACCTTTGTTTCACGCTGGCTGGAGTTTTTCTTGATTCTGATCTTGATGAAGCGACAAAAAAGTCCTTTGTTGACAAAGATCTCTCATTATTTTTCCTATTCCAAGGAATTTGTCGTTAGGGTCTTGAAGACATCGGGACCGGTGATCTTCAATGAGTTTTTGTGGGCGGTGGGCATGACCCTGCATATGGTGGCCTATGCCCATATCGGGACCCAGGCGGTGGCCAGCGTGCAGATTGCCAATACGGTCAACGGACTCTTTATTGTCTTTGGATTCGGCGTAGCCAATGCCTGTGCCGTGATTTTGGGCAATACCTTGGGGGAAGGAAAGATCGATGAAGCAAAAATGGAGGGACGCTGGTTTTTAAAAATCGCCTTTGGCGTGGGCGCCGTCTTGGCCGTGATTCTCATGGTCAGCAAACCCTTTGCCCTGCAGTTTTATTCCGTGCAGGAATCTACTTTGGTTGTGGCCGGCGGCTTGTTGACGGTGATGGCCATTTCCATGCCCATTCGCATGATGAACGCCACCATTATTGTTGGTGTGCTCCGCAGCGGGGGCGATACGCGGTATGCCCTGCTGGTCGATGTGGGCTCTGTCTGGTTTGTGGGAACGGCGCTGGCATTCTTTGGCGCCTATGTGCTTCATTGGCCGATGGTTTGGGTGTATGCCCTGGTGACCCTGATGGAGGTGGCCAAGATTGCCACGGGACTGCCGCGGGTCATGACCAACCGATGGGCGCGGAATTTGGTTGACGAATTGTAAGTTTCATATAGCAGAAAGAAGGATTTCCAAACGGAAATCCTTCTTTCTTTTATGATTCTTTTATTTTACGAATCGCTGTTCTCTTCTGACGACGAAGCGATTCCAAGGAAATCGTCCGTCCCGTTCAAGTAGTCGTTGATCAATTTTTGCAGGTTCGGATCTTTCAAGCCGATGGCAATCTCGATCCGACGGTTCTTCGCCCAGGCGTCTTCTGTCATGCCAGGATCGATCGGTCGGTATTCGGAGTAGCCGGCTGCTGAAATGTACTCGCCGTACTTGCTTTCCAAACTTGGATTTACGGAAGCCATATAATCGGTTACAGCCGCAGCGCGGTCGGTAGACAACTCCCGGTTCGGTTCCATGTTTGGCCGTTTGTCCGTATGGCCCTGAATTTCGATGACATCGATATATTGGCGGGTATACTCATCGTCCAGGATGTTTTCGAAAGCATCTGCCAATTTACCAAGCAAAGCCTGGCCTTCCGGTGTAATCACGGTGGAGCTTGGTGCAAACAGGACACTGCTGTTTAGGATGATATTGCCGTTTTCCCCAATGGTGACAACCGACTCGCCGTTTGCGTTGAATCCGCCCAGCTCGTCCTCAATGGACTGCTTGACGGCTTCCAGCACTTCAAAACGAAGGGCTGCCAATTGATCCAGCTTGGTTCTGAGTTCAGCCAGTTCCCGATTGGAGTTGGCGATAATCTTTTGCTGTTCGGACATTTGAATCAAAGACAGTTGCAGGATTCTTTGTCCTTCGTCGATTTCGGCGTTCAGTTCGTCCAGTTGGTCTTCCAGGATCATCAATTCCTTTTTGGTTTCCTGAATGTCTGCATTGGCAAGCCGCAATTCTTCTTCTTTTGTTTTTAGGTTGGTGCCGGTAATAATGTTTTGTACATAAGACAAAAGCATCAGGAAGAACAGGATCAGGGCGATCGTCGAGATCATATCCGTAAAGGATGGCCAGAAATTCTGTTCTTGTTCCTCGGCCTTAAAGTTTCTGCGTCGCATTTTCATCGATGATCACTCCTTACGCACTATGGACGTTCTTGGTTGAATCCTTCATCGCATCTGTGAAATCCGACAAGCTGACGTTCATTCGTTCAATATTGGTTTTCAAGTGATGGTTGAATTCCGTCAAATCCCGGGTATTGTCCGAGAATGTTTCCAAGGATGCGGCGAACATGGAGATGGCCTGCATCAATGCCTTGGAAGAGGTTTGAAGCTCGGTTGTTGTTTTGGTCAATTGGATGGTCGAGTCTTGGGCCAGATGAATCAAATCGTTGGACATCTGATCGCCGTAGCGGTCGAATACCTGTTGAACGGCTTCTGCCAGCATTTGATACTCTTCCTGCATGCGGGTGGAGTAGTCTTTGGCAACAACGTTGTCCAGGTAGGACTCAATCTCAACCAGCAAGGTTTCCCGCACGGTGCCGATATTGGCAAATGTGGACAAAAGGGTCAGGATAATGGCGCCGGAGATACCGAACAATGAGGTTACGAAGGCAACACTCATGCCCTGTACCGAGTCAATCAGACCGGTAACCACGCCTTCCACGCTGGTGAATTCAACACCACCGCCGTTGCTTAAGAGATTAACCAGCTCGCTGATGGAAAGGGTCAATCCATAGAAGGTTCCCAAAAGGCCCAAGATAATCATGATCGAGTTGGCTTGTTTTACAAAGCGTTCTCCCAAAGCCAAAGTGTTGTGCTCGTTGTTGAAGTGTTTTTCAATAATCGCCTGAGTGTTGACGTCGGGACCATTGGACTCTGCCGCTTTACGATAGTCGTCGGTGATTTTTGTCAGGACAATTTCCGAGAAGTTCGGATTTTTTAATTTATGATTCCTGTGGAAGTCCCGGCTGATTTTTGCGTATCGGCTCCGCACGGTCGCGGTGGCAATAAATGCCAATAGAAATACAACGGCGATTAGTGTTATAATCGTTATGGCTAAAGGGTTCAATTGTTGAATTAAGTCAAACATCTTTTTCCTCCTTGTGATGACTCCTGTGTCAGTAAATTCTATCTACATAATACGGGGAGTTGGAAAGGGGTGTCAAATAATGTTTAAAACCCCTCTAATGCCGATGAATACTGGATTGTAACGTGGTCGTAAGGGGATATACATAAAAAAGTTACAATTCGGACAAAGATATGCCATAAAAAACGGAGGATTTCATGGGAAAGTTTACAGGATATTTAATTGTTTCTGATCTGGACGGGACCTTGCTGAATGATGAGCACAAGGTCAGCGAGAAAAATGCGGAGGCAATTCGCTATTTCATTCAAAACGGAGGCCGGTTTACTGTCGCTACCGGACGCATTCGGGAAGAGGTCATTCCTTTTTTGGATGAGTTGATTATGAATGTACCGGCGATTGTTTCCAACGGAGGCATGATCTATGATTTCAATTCGGATTTTATGATTATGGAACGGTTTCTGCCGCATCATATCGAGTGGTTTACCGAAAAGGTTATGGAGAAGTTCCCGGAACTGGGCGTGATGGTGGTCGCCAAGGGCGAGGTTGTCATGATTCGGGAGAACGAGATTTTCTTGGCGGATCCGGACTTGTACCGCACCTTTACCCTGCCGAGAAAACAATTGTCGGAATTGGGCGAGTCCTGGGGAAAAGTGCTTTTCTCTTTAAAGGAAGAAAAAGTGCCGGAACTGGAAGCCTATCTGCGGTCCCAGACAAGCGATGTTGAAGTTGTCCAGTCCTATCAGACAACGCTGGAACTGCTTCCCAAAGGTGTGTCAAAGGGTGAGGCGCTGGAATTTATTATCCGCGGCTTGCGGGCCAATCGGGACAAGGTCTTTGTGCTGGGCGACAATATGAACGACTATGCCATGCTGGAAACTGTGCCTAATGGATGGTGTGTGGAGAATGCCAATCCGCGTCTCAAGGAGATTGCATCCCGCGTCATGCCGCCGCATACGGAATCGGCCGTTGCCGCTATGATCGAAGAGGTGGAGCGGATCGTGGACAGACAGCTAGAGGCGGATCAGGAGCTGGCGACTGCTTATTTGAAGGAAAATGACTGTACCTTGGCATTTGTAAAAAACGGCCAGGTGATTTACGAAAGTCATAAAAAGGGCATTCGCCCCATGTTTGAAGCGCTGCATGCGGACGTGGATTTGAAAGGGGCGGTTTTGGCGGATCGCGTGATCGGAAGAGCGGCGGCCATGCTGGCCTTGTCGGCGGGAGTTCGGTCGATTTACACCTTCCTGGTCAGCGAATCGGCATTGGCGGTTTGTCGGGAGAAAGGATTCGAAAAAATCGCGTATGAAAAGATTTCCCCCTATGTGATGAACCGGACGCAGGATGATCTTTGCCCCATTGAGAAATTGTCTCAGGGAACGGATGATCCGGTGGAGTTGATGGACCGCATTGAGGAGTTTCTAAAGGGCCTGTAGAAGGCCCTTTTTTGATTGACGAAAACCCCATGCCGTGGTACGCTGAAAGTACGAATAATGAACGTGTGTTTACGATTGGGGTTGGACAAAATGAGGAGACGAGAGATAAGTAAATGGGTGCCGATAATCCTGTTGCTGGCTGTGGCCACAATGGGTTTGGCCGGCTGCCAGCCGGAACCGCTGGAAGAGGCCATACCGGTCAGCGTACGCATTGTGCGCGCGGAGACCAGTCTTTTGGAGCGCACCTATCGCTATATGGGCACCATTGATACGGAAAGCATGATTAAACGAAGTTTTCCCGCCAGCGGCCGGATTGATTCCATAGCTGTTTCGGAAGGAGATCAGGTAGAAGCGGGCCAGGTGCTGGCAACGCTGGATCCCGAGACGGTTCAATTGCAGGTGGATGCCAGCAGAGCGCAATGGGAAGCGGCGCGCGCCCAGTATGAAAAGGCGCAGGCGGGCGTGGCGTTTGCCCGCGACACCTATGAAAAGATGCAGACCCTGTATGAGTCGGGGGCGGTATCCAGCTTTGAGAGGGATCAGGCCAAGCTGCAATGGGAAACCCTGATTCAAGACCGGGATGCGGCCTACAAGGTCTGGCAGCAGGCGCAAGCCGCATACGAGGGGGCCGACAAGGTGGCGGAAGAGAGCGTGATTCGGGCGGATGGGACCAGCCATGTCTTGTCGATTCTGAATGAACCGGGCGAGTTTGTGGCCGCGGGATACCCTGTGATCATTCTGCGGGATCCGGAGAGCCGGGTCCGGCTTTTTGTCACCCAGGAAGAAATCGTGGATGTCCAGGTCGGCCAGAATGTGCGCTGCCGGTTCGGCGATGAAAGCTACGCGGGAACAGTAGACTGGATTGCAGAGGTGCCCGATGCGGCAACCCTCACCTATGAGGTGCAGGTGCGTCTGGAGGGGGCCGACCTGCGGCTGGGAACCATTGTGGACGTGGAGATTATCCTGAAACGGGTGACCGCGATTCAAATTCCCATCCAAAGCATTATGAACGATGAAAACGGGGACTATGTCTATGTCGTGAAAGATGGTATAGTCGGCAAGAAAATGATCGAACGGAAGACCATTGACGACACCTTTGTGGAAGTCGAGGGGCTTTCCGCCGGCGACCAAGTGGTTGTAAGGGGCATGGCCTATGTGGAAGAAGGCCAATCCGTGTCCGCAAGGGAGATGGAAGAATGAAAAACGGATTGATCGGTGCAGCCATAGAACGGAAACGGGTTACCATCACCCTGGTCATCTTTCTGTTGATCTTTGGATTTGTGCGTTATGCCGAATTGCCCAAGCAGGAGTCGCCGGAAATCAGCGCGCCCTATGCCATGGTCTACTGCGTGTATCCCGGGGCGAGTCCGGAAGATATTGAAAAGATGGTGACCAAACGGATTGAAGATGAATTGAATGCCTTGGAGGGAATTGAAAAAGTGACCTCCCAATCCAAAAATTCGGTCTCCGTTGTCATCATTAAATTGAAGGAAAGTGTTTCCGACCAGGGAATTGATGAAACCTGGGCGGAACTCCGGTGGCGGATGTCGGACTTGCAGGCAGACCTGCCCGAGTTTGCCTTGCCAGTCGAGGTCAATACGGATTTGATCTCGACGGCGGGCATGTTGATCTCCATATCCAGTCCCCATTACACCTATGAGGAAATGGAAGGCTATGCCGAGACGGTCAAGGACGCGCTGACGGCCCTCGACGGGGTCAGCCGTTTTGAGATCACCGGCAAGCAGGAGCAGGAGCTGCAGATTCTGGTTGATTTCAAGAAACTGAATCGTTATGACCTGTCCTATGACCAGTTGTCCAAGCTGATTGTGGCTTCCAACCTGGCGATCCCTTCCGGTGTCATTGAGAATGAGTATGGAAAAATTAATGTCAGTGCGACTGGCATGTATTCGGAACTAGATGAAATCGCCAATACCATCGTGTATGGATCTCCCGAGAGCGGGGCGGTGGTGCGGCTGAAGGATATTGCCCAGGTGCAGTTTGTGCCGGCAGCTTCCAATTACAAGGTCAAGGATGATGGGCTTCCCAGTCTGCTCTTGACGGGATACTTCGAATCTGGGAAAAATGTGATTGCCGTGGGCGAGGCGGTCGATGAGACCATCGAAGCCTTGCAAGCGGACTTGCCGGAGGATTTGCGGTTTGAATCCATCGTCTATCAGCCGGATGATGTGAAGACGGCGGTGGATGAATTTACGATGAATCTGCTGCAAGGGATCCTGCTGGTGATTTTGGTGGTACTGATTGGCATGGGACCCAGAAATGCGGTGATTGTTTCGCTTGCGATCCCTTTGTCTATTGCCATCACTTTTTTGGGCATGAGCGGACTGGACCTGAAAATTCATGAGATATCCATCGCTTCCTTGATCATTGCCTTGGGCATGCTGGTGGACAACGCCATCGTTGTCAGCGATGCCATTCAATTGCGGATTGATGTCGGCGGCGACAGAATGGCCGCCTGCGTGGATGGCGTGAAGGAAGTCGCCATTCCGATTTTGACCTCAACCATGACGACCATTGCCGCCTATGCGCCGTTTTTGCTCTTGAACAATACGGCGGGGAAATACATGCACGCCCTGCCCTTGGTGGTGATGATGGCTTTGCTGGCTTCCTACGCGATTGCTCTTCTGGTGACGCCGACTTTCGCCTATCTGTTTTTCAAACCCAGCCATGCCCGTTTTAAGACGAGTCGAATCCGCGATTTTTACGGCCGGATGTTGGATCGGGCCATGGAACATCGAGGGAGAACCCTGGTGTCGGTAGCGGCCGTGACGGTTGCCGTCGGGAGCCTGGTTTTGCTCTTGACCATGAGTGTATTTCCCTTTAAAGACACCGATTTGCTCTATGTGGATGTCTATTCGGAAGTGGATGGGGACCTGGTCCGTACGGAAGCAGTGTCGGATCAAACGGTATCCATTCTGAAAGAATTTTCGGAAGTTGGGAAAGTCAGCCAGGTTATTGGCGATGGATTTCCGAAATTCACTTCGACGCTGAGTCCGCCAATCCGGTCGTCGGACTATTCGCAGATTGTGCTGCGTTATAGCCTGGCGGATTCGCCTGGTTATGAAACCCAGCAAGATTTGGTCAACGCCATGCAGCGGGAGCTGGATCGAAAATTGGTCGGCGGCCAGGCTTTCGTCCGCCAGCTGCAACTGGCGGAACCACGAGTCTATACGGTGATGGTGAAATTGGCCGGAGACGACCTTGCCTATTTGACCCGTTCCGCTTCGGAGGTCCAGGAGATTTTGGCACAGATTCCCGGGGCGGTGGAAACGGGAAACAATGCGGCAAGCCGGATTTACGAGTATTACCTGGAGGTTGACACGGACAAGGCTGCCGCTTTGGGCATTACCAAGTACGATATACAGAATGAAATGAATCTGGCCCTTCGGGGGCGGGATGTGTCGGTATTCCGGGAAGAGGGGCGCGAAACGAAGATTCGTTTGGTCAGCACCATGGAAAGCTTGTACGATCTTGAAAATTTGGCCATTGCATCGCAAATAACCGGCAGCAAGGTACTCTTAAAGCAGATCGCCCATGTGGAGCTGAGAAGTGAATTGCCGGTGATCCGCCATGAGGACGGAAAGCGGACGGTATCGGTCTATGCCAATGCGGCGAAAGGATACGATCCCATTTCCATTGAGAACCAGTTGGAGGAGGCCCTGGGCGAGCGTCAGTGGAAGGGCATCAGCTTTTCCTATGACGGGGAGCGGGAATCGGTAAGCCGGTATTTCGGCGATTTGATTCCATTGGGTTTTTTGTCTTTGGCGCTTGTGTTTCTGATTTTATTGGTTCAGTTTAACTCCTTTGTACAGCCGGCCATCATTATGGCAACGGTGCCCCTGTCCCTGATCGGGTCCGTTATGGGCTTGCTGCTGTTCCGCCAGCCCCTGTCTTTTACCGCCCTCTTGGGCATGGTCTCCTTGATGGGAATTGTGGTCAACAATGCCATTGTATTGATTGACTTTATCAATGCGGAGCGTGGGATGGGACACGATGTGCAAACGGCCTGCCGGGAAGCGGTAGCCAAGCGGATCCGTCCGATTCTCCTGTCCACGACTACGACGGTGATCGGTTTGATTCCCCTGGCTTTGGGCGGGAGCAGTTTGTTTAAACCCATGAGCATCGCTCTGATCTTTGGGCTTATGGTTTCAACGGTTCTGACACTGATCGTCATTCCCGTCGTATACAGTTTGACGGAGGAAAGAAAACAAGGGCGAAAGCTGTTCGGGAAATCAGAAAATTTGTAGGAAAAAATTATGCTATAATGGAAGAATAAGGAGGGGGAATATGGCAGTTATTCGTGAAATTATCGCGATCCTCTACGCCATTGTAGGCATTGTTTGGATGCGAATTGGCCCCATGTGGGCGCCAAAGGTGAAGCGCCTTAGACGCCAGGGCAAGGAACGGGAGGCGGATCAGGTTATGATTCGCATGCTGAAACGCTTTGTTCAGCGGGAAATGAAGATAATCGGTATTGAAGTGGAAATCATCGGGCAGGAGAATTTGCCGAAACACGGGAACTATGTTTTGGTGGGGAATCACCAAGGCCACGCGGATCCATTCTTTCCGTTTTTGTTTATGGATCGCAGCTTGGGATTTGTGGCAAAGAAGGAAATTCGCAAGTTGCCCATTGTGCCCTATCTGATGGAACTGGATCACTGCGTCTTTATCGACCGGTCGGACTTGCGGCAAAGCCTGCAGGCTATCAAGCAGGGCGCCGATTATGTACGGCAGGGATATCCCATGATGATCTATCCAGAGGGAACGCGTTCCAGCTCGGAAGAGATGTTGCCTTTCAAGCCGGGCGCCATGAATCTGGCGGTCAAGGCGGAGGCGGAGATCGTACCGGTAACCATGGTCGGCACCTATTGGATTCAGCAAAAGGGAAGCAATCTGATTGAAAAGGCGAAGGTGAAAGTGGTCATTGATCCGCCGATCCCGACGGCCAATTTGGATCGTCAAGAAAAGAAAGAACTGAGTGATCGTATCCGCGGAATCATTCAAAACAATCTGGATCAATACAAGATCCAACGATAAGAAAGGCATTCGGGTTTCTCGAATGCTTTTTTTGTGAGGATGAATGTATCTTTGCTGCTGGAAATCCTTTTCTTGGAAAATCTTTTGCGGTTGTCCTTGACTTTCCGGGGAACATGCACTAAAATATGAACAAAGTATTACGAAAAAGACATGAATGAGTTTGTATTAGCCTGAAGGCTATTGCAATAGGTGTGACGTCAACCCCCTTTTTGATGTCAGGAAAACGCGCGAGTCGGCCTCGCGCGTTTTTTCTTTACGGAAATTTCTGGAAGTTTGTGAACAAAATTTTATAAATATCGATTACAATTACAAAACGGAAATGTTATGTACTTGACAGAGGGACAAATGTCGGGTATTATAATAGACAAATTGTTACACAAATGAAATAATATAGAAAGAAGGGAAGAAATGAGGAATACGAAAAAAACCTGGATCGCGCTTCTATTATTGGTAGCGATGATTCTAACAGCGGGTTGCGGCGCTGAAGAGACTGCAGTAGCAGGCGATGATGCACCGGCACCGGCGGAGCCAAAGATTTTTGTCTATGCGCGTGGCGCTGACTCCATTAGTTTGGATTCCGCCTATGTATCGGACGGCGAGTCATCCAAGGTGTTGACGCAGATCGCAGATACCTTGGTTCGCTACAAAGACGGTTCGACAGAAATCATGCCTTGGCTGGCGGAGAGCTGGGATATATCGGATGACGGTACCGAATATATCTTCCATCTTCGTGAAGGCGTGAAATTCCATGACGGCAGCGACTTTACCGCAGATGCGGTTGTATGGAGCTTTGAACGTCAATTGGAAGACAACCGGACTTCCGACATGCCATATGCCTCATTTACATATGCTGGCGTACTGGGTGTGGAAGCGGTAGACGATTTGACTGTTAAAATCACCTTGGCAGGTCCTTCAACACCGTTCCTGGCAAACTTGGCCATGGGTCTTTCCGCGCAAATCTACAAGCCTGGCGATGATGTGGGAGAGAATCCGATTGGAACCGGTCCATACAAATTGGAAACATGGAAGAAGGATGAATCCATTACCCTGGTGAAAAACGAAGACTTCTGGGGTGAAGCGCCTAGCTTCGACAAAGTGATCTTCAAGGTAACCAAAGAGAATGCGGTTCGTGCAACAGAATTGATGTCCGGATCCGTTGACATGATTGACGGCATCAGCTTCAACGATGTAGAGCAACTGGAATCCAGCGGCGATGTGGAAGTTGAAAAAGTGGCGGGCATGAACATCAACTATATGGCCTTCAATACGACTCGTGCACCATTTGACAAGTTGGAAGCCCGTGTTGCGGTTGCCAAAGCCATCAATACCCAAGAGATCGTCGATTTCCTATATCAAGGTTATGCGACCAAAGCCGAGTCTTTCTTCCCAGACTTTATGCCTGGATACAATGGAGACCCTGGTTTGATTGAGTACAATGTAGAAGCAGCCAAGGCCGAAGTTGCTGCAGCCGGATTGGACCAAACGCCAATCAAGATCATCTGCTACTCAAACCCTCGTCCATACAACCCAGCGGGCGGCAAACTGGCTGAAACTGTTCAAGCATACTTGAATGAAGTCGGCATTACTGCAGAAGTTGTGGTATATCCTTGGACAGACTACCGAGACAAAGTAAACCAATATGAAGGCGATATTTACTTCATGGGATGGATTGGCGACAATGGTGATCCGGACAACTTCCTGACATTGCTTGAAGGGGCGAGCATTGGCGGATTAAACGACACCGGTTGGTCAAGCCCGGAATTTGACGCTTTAATGGCGAAAGGCCGTGAGCTTCCAAATGGGGAGGAGCGTTGGGACGTTTACAAGCAAGCACAGGAAGTGCTGGCGAAAGAAGTTCCTTGGGTACCAATCTCACATGCAATGGATCTGGGCGCTTGGAGAAGCGATGTAACAGGATACCAATTGCATCCAACAGGACGCGTAAGTCTGTTTGGCGTTGACAAGTAGAGAATAACGAGACCGGTGCCCTTTCGGCACCGGTTTTCTATTTTAGGGGGTTTCTATGGGAAAGTATATTATCAGACGGCTGTTGTATCTGATCCCCGTTGTCCTGGGCGTATCGGTTTTGGTGTTTACGGTGATGCACATGTTCACATCCGATCCTGCACTGGTCATATTGGGACAGCACGCAACCGATGCGGATGCGGCGGCTTTGCGGGAAGAACTGGGATTCAATCTTCCGCTGTATCAGCAGTATTGGAATTTTTTAAGCGGCATGCTGCAAGGAGACTTTGGCACATCCCTCTTTACCCATACGCCGGTATTTGAAGAAGTGCTGTCGCGCTTCCCGGCAACGGTGGAATTGGCCTTGTTCGCGATTATCGTCGCCTCGGTTGTAGGCGTGACCTTGGGGGTCGTTTCAGCTGTGAGACAAAATTCGATTTTTGACTATGCGTCCATGACGGTCAGTCTGATGGGGGTATCCATGCCGATCTTCTGGCTTGGTCTGATCATGATTGTGATCTTTGCCTTAAAGCTGGGATGGTTCCCGGTATCGGGCCGGATTCAGATGGGGTATGATCCAACCCATGTAACGGGCCTCTATATTCTGGACAGTTTGATCACCGGCAATACGCCGGCCTTGAAAAGCGCCATCAGACACCTGATTCTGCCGGGAACGGCGCTTGCCATGTATTCCATGGCGATTATCGCGCGGATGACCCGGTCCACCATGCTGGAAACCCTGGGGCAGGATTACATTCGAACCGCCCGGGCGAAAGGGATCTTTGAGCGCCTGGTGATTGTTCGCCATGCGCTTAGGAATGCCATGATTCCCATTGTGACGGTCATTGGCTTGCAAATGGGCGGACTGTTGGGCGGAGCTGTCTTGACGGAGACGGTTTTCTCATGGCCGGGTGTGGGTTCCTATACGGTGGAATCCATTCTGAAATCGGATTATCCGGTGGTTCAGGGCACGGTTATGATGATGTCGATTATTTTTGTATTGGTCAACTTGGGTGTGGATCTGATCTATAGTTTGCTGGATCCGCGGATCAAGTATTCATAGGAGGGGCAAATGGCAGAAGAAGTAAAATTAGAAAACAAAATGGAAATTGCCCCGGTTGAGAAGGGCATTTCCCCTTGGCGGGATATGTGGGACAACCTGAAAAAGAACAAGGCAGCCATGCTGGGCCTGGGGATCATTGGCCTTCTGGTGTTTTTCGCGCTTTTTGGAAAGTATTTGACGCCTTACGATCCCAACTACGGCGGAAGTTTGAAGGAGAGTCTGCAAAGTCCGTCGGCTGCCCATTGGCTGGGAACCGATGAACAGGGCCGGGACATGCTGAGTCGAATCATTTCCGGCGCGGCCATTTCACTCCGTGTCGGTTTGTCGGCGGTGGCGATTGCCCTGAGTGCCGGTATGCTGATTGGTTCAGTTGCCGGATACTATGGCGGCAGAATCGATATGATTCTTATGCGGTTGATGGATATTATGCTGGCCTTTCCATCGCTTTTGCTGGCGATTGCCTTTATGTCCGTACTGGGACGGGGCATTGACAAGGCGATTATTGCCATCTCGATTGTCACCATCCCGCAGTATGCCCGCATTGTGCGGGGATCCGTCCTGTCGGTCAAGGAAAATGAGTACGTGCAGGCAGCGCGTGCCATCGGCAATCCGGACTGGCGGATTATTCTCTTCCATGTCATTCCGAATATTTTGCCGCCAGTCATCGTCCGGGCGACCTTGGGGATTTCGGTTGCGATTCTGGACACGTCGGCCTTGGGATTTTTGGGGCTGGGCGTACAGCCGCCAGCCGCGGAATGGGGAACCATGCTGGGTGCCGGCCGGGCATATTTCTTTAATGCGAATCACTTGGTGCTGTTTCCGGGTCTAGCCATCACGCTGACGGTCATGGCTTTCAATCTGTTGGGCGATGGATTGCGGGATGCTTTGGATCCGCGAGTGCGGAAAGGATAGGAGGGGCTTATGCTACTAGAGGTAAAAGGACTGGAGACGCACTTCCATATCAAAGGCAAGGTGGCCCGCGCGGTCGATGGGGTTTCCTTCTCCGTGGGGCAAGGCGAAGTGGTTGCCTTGGTCGGCGAATCCGGCAGTGGAAAAAGTGTAACAAGTCTTTCTGTATTGGGGTTGATTCCTTCGCCGCCGGGAAAAATCGAAGGCGGAGAAATTTTCTTTGACGGAGAGGACTTGCTGAAGAAAAGCAACCGGGAAATGCAGGATGTGCGGGGGAATGAAATCTCCATGATTTTTCAGGAACCCATGACTTCATTGAATCCTGTCTATCCTGTTGGAAAACAAATATCAGAGGCGATCCGACGCCACCAAAAGATTTCGAAAAAGGAAGCGCGCGCCATTGCGGTGGATATGCTGGACAAGGTGGGCATTCCTTCGCCAGAAACCCGGGTGGACGATTATCCGCATCAGATGAGCGGCGGCATGCGGCAGCGTGTGATGATTGCCATGGCCTTGGCAACCAAACCGCAGCTCTTGATTGCCGATGAGCCCACAACGGCGCTGGATGTGACCATTCAGGCGCAAATTTTGGATTTGATGAATCGGCTTCGGGAAGATACAGGGACCTCCATTCTTCTCATCACCCACGATTTGGGTGTCGTTGCGGAAACGGCAGACCGGGTGGTGGTCATGTATTGCGGAAAGGTTATGGAGATGGCCAATGTGGTGGATCTTTTTGAAAGACCCCAGCATCCCTATACCCAAGGCTTGATTGCATCCATTCCGAAAATGGAAGGGGCATCTGAACGTTTGACCATGATTGAGGGCAATGTACCCAATCCCATGGATATGCCGGAGGGCTGTCCCTTCGAACCGCGATGCACAAAATCCTTGGGGATTTGCAAGCACAAGATGCCGGAACTGAAAACCTTCGGCGACCGAGAAGTGCGTTGTTTTTTATACGATGAAAAGGGGGAAGTTGAATGAAGCCATTATTGGAAGTGAAGGGCTTAACCAAACACTTTCCTGTTGAGCAGGGATTTATGGCGAAAAAGGGCAAGGTCGTACGCGCGGTCGATGACTTGAATTTTTCCATAGCAGCCGGGGAAACCCTGGGGCTGGTGGGTGAGTCCGGTTGCGGGAAATCCACAACCGGCAAGCTGATTGTGCAATTGTTGAAGCCGACAGAGGGAGAGCTGTTTTTTGAAGGAAAGAAGATCAATCAGCTTTCGGGACGCGAGCGGCGCGCTTTGGCCAAAGACATTCAGATTATCTTTCAAGACCCATATGCATCTTTGAATCCTAGGATGACGGTGGAGCAGATCGTAACCGAACCCATGAAACTGCATCTGAATTTGGGCAAGAAGGAGATGGAGCAGGAGGTGCTCCGATTGATGGATACGGTTGGACTGCCTTCTTTCTATCGAAACCGGTATCCCCACGAATTCTCCGGCGGCCAGCGCCAGCGGATTGGCATCGCACGCGCCTTGGCCTTGAAACCCAAGCTGATTGTCTGCGATGAGCCGGTATCCGCCCTGGATGTGTCCATTCAGGCCCAGGTGTTGAACTTGCTGGATGATTTGCAGGAAGAGTTTGGCCTGACCTATCTCTTTATTGCCCATGGCTTGAATGTGGTTCGTCATATCTCGGACCGTGTAGGGGTTATGTATTTGGGCAATATGATGGAGTTGGCGCCGGCCAAGCCTCTTTATGAAAATCCGCTGCATCCTTATACGCAGGCCTTGCTTTCGGCGGTTCCCATACCAGACCCGAAAGCCGAGAAGAATCGCATTTTGTTGGAGGGGGATGTGCCTAGTCCGATCAATCCGCCTTCGGGATGCCGATTCCATACCCGCTGCCGTTATGCAACGGACCGCTGCAAACAGGAAGCCCCGCAATTGCAGGAAGTCGAACCGCAGCATTTTGTTGCCTGCCATCTGATGGACGAGCGCTAGGCAAAGCAGGAAACGCAGGAGAAAAAACTCCTGCGTTTTTTTTGGTGATAGGCATAGTTGGAAAAGTTCATTTCGTGTACAATAAAACCATAAGAGAAATGAGGGGTATGATGGGTAAAAAGAAAAAAACCAATGCGATCCGCTTGCTGGATCAGAAAAAGATTGAATATGAGATTTGCGAATATGACACGGAAGACGGCATGATCGACGGCGTCAGCGTGGCCCTGAAGACGGGTCGTTCGCCGGAAGGGGTCTACAAGACCTTGGTTGCGCAAAAAGAGGATGGAAGTCTTTGTGTTTTCTGTGTGCCGGTGGCGGCGACCTTGAATTTGAAAAAGGCGGCCAAGGCGGTCGGCGCCAAACGGATCCGCATGATTCCCATGAAGGATTTACTGAAACACACGGGCTATATTCATGGCGGCTGTTCGCCCGTGGGCATGAAGAAGCATTATCCAACCTGGATTGACAAGGCGGGAAGGGGACAGGAAGCTGTCTGTGTCAGCGGAGGACTTCGTGGGATTCAAGTCTGCTTGTTGCCGGATGACCTGATTCTGGCAACCCAGGCAGAATGGGCGGATTTGGCGGACTTGCCGGTGGAATAAAGAAAACCCCGGATTCGGGGTCTTGATAGCAAAGGAATTCATAAAAGGGACAAAGGAGGATCAGACATGTTAGTATCGGGCAAGGAAATTATGGAACATGCGCATGAAAACGGATATGCGGTTGGCGCTTTCAACGTCAACAACATGGAAGCGGTGCAAGCGATTGTGGAAGCGGCAGAAGAATTGCAGTCGCCGGTGATTATTCAAGCTTCACAAGGCGGCTTGAAATATGCGGGTGTGAATATGATTGCAGCCATGGTGAAAGCGGCAGCGGAAGAGGCTACGGTGCCGGTTGCTCTTCACTTGGACCACGGGACGGAGTTTGCCAAACAGGTCCAGTGCTTCCGGGCCGGATGGACATCGCTGATGATTGATGCCTCTCATTATGATTTTCAGGAGAACATTGCAAGAACCAAGCAAATTGTTGAAATGGCGCGACAGGCTGGCGTCGGCGTTGAAGCGGAGTTGGGAAAAATCGGCGGAGTAGAAGACGATATCGCCGTCGATGAAAAGGACGCGACCTATACCAATGTGGAGGAAGCCTATGCCTTTGTGCATGCAACCGGCGTTGATTACTTGGCGATCGCAGTGGGTACCGCCCATGGGCCTTACAAAGGCGAGCCTAAGATTGACTTTGATCGGATTCGTGCAATCAAGGCGAAACTCAACATCCCCTTGGTATTGCATGGATCGTCCGGTGTTCCGGAAGAATCGATCGCAAGAGCAATCGAAGCCGGTATCAATAAAATCAATATCGATACAGACCTGCGTCAGGCCTACCACCGTGCGGTGAAGAAATTTGTTCAGGAAAATCCGGACGTCTATGATCCCCGAAAGATCAACGGACCGGGAAAAGAGGCGATGAAAGAAGTCGTCAAAAATAAAATGCGTATGTTCAAGTCTGTAAACCAGGCGTGGAGATAAGGGACCAGCCCCCATGGAAAATGCCATGGGGGCTTTTTGTGACAAAATTGTGAAAACATTTTCACGGCAAACGGAGAGTGGTGGAGAATGTTCGTGTTTTTTAGAAGATAATCCCAAATAATTGAAAAATGTGCTGTGCAGATTCGCTTTATCGAGCTAAACCCGTACAAAGAAAAGGTTTTCGTGGTATTTGTTCGTAAAATAATGCCCGAAAAAGGATATTAAAAATTTCTGAAAAGTGTTATTATGGTAGATGGCAGGTTACGAGTAGTTTGTTTTTATTGGAGATTTTAATAGAGAGGTGAAGTCATGGCCAAAATACCATCAGACATCGAAATTGCAAGAAGCGCGAAAATGCAGCCCATTGACACAATTGCGGAGGACGCAGGAATTTTGCCTTCGGAATTGGAGCCGTATGGAAAGTATATGGCGAAGATTTCTTTAGACGCGATGAAGCGTTTGGAGGACCGGCCAGACGGCAAGTTGGTATTGGTTACCGCAATCAATCCGACACCGGCTGGAGAAGGAAAGACAACGACCAATATTGGATTGAGCATGGCGCTGAACAAGCTGGGAAAAAAGACCTTTACAACCCTGCGGGAACCATCATTGGGGCCGGTATTCGGCATCAAGGGCGGGGCTGCAGGCGGCGGTTTTTCGCAGGTCTTGCCTATGGAACAGATCAATCTCCATTTTACCGGCGATATTCATGCCATTACATCGGCGCATAACCTATTGGCGGCTTTGCTGGACAACCATATCCACAGGGGCAATGAGTTGAACATTGATCCGCGACGAGTCGTTTGGAAACGGGTAATTGACCTGAACGACCGCGCGCTTCGCAATGTGAATATCGGTCTTGGCGGACCCCTGCACGGGGTTCCGAGAGAAACGGGTTTTGATATTACGGTGGCTTCCGAGCTGATGGCGATCCTTTGTCTGTCCAAAGACATTGACGATTTGAAGCGTCGACTGGATCGGATTATTGTGGCCTATACCTATGATGTGCAGCCGATTCGCTGCAAGGATTTAAAAGCGACGGATTCCCTGGCCATTCTTTTGCGGGATGCCTTGAATCCCAATCTGGTACAAACCATTGAGGGGACGCCGGCCTTGATCCATGGCGGACCTTTTGCCAATATTGCCCATGGCTGCAACAGCATGCTGGCGACCAAGATGGCCTTGAAACTGGGTGAGTATGTGGTAACGGAAGCCGGCTTCGGCGCGGATTTGGGCGCAGAGAAATTCTTTAATATCAAATGCCGCAAAGCAGGCCTCCAGCCGGATGCCGCAGTGATTGTGGCGACTTGCCGCGCCCTGAAATTCCACGGCGGCGTGGAAAAGGCGCGATTGAGCGAAGAAAACCTGGTTGCGGTGAAAAAGGGATTTTCCAACCTGGAAAAGCATGTGGAAAACGTGCGGAAATTCGGCGTGCCTTGTGTGGTTGCCATCAACGTCTTTGCGACCGATACCCGGGAAGAGTTGGATCTCATTCACCGTCTCTGCCATGAAATCGGCATTGAAGTGGTCTTGGCGGAAGTTTGGGAAAAGGGCGGCGAAGGCGGCCTGGAACTCGGCAAGAAGGTTATCGATATGGTCGAGAAGAATCATAAGAATTTCCACTTCCTTTATGATTCCAACCGGTCCATCAAGGAAAAGATCATTACCATCGCCAAGGAAATCTATGGCGCCGACGGCGTGAAGTTTTCCAAGGAATGCGAGAAGCATATTCAGGAACTGGAAGAATTGGGTCTGGACAAGTATCCAATTTGCATGGCAAAGACACCCATGTCTCTGTCGGATGACGCACGCATGAAGGGGCGGCCGGAAGGCTTTAAGATTAACGTGCAGCGGATTCGCGCCAAAGCGGGCGCCGGTTTCCTCATTGTATACACCGGCAATGTATTGACCATGCCGGGGCTGCCGAAAGAACCGTCAGCCATTAAAATGACCATTGATTCAGATGGAACGATCGACGGATTGTTCTAGAAAAACATTCAAAAAGGGGGACAACATGATTCGAAACGAAGCGATTGATCAGGCGATGCGTGTGAAACTCGAGGACGTATTTGAGGTCTTGCCCGAAGCGCCCATTTTTGACGATTCCAAGCGACGTGCACCCAAAAGGGCATTTACACTGACCGAGGACGAAACGGTATTGGCCCTGCAAAATGCCCTTCGGTATCTGCCGGAAAAATGGCACAAAGAAATGGCACCGGAGTTTTTAGAGGAGTTGCGTACCCATGGACGGATTTATGGGTACCGATTCCGTCCCCAAGGCGCCATCAAGGGAAGAGCCATTTCCGCCTACAAGGGAAAGACCCAGGCGGGCAAGGCTGTTCAGGTGATGATTGACAATAACCTGGACTTTGACATTGCCCTTTATCCCTATGAATTGGTCACCTACGGGGAAACCGGCCAAGTCTGCCAGAACTGGATGCAGTACCAGATTATCAAGCGATATCTGGAAGAGATGAAAGAAGACCAGACCTTGGTTGTTGCCTCCGGTCATCCGGTGGGCCTCTTCCATTCCGACGCCCATGCGCCACGGGTGATTCTGACCAACGCCTTGATGATCGGCATGTATGATGATCAGGAAAACTGGAATCGGGCCATGCAGCTTGGGGTTGCCAACTATGGACAGATGACGGCAGGCGGATGGATGTATATCGGTCCGCAGGGCATCGTTCACGGGACCTATTCCACGCTTCTCAATGCCGCACGCCAGCGAGACGACCGATCGGCAGACGCGGATTGCAGGGGATTGCTCTTTGTTTCCAGCGGTTTGGGCGGGATGTCCGGCGCGCAGGCGAAATCGGTCGAGATTGCCAATGGAGTCGGCATTGTCGCTGAAGTGGATGAATCGCGGATTGTCACCCGCCATGAACAAGGCTGGGTTTCCGAAGTAGCCGAGACGCCGGAAGAGGCTTTTGCAAAAGCGGAAGTGGCCAAGCGGAACGAAGAAGCCTTGTCCATTGCCTACCATGGAAATATTGTGGATCTTTTGGAACATGCCGTGGAAAACGATATCACCATTGACCTTTTGTCCGATCAGACCAGCTGCCATGCAGTCTATGACGGCGGATACTGCCCGGCAGGCGTTAGCTTTGAGGAGCGAACACGGCTGCTGGCGGAAGAGAAGGACCGGTTTGTAGGCCTGGTTGACGAAACCCTGCAGCGCCATTACCGAGCCATCAAGGCATTGTGCGACAAGGGAACCTACTTTTTCGACTACGGAAACAGCTTCCTGAAAGCGGTCTTTGATGCCGGGGTTCCGGAAGTCTGCAAAAACGGGATCGACCCGATTGACGGTTTTGTTTATCCTTCCTATGTGGAAGACCTGATGGGACCCTTGTTCTTCGATTATGGCTATGGTCCCTTCCGCTGGGTATGCCTGTCCGGCGATTCAGAAGACCTGGACAAGACAGACCAGGCAGCCATGGACTGCATTGATCCGGAGCGCAGGTTCCAAGATCGGGACAATTACAATTGGATTCGGGATGCCAAGAAGAATGCCTTGGTTGTGGGCACGCAGGCGCGTATTCTCTACCAAGACGCCTTGGGCCGCATGAAAATCGCCTTGAAATTCAATGAGATGGTGCGACAGGGAACCATCGGTCCGGTGATGCTGGGCCGCGACCATCACGATACCGGCGGAACAGATTCGCCTTTCCGTGAGACCTCCAATATCAAGGACGGCAGCAACATCATGGCTGAGATGGCGACCCATTGCTTTGCCGGCAATGCCGCGCGCGGCATGACCATGATCGCCTTGCACAATGGCGGCGGCGTTGGAATCGGCAAGGTTATCAACGGTGGATTTGGCCTCTTGCTGGATGGCAGTGAACGCGTGGATGAAGTCATCAAGTCGGCGATTCCATGGGATGCCATGGGCGGCGTGGCCAGACGCGGCTGGGCAAGGAATCCCCATGCCATCGAGACGGTGATGGCTTATAATGAAGAATTTGAAGGAAAAGATCATATTACGCTTCCGTATTTGGCGGATGTTGAAAACTTGACCAAGCTGGTAAAAGGGGAATAGGAGGATTCAGATGGAGAAGAAAACCTTATTTGAAAGTGTACCGAATTTCAGCGAAGGCCGCGACTTGAAAAAGGTGGAGACAATTGTTGATTGTTTCCGCGGAAAACCGGGCGTGAAACTATTGGATTACAGCTCTGACGCCGATCACAACCGATCGGTTGTAACGGTGGTCGGTGAGCCGGAACCCTTGAAAGAAGCCTTGTTTCAAGCCGTGAAAACGGCGGCGGAACTGATCGACCTGACGGTCCACCAGGGCCAGCATCCGCGCATGGGCGCGACGGATGTCATTCCTTTTATTCCGATTCAAAATGCCACCATGGACGAAGCCAAGGAATTGGCGGTGGAATTGGCAAGGCAAATGGGAGAAGAGCTGGAGATCCCGGTCATTCTCTATGAAGAGTCAGCCACCGCACCCCACCGTACCAATTTGGCAAAGGTTCGAAAAGGCGAGTTTGAAGCCATGCAGGACAAGCTGAAGGAAGAGGAGTGGAAACCGGATTTTGGTCCTTCAGCCCCTCACGCGACAGCAGGTGCTACGGCGGTTGGCGCGCGCATGCCCTTGGTCGCCTTCAACGTGAACTTGAATACCAATGATCTTTCCATTGCGTCTGCCATCGGCAAAAAGGTGCGCCATTCTTCCGGCGGTCTTCGGTTTGTCAAGGCCATGGGCGTGGCCTTGGAGGACCGGGGCATTGTGCAGGTTTCCATGAATATGACCAATTACACCAAGACGGCCCTCTATCAGGCGGTCGAAATGGTACGGTTTGAAGCGGCGCGATACGGTGTGACCGTTGTGGGAACGGAATTGATTGGCCTGGCGCCGATGGCCGCCCTGATCGATTCTGCGGTTTACTATATGGGGCTTGAAGACTTTTCGTACGATCAGGTCTTGGAAACCCATTTGATGGAGTAACGGGATGATGTTGTGGATTCAAAATCCCTCCGAGGTCATTACCTGTCACGCGGAAAAACCGAAAAAGGGCAAGGAAATGCAGGAGATCGGCCGGTTGACCGGTGTTGAAATCCTGATTGAAGACGGAGTCATTCTGGCCATCGCGCCAAGGAATGAGCTGGAAAACAACTATGATGTAAGCAAGGCGAAAATCCTGGATGCGGATGGACGTTCCATACTGCCGGGCTTTATCGACTCCCACACCCATTTGGTTTGGGGCGGCGAGCGGGCCGAGGAGTTTTCCTGGCGACTGGCGGGCATGGACTATATGGAAATCATGAAACGGGGCGGCGGGATCGCGGCCACGGTAGAGAAAACCCGCGCTGCAACGGAAGAAGAGCTGATCGGTGCAGCCGGCAAACGCCTGGATTCCATGCTGCGGATGGGCGTAACGACGGTAGAAGCCAAAAGCGGCTATGGCCTGAATCTGGAGACGGAACTCAAGCAGCTCAAGGCGGCGGAAAAACTGAACCGCCAGCATCCGGTGGATTTGGTCCATACCTATATGGGGGCCCACGACATTCCCAAGGGGATGGAAAAAGAGGCTTATGTCGATTCGATTATTGAAGAATTGGAAACCGTGAAAAGCCAAAGCCAGGCAAGCTTTTTCGATGTTTTTTGCGAGAAAAATGTTTTCGAACTGGCGGAGACCCAGCGGCTCTTGACGGCTGCCCGGAACGCCGGATTCTATCTGAAAATGCACGCGGACGAGATCGTGCCCTTAGGCGGCGCAGAGCTGGCCGTGGAGATGCGGGCGACATCGGCCGATCATTTGCTCCAGGTAACCGATGCCGGAATTCGCGCGCTTGCAGAAGGGGAAACCATTGCAACCCTGCTGCCGGGAACGGCATTCAGCCTGCAGACGGCCTATGCGCCGGCAAGACGACTGATTGAAGCGGGCTGCGCTGTAGCCCTTGCCTCGGATTTGAATCCGGGAAGCTGCCATTCCGAGTCGATTCCCTTGATAATCGCCTTGTCCTGCCTGCAAATGAAAATGACGATCGAAGAAGTCATTTCTGCCTTGACCATCAATGCGGCGGCAGCGGTTAACCGGCTGGATACCATAGGCAGTCTGGCGCCGGGGAAAAAGGCGGACCTGGTTATTTTGGACGCGTCCAGCTATTTTCACCTCATCTATCATATTGGGGTGAATTCCGTAAAGACTGTCGTCAAGAACGGCAGCGTGGTTGTGGAAAGAGACTATTAGGAGGAAACTCATGTTACAGGATAAAAAAGTCAGCGAATTTATGGAAACCCTGGCATCCAATGCACCGGTGCCTGGCGGCGGCAGTGTGGCGGCTTTAAGCGGGGCTGTAGCGGCTGCCCTGACGGAGATGGTTGCCAATTTGACTGTCGGCAAGAAAAAGTATGCCGAGGCGGAAGATGAAATGATCGAGATTTTGGCGGCGTTCTCGGATCATCGGGAAGCCTTTCTAAAGGGCATGGATGAAGATGCCCAAGCCTTTCATCTGGTGATGGATGCTCTTGGCATGCCAAAAGAAACCGATGATGAGAAGGCGGTACGCAAGGAAGCCATGCAAAATGCGTTCAAGGAGGCGTCCCGCGTGCCTTTGGAAACTGCGCGTTTGGGCGTGGACCTGTTCCCGGGCATTCGAGCCGTGGTGGAACGGGGCAACCAGAACGCGGCATCCGATGGTTTGGTTGCGGCCATGATGGCGAGAAACGCGATTCTTGCGGCATTGTTCAATGTTCGCATCAACCTCCAGTCCATTAAGGACCAAGCCTTTGTTGCATCCATGCAGGAAGAAGTGAAGCGGATTGAAGCGGAAACGTTGAAAGCGGAAGCGGACATCCTTGCTCTGGCAAAATTCTAAACCAAAGCGCTGAATATTCAGCGCTTTTTTCTTTTCCCAAGTTATGATAAACTTGTAATGAATCCAATATGAAAACGGGGTGAAATCATGGATCTAAATATTCCTTCTTTTTTGCGAAACCAGGGTATCAAAGCATCGTATCAACGCATACGAATCTACGAGTACTTGTTGAACAACCGCACCCATCCAACGGTAGCGGAAATTTACGATGTGTTGATTACGGATATTCCATCGCTTTCCAAAACGACGGTCTACAACACCTTGAATCTTTTTGTGGAGAAAGAATTGGTGGAAGAAGTCACGATCGAAGGCAGCGAAATGCGGTATGACATCAAAGATCCGGAAGGCCATGGTCATTTCAAGTGCACCAAGTGCCACAAGATCTACGATGTACCGATTCAAATCGATAAAATTTTCAGCGATGAAATGAGTGATTTTTTGGTACAGGCGCAATTTGTTCATTTCGTCGGAATCTGTCCTGATTGTCAAAAGGACAACTAGGAGGGGAGCCAATGCCTCAAATTCAAAAAGAATCTGTCAGAAAAAGAATTATGAAAGAAGCACGGGCGGCATTTTTGGTATCGGGCTATCAGAATACATCCATGCGCCAGATTGCCCAGAAATCGGAAATGACGGTCGGCAACCTCTATCGGTATTTTGAAAACAAGGCCTCTTTGTTTGGCGCCATTGTGGATCCTTTCTTGACGGAGATCGATAAGGTCCTGAAGGAAACGACCCAGGACTGGGTTGGCCTGCACACTTCTCCGGAAGGGATCTTTGAAGTGTCGGGGAACGGGTATCAGGCAGCGGTTGAGAACATGATCCGTTTTTTGGTTCGCACCATTCGCAAGCACCGGGTGGAGTCGATTTTGGTGCTCAGCAAGAGCCAAGGCTACCATTACGGGGACACCATTCAGGATACCGTGGGATGGATTTATGCCATCTTTGAAGAACGGGAACGCACAAAAGGCGCACCGTCCAATCCGCTCTTTACCAAGGCCATCGCCAAGGGATTTTTGGAAAGCCTGATTGTCATGATCCAGGAATCCAAGAGCGACGAAGAGGCGGAAGCCGTGCTGACGCAATTGATCAACCATTATTTTCTCTTGCCGGTTGACCGGGCTTGAAGTCCAAAGGCTTTTCTGTTAAAATGAATGCAATTCAAAGAAGCGAACATTGATGCGCAAGAAGAGTAACCTGAAGAAACAGGATAGCGAGCGGGGAATGGTGGAAGCCCGTCCTGGGAATTTTGGCGAATGGACTTGCAAAATGACCGATGAATCCATAATCGGTCCGGTTCCCGCCGTTAACGGGATAAGCGGGATGCATGCGCATCCAATCAAGGTGGCACCGCGGAGAGATTCGTCCTTAAACCCAATTGGGTTTAAGGGCTTTTTTAGTTCAGAAAGGAGGAAACAGAATGGAAGAGAAAAAGATTATTTTTAGCGGCATTCAACCAACAGGCGTATTTACCTTGGGCAATTATTTAGGGGCGGTTCGCAATTGGGGCAAACTGCAGGAAGATTATCGCAGCATTTTCTGCGTCGTCGACCTCCATGCCTTGACCGTGCGTCAAGTGCCCAAAGACTTGCGCCATCAAACCTACCAAGCCTATGCCCTCTTGCTGGCGTGTGGAATTGATCCGGAAAAAGCCTTGGTATTCGTACAGTCCCATGTAGCGGGACATGCCGAGTTGTCTTGGATCCTCAACAACTATACCTATTTCGGAGAACTGAGCCGGATGACCCAGTTTAAGGACAAATCGAAGAAGCATGAGGACAATATCAATGCGGGTTTGTTTGACTATCCAGTCCTGATGGCGGCGGACATCCTGCTGTATCAGACGGATGTGGTGCCGATCGGTGCAGACCAGAAGCAGCATTTGGAATTGGCAAGGGATATTGCCAACCGTTTCAATAACGCCTACAGCCCAACCTTTGCCGTACCGGAAGCATATTTTGGCAAATCGGGAACGCGGGTCAAGAGCCTGCAGGAGCCGACCAAAAAGATGTCCAAGTCCGATACCAATGACAAGAGCTATATTCTGCTTTTGGATCCGCCGAATGTCATTCGCAAGAAGATCCGAAGCGCTGTAACGGATTCGGAGGCCAAGGTTGCCTACGATCCGGAAAACAAGGCGGGCGTCTCCAACTTGATGGAGATCTACCAGGCGATTACGGGCGACTCCTTCGAGGATATCGAAGCAAAATTCGAGGGAGAGGGCTATGGCGTCTTCAAGGATGCCGTGGCTGATGTGATTATTGGCGAATTGGAACCGATTCAAAAGCGCTATGAAGAACTTATGGCAGACAAAAAGGGATTGGAAGCCATTATGAAGGAACATGCTGAAGTAGCAAGTCGAATGGCCGTCAGAACCCTGAGAAAAGTAAAGAAGAAGATCGGCTTGGTTCAAGTCTAGCAGCGATTGCAGCAAACAACATCATAGTAAAGCAAAGCCCTCAATTTCGATAAAAATCGGGATTGAGGGCTTTTGTTATTTCATGCAGGTAAAGGCGTGGGCCGTCCAACGCCGGTATTTGCAATTGTAGCAGGATGGATTCAGATCGGAGACGCATTCATCCTCATCATCCTCCAAAAAGGAAGGGCAGTCTTTGGCGATGCAATGAACCCGGTCCCAGTCCTCCCGTCCGCCTTGATAGGCGGGGCGGCCGTGCTTGTTGGTTTCAAACCAGTCTTTGTTCATCTCTAATATCCTTTCAGCTGCTGTTTTGTGCAGTTTCTCCAGACTTGAGCCTCATCCTGATAGACCAGCAGGACCGCCTGGTCGTTCAGCAGGACGGTTTTCACTTTCTTGGAAAGTACCACGGGGATATGCCCTTCCAGGCTTTGTCCCTGAAGGCCCTCGACTTTGTCAATGCGCTCGTGCTGCAGCAGGTCGTTAACAGTTGCAAAACCATCCACTGAAGGAATTTGATGATGGCCCTTAAAGCGGCCGTCATTGCCGGTCATGCGGAGTCCGGTTCCCGCCAAAGCGCCGATGATTCCATCGCCGGTGCCGCCGTGCTCCGAAAGGTGAATCTTCAGTTCCGAGGCAAGTCTATAGGCGTCAGCCTTGGTGAGCACCTGCTTTTTCGCTTTTTTTCCGAAGGCCATCAAGGGCTTGGCATCCGCCAGGGTTGCTGTGTTCACAACGCAGAGTCCGGGATCGGATCCTTCCGCGCTTTCGCTTTCCAAAAAGCGGGAAGCATAGTCGATAATGGGTTGAAACTGATCCTCCGCAATGGATGCCCGAAAGCACATGGAACTGTTATGGGAGGTGTAGGGGATGTCTTCATGAACAAAAAGCTGGTGGCGGGTGATGCCGGAACACTGACCCCATCCCATGGTTTCGATATGGGAAGCAATGTTTTCACAGAGTTCGCCGGTGCCAACGCTTTCGAAGTTGTCCGTATCGTCGATTGTCAATAAAATTTCCATAAGCCCTCCTTATTTTTCGTAGCGGGTGATTTCCAGATTCAGGATTTGATCCAGCACCTCGTCCGGGTAGTCTTGTTCAAAGAATTCCTTGTAGAAGAAACGTGCTTCTTCCTTGAGATCAATTTCCTTAAAATAGTCCGGGTAAAGGGTTTTTGCCGTCCAAAGGATGGCCAAAGGCGTTTCTATGGAAGTTGGGTGGCCCCAGCGGGAAATGCCAAGGGGCATCAGATAAACCCGGTCGTGAATGACGGCATCCAGGCTCTGCCATTGGTCCTTGGTTCGTATGTATTCATCCACGCCCTTCTCATTGACCAGAATCACCTCGGGATTCCACAGCATGATTTGTTCGAGGCTGGCAAAATACTTGTTGTCGGCAAATTCCAGCGGATCATCCAAGGAAACATTGATAACTCCGGTCACCTGCAGCCAATCCGCTGGCAGCGTGTCCGGCGCATCGGTCCGGGTGGCTTCGTTGACGGAATGATAGATCCGAACCCGCTCTTCTTCCGGAATGGTTTCCGCGATTGCTTGAACGCGGTCAATGCAGGACTGGTAATACTCGATGTAGCGGTTGGCTTCCTCCTCCTCTTGGAGGGCCTTGCCCATCTGCTGAACCAGAAACATCTCTTCTTCCATGGTATCGAAGTCAACGATAAAGTATGGAATTCCCAGCTTATCGAACTTGTCGGTTTCCTTTTCGAAGGTCGCGATTTCGTTGTCGATAAAAACGATATCGGGATCCGCGTTCAAGACCTCCTCGATGTTGATGCTTCCAGAGACCTTGGGGATCACCGCCTCTCCGATGGAGGGGTAGATGTCCAAGAGCAGTTGGTCTCGTCTGAGGCCGTTGCTGATAGCTGTAATTTTCTCGCCTTGACCCAGCATAGCGGTAATATGGCCGGAAACGGCGAATAGGGTCGCGATGGAGTCGATCTCTTCCGGCACGTCAACCATGCGGCCCTGAGAATCCTCCACCTGGAAGGTCGGCACAGCTGTTTGGGGAGCGCCTGAAGCGTGGCATCCAGTCAATCCTATCAGCAAGAGCAGCAATAGGAGAAAATGGGATGATTTACATGGTTTCATACAAGGCTCCTTTCGTGATGTCTCTTGGCGGTTTTCATGGGAATAATGGTTTTTAATCCATTGGCAAAATTGTCCGGAAGGGAGAGTATTTCAGATTGAACGCCGAAAACGGTCTCGATATTCGGCTTTGTCAGCACCGCTTCCGGTGAACCAATGGCAACCAGTTCTCCTTCCCGCATCATGGCGACCCGGGTGGGTACGCCATGGCTTTCCAGATAAAAGGCGTGATTCGGGAAGTGGGTGGCCATAATCACAGACAAATTCTGTTCTTTGACCAATCGGACAATGGTTTCCAGAATCAACAGCTCGTGGGCAAAATCCAAATGGGCGGTCGGTTCATCCATCAGGAGCAAGGGCGTCTTCTGCGCCAAGGCACGTGCCAGAATGACCATCTGCCGTTCGCCGCCGCTCAATTGGGTGAGGATGCGGTCTTGAAAATGCACAATGCCGATTTGCTCCAAGGCTTCCAACGCGATTTGCCGGTCTTCCGCCCCCGGTCCTGAAAAGGTTCGGGTGTAGGGAGTTCTTCCCATTAATACGAAATCCAGAACGCGATAGGGAAAGGTGCCTTGTCTGAACTGGGGTACATAACCGATATGTTTGGCCAAATCCCGTGTGCGAAAACTTTCGAAGGCTTTTCCCTGATAGAAAAGCTTCTGTTTTTGGATGGGATGGGCGCCGATCAAGTGATCCAGCAGCGTGGTCTTGCCGCAGCCATTGGGACCCACTAGGCAGAGTGCCTCCCCGGAATCGGCGTGAAGAGTCACATTCTTCAGGGCTTCCAGCTGGGGATAGGAAAAAGACAGTTGATTGATTTCAATTAAATGCATCTACCATCCGCCCCCTTTCGTTCTTCTTAGCAGATAGACATAGAATGGTCCGCCGACCAGGGCGGTCAGTATGCTCAAGGGCAGCTCGCTGCCGGTAATCATTCGCCCGATATTGTCGATCAGGATCATAAAGCAGGCCCCGATTGACATACTGGCCGGGATCAAATAACGATTGTCGTTGCCGACAACCATGCGGCCGATATGGGGAATCACCAAACCAATCCAGCCGATGATGCCGCTGACACTGACGGCGCCCGCGGTAGCCAGGGTTGTAAAGATGACAACCGCCGCCCGATAGACACGGATGTTCAGGCCCAAAGCGCGCGCTTCCTTATCCCCCAGGGAAAGGACGTTGATGCGCCAGCGCAAGGCGAGAAGTCCCAAAACCCCGATGGTGATGGGGAGCAGGGACACCGTGATCTCATGATAATCGGCATTGGCCAGGCTGCCCATCAGCCAGAAGACGATTGTGGGCAATTGATCATAAGGATCGGCGACATATTTCAAAAAAGAGATCAGTGCCGAAAAGACCGATGAAACAATGACGCCGCCCAATACCAGCATGATGTTGGGTACGGTGCTGTAAATGCGTCCGATCAAATAGCTGAAGAATACGGCAATCAGGCTAAAGGCGAAGGATAGGGCATAAATTGCGGCGACATGGTCAAAAAGGATAATTCCCAATGCCGCGCCAAAGCCGGCGCCGGAAGAGACGCCCAGAATGCCGGAATCCACCAGCGGATTGTGGAAAAGGCCTTGCAGGGCCGCGCCGCTGACCGCCAAGGCTCCGCCCACCAGCGCGCCCAAAATGGCGCGGGGCAGGCGAATGTCCCAAACCACGGATTGTTCAATTGCAGGCACCGCTATGGGATTGCCGGTAATCTTGCCGTACAGGGTCTGAAAAACCGTAGAACCCGACAGGGGATAGCGTCCGATAAAGATGCTGACCGCAATGAACAAGACGGGCAAAAGGACAAACAGGACAGGCATCCAGCGTTTCAGTTTTGTTTGTTTGGATTCCTTTGCAAGGGTTGCCATTTTACTTGCGGCTGCGCTTAGTGACGACAAATCCGATCAATGCAGCAGCGCCAACAGCGAAAAACAGGGCGGGAGGAAAGCCGGATGAATCCGAATCGCTTGCCGCCGCAGATTGTCCGCCGGCTGTTGTGAAGGAAACTTCAAGGTCTTCTTCCAAAGCGGTACCGCTTTTTGAAGTCAGCGCTTTGCTGATCTTTACAATATACGTGGTGCCTTCCTGCAAGGCTTCCGTCGGTTTTACATACAGATAGTCGCGCAATTCACGATCAACCTGGTCATCCGCCATAATCAGTTCGAAAGGAACGGCATTGCCGTTGCCATCCACGAAATCGACACAGGTCTTGTTGTTTTCTGCGACCTTCATATTGACGACGTTCTTTGAAAACTTCAGCTCAATTTGTTCAAGATCGGTTGAAATTTCAGTTGCATTGTTTTCTGGATTGGACGATTCCAGCTTCAATGGTTCGCCGTTGGCGGCGAATCCGCTTGTACCCAAGATGCAGATCAAGAGCAGTAAAGCGAGTATTGCAGGCATTCCTTGTTTGAGTTTCTTCATATGTATTCTCCTCCTCTTCGCCAGCATAAAAAGATCCCCCTTGGACAGGAGGATCATGATCGAAATGATTGGTTTGCCTCCTTTCCAAACACGGGAGGCAAAACGGTTTCCCATTTTACCCATCGGTCTCGGTTCCGTAGCGAACCGTAGGAAAGGAGACTCGGAGTACTGGCGCATATATGATTATCTCTATTATACAAAATTTACCGGATGATTTGCAGAAAAAAAGAAGAAGATTCAAAAAACTTCTGTTTTCTTGGAGAAAACCTTTGCTTTTGGAATTTTGTTGTAATCTGCATAAAATGATTTGACGAAACGCAAACGAAAGGGTAGGGTAAGGGTGAATTGAAACTATGAAATGGAATGGACAGGGTGAAAGAGGAGAGTAGAAGTTGAAAATAATGATGGATTTGCATACGCATACGGTTGCCAGCAGCCATGCGTTCAGCACGCTAAAAGAAAATGTTGAGGCCGCAGCAGAAAAAGGACTGGCGATTCTGGGAACCAGTGATCACGGCGGCATTATGCCGGGCGCGGCGCATGACTTTCATTTTACAAACTATCGTGTGATTCGTCCGGAGCGGATGGGTGTACGAATTTTCCGGGGAATCGAAGCCAACATCACCAATGCGGAAGGCAAGCTGGACATTAAGCCCTTTGTGATGAAGAAAGTGGATTATGCGATTGCCAGCATTCATCAGCCTTGCTATACGATCAGCACCAAGGAAGACAATACGGCCGCCTTTGTGAATGCCATGAAAAATGACAAGGTGATCGTTGTGGGGCATCCGGATGACGCCAGAATTCCAGTTGATTTTGACCAATTGGCCAAGGGAGCCAAGGAAAACGGGGTGGCGATTGAACTGAACAATTCATCCCTGATCCCCAATTCGGTTCGAAAGAACGGCCCGGAGAATGCAAGGATCATGCTGGAAGCGGCAAAACGCCATGGGGCGATGATTTTATTGGGCAGCGACGCCCATATTGATTTGGATATCGGACGGTTTGAAGAAGCAATTTCTCTTCTGGAAGAGGTCGGTTTTCCGGAAGAACTGGTGGTGAATACCAGCATGGACAAGCTGGAGGCGCTATTAATCCGAAATGGTTGCCAAGAAGCCTTGAACCGATAGAGAAGCATGCCTTTGGGCGTGCTTTTTTTAGTGTCCAAGGGACCTGGTCTTGAGCGGGGCGGCAAGGGGTATATGGTACAATGAGGACAAAGCTGGTTGAAAGGGGGAGAAGCGATGGAAATGGTGATTTTGCGCATGGAAATAAAAGAATATGAAAAGCCTTTCTATCGGATCTCCATTTTTCGTGAAAGCGCGGAAGTGCAAGTGCTTTTTGATCCGGAAGAGAAGGTCCTGCGGTTTGAGACAAAAAATGCGTTTGCGATTTGGTTGAAGCGCCATGAACGGCAACTGCGTGCCATGCTGCATAATAAAAGGCGGGATACTTTCTACCCGGGCTTTGGGTTGACCTTTGTGATGCGGGTGGGGAAGGATGTGGCGGCCTACAATGACCGCAGCAAGATTGTGGTGCTGGACAAACGAAAAGACCCATGCAAAATTTTTGTGCTGGATGATTCCAAGGAAGAATTGGATAAACTCTATACGGATGCTTCGTTTCTGGAGCGTGAGGGAATTGGCGGCATTGCTGTGATCCATGAGAATACGGCGGGGGATTATCGGCTGTACCATGAAGCGATCAATCGGCAAGGAAGCTGTCAATTGGAGCTTGTGGCGGCCATACGAGGCTTGGAGTTGCTGGAAGGCGTGGAAAAAGTGCGCATTGTCACGGACAGCCAGTATGTCCGCAAGGGATTGACGGAATGGATCGTTAATTGGGAATTGAATAACTGGATGACGGTGAATGGTGAAAAGGTAAAGAACATTGCCGCTTGGCAACGGTTCAATGAATTGTCCAAGGGCAAGTATATCGAATTCGAATGGGTGAAGGGCCATAATGATCATTTTGAAAACACCCTTTGTGATCTTTATGCAAAGTCGGCTTCCAAACACTCTTTTTTTTGCAAGGGTTGGGTAAAAATGTAATGGAGAGGATCGACCTTACGAGGAGGAACCCATGGAAAAACCGATGGTTATCAAAGGCAATATCCTATTTACGAAAACGAAGGACCGATTTGAAATTCATCCCAACAGTTATCTTGTGGCGGTTGACGGCAAAGTGGAAGGGGTGTATTCGATTTTGCCCGAACGGCTGAAAGGAGTTACGGTCCATGACTATAAGAACCGCATGATTATTCCCGGCTTCGTGGATCTTCATGTGCATGCGCCGCAATTTCTTCAAATGGGAACCGGAATGAACAAACCGCTTCTGGAATGGTTGAAGGCCTATACCTTTGATTTGGAAACCAAGTTCTTGGATCTTGGTTTTGCCCAGGCGGCATATCAGCATTTTGTGGACGCGTTGATCGCCAACGGCACCTTGAGAGCCTGTATTTTTGCCACTTCATCCGCAAAAAGCACGGAAGTTTTGTTTGAAATCATCAAGAAGGCGGGAATTGGCGCCTATATCGGCAAGGTGGACATGGACCAAAACGGACCCAAAGAATTGATCGAGTCGACAGAGAACGCCTTGGTGGGCACCCGGTATTTGATTGAGCATTACGGCAATGAGCCACGGGTTAAACCCATTATTACGCCGCGGTTCGCCCCATCCTGTACAAGGGAATTGCTGGATGGCTTGGGCGACCTGGCCCGACAGTTCAATGTCCCGGTTCAATCCCATGTGGGAGAAACCAAGCGGGAAGTGGAATGGGTTCACGAGCTTTTTCCCAAGGCCAAAAACTATTTGGATGTCTATGGGCGGAGCGGATTGCTGGACCGGGCGATCATGGCGCACGGCATCTACATGACCGAGGAAGAAATTGAAGAGGCGAAGGCGAGAAATGTGTATTTGATTCACTGTCCGGACTCGAATATCAATATTCAAAGCGGTATCATGCCCCTTCGGGAATATCTCAACCGCGGCATGAAACTTGGATTGGGCAGCGATGTGGCAGGCGGACATGCCATCGCCTTAAAGGAACAGATGGTGCGTGCGATCCAATTGTCGAAAATCCGCAGATTCCTAGGGGAAAGTGTGGAGCCGGTTCAACTTTCGGAAGCCTTCTATCTGGGCACAAAAGGCGGCGGCTCCTTCTTCGGGAAGACGGGCAGCTTCGAGCCGGGCTATTGGCTGGATGCGCTGGTGATTGAGGATCATCCGCTGATTGCAGAAACCTACACGCTGGAGGAACGGCTGGAAAAATACATCTATTCCGGAGACCGAAGCAACATTGTTGCAAAGTATGTGGAAGGACGTCGATTGTAGACCAAGGGCGAGGTGCTTGAATTTCAAGCACCTTTTTTATTCAGATTGATTTATGGTACGATAAATGCAAGAATAAAGCATGGATGAGGAAATCGTTTGGAAGAGCAGGTGGAGCAATGAAGGCAAAAAAAAGCAAGCAATTGCAGTGGTTGAAGATTATTCTTATTGTTCTTTTGATCGCAGCGGTTGGCTATATTGGAGTGCTAACGTATGAGATCCGTGTCTCACAAAACGGCGAGGGGAATCTTTTTGGCAGAATTCCAGATCAGCAGGTGATTGTTATTCTGGATGAAGAAGAATCCTATGCGAAGAAGGAATTCTTGACTGGTATTGCACAAGCCGGAGAATCTTTGAATATGGTGATCCAAAAGGAGATCGTTGCAAATCCGATGAACGATTCCGAGATTCGAGATGCTTTTCAAGCAAGTGTGTATGCACAGGTCGATGGAATCATCGTGAACCTGGCCAACAATGATCGGGCGGAAGCCTACATCAAAGCCAGTATGGATAGTGGAATACCAGTGGTCACGGTAGGGAATGATTCCATTACCAGTGAACGCATTGCTTATATTGGGACCAATCAATACAATTTGGGCGTACATGTTGGGGAAACGATCTTATCCGATGCCGAAGCAAATGAAATTCTACTCGTTTTTGACGCCAACTATTTGGATAAGAAGGGAGCCGCTACAAACAATTATCTGAATGGTTTTTTGTCTATCATGAATGAAATCGGCAGTCGTAAAATCAATACTTTGTTTTTGGAGGAAAATCAGCGGGTTGAAATTGTCTTGAAAACGCTGCTAGATGAGAAGACACCGGACTATATTATCGCTACAGATCCGATCAATTCTTTGCGCATCACGAAAACACTGATTGATTTGAACAAGATTGGAAAGATCAAAATTATTGCGAGCAGTGATCATCCGGACTTGCTCAACTATGTACAAAAAGGAACAATACAGGCAACTGCAGTGGAGAACTATCGCCAAATGGGGATCAGATCGATGCGAGTCATTTCAGATTGGGGACGGACAGGATCAACATCTGCATATCAGGCGATGACTTTTGAGATTGTAACCACAGAAACGGCAGGTGAATTTGATGGGATGGAGTAAAGTCTTTACCGGAAATAGTATCCGGAATCATATGACACGATTTATTTTCATCATCATCCTAAGTTTTTTGTTGGTGTACTTTTTTGTTTTTTATTCAACGATCAGTGTCAACGATCGAACCGGTCAAATGTTTGAACTGAATAAAGAGTTGAATCAATTGGAAATGACGCTTGGTTCCTCCAATGAAAACTTGGGGAAATATTTGGATACAAAAGATTCCGATTCTTTTATTGCTTATTTGGACAGCCGAAGGGAACTTGAAGCGTTTGTCGAGAAATATGACAAGGGATTGAGTTATGATCAAACAAAACTTAAACTGACCAATATCAGCCAAATGCTGAAAGTGTATCTTGATGAAGCGAAGCGTGCGATCGATAATAAGCGAGGCAGATTTACAGCAGAGTACATTCAATCCTATGAGAAAATCCAAGATGTGACGGTCTATATTGAGAAGAAAATCAATGCGGTGAATCTTTCTGAAATCGAAGTGAATTTGGCGAATTATAATAACTTGACCGATTCAATTCGGCAGCTAAGCTTATCGTTTTTATTGGTAACGGGGATTCTGGTTGTGATGAGTTTGGTTTATATCTACGATTCCACGGAGAAGATTATACATCCCATTGAACATTTGTCGGAGCAATCCAAGGAAATTGCAAAGGGGAATTATGGGGCTGTTGCAGAAGGGGAAATGTACTTTACCGAGGCGGTTGTTCTACAGGGATCTTTCAGTGAAATGGCAAGAAGCATTAAATCTTATATTGAGGACATTCAGGACAAGGCAACAACGGAGAATAAACTTCGGATATCAGAAATCAAAAATTTGCGTATGGAGAATATTGTGAAGGAAGCGGAACTGAAGGCTTTGCAGTCACAAATCAATCCGCATTTCTTATACAATACATTGAACGCAGGTGTTGGACTCGCTGAATATGAAGAGGCAGAACGGACATCCGACTATTTGGACCATCTGGCGAAATTGTTCCGTTATAACTTAAAAGGTCTTGAGCAGGAGGTAACCCTTCGGGATGAACTTGGCAATATTGAAAACTATGTTCAGTTGATGAAAGTACGATTTTCCGACAGCATTATATTTGATTTTCATGTTGATGAAAACTTGTTGAACTTAAAAATGCCACCGTTAATCTTGCAGCCTTTGGTTGAAAATGCTTTTATTCATGGGTTTAGAGACATGGGAACCGGTCGCCGTATTGAGATTTCTGTAAGGAAGGATGGACCTTGTGCGACGATTGAAGTTGTTGACAATGGAAGCGGCATGTCGCCTGAACAGCTGGACAAAATCCTGCAGCGTTCATCTTTGGAAATCGGGGAGCGATCGGTTGAACATGAGGAGCATGGGCATACCACTGGTTTGGGGATGGACAATGTTAAAAGCAGATTGGAACTCTTCTATGATGTGTCCGGTGTTTTTGAAATTGACAGCGTAGAAGGTGAAGGTACAAAGATCACAATCAAAATACCAATCGAGGTGAATCATGACTAAATTATTAATTATTGATGATGAGGCAATTGTATTGGATACCTATTCACGCATTGTCAGAAACAATTTTGAACAAATTGAGATTGAAACAGCAAGCAGTGGGATTGAAGGACTTTTGAAACTGGAATCGTTTCGGCCACAGATCGTGATTACTGACATTCGCATGCCGGGCATGAGCGGGTTGGAATTTATCCGAGAAGCCAGAAAGTTCGACCAGCATGTGAAAATTCTGATCGTTTCAGCCTACGAGCAATTTGAATATGCCCAGGAATCCTTTCAATACAACGTTGAAGATTATATTCTGAAACCGGTCACGAAGAAGAAGCTGATGAACGTTTTGCATAAAACCATGGCTGCCATTGAGCAGGAAAGCCAGCGTCGCGAGAAAGAATTGGAGAGCATCGAACGGTATTACAAATCAATTGGCTTGCTGGAAAGTAACTTTTTGACGAACATTGTACAAGGCAGAAACCTATCCGTTCATTTGTATCGTGAGATTTTTTCCTTGGATTTGAAACGGGGGCGGTTTGTTACCGTGAAATTTCCCCAATTAAAAGAGACGACGGACTGGAATACGGTTGAGGATTATAACGAGAAAATTCATGCCTGCTTTGCGCATTTGAAAATTCAAATCAAATACAATTATCAATGTTTGGTTGGAGATGTCGTGTCGGATCGCATTTACTTGTATTTTGAGGCGGAAGACGGATTAACCGGAGCGGCCCTGGTCGATTACTTTGAGAAGATGCAGAAAATCATCTTCAAAAAATATGGTCTGAGTACCAGAATATCGATTGGCGGAGAAAAAGATCTGACGGAAATTTTCGCCTCCTATGAAGAATCAAACTATAATCTGGCTTACGGCCGTAAAAACGTGGAGATTTTTACAGCCCGCCATGCAATGGATCAGGATATTCTTGAGTTTATGGAATTACAGGAAAAAGCATATGCGTATTTCATAGAAAAAGACAGCCGGTTTACGACGATCCTGAAGCGGCTGGTCAGCTTGTATGAACCTTTACTGGATACGCAGCCTGAACGTGTGATTCGTGCTCTCATAGAGACGTATATCCTGATTTACAAAATTGCAGCGGAAACCAACATCGTTTCCAAGGATCTTTATCGATCCAAGTCTTACCTCGATCAATTTCTCGACCAAACGCCCTTGGGGAAGATTGTGGAATTTGACAAACAGGTTCGAATTCTTTTCAAGCGATACAATGACTTGGAAAGCACAAATTACTCAGAGATTACAATTCATGCGATCGCGTTGATTGAATCGAAAATCAGAGAATCCATTTCACTGGAGGAAGCAGCGAAGGAGATCGGGGTAACTCCGCAGTATTTGAGTCGAATTTTTAAGATCGATACGGCGAAGAGTTTCAAGTCCTATCATAAGAACCTGCGTATGGAAGAAGCAAAACAGCTCTTGCGAGAGGATGAAATGTCGGTGCGGGAAATCAGCGACGCGTTGGGATTCAATGACTACAACTATTTTATTCGTACGTTTAAAAAGACGGTCGGATGCACACCGACTGAATACAAAGGGTGATGAGAATGAAGAAAGCGGTAGGTGTGATAATAGCCATCCTTGTTTTAACAGCAGGCGGTTACGGGATTTGGTCGACGAGAGATATGGGGGTGGAGGAACAGAAAAGGGGGGAGGACCAGTTAACAATCGGTTTGTCTCTTGACAGTTTGGTTGTGGAACGATGGCAGCGCGACATGGAGACCTTTGTTTCGTATGCCAATGAAAAGGGAATTGAGGTCAATGTACAGATCGCCAATGATGATGTCAGTTTGCAGAAAAAGCAAATTCAGGAATTAATAAAAGCGAAGGTTGACTTGCTGGTGATCCTGCCAAGCAAATTTGATGCCTTTGTAGAAGAGTTGAGCGATGCCGAGAGGGCGGGGATCCGGGTTATTGCCTATGATCGACTGTTGACAGGCGGACCTGTTGCGCTCTATTTATCCTTTGACGACAAGGTGATAGGAGAAAGCCTGGCAAGCGAGGTTGTTGAAGGCGTTGACGAAACGCCGGATGGCGTGAAAAAACTTGTCATTATCAATGGGGATCCCGATGACTTCAATTCACAACTCATCAATGAGGGCATACGTTCGGTGATTGATCCGGTGGATTCGGTGGAAGTGGTTGGAGAAGTTTGGGCGGATGGATGGCGCGAAGGCAAAGCCTATGACCTTGTTGAGAAGACGCTGAAGGAGGGAATTCGCATTGATGGTGTCATTGCGGCGAATGATACATTGGCAACGGGCGCAATTCAAGCTCTGACAGAGAGAAGTCTGGCAGGGAACGTTGTTGTTGCGGGTCAGGATGCGGAATTGTCTGCCTGTCAGCGGATTATGGAAGGAACACAACAGGCGACCATATACAAACCGATCAATGCTTTATCCAAGGCAGCCGTTGACTATGGCTTGCTGCTGATGAATGACCAGGAATTTGACTACCAAGAGACGATAGACAACGATTATCAAAATCATGTCGTACCCTATGTGAAATTGGAAACCATCGTTGTGACGCGAGAGAATATGGATGAAGTCATTATCAATTCAGGCTTTCATGATCGGGAATCTGTGTATATCAATGCAGATAAAGAGTGAAATAATGGCAGCACAAATTTAATGTTAAATTTGTGCTGTTTTTATATTGGAGAGGATAACATTTTCCCGAGAAAGCAAACGCTTTCTCTTTTTTCGTTAACTGAGTCAAGTGTCAAATGAAAGAAATTTCAATATGATCAAGTTGAATCTAAAACGTGGAGGGAAAAATGAAAAAAGGATTGAAATTGATTATTGCAGCACTTATTGTAGCGATGTTGATCCCAATGCTGAGCGGATGCGCAAGCGAGCCGGCGGCAGATGGTGAGAAATCGATGGTTATTGGTGTATCCCTTCCCACACAAAGGGAAGAACGATGGGTAAAAGACAAAGAAGCCATGGTGGCATATGCGGAAGAAATGGGCTATGAAATCAAAGTTCAGATAGCCGACGCAGACCAAGCGCAGCAAACCCAACAAGTAGAGAACTTGTTGACCCAAGGCATTGATATTTTGATCTTGGCGCCGCATGATGCTTCGGCTTCAGCAGAACTGGTAAAGAAAGCGCATGATGAAAATGTACCGGTGATTTCATATGATCGATTGGTAACGTCTTCAGACATCCTGGATTACTACCTGTCTTTTGATAACGAAGCCGTTGGACGCCTGCAAGGAGACTATTTTGTCAATACTGTTGATCAGGGAACAATTATGTTGTTTGCCGGAGCACCAACTGACAATAACGCAACGCTGTTCTTTAAAGGCGCGATGAGTGTAATCCAACCTAAGATTGACAGTGGGGACTATAAGGTAATTGGCGGAACGGATTTCCAGCAGGTTGCAACGGACAACTGGGTCCCTGCAAATGCACAGAACCGTGCAGCCAATATCTTGACAGCGAATCCAAATGAAGAAGTCGTTGGCGTATTGGCACCAAACGACGGAACAGCAGGCGGCATTATTGAAGCTTTCAAGGCAGCAGGTCTAGATGTGCCGGTTATTACAGGCCAGGACTCTGAATTGGCGGCCGTAAAGCGAATCAAGGCAGGCGAGCAGTCTATGACGATTTTCAAAGATACACGCGCATTGGCGAAAGAAGCGGTTGATATGGCCATTAAAATTATGAATGGTGAAATGGTTAATACCAATGGCGCGGTAGATAATGGTTCGATTGAAGTCAAATCCGTATTGCTGGAGCCAAAGGTTGTTACCCAAGACAATTATCAGGAATTGTTGGTGGACAGCGGCTACATCAGCGCGGATGATCTGAAATAGCAAAGGGCTTGAGAGGAGCGGAGTGTCAGGCGCGGCGGTCGTGCCTGGCTCTTCGTTTGAAATTCGCAAGAAGGTGTCAGCAATGGATGGAGGTACACAATGGCTGATTTTATTCTGGAAATGAAGCAAATAACGAAAGAGTTTCCGGGGGTAAAGGCGCTGGACAACGTTGATTTCAAAGTGAAAAGAGGCGAAATTCTCTGTCTGGTTGGCGAAAATGGCGCCGGCAAATCAACGCTGATGAAAGTGTTGAGCGGGGTTTATCCGCATGGGACTTATTCTGGAGACATTGTATTCAATGGGGACGTACAAGCGTTTTCGAACATTAAGGACAGTGAAAAGGTCGGAATCGCGATTATCTATCAGGAATTGGCCTTGATTCCAGAAATGAGCGTATACGAGAATATTTATCTGGGAAACGAAATTATGAAGGGCAAGGTGGTGGATTGGAATGAAACCATTCTTAAAGCCCAAGAAGTGCTGAAAAAAGTAAATTTGGATGTCAATCCCGATACGCCGGTAAAGGAATTGGGCGTTGGCAAACAACAGCTGATCGAGATTGCCAAGCAGTTGGCAAAGGATGTGCAATTATTGATTTTGGACGAACCGACAGCGGCACTGAATGACGATGACAGCGCAAACTTATTGGAAATACTGAAAGATCTGCGAAAGCAGGGGATCACCAGTATTATGATTTCACATAAATTGAATGAAGTGATGGAAGTTGCGGATGAAGTTACAGTCTTGCGGGATGGACAAACGGTAGCGACCATGGACCGAAGCGAACAGGAAATCGATGAAGATGAAATTGTCCGTTTGATGGTCGGTCGAGAATTGACCAACCGATATCCCGAGCGAGATGTGGAAATTGAAGAAATCCTGATGGAAGTGAAAAATTGGAACGTTTACGGCGCAGATCACAGCAAAGTGATCCAGGGTGTGAATTTCCATGTTCGACGTGGAGAAATTATTGGGATTGCCGGATTGATGGGCGCGGGACGAACAGAACTGGCTATGAGTATTTTCGGCAAATCCTTTGGATCGAAAATCGAAGGAGATCTGGTTCTGAACGGGCAGCGGGTGGAGTTGCATTCGCCCAAAGAATCCATTGAAGCCGGGATCAACTATCTAACGGAGGATCGGAAAGAAAAGGGCTTGATTTTGATTCAGGACATCAAGAATAACATTTCCATTTCCAGCCTGCCGGCGATCACGCACAAGCATGTGATCAATGACAATGAAGAGATCAAGAATGCAGAGACCTATCGCACGGCGATGCAGATCAAGACTCCTTCGGTGGAGCAGAAGGTTATGAACTTAAGCGGAGGCAATCAGCAGAAGGTAGTTTTGAGCAAGTGTCTTTTGACACACCCTGACGTATTGATTGTGGATGAGCCGACACGCGGCATTGACGTCGGATCGAAGTACGAGATTTACGCCATTATGAACGAGTTTGTATCGCGAGGAAAATCCATTGTGATGATTTCGTCGGAACTTCCGGAAATTATCGGGATGAGCGATCGCGTATATGTCATGTTCGAAGGCAAGATGGTTGCTGAGATACCGAAGGAACGGATGACACAAGAAGAGATTATGAAATATGCAATCGGTCAAGGAGAATAGATATGGATAACAAAGAGAAGAATTTACCAATGCTCGGACATCTCCTGAAAGGGAATATCCGACAATACGGAATGTTTATTGCGCTTTTTGTCATTATGATCATCTTTAATATTTTGACGGAAGGTACCTTCATTTCTGCCCGCAACTTAACCAACCTGTATTTGCAAACCGGATATATTGCGGTGTTGGCTACCGGTATGGTGCTGGTCATTATTTCCGGACATATTGACTTGTCCGTTGGCTCTATCGCCGCCTTCACCGGTGCGATAGCGGCGATCTTGCAGGTGAAGCTTGGCTTGCCGACGATTCCAACCGTCTTGGTTACCCTTTTGGTTGGTTCTGTGATCGGATGCTGGCAAGGGTATTGGATTGCGTATCGAAAGGTTCCGGCCTTTATCGTATCGCTCGCCAGTATGCTGATGTTCCGCGGTGCCGTTATTGCCATCACCAAGGGGCAAACCATCGGCCCGTTTGCGGATAGTTTCAACAAGATGTCTGTCGGATATTTGCCTGACATAGCAAATATCGAAGGGGTTCATGTTGTATCCTTGCTGATCGGCATTGTCGGCGTGATTGCGTATGCCGTAATGGAATTCAATAAGCGCGAGAAACGCCGCGGATATGGATTTGATGTGTTGCCGACACAGTTTTTCTTAGGGAAACTGGTTTTGGTCAGTGTTCTAATTATGGCGTTCATTCTGTCCATGGCATTGTACAAGGGCATTCCATATACGGTTGTAATCGTGGTTTTGCTGATTGGATTGTATACATTTATTACAAAGAAAACACCGCTCGGCCGACATATCTATGCGATTGGCGGCAATTTGGAGGCGGCAAGGCTTTCTGGAATCAATGCCAAGAAAACCCTGTTTAAGGTGTTTGTATCCATGGGTACCTTGGCAGCCCTTTCAGGCATGCTGTACAGTGCGCGGCTGAATTCGGCTGCACCATCCGCAGGCAATCTTTTCGAATTGGATGCAATCGCGGCGTCCTTCATTGGTGGCGCTTCCGCCAGCGGTGGCGTAGGCACCGTATTTGGCGCCATCATTGGTGCATTGGTTATGGCATCCATCAACAATGGCATGTCTTTGATGAACTTGGATATTTCTTACCAATACCTGATTAAAGGCCTGGTGCTTTTATTGGCGGTTTGGTTTGATATCTCTACACGAAATAAGAACAAGTAAGAGCTAACAACAAAGAACCGAGAGCGACGGATTTTCTCCCCCGAAGCTCTCGGTTCTTTTTTCTTGCAAAAGAAATTTGATTCCTGTATAATGAAAACGAATAAAAATGAGACAAGTCTCATTTTAAAAGGAGGCATTCCGATGCCAAAAGTCAGTCAAGCGTATCTTGCACAAAAAAGAGAAATGATCTTGGATGCGGCGGTTCAGGTGTTTCATCGCAAGCCCCTATATGAAATGACCATGCTTGATGTTATTCAGCAGGCGGGATTAAGCCGGGGGGGCATCTACAAATACTATGACAATATTGATGAGGTCCTTGTGGCCATGATCAATCGAATGACGGCGGAGAATCGATTTGTTGATCAAATCGAAGAAACCGTTGAAAATACCAGTACCGTCAAAGAAGCGATCGAAGAACTCCTTTCTCTTCTGGGAAGGTATATCCGCGATCATGTGAATTCGCTGGGGAAAGTGCAGTTCGAGCTGACCGTCTTGGTAACCAATCATCCGGAAAAGGCGGAAAGCATCGTTTCAAAACTGACGGAGCAGGAATCAGGCCAATATTTGATGGCGACATTGTTTCAGCAGATTCAAAATGGGGTTGAAGGCAAAGTATTTCATCCAAGATTTGCGGTAAGTGACATTTCGAATTTTATTATTTTACAGATTGACGGACTTGTTCACAATACGGTGATGGTGCACTGTTACGGTGCGAGCGAAAGTGCGCCGGATGAAGGCAGAACAATGAAATTGCTAACGGAGACGGTTTTCTTTATGTTGGGTGTCTAAAAGAAAGAATCCATGAAAGGGGATTTCAAGATGAAACCGAATACGGAAAAGAGAATTCTGCAGTTTTTAATTTGGACCTTTGTTATTACGTGAGGATGCTGGGGGTCTGTGGCGATTGCCAATCAGTTTGGCCGTTTGCCATATGGAACGCCGCTGGCCATGGTTCTGTTTCTAATCGGCGGGAATGGACCGCCAATTGCATCCTATTTTCTTTTAAAGCGATGGGGAGACATCGGCGGGCTGAAAGAATACATAAAGCGGTTCTTTAATTTTCGGGCAGCCGGCAAGCACTATTCTCTGATCCTTTTCTTTTTGGTGCTGCATTTCGCAATCTCTTTGGCGATGGGGGCATCCAATCAAACCATGGCACTGTACATGGGACTCTTGTATATTCCGGTGAATACGATCGGCGGGGGTCTGGAAGAGATCGGCTGGCGGGGAATTTTACAGCCTGAGTTGGAAAGGAAGATGCCCTTTCTGCCAGCGACGGTTATCGTGGCTTTCATTTGGGCGGTTTGGCATCTGCCTTTATGGTTTATCATCGGAACCTATCAGTCGACAATCGGCTTTGGGATGTTTGTGATTTCCGTATTTGGCTTGGCGTTTTCACTGGCGGCGATTCGTTTGATTACGGAGAGTGTATTCCTCTGCATTCTTTTCCATGCAAGCATCAACAGCTTTATGGCTGTGTTTATGATGGAACAGGGCTTAAGCACAATACCTTCTGTGGTCGCCGAGATTGGTGTGAGTTTGGTCCTGGCGTTCTGGTGGGTCAAGCGAAAACAGAGACAAAAAACGCAATTGATTCGATAAGAGCATGCACGAGAAATCGTGCATGTTTTCTGTTCTGATGATAAAATAAGGATTAGCAAATGAAAGTTTGAGGTGAACGAAATGAATCGAGTGGCACAAAAAATCAAAGATGCAAGATTGAAATCCGGCATGTCCGAAAAGCAATTGGCAAAAAAATGCGGCTTGTCCGTCAGCTATATTCTGCAAATCGAAACCGGTAAAAAAATCATCAACGAAAAAATGGCCGATAAAATCCTGGCGGTTTTGGGGGAAGAAATTGCCTTGGTGGAGTTTTCTGATGCAAAAGAGGAAAAGCCGGCCAAGCCAATGAGGCAGCAGACCCAAGCCAGCTTTGTGGCTGAACCCAACGAGCAGTGGATGGATGCCTTGGGCGGTGTGATTAAAAAATTTCCCATTGTTGACAACCGGACCAAGAAGAATGTCGGCAAGAAAGAGTTGCCCATCATTGCAAAGAAGGTCGAAGGCTACCATCCAGACAAGATTATGTTTGTACGGGCTGCTGGAAACGATATGGAAGCCATGCGGATTGAAAGCGGTGATGTGGTGATGGTGCTTAAAACCAAGGAGATTCAAAATAACGCCCTTTATCTCTTGGAGATGAACAATCAGCGATTGATCCGAAAGGTTCGCAGAGATAATGACAAGATTCGCTTGTCCCGGGATCAGGCGGAACGTTACTCCGAATTGGTGCCGTTGAAATCGGTGAATTTGATCGGTCGCTGTATCCGGGTTGAAGTTAGTCTGTAGTATGAGAGCAAAAGTGCTGCATTTATGCAGAACTTTTGCTTTTTTTATGAAAACAATAGACTTTTAATGGCTATTCTGTGAAATTAGTGAAGAATGAACACAAATCAAAGTGTGTATAAGTGTATGTTTATAATGAGCGTGGGGTAGAATAACAGGAGTGCAGGGTTTGTATGGTGAAAGAGCTTGTGAAAGAGTTAAAGTATGTCATGAAATTCGAAGTGAATCATGACATAAACTTGATGATGAGAATTGAAAGGATGAAAAATGAAAACGATTAGAACCGATATCCATATGAATGCAACTGTAGATGAAGTGCATCGATTTGGTCAAAATCCAGAGAAGTGGGAACAATGGTATGTCAATTTCAGTAGGCCGAAAATTTTAAATGGTCATGGTGAGACAGGGACTGTTATCGAAGCGGATTACAAAATCATGGGGGTGCATATACCTGTAACAATTGAGGTTTTAAAAAGCACTGAGAATCATTGGGAAGGTAAGTTTTCCGGTGCGATGGAAGGCGAGCAAATCGTTAATGTTGTTGAAGAGGGAGACGGATCCCATGTTGAGATGATTTGGAAATATTCTATGTCGAATCGTTTGTTGAACCGTCTTGCAGATACAAAAATTGCGGAAAGAATGATTGAAAGAGCCATGGCACAATCAATTGAAAATTGGAAGGATATTTGTGAGACGCATCATTGATTTGTAAAGGAAAATGCAGATTGATCTTCTTGAATAGAATAGAGGTTTAGCTATGAAAACACTTAGAAGTGATATTCACATTGATGCTTCACCAAAAAAAGTGCATCAGCTAGGTCAGAATCCCATGAAATGGGAGCAGTGGTATGCCAATTTTAAAGGGCCCAAGAAATGTGAAGGGGAAGGGGAAGCAGGAACGATTGTAGAAGGCAAGTATGCTTTAATGGGGATGCGTGTACCGATTAAAATCGAAGTGCTTGAAAGTACGGATCAAAAATGGAGAGTAAGGATTATGGGGCTGATGGAAGGTGAGCAAACTGTTACTTTTATAGAAGAAGGCGATGGTTCTCATCTTGAGATGATTACAAGTTACAAGGCATCCGGAAGGGTAATGGGTAAATTGGCAAATAATCGACTAATGGAAAAACTTATGATGCGATCAATGGAGAAGACCATATTTAATTGGAAAAAAATGTGTGAATTAAATTAGTAGCAGTGATTGATCCCGCAGATCCTGCGCAGTGTAATTCAGGAAAGAACTTGTGTACTAGATTCTGAAATGGTAAGACATACATACTGGTCCCGGGACCAGGCGGAGCGTTACTCCGAATTGGTGCCGTTGAAATCGGTGAATTTGATCGGTCGCTGTATCCGGGTTGAAGTTAGTCTGTAAGCTGGAAGATGAAAGAAAATAGGTCGAACAGAGAGCTCATTGAGCTCTCTGTTTTTATGAAACGAGGGATTTGGCAGATCCCTCTTGACAGAGTCGGGGGTGCGGATTAGACTAGAATAGTTATATTTTATAATTATATTTGAAAACAAATTGATTAGTTGTCTGAACGACAGAATCGTGTACGCGGGGAAAGGGGATGAGCACGTGAGCAGGGAACAGTTGGCAGATCAAATTCTGGGGATGCTTCCATTGATTCACAGAAAGCTGTTGAAGAAATATAAATCCAATGAATTCAAGCGAAATGAATTTTTGCTTTTGCACCATTTGCGGAAAGCAGACGGACAGCCCATGCATGAATACGGGAAAAAACTTTGCATTTCAAAACCCAATTTGACCAAATTGGTAGGGGAACTGGAGAAAAAACAATGGGTTCGAAAAGAGCAAAGTCGAGACGACAAGCGGGTGATCCATATCTACATCACCGAAGAAGGCGAGGCTTGTCTGAAAAAGCAATACAGGAAAATGAAGGAGCGGGTTCTGGAGTCGACGGATAGGCTGACGGATGAAGAGGTGGAAACGCTGGTCGACAATTTCCAAACGATCCACGCCATTCTATCGAAACTCAATGACCGGGATGATTTGACCGAGTAGGAAAGGGACTTACGATGATAAAACTAGTGAAGTATTTAAAGCCGTTTGCGATTTGGATCGTAGTGGCGATTGCCTTGCTGTACGGGCAAGCCATGACGGACTTGGCACTACCGGATTACATGTCGAATATTGTCAATGTGGGCATCCAGCAAGGCGGAAACGATGATGTGCTGCCTCAGGTGATGCGGCAAGCGGATTATGACCGGTTGGCCCTGTTTTTGACGGCGGAAGACCGAACGGCCGTAGAAAATGCCTACCAGGCGGTAGCGCCAGGTACAAGCGACTATGAATCGCTGGCGGATGAATATTCGAACAACGAGGGAGAGACGCTGCTTGCGCTAAAGCCGCTGACCGATGAAGAAACGGCTTTCTTGGAGCCGGTTGTGGCGAAGGCGCTTTTGGCGGTTTCAGGCATCCAGCGGATGACGGAGGAAGCCGGGGAGGATGGCATGGCGATCAACGGCCAAACCATCCCGGCGGGAACCGATATATTCATGTTGTTGCAAAATATGCCTGTGGAGCAAAGGATTCAGCTGATGGATGCGGGGAACGAACAGTTTGCCGCCCTGGGCGACGATATGATTCTCCAGGCGGGTGCAAGCGCGACTCTGGCGCTTTATGAGGATATGGGAATGGACGTTGACGGCGTTCGGCAGCGATATATTCTCAAAACGGGACTGATCATGCTTGGGATTGCCCTGTTGGGCGCGATTGCATCCATTGCAGTCGGGTTTATCGCGGCGAAGGTGGCGGCTGGGCTGGGACGTGACTTGCGGAGCAAGATCTTTGACAAAGTCAGCCGTTTTTCAAATGTCGAGTTCGACAAGTTTTCAACCGCTTCTTTGATCACCCGATCAACCAACGACATTATGCAGGTGCAGAATCTGCTGGTCGTTATGATCCGCATGGTTTTCTATGCGCCGATTCTTGGCATTGGCGGTGTGATTCGCGCCATGGACAGCAATTCTTCCATGTCCTGGATCATCGCGCTGGCGGTGGGAATCCTGATTCTGATGATTGCCATTGTTTTTGTTATTGCCATGCCCAAGTTCAAGATTGTGCAGAAGCAGGTCGACAAGGTGAATCTGGTGATGCGGGAAGCGCTGACGGGCATGATGGTCATTCGCGCCTTCAACACACAGGATTTTGAGGAAGAACGCTTCGACCGGGCTAACCGTGATTTGACGGCGACCAATCTGTTTGTCAATCGAGTGATGGTCTTTTTGATGCCGGTCATGATGTTTGTGATGAATGCCGTCATGATCCTGATCGTGTGGGTCGGCGCGAAAGAGATTGCTGATGCCAACATGCAGGTAGGGGATATGATGGCCTTTATGCAATATGCCATGCAGATTATTATGGCATTTCTGATGATGTCCATGATGTTTATCATGATTCCGAGAGCATCGGTTGCAGCGGGCCGAATTGCGGAAGTGCTGGATACGGAATCCATTATCAAGGACCCGGTTGCGCCTCTTACCTTTGCGGAACCGGTAGCGGGTCGCATTGAGTTTAAGGACGTATCTTTCCGGTACCCAGGTGCGGAAGAAGACATGCTGAAGCAATTGAGTTTCACGGCGAAGCCTGGCGAGACTACGGCGATCATCGGATCGACGGGATCCGGTAAAACCACCCTGGTGAATTTGATTCCAAGACTTTATGACGTCACCGAGGGAGAAATTCTATTGGACGGGATTGATATCCGCCAAGTCACGCAGCATGACCTGCGGGCGCAGATCGGCTACGTACCGCAAAAAGCCTCGCTGTTCAGTGGAAATATCAAGAGCAATTTGCGCTTTGCAAAAGAAGAAGCCACAGAGGCGGAAATGGAAGAAGCGATTCACATCGCCCAAGCCACAGAATTTGTGGAAGCCAAGGCTGAAAAAATGGATGCGCAGATTTCTCAGGGCGGCGGAAATGTATCAGGCGGCCAGAAACAGCGGCTGTCGATTGCGCGCGCGCTGGTGAAAAAGCCGCCGGTCTATGTTTTCGACGACAGTTTCTCGGCGCTTGATTTCCGAACAGACCAGGCCCTGCGGCAGGCCCTCAGGGAGAAGACAGGCAATGCGACGCTTTTGATCGTGGCACAGCGGATTTCCACCATCAAGAACGCGGATCAGATTCTTGTGCTGGAAGATGGCCGGATGGCAGGAATCGGCAAACATGAAGAATTGATGCGGACATGCGAGACATACAGAGAAATCGCCTATTCGCAATTGTCCAAGGAGGAACTGGCATGAGCGAAAACAAAAGTAGAGAAATGAAGAGTCAGCCTCCCCGCGGGCGCGGACCGGGCGGACATATGAACATGTCCGGCGAGAAAGCCAAAGACTTCAAGGGAACCATGAGACGGCTCCTTGCGTATTTGAGTCCCCATAAGGCATCGATTTTGGTGGTGATCGTCTTTGCGATTGCCAGCGCAGCCTTTGGCATTTACGGACCCAAGCTTTTGGGCAAGGCGACAACCAAGGTTTTTGAGGGAATGATCGGACAAATTACCGGCAGGGGGGCAGGCATTGACTTCGAGGCGATTGCTATTATCATGCTGACGCTGCTGGGCTTGTACGGTCTGAGTTCACTTTTTTCCTATATCCAGGGCTATATTATGGCGGGTGTGTCGATGAAGATCAGCTATGACATGCGAAGGAATATTTCTGAAAAAATCAATCGTATGCCGCTGCAGTATTTTGATGACACCAGCCATGGCGAGGTCCTGTCGCGAGTAACCAACGATGTCGATACGGTCAATCAGACGCTCAGCCGATCCATGTCGCAGCTGATTACGTCCTTTACGACGGTGATCGGTGTTCTGATCATGATGTTGAGCATCAGTTTCACCATGACCCTGATTGCCCTGTTCATAATCCCGGTTTCCATGCTGATTGTGGTCGCTATTGTCAAACGGTCGCAGAAATACTTTCGAAACCAGCAGAAATTCCTGGGCAATGTGAATGGCCACATTGAAGAGATGTTCAGCGGGCATCTTGTGGTGAAAACCTACAACGGAGAAGAAAAAAGCGCGGAAACCTTCCGTAAGTTCAATGACCAGCTCTACAACACGTCCTGGAAGTCGCAGTTTCTGTCGGGCCTGATGATGCCTGTCATGCGGATTGTGGGCAATATCGGCTATGTGGCCGTTTGTGTGGTCGGCGGTGCTTTGGCGGCGAAACGAACCATTGAGGTAGGGGATATTCAGGCTTTTGTGCAGTATGTGCGGAATTTTACGCAGCCGATTTCCCAGCTAGCCAGCGTATCCAATGTGCTGCAGCAGACGGCTGCCGCCGCGGAGCGGGTGTTTGAATTCCTGAACGAAGAGGAAGAACTCAAGGAAACCAGCCAACCGGTTGCCTTAGATTCTCAAAAAGGGCATGTCGCCTTTCAAAAGGTGCATTTCGGCTACAATCCGGAAACCATTGTTGTCAACGACTTCTCAGTCGAGGTTCAGCCGGGACAGCGGGTTGCCATTGTTGGACCGACAGGGGCAGGAAAAACAACCATGGTGAAATTGCTGATGCGGTTTTACGATGTGAATACAGGTGGAATTTTTGTGGACGGTGCGGATATACGGAAATACGCGCGCAAGGATTTGCGAAGCCTGTTTGGCATGGTGCTTCAGGATACCTGGCTGTATAACGCTTCCATTATGGAGAATATCCGCTACGGCAGACTGGACGCGACAGACGAGGAAGTGATCGAAGCGGCAAAAGCGGCCCATGTGGATAGTTTTGTCCATATGCTTCCAGACGGATACAATATGATCTTGAACGAAGACGCTTCGAATGTTTCCCAAGGACAGAAGCAGTTGATTACCATTGCCCGCGCGATTCTTTCGAATCCGAAGATTTTGATTCTGGACGAAGCGACCAGTTCGGTGGATACCAGAACCGAGGTTCAGATTCAGATGGCCATGAACCGCTTGATGAAGGATCGGACCAGCTTTATCATCGCCCACCGTCTGTCAACGATTCGCGATGCGGATTTGATTCTGGTGATGAATCACGGGGATATTGTGGAGCAGGGCAATCATCAGGATCTGCTTGCGAAAAACGGCTTTTATGCGGAATTGTACAACGCTCAGTTTGAAGGAGACAAGGCCAGCTAAGGCGGTGTTTTTTAGGAACGTTTTTTCGGTTGGATGCGGGGTAAATTATATATGGCGCAGGATTTGCAGATTGATCTTCAGGCGCAATAGAAATGCAACAACCGGTGTCCCCTTGCGCGGCGTAAGGGGACTGAAACATTAAACGAGGTGAGATAATGGGGACTGTAAAAAGCGACATCTATATTGATGCTCCTGTGGATGAGGTGCACAATTTCGGACGTGACCCCAATAAATGGTCGCAGTGGTATGTTAACTTCAGAGGACCGGAAAAAATGACCGGCGATGGAGCGGCTGGTACAATTGTCGAAGGAGAATACACGCTGATGGGGGTGCATATACCCGTTAGAATCGAAGTGATTGAAGATACGAGAAATCATTGGGAAAGCAGGATTACCGGTGCAATGGAAGGCGAAATGAATGTTACCATGGTGCCGGACGGAAGTGGCTCGCATGTCGAGTTTCGATGGACCTATGCGCTTCCGAGCGAATTGTTGAGCAAACTGGTCGACAGTCGCTTTGCTGAAAAAATGATGGAACGAGCACTTGTGCACACCATGGAAAACTGGAAAATGATGTGCGAGATGAAACATTAGAAATAATGGATGAGGAGAGAAATGCGGGTGCTGCGCCAAAAGCATCCAGAGGAACTTTTGATTTTATACATAAATGCGGATAAATTATGGTATAATAGTGCCGAATGAGATAAGGGGGTACTGTCGGGTATCTTCTTTCTTCATGTTTACAAGTTTTGCACATAGGGTGTGTATGATTTTAAGGAGGGTTTCAGATGTTAGTTTCAACGAGAGAAATGTTGAAAAAGGCAGTAGAAGGCAAGTATGCAGTCGGTCATTTCAACATCAACAACCTTGAGTGGACAAAGGCGATTCTATTGACAGCTCAAGAAACAAATTCACCGGTAATCCTGGGCGTATCTGAAGGCGCTGCCAAGTACATGGGCGGTTTTAAAGTGATCGTTGGCATGGTAAACGGCATGCTGGAAGAGCAAAACATCACAGTTCCAGTTGCATTGCACCTGGATCACGGCAGCTACGAAGGCGCGAAAGCGGCAATGGCGGCTGGTTTTTCTTCCGTTATGTTCGACGGTTCTCACTACGACTTGGCTGAGAACTTGACAAAAACAAAAGAGATCATTGAGATTGCAGCGGAAAGCGGCATTTCTGTAGAAGCTGAAGTTGGTTCTATCGGCGGCGAAGAAGACGGCGTTGTTGGCGCTGGCGAAATCGCGGATCCAAAAGAGTGCAAGCAAATCGCTGACTTGGGCATTGACCTGTTGGCAGCCGGCATCGGCAACATCCATGGCAAATACCCAGAGAACTGGGCAGGCTTGGATTTTGGCGCTTTGGCAGCAATTAAAGCGGAAACTGGCGAGATGCCTTTGGTTCTTCACGGCGGAACAGGAATCCCTGTTGAAATGATCAAAGAAGCCATTTCTTTGGGCGTTGCGAAAATCAATGTAAACACAGAATGCCAATGGGCATTTGCTGCGGCGACTCGTGAGTACTTTGAAGCGAAAAAAGACTTGGAAGGCAAAGGATTTGATCCTCGAAAAATCATGGCGCCAGGCTTTGAAGCAATCAAAGCAACCGTTAAAGAAAAAATGGAAATCTTCGGCTCATTGGGCCAAGCATAAAAATCAAGAGCTCTTCGGAGCTCTTTTTTTATTGCTTATTTTTATGTACTAATCAAATTATTCGGGTTTATCTCTGTAAAAATGCTAACGCTAATTTTAGAAAACGCCTGATTTCTAACTCAATAGTAGAAAAAGCAAGAAAGAGTGATAGAATAGATATTGGAATAGAATGGAAATGAAAGAGGCGAATGACATGTGGATTCCATATGTGCTTGGCTTGGTTATGGTTTACTTCACAATCACAATCGTTTTTGAATCGATTGATGAGGCCAAGCAGAATGAGTACAAATCATGGGGCTTCCATGACGGACCTGTGCCCCTCCGCAAGATGGTGAGGAGCTTCGCAGGCGGAATTTTTTTAATGTTTTGCATGAAATATGAGTTTTCCACGCGGGTCTGCTTGGTGTGCATGACGGCTGTGGTGGGACTTACAGTCTGGCTGTCATGGGTTCGATGGCAAAAGCATCAGAAATGGGGCCAGCTGATCGTTTCGATTGTTTCATTGATCGGCGCGGTGGTTATGACTTGGCGGTTTTGGGATCAGTTTCCCATGTAGAAAAAGGAGTGGATCGGAAAGATGGAATGGTCGATATTTGAAAGGGAGCATCCCGGTGTAAAGGTGGAAGAGAAGCAATTTGATGAGATCCCGTATTTGTCTTTCGTGCCGAAAAGCGGACAAGGTGAAAGGCCGACTGTTATTTACTACCATGGCTGGCATTCCAGCAAGGAATTCAAACGCTTTGAGGCCATGCTGATCGCCAGTTTCGGTTACCGGGTCATTGTGCCGGACGCGCTCTATCATGGTGAACGGGGGATCGTTGATTATGACGCGCCGGGCAGCATTGATCGGTATTTATGGGAAATCATCTTCCAAAGCGTTGAGGAATCGGAGCGGTTCATTTCCCATTTGGAAGAAGCTTATGGCATCCAAGCGGAACAAGTTTTTGTGATGGGAAGCTCTATGGGCGCCATGATTGCCGCTGGCGTTTTTTCCAAGAATCCAAGAATCAAAGGGCTTGCATCGGTCAGCGGGCTGCTTGCATGGGAAAAGGCACTCAAACAAGGGGCCATGCCGGAAGCGGGGGCCTATGCGGAGTTGATTCAACAATATGATTTGCACAGGAATCCCGAACGGATGCAGAAAAGACCGGTGCTGATCCTGCACGGCGTCGAGGACAACGCATTGCCGATTGAACTCCAGCGTGAATTCTATCAGGCGGCAAAGGGAGAATACAGCCAGGTGGAGATGGTGGAATACGACCAGGTAGGTCACCGGTTCAGTATGAATATGATGCAGAAATTGATGATGTGGTTGGATGAGAAATGAAATTAATGTATATTTCTTAAGGCGGTGATAAATTAGGGGAAATTAATGAAAGTCTTCAATTCGATTATAGGAATTATAAAAGTTTGATGGTTTCAGTAAATCTCTTAGTGAATCTAGTGTTCTTTTAGGTCCAATTAATTCTTGTAAATCAATATTAATCAGAGCATTAAGTACTGCAATACAACATTCAAAAAAGAAAATCCAACTATTACAAACGATCATTATGAAGAATATTGTTATTGGTTGGATGAGAATCAATTGCCAGTTTTACTTTAGAATCTTTATACAAAGTATGAGTGTATGAGACTGTTTTAGCAAGAGATTGTAAGTTTCAGAATGACTAAAGTTTAATAATTACTTGTTATTTATACATAATAGATTTTTGTTTAAAATACAATGTGTTAGTAATAGGAGGGCAGGATGCAGCTTGAGCCATATATTAAACTAAAACTTAAAGAATTTAAAAATAAGAATGAAATAAATGAATTAGAGGATAGTGTTGCGTTTGAAAAATTGGTAAATCAAACGATTCTTCTTATGCATCAACCTGATGCATTTAATGTCGAAACAGACTTGATTGACTATATATCAGTTGGTGGAAGTAATGACATGGGAATTGATGGTATTGCAATCAAATTCAATGGTATATTTGTGAAAAATAAAGATGAAATATATGATCTAATGAGACCAAATACTAAAGACCGAGTTGAATTTCTATTTATTCAATCGAAATACAAAAGGTCGTTTGATTCAAAAGAGTATTCGGTTTTTGTTTCAGGAGTTCAAGATTTTTTACAAACAGATCAATATCAACCTTGCAATGAAAAGGTTAAGCTTTGGATAGAATTAAAAGAATACATATTAAGTGATGATGTTATGATAAGGTGGGATGCAAATCCAACTATAAGATTATATTATGTAGTAATGGGAGAATGGAATCAAAATGATCACATTATTGCTAAATCAAAACAATTTGAGAATAATATTCTTTCGCTAAGAACATATGAAGATATTTACTTTAGTTATATTGATAGTAGAGCATTCAAAAATATGTATGAAGAAGCAGAAAATAATTTCGATGAAGTGCTTAATATTCTTGATACGTTTTCTTTAACTGAGGTTAGTGATGTTGAGAATTCTTGTATTGCTCTTTGTCATGCAAATGAATTTATGAAATTATTAACTACGAGAGAAGGAATATTAAGAAAATCGTTATTTGTTAACAATGTAAGAGATTTTCAGGGAGACACACCGGTAAATGGAGAAATGTATGAAACAATTAGTGCAGATCCAAGTAGTTTTGTTTTACTTAATAATGGTATAACGATCGTTTGTAACGAGTTGAAACACGGTAACCGGAAGATTACTGTAGGGAATCCTCAAATTGTTAATGGCTGTCAAACGAGTAGTGTTTTATACAATGCATACAAAAATGGTATAAGACTTGAGGATATTGTTATTACAATAAAGTTTATAGCGACTAAATCGAATGATGTTACCAATAAAATTGTAAGAGGAACAAACAAGCAAAATATTGTATTGGATGAAGTATTTGAAATAACTAGAGAATTTCATAAGGAATTAGAAGAATTTATTATTAGTATGTCTAGTATGCTTGAAAGTGATTTTAAGAGAATTTATTATGAACGGAGATCAAAACAGTATTCAGATAATTTCACAATTAAGCCGACACAAAAAGTTAATCTCAAAGTGATAACGCAAGATTTTGTTAGTATATTTTTATTAGCACCTCATCATGGGCATAGGCATGAAGCTAAGCTGCTTGATTTGTATAAAAACCAAATATTTGTTGATGGCCAATCAAAATATCCGTACTACTTAACGGTATTGTTACATGTACTAGTTCAAAAATTATTCCGCTGTGGATTTGTTAATAAATCTTTCAAAACCTATAAATCCCATATTTTGCTAATTTCAGTTTTATTGATGAATGGCCCTATACCAGATATCAATAAAGAAAGGAAAATAGATAAATACTGTTCTGAAGTAATTGAAATCTTGAAAGTTAAAGGGGAATTCAAAAGGTATTATCTTGAAGCAGTTGGTCTGTTCAAAGTTATTTCTGGGAAGTGGGTACAAGAAAAAGGCGAGAATTATAAATATAGTATAAAGGAATCCCCTGAATTCACTAAATATCTTATCGGTGAAGTTATTAATAAAGCTGATTCTATATGGCGTGATAATGATTTATATAATAGGGGGCGGGTTAAAGAGATTAGAGTTGATCGTTATGGATATAAATATGGATTTATTTCTAGAGTACCGTTTGATATTTTCTTTCATAGCGAAAAAAATAAACATTTAGACTTTGATATGTTAGAGGGAAAAGATGTTATTTATGTTGAAGAAAAAAGTGAGAATGGAAAAATCGTAGCAATTCAAGTGCAGGTTATTAACTAGGTTTTCCAGTGTCTAATAGTAAAAGTATGAGTTCTCAAGATGATTAAAATTTTGCATTGTTTTATTTATAAAAAATTTGATTACTTCTTTTTTTAGGTTTTAGATTTTTGATAGAAAATATTGAGATGAGGTTATCTTAAAACACCCCCTGTGAAATACAGGGGGTGTTCATACTTGTTAGTGAATTGTCAGCTTGATTTTGTTGTCTTCCAGATCAAAGTGAGCGGTGTCGCCTTCATTGAGCTCGCCTCTTAAGAAGCGTTCCGCCAGCTCATCTTCAATCAGGCGTTGCAAGGTACGTCTCAATGGACGGGCGCCGTATTGTTCGCTGTAGCCCAATTCCACCAGATGCGCTTTGGCTTCTTCCGTGACTTCCAGCTTCATCTTCTTCTCATGAAGCTCCATGGCAATTTCATTCAACTGCAGGTTGATGATTTCATGAAGGTGTTCATGCTTGAGTCGGTGGAAGGAGATAATTTCATCGATCCGGTTCAAAAACTCCGGTCGGAAGAATCGTCTCAGGGCTTCCTTGGAAGCTTCCGCTTCTATATGCTCTCCTTGGTTGCCAAAGCCTAGTTTTGCGGTCTTGGTTTGCGTGCCGGCATTGGAGGTCATGATAATCACAGTGTTCTCAAAATGGACGGTGCGGCCTTGGCTGTCTGTCAGCCTGCCGTCTTCCAAAATCTGCAGCAGCATGTTAAAGACATCCTGATGGGCCTTCTCGATTTCATCCAGAAGCACCAAAGAATATGGCTTTCTGCGGATCTTTTCTGTCAGGTATCCGCCCTGATCATAGCCGACATATCCCGGCGGCGCGCCAATCAGTTTCGAAACCGTATGCTTTTCCATATACTCCGACATGTCCAGTCGGATCATGGCTTCTTCGGAACCGAAAAGCTCGATGGCCACGCTTCTGGCCAGCTCGGTCTTGCCGACCCCGGTTGGTCCGACAAAGATGAAGGATGCCGGTTTTTTGTCCCGGTGGAAGCCGGACCGTTTTCTTCGTATGGTTTTGGCCAGGGCTTGTACAGCCTTGTCTTGGGCAATTACCCGTTTGTGCAGGCGGTCTTCCAATTGCATCAATCGGTCCGCTTCGTACTCGGTAATTTTCTGGACTGGAATCTTCGTCCAGGCTTCAATGACGGAGGCGATGTCCTCTCTTGTCAGGGCAACCTGTCCGAATTCGGTCTCCAATTCGCTGATTTTCTTTTCGATTCGCAGTTCTTCGGATTTTCGTTCCGCTGCCAGTTCATACTGGCCGGCTTCCGCGGCTTCTTCCTTCAAGTCCTGAATTTTCTTCAGCTCATCCTGCAGGGCGGCAATCTCCACCAATCCCAAGTTTTTCAGGTTGGCGCGTGATCCGGCCTCGTCGATGACGTCAATGGCCTTGTCCGGCAAGAAACGGTCGGTGATGTAGCGTTCCGACATCTCCACAGCAGTTTCAATTAGTTCGTCTGGGATGATGACCTTGTGGAAGTCTTCGTAGTAGGAACGGATTCCCTTCAAGATTTCCACTGTTTCCTCGATGGAGGGTTCCTCCACAATAATCGGTTGGAAACGGCGCTCCAGGGCTGCATCCTTTTCGATGTATTTTCGGTATTCGTCCAGGGTGGTCGCGCCGATGATTTGGATCTCGCCGCGTGCCAAGGCAGGCTTTAGAATATTGGCGGCATTCATGGCGCCGCTTTCCGCCTCGCCGGCTCCCGCGATGTTGTGAAGCTCGTCGATGACCAGAATGATGTTGCCTTCCGATGCGGCTTCCTTCAAAAGAGCCTTCATGCGGTTTTCAAACTGTCCCCGGAATTGGGTGCCCGCTACCAGGGCTGTTAAATCCAAGAGATAGATTTCGGCATTCAATAGTTTCGCCGGCACTTTTTTCTCTGCAATGCGTACCGCCAATCCTTCGGCGATGGCGGTCTTGCCCACGCCGGGTTCACCGATCAACACGGGATTGTTCTTGCTTCTTCGGTTGAGGATTTGCATCAGCCGATCCACTTCTCGATGGCGGCCGATAACGCGGTCCAATTCATTGTTTTGCGCCAATTCCGTTAGATTGGTGCCATAGGCGTTCAAGGCTTTTCGCTTGCCCTTTTTCTTGGTCTTGGTTTTCTTTTTGTTGCGGCCTTGGGGTTTGTCCTGAGGGGGTTCGATTTCTACTTTTTCGTCCTCATCCTCATCCTCATCCTCATCCAGTTCATCCATGGCTTCCATATTATCGCCCATCATGGCTTGGAATTGCTGGAACATCGGGTTGTTTTCCATTTCTTCAGGATCCATGGTCATCATGCCCTGCATGGCTTCCTGGAGTTCATCCTGATCGATATTTTCAAACAACTTCATCATTTGCTCGTTTATATTTCTATAATCCTCTTCAGACATTTTCATCTGATCCATCACTTGATCAAGCGGTTCGATCCCCAACTCTTTTGCGCATGGAATACACAGTCCCATAGTAGACTGTTTTCCATTCTCCATTTTAGTCGTGTAAACGACGGCGACGTTTTTTTTGCATCGTTCACAAAGTTTCATATGCTCATCTCCATTTCTTAGGTGTATCCTTGATTAAAGATTGGTGTTTCTACCTTGAGTGTATGCGATGATTGCGTGAAAAGCAATCGGTGCAAGGGTTTATTTATGAAAATTTTGCAACTGCCATCCGGCAGGGGTTTCGTGGTATACTGGAAAGGATAAAAGGAGGCAGCCATGGGGAATCGGATTGTAGTGATTGGCGGAGCCAATCTGGATTTGGTTGGACATTCGAGTGTAAAATATCGTGCGGCAGATTCCAATCCCGGAAAAGTGAAAATGAGTCCGGGTGGTGTCGGGCGGAATATTGCGGAAAATCTGGCCAGACTCGGGGCGGAGGTTTTTTTCTTATCGGCCATCGGAGAGGACCCGCAGGGGCAGCTTGTCGCCGAGGCGACCCAAAGAGCCGGAGTGGATTTATCCCATATTCTGCGGACAGACTGCGGTACGTCTACCTACCTTTGCATTCTTGACGAGAATGGGGAAATGGTGGGAGCCATTAATGAAATGGAACCAATCGAAGCCGTGACGGCGGAAGTGGTGAGGGGATGGAAATCGGTCATTCAGTCGGCGGATGCTTGTGTGCTGGACATGAATCTATCGGAATCTGCCATTCAGGCCTTTTTTCAGGTAAAGGGAGAGGTTCCAGTCTATGTGGATCCGGTGTCCTGTGCCAAGGCGGTGAAAATCATGCCCTATCTGTGCCAGGTTGCGGGTATCAAACCCAATCGGCTGGAAGCGGCTGTACTGACTGGATTGGAATTGGAAGCGCCAATGGCTCTGGGCGAGGCCCTCTTGGACCTGGGAGTTCAGGAAGTCGTCTTGTCGGACGGGGGCAACGGGGTGTTTTGTTTTGGTCAAGAAGCTCCGATGCATTGTCCGGTTAAGCCGGTGAATGTGGTGAATGTTACGGGCGCGGGGGATGCCTTTATGGCAGCCTGGGTATTTAGCGCGTTTCAATGGAAAAGTTGGCAAAGGCGTTGTCGATTTGCGATGTCGGCATCGGCCTTAACCATAGAATCGGAAGAGACGATTCATCCTGACCTGTCGTATGAGCGGGTTAGGGATAAAGAAAGGGAGTTGTGGGGAAATGAATAAGGCATTGCAAATCCGTGTTGAGCGTGACGGGGTCGTGGCAGCGGGGAACATTTTAAAAGTTGACAGTTTTATCAATCATCAGGTTGATCCTTCATTTTTGAACTTGGCCGGAAGGGAATTCTTTTCACTGTTCAAAGACGCTGGAATTACAAAAATACTAACGATTGAGGCGAGCGGCATTGCCATTGCGGCCATTGCGGCGCAGTATTTCGACGTGCCTTTTGTTTTCGCAAAGAAAATGGAATCGTTGAATTTAGATCCGGATACCTATGAAACGGAAGTGTTCTCCTATACAAAGGGAAAGGGGTATCAGGTTCGCGTGGCAAAAAAATTTCTGTCGCCCAATGACAAGATTTTAATTCTGGATGACTTTTTGGCGCGGGGCGAAGCGGCCTTGGGGTTGGTGCGATTGTGCCGGCAGGCCGGCGCCAGCGTGGAAGGCATTGGGATCTTGATTGAGAAGAGTTTTCAGGAAGGACCTGGCCGTATCGAACAAGAGGGCATTCGTTTGGAATCCTTGGTTCGCATTGCGGGATTCGAAGAGGGAAAAGCGGTATTTGCAGAAGCAAAATAGGAAAAGGCATGGGGGCTCCCCATGCCTTTTTTACGCTTGAATGCCGAAGCGGTAAATGGTTTTGCTTTGATAGATTTGACCTGGTTCCAAAAGGATGGATTCCACTTCCGGATGGTGGATGGCGTCCGGGAAAGCCTGGGTTTCAAAGCAGATGCCCGCATAGTCTTGGGGCATGGAACCATTGGACAAAGGTTCATCCGGGAGTTCGCCCAGAAAGTTTCCGGAATAGACCACAGCGTTTTTCTCGGTGGTTTCGATCTCCATTTTTCGGCCGCTTTTCGGATCTGCCAAAATGATTTGCGGCTTCGCGTCATGGAGGCGGAAGGGATGGTCAAAGCCCTTTCCGAACCGCAACTGTTCATGGTCTTCTTTCAAGGCGCTGCCGATGTTTCTTGCTTTTCTAAAATCGAACGGCGTATTGTCCACGCAGGCGATTTGCGTGGGTACCGTTTCTTCGTCGATCTGCCCATAATGATCCGCCTGGATGGTCAAGAGATGATCGTGGACCCTTGTGCCGGGTTTTCCACTCAGGTTGAAATAGCTGTGATTGGTCAGGGTGACCGGGGTGGTTCGGTTTGTTGTGGCATGGTATTCGATGGACAACTCATTATCATTGTTTAGGGTGTATGTCGCTTCGAGGGCGAGATCGCCGGGGAAGCCCTCTTCCATATGGGGGCTCACACGTTTCAGAATAACGCTGCACGCGTTTGCGTCTGTGCGGGTTTCAAATGCATAGGTTTGAAAGGCAAAGCCTCTGATGCCGCCGTGCAGGCAGGCTTGGAAGTTGTTTTTCGCCAGATGATAGGTGGTGCCGTCAATGGTGAATACGCCGTCGCTGATCCGTCCCGCCACCCGGCCGGTTAAGGCGCCAAAATGAGGAGAGAAAGTTTCATAGGGCTGTAAGGTACTGTATCCCAAAACGACGTTTTCGACCACGCCGTTTTTGTCCGGCACGCTGATCTCTGTGATGACTCCGCCGTAGCTGAGAACCGTTGCGCACATTCCCTTGTCATTGACGAGTTGAATGGCGTGGACGGTTTCATTCTGCTGACTTGTTCCAAAAATTGTCTGATTTATTTTCATAGGTTCACCACTTTCTTGCGAGTCTTTAAAGCTAGGATGATTATATCATAAGTGAGATTTAAGAAGAAATGGGAATCCGTTCCACAAGGACAAGCGTTTTCATTACGGCGACAAAGAAGGTTTGTTAAAAAAAATTAACAGGAAAACGTTCTATTTTGTTAATAGGCACGTTTGTTAATTGTCAGAAAAATATTCCTATGTTAGACTGAATCCGTAGGAAATATCACTATACATAAAGGGATATGTTAAAAGGAGGGTTTTGTCCATGCACAAAAAATTATTTATTCCTGGACCAGTTGATGTACGACCAGAGGTGCTCGCGCGAATGTCGGAGCCGATGATTGGTCACCGATCCAAAGATGCGTCGAATCTACAGCGTGGAATTTCAGACAAATTACGTAAACTCTTTTACACAGAGAATGAGATCCTTTTGTCCACAACTTCGGGCAGCGGCTTGATGGAAGGTTCCATTCGTTCCTGCACGAAAAAGAAAGCGGCATGTTTCTCAGTAGGTGCTTTCGGTACGCGCTGGTATGATATGGCGGTAGCGAACAACGTGCCTGCCGATTTATATGAAGCGGAACTGGGACAGCCAACAACGGTTGAAATGGTTGACAAAGCCCTGGCAACAGGCGAATACGATCTGATTACGGTTACGCATAATGAAACATCAACGGGGATCATGAACCCGGTAGCAGAGATTGGCGCTTTGCTCAAGGAAAAGTATCCGGAAGTGATTTTCTGCGTGGATGCCGTATCATCAGCAGCCGGCTACAAGATCGAAGTGGATGCTTGGGGAATCGATGTTTGCGTGACTTCGACTCAAAAAGCACTGGGACTTCCCCCAGGATTGGCGATTTGTACATTCAGCCAAAAAGCCTATGAGTCTGCCAAGCAAGTGAAATTCCGTGGATTCTACCTGGATTTGGTGAAATTGTATGACACGATTCAAAAGAAAGACTACCAATATCCTTCTACACCGTCATTGGCGCATATGTATGCCTTGGATTACCAGCTGGACTGCATTATGTCAGAGGGATTGGACCAACGGTTTGATCGACATGCTGAAATGGCCGACTATGTACGCGCATGGGCTGCCAAGCATTTTGAATTGTTTGCGCCGGAAGGCTACCGATCCAATACAGTGACTTGCATCAGAAACACCAAAGAGATTGATGTAGCAGACTTGAACAAGCAATTGGCCCGTCGCGGATATGCGATCTCCAACGGCTATGGCAAAATGAAAGGCAAGACTTTCCGAATTGCGCATATGGCGGATTACAAGATTCAGGATTTGCAGGAATTGCTGGAGCAAATCAACGATATTCTGGGACTGTAAGGAGGACGAACCGTGGCAAAGATTTTAGTAGCGGACGGTATGGACAAGGCTGGGGTTGCTACCCTGAAGGAACTGGGCCATACAGTCGTTGAAGAGCATTACGAACTGGAAGAGTTGAAAGAAAAGATTGTTGATTTTGACTGCATCGTTGTTCGGTCGGCAACCAAAGTGCGCGAGCCTTTGATCGACATCGCGGCGGAAAGCGGATTGAAGCTGATTATCCGGGGCGGCGTTGGCGTAGACAATATCGATGTGAAATACGCAGAGGGCAAAGGCATTGCTGTTCGCAATACGCCGAAAGCCAGCAGCGCGTCCGTAGCGGAATTGGCAATCGGCCATATGTTCAGCCTGGCGCGCCATCTGTATATTTCCAACGTTACCATGAGAAACGGCGAATGGAACAAGAAGCAATACAAGGGAATCGAGCTGGCGGGTAAAACGCTGGGCTTGATCGGTTCTGGCCGCATCGGTTTGGAAACAGCGAAACGCGCGCATGCCCTGGGCATGAACGTTGTGTACACCAACCGTTCCATGCGTGTTGTGGATGAGACTTATACCCTGGTCAGCAAGGAAGAATTGTTGAAGCAGTCTGACTTTATTTCATTGCATATTCCATTTGTCAAGGAAGCGGGCGCGACCATCGGCCAAGCGGAATTTGACATGATGAAAGACGGCGTATATTTGGTTAACTGCGCACGCGGCGGCGTTGTGGATGAGGCAGCCTTGTTGAAGGCCTTGGACTCCGGCAAAGTGGCAGCGGCTGCGGTTGACGTATTTGAGGCAGAACCGACAAAGAACGAAGCGCTTTATACACATCCAAAGGTATCTTTGACACCGCATATTGGCGCATCTACTGCAGAAGCGCAAAAGCGGATTGGCGAAGAAATTGTCGATATTATCCAGGAAGTTTTATAAGAGGAGGAAGCTATGGCCATTGTTAGACCATTTAAGGGGCTTCGTCCCGTTGCTGAACAAGTAGAAGAAGTTGCCAGCTTGCCGTATGACGTTATGAATCGTGCGGAGGCTAATGTGCTGGCGGAAGGCAAACCATGGTCCTTCCTGCACGTTGTGCGGCCTGAAATCGACCTGCCTGACGAAGTGGATCTTCACGACGATCAGGCGTATGCCAAAGCACGCGAGAATCTGGACAAGTTTCAGGCGGAAGGGGTTTTGGTTCAAGACCAGGAGCCAGTTTACTACATCTATCGACAGCTGATGTTTGGCCGCGTGCAAACCGGTATCGTCGCATGTACCTCCATCGATGAGTATATGAACGAGACCATCAAGAAGCATGAGTTTACCCGTCCGGAAAAGGAGCAGGATCGAATTCGAAACTTCGACGCCTGCGACGCCAATACTGCGCCGATCTTTTTGACATACCGACGCAATGAAGTGATTCACCGTGCGACAAACGACTGGATCAAATTCCACAAGCCGGCGTACAATTTCACGTCCGAGGATGACATTCAGCATATCGTCTGGAAGATCGATGATGCAGCGGTGGTTGCAGAGATTCAAGAAGCCTTCAACAGCGTTGAATACTTGTATATTGCAGACGGTCATCACCGTTCCGCATCTTCTGTAAAAGTCGGCTTGAAGCGACGGGAACAATTCCCGAACTTTACGGGCGAAGAGGAGTTCAACTTCTTTATGAGCGTCATCTTCCCGGATGAGGACCTGTTTATCATGGATTACAACCGTGTGGTGGAAGACTTGAACGGGGTGACCAAGGAAGAATTCCTGGCTGCCATCGAAAAAGATTTCACCGTGGAAGCGGTAGAGGCAGACGGTCCATATCATCCGAAGAAAAGCCACGAAGTTGGCATGATTCTGGATGGCAAATGGTATCGTTTGACCATGAAGGAAGGCAGCTTTGACGCGGAAGATCCGGTGGAAAGCTTGGATTGCGCGATCTTGCAAAAGAACTTGTTGCAACCGATTTTGGGAATTGAAGATCCAAGAACCAGCAACCGCATTCAGTTTATCGGCGGAATTCGCGGACTGGAAGAATTGGAGAAACGGGTGGCAACGGATATGGCAGTTGGATTTGCCATGTACCCGACAACCATTGAAGAGTTGATCAATGTAGCAGACGCGGGACGCGTGATGCCGCCGAAATCAACTTGGTTTGAGCCAAAGCTTCGAAGTGGATTGTTCGTCCACAAGCTAGGAGAATAAGTGATTTGACAGCAGACTTGAATAAGTCTGCTGTTTTTTTATATGCGTTCAGCGAAGATGATCTGCCATGCGAAGTATGGAAGAATTTATTGACTACAATGAATTCATTGTAAAAAGGGGTTGCATTTTGAATTAACATATTATAATATAATAATATGAAAATGTGTTAAGCGTTTAACAAAGTTAGAAAGGGGATTTTCATGATTGACATTACGAATCAGGAAACAGTCGCCGAGAAAGCGGAATTGATCAAAGCGATTGCCCATCCGATCCGTTTGTGCATGGTAAGAAACTTGATTGCCAATCATGGTGCGAATGTCTCGACGATTCAAGGATGCCTGGGGGCGTCCCAGTCTTCCGTTTCGCAGCACTTGGCGAAGTTGAAGGCATTGAAGATTGTAGAGGCAAGGCGGGAAGGCAAGGAAATGTTTTATTATGTGACGAATGAGGAAGTTTGTCGCATTGTGGAAGTATTATTTGACGAAGAATAGATCAAGGAGGAAGCAAAATGGCAAAAAAAGTTTTAATTGTTGGTGGTGTTGCCGGCGGAGCCAGCACGGCTGCACGTCTTCGACGGCTGGATGAGCAAGCAGAGATTATTATGTTCGAACGAGGGGAATTCATTTCCTTTGCCAATTGCGGATTGCCGTACTATATTGGCGGCGCCATTGAAGAGCGAAAAGCGCTGTTGGTGCAAACACCGGAGGCGATGAAGAAGCGTTTCAACATTGATGTTCGCGTATGGAACGAGGTTACAGGCATTGATCGCGACGCGAAGACGATTACGGTAAAGAAGGTGCAAACCGGCGAGACTTATGAAGAAAGCTATGATGTTTTGGTTCTTTCTCCAGGATCGACACCGCTTCGCCCGCCGATTCCAGGAATCGATGCGCCGAATATCATGTCTTTGTGGAACATTCCGGATACAGACAAGATTAAGGCTTTTGTTGACGAGAAGAAACCAGCCCGCGCTGCAGTCATCGGCGGTGGTTTTATCGGGATCGAAATGGCAGAGAATCTTCATGACCGTGGAATCGACGTTTCCATCGTTGAAATGTTGGATCAGGTAATGGCACCAGTTGATTACGATATGGCACAACATCTTCACCGCCACATTGATCAAAAGGGTGTTCGCTTGTACTTGGGTGATGGTGTAGACCATTTCGAACAAGACGGCGATGTGACTAAGATTGTCTTGCAAAGCGGTAAAGTGGTAGAAGCGGATTTGGTTATTCTGTCTATCGGCATTCGTCCGAACGGAGAGTTGGCAAAAGCGGCAGATCTGCCAACAAACCGACGCGGCGGTATCATTGTTGACGAGTATATGCGCACAGAAGATCCAAGTATTTATGCTTTGGGTGACGCGGTTGAAGTGATTGATTTCAACACCAAAGAACAAACTATGGTGCCTTTGGCGGGACCAGCAAACAAGCAAGGCCGTATTGTTGCAAACAACATCTGTGGTTGGAATGAAGCCTACAAAGGAACTCAAGGTACATCTGTTGCAAAGGTATTTGATATGACAGTTGCCTCAACGGGCTTAAATGAGAAAACCTTGATGAAGATGGGTAAAAAGAATCGCGAAGACTACCGGGCAACCATCATTATGCCAAAGTCTCATGCGGGTTACTATCCAGGTGCGCGACCAATGTTCTTAAAACTGATCTTTGATTTGGAAGGCAAGGTTTTGGGCGGACAGATCGTTGGCTATGATGGAACGGATAAACGAATCGACGTAATTGCAACCGCAATTCGTTTTGGTGCGACCATCTATGATTTAAAAGAACTGGAATTGGCATATGCACCACCATTCTCTTCTGCAAAAGATCCGGTGAATATGGCTGGTTTCTCTGCAGAAAACATCTTACGTGGCGATATGGACAATATCTTGCACCATGAGATGGATGATTTGAATCCTGAAGACTCAGTAATTTTGGATGTACGAACTTCTGCGGAACGTGAGCTTGGTTATATTCCAAATTCTGTTCATATTCCAGTTGACGATCTGCGAGATCGTGTAGCTGAACTGGATAAGAGCAAGGAAGTTATCGTGTATTGTGCAGTCGGTATTCGAGCCTACATCGCGACACGCATTCTAAAAGCTAATGGATTTGATCGGGTGAAAAACTACGCGGGTGGATACAATCATTATGGCTGTGTTCATTGCAAGCATGAAGCAAGCATGGGTGGTGATGTAAACTGTGCATGCGGCAACGACGAGGGTGTAGAGGAAAGCGGGGACGTGCATAGGCCGGAGGCCGCCGATCTCACGCAAGCCATTAAACTGAACGCTACAGGACTGCAATGCCCGGGTCCGATTCTACAAGTTGCTCATCGATTGGAAATTGCCGAAGATGGCGAAGTTTTTGAAGTGCACGCTTCTGATCCCGGATTCCCAGTGGATGTAAAGGCTTGGTGTACAAAGACAGGAAATCATTATATCAAGGATGAAGTACAAGGCAAGAACTTTGTTGTATACATCCAAAAAGGGAAGCCATTGGCGAAACGCAATGTAAACGCCCTTGATGATTCAACCATGGTTGTTTTTAGTGGTGATATGGACAAGGCTTTGGCGTCATTCATCATTGCAAACGGTGCTGCTGCCATGGGAAGAAAAGTAACCATGTTCTTTACCTTCTGGGGCTTGAATATCCTGAGAAAGCATGAGCCGGTTCCAGTGAAGAAAAGCTTGATTGAAAGCATGTTCGGCATGATGATGCCAAGAGGCACCAACAAGCTGAAGCTTTCGAAGATGAATATGGGCGGCATGGGATCTATGATGATGAAAAAAGTCATGAGAGACAAGAATGTGAACACATTGGATGAGTTGATTGCAGAAGCACAGCGTAACGGTGTAAAAATGGTAGCCTGCACAATGTCTATGGATGTAATGGGTATTAAGCGGGAAGAGTTGATCGACGGAATTGACTTGGGCGGCGTTGCTGCATACTTGGGCGCGGCTGATACAGCAAGCCACAATCTATTTGTATAAATAGTAGAATGAGAAAAACCTCCTTCTGGAAGTAAACAGAAGGAGGTTTTTTTTAGCAAAGGGATTTATAGAAACCAACGGTTATTTAATAAATCGCGGGCATCAGAGGTAAGCGGAATCAAATCCTCTTGACCAAAAAGACCGAGATCGAATTTTCGGTTGAGGGCTCCAAAATGGCGGACACCAAAAGCAAGCTTGTTCAGATAAGAGAATACGCCTATCGCTCCAGTCGGGAAGCTGTCGGCTTCTTTCCCGTAGATTGCTCTCAAGTCAGCCAAATCGGTGAAGATTTCATCAATGGAGCTGCCGTATTTCTCAAACATTGGAGGGACCTGGCCGGATTTGATCTGTTCTCCGACAGTCTTTCCTGTCATGGCAGCCGCCATGGCTGCACGACAATAGCCAACGGCGTGGATATGTCCGTTTCCATAGGCCAGGGCTTTAAAGGCCTGGTCTTCGCTGGCAAAGCCGCCGGTGATCGCCAAGGCAGGAAGCGTCAATCCTTCAGCCTTGAGGACCTCACTGACGCGTACGACCGCATCTTCCAGGCAAACGGTGGGCAGGCACCATTCGTTCATCATTTTCGAAGGGCTGTATCCGGAGCCGCCGCCGGCACCGTCGAAGGTGACCATATCAATCCGTTCGGTGCAAGCAATGCGCAAGACGCGTTCGATATCATCGGGATCGTAGCCGGCCATTTTAAAGTAGATGTTTTTCGCGCCCATTTCACGGAGTTCTTGAATCCGTGCAGAAATGCTGCTTTCTGTCCACTGGGGAAGCCGGCCGTAGGAATAAAAGTTCGGGCAGGTGCCCTCTTTGTACTTTTCCTCCATGTCCGATTGGCTTGGGTCCGGATGGACCAAAAAGCCCATTGCCTGTTTTTTCACCGCTTCCGGATAGCTCTTGATCAAGACGGCGGGCTGGGTGCCCTTTGCGCCTTGACCAAACTTGATTTCAATGGCCTCGGCGCCGTATTTTTGAATGGCGAGTTCCGGCACGCCCATCAAATCGTCTTCCAGATTGGACTGGAGGACAATCTGGCCGTATCCGCGGTTGTAGCGCTCAAAGCATGCCAGGGCTTCTTTGATCAAGGGAGACTTAATAACCTTGCCGTCTTGGAAGGCGGCTTGCTTGTCGTTGTGAATCGCGCCTTCTCCGATAAAGCAGGTGACGCCCGCCATGGCAGCACCGGAGAAGTAATCCTGCCAGTTCAGCTTGATCAGAGCGGGAAGAATAAAGGGCAGGGCCAGTTTCACGGGATGATCAAATCCATAGAACTGGTCGAGACCGACATTGAAAATCGTTGCTGCTTCTGGTGTTGGCGGGACTCCCTGGGCGCCGAATACGCGTCCGTTGATGTTAAAATGGGAGTAATCAATGGGGTAATCCTTTTCGGAGGCAATCTGGTTGCTTCCGGTTGTTGTCGGATAAACCGTACGGGCGCCTAGAATGGCGGCTTGCGCGATTTCACAGGTTCCGGGACAATCCTCCGTGCAAAAGGAACACATACCGGATTGGGGCGAAGAAAAGCACTTCGGTTTCTGGCAAAGGTAAATCCTGAACTTAAGCGGGGTGAGTAGGTCATGATATTCTCCTTTCTCGGATAGTAAAATATGGTGAATCGACTGTTTTCTTACATTTATATTATCATAACCGAAAGAGGAAAGAAAAAAGCTGCAACCCCGTATAAGTGGGTTGCAGCTTTTTGGATCTTATAGATTGGTCTCTTTCAATACGTCCATCACATAGTCGTATGTGAGAAGCGGATTGACGGATTCTCTTGAATTGGCTGTGGAGTCTGCCATGGCGATGGCGAACTTGGTCAGCAATTCCGGTTTCATGTCTTTCAAGGTACCGAAGATAATGCCGGCCATAAAGGCGTCGGCTGTACCGCTTACGCTCTTGGATACCAGCATATTGGTTTTGATATACCCTTCGGCTTTTGCATAACTGTCATTGTAGTAGACGCCTTTGCCTGCATGGGTGATGTATACGCGACGTACGCCTTTTTCAACAATCTCTTTTCCGGCGGTAATCACGTCTTTTCGTGTTTTCAGTGGGCGTTCGACGATCAAGCTGGCTTCCTGTGCGTTGATGCGCAGGGTGTGGATCTGATCCATATGGGAAGCGATCTGATGCACGTCGGTAGAAATCGGCGACATATAAATGTCTTTGCGCTTGTAGTTTTGGAAGATATAGTCGATCACATCGTCTGCAAAACCGGTATCCAGGGAAATGATTTTTGCATTTCTTAGGATCTGTGATTTGGAGTTAACAAACTCCGGCGTCATTTCTTCCAGAATCTTCATATCTGCGAAAGCATGAATTTGATGGTTGTGCTGGTCCAGAATGGCCATATAGGTGGAAGCGCGTCCGTTTTCCACAATAAGAAAATCATCGGTTGAGATTCCAACCTTGTGGCAATGGTCCATAATAAAATGGCTGCGTCCATCTCCGCCGATTGCGGAAACAAATTTGACCCGGGTACCCAAACGAATCAGGTTCTCTGTGATGTTGCGGCCAACACCACCGGCCGATTCCTTGATCTGGCCGAAGTTAAAACCGCCGCATTCCACATCGGTATTGCTGAAACCTTGCATATCAAAGTTAGTTGCGCCAATCACGGCAACATAAATATTGTCGTCTAGTACGTATCCCTTTCCTTTGATATAACCCTTCAACATCAGGTTTCGAATATGAACGGCAACAGAGGAACGCGTGATACCAAGCTTCTCTGCGAGATCCTTCTGTTTGATCATCGGATTTTGTTCGATCAACTGTAAAAGCTGACGTTCTCGATTGGTCATAGGACACCTCTTTCTTGATAAACATATTTTTGTTTAATCTTTTTTTCAATTTTCATTATACCGTAACCGATAAACTCATGCAAGGAATTGGCGGATGGTTTAAGAAAATTCATGCTTATCTAAACCAAAAGCGGTGTTTAGGTTCTAAACAAAAAAATAAAGCCCCTGTGAGGGCTTTATTTGCGGTAGCTGCAGGCGATTTTTGCTGCAACGCGGGAGTTATTGTAGACCAGTTCCAAGTTGGAAGCCAGGCTTTTTCCTTCGGTTGCTTTGAAAAGATGTTTCAAAAGATATGGCGTCACGTCTTTTCCTTTAACGCCGTCCATTTCCGATTGCTTCAAGGCTTTCTCGATTTCCGAGCCGATATAATCGGCGTCCATTTCCGCTTCTGCGGGGATTGGATTGCCGACAATCACGCCGCCCTTTAGTCCCAATTCCCATTTGGCTTTCAGGAATGCGGCAACGGTATCCGGGTCGTCCATGCGCTCGTCAACGCCGTAACCGCTGGATCGCAGGTAGAAGGCAGGGAAGTTGTCCGTTTGGTAGCCGACGACCGGCACACCTTTGGTTTCCAATACCTCTAAGGTCAAACCGATGTCCAAGATGGATTTCGCGCCGGCGCAAACAACGGCAACGCTGGTTTTGCTTAGCTCTTCCAAGTCGGCTGAAATATCGAAAGTCTCCTGGGCTTTTCGGTGAACACCGCCGATTCCGCCGGTTGCAAAGACGGAAATACCGACCATTTCACTGATCACCATAGTGCCGGCAACGGTCGTGGCGCCGTCTTTTCCGCTGGCGACAACAAAGCCCAAATCACGGCGGCTTACTTTACGGATGCCTTTTTCCGTGCCGAAGTATTCCAGTTCTGCTTCGGACAAGCCCACTTTGATTCTTCCCTGGATAATGGCGATGGTGGCAGGAACCGCCCCTTCTTCCCGAATAATGGCTTCGCAACGTTTGGCGCATTCCACATTCAGCGGGTACTCCATGCCGTGGGAGATAATGGTTGATTCCAAAGCGACAACGGGTTTGCCCGCTTCCAGAGCTTCCTGTACTTCTGGTTGAATATCAATGTACTGCATCATTTTTTCTTTCATTTTGGACTCCTTAATATAATTCTCTCATTTTTTGATAAGCGCGATCATAGCTGATCATTGGGTTGACCGTCTTTTCGCTCTCCAGCGTGAGAACGGAGACGGCTGTTGCAAATTTCGGGATTTGATCTTCCCGCATGCCCTTTACTGTACCATAGATGACACCGGCCATAAAGGCATCTCCTGCGCCGGTTACACTGGCGATGTGTTCTGCCTTGGCTTTGATAAATCCGAGGTGGAGGTCATCGGAAGCGGATTTTCGGTATACGCCCTTGGCGCCATAAGTGATGAAAACACGCTCGACGCCCTTGTCGATCAAAATATCGGCAGCCTGCTGCACATCCTTCATGGTTCGGATCGGCATGTCAGCCAGGAAAGCCGCTTCCAGGGCATTGCATTTGAGGGTGTGAATCTTGGACAAATGCTTGATGATTCGCGGTGCTCGGTTCACGCTGACCGCGTCAACAAAGAAGTTGCTTTCCGGGAATTCATTAAAGACCATGTCGATAATCTCGGCGGAGAGTCCCGTATCCAAAAATACGATTTTGCCGTTTCGAATGAAATTGGACTTGCTACGAATAAATTCCGGTGTCATTTCATCCATAATGGACATGTCGTTGACCGCCAGAACCATCTCGCGCTGCTCGTCGAGAATAGCCATGTAGGTGGAAGCCAATTTGTTTTCTACAACCAGGAAATGGCTGGTGTCGATGCCCATTTGGCTGCATTCGTTCAAAAGAAAATGACTGTTGTGGTCGCCGCCGGTCACGGAAATGAGTTTGGTTTCCTGTCCCAACCGCATCAAGTTTTCGGTGACATTGCGGCCGACGCCACCCAGGCTCAACTGGATCTTTCCAATATTGGAGTCGCTGCGGATCACTTTTTCATGGGAAAAGCCTTGTATGTCCACATTGGATGAACCGATAACGGTTACATAATGGTTTTGATCCAGCACATAGCCTTTGCCCTTAATATACCCTTTTTGCGTCAAGTTGCGGATATGGACCGCAACGGAGGACCTTGTGATCTGCAGACGTGTTGCCAAATCCTTTTGCATAATCATCGGGTTCTCTTCCAGGATTTTGAGAATTTGCCGTTCGCGTTTCGTCAACATAACCCCTCCTAATAGTTTGTTTAGACTGTAAACATGTGACTAACCACTTCCTATTATAAATCATCCACATCCCAATGGCAATAGGCTATAATGGTAAGTATGGAGGGATATAAAATGAAGGGCATACACACATCAGATTGGCATCTGGGAAAGGTTTTGCACGGCGTTTCCCTGTTGCCGGAGCAAAAAGAGCAGATTCAGCAGATTACAGCGCTGATCCGCCAAGAACAAGTGGATTTTATCGCGGTGAGCGGGGATCTTTATGATCGGGCAATCCCGCCGACAGAGGCGATCGACTTGTGGGAATCAACGCTGGAAGAGTGGGTGGAAAGCTTGGGCGTCCAAGTGTTTGTGATTGCGGGCAATCATGACAGCGCCAAACGCCTGTCTTTTGGACACCGATTCTTGGAGAAGCAGCATGTCAGCATCCTGGGGGATTTTTCCCGGCTGTTTGAGCCGTTGACGATGGAACGTGACGGTGTCAGGCTGCAGGTGCATTTCCTGCCCTATTTGGACACAGCCTACTTGCGCGACATCTTGGATTTGCCGGAGGCGCGTTCGAGGGAAAGTTTGCTGGAGGAAGCCATGCGGCGCGTTCATGCCCGGTGGGATGACCAGGCGTTTCATCTCCTGCTGGCGCACGAATTTCTTTTGGGCGGAACAACCAGCGATTCGGAACGGCCACTGAGTGTCGGAGGCAACCAAGCGGTTCCCTACACCTTGTTTGAAGGGTATGATTACGTCGCCTTGGGCCATCTGCATCGTGCCCAAAAAGTCGGTGATGAGCGGATTCGTTATGCCGGCGGCCTGTATCCCTATTCCTTTTCAGAAGCGGGACGCGTGCCTTCGGTGGAGCTATTGGAAATCGACGCTCATCATGAATGGAAGCGAACCCGTGTGGAGCTGCCGCCCAAGCGAAGCTTGCGCGTCGTGGAAGGCGCCTTGGATGAGGTGCTTGCCTTGCCTGAAACAGATGATTACCTCAGTGTTTTGATTCGCAATCCGGAAGTGATTCTGGATTTGATGGGGAAACTTCGCGAGCGGTTTCCCAATACCCTTAGGGTGGAGCGCAGCCTGTCCGAGAACGGAGTTTCTGCGGAAGCGGAGCCTGTGATTGGAGAACGGGAATCTACAGAAACGCTGTTCGAGCGTTTCTTTACAGCCATGACGGATGAAGACCTGTCGGAAGCCCAGAAAGAATATTTGACTCAGGTCTTGGGGGAACTGGAAGGAGGCGAAACGGCATGAAACTGCAGTTTTTAGAGATGACGGGATTCGGTCCTTTTGCCAAGCCGACGAAAATTGATTTTCAACCCTTTCAGGCTGCGCCAATCCTCTTGATTCATGGAAGAACTGGTGCGGGTAAAACCAGCGTGCTGGATGCGGTCACCTATGCCTTATACGGGCGTGCCAGCGGTATGGAAGGTCGGACGCCGGATACGCTGCGGAGTCATATGATTCTGGATACGGAGGAAACCACCGTAAAGCTGACCTTTCAGTTGCGGGACAAGCGGTATCGTGCGAGCCGGTCACCGGAATATATGCGGCGGAAAAAGCGCGGGGAAGGCTGGATCAAGGAAAGTCCCGCCGCCCTCTTGGAACGATGGGAGGACGGCCGTTGGACACCGATTGCAACCCGTGTCAATGAAGTCAACCAAAAGGTGGAAAGCCTCTTGGGATTTTCCTATGAGCAATTTACCCAGGTGCTGATTTTGCCCCAGGGCAAGTTCCGGCAAATGCTGATTGCCGACAGCATCCAGCGGCGTGATATTTTTCGCCAGCTGTTTCGAACCGGGGATCTTGAGAGCATGCAGCAGCGCATGCGGGATGATACCGCCAAGATGAGAAAAGCCATTGAGGAGAAACAGATACGGATCGATGAACTTTTTAGCCAGCTTTCCAGTCTGGAAGGCGCAGCCATCACAAAGCTGGAAGAAGCCAAAAGCCGAATCAAGGAAATGAAGGCGGAAATTCAGACGCTGGAAGGTGAAATTGTCCGCGAAAGGGAAACGCTCAAAGAACTTCAAGGGCAACGGGATCAAGCGCTGAAGCGAAACCAGATCAAGGAAAGTCTGGCGGGATGGGAGGAACGAATTCAAGCCCTGATCGGAAAAGCCGGAGAGATTGAAATCTTGAAAGGGAAAAGGAACCTGGGGGAACGCGCCCAGGAGATTCGAGCGGAAAAAGAGGCTCGGGATCGGGCAAACCGGCAGGCGGACGCGGATGAAAGCCGCTTGAAGTCTATCTTAGAGCAGCTGGAAGGCGCCCGGGTCAAGGTTGAAAATCTGCCGGAAGAAGAGGCGCTTAGGGAAGAGATTCATGCACTCAAGGAAAGCGTGCGTGTCCAGAGCGAGCGGAAACGATGGAAGCAGATGCTGGATGCGAATTCGCGCAGGCAAAAGACCCTGGATTATCATTTGGAAAAAGGCAAAACGGAAAGAACTGTTCATGAGGAGCGGAAACAAGTTTTAACAGATGAGCTTGAGACCCTTCAACAGAAGCTTCGGCAGGAGACCGCCTACACTTTGGCCCAAGGCTTGGAGGAAGGCGCTCCTTGTCCGGTCTGTGGCAGTGTACATCATCCCAATCTAGCGGGGGCGATCGAAGTCGATCCCGAAGCGGAGACCAGACTGACGGGGGAAATCGGCAAGGTTGAAAAAGCATTGGCAAAAATCGTGGATCAGATCTACGAACTCGAAGCGGAACGCGCCAAGCTGGAAGGCGGGAAAACAGGCATTCTCGAGGAATTGGCGGCCTTGCCCGAGGAAAAAGAGATTTCGGAAAGCGCCATGGAAAAACGGGTCGAATCCTGCCGGCAGGCGATTGAATCCGCACGGATGCTGAGGGAAAAATGGACAGGATTGAAGGGACAGGCAGCCTTGGCGGAAGACCAGTGGAAAAATCAAGTGCAGCTGGCACAGGAGCAGAATGCCGCTTGGGAGGAGGCGTTGAAACGGAGTGGATTTTCAACGGAAGAAGCCTATGGAGAAGCGAGCATAAGCTATGCCGACCTGCAGGTGATGAATCGAAGCTTGCAGCAGCATCAACTGGATTTGGCGGAGGCAGAACGCCAGGTGGCCGCCTTGAAACTGCAGCTGGGACAGCAGGCGGAGGACAAAGGCTTGGATCTGCCGGAGTTGGATCGTTTGTTGGAAGAATGGACGGCTTCCATTGATGAAAAGACCAAAGAGGCTGCGGAAAAAACAAACCGCTACAAGAGCTATCAGCGAACGCTTAATCGACTGGAGGCTGAGTTGCGGGCTAAAACCGCCGAAGAAAAAGCCTTTGGCGATTTGGCCTGGATGGCGGATGTGGCATCGGGGCGGAACAGCCAGGGGATGGACTTTGAGCAGTATGTGCTCAGGCGATATCTGGCGGAGGTTCTGCGGGTTGCCAATCGCCGCTTGAGTGTTTTGACGGACGGCCGTTATGAATTAAGCATGCAGGATGAGCGCCGGGATCGGCGAAAGCGGTTCGGCTTGGACCTGGATGTTTTTGATTTTTACACGGGCGACAAGCGGCCGGTTGGGTCCCTCTCCGGGGGAGAGAGCTTCAAAGCCAGTCTGGCGCTTGCCTTGGCCCTTTCCGATGTGGTACGTTCCTTTGCCGGCGGGATTGAATTGGAGACGCTTTTTATCGATGAAGGCTTCGGTACTCTGGATCCGGCTTCCTTGGATAGCGCCGTAGAGGTTTTGGTGGAACTCAAGCAGCACAATCGGCTGGTGGGCATTATTTCCCATGTGCCGGAATTGAAAGAGCGGATTGACAATCGGATAGAAGTCATCAAGAATAGAGGAAAACAGGGAAGTCGGATTTTCATCCATCTTCCGGGAGGAGACACACATGAAGCTATGTCGATATCGGGTGAATAAGCGCGTTCATTTGGGGGTGCTGAATCAAGCGGAGACAGCGATTGTCCGGCTGGAAAAACTGGGTATTTCGGTTCAGTCGTTAGGGGACTTGATCGGGGAATTTCCATACCGGGAAAAGCTTGAGGCTGCCAGGTTCGGCGATGGCGACGATGCCGTCGGTGCCGTGGAGTTTTTAGCGCCTGTTGATCAGCCGACCGGCCGGATTATCTGTCTGGGGAAGAACTACCGCGACCATGCCAATGAAGTGAAGTCCTTGCCCGGACAATCGAGCGGCGTGCCCGATGCCCCGATTTATTTTGGCAAGATGGTCAACCGTATTATTGGACCGGCGGAAACGGTGGAAGTGGATTTATCCGGATCCTGCGAGCTGGATTATGAAGTGGAGATGGCGATTGTCATAGGCAGGGAAGCGAAAAATCTGACGGAATCGGAAGCGGCGGATGCCATTTTTGCCTATACGGTTGTCAACGACCTGACGGACCGGGCGGCCCAAAGGCGCCACCAGCAATGGCTGAAGGGGAAATCCATCGATAATACCTTTCCCATGGGTCCCTTCTGGGTGCTGGCGGACGGCGTCGAGTTTCCGCCCAAGCGGAAGATCCGTTCCTATGTGAACGGAGAGCTGCGCCAAGATGCGGAGACGGACGAGCTTCTATTCTCAATCCCGGCAATTTTATCGGACTTGTCCAAAAATTTTACATTGCGGCCGGGAGACTTGATTTTAACGGGGACGCCGGCCGGTGTCGGCATGGGCTATAGGCCTCCGAAGTCTCTGAATTCAGGGGATACGGTGTTTTGTGAGATTGAAGGGATTGGTTGGCTGAAGAACAAAATATTGGATATTTAGGGAACAAAGGGAACTGCGGATAGCGGTTTCCTTTGTTTTTTCTTGTTGACAGTGCGGAGTTCCTTCGCTATAATTGCAAATAAATTTTAAGAATTAAGGAGGGCGCATGGATTCATTAAAGCGAATTGAAGAAGCAAGGGAAAATTTATGCGGTATTATTCGTCCGACGCCCATTATTCACAGCGAATATTTCAGCCGGATGAGCGGCAATGAAGTCTATATCAAACCGGAAAACTATCAAAAAACCGGTGCATTCAAGATCCGAGGCGCGTATAATCGGATTTCTCAATTATCGGATGAGGAGAAGCGTTGCGGTGTCATTTGTTCTTCGGCCGGCAATCATGCTCAGGGCGTTGCCTATGCGGCGCAGCAGCTGGGTGTTAAGGCAACCATTGTGATGCCCAATATAACCCCTTTGATCAAAGTCGAAGCGACCCGCGAATATGGCGCGGAAGTCATCCTTCACGGTGACATTTACGACGATGCCTATGCGGAAGCGCGACGAATTCAGGAAGAGACCGGTGCGGTCTTTATTCACCCCTTTGACGACTGGGATGTGATTTACGGCCAGGGCACGATCGGATTGGAAATCCTCGATGAACTGGAAGATGTCGATATCGTTTTGGTGCCGGTTGGCGGCGGCGGACTGATCAGCGGCATTGGCCTTGCCATCAAGGAGACGAATCCAAAGGTTCGCGTAATTGGCGTAGAACCGGAGGGCGCCCAGACGCTGGGACATTCCATTCGAAAAAAGTCCATTGTTCAGCTGGATGCGGTTTCAACCGTGGCGGAAGGCGTCGCCGTCCGCACGCCGGGCGAGAAAACCTTTGAAATCGTTCAGGATTATGTCGATGAGATTATTTCCATCAAGGACAGCGAACTATTGGAAATCTTTACGATTCTGATTGAGAAGCACAAGATGATTGCTGAAACGGCAGGCATCCTGCCCCTGGCGGCTTTGAGAAAGCTCAAGGTCTGGGGCAAGAAGATCGTTTGCGTCGTCAGCGGTGGAAACATCGATGTGGTTAATATTTCGGAGATGATCAACCGGTCCCTGATCAGCCGCGGCAGGCTCTTCTGCTTTACCTTGGAACTGCCGGACAAGCCGGGCGAACTGGTGAAGGTTTCGAAGATTCTCGCAGAAGAGAGTGCGAATGTGGTCCAGATTGAGCACAATCAATTCAAAACCCTCGATCGTCTGATGCAAGTGGCCCTGGAACTGACCGTTGAAACCAACGGACATGACCATATTGCCAGCGTGATTGAAAGATTGGAAGCGCAGGGGTATTCCCTGCAGCGTATATACTAGGCGTAGACGGAGAGCCTGGAAGCGAAAGAACTCGCAGCGAGCCGATGGTTGGTGGAAATCGGCAGTTCTTGCAACCAGTACTCCCTCCCGAGCCGGATCCTTGAATGAAGTAGAGGGTCCCGGGGATTCCCGTTAACAAAATTCGAGTGGCTCAGATGAGCAACTAGGGTGGTACCGCGGAACATGTCCGTCCCTTTTGGGACGGGCTTTTTTTATACTAAAAATTCAAAATATTCAAATTCGAAAGGAGTGATGGCATGAGAAAAATTTTAATTTTTGACACGACGTTACGAGACGGAGAACAATCTCCAGGATGCAGCATGACGATTCCAGAAAAATTACGAATGGCTCGCCAATTGGAAAAGATGGGGGTTGACGTTCTCGAAGCGGGATTTGCGATTGCTTCTGAGGGTGACTTCCAAGCGATTCAAACCATCGCCAATACGTTGAAAAACACATCGGTCGCGTCTTTGGCGCGGTCCTTGCCCAAGGATATCGACAGGGCCTATGAAGCCGTGCGCGGCAGTGTTGCCCCACGGATCCATACCTTTATCGCCACGTCCGATATTCACCTGCAGCATAAGTTGCGGATGAGTCGGGAAGAGGCGATTGAGTCGGCGGTTGCGGCCGTACGACGTGCCAAGGGGTATCTGTCGGATGTGGAATTTTCGGCGGAGGACGCGACGCGAAGCGACTGGAATTATTTGAGCCGAATTGTGGAGGCGGTAATCCAGGCCGGCGCCACCACGGTCAATATTCCGGATACGGTGGGCTACACCACGCCGGAGGAGTATTTTGAACTGATCAGCCATTTGAAAAATACGGTGCCGAATATCGAGCAGGCGCGAATCTCGGTTCACTGCCACAATGATTTGGGCATGGCGGTCGCCAACAGCTGGGCGGCCATCCGTGCCGGCGCCGACCAAGTGGAATGTACGGTGAACGGAATCGGAGAACGCGCAGGTAACGCGGCCTTGGAAGAAGTTGTGATGGCCATGCATACGCGACGGGACAAGATGGCGGTTGAATGCGGCATCAATACCCGGGAAATTGCCCGGTCCAGCGAGCTGTTGACCAGCATTACGGGCGTGAAGGTGCAGCCGCACAAGGCGATTGTCGGCGCCAATGCTTTTGCCCATGAGTCCGGCATCCACCAGCACGGCATGCTGAATGAGCGCACGACCTATGAGATTATGACGCCGGAAAGCGTCGGCATCCGGCAGACGCGTCTGGTATTGGGCAAGCATTCCGGCAAGCACGCCCTGATGGACCGCATCAAGGAATTGGGCTATGAAGTGGACCAGCAGGAGTTCGAAGCGATTTTCGAGCGTTTCAAGGCCCTGTGCGACCGGAAAAAGACCATCTACGACGAGGATTTGGAAGCGCTTTTGGCAGCGAAGATGGACGAGGAGGCGATTCGTTATCGTCTGAAACGCTTTGTGATCAATACGGGCAATGAAATGACTTCCACGGCAGCCGTGGCGATTGACCATGAGGGCGAAATCGTCGAAAAGGTCGCCATTGGAGACGGTCCGATCGATGCGGCCTATCAAGCGATTCGAAAGGTGATTCCGGAAGAGGTCCGGCTGGTGGAATACAAGATTGACGCGGTCACCGACGGCGGAGACGCCCAAGGAGAGGTTCGGTTGAAGTTGGAGGTTGACGGCTATCCGGTTTCTGGACGGGGCGTCAGCACAGATATAATCGAGTCCAGCATTCAAGCCTTCCTGCACGGGGTAAACCGCTGGGAGCAGCGAAAGGAGAGACAAGCATGAAAATGACGATGACACAAAAGATTTTGGCTGCTGCCTGCGGAAAGGAACAGGTGGAAGCTGGCGAATTCATTCTGGCAAATTTGGATATTGTACTGGGCAATGATATTACCACGCCTGTTGCCCAGGATGCCTTTGTCCGCATGGAGGCAAACAAGGTCTTTGACAAGGACAAGGTCGTGATTGTTCCTGACCACTTCACACCCAACCGTGACATCCGGGCGGCCATGCAATGCCAAAAGGTGCGGAACTTTGCCTATGACCAGGAGATTACGAATTACTTCGAAGTTGGTGAGGTGGGCATCGAACATGCGCTCTTGCCGGAAAAGGGCCTGGTCAGCGCGGGAAAAGTGGTCATCGGCGCCGATTCTCATACCTGCACCTATGGTGCTTTGGGCGCTTTTGCCACAGGGATTGGCAGTACCGATATGGCCGCCGGCATGGCAATGGGCAAAACCTGGTTCCGGGTTCCCGAAGCCATTCGCGTGGAATTGACAGGGAAGATGCCCAAGTGGGTATCCGGCAAGGATGTGATTTTACATTTGATTGGCGAACTTGGGGTTGATGGAGCGACCTATCAGTCTTTGGAGTTTGTGGGAGACGGGATTGCCAACCTGACCATGGACGATCGGTTCACCATTGCCAATATGGCCATTGAAGCCGGCGCGAAAAACGGAATCTTCCCGGTTGATGAAAAAACGGAGGCTTACATGAAAGCCGCGGGCGTGGAGGAATGGAAGGTCTACCAAGCGGATGAAGACGCCGACTATGTAAAAGAAGTCAAGATCGACTTGTCCAGCTTATCGCCAACCATCGCATTCCCTCATTTGCCGGAAAACACAAAAACCATTCAGGAAGTCGAAGAGGTAGTCATTGATCAAGTGGTAATCGGGTCTTGTACCAACGGACGACTGGAAGACCTGCGGATTGCCGCCGAGGTCTTCAAAGGCAGGAAGGTCAAGAAGGGGGTACGGGTCTTGATTTTCCCGGCAACCCAGAAAATTTACCGTGAAGCCATGCATGCCGGTTATTTTGATATCTTCTTGGATGCGGGCGCGGTGATCAGTCCGCCAACCTGTGGCCCTTGTTTGGGCGGTCATATGGGGATTTTGGCGAAAGGCGAGCGCGCCGTTGCCACCACCAACCGAAACTTTATCGGTCGCATGGGCCATGTGGAGTCAGAAGTGTATTTGGCCAGCCCGGCGGTAGCGGCGGAATCTGCCATTCAAGGCAGGATTGCAGCCCCTGGTCAATGGGCGTAAGGAGGAGAGCTATGAATCAAGCATTTTGTTACGGAGATCATATCGATACGGATGTGATTATTGCCGCACGATATTTGGATACCAGCGATGCCCAGGTTTTGGGCCAATACTGCATGATGGATTTGGATCCAAGCTTTATTGAGAAAGTCGCTAAAGGGGATTTGATCGTAGCCGGAGAGAACTTCGGCTTCGGTTCATCCCGGGAGCATGCTCCTTTGGCCATTCGAGGCGCCGGCGTGGGCGTGGTGATCGCCAAGAGTTTTGCCCGAATCTTCTTTCGAAACGCCATCAATGTGGGTCTTCCCATTGTAGCGTGTTCGGAAGCGGTTGAAGGCATTGAAACCGGCGACGAGGTCAAAGTGGATCTGGCCGCGGGCGTGATTGAGAACGTCACCAAGGGCAAAACCTGGGAGACGGCACCCTATCCGGCCTTCTTGCAGGAATTGATTGCCATGGGCGGACTGGAGAACTATGTGAAAAAGCAAAAGGAGGCGCAAAATGTTTAAGCTTTGCGTATGCCCCGGAGACGGGATTGGACCGGAAGTAACAAAAGCCGCCTTGGCTGTTTTTGAAACGGTTGCCGGTCAGGCGGGGATTGAATATGAGATACAAGAAGCCTTGATTGGCGGCGCGGCGATCGATCAGACGGGTGTGCCGTTTCCGGACGCTTCCGAGGCGGTTGCCATGGCGTCAGACGCGGTGTTTTTGGGTGCAGTAGGCGGAGACAAGTGGAACGACCTTCCTGTTGAAGTGCGTCCGGAGCGGGGGCTTTTGGCTCTTCGAGCAACCCTTGAAACTTACGCGAATCTGCGGCCGGTTCAAATGTTTGCGGGGCTTGAGGATATGTCGCCCTTGCGTGCCGACCGCATGAAAAATGGGATAGACATGGTCATTGTTCGAGAATTAACCGGAGGTATCTACTTTGGCAAACGCCAAGAGGGGGACGATGTCGCCTCAGATGAGGAGAAATATACCCGGGAAGAAGTAACCCGTATTGCCCATGTGGCATTTCAGACAGCCCAAGCAAGGGACAAGCGCGTTACCAGTGTGGACAAGGCCAATGTCTTGGCAAGCTCCCGCTTGTGGCGCCGTGTCATGGAAGAGGTGGCAGAAGGATATCCGGAAGTTGCCTTGGACCATCTGTATGTGGACAATGCGGCTATGCAGCTGATCCGGGACCCAGGTCAGTTTGATGTTATGGTCACCAACAATATCTTTGGGGATATTCTCTCCGATGAAGCCAGTGTATTGGTGGGATCAATTGGCTTGCTGCCTTCAGCATCCATTGGCGCAAGCAAGGCGCTTTATGAACCGATTCACGGTTCGGCGCCGGACATTGCGGGTCAGGGCAAAGCAAATCCCGTTGCTGCCATTCTTTCCATGGCCATGCTCTTTACTCACAGCCTGAAGAGAAAAGATTTGGCGGAGCAAATTGAGCAGGCGGTATCCGCGGTTTTGGAAGGTGGAGAACGAACCGGCGATCTCATGCAGCCGGGATGTGAGAGACGAACAACCGAACAGCTGGCAGAGGCGATTGTCCGCCTATTGGCGAACAAATAGCCGCGTATGTGAAAAAAACGTAAAAAAACGATTGACAAGCGGGGGAGCGCCCCGTATAATCAGATTAATATTATCGATTCTTTGAAATTGTCTGAAAAAATGGAGTGGAAATTATGAACGCAATGCAAACAATCTTTTTCAACAATTTGAATATGTCTGCTGCCGGCTCTTTTGAGCTCGTCCTTCTCGTGGTCCCAGTACTCGTCGTACTCGTGGGCCTAGTTGTCGTGGTCGTGAACAGCAAAATTCAAAATGGTTGCGAAAGAATGAATCCCATGCTTGCGGCATAAGTCAGGAAATGATTGCCAACGGGACGTTCTTCGGAACGGCCCGTTTTTTAGTATTTAACGAACTTGATTGAGAATGGAGAAAAACAATGAATGCAATGAACATGATCGCTATCAACAACTTCAATCTTCTCGTACTACTCGTGGTCCTCGTGCTCGTCGTGCTCGTGGGCCTAGTCGTCGTGGTCGTGGAAAACAAAATTGAGTTTTGTTGCGAGAGAATGAACCCATTGCATGCAGTGTAACCTGATACAGGTTGCCAGCGGGACGTTCTTCGGAACGTCCCGTTTTTTTATTTACGATGAATATATCTTCGCTCAGCATTTAGCAAAAAGAACCAATTTGCTAATATGCGGTTAAAGTGAAGATGGTCAGGATCGAACAATGTTCGAAACTGAATTCATCGCGTAACATGCAGAGGTCGTTTCAAGTTAATTTCATTGAAGTCCTAGGGAGGGAAAACAAATGCAAACCATAACTGCAAGATTGGAAAAAGGAATGGACAGTTTTATTCGCGTCGCCAGCACGTTGAGAAGAAAAGAATTTGAAATCGTCGGGATGAACTTGCAGGCCGTGGCCGCCCAACCGGGATCTCATGAGATGCATATTGTTTTACAGGGAACGAATCCGATGATTGCCAGTCGAGCCATGCGCCACTTGGCCAAACTAATCGATGTTTCATCGGTTCAATTGATAAAGGAAGCCTAAGGAGGGAAAATCATGCAAACCATTTACGCAAGATTGGAAAAGGGAATGGACAGTTTTATTCGTGTCTCCAGCACCCTGAGAAGAAAGGAATTTGAAATTACCGGAATGAACCTGCAGGCCATGCCCTCTCAACCGGGGCGGCATGAAATGCGGATTCACTTGCAGGAAACACACCCAGAAACGGCTGATCGAGCGATGCGGCAATTGGCAAAGCTTATTGATGTAACAGGTATTCAATTAATCAAGGAGGATTAGGTTTATGGCGACAATGTATTACGACAACGATGCGAATTTTGAGGTGATTGCAGGTAAGAGAATTGCAATCTTGGGTTTTGGAAGCCAGGGACATGCCCATGCGCAAAACCTGAAGGAGAGTGGTGCTTCCGTAATTGTAGGTCTTTATGAGGGAAGCCGTTCTTGGCCGAAAGCCGAGGCAGCGGGGCTTGAGGTCATGACGGTGGCCGATGCCACGAAAGCGGCGGATGTGATCATGATGCTCTTGCCGGATACGCGGCAGGCAGCTGTTTACGAGACAGAGGTGGCACCTTACATAACAGCGGGCAAGGCATTGGCTTTCGCCCATGGATTCAACATCCATTACAACCAAATTCGTCCGCCGAAGGATGTGGATGTTTTCATGGTGGCGCCGAAGGGGCCGGGCCATCTGGTTCGCCGGGTGTATGAAGACGGCAAAGGGGTTCCCGCATTGTTTGCCATTTATCAGGACGCGACAGGCCAGGCGCGGGAAATCGCCATGGCGTACGCGAAAGGGATCGGGGCCACCCGCGCCGGCATTTTGGAAACCAGCTTTATGGAAGAGACCGAGACGGATTTGTTCGGGGAACAGGCCGTGCTTTGCGGTGGCTGCACCGAACTGATCAAGGCAGGATTCGATACCTTGGTGGCAGCGGGCTATCAGGAAGAAATTGCCTATTTTGAATGCCTTCATGAGATGAAGTTGATTGTGGACTTGTTCTACGAAGGCGGATTTGAGAAGATGCGCGATTCCATCAGCAACACGGCCGAATACGGTGATTATGTTACCGGCAAGCGCATTATCACAGCGGATACACGGGCTGAAATGAAGCAGGTGCTGGCGGAAATTCAAGATGGAACCTTTGCAAAGAACTGGATTATGGAGAACCGTATCAACCAGCCAACCTTTGCGGCGGCACGACGCATTCAAAATGCGCATCCGATTGTGGCGGTCGGCAAGAGACTTCGTTCCATGATGAGCTGGATTGGCGGAAAAGACGCATAAATATTTGAAACTTGTAGGGAAAGAGAGTGAGATTGAGGAGGGACACGATGAAGGGCGCAGAAATCGTATTGGAAGTTTTAAAAAGAGAAAATGTTGAGCTCATGTTTGGGTATCCCGGCGCAACAGTAATCCCTTTGTACGATGCCCTGTATCGTGCAGATGACGCACCGCGGCATATTCGAACGGTTCATGAGCAGCATGCGGTACACGCGGCGGACGGTTATGCCAGGGTTTCCGGGAAGCCGGGGGTTTGTATTGTGACAAGCGGCCCGGGCGCATCCAACACCATCACGGGTTTGGCCAACGCCTATATGGATTCCATACCCATGGTGGTGATTACCGGTCAGGTGCCAACCGCCCTGTTGGGTCAGGATGCCTTTCAGGAGCTGGATATTACCGGCATTACCTTTTCCATTACCAAGCACAATTACCTGGTGCGGGATGTGGAAGACTTGGCGGAAGTGATGACAGAAGCCTTTCAAGTAGCCGCAAGCGGCAGGCCGGGACCGGTTTTGGTGGATATCCCCAAGGATATTTTCCTGGCGGAAACCCTGCCGAATTGGGATGAGATCGACAAGATCCGGAACGAGTCGGCTGAATCGCAGATTGGCGAAGAGATCCAAGAAGCGGCGCAGATGATTGCGCAGGCGGAACGGCCGATCATCTTGGCCGGCGGGGGTGTTCGCATGTCGGGCGCCGAGGCGGAATTGACCGCCTTTGCCGAGAAGACGCAGATGCCTATTGCCAATACCCTGATGGGATTGGGCACCATCGACCGATCACACCCCTTGTCTTTGGGCATGATCGGCATGCATGGCTTCAAGTATGGCAATCTGGCCATGACCCAGAGCGATCTGATTTTGGCAATCGGCACGCGATTCAGCAACCGGGTGGTCGGCAATCGGAGTCAATTTGGGAAAAATGCCAAGATTATTCATATCGATTTGGATCCGACAGAGTTCGGAAAAGTCGTCGAAGATTGCTTGACCATCTCGGGTGATGTAAAAGCCACCCTGACTCAACTGACCGGGGCTGTGCAAGCTGCAGAGCATCCGATTTGGCTGCAGCGGATTTCCGATTGGGAAGAAGGCGAAGCAACCAACCGTCAAGCGGGGTTCGTGCCCAAGAATATTCTTTCGGCAATCAATCAGGCGATTGATCCCAAAACGACGATTGTCACGGACGTTGGCCAGCACCAGATGTGGACGGCCCAGTATTGGGACTTCAAGCGGGAGGCTGACTTTATCACTTCCGGCGGCTTGGGGACCATGGGATTCGGCGCCGGCGCAGCCATGGGTTCCGCTTTGGCCAAAAGCGGCAATCCCACCTTGTTGATTACGGGGGACGGAAGCTTTCGCATGGGCGCACCGGAATTGTTGACGATTGCCAGACATCAAATGCCGATTTTTATTGTGGTGATGAACAATCATGCTTTGGGCATGGTGCGTCAGTGGCAATATCTTTTCGGCGATGAACGCTATGCGGAAACGGATACCGATGAAACCATGTCTTTCGTGAAACTGGCGGATGTTTATGACATCCCTGGCGCAACGGTCCGGTCCATGGAAGACTTGCAGGCCGTATTGGCAGACCGCAAGTGGGAAAAAGGTCCCTTCCTGATGGAGGTTCGAATTGAAAAGACCCATCAGGTCTTTCCAATGGTATCGCCGGGAAAAACCATCGATCAAGTGATTACAGAGAAGAAATAAGGGAACACCCCATGGGCCGGTGAAGTGAGTTGAATGCCTATGGGGTGTTTTTCTATGGGCGAAGATTGCCCAGCCCAGACAGGCGATTGTCCGCGGCGAAGCAAGTTAAAAAGCGTTTTCCTGTACAAATATGAAGAAAAAGCAACAAAAATCGTTGACAATAGGAAAGTGCGCCGTTATAATCAGACTAACATATTGAGAGTCTTTGAAATTGTTTGACAATGATGGAGTGAAAATCATGAATGCAATGAATACAATTTTCTTAAACAACTTAAACGGTATTATTATTATTTTGGTCCTCGTGCTGATTCTGCTCGTGGGCCTAGTCGTCGTGGACAAAGAAAATACCGGAAAGTTGTTTCGAAAAAGGACATTGTATCCATGTTTGAATTGGTAAAGTTTACCAAACGGGTCGTTCTTCGGAACGACCCGTTTTTTTTATGAATTTTAAGGAGGAGGGAAGAAGATGCAAACCATTTACGCAAGACTGGAAAAAGGAATGGACAGCTTTATCCGTGTAACCAGCACATTGAGAAGAAGGGAATTTGAAATTCGTGGAATGAATCTGCAGGCAGTCACCTCCGGAACCGGAAGTCATGAAATGCATATTCATTTGGAAGGATCATGCCCGGAACAAGCACAGAGAGCTGTGCAGACTCTGGAGAAGTTGGTAGATGTATCATTGATTGAGGTATTGAAGGAGGATTAGGATCATGGCGAAAATGTATTATGACAACGATGCGAAATTTGAGGTGATTGCAGGAAAAAAAGTGGCAATCCTGGGGTTTGGAAGCCAGGGACACGCCCACGCGCTAAACTTGAAAGAGAGCGGCGCTTCGGTAGTGGTCGGGCTCTATGAGGGAAGCCGATCTTGGCCCAAGGCAGAGGAGTTGGGACTGGAAGTCATGACGGTTGCAGATGCGACGAAAGCGGCCGATGTGATTATGATGCTCTTGCCGGATACACGGCAGGCAAGTGTCTATGAAACGGAAGTTGCTCCTTATTTGACTGCAGGGAAAGCCCTGGCATTTGCCCATGGCTTCAACATTCATTACAACCAGATCCGTCCGCCTAAAGATGTTGATGTATTTATGGTTGCGCCGAAAGGACCGGGTCACTTGGTTCGCCGCGTTTACCAGGATGGTAAAGGCGTGCCGGCCCTGTTTGCGGTCTATCAGGATGCGACAGGCCAGGCACGTGAGATTGCCCTTGCTTATGCGAACGGCATTGGCGCGACGCGGGCCGGGGTATTGGAGACCAGCTTTATGGAAGAAACGGAAACGGATTTGTTCGGCGAGCAGGCTGTCCTTTGCGGGGGCGTCACCGAATTGATCAAAGCCGGTTTCGACACCTTGGTGGCAGCAGGCTACCAGGAAGAGATCGCCTATTTCGAATGCCTTCATGAAATGAAACTGATTGTGGATTTGTTCTACGAGGGCGGTTTTGAGAAGATGCGGGACTCCATCAGCAATACGGCTGAATACGGCGATTACGTAACCGGCAAGCGCATTATCACGGAAGACACGCGTGCCGAGATGAAGAAAGTGCTGGAAGAAATCCAGGACGGAACCTTCGCGAAAAACTGGATTATGGAAAATAAAATCAACCAGCCAACCTTTACGGCAGCCCGCCGTCAACAAAACGCGCATCCGATTGTTGCGGTTGGCAAGAGACTTCGCTCCATGATGAGCTGGATTGGTGGAAAGGATGCGTAGCAATCGGGTGAAGGAAGGGGCGGCAAGAGCGCCTCACCGATCGCTTTTGAAGGCAACCGGGCTGACGGATGCGGAAATCAGCCGACCCTTGATTGGGGTTGCCAACTCATTCAACGAAATTGTACCTGGCCATGTGGAGCTGCGACAGATCGCCGATGCGGTCAAGCGAGGCGTCCTGATGGCTGGTGGAACGCCCTTGGAGTTTCCGGCGATTGCCGTGTGTGACGGAATTGCCATGAATCATGAGGGCATGCGTTATTCCTTGGCCAGCCGGGAAATTATTGCCGACAGCATTGAGATCATGGCCAAAGCTCACGGCCTTGATGGATTGGTTCTTATCCCCAATTGTGACAAGGTTGTGCCGGGTATGCTGATGGCGGCTGCAAGGGTGAACATTCCAACGGTTGTGGTCAGCGGTGGTCCCATGCTGAAGGGGCGGCACAAGGAAAGAGACGTGGATTTGATTACCGTATTCGAAGGGGTCGGCATGGAAGCCTTGGGCCAGATGGAAATGGATGCCCTGATTAGTCTTGAAGACGATGCCTGCCCGACATGCGGTTCTTGCGCCGGCATGTTTACGGCGAATTCCATGAACTGCATGACGGAAGCCTTGGGCATGGGACTTTCCGGCAACGGAACCATCCCAGCGGTCTATGCGGCTCGAAAGCGATTGGCCAAGGAAGCGGGCATGCGGGTTATGCATCTGGTGGAAGAAGGGATCAAACCACGGGATATTTTAACGGAAACGGCATTTGCCAACGCCTTGGCAGTGGATATGGCCTTGGGTTGCTCGACCAATACGGTGCTTCACTTGACAGCAATCGCCAAAGAAGCCGGTGTTGACATGGACCTTGAAAAGATCAACCAAGTCAGTCAGACAACGCCTAATCTTTGCCGCTTGAGTCCGGCGGGCGATCAGCATATCGAGGATCTCTACCATGCCGGCGGCATTGCAGGCGTGATGAAACGACTTTTGGAAGGCGGCAAGATCGATCCAGCCGCGCAGACTGTCTATGGCCAGCCTGTGGGTACGGTGCTTGCGGGAGCCAAAGTCACGGATGATTCTGTCATTCGTACCATGGATCAGCCTTATGCCAATACGGGTGGCATTCGCGTATTAAAAGGAAATCTGGCGCCGAAGGGGGCTGTGGTCAAGCAGTCAGCTGTAGCGGAAGCCATGATGAGTGTGGAAGCGCGGGCGCGGGTCTTTGACAGCGAAGAATTGGCGGTAGAAGCAATTTTGGGCGGTCAGATCCAACCGGGAGACTGTGTGGTCATCCGGTACGAAGGGCCAAAAGGCGGACCAGGCATGAGGGAAATGCTGACACCAACATCAGCCTTGGCCGGCATGAATCTGGACGACAAGGTCTCCCTGATTACCGACGGGCGCTTTTCCGGGGGAACCCGAGGCGCGGCGATTGGCCATGTATCGCCGGAAGCGGCGGACAATGGACCGATTGCCTGGATCCATGAAGGGGACAAGATTCGGATTGACATTCCAAACGGCGAGCTAAGCTTGCTGGTGGATGAGGAGGAATTAAAGGCGCGCGCAGCGGTGTGGAAGCCGCAGGAGCGAACCTTGTCAGGATATTTGCAGCGGTATGCTGCCATGGTAAAAGACGCTTCGCAAGGAGCGGTTACGTTTTAGGAGGTTGCGATGAAGGGCGCAGAAATCGTATTGGAAGTATTGAAAAGAGAGAACGTTGAGCTTCTGTTTGGTTATCCGGGCGGAGCGGTGATCCCTTTGTATGATGCCCTGCATCGTGCAGATGACCCACCGCGCCATATCCGAACCGTGCATGAGCAGAATGCGGTTCATGCCGCAGACGGATACGCGCGATCAACCGGCAAACCGGGGGTTTGCATCGTTACCAGCGGACCGGGCGCGGCCAATACCATCACGGGCTTGGCCAATGCCTATATGGATTCCATTCCTTTGGTCGTGCTGACGGGCCAGGTGCCGACGGCCTTGCTGGGCAAAGACTCCTTTCAGGAGCTGGATATCACCGGCATCACCTTTTCCATCACCAAGCACAATTACTTGGTGCGGAAGGTGGAGGATCTGGCAGGCGTATTAACCGAAGCTTTTGCTGTTGCACAAAGCGGGCGGCCGGGTCCTGTTTTGGTGGATATCCCGAAAGATATTTTTCTTGCAGATACAATGCCGGATTGGGCCGCTTTGGATGAATCTGTCCTGAAAGATACAAAGGAAACGGATTACAGCCAAGCGGTTCAAGAAGCGGTTGCGATGATTGCCAAGGCCAAGCGGCCGGTGATCCTTGCAGGCGGCGGTATCAAATTGTCGGAGGCGGAAGAAGAACTGGTGGCTTTGGCCGAGAAAACCCAGATCCCTGTTGCCAATACCTTGATGGGATTGGGAACGATTGACCGGACCCATCCCTTGTCTCTGGGCATGATCGGCATGCATGGATACAAGCACGGCAATTTGGCGGCTTCGCAAAGCGATTTGATTTTGGCCATTGGGACGCGGTTTAGCGATCGGGTGGTCGGGAAACGCGGCAGCTTTGGAAAAAACTCTTCCATTATACACATTGATTTGGATCCGACGGAATTCGGCAAAAACGTCAAGCATAACCTGGCGATCCGGGGCGATGTGAAAGCCATCCTGACAGAACTCTTGGAAGCGGTACGGCCTGCAGAACGTCCTGTATGGCTCGAACGCATTCATGATTGGGTGGCGGGCTATTCGGCCAATCGCTCCACTGGCTTTACACCGGCCAATATCCTGTCGGCGGTTAATCGGGCAGTCGATCCAAAATCAACTGTAGTGACCGATGTCGGCCAGCACCAGATGTGGACCGCTCAGTATTGGGACTTCAAGCAATCCGTGGACTTTATCACCTCCGGTGGACTGGGCACCATGGGATTCGGTCCCGGCGCAGCCATTGGGGCAAGTCTGGCCAAGCCTGGCGCGACCACGGTTTTGGTTACCGGCGACGGCAGCTTTCGTATGAGCGCGTCGGAACTCTTGACCATGGCAAGGCAGAAATTGCCGATTATGATTGTTGTGATGAACAACCGGGCTTTGGGCATGGTGCGGCAATGGCAGCAGCTCTTCCAGGAAGAGCGGTATGCCGAGACCACCAATGATGAGGACTTGAGTTATGAAGCCTTGGCGGCCGTTTACAAGATTCCGGGAGCCACAGTGGAAAGTATGGAAGATCTGGAAGCGGCACTGGCGGAGAAAAAGTGGGAAGAGGGGCCATTCCTTCTGGATGTATTGATTGAGAACAGTCACAATGTCTATCCGATCGTACCGCCGGGTAAGCCGATTGATCAATTGATTACGGAATAATCGAACACCTTGTATCTGATTTCCTTGGAAATTCAGGCACAAGGTGTTTTTGTGTGCACATGAAAGTAAATTACTCAATGGGTACTCTGTATGAATTGGTAAAGGTATATTTTTAATTATTTTTTCTGATAGAATAAAATTGATGGATGAAAGTTTATTAAATGCGAACTGTGATTTCTGGAGGCTTGGTGAACTCTGTAAATTAAAAGGAGGTAGGTTTATGGCTTCTATAACTATAGAAAAAATTATAGTTCCTTATGAAAATGAAATTCTTTGTAATTGGAAACAGAGAGAGTCTAAGGTAGTTCCTAAATTCATGTTGGAGTTTAACGGCCCTGGAGTAAGTAATGGATACGGTTTTGGAGAATGGATGGCTGAAAGATTTTTTAGAGAAAACGGGTATTTGGTATTTGCTAATAATTTTGACCTTGTTTCGAAAAAATCTAAATACCACCGATTCACTAAAATGATTGAAACACTTGTAACTCCAATGCGATTACAATCATTTAAGGAGGCCATACAAGGCTTAGACAGTAGGGGATATTCAGTTGAAAATCCGGATTTGTTTATATTGAACCTAGACACCTGTTTCTTTGTTGAAGCAAAAAAAGGTAAAGACAAATTGAGAGAACCTCAGATGAGATTTTTTTACTTAGCAAAAGAGTTTCTGGGGATAGAAAGCAAATTGATTTACTTTAGTAATGAATCTACAAATATACATAAAGAAGAGATACTCTATAACTTTGATTAAATAGATAAGGGTTCTAATTAAATGAATATGGAATACCTTTTTATGATCAATGCAGATGAATGTGAAAGATAAATTTGTTGAGGTAACAAAACGACTAGGGTTTTCCTGATACGTTATACTTTCATCATAGATAAAACGGACTTTGGTCCGTTTTTTGTTTTAGCCAAGTTTGTGTAGTCTAAACCAAATTCACCGTCGCCAGTGATGGAGTAAGGTGCATGGCATGCCTGAGAGTAGACGAAACTACGGTAGGACTTTCACCACCACCACTAAAAAACTCGTCCAGAACGAGTTTGAGAACCACTTTATTTTTGTAGAGTAGTTTTTTACGTACAGGGGTCTGACTGTAGTTGGCCTCATGCATATTTTATCGAGAGGGTTGATTTGTTTAAACTATCGATGTTTCACCCCTGTGAATAAAGTTACTGTGGCATTATACTTATATTCTTTAAAAAGTTGCATAACTTGGTCTATGCCTCGATCTATTTAGTATATTCGATTTCAATTTTTTGTTGTTTAAGGAATATGGACCAGTCTTTGGTTAGGGGTTGGTTGGTTATAAGAATATCGACAGAGTCTATTGGCGCGATGGAATGAGTAGTTATAACTGAGAACTTAGTATGATCCATTAAGCAGATGCGTTTTTTTGAATGTGTCAGCATCGTGCTTCTTATTTGGGCTTCATTTAGACTCTTGTCTGAAAGGCCGAACATCCTGTCAAGAGCAGGTGGGCTAATAAAAGCAATATCAGTAAAATAGTTTTTTAAGAAGTTTGTAGCCGAATATCCGACAAATGAGCTAGTTTTTGCTCGAAAGCTACCTCCGGTACATTCCACTTTAATGATGCTTTGGGTGTTCGTATCAAACAAATTACAAATTCGCAGTGAATTGGTAACAATCGTTAACGGAATTTTGGATTCAGATAATACTTGTGCTAGTTGTAGGCAAGTAGTGCTAGAGTCTAGTGCGAGCGTTGCACCTGGGAAAATATAACGAGCAGCTAAGTTGGACATGGCTAGCTTCTCTTCTATGAACATGCTAGATCGAAGGTTGGTGGGAACTGTTTGATCAGTATAGTCGGGCAAATAGGCGCCACCATAAATTCGAATCAATTTTCCAGCAACTTCTAACTCCTTCAAATCTCTTCGAATGGTTTCTTGATGGCAGTTTAAGGAATTACTAAGGTCTGGAACGAGTATGCTTCCCTTTTTTTGTAATTCTGCAAGTATATAATTATGACGTTCAATTTTAAGCATATTTCCTCCATAAAAAAATCTGTTTTGTTGAGTCTTCTACTAGTATTGTATGGTTATTGAAATAAAAAAGCAAGGTGAATCAATAGAAAACAACACAAAGCAACATAACGAGAGGTGTGAAAGGGTGATATTGCAATGAATTTTATGAAATCACCTAAAACGATGCGATAAATTGTTTGATTTATGTTGAATTGTGTTGACTTGAGTTGGTTAGGGTGGTATCATATGGATGTAGAAAGGATGTATAATTGTTCATTGCAATATGAAGAAAACGTTTTTTATGAAGGCTTATACGGTTAGTGAAATTTAAGTGAGGGGGAAAAGACAATGACTGTAAAGAAATTTGATCAATATTTTCTCATGAGAGAACCGGACGTTGTTGAATATATTCAGAGAAAATATGATTATTTTTCACCACAAGCAGAGTTAAGTGTAAAAGAGATTGGTGATGGAAATTTAAACTATGTATTTAGAGTCCAAGAAGACGGAACCGGGAAATCCATAATCGTGAAACATTCGGGTATAGAGACGAGAGCAAAATCTGGACGGCTAATCAATGTTGATCGAAACCGTATTGAGGCAGAAATATTAATGATGCAGGAGGAGTTGGCGCCAGGAATGGTTCCGCGTGTCTTTGATTATGATACGGTGATGTGCTGCATGATCATGGAGGATTTGAAGGATTACGAAGTCATGAGAAAAACGTTACTTGAGCAAAAAACATTTCCATTTTTTGCAGATCAAATAACTACCTTTCTTGTAAATACTTTGTTGGAATCAACTGATATCGTAATGTCGCATAAAAAAAAGAAGGAAAATGTAAGTCGATTTCAGAATCCTGATTTATGTGATATTACAGAACAATTGGTTTACTCGGAACCATTTGGTAATTTTTCAGGGAAAAATTATGTAGTTGAGGGGATGGATGAATTCGTTCAAAGTGAGATTTATTTAGATATACATCTGCGATTGGAGGTTGCAAAACTTAAATTTGCATTTATGGAGCATGCTCAGGCGCTTCTCCATGGGGACTTGCATTCAGGATCGATTTTTATTAATGAACAGCAGATCAAAGTGTTTGATCCTGAGTTTGCATTTTATGGTCCAATGGGATATGACTTGGCTAATGTAATTGCACATCTATTGTTTGCCAAATTCTACTCGATTGCTACATATGATAATAAGAAAGCTGATGCGTTTCAGAAGTGGGTTGATTATACTGTTTTACAAATTGTGGATCTGTTTATCGGTAAATTTATTGACCGGTATGATGAAGTGGTGACTGATGATATGGCAAAAACTGAAGGTTATAAAGAATACTATTTAAATCAGATTATCAGTGATACTGCCGGAATCCTTGGGTGTGAATTGATCCGAAGAATTGTTGGAGTTGCAAAAGTTAGTGATCTTACATTAATTGAAAACGAAGAGAAGAGAGCAGATGTTGAGAGAAGAATGATTAAGATTGCTAAGAAATTTATTATGAATCGCGATTCTATTCAAGTTGGACGTGATTTCATAAATATCATCAAACAATTTAATTAGAGGAGGTAAAGAAATGACAGAGAACAAAAAATGGTATCAAAAAATTCCCAATACGTATGTAATTCTATTCTTACTTGTATCGATTGCTGCGGCACTTACTTGGGTATTGCCAGCAGGTGAGTACACGCGGGTTGCCGTAGAAGGGATTTGGAGACCTGTTGTTGTACCAGGATCTTATCATGTGATTGAATCAAGCCCAGCGACATTGTTTGATATTTTTAAGGCAATTCCACAAGGTTTTGTTGGTGCAGCGGGCATCATCGCAATTATTATGCTATCTACTGGAGCATTTACAGTAATTGGGAAAACAGGAACATTGGATGCGGGCGTTGGAGCCCTTTTACGGAAAGTACGAAAAGGCCGTATGCCTAGTACTATGGTGATTTGGATTATTTGCTTCTTATTTTCAGCTTTAGGAATTATTGCCGGACCAGAAATTCAGATACCATTTACAACATTATCCGTAGCAATTGCTTTAGGTTTGGGATATGACATTGTTGTCGGTTTAGCTATGATCATGGGAGCTGGATATACCGCTTTTGCAACAGCACCTATAAATGCTTCTCTGCTTGGAACAGCACATTCGATTGTCGGGTTGCCAATTTTTTCTGGCTTTGGATTCCGTAGTGTGATGTGGTTTGTAAGTACTGTATTGGTTTGCATAGTCATCTCAATTTATGCGAAGAAAGTGAAGCAAGATCCATCAAAGAGCTATGCTGCGGAGATTGGAACGGAAGGCTTGGCGTTTGAAGATCAAGATGAGAATAGCAAGTTGACAGGCCGACAGGTAGGAGTATTGCTTGTTATTGTAGGACTATTTGTAGCAATTATTATTGGATCTAGTAAACTGGGCTGGTATTTAAATGAAATGAGTGCAATCTTTGTCATTGCAGGTGTTTTGGCAGGAATTGTGTATGGATTGAAAATTGATGAAATCGTTGATGGTTTTTTGACTGGATTTAGGAATACAGCTTCTGTTGCGTTGATTTTGGCAATTGCTAGAGGCATTCAAGTGATTTTAGACAACGGAAAAGTTATGGATACTATTGTACATACGCTGTCGGCGCCTTTGGCAAATTTTGCGCCTAGCGTTTCAGCGATTGGAATGTTCTTTGTCACAATGATTATTCACTTTTTCATTCCTTCGGGAAGTGCGCTTTCTGTTACGGTAATGCCGATTTACTCGCCACTGGCGGAAGTATTGGGGATTACTCAGCAGACAGCCGTATTGTGTATGCAATTAGGCGCTTCGCTGCCGAATATTATTTATCCTACAATTGGAGCAATGATTGCCATGTGTGGAATGGCGCGAGTTCCTTTTGTGAAATGGCTGAAATTCTCAATGAAGTTATTCTGGGCAACAGTAGCACTTGCGATTGTATTTATCTTAATTGCGGTAAAAATTAATTTCGGTCCTTTTTAGTTGATTGTATTGGTTGCCCGATTATATCGGGCAACCAGTAATTTGAAAGGAGTATCTACTATATGGGAGATGAGAAATGGTATAGGAACTTTCCAAACACTTATGTGATTCTGTTTTTTATGATTTTGTTGGGTGCTGTTTTGACTTGGGTGATTCCTGCGGGTGAATTCAATCGGATTGCTTCTCCAACAGGCAGAATGATTATTGAAAATGGTACATACCATAGTGTGGAAAGGAATCCTGCAAGTTTATTTGAAGTGTTTGTAGCAATTCCTAAAGGTTTGCAAGCTTCCTCACAGATTATTTTTATGATTCTATTGTCGTCTGGTGCATTCGGATTAATTAATTCGACGGGAGCGCTGGAAAACAGCATCGGAGTTCTAATTCGAAAAACACAGAAATTGCATATTTCCGGTGAGAAAGTGGTGTTCTTCATCACATGTCTATTTTCATGTTTAGGTATTATTATCGGCCCGGAAATTCAAATACCTTTCACAATTATCGCAGTTTCGATTGCACTAGGGCTAGGTTTCGACTTATTGACAGGCGCTGGTATTGTTATTGTTGGCGGCGGCATTGGTTTTGCCATGGGACCAATTAATGCATCAACAGTTGGAACATCTGATGCAATTTGTGGATTGCCTTTGTTTTCAGGAATGCTGTTTCGTACAATCGTATGGTTGGCAGCTACGACTGCTTCCGCGTTGGTTTTAGCGTTATACGCTAAAAAGGTTAAAGAAGATCCAGAGTACAGTTTCACAAAAGGGATTTCAACTGAAGGTTTGGGACTTCACAAGGATTTGGATGACTATCAAATTACAAAAAAAGACAAGAAGGTACTAGCAGTGTTTTTTTGCTTGTTCCTCTGTTTGATTATAGGACCAACTAAATTTCATTGGTATCTGAATGAAATGATGGCTGTATTTATAATTGTAGGTATTGCAGTTGCATTCGTGAGTGGAATTAAAGCAAATGATGCGATAGCGATTTTTACAAAAAGCGCCGGTGCAATGTTTGGCGCAGCACTGATGGTTGGTATGGGCAGGTCGATTCAAGTGGTGATGGAGAATGGACACGTTTTGGATACGATTGTAAAAGGAATTTCAGATCCGTTGACAAATTTTGGACCGTATATTGCAGCGCCAATGATGTCATCTGTACATGGCTTGGTTAACTTCCTAATTCCTTCTGGGAGTGGACAAGCAGCGGCTACGATGCCAATTATGTTTCCTGTCGGGCAATTGGTTGGAATGACTGATCAAACGAGTATATTGGCATTTCAGATCGGAGATGGAATTACCAACCTTATTTATCCTACATTGGGATCGTTGATGGCGATGCTTGGAATCGCACGAGTTCCATTTAGTAAATGGGTGAAATTTGCTGTTCGGGAAGTGGCAGTGATTTATCTGGTAACATGGGTGTTTTTACTAATTGCAGTAAAAATAAATTGGGGACCTTTTTAAATAAGGAGAAATAGAATGGTTGAAAGATTTGCAGCGGCAAAAATGAGTTTGTTCGGAGCAAAAGCGATTGCAGAGCTCTCGGGCTATTTGATTCGAGAAAAACTAAAAAAGGCGATAATCATTACCGATTCAGGCATAAATAGACTGGGACTGTTGGAACCGGTTGCCGACATGTTAAAGAACGCTGGTATCGAATACCTGATTTATGACAAGGTGCAACCGAATCCAACAATTGAAAATGTGAATGAAGGTGTTGCTTTGATGCGTGAGAATGACTGTGATTTCATTATTGCAGTCGGAGGTGGCTCCGCAAATGATTGTGCAAAAGCGATTCGTATTTTGGAAGCAAACGGCGGAATTATTCAAGACTACATTGGATCTAACAAATCACAGGAAAAGGGCAGGTTTCTTGTTGCTATAAATACAACAGCTGGAACAGGCAGCGAGATTTCAAGGGCTTATTTGATTAGTGATGAAGAAAAGAAAGTTAAATTGATTTTTAAAGACGATTACGCAATGCCGGATATTGCAGTGAACGATGTAGATCTGATGGTTGGCTTACCAGAAAAAATCACAGCTCAAACTGGTATGGATGCATTGACGCATGCAATTGAAAGTTATATATCTACCAGTTCAACACTTTTAACTGACTTGTTGGCAAAGGATGCGATATCGCTTGTTTATCATAATTTAGAGAAAGTGATAATGAGTCCTCACGATATTGAACTTAGAGAGAAGATGGCTTTGGGACAATACTTGGCCGGTCTGAGTTTTGGCAGTGCGGGGTTAGGTTTAGTACATGCAATGGCACATCAGATTGGAGCCAGTTATAATTTGCCGCATGGATTATGCAATGCTATTTTGCTTCCAATTGTTTTGGATTATTATTCGGATACATGTGAAAAAGAGTTCTCAGAACTAGCAGATTTACTGATTCCAGATCAAAGCAAAGACATGACGATGATGGAAGGGGCGAAAGCTTTCGTTGCTGAGATCAATAGTTTGTCTATGCGCGCAAAAACCAAGGTATCATTAAGGTCGTTGGGGATTACAGAGGAAGAATTGCCTGGTTTAGCAGAGAAAGCGTTGAAAGATGGATGTATCTTCTCTTCACCGAAAATGCCAAGTGAGGAAGATGTGATTGCACTGTTTAAGAAAGCGATGTGAGGTAGATATGGAAAGAGCAGATAAAGATTTAGCATTTATGCTTCAATATGAGAACGTTGCGTGGTATGAAGAGGGTAAAGTTCGAATTCTAGACAGAAGGATTTATCCAAGTAAAGAGGAATTTGTAGTATGTAATTCGCATGGCGAGGTCGCAAAGGCAATTGAGGATATGGTTACACAATCTGCTGGACCTTACCTGGCAGCGCGTATGGGAATGGCGTTGGCAGCGTTTGAATGCAAGGACAAGCGGATGGAAGAACAACGGGAATATTTAAAGAAAGCTGCCTATACACTTTCGCATGCGCGTCCAACGACCGCAGCAAGAATGGAAAGCTTTACGGAACAATGTTATCAGGTCGCCGTTGAAGCGCTTGATGAGGGGATTCGAGCTGATCGTGCGGTCTTCAATTATGCCGTAAATGAAATCAATGAAAAGTATTTGCGAATTGCAAATACTGCAAAACACTTAGTTGATCTGTTTCCACAAAGAGGTGCTGTTTTGACACAATGTTTTGGTGAAACGATAGTTGGACAAATGTTGAAGGAAATTAAAGCACAGGGAAAAGAGTTTAAAATTTATTGCGCGGAAACACGGCCGTATTTCCAAGGGGCGCGGTTGACTGCCAGCGTGGCATATGATCAAGGATTTGACGTTACAGTTATCACAGACAATATGCCTGGATTTGCAATGAAGCAAGGTTTGATTGATGTGTTTACATCAGCAGCAGATGCAATCTCGTGTGATGGGCATATTGTCAACAAGGTTGGTACCATGCAGATTGCCATCCTTTGCAAGCATTTTGGGATTCCGTATTTTGTTACAGGAAGTCCGGATAAAAAACATAAAACGATTGACTCCGTTGAAATAGAAATGCGAGATCATAAATATGTTTTGGAGGCAATGGGAGTTCGGACGGCAAAAGAAGGAGTAAAAGGTTGGTATCCGGCTTTTGATATCACGCCACCACATTTATGTGATGGGATTGTAACGGACAAAGGCGTGTATTCACCGTATGATATTAATCGATTTTTTAATAAATAAAGGACAAAAAGGAGAAAGATTATGTTAATGGAAAAAGAAAGAAAGCTAATTGTAGAATATGGAAAGAAAATGAGTTCAGCAGGCTTGTCAAAGGGAACTGCTGGAAATATTAGTGCCTATGATCCAGAAACCGGATATATGGCTATTAGTCCTTCTGGGATTGGATATTTTGATACAAAACCAGAAGATGTAGTTGTTATGACGCTAGATGGGCAAATTGTTGATGGAGAAAAAAAACCGTCTAGTGAATATGGATTGCATGCTGTCATGTATCAAGAAAAGCCTGAAGCACGTGCTGCAGTGCATACGCATTCAAAATATTGTACAGCTTTAGCTTGTATGAGAGAACCACTGAAAGCGGTTCATTATGTAGTGGCATCAGCAGGTGTTTCGGAAATTCCGTGTGCAGAATATGCAACTTTTGGAACAGAAGAACTGGCGAATAGTGTAAAACGAGCGCTTGGTGTTAGTAGAGCGGTTCTTTTGGCAAATCACGGTATAATTACATGTGGACCCAATATGAAAAGTGCGTTTGGATTGGCTGTGAGCTGTGAGTTTTGTGCAGAAATGCAGTGGATGTGTAATTCTGTCGCAGAAGAGAAGGCTTTTGTGCTAAATGATGAAGAAATCAGCGATGTTTTAGACCGATTCAAAACTTATGGCCAAGTGAAAAAAAATACAGGGACCGGATACTAAAATGAAAGTTCTTCAAAAATTTTTTGATCAGATAAATGGACAAACGATTTTTAAGTTTACCATCGAAAATGATCAAGGAAATTATGTTTCTTTTATCAATTATGGTGCGATCATACAAGAAATTGTTTTACAGGATATTAATAGTGTCGCGACAGATATTGTGTTGGGTTTCTCTGATATTAAAGGATATGAGCAAGCAGGAGGTTTCATAGGTGCGACCGTAGGTCGATGTGCCAATCGGATTGGCGAAGCAAAATTTTTCATTAAGGATAATGAGTATTTTCTATATAAAAATGATGGTGATAATAGCCTTCATGGTGGAAAGGTTGGATTCAGTAAAAGAGTTTGGGGTTATCAGATGTTATCTGATGGCGTTGTCTTTTCGTATTTTAGTGAGGATGGCGAAGAAGGATATCCTGGGAATTTATGGGTTTTTGTGATTTACCGATTTAATAATGACAATAAACTTTCTGTGGAATATCGGTACTCTTCAGATCAAGATACGATTGTTAATCTAACGAATCATTCATACTTTAATTTGAATGGAGTTGGGAATGAGGATGCTTTACTACAGAAAGCAAGGATTAATTCCGAGTATTATACACCTTTGAATGAGGATGGGTCGATAAACGGTACAATTGAGAAAGTCGAAGGTACCTGCTTTGATTTTAGAGAAGAGACAGAGGTTCGAGCAAACTTTGACAAGAGCGATCAATTAAAATACAGAAATGGATTTGACCATAATTATGTGCTTTCTTCATCGAAAGCTGCTAAGTTGGTTGGAACACACACTGGCATAAGAATTGAGATTTCAACTGATTATCCGGGATTACAATTCTATTCTGGGAATTATATCCGAGAAGTAGTAGGAAAAGAAGGTCAACGGTATAGCAAGTATAGTGGAATTTGTTTTGAGCCACAATATTTTCCGAATAGCATTAATGTCCCGCAATTTACCTCACCGATTGTAGAGGCCAACAAGTTGTATTCGAAGAATATTACTTATCATTTTTTTATTGACTGATTAAGATTCAATTAATTGTGCTGGTTACACTAAGCTTCTAGTATTTAGCGTGTCTAAAAGCAATATTGTCGACTTTTGGATATTTTGGGCGATAAGGATTATGAAATCAATGAATAAAGGAGTAATTGTATGAAAAGCAGAAATGACAATCATCAATATGTTATTGGCATTGACGCAGGTACAACGAATATAAAAGTGGTTTTGTATAATATGTTCGGGGAGCAACTTTTTGCTGAAAGTAGTCATAATCGAGTGCATACATATCAGGGGAACTATAACGAACAAGATATGAATGAATTGTGGCGAAATGTGATTGAATGCATCAAGAGGTTACTTCAACGCTCGGAGGTGGACAGCAAACATATTATTGGTGTCGGTGTTTCGGGACAAGGAGAGGGATTGTGGAGTATTGATGCTGATGGTGAGCCTGTAAGAAACGCAATTTTATGGAATGATGGAAGGGCTGAAAGTTTGTTGAATGACATAAAATCAGATGATATCTTATACAAGGGTATCAAAAAGACTGTTGCGTCATATATTCGATCAGGTTCCACGCTAACTTTAATCAAGTGGTTTTATGATAATCAAAAACCGTTGTTTGAAAAAACAAGTTATATATTCACTTGCAAGGATTGGTTGCGTTACAAGTTGACCGGAGAAGTATATTGGGAAGTCAGTGATGCGTCTTGCTCGTGTACAGACATACAAACATTAGAGTACCCCGTAGAACTCTTTAAAACACTTGGAATTGAATCAGCTCTTGAAAAATTACCAAAACTTATTGGCGCGACAGATCATGCTGGTTTTATTACCAAAGAAGTTGCGGAGATGACGGGTTTACAAGAAGGAACACCTATTAGTGGAGGAATGATTGATATTGTCTCAACCGTAGTCGGAACTGGAGCTATTGATACAAATTCAATTTGTGTGATTTTGGGTACAACGGGAATGAATCTTGTAACACTTCAAACTTATGAAAGCGATAATGCTTATAATGGTTGGGAACGCCATATGGATAAGAATAAATTTGTGAAGGGCATGGGCACGATGGCTGCTACGCCAAATATGGACTGGTTTATTCAAGAAATTATGGGAATAAGAGAACCTGATGCTGATTTTTATAAAGAATTGGAGGAGAAAATTGGTGAGATGAAGCCAGGAGAAGGGGGAATAATTTATCTTCCACATATCAGTCCTTCGGGTGAAAGAGCCCCATTTTACAATCCCTGTGCCACTGCTCAATTCATGGGTTTGAAAGCGACAACAACTAAATATGAAATGATACATAGTATTATGGAAGGAGTCGCTTTATCAATAAAGGATTGCCTCTTAACTCTGGATAGTGATGGAGACGTCTACTTGACTGGTGGAGGGGCGAAAAATCTGATCTGGGCTCAAATTATTTCGGACTGCTTGAATCGAAGAGTGATAATCAGCGATTCGAGTGAATTGGCTGCAAAAGGCGCGGCTTTTTCAGTTGTCATAATGACAGAGCAATTTAATGATCAAACGACAGCGATCAGGAGTTTTACTCATATTAAACATGAGATGTTTCCGAATGCAGAGAATCACAAAAAGTATAATGAGATTTATAGAATCTATAAAAAGGTACAGCGAGATGCTGAGTTTTTTTGGTCTTGGCGAAGTGGATTTATCAAGGAAGATGAGAGGTAAGAATATGGAAAAATTAAGGGTTTTGTTGACAGCGGAATCTGATGATACACGTTTGAAAGAATTATATCAGATATGTGATATTGAGATAGCAGGCTGGAAAAAACATGAAGTCGTATTGTCGGAAGATGAATTAATTGAGAAATTGAAATATAAAGATGTTTTTGTTACCAGCTACGATGTGGTTACGCGAAAAGTGATTGAAACCAGTCCGTCACTGAAACTAATTGTTTGTACGCGAGCAAATCCTGTTAATGTTGACACAGATGCAGCTAGAGAAAAAAATATTCCTGTCATCTATACACCGGGTAGAAATTCAGACGCAACAGCTGAATTTGCTGTTGCGCTTATGTTGAATATTGCAAGAAATATCCCTTATGCATGTGAAGCAATCAAAAATGGTAGTATTATAACTGATGATTTGACGAAACCGGACACGAAAAAGAAAGACGTAACATGGGGAAAAGTCAAAGATACAAGGCCGTATGTTGCCTTTAAGGGAATGCAGCTAAAAAATAAAACCGTAGGCATTGTAGGCTATGGAAGTATTGGGCGACGAGTTGCAAAGATTCTTCTAGGATTTGGAATGCATTTATTGATTTTTGATCCATTTGTTTCCCGAATTGAGATTGAGCAGCCTGGGGTAGAAAAAGTGGATTTCGAAACACTTTTAGAACGAGCTGATTTTGTGACATGTCATACCAAGGTAACAGAAACAACAGAAGGTTTGTTTAATAGAGATGCGTTTGAAAGAATGAAAGAAACAGCTTATTTTATCAATAATTCAAGAGGTGCTATTGTAAATGAATCGGATTTGATTGATGCGCTCCGCAACAGAACAATAGCCGGTGCGGCATTGGATGTATTCGAATATGAACCGCTCTATAAAGGGCATCCATTTGTTAATGGAGAACTAGATAACATAATTGTAACTCCTCATATCGGTGGAGCTGCGAAAGACTCGATTACGAATCATACTATTATGTTTGTTGATGATATCAAGAATTTCTACAACGAAAAACCTATGATCTATCGTTTTAGATAATAGAAAATAGTTTAAGTTTGTTGGATTTATATATGACACGAATATTTCATTCTGGCATTCAGGAAGGCTATAAATAAATATTAATTACATACTTAAAATGTATATTGTAATGGATGTGTATAAGCTCTTTGAGTGTCGTTGCTCACGTTCTCTGTCCATGAGTTGCTCATGAACTTGACCACAACTTGCTCGCCTATTTTGCCGCAAGTTGTTTGATAACAGGCCACGGCGCCAGCGGCGCCATGACCGGATGTTTATGGTAATTCAGCTGTGATAACGGTCCGAATCATATGATCATCAACCAGCTTTTTCGCTCTTTGTGCCGCATACATCAACGCTTGAGTACAGACCTTGTTAATGGCTCTGGCTGAACCCGCAGAGTAGCGGTAGATCTCGTCCATAGCCTTGTCGGTAAAGATGTCTTCTGTTCCGGAAGCATACCGCAAATGTGATTGGATGTACTCAGCGGTTTGTGATCTGTCAAACTGCGGAATTTCGCATTTAATGTCGATTCGCTGCCGAATGGCTGCGTATCGCTGAAGCTTTAGCTTGTCCCACAGTTCGTTCTGGCCAACAAGAATCAAGGCCATGGGTTGAAGCGAATCCATTTTATAGTTCAGCAAAAAACGGATTTCTTCCAAGGTTTCTTTTACTAAAAGATGGGCCTCATCAACGATTGTAACAACACGTTTTCCGCGGACTCCCTGGATTATCTCCAGTTGCTGATGGAGCTGCCGTTTGGCATCACCTCGGTAGAACTTCGATTCCATCCCCAGCTGGGCCAAAAGACCCTTGTAGAACCATCTTGGCGTTAGTTTTGAGTCGGACAAATACAGGATTTCGTATTCGTCAGCCGGCAAGGATGCAGCAAGCTTTCTGATCGCAGTAGACTTGCCACAGCCAACATCTGCTGTCACAATGGCAAACAGACGGTTTTTGGCAACGTATTCGAGTCTGGAGAGCGTTTCATCCAACATGCTGGAAAGGTACAAGGATTCAACAGGAATCGAGTTGAGAAAGGGCGTATGACCCATGTTGAAAAAGGCTTCATACATGATCATTCACCTCCTCGATCTTGCGAAATACAACGGCAACTTCTTGGTTGGTTCGACCGGTGATGTTGGCCTTGTTAAGTCCATCGAGAAGCCTTGATGAACTTGTAGCTTTAGTAGACTTGCCTTCTGGAAGGCTTGCTTTCACACCACAGTTGTGACCAACAACCAGTGGCTTTGCCATAAAAGGTTCGACACTGTCGTGATGGATCTCCACTTCGTTAGACCAGGTTGGATCAAAGCAAACTTTAACGGTTTCGCCAACGAGTCGGACGCCGACTTCGTAGGTATCCCCTTCGAAGGAAATGCAACCTGTTTTGTCAACCAATCGCTCCTCGGCATGCAAAAAAGCATAGGCCAGGGCATTGGTGTCCAGGAAGGTTAGGGCTCTGGAATCGCTTTTAAAGGCGACCTCCGGTGAAATCTTTCCCAGACTTGCATGGGGAGATTTGTGATAGTAGTTCTGGATCCACAAATCCAGCATGTCATTGAGTTCATGCACGGTTTGGGGTTTTGCCAAGGCAGCTTCCGACAGGAAGGAAGACACTCTGCGGTTAAAAGCCTCGATTTTGCCTTTTCCTTCGGGATGATACGGCTTCGCGAATAACAAGCGGATGCCTAGTTTATCACATGCGCTTTTCAACCACTTGGAGCGGTACTGTTTTCCATTGTCAACGTAGATGGCATCGGGCTTTCCGTACTGCATGATAGCCGTTCGCAAGCTGTCTTCGATGATTTCAACGCGCTGGTTGTCATAGAACTTGGCACTGACGATAAACCGAGTGGCGTCATCAATAAAGGCGGACATGTAGACCTGTTTTTTCTCCCCATTTTCACCAATGGGAAGATAGGGTCCATACTTGATGTCGCCTTGAAACAACATGCACCGATGGGGTTTCTGAAACCGTCTCGAAGCGGTTCCTTTCTTGGTGTAAACTTGCATTTGCCGTTTGCTAAACCCGGATTTTTGCATGTGCCGCTGCAGGGTGCTTCTAGACAAGGTACCCGGAATGATCTGACCTTCCAGTTCTAGAATCCGGATAATGTCACGAACGCTTCTGGTAGGACATTCCCGCCGAAGATCAATGGCATGCTCCAAGATGAAGGGAAACTCTTCTGGAAGTTCCGACTCCCGCTTGTAGTTTCTTGAGGGTCTCAGGCCGTCAAAGCCTTTGGCTTCATAGGCCTTCAAATACCTGCTGACAGTCCTGTAGGAAATGTTGTGCTGGCTTACAATCTGCTTCTTTCGTTCGATAATCTGATGTGGATCCAGATTTTCTTCCAAAAGCGGCATGATCATCCGCATTCGCTTTGCAGCAACATCGTCTGCTGAGTTGATTGCTTTCATGTTATTCGCTCCTTTCTAAAGTTGAAGCGAGCGTATCATGAAGCCTAACTCGGACACCATGCAAACTGGGTGTGTATGGCAAATCCGTGATTGATCAGTGTCTGGTGGACAAAACTCAACCAATCGGATTTTTGTTTTCTTAGGGTTTCGAGCAAAGAAATCGGATGCAAAAGCCGGAAGGGTTTCTTTAGAATCTCAAGCCACAAGGCTTGCAGCAGCCCTTCTAGCATCTGCTTGTGTTTCTTAAAATCCAACTTCCATCTTGCAATGGTTGAATCGTCAGCAGGACAACTGATTCCTGACCCATCCAGTTCTTCTTGAACAACAGCACTTGCATAGTTTTTATGTGGATGCATGAAGTCTGGAAGCTCTGAATGGATCTTGCGGCAAGATTTGCAGCGAAGCCTGCGAATTTGGTAAGTTTCAGACTTTCCGTCGCTTTGGATGATCTTCCGCTTTCGACTGTCTCGGACAACCAACCTGCCTCCACAGATCGGACAGGGAATGGTTTCTTTACTCTTAATGAAAAATATTCGTCTCTTCATTGCGCTGTTTATCGTATCGTGATATGATAATCATGCTTTTTGGACACCCCAAAACGAGACGAAATCTTGCCGGATTAAGTTGACTCGTTTGGGGTGTTTCTTTTTCACCTCAATACCTATTTTTGCCATTATTGTATCTTTAAGCCAATGACAAAACAAGTGAGCAATTCTGCACGAGCATGGACAAAACCTGTGAGCACGGCAAGGTCAGATCACGCGATCAAAAACATTTGAGGAATCGGGAAGTGCTATGAATGATATTAGAGCAAATTGTCTGAAATGGCGAACTTATTGAATTAACAAAAGTGTCATGGGTTTTCTTGACACGCACTACCTTTACTACAAAACGCTTATCCTGAAAGAGGACGGAAACACTCTATTTAATAGGGTGTTTTTTTTCTTGCAGTGAGCGGTATTTTTTTATATACTTTATTTATTAAATAAAGAAAGTGAGACGGGCATGCGATACGAACGTTCCAACAAGCAAATGATCAAGCAAGTCAATCGCCGTTCGATTCTTCGGTTCCTGTGGGACCAGGAAAAGGCGTCCCGGGCGGAAATCGCCAGAAAACTGCATTTGAACCCCGCAACCATCACCAATCTGACCCGCGAGCTGATGGAGGAAGGCTGGCTGTCGGAAACGGAGGGCGGAGATTCTTCTGGCGGAAGGCCGCCCATTCTTTTGAAGCTGAATCGAAAAAAGATGCGAATGATCGGGGTGGATGTCGGCATTCACAGCATGAAGTTCGGTTTGGTCGATGGCGAAGGGGAAATGCTGTGGTCTTGGATCCTGAATGACTGCCGCATTCAATCGGGTGACGATTTGCTTTCCTATATAAAGGAAGGAATTCAAATGGCCCCTGAGGATTTGACGCACTTTTTGGGTTTGGGCATCGGCATGCATGGGTTTGTCGACCGCGGCACCGGGGTGGTACACATTGCGCCGTCCTTTGGCATTGAAGATTTTCCCCTGCGGGAACGGCTGGAAGCAGCATTCGGCTGCGCTGTTGTGGTGGAGAATGATGTGCGGGCCATGGCGGCGGGAGAACGATGGTTCGGGCTGGTTGCCGGGGTGCGCGATTTCTTTTTAATTAATATCGGCGGCGGAGTCGGCGGTGCCATCTGCATGAACGGAAGGATTCAGTCTGGCGGCCATCATATGGCGGGGGAAATCGGACATCTGACTTTATCCGCCCACGACGGGGTTCGTTGCAGCTGTGGAAAAGCCGGTTGCTTGGAAACGGAGATTTCCAGCAAGGCTTTGGCGAGAAAATACCAAACCCGGACCGGCCAATCCTGTGCGGATGGGAAGGCGGTCTATGAGCTTGCCGTAGAAGGCGATCCGGATGCCCGGGCGGTTTTTACGGAAATGGGAGAGAAGATGGGCTGGTCCCTGGCCAATGTGATTCAATTGCTAAATCCTGAGCGTGTGATTGTAGCCGGAGGCGTCAGCCATGCATGGGACCTGTTCGCGCCGGCGATGATGGCGGTGATCAAAGAGGCCTGTGTTCCAAGAATCTATCAAAAAACAAAGGTGGCGCCAACTGCTTTGCGTGGCAAGGCGGGGGTTTTGGGGGCGGCTACCCTGGTCATTGAGGATTGGATGGACGTACGAGGAGGAGAAGAATGAAAACCGAGGAATTGATCAAGCGATTTGAAGAGAAATTTGGACCGGGCGAAAGGGTTCGCGTTTTCTTTTCGCCGGGACGGGTGAACCTGATCGGCGAACATACAGATTACAATGGCGGCCATGTTTTTCCGGCGGCCTTGAGTTTCGGCACCTATGTGGCCGTACGGAAGCGGACAGACGGCCTGTTGAAATTCGCCAGCTTGAATATGCCTGGTCAAGTGGTGTGCAAGGTGAATGCCCTGACATACGAGACAGAAGATAACTGGGCCAATTATCCCAAGGGCATGATCCAGATTTTGAAAGCGGAGGGTCTGCCGGTGGGCGGCGCGGAGTTTTTGTTTTACGGGAATATCCCCAATGGCGCGGGCTTGTCGTCTTCGGCATCCATTGAGGTGGCCACGGCCATTGCCATGCGGGGTCTTTACGGCGGCGGTGCCGCCAATCGGGACCTGGCGGTTTTGGCTCAGAAAGCGGAAAATGAATTTGTCGGCGTGAATTGCGGGATCATGGATCAATTTGCCGTTGCCATGGGGAAAAAAGACCATGCCATCTTTTTAGACTGTGAAAGCCTGGCCTTCCAGTGGGTCCCCATCCAATTGGACCGATATGCCCTGGTGATTGCCAACACCAATAAAAAGAGGGGATTGGCGGATTCTGCATACAATGAGCGGCGAAAGTCCTGCGAAGAAGCCCTTCGCCGGGTGCGCAAGCACCGGTCCCTTTCTTCCTGGGGCGCCATGACGGAAGCGGAATTTGAAGAAGCGGTAGAATGGATTCAAGATCCGGTTTTGATCCGCCGGGCCCGCCATGCGGTAAGTGAAAACCAACGGACGAAAAAAGCAGTCAAGGCTTTGGAGGCCGGCGACCTGCATGCCTTTGGTCAATTGATGAATGCGTCCCATCGCTCTTTGCGGGACGATTACGAAGTGACCGGTAAGGAATTGGATGCTTTGGTGGAAGCAGCCTGGAAACAGCCGGGGGTGCTGGGATCCCGGATGACCGGCGCCGGATTCGGCGGCTGTACCGTATCCCTGGTTGAACGGGACCGCCTCGATGCCTTTATCAAGAATGTGGAAGAGGAATATACGGCGAAAACCGGACTGAAACCGGACTTCTATCTGGCGGAGATCGCCGACGGCGCAAAGGAAAAAAGCCTATGATTCTAGTTTGCGGCGGAGCCGGCTATATTGGGTCCCATACGGTGCAGGCCTTGCGGGAAGCGGGGCGCGCGGTGGTGGTTTGCGACAATTTGTCCAAGGGGCACCGGCAGGCTGTCCCCAAAGACGTGGCGTTGGAAGTGGGCGACCTGCAGGACCGCACCTTTTTGGAACGGATCTTTACGAAATACGCTATTGAAGGCGTGATTGATTTTGCCGCCGACTCCCTTGTCGGCGAGAGCGTAGCCCGACCTTTGAAATACTATCAGAACAATGTTGCGGGTACCCTGTCCCTGCTTCAAGCCATGGAGGCGCATAATGTTCGTCATCTGGTGTTTTCGTCGACGGCAGCGGTGTACGGGGAACCTCAACGAATCCCCATCGATGAGTCGGACAGAAAACAGCCGACGAACCCCTATGGGGAAACCAAGCTGGCAGTGGAAAAGATGATGCACTGGCAAGGCAAGGGCGGGAAGCTGACCTATGTGGCCCTCCGGTATTTCAATGCGGCGGGGGCCCATGAGTCCGGACAAATTGGCGAGGACCATACGCCGGAGACCCATTTGATTCCCCTCATCTTGCAGGTGGCGCTGGGCAAACGGGAAAAGATTATGGTTTTCGGTGATGATTATGATACGCCGGACGGTTCCTGTGTACGCGACTATATCGATGTGACGGATCTTGCGGATGCGCATATCCGTGCGCTGGATTATTTGCTGGCGGGTGGCAAAAGTGTCTCGCTGAACCTGGGAAATGGAAAAGGCTACACCGTCAAGGAAGTCATTGAGGCGGCACGCCTTGTGACGGGCCATCCCATCCCAGCCGAGACCGCTCCGCGCAGGGCGGGAGATCCGGCTCAGCTGGTAGCCGGTGCGGACCAAGCGCGGTCTCTTTTGGGATGGGCGCCGAAGAAACCGGAACTGGAGGATATTCTGCGCGGCGCCTGGAAGTGGCACCGCGTCCATCCTGACGGGTATGGGGAGGAAGAAAAGTGAGAAGACAAATCGAAGAACTGCTGGCGTATGGCCTGCATTGGGGGCTGATGGAGACAGAGGATCTGCCTTACGTGAGAAACCGCCTGTTTGATCATTTGGCCTGTGAGGAGAAGGGACCCTGGCGGGGCGAACTGCCTGCAATTCCTGATACGCCGAAAAAATTGCTGGAAAAGATGGTTGAATGCCAGGTGGAAGCCGGGCGGGTTGAGGATTTGGCGACCAGCCGCAACCGCTGGATGATGGATGCCATGGATATTTTGATGCCGCGGCCGTCTGAGGTCAGACGGAAATTTGAGCGGCTAGAAGGGGAAAAGTCGACGGAGGAAGCCTTGGCTTATTTCTACCGCCTCAGTCAGAAGTCCGGTTATATTCAAATGGAACAGATCGCGAAAAACGAAGAATGGACGGTGGGAACGCAAGCCGGCGAGCTGGAAATCACCATCAACCTTTCAAAGCCGGAAAAGGATCCGAAGGTGATTGCCCTGCAGGCGAAGGCGAAAGCAACGGAGTATCCCGCTTGCGTGCTGTGCCTGGAAAATGTGGGCAACGGAGGCGGCTTGCAGCGGCCGGCCCGAAGAAACCACCGGGTGATTCCCGTGCGGCTGGCGGGGGAAACTTGGGGCTTGCAATTCTCCCCCTACCTCTATTATAATGAACATTGTATATGTTTTAACAATCTTCATGTACCGATGAAAATCACTCGAAAAACCTATGAACGGCTGTTTGATTTTGTTGACCGGTTTCCAGGATACTTTATCGGATCCAATGCCGACTTGCCCATTGTGGGCGGGTCCATCCTTTCCCATGATCATTTTCAGGGGGGCAGGCACCAATTTCCCATGATGAAAGCCGAGGATGCAGACATTTATACATCGGGTCAAGTCACGGTTTCGCGGGTTGCCTGGCCCATGAGCGCAATTCGGCTCCGTGGCGAGAATCGGGATGCTTTGATTGAGCAGGCGGTGCGCATTCAGGAATATTGGAAGCGCTATGCCGATCCAACTTTGGGTATTTTGCCCAAAACCGATCAACCCCACCAAACGGTAACGCCCATTGTGAGACGAAGCGAAAGCGGCTATGTGCTGGAGATGGTGCTTCGAAACAACCGGACCAGTCCGGAACATCCGGATGGGATCTTTCATCCCCACAAGGAATGGCATTCCATCAAGAAAGAAAATATCGGTCTGATAGAAGTGATGGGCCGGGCTGTTTTGCCGGCGCGGATTCAAAGGGACCGCATGGAATTGGCCGAATGGCTGATGAAGAGAAAAACAACAGCATTGCCAGAAAGTCTGGTGCACCACAAACCCATGGTGCAGCAGTTTTTGGATAAACTGGAGGATCCAAAGGATCTTTCAGAAGCAAAGTCTATGGTCGATCAAGCGATCGGGCAGGTCTTTGAGAAAGTCTTGGAAGACGCCGGTGTTTTCAAGCAAACACCAGAGGGCATTCAGGCTTTCGACCATTTTCTACGGTCTTGCCTTTAGGCGAGTCCCAAGCAATCCCCAACCAAGCACCTGTTCTAAACGGCCTCCTGTCAGCTGACGGGACCGTTCCCAAGGACGGGTGTTTTTCTGTTTGCGATTTGGTATAATAGGTAAGAATGGGGGGGATCAGGATGGCAAAGATCCGGACAAAGTTTGTTTGTCAAAATTGCGCCTACGAAAGTCCAAAATGGATGGGACGGTGTCCCGGGTGCGGAGAATGGAACACCATGGTAGAAGAAACGGAACAGCCCAAATCCTCGGGGGCCAAACGCAGCGCGCGTTCTGCCGGCAAGCCGCAGCCCCTTTCCGAGGTGAAGATGGGTCAGTATACGCGTATCAATACAAGGATCGGCGAATTCAACCGGGTATTGGGCGGCGGCTTGGTACCGGGCTCCATGGTTTTGGTAGGCGGTGATCCGGGTATCGGAAAATCAACGATCATCTTACAGGTGGCCAAACACCTGGCGGAACAGAATATGAAGGTCTTGTATGTGTCTGGTGAGGAATCGGCAGAACAACTGCGCATGCGGGCGGAACGCCTGGGCGCTTTGGAAGATTCCCTGCTGGTTTTGTCGGAAAACGACTTGGAACAGGTGGAGGTCTCCATTGACTTGGAGAAGCCGGAATGCCTGATTATCGACTCGATCCAGACTGTGCATTCCATGCAGGTAACCAGTGCGCCGGGCAGTGTCAGCCAGGTGCGGGAATGCACCAACCGATTGATGCAGATCGCCAAGGGCAAAAGGATTCCGACCTTTATTATCGGCCATGTCACCAAACAAGGGAGTCTGGCGGGTCCCCGGGTCCTGGAGCATATGGTGGATACCGTGCTGTATTTTGAGGGGGACCGCTACAATGCCTATCGGATTTTGCGGGCGGTCAAGAACCGTTTTGGTTCCACCAATGAGATCGGCATGTTTGAAATGCGTTCAGAAGGCTTGGTGGAAGTGGAAAATCCATCGGAGTTTCTCTTGAGCGAACGGCCCGACCGGGCTTCAGGCTCTGTCGTCGTTCCCAGTGTGGAAGGAACCCGGCCCATGCTGGTGGAGATACAAGCCCTGCTGAGCCAAACAGCCTTTGGCAATCCAAGGCGGGTTGTCAACGGCATGGAGCAGAGTCGGATTCTCTTGCAACTGGCGGTGCTGGAAAAGCATATGGGCATGCAAACCCAATTGTTTGACGCCTATTTGAACCTGGCCGGGGGCATCAGTGTCAAGGAACCCGCGCTGGACTTGGGGATTGCAGCGGCGATCGCATCATCCTTGCGGGATGTACCCATCGACCCCAGAACGGTTGTCATGGGAGAAATCGGCCTGACCGGTGAGCTGCGCAGCGTGCAGTTTGCGGAGAAGCGCATTCTGGAGGCCGAGAAAATCGGCTTTTCCAAAGTCGTCTTGCCGCAGTCGAATTTGTCCCAATTGAAGGGCAATCGATTCTCCATTGAATTGGTGGGGGTGCGAACGATTCGGGAAGCCATGGATGCGATTTTTGTTTAAACATGATCGGTAAAAATGTAAGAAATTTATAAACAATCTTGAAAGATCCTTACGAATCTCTCTTTCTGTGGTAAAATGAGAGAGATTCCGAAGGATTTTCTTTTTTTCTAATAAACTTTTGCTTTGATGCTTGACAATTGAAAAGTGCGCTGATATAATACTTTTTTAATTTTCTCCCACTTTATGGTATAATGGAATTACGTATCCAAAGGGAGGTTTAAGAATGTTTAAAATTGGGGATCAGGTTGTTTATCCAAGTCATGGCGCAGGTACAATTGAGGGGATTGAGGAAAAAACGGTTTTAGGGAAGAAGAGAAGTTATTTGGTCATTCAAATGCTGGCATCGGACCTAACAGTTTCTGTTCCGGAAGCGCGCGCCAAAGAGGTTGGTTTGCGACCGGTGATTACATCGGACGAAATCGCAGCGATTTATGAAATCTTGTCTCAGGACCAGTCCGAGATGGAAGCCAACTGGAACAAGCGATTCCGTGCGAATATGGAAAAAATCAAGGGCGGCGATATTGCCGAAGTGGCTGAAGTGTATCGCAACCTTTTTATTCGGGATCGTGAACGCGGTTTGTCTACCGGCGAACGAAAAATGTTGTCTGACGTACAGCAAATGCTGATCAGTGAGTTGGCTTTGGCCAGCGGAAAAGAACCGGAAGCGGTTCAAAAAGAAGTGGATGCATGCATCTCATAAAAAATCGAAGGGAGGAAGTCATTTGTCGATCAAAAGAGTGATGCGATTGTTGATTTCCCTGGTGGGAATGACAATTGGGATCGGCGCTGGTAATTTTGTATTCTTTCTATTTCCTAGGGTGGAAGAAATTTTTGGAGCGGTGACTTTATTATTTGTATATTATGGCGTTTTTGCCTTGTTATTCGGAATTATATTCTTTTTATCGTCAAGCCGTCTCATCACTTTCTTTCAAGGGAAAATGGAAAGAATCGAACAGGATATGCGGAAGATCCCGTTGGAGAATATCCTGCTTTCTGCCGTTGGACTGATTATCGGTCTGGTTATTGCGTATCTCATCAGCAATTTGGTGATGCAGATTCCGCAGGTGGGCGCCTATATCTCTATTGTTGTCTATGTGTTCTTTGCCTATTTGGGCATTATGGTGCCTTTGCAGCGCAAGGATGATATCCTGGCCTTGCAGCAGAATTTTCAGCGATCCAGCCGAGAATCAAGCAAGAACCGCGCGAAAAAGAAAAAACGCGGATCAATTCCGAAGGTTTTGGATACCAGCGTGATTATCGATGGCAGAATCGCGGATATCTGCGAAACGGGCTTTATTGAGGGACCATTGGTTGTGCCGGAATTCGTTTTGGGAGAAGTGCAGCATATTGCCGACTCCTCGGATGACTTAAAGCGCAAGAAGGGCCGTCGGGGGCTCGATATTCTCAACAAGATTCAGAAGGAATTGGATATTGAAGTGGAAATTTCGTCACAGGATTTTCCGGAAATTGCAGAAGTTGATTCGAAGTTGTTGAAGCTTGCCAAGGAATTGAGCGGCAAGGTGGTTACCAATGACTACAATTTGAATAAACTGGCACAATTTCAAGGGGTTGAGGTGTTGAATGTCAATGAATTGGCCAACGCCGTCAAGCCGATTGTCTTGCCTGGAGAAACCATGACAGCATTGATCATCAAAGAGGGCAAAGAAGCGAACCAAGGGGTTGCGTATTTGGATGATGGTACAATGATTGTTGTGGAGAACGGAAAACAATGGGTGGGACAAACCATTACGGTTTCCGTGACAAGCGTCTTGCAGACTGCTGCGGGACGTATGATCTTCGCGAAAAGAAATCATCATTAAATGGTTCGATTATATCGAACCATTTTTTATGGAGGAAATATGAGTTACGATGGAAAATTCGTCTCGGCTGTGATTCCCGCGGCTGGGATGGGATCGCGCATGGAACGCGATATGAATAAAATCTTCATTATTATGGAGAACCGGCCCATACTGGCCCACACCCTGGAAGCCTTTCAGGAATGTGACGAGGTGGATGAGATTATCTTGGTGGCAAAGCAGGAGGAACTGGAGTATTTGCGAACCAGCTTTTTGCAGGAGTATCCCTTTTCCAAAGTGCGCGGCATTGTAGCCGGCGGAGATACCCGGCAGGATTCGGTCTATAATGGCTTGATGAGTGTGGATCCGGCTTGTGACATTGTCTTGATCCATGACGGAGCCCGTCCCTTTGTGGAGAAGCGGCTGATTCTGGACAGCATTTTAGGCGTGATTGAACATGGCGCTTGCGTGGTCGGCGTTCCAGTGAAGGATACGATCAAGGTAATTGACCAGGAACAAAAGATCCGCTATACGCCGCAGCGAAAAACCTTGTGGTCGGTGCAGACGCCGCAGAGCTTTATTTATGAGTTTATTGTGGACGCGCATTTGCGTGCCCAGGATGAGTCCATCGAGGCCACGGACGACTCTTCTTTGGTCGAGCAGCTCGGTTATCCCGTGCATATGGTCATGGGCAGTTACAGCAATATCAAGATTACGACGCCCGAGGATTTGAAGTTTGCCAAAGCGATATTATGGAATTGGAAATAACCCAGCGAACCCAGCGAAAGCTGGGTTTTTTATTTTGGTATTTTTTGTTGGGTTGTTTTGTGTGGGATTGTTTGGTTTGTTTTGTGGTATGAATTGTTTGCGTGGTATGGCTTGTGGTATACTTGGGCTAACAGAAAAGGTTTTCTTTGGAAAATACGCATTTGATCAATGAAAAAAATGGTATGTTGTGTTTTGGCACGGGACTTGCAAGAATAATGGGTGGAGGGAAAGATGAAAGAACAAATTCGGCAAATCATTGCAAATGAAGATATCAAAAATCCCTTAAGTGATCAGGAGATTGCGAAACTGGTTGGCGTACGCCGGGAATTGGTGACGCTGGCAAGAAAAGAGATGGGCATTCTCAATTCGAGGGCGAGACGGGAACGGATTTTGGCGCGTCGCATGAAGGAAATTCTTGACGACCATGATTCCGTTTCGGAACGGGATCTGACCGAGATGCTGAAAGCGGAAGGTTTTAAGGTATCCCGCCAAAGCGTGCGAACCCTGAAGGGGAAATTGGATGATTTGGATTTGGAACATGAATCCGGAAAAGCCAAGCCTGTTGAGAAAAGAGCCATCCAGCCGATGGAACGAAACGGCAACCATATCGAAGTGGCCTTCAGTACGCTGATCGGCGCTGCCGGCAGCATGAAGCATTCGATTCAGCAGGCCAAAGCGGCCATGCTGTATCCGCCCCATGGACTCCACACCTTGATCGTGGGGGAAACCGGTGTTGGAAAAAGCGAATTGGCCCATGCCATGTTCGATTTTGCCAAACGGGAAGGGGTTATCAAGAAACATTCGGAAATAATCGTATTCAACTGCGCCGACTATGCGGACAATCCGCAGCTTTTGATGGCACAGCTGTTTGGATATGTGAAAGGCGCGTTTACGGGCGCCGAAAAAGACCGCAAGGGCTTGGTGGAACAGGCCAATGGCAGTTTGCTCTTTTTGGATGAGGTGCACCGATTGCCGCCGGAGGGACAGGAGCTTTTGTTCTATCTGATCGACAAGGGGCGTTTCCGCCGCCTTGGCGAGACCGATGCCAGCCGGAAAGCGCAAGTCACGATTATTGCGGCGACAACCGAAAATCCGGATTCCAATTTGCTGATGACCTTCAGGCGACGTATTCCGATGGTCATTGAAGTGCCAAACTTGGCGGAACGCCCCTTGGAGGAGCGAATGGAAATCATCCATGCGCTGGTTTCGCGGGAAGCCTTCCGCACCAACCGACGCATTCGCGTATCCAACGAAGCGGTTCGCTGCCTCTTGCTTTATGATTGCCCGGGCAATGTGGGACAGTTGAAAAGCGATGTGCAGGTTTCGGCGGCTCGTGGGTTTTTAAAGCAGGTTGTGGGACAGTCCGACGGGATTTTGATTACGGTGGATGAGCTGCCTCAGTCTGCGAAGCGGGGCATGCTGAAATATGAAGGCAGCCGTCAGGAGATTGAAGAATTGGTGGGGCTCCACGATATGGAAGTGGGACCTGAAGATATTACCAAAAAGGTGTTTTTGAAAGACGGGTTTGAGTTTCCTGAGGAAATTTACCAATATATTGAACAGCGTTATGCCGATTTGAAAGCCCAGGATTTGGGGGACGAATTGGTGAACTATATGATCGGCAATGAAACGGAGAACAAGCTCAAGCAATTGGTTCACCGGTTCGAAGCCAATGTCAAGCCGATCAACAAGAATGATCTGGCGAATATCGTCGGATTTGAAACCATCAGCATTGTGGATCAGATGATCCGCATTGCCAAGCGCAAACTGGATATCGACGGGGACCGGCTCTATTATGTCTTGGCCATTCATGTTTCGACAACGATCGAAAGGCTGAAGGAGGGCAAAACGGTCCGCAATCCGAATCTGGAGAATATCAAGCGCAAGCACAGCTATGAATTCTCTGTGGCCATTGAAATGGTCCAGGTCATTGAAAATGAAATCGATCTGCTGCTTCCGGAAGACGAGGCGGGTTTTATCGCCATGTATCTGACCATGATGGAAAAGGAAGAAGAGGAGAATCAAGCGCGTGTCGGCGTGGTGGTTGTATCCCATGGTACCGTAGCCCAAGGCATGGCGGAAGTGGCCAATCGCCTGTTGGGCGTGACCCATTGCCGGTCTGTCTGCATGTCTCTTGACGAAAAGCCCGAAGCCGCCCTGGCCAGAACCCAGGAGATGGTCAAGCATGTGGATGAAGGCCGCGGCGTTTTATTGCTGGTGGATATGGGGTCTCTGGTTACCTTTGGCGAGATCATCACCCGGGAAACGGGCATTCGCACCCGCAGCCTGGGACGAGTGGATACCCTGCTGGTTATCGAAGGGGTTCGGCGGGCCATGCTGCCCAATGCGGACCTGGATGTGGTTGCTGATACCTTGGAAGAAGATCCAAAGTACATCAGCCGGATCGCCAAACAGCGCAGAAACAAGGAAAAGGAATTTGCGCTGATTACCATCTGCATCACCGGCGAAGGATCTGCACTAAAGATTATGAATCTGGTCCGGGACATTACCCAGGAATATGAAGAGAACATTCATATTATTCCGATTGGCGCCATCGATGAGAATTTGAACTATTTGATTCGGTCAACTATGAAGCGCTATAACGTTTTGGGCATACTCGGTACCGTAAATCCAAATGTGCCGGAAGTTCCTTTCTTCTCGTTGGAGGAGATGCTGGTGGAAGAAGGAGTCAATCGTCTTCATCATTTGCTGGAACGAAACATTCCATATTCCAAGCACCCGCAAGGTTCTTTGCAATCCTTGGTGGATCCGGAACGCATTTGGGTCGATTTCGACGAATCCGACAAAACTGCCATTATCAAAGCATTGGCAGCACCCATGCAGGAAGTGGGATATGTAACGGATGGATTTACCGACGCGGTTTTGGAACGGGAAAACCAAGGGATGACGGTTTTGCCAAATGGGATTGCCATTCCCCATGCGGATCCGCGCACCATCAAGAGAAATGCCGTTTCCTTTGCAAGGTTGAAAGAGCCGATTCTTTGGAAGGACCACATGGAAGTGCAGTTTGTCTTCTTGCTGGCATTCCGGGAAGACGCCATGGAGTGGGTTTTGAGCCTGCATGAGCTGTTTCAGGATTCAGGTTTTATCGAGATGTTAAAGACCTTCCAAGACAAGGAAGTATTTATAAAGAGTTTAAAGAAATAGGAGGATTACTATGGAATCATTGGGGCTGCTGCGGCAGGATTTGGTCGTACGTGACCTGGAGGCATCCAGCGATCAGAGTGCGATTGAAAAGCTCGCGACATTTTTGCATGAGAAGGGATTGGTAAAAGAAAGTTATATCCATGCCATTATGGAGCGGGAGAAAGTTTTTTCAACAGGTTTGCCGACTGGCAGCATCGGGGTTGCGATTCCGCATACGGATGTTGAACATGTCAATGAAGCGGCAGTTGCGATCGGGATCTTGAAGGATCCGGTGCCTTTTACGGTGATGGCTTCGGATGATGACAAGGTTGATGTCAAGATCATGTTTATGCTGGCTGTAAAGGAGCCGCATGCGCAAATTGAATTGCTTCAAACATTGATGGGCGTATTGGCGGATCCGGCATTATTGGAATCCATTAGCAAAGCGACGAGCAATCGCGAAGTGTATGACGCGATTACGAGCGTTTTATAAAAAAAGAAGGGGGAAACAAAATGAAAAAGATTTTAGTTGCATGCGGAACGGGTATCTGCACTTCTACGATGGCTGCCAAAAAATTACAGGGCGAATTAGAGTCCCGTGGTTTGGCTGGAAAATTCAGCATCAATCAGTGCAAGGTGTCAGAACTGGCATTCAAAGCCAATGACTTTGATGTAGTAGTATGCACATCCAATGCTACAGGCTCTTTTGACACACCAATCATTCAAGGCTTGGCATATTTGACAGGCGTTGGCATGGCGAAAACAACTGACCAAGTTGTAGAAGCACTAGGCTTATAAGATTTTAAAGCCTTCGGGCTTTGAATAAAATTCATAAGGAGGATTTATTGTATGGCTATTCTTGATTTTATCGTAGGTCTTGGTCCATCAGTTATGATGCCGATTCTTTTGACTCTCTTTGGTCTTCTTCTTGGGGCGTCTTTCGGGAAATCGCTTCGATCAGGTTTGACAGTAGGTGTAGGTTTCATTGGTTTGAACTTGGTTATCGGCCTGTTGGGCAACAACTTGGGACCTGCAGCGCAAACCATGGTAGAAAACTTTGGTTTGAGCTTGACAACAGTAGACGTTGGCTGGCCAGCGGCAGCAGCGATCGCATTCGGTTCTCAAATCGGCGCGGTTATCATTCCAATCGGTTTGGTTATTAACGTTGTCATGCTGTTGACAAACACAACACAAACAGTAAACATTGACATCTGGAACTACTGGCATTTTGCATTCACTGGCGCCTTGGTTCAAGGCATCACTGGATCATTCATGCTGGGCGCATTTGCAGCGGCGATGAACATGATCATCACGATGGTTATTGCGGACCGTACGGCTCCTGGCGTTGAAGAGTTCCTGGGACTTCCTGGCGTATCTCTTCCTCACGGCTTTACAGGCGCGTACGCACCAATTGCAGCCGTAATGAATGCGATTCTTGAGCGCATCCCTGGCGTAAACAAAATCAACATCGATCCTGAAAAAGTACAAAAGCGTTTGGGCGTATTCGGCGAACCGCTTTTGGTTGGTACAGTAATCGGTATCGTTATTGGTATTATGGCGCAATACGATGTTGCGGGCATCTTGAACTTAGGTGTTACCATGGGTGGTGTTCTTCTTTTGATCCCTCGTATGGCGGCAATGTTGATGGAAGGCTTGATCCCTGTATCTGACGCGGCGCAAGTATTCATCGAGAAGCGATTCAAAAACCGTGGCAAAATGTACATCGGTTTGGACTCTGCAGTTGGTATCGGTCACCCGACAACATTGGCAGTTGCATTGTTGTTGACTCCGATCACAATCTTCTTGGCAGTTGTTCTTCCAGGAAACACTGTACTTCCTTTCGCTGACTTGGCGGTAATTCCGTTCATGTTCGTATTGGTTGTACCGTTTACAAAAGGCGACTTCTTCCGTACATTCATCATTGGTTTGGTTATCGTAGCAGCAGGTCTGTTGATTGCAACTGACTTGGCGCCAATTCATACGCAAATGGCGATCGAAGCTAACTTCGACATGGGTGGAGCAGCACAGATTTCTTCTATCTGTGACGGCGCGAACCCAATGGCATGGGGTATTTCAAAATTGATGAACATGGGCGTTGTAGGCGCTGGCATCTTGGGCGTATTGTCTGTTGGTTTGGCAGTTTGGAACCGCAAGAAAATCGTCGAAGAAGCACACGCAGAATAAGATTTGGACGGAGAGCCTGGCATTCGCCAGGCTTTCTTTTATGGGGGAGTAAAAGATGTTAGAAGCATTGAAAAAAGAGGTTTTGGAAACGGCATTGGCGTTGAAAACCAATGGGCTGGTCACCTTGACCGGCGGGAATGTAACAGGCCGGGATCCGGAAACGGGTTATTGTGTCATAACGCCAAGCGGGATTGCCTATGAATTGCTGGAACCCAAGGACATGGTGGTCGTGGACATTGACGGGAATGTAATCGAAGGGGAAATGAAGCCCTCTGTGGACATGATGGGGATTTTGTATATTCTGCGTCATCGTCCGGACCTGCATGCGGTCATCCACACCCATTCACCCTATGCCACAAGTTTCGCGGCATTGAATGAGGGCATCCCTTGCGCGCTGACGACCCTGGCTAATGAAGTGGGATCCGATGTACCCTGCGCGCCGTATTCGAGACCGGGCAGCGAAACCATCGGCGTTCAGGTTGTAGACCATATTGGCGATTCCAATGCCTGTTTGCTGGCGCATCACGGCGTGATTGCCGTCGGCACCAATGTTCGCCATTCACTGGTGGCAGCCGTCATGTGCGAAGACGCAGCCAAGGTCTTGTACCTGTCGAAAACAATGGGGACGGTGGAGCGTCTGCCGCAGGAGGAGATCACGTATTGCCGCGAACTTTTCCTGAATACCTATGGACAATAAATAGATGTACGCAGTACACTGGGAAAAAGGGGGAATACCGATGAATGAGATTAGTTTGACTTGGCCGAAGCGCGTTTTAATTGGGGAAGGGGTTTTGGCGAAATTGTCCGAAGAAATGAAGGACTTTCCCAAGCGGGGTATCGTCATTACCGGCGGTCGATCGACGAAGCGTTCAGGGACTTTGGACCGGGTACTGAAAGAGTTGAACGGTTTTGACTGCTTGGTTTTCGACCGGGTGACGAAAGAACCTTCAACGGCTATGGTGGATGAGGCCCGTGCCGCCGCTCGCGATTTTGGCGCTGGATTTGTGATCGGATTGGGGGGAGGCAGCGCCCTGGATGTGGCGAAGGCGACCGCTGGGCTTTATCATCTGGATTTGGACACCCAGGCCTGCATGGATCAAAAGGTGTTTGAAAGGGCGAACATTCCCTTTGTCGGCATCCCGACTACAGCGGGGACGGGAAGTGAAATCACACTAAATGCAGTCTTATACAGTGAAACCACAAAGAACAAGCAAAGCATTGCGGCACCTTGGTTTCAGGCGGAGATCGCCTTGGTGGACTCGGAACTGACTGTTTCCATGCCGCCGGCGCTAACGGCTGCAACGGGCATGGACGCCTTGACCCACGCCGTTGAATCCTATACGTCCAAGGTTGCCAACGAGGCGACCCGCGCCCTCGCGCTTCAAGCGATTGAAGCCATTGGGAAAGGCTTGGTTGCGGCGTGCGAAGACGGCGAGAACCGGACAGCCAGGCTTCATATGGCCAAGGGATCAGCCCTGGCTGCCTTGGCGTTCTCTCAAACAGGCGTTGGCATCGCCCATGCGATTTCCCATCCATTAGGGGCGGAATTTCATATTCCTCATGGTGTGGCGAATGCGATACTTTTGCCGGAAGCGATTCGGTTCAATCGGGTGGTGTGTGAATCGGATTATCAGGCAATTGCTCAAGCCTTGGGCATGGAAGATGCTGAAGCAGGCATTCGGGATTGGCTGAACCGGCTGCCAATTCCCAAAACCTTGGCGGAAGCGGGATATGAACGGGGTCGGGAAGCCTCCGTTTTGGAGAAGACGTTTTTATCGCGCTCACTGAAGAAGAATCCACGCGAGGCGTCGCGGGAAGATGTATTGGCATTGATTGCCTGGTGTGAAGGGGGAAAATAATGAAGACGTATCGGCATGCACGGGTATTGGTAGCGATCCAATTGCAAGCGGTGATGATGACGGTGATTGGTGCCTATGGATTGTGGCAAACAGTCAAACTGGCACCGGGATGGCCTTTGTTTGCCCTGGTTAGTGTTGTCGGCTGGGTTTCAGCCTATCGCATGGTGTTCCAGGGAACCCATCCAGAAAAGATTGAAATTGACGAAGATGAAATTCGCTTTACTGCCTTCGGGCGAACCAAGCGGTTTCGTTTGGCCCATTTGACGCAATTCAAAATTAAGGATTTGGACCCCAAGCGCAAGGTGTTTTTGCGGATTGAGGACGAAAATGGCACCAAAGGCCGGATCTGGCTGAGCTTTGATAAATACAAAGACGCCCAGGATTTGACGTATTGGCTGCACGACTTGGAATATAAGCTGAATCCAAATGATATCAAGTATCACAACCGTCGCCTGGCGGAGAAGAAAGCAAAAAGCAAAGCGGATAAACCTGAACAAAGCGATAATGAATAGAATGATGAGAACGAAATTTCTAATGAAATTTCGTTCTTTTTTTGTTTTTTTTCGCTTTTTTTTTCGCTTCTTCTCTTGCGGCGTATCCTATGCCATGGTACAATGCAAGTGACAAAAGAACAGTACATGAGCATATGCTCAATGCCCGCACAAACCATACCAGGAGGCGGATATGAATCAAGAAAGAAAACAACTGATCAAAATTGCAAAAATGTATTACGACGAGGGCATGACCCAGGACGAGATCGCCAAGCGCATGAGTCTTTCCCGCCAGAAGGTCAATCGGATGATGAAGCGGTTGATACCGGAGGGAATCGTTCGGATCACCATTGATGATTCGCTGGATGAATATGTGGAGATGGAGAAAAGGTTGGAAGAAGAACTGGGGTTGGAAGAAGCCATCGTGATTCCAACGGAAGACGATCTTCATATGCTGTTGGATCAACTGGGAAAGGCGGCGGCTGATTATCTGGATCGGGTGATCAAGCCTCAATCCCATGTTGGCATCGCCTGGGGGAGAACTCTAGGGTATATGGCAGCTCATTTGAAACGGCCGCGCCAGAATTTCCGCGGTTCTATTGTGCAGTTTGCCGGCGGCGCCCCCATCGATGTGGATGGCAGCGGCGTTGTCGATGAAATCAATAAATACTGGAAGAAACAGTCAGGTGAAATTACTCGGGTCATGGCGGATGTCCTTGGAGGCACACCCTATTTGCTGCATACCCCTTTGTTTATGGAAAGCCCTGAAGCCATGACAATTTTGCGCAAGGAGCCCAGTGTGGCCCGAGTTTTCAATCAAATGGAAAAATGTGATCTGATGATGGTCAGTCTCGGCGGAGTTGGCGAGAATCTGACACCGTTCCGGGAACACATGCTGGGGCGGGACAAGCTGGAATACTTGAAGGCACATGGCGCAGTCGGGAATATCAGTTTTCGTTATTTCAACATTTATGGAGAATCTATACCTGCTCCGTTTGACGATCATGTGATGTCGCCGGAACTTTCCGTCATGCGGAAAATTCCCAAGCGGATCTGTGTCGCCGGGGGAGAGGAAAAGATATATGCGATTCTGGGAGGGATCCGCGGGGAAATTGTGAATGTATTGATTACAGATTATGGTACAGCTCAAGCCGTTCTGGAAACGGCTCAGGCTGAATAAGAAAGGGAGGAACTTAAATGAGCATCGATCGCGAAACACTAATGGAAATGTATCTGCGCATGAATCAGGCGCGCGCATTTGAGGAGAAGGTAAAATGGGGATTCGCCCGGGGTATGATTCACGGAACAACCCACTTGTCTATTGGACAGGAGGCATCTGGAATCGCTTCATGTATGGCTTTGCAAGATGGAGATTTGACTTCGCTTTCCCATCGTGGACACTCTGCGATTATCGGATTCGGCGTTGACTTGAAAAGAATGATGTCTGAGCTTTTGGGCCGTGCCAACGGTTATTGCAAAGGCAAGGGTGGTTCCATGCACATCGCGGATATCGACAACGGAAACTTGGGTGCCAATGGTATCGTAGGTGGGGGCTTCAGCATCTCGGTAGGCGCGGCCTTGACCCAGCAATACCAAGAGACAGGAAAAGTGGTACTTTGTTTTGCCGGTGACGGTGCGACCAATGAAGGCAATTTCCATGAGTCATTGAACTTGGCGTCTATCTGGAAACTGCCGGTGATCTTTTACATTGAAAACAACCTGTACGGCATGTCCAACCCGCTTGAAAAGCATATGAACATTACAGATATCGCGGACCGCGCATCTTCTTACGGCATTCCGGGCGTCATCTGCGACGGCAACGATGTATTTGATGTGTATCAAACCATTCAAGAAGCTGCCAAGCATTGCCGCGAAGGCAAAGGCCCAGTTCTGGTTGAATCAAAAACCTACCGCTGGGACGGCCATTCCAAGTCTGACGCGCAAATCTACCGAACCATGGAAGAACGCAAGGCATGGATGGAAAAATGCCCGATCAAACGCCTTCGCAACCATATGATCGAAGAAGGTTTGGCAACAGCGGAAGAAATGGACGCGGTTGAAGCGCAAGGCAAGCAAGATATCGAAGAAGCATTCGAGTTTGCTTGGAACAGTCCTGAACCAGATGTCAGCACACTGACAGAAGACGTATACGCATAGGAGGGGAAAATCGATGAAAACAATGACGTACGCAGAAGCGATTCGAGAAGCGATGTCAGAGGAAATGCGACGTGACGAAAATGTCATGTTCATGGGAGAAGACGTCGGATTATATGGTGGCGCCTTCGGCTTGTCCGTTGGCATGTTGGATGAATTTGGTGAGAAACGCGTAAAGGACACGCCGATCTCCGAGGCGGTCATCGCCGGTGCGGCAGCAGGTGCTGCAGCAACAGGTCTTCGTCCGATTATGGAGATTATGTTCTCTGACTTCTTTACAATTTCTATGGATGCCCTGGTTAACCAAGCGGCAAAAATGCGATATATGTTTGGCGGCAAGGCGCAAGTGCCAATGGTTTGCCGGACTCCGGGCGGATCGGGAACAGGTGCTGCGGCACAGCATTCCCAATCTTTGGAGGCTTGGTTCTGTCATGTTCCTGGCATCAAGGTGGTTACACCTTCAACAGCGGCAGATGCTTACGGATTGTTGAAAGCATCCATCCGTGACAACAACCCGGTTGTATTTATTGAGCAAAAACTCTTGTATAGAACCAAAGGCGAGGTGCCTGTTGACCAAGATGACTTCATTATTCCCTTGGGCGTTGCCGATGTAAAACGTGAAGGATCTGATGTGACCATCGTAACGTACGGCCGTATGGTTCAACGTGCGTTGGAAGCGGCAGAAATTGTTGCTGAAAAAGGCATCAGCGTTGAAGTTGTGGATCCTCGCACCCTTCAGCCGCTTGATAAAGATACGATTGTAAAATCTGTTGAAAAGACAGGTCGACTGATCGTTGTGGTGGAAGCTGCGAAAACAGGTTCATATGCAGGTGAGATCATTGCATCCGTTACTGAGAGCGACGCGTTTGATTTCTTGGATGCGCCGATCCAGCGACTGTGCGGCAAAGATGTACCGATTCCTTACAACCCAACTTTGGAAGCTGCCGTTGTACCTCAGGTAGACGAGATTGTTGCAGCGATTGAAAAAGCGGTTAACCGCGGATAGGTGGTGAAGAGATGGCAGCAGAAATTATAATGCCTAAAGCCGGCATGGCCATGGAAGAGGGAACTGTCGTCCGTTGGTATAAGGAAATTGGCGACCCCATCGAGCAAGGCGAAGCGGTTTTAGAGATCTTAACAGATAAGGTGAATATGGACGTGGAAGCGGAAGCATCTGGCGTGTTGTTGGCGCAACTTGCGGGAGAAGGTACCGTGCTTCCTGTTTTCACCGTAATTGGATATATCGGCGAGGAGGGGGAAGAAGTGCCTACTGGAGCAGCTACTGCTGCAGCTCCAGCAGTAGCGCAACCCACTAAAGAAGAGCCGAAAGAAGAGAAAAAAGCGGCCGAGCCAGTTGTAAAAGCGGCGGCAGACGGCAAGCTTCGTGCGACACCAGCAGCGCGACGTGTAGCACGGGAAAAAGGCGTAGATTTGGCACAAGTTCCAGGTTCTGGCGCCAAGGGACGAATCCATGCGCCTGACGTACTGGAATTCCGACCGGAAGCGGACGCCTCCATTTTGGCCAAGCGCATGGCAGCGGACATGGGTGTTGATTTGGATGGCCTTGCAGGTTCAGGCGCGCGTGGACGCATCTTGAAGAAGGATATTTTGGCAACACAAAAACCGACTGCTGCACCAGCAGTAGCGATGGAAGCCCAAGCGGAAGATACTTTGATTCCATACACGGGTATCCGCAAGGTGATTGGCGATCGTATGCAGGAAAGCTTCTTTACGGCGCCGCATGCGACCTTGACGATCGAAATCGATATGACCAAAGCCATTGAAATGAGAAAGGCTTTGGTGGATCCGTACAAGGATGCCATTGGAGAAAAGCCGTCCTTCAATGATATGGTGATCTTGGCTGTGTCTCGTGCATTGAAAGCGCATCCTGGCATCAACAGCACTTTGACAGAAGAAGGAATTCTACAGCATGGCAACATCAACATTGGATTTGCGGCAGCAACAGCTGACGGAATGTTGGTCGTACCGGTAATCCGCAATGCGGACCGCAAGGACTTCAGAAACCTGGTTGTTGAAGCCAAGGATCTGGGACGCCGGGCAGTTAAAGGCAAGGTAATGCCAGATGAAATGCAGGGCAGCACTTTTACGATTTCCAATCTGGGCATGTTCGGCATCACTGAGTTTACCGCAATCATTAACCGACCGAATGCTGCGATTTTGAGCGTTGGCGCTATTATTGAGCGATGTGTACCAGTAAACGGTGAGATTGCAATTCGTTCCATGATGAACGCGACGATCAACTTCGACCATAGAATCATTGATGGCGCGCCGGCTGCACGTTTCTTGCAGACTCTGAAACAATACCTGGAAAACCCATATTTGATGCTGTAAGGAGGAAACGCAATGGCAGCTGAGATTATTATGCCCAAGGCCGGAATGGCTATGGAAGAAGGTACCGTTGTTCAATGGTACAAAGAAATTGGCGATCCTATCGAACAAGGGGAAGCAGTTCTTGAAATCTTGACAGATAAAGTGAATATGGACGTGGAGGCGGAAGCCTCCGGTGTCCTTTTGGCGAAATTGGCGGAAGAGGGGACTGTTCTGCCGGTATTCACCGTGATTGGATATATTGGCGCGGAAGGCGAAAAAGTGCCTGAGGCGCAAGCGGCGGCACCAGCTGCTCCGGCAGCGCCTGTGGCCAAAGAGGAAACACCGAAAAAAGCAGCTCCGGCAGCAAAAGAAGCAGTTGATTCTGATGCGTTTGACGTGATTGTTTTGGGTGGCGGTCCTGCAGGCTATGTTGCAGCCATCAAGGCGGCGCAATTGGGCGGCAAGATTGCCATTGTAGAGAAGATTCGCGTAGGCGGAACCTGCTTGAACCGTGGTTGTATTCCGACAAAAACTTATGTGAAGAACGCGGAGATTCTGGAGCATGTTGCTCATGCGAAGAACCGCGGCATCTTATTTGCGAATTCTGCTTTTGACTTGGACATGGACAAGATTGTTGGCTATAAGGACGACGTGGTGAAGACGCTGACTTCCGGTGTTGCCGGTCTTTTGACCAGCTATGGCGTGAAGCAGTATAACGACCTGGGCGTGATCACGAAGGACAAAAAGGTTCGTTTGGCTTCCGGGGAAGAGTTGGAAGGCAAGAAGATCATCTGGGCCGGCGGTTCGCAAGTGGCGCAAATCCCGATTCCAGGCATTGATCATGAACGCGTTTTGACCAGCGATACGATTCTGGATCTGAAGGAAGTGCCGGAATCCATGATTGTGATCGGCGGTGGTGTGATCGGCTGTGAAATGGCTGAGATCTTCAATGCCTACGGCACTAAGGTGACCATCGTTGAATTGGCGGATGAGCTTTTGCCTATGATGGAAGTCGAGATTTCGAAAGCTTTGCGGGCGCAATTCGAGAAGAAGGGCGTAACCGTATTAACAGGACGCAAGGTTGAGGAGTTTGAAGGGGAAGCGGACAAGGTAACCGTCACCATTGACGGCGGAGAAGCCCTGGTTGGCGAGCGTGCTCTTGTCAGCATTGGCCGTGTGCCGGATCTTTCCGGTCTTGGCGACTTGGAGCTGGAAATGAACCGCGGACGCGTAGTCGTTGACGACAAGATGGAAACTAGCATCAAGGGCATCTACGCCCCTGGCGACATTAACGGACGCCATATGCTGGCGCATGCGGCCTTTAAGATGGGTGAAGTGGCGGCGGCCAACGCTATGGGTCATGACGAGGTTGTCGACCTTTCCATTGTGCCTTCTGCGGTTTACCTGCTGCCGGAAATCGGTGCGGTTGGCCTGACAGAAGCCGAAGCGAAAAAGAAATACGGGGAAGTCTTGGTTGGCAAGTTTCCATTTGCCGGTAATGGACGTGCTTTGGCATCCGGCGAAACGGTTGGTATGATTAAAGTCATCGTAGAGCCCAAGTACTATGAATTGGTTGGGGCGCATATCTATGGTCCTTGCGCTGCGGAAATGATCAATGAAGCGGCTGCACTTATGGCGGCTGAAGTGCCTGCTGATATTATTGCGGACACCATTCACGGTCATCCAACCTATTCTGAAGCTTTTATGGAGGCGTGTGCGGATGCTTTGAAGCGCTGTATTCACTTGCCGAAAAAGGCATAGACGAGGCGAAAGTCGAAAGAAAAAAAGAAAGATTGCATGTTTGGGGATTTGAGGGAAAGCCTGCTTAATGCAGGCTTTCGTCATGTTTCTAACTATGATATAATTATTCTAATACAAAAGTAGTGAGGAATTAAAATTTCGATTAGAGGAGAATACAAATGAAAAAGATTTTGGTAGCCTGCGGAACAGGCATTGCAACATCGACAATGGCAGCAAAAAAATTGGAAGGTGCCTTGAAAGAACGCGGATTGGACAAAGAAATCACCATCAATCAGTGCAAGGTGGCTGAACTTCCGTTCAAAGCCAATGAATATGATCTGATTGTTGTTACTTCTCGTGTTGCCCAAGACATTAAGGTGCCGGTTGTTCAAGGTCTTCCTTTCTTGACTGGCGTTGGCATGGACAAGACGGTTGATGAGATTATTGAGAAGCTGGGTTTGTAGGACAAACAAAGCCCCTTGCGTGAGCAAGGGGCTTTTTCTTATGCTTTGATATCTTCCGTTTGATCGGACGAATCAGTTGATTCTGGTTCTTGCATATCTTCTGCCTCTGGAAGATCGGCTTCTTCTTGTTCTGACTGCGTATGCTTTTCAATCAGACTTCGGAAGGTGTCTCCATTAATGGTCTCGTGGTCCAAGAGGTATTGGGAAACCTCATGCAGAAGTTCCTTGTTTTCTTCCAGGAGGGCGATGGCCCGTTCCTTTTGAGCCTGGATGATCGATCGAATTTCAGCGTCAATTTCCTGCGCGGTGGCATCGGAACAATCCATGACTCGTTGACCGCCTAGATATTGGTTCTGAACCCGTTCCAGACCGACCATGCCGAACTTGTCACTCATGCCATACAAGGTGATCATGGCTCTTGCGGTTTGGGTTGCCTGTTCAATGTCGTTGGAGGCACCGGTAGACATTTGGCCGAAGACCACTTCTTCAGCCGCACGGCCCGAAAGCATAACCACAATTCGGTCGAGCATTTCTTCCTTGGTTACCAGATATTTCTCTTCGCCCGGCAGCTGCATGGTATATCCCAAGGCACCTTTGGTGCGCGGTACAATGGTGATCTTATGAACTGGATCCGCATTTTCCAAGAGTTCTCCAGCCAAGGCATGGCCCACTTCGTGGTAGGCAACGCGTTTTTTCGTATCATCTGACAGGATGCGGTCTTTTTTCTGTTCGCCGGCGATGACTACTTCAATCGCCTCTTCCAAATCTTCCTGGGCAACGGCTTTTCGCTGGTTTCGTACAGCACGCAAGGCAGCTTCGTTGATGATGTTGGCCAACTCTGCGCCGCTGGCGCCTGCCGAGGCTTTGGCGATGGCTTCAAAGTTTACATCATTCCCAAGCTTTACCGCTTTGGCATGCAATTCCAAAATTGCGATCCGGCCCGATAGATCTGGTCTTTCCACGATGATCTGGCGGTCGAAACGTCCAGGTCGCAGCAGGGCGGGATCCAGAATTTCCGGTCGGTTGGTGGCACCCAAGATGACAACACCGTTGGAAGAATCGAATCCGTCCATTTCCTTTAACAGTTGGTTCAGGGTTTGCTCGCGCTCATCATTGCCGCCGATCATGCCGTCGCGGCGTTTGCCTACGGCGTCGATTTCATCGATAAAGACAATGCAAGGAGCTTTTTCGTTGGCTTGTTTGAAAAGGTCGCGCACTTTGGCTGCGCCGGCACCCACAAACATCTGAACAAATTCAGAGCCTGAGATGGAGAAGAATGGAACATTGGCTTCTCCGGCTACGGCTTTTGCCAGTAAGGTCTTGCCGGTTCCCGGAGGACCGACGAGCAATGCGCCTTTTGGCAGTTTTGCGCCGATCGAGCGATATTTTTCCGGCTGATTCAAAAAGGTGACGATCTCCAGCAGGGAGTCTTTGGACTCTTGCTGGCCGGCTACGTCTTTGAAAGTGATGCCCGTGTGGTCTTCGGCGTAAATTTTCGCGTTGGCCTTGCCGAAATCCATGACGCCGCCGCCCGCTCGTTTCGTCAGGCTGCCTAAAAGAAAACGCCACATAAAGAAGAAGAGCACCATAGGCAAAATCCAAGTCAAAAAGAAGTTCAAATACGGATTGTTTTCAACGGAAACACCACCGTACTTTTCGACATTCCAGGCCTTGAGTTTTGCCAGCAATTCGGGATCGCTGACACGGTCGGTGTATACCTCTTTTTCCATGGCTTGCACGGAATTGATTTTCTGTGCCAGGAGTGGCTCAGCGTCTGCGGGAAGCGAGGCGCCGTCTTCCAATACAATGTAGATGCGGTCGCTCGCGATCTGAACTTCTTCGATCACTCCGTAGGAGCCCAAGGCTTCAAATTCACTGTATTCCAACTCCTGGGTGGTTCGGTTGGAGAAGAAAAGATTAAAGGCGACAATACCCAAAAAGATCATCAAGAGAAAGCCGTAGTTGAAGGGCTTCTTCATGGTGCTTTTAGGCAGGTTTGGTTTTCTATTGTTATTGCGGTTCTGGTTGCTTCGCTCCGGGTCTTTTGGCGGCCAAGCGGAATGACGGTTGTCTCGCTGGTCATCCTGGTCGGAGTCCGAGTCTTTCGGCAACCAAGGTTTAGCGTATCTTCGATTGTTATGTTCCATATTTTCTCATTCCTTTCGATGGTATGATTCTATCGGATTTGTACCGGTAAAACAAGAAAGATGCCGTAAATATCCCATAAACTTTTTTTAAACATTGACATATGGCCATTTGGATGGTATCGTTGTGGAAAAGAATCTTTAAACCGGTACGAGATACTGGAAAGGTGATCATTCAAAGAGTCGCGCTGCGACTGGCTTTGTTATGTTTGTTATGCCTTCCGGTTTACCGGAGGGCTTTTTCTTTTAATTCGACCCAGAGAGGCGAAAAGGAGGGTATTGATGAAAGCGACATTAGTTTTGGAAAATGGCCGCATGTTTCGCGGTGAAGCCTTTGGCTACCGTCATGATGTGACGGCGGAAATTGTATTTCAGACGGGCATGACCGGATACCAGGAGGTATTGACGGATCCGTCCTATTATGGGCAGGCTGTGGTAATGACCCATCCTCATATTGGAAACTACGGCGTCAACCTGGATGTAAGCCAGGGACGCACGGCATTTGCCAGCGCCTTGATCGTTCGGTCCCGTGCCGAAGCGACACGTCACTACAAAGAGGAAATGGACCTGGATTCTTTTATGAAATATCATCATGTAGTGGGCCTTCAAGGTATTGATACCCGTGCATTGACGAAAGAAATCCGGGAAAAGGGCACCATGAAAGCCCTAATCACCTTCTCGCCGCTGAGCAAACGCCAAGTGGAGGAGCGATTCCGACGCTTCGACATGAAGCGCCACGCGATGGACACCACATGCCCCGAGACATACAAGCGGGGAACGGGAAACAAGAAAATCGCGGTGATGGATTTTGGAATCAAGGAAAACATCCTGCGGGAATTGGAAAAGCGGTCGTGCGAAATGACGATTTTCCCGGCGGATACCCCGGCGGAAGAAGTTCTGAAAATGAATCCGGAGGGCGTTGTCCTGTCCAACGGACCTGGAGATCCAACGGATCTGCCGGATGTGATTGAAGAAGTGAAAAAGTTGATGGTTGCAAAGCCGGTACTGGGCATTTGCCTGGGCCACCAGCTTTTGTGTCTGGCAACGGACGGGAAAACAGGCAAGCTGCCTTTTGGCCATCATGGATCCAACCATCCGGTGGAGCGCTTGGAAGACGGCAAAACTTTTATTACCGCGCAAAACCACAACTATACGGTTGTAGAAATGCCTTCCGAAATGGAATGCACCTACCGCAATTTGAATGACGGAAGCGTCGAAGGGATGAAACACAAGACCCTGCCGGTGATTTCCGTGCAGTTCCACCCGGAAGCGGGTCCGGGACCCTATGATGCGGAAGATGTATTCGATGCGTTTTTGACGATGATGGAGGGAAAATAATGAAAAACAACCAGGGGAAAAAAGTATTGGTATTAGGGTCTGGTCCCATTGTCATCGGCCAGGCGGCGGAATTTGACTACTCCGGCACCCAGGCGTGCCGTGCACTGAAAGAGGAGGGCTGCGAAGTCATTCTGGCCAACTCCAATCCGGCGACCATTATGACGGATACGGCCATCGCGGACCGGGTTTATATCGAGCCATTGACACCGGAATGGATGGAAAGCCTGATTGAAAAGGAGCGCCCGGATGCCCTCTTGGCCAATGTTGGCGGACAGACGGGTTTGAACCTGGCCATGGATCTGGCCAAAGCCGGCGTGCTGGATAAATACGAGGTTGAAATGCTGGGCACCTCTATTGAGGGAATTTACCGCGGAGAGGACCGGGAAGCCTTTCGTGCGCTGATGCAGGAGATCGGGGAACCGATTATTGAATCGCAGATCGTAAACACGGTGGAAGACGGACAGGCATTTGCTGCCCGCGTTGGTTATCCGGTCGTTGTTCGGCCTGCCTATACCCTGGGCGGATCCGGGGGCGGCATTGCCAAAACGGAAAAGGAATTGCTGGAAATCCTGCCGGAAGGCCTGCAGCGTTCGCCGGTGACCCAATGTCTGGTGGAACGGGCGATCCTGGGCTGGAAAGAAGTGGAATACGAAATCATGCGGGATGCGAAGGGAAATCGCATTGTCGTTTGTAATATGGAAAACGTGGATCCTGTGGGGATTCATACGGGCGACAGTATCGTCGTGGCCCCAAGTCAGACCCTGTCGGATACGGAGTACTACATGCTGAGAACGGCATCCTTCCATATTGTGGATGCGGTGGGCGTTATCGGCGGCTGCAATGTGCAGTTTGCCCTTCACCCGGAAACCGGGGAGTATGCCGTGATCGAGGTCAATCCTCGCGTGTCCCGGTCTTCTGCTTTGGCTTCCAAGGCGACGGGCTATCCGATCGCCAAGGTGGCGACCAAGCTGGCTCTGGGCTATCGCTTGGCGGATGTGCAAAACTCCATCACCAAAAAGACAACGGCGTTTTTTGAGCCGGCATTGGATTATATTGTTGTCAAGATTCCAAAGTGGCCTTTTGACAAGTTCCCGGTAGCGAAACGGACCTTGGGAACGCGGATGATGGCAACGGGCGAGTCCATGTCCATCGGTGCAAACTTCTCCCAAGCCATGCTGAAGGGCATTCGTTCCATCGATCCAAAACGCCAGACCCTGACGGATCCCAAACTCTTTGAGGTTTCCTTCGACAAATTGAAACAGGCGGTGGCAATGCCGAACGACGAGCGTCTCTTCCATCTGGCGGAATTGATTCGCCGCCGATACGGTCTGGAGCGCCTGGAACAGATGACGGGCATTATGCGTTTCTTCCTGGCGGCCCTGGAAGAGATTGTTCAGGAAGAGGAAGCGCTTCGTGAGCAGGTTGTCGGAGAATTGACGGCGGAAAAGCTGATGCAGTTGAAACGGCTGGGCTTCTCAGACGCGGGTATCGCGCAGCTTCTTGAAACGGATGCAGCCCTGATTCGCCAGATGCGAAAGGAAAACAAGATTCGCGCAACCTTTAAAATGGTAGACACCTGCGCCGGCGAGTTCGAAGCCGTGTCGCCTTACTTCTACTCGACTTACGAAGAGGAAGACGAGGGTCCGGTGACGGACCGCAAGAAGATTGTAGTCCTGGGTTCCGGACCGATTCGAATCGGCCAGGGCATCGAGTTTGACTACGCGTCGGTCCATGCCATGCAGGCTTTGGAGCGACAGGGATACGAAACCATTATGATCAACTGCAACCCGGAAACGGTCAGCACCGACTTTGACCTGGCAGACCGCCTGTACTTCGAGCCGATCACCCTGGAAGAGGTTATGAATGTGATCGAAAAGGAACAGCCGGAAGGGGTCATGGTCCAATTTGGCGGCCAGACGGCCATCGATTTGGTGGAAGCGCTGGCAGACCAGGGTGTGAAAATCTTCGGATCTTCCCAGGAAGCCATCAACCTGGCGGAAGAACGAAAAGCCTTCGACCAATTGCTGGAGGAACTGGGATTGCCGCGACCGAAAGCGGAGACGACAGATTCCTTCGAGGAAGGCTTGGCCATCGCGAAAGACTTCGGATATCCGGTTCTGGCGCGTCCGTCCTATGTAATCGGCGGTCAGGGCATGGCGATCCTGGCCAACGAAGAGGAACTGCGAGCCTATTTGGATAACTTCTTCACCCAGTATCAAAACGGAAAGGTGCAGATTGACCAATATATTCAAGGCAAGGAATTGGAAGTGGATGTCATCTCCGATGGCAAGGACTGCCTGATTCCGGCCATTATGACCCATCTGGAGCCGTCGGGCGTCCATTCCGGAGACAGCATTACCATCCTGCCGTCGCCGTTTCTGGACCAGGCGATCATCGATCAGGCGGTCAATGCTTCTGAGAAATTGGCAGCCGGCCTGAAAGCGGTCGGATTCTTGAACATTCAGATGATCTGGTCCGATCAGCTCTATGTGATTGAAGCGAATCCGCGGGCATCCAGAACGCTTCCGATTCTGTCCAAGACAACGGGAGTTCCCATGACGGAGATTGCCATTCGCGTGATGCTGGGCGAGAATCTGAAAGACATGAACTACGGCACAGGGCTCTTGGAAGCGAAACTGCCGTACGCGGTGAAGGTGCCGGTCTTCTCCATGGAGAAACTGCCGGGTGCCGAGGTTATGCTGGGCCCTGAAATGCGATCGACCGGCGAGGTATTGGGCCTGGGCGCAACCCCTGAGGAAGCCATGCGAAAGGGCATGGTAGCAGCCGGGGTGCCGTTCCCGAAAGAGATTCGCATTCTCGCCATGGTGCGGGACGTGGAAAAGCCGCGCTTGCAGGAATTGCTGAAAGGAACCCAAGGTTTGAAGGTGCACTGGACAGCGACAGGCGGAACCGCCAAGTTGTTTGAAGCGGAAGGCATTGCTTGTGATCCGGTGGAAAAGATCCAGAAGAGCGATGAACTGCTCAACGAAATTCGACAGGGAGATTTTGACTGGGTGCTGAACCTGCCGACCAAAGGCAATGACGCGACGCGGGACGGTTTCCTGATCCGAAGGGCAACCCTGGAATCGGGCAAGACTCTGTTCACATCCTTTGAAACCTTTGAAACTGCCTTTGCCCAATGGCAGCAGGCGGAAGCGGAGAAGCGATTCTATCCATTGATGAAAGAAGCAAAATAAGCGTAATAAGCGGGGGAAAAATCCCCCGCTTTTTTGTACTCTCTTTTTCTTTCGTCGTTTGACAGACTTACTCGCATTTAACCGTTTGACAAAATAGGTTATATTTGGTAAATTAACAACATCGGAATCCGAGGTTGGGAGGCAGCCATGAACAAAGAACTGAGAAAAGGGGTGAATCCTTCGTTGATTCTCGCCCTGTTAAAGCAGGAACCCCTGTATGGATACGCGCTGATTGAACGGCTGATGCTGAAAACCGGCGGCGCCTTGGAATGGAAGGAAGGCACCCTCTATCCCTTGCTTCATCAATTGGAAGGCAAGGGGTGGATTCAGTCGGAATGGCAAGTCTTTGACGGACGCCGCAGAAAGGTGTATTCCATTACAGAAAAGGGAACCCGCGAATTGGTCAAGCAGCAGGAAGAGTGGACGATGTTTCAAAGCGCCATCGGCAGCATATTGGAGGAAGCATAATGACGGAACAAGATAAGCAGGGGAATTTTATTCGGCGGATTACCGATCAGATTCGGGATCGGGACCGGGCAACTGCCATTGAAGATGAGATGCGGGATCATTTGGAAACCGCCATTCAGGATTATGTGCATATGGGATTGTCTGAATCCGATGCGGGGGAAAAGGCGCGAAAGCAGCTGGGGGATCCGGCGGCCCTGGGCTTTTCTTTGGAGCGCAGTGCCCCGGAAAGAATGGACAGATGGAGTGTGGTGATCAGCGTCCTGCTTTTGGCGCAAGTTGCCCTGGCTTGTCGTTTCATTCTTGCGGCATTTGCCGGACAGACAAAAGACTGGCTGGATCTGGCCATTGTGATGATCATGGTTGCGACCGGATCGTTTTTGGCCTGGTACCATTGGAAGAAGACGCCCAATCGGACGGATCAGCCGATTATGGTCATCCGTGCCTCAGACCGAATGGCATCCATGGACCAGGTTACCAACGGCATTCTCTTGTTTGGTTTGGTATTGATCCTGCTGGGCGCCATCACCAGCTTTTTGGGCGATGAATCGGTTACGATTCCCGTGATGAACAGCCTGTTTTTGGCAACCAACAGCCTGGTGGCCTGGTCGGGACAGCGGTCAGGAAATGCCGTCTATGCCGATGGAATTCAGCCGCGCCGGGGACGCATGCTGGCCTGGTCGGACTATACTTCCTACCGGGTGCTGGTTTCCCATACCCGCAAGGGAAAGGTCTATCAGATCAAGCTCTATGGCGGCAAGGTGGAACCGATTCTGGGGGTGGAATCCAGCCAGCTGAGAACGGTGGAAACCCTGGTTTCACAATTCTTGCGTCACGCATAAAACAGCCTTTGGCTGTTTTTTTGTTGGATAAGAAAACTTGGATTTCTAATAAAATTATATTTGTAAGAAAATGTAAGGTTGTAATCGTCGGAAAGGATTGTTGTTGATTTATCCATCCCTTACAATAGAATCTGGAGACTAGAAGAAATTGGAAAGGGGAAAATTTGTGAAAAATCAAAGAGTGGCACGAATCGTGTCTTTGCTGTTGGTCCTATTGCTGTTGTCCGGGTGTTCCGCGCCATCGGAACCGGCAGCATCGGAGCCGGAGACACCAGAAAATACCTTTACGGCAACAGAGCCGTCCGAGGGGGACCAAACCGCAACGGCAGGATCGGCATCCGCACCGGATGCGGAAGAAGCATCGCCGATTGCGCTGACTGAGGCAGCCTTGGCGGAGAATGAATGGATCAGTGCCTTGCTGCCGGACGGGCAAATTGGGATGCCGTCCAATGAAGCTTTATTGGAAGCCTTGCAATTTGAAGACTGGGAGCCGATTGAAGATCCGAACGATGCGGTGGAAGTGTTTCGTTTTGCCGTTGGTGCCGGGGAGATTGTCATTAATGAGGGGACGGCCTACTTGCTGACCGACCACGGCATGGACTGGTACTTGATCCCGGAAGACGTTTTGGGGAATCTCATGATGTATTTCGAAATGAATTACTCTCAATCCGCGCGAGCCATGCTGATGAATGATGAATTTATGTTTACCGAATACTATTACGATACCATCGCCAGTCTGGGCAATTTGGAAGAATTCGACGGCCATGGCCCTTTGAACTACGAGATGGTCAAGTATGTCTGGTACCGCTACTGCTATGAAACTCCGCAGGAAACCGTTAAAGCCCTGTATGATGAAGATTTCGGCGGCTATATTGTTTCAGAGGAAATGGCCATTCGCGAGGCGAAGCGGTATTTTGACTTCGACGAAGCGGCAACGGACATCACCAAGGTGGAGAATTATAATGCGGAGATTCAGGGCTTCGATTTTTGGTACTGCGGACCGGAAGAGCGGAACGGATTTGAAAATGCTTGGGGCATTGAGTACGGCGGCCTGAAAGACTTAGGTGACGAGCGGTATGAAATTCGTTTGATATCTTATGCGGACAGTGACCATACACGGGTGGATCGTGTGAATATATACGAATTTTCCTTCGATGACGAAGGCGACATCCGTTTTGATCGGGGGTATCAGGAAAAGCCAAGCTACAAGCTTGCGGATGCCGCGCCTGATTTTGAGCCGCTGGCCATTGAACGCGAATACGATTATATGGGCGGCTGGCTGGTCGGGGATTCGCAAACGGCCTATTATTTTGTTGATGACAGCGAGGGGGAGTGGACCGTTTACAACCGCCTGGACAAGAAATCCATGAAAATGGAATCCATTTCTATGGCGGACTTGGGCGATGGGGAGTATTGGTACCGGGTGGAAGAGCGCGGGGACGAATTCTTCTTCTACACCAACAAGCGGGTGAATATTTTTGACGGCGAGTGGAATCTTGTCGAGAGCGTGGCTTATCCGGACACCCTGGCAAACGCCTTGCAAGACCATTGGGAGAATTATTTCGATGCGAACTACTTCGGCGAGTCCATGTCCTCAGACCGCAGCATGTTTGCCTATGTGGATGCGGAGGGCTTGAAGCTTTGCACGGTTGCAACAGGCGAGACAGAGCTTATTAAAGCCAAAGAAGGGGAAGGCGACATCACGGAAGTCATTTGGTGCTTGAATCCGAAATTTGTGAACGATGACTCCATGATTCTCACGGCACGTACCCGGGACTATGATTCCGGATTCTATCTGTACGATCTGAAGACCAAGGAAGAAAAAACTGTCGAAGGTTACATTGTTTGGGAACCATGGCAGATTTCCGATGGCCGGGGATTCTTTATCAGCGACAAAGTGAACGTCTACTACTATGATTTCGCCACCGGAGAAATCAAGGATTTGCCGGTAGAAAACCGGGGCCCGGATGTGTCTGGGAGCAACCATGTGGTCTGCAATGGCAAGTACGCGGCCTATTTCGACCAAGGGGAGGAAGGACAAGACTTGGTTGTCTTGAATCTGGACACCTGGAAGGTGGAACAGCGCGCCTCCATCGAGAACATGGAAGCCAATATCCTATTCCTGGGCGAGAACGGCGATGCGGCAATTCGCTACTTCTTCACCTATGACAACTTCGGGGACGCCATTCTGAAAAACAAGTAGAAAGAAAGGAAGAGATCAAGCGATCTCTTCCTTTTCGTTTTGTGCGGATTCTTTTTTTGCATCATAGATATTCAACACCTGCATGGACAGGGTGGAAACAATAGCCACCAGGCCAATGATTTTCCAAGCGCCTCGCATGCCGGTTACGGGAATCAGGTTGCCGACAATCATGGGACCGAAGGTAAAGCCCAAGCCCATAATGATGGGCAGGACCGCGTTCATGCGGCCCCTATGGGAAGCGGGCGTATGGTTGGCCAAAAAGGGCATAAAGCTGATGGTGACGATGATTTCACCCAGGGTGAAGATCACACAGGAAATGCCAAAGGCCGGTATCGAATCGAAAAAGCCCAGCATGCCAAATCCGATTACATAGGCGATTCCGCCAAGGACAATTTTCCAGATGTTTCGGCTGCCTTCAAATTTCTTCGTGATCAGCGGCGTGAAGAGGATGACGACCAAACCGTTGAGGGCTGCCAGCTTGCCGTAGATGCTGGCCCCCATATTCACGTTGACCGCTTCCACATGCATGGGGAGCAAGAAGCCCCATTGGGCATAGACAAAGTTGTATCCCAGGGCAAAAAGGGCGAACCAGATCAGCAGGGGCCGTTTCAAAAGGACTTGAAGAATACTGCCTTCCTCACGGGCTTCCTGACCGGTATGGTGGGTTTCCTTATCTTCATAGGTTTTGTGGATCGTTTCGCCCACAAAAAAGAAGACCATTAAGACCGCGATAATCCCGGTAAGGGAGTCGCCCAAAAAGAACCACCGCAAATGGTTTTCAAAGAGGAGTCCGCCAATCAGCGGACCGACGGCGAAGCCGATATTGAAACCCAGATAGGACAGGGAGTAGGCGCCATCCCGGTTTTCCGGCGTGGTCAAGTCGGCAATCAGGGAATTGTGTGCCGGCTCCGCCATGCCAAACAAGACTCCGGCGCTCATCAAGGTGTACACCATGGGCATGGATGGCGGGACAAAGGCGCAGGCGCCAAAGAGCAAAACGGCGGTTCCTTCAAAGACCAGGATGACAGTCCTGCGGCCGATGGTATCCGTCAGTTTTCCGCCAATCAAGCTGGCGGGCATGGCCAGTACACCAGATACGGCCAGCCAGAATCCGGCTTCCGAGGTACTTAAGCCGATTTTTTTCGTTAAAAGCAAAGTCATCATGGGCCAGATAAAGGCGCCCATGGCGTTGATAATCCGCGCAAAAAAGATGATGTAGATTTCCCGCGGCAAACCGCGGTAGGGGCTTAGCAATTCGTTGATTTTCTTCATAGGTGTGTGCCCTCCTTTATAATAAAAGAATAAAAAAAACGCCGCAGGGCTGCGGCGCATTAAACAAGAAAACTGAAAAATGCTGATGAATTCTGTCTCAAATATAGTTTGAGCCAGACAATCTTCACTTTCACCGCATATTAGCAAATTGATGCATTTTGCTAAATGGTGAGTGAAGATCTATTCATCCAAAATAAAAAACCGCAGACAGACAGTCTGCGGGTAGTAACACGAAGCTTAAATGAGAGGATTCATGCGCCGTGGATCGCAAACTGACGAGTACAATGAAATTGGCTTGTTGATGCTTGGTTTGATTGGCAACGCCATTTTTGTGATACGCATGGATTTCTCTCCTTTCTTCAAATTATTCTTACTTTTCCACTATAGCGGATTGGCTGGGAGAAGTCAAGGACAGGGTTTTGGTCTTTTAGGCGGAATATGGTAAAATAGTCGTGACTTCCAAAGGATAAGGAGTGATTGAAATGGATATCAATCAACAAATCAGCAAAGAACTTTCATTGCGGCCCAATCAGGTGAAAAGCGCCATTGAATTGTTGGACGCCGGCAATACGGTGCCGTTTATTGCCCGTTACCGAAAAGAGGCAACGGGAGAAATGACCGATGTACAATTGCGCGAGCTTCAGGAGCGGCTAACATATTTGCGGAATCTGGCCCAGCGAAAAGAGGACGTTATTCGTCTGATTGAAGAACAGGGCAAGCTGACGCCAGCCTTGAAGAAAAGCATTCAGGAAGCGGACGCGCTTCAACGCGTCGAGGACTTATACCGTCCATACAAGCAGAAGAAGCAGACCCGGGCGACCAAGGCCAAGGCCAAAGGTCTGGAGCCGTTGGCTAACCGTTTGATGGCGCAGGCAGAAACGACAGGCACACCTGAAGAGTGGGCAGCCGACTTTGTCAACGAAGAAAAAGAAGTGAAAACAGTCAAAGAAGCCCTGCAGGGCGCCATGGACATCCTGGCGGAGCAGGTGGCCGATGATGCGGAAATTCGCAAGATGATCCGTGAAATGACCTGGAAACAGGGAGCGATGACGGCCAAAGCCACAGACCCGGACGAAGTGACTGTGTATGAAACCTATTACGATTACAAGGAAAACCTCAACACCATGGCCAATCACCGGGTGTTGGCGGTGAATCGCGGTGAGAAGGAGAAGAAGCTCAAGGTCAAGGTGTTGGCTCCGGATGAGCGAATCCTGGATTGGGTGAAAAGCCAAATTATTACCAATCCGAACTTTGTAGGAAAGAGCATTTTAAGCGACATGGTTGAAGACGCCTACAAACGTCTCTTGCAGCCAGCCATTGAGCGGGACCTTCGGAAGACACTCACAGAGCGCGCAGACGAAAGCGCCATTGAAGTGTTCTCTAAGAATGCCAAATCCCTCTTGCTGGTCGCGCCAATCCGAGGCGCGGTGGTTATGGGCTTCGACCCGGCCTACAGAACGGGGTGCAAGATCGCCATCGTGGACGAGACTGGAAAGCTCTTGGAGTATACAACCGTGTATCCGACCGTGCCGCAAAAAAAGGTTGCGGAGTCCAAGCGTACCTTGAAGGCGCTGATTAAAAAGCATGGCGTCAACTTGATTGCCATCGGCAACGGAACCGGCAGCCGGGAATCAGAGCAGATTGTTGCGGAAATGATCGGCGAGATGGATCAAGAGGTCTTCTACACCATTGTCAATGAGGCGGGGGCCTCGGTATACTCGGCATCCAAGCTGGCCAATGAAGAGTATCCGGATATCAACGTATCCATCCGGGGCGCCATCTCCATTGCGAGACGGCTGCAGGATCCATTGGCGGAACTGGTGAAGATCGATCCGAAATCCGTCGGTGTCGGCCAGTACCAGCATGATGTCAACCAGAAGCGATTGGGTGAAAGCCTGAACGCCGTGGTGGAGGACTGTGTTAACCATGTCGGGGTGGATTTGAATACGGCATCGGCTTCTTTGCTGTCTTATGTATCGGGGATCAATGGTACGGTAGCCAAGAATATGATTGCTTTCCGTGAGAAAAACGGCAAGTTTATGGACCGTGCTTCCATTCTTGGGGTGCCTCGTCTGGGCCCCAAGGTCTATGAGCAGTGCGCCGGCTTCCTGCGGGTGGTGGAATCGGTTAATCCATTGGATCAAACGGCTGTGCATCCCGAGAGCTACGAGGCGGCGGAACGCCTGTTGGCTATGCTGGGCTACAACCAGGAAGACGTGCGAAACCACCGTCTGAATGATATGGACAAGCGTATTATCGACCTTTTGCCAATGGAAGAGAAAGAGGCAACCATGAAGGCCAAGGGCGGGCGACGCCTGCACGGGCTTGAGGCCTTGAAGCAAATTTCCTTTGAAGATCCCAAAAAGACCAAGCGCAAGGATTTGTCGCGCCATCACAAGAAATGCCTGCAGCATTTGGCCAAGGAACTGGGACTGGGTTTGCCGACCATGAAGGATATCATGGACGAGTTGAAAAAACCGGGTCGTGATCCGCGGGAAGACATGCCGAAGCCGATTTTCCGAAACGATGTTTTGAAGATGGAAGATCTGGAAGTGGGCATGGAACTGACGGGAACGGTACGCAATATCATCGACTTTGGTGTTTTTGTAGATATTGGCGTCAAGCAGGATGGCCTGGTGCATATTTCCGAATTGAGCGATCGCTTTGTCCGGGATGCCATGAAGGTGGTTTCCATCGGCGATACGGTACGGGTCAAGATCATCAAGCTGGATCAAAAACGCGGCCGCATCTCCCTGAGTATGAAAGGCATTAAACAACCAAAATAAATATGTAAGGTGCGCTTCTCAATTGAGAAGCGCACCTTTTTATTATCGGAAGAAAAGTAGCGACAGGAGGAGCAAAATGATGCCGATGTAGACCAGCTTGCCGATGGGATGGCCGGCATTGACCGTATAGCCGCCACTGAACCGCTTGGGCACCCAGAGGGTAGGATCCTCCGGGTTGTAGTAGAAGAGGCCGCCCTTCCAATACTGGTCGTCATCAGGCGCTTCCAGTCGGTCGTTTTCGACTTCATCCGATTTGATTTTTATGCGTTGGCCGTGGTCGCCGGTTGTCGCGTAATACAGGGCGATGCCGCCGAAAGCGGCTGCAAACATGACCACGGAGGAGGCGGTGAAAATCCAGGCAGGCGGCGCGTAAAGCGCGCCCAATTGCAAAATGGCAAAATGCAGCGCCAATGCATTGACCAAAACCATCATATAGAGGCTCATTCGGTCCCGGGCGATCTGATACCGCATGATGGCGGTTTTGGGCCGGGCGGGATCAATCAGCCGCTTTGCCTGATAGTGGCGGGTGGCAAAAAAGTACAAAAGCAAGGTCAGGATGAAAATCAATCCCGCCCCTTGATGAACCGCATTGAGGGTTTTGGGGGCAAAGCCGTTGGGCTGCCCCATAAAACCCCAGTGGACGGGCAGGGGATCGGGCAGTTTGTCGTATTGCACAACCATAAAGATCCACGTGGCAGCAGCCACAACTGCCGCAAGGAGAAAGCCCAAATGGTATTTTGCCGGCAGGCTTGGACGCGGGGATAGATCCGCGGTGCGTACGATCTGCACGGTTGGATCGGGCTGCAATCCGCCTTTGAATTGCTTCAAGCGCCGGTGGAAATAGATGTGCAAGCCCCATAGGAGTACGATCCAACAGGCGACCCCGATGCCTTCGTTCATAAAGTCCAAACTGAAAAGGGCCAGGGGCAAAAGCAGAAATCCGATGCCGTATGCCAGGCGGAACTGCCGGATGGATTTTTGCAGGATTTCCTGGACGGGTTCAAGCGCTTGCTGGCGTTCGGAAAACTGAACCCCAAACCAATGCTTGCCGGATTTGCCGGATCCACGTTGGAAATCCGGCATGAAATAGCCGATGATAAAAAGAATGATCCAAATGGTCCACATAATTAGTCCTCCCTGTGAAAGTCGTTGAAGATAGATTGAATCAGGTCAAGGGTTTCCTTTTGACTGACACCCTGCAGATGGGCTTTGGCCAAAAGAACCGTCAGGGCTTCTCTTAGGCCGGCCGTAGATTGGGGATCCCGGGGGAATTCCAAAGCGATAAAGGCGCCCTTTTTCTTGTTGATTACGACGAAGCCGTCCTGGGCCAGCAGGCGGTAGGCCTTGTTTACGGTATGAAGGTTGACGCCCAGTTCACCGCCCAATTGCCGAACCGAGGGCAGGGAGTCGCCGGGAGCCAGAGAGCCGGTTGCAATGCCCAAAAGAATGGACTCGTAGATTTGGGTGTATATGGGCTTTTCGCTATTGACGTTGATCTGAAGAATCATAGGACCTCCTTGTGTTTGTTGTTATATATAAAGTATAACAGATAAGTTTTCCTGTCAAGGGTTGACGAAAAAAGTTTGATATCGTATAATATCCATACAAACAAATATCTTCAGGGCAGGGTGAAATTCCCGACCGGCGGTGACAGTCCGCGAGCCGAAAGGCTGACTTGGTGCAATTCCAAGACCGACAGTATAGTCTGGATGAGAGAAGAAGAGCGCATTGTCTCGTTGTGATCAAGCCCTGATTGGCTTGATCTTTTTTGTTGCCCGAAGAAACAAATAGGGAGGAATTATTTTATGACTCAATCAATGAAAACCAAATGGTTAGTGAAGGTGGGAATGTTGTCGGCGGTTGCTTTCTTGCTGCAGCTGTTGGAGTTCCCGCTGGGGATTTTTCCGGCATTCTTGCAGATCGACTTTTCTGATGTACCCGCGCTTTTGGCCGGTTTTTCGTTGGGACCAGCGGCCGGCGTGGTCGTGGAACTGATCAAAAACATCCTGCATCTGATTTTGAAAAACAGCGGAACCGGCGGCGTTGGTGAGTTGGCTAACTTCTTGATCGGCTCTGCGATTGTTATTCCTGCGGCATTGCTGTACAAGCGAAAGCATACCCGCAGCATGGCGCTGTACGGTTTGATTGCAGGTACGCTGGTTATGACGCTTGTCGGAGTGTTGGCGAATCTCTACATTTTAATTCCGTTTTATTCATCCGCGTTCGGCATGCCGATGGAAGCCATTGTCGCTATGGGAACGGAAGTGAATTCTGCCGTTGTGGATTTGAAAACCCTGGTCTTGTACGGTATTGTTCCATTCAACCTGCTTAAGGGTGTTATCATTTCCCTGATCACGGTGCTGATTTACAAGCGACTGTCGCCAATCTTGCATCGATAAATCGAATCTATTCAAAAACGCAGCTTTGGCTGCGTTTTTTTGTTGTCTTCAGTTTGTAGTTAAAACCACGATTTTGAGATTCTTTACATATTTTTTCAAATTCTGGGGTATAATACGGAAAAGGAGGGATTCCCATGGAAAAACAATCTAAGCTGTGGTGGCTTTCAACCGGTACTTTTGTTCTGGCGATGAGCCTTGGCGGATACACCTTGATTCGCTTTTTTATCAATCGCGCGACCTTGCCGGAGGGAGTCTGTCCGGTGACCCCAATCGACGCCTGGTTTAAGCTGACCATTGCGATGGCGCTTTTGTCCTTTGTACTCAATGTAATTTTGGATCGGCAGGTGCGAAAGCAGGGAGAATAGAAATTCAACGGGTATAAAATTAATGAGGGTGGCGTTACATATGAGCAAAGGATGTGTGACGCATGAAAAAATTTCGTTTTTTATCGGAAGCCTTTTTCTTTAGCGCCGTAGCCCTCACAATTTTGGCGATTGGAAAAATTCTGATGGACCGTGAACGCGTTCCGTATGGCGTCAATCCGATTGAAATAAATAAGGAGTTGCTGTGGGGGACGGTTTTTGTCGGCGTATTGTCGATGGTCTTTACGGGGTTGGAACTGATCGTTGAGAAGTGGAAAGACAGAGGATCAATGCAAAAATAAAGGGAATCGAATTCGATTCCCTTTTGTCGTGCCTATTCGACGAAGATTTCTACCTTTTCGCCTTCTTTTGTATCGACTTCCACCAATTTTCCTTCCACGCCTTCTTCGATCATGCGCAGGACTTCGTCCATATCGACTTTTTCCAATGCTTTCAAATCTTCATCGTCGGCGTATTTGCTGGCCAGTTTCAATCCGATCTTGACCAGGCCGATCGGAATATTGACATTGACCTTGTCGCCTTCGCCGCTGGCATCGTTCACGCGGATGCGCAGGAATTTCTTTTCGCCAGTCGGTGTGGCGATGGTTTCCTCTTCGCCCTCATCCAATGCGTTCAACAATTCCATGGCTTGTTCCTGGGTGATCTTTCCGGATGCTAACATGTCCAGAATTTGTCTTTTCTCTTCTGAGTTTGCTTTCATTATTTTTCCTCCTCGCCACTTAGCAATTTGAGTGCTTCTTCGGTTGAAATGTCACCGGCGTCCAGCTTTTTCAGGATGGATTTGCGGTCGACTTGTTTTTGGGGGCCGGTCTGGTAGCCCAGGGCCTTGATAATGGAATCCAGGCGGTTGCGGACCGTTGGGTATGAGATGTTCAATTCCCGCTCAATCTCTTTAATATTACCCCGATTCTTGACAAAGACCTCTAAAAAGTAGAGTTGCTCTTTGTTCAGTTTCATAAATTTGCTTAATTGGAAACTTCCCTCCAAGGCAGTGCCGCAATGGGTGCATTGCAGACGGGTTACCTTCAGTTCGTGCGAACAGATGGGGCAGCTGCCGATTACTTCTTTTTTCATATTCTTGTCCTCCAATCAATCAAAAACGGCTATAGGATGCGAATGGAAACCTTGGTTCCTTCGCCATCATCGACATCAACAAGTTGATAGGGTTGACCTACATCGAGACTTTGCAAAAGGAACCGCAAGTCTTTTGGATCAATCCGTTCCAGAATTTCAGCCCATTCTTCCGCGTCTTCATCGTTTTTTCCCTGTTTCTTTGCAATCCATATGCCGAATCGCGCCCAGGAAGCCAGCCATTTTAATGGGATGGCGGGAAGGCGGATGGAAGGTCCATCGGCGGGAAGAACGGTAATCTTGATTTTTCCTTTTGATCGTTTTGTTTCGGTTGCCAAGTGCATCACCTCCTTGCACCTTCAGTATACGTCGCGAAATCAATAAAGTCAATATAAAAATTAAAATAATTAACTTTAGAATTGATATATTTGATTATCGGGTCTGAAATTAAGGGGAAACAGGGTTTCTGGAGGTGTGAAATAAGAAATGTTAATAAAAGAATTGATTATATTAAAATAAAAATCGCGAAGCTTAAAGCTCCGCGATCTCATCATCTCGTCCGAACACCATAAAATGGGTATACCCATGGGTTTTCAGCTGATTCAGTTGTTTGCCCAGTTTCTTCTTGGCCAGAATGCAGGATACCGTTGCATTTGCGCGAAGTTCATCGGCCTTGACCAGGATCTCTGTCCATTCCGCGTCGTCTCGATAAACCAGGGCAATGCGTTTTTCTTCGGATCCCTTTTGCTTGTTTTCTTCCAACAGGATGCCGATAATTCGTTCAAAGCCGATGGAAAAACCAACAGCCGGTACGCTTTGCTTGGAGAATCGGCCGATCATTTCATCATATCGTCCGCCGCCGGCAATGGAGTAGCCGTAAGGACCGTAGCTGGCTTCGAAAATCAAGCCCGTGTAGTAGCCCATCCCGCGAACCAGCGTTGGATCGAATTCGATGTTGTATGCGCCGTTTGCGTAGGCTACAATCGTGTTGACAACGCGTTTTATGGCAATCTTTACGTCTTCTTCCACAGGCAGGTCAGCCAGGGTTTCCAGATTCATGGAATCGACAGAAGTCACAAAGGCTTCGATCGCGGTTTCTTCATATCCGGCTTTCAGCAATTCCGCCTTCACGCCGTCCAAACCGATCTTGTCCAATTTGTCCAGAATGATGCTGACGCGGCCGATCTCGGATGCGTCAAACCCGGCGCCGGTAATCATGGCGCTGAGGATACGGCGGTCGTTGATGCGGATGGTAAAGCCGTCGAATCCAATGGCCGACAGGGTTTTGGCCGTTGTGCTGATCAGCTCAATCTCTGCATTCTCGGTAGGATCGCCAAGAATATCGATATCACATTGTTTAAAGGAGCGGAAACGCCCTTTTTGAGGCCGCTCGGCTCGGAATACATTATCCACTTGAATTGCCTTGAAAGGCAGTTCCAATTCATTGGCATGATTGGAATAGAAACGGCTTAATGGCAATGTCAGGTCGTATCGCAGACCCATGTCGCACAAGTCGTTTTCCTTCAGATCCGCTGCATCCAGGTTGAGCTTGGCGCCGCGTTTCAAGATTTTGTAGATCATCTTGAGGTTTTCGCCGCCCTCGCTGCCCAACAGCAGGTTCAACGATTCGATTGCCGGTGTCTCGATGCGATGGAAGCCATGAGACCGGTACATCTCTAGAATCTTACCCTCCACCTCATCGCGCAATCGCATTTCAGATGGAAGAATATCACGAGTTCCCCGTACGGGATTAGAACTGAATTTCATTTCATTCCTCCTTGGTTAAAAGTCTTTCCTAACTATACCATAAAAGAGGTTCGGTGCCAAACAAGAATAAGGGGGAAACTAAAAAGAACCCCAGCATTTTTTCCTTGAAAAAATGCTGGGGTTTCTTTATGCGCCAAGTATGATTTTGTCCAAAAAGGAATCATTGAAAAGCAGACGAACCCGGCCGCCTTTTTGCGCCCGTTGGTAAAGGCTTGGCGATACGCCAAACTCTTCGGTTTTGCCGTCTGGATGCATGACTCTTATATAGTAAAACTCTGTCGACTTGTTTTTCCCGGAGTGGCTGAAAATTGTTGTGTCGGCACGTTTGGATACAATGGTAGCCAATTTCGTGGATCCCTTTTTCCTTTTCAGAAATGAAAACATACAATTCCCCCAAAAGCTTTTCTTTCATTATACGAAAATTTAAACAACTTGAAAAGATCTCTTTTGTTGTTTATTAAAAAGATTTCGTTTTCTTACAACTCTGTGCATAAAAAAACCCGCTACAGCGGGTTCTTGGAGCTGATGGGGGGACTCGAACCCCCGACCTATTGATTACGAATCAATTGCGCTACCATCTGTGCCACATCAGCATAGTCTTTTAACGTCCTTATTATAGTACGATTTGAAGCGGTTGACAAGAGGGCGGAATGGAAAATTTAGCCTATCACCATCTAAAACTTTTGTAAAAGATTGGAGTTTGCAAAGTCAGGGTGGTATCATTATAATGAAGTGGAATTTGAACGTTGAAGGAGCACGCATGAAGAAGTGGATTTTGTCCAGCCTGCAGGAAACCGCAGAGTTCGGACGTTTAATGGGAGAACAAATAGACCGGCGGTTTTGCATTTGCCTGGACGGCGACTTGGGAGCGGGGAAAACCACCTTCTCCAAGGCTTTGGCAGCTGGTTTCGGGGTGGATGAGATGGTAACCAGTCCAACCTTTACCCTGGTACAGGAATATCAAGGGCGGTTGCCCTTTTATCATTTTGATGTCTACCGGTTGGGTGACGAAGAGGCGTTTTTGTCCCAGGGCTTTGACGAGTATTGGGAGGAAGAGGCCTTGGTTGTGATGGAGTGGGCTGCCATGATTCAGGAGATCCTTCCGGAAGAACGGCTGGAGCTCAGGTTTTATCAAACCGATCGGGAAGAAGAGCGAATGGTGGAAGCCGAGGCTTTCGGTGCTTTCGCTGAGTCGCTATTGGAGCGTATCGACGCGTTTTTCAACGAAGGGGGAAGAGCATGATAGTATTGGCCGTTGAAACCGCAACAAAAACCGCCAGTGTGGCACTGGTATCGGAGGACCGGCTTCTGGGGGAGTTTACCGTACAGACCCAGTTTACCCATTCCCAGAGCATGATGCCGATGCTGGATCAAATGTTGAAACAGGCGGGCATAAGCATTGAGGAAGTGGACGGATTTGCCGCTTCCATCGGACCGGGCTCCTATACGGGGCTGAGAATCGGCATTGCCGCGGTAAAAACCTTTGGATTTGCCTTGGACAAGCCGGTCTACGGCATCGAAACACTGCCGGCCATGATTGATCAGGTCCAGTGGCTGGAGGGCACCATTCTGGCTATGATGGATGCGCGCAGAAATCGGGTCTATGTGGCGGGTGTCCGCCAACAGGGGTCTGAAAAAGACTTGGTCTTACCCCAGCAGGCTATGGAAATCCAGGATCTGGTTGCCTGGATGGATGCCCAGGAAGGTCCCTTGTACCTGATGGGGGACGGGGCGGAAAGATACAAGGAAGCCCTGCAATCGGGGACCTGCACACCGGAATTTTTGCCGGGTGCGTTTGCAACGCCAACAGCCAGAACGATCGCCTGGCGCGGACTGGAATTGTTGGAGCGGGAAGAACCTGGAGATCCTGACGGCTTGGTGCCGTGTTACCTGGCTAAAACCCAGGCGGAAAGAGAGTTGGAAGAAAGGCGGAATAAAAATGAAAATTAGAGAAATGAAAGCCAGTGACATTGATGCTGTAGTTGCCATTGAATCGCAGAATTTTCGTGAACCATGGACGCCAACCATCTTTAAGGATGAATTGTCCCAATCCAGCCGAACCTATTATATTGCCGAACTTGACGGACAGGTGATCGGCTATATGGGCATGATTTGGATCTTGGACGAAGGCCATATCACCAATGTTGCCGTGGATACGGATTTTCATGGGCATGGCTACGGCCGGGAATTGATGACGAATGTGGCCGACATTGCTTTTGAAAAAGGGATGAAGAGCTTGACGTTGGAAGTTCGTGCATCCAACAAGCGTGCCATCCATGTCTACGAACAATTGGGCTTTGTCAATGAGGGTGTAAGGCCCAAGTATTATGAAGGGAAAGAAGACGCTTATATCATGTGGCTCTACAAGGAGGACTGGGATGCGCGAAATGATTGAAGATGCGGTTCAAAACCTGAAGTGGTTGATGTGGGATCCGGATCAGCTTTTTTCTCAGTTTAAGGAAAAGGCCAACTGGAAGGTTCCCCTGATTATCGTCTTGGTGATTTTGCCGCTCTTGGGGGTTCTTTTTCCGCAGGTCGCAACGGGATTCTCTTCTTTGGGAGAGTATGTGGACTTTTATCAAAAAATGGCGGCGGAAACGGGCGTCGAGGCGACCGCAGGTTCTTTGCAGGCGCGGTACTATACCGATATTGCCATGCAGGGCTTTGGGATTATCATGATTTGGCTCTTTAAAGCCTGGATGTGCGGCGGACTCGCCAACGCCATGGAAGGGGAAGGGGAGCTGAAGCAAGCCTTTTCGGTCGTTGCGTGGGCCTATTTGCCGGTTGCCTTTGCCAGAATGATCACCATGATTACGGCGGGCATTTTTGGAACGGGCTTGGTTTTTAATCTGGGCGCTTTATTGCCGGCCAGCATGGAATCCAGTTTCTTGTTCCTGCTTTTGCGCAACGTGGATCTTTTTGTTATCTGGTATCAAATCCTGGTGATCCGCGGCCTTCGGGTTGTCTATGGAATTGAGAAACGCTTTGCGATCTTTATTGGATTGGCAACCTGGTTTGCCTATATTGGTATGAATATTGGATTTACCATCCTCTCGTGGTATCAGTTTTAATGGAGGAGTTTAATTTGGAAACAATACGAACCTTAGCGATTGAGACATCCTGTGATGAAACCAGCGTTGCGATCCTGGAGAATGGACGCAAGATTTTGTCCAATGTGGTGGTCTCGCAAATTTCGATTCATGAAGCCTTTGGGGGCGTCGTGCCCGAAGTGGCCAGTAGAAAGCATGTGGAAGTGATGAATCCCGTGATCCGCCAGGCCTTAAAGGAAGCGGATTTGACCTTGGCTGACTGTGATCATATTGCCGTCACTTACGGCCCCGGCCTGGTCGGAGCGCTTTTGGTCGGTGTAACAAGTGCGAAAGCTTTAAGCTATGCCTTGAATAAGCCCTTGGTGGGGGTTAATCATATTGAAGGCCATATCTACGCCAACTTTATTGCCCATCCGGAATTGGAACCGCCTTTTCTTTGTCTGGTGGTATCCGGCGGACATACCCATTTGGTGGAAGTCAAAGACTATAGCACCTACAGAATTCTGGGGCAAACCCGGGACGATGCGGCCGGCGAAGCCTATGACAAGGTGGCGCGCGCCATTGGCCTGGGCTATCCCGGCGGACCCAAGATCGATAAGTTGTCGGAAGAGGGAAATCCGGAAGCCATTGATTTTCCAAGGGTCTTTTTGGAAGCGGATTCCTATGATTTCTCCTTTAGCGGCTTGAAATCGGCGGTATTGAATTATCTGCACCGTCATCGACAAAAGGGAGGACCGGTCAACGAGGCGGATGTGGCAGCCAGTTTTCAGGCGGCCGTGATTGAAGTCCTGGTGGAAAAAGCCTTCCGTGCCGCGAAAGAACTGGGCTATCCGGCTGTTGTGATGGCAGGCGGGGTATCTGCAAACCGCCACTTGCGGGCAGCCTTCCAGAAGCGGGCCGAAGAGGAGGGGCGCAAGTTTTATTTCCCGCCGATCGAATTGTGTACCGACAATGCAGCCATGATTGGCTGTGCGGGTTATTACCAATATCTGGCGGGGAAACGGGCAAATTTGGATCTAAATGCCATTCCGTCCCTAAAATTAGCCAACGCGGAGTAAAATTTCAAGAATATTACAGTGTTGTGGGAAAGTTCGGAAAATTCGGGGATAACTCTGTGGATAACGTGGATAAGTTTTCGAATTCTCAGAAAAGTCGGATTTGCTACCCATCTCCGCTGTGGATAAACGAAAAAAAGACATGCAATCGCATGTCTTTTTCTTATTGTTTTCCTAAATATTGGAGAAAATGGGGAAAGACTACTCGTCTTCCAAGATTTCAGTCAATGCTTCCCATTCTTCCAGGGCGCTGTTCAGGGCGGTCTCCGTTTCCTCCAAAGCCGCATGAATCTCACGACTTCGGTCGGGATCCGAGTAGACTTCTTCCTGGCACAGGAGGGCGTGAAACTCATCGATGGCTGTTTCCTTTTCTTCGATGGTATTTTCCAATTCTTGCAAAAGCTTCTTTTGCTGGCGCTTTGCTTTTTCTTCTTCTTTTCTTTTTTTGCGTTCGGCCTTCAGGGCGGTTTTATTGGTGGGAACCGGATCCACCAGGGCGTCGATGACTTCGTTTTTCTTTTCCAGATAGTAATCGTAATTGCCCATATAGGATTGGATGCCGTCTTCCGTCAATTCGAAGATGCGGGTGGCCACCCGGTTTAGAAAGTAACGGTCATGGGAAATGACAAAGATGGTGCCGTCATAATGCCTGAGGGCATTTTCCAAGGCTTCCTTCGATTCCAAATCCAAGTGGTTGGTCGGTTCGTCCATCAGCAGAAAATTGGCTTCGGAAAGCATCAGTTTCAAGAGGGCCAGCCGCGCTTTCTCGCCGCCGCTCAAGGCGCTGATTTCCTTAAAGAGATCATCGCCGAAGAATAAGAATCGTGCCAGCAAGGACCGAATGCGGTAGTGGTCGAAAGTCGGGTTTTCATCCCAAATCTCATCGACAATGGTCTTGTTTCCATTTAAGTTGGTATGTTCCTGGTCAAAATGGGCGGCGTGCACATGATGGCCGAAGTCTACATCGCCTTCCGTCGGCATGACATCCCCCAGCAATACGCGAAAGAGGGTGGTTTTGCCGACCCCATTGGGTCCGATCAGACCGATGCGCTCCTGCCGGTAGAGAGAAAAGGCCAGGTTCTTGAAGATTTCCTGGTCGCCATAGGATTTGGAAAGGCCGGAAACCCGAAGGACATCGTTGCCGCTTTTCACGCGGGGCGTGAATCGCAATTTCATATTTCCCTGATCGCTTTGCGGGGAATCGATTCGTTTCATGCGCTCCAGCATTTTTTGCCGGCTCTTGGCCTGGCGGATCGACCGTGCGCTTCGGCGGTCCATAAAGTCGCGGATCATGGCTTCCTGGCGCTTGATTTCCTTTTGCTGAATCATGAACCGTTTTTCCAGTTCTTCATACATCTTTTGCTTGTGAACCACAAAGGAAGAATAATTGCCGGGATAGGAATCCAGCTGATGGTGGTGCATATGCAGGATTCTTTGTACCGTGGCGTCGAGAAAATAGCGGTCATGGGAAATGACCAGCACGGCGCCTTTGTAGTCGCGGATGTATTTTTCCAGCCATTCAATGGCTGCCAGGTCCAAGTGGTTGGTCGGTTCGTCCAAAAGCAGAAGATCAGCCTTTTCCAAAAGCAGTTTTGCCAGAATGACCCGGGACTTTTGGCCGCCGCTCAACTGATTGACCGGACGGTGGAATTCCGACTCTTCAAAACCGAGACCCCGAAGGGCGCCCCTGAGTTCTGACTCGCAGGCGTATCCGTTCACGGCTTCGTATTCTTCCTGGAGTTTGGCGTACCGCTCCATCAGCCGGCTGAGTTCCGGGCTTTCCGTTTGGTTTGAGATGGCCAATTCCAGCTCGCGCATCTCCGCCTCCATGGCAAAGATCGGGTCAAATACGGCGCGGACCTCCTCGTAGACGGTTTTTTCGCTGGTTATATGGGTATTTTGTTTGAGATAACCGACACGGATGGTTTTGGGGATCATGACAGATCCGGAATCCGCGGACAGCTGGCCGGTCATAATTCGGAACAGGGTGGTTTTCCCGGCTCCATTGGCGCCAACCAAACCGACCTTCTCCCGATTGTTAATGGAAAAAGACAGGTTTTCAAAGATGGTTTCTCCAACAAAAGATTTGCTTAATTGTGAAATATTAAGTACTTTCATCGAATCGCTCCTTTAATTCCTTTCTTATTGTATGAGTGCCTGATGGGATTGTCAATAAAATACCAGTTTTGGGCATTTGATCGTTTGCAAATTAACAAGTCTTTCATTATAATAAGGTTAGGATTGTGGAAATCTTTTCAGGGAGTGATAAAATGCAGCGACACAGCAATATTTCTATGGCCGTTATTCGACGGCTGCCAAAATATTTTCGATATCTATCGGATCTGTCCGAGAAGGGTGTCAATCGAATTTCTTCCAAGGAGCTGAGTCAGATTACCGGCTTTACAGCTTCGCAGATTCGTCAGGACTTAAATAACTTTGGCGGATTCGGGCAACAGGGCTACGGCTACAATGTATCGGGATTGCGTGATGCCATCGCTTCAATCATCGGTCTGGACAAAAGCTACCGGGTGGTTATCGCTGGGGCCGGCAACATGGGTTCAGCCATTGCCAATTATGGCGGATTCCATACGGCGGGTTTTGAGGTACTGGCTTTGTTTGATACCCAGGAAGAGCTGATCGGCAAGGAAGTGGGCGGAAAGCCGATTCACGACATTCGGGAATTGGGCACGTTTATCGATGATCACCATATTGAGATTATTGTGATTTCAACGCCGAAGCATGCCGCGCAAGGGATTGCCGACATTGCGGTTTCTCAGGGCGTCAAGGGGATCTGGAACTATGCGCCGGTCGATATTCGCGTTCCGGAAGATGTAGTGGTGGAAAATGTTCATTTGAACGAGAGTCTTTTCACTCTGTCCTATTTAATGAAAGAGAAGCAAGAGTCTTAAGAACTGGGAAACCAGTTCTTTTTTCACGTCAGGAGAAAATTATGAGTTTACAAAAAATTAGATTGCCTTGGTTCGATATTCAGGCTACCATGGAAAGTGGGCAGTGCTTTCGTTGGCGCGCCCAGGAAAACGGTGAATATTTGGGTTGGATTCGCGGCAATTCCGTCGTCCTGATCCAGCATGAAGACTGGGTGGAAGCCATCACGCGGCCGGAGCTTTCGGAAGGGCAGGTTCGGGCGTATTTCGATGCGGATCGGGATTACGCAGCGATGATAAAACCCTGGAAAGAAATCGAGGATCTTTCAGAAATCGTAGACCGCTGGAAAGGGATCCGGATTTTGCGCCAACCCCTGCAGGAGACCATCATCAGCTTTATCCTGTCGCAAAACAACAATATTCCCAGGATTCAAGGGATGATTGAACGCCTTTGCAAAGCGTATGGCAAGCCAACCCCTATGCTGAATGGACAAGAGGGGTATGCTTTTCCAACAGATTGGCAAGCCCTTGATGTGACAGAAGAAGATCTGCGAAACTTGGCTTTTGGCTATCGGGCCAAATATGTAGCAGCGGCCATCAAATCCTTCAGCAAGGAAGGGTACGGGGAAGAGGATTTTGCAATCTTGACCCTAGCAGAGCAGGAAAAGAGGCTTTTGGCCCTGATGGGTATTGGGCCCAAGGTGGCGGCCTGCATCCGCTTGTTTGCCTTGGGGGATTTTACGGCATTTCCCATGGATGTCTGGGTTTTAAGGATTATGCGCGAACGTTATTTGGGCGAGGCTGCCAAACCGAAGGAAATCGAGGCTTATGCCAAAGAAATCTTTGGGGATGAAAGAGGCTATTTACAGCAATTGCTGTTTCATGAATATCGAATGAAGGAGAAAAAGAATGAAGGATCAGAGTGAAAGCAGAAAGGACCTGGTTTTGGCGAAAACCATGCGGTGGCTGATGAGCGGCTGGCGGTTTGTGGGCTTGAGCATTGTCTTTTTGCTGCTATACAAGTTTATTGTGGCGGATGCCCGGGTGGGCTGGCTGATTGGTTCCGTGCGGGTGGTTGTGGTCGCCTTTGTTTTGGCTTATTTCCTGGATCCGCTGGTTCGGCAGATTGAAAAGCGGACCAAGCTGAAGCGGATTTGGTCTGTGGTGCTGACCTTTGCGATCATCGGTTTTGTGGTCTATCTCTTTGTCAGAAGCGCCTTGCCGAGCATTTGGGAGAGTTTGCTCTTGCTGATCAACAATATCCCCGGATATTTGGAGGAGCTGAATGCGATCATTACGGAAAACCGGCTGAATCTTTCGCCGACCATTCATAACCTGATCCAAGACCAGTTGAATGCCTTGGTGGACAATGCGGGCACCATTATCAGCAATTCCCTGACGGTTGTGATCAGCGGGGCCTTTAACTTTACGTCCGCCCTGGTTCAGTTTATGGTTTCCCTCTTTATTACCTTCTATATTTTGACCGGCTTGAAGGGCGGAGCCAGAAAAGCGCGGCTGATGGCCTTTGGGGTTCTGCCGAGGGAAGTGGCGGAACGCGTGGTTCATGCGGCATCGCTTTCGGATCGAGCCTTTAAAGGCTTCTTTATTGGAAAGTTTTTTGACTCCCTGATTATCGGCACCATCTTCCTGATCACGGTGAATCTTTTAAATGGATTCGAGAACATTCATTTTCTCTATATCCCGCTGATGGCCTTGATCGTTGCCATTACCAACATGATTCCTTATTTCGGTCCGTGGATCGGGGGCGTGCCCTGCATCGTCATCTCCCTGTTTGCCGGGCTTGACGAAGGGGCAGCCATGACCCTTGTGATTTTGGCCATCCAGCAGTTTGACGGCTTGATTTTAGGGCCGAAGATACTGGGGGATGTCATGGGAATTACTCCTTTCTGGGTCTTGTCCTCCATTACCATCGGGGGTGCGCTGTTTGGACCGATTGGCATGCTGGTGGCCGTGCCCGTTGCGGTGGTCATCATTGAACTCTTTACGGAGTACGTCAACCAGAATCTGGTCAAGAAGGGGATTGACGAGCAGTTGGATATGCCGCCGGGACCCCAGGGAACCAAGAACCTGATGCGGCGCAAGCAAAATGATGAAATTTCCATCCAGATTACAAATCAGGATGATAATACGAAGCGGCAGTAGCTGGAATTTATAAAATAAAAATAAATTCACAGAAGAGGGTCTTGATTTTTTTCGCGATCTTCACTATGATAGAAATATAAAATTTAGCACTCAGTAATTACGAGTGCTAACAAACGAGGAGGAACCATGAAGATCAAACCTATTGGAAAACGTGCGGTCATTAAACGCATGGAAGCAGAAGAAAAAACCCAAAGTGGGATTATTTTGACAGGAGCGGCGAAAGAAAAGCCGCAATATGCTGAGATTCTTGCGGTTGGCGCATCGGAGGATTCCGAATTGAAAGTCGGCGACAAGGTCATTTACAAGCAGTATGCCGGCACAACGGTAAAAATTGAAGGCGAAGAGTATATTGTCATTGAATTGGAAGACATTCTGGCAGTCATCGAATAGGAGGGGAAATCATGGCAAAGCAAATTAAGTTTGGAGAAGATGCCCGCCGTTCCATGGAAGCGGGAATCAACAAATTGGCGGATACGGTCAAAGTGACCTTGGGACCCAAAGGACGAAACGTGGTGTTGGACAAGAAGTTCGGCGCGCCGTTGATTACCAACGACGGGGTTACCATCGCCCGGGAAATTGAATTGGAAGATGCCTATGAAAACATGGGAGCCCAATTGGTGAAAGAAGTTGCGACCAAGACCAATGATGTAGCTGGTGACGGTACAACTACTGCAACGCTTTTGGCTCAGGCGATCATTCGCGAGGGCTTGAAAAACGTGGCAGCCGGTGCCAATCCGATGATCATTAAAAAAGGCATCGAGAAGTCGGTTCGCGTAGCCGTTGAAAAGATCAAGGCAGAGTCTGTTGAGATCCGCGCAAAAGAGAAAATCGCGCAGGTTGCGGCCATTTCGGCGGCAGACGAAGAGATTGGCGCGCTGATCGCGGAAGCCATGGAGCGCGTTGGCAACGACGGCGTTATCACCGTGGAAGAAGCCCGTACCATGGGAACGACATTGGAAACGGTGGAAGGCATGCAGTTTGACCGCGGCTACCTGTCTCCTTATATGGTAACCAACCCAGAAAAGATGGAAGCCGTACTGGACAATCCATACATTCTGATCACAGACAAGAAAATTGCCAATATTCAAGAGATCCTGCCGATTCTGGAGCAAATCGTACAGCAAGGCAAGTCCTTGGTGATTATCGCTGAAGATATCGAAGGGGAAGCCTTGGCGACACTGGTTGTCAACAAGCTGCGCGGCACCTTCAACGTGGTTGCAGTAAAAGCGCCGGGCTTTGGTGACCGACGCAAGGAAATGCTGCAGGATATCGCGATTTTGACTGGCGGTACGGTTGTATCGGAAGAATTGGGCTATGATTTGAAAGAAGCGAATCTGATGATGCTGGGTCAAGCTGCTACTGTGAAGATCGACAAGGAAAACACAACGATCGTAAACGGCGCCGGCGCGGACGACCAGATTGAAGACCGTGTACGACAAATCCGTGCTTTGATCGAAGAGACGACTTCGGAGTTTGATCGCGAGAAGCTGGAAGAGCGTTTGGCGAAACTGGCAGGCGGGGTTGCAGTGATCGAGGTTGGCGCGGCAACAGAAACGGAAATGAAAGAGAAAAAATTGCGAATTGAAGATGCTTTGGCGGCAACGCGAGCGGCAGTCGAGGAAGGCATTGTTCCTGGCGGCGGCACAGCGTTGTTGAACGCGGCGGCGGATATCGAAGCCTTGATTGAAACTTTGACAGGCGACGAGAAGACCGGCGCGCAAATCATTCGACGCGCCATTGAAGAGCCGGTTCGCCAGATTGCGGCTAATGCGGGATTGGAAGGTTCCGTGATCGTGGACAAGGTGATGAACGCGGAAGAAGGCATTGGATTCGACGCATTGAACGAATGCTATGTGAACATGTTGGAAAGCGGCATTGTGGATCCTACCAAGGTAACCCGTTCTGCCCTTCAAAACGCAGCATCCGTGGCAGCCATGGTATTGACGACAGAAGGCGCGGTAGCCGATATGCCGGAAAAAGAAGAAATGCCTCCAGCCGGCATGGGCGGCATGGGTGGCATGGGCATGCCAGGCATGATGTAATTTGTAAAGATTGTAAGAAACCTTCGAGAAATCGGAGGTTTCTTGTTTTTTCCATTTTTTTAGGGGTATGGAAACACCATAGGAAAAAATGGGAGGGTAAGCATGGAATTTGATTGGATTTCATATGTAATTAAAGCAATCGGCGTTATACTGGTTCTTTGGATCGGTTTTATTGTGATTAAGGCGCTGTGCAAGCGCATTGAAAAGCACTTGAAGAAACGGGAAATGGATCCTGCCTTGCAGGGATTTGCCATGTCCATTATGCGGATCGGCCTGCGTATCCTGCTGGTCATCTCGGTTTTGGGGATGGTGGGTGTTGACACCGCGTCCTTTGCGGCGGTCATTGCCGCCGTCAGTTTCGCCATTGGCTTTGCCCTGCAGGGCAGCTTGTCCAATCTGGCGGGCGGCGTCATGATTTTAATCTTTCGCCCCTTTACGGTAAATGAGTTTATCCAGGGCGCGGGACATACGGGCAAGGTCAAGGAGATTCAACTTTTCCAAACCCATTTGCTGAGTCCCGACGGCAAGCGGATCATCATTCCAAATGGGCAATTATCCAACAGCAGCGTGATCAACTTTACCCGGGAAGCTATGCGGCGCGTTGATTTCGTCATTGGCATTGACTATGGCGACGACCTGTTGCGCGCCCAAGGCGTGATTTTGAATATCCTGAAACAGGAAGAGAAGGTTCTGCCGGATCCGGCGCCTTTTGTCGGACTCTTGGAATTTGGCGATTCTTCCGTCAACCTGGCGGTACGGGTTTGGGTGCAAACCGAGGATTATTGGCCGGTGTATTTCCGGCTGATGGAGCAGTTTAAGCTCGAATTGGATCGGGCTGGTGTCCAATTCCCATATCCGCATATGGATGTCACCCTTTTGAACCAGGAAGCGGCTGCAGAGGCAAATCCGGAATAGAAAAGGTTTTCAAAGAAAAAAACCAGGATGGGAGCGATCCCATCCTTTTAAATTGTTCGACTTTTTCGGGTATTCTATGATATAATACCGTCTATAAGATGCGTCTATGAAAGACAAGAGTACGTCTGTGAAGGACGCGTATTACGAAAATGAATAAAAGGAAGAAGTATAGGAGGGATGCAATTGCGTAAATTTCAGAAGGTGTTGGTGGCCAATCGCGGCGAGATTGCGATTCGAATTATCCGGGCGTGTCAAGAGCTGGGCATTCGTACGGTTGCCATTTATGCAGAGGAAGATCGTCTGTCCTTATTCCGAACCAAAGCGGATGAGGCTTATTTAATTGAAGACCCGAATCCAGTTGGGGCATACCTCAACATGGATACGATTATTAAGCTTGCAAAGAAGAAAAATGTGGATGCGATTCATCCAGGCTATGGATTCCTGGCTGAGAATCCGGTATTTGCCCGGCGCTGTGAAGAGGCTGGCATTGCTTTTATCGGTCCAACTGCGGAAATGATGATGGCCCTGGGGGACAAAATTCAGTCGAAACTGGTAGCTAGAAGCGTTGGGGTACCGACGATTCCTGGTGTCGAAGAGCCCATCGCCAGTGATGAAGATGCCATCGAGTTTGCCAAGGTAGCCGGTTACCCGGTCATGCTGAAAGCGGCAGCCGGCGGCGGTGGACGCGGCATGCGGATTGTCCGCAAGGAAGAAGACCTTTTGCGGGAGTTCCATTCTGCAAGAAGCGAAGCGGCCAAAGCCTTTGGCAATGATTCCATCTTTATTGAAAAGTATGTAGAGCGGCCCAAGCATATTGAGGTCCAGGTTCTGGGGGACAACCACGGCAATCTGGTTCACCTGTATGAGCGGGACTGTTCCATTCAAAGACGCCACCAGAAGCTGGTGGAGTTCACACCGTCCCTTGCCTTGACAAGTCAACAGCGGGAGGCGATTTGCCGGGATGCCTTGCGGATCGCCGGTGCGGTGAACTATCGAAATGCCGGTACTGTCGAGTTCCTGGTGGACGCGGACGGCCGACATTATTTTATTGAAATGAACCCAAGAATCCAGGTGGAGCATACGGTGACCGAACTGGTTACCGGCTATGACTTGGTGCAGAGCCAAATTCTGGTTGCCCAGGGCTATGAACTGTCTTCCATGGAAGTCGGCATTCCCGATCAATCGGCGATTCAGCCGCGTGGATTTGCGATTCAATGCCGGGTAACGACGGAAGACCCGCAGAATTCATTTGCGCCGGATACCGGCCAGCTGGATGTTTACCGAACAGGCTCCGGCTTCGGCATTCGACTGGACGGCGGCAACGGTTTTGCCGGTTCTGTGATTACGCCCTACTACGACAGCCTGCTGGTTAAGATTTCGTCCCATTCCAGAACCTTTGACGACGCGCGCCGCAAGGCCATTCGCGCCATCAAGGAGAGTCGGATTGAAGGCGTAAAGACCAATCAGGGCTTCCTGCTGAACGTATTGAATCATCCGCGCTTTATCGCGGGCCGATGCGATACGGGCTTTATAGACGGCAATCCAGGACTCTTTGACTTCCAGGAGAAGAAAAACGAAGAGCGCAAGCTCTTGCAGTTCTTGGCGGAGAAAATCGTCAACGAAACCCATGGCAAGAAGCAGGATTTCGACGTGCCGGTAATTCCGGAAGTCCAGAACCCGCACGATTTATCCGGCACCAAGCAGCTTTTGGACCAAGGCGGACCAGAAGCCGTTGTCAACTGGATCAAGGCGCAAAACAAATTGCTTTTGACTGATACAACCTTCCGGGATGCGCATCAGTCTTTGATGGCGACCCGCGTGCGCAGCCGGGACATGATTAAGATTGCCCGCGCGACTTCCGTTTACGGACGCGACCTCTTCTCTGTTGAGATGTGGGGCGGCGCGACTTATGACGTGAGCTACCGTTTCCTCAAGGAATCTCCTTGGGAACGGTTGGACGAGCTGAGAAAGCGGATGCCGAACGTGATGTTCCAGATGCTCCTTCGCGGTTCCAATGCGGTGGGCTACAAGAACTATCCAGATAATGTCATTCAAGACTTCGTCAAGGAAGCGGCCGATCACGGGATCGACGTTTTCCGCATCTTCGATTCATTGAACTGGCTGGAAGGCATGAAGGTGGCAACCGAGTCCGTATTAAAAGCAGGAAAGATTGCCGAAGTCTGCATGTGCTACACCGGGGATATCCTGAATCCGGACAAGGCCAAATATGATTTGGACTACTATATCCGACTGGCGAAAGAGATTGAGGCAACCGGCGCCCATATTCTGGGCATCAAGGACATGTCCGCCCTCTTGAAGCCGGCTGCGGCCTACCAATTGATTACAGCATTGAAGCGGGAGATCAACATTCCGATTCACCTGCATACCCATGATACATCCGGCAACGGTGTAGCTACCATTTTGATGGCAGCCATGGCGGGCGTGGATATTGTCGACAGCGCGGTCAACGGCATGAGCGGATTGACCAGCCAGCCGGCCTTGAACTCCATCGTCGCGGCCTTGGAAAACACCGAGCGCGACACGGGCATTGTACCGGAAGAGATGCAGAAGATCTCCGATTACTGGGTGGCTGTGCGGGATATTTACGCTGGATTCGAGTCAGACCTGAAATCCGGCACTGCCGAGATCTACAAGTATGAGATTCCCGGCGGCCAGTATTCCAACCTCAAGCCGCAGGTGGAAAGCTTCGGTCTGGGTCACCGATTTGCCGAGGTGAAGGAAAAGTATATCGAAGCCAACAAATTGTTCGGTGACATTATCAAGGTAACCCCGTCCTCCAAGGCGGTTGGCGATATGGCCATCTTTATGGTACAGAATGATCTGGATGCCGCGAATATCTACGAGAAAGGTGGCGATCTGGCCTTCCCGGATTCCGTTGTGGATTTCTTCAAGGGAATGATGGGGCAGCCGGAAGGCGGATTCGACAAGGAATTGCAGCGCATTGTCCTAAAAGGCGAGGCGCCGATTACGGTCCGTCCAGGCCAATTGCTCGAACCGGTTGACTTCGACGCGATTCGTGAAGAACTTTCGGCCAAATACGACCGGGAATTCGACAAGACGGATCTCTTGAGCGCAGCCCTATATCCGAAGGTCTTTGAAGACTACTTGAAGTTTACGGGAGAATTCGGTAAGTTTATCCGCATGGAGAGCGATGTCTTTTTCCACGGCCTTGCAGAGGGCGAAGAAGCGCGCATTGACATGGACAAGGGCAAGAGCCATATGGTGAAGCTGGTCAGCATTGGTTCCATCGACGAGGAAGGCATGCGCCAAGTCGTCTTTGAAGTGGACGGTTTCCGCCGTGAAGTGGGTGTGGAAGACAAGAATGCTGTGTCGATTTCTACAAAAGCCAAGGCTGAAACCGCGGATCCGGATAACCCGTTCCATATCGGTGCCGGCATTCCGGGGAAGATTATTGAAGTGCTTGTCAAGGAAGGCGAGGCTGTTTCCGAGAATCAGCCATTGATGGTGGTGGAAGCCATGAAGATGGAAACCCAAATGGTGGCACCGTTCGACGGCGTAGTCAGCCGCGTGCTGGTCAAGCCGGACCAACAAGTGGAAAGCAACGAACTGCTGATGGAACTGGCGGAAAGCTTTTTCGAAGAATAATAACTGACAGCGTTTTAGAATAATGTTGATATAATGGATATTTTAAAGGGAACCTCGAAAGAGGCTCCCTTATTTCATTTCTTCAAAAAGTATTTCTGTTTTTTTGATTTATTTTTCCATCGTAATAGCCAAATTAAGTTGTTTTTCTATCTCTTTACGTCTTGCTTCATCAATACCAAATGCTTTTTTTAATTTCCCTTCATCGAGTGTTTGTACGAAAATTTCATCTGGTTTAATTCTTTTAACGATATTCTTGAATGTTTCAACATCTTCACTGCTATCCGAATAATTCTTTAAGATTGTGATATCTAATATAAACCGCCCATTATACTGTTTATTAAAACTTTCCATATTAGAGACATACTTCTCAAAAGTATATCCTTGTAAAGGCCTTTGAATTTTTTGAAAATGCTCTTCACTAGTTACCGCTAATTCTCCAATTACTGCATCACAGTTATTGAGAATATGCTTATATTCATCTCTATTAAATAAATATCCATTAGATATAATTTTTACTTTCACATGATATTTCTTTATTAAGCTTATAATATCTAAAAGGCTATTATGAGCAAGGGCCTCTCCATCAGGATTAATAAAAACAATGTCAATCTTTTGGGTTTTTAGAAGTTCTTCTAATCTATCTAAAAATGCTTGTGTTTCTTTAAAACAAAAAGTTTTGTCAGTTTTAACTTTGGTTCTTCCGAGCGGACAAAATACACAATCAAAACTGCAATAATTCTCTGGCAGTGGATTGATATCTACAACTTTCTCATTATTTTTATTTAAATATACTTCTCCTATTGAAAATGCCTTCATCTTGAACTCCTTCTCTAACTTTTATCTTAGGTTATTTTCATTTCCACGGTTTAGGATAATCCGCTATCTTTTCTTCCAGCTAGACATACTATAGTTTCTTACAATTACACAATTTATTACAATTACGACTTCCTATAGCATCATTATACATCAGAAGATGATTGCTTTTGTCTGTAATTGGAAGAGTCATTTGGCTTTTCTTCCCACAAAAATATGCTCCTCCCTGAGATAACAGATTTATTATTTCATCTGTCTACCTTAGGGGGAGCATATCACATGGTGCAGCAGGACGCCTTTTTTTATTTACATCAGTATCGTAGACTTCTTGGCAGTTCGTTGGCGTCGATTGGATAATACAGGGTGCCGATGGACCGGTCAACGAAGTAGACGACAATTTCGTAGTCGGTCGGCCGCCAGTAGCGGTCGCCGGTGTTGTTCATAAAGGTGATTAGCTCTTCAATGATCTTTGGATCATCAATGACTTTGTCTTGCTTGTTGTCATTTGGCGAGGCGAGGTGGATGCTTTCAACCTCGTCCAAGGTCATGACCAGCCGTTCCATGCGGTCCATGGCGATCAGCTGAGCGACGGTTTCTTCAAATTGGTTGCGAAGAGGCATGTCCAGAATGGTTTGCCCGTCCTGGTCCAGAAAATGCGCGTAGGCAAATTCGGTGTTTCGCTCATCACTCGGCAGATAGTTCCAGTAGGTGCCGCCCTGGAGCCCGTGAATATCTTGTTGAATGGCTTCCGTCAGCATGCGGATTTCCGAAGGGCTGGTAAGGGTGATTACCCGTCCACTCATCAGTCCGGAAGACAGACGCAAGGTTGCGACCTGCGCCGGTTCCATATTAAGAACCGGGAAGTTTTGGAGCATGACTTCCGGGTCGGCCAGATAGGCGCGGTAGCTTGCGTTCAAAAACCGGTCATCCAAGGTGTAAAGGCGTTTGCTGATGCCTTTCTCCCCCAGGTAATAGGTGCAGTAGATGGTTTCCGCATCTTGAGTCCCCTCAGGCAGATTGGCCGCCATCATCTCTTTCTGAATGGTCAGGGTCTTCTCCTTGAGGCTATCGCTTAGGGCTGGATATTCATCCTCATCGTTTTGGGAATAGTATCGGTCGTAGGTGGCCAAGGAAAAATCAACAATGGATTCAGCCGAAGGCTGCCATTTTTCAATGCCCAAAAGATCCATATGCATGCCGACGATCAGTCCTGCTGAAATCAGGATAAAAACCAGGAAGCTCTTCCATTGCTTCCAGACATGAAAACTCTTCTGGATCAGCACTTCCGCCAGGAAGAAGCCGAAAAGCCCGCCGAATCCATAGCCGAAATACAGCCATAGAGGATTGTTGTTGGACAGCAAAAAGAAAAACGGTCCCATTACCAAAAGGAAGCAAAAGCCCATGCCGTATTTGAATACCCGGTTGAATTTCGGGAAGGCAATGACGTTGCCGGCCGCTTCCAGATCCCGCATGCGGTAGAGCCAATAGGATCCAAAGAAAAAGAGAATGCTAAGCAGCAGATAAACCAGCTCCTGGACTACCGGGAATCCATCCTGCAAACTGATCCGCACGATCGGCATCCACCAGGAGAAGCGGTCAGTCACATAGAAGGAAAAATAGTAGGTCTGCGCCAGCAGGCTCAGGTTCCCCAAGAGCAGGGTGTAAATCCCCAGGGGGAAGAGATAGGCGATGACTGCAAAGAACCCGTGGGTGGGAATCATGCCGGTGACAAAGCCAATCAAAATGGTAATGCTGGTGTGCAGGCACAGAAAGATGGTGCCGTGGATCATCCATTGGAACAGATATTTCCACTGCAGGGCCGCCTGAAATTCCGGGGTCAGTCCCTTCAGCAGATAGACGATGATGCCCGTTGCCATCAGGGGAAGCCAGGTTGAAGCAAGTGCGATCAAGCCGCGGCCCAACAAGAGATCCATTCGTGTAACAGGCAGCTGATGCATCAGGTCCACGCGGTTTTTCTGGTGCAGGTGACTGAAAATAATCAGTACGCTGATCACGGGTGCGATCAAGACATAGATGATCAGGAGCGGATTGTGGAAAACCTGCAGATTGGTCGCAAATTCTGTCATCTGTTCGCCAAAGCCTTGAGAGCCCAAAGAGCGGAACATAAACATCCGCGTGGGCAATACGCTGAGAAGAAGCAGGGCCCAGCCGATGCAGATCCATTTGTATTGCTTGCAGCCATTCAGGAAGATGGCGCGAATTCGTTTCATTCGATCAGTCATTTTGCGCCCCCTCCACTTCATGAATAAAGATTTCTTCCAGACTCAAAGGAATAAAGTCGCAGATTACCGGGCGGCTTGCCTGCACCTTTTCAAAAAGGTCCCGACGGTTGCCCCGGGCAATCACTGTATAGACGCTGCCGGTCCGCTTGACGGAAATGGTGTCCAGATCCTGCAGCGGGAAGCCGGCGGGCATATCCTTGTAGGCCACCTGAATCTTGTGCAGGTCGTTCTTCAGGGTGTTCAATTCCCGCGCCAGAATGACTTTGCCTTCTTCCAGGATGGCGATATGGTCGCATAGGTCTTCCAGTTCCCTCAGGTTGTGGGAAGAGATGATGATGGTGGTATCCTTCAGGGTGACATCTTCGATCATCAAGTCCCGAATCTGTTTTCTAATCATGGGATCCAAGCCGTCAATGGGTTCGTCCAAGACTAAAATGTCAACGCCCTTGCAAAGGGTCAGCCAGAAGGTCGCCTGTTTTTGCATGCCCTTGGAGAGGGTGCGAATCTTTTTCTGGTCGCTGAATTGAAAAATGCGCTTCAAATAGTGGTAGCGCTCGTAATCCCAATTGGGATAGAGGCGCGAATAGGTTTTTGCCATTTCTTCCGTGGTATAATGAGTATGATACAGCGGCTGATCCGAAAGATAGCCGATGCTGGCCTTGGCTTCCGGATTCTCGTAGATGGGCTTGCCGTTTAGGAGCACATCCCCTTCGTCCTGTTTGTAGATGCCGACCAGGTGTTTCAATAAGGTGGTTTTGCCGGAGCCGTTGGGGCCGACAAGCCCGTAGATGGATCCCTTGGGCACTTCCAGGCTTACGTCGTTTAAGGCGACCAGATTGCCAAAGGTTTTGGTCAGGTGGATTGTTTCAATCATGAGAAACCTCCTTGGTGTCCGTAATAAATGGCGCCAGCAAGGCATTGATCCGCTTTTGTGGAATGCTCAAATAGCGGGCTTCATAAAGAAGGTGCTCCAGTTCCATCAGAATCTGGTCTTCTCGCAGTGGGTCATGGATCCGGTCCGGCGATGCCACATAGGATCCGCGCCCCTGAATGGTGTACAGGTAACCCGTGCGTTCCAGTTCCTTATAGGCTTTCTGTACCGTGTTGGGATTCACGCCCGTTGATTGGGCCAATTCCCGCACAGAAGGCATGCGCTCATCGGGCTTTAAAACACCCCGCAGAACCAGCTGTCGGATCTTGACCAACACTTGTTCATACAAGGGGGTGCGATTATAGGGATCGATTTGTATCACGGGCTCACCTCCTAAGTGTATTATGATACATAATACAGTCGATCACTTGTAGTGTAAACCAAACACAAGTGTATGTCAATGGGAACCGAATCAGGGCGTGGGAAAATAATAGAAGATTATTTTTCCTCAAGCCTTGACGTATGCCCTATGGTTTGCTAATATACTTAATTAAAGTCAAAAGAATATCGCTCATATATCATCCGGGATTTGGCCGGAAAGTATCTACCAAAAAGCCGTAAACTTTTTGACTATGAGCAGACCCAATACAAGTGTATGGTTCTGCTAATGGGCAAGAACCATTTTTTTTATTTATGAGGAGGCGCATGCATGGCGAGAGAGAAGTTTTTAGGGATGGGTTACACCTTTGATGATGTCTTGTTGGTACCGCAAAAATCGGAGATTCTTCCGAAGGACGTGACCTTGCAGACAAAATTGACCAATTCGTTGACGCTGAATGTTCCATTGATGTCAGCAAGCATGGACACAGTTACAGAGGCGAAAATGGCAATCGCAATGGCTCGAGAGGGCGGCATCGGGATCGTGCATAAGAACATGTCGATTGAAGCGCAAGCTTTGGAAGTCGACAAAGTAAAGCGATCAGAGTATGGCATTATTACGGATCCTTTCTATCTGGAAGCGGACAATCTTGTGGAAGAGGCGCTGGAATTGATGGCTCGCTACCGCATTTCAGGCGTGCCGATTGTCGATAAGGACATGAAATTGGTGGGTATTATCACCAACCGTGACGTAAAGTTCATGGAAAAAGAAGACGAAAAAAATCCGATCAGCCAGCATATGACCAGCGAAAGCTTGATTGTCGGTCATGAGGGCATCACCATGGAAGAAGCGAAGAAGATTCTCGGCAAGCACCGTATCGAGAAATTGCCTTTGGTTCGGGAAGATGGCACCCTTTGCGGATTGATCACCATTAAGGATATCGAAAAGGCCATTAAGTACCCGCAATCAGCCAAGGATGTAAATGGTCGTTTATTATGTGGTGCCGCAGTTGGCATTACAAAAGACATGATGCAGCGTGTGGACGCCTTGGTTCAAGCCAAGGTAGACGTGATTACCTTGGATACGGCTCACGGACATTCCGCAGGCGTTATGGAAGCGGTTAAAACCATTAAAGCGGTTTATCCGAAGCTTCAAATCATTGCCGGCAACGTTGCCACGGCAGAAGCAACAGTGGACCTGATCAAAGCAGGCGCTGATGCAGTAAAGGTTGGAATCGGACCTGGTTCCATTTGTACAACCCGCGTCGTTGCGGGCGTAGGTGTGCCGCAGTTGACTGCGGTTTATCAATGCGCTGAAGCAGCGAAGCCTTACGGCATTCCAGTGATCGCCGACGGCGGAATCAAATACTCCGGCGATGTGGTGAAAGCCTTGGCGGCAGGTGCGACAACAGCCATGCTGGGATCCATGCTGGCTGGTACCGACGAGTCTCCAGGTGAAACGGAATTGTACCAAGGACGTAAGTTCAAGGTATACCGCGGCATGGGCTCATTGGGCGCTATGGAAAAAGGTTCTAAGGACCGTTACTTCCAAAACGAGAAAGACGACAAGAAGAAATTCGTGCCGGAAGGCGTTGAAGGCCGCGTGCCTTATAAAGGAAGCGTATCCGATGTGATCTATCAAATGATCGGCGGCTTGCGTGCCGGCATGGGATACTGCGGTTCTGCAACCATTGTCGACCTTCATGAAAAGGCGCAATTTGTTCAGATTACAGGTGCTGGTTTGGCAGAGAGTCATCCGCATGATATTTCCATTACAAAAGAAGCACCGAACTACTCTGTTCGCTAAGTTTCTGATATAATTGGTTAGTTAGTTGAATGAAGGAGGAACCATGAAAAAAAGTTTGGTATTGGTAATGGATTTCGGCGGGCAATACGCCCAGCTGATTGCACGTCGCGTACGTGAAGCAAAAACATATTGTGAAATTGTCTCTTACAAGCTTTCAGCCGAAGAGATTAAAAACAGAGCGCCGGAAGGCATTATCTTCTCCGGCGGCCCGAATAGCGTTTATGCGGAGAATGCTCCGCAGGTTGATCCTGAGATCTTCGAATTGGGCATTCCAATTCTGGGTATCTGCTACGGCGCCCAATTGATGGCGAAGACCATGGGCGGCACGGTATCCCATGCGACTGAGCGGGAATATGGCAAGATCAATCTGCAGGTTGACGGAACCAAGGGTTTGTTGAAGGACATCACGGAGTCCATCTGCTGGATGAGCCACACGGACTTCATCTCTGAGCCTCCGGCAGGATTTGATGTTGTTGCCCATACAGACAGCTGCCCGGTAGCCGGCATGGAAAACCTGGAGAAGAAATTGTTTGCTGTTCAGTTCCACCCGGAAGTGGAGCATACAGACCAGGGAACACAATTGTTGCACAACTTCCTGTATGGCCAGTGCGGCTTGGAAGGCGACTGGGACATGGGAGACTATGCCCGTGAGACCATTGAAAGAATCAAAGAGCAAATCGGCGACAAGAAAGCCATCTGCGCCCTTTCAGGCGGGGTTGACTCTTCAGTTGCAGCTTTGCTTGTTCATAAAGCCATTGGCAAGAACCTGACTTGCGTGTTTGTTGACCACGGACTTTTGAGAAAAGACGAGGGTGACTGGGTAGAGAAGGTGTTCAGCGAGCGATTTGACATGAAATTGATTCGCGTGAATGCTCAAGAGCGGTTCCTTTCCAAGCTGAAAGGCGTGACAGACCCTGAGACGAAGCGTAAGATCATCGGCGAGGAATTTATCCGTGTATTCGAAGAAGAGAAGCAGAAGCTTTCTGACGCGGATTATCTGGTACAAGGAACCATCTATCCGGACGTTATTGAGTCAGGCGGATCTGACGAAGCGGAAGTTATCAAGTCTCACCACAACGTAGGCGGACTTCCTGAAGACGTAGACTTCAAACTTTGCGAGCCACTTCGTGAGCTGTTCAAAGATGAAGTAAGAAAAGTTGGTATGGAGATCGGATTGGACGAAGATCTGGTTTACCGTCAGCCATTCCCGGGACCGGGACTTGCCATTCGTGTAATCGGCGAGATCACAGACGAGAAGTTGGAAATCCTGCGAGAAGCGGACTACGTATACCGTGACGAGATTGCCAAAGCGGGCTTGAACCGAGACATCTGGCAATACTTCGCAGTATTGACCGGCATCCGCAGCGTAGGCGTTATGGGTGATGGCCGAACGTACAGCTACACCATTGCACTGCGTGCCGTAACCAGCTCAGACGGCATGACGTCTGACTGGGCAAAGATTCCATTCGACGTTCTGGAGAAGATCTCTTCAAGAATCGTAAACCAGGTGGACCACGTGAATCGTATCGTGTACGATATCACAACGAAGCCGCCTTCAACAATTGAGTGGGAATAGTTAACGAAAAACCTGCAACCCTGATGAATACTGGGTTTGCAGGTTTCTTTTTTGCCAAATGATACTAAAATGATACTACTTTTTTCTTTCCTCTATTTTCCTATGTGTTTCTGTTGTCTCATTTACTAGTTTTTGCAGTCTGTCTGCAACCTCGGAATGCTTGTTTGGGTAGAGGTGAGAATAGGTCTGTAAAGTGGTCTCAATGCTTTCGTGTCCAAGCCGTTCGCTGATCAGCAAAGGGGAGAATCCCAGTTCGATCAGGAGGGAGGCATGGGAGTGCCGAAGATCATGAACGCGGATCCGTTTCACTCCGGAAGCCTTGCATCCGCGCGTAACCTCATTACGCAGCGTATGTTTGGTTGTTAGAAAAAGCCGGTCTTCCGGATGATAGTCGTATCGGCTCTTTGCATATTCCTGAACAGCATTGCAAAGGAACTCGGGTATCGTGATGAGTCGATTGCTCTTTGGTGTCTTGGGATCCAGAAGCAAATCCTTGCCATTATGCCTGGCATAGTTTTTATTGATGCTGACCGTTTGGTTGATGAAATCGAAATCATCCAGAGTGAGAGCCAGAAGCTCCCCAACACGGATTCCAGTCCAGAAAAGAACCTCGAAAATCGTTTTGGCCATCGGCTTGTTTTTCATTTCAACGATGAATGCATCAAATTCATCCTTGGTCCAAAATTGAATCCCATCGGCATGCTTTTTTCCCATCGCCCCAGTGATTCGCGCGGGGTTGGAAGGTAACCGATAATACTTCATTGCATAATTGAAAATCGCGGACAATTGATTGTGCACAGTTTTCAAGTATGTCAGCGTATAGCCGTTCTCATGGCTTAGCAACTCATTCTGCCAGCGGCGGACAGTCGCTGGTTCAATCTTGTTCAGCTGCATCTCACCAAAATAGGGAAGGACCTTGTTATTGATGACGTACTCTTTGTTCTGTAAAGTGGTCGGCTTCAATCGGCTTCGGCAATCTTCCATATACAATTCTACAAGTGCGCTGAACTTAATGTCTGGGCTTACGTGAGTTTTGCTAAGAAAATCTCTTTCGTAAGCCTTGGCTTCTTTCTGGGTACGGAAACCGCGTTTTAGTGTCTGCTTCTTAGCACCGGTCCAATCGGTGTAGTAAAACTTGCAGTACCAAGTGCTGTTCTTCTTGTTTTTAAATGCCGGCATTATATCATTCCTTTCTTCATAGACTTCACTATCATTATTTCAACTTCATAGCGATAATCTCAGCCCGTTTAAGGAACTTCACCGGTAATTGGGTTGTAGATATAGATCGATGGCAACGAAGCAAGACAGAGCGAACTACCGTTGCTCAGAGGCCAATACAAAGCCTTGCAGGACATGTAGTATAGTTTGTGTTGCATGAGCTCAACGGTGACTTGGAACGCGTCTGCGAGCTCTTGGATACACGAGACCGAACAGTCCTCTATCCTGTGAAGGAGTAGTTCAGTCGGGATTAAGAAATCAGCTGCCCATCTTACCGCTTTAGATTCAACTCGGTCATGCTGCAGTCGTTCATAGTAAGGTATTCCAGAACGGGGAAGAGCTTCTACTGGAGACGTGAAGTGGTGGCCAAGTTCTTCAGCCAACACGCAGCGGTATTCAGCGCTTCCTTCAGGAAGACATTCGTTCATGACGATCTGCGGTTGATTCTGGAACATTGAATAAAATCCATGAATCTTCTCAGGTAATGGGGCGAGCGTGATCTCAATGTGCTGCTCGTTAGCAAGAGCACATATTGTGTCATTGGATATCATTTTGATCACCTCGGATGTAGTTGATACTTGAATACTACACCGAACAAGTGTTCGTGTCAATGATTTTTGCTAATGTTTAGAATTTATTAGAAAGAATTTAAGTTGAGATCAATATAGATGATTGGATGTCCAAGGAAAGTATAAATGGTTACTTTATCAAAATGCACACAGAAAAGGGGCTGTCGGAAAACTAGGTTTTTCGACAACCAATAACGAGAAATAACGAAAACGCATTGGAATCAGTGATGTCAATCATCACAAAGTCCAGTGCGTTTTCTGCTTTTACCTGAAGTGTTCTAATTTTGAGTATGCCAAATAAACCTTGATTCCAAAGGCCTTATCCAAGGGGGCTTATTGCTTAAGCGACCTTACCTTCGTAGTTTTTCAAGATTTCCTGCTCATATCTGACATACTTGTTCAGATTTCTTGCCATCACATAAAGCAGGCTTTCCTTTGTTACCTTTTCAATTCCACGCCGATGAAAACGTCTGAAGCCATCGTTTTCTTTCATATCACCGAAGGAACCTTCCGTCATTACGGAGCGAATTTGACGGTAACGGATACCTTTATCACTCAGAACATTGGCTTCTGAGACGATTTTCAACGCTTCCCACTGTTCATTGACTTTCATGGTTTTGTTCTTGTTTTGATCTTTTTTCGGATCATACTTGTACAGACACTTGGCCTTATGCTCGCAACCCTGACAGCTGTCGCAGGCATAAACTTCATAAATTTGCTCAAATCCATTCCGCTTATGCACTTCCGATTTCTTGTGCTTTAGTGTCCGGCCGTCATGGCAGATATAGGCTTTTTGCGTTTGACCGTCTTCTTCCACTTCTACAAGGTCCATGTTGTAGTGCTTGCTGATGTCCTTGTAATAAGCCTTCGTCTTCTTTTTCTCATGCTCCTGGAGTTTGATGAAACTATAAATCCCATGATCCTTCAAATACAATAAGTTCTTTTCGCTTATGTAGCCGCTGTCTGCGACAAATTCTTTTAATACTGCCTTTAAATGTTCCCTGTGCATCTCCACTATTGGAATCAAGGTGTTGTAGTCAGTTCGATCTTGGCTGACATAAGCATGAATGATAAAATAGTTTTCCACGGCATACTGTAGATTATAAGCAGGCTTGAGCTGCCCGTTTTGCATGTGGTCTTCCTTCATGCGCATGAAAGTAGCGCTCACATCCGTCTTTGAATAACTGTTTCGATCCGGTCCCAGCGTCTGATAATGTTCCTTGTACTCAAGCAGTTTTTCGCCATGTTTGAGAAATCGCTCGTAGAGTTTTTGAAGGGCTGTTTTTCGTTTCCCTTTTCCAGTCACAAATACAATCTTTTCAAAACCAGCCACTTCTCTGAGCAAGCTGGCTGTTTCCAGCATGTCAATCGGACTTGCGTAGTCGATCTCAAGAATTCCATTGTTGGAGAGTTTCTTTTTGTTGTTTTGCTTGCGCTTTTCGTTTTTCTCTATGACTTCTCTGACCTTGTCTTCGCCTTCGACATAAAACATCTCTTTTTCTACCAGCCCATAGCGCTGATCATAATTCAGTTCTTGAATCAGGTGATTGTAATCCTGGTAGAGTTGACTAATCTGGCTTAGCAGATTCACTGCACTATGGTTGATTCTTCCTCGCCATACGAAGGTGTAGCGATTGGCGTTGGCTTCGATCTTGGTTCCATCCAAAAACAAAGTCGTAAGTGTTACGTATTTTTCACGCTTTAGCTTTTTTATAAACTGGTAATGCAGGTTTTGTAAAATATCTACAGTTAGCTTTTCATTGATGAAATCATAGAATACATCTCGCTTTGGCTGAGCTCCATCCGCCAGCCATATGTAGGCCAAATCCCTTTGGCAATTCTCGACAATTTTATCCACGGAGAAAACTCCCCGCATGTTGGCATACAAAATCAGTGCGTAGATCATAATCGGGTTGTATCCCTTTCGTCCTCGGTGGCTGTAACGACTTAGCAGCTTTGAAAAATCAAGTTCCTCCAACACTTTTTTGAGGGTATAGACGGCATCGTCTTTCGGAATACGACTTTCATACAAGTGAAGCGAAATCTTTTGTTGCCCAATCTTGAAAAATTCGTTAAAATAGTAATCGTTCATAATTGTAGTTACAGCTTAACATTGTTTTGCTGTAGCGGGGAGGGGATGATTAGAGATAATCATCTTTTTCTTTGCAAAAAAACGGTACCACTCTTTGAGTGATACCGTTTTTTATTGGCTATCTATTTCCCGACAGCCCCTTTTTTTTTATTAAAGGGAATCTTTAAGGTCGAATATGCATTATAATCCGGTAGAATCGACCCCATGAACTGCTTGTTCGTGAGTGAAGCCGTCGAATTCCAACTGATCGATTAAACCATTCCTTGAGAAAGAACTATAATCTAAGTATTCTTTTGCAGACTTTTCAGCCTGTTCCATCCAATCGGCGCCGCAATTATTCACACCATGTGTTGCTTCGGTGGTAGTGAATCCATCAAATTCTAGTTGATTGACAAGTCCACTTGCAGAGAATGAAGTATAATCTAAATACTCTTTTGCAGATTCAACAGCTTGTTCCATCCAATCTGCACCAGAATTGTCAACACCATAAGTGGCATCTTCAGTATTAAAGCCTTCAAATTCTAATTGATTGATCAGACCGGCACGTGAAAAGGCGGTATAATCCAAATAGTCTTTTGCAGAACGGCGTGCATTTTTTTGGCTAACAGTTTCATTACTTGCAGGTGCTGGCTCTGGTTCCGCTTCTGGTTCGGCGTTGGTTGACTCATCGCCTGATTCGACAGTGGAAGTATTTTCACTGGTTTCAACACTGGTTTCTGCTGGGGCGGTTGTGTCAACTGGATCATCGCCTGAAGATCCAAAAGCGCCAATCAAAATCAAGATAACCAGAATAATAAACCAAGGTCTTTTGTAAATTGGCGGCTTGTTTACAGCTCCACACGAAGGACATTTCACTTTTCCTTTTGCAGATATCTCATGACCGCATGCTTTACAAGGTTTTGTTTTTTTACTCATTTCTTTTCCGCTCCTTTGTTTTTTGCTTTAGACTCGTGAATGATCAGATTCGAGGCAAAAGATATATTGCTAAACATTGAGATGGGCACGAATTCTTGTTAAATTGGTTATATAGCAGCCCCCCTTAAGCTAAACGTTTTCCTAATTATTGGGAAATTTGTCAATATATTTGTTTACATCAAAAGAGCACAGGTTTCCCTGTGCTCTTAGTCATCTCTTTTACTTTTCAAAAACTCTATATATTTTCGTACTTCTTCAATTTCTTCATCCGTTAGATCTTCAGTGGTGTGGAATGCGAGAGTGTCCGGATAATTCCTCAGATTGGTTTTGCCGAGTAAATAATCGGTAGATACATCAAAGAAATCAGAAAGTGCTCTCAAAGTGTCGTTATCTGGTTGACGACGGCCCATTTCGTAGTTCGAAATGTTAAATTTAGTGCGACCAAGAATTGCTCCTAATTCTTCTTGAGTCATGTTTTTTTCTTTTCTTAATTTTTTTAGTCGTTCACCTAGAATGTTTTTATTTTCCATAATTAACACCTCGTTCTAATTATAGTTGTCATTATGAAAACTTTCATTAATATAGTCGAAATGATGATTTTTGCATTGACAATAGTCAAAATGACTACTATAATAAAGTTGTCAATACGACTACTAAAGAGAGGATGTGAGGAGATGTATGAAAAGCTTCGAAGGTTAAGAGAGGAAAGAAACTTAACCCAAGAGGAAATGGCCAAATTATTAGGACATGTAGACAAAAGTAGTTATAGTTTAAAAGAACGTGGACTTCGTAAGTTTAGCGTTAATGAAGCATATAAGATTGCTGAGTTTTTTGAAATGTCAATCGAAAGTATTTTTTTTGACCACGAAGTAGTCAATACGACTAATGGCGATGTCTAGGTTCAGTAGAATCGATGCAAATTATCAGGAACTTAAAGAATGTCCTCGCTGTCGTTGCGAGATCCAGCAGGGTGATGAACGATGCATACGCTGTGGATTAGTTTTGGATCCAGTGGTTGTTTGGATGATTGAAGAACATGAAAGGAGACGGTTATGAGTTGCGAAGAGAAATGCGGAAGCTGCAAATGGAGAGATATTGATACCGGAAGGTGCAAAAACATAATGAGTGCCAAGATGCTTAAGAAGGTTGAAGCTTACGAGCCGGATTGCAGCCTTTGGGCATGGTAATCAAAGAAATGACGGTCATTCGCATGACCGTAATGTGAGGTGATTTATGAAATTGTACAAGATTGATCAGAGGGCGAATCTGATCACAGATGAGATGCAGCGAAATGCTAGAGACATATCACGAGAAATCGCGGTGCTCGTTCATCAGGGATATGATCTAGACGAACTGGTTCGCGAAGGGAGAATGCTTCTACATAGAACCTTGGGAGAGGTTTGTGAAGCATTTCTAGCTTAATTGTAAGGGAAACCGAACGATAATTCGTTGAAGCAATACCAGCTGAAAAAATACTTGTGGAGGTGATTATGTGTCGTTTTCAAATGAATTATTCATGCAAAGAAAAACTGTTGGTATGAGTCAGACGGAGTTGGCCAGACGGATTGGTGTTACTCAGTCTACCATTTCAGATTACGAATGTGGCAAAGATGTTCCGCCAGACAATGCATTTCGGATGACCAGGGTACTGGAGAGTGATCGGTTACTTGCAGAATTCTGCTGGGAGTATAAAACGGGATTCTTTAACGTACCAGTGCTCAACAAGGTGGATGATCACAGTATTGTCGGAATGGGAGTACTCATTGAAGAAGCTGCAGAGTTGATCAGTAATATCGAAAGGTTGCGGAAACTGGTGTTGAACAAAAATGATCGCCGGCAGTTCACAAAGGATGAATGGAAGCAACTTTTGGAATATGAGGAACAAATTGTCGATATCATGCCGGCTATTCAAATGCATTTGATTAAGATGTCGGAGATCTTTGGGTTGGACCTGCGAGAGATGGAGCGCCGGTTGGAATTGAAGATGAGTATGAAGGGTTATTACAAACGGTCATGAAGGGAGAGTCTTATGAACAAAGCAAAAGTTATTGAATCAAGATTTTACAATGCGCAGGATGTGGCGAACATACTTCAGGTCTCTACAAGCTTTGCTTATCGATTAATTAAGCGCTTGAATACAGAGCTTGAGGAGCAAGGAAAGATTACCGTACGCGGCAAGATCAGCAAGAGGTATTTTGATGAGAAAGTCTATATGTAAGCGGCTTCAAAGAATAAATTGAAGAATCTGTTTCAGTGTGAGGAGGTTATGAAGAGTGAATAAGTACAGAACACCATATGATCCAGAGGTTCATGATATGCATGGCAAAAAATGGGACGATGAAGATCTTATGTATTTGTGTTCCATGTATGAATCTACGAAAGGCGAAGATCTGGCACTTGCCCTTGGGAGAACGCACGCTACGATACTATCGAAGGTTTATCACTTGAGGAAGAATGGAAAGTTCGAAGAATATAAACGCAAAGGAAAGGCGTTATAGCGAGGTGAAAAGGATGAACGATAACTTGAATGAAAGAAATATCGAACGGTCAAGAATCAAAGAGAAGATGAAAATTGATTCGCTAATTATTCCATGTTTGGTGATTTTGATAGTCATGTTGGTTCTTGTCGCCGTACAGCAGCACAATCTGATCGCTGAGTATCAACAGGCGGTTGCCATACTTGACGACAGCAATGAGTTCCAGACGCTTCTCATTAAGAATCTGAGGGCAGAGAATCAGGTCTTGCGGGATAGTGTCAGCTTTTCAGCACAGACGCTAGAGGAGATCGACCTGACCTATATACAGACGATTCCTGAAGGTGTGGACCTGCGGATCCAGTTGGCATTGCAAGCATTGGGAGGCGAATGATGGCGAAGGAATGTGGAAATTGCAAAACGGATTTGAGTGGAACGAAATCGGAACAGTATTCAATATCTGATCCATGGAATAAGAATGTGCACCAGGTAGTTTCAGAAACGATTTGTCCGGTTTGTGGCAATCGAAATGAAGAGATGCAGCGTGTTCAATGTAAGCTGTTTGAGCAAGAAAAAAGACCCGCACTGCAATGCGGATCCAATGAGTATTCGTCTAAAAATATCTCGTATTCATTATAGCATAACTGGAAGCTAATGGATAGAGACCTAGGAGGAACAGGTATGCGAGAGCATGTTAAATCATTAAAGGAGCAGTGGGCGCGATACTGTGGTACAAAGCGCAATGGCAGTCATGACAAGATCCAGTCATTGAAAAGAAAAATGGCTGAACTTGAGTTTGACAGCAGGATGTGCATTGATCGACATGAGTATGCGAACGCTGAAATCAAGATGGAAGAACGGAGCGTAATAAAAAAGCAGCTTGATGATCTGCTGCCGATCAGCTATGAGACCTATGCGACGAGAGAGTTTGCAAAGGACTTCAAGACAGTAACAGCAAAAATCGAATTGACGGAACTGGATCGGATGTTCTTCAGGATTCATTATTATCGAGAGTATCTTGGCTTAGAAGTGAAAGAGATTGCAAGGATGCATGCTATGAGCAATTCAAGATACTATCGCATCTATAACGCTGGGATCGCGAAATTCTTCCCAGAAGAAGTGACAGAAGAATTATCAGAGTAGGGTGAGGATATGGCGCGACCAAGAAAAGAGGGACTTGATTACTTCCCAATGGATATTGTGTTTGACGATAAGGTTGGATACATTGAGGGGCTTTATGGAGCCGATGGCATATACATCTGGCTGAAATTACTGCAGAGGATCTACGCGAAGGGCTATTTTCTTGAATGGGATAAGATCGTAAAGGTGAACCTAAAGAAAGAGTCTGAAGGCGTTTCTATTGATCGGATCCAAATGATCGTAGAGGAATGTGTAGCGATTGGACTGTTTGATGAAATGCTGTTCAAAGAGCAACATATTCTTACTTCTCGGGGGATTCAGAAGCGGTTTTTTGAGGTTGCAAAACGCCGTGAAGAGGTAGTTATTGTTGAGGAATACATCGTTTTTGACAAGATGAGAGAGCATTTCTGTGAGGTTTCTGCAACAGAAACCCCACAGAAACCAAACGATAACGAGGGTTTATGTAATCAATCTGAAGAAGAAACTCAACAGAAACCGGAAGAATAGAAGGTTTCAGTAATGACGCCGAAGAAGAAACCCAACAGAAACAAGCTGACAACGACAGTATCGGTTCAGTTTCTGCAACAGAAGTGCATACAGGCGCGCGCGGAAAGCATAGCATAGTAAAGAATAGTAAAGCAAAGAATAGTAATAAAAAGAATACGCGCGTGAATCAACCACCCAAGATTGCCTATGCAGAAAACGTCCTGCTGACAGAAGCTGAATGTAAAAAGCTTGTAGACAAGCATGGGCAGGCTGCGGTTGACTGGATGATCGATGCGCTGGACAACTACAAGGGCGCCCATGGCCGCAAGTACGCAAGTGATTATCGGGCGATCTTAAGCTGGGTGGTAGGCAAGTATGAAGAGCATGCTGCCAAGGTGCGAATAGCTGAGGGAAGGAGTGAAGTGAATGACAGCATTGAACCAGATCTTAGACAGCAGGATTGGAACAACTGGTAGTGGAATCAAAGCACCGGTGAAAGCTTATCGGTGTGAGAAGTGTCATGATTCAGGGTGGATTCCTGTGATGATTGATGGTCGTGAATATGCTCGAAAATGCGACTGTGTTAAGCGGCGCCAGGCTGAGAAAGCTTTGCAAGAGTCTGGAATATCTGAGTCTTTCCAGAACAAGACTTTGGAGAATTATGTGCCGAAAAATGAGAAACAGCGTGATGCTCTTGAAAAGGCTCGGAAATACGTAGAAATCTTTGGGGAATACAGCATGCATATGAATTTCATGCTGCTAGGCCAGAATGGTGCTGGTAAGACACATTTGGCAGTTGCCATGGGGAATGCGTTGATCGAGAAGAATGTTCTGGTACGATTCGTCACCTTTCAAGATCTGCTGGATCAGCTATCCAAGTCTCGAAATCAGAAGAAAGAGACGTATAGCGTGATCGACAAGTACCGTGATGCTGAATTGCTGATCATTGACGATATTTTCCGGACGACGATCCGCGAGTGGAACGGCAGTAAGAATGTGATGGTGAGTCATGTGGATGCGATCTTCCGGATCTTGGATTACCGGTATTTCAACAAAAAGGCAACTTTGATTACCGGCGAAAAAACAGTACTGGAGATGATGGAAATGGATAGAGCGATAACTGGACGACTTGTAGAGAAAGCCCGCGGAAGCATCGTCGAGTTCAAGGATCCGAAGCTGGACCATAGGTTCAATGGCGGGAGCTAGAATGATCAACTGCGCTGCATGCAATCGATCGGTGAGGAATGTGACGCTGCATGTTGTTGGGGGAAAGGCATACTGCGGGAGGTGCCTGAACCACATTTGGATCAAGGGCAAAAAGTTACCGGGGCGATTATACATCCAGACTCAAGGACGAATTTTTGTTGAGTATCGGACTGATGGTGATCGGGTGATTGAGGAGTTTGGAATTGATGAGCTTGTGATCGGCAGAAGAGTTCAAGACCAGGAGGAGAAATATGCCTAAAGCAGAGTTTGATGCGCCGGCAATGTTTTCGTACAAGATGCGAATGAGTCCGGAGATGAGTATTTACAAGTGTGATGATACAGGGCGAGTGATCCTGTTTGATGAGGTAAACAAGAAGATGCTGGAGATGGATCCGGAGTCGTTGAAGATGGTGAAAGGTGGATGAAGTTGAAGTTTGAAATAAAATCTTATTCGATGAGTGACACCGAAATCAAAGAGATACCAGGAGTATACGAAAGTACAATGAAACGGAACGAAAGACACGATTTTCCGATACTGGCGATTGTTATTACGTCATTGGAACAGTTGGTTGGACTCTCGGAAATAGCGCAACATGGAATAGTGATAGATAAAGAGCCTGATCATGAATTGCCATCGATTGAACTTTATGATGATTATCGAGAATGATTGAGCAAAACGAATGTTTTGTAACTAAGGAGGATAGAAAAATGAAGAAGTTCTACTACGAAATTAAGCTTAGGCTTAAGTATCTGATTGACGGAATCAAAACGAGGAAGGAAGTTCATTTGATGGATCAAATCATCTACAATGATGAGCTGTACTTCGTCAATAATGGGACGCTATATGATGGCGATGGACATAGGTTGTGGAGTGTGATCAAAGTAGGACCATTTGACGAAAATGGTCGCAAAGAAAGCTTGCACCTGCAGGAATCTCAGTTTAGGAAGGCTAGAACATGGGCGAATTTTGCACGCGGTATCCTGCATAATTACTGGTTTCAGATGACGTACTGGCATAGCATTAATATGCGGAAAGTACTGGAGTATTGAGAGGCGGATGGCAGAATGAATAGATGTATACAAATGGGCCGGTTGGCTGCTGATGTCAGTTTGGACTATGAGATTCTGAATGGAACGCCATTGGCCACAACTCAGCTGGCCGTGGATCGGGGGTACTCGAAAGATATGCGGGAGAAGCGAGAGCAGCAAGGAAAGCAGAATGCGGATTTTTTCTTGGTGAAGGCGATAGGTGCTCCAGCGGTATTTCTTTCAAAGTATTCAAAGAAAGGCAAGCGGATTCTTGTCGAAGGGAAGCTTAGGAGCGCTTCATATGATCGGGATGGAGTTCGGCATTATGTGACCGAGATCATGGCGGAGCGGGTTGAGATTATTGACTGGGCGAGTCAAAAGAAGCAGCAAGCTGATCCTGAACAAAAGGCAGCTGAAGATCCGATGGCAGGCTTCGAAGAATTTCAGAATGATGATGAGATTCCATTTTAGGAGAGGGCGATGGATCAAGAGCTGAGAGATATACTATGCAAGCAGCTGAAGTTGGTAAATGATTATGACTTGAGCGATCCATTGGTTCAGGATGATCTGATTCGACTAAGTGTAGAACTGCAGCACAAAATAATTAATGGACGGTGAGAAATGCCAGGACAAAATGAGAAGAGACAGAAACTTGAGGAAAGGATTACAGAGTACGTACAGGCGACATTGACGACAGTCGAAGCCCAAGGGCGATTGGACTACTTCGATATTTCTATCAGTGTTCACCAAGGTACTTTGAGCTACAATTTGAATTTGAAAGGGCGAGAAAAAATATAGCAGTCCTACCGGACATGCCGGCGGACACTTCTGACAATATGTCAGGAGTGTCTTTTTTGTTGCGAAGGGAGAGGTGAAAATGGAATTTGTGAAGTGTTATCAGGATTTGTGTAGAGAGATTGAGATATATGAAATGCGGCTTGAGTCACTCATTGCGCAGCATGATGCGATGGTTGATGGGTGGTTGAAGCCGATTGGAGATGTTTCTGGGATTGATTATTCCAAGCCACGTGTTCAAGAGAATCATTGCAAGTTGGATATGGAAGAGGAGTTGCCGCATATCAAAGCGTTGGAGAAGGATATTGAGAAATATGAATCGCTTATTAGAAAAGTTAAAGATTGTCAAAGAATGATTAATCACAGATTGAACATGATGAAAGGGGTTGAGCACAGTATTGCCTATTTGCGAATAATTGAAAATAAATCACTTAAAGAAATTTCAGGTATATTAGGGTACTCTTATAGTTATATTCGTCAAATTGCTTCAAAACATAATATTTGATTACAAAGGAAATAAGTGGTAAAATTTTTCTGGGGGGCTCTCAAATTGTTTTGAGGACTTGTTTCTACAAGTAGCTTACTTACGAACGCGATGCATTTGTTCAGATATTGTTCTGGAAGTTTTATTACTAACAGCCCCCTATTCTTTTATAGAGGTGAAATATGGAAGCGGATTCGATTACAGCGTATAACAAGCATTTTCAATTTTACACAATGAAAAAACTGTTTGATTCTAGCACTCGATATAAAGCGCAAACAGGTATTGATAAAATATCAAGCACTATGTTTGCTGGTAATCAAGACAGTGAGATTAGTAAATTGTTGTTACGAGTTGAAGCTGAAAATTACAGATTCACCCCATATAGACAAGTCTTAGTGCTTAAAGGGAAAAATAAAGTACCAAGAGAGATTAGCATACCAGGTGTTAGAGATAGGCTTGTTTTGGACTCATTAAAGAACGTATTATTTGAATTATATAAAGAAAAATTTGATCATTCTTTTTTGAAAACTAAAATAAATTTTTTGACGAGAAGCCTTAGCAAGAAGGATAGTCCCAAGTACTACTTGAAATTAGATATTAAGAATTTTTATGGAACAATTGATCATAGTTTATTAATCAATCGTTTTATATCAGATGGAATTGATAGTAGAATAACTACATTGATAAAAGACGCAATTAAGAATCCTACTGTTGCGTTCAACGAGAAAGCTAATAATGACTCTGAAAGTCTTGTTGGGATTCCACAAGGGCTTCCAATATCAAATTTTCTCGCCTCGATTTTTATGATAGATTTCGATAATTGGGCGCAGTCGATTTCACCAATGTATGTAAGATATGTAGATGATGTAATTATACTTTGTAATACTCATGAGGATGCACTTGATTTGTATTTAGAGATAAGTGAAAAACTGTCAAAATCCTATTTAGAGTGTCATCAACTTGAGAGTAAAGAGAAGACTCGTATTGGAAAAGTTTCGGAAGGATTTGATTACTTGGGATATCATTTCAGTGACAAAAAGATATCTGTTCGAGAAAGTTCGAGGCAGAGATTTGAGCATTCACTGGAAGCTGAATTTAGAAAATATAATAAGAAAAAGTATTCTGAAGCTGAGTTTGTTTGGACTTTGAATTTAAAACTTACTGGCTGCATACTAGACGAAAATAAATATGGATGGGCTTTTTTCTTTTCGCAAGCGAACGATAAAAGTCTTTTTTATAAAATTGATCATTTAGTTCAGAAATTAATTAAGAGATATCAAATAGATATAAACAAAGATATTAAGAGCGTTGCAAGAGCGTATCATGAGATTAGATATAATCGAAATGATACAACTTATATTCCAAATTTCGATGAATATGATGATATACAGAAAATCGAAGTATTAACAGAATTAGAGTTGTATGATGAAAAAATGAAAAGAAAAGACATTGACGATGTGTTTAAGAGTACTATCTTCAAAAAGGCAAAAGGCTTGCAGAGGGATATTCAAAATCGGTCATAGGAGACTAAAAAATGGATAAAGATTTAGCTAGTTTTAAGGGTTTGTCAAAAAGAGTATATAAGACATTTAAAAGTCGTGCTAATATGGCAGATAGGTTATTCCGTAAAAAGAAACACGATGAAATGCTTTTTTTATACTATACTGTTTTAATTGTTGCTGTATCGATAATGAATTTAGAAAACATGCTATTTTCTAATCAAGAATCTGCAGTGATTATACTTATGCTATCTATAATTATATCAATATTTAGTTATTACATGAAAAGTCAGAATATTGATGCGAGATACTATCAGATGAAAAAGAACTATCACGATTTACAATACCTAAGCCATAGAATTGATGCAAAATTAGAACTGATTGAAAATGAAAGAGAGAATTACACTTATAAAAATATTTATGATGAATATAGTGAATTTGTCTTAGAGTATCAAGATCTTATGAAACAAGCGGAAAACCATGAGAATATTGATCACTTGTTAGCAGCAAGAGATATTGAAGCGAGTAATAGAAATATGGATGCTGGGAAGTGTGACGAAACAAAAAAAGATGAAAACAAAAAGCAGGAAATACGTTTTAAGAAGATAAAGGCTATTTATGCGAGTTTATCCCAAAAGATTAATGAGAGGAAGAATTCTAATAATACAAGTAAGCGTATTATAATAAAATCAAAAGTATCTTATGGGCTCAAATACTTTGGTTTTGCATTAGGTCCATTATTAGTCTTAGGTTATTATGTGATTAAATGACAATACAAATTACGAACAAAATATGCTAGAGGAATGGTGTATTATGGTATTAGGGAGAACTGCCTAGAGCGGTTCTCTTTTTATGTGAGGTGAAATATGGCAGCGGCGAATCCGATCCGCGACAAGCGGGTGCTGAAAGACATAACTGAATACTTGAGATTGCAGAGTGATCGGGATTATATCTTGTTCATGCTGGGGATCTATTCAGGATTGCGGATCAGTGACATACTGAAGTTGAAGGTGTCGGATGTTCGGGACCAGGACTACTTCATGGTTAAAGAGCAGAAGACCGGGAACCTTCGAAAGATCATCATCAATCCGGAGCTGAGGCGAGAGATTGCTATGTATGTGGCGGATAAGGATGATGAAGACTATCTGATCCGGTCCAGGGAGAACTACAATCGACCGATTAGCAGGCAACGTGCCGATCAGATTATCAAGAGCGCTGGCGAAAAGTATGGTGTCCGATTGAGTACGCATAGCATGCGGAAAACATTTGGGTACCATTTTTATTTACAGTGCGGTGAGAAGAATGCGCTGCCAATACTTATGAAGATCTATGGACACTCAAGGGAACTTCAGACTTTAATTTACATTGGAGTCGAGCAGGACTATATCGATAGGACATTGAAAAACTTTCGATTTTGACCTATTTATATATTTTTTTCTGTTGAGTTTGTCAAAATGAGTAGGTTGTCAAACTGCGGTTTTGTGACAGGAGGAAAGCCGTTGAAATGACGGGGATTGAGGCGAATTTAACGAGTTTGACAAAACAGTAGAAACGTAAAACTCAAAAGGGTGTCAGGAAAACACCTTTAAGCCCAGTATTCATGCGGGCTGTCCTATGATTTAGGAGGTGATTTTGGGAAAATGGCAAGCAGACCACTGAAACCATGTGCCAAAATCGGGTGCAAGAACCTCACTACTGGCTATTATTGTGAGGAGCATAAGCACGAAGCAAAGAAGTTCAAAAGACAAAGAGATAAACAAAGACCATCGGCAAGTCAGCGAGGATATGGATCCCGCTGGCGAAAGGCTCGACGGTCTTTTTTATTACGAAATCCACTATGTGCTCGGTGTGCAGCCAAAGGAATCGTTCGACAGGCGACAGTTGTAGATCATGTCGTCCCTCATAAAGGAGATCCAGATCTCTTTTGGGATGAGAAGAACTGGCAGCCGCTCTGTGAGGAATGCCACAACATCAAGACTGCAACCGAGGACGGTGGTTTCGGTAGATAGGTAGGGGGGATCAAATCTCTACAGTTGCTCTGAAGGGGACCGTTCGGTGGCCCTTCATTCACACGCCCGCAAGTTTTCAAAGGGGGGGTATACCATGGGACAACGGGGGCCGGCAAAAAAACCAACTGCTCTTCGGGAGCTTCAGGGGAATCCCAGCAAGCGACCTTTGAACAGAGGTGAACCGAAATTTGAAAAATATGAACTGAATGAGAAAGGCGAGATCAAACCGCCAACTCATTTGGACCGCTTGGCCAAGAAAGAATGGAAGCGGATCGCGCCGGTGCTGCACAAGGTTGGACTATTAACCAAGGCTGACGAGGCAGCGCTATCGGCTTACTGCATGAATTTCTCCAGATGGGTGCAAGCGGAGAAGCTAGTAAAAGAAAAGGGGATGACCTATACATCAGACAAGGGAAATATCGTTCAGCGTCCTGAAGTGGGGATCGCGAACACTGCGATGAAACAGATGGTGAGTTTCTGCAAGGAGTTTGGTTTGACACCAAGTTCCAGAACCTCGCTGACTATGGAGCAGGCTGAAAAGATGGAGAATCCTTTTGCAAGCTTCATAAAGGGTGGTCGAAGTGGATAGAACGACCAAGTATGCCAGAGAAGTTTTGGCTGGCAATATTCCAGCATGCAAGTTGGTGAAGCTGGCCTGTAAAAGACATATGGCTGATCTGAAGAAGTCGGTACGCAAGAAGTATCTGTACAAGTTTGACAAAGAGCTTGCGGATCGCGCGATCGACTTCTTTCCGTTTCTGAAGCATACTACCGGCGAATGGGCAGGGAAGTCCATTGAGCTGGAGCTTTGGCAGTGCTTTATCGTTGGATCCATTTTCGGATGGGTTCGAAAGACAGACGGGATCCGGCGCTTTCGGACAGCCTACATTCAGGTGCCGCGAAAGAATGGCAAGTCAACACTGACTGCCGGAATAGGGCTTTATGGATTGATGGCCGATGGTGAAGCGCGGGCGGAGATCTATTCCGCTGCAACCAAGCGCGACCAGGCGAAGATCATTTTTGAAGAAGCGAAGCGCATGGTCATGACATCGCCAGAAGTTAGTTCGCTGGTGAATGTTTATAAGCTCAACATGAGCATGCCAGATAGCTTCAGCAAGTTTGAACCGTTATCAGCTGATGCAGATGGTCTGGATGGTTTGAATATTCACTTTGCACTGATCGATGAGCTTCATGCTCATAAGACGCGGGAGCTATGGGATGTACTTGAGACTGCAACCGGTGCAAGACAGCAGCCGTTGATCTATGCGATAACAACGGCAGGATTCAACCATAACGGAATTTGCTATGAGCAATATGAATACTCTTCTAAAATCCTGAACCAGACAGCTGGCATGGAAGATGACCGGTACTTTGCCTTTATCGCACAGATGGATCCGGAAGATGATTGGCGAGATCCTGATACCTGGGCGAAGGCGAATCCGAACCTGGGTGTATCTGTGAAGATCGAGGATCTCGAGCATAAAGTGAAGAAGGCCATGGAGATTCCAGCCGCGCAGAATAACTTCCTGTGCAAGCATTTGAATGTTTGGGTGAACAGTGAGACTCGCTGGATGGATATGGAGAAATGGCGAAAGTGTCCGAAGCTTTCAAAAGAGGAAGTGATGGAGCTTCACCTGGAAGAGATTCCATGCATCGTTGGCGTTGACCTTTCAGCGACCACGGATATCACGAGCATCAACTTTGAATTCACGCTGCCGGATGGCCGGGTGTTCGTTCACAGTCATTCCTTTATTCCGGAAGACAAGGTGGATGAAAAGACCAAGCGGGACAAGGTGCCGTATCGGCTATGGGAGAAGCAGGGTTACTTGACCTTCACGCCGGGGGCCGTGGTGGATTACGACTGGATCATATCCTACATCATGACCAAGGCGGAGATCTGGGATATCAAAGAGATTTGCTATGATCCATGGAATGCAACCCAGATGGCCAACACCCTGACCAATGAGGGATACGTTTGTGTGGAAGTGAGACAAGGCTACAAGACATTGTCTGAACCGACAAAGGATGTCTATAAGCTGGTGCTTCAGGCCAAGCTTATTCACAATGATAATCCGGTATTGTCCTGGGCGATCAGCAATGCGGTTGCCGTTTCGGATCCGGCCGGAAATATCAAACTGGACAAGTCGAAAGCGCAGTACCGCATCGACCCGGCAGTGGCTCTGGTCATCAGTCATGTTCGGGCCATCCTTCGGCCATACGAGAATGAATCACGCAGCGTTTATGCAGAGAGAGGTTTGGCGATTTTATGAAAAAGTTGATAAAGGGAATCAGGCGGATCGGTAAGGGGATTGGAAGCCACTTGGACGATCTGTTTTTATTATTGGGCATGAGCCTGCTGATCTATGGGATCCATCTCATATCAATACCCGCTGCATATATTGTGGCGGGTGTTTTGGTGATGGGATTAAGTTTTCTTTTGGCGAGGAGGTGATAAGTAAATGGGGTTTTTCGGAAAGCTTGTAGAGAAGCGTGGGGATTCGATTGCCAATCCTTCAGCATCAACCATCAGTTTTTTGTCTGGGGGATTGCAAAGCTATACGGGAAAGGTGGTCACGGAGTCCACGGCGCTGACTTATTCGGCGGTGCTTTCATGTGTCAACGTGATCAGCGATACCATCGCATCGATTCCGCTGTTTGTCTACGAGAAGAATCAAGAGACGAGAAGCAAGGCCAGGGACCATCCGCTCTATGAAATTTTGCACGACAAGCCGAATTCAGAAATGACTTCCGCATCCTTCCGATCGATGATGCAGACGCACCTGCTTTTATGGGGGAATGCCTATGCGGAGATTCAGTGGGGTGAGGATGGATATCCAAAGGCCCTTTGGCCCTTGAATCCATCGACAACCATCATGGAGCGGGAACCGGGGACCAGAAGGATCCGGTATCGGGTGTCGCTTCCGAATGGGAAGCAGGTTGTTTTGCCAGCTGATAATGTGCTGCACTTGGTCGGACTTACCCTGGACGGACTCACAGGTTTGTCTCCGATTGGCTTGGCCAGGGAGGCAATTGGACTGGGGCTTTCAGCTGAGGAATTTGGATCCCGGTTCTTTGGAAACAATGCGACACCGGGCGGTGTTCTGGAGCATCCAAAGGTCTTGGGCAAGGAAGCGCAGAACAATCTGCGATCTTCCTGGAATGAGATACACCAGGGACTGGAGAATTCGCATCGCCTGGCCATTTTGGAAGAAGGCATGCAGTACAAGCAGATTGGGATCCCGCAAAAGGACGCGCAGTTTCTTGAGACAAGGAAGTTCCAGCTTGAGGAGATCGCGCGGATCTACCGGGTGCCGCAGCACATGATTGGCATTATGGACAAGGCGACCTTCTCCAACATCGAACACCAGGACATTTCCTATGTGAAGCATACGATTCGTCCATGGCTGGTCCGCTGGGAGCAGGCGATGTATCGGTCGCTCTTGACGAAAGTCGAGAGAAGGAAGTATTTGATTGAGTTCAACGTGGACGGCCTTCTGCGCGGGGATATCAAAACGCGATATGAAGGCTATCATCTGGCAGTCAATGACGGATGGATGAGCGGGAACGATGTGAGAAAGCTGGAGAACATGGAACCAAGAGAGGGGCTTGACGAGTACCTGATCAACGGCAACATGACACCAGTCAGGCAAATTCTCAAGGGAGGTGAAACGGTTGAATAGCGAAAGGGAGCAAAGAAATAATATTCTCTTGCCGAGTGTTGAACTTCGTGGAGGCGAAGAAGGCAAGATGAAAAAGATTGTTGGTTACGCGGTTAAGTGGGACCAGCGGTCAAACCCTATTTTCGGGCTGTTTCAAGAGCAGTTTCGGAAAGGGGCTTTTTTGAAGTCGCTTCAGAATCAGGAGGTTGTGGCCACTTGGCAGCACCGGATGGAAGAAGTTTTGGGCAGAACACCTGGTACTTTAACAGTGCTTGAGGATGAGATTGGACTTCGGTATGAGATCGATCCGCCGACATGGGCAGAGAAACATATCGAGACGATTGAACGGGGCGATGTTCGGGGAAGTTCTTTTATCTTTCATGCGACAAAGGAAGAGTGGGATGAGACCAATCCGGATTATCCGCTTCGAACTGTAACGGAGGCGGATCTCTTTGAGGTATGTCCGGTGACCATTCCGGCCTACCCGCAGAGCGTTGCATCGGCTCGATCGGCGCAGGAAGTATTTGATTCTAGGAACGGTTCGCGGCTTTACGAAAACGAGTTGAAGTTGCGGATGTTGGATTTGATGGAGATGGAGGGAAAGTAGATGAATGAAAGAATTAGAGAACTACGGCAACAACGCGCAAACCTGATCGGCCAGGCTCGAACCTTGGTGGACAAGGCTGATAAGGAAAAGCGCAGCATGAATGCGGATGAAAACGCAACATGGAAGAAGTACATGGATGATGTGGCAGAGTTTGACGGCAAAATTGCCACGGAAGAACGAAAGGATCAGCTGGCAGCATTGGAAAGCACTTTGGCCGGCGCGAATGATCCGCAAGCGGGTCAGCAAAACTTGGATCAGCGATCTCAAGAAGATCCATCCAACTCTGCAGAGTATCGGTCGGCATTTGCTAGATATTTGATGGAGGGACGTTCGGCTGCATTCACACAGGAAGAACTTCGCGCAATGCAGGAAGTTCGATCTCTGCAGGCCGGAGTGAATGCAGATGGCGGATTCTTGAAAGCGCCGGAGCAGTTTGTTCGCAAGCTGTTGGCAGGCTTGAAGGACCAGGTGTTCATGCGTCAGTTTGGTACGATTTTCGAGCTGACGACTTCGGCAAGCATGGGTGTTCCTACGCTTGATACGGACTTGGCGGATGCCGATTGGACCACAGAGCTTGGAACGGGCACCGAAGGCGATATCAAGTTTGGCAAGCGGGAACTGGAACCGGAAGCTTTGGCCAAGCGTGTAAAAGTTTCCAATAAGCTCCTTCGGGTTTCTGCACTTCCGATCGAAGGGATTGTTCGCGATCGATTGCAGTACAAGTTTGCTGTAACCGAAGAGAAGGCTTTTTTGACAGGTGATGGAATTGGAAAACCGCTGGGAGTATTCACCGCGAGTGCGAACGGCATTTCGACTGCTCGAGATATCTCTGCCGGTAATTTGGCAACCAGCATTACCTATGATGGTTTGCTTGCGACAAAGATGGCATTGAAGGAAGGCTACCGCCGTAAAGCGCGATGGATGTTCCATCGGGATGCAGTTCTGCAGATCATGCAGCTGAAGGACAACAACGGTCAGTACATCCTGAATCCGAATCTTCCGGATGCGGACAAGATCCTGAACATGCCGTACCACACCTCAGAGTTTGCGCCAAACACCTTCACAACTGGCCAGTATGCAGGAATCTTGGGTGATTTCAGCTTCTACTGGATCGCGGATTGCCTAGGCATTACGATCCAGCGATTGGTTGAGTTGTATGCCGAGACCAATCAGACAGGCTTCATCGGTCGTAAGGAAACCGATGGCATGCCGGTTTTGGAAGAAGCCTTTGCACGCGTGAAGCTTGCATAGGAGGTAGAAGATGAGAGTGAAGATGAATAAGACATCCGCGGGTCCCGCGGGTGTCTTTATGATCAGGAATGAATACGATCTTCCTGATGAATTTGCCGAGCAGCTGATTCAAGCGGACGCGGCCGTATCCCTGGAACCTAAACCGGTATCGGTTGAACCTGACCGGGAAGAGGATCCGGATTCTGAATTGAACCATGTGGGTGGCGGATATTACGAACTTCCAAATGGCGAACGGATCAAGGGCAAGGAAAAGGCGGAAAAAGCGCTGGCCGACTACCTTGAAGAGAAGGCTGAAGAAGAAGCAGCTGAACAAGAGGGTGATGAAGAGTGAGCGTAATGCTGATTACACCGGCGGCAGTATTGCCGGTGGACTTGTCGCTGGTGAAAAGGCACCTGCGACTGGAAGCGGATGATGTGAGCGAAGACGTGCTTTTGACTCAGCTGATCCGTGCTGCAGAAGGAGTGTGCGAGCAGTATCAGGGCCGGGTGTATTCAAAAAAGAGCTTTATGGCATTTTATGAATACGCCTATGAGTCAGTCAAACTGCCGAATCCGCCGCTGGTTGGTGTCAGTGAGGTGAAATTACGCCTGGCTGATGGAACGGAAATGGTGGTTCCGGAGATAGAGTATTTCGTTGACAAGTATTCCTTTCTTGGGCGGGTGGTGCTGAAGGTCCCATCGGTGTACCAGGGGTTGGAGCTTGAACCCAATGGATATCAGATTACCTTCGAAGCCGGCTATGAAAAGATTCCAGATGCATATGCTCAAGCGATCATGTTGCTTGTTGGGCATTTTTATGAGAATCGGGAAAGTGCATCGCCGGTGGCCTTGAATGAGATCCCCTTTGGTGTAAAAGCGCTTTTATCGCCGGATCGGGTGGTGAGCGTATGAGGGCAGGATCATTGAATGAGCGGATCGTTGTGATGGATCTGGTGCGTGAGCCTGATGGACTTGGCGGATCCACCAACGGATATGAAGCTCGCTTGAGCCTTTGGGCCAATGTCAAAAAGGATGGAGAAAAGCGTCAGGTCACGATCCGTTATCGAGGGGACGTTTCCAAGGGACAGTTTATTCTTCACAACGGAAGAACCTATGAGATCAAGGATGCTTTTGATCCATCCGGCCGACGTAGGGACATAAAGTTGGAATGCGAGGAAGTGTAAGATGAAAGACCGGATTCATGTGAAGATTGAAGGGGTGGAACAAGCCGTTTTCAACTTCAATAAGCTGGAAAAAGAGAAAAAGGCTGAAGCACAGAAGGAACTCAAAAAATCAACCCAGGCAATCAGAAAGGCGGCGAAAGCCAATGTGGTTGCCAAAGGGTTGGTGCATACCGGCGAACTCCTGAAGAACATCCGGACGAGGAAGGTGGATGATTATTCGTACCGTGTCTACGTTCCTAAAAGGATCTTCTATGCGCGGTTCTGGGAACTGGGGACCAAGCGAAATCCGGCAAAGCCGTTTTTGTTTCCGGCTTACAACAATCAAAAACCAGAGCTCTTGGCGAAATTGGCAGCCATGCTGAAGAAAGGGGTGTAGTCCATGATCAAGGAGATTCAACAGGCAATCTTTCAGGCATTGAGCGGAGATCAAGCACTGAATGGAAAAGTGTCATCCATTACGGATTATCTTCCCAATGAAGAAGAACAGACGACTCCCTTTCTTGTGATCGGAGACTTGCAGTTCTCTCCCAGGAATACCTTCGGGAAAAAGGGGAAGGAAGGGAGTATCGTGATTCAGGCTTTCAGCGAGTATGACGGGAAGCTTGAGCTGATCGAGATTGAGAGCGAAGTTGAACGGGTTCTTGAGAATGTTCTGGTCCAGGGGATCGGTTTTTTCAATCTTGAACTGGATGAAGAGCAGATCTTTGAGGATGAAGGAGACAATTCGTTTCAGCTGAACATGCGGTATCGGGTTGTCGGGGAGGTATGAGATGAAGTTGTTCTCGATGTTTAAAAGAAAGAGAAAACCGATCGCGGTCGACTGTCCCCATGATGATTTGGTGGAGTTGACTACGTTTGGCGACGAGGAGCGGAAGTTCCGCTGCAGGAAATGCGGAGCGGTACTTCGATTTGAACAGGGGGTGGAGGAATGAGTTTAGCAGCAAAGAATTTGAGAATCAAAACAGGCGCGAATCCGATCACAGGATTGAATGATGCTAGCTTCAACATCAACGGTGAAACCATCGAGGTGACAACCTTTGAGAGTGCCGGCTGGAAGGAACGAATCCAGGGATTGAAGGATTTCGCCATGAGCCTCAGCGGATTCTATGAAAAGGACGATACGAATGGCCAGGGCGCTTTGAAGAGTGCTCTTTTGAACGGCACATCGATCTCGGTAGATTATTTGGTGGACGGCGCTGCAGGTTTTCGGGGAGACTATCTGGTGACCAGCATGGAGACCGGAGCGGGAGCATCCGGAGAAGTAACCGTATCGTTCTCATTGGAATCGACCGGTGCCTTGACGATTATCTAGGGGGGATTAGATGGAAGCAGGGAGACTTGCCAAGGTGATGGTGAGTGGAGCACCGATCCCTTTTGTTGATGAAGCGACAACCACATCCGACCAGAAGACCTTTCAAATCTCCATGGAATCGAAACGGGTCCTGGATCTTGATGCGGATGTGATTGTCAAGGTTGACGGGGAAACTGTCAGCTCGGGATTTGTGGTTAAACGAATCTCGGGAGAAATTGTATTTGAAGAAGAACAGGCGGGCGCTGTAACGGTGTCCGCTTCTTATTTGCCGCTCACGGTTGCGGCACAGTGCTATGAGTATTCCTTCACGATGGATGCAGATTCCAGAGAGACTACGGCCTTCGGGATGGATTACAAGCGCAGGGAGCCAGGACTCATCAGCGGGAGCGGAAGCCTGAGCCAGTGGTTTGAGATGGACATGTATTTTATCAATGCGCTTTTAAGTGGGAAGCCTGTGGTGATTGAGATGCATCCCGGGGCGAATGTTTCACCTGATCGGGTATTTGCTCTCTTGGATTCCGATGAAGTGAGCGCGGCGGTGGCGGATTCATTGAATGAGTCCGTATCGTTTTCAACGAAAGAAAAATGGATGTAGGAGGACAAGATGAATTTACGAGACAAGATTTTGCAGTGTGCAGATGTAGAAGAAGAACTGGTGCATGTTCCGGAGTGGGATTGTTCGATTCTGGTTCGGGGGATGACAGGAGACAAACGAAGCAAGCTGATCCAGGAATGCGTCAAGGTGAATGCCAAGACCAAGCAGAGCAAGACGGATCTTGAAAAGATGTTTCCGATCATGATTATCGAATGCGCCTTTGATCCGGATACCAAGGAGCGAATCTTCTCCGATGAGGATCGGGGGGCGCTTTCCAAGAAAAGCGCGAAGGCACTGGACCGGGTGTTTAAGGTAGCCTCGGCTCTTTCCGGAATGGAAGATGAGATTGAGGATCAGGAAAAAAACTCTTAAGCCACCCGGAAGGCTTCTTTTACTATCAGCTGGCAGAAGAACTCGGGTATGCGAGTGTACGCTGCATGCTTTCACAGATGAGCAGCAAGGAAGTATCGGAGTGGCAGGCATATTTCTCCATCAAAAAGAAAAGGATGGAGGAAGAAGAAAAGAAGATGAAATCGAAGTCGAAGTCCAAAGGGATTTCGACTTTTGAGTAAGGGGGCGAATTCATGGCGACAGTTGCAAGTTTGATGGTCAACATCGGGGCGAACTTGAGCAGTTTCGAGAAGGGCATGAACAAGGTTACCAGAGACTTGAATCGCACCTCAAGGAAATTGGAGAGTGCTGGCGGTACTATGACCAGCGCCTTTACCATGCCGGTTGTGGGTGCTGGGATCGCCGCTGGAAAGATGGCTGGTGATTTCGAAGTCGGGCTGAACAAAGTCAGCACTATTGCCGATGGGACGGTCATGTCCATGGAGAGCATTGAGAAGAAGTCTCTGGCCTTGTCGGACAAGATGGGCATCGCCGGCGGAGAAATCACGGAAGCCTTGTATCAAACCATTTCAGCAACCGGGGACACGGCCAACGCATTTTCCTATGTGGAGGTTGCAGCGCAAGCGGCCGAAGGCGGCTTTTCTGATATTGGAACATCAGTGGATGGCTTGACCACGGTCATGAATGCCTATGGGCTTCAAGGCGCGGCGGCCATGCAGTCGGTATCCGATCAGATGCTGATGGCGCAGAATTACGGCAAGACTACCTTCGGTGAAATGGCAGCATCCATTGGCAATGTGATTCCGATTGCATCGTCTCTGGATGTATCCACTCAGGAGTTGTTTGCATCGATCGCGACCTTGACCAAAAACGGGATTCAAACTTCTCAGGCAGTTACGGGATTAAAGGCAGCTTATTCGAATATCCTGAAGCCTTCAAAGCAGGCATCAGACATGGCAGCGGAACTCGGTCTTGAGTTCAACGCAGCACATCTGAAGTCTGTGGGATGGGCCGGCTTCCTGGATGAGGTGAGGGATAAGACCGGCGGCAATGCGGATATGATGGCCCAGCTTTTCGGATCCACGGAAGCCTTAAACGCCGTAACGGTTCTGGCCACAACGGGAGCGCAGGACTTTGCGGGAGCTCTTGATGCAATGGCGGGAAGCGCCGGCGCTACTCAGGCGGCCTACGACAAGATGAATCAGGGCTTTAATGATTCTGTGGGCGATACCCTTGTCCAGCTTCAGAATCTTGGCATTATGATGGGGGATATCATCCTTCCATACTTCAACCAGGGGATCCAAAAGCTAGGCGAGTGGATCCAGTGGTTCAAGGGGCTCGATGATGCAACCAAGGAAAACATTGTAAAGTTTGCGCTCTTTGTTGCGGCGATCGGACCGGTGCTCCTTATGATCGGCAAAGGGATCTCTGTGGTCAGCGCAATCACGACTCAGTTTTCTTTGATGTTCAAGTTTCTGGGCATGATCAGCACAGGTTTTGGAACGGTATTCGGTTGGATCGGGAAGGTGGTTGGCATTATAGTCGGACCTTTGATGTCCGGGCTTCAGGCCTTATTTGCTTTCATTGTGGCCAACCCGATTGTTTTGGTGATCGCGGCGATTATCGCAGCGCTCATTTTGCTTTGGCAGAACTGGGATGAGGTAAAGGGATGGATTCTTGAGACGGTGACCAAGCTTCGTGAAGGGGCAGCGCAGAAGTTTGAGGAGATGTCTGCTTCTGTAACAGGAACCGTTGACAAGATGAATGCCTGGCTGACTGAGAAGTGGAATGGACTCAAAACGGGGACCGTGGCCATCTTTGTTGGTATTCAGACTGGGGTGATTGGAGCCTTCGAAGGCTTGAAAACCAAAGCCATTTCCATTTGGGATTCCATTGGCAGCGGAATTAGAGAAACGATCAACTTCATAATTCGTGGAGTCAATACCTTGATAGCTGGTATGAACAAGATCTCCTTTAAGATACCGGAATGGGTTCCTGGTGTTGGTGGAAAAAGCTTTGGAATTAATATTCCGAAGATTCCAATGCTGGCTGCAGGTGGGATCGTGACAAAGCCAACCCTGGCCATGATTGGCGAGGCGGGACCGGAGGCGGTTATTCCTTTGTCGAAGGGATACGGTGGATCCTCGGACGAACCGCGGCCGATTGTGATTTATCTGGATGGCCGAAAGATTTATGAAGGGGTCGATGAAGCTCTGGGTGATCGGCTGCTTGGCGTTGGGGGTGTCTAGGTGAAAGTATATGTGAATGCCACTGGGGACACCCAGCTTCCCGGTGTGGCCAAGGTGACAAGAAAGACGGTCCTTGATGGATTTGGTAATATTTCTGTTTCCGGGATTGGGATAGCTGAGAATTTGAAGTACAAGACGCTTCGGTTTTTCAAAGCCTATCCGGATCTTTATGCACTTGGCCAAGTGACGGACCAGCAGGAATCAGATGCCGGAGGCGTGAAGGCCGTGTCTCTTTCCTGCAGCGATAATGCTTTCTATTTGAAGAAGCGTGTGGTTGCCGAGCGGTTTGGATCCGAAGACAGCTATCAGGGGCGGCCGGATCTGATCTTGAAGTATATGATCAGCCGGTACGTTCCGGAACTGACTACGAATGCGGTGCAGTCCTGTTCAGAAGTGATTGAGGAGCTGTTTTTTGAATACATCTACATGAGCGAAGTCATGAACCGGATCATGAAGCATCTTGCTGACTGGCATTGGTATGTGGATGGAGGGAATGATCTTCATTTCTTCAAAGGATACGAGTCTGAAGGGGCCAAGTTTGAAAAAGTGGAGAACCGATACAACTTCCAGATCAACAGCCTGAATGTCTCCTACAAGGGAGAAGAAGGTGCAAACCGGATCTGGATTGTCGGAGCCAAGCAGGCATCGCCTGACTACATCGATCAGTATTTCACCTCGGACGGAGTCCAGCGGGTTTTCCCGCTTGCCTATCTTCCGAACTATGCGGAGGTTACCATGGATGGCGGAGAGCCGATGAAGTGGAAGCTTCTGAAAAATGATGATGGAGCCCAGGACTTCCTGATCGACAAAGAAGGGAAGGTGCTGAGCATTCCGGCGAATGTCGATCCGATTCCTACAGGGCAGATCCGGATCCATTACCGGCCAACGGTTCAGGTGGTGGATTACTTCGAGGATCCAAAAAGCATACGCGCACACGGCCTTCTTGAGGCGGTAGTGAAGAGCAAGGATATCACGGACCGATTATCAGCCCGGAAGGTTGGCAAGGCCATGCTGAAGCGACAGGCGCGGTCAAAGCGGGTTGTGAGTTTGAGAACGCTTGAGGAACGAAAGATCGGCCAACGGTGCGAGCTGGATATTCTCACCGACAAGTGGGATGTGCGGGGATTCTTTCTGGTGACAGATGTGACCGAAGAGAGCGTACCGGGGCATACGGTCTATTCGATCGGATTGGAGGAGTTGTAGATGAAGCTGACAGATGCATTGTCTAATCAGAATTCGAGGGTGACTGCCTTGGAGGGTGCAGACTTCAATTCGAATTCAACGATAGCCAGAATCACGAAATTTTACGGAGACCTGAAGGTCACGATGGCGGTCAAGATCCGCCGGCACAAGTATCACTTTGCATCAAGTGATCTGTATCCTTCAGACGATCTCTTTATCTAGGAGGTGGGGGATTGATTACCAGTGCGGGTTTGGCAAGAGTCCTGGCCTTATTGGATCAGGACCTTGCGTATTTTGGTTTGGGATCCGGAACACCTCCCGGGGTGGATTCTGTGATTCTCGACCAGGAAGCAATACGAAAGATTGCGACCACAACGATCGATGGAGACACCTTGATCAAGGAAGTATATCTTGATGAGGGTCAGGGCAATGGGATTCATTTCACATCGGCGGGAATCTTCGGAGACGGAGCGACTGCTGCAGTCGATACCGGGAAACTTTTTGCTGGTTCTGAGATCGATGTGGACAAGGATCAATATGAATCTCTCACGGTGAGCATCGAGATCACTGTGGAAGCGGAATAGGGGTGAGGCAATGAATTACAACAAAACTATATGGGGAGAACGCCAGGTTGAATATCCGAATCGTTTTGAGAAGATTGATAACGGGGATGGAACGATCACGCTGGTGCCGGCATTTGGGAACATCATTCAGCCAGGCACTCCTTTGAGCGTGTTCAACATGCAAAAGATTGACAACCAGCTGGAATACCTGGATGGGAAGGTGTCCCTTTCAAAGATCGTAACCATTTTGGCATCCGGGTGGGTGCAGAATGGCAGCCAGTGGGAATATGAGATCACGGATGCATACATTGACACAGAAACGGTGGCCGATGTGGTGGCAACGCCTACGGAAAAGGCAAAAGCAGCGGGTTCCTGGACACATACAGAAACTTTCGCTGGATCGATGAAGATATACTCAACCGTTCAGGAGTCTGAAGATATCCAAGTGACGGTTTATTTATCAAAGGTGGTGGCAGCGTGATAGGCGGGACAAATATAGTGCAAAGTAGTGGCGGGAAAGATTATGTGGACAATACAGCACCAGATTTTCCATGGCTTTCTGATGCTAAAATATATGATTCGATCATAGGATATTATTTGAACTATGTGGTGCAGGGAAGGCTGACTAAAGTATCGATCCAACCAATAAAACCACAGCCATTGACTGTATTAGCTGATGTATCAGGTAAGGGATTGTTTATTGGTATGAAATTGGTCTTGGATGTCGTGTCGGATTACAATTCGCCAATTTCAGGGTTTGATATAAGAATAATAATTGATGGTGTTGCTTACTCGTTTCAAAAGTCTAATGAGGATACAACAGCAACGTTTACAACATCATTGATGACAACAGGAATTCTAATAGGTTCAAGTGATAAAGTATACGCAATCGACGCGAATCTTAATTTGTGTGACGTCACGCAGGTTCAGCCTGTTGCCAAAACTATTGCAGAACTTTTTGACGGAGTTGATTATAGAAATTCAAATGAGACTTTACTTGTTTCGAATGCCATTGCATTCAACACGAGCTTGAAAATTGAGCTAGTTGGGTATTTTGGTTATTCGGGACAACAAATCAGTTCGAATTCTTTATTTTCATTTTCATATATGTTGGAATAGGGGGTTATTGTGATGTATTTCGTAGAGAACAATGTTGTTTATTTTTCCGACGTCAAGAAAGGAATAAATAAGCATTATATTGGGGAGCAATATATCTCAAAGAATGGGAGTGAGTATACCTTTGATTTGAATCGGGGAGAGTACGTTGATCCTCAAGGAAATGCCTTACAGCTGGGTGATATTCATCAAGAAGAAACTCCGCTTCAACGATTGGAAGAGAAGGTGGATTTCCTCATTCAGAAACAAGTACAGCGGGATCTTGAGGAAGCTCTGAAAAGTCAGGAGGTGATGCCAGGTGTCTAGATACTCAGCAGATGATCTGAGAAAAATGTATGACTGGACAATCATTGACGCGGCATTCCTTGATCGGGCGGTGACAGCCAGCTGGATCACGCAGGAAGAAAGAGATTCGATAGTCCTAGGACAGGAGGGGTAAATGACACAATTACAGGAGTACTTTTCGAAGGTACTTGATGGAGCCAATCCAGCGATTGGGTTATTAGTTTCAGCGGTGAGCTATGTGCTCTTTCCCGACCGGGCGTTTTTCACCAGTATTATTGCTGTGGGTGTGACGATGCTTCTGGATATCATCACGAAGTTTTGGGCTTTGGCCAAGCAGAATCAAGGATACCGCCAAGCGGTCAAGTCCCGTGCAATATACTCAAAAACGCTTTGGGACAAGACGAAAATCAAATTGTTTTCCTATTTGGTGATCATGATCCTGGCGGGGCTCAGTTACCGGGTGGCTCCGTTGAAGGAAATGGGCGTTTTCTTTGCAACGGTGGTCTATGCGGTGATGTTCCTTCGGGAAGGGCAATCGGTAATTGAAAATTTGGTAGATGGGGGCGCTGATTTGAAGTGGCTTCTTTTTTGGATGAAGAAGAAGGAAGATCAGATCCTGGACAGTGAAACGAAAGAGTACCAGGATGTGAATGGGGAGGATGAGGATTATGAAATGCGTGTATGAAACAACGGTGAATCTCATTACTCAGAATCGATATTCCCGGCCAGGTAGGCTCCTAAAAGGCATGAGGGGGTTGGTGGTCCATTGGGTCGCAAACCCCGGCTCAACGCCGGCAGGAAACCGGAATTTCTTTGAGAATCGAAAGCTTGGTAAGGATGCTTTTGGATCTGCCCATGAGATCATCGGGATCAAGGGCGAGCGATTGATTTGCATTCCGGAAACGGAAATCGCCTATCATGTGGGATCCGAGAAATATACCAGGCGTGCCTTAAGCCGACTGTCTTCGTACCCGAATAATTACACCTATGGGATTGAAATGTGCCATAAGGATTGGACGGGGGAATTCACTGAAGAGACGCTGGATTCCGCAGCGCATCGATGCGCAGAGCTTTGCTTGAAATATGATCTGGATCCAATTCGGGATATCTGGACCCATCAACAGGTGGTTGGCTGGAAGGATTGTCCACGGTGGTTCGTAAAGCGGCCGCTGGAGTTTGAGAAATTCAAAGAACGAGTGAAGGAGATTGTAATGCCGAAACGATTGGAGAAGTGGCAAAAGGAACTTGGCCAAAAGGCAGTGAAAGAGTTGGCTGAGAGAGGGATTATTAATAATCCGGAAGAGTGGTCAAATGAAGAGAAACTGGCAGAGCCGGCACCGACCTGGCTGATGCTTACGGTTCTTGCGCGATATGCAGAGGAGGATGAGAAGAATGAAAACAAAAATTAGAGTGTTGATGATGGTCCTGACAGTGATCCTGCTGGGGATTTTGATTTTGGGGTTCCAAGGAGTGATTCCGATGTCGGTGGCCATGAATGTGGTTGCTGCCGGAGCGTTCATGGGGGTGCTTCTAGTACTGATCTACATGGGGCAAATCAATGTGGTTAAGAAGATCTTGCTCTCATTAGTGATTGAAGCGGAGCAGATCTACGGATCCGGAACTGGGAAGCTTAAGTACAATTATGTATTGGGTAAGACATACTCCATGTTACCAAGCGTGATTAAATTATTTGTATCTCTGGAGACTCTGGATGAGATGTTGGAAGCAGCTGTAGCTCAATTGCATGTTTTTCTATCTGACGTTGCAGAGAAGTAGTTAAAAGCTACTTCTCGAAAGTTTTTTATAAGGGAAATTTAATAGTTAATAATAATTGTAAATTGGTTTCCAAGTTTTGATTATTTGGAAATTCTATGTGATTTTACTCGCGGGCCTCTAAATCTATGAATTCTAAAGTGATGCACTTTTAAATACATAATTAGAAGTGATGCAGTTTTTGATGCATCATTCCTGATGATGCATTTTAGACTGCATCATCATGGTGATTTGCATCCGGATCAGGGACAAAAAGTGATGCACTTCCGGATGCATCATTGTATTTGATGCACTTTCGGATGCATCAAATTGACTCTATGTGTAAGAATAGGTATAATTTTCATATAGGAGGTGTCCGAGATGTATTGTGCGATTATTGGGGATTTAGTTAGTTCGAGGAAGATAAAAGATCGAGCAGCCGCGCAGGTTGAACTAAAAAAATGCTTAGATCATGTAAATTTACAATATAGTAAAGATATTGAATCAGAATTTATTATTACTCTTGGTGACGAGTTTCAAGGATTATTAAATACACCCTTACACTTATTAAGCATTCTTGATTATATTAAAATGAATTTCAGACATAGTGATATACGATTTGGAGTTGGATTTGGCGAAATGAAGACTGAGATAAATCTCGTAGCTATTGGGGCAGATGGTCCCGCTTATCATGTGGCTAGAAGTGCAATTGAAAAGCTGAAGAAGGATCAAAATAAGAAAGAAAGCGCGCTGCGGGATATACTAATTTATGGACAAAATAATAAGAACTGTTCATTATATTCAGCCGTGAACACTGCATTATCACTTAGTTCGGTAATTGAAAGTCAATGGACTGAAAAACAAAAGCAAGTAATATTTGAAATTGAATCTACTGAGAAAACTCAGCGAGAGATAGCTAATAAGTTGAATATAACACAGTCGAGCGTGCAAAGAAGAATTTCTTCTAGTAATTATTTCTCATATAGAAATGCAAAAAATAGTATTCAAAATTTAATTATGGATATTTGGGAGGTTGAAAATGAATTATAATATTCTCTTGATATCTATAATCGGTCATATATTGGGTGACTTCTATTTTCAAACCCAAAAGTTAGCAGATGAAAAAAAGAAAAAAATCGATGGTGTATTCAAACATGGTGGATTATATATGGTAGGGATTGGTCTTGTAGGTTTTTTTATGTGGATTTATTCCAGAGTAGCTAATTACTATCTTCAGCTTCGGATTGTTGTATATTTTGCATTAGTATTAGCAGTATTACACTTCTTGATAGATTTATTTAAATTTTATGTATTTAGAAGAATCCTTAAGGAAGACGTAGCGGAGAGAATAGAACGCAACCAGAAAGCGGCCATTTACATTGTTGATCAAAGTCTTCATATTGCAACCATTTTTCTGATACTTCTATTGACAAAAAAATTCGGATATGAATTTGAAGTGTCTGATACTATTAAAACTTTTCTGCAATTAAGTGTTGCGATTTTGTTGTTATTTAAACCAACGAACATAACGTTTAAAGCGGTATTACAAGAGTACAAGCCGAATGAAGATAGAGCTCAAGCGGATATTCAACAAGAAAATGGGGATAATCAGGAAGTGGTTGAAGAACGTAGGACTGGTAAAATTATTGGTAATCTGGAGCGTTTGTTGGTATTCCTATTATTGATGGTGAATCAATATTCTGCAATAGGATTTATATTTGCAGCGAAATCGATTACTAGGTATAGTAAAATTGTTAATGAAAAAGAGTTTGCAGAGTATTACTTACTAGGGACTTTATATAGTATTACTGCTACTATTTTAATATATCTTGTTTTTGCAAAAGGTGTGTCTGTAGGTTAGTTATTCTAAAAAGGATAAACAAAAGATTTTAGAATTCCGAATGAATAGAAATCCGAGATTAGTCTCAGATAGGTTAATTAAAATATTGGGCAAAATAGGACTAAATAATATCGAACGCATGTTCGTTTATGGTGTTTTTGATATAGTTCTTAATTGTTAAAACCGCATGGTTGAGCCATTTCTGAAAATGTGATTTCAAGAAACTGTAAACCCCCCATGTTGAGACCGTTGTCAAACTATCTAGGAATTGCAATGGTTGTAGCGATTTGAAATAGACGAATTTCTTCGTTTAGGACAAATTCGTTTCAAAGATATCGATTTTAGAAGTTAAATTTCAGAATTTTTATAAATAGTATTGCATGATTAAAGATGAAGGTTATTTCCTTCATCTTTTTTATTATTCTCAAAATAGTTTTTATGCTTGTTTTATGGATTTTGCAAGGGTAAGTGTGTAGAGTTCTTGCGCGATATGCAGAGGAGGATGAAAAGAATGAAAAAGAAAATTAGAGTTTTACTGATGCTCCTGGCAGTTCTCCTGCTGGGAGTTTTGATTTTGGGAATCCGGGGAGTGATCCCCATGGATGCCGCCGTGAATATGGTAGCTGTCGGAGTGTTCATCGGAGTGCTTCTGGTACTGCTTTATTTTGGACAAATCGAGATTGTGAAGAAGATCCTGCTCTCCTTGGTGATCGAAGCTGAAACTATTTATGGATCCGGAACAGGAAAGCTCAAATACAATTACGTGCTGGGAAAGACATACTCGATGTTGCCAAGTGTGATTAAATTATTTGTGTCGGTGGAGACGTTGGATGAGTTGTTGGAAGAATCAGTAGTTCAGTTGCGCATTTTTCTTTCTGAGACAGCAAAAGAGTAGCCGTGACCCAGGCTACCCTTTTGCAATACCCAACATACCATCCTTCGAAAGGATGTAATTAGAGTATGATGTTGTTTGACAATATATGCAAGGGGATATTGCAATAAGAATAACAGCATTACGAATGGTAGTTATTTATTTCTGTTTAATCATAGAAAAATCTCTTGATAAGGCGTATTATGTTTATAGAGGTGATAAAATGGTGATTGAAACAAAAGAAATGAATAAGTACCGAAAACAGAATAACATTAGGATGTTTTTATCCACAAGTTTTTCATTACCAACTTATTTACGTGTTAGTCCTGGACATTATTTCTATGAAGTTTCAGCTAATATCTTTCATTATTTAAGCCATAGAAATAGGAAAGTGATGGTATCTACTAAAGATGATTGGGTTAAAGATCAGTTGATCTCTGTTAGGCATTCGACTGTTTCAGTTAATATTAGTGCCGAACCTCCCATATTCGAATTTCTTATGTCTAGTTTAATAATGAATGTGGAAATATTTCCTGATGAATATAGTGAAATTGATAAACGTTTTGTTAAGTATGGAAGAGATTTTGCGACGGATTATATGCAAGCTAATTTAGAGTATTTTTTCTTTAAGTATAATATAAGTACCTGTGGCGAGCATACAGTTACACCTACTTATTATGATTGCAGCACAATTAATACGAGTGTCTATTATGATATATTTGGACAGTTGCAAAGTGGGAAAGGGTATATTTCTCCAAATGTAGATGGTTATAAGAAAATTTCAGATAACAGAGTGTTCCGCAATGAACTCGAGGATAAGAATTTCAATGTAGGTAAGTACTTCTATAGTGAATCGAAATATGCTCATAAAATTGGCGACCATTTCAAAAGTATTGTTTACTCTGCAATTGCTATTGAAAGTTTAGTTACAGAGATTATTGAAAGTAATTCTTTGGATCCTGATGTGTATGTTAAAAATAAGAAGGGGAATTACTATGGAATGCATAAAAAACTTAATAAATTAATTGCGCATGGTTATATACAACCAAATGTTGAAAGCGCTGTATTTGTTGATGCAATCACTAAGTTGCTTGACAATAGGCATGAAATTATGCATGGTAATCTTAATGGATTATTGAATATGAGTGAAGTTGCAGATGTTAATATTCAAAAATTAGACCTGGTTTATTTCAATCTGCTAGAAGGCGTACAAAGGTAAATCTAGCAATTAAACGAATTGGAAATGGCTATTTCTTATAAAATTTCAATGATTAAAATGAATGGGAAAGGTTAGTTATGGAAAATGAAGCGAGGATGGAGACGGATATTAAATCGAAATATAATAATAAGCAAATTGGTATTTTTATTAGCGGCATCATAGCTGCAATAATATGTATCTGGTTTATAAATTATTGTAGGACGCATTCAATGCCTATTCCGAATAGTGAAACTGCTTTTTGGTTGTATAGCACTTCTGCACAAACGGTTGCTACGTTTGTGGCGTTTATTATTGCTGGATATGCAATCTATAACTCAATGCTGAATGACATGGAAACAAGAGATGAGTCGCTTATAGAGATTATAAAATCTGAAAGAAATTCAATTTTTGGATTTCTTAAAGATCTCGCTATAATGACTGTTATTTCTATTACTTTAAATCTTTATGTTATTTTAATGAATGGTACATTAGATTGGTATATGAGTATAGCATCATATTCAGCGATACTTTCTACATTTATCGTTATCTGCATTGGTTCTTGGATAGTTATTTATATGATTGATCCAAAACGGAAAGAAAAAATTGCTAGAAAAATGGTTGATAAAAATGAATCTTTCGATCAAGAGGGGCAACTGACCGAAGAACAGTTCTTTTTCAGTATTTTTATTCGGATTGAAAGAAAATTTGGGGTGCTTGCGAACCGTTTAATCGAATCAGATATTTTGAATACTAATAATAATTCTCGGACTATTTCTTTTCGCAACTTGATTGGTAATTTTTATAATAATGGAGTGATTGATAAACGTGATTATATAAGACTAATTGATATCTATAAATATAAAAATTTATTATTCCATGGGAAAATCGAAAAAGCGAGTGTTAAAATGGTTGGCGAAGCGAAATGGGCGGAAGCTTTGATTGATAACTTATCGATCATGTATTGCAAGGAGAATATTGATAATGGAGTTGTAAAAATGAACAAGCCATTTGTAGATTGAAGTTTAGAAATCATTGAATGTGACTCGAGATATAAAATGACAATGGAGTTTCCTACATGCATTTTTATTGCTTACCGCTATTTAAAGTATACGAGATTCGAATAAATATTTGATTCAATTAGTGTTCTGTGAATATCGAAATAGTGTGTCGATGCTTGTTGCGTGTAGTTATTTATATAGAAAATATTTCATTGTAAAGTTAGTTCTTGTGAGAGGTTGAAAATGAAAGTTATTAAAGACGTTGGTGAAGATAAAACAAATATATTTGCGAGTGTTGGGAAGTTTTTGCAAGAGTTTAATAAGGGATACTCCGAAAAAATCGAACCAGTTATTAAAGGTTTCTATGAATTGAGCGAAAGAATTGGTAAATGGATTACAAAACTTCAAGAAGATCTTGAGGTTGGAGATCTTTTTGATCTTATATTGCTTGAACTTGATTGGCCACCAATACGAAAACTTGACATAGAAATTAAGAGAACTACTGTAAAACTATATAATGAAAATGATATTGCTTGTGTCAGAGTGTTTCTCCATGAGAATGTAATGGAAAAATTTAATGATGATTATTGCGCCAGTTTATTGAGTGAATGGTGTGAGAATCCTCTTTTAGAAAAAAGGGTTAATGTATTAGAGGAAGCAATGGAATGTAATCGTCGAGGAAATTATTATGCATCAACAATACTGATTTTAAGTCAGGTTGAAGGCGTAATAGCTGATGGTTTTTATCATTCGGGTCGAATGGGTGGCAAGAAAGTAGAAGAGTATGTAAAAAAATTTTCTGAAACAGGTACTGATGATAAAGACCGCGCTTTTAAAAAGTTCATTGAGGATATTGTATTAGTTCAGTTTCATCATGGAGAGAAATTAAATTCGTACATGAGTAGACATGCAATTATGCATGGTGGCGATACGCAATATGGAACTTGGGAGAATTCGATAAAAGCGATTTTGTTGTTCGATTACTTGCAGCATAGGTTTTGCTACTTTCACATTGAAGGATCAAAAACGTTGCATCTCTATGGATGTCATTATTTAGAGAAATCAAATAAAAAGAAAATTGGAACTAAAAAAATACATGAACTAGTTGAAGAAGATTTCAAGCTTTGCAAGGTATGCTTTGGAGTGCATAGATCTAAATCAAACGGTTCATAAATGCAATTATCGCAATGCTAGGAGATAATAGTTTGAAGATTCGTGGTTAGCAAAGAACTATTTTTTTATTTGGGTTGTTTAAAAAGTGTATTATTTTATGGTGGTTTACGAATAGAATTGCGGTTAAAAGCAAAGCGAATATATATTAGAAATTTTTCTCAGATGAAATATTGAAAAGATTAGACAAAATCGGACAAATAATAAACGAACACATGTTCGTATATTGCATTTTTTGATAATGTTTCCAATTGTCAGAATCGCATGGTTGAGCCATTTCTAAAAATATGATTTCAAGAATCTGTAAACGTCCCATGTTGAGACGATTGTTGGACTGCGAAGAAAAAATGCATAGATTGTTAACGAACCCAATATTCGAAAAACTACTCAGGGATACTGTTGCGGCAGTATCCTTTTTTGTGGTCAAATATACGTAGGATAAAGCGGGATACGGTATAATGAAATAAATGGAAAATCAGAATTGGAGAAATTTTTGAAGAATAGGGGAGGTAATGCGATGAAAATAGGTTATGAACTGAATAGCGAGTTTCGTGGATCCGCCTTGATTATGAAAAACAGGCAAGTGATCCTTGAAGTCAATCAAGGCTTTGCGGATTGGGCGAATCAAGTTCCAAATGATTCGGATACGAAATATGCGAGTGCTTCTGCGGGAAAAGCCTTTGTTGCAGTCGGTATTTTGCAGCTGATTGAGCGGAGAAAACTGAATTTTGACGATACACTGGGACAAATCTTGGATATCGATCTGCATCGCATTGATCCGGATGTAACGATTAAGCAGTTGCTGACCCATACGTCCGGCGTGCCGGACTACTTTGACGAAAGCGTCATGGAGGAGTACGAGGAGCTTTGGATCGATTTTCCGAACTATAAAATCCGCCACAATCGGGATTTGCTGCCTCTGTTTATTGAGAACGACATGATGTATCCAAAAGGGGAAAAGTTCCAGTACAATAACACCGGTTATGTGCTGCTTGCCATGGTGATTGAACAAATTACGGGTTTGGAATTTGATCAATACCTGCAGGAGCATGTTTTTGATGTCTGTGATATGACTTCGACGGGTTACTATGAACTGGATAGACTGCCTGCTGAATATTTCGGACCGATTGCCCCACCTTCACGGCGGAATTGACCCACTATCACGCTCGAATTGACCCACGGTCTTGGACGGAGGGACGTTTTTCTTTTACGGGTACTTAGAATTCAGGCACATTTGTGCTAATAAATTCTAAGGAGGGTCAATTAGATGACCAATTACAAATCTATTCTTCGGCTTCATAGCCAAGGAATGAGTAATCGCAACATAGCTGCAAGTCTTAGTTGCTCAAAGAATACGGTAGGAAGTGTTCTTAAGCGGTTAAAAGAGCTTTCGCTTTCTGCAGAGGTTCTTGCTGAACAATCGAACCCCGAAATTGCCAAGCTGATGTTCCCGGAAAGAAGTCATGATCCAGAAAGGCTAATGCCGGATTGTGAGTCTATGCACAAGGAACTTGCAAAGAGCGGAGTAACCTTAACCTTGCTTTGGGCCGAATACTGTGACCAGGCAAGGAGTGCAAACAAATCGTATTATATGTACACCCAGTTTTGTAAAATTTACAGAGACTATGCCAGGATACATAAGGCGACTATGCACATTCACCGAAAGCCCGGTGAACTAATGGAAGTTGACTGGGCAGGCAAAACCGCAATCGTACAGGATTCCCTTACAGGCGAAGGGTTGAAAGCATACATCTTTGTAGCAACCCTAGCTAGTAGCGGCTACTCATATGTCGAAGCATTCTTGTCCATGGAAATGGAGAACTGGATTACGGCACATATCCATGCATTTACGTATTTTGGTGGTGTTCCAAGAGTAATTGCCTGCGACAACCTTAAGACCGGTGTGAAGAAATCAAGCCGATATGAACCGCTTTTAACCAGAAACTATCAGGAACTGGCGGAACATTACCAAACCGCAATTGTCCCCGCCCGGGTTCGTAAACCCAAGGATAAAGCAAATGTCGAGGGGACAGTTGGTATAATCTCGACATGGATTATCGCAGCATTGCGCAATCGCCAGTTCTTCTCTTTGTCAGACTTGAATGAGGCTGTATTTGAGAAACTGGAAGAATTCAATGCCAAACCTTTTCAGAAAAAGAAAGGCAGCAGACAAAGTGTATTTTTCGATGAAGAAAAAATTCATCTTACACAATTGCCTGCCACCACGTACGAAATAGCCACCTGGAAAGTTGCCACTGTACAGCTTAATTATCACATATCTGTTTATAAAATGCATTACTCAGTTCCCTATGAGTACCTTAAACAGAAAGTGGATGTGAGAATCACAAGCAGGGTGATTGAAGTATTCTTTCATAATCATCGAATCGCTTCACATATGCGATTAAAAGGAAAACCTGACCAGTACAGCACATTAAAAGAACATATGCCTGAGAAACATCAAAAATACATGGACTGGGACGGCAAGCGGTTTATCAGGTGGGCTGAAAAAATCGGCCCTTCCGTTGCCATCGTCGTTAAGGCAATCTTAGATGCACACGAAATCGAGCAGCAAGGTTATCGTAGTTGCATGGCATTGATCAAGTTAACGGACAAGTATTCCGTTAGTCGTTTGGACAATGCCTGTGCGAAGGTGCTGACGTATACGTCTCGCCCTACATATAAGAATGTACAAACAGTTTTAAAAACCAAAGCTGACAAGCTCATGGAACAACAACAGCCCAGAAGAAAAAGCAAGAACTCTGAGTTTGGATTTACCCGTGGTGCCTCCTATTACAACAAGGGAGGTGACAAGTCATGACTAATGATAGTACTGTAACCAAACTTCAAAAAATGCGATTGAGCACAATGGCTGAACATTACAGGGAACAGCTCAAAGATAATTCATATGCAGAGCTTACTTTCGAAGAACGATTTGCCTTGCTGGTAGACCTTGAGTGGGACAAACGCAGGAGCAATAAGCTGGCGCGACTCATCAAAAACGCCACTTTCAAATTTCCTTATGCTTGTCTTGAAGATGTAGAATACCATCCAGATCGAAAGCTAAACAAACCGCAACTTGTAAAACTGGGGACCTGCAGTTTTCTCGATCATCAAAACAACATTATTTTCATGGGTGCTTCAGGAAGTGGAAAGTCATATCTTGCTTGTGCACTTGGTGTATCGGCTTGTCGCAAATTTAATACAGTTAGATACATCCGGTTGCCGGATCTGCTTAACGAGCTGGTAGTTGCTCGTGCTGAGGGCATTTACAAGAAGGCGATTCACCAGTATAAGAAAGTAAGACTTCTAATTATTGATGAATGGATGCTTACACCACTAACAGAAACAGAAGCTCATGAACTTCTGGAGATCGTTGAAGCCAGGTATCAAGTCAATTCCACGATTTTTTGCTCACAGATTTCACCGGAAGGATGGCATGAAAAAATCGGTGAAACTGTTATGGCTGATGCAATTCTTGATCGCATTGTTCACAACTCATATAAGATTTTTATCGATGGCAAAACATCAATGCGAGAACGACATGCCTTAAAAGAATAATACGGGAGCCACATTAGTGGCTCTCCCGCCGTGAAGGTGGGTCAATTTGAGCGTGACGCTGGGTCAACGGCGCCGAAATATTCAGCCTGCAAAATGTGCCATGAACTACATTTACTGCGAGGACACGGGAGACTACCGGACTAATATCTTTAGTGTGGATGCGAAAGGGACGGGCGCGGGTGGTGCCTTTATCACGATCCATGATATTGTGAATTTCTGGAATGGCTTGATGGAGTACAAATTGCTGTCGGCGGACATGACCCATGCGATGCTGCGGAAACAAAGCGGAGATGGGAGTGATCCAGAGGAAGGCTCTTATGGGTACGGCTTCTGGATTCTGGACGGGTTTGGCAGCGATATTCCCTATTTTCAGGGCTCTGACCCCGGCGTGAGCTTTATCTCCGAATACAATCCTCAAGAAAACACTGTTTGTGTTCTGGTGAGCAATTACGGTGACAATGTTTGGAAAGAGATGAAGAAAATTCGGAGCGTATTATACAAGTGAGGATTATCACGATGCATCAAATTGGCTTGATGAAATTTTAGTAAAATGCTTGGAGGAAGTGTATGAAAAGAATGATTTTCATAAATTCTCTTGCAAAGCGGATAAAAAGCCGGTATAATGCACCTAACAAATTTGTTGTTCGAGAAAGCGATGAAGAGAGTGAGTAAATAGCCGCAATTGTTTCAGAGAGTCCCCGGATTGGTGAGAAGGGATAACAAGGACGCTGTTGAAGAAAGACTCGGAGCTGCGCACCGACTGCCATTTGGCTGAGGCTGCGATGGGGGCGCCCATTATAGCGCGAGGGTATCGATGTTTGTCCGTACTATTCACTGGCCATGAAAGTCTGCATCCATCTGTACTTGCGGAGGTCCATGCTGTGAAGTAGGGATGAATGAAGGTGGTAACACGGGAAATCAGATCTCGTCCTTTTAGTGATAAAGGGACGGGATTTTTTTATTTCGTCCCAATGAGAGAATGATTGAATTGGGGAGGAAAACATGAGCGAAATAACATTGGAATCAACAAGAAGAAACAAATTGGAGCTGATACGTGAGCAGGCAAATCCGTATCCGGAGCGTTTTGAAAAGACCCATGAGCTCTATCAAGCCGCAGGGCTGGCGGACGGAACGATGGGTGTCAAAGTAGCCGGACGGATTACCTTTATCAGAAAGATGGGCAAACTGTCCTTCGTCACGATTTCGGATATCGAAGGCAAGATGCAGCTTGCCATTCGAAAAGATGTGCTGGAACCGGAGCAATTCAAGCTGTTTATGAAAGGAATCGACATTGGCGATTTTCTTGGCGCGGAAGGCGAAGTATTCACAACACGAACGGGAGAGAAAACGGTCAGGGCGCATCAAATTACGTTTCTGGGGAAAGCGCTGAAGCCATTGCCGGAAAAATTCCATGGCATCAGCAACAAGGAGAGCTGTTATCGGCAGCGGTATTTGGATCTGATTATGAACGAGGATACCCGGGACCGATTCTTGTTGAAAGTCAATTTCATGAAAGCGATCAGACGATTTTTGGAAGATGAAGGGTATATGGAGATTGAAACGCCGGTGCTGATCGATCATCCATCCGGGGCAACGGCCAGACCCTTTGCTTCTCACCACAATGCACTCGACTTGGATGTGTATCTGCGTATTGCGCCGGAAACCTATTTGAAGCGGGCGATTGTAGGCGGTTTCACCAAAGTCTTCGAGTTTGCCCGATGCTTCAGGAACGAAGGCATGGATACGACCCATCTTCAGGATTTCACCATGGTGGAAGGCTACTGCGCCTTTTATAATTACCGTGACAATATGCGCTTTTTGCAACGCATGCTGGCGCATGCCGTGAATCAGCTTTTCGGGCGTCCGCAAATCGAGATGGATGGTCGGACGATTGATTTTGAAGCGGACTGGCCAGTTGTGACATTTCGGGATTTGATTTTAAGCGATTGCGGGATCGATATCGACCAGTTCAATTCAGCCGAGGCACTGCTGGGTGAAATCAACCGATGCGGGATTGAGCTTGAATCGGAAACCGAGGTAAATCTTTTGGGCCGAGGGAATTTGATTGATTTGCTCTATAAGAAAGTGAGCCGGCCGAAAATGATTGCACCGGTTTTTCTTGTGGAGCATCCCACGGCTTTGTCGCCGTTGGCGCGGGCCAATGACGAGAATCCGAATGTAGCGGATCGCTTTCAACTGGTGATCAACGGGGCGGAGATTATCAACGGATATTCCGAACTGGTGGATCCGGTTGACCAGCGCAACCGGCTGACGGAACAGGCGAGGCTGAAAGCCAATGGGGATGAAGAAGCCATGATGATGGATGAAGACTATCTTTTGGCAATGGAGCACGGCATGCCGCCGATATCCGGCTGGGGCATGGGCATTGACCGGGTTCTGCAAGTCCTGACGAGCCAGGAGAATATTCGAGATCTGGTCTTGTTTCCCTTGATGCGGCCGAAGCAATAAGTTAATTGATGAAGCATGATGATCAAACGGATTTTCATTTGGATCAAGAGGGATCCGGTATGGTACAATGACGGTGTGTGCTGAATTAGGAAATATTGGCATAAATTGATGGAGGAAGGCATCGTGGCGAACATTATTGATTATATCCATTGGCGGGGCGATCTTGATTTTGGAGTATCTCCCTTCAATGAAGTGGACAGTTTGATTTTTACGGAAATCTCCTATATGACCTTTGACAAGCTTGAGTCGGACATTCAGAATCTGAGTTTCGAGGCGATTGGTAAAATGTATGATTCCTGCTGCGGAGATGAGCAGGTCGGCGCCCTGCTGACCGGTCCCTTTCACGAACTGTTGCGCTTGATGGCGGGGAGCAAGCGTTTTGGGAATCTGGTGGTTCGGGATTTTGTTGACATTCTGGACGACGAGATTGAAATGCAGTTTTCAGCCTTGACGATTGAACTGGATGAGCATACCGCCTATATTGCATATCGGGGAACGGATGATACCTTGGTGGGGTGGAAAGAAGACTTTAAAATGACCTTTCTGGATGCGGTTCCCGCCCAGATTCAAGCGGCATCTTATCTTGAAACCATCATGGGGCGATTCAATTATGACCGTGTCTATCTTGGCGGACATTCAAAAGGCGGCAATTTGGCGGTCTATGCGGGGGCCCATGCCTCAGAACCAATCAAAGACAAGCTTATTTGCATCTACAATAACGATGGACCGGGTTTCAGTCGGCAACTGATTGAATCCGACCACTACTTGAATATTTCGCCAAAGATCAAAACCTTGATTCCGCAGTCATCTGTTGTCGGCATGCTATTGGAACACAAAGGTGATTATGAGGTAGTCAAGAGCACCCAGCGGGGCTTGTTTCAGCATGATGGGTTTAGCTGGGAGGTATTGGGAACCGGGTTTATTCATCTGGTCGACGTGGATGATGAGAGCAGAATGGTTGACATGACCCTGACAAAGACATTGAATACCATGACGCTGGAACAGCGGGAGCAATTTACCCAGGTTTTCTTTGAGGTTTTGTCTGCCAACAACAATCGAACTTTGGATGAGATTCAAAAAGATGGCTGGAAAAGCCTGATATCCATGAGAAAAAGTTTCAACAGTCTTGACAAGGTGACAAAAAAAGCGATCATGGATGTTCTTTCCGTGATGTTTTCGGAAGGGATCAACAGCTTCTGGGAAGTATCCAATGCAGACCAATGGCAGGCAAGCTTGCAAAATTGGCACAAGGATATAAAAGAGACCCTTGCGGACAATCATATTGTAAAAAGCGTGGAGAAGGCGCTGCAGAAACAAACCGAAGAAAGCTTGCAATGGATCGAACAGAGCAGCAACGAGATTTCCAGAATGCTTCGGAAAGGAAAACCGGGGGTATTAAGGAGACAAAACGGGGATGAAAGGATGGATGCAGGTGGAAATACGGAAGAGCAAGACAACTGATTTGGAGGCTATGCAGGCAATCTATGCGGATGCCAGAGCATTCATGGTGGCTGCAGGGAATCCAGGCCAATGGCTTGACGGATATCCCAAGCGCACCCTGCTGGAAGCGGATATCGAAATCGGCCATAGCTACGTTTGCCTGGAGGACGAAGAGGTTGTTGGTGCATTTTACTTTGCGGTCGAGGAAGAACCGACCTATGCGCGGATCGATGACGGCGAATGGCTGAATGACGCCCCCTATGGCGTGGTTCACCGCATTGCGGCTGCACGGGGAAAGCGCGGGGTTGCAACCTTTTGTTTGAATTGGTGTTACGAACAATGCGGGAATATGCGCATTGACACCCATCATGACAATTTACCCATGCAAAACTTGCTGAAGAAGCTGGGCTACCAGCCGTGCGGGACTGTCTATATGGAAAATGGCGACAAGCGGATCGCCTTTCAGAAAAGCTAAGAAGCGACAAAAAGACTGAATTCCTCGGAATTCAGTCTTTTTTTGCGGGTTTTTATGGAACCAGATAGCCTTTCTCCTTGAGCTCCTCTTCAATGGCATCCAGGATTTCCTCGGAATCGGCTTCGACCGTATGGAAGTGAAATTCGTCGGTCAGCTGGCTCAGCGGACTCGCTTCTTCTGTGGCGATAAAGTCAATAAATTCCTGGACCGCCTTTCTGGAAGCAATGGACAGGGGTACTTTGATTTCCCCATAGAGTTTGTGATCGATAAAAACATCCAGAATTCGGCCGCCGGCATCGACGATGGCATTCAACTCGTCGGCAATTTGGTCGCCGCTGTGTTTCACTTTGAAAATGCGCTGTGCGCGCGTTGGGTTGTTCAGAATGTATCCTCTGTGTGTCGACAGGATATTCTGGTTGGCAGCGCGAAGCAGAGCAATGTCGTGAACGATTACCTGCCGGGTGATGCCCAAGCGCTTGGCAAGTTCGCTGCCGGAGAGTGGTGTTGCGTTGGACTGCAGCATTTCTAGAATTAATTCACGCCTTTTTTCACCGTTCATGGGATTCACCTCGTTTCATCTTCTTGCCATTATTATAGCACTTGAAGGTTCTTCAACGAAAGGTCCAAGATCGGCGAGGAGTGCGTCAGTGCGCCGCAGGAGATGTAATCAACGCCAATCTCGGCCAGTTCAGCGATCCGCGCTTCGGTGACATTGCCTGAGCATTCCGTTTTCGCTCTTCCGTCAATCAGTTCAACGGCCTGTTTCATGGTTGGTGAATCCATGTTGTCCAGCATGATGATGTCAGCGCCGGCGTCCAACGCCTCCTTAAGCTGTTCGAGGCTTTCGACTTCCACCTCGATTTTTCTGACGAAAGGCGCATACTCTTTTGCCCCTTGGATCGCGGCTGTGATCCCGCCGGCGGCATTGATATGGTTGTCCTTGATCAGGATCCCGTCGGAGAGGTTGAAGCGATGATTGTATCCGCCGCCGACTTTAACGGCATATTTCTCGAAAATCCGCATATTCGGTGTGGTTTTTCGGGTGTCGAGCAGTTTGGTCTTTGTTCCCTGCAAGTGTACGGCAAGGGTGTTTGTATGGGTGGCGATGCCGCTCATCCTTTGCAGGTAGTTTAGGGCGGTACGCTCTGCCGACAGAAGCGCGTGCACATCGGCAGTCAGGGTCGCTAAGTGGTCGCCCGCATTCACTTTGTCTCCATCGGAAACAAAGGCTTCCATGGTTGCGGTGGGATCAAGAAGCTCAAAAACGCGCTGAAAGACGGAGAGACCCGCAATAATGCCCGTTTCTTTGCTGAGCAGTTGCACTTGTCCTTTGCGTTTTTCACGGAAGATCGCGTGGGTGGTCAAATCTTCGTTGGTGATATCCTCCTGCAAAGCCTGCAAGAGCAGGCGATCCATGTTGATCGGGTTGATTCCTGAATTGTTCATTAACTTATCTCCTTTGAATGGCATCCAGAACGGCTTCTTTATAAGCCCGTTTCAATGGACCGATCTCTGCGTACTGGCTGAGCTCGATTTGGGGTCTTGGATGCGAATAGGCCGTATGGTGCTGGGTAATATGGTGGGCGGCTTGCTTGGCAAAAACAAGCACATCGAGCAGCGAATTGCTGGCCAGACGGTTTGCGCCATGGACGCCATTGCAGCTGGCTTCTCCGATGGCGTACAAGCGCATTGCAGAGGTTTCTCCATTCGTATTGACCTGGATGCCCCCCATATGATAATGCTGGGCTGGAACCACGGGAATGCATTCCTTCGTCACATCATAGCCTTCGCGTAGACAACGGCGGTGAATATTGGGAAAATGTTCTGCAATCGTATCGGCCCCCAAGTGTTTCATGGAAAGCCAAACATGGGGCGTTTTGTCTGCATGCATCTGCTGAAGGATTTCCTTGGTCAAAAGATCCCGTGGGAGGAGCTCGTCAACAAAGCGTTCCATCCTTGCATTGTACAGATGAGCGCCTTCCCCGCGTACGGATTCGGAAATCAGAAACCGCCGGTCGTTTTTTTTCGTGTAGAGGGCGGTCGGGTGAATTTGTACATAGGGGAGGTTCTGCAATCGGACCTTGTGTTTCAAGGCGAGGGCAATGGCATCGCCGGTGATATGGGGAAAATTTGTCGAGTTCGCGTACAGGCCGCCCAGCCCCCCAGTTGCCAGAACAATGGAATTTCCATGGATTTGCTCGATTGTGCCGTCCGGTTTATTAACGACGATGCTGGTGCAGGTGTTTTGATAACAGACCAGATCGATCATGGTCGTATGTTCCCGAAGGGTGATATTCTTCTTTTTTCGAACCTGATCCAAGAGGCGGCTTGTGATCTCTTGGCCGGTAATGTCTTTGTGAAAGAGGATGCGGGCTGTCGAGTGCGCCGCTTCTTTCGTATATTGGAATGCTCCGTCTTTCATTTCGAATTCAACCCCGAACCGAATCAAGTCAGCAATGATTTCAGGCGATTTGCGAATCATCAGGTCCACCGCGGCGCGGTTGTTTTGATAATGCCCGGCTTTTAGGGTGTCTTCAAAGTAGTTGTGGTAGTCGTCATCGTCTTTGAGTACACAAATCCCGCCCTGCGCCAAAAACGAATCGCTTTGGTCGGCGGCGTCTTTTGTGATCATCAAAATATTCCAGGTATCGGGCAGGTTGAGGGCGCAGAATAATCCTGCAGCGCCAGAGCCGACGATGAGAATGTCATAGTTTTTTTCCATCGGTCAAATCCCCTTATTTTGCAAGCTCCAGCATGCGGCTCAAAGCTTGGCAGGCATTTGTTTGAAGTTCAGGTTCGATTTCCACCGGAGATTCTTGATTCTTCATAGCATCGAGAAGGGAATCAAGGGTGACGGATTTCATGCCGGGGCAGACCGGCGGCTGATCGGTAAAGAAAAAAGTTTTCCCGGGATTCATCCGTTCCAGTTCGTAGCGGGTTCCTGTTTCCGTGCCGATAATGAATTCTCTTGCCGGGCTTTCTGTGGCGTAGTTGAGAATCCCGGACGTGCTGCCAATAAAATCTGCAAGTTCAAGTGTTTCTGCTTTGCATTCGGGATGGGCCAGAACTTTAGCGGAAGGCGATTGCGCCTTTGCCTCTTCAATGGATTTTCGGCTGATGTCCGCATGAACGTGGCAATAGCCGGAGCCAAAAATAAAGTGCTTTTCCGGCACCTGTGCAGCGACATGGCGGCCAAGATTTTCATCCGGGATGAAATAGATGGTTTTTTGGGGCAGGTTCTTGACGATTTGTACCGCATTGGATGAAGTCACGCAGACATCGGAATGCGCCTTGACTTCAGCGGTTGAATTGATGTAGCAGACAACGGCCACATCCTTGAACTGCGTGCGAATGGTGGCGATTTCTTCCAGATCAACCATATGGGCCATCGGACAATCGGCAGCATCGTTGGCCATCAGGACTTTTTTCTCCGGGTTTAGGATCTTTGCGCTTTCCCCCATGAATTTCACGCCGCAAAACAGAATGGTTTTGTGGGGGAGACTTGTGGCAATTTTGCTTAGGTAATAGGAATCACCGGTATAATCGGCTACTTTTTGCACTTCGTCACGCACGTAATAATGAGCCAAAACCGCAATGTCTTTTTCCTTCTTGAGTTTTTGAATTTCTTTTGCAATGCAATCCATGAAAATGCCTCCAGTTCTTTATTCAAATAATACAATTGCACTTAGCATACCATGTGTATATACACCTGTAAAGACAGGTGTTGGATTCCCATTATTTGTCTTTCCTTTTACGTTTGGAAAGTGAATTGTGTTATCATAGAAAGTAGAACGAATCCAACAGGGAGAAATGCGGATGTATACGCTTGAAGAATTGAAAGCCTATGTCGATCATTGCCAACGGTGCCAATTGTATAAGACGAGAACCAATCCGGTGTTTGGGCAGGGGGATCCCCATGCGGACATTATGTTTATCGGCGAGGGGCCCGGGTATCACGAGGATTTGCAGGGCGAAGTGTTTGTTGGTGCTTCCGGACAATTATTGACAAAAGCCCTGGAAGGCGTTGGACTATCGCGAGATGCGGTGTATATTGCCAATATCATTAAATGCCGGGCGCCCAATAATCGGGATCCAAAGCCGGATGAAATGGAAACGTGCATTGAGTTTTTGCGCTGGCAGGTGAAATTGATACATCCGAAGATCATTGTTTGTCTGGGCCGGGTGGCGGCAATGAATGTGATTGATAAAAACATCCGAATTACGCGGGAACGCGGGAACTGGCAAAACAAAAATGGATTCTGGATGATGGCGACCTATCATCCTTCAGCAGTGCTGCGGGATCCGGCTAAGAAACGACCGTTCTGGGAGGACTTCAAATCCATTGCGGCGAAGCATGAAGAACTTTGTCAAATCAATAAAGGAGCGTGCAGCGATGAATGAGAAGGGCATGAAAAAGCCATCGCCGTCTATGGATGAATGGCTGAAGGAAGCGAAAGCGGATCCAAAGGCGGTGGAAAACGGCATGTTTTTGGTGCACAACGGTGTGGTTCGAAGGACACCAAAGGCCCAAGTGCGACAAGGTGTGAATGACGGCGCGGAAGTAACCGGCATGGATTTTTCCTACGACGCGGCGAAGGTGGACCAAGTTGTTTTAGAAACCCTGAAACAGGAGGGGATCTTCCATGTAAAGGTCTGGTTGAATGAAGGGCACCTGGAGGTTGGAGACGACATTATGTATGTGTTGATCGGCGGAGATATTCGGCCACGCGTGATTGATGCCTTGCAGTCCTTGGTTGGAACGATCAAAAATGAGTGTGTTGTGGAAACCGAGCAGAAGCAGATGATTCATGAGGAAATCGAATAAGACCAGTAGGGGAATGGTGCAAACCATTCCCCTTAATTATCGAAATTCGTCGATGCTTGTACCGGCCTCTTGATGATATAATAATCCAATACGAGGAAAAGAACACAAAACATAAGAGGGAATAGAGAGGACTGGAAGGAATGAAAGGCGACAATCTCGAACAGATGCGAGAAAATTTTCACGCGATCAAGGAATTGTCCATGATTGACGGCATATTGTGGAGGGCTGCCTATACCGGGGAAGATGCAGCGGTGAAGGAATATTTGACGGAATTGATGGAATCAAAAGGCTTTCAGGTTTCGCAGGATGCCGTTGGCAATTTGCTTGGCACGGTCAAGGGGGAAGAAGGCGGAACGATTTTGGTCGGTTCGCATTTGGACACCGTCAAAAACGGCGGCGAGTACGACGGTCTTTATGGAGTTATGGCAGGAATTTACGCGGTTGAAGCCCTGGTCCGCCAGTCCGGTCGCCCCAAGAAGACGGTTCAGATCATCGGATTTATGGAGGAAGAGGGAAGCCGATTCTTCAACGGGTATATCGGTAGTCGAGCGCTGGCGGGAAAACTCAGCGAAGCTGATTTTTCAGAAGTGGATGAGAAGGGGACCAGCCTCAGTGAAGCCATGAAGAATGCGGGCTTGTCTCCTGCGGATTGGCGGTCGGCGGTTCGACAGGATATCGAGGCCTACTACGAGATTCATATCGAACAGGGGCCGGTGCTGGAATCGACCGGGCATCAAGTCGGTTTGGTGAAATCCATCAACGGACTTGTGGTTCTCAGAGTCAGTGTCTTTGGACGGCAGGATCATGCCGGCACGACGCCCATGCACCTCAGAAAAGACGCCTTGCTGCATGCCAGCAAGTTGATTGCCAACATGGATTGCTGGGCGGAGGAAGTGGAAGGAAGCCCGACGGTGACCGTTGGCGAAATGAAGGTCAAGCCGGGGTCGTCAAATGTAGTGCCGGATTTTGTTGTATTTTCTGTTGACATCCGTTCGGATCGGAGCGAAGCGATACAAGGGATTCTGGCTCGAATTGAACATGCGGCGAAGGCTGTTCGCAGCAAGGGGCTGGATGTGAAGATCGAAAGAATCGCGGAGGAGCCGCCGGTCCGTTTGGATGCGGTTTTGCTGGCGGAGAATGAAGCGATCTGTCGGCAGCTGGAATTTCGCATAAAAGAAATGAATAGCGGCGCCGGTCATGACGCCCAGATTCTTGCGTCAAGCATCCCGTCGGCCTTATTGTTCGTTCCTTGTGTGAAGGGAAGAAGCCATGCGCCGGAGGAAGCCATGACGGAAAAAGCGATGCGGGACGGGCTTGAAGTCTTGTCACGGATTTTATATGAAAAGGCTTGGTAGGAATTGTTCTATGGATTGAGAAAATTGCGGAAATATGGTAGGGTTAGTCATGTGAGAATATGCGCTGAGGAGGAATATCATGTTATCAAAAAAGATGTATGAATTGGGCAGCAGAAGTTCCATTATTCGAGAGATTTTTGAATACGGCCGAAAGCGAAAAGCGGAAATCGGTGTAGAAAATGTTTATGACTTCAGCCTTGGCAATCCGAGCGTACCCGCGCCGGAGGCTGTCAAGAATGCGATGACAACACTTCTGGAAGAAGAGACGCCTACAGCGTTGCACGGATATACCAGCGCGCCCGGAGATCCGGTTGTACGGGCGACCATTGCAGAGTCTATCAATCGACGGTTCGACATGAATCTGGAAGGCAAGAACATCTTTATGACAACGGGTGCGGCCGCTTCCATCAGCATTTGCTTTAAAGCCCTGGCAAACGAAGGGGATGAGTTTATTACCTTTGCCCCGTTTTTCCCGGAATACAACTGCTTTGTCGAGTCGAACGGCGGCAAACTGGTTGTGGTGCCGCCGCAAATTGAAGACTTTCAAATCAATTTTGAAGAATTTGACAAGCTGATCAATGAGAAGACGAAGGCGGTTATTGTGAATTCGCCGAACAATCCTTCCGGGGTTGTTTATTCGGAAGAGACAATTCTAGAACTGGTCAAACGGTTGACAGAGAAGTCGGAAGAATTCGGACATCCCATCTTTTTGATTTCCGATGAGCCGTATCGAGAGATCGTTTACGGAGATACGCAGGTGCCGTATCTGCCGAAGTACTATGATAATACTTTTGTTTGTTATTCCTATAGCAAGTCCCTGTCTTTGCCGGGAGACCGCATTGGCTATATCGCAATTCCGGATGAAATGGTTGAATTTGACCGGGTTTTTGCTGCGGTAGCCGGTTCTGCCCGAGCATTGAGCTATGTTTGCGCCCCAAGTTTCTTCCAAAAGGTGATTGCAAAGTGCGTGGAAGAAACATCGGACATTTCCATTTACGAGCAGAATCGCGATCGCTTGTACGATGCCCTGATTGAGATCGGATACGAATGCGTGAAGCCGGAAGGTGCCTTCTATCTCTTCCCAAGAGCTTTGGAAGCGGACGCTTATGCATTTTGTGAGACTGCCAAGAAATTTGATTTGCTCTTGGTCCCTGGGGATGATTTTGGCTGTCCGGGACATATCCGCATTTCTTATTGCGTAAGTCCGGAGCAAATCGAACAATCGCTGCCGGCCTTTAGAATGCTGTATAAAGCCTATCAATCATAAGTGAGGAAAAGATGCCTGAAAGGGCATCTTTTTTTGACCAAAGTATGATCAAAAAAGTTGTTTATTGAACGTGCAAGTGAAGATTGCGTGAATATAAAGGGGATAATTGCAAATATTTGGGAAATTTATTTTTCTTGAAAGAATATTGGGTATGCATTATTTACGGGTTATAAACACTTGGAAAGCGAGCTAATGAAGGAGTATTCACATGCATACAATTTATGCGGCGATAGACATGGGTTCCAATGCCTTAAAAATGAAGATTGTCCAATACATCAATAAAAAGCGGCAGGTATTGGATCAGGTGTCCCGTTCCGTACGCATTGGCGAGGATATTTTTGCGAATGGGATTGTCGGTCATGATACCGTGAAAGAGGTTATCCAGATTATGGAGTCCTTTCAAGCCATGATGGAATCCTATGGGGTGGAGCGGTATCGGGCGGTTGCCACGGGCGCATTCCGATTGGCGGACAATAACCTCAATGTGCTGGAAATGATCTTGATGCGGACGGGCGTCCAATTTGAAATTGTGGAAGATACGGTCGAAAAGTTTTTAACCTATAAGTCGATTCGGGACAATTTGGACGATTACCGTGAAATACGCAAGAGTGCTATTTTGGTCGAACTGAATTCCGGAAGCTGTGATGTGAGCATATATTCACAAAACAAGATGGTCTTCAATGAAGAATTTAGCCTGGGCACGCTGGTGATGAAAAACATGATGCGGGAATTGGAGTCTCGCTCCGTTCATTACCTGGAGCCGATTCAGGTCCTGGTGGTAACCAGAACCGCCCATATGTGGAAAGCCATTCAGAATCGGAAGCTTCAGCATTTTCTAGCGGTTGGCGGGGCGATCAAAATCATGAAACAGCATTTGATCGGGGATATCGACCGGTTGGAGCGTGAGACCCTTGAAGCCATGTATCGGCGCTTGATGCAAGACCATCTTTTATATCGCAAAGAGATTGAAGAAACCGGCATGGACTGGTATGAATTTGTCGTTGGGATTTTGGTCTACCGGACTTTTTTGGGTTTGGTGAATACGGACCATATGCTTTTGCCGCAGATTAATGTGCGGGATGGCTTAATCGCGACGATGATCGAACAGGATTACCGGCTGAAACGGTATCGCTTGTTCAATAACGATGTTATCTCTCTGGCGCGAAGCATCGCGACGCGGTATCGGAGCAATACCAAGCATTGCCAGGCTTTGGAAAAAAATGGCGTTGCCATTATGGAGGCGCTGAACACGGTCTTTCCCTTTGAAGAAAGGGATGAGCTGTTGCTGAGATTGGCGGCTATTCTGCATGAGATCGGCAAATTTACCAGAACCAAGGATTATCTTTCGACTTCCTTTTATAAAATCCGAAATTTGAGTATTTTGGGCACAACGGAGCACGAAATGATGATGGTGGCCTATATTTGCAAGTTTATGACCGACCGGGAGTCTTCCCGCATGGACATGATGCGGCTGAATTTGGGTGAACAAAATCGGATTCTAAAACTGTCTTCCATTTTGTCCATTTCCGATGCCTTGGACAAGGGCAAGCAACAGCGGGTTACAGTATTGGATTTTACGGTGACACGGGATGCCTTTCTCATTCATTATCGCCGGACGGAGGATACAACGCTGGAAGAATGGAATTTTGACAGTCAGAAAATCGACTTTGTCAATACATTTGGATTGATACCGAAAATGATCGAGGTGGAATCATGAAGGATGGCTTTTTCAATCGCGAGCTCAGCTGGCTGAAATTTAATGAACGGGTTTTGGAGCAGGCGAGTCAAGATGACTTGCTAATCTTGGACCGGATGAAGTTTGATGCGATTTTCTCATCGAATCTGGATGAGTTTTTTATGGTGCGGGTCGCCTCCATTTTGGAGCAGATCAATGCCGAATATGTGGAACCGGATCCGTCGGGGCTGTTGCCCCGGGAGGTTTTTGAAGCGATTCACAAGGAAGTCAAGCGCTTGCTGGACAAGCAGCAGCGAATTACGTTAGCCTGTTTTGAAGAATTGGACCGTCAGGGGATTCATATAGTTCGGAGAGGAAATTTCAGCGAAGACTTGCTGGGGAAGATGAAAACCTATTTCGACAATGAGATCTTTCCGGTCTTGACACCCATGGCGATTGATTTTGGAAGGCCCTTTCCCTTTGTGGCCAATAAAGCCCTGCATATCGCCTGCAAGATTTTTGTCGACAACCAGTTTCGGCTGGCCTTGGTCAAGGTGCCGGATCTTTTTGACCGCTTTGTCCGGTTTGAGACGGACGGCCAAACGGTCTATGTGCTCTTGGAAGACCTGATCATCGCCTTTATGGACCAGTTGTTTGTTGGGCATCAATTGGTCCACAGCAGCGTATTTCGGGTTACGAGAAACGCGGATTTAAACTTGATCGAGGATGAGGCGGATGATCTTTTAATGGTGATCGAAGAAGCGGTGAAGAAGCGCCGATTTGGCGAACCCATTCGCTTGGAGATGGAATCGGGCATGGATGATTGGATTGAGAATGTTTTAAGAACCGAGTTCCGGCTTCAATCGGACCAGGTCTATGCCTTTGACGGGATGCTTGATTTAACCGACTGGTTCGGCTTTAAGCATAATGCGTCCATGAAAAAACTCAAAGCCGATCCCTATGCACCTCGCGACCTGCCCTTTATGAAAAAGAAGAATGTCTTTAAAACCATCCGTGACCATGATGTGTTCCTGCACCATCCTTATGACAGTTTTGGCTATGTGGTCCGGTTTATTCAAGCGGCCAGTACGGATCCCAAGGTGTTGGCCATCAAGCAGACCCTGTACCGGGTTAGCGGGAATTCTGTCATTATTCAAGCGCTGGAAGAGGCGGCAGACCGTGGAAAGCAGGTAACGGTGCTGGTGGAATTGATGGCGCGCTTCGATGAAGAGAACAATATCCAGTGGGCCAAGAAGCTGGAGCGGAAAGGGGTTCATGTCATCTACGGCATCTATGGGCTCAAGACGCATTCGAAAATTACCCTGGTGGTCCGCAAGGAAGGCAAGCGGATTCGCCGCTATGTGCATTTGGGCACGGGGAATTATAATGACCAGACAGCCAAACTCTATACGGATATGGGTTATTTGACCTGTCGGGAGGAGTACGGCACCGATGCCACGATTTTTTTCAACATGGTCTCCGGATTCAGCAGCTCGATTTCCACCCAGCATTTCCATGTATCGCCCCATGCCATGCGGCAGAGCTTTTATGATTTGATTGACGGAGAGATCAAGCGGGCGCGGGAGGGAAAAGAAGGATTTATCTTTGCGAAAATGAATTCCCTCGTCGACAAGGGCATGGTGGAGAAGCTCTATGAAGCCTCACGGGCCGGAGTGAAAATCCAGCTGATCGTACGGGGCATTTGCACCCTGATTCCCGGGGAAGAAGGCGTGAGTGAAAACATAAGCGTGCGCAGCATAATTGGGGAGTTTTTGGAGCATTCCCGTATCTATTACTTTCATCAGGGCGGACGAGGCAAATTGTTTTTGGCTTCTGCCGACTGGATGACGCGGAATTTGAATCGCAGGGTCGAGCTGATGTTTCCCATTGCGGATGAAGTGGTGGCGAAGCGGATCTTGCTGATTATGGAGCTTTATTGGAAGGACAACGCGCGGGCGTGGGAATTGCGGGATGATGGAAGCTACAAAAAACTGAAAGCCAAGAAAAAGAACCGCTATTGTGCCCATGAAATCCTAAAAGAGCTGGAGTATGAAGACGATGGCACGTTTATTGACGCGCTGACCCGCGTCTTGGAACGAGAGTAAATGAAAAAAGGTATGACCCCAAGCGGGAGTCATACCTTTTTTTGCATATAGCCTTCAATCATATCTCGGATGAATAAGACATGGGCTTGATCTTTAGTTGGGCTGGTCATCAGCATAAGCAGGGTAGTCTCGGCCAAGCGGTCCAGATCTTCCGGATCCAGTTTCTTTTCAGACGGTTGAAAGCTTTTATTGATAAGGGCCTTGATTTGGTTGATATGTGTCGTGCCAAACTTTGCGAGGTCCAAAAGCTTCACACTTTCCAAGTCGCGCACATGCTTCATGTCCGACATTTCGAGCCAGATGACCAGCTTCCCGATGCCGTTCTTTTTCCCCATCTCGCGATAGAGGGCCTCGGCGTATTCGAGAAAGAGTTCCGGACTCGGCTCTGCGCTTTCGATCAGCTGATCCAGCAGGCGGAAGGAATCGTTCCAGAGGGCGTTGAAGACCTCGGTCATAATCGCTTTTTTGTTTGGAAAGTAGTTGTAGACGGTGCCGACGCCTATCTTGCATTCCTTTGCGATTCGTCGAATATCGACATGTTCAAATCCTTCCTCGAGAAAGATTTGCACGGCCCGAGCGGTGATTTTCTTATCGGCATCTTTGATGATTTTCGGCATAATTGCCTCCTCCAGGTTAGTTCGCTACTTCCATTAAACCATGAATTTCTTCGTCTGTTAAGCGTGAGTCTTGTTTCAACTCCTGTCGGACTTTTCGATCAAAAAACAGGGTGATGAAAAAAGTCAGCAAATCGGCGAGAGGTTGAGCGAACAGAACCCCGTACAAGCCAAAGGTCTTCGGCAGAATAAGCAAAAGTGGGATCAGGAGAATGCCCTGTCGTGAAACCGAGAGCAGACCGGCTTCTTTCCCTTTGCCGATGGCCTGAAAGAGCATGTTGACAATGATGGAATAGCCCAGAACCGGCATGGAAAGCGCCCAAATTCGAATGCCCTGTTTGGCCAAAGCGGCGACTTCCGGTGCCGGCTTGAAAATGGTCAGAATGGGACCTGCGAAAACCGTGAAGACTGCGAATGTTACCAGGCAGTAAATCGTGGACACGCGGATGCCGACTTTGATGGCTTCCAGAACCCGGCTGTATTTCTTTGCCCCGTAGTTGAAACCGGCTACAGGGAGGAAGCCTTGGGCATAGCCCATGAGCGCGTAGAATCCCAGCATAAAGATTTTCGAGACGATGCCGATGGCAGCCACCGCTTCCGTGCCGTATTGGGCCGCGGCATTGTTCATGATTCCGATGGCAAAGCTTGCCAGCAATTGTCGAATCAAGGTTGGCAGACCAATTTTAAAGGTTTCTGTGTAGATTTGTCGGCTTGGCTTGAAGTGCTTTCGATGGATTTGCACCACGGTTTTTTTGCGCAGGTAATAGCTAAGCAAAAAGACGGAAGTGATCGCCTGCGCCAGTATGGTGGCCAAGGCGGCGCCCCCAATGCCCATATCAAAGGAGAAGATGAAGATCGGGTCCAGGATGATGTTTATCACTGCACCCAGAATCAGCCCGAACATGGATGTGATGGCGCTTCCCTCGGCTCGAAGCATGTTGTTGAGGGCCATGTTGCCGATGATGAAGGGTGCGCCAATAAAGAGAATTCTCGCATAGGACTGGGCGAGACCCAGAGTTTCCGGAGTTGCACCGAATAAATTCAGCAGGGGATCCAGAATAAAGATTCCGCTTATGCAGAGGATGATTCCAGTCGCAAAACTGGTGAAATAGACGACCGTAGCCGTTTTGTGAGAGTCCCCCATTTTTTTCTCACCCATCAAGCGGGAGAGGTAGGAGGAACCGCCGATCCCGTAGAGCTGACCGACTGCGGTCAAGATCATAAAGACCGGGAATCCGATCTGGGCAGCAGACATGGCTTCGGTTCCGATCCAGCTGACGAACATGGTATCCACGAAATTGTAAACGGCATTGATCAGCATGCCGATAATTGCCGGAATGGCTAATTTGGTAATAACAGATGAAACGGGGGCTTCCCCGAGCATTCGACTTCGTTCTTGTGTTTGACTCATAAAGAACCTTCCTTTCTTTTTATGAACGTGTTCATTTTATATTTCTATTATATGAACGTGTTCATAAAAAGTCAAGAGTTATTTTCTTGTTTCCTCGCATGATGTATGATAAAGGATATACGGTAAGTAAAGCGGAAAGAAAGCGAGGTGCGTAATGAAGGAGTTTTACCGGGTCGGCGAGGTTAGCCAATTATTCGATATCAGTATCTCAACCTTGAGGTACTATGATCAAATCGAATTGTTTCAGCCGATGAAGATAGATGCGCATTCAAGATATCGGCAGTATCATATCAGTCAATTTTCCATCCTCTCTCAGATTCGGATGTACCGTGGGCTGGGGATTCCCATCCAGGAAATAAAACGTAACTTGTTCAATGCAAAGCCGTCTCAGGTCTTGGAATTTGTTGATCAGGCAGAGAAGCAGCTTAATCGGCAATTGGTTGAGATTCAGCAAAAACTGGTACTGGTTGAATCCATTAAGAAGGATGTGGAAAAGGCGGTCGAACAAAAGAATCATTTTGTTCTGCTTGATTCCCCGGAATTTTTGGTTCTTGCTCATGACCACGAGTCTGACACAGAAACCCAGATTGAAGATTTGCAAGAACTGGCTGCGAAAGCGCGCGAAGCGGATCCAAAACGGTACACCACTGCATCTTTTATCGAGTTGTTGTCTAAGGATGATTTTCTGGCACATCGCAGGGTGCTAGTGTTGAAGGGGATCGGTTTGGAAGAGCGCGAAGCTGAAACATCCGACTATCCGATCCTAAAGAGCCGCTATTGTTTGCATTGTTTTGTCGAGGTGGAAAACCAGCAAGATTTATCCGATTACATTGCAGTTTATAAGTATTTGGATCAGCATAGTTTGGAAGTCACAGGCAATATTCTGCAAATCCATGTGATGCATTATCATCGCAACTTGCAAGAAATTCTTGTTGCAGAATTGTATATCCCGGTTCAAGAGATGAAAAAAACTTGACCCTCAAGTAACTTGATGGTTTATAATCGTTCATACATACATGGATTATGGTTTTGGAAAGAGGAGAAAGTATGAATGATATGACACAAGGGCGGGAATGGGAGCGGATTTTATTCTTTGCATTGCCCATGCTGATTGGAAACGTATTTCAACAACTATATAATACGGTGGATGGAATCATTGTTGGTCGATTTATAGGAACCGAGGCGCAGGCGGCAGTTGGAGCTGCATTTCCCATCATGTTTTTGCTGATTTCAATGATTGCAGGCATTACGATGGGGGCAACGGTGTTGATTTCACAACATTATGGCGCAAAAGATATAAACAGTGTGAAGCGCACGGTTGATACAACCTATATCTTTCTTTTGATCTCCACGTGTTTGATAACAATTACTGGACTTGTGCTTACCCCGGCGCTTTTGCGGCTGCTTCAAGTCCCGGAAGATGTCTTTGCGGGAGCCGCCAGCTATTTGCGCATCATGTTTGCTGGGATGCTGGCCATGTTTGGCTATAATTCGATCAGTGCTATATTGCGAGGGCTGGGGGATTCCAAAACACCTATGGTTCTGTTAATCGGATCGACTCTGTTGAATATCGCACTAGATTTATTGTTTATTGTTGGATTCGACTTGGGTATTGAAGGTGCAGCTTGGGCGACGGTGACGGCTCAGGGGATTTCCTTTGTATTTAGCGTCTTGTACTTGAACCGAACGCATCCAGTCTTTAGCTTTGAGTTGAAAACGATGCGGTTTCATGCACCGATTTTTCGGCGAATTTTGGAAATTGGGCTGCCAACCGGGATTCAGCAAATGCTGTTTTCCATTGGGAATATGACCCTGCAGGGGTTCGTTAACGGATTCGGTGCGATTGCTATGGCAGGCTATTTTGGAGGGAGTCGAATCGATGCGTTTGCAGCGATGCCGATCATGAGCTTGGGCGCTGCCATATCGACTTTCGTGGGTCAAAATTTAGGCGCGGGAAAAGAAAGCCGGGTGGAAAAAGGGATCAAGGCAGCGGTGATGATGGCTTTTGTCGCTTCTTGCTTGACATCGCTCACGCTATATGTCTTCCGAAATCCTTTAATATCCATTTTTACAGAAGAAGCGCAAGTGATTCAGGTTGGCGCGGGGTATTTGTCTGTATTGGCACCATTCTATCTTTTTATCGGCGTACAATTTGTTTTAACTGGGGTGCTTCGCGGAGCTGGCGACACCTTTATACCGATGATTATTTCTTTGATAACGCTTTGGCTGATTCGAATTCCCATTGCCTGGTTTCTGGCACCCAGGATTGGAGTCACCGGTTTGTGGTGGGGAATTCCAGTGGGATGGGTTGTAGGTTTTGTGATGACTTTCGCGTATTATCGAACAGGACGATGGAAACGGATTTATTTGGAACATAAAAAAGAAAAAGCGAAATCGGAATTAGAGAAACAAACCGCCTAAGAGATCGCATCGGGGAAACATCCACCGATGCGTTTTTTGGTTTATAATGGAGGTATACACAAGGAGGCGATCGAATGGAGTCCAAAGGTTATGTGCATGTATATACGGGCAATGGAAAAGGCAAGACGACGGCGGCGCTGGGCCTGTCCGTGCGGGCAGTCTGCGCAGGGAAACGGGTCTTTTTCGGCCAGTTTGTCAAGGGAATGAAATACAGCGAAACAAAGGCGGTTGAGTACTTGCCCGGATTTGAAATGGAGCAGTTTGGGCTGAACTGTTTTATCGAGCAGGCACCGACCCAGGCGGATATCGATGCGGCCCAGGCGGGACTCAAGCGGATTCGGGAAATCATCGTGTCCGGCGCGTACGATTTGGTGGTGCTGGATGAGGTCCATATCGCCATCTATTTTCAGCTGATAGAGACTAGCGACGTTCTTGAGCTGCTGGCCAATCGGCCGGAACACGTGGAGCTTGTCTGCACGGGCCGCTATGCGCCGCAGGAATTGATCGATGCGGCGGATCTGGTGACGGAAATGAAGGAAATCAAACACTACTATAGCCAAGGGGTATTGGCGAGAAAAGGCATTGAATCATAAGGAGGCGATGCGATGGAAGGCTTGGTCAAGTGGCTGCTGGAAGGAGATCCGGCCATTGTTTACCAGACACAACGGGATTTGCTGGGCATGGAAGGGGAACGGCTGAAAGAACTTCGAAAACATATGGAATCTGCGGGCTGGGTCAAGGCTTTCTTAGATAAACGAGATCCCGATACAGGATTATGGGGGAAGGGATTGTACTCGCCAAAATGGATTTCGACCACCTACACCATGTTGGATTTGAAAAACTGTGGGATTGATCCAGCCTTGGGGGCGTACCAGACCAGCGCCCGCTTGCTCTTGGAAGGACTGTGGAAAATTCCCGCGAAGAAAAAGGATCGTTGGCAGGATCTTTGCATCTGCGGCATGCTTTTAAATCTTTGTTGCTATGGGGGTATTCAGCACAGGAAGCTGGATGAAATCATCGACTATGTTATGGACAAGCAATTTCCGGACGGCGCGTGGAACTGCCAATGGGAAGTCGACCATGACCATAGTTCTCTGCACACCACCATCAACATTCTGGAAGGGCTTTTGGAATACAGGCGTCACGCCTATGCGTATCGGAGAAACGAGATTGAGCGGGCGGTGAAAGAAGCGCATGAATTTATTTTGATGCATCAATTGTTTTTATCCGATCGAACGGGAGAGATCATTGATCGAAAGATGACCATGCTGTCCTATCCGAGCCGATGGCGGTATGATGTGCTTCGCTGTTTGGACTATTTTCAGGCAGCAGGGGTTTCCTACGATCCGCGAATGGAAGCGGGGTTCGCCCTTCTCGAAAAGAAACGGAAAAAAGACGGAACCTGGCCCGTTCAGCAAAAATACACGGGACGGGTGCACTTTGACATGGAGCAAACGGGAAAGTCCAGCCGGTGGAATACCCTGCGAATCTTGCGTGTTTTGCAATACTATGGAAAGATTTTGGACTAGGAAAAAGATCATCGAAAGATGGTCTTTTGCTTTGTAAAAATGTTTAATCGAAAGGGGTCGGATTCCAGAATTGTTTATAAAAAAATGGATCTCGGGTACATAAAAGATAGGTAGGGAAGTTTGGATAAATGTGATAAAATGGTAAAGAATTGCCAATCGCTATGAATCGGGGAAGGGGCGTGTCAGAAATGAGAGCCATCGAGGTGAATGGTTTAAAGAAAACGTATCAAATGGGAGAGGTAACGGTTCAAGCCTTGCGGGAAGCGACATTCTTTGTCGAAGAGGGTGAGTTTGTGGTCATACTTGGCCCGAGCGGTTCCGGGAAGAGTACTCTTTTGAATATTATTGGGGGCATGGACACCCCGACCACCGGTGAGGTGGAGTTTTTTGGCGAGCAGATTTCCCACTACACAGAAAAACAGTTGACTCAATACCGTCGTCACCAAGTCGGGTTTGTCTTTCAGTTCTATAATTTGATGGCTAGTTTAACGGCGAAAGAGAATGTGGAATTGGCGACGGAGATTTGCGATGATCCTATGAACATCGATCAAATCTTATCCGATGTTGGTTTGGACGATCGCAAGGGGCATTTTCCCTCTCAGATGAGCGGGGGCGAGCAGCAGCGTGTTGCCATTGCCCGGGCGGTCGCTAAAAATCCGAAAGTTTTGCTGTGCGACGAACCGACAGGCGCATTGGACTTCGAGACCGGGATCAGCATTTTGTCCTTGTTGAGCCGCATTAACAGGGATTACCATAAAACAGTCGTCGTTATTACCCATAATGCGTCGATCGCGGACATGGCGGATCGCGTGATTACCATGAGGAGCGGCAAAATACGGTCGAATACGGTCAATGAATCGCCCGTTTCACCGGAAAGGATTGAGTGGTAATGAAAAAGCTGAATATTCGGCTGGCTCGGTTGTTGCGGGAGTCAAAAGGCCAGTTCATTGCTGTTGCCATGGTGATTGTTCTGGGCTTGAGTATCTATGTTGCCATGAGTACGGCGGCATTGAATCTGAAGAGCTCATTGAACTCCTATTATGAACAATACCATGTCGCGGATCTCTTTGCGGAAGTGACCGAGTTGCCGGAAAATAAAATAGAAGATTTGCGCGCTGTGCCTGGCATTCAGTCTGCCCAGGGACGGGTTGTCCATACGGTGCCCTTGCGCGTTTCGGATCCCGACGAGAAAGTCCGGGTCCGGATTATCGGCGCGACGCCGACAGATCCTGCGGTCAATCAGCTGTTTGCCCGCGAAGGCGTATCAGAAGTCTATAAGCAAAATGATGTGCTGGTGATTGACACCTTTGCGCGGGAACGCGGGATTGAAATTGGCGATGTGCTGACACCGCATATTATGGGTCGCGACTATGAGTTAACCGTACGGGGCATTGTTTCTTCGCCGGAATATATCTATCTGATGGAGAATGAGCAAACCATGCTGCCGGATTACAAAAAATTCGGGGTTTTGTTTACCAGCGAAGATTTCGCCCAAGAGGCCTTTGCCATGGGCCAGTCTTACAATGATCTGGTTTTCAGCTTTGAGCCGGGGAGCGATCATGAGACGGTAAAAAATGAAATGGAAGAAGAGCTTGAGCCTTTTGGGGTGCAGACGGTCTATCTTTTAAAGGATCAAATGTCCAACCGCATGGTGCAGGAAGAGATTACAGGTGTGGAGCAAACATCCAATGTGATCCCGATGGTTTTTTTGGGCGTAGCCGCTGCGATTATGGGCGTTATGATCCACCGCTTGGTCAAGGGGGACCGTATCACCATTGGCATTCTGAAGTCGATGGGATACACCAATTTTGACATCATCAAGCACTATACCGCCCTTTCGGTTGTCGTTGGCTTGGTTGGTGGTGTGCTTGGCGTTCTGGGCGGCACCATGATGGCTTCATATTTTACGGAAATGTACAATACCTTTTTCTCCATTCCCATTATGAAGCTGACCTTTTACTGGCAATACCTGTTCCTGTCAGCCATTTTGGTATCTGCTTTTTCAACAGCAGCCGGATTGTACGGAGCCAAAGATGTTTTGCACATTGCACCGGCTGATTCCATGCGACCGGTAGCACCCAAGCAGGGAAAGAGAACGATTCTGGAACGGACCTTCTTTTGGAAACATATTTCCTTTACCAACAAAAACGTTCTGCGGAACCTGCTAAGAAACAAGCGGCGCGTTGTTTTTATTGCTTTGGGCATTGCCCTGACCTATTGCGTCATTCTGACACCATTGTTTTCCTTAAGTTCCTTTGATTCTCTGTTTGTCAAGATGTACGGCGAGTTTCAGACCATGGACTACAATGTGAATTTCAGCCGGGCGATTGATGAAGCCGGTATTCAAGTGATTGACGACGAACTGGAAATCGATCATATGGAACCGAAGATTGAATTTCCATTTACGGTTCATTACCGGTGGCGGGAGAAGGTCGTCAACATCATCGGCGTCCAGGCCGACACGCAATTTTTCAATTTTGAAGACTTGAACGGAAATCCGGTTATCATGCAAAAAGGCGACGTCTTTGTTTCGGAAGGACTGGCCAATACCTTGCTGGTGGACCGCGGCGATCAACTTCTGGTGGAAACCTTCATTCCGGACCGGGAGGATCAGGAAATCCGCATTTCCCAAGTGATTCAGCAGAATTTAGGTTCGAATATTTATATGGAGATCGATACGATGCGAGACGTCTTCCTGGATGCGGGATACACCAATGGGGTGTATCTGGATTCACGGGCTGACGTCAAAGCGGGACTTGAGGATTTTCGATTTGTCGGATCTGTGCAATCTCTGGGAGACATGAAGGACATCTTTATGGAATTTATGGACCTGATGATTTATTCCCTCAGCGTGATGCTGACCTTTGGCGGTGTGCTGGGATTTGCCATTGTCTACAATGCAACGATCTTAAGCATTAACGAGCGAAGACTGGAATTCTCGGCTTTGCAGGTGATGGGCTTTTCCAAACAAGAAATTTTCAGGATGCTGCTGAGGGAAAACCTGGTTTTGAGTGCCTTGGGAATTCTTGCCGGTATTCCCATGTCCATCACCATGATGGATTCGGTTATGAAACAGTTCAGCACAGACTTATACACCTTGCGGATTGAATGGCAGCCTGCCATGTTTGTGCAAGCCGCATTTCTGACGCTTGTGTTTGTTTGGATTGCCGAAGGGGCAACCTATCGGAAGATTAAAAAACTCGACTTTATCGAAGCATTGAAGAATCGAATCACATAAGGGGTGGGGAAGATGAAAAAATATTTGACGAAAAAATCGATCATCATTGGGATTCTGGTTACCATAGTTTTAGGCCTTGCGGGCGGGCTGTATTATCTGAACGGGGGCGTGCCTGTTACGACGGCCTTGGTAGAGCGGGGCGATGTGCGGTTTTTGATTGAAGAGACCGGCACCATTGACAGCCGACACCGCGTAATGATGAAAACCAGTGTAGCGGATACAGTCCAAACCGTAACGGTGGAAACCGGTGATGAGGTTTCTCAGGGGGATGTATTGGTTGAGTTGGACCATAAATTACTGGACTCCCAGATCGAAGGCGTTGAGGCGCAACTGAAGAATGTGGAGCTGCAATTGCTGGAAGCGCTGGCGCCCAAGGACCAAGCGCTGATCAACTCGGCGTCGGCTGCCGTACAGCAGGCCCGGGTTGCTTATGATCAGGCGGCAGAGGACTTAAGCGTTCAAAAGCAATTGTATGATGGGAAATATATCAGCAAGGCCACCTATGACGCCTATGCCAATCAGGCAGAGGTGACCAGGCAGCAGCTGACCATTGCCCAGAGCCAGCTGACACTGACGCGCAAGGGCATTAGCGAGAATGTGGAAGGCCAGTTTGAAGCGCAGATCGAACAGCTGAACAGCCAGCTGCAATCCTTGAAAGCGCAATTGGAAGACTATGTGATTGTCGCACCATTCGGCGGCATTGTCACGGAGCGGTCGGTTGACGAGGGTGCATATGTGATGCCGGGAGAACCGATTATGGAGTTGTCCGATTTCACCGATATGAAGGTCGTTGTCGACCTATTGGAAGATGATCTGCACTGGGTAACAGAAGAAACCCCCTTGACCCTCACTTTCGGCAATGGCGAATATATGGGACAGATCACACAAATCCATCCAAAAGCCAAGGAAACCATTTCGGAATTGGGGATTCGGCAGAGCCGGGTGGAAGTGGAAATCATGCTGACGGAAGGCTTGGAAAACGCCATTATCGGCCAGGAAGCGGATGTGGAGTTCGTGCCATCCACAAGAACCGATGTATTGCGGGTTCCAACGGAAGTCGTCTATCAGTTCCGGGGAGACCATTATGTCCTGGTAGTGAAAGAGGGACTTTTGGTGGAGCAATTGGTGGAAATCGGGCTTGAAGGCGAAGACTATTACGAGGTTCTATCTGGGGTGCAGGAAGGCGATGTGCTGGTGAGAAACCTGTCCAACGACTTGGAGCCGGGTATGAAAGTGGTTGTCGAATAAAGCTAGAGTAAAAGCGGAATGCGAGGGCATTCCGCTTTTTTATGTCTCCAGAAATTTCAGGGTACGGCTAATGATTTTTCCGATGCTCATCGTGATCAGCAGGGTTCCGATTTGAATCTGTCCCCAGCCGATGTGGGAAGCGAGTCCGGCGCATAAGGCCAAAGCGAAGAGGCTGAGGTCCGCGAGAAACTTGGAATTCGCAACGGATTGCCCCGTCAGGGCTTGAACGGCAAATTGCCATTCTTCGAGGGGGGAAGGCATCTTGCTGAAGATCAAGAGGGCAATCCCAATGCCGTACAGGATGATTCCTACGACAAAAAGAAGCAATCGCATTTGCAGGGTATCTGCCGAAAGATGCGGGAATAAAAATCGAATAAAAAAGTCAACGGAGCTGCCGATCAAAAAGGCGATAACAAGTGCGCCCCAATTGATTGGCTTTTTTGCGACCCACGCATGGGTAAGCACAAAGAAAAAACCGAGGCAGATGCTGAAAAAGCCGAAGCTGAATCCGGTGATCAGGGATAGATTGCCGTATAGGGCATTTAAGGAATCCAGGCCGAAATTCGCTTTGATCTGCAGGACAACCGCGAAGGCGATTAAAACGACACCAGTCAGGCCATGGAGCAAGTTATAGGATGTATTTCTTTTCATTGTAGACCTCCTCAAGGCTGCGAACACGGATAGGAAGGTCAATGGGCCGTTACAATGTTGAATAGTGTACCGTGAATATTTCATGATTGCAAGGGAAAAAGCTGATTGTTCGATTTCCTAGCGGGGCGGAAAAAGCTTATTTGACGGTAGGGTAGGGGTTTTGTAGAATAAGGAAGTCCTAAAAAGCGAACATAGGATTTTTGGAAAATGACGGCCGTTATCATTCCACCATTCTCGTATCAAAAGGGAGGAAAGCAAGTGGGAACATCAAAACTACAAAATGCTTTACAGAAATTTCTCATGCCCATTGCAAACAAAGTGGAGCAGCAGAAACATTTGCAAGCGATTAAGGAAGGTATGATCGCAATCATACCGATTATCATTATTGGCTCATTCTCGTTGCTGCCAATTGCGATCAAGAACCTGATGGGCGGTGCGGTCGGCGAATTTATCGGCCAGCATATGACGGGCTTGACCTACGCCAATCAGTTTACTACCGGTCTTATTTCCATTTACGCGGTATTCTTTATTGCCAATGCCTTGGCGAAACGCTATAACCTGAAATCATCCCTGATCGGGGTCAGTGCGATTGTCGTGCATTTGATTTTAAGCGGCATTCCGATCGACGGCGGGCTGGGCACTTCCTATCTTGGCGCCGAAGGCCTGTTTACCAGCATTGTGTCGGCCATTCTGACGGTTGAAGTCACACGCTTCATGATCCAGAAGAAGCTGGTCATCAAATTGCCGGACAGCGTTCCGGAAATGGTTGCGGCAAGCTTTAGTATTCTTTTGCCCTTGATTGTGAATGTTGTGATTGCCACTTCGATTTCAATGGCCATTCAATCCTTCTCGGGATCGGTATTCCCGCAATGGTTTATGGGCATTTTGGCACCGGCGGTCAGCTCCATGGATACCTTGCCGGCGATTCTAATCGTGATCTTCTTGACACAACTGCTGTGGTTCTTTGGATTGCATGGACCGGGCATCACTTCGGCAGTATGGGTTCCCTTTGCAGTATCCTACGGGGCGGCCAATGTTGCGGCCTATGCGGCAGGTGAGCCGGTGACGCATTTCTTTACATTTGGTTTTTATTACGCGCTTCTGCAGGTTACGGGTTCCGGTTTGACCCTTGGCCTGGTGATTTTGATGATTCGATCGAAATCCAAGAATTTCAGCTCCATCGGAAAAGCGGCGATTGTACCTTCGCTGTTTGGCATTAACGAACCGGTGATCTTCGGTGCGCCGATTATCCTGAATCCGTTTTTGTTTATTCCCTTTGTTTTCGGTCCGCTGTTGATTGCGTGCATTTGCTATTTCTCCATGGCTTCCGGATTGGTGGGTATGCCGATTGCCGAGCCGCCTAGCTTTATGCCGCCTGGACTGGGCGCATTTTTGATGACCATGGATTGGAAAGCGGTTGTGTTGGTCTTTGCCTGCCTGGCATTGATGACACTGATCTATTTGCCATTCTTCAAAGCGATGGAAGCGGAAGAGTTGAAAAAAGAAGCACAATAGGAGAGTAGAATCATGTGGACAGGGCGACAACTTCAAATCTTAGAAATATTGATTAAAAATACTTCTGGTATTATCGGATCAAATTTGGCTTCAAGGTTGGGAGTTTCTGATCGCACTGTCCGCAATGATATCAGCAGAATCAATCAGGATTTAAAACTATACAATTGCAGCATCCAGTCTTCCAATCAGATCGGCTATTATATTGCAGGACCGCATATCCCGGTATTGGCTTCCCTGCTCTTGAAGTTTCAAGAGGAGAGCAGCCTGAATGATATTGGCGATCGGCACAAGGCCATTATGGGGCGCGTGTTTTTCGCTGAGGAATCGGAAATCGAAAGCCTGGCCGAAGACCTGTATGTGTCCGTGCAGACGGTGCACAAGGACCTGCAAAAATTGCAGACCATGCTGCAGGCAAAACTGGGCGAGCCTTTGTTTGAAATTCAAAATGAAAAGGTTCATACCATCAGGAATGAAGAGTTGATTCGGCGCGCCTTTTTAATTTTTCTGGAAAAGGAAAATGCGTGTCGGGCATCGGCATATTCGTTGGAAATCGCGGCACTCATGGATGGCTATTACGAGGAAGACCAACTTAAGGAATTGCGGCATGCGATTCATCTCGCATTCAAGGCCCATTCGATTATTCTGTCGGATGATTCCTTTTTCATGCTTTCCTGGGCCCTGTATTTTTCCTGGGTCCGCAATCAAAATGGATACTTCCTGGGGGGCAAGCACCATAACCGGAAGTCATCAAAGAAGACGATCAGCATTCTGGCTCAAATCGTGGAACAGTTCGATGAGATCCAGGAGACGGACATCGGATTTTTGGATGATTTCATGTGGACGCTGAAATTGTTCGACCACACGAAGGAGGATATTCATGCCCAGCACCAGGCGATTATGAGCGACTTTTGCCAAGATGTGCAGGCCAAGTACGGGTTTGATTTGGCTGCCTGCGAGGAAGTCTACCAGGACCTGGCGGTGCATACGGATTTCATGCTGCGCCGGCTGGAAGAAGGCTATGAATATGAAAATGTCGCCCGTGACATCATCCGGGAGAAGTATGCCTTCGCCTATGAAATTGCCATGTTGATGGTGCCGATCGTTTATCGGCATAAGCGGAAGTACCTGATCGATTCGGAGATTTCCTATATTGCCTTGTATATTGAATTTTACTTTGAGAATGTATTCAAGTGCATCCGGACGGTGCTGGTGAGCAGCCATCTGCCGGGCATGGTGAACTTTACGAAACAGTGGATTCTCAATAATTTCCCCAATCAAATCCAGATTGTCGATGTGATTCCCGTCCACCAGCTTCAGGAATTTTTGGGCCATGTGGAAGTGGATTTGATTATTTCCATGGCGGATCTGGTTGAGGCAAAAGGGAAGCCGGTGTATGTCATTGACCGCCTGCCCAAAGAATCCGACCGCATCCGTATTTATGAAGCATTGCGGTTTACCCGCTACAAAGGAAAGGTGGATCGATTGATCGATCGGAAGTTTGATTCCCGATTGATTCAGGTGTATCGGGAGCCTTTGACCTTTGAGGCGGTTGTTCAACAAATGTCTGAAGAACTTTATCAGAAGGGGTATATTGATGCGCCAAAGGGTTTTGCACAAGATGTAATTGAACGCGAGGAGAACTATCCGACATTTTTATCGAACTGTTTTATGGTGCCGCATCCCCTCTCTGCCTTTGCAAAGAAAAGCGTAGTGAGTGTTGCCATCTTGAAATCACCGATCAAATTTAAGGATAAAGAAGTGAAACTCATCTTTATGCTTGCAAGCCAAGCGAAGATTGATGATGAAATACAGGAGTTGTTTCAGCTTTTTAAGAAAATTGCACGGGATAAGAATGTGTTTGAAAAGTTGATTCTGTGTGAGGATGCAGAGTTGTTTCTATCTGAATTATCCTTTGTCTCGATATAGATTGAACTTGTTTTGCATGACTGAAAACGGTTAATGACTAGGAAGGGAACGAATTATGAAAATTTTAATTGTATGCAATGGTGGAATGTCAAGTTCCATTCTGATGAAGAAGATGCGACAGGCGGCAGAAAAAGCCGAAATGGACGTTGTAATTGAAGCAAGACCCAACAGCGGATTGGAAGATGAAATTGGCAAGTGGGATGTTTGTCTTCTTGGCCCGCAAATTGTTTACGCCTTGGAGCATGTGGAGAAAACCCTGGGCATTCCAACTGCAAGCGTAGAGATGAAAACCTATGCCTTGGCGGACGGAGAAAAAGCGCTTAAGCAAGCAATCGATATGAAAAAATAAAGAAGAATGGTGATTCAAATGGTAGAAATTGAATGGTTAACAGAATTGTCGATGGAGATCATTTCTTACGCCGGCATGGCGAAATCGCAATATATCATGGCATATGAAGCCTTGAAAAGAGGCGATCAGGAAGCCTACGAGCAACAGAAAAAAGAAGCGGAAGCGCATTTCAACCATGCGCATCGGGTGCATGCCAAAGTCTTGGCAAAAGAGATGCAAGAAAGAACGCCGCAGATCAGCCTTTTGATGGCGCATGCGGAAGATCAGATGATGAGCGTTGAAACGACTCGGTTTTTAACCGGCGAGTTGGCCGAGATTATTCGAAAAAAATAAAAGAAATCAGGGAGGAAGTATTATGGCATTTCCATACAATATTTGGTCTGAGATGACAACAAAAAATGGGTTCCCGGCAGATGAGATTATTTCTACACTTCAAAAATCGATTCGCCGTGCGAAAGTGGAAGAAGCATGCGAGTGCGCATATGAATTGTATATCACGTCGCCGATTTTGCTTGATAAACTGTGGCGAAGACTGATGGCAATTTCCGTTGAAGATATCGGATTTGGAGACCTTTCTGTGGCGCCGATGATTCAAAACTTGAGCGAGATGAGAAAAAACTTCCCTTACGACGATGGGGACCAACCGATTTTCTTTATCCACGCCATTCGCATTTTGTGCGAGAGCAAGAAAGACCGGTCCAGCGACTTGCTGAAAAACATCATTATCAAGGGTTTTGCCATGGGCAGAGTACCGACGGTCATTGATGTTGCCTTGGATAAGCATACCAAGCGCGGCGCGGAAATGGGACGCGGTTCCATGCATTTCTTCAATGAAGGCACCATTGTCACACCGGAATTGGAAGTGGACAACGATTATAAGGAACGCTACCGAAAAATCCTGGAGACCTATGATCCGGAAGAAGCGGTGGAAACTGCCTTTAAATTCAGCAACACACAATATTAAAACGGCGAAAGCCGTTTTTTTATTATAGATCAATGAAAGGCTCTTCGTTTGGCGGATGGATTGCAGGCCTAGCCTGCTTCGTGGAAGAAAAGGCTTTCCTTGCAAAATATTAAGCGAAACTAACAAATATTGCGAATTTGTCTTGACTTGACCGACAAACCGTTGTAGAATACGAACAATTCAATATTGTCCAAAAGGACAAACTTATCAAGAGCGACGGAGGGAATTGGCCCGATGAAGTCCGGCAACCTATCAATACGGTGTGGTGCCAAATCCAACGGGATTCCCGAAAGATAAGAGAAAATGGTTCGAACTCTATCTTTTGATAGAGTTTTTTTGTTAGGGGGAAGTTGATGAAAATACGGGATATGCTACAAGAAAAGGAAACGACGGTATCCTTTGAGGTGTTTCCGCCAAAAAGGGATTATCCAATTGAAACCATTCATGATACGATTAAAGAGCTGAAGGATCTGAAGCCGGATTTTATCAGCGTTACCTACGGGGCCGCGGGTTCGACCCAAAGCCATACGGTGGAGATTGCATCCAAGATCAAGAATGAATTTGATATTGAGGCGATCGCTCACCTGACCTGCGTGACTTCGACAAAACAGGAAATTTATGAGGTGCTGAAGCAGCTGCGCGCAAACAATATCGAGAACGTTTTGGCGCTGCGGGGAGACTTGCCGGAGAGCCTGGTCGGCAATCCCAAGTTTCAGCCGGCCTACCATTATGCCAGCGAGTTGATCCGCGACATTCATGCGGAAGGGGATTGGTCCATCGGCGGCGCCTGCTATCCGGAGGGCCATATCGAATCGGCAAACAAACTCGAAGACCTGAAGCACTTGAAGCGGAAAACCGAAGAGGGGCTTGATTTTCTGGTGACGCAGTTGTTTTTTGACAATGAAATGTTTTATCAGTTTCAAGAGAAGCTGGATCTCTTGGACATCCAAACACCGGTGATCGCAGGTGTTTTCCCCTTCGTGAATATTCGTCAGATCAAGCGGATCCAAGAGATTTCCGGCTGTAATCTTCCGCCGAAGTTTATGCGTATTCTGGAGCGGTACGAGCATAGTCCCGAAGCCTTGAAAGAGGCCGGAATCGCCTATGCGGTCAATCAGATTATCGACCTTGTATCCAGCGGTGTTGACGGCATTCACATCTATACGATGAACCGGCCGGATATCACCCGGCGGATTATGAAAAACATCAATCAGGTGAGACAGACCCTGAATCGATAAGGAGTCAAATATGGAAATCCAAGAGATTATGCGCTATCTTGGCTATCAAAATCATGAAGCAGATCCAGTGACCCGCAATCGGGTGGAATCGCTGATGACCGAAATGGAAGAATCCATTCGACCCAAATGGCATTACCAACGGTTTGCGGTGGTCAAATGGGAACCGACGCAGGTTTTGTTGAAAGATTGTTCCTTTCCATTGGCGGGCCAATCGATCGCCAAGCACTTGCAGGATTCCAAGGCTGTTTACCTGCTTTGCGTGACCCTGGGCATCGAATCCGAGCGCATGCTGATGAGAAAACAGGCGGACTCGGTAGCGGACGGCATGATTGTTGACAGTTGCCTGTCTGCCTATGTGGAAGAAGCGGCTGACCAGGGACAGGAAGCCATTGGCCGTGAAATCGAAGCGGACGAGGAACTGACCTTTCGGTTCAGTCCGGGATATGGCGACTTGTCTTTGGACATACAAAAGGACATGATTCGCTTGAACCGGTGGGATCGGATTTTGGGCGTGACCCTGACTGATTCCATGATGATGGTGCCGAGCAAATCCATTATTGCCGTGATAGGAGTCGAGAAGATGAAAAAAGACGAAAAGAATACAAAAACCATGCAGCCCTGCGGGAATCAAAGTTGTAAAGAATGCGACCTGAAAGAGCAGTGCAACTGGCAAAAATAAGGATGGTGAAAGATGAATAGGGAGTGGAAAGAACAATTGGAGCAAGCCTTGCTCCTTTTTGATGGTGCCATGGGCACCATGATACAAGCCTCAGGCATAGCCGTGCCGAAAGTACCGGAGGATCTGAATCTGGAAAAACCGGAACTGATTCTGGATATTCATCGGCAGTTCATTCAGGCCGGGGCGGATCTGATTACCACCAACACCTTTGGCGCCAATCGGATGAAGCTGAAGGATTCGGCTTACGAGGTGCAGACAATCATCGAAGCCGCATCAGGGCTTGCCAGACAGGCGGCAGACGAGTCGGAAAAACAGGTGTATGTCGCTTATGATATTGGACCCATCGGCACGATGATGAAGCCGATCGGCGCGATGGATTTTGACGAGGCTTATGAGATTTTTAAGGAACAGGTCACGGCATTGAATCCAGCGCTGGTCGATCTTGTTTTGATTGAAACCATGACGGATATTGCAGAAATGCGGGCGGCGGTTCTAGCGGTCAAGGAGCACTCCGATTTTCCCGTCATTGCAACCATGAGCTTTACCGAGGACGAACGAACCTTGACAGGCACCGATCCTGAAACCATGGTTCGCATCATTGAGGGATTGGGCGTAGATGCCCTGGGGGTAAACTGCTCCCTGGGTCCCATTGAGATGAAGGGGATTGTGGACCGGATTCTGGCGGAAAGCCGGACGCCGGTAATCGTGCAGGCCAATGCAGGGCTTCCGGCCTTTGTAGACGGCAAGACCCAGTTTTCTTTGGACGCGGAGACCTATGCGGAAGCGGCAGAAGGCTTCCTTGATTCCGGGGTTGCGATCCTGGGCGGCTGCTGCGGAACAACGCCCGCCTATATCCGCAAGCTGGATCAATTGAGAACGCGCTTTCAAGCCAGAAAGCAGGGGGACGAAAGGGGCCATTACGTCTGTTCGGCAACAAAGTCTGTGAATCTGGATGCGGCTTTTGCCTTGATCGGGGAACGCATCAATCCTTCGGGCAACAAGCGTCTGAAAGAGGCCTTTTTGGAAGGGGACTTTCAGTATGCGGTTAAGGTCGCGTTTGAGCAGATCCGCCATGGCGCGGATATCCTGGATGTGAACACGTCATTGCCCCAGATCGATGAAGAAGGGGTGATGATTGAGCTGGTTGACACCTTTTCCGGGATGCTGGACACCCCCCTGCAATTTGATTCGGTGAAGGCTTCGGTGCTGGAAACCGCCCTGCGGCGCTATGCCGGGATTGCCATTGTGAATTCCGTAAACGGGAAACAGTCTTCTATGGATGAGTTATTCCCAATTTTAAAGAAATACGGGGCTTATGCGATTTGCCTCTGTTTGGATGAGGATGGCATTCCCCATACGGCGGAAGCGCGCATTGCCATTGCGAAAAAACTGATTGAGAACGCGAAGAAGCATGGGATTGAAGAAGAAAAGTTGATTATCGACACCCTGGTCCTGACGGCGTCCGCCCAGCAGGAGGAAGTGATGGAAACCCTGGAGGCGATCCGGGCTTTGAAGGCGCAGACCCGGGTAAAGACGACCCTTGGTGTCAGCAATGTATCCTACGGACTGCCGTATCGGCCTCTGATCAACCGGGTGTTTTTTACCCTGGCGTTGGGCGCCGGACTGGATACCGCCATTATTAATCCGGGGGCGGAAGGCATTCAAGATACCCTGCATGCATTTCGCGTTTTGAATAATGATGACCCGGGCGCGGTCAACTATATTCACTACAATGAAGCGAAAAAGGAGCTTGGTGTCAAATCGGAGGCAAAGACTGAGAAATCCCGCGATGCTGATTTGCCAACCTTGCTTCTGGAAGGCGCGGACGACGGTGTGCGGGCCAAGGTCGAAGCGTCGTTAGCAAGCAAGGCGCCTCTGGAAGTGGTCAACACAGAATTGATTCCGGCTCTGGACGCGATCGGCGAGATGTATGAAAGCCAAAAGATTTTCCTTCCCCAGCTGATCCGCGCTGCGGAAACAGTCAAAGGCGCATTTGAATTGGTCAAGGAAAGGCTTGATTCGAGCCAGGGAGCGGTCGAACCGAAAGGCCGGGTATTGCTGGCTACGGTCAAGGGGGATATCCATGACATCGGCAAGAATCTGGTCAAAATCATGATGGAAAGCTATGGCTATCAGATTTTCGATCTGGGCAAAGATGTGGGAAAGGAAAGGATTGTCGAGGTGGTCCAATCGGAAGGGATTGAACTGGTCGGGCTGAGCGCGCTGATGACGACCACGGTCACCAGCATGGAAGAAATTATTTGCGGCATTCGGGAATCCTGTCCGAAGGTCAAGGTCATGGTGGGCGGCGCAGTTCTGACTGATCGCTACGCCGAGCAAATCGGGGCGGATTATTACTGCAAGGATGCACGGGAAGCCGTGCTTGTTGCCAATCAGATTTTTTAATGTTCAACAGAGTCGGTTGTTTAGCCGGCTCTTTTTTTCTGAAGGCGGAGTCATAGCCCCGTGCTTACGGGTTCTTTTCGCTCTAATGTTTAGAAACGCAAATTAACGAGAATGAAAGACTTGTTAATTAATGGATAACGGTGTAAACTAAGACTGTGCAAATAAATTTTCCGAGTCACTTTCCCTAAGGTTCGCTATGGGAGAATGACCGATGGGTGACAACAGAAATGGAATCGCCTCCCGTATTTGGAAAGGAAAAGATGCTGGGCTTTTTTAAGCGTTCTTTCTTTTTGGGAGAACGTTTTTTTATTGCCGTGCGGCAAAACGAAGAAGGTCGGATTAGCACAGGATAAAAGGCAAAATGCATTTATAACGATAAAGGGAATGGATGGGTGAGATGAAACGAAAATGGTTGCTGGGCATGATTTTAATAGTCGCAATATTCGTACTTCGTATGTCGGTTTTGGCCTTGCAGGCGCAGGCGGACGACGTGCGCTTCAGTGAAACGGTGAAAGCCTATGAAGCGAAGTATAAAGGACGGACATCTCGCATCGAGAATTCGCCGGTTTTGCTCCGTTTTCAGCCGGAAACGGGACAAGAGGGCTTTTTGGTGGCGGTTGAAGGCTATTCCGACTGGATCCTATTGGACGTTGCAATGGATGAAGAATCGGTGAAAAGGGTGACCCTGCTGCAGGCAGATGAAACGGACGGCTATGGGTCTTATGTCGAGGAAGAATGGTTTTTGTCGAGACTCCGGGTGCCCTACCAAGCGGGAATTGAATTGGTTAAGTATCGGAAAGAGGCGGAAAATGAGGTGGTCACCATTACGGGCGCAACAATTACCAGTCAGAGTGTGGTGGATGCGGTCAACGCATGCATTCAAATAAAGGAGGAGAAAGAGGATGAATAAGGCAAGCAAAAGGATTTGGTCTCTAGGCCTGGTGCTGATCATGGTGGCAGCATTGCTTAGCGGATGTGCGAGCGGTGAGTCGGCAACGGAACCGGCCGCACAACCGGAACAAGAAGCAGGCACGCTTCACTATGAGGGGGAACTCGTGTTTAAGGGAGAAGAGGTTTCGTTTTCGATCCCATACGATGAAATCTACGAACGAGAACCGGTAACACGGGAAGTGCATCACATTTCTTCCAGTGGAGAAGAAAGCACCAATCAAGTAACCGGGGTTGTTTTGGGCGAATTGCTGGCGGAAAAGGGCATCTCCCAGGGGGATTACTCCAGTGTTCGTTTTACTGCGGCTGACGGATACGCCATTGATATGCCTCAGGAAATCTTAGCGGCCAAGGACGTTATTCTGGCCTATGAATTCGACGGGGAAGCTTTGGATGAAAAGAAAATGCCTTTGCGTGTCGCTGTTGACGGAGAGCGGTCCATGTACTATGTCTCCAATCTGGCAAGCATTGAGTTCTTCAAATCGGACGTTGTGGAAACTGCAGTGGAAACAAATGAAAGAAAAATTGTCCTGTTGGAAACGGCGGCAAGCGAAATGCCTTCAGAAGTCTTTACATACTATGAAAATGAAGACCAGGCGATTTTGATGGCAGACTTGACCGCAGCGCATTGTGGCAATGCCTTTGCCAAAGTGCGCTTTGTGGCTTCCGACGGATTTGAAAAAATCGAAAGCGCCGATGTGATCAATCAGGGATTCTTGAAGATCACCGGTGAAGACGCGCCCCTATTCACGGGTCGTGATCTTCCCAAAGGCATGAATGTCAAATATGTGACGGTTATGGAAGCGGCAGACACCACTTTCGTATCAGCGGCACAGGCCATGACTTTATTGGGCGAATTTACAACCAATGAAAAAACCGGCGTATGCCTGGCAGACCTGGTCGGCCTTGCCGGCTTGGAAGCGGACTATCTGGTATTGGCAGCCAATGACGGCTATTCGGTAGAAGTACCGAAAGCTGCCATGAAAGACGGTGTTGTCTATGTGAACAGCGACGGAACCAATACGGTGAAATTTGCACCGAATTATCCAAAAAACACCAAGATTAAAAATCTGCTGACCATTGAAGCCGGCGACGGCTCCAATGCGATTGTTGTTGACAACGGGGGCGAAGAAGCCAAGGCAGAAAAAGAAGAATCGGCTGTTGTTGTGGGCAGCGCTTGGGAAATTGAGTTCAGCGGACTGTCCGACGGTTCCTTTACCTTTACCAGCGACAAGGCCGAAAGAAAATTGGAGCGGATTGCCCTGCATACCGAGCGAATCAAGAACGACGAAGTGAAAGCCGACGACTGGGAAGGCTACAAAGTATTGGATGTATTGGATTTCTTGCATGTGGATACCTTTGAAAGCCTGACGATTGTTGCCGGGGACGGCTATGAAGTTGTTCTGACGGCGGATCAAGTGGACGAAGAGACGGTTTTGGCGGTTGTCCGCAACGGAGAGGCCATGGATGACCCGGACAATCTGGTGCAATTGGTTCAGAATACCGAGTTTTCAACGACTTGGGTGAAAGGCGTTGCAAAAATAGTCGTCCAATAAGCAAGGGAGAATCATGATGAAAGCATTACGTGGATTTCGCATTTATGAATTGGTGCTGATGGCGCTGATGGCGTCTTTGGGCATTGCGACAAAGCCAATCGTGGTGCCCTTGGCCCATATGGTAACGGGACCGCTGTTTATTCCCGGCGGCGCGTTTGCGGGCGGCTTTTATATGTTTTGGATTGTATTGGCGGCCGGCTTGGTTGGGAAACGGGGGACTGCAACCCTGACGGCCTTGATCCAGGCGCTGATGATCGTGGTGACCGGTTTTTTCGGCAGCCATGGGCTTGTCAGCATTGCCACCTATACCATGCCCGGACTGATGATTGATTTTCTGTTTTTGATCATCCGAAGAAAATGGGAAACACCAATGGATTTCTTTGTCGCCGGCATGGCGGCCAATCTGACGGGAACCTATTTAACCAATTTGGTCTTCTTCCGTCTGCCTTGGATCCCCTTGGTGATGAGTTTGTCCAGCGCCCTTTTGTCGGGAGGAATCGGCGGCATGATCGCCTATCAAATCTTTAAGCGAATTCCGCAAGCAGGAAGGAGTCAACATGTTCAAGGAAAGAAATGAGAAGCGCATTGCGCTTCTCTTCCTTGCGTTCTGCCTGGTTTTGCTGCTGGCCGGATGTCGGCAGGAAGCGACGGTTCAGCCGCTGCTTCTAAAGGGAGATGTATGGGAAGAAGTGAAGCTTCAGGAGGTATGGCAATCGCAGGAACGGGAAAAAATAGAATGGAATGACCAGGAAATCGAAGGGATTCCCCTGGAATCTCTGGCGCGGGAAGCGCGCATCTATACAGACAACGACTGGCTCTTGGTCGCTGAAGACGGATTTATGGTTCGCCTGGACGGCAAGACGGTAGAGGGGACCTATCTGTCCTATTCCGATGAATCCCAATGGTTCTATGTTTCAAAAAAACATCCGGTCAATAGCCGGATTAAGCGGATCAAAGAATTGATCCTGGTGAAGGCGGAAGAGGCGGAAGCCAATTTTGAAACAGGATTTACATTGATTGAGGGGAAAGACAACCGGCATTTTTCCTATGGCCAGCTTTACACCCGCGACTATGAAGTCTTGCAGGTCGTAGAAGGGGTCAGCCGATTGGAAGACATCTCCATCGATGTCATGAAGCAGAAACGCGTTTTGCGAATCAGTCAGCTGGCATCTGTCAAGCCGGATCAGGTATTGATGATGAACCATGCGGGGCAAGTACTCTACCGGACGATCAGCGACGGATATCTGGAGCTGGAAAACGGACAGGTCCACTACCGCAGCCTGGACGGTTCAGAGGTGGTGCGTGATCTTTATGGAATCATGGTCAATCCGCCTGCCCATTCGGTGATGGACGCCTATTATGACGCGGTTCATTATATGGATCGCGAGATTCCGGTCTTGACCCTCTTTCTGGATGGATTTTCCTATTGGGAATACTTATCGCTCTCTGATCGGATTCCAGAGGCCTATATGGCGCAGCTTCCTGCGGCCAAACAGGCGACGACCATCTACAAACCCGTGACCAACGCGGGTTTTGCCGCCATGATTACCGGACAACCGCCGGCTGTCAACGGCATCTACGATCGAAGCTTCCGCGAGGTGAAAGTACCGACCGTCTTTGATTACGCATTGGAAAAAGGCGGAGAATCCCTTCTGGTGGAAGGGGAAGTGAAGATCTTGAGCACAACATGCCCCATTATGCTGCATATGGATGAGAATCAAAATGGGACAAGCGATGACGAGATCTTCAAATCGGCAATGGAGACATTGACGGATCCGTCGCTTTTGTATGCGATGGTGCATTTTCACAGCATCGATGATGCGGGACATGTTTCGGGTCCCGAAGGCGCATTGACGTGGGAACGGATTGAAATGATTGACGGATATGTGGAAGAACTGGTGGAAGCTTGGCCGGGCATGGTGATCATTACCGCGGATCATGGCATGCATGCCGTGGGCGCCGAGGGCAGCCACGGAGATTTTCGTTCCGAGGATTTGACCATTCCGTATTGGATTGTACAGGGAGGCAACTATGAAAACTAAGCAAAACAAGTGGATCGTGATGATTATCATGGCGCTGGCGGTGGTCCTGGTGATAAGCGGAAGACTCAACCGGGACGCGGCGGCCACAAAAGCCAAACTCAATGAGGATGCGGTCTTTATTGTCATGGAAAATGGCGAGGAAGCGGCGACCTGGCATATGGGAGAAATCCAGGCCATGGGGGAAGCGGATTTTGACGCCAACCTGAAAACCAATGGGAAGGACCCGATCCCCTATACCTATACCGGCGTATTGGTAAAGACCATTATTGAAGAGTCGGGTGTCGACCTGACCGATGCCAAAGGGATTGTGGTCACGGCGGCGGACGGCTATGCCGTTTCCGTCACCATGGACAAGCTGATGGAGGACGACAATGTCTACTTGGCTTATATGCGGGAGGGCGACCTGATCGGGACCCGGGAAGAAGGTGGAAAAGGCCCTTACCAGATGATCATATCGAAAGACCAGTTCAGCCAGTTTTGGTGCAAATACGCCCTGTCTGTGGATGTGCAAAAATGATTGCCGTTCGGCATTTGAATTTTGGCTTTCAAGAAGAGCGGCCCTTGTTTTCAAATGCGAGCGTGGTCTTTGAAAAAGGGACGATCTCAGGCATTTTTGGAAAAAGCGGATGCGGGAAATCCACCTTGCTGCGGTTGATCAATGGCAGTGTGGAACTGGACCAGGGCGTGGAATCAAATGGAGAGATCTGCATTGACGGTTCTTCCATTGAAAGGATCAAGCGCGAGGGGGCCCGTCAATTGATGGGGACCGTTTATCAGGATCCGGACTGTCAAATTCTTTTTTCCCATGTGGAGGACGAGTTGGTCTTTGGCATGGAGAACCACCAGCTTTCCAAGGCTGAAATGGAAAGGCGCCTCAAGGAGGTCGGCGATCTCTTGAAGATCCATCACTTGATGGATCGGAACCCCAATCATTTGTCGGGCGGCGAGAAGCAACTGGTGATTTTGGCCAGTATTCTTTGTCTGAACGTCGATGTGATTTTGTTGGATGAATGCATGGCTCAAGTGGATGAAATCGGGCGAAAGCGCATCGCCGAAGCTTTGGTGCGACTGCGCAAGCAGGGGAAGACCATCGTGATGGTGGAGCATGAAGAGGAGAATCTTGAAATTGCCGACCGCTTGTACCGGGTTGCAGGATGTGGGATAGAGCCGGTCCAAAGGGACCGGGAAGGAGAATAGGCATGGGCTATTATGAAGCGTGTCAATTGTCATTCGGATATCAGGGGCATTTGGTCTTGGAGGATGTGAATTTTTCCTTGCGTCAAAATGAGCTGGTTGCATTGCTTGGGGAGAATGGCACGGGGAAAACGACCTTGTCCAAGTTGATGATCGGCCTGCATCAGCCCGTTTCCGGAAGCATAACCTGGAAAGGGCGACCGGTATCTGAAGTTCCAACCCATGAGATCGGACGCAGCGTAGGCTATCTTTTTCAAAACCCGAGCTGTCAGATTTTTTGTCCGACCATTAAAGAGGAATTGCTGTTTGCCGCCCAATTTCGCGGGGAACGGAGTCAGGAGGAAGAAAACAAGGCGGAGGAGATGATTCGGCGGTTTTCCCTGGAGGCAGCCAGCCAAGTGCCAACCTATCAGCTGAGTCAAGGAGAGAAGCAGCGGCTTGCATTGGCGACGATTCTGATGAATGATCCGGAGTATTTGATTCTGGATGAACCCACCTTTGGCTTGGATCGGGAGAGAAAGGAAACCCTGACGCAGTTTTTGCGTGAGATCCACCAATCGGGAATCGGCATGCTGATCATCAGTCATGATATGAAATTTGTTGACGCGCTGTGCCAGAAAAAATTAGCCGTTAAAAATCGGAGGCTCTATGAAGTCGATTGAATTTGATCCAAGAACAAAATTATTTGTGGTGGCCTGCCTGTCATCCCTGGCGGTATTGCTGACCGGGTGGATGGGTTTGTTCCGCTTGTTTGGGGTGAGTCTGGGATTTTGTTGGCTCTTTGGGGTTCCCTTCGGCAAATGGCTGAAACGGGTTTCGCGAATTCTCCTTTTCTTTTTGGGACTGATCGTCATCCAAAGCCTGTTTGTGCGGGACGGAAACCCGCTCCTTGCGTTTCGGGGATTTGCGCTGGTTACCGATACGGGGCTTGAGCGGGGTGTCGGCTATCTTTTCAGGGTTTTAATCATTTTCATGTCGGGCATGATTCTCTCGACATCCAGCATGCGGGATTTGCTGCAGGCTTTGTACCAACTAAAGCTGCCCTATGAGATTGGGCTGATGGTGGCAATCGGCGTCAAGTTTCTTCCGATCTTTATGCAGGAGGTTCAAGATGCCTTTCTCGCCATGCAGCTGAGGGGGATTGACATCCACCGGCTGCCGATCCGCAAGCGGATTCAGGTGTTTGCATACCTGTTTATTCCCTTGGTCGGATCAACAATCAATAAGGCGGAGCGGCTCTCGGAGACCATTGAGAGCCGGGGATTTCAAATTGGCATTCAGCGGACCCAGTTTCGGAAGCTTCAGCTTCGTGGGTTTGACTGGATTTGCTTGGGGCTAACACCCATTATCATGTGGATTGCACAAGGTTAGGAGGCAGACTATGAAAGTGTTTTCTGTAGCGGGCTACACAAAATCAGGGAAAACGACCACCATCGAGAAGGTGATCCGGGAGTTGAAACGCCGGAACTATAGCGTCGGCAGCATCAAGGATATTCATTTTGAAGCCTTTCAAATGGATCGCGAGGGAACCAATACCGACCGTCATCGCAAGGCGGGTTCGGAACTGGTGACCGCCAGGGGCTTGAATGAAACCGATGTTTTGTTTCAAAGGAAATTGGATCTCTATGAAATCGCCAGGTTTTACGCGGTCGATTATTTGGTGGTGGAAGGGATTAAAGACGCCAATGTCCCTTTAATACTAACGGCGGACTGCGAAGCGGATTTAGACGAACGCTGGACGGACCATGTCTTTGCGGTATCCGGCAAAATCGCCGATAAACTCGAGACCTATCGAGGCTTGCCGGCAATCAGCACCATGGACGAGACGGAAAGGCTTGTGGATTTGATTGAAGCAAAGGTTTTTGACCTGCTGCCGGATTTTCCCTATGATTGCTGCCACGCGTGCGGCGGCACCTGCAGGGAGCTTTGCACCTCCATCCTTCAGGGGGAAAAGCAAAGAAGGGACTGCGTTTTGGAACAGAGTGCCGTTAGGCTGACCGTCAACGGCAACCCCATTCCCATGGTTCCCTTTGTACAAAATATTCTCAAGAATGCAGTGATGGGGGTTGTTCAAGAGCTGGAAGGCTTTGAGGAAGAGCCGCAAATCAGCGTGGAGATTGGACCGGCATGGAAGCAATGATGGAAGAGAAGAGGCAAGGCCAGGTCTATTTTTCAAGAAAAAACACGGTTTATCGGTGCGAAAGGGATGGGGAACCCGTTATCGTGAAAGAGATGGCGGATCCGCATGCATACTGGCGGGAGAAAACCATTTATGAAGGCTTGCGGGAGAAGGGGCTGTTATCCTGTCCTGCAATATTGGAAGCGCAGGATGACCATCATCGTTTCATCATGGAATACATCCCGGGCGAAACGGTCTTGCAGGCGCTGGAAGCGGCGGAGAAATCCAGCGACTTGGGTCAGGCGGTTGTTATCGCGCAAAAGCTGGTGACCTGGGTGCAGGAGTTTCATCAAAGTCAGAAATCGCTGAATGGGGAAATGACGATGGGGGATATTAATTTCCGCAATTTTCTCTGGTCGGAAGGCCGAATCTATGGAATCGATTTTGAAGATTGCACCCTTGGTTCGGGACGGACGGAACTCATTAATTTGCCAGCCTTCTATCTTTTGTACGATCCCGCGGATACGCCCTTCAAAAAAAAGGTCGCCGAAGCGATGATTCGAGAGATTCAGAACTATACCACGTGGACAGAACCCCACCTGCGAAATGAGATTCGAGAAAGAAAGAAAGAAATCCGAAAGAGAAGGAATTGAGAAACGCCGCCGGCACGCAGATAAAAATGCGCGCAGGCGGCGTTTCCTATTTCATAATTTTTTTCTTGTATTCATTGAAGCGTTTCAGCAATTCATCCTTTTCCATGAATTTCATCAGCTTCTTATTATTCTCCAGCATTTGCTGCATCTCATTATGCAGCAAACCATCGTGCTGGTGTCCCTTTTCAATGAAGAACATGGACAGACCGCCCAGACCCACATGGGTGCCTACGGCTGCGCCCATCTGCATGATATAGATATCCCCTTGGAAGTCTGCCTCTGAACGCAATTTCAGTTCCAGGCTTTCCGCGACCAAACGGTCCGAGGTATAGCCGATAATGACGAAATCCGTTAAATCCAGGTCAACGCGGCGCTTAAACTCCTGAATATAGTGCTGGAAGACTTTTTTGCGTCCCCGCACCTTGGCGACAATCGCGCCCTTTCCATCCCGCATGGACATAATGGGTTTGACTTTCAGCACTTTGCCGATCATGGCGCTGACATTGGTCAGCCGGCCGCTTTTAATCAGGTTATCCAGGTCGTCGACGGATAAAAAGTGTTTGACGTTTCGCTTGTAGCGCTCGTTGAAACTCACCAATTCATCGAAATTTGCTCCCTGTTCCCGGAGGATGGCACTCTTGAGGATCAGATAACCGCTGCCATGGCTCATGCTTTTGGAATCGACGACATGCATGCGCAAATCCGGATCGGTGTAGGTTTCATGAAAGTACTCTTCCGCGACCTTGGCGGACTGGTAGGAGCCGCTGGTTCCGCTGGACATGGTTATGCACAAAATTTCCTTGTACCCTTTTGCGATTGCTTCGTCAATCAGATTCATAAACTTTTGCGGGCTGGGCATGGCAGTCGTCGGCAAGGTGTCCAAAGAACCCAGAAGCTTGTAGAATTCATCAGACTGCATATCGATCTTGTCTTGATAATCGCGCCCTTCAACGGTGATGGTTAAGGGAGCAACCCCAATATCGTACTTTTCAATGATTTCCTGAGAAAGATCACAGGTTGAATCAGCCAGTAGTTTGATCATCTTTTTTTCCTGCCTTTCTTCACATTTCGTTTGTCATGGCGTTCAGGTTGTTTCTTGTCTGTTTGGTGTTCGTGCGAAATCGCCGGTATCTTCATCTCGATGTTTTCTTCGATGGTTTTCAGCAGATTTCGGTCTTTCGGCGCGACAAAGGTGATGGCGGTCCCAGAATCTCCCATCCGGCCGGTTCTGCCGATCCGGTGGATATAGGACTCCGGCGACTCGGGAATATCATAGTTGTAGATATGGGAAACACCGGCAATATCCAGTCCCCGTGCAGCCACATCCGTGGCGATCAGGTATTGGTATCGCGCTTCCCGAAATCCCTTCATGACACGCTGACGGGCATTTTGGGTCATGCTGCCGTGCAGCTTGTTACATAGATACCCATTTCGCGTCATCGCTGCCTCCAAGGTGTCGGCGCGGCGTTTTGTACGGCAGAAGACAATGCCCAAAAAGGGATTCGTCCTGTCCAGGGCTGCAAACAAGGCTTCCTGTTTCCAGCGGTCTGTCGTCAAGACCACCTGCTGGTCGATTGAATCCAAGGTGACCTGCTCCTTTTCGGCGGCAACCTCCAAGGGATCGGTCATATGCTTGTAGGCGATTTTTTTTACCTTGGAATCCAGGGTGGCCGAGAAACAAAGCAGTTGTCGATCTCGGTTGGTTCGCTTCAGGATCATTTCGATCTCGTTTTGGAAGCCGATATACAGCATCTGGTCCGCCTCGTCCAGAACAAGGGTGCGCAGGTGGGTCAAATCGATGGTTTCCCGGTACAAATGATCCAAAAGACGGCCTGGGGTTGCAATCACAAAGGTGACGGGACGGGATAGTTTTTTCAACTGCTTTTGCATATCCTGGCCTCCATAAAGGGCTAGGATTTCGCAATCCGTATTCTCGGCCAGTTTTTTCGCTTCCGCGGTGATTTGAATGGCCAGCTCCCGTGTAGGAGAAAGGATCAGGCCCTGAATATGCGGGCTGTCCGGATCTACCTGGTGAAACATCGGCAGCAGAAAGGCAAGGGTTTTGCCGGTGCCGGTTTGCGCTTCCGCCATCAAGTCCCGACCTGCCAGTATCTCTGATATGGTCAAGGATTGAATGGGGGTTGGCGATTGTATATTTTGCTGGTTCAACTGCTGAATCAGCGATTGGTTAATGCCAAATGATTGAAATTCGTTCATCAGTTTCCCTTTCTATTTGGGTTTCATGGAAATTATGTAAGTATATCATAGATGAGGAGGAAAGGAAAAGGATTTTTCGGGTATATATTTTTTGCCGCTGGTTCCGAGACCTCAAATTTTTATTATAAGTGAGCAAAAATGAGCCGATCAGACAAGGAAGAGGCAGCCAGATTGGAAATGAGCTGGAAGAAAACGGAAGGAGAAAGAAGATGGCAGGACTGTTTTCATCGATGCAAATCAAGAATATGACACTTTCCAACCGCATCGTGATGCCGCCGATGTGCATGTACAGCGCAGAACAAGACGGCAAGGTGAATGAATGGCATTTGCTGCATTATCCGACACGCGCTGTAGGCGGCGCCGGGCTGATTATTATCGAGGCCACCGCTGTTGAGCCGAGAGGCAGGATCTCCCCGAAGGATCTTGGCATTTGGTCCAATGACCATGTGGAAGGCTTGAAAAGGCTGGTTGATATGATTCATGCCAATGGCAGCCAAGTGGTCTTGCAGCTGGCCCACGCGGGAAGAAAATGTGCCGTTAAAGAGGAAAGAATTATTGCACCGAGTGCAATTGCATTCAGTGAAGAATATCAAAATCCGGAGTCCATGAGCCATGAAGAAATTGAGGAAGTGATTCAGGCATTCAAGAATGGGGCGAGGCGGGCGTTAAAAGCGGGCTTTGACGGAATTGAAATTTACGCCGCCCATGGATATTTGATCAACCAATTCTTGTCTCCCCTGACCAATCTGCGCAATGATTCTTATGGGGGAAACGAGAAGAAGCGAAGCAAGTTTTTGCGGGAGATCCTGACGGCGGTTCGAGACGTGTGGGATCCCGAAAAACCGGTCTTTCTCCGGGTATCGGCGGAAGAATACCACGAGAGCGGCAATCATCCGAATGATGTTGTGGCAATCGTGAATGCAGTCAAAGAATCCATTGATCTGGTCCATGTCAGCTCCGGCGGGGTGATTCCGGCAACGGTTCCTGCGTATCCGGGCTATCAGATTGCTTTTGCGGAGATTATCAAAGCAAAAACGGGATTGCCGGTGATTGCTGGCGGCCTGGTCACAAAGGCCCAAATGGCGGAAGAAATCATCCGCAACCAACGCGCCGACCTTGTCTTTCTCGGCCGGGAACTCCTCAGAAATCCCTATTGGCCCCTACATGCAGCCAAAGAACTGGGTATTGATATTCCTTGGCCCGAACAATATGAGAGAAGCAAATGATTAAAGTACGAAAGGCTCGATTCCAGAGCCTTTTTTCATGCCGGATGAATATATCTTCACTAAGCATTTAGCGGAGTGAACCAATCCGCTAATATGCGTTACAGTGAAGATGACCTGAACTGGACATATTCAAGGTCAGAATTCATTGACAAAATCTTCAAAGACGGTTACGCTTTAGTTTATTAAAGAGCGATACAGGGGGATGGAGAGTTGAAGGCCAGATGGAACAGCTTAAGTGATGCACAGAAAGTCTATTTTGTTATTCTCGCGTTAACGGCGTTGGCGCAGGGACTGAGCGGCGGGGTATTATCCAATTACTTTAAAGACGCCTATCAGGTTACGGCCTACCAGCGTGGCTTGATTGAATTTCCGCGGGAATTGCCGGGAATCCTGGTGATCGTCTTTGTAGCGATGCTGTCCGCATTCTCCGATATCCGGATTGCCATGGTGGCCCAGTTGCTGGCATTGGCGGGCATCGGCGTATTAGGGTTTGTAACACCGCCCTATGCAATTATGCTGGTCTTTATCTTTATTAACTCTGCCGGTACCCATATGCTGATGCCGGTTCACGACAGCATTGGCATGTCGCTGATCCGCGGCAATGACATCGGCAAGCGCATGGGCCAGTACAAGGGGACTTCTACAGCTTTTACAATGGTGGCGGGAATGATCACCTTTATCGGTTTTCGCGCGGGATTCTTTAGCTTTACAACGCCGACGAAATGGATCTTTATTGTTGCCGCCGTGATTTTCTTTTCCGCTTTTCTTTTGTATTTTTTGCTGGAGCGGATTCTCAAGGAACCGATCACCAGCCATAAGAAGATTAATTTTGTCTTTCGGAAAGAATATAAGTATTACTATACCCTGGTCGTCATGTGGGGGGTGCAAAAGCAGATTATGCTGGTATACGGTCCCTGGGTGCTGATTGACCTTCTGCACAAAAAGGCGGACACCCTGGCGGTTTTGGCCATCATCGGCTCCTTGATCGGCGTGTTTTTTATTCCGGCTTTGGGGCGGTGGATTGACCGGTTTGGTGTAAAAAAACTGCTCTATGCCGATGCCTTTTCCTTTATCGGGGTTTATGTGATCTATGGCTTGCTGAGCGCGGGATTTGCCAACGGCGCCCTTTCGACCTTTGGCGTTCCGGTATTTTTGGCTTATGCCCTCTTTATCCTGGACAAGATGTCCACCCAGATGGGGATGATTCGAACGGTCTATCTCAAGTCCATTGCCGTGGATACCCGGGACATTATGCCGACCCTGTCCCTGGGGCTCAGTCTGGACCATATCGTGTCGATTGCATGCGCCATTGCAGGAGGGATTGTTTGGGATCTTTGGGGTCCGCAGTACATCTTCTTTTTGGCGGCGTCCCTTTCTTTGGTCAATGTCTATGTGGCAAGCAAAGTTCATGTGGGAAAACTGGAATCGAAAGAAGAATCCGCATAAAAAGGATTGGGTAAGACAGGCGATTATTCGCCTGTCTTTTTGATATAATGGTTTTATATGGCAGTTCATCATCAGGCAGACAAAGGAGAGGAATCGATGTTTGAAAACCAGTCAATCGAAGAAGTGATAAATGCGCAAAATACGGGCACTGACGGACTGAGTCGGGAAGAGGCGAAGGCGAGGCTCGATAAATACGGGAAAAATGAATTGAAAGCGGCGGAGCCGCCAACCATTTGGCAGCGTGCTTTGGAACAATTGAAGGAACCCATGACCATGATTCTACTGGTGGCCATGGTGGTTTCATCAATCTTGAAAGAATACGGGGACGTTGTCATTATTGCAGGCGTGATTATGATCAATCTAACGGTTGGGCTTGTGCAACAGGGCAAGGCCGAGAAGGCGTTGTCTGCCCTGCAGAAGATGTCGAGTCCAACGGCACTGGTGCGGCGAAGCGGGAAGGCGGAAGAGATTGCCGCTTCGGACCTGGTGGTCGGCGATTTCGTGGAGCTGGAAGCTGGACGCATTATTCCTGCTGACTTGCGGTTTGTTGAAACTGCAGACTGTTCGGTCGAGGAATCTGCATTAACGGGCGAATCCTTGCCGGTCGAGAAAAAGGCAGACGTGGTGCTGGAGGGCGAAGTTCCTTTGGGCGACCGTGTGAACATGGGCTATATGTCAACCATTGTCACCTATGGCCGGGCCAGCGGCATTGTTACGGCGACGGGGAAAAACACGGAGATCGGCAAGATATCTGAAATGATTGAAGCCAAGGAAGAGGAATTGACGCCTTTGCAGAAGCGTTTGGCGGATTTGGGCAAGATTCTGGGCATCGGAACCATTGTGATTTGCGTCCTGCTTTTCGGCATTGCCTACCTGCAGGAGCGGGATTTGATGCAAATGCTGATGACGGCCATTTCCTTGGCGGTTGCCGCGGTGCCGGAAGGGCTGCCGGCGGTTGTCACCATTGTTCTTGCCATGGGCGTGCAGCGCATGGTGAAGGAGAATTCAATCGTTCGCCGGCTGCCGGCGGTTGAAACCCTGGGGGCGGTCAGCGTGGTCTGTTCGGACAAGACCGGCACCCTGACTCAGAATGTGATGACGGTACGTTCGGTTTATCTGAATGGACAAGTAAAACCGATAGAAGAGGCTTCTTTGGAAAGCCATCGTGAACTGATTCACGGCATGGTGCTGTGCTGTGATGCCAGTGTTGAAGGGGATTCGCGCATTGGCGATCCGACAGAGCTGGCCCTGGTGGATATGGGGGCACTGCTTGGAGTGGACAAAAAAGAATTGGAAGGCAGCTATCCAAGGGTGAACGAAAAGCCTTTTGATTCCGATCGGAAACTCATGACAACGGTGCATAAAATCGATGCGCAAACCATTGCCTATACCAAGGGGGCTATGGATGTGCTGATGGACCGTTGCAGCCAGATTGAAGAGGATGGAGTCGTACGGGCATTTGAAAAATCGGATCGCCAAGCGATAGAAGAAGCGGCCGGAGTTATGTCCAAGCAAGCCCTGCGTGTTTTGGCCTTGGCAAAGCGGGAAGGCGATCAGGAAGTCCATGAAGAGGAACTGGTCTTTATTGGCTTGGTGGGAATGATGGATCCGCCAAGGAAAGAAGCCAAGCCATCTGTGGAAAGGCTGAAAAAAGCAGGGGTTGCGACGGTAATGATTACCGGGGACCACCGTGATACGGCCCTTGCCATTGCACGGGAGCTGGGGATTGCCGAAAGGGAAGACCAATGCCTGACGGGCCAGGAAGTGGATGATTTTGAAGCGGCGGAATTGCAGGGGCGTGTGAAGACGGTTCGTGTTTTCGCCCGGGTTTCACCGGAACACAAGGTGAGAATTGTGGAGGCCTTCCGGGCAAACGGGCAGATTGTATCCATGACGGGGGACGGCGTTAATGATGCCCCATCCCTAAAATCCGCCGATATCGGGGTTGCCATGGGCATAACGGGAACGGATGTTGCCAAGAACGCCTCGGATATGATTCTGACCGACGACAACTTTACGACCATTGAAAAAGCCGTGGAAGAAGGCCGCGGGATCTATCACAATATCCGAAAAACAGTGCTGTTTTTGCTTTCTTCCAATCTGGGCGAAGTGGTTGCCATGTTTGCCGCGATTGTGCTGGGCTTGCCGGCACCCTTGTTGGCAGTTCATATTCTGTGGGTGAACTTGGTGACAGACACCATGCCAGCCTTGGCCTTGGGGACTGACGGCAAACCGCGGGGATTGATGAAGAAACCGCCGCGTGATCCGCAGGCCAGCCTCTTTGCAGACGGAGGCGGCTTGAATATCGTCTTCTACGGCACCTTGATTGCCATGGGGACCCTGAGTGCCTTTTATCTGGTGGCAAAAGGCATGGCGCCTTCTGTGAAGATTTTTGAGATTAAGAAGATCGCCGAGATCCTGTCGCAACCTGCGCTTTTAACGCGGGCGCAGACATTGGCATTTTCAATCCTGGCCGTATCGCAATTGATGTACGCCATGACCATGCGGGATCATGAGGTTTCGATTTTCGTTTCAAAGCTGCATCAGAACAAGCTGATGATCGCAGCCGTGCTTCTGGGGATCGGGGCGCAAATTCTGGTAACGGAAGTTCCGTTTTTCACGGAAGCCTTTCACACGAGCTCATTGAGCCTGGGGGATTGGGGCATTGTCCTTGGAATCTCAGTATTGCCACTGTTTGTGCATGAAATACAAGTACTGGTTAGGCGCTTGAGAAAGAGCGGCAAGCAATCCGAATAGGAGGGATGATGGATGAATCGACTGATTTTAATTGAAGGGATTCCCGGATCCGGGAAAACGACTATGGCTGAAAAAGTGAAACAGCACTTGGAAAGCAAAGGGCATCGGGTGCAGATGTTTCAGGAAGGCGAGCTGCATCCTGCTGATCTTGCATGGCTTTCGGTCATTCCTTTGAAAAAGTTTGAGGAGATCCGAAGGCTGCCCATTTTTGAAGGGCGATGGAAGAACCATGTTTCAATCGAAGGCGATCGAGCGATTATTGCCTATACCCAACTTCGCTTGCCGGAAGAGGGCCGGGAGTGGATGGAATACTTTGACCAGCACGAGGTCTATGACCAGCGTGTCCCCTTTGAGGAGTTTAAAAGACTTCACTTTGAGCGATGGAAACGCTTCAGCCGGGAAGCGGATCCGGAAACAGTCTATATTTTCGAGTGCGCCTATCTGCAAAACCATATCAGCGAGATGCTGCGCGCCCATGAGATGACGGAAGAAGCGATCATTCGCTATATGAAAGCCTTGATCCAAACCGTTGAGCCTCTGAAGCCCAAACTGATTTATCTGTCGCAGCCGGATGTCAGGGAAACCATTCAAAGGGTGGCCGATGAACGACGGTCCCCGGAACCCAAGCGGTGGAAAGACTGGATTGATTTGGTTGCTGAATATGTGGAAGCCTCTCCCTTTGGGAAAGACACGCATGTCAGCGGATTCGAAGCTGTGATTCAGTTTATTCAGGCACGCAAGGCACTGGAATTCAGGGTGATGGAAGAATTGGACATCGATGTGAATGTAATCGACAATCCCGTCTATGATTGGGCGGATGTGGAGCAAAGAGTGATGGCTTGTTTGGATGAATAAGGGATAAATATGAAGAAATTGAGTTATTTTCCATGCTTTTGATTGTGTATAATGTAGAGTGATTTCAGTTAAAGGAGAAACCTATGAATCAAAAGCATAACGTATTTTTTGTCCTGGCAATTCTGATGATCGGATTCGGAATTGTAACCGGGTTGATCTTTCCTTTTTTTGCATCGGCCTTGGGAGTTTCCACGGCCATTGCCTTCTCACCGACCTTTTTCATCGCTTGTGTGGCGGCGGGCATCTTGGTCGGCGTAGTGAACATCTTGCTGGCTAAATTTACGGTTGGAGATAAGCTTCGCCTGTTTACTTCCAAGATGGATCATGCGAAAGAAAACATCTTGCGAATTTCCCGCGGCGGTGACATCGGGGACTGCTCCATTGAAACCTGTCATATCCCGGTGAATTCGGCGGATGAATTTGGCCGGTGCGGCGGGGCTTTCAATGAATTGATTGAGGCGTTTGCGGCTGTGTTGAAAACCCAGGAAGCGATCCGAAGCTATACGGAAATCCTATCCAGCCAATTGGAATTGGAAGTATTGGCAGAGAATGCACTGGAAGTTCTGATGCGGCATGGTGACGCCAGTGCGGGTTTGATTCTTCTGGTCAATGGAGAACAGATTCAGCCGATTGCCAGTCACGGCATTGAAGATACCAGTTCATTCCAAAAGAATCAGGTTCTGCGGCAGGTGATTAAAAACAAACGCTTTGAGATGATTACCTATCCGAAAGATCTGGTCGTACAAAGTGTTTTAACGCAATACCAGCCGCGCCAGGTTCTTGTTTTGCCGATCGTCTACAAAGATCAGGTTTTGGGCATTATTGTCCTGGCGACGCCGGAGGAATTTGCTACGGAACTGCTGAAGGAAATTGACATCTTTGCCCACAGTTTGGCCTTGTCTTTGAACAATGCCTTGGAGCACGAGGAGTTGCAGCGCATTGCCGAGCGCGATCCGCTGACGGATGTATTAAATCGACGTTCCGGCTTGAGGCGGTATCGGGAAGAATACCAGCAGGCCCTTCAAATGGATAAGCCCTTTAGTGCATTGATGTTTGATATCGACCATTTTAAACGGGTGAACGACACCTATGGACATCTGGTGGGCGATGGGGTATTGAAGCGGGTATCGGAATTGGTGAGAAATGATTTGCGGGAAACAGACCTGCTGATTCGCTATGGCGGCGAGGAGTTCTTTCTGGTTCTGCCGAATGCGAATGCGGCGGCTGCCCATGAAATTGCCGAGCGGCTGCGTGACCGAATCGCGTCAGAGAGGATTGTGATTGGAGACGTGTCTGTTTGCGTTTCCATCAGCATCGGGTGCGGAACCTTGCAGGACAATGACGTCCAATCCGAATCATCTTTTATACAGAAAATCGATCATGCCTTGTATGAGGCAAAAGAAAGCGGAAGAAATCGCGTTGTTGTCGCCTAATGGGAGGAGCATTCGGAAGAATGCTTCTTTTTTTTATGGAATCTGATAGAATAGGAGTGATTGCAATAAAGGAGAGGCTCTAAATGAAGAAAGTATTGTTGGTGAACAGTTCGTGGCGCAAGAAAACAACCTATGGTGTTTTGAAGCAAATTGCTGAAGTTTTGAACCAGCGCGGGATTGAGACGGATATCCTGCATCTTTCGGAATTTGATCTTCAGCCATGCAGGGGCTGTGAACTCTGCATCCTGCGGGGGCAATGTCATCTTCAGGATGACTTTCATGAGATTGAAAGCAAATTGCGAGAGGCGGATGGCATCGTTCTTTCTTCACCGGTTTATCTGCGCCAGATATCCGGGATCCTAAAGATAGCAATCGATCGGACCTGTTCGCATTATCACCGCCCGATTCTGGTAGGAAAACCAATTTTCTCTTGTGTATCGACCAATGCTTCCGGTGCGAAAGCAAGTTTGCAGTATCTGAAAGATATTACGATTCAATGGGGGGCGATTCCTGCCGGAGAAGTTGCGGTGAAACGAAATGGGATTGAAGCGAATGAACTGGAAGCTAAATTGGAACGGTTCCTTTTATTGATAAGGCGTCCGAAAGAACTGGATCGACCTAGTTGGAAACGTGTGTTGGATTTTCAAGTGCAAAAGGTTTTAGCGCTTCAAATCCTTCTGCAGGATCGCCCCTATTGGGAGCAGCAGGGATGGTCGAGTCGCGATTACTACTATGAAAACCAATTGTCCTGGATAAAAAAGAAAATGGGGCATTTATTTTATCAAGTTTTAGCCAAGAAGATGACAAAGGGAAAGAAAGAAGAAAAGGGTAGGGAGTATTGAAATGAAAGCGAATTTAACATGCATCAATTGTATCTTGCAGAAAGCGGAACAAAACTTTAAGTCTTATGACTGTGATGAAGACGGTTTGCTGCAATTTATGAAGGAAACGTACGGGGTCATCGCCGAATCCAAATTGACCGACACGGCACCCTATATCTATACGCAAATCAATCAGATCCTTGAAGACAAGTTTGAGATCGGGGATCCCTATTACGAAGGGAAACGGCATTACAATCAGTATTTGTTGAAAAAAGAATATGAAATTCATCAGCGGATCCTTGAATCGCAGGATCAATTGCTGAGCGCGCTCCAATTTGCCATGGTGGGCAATTTGATTGATTTTGGGGCCATGGACAGTGTGGATGAAGAAAAGTTGGAAGAATTGATTCACCGGTCTGAGGAACAAAAACTGGATGAAGAGACGGTAGAAAGTTTTCGGCGGGAATTGGAAGACGGACACCGCTTGGTCTATCTGACGGACAATGCCGGTGAAATTGTTTTTGACAAAGTGTTGATCCAGACGCTTCGACGACTTTATCCGGCGGTGGACATTCAAGTGATTGTTCGTGGCGGAGTCGCATTGAATGACGCCCTGATGGAAGACGCCGAGGAGATCGGTTTGACGGATTTGGTGCCGGTCATGGGCAATGGCACGCGAATTCCGGGCACGCAGCTGGATCAAATCAGCCCTGAAGCGCGGGAAGCCATTGATGCGGCGGACTTTGTTTTATCCAAAGGCCAGGGGAATTTTGAGACGCTTTCCGAGACGGGACTGAATGTTTACTTTTTGTTCTTGTGCAAATGCGACCTGTTTGTGGAGCGGTTCCAGACGGAAAAATTCCAGGGGATGTTTGTAAAAGAGCGCGCATAAAAGGTAAATTCGGGTATCATAATTAGGCAATCCAATGAAATGGAAGGAGATTATGATGCAAGAATTAATCAAGAAGTTGATGGATGAAACCAATCTGGATGAGAAGATGGCAGAGAAGGCAATCGAAGTGGTTATGAAGTTTTTGGAGGACAAGCTGCCTGCGCCGATTCAGGACCAGGTTAAAAATGTTTTGGCTGGCGGCGAGGGACTTGACTTGGGTGATGCGGCCGATCGATTGAAAGACTTGTTTTAAGCGGGGGAAGTCCCCCGCTTTTTTATATCTACGGCGATGTTAAGTTTTCATTGATTATGTAAAATGCGCAGAGGGATGTAGCCGGGAGCGGTCTTTTTTGCTACACTTTTTTTGAGAGTTTGAATCATAGAGAAGAGAGGAGATCGAAATGGATTTGTTGACAGCTTATAGAAATGCGAAATATCAGATTGCCGGACATGGACCGCGCGAGATTTGTGCCTTGCAGGACGCGATTGATTTTGCCAAAGAGCGGTATCAGCGAGCGGATATTTATGGAACGGGCGATGTGATCGAAGATTTTGAAGGGGTGATTGCGGAACGTTGCGGAAAAGAAGCCGCGATCTTTTTTCCGAGCGGAACCATGGCACAGCAGATCGCTTTGCGCATCTGGTGCGATGCCAATGGCAGCCGTCAGGTGGCCTATCATCCGCGCTGCCATCTGGAAATCCATGAAGAGGATGGCTTGAAGGCGCTCCATGGGATCCAGCCGATCCTCTTGGGTGAGGCAGACCGCCTCTTTACTCTGGAAGATCTCAAAGCCATTGAGGAACCCTTTTCAGCATTGCTGATCGAACTGCCGCAAAGGGAGATTGGCGGGCAATTGCCGGAATGGGACGAGCTGGTTGCCATATGTGATTATTGCAGAGAGCGGGGGATTGCGCTTCACTTGGACGGGGCAAGGCTTTGGGAAGCGGCCCCCTACTACGGGAAGAGCGAGAAAGAAATTTGCGACCTTTTCGATACGGTCTATGTCTCTTTTTACAAGGGAATCGGCGGTATTGCTGGCGCCATGCTGCTTTGCCCGGAATCCTTCCGAAGTCAGGCTTTGGTTTGGAAACGCCGTCATGGAGGCGATTTGATTTCTTTGTATCCTTATATCTTGAATGCGTGGAGCAATTTTGAAAGACGCCATGGGAAGATGGAACGATATTGGGAAGCGGCAAAAAGAGTAGCGGCGCTGTTGAACGAATCCGACCGGATTGAAACAAGACCGGAAGTGCCCCAAGTCAATATGTTTCATTTATACATTCAGGCAGACCGGGAAACGATTGAGGCGGCAGTGATCCAAACGGCTCAAATCTATGGGATTGGGTTGTTGGCAAGACTGCAAGAGGCGGAAAATGGTGAATGGATGACCGAATTGACATTTGGAGATTCCATTGCCAAAATTGCGACGGAAGATTTGGAAGCAGCGATTCACCACTTTCTTGATGAAATTCATAAGAATGGATAATTCGCAGGTAAAATAGGAGCCGGAATCTAAGCAGATTCCGGCTTGTTTTATGCGTGAAAAGCTTTGTTTTTGCCCTGTCTTTTTGCCTCTTTCATCGCGGATTCTGCGCGATCGACACCTTCTGACCATTCCTGGTGTTTTTCAAAAGGTGTGATGCCGATACTGACAGTAATCTGGATGCTTTCTTCCTGAAAGGAATAGGGTGCTTTTAGCGCGTCCATGATTCTTTGCACAATGGTTTCGGCATGATCAGAAGAGTCGGGAAGCAGAGCGATAAATTCATCGTTGTGGATGCGGATGGCCGGTCTATAGATGCCGTATTCATTCAGGATCTTGTTGATGCGATTCGGCACTTCGGCCAAAATGACATCCCCCGCTGCCCGGCTGTATTGCTGATTGACTTGCTCAAAATTGTCAATATCAATATCCAGCAAGAGACCGGAGTTTACAGAAAGCAATTCTTTTAATGGGGCTTGGTTCATTCTTCGTTTCATTTGGTTGTTTCCTCCAATGGGATTTTCCACAAGTGTGATTCGTCCAAAGGGGATGATCAGCTCGCCGCGCACTCGGTAGTGGCGGGGACTCAGGCCCGTCAATCGCTTGAAAGCCCTGGAATAGCTTTCATAGGAAGCGTATTGATAACGGAGCGCGATCGCAAGGATGGACTCATCGGATTCGATGAGGTTGCGGCAAGACATGGAAAGCCGCCTGCGCTGAATATAGTCCTTTGGACTTGTGCCGACCAGGTTTTGAAACAGGGGATAGAAAGCGGCAGAAGAAAAGAAGGACATGCGTATTAAGTCTTTGCGATCAAGGGGTGCTTCGAGCTTGTCTTCAATTGTCGTTAAAACGCTTTGGATTTGATGCACAGCATTGTGGTTCATCAATCAGCCTCCGGAGTAGATTGTAATTTTAGTATATCGGATTGGGATACGAAAAACATGACGAAATTTCCAGGATTCGGGTATCCCATAAGCAGGAGGTGTTTGTCGTGTTTACCATTACCCTGGTGATCTTTCTTGTGGTTGATATGATTTGGCTGGCGGGGATAGCAAGAAAATTTTACAGAAAAGAGTTGGGGGCGTTGATGCGCGCGCGGCCCAAGTGGAGTGCCGCTGTTCTGTTTTATTTGGTCTACGCGGCGGGGATAGTATTCTTTGTGATCCAGCCTAGCATTGGAGGGTCAGGCACCTATGCATTCCTGCGCGGTGCCGGGTTTGGTTTTGTTGCCTACTGCACCTATGATCTAACCGGCCTTGCCGTGATTGAGAATTGGCCGGTGCGGATCGCCATTATGGATATTCTGTGGGGAAGTCTTGCCACGGGGCTTACCGCTTTTCTTGTTGTTCAGCTTTTGTAGAACCGATATAATGTGAGAAGAATGTTGAAGCAGGACGAATGGGCTTTTGAATTGGAAGGGTGGAGGAATCAATGGAGAGAATTGCGTTTTCATCATGGAGCGGGGGAAAGGACAGCTGTTTGGCCTTGTACCGTGCGGAGCAGGAAGGTTTGCGTGTGCCCTATTTGTTTACAATGATTGAAGAAGGGGGCCAGCGTTCCAGAAGCCACGGCTTGCGCAAGGATTTATTGCAGGCGCAGGCGGAAGCCATGGGGAAAACCTGGGAGTTTCGCAAAGCGACATGGGGCGACTACGAGACGGAGTTTCTTGGATTTTTGCAGCAAAAACGGAAGGAAGGCATCACTCATGGCGTTTTCGGCGACATCGATCTGGAACCCCACCGAGAATGGGTAAGGCGGGTTTGTGAAACGCAGGATATTAAGCCGCTGCTTCCCTTGTGGCAGGAATCCAGACGGGACTTGATCCGCGAATTTGTTCGAGCGGGTTTTGTTGCACGGATTGTGACCCTGGACAGTGAGCGGGTGCCGGAACGGTATTTGGGATGCAACTTTACGGAAGCATTGATTGAAGAGTTTGAGGCCATGGGCGTGGATGCCTGCGGCGAGAATGGAGAATTCCATACCGTTGTTTTGGACGGACCGATTTTTCGGCAGCCTATTGCGGTGGAAGCCGGAGAAGTACATGAAATTGGCAAATACAGACAACTTGATTTAATCGTAAAGGACGCTCAATGAGCGTCCTTTTTTAGTATTGTAGTTGTTCAAGTCGGTCAAAGGCTTCTTCCAGTACGGGAATATCAACGGTGCAGGCAATGCGGACATAGCCTTCGCCGCTTGTGCCAAAGGCGGTTCCCGGAAGCATTAAGACACGCGCCTCTTCCATCGCCTTGTCGCAGAAGGCTTCCGAGGAGAGGCCGGTACCTTTGATATCAACAAACAGATAGAAAGTTCCCTCCGGCTGATGCAGACACAAACCCGGCATGGTCTGTACGCGTTGGTAGACATAGTCAACTCTTGCCTTGTAGGTCTCTTGGAGTTTCGGCAGGATTTCACTGTGATGCGTAAGAGCATGCAAGGCTGCCCGCTGCGATACGGAAGATGCGGTGAAGCAGATGCCTTCATTCAATTCTCGCATGCAGTCGATGACGTGTTTGGGACCGAATGCGTACCCAATGCGCCAGCCGGTCATGGCATAGTCTTTTGAAAAACTGCCGAATACCAGGGCGCAGTCCCGTGCGCCATCAATCTGATAGATCGGGGTGAAGGATTTATCGAAGCTGAACCCGCGGTAAACCTCGTCGGAGAGGATAATCAAGTTGTTTTCCTTGGCGAAAGCCACTATTTCGGTGAGTTCGTTTTTGCTCAATGACGCGCCTGTTGGATTGTTGGGATTATTCAAAATCAGGGCGCGCGAATGCGGCGTCACCACCTGTTTCAAATCATCAACCGTCAAATGAAAATGATTGGCCGCGGAGGTCAGGACTGGCACGGGAATTCCCTGGTTCAGTTCCACCTGCTGGGGATAGGGCGGATAGTAGGGCGAAGGAATCAACACTTCGTCGCCTGGATTGAGGATGGCCCTGAGTGCCAGATACATGCCGTGGCCCGCACCGACGACCATCATCATTTCATTGGTCGGAATTGACAGGGCATGCTCGGTTTGAAAGTGAGTTTTCAACGCGGCGCGCACTTCCGGATCCCCCAGCGCATGGGTATATTTGGTATGGCCGTTTCGGGCATCTTCCAGGGCTTTTTCGATGACGGTTTCATGGGTGATTTGGTCGGGATCCCCGATGCTGAGATTGATCAGGGCGTCAAGGTCGCCCGTTAGTGTGGAGGCCTTTCCCAAGGCGGTGATTTCGGCATTTTGGTATTGTTTTGCGAGGGTAATCATAACTATTCTCCTTTACACTGTACATAGATTGAGCCAGCCTTTGGAACGGACAGTGCCGATTGAATCATTGACTTTGTTTGAATATAGTTAAAAGCCGAATCGGCATCCGGGAAATTTTTGATTCCGATGGCTTCCAGATCTTCGGAAGGCAGGGAGGACACTAAGACGATTTCGAATTCCTGAGCGACCTTTCTCGTCCAATATCCGATATAACGTGCCACAGAAAACCGATCCGCAACCTTCTTTGCCAATTGCGGAAGCGGGCAGTGATCCAGCAGCACATCGCTCATTTCATGGTATCCAAAGCCTTCGCGGCACTCGGCAAAGAGCAGAAGCGTCCCGCCCGGCCGTACGCCGTTAACGAGATTGCTGATCGCCTTTGTGGATTGATACAGGTTGATATCCTTGGGATAGCCGCCTGCGGAGCCGATCACAAGATCTGCCTGGGTCTCAATCCATTGGCCGTCTTGTTGGCGGACAAAGTTCTGGCCTGCTTCGTGAGCAGACCGGTAGTGACCGGCAAAAGCTTGGCTGATTCGGCCGTCGCCGCCAATGGCAACGTTGAGTATAAAGGTGGGTTTGATCCAATCGGCCACTTCCTGCATTTCGCGGTTCAAAGGATTGTTTTCCATTTTGCCGCTTCCGACTTCCGGATGGATTTCGCCATCATCCCCGATCAAGGCAAGTCGGTGGTTGCGCTGGATGCATTCGGTCGCTGCAATGCCAGGCAACAGGGATTTTCGTCCGCCGCCGAACCCGGCCAGGTCATGAAAAAGAATGGCGCCGGTGAGAATGATATGATCGGCTGCCAACGCTTTTCGATTCAACTTGATTTCATTGCCGTATTGGGTGATGCCTACCGATTGGACGCTGGCCGAATCGCTCCCGCAATGGTCAAAGATCTGAAAGCGGTCATACAGGTCGCCCAAAAGCGTTCGATGTTCGACTTCCGTTTGTTGTCGATGGGTGCCATTGGCGGAAAGAAAGAAGATGTTTTCGTCAGGCACGCCGGCAGTTTCCAATTCTTTGATCAAAAAAGGCAAATAAACCCACATCCGCTGCGATGCGCGGGTGATATCGGAAATGATGATGCAAACCGTTTCATTTGGTTGAATGCATTCCGATAATCGTTTTGAATCGTATGGGTGATCCAAAGCGTTTTGGATGGCGTCTTCCTCGCTGCCTGTACTTTTCGCCAGTGCGGTGAGATGCGTGTGGGTGTCCCATTGTGATAAGTCGATGTTGAAACTGTGTTCTCCGCATTTGAATTTCATTGGATCGCCTCCTAAGGTATTGAGAAATATTATAAATGAAAAATTATAATTATACAATACTGGTCAAAAGAAAAGACGCAAGCTTTCTTGTGGAAACGGGCTTGCGTCGCATTTGTATATTGCCTTTTAGGGGAGGGGAACTTCAAGTACGTAAAGCTCCTCCATATGCGCTTGCGCGCGTTCGATGCTGTCTTGGATCCCTTGGTTGTAAAAAGAAGCAGCCAGAATGGGGGTGATTTGGTCAAGCAGGAGGATGGCTGCGAGTTCGCCAATTTCTTCCTGCCGTTCTTCCGCAAAATATCGTTTGATGCTTTTGATTGCCGCCTTCTGCTGTTCTTTTGTCAATTTCCAGTCTTTTTTCATTGTCAGCCTCCTTCGCATTCTATAGTATAATAAGGTTAAGAGAAAGAAAAGGAGTGCGTATGGGAAAAAAAGTAATGCTTGCCCTGAGCGGCGGCGTGGACAGCGCGGTTGCCGCGGATCTTTTATTGGAAGAGGGCTATGAGGTACACGGGGTAACGATGAAGCTGCAGCAAGACGGTTTCGAAGAGCCCGTTGCAAGTGCAAGAGAAGTGGCAGAGTTTTTGGGAATCTCCCATACGGTTTTGGATCTGACGCAAGCCTTTGAGCGGGACGTGGTCCATCCCTGGCTGGATGCCTACAGGCAAGGGCAAACGCCAAACCCCTGCCAGTTTTGCAATCCGGCAATCAAATACGGCCTTTTATTGGACTGGGCGATGGAGCAAGGGGCAGATTTTTTTGCAACGGGCCACTACGCGAAATTAAAGCGGGATCCGAATGGAAGGGTGCATTTGATACAAGCGGAGAATGAAAGAAAGGATCAGGGCTATGTACTTTGCCGGCTGTCGCAGGCGCAATTGCAGCGGCTCTTGTTCCCGGTGGGCGAATTTGCATCCAAAGAAGAGGTGCGGGCTTATGCAAAACGGCGGGGAATCCCTGTTTTTGAAAAGAAGGACAGCATGGGCATCTGTTTTATTCCCGGTGGGGATCATCTGACCTATTTGGCCAAACATGCGCCGTCAGTGATGATGCCGGGACCTGTGCGGGATCAAAAGGGAAAGATTCTTGGCCGTCATCAGGGGCTTGCTCGCTTTACGATTGGGCAGAAAAAGGGCTTGCAAAAGTGGACAGGTGGGAAGGAATTTGTTGTCACCCGTCTGGATGCAAAGGACAAGGCCTTGTGGCTGGGACCGGAAGAAGCCCTGTGGACAGAACGGGTAATGATTGAGGATTTGCAATGGATTGTCCCGCAGCCAATGGGCGCCAAGCTGGAGGTAAAGCTTTGTCAGTGGGGCCCGAAGGTGGGGGCAAAGGAAGTGGAAAGCCAGATGATTCGTTTGGTTGAGCCGGCCCGGGCGCCTGCGCCGGGACAGGTGGTAGCAATTTATCAGGGAAGAGAAGTGATCGGAAGCGCAATAATTAAAGGGTAGGAGGAAGCCATGTTTGCCATTGAAGCGGTTTTTGACCAGAAAACGGAAGAAGAGATTTATGCCTATTGGCAGGGACTCAAAGAAACGGGACTGGATGATTCCATGATTCGGATTCCGGGCAACCGCCCGCATATTTCATTGGGACTGTTTCATGGCGTGGAACGGACCATGTTTATAGATGCCTTTCGCGAATTTGCAAAGGGCGTGAAGCCAATGGCCGTTCAATTTGACAGTGTTGGGGTTTTTCCTACGACCAATACGGTTTTTCTATCGCCTTTGCCCAGCCAGGCTTTCCATCAGGCACATGAAAAACTCTACAAAGCCTTGTCTGAATTTGCAGCCAAAGGGGATTCGTATTATAAAAAAGAACAATGGATGCCCCATTGTTCCCTTGCCATATCTGTTTCAGAGGAAGCCTTGCTTCCCGTTATGGAAAATGCAATTCAGCGTTTTCAGCCGATTAAAGGCACCATCGAACGCATTGCCCTAATTGAAGTCTTTGTTAACGAGAATGGAATTCATCATGTCGAGGAAGTGTCGCTGGATAAGGATTGATACTTTTTCGGCCACACGCTGCCCATTGAGATAACGGATTTAATCGCTTCGTCAACGGGAATATCAAGCGGTGTCAGGTCTTCCAAGTCAGCAAGAACAAGAAAACCATTGGTAGGATTCGGGGTTGTCGGAATAAAAACGGCAACCTTTTTTTGATCTTGAACCAAGACGGATTCGTTGGTGATCAGGCCGATGCTCTCGAACTCCGGCGTCGGATACTTGACCAGGACGACCATGGAAAACTCTCGCTCCGGCATTTTGCTGAAGGAGTCGGTTACCCCTTTTACACCATGATAGAGATGGTTGATAAGGGGGATGCGTTCCATGAGATTGTCAAAGAGGGACAATAGTTTTTTGCCGACAACGACCTGCATAAACAATCCAGCCAGAAAAATAACGCCCAGCGTCAGCAAGACCCCGAGTCCGGGAATCTGGAAATCAACAAACTTCGACAGAAACTGGCTGCCGAAATGATCCAGCCAATTGAAAACCGTTTGGATGATTAATACGGTTATGGTAATGGGTAGGATGGAAAACAATCCGGCGACAAATATTTTTTTCATGATTGACACTCCTTGAATCGATCGAAGGGTTCGACTTTCGGCAGAATGGATACAGCCACCTGTTCACCGGTGAATGGATGCTCAAAGGCTAATTGGGTGGACCATAGGGCGATCTGACTCCAAGTCTTCCGCTTGGTAAAGGTTTTGTTGTATTTGGTGTCTCCCCAGATGGGCAGGCCAATATGGGACAATTGCACGCGAATTTGGTGGTGGCGTCCGGTTTGCAGATCCACCCGAAGCAAGGCCAGCGGACCGAACTCGTCGTCAATCGTTTTTTCCAGCACTTGGTAGCGCAAAAGGGCGCGTTTGGCGTAAGCTACCCGTTTGGGCTCGATCTTTGAACGGTTGATGGTTTTGCATTTTCGAATATAGTGGCTGAGTTCAGCCTGATCGGATTCCGGTATTCCGCAGACGACCGTTGTATAGGACTTTTGTATTTTCTTCTTTTGCCAGGCTTCAGAAAGAAGAGCGCAGGCTTCCTTGGATTTCGCATACACAATCAAGCCGCCAACCGGGCGGTCCAATCGATGAACCAGCCAAAGGGGATGGTTGATTTGTTTTTCTAATTCGGAGAGCAAATCCGGATCGCCGGAAGGATCTGACTGGACCGGCATGCCCGGCGCTTTTTCTACAATGATTAAATGTTGATCTTCGTAATGTATCGGGTTCATAGTGACTCCTTTCATCGGCTTATTATACCACAGGTCGGGGAATTTTCTTTCTTTTCAAAGAGAAAAGCGGGTATAATGAGAACATTGGGGAGGGGAAAAGATGGAAAAGGGAATGATTGTTCTAATCGGATATGCCTTTGGCTGTATTCAGGCGGCCTACTTGATTGGCCGATTTGTTAAAAAGATGGATATTCGCACGGTGGGAAGCAAGAACGCTGGGGCGTCTAATGCGACGATGACCTTTGGATGGAAAATGGGAGCCACGGTCGCCATGGTAGATATCTTGAAGGCGGTAGGGGCGATTTTGATCATCGGATTGCTCTTTGATCTTGCCGCTTCGGATATGCAGTGGAAGTATTTGGCTGGCGGCGGTGTGATTCTCGGCCATGACTTTCCGTTCTTTATGAGGTTCCGCGGGGGCAAGGGAACGGCGTCTTTGGTTGGAGTCATGGCAATGATTGATTGGAAAATGGCTTTGGCCGGTGTGGTTGCCATTGTTTTGATTACGGTGCTAACGGATTATATTGTATTCGGCACCTATGCCATGCTGCTTGTTTTCTTGGGATTCACCGTTGTGTTGACGATGGAAGCGGGTTCGATTGGCGTTGCGTTTGGTCTGGCTTTGCTTTCGGTCTTTCTGCACCGGAAAAATATCGGCAAGATTCTGCGGGGGGAAGAAAAGGGACTGCGGTCCGTTATTAAGCGCAAGTCGTGACGAGATTGGTTTTTTTGATTATAATGATATGAGAGCGGTTTCATAGGGTTTTCGCTTCGGCGGCAGGGTGTTTTGATGCGGGGAATCGGACAGCCGGTGAATTTGGTGCTGGGGCTTGAAAGAAGCGCGGCATGAATTTTTTGTCGGGGATTGAATTTTTTTGTGAAAACGCTTGAACGGCGCTTGAAAGCGCTGTTTAACATATGATAGAATACCATAGATAAAGTTTAGAGGGGTGTGTGTATAATGAAAAAAATTGGGGTGTTAACGGCCGGGGGCGACTGCCCGGGCTTGAATGTGGTTCTTCGGGGCATTATGAAGACTGCATTGAACAATGGCATTGAAGTAGTGGGCTTCCGAGAAGGATACAAGGGGCTTCTTGAAGGCAATGTAATGGAATTGAACCGCGACAATACAGCGGGATTGATTCACCGAGGCGGTACCATTTTGGGCGCTTCCAACAAAACCAATACTTTTGCCATTCCAGAGAAACAAGAAGACGGCAGCATTGCTTACGTAGACAAGTCGGATGAATGTGCCCAAAGAATGCGGGACATGGGGATCGACTGCCTGATCGTGATCGGAGGAGACGGATCTCTGAAATCTGCCCGTGATTACGGTTTGAAAGGAATCAATGTCATTGGCGTTCCGAAAACCATCGATAACGATATTGTTGGAACTGACATTACTTTCGGTTTCAATTCTGCGGTTACCACTGCAACGGAAGCGATTGACAAGCTTCATACCACAGCGGCGTCGCATGACCGCGTTTTGGTTCTGGAAGTTATGGGTCGCGATTCAGGCTTTATTGCATTGGAATCCGGGGTTGCCGGCGGTGCCGACGTTATCTTGATTCCGGAAATTCCTTACGACATCAATAAAGTGGTCGAAAAGATCAATACGCGACGAAGCCGCGGCCGAAACTTCTCCATTGTTGTTGTTGCGGAAGGGGCAAAACCAATCGGCGGCGATGTTGTTGTGAAGAAGATCGTGGAAGACAGCCCGGATCAAGTGCGTTTGGGTGGAGTCGGCAATGCGGTTGCCGAGGAGATTGAAAAGCGTACCGGAATGGAAACGCGCGCGACAGTATTGGGCTACATGCAGCGTGGCGGATCTCCGACTCCGTATGACCGCGTTTTGTCAACCTTGTATGGATCAAAAGCGGTAGAGTTGGCCATGGAAGGCACTTTCAACGTGATGGTGGCCATGCAGGACAACAAGCTGACAACGGTTGATCTTAACGAGGTAGCGGGCAAGGATACAGCGATTGGCGCGCCAAGCTCCAACCGAAAAGGCGTAGCGCTGGATGGCGACTTAATCTTGACGGCACGCAGAATCGGCATTGGATTCGGCGACGAATAAGGATCATAAAGAAGGATCTCTGAAGGTATATTCAGAGATCCTTTTTTCTTGCAAATTATGTTGTGACTTGTACCAGCTTGATGAGTCCGCTGTCCATGGAGTAAACCTGGAAACGGGCGTTCCCGATCTTTACCGTATAGCCGACTTCGATCTTATGGTCGTGTTCTTTTGCGTAGTTGTGAATCATGCCGGCAAGGGTGTCGCCGTGGATGCTTTCATCCAACTGAAGATCGCCGGTGCACATCTCAAAGGCTTTTCGCAAAGGTGAACCGCCGCTTAGGAGCAAACCTTCCTCGCTTTCTCGTGCGGTTACATTCAAGTACTTGCGAACCGCAAAAAGGACGGCGATGGCCGCCACGCCAATTAAAAGCTGCAAGGCGTCGATATTGTGATCGACTATCAGTTTTCTTGCAATCGCGAAGAGCAGTACCTCAATCACACTTTCGGGTGTGTGCTTGGCAAGCATTTTAACAAATTCGATTACAATGACCACTTGCAGGATTTCGTTTAAAAACTTGTCCAGGGGCAATTGGGTCGAAGCGCCTCGCAAGGTCATGCTGAAAAGCGGAATTTCACTTAATAACATGAGAGAATAGAGGACGATCGCAATTATAGTAATTCCTGCGACAAAGATTTCCGTAAAGCTTGCAATTTTAGCAATATGATGCCGTAGTTTTTGTTTCAATCGGAGCCTCCTATAATTTTTTTCTATCGTACCATGACGAGCAAAATTTGAAAAGCGTTTTCCTTTGAATGGGCAAGATTTTAGACCGAGTTGAATAAATTAAAAGATAAAATGCAATGCAACCGTTTGCATTAACCCGCATTTCTTGTTAATATATGGGTATGATAGTAATGGATCAAATTTACAGGAGCGAAAAGCGATGGCAAGCGGTGAGATTATGTTTGCTCGATCGATCATACGGGAGGATTTACGATGAAAAAAACAATCATTTACGAGGTTTTTGTACGAAACCATACAAAGGAAGGGACGTTTCGGGCGATCATTCCTGATTTGCCGCGGATTCGCAATTTGGGGGTGGATTTTGTATGGCTGATGCCGATTCATCCGATCGGAAAAGTGAACCGAAAAGGCAAATTGGGTTCGCCCTACAGCATTGCAGACTATGGCAAGGTGAATCCCGAGTATGGTGATCTAGCGGATTTTCGCGCCTTGGTCAAGGCGATTCATGATCAGGGGATGCAATGCATGATTGATGTCGTGTACAACCATACCGCCCATGATGCGGTTTTGCGCAAATCCAATCCAGACTTTTACTATAAGACGCCGGAGGGCAAGTTTGGCAACAAGATTGCCGATTGGTCGGACATTATTGATCTTGATTTTAATAATGAGAAATTGCAGGAAAAACTGATCGAGTACCTGGTCGATTGGGCGGAAGAGGGGGTCGACGGATTTCGCTGCGATGTGGCCAGCCTGGTGCCGGTTTCCTTTTGGATCAAGGCGAGGCGGGCGGTGGACAAAGTCAATCCGAATATGACTTGGCTGGCGGAATCGGTCCATGCCCATTTCCTGCAGGAAGTCAGGGACCGGGGATTCTATGCCGCATCGGACGGAGAACTTTACTCTGCCTTTGACATCACCTACGACTATGATATCCATCATCTGTATGAAGGCTATTTCAAGGGGACCAATGATCTGAATGCTTACTTGGAGGCCCTTAAGCTTCAGGGGGTTAAGAACCCCATGGGTGCTAGGAAACTTAGGTTTTTGGAAAATCATGACCAGCCGCGGGCGGCTTCCCTGATTCCGGTTGAAGCCCGAAGAAAAAACTGGCTGGCCTTTCATTGGATGCTGCCGGGCGTGCCCTTGATCTATGCGGGCGAAGAGGTTGGAGCTGTCCATCTGCCGGACTTGTTTGATCAAGATCCCATTGACTGGCAGCCGGCTTGGCCGCATGGAGAGGCCTGGTTTTCACAATTGGCCCAGGTGCGGTCGGATTCCGAAGACGGATATATTCGTTTCATCGATACGGAGCAGGGCGGGATTGCCGTTTTGGCGCGAGTGATGGAAACAGAAGTGGAGTTTGGCATCTTTAATCTCGAGCAAAAATCGGGCTATGTGCAATTGCCTGTCGGTTTATCTGGCGAGGTGGAAAATGCCTACACAGGGGAAGTCATTGCCATTGAGGAAGGCCGGTTGAATCTGATTGATGACCCCATCCGATTCAAATTGCCCAAGGAGCTTTACAACCCTATTGCGGTAAAGTAGAATAGACCTATAGGGGGGGATGGTTTGTGCATCAGACGTTAACCAAAGAACAGAAGGAAGCGTTGTTTTCGGCGATTTTGAAATTGGAAAACCTGGAAGAATGCGAAGCGTTTTTTGAAGATGTATGTACGATCAATGAGTTGATGGCCATGGCGCAGCGGTACGAAATTGCTCGGTTGCTTTATGACGGTGCAACCTTTCATGAAGTGGAAAAGACAACCGGAGCAAGTTCGACAACGATTAGCCGCGTGAGCCGATGTTTGAAATATGGGCAAGGCTATTTAACGGTTTTAAAAAGACAAGAGGACACTGTTTAGTGTTCTCTTTTTCGTGGTATGATACAAAATATGGAAGGAGGGAATGACAATGAAGAGAATTTGGATTCTGGGAATGGGCCTCTTGCTGATGGTACTGACGGCTTGCTCCGCCAAAGAGACACCGCCAAGGGAAAAACCTCTTGTTATCGTTGGCATCGGACCCATGAAAGAATGGGTGGAAACCGTTGCGGGAGACACCGTAGATGTGGAAGTGATGATTCCGCCGGGGAACAGTCCGGCCAATTATGAACCCAGCACAAAACAATTGCTCATGCTGGAAGAGATGGACCGATATTTTGCCATGGGTGTCGGGGCGGAAACCGAAGGGTTTTTGCAGCGGATTTACCCGGAGCCCGATTCCAAGGTCATTCAGCTGTATCAGGAAGTGGGGAAGGCAATGCCGGATCGGATGATGGAAGCCCATGTCCATGAGGACGGCCAGGAAGACGAACATGAAGGGGAGCAAGAAGAAGGACATGAAGAAGAACATGTCGGACGCGACCCCCATATTTGGCTTTCGATTCCCAGGGCGATTGTTATGGTAGACCGGATCACGGAAGAATTGACCGCAATCAATCCGGATCAAGCTGAGAATTACAAACGAGAGGCCGAGGCCTATATTCAGAAGCTGGAAGCCTTGCATGGCGACTTGCAAGCGGAATTTGGCCAAAAAGACAAACATGCCTTTTTGCTCTTTCATCCGTCCCTGGGGTATTTTGCCGATGAATACGGCCTAACGATGATGGCCATTGAAGAAGGTGGAAAAGCCGCGACGCCAACGCATTTGATCGAGGTGATTGACCAAGCGAAGGCTGCAGGCATCACGACGGTTTTTTATCAGTCGGAATTTGACGAAAACCAGGCGAGGACCATTGCGCAGGAACTGGATGGAGACTTGGTTTCCCTTTCGATTCTTGGGGAAAACTATTTGGAAAGCATGAGGCGGATTGGCGATGCTTTAATAAGTTCGATGAAATAACGTAGAGAAATCTACGTTATTTTCTTGTAAAGTATTGGTTCGAATGATGGACAAAAACGGACATATGCTATAATAATCGTATGCGGAACCATGATCAAGTAGGAGGATGGAATGGCGAAAGAACGGATATTAATCGTAGATGATGAAGAACATATTCGCGAGCTTCTTCGGGTGAATTTGGAAGCGGCTGGCTATGAAGTGATCGAGGCGGAAACCGGCGAGGAAGCAATTGCCCTGGTTCGGGACAAGGTTGCCTTGGTTGTTTTGGATTATATGCTGCCGCAGATGGACGGATTGGAAGTCTTAAGAAAAATCCGCAAGGACCAGCAGACCGCTTCTCTGCCGGTTTTAATGCTGACGGCTAAAAACGAGGAAATCGACGCGGTGCTTGGATTGGAAATGGGTGCGGATGATTATATTGGAAAGCCCTTTCGCGTACGGGAGTTTTTGGCGCGGGTGAAAGCGGCACTAAGACGAAACGTGAGCCAGAAGGAGGAAGAGGAGATCTTCTGCTTCGATGGACTTGAGATTAACCGGGCGAACCGAACCGTGATGAAAGACGGGAAAGAAGTCAGCCTGTCCTTGAAAGAATTTGAATTGCTTGCCCTCTTGTCCAGCAAGCCGGGCAGGGTTTTTTCAAGGGAAATGCTGCTTCAAAAGATTTGGGGCTATGATTTTGTAGGAGAAACCCGTACGGTGGATGTGCACGTCCGGCAGCTTCGGAAGAAAGTTGAAAATGACGACAAACGGCCGGAGTATATTCTAACGGTGCGTGGTCTTGGTTATAAGTTTCGGGAAGTGACGGAATGAAGAAAAAGTATCTCTACATTTATCTCATCGTTCTGATTATTGCCACCTTCTCTACCGGATTTGTGGCATTGAAAATCGGGGATGACTATTTCACCGAGAAGCTGTTTGACCAGATGGCGCGGCAAAACAAATTGATCAATGTCTTGTATCAGGATGAGCATTCCGGAGAGCTTCCAATTGATCCGCAAGCCTTTGCCAAGGCGCAAGGGGAAAATATCGACGCGCGAATCACCATCATTGATGAAGAAGGCGTGGTATTGGCCGATTCCGAATTCGATCCTGCCGAGATGGAGAATCATTTATTCCGACCCGAAGTGCAGCAGGCCCTGAAAAACGGCGTGGGAATGGCGAGCCGCTGGAGCGATACCCTGAAAGTTGATTTCTATTATGTGGCTTCGCTGATTGAAACAGACGGAGAAACCCAAATCATTCGGCATGCGATTCCGCTGAAGGATTTTCGGGATATGAATGAACGGGTTTTGCTCTATACGGGATTTGCGATTGTGATCTCGGCCATCGCGGTGAGCCTGATCGCCTTCGTGCTTTTTCAGCAATATCGAAAAACCGTTGTGGCATTGACGGAATCCGCGGAGCAGATTTCTGCGGGCAACTATGGGCGGACCCTTTTGATTGAGAGCGATGACGAAATGAAATCGCTGGTCCAGGCATTCAACCAAATGTCCATGGAACTGAAAAATAAAGTTGCCGAATTAAAAGGGCAGAATATTAAATTGGAAGCTACCTTGAATTCCATGGTCAATGGTCTTTTGGCGGTGGATCCCGAGGGACAGGTTCTTTTCAGCAACAAACACTTAAATGAAATGCTGGATACCGAAGTGAAGGAAGGCGATGGCGTCTATCAGACCATTCGGTCCTCTTCCTTGAATCATATGATTCAAAAAGTGATTGAAACCAAGGGACCGACCCAGTCGGAAGTAGAGAATGAATTCCGGCAGGACCAAGTACTTCGATTCTTTGCCAACCCGATTTATTTGGAACAAGAGACCGAACTCTACGGCATTTTGTTTTTGGTGCAGGACATTACATCCATTCGAAAGCTGGAGCGGATGCGAAGCGACTTTATCGCCAATGTCAGCCATGAATTGAAAACGCCGATCACTTCGATCCGGGGATTTATTGAAACGATTCGGGCGGGATCCATTCAGGATCCGAAGCAATTGGATCGATTCCTTCATATTATCGACCAGGAATCGGAGCGCTTGTATTCTTTGGTGCAGGATATTCTATCGCTGTCCGAGATTGAAACCATGGATCAGGATTTTGCCAAACAGAATTTTCCGTTGAGACCCCTTTGTGAAGAAGTCATTCATTTGCTGAAGTCGGTTGCGCAGGAAAAAGGCATTGAATTGGCCATGGACTGGCAGGGCGATTGTATCGAATATTTTGGAAATCGGGACCGAATCAAGCAGGTCCTGATTAATCTTCTGGATAATGGGATCAAGTACACCGACCAAGGCCGGGTTGATCTGCGGGTAAAGACCAATGAGAAATGGATCCGCATCGAAGTGGAGGATACGGGCATCGGGTTTGACGAAGAACATCACGTTCGCATTTTTGAACGCTTTTACCGGGTCGACAAAGGCCGGTCCAGAAAACGAGGCGGAACCGGATTGGGCTTGTCCATCGTAAAAAACATTGTTTTACGTGAAAACGGCAATGTGTCCGTCCGTTCCAAGGAAGGTCAAGGCGCCTGTTTCATCATTGATTTGCCCATAACAAAGAATTCCAAATGTAAAGAATGTTAAGAAAGCCAATTTGGCTTTCTTTTTCTTTACATGGACTTAACATAGCGATGATTTTCTCCTAACATAAGCTTGGTAAAGTAAGGTTGTTGAACAAAGCATGAATAAAACGCATCAGAATAAGAGGAGGAACAACAAGTGAAAAAAGTATTAAGTGTATTATTGGTGATTTTACTGGCAGCAACGATGTTTGCAGGTTGCGCGCAAGACAAGGCTCCGGCAGCATCAGAACCAGCGGCTGCAGAGGGAACATCAGAGTCTACACTTTCAGGAACCTTGTCTGTCGCAGGATCTACAACGGTAGCGCCGCCGGCACAGGATTTGGCAGACGCTTTTGAAGCAATGTACCCGGAAACGCGAATCGATGTTCAAGGCATTGGATCTTCAGCCGGCATGAAAATGCTGAACGAAGGCGGATGTGAAATCGGCATGGCATCTCGTGAATTGAAACAAAAAGAATTGGATTGGGGTCTTGAACCAATCGCAATTGCTTACGATGGTATCGCAGTTGTTGTGAATCCGGCAAACGGCGTTGCTGAATTGTCTACCGAGCAAATTCAATCCATTTTCAAAGGCGAAATCACAAACTGGTCTGAAGTTGGCGGAGCTGACGAAGAGATCTTGGTTGTAAGCCGCGAAGATGGATCCGGTACGCGCGGTGCATTCGAAGAGATCTTGAAGCTGGAAGGCGACGAAGGATCAATGGTTGTTGAAAGCGCCTTGATTGCGGAAGGCAATGGCGCGGTCAAAGCGAATATCGCCAGCAAAGCGCAAGCGATCGGCTATATCTCATTGGGTATCGTTGACGAGACGGTTAAGGCAGTCAAAGTTGACGGAGCGGAAGCGACAGTTGCAAACATCAAGTCTGGCGCATACGCAGTATCTCGACCATTGAATATGGCGACAAAAGGCCAAATGAGTGACTTGGCGCAAGCTTACCTGGACTTCGTAATGAGCCCAGAAGGCCAAAAGATTGTTGCAGAACACTACATTCCGGTTGTAGATTAATAAGAATCAAGTATTACCACCTCAAGGGGAGACGTCACTTCACTCAAATGAAGTGGCGTTTCGCCGTGCGTTTTAAGGAGGAAGTATGGAAGCATCAGTTGTAAATACACAAAAATCAAATAAATCGAATCAAAATTTTGAGGGGCAGCACCAGAAACGCATGCGGGCAGAACAGTTCTTTCGCCGCCTTTTCTTTCTAGCGGCAATTGTAGCCATCGCTGCGGTTGTTGCCATTACGATTTTTATCTTTGCCAGCGGCTTGCCGGCGATTGCGGAGATTGGATTCTTTGATTTTGTTTTTGGAGCAAAATGGAAGCCTTCTGCAGACATCTATGGCATCTTTCCTATGATCATTGGATCACTTGCCGCTACCGGAGGAGCCATCCTGCTCGGTGTCCCCATGGGGATTTTCACCGCTGTCTTTATGGCGGAGATTGCACCGGATATGGTAACGAAATGGATCCGCCCGGCGATTGAGCTCTTGGCGGGCATTCCTTCCGTCGTATACGGCTTCTGGGGATTGGTTGTCCTGGTGCCCTTGATTGACAAGCTGTGGGGCGGTGGAGGAAACAGCCTTCTGGCGGCGATCGTCATTTTGACCATTATGATTTTGCCGACCATTGTGAATGTTTCGGAAGCAGCCCTGCGAGCGGTGCCTAAATCCTATGGGCAAGGTTCCCTGGCTCTGGGCGCGTCAAAAATTGAAACGATCTTCCGCGTTAAATTGCCGGCGGCAAAATCGGGAATCCTGGCGGCTGTTGTCCTAGGGATCGGCCGGGCCATCGGCGAAACGATGGCAGTCATTTTGGTTGCGGGCAATACCCCGATGATTCCAGGGGCTTTAACGGACCGGATTCGGACCATGACAGCCAATATCGCTTTGGAAATGGGCTATGCCTTTGGTTTGCATCAGGAAGCCCTGTTTGCAACCGGCGTTGTTCTCTTTATCTTTATTATGGCCTTGAACCTCATTCTGAATCGAGTGACGCATAAAGCGGGGGACCAAGCATGAAAGAAAAGAAAATCAAATATAAAATTCTTCAACTCCTCATTTATCTTTCGGCGGTACTCACGGTAGCCGTACTAATTTGGATTCTTTTCTATGTTGTCCAAAAAGGAATCGGCAGCATCAGTTTTGATTTCATTTTTGCCGATGCCAAAGAAGGCGGCATTTGGCCGATGATCGTGACAACCTTCTGGGCGGTCATTGCATCCTTGCTCTTGGCGACGCCGATTGGCATTATGGCGGCCATTTATCTGGTGGAGTATGCAAGGCCGGGTCGCGTGGTGAGGGTCATCCGATTCGCGACAGAAAGCCTGGCAGGCATTCCCTCCATCATCTACGGTTTGTTCGGTATGATCTTTTTTGTAACGAAACTGGGGCTTTCGTTTTCGATCCTTTCCGGTGCGCTTACCCTGACAATCATGGTGTTGCCAACGGTCATTCGAACAACAGAGGAAGCCCTGAAAGCGGTGCCAAGAAGTTTCCGGGAAGCAAGTTTGGGTCTGGGGGCAACCAAGATTCGAACGATTGTAAAAATTGTTTTGCCAAGTGCAATTCCTGGAATTCTGGCGGCGGTGATTTTGGGAATGGGTCGAATCGTCGGCGAAACGGCGGCCGTATACCTGACAGCGGGTACGGTGCCAAAAGCGCCAGGTTCATTGATGGATTCGGGACGGACGCTTTCCGTGCATTTGTATATGCTGGCCAAAGAAGGTTTGTCTTTTGAGGAAGCCTATGCTACAGCGACCGTATTGGTTGTGTTGGTGGCGCTTATGAATCTGCTTGCGAAAACAGCAGTGAATCGACTGAAGAAGGGATAAGAGGTGGATATGAAAAATACAAAAATCGAAATTCGCGATCTTGATTTGTTTTACGGCGAATTTCAGGCGCTCAAAGAAATTCAGATGCAAATTCCTGAGAAGGAAGTGACGGCATTTATTGGACCTTCCGGTTGCGGAAAGTCAACCTTGCTGAAAACAATCAACCGGATGAATGATTTGATTCCGGGGGTGACCATCAAGGGGAAGATAGAAATTGATGGGTTTGACATCTATGGGAAGAACACCGATGTGATTGAATTGAGAAAACGCGTGGGGATGGTGTTCCAGCAACCGAACCCATTTCCTATGAGCATATATGACAATATCGCTTATGGACCCAGAACCCATGGTGTCCGAAAGAAATCGCAATTGGATGAAATCGTGGAGAAGAGTCTGCGTGGCGCAGCGATTTGGGACGAGGTGAAAGACCGCTTGAAGAAGAATGCCTTGGGCATGTCCGGCGGACAGCAGCAGCGGCTTTGCATCGCTCGTGCGCTGGCGGTCGAACCGGAAATCCTCTTGATGGATGAGCCGACTTCTGCGCTGGATCCGATTTCGACATTGAAAATTGAAGAATTGATTGCGGAATTGAAAGACCAGTACACCATTGTGATCGTGACCCATAATATGCAGCAGGCGGCGCGGATTTCCGATCAGACGGGCTTTTTCCTGCTGGGGGAAATGGTTGAAATGGATGAAACTGGGAAAATATTCAATAATCCGCAAGATAAGCGAACAGAAGACTATATCACCGGTCGATTTGGATAAAGGGGGCAAAAACTATGACAAGAACGATGTTTGACCAATCACTGACGCAAATGCATCATGAATTGCTGCAGATGGGTTCATTGATTGAACAACAAATTCAAGATACGATTATCGCTTTGAAAGCTCAGGATGTTGAACTGGCGAATAAAATCATCAAGCGTGATGACGAAATCGATGAGTTGGAAGAATCGCTGGAAAAAGAAGCGATCACGCTGATTGCAACCCAGCAGCCTTTGGCGAGCGATTTGCGAACCATTGCATCCATTATGAAAATTGTGACGGATCTGGAGCGGATTGCGGACCATTGCTCGGATATTGCGCAGTACACCATCAAACTGGCTGCAGAGCCCTATATGACACCGGTTGTTTTGCTTCCCCGCATGGCGGAGCATATCCGGAAAATGGTAACAGACACCATTGAAGCCTACATTGCCAAGGATGTGAACCTTGCACAGATGGTCATCGAATTTGATGACGTTGTCGATCAAGATTTTGACAATGTTGTTGAGAAGCTGAAGGGACTTATGAAAGAGAATCCTGAGATCGTCAATCAAGGGGTTAACTTTATTATGATTGCCAAGTATTTGGAACGGATGGCGGACCATGCGACCAATGTCTGCAACTGGATCATCTACAATGTAACCGGCGAGCTGGACCAACATAATAACTAATCAATGGACGGGCCAACCTTGTGTTTGCCCGTTTTCTTATTCACTCAGAGGAACATAAACCATTTCTTCTGATCCGCTGGGAAGGAGACCACTTCCCCACGCGGACTTGGGAACACAAACCGTTCCCCTAGAAGAAAACCACTCCCTCCAACTTGACACAATACTACCGTAGGCGTATGATTATAACTGGCATATGCCAATTTACTCGAGGAAGGTGTATTCAATGAGCGATTGCAATTCATGTCCTTCAAATGGACAATGCGGCACGGAGGAAAAAGAGGCGTGCCAAGTAGAGTTTAACGCGAACAATAATATTAAACACGTCATCGGCGTGATGAGTGGTAAAGGCGGCGTTGGCAAATCAACAGTTGCGACTTTGGTGGCAAACGAGTTGAAGCGACGCGGCCATTCTGTAGGCGTAATGGATGCTGATATCACAGGTCCAAGTATTCCGCGATTGATGCAGGTGCAAGGACAATCGCCAATTCAAACAGCAGAAGGCTTGTTCCCGGTAGAGAACGCCAAAGGCATCAAGGTTATGTCTTTGAACCTGTTGATGGAAGAGGAAGATGCTCCTGTTATTTGGAGAGGACCGATTGTAGGCAATGTTGTCAAGCAATTCTGGACAGATGTTGTTTGGGGCGAGCTGGATTATCTGGTTGTGGATATGCCGCCGGGAACAGGCGATGTAGCCATTACTGCCATGCAAAGCATTCCAATGAGCGGCGTGGTCATGGTTTCTGTTCCTCAGGACATGGTTTCCATGATTGTTGCCAAAGCGGTTCATATGGTTCGACGCATGCACAAGCGCGTTATCGGTGTTGTGGAGAACATGAGTTATATCGAATGTCCGGATTGCGGCAAAGAAATCCGCATGTATGATGCGCAAACAGAAGGATTCCGCAGTGATCTTCAGTTGAATCTCTTGGGTGAACTGCCAATGGCAATGGATGTCATGGTGGCAACGCAAAATGGATTTGAGGAGAATGATCCGGTATTGGACAAATACGCGAAACCAATCGTGGATGAGATGTTGAAAGACTTGGATCAGGTGATCCTGTAAAAGATATAGATTTTAGAGTTGAATTGTGTAAGAGAATGGAGGGCAAGAATGCCTAGACCCATTAAATGTAGACGAGTAGAACAGCTGCCGCCGTTTAATCGCTATAAACCCGCTGGTGTTTTGTGTGAGGGCAGTGAATTTATTGTTGTCACCATCGACGAGTTGGAAGCCATGCGCTTGAAGGATGTTGAAGGCTTGAGTCAAACGGAGTGCGCGGAACACATGCAAGTATCCAGACAGACTTTTCAGTTGATTTTGGATCGGGCGAGAAAAAATGTTGTGACGGCGATTACCCAAGGTTTGGTCCTTCAAATCGAAGGGGGGAGCTATGCGACGCCCGAAGATCTAAAGGGATGCCAAAGGCGGTGTGCCAAGGCCAGAACTTTGGAGGAAAAGGCGGAGCAGTGTCCGTACGGCAGAAGAGAATAAGTTGCACGAAAAGGAAAATGGAAAAATCTCCATTTTCCTTTTTTTATCCATCAAACTGTTTGAATTTTCATTTATAATGGAAAAGAATAGGAAATTGCGACGGAGAAATAGAATTGGAGGGAATCAAGCTATGGATGGGTTCAATATGTTTTCAGCTACACCATTTCATTTTACAGAGGAAGAGCAAGAATTGTTCAATGCATTGTTAAAAGAGGAAACGGCCACCATTCGTGTGTTGGACGATAACAAAACCTATTTTGCGGAAACAAAGGCGAACGACTCTTTGAATCTCGATAAGCCTTATCTGGTCTTGCCGCCCCTTTGGGACACCCATATGCATTTATTGAATTATGCCAATGTCAAGCAGATGGTTTCGCTGCACCAGGCGAAAAGTGTAGAAGATTGCATTGAAGCGGGAAAGGAAAGACTCAAGAATTTAACAGGTGATTTCTTGTTGGGGCGCGGCTGGAATCAAAATGATTTTGATGAACCAAGATTTCCAACCAAGGAAGACCTGAATCAAATTTCAACAGAGATTCCCATTATCTTTACAAGAACTTGCGGTCATGTGGCCATCTGCAATGAAGCAACATTGAAACTGCTGGAAGGGAACCCGCATCCCGAGATTGATTGGAGAACGGGTACCATCATTGAATCTGGCCTAAATGAGTTGTATGCACTCATTCCATCTCCAAGCGTGGAAACCATCAAGGACATGCTCTTGGACGCCATTGAAGACCTTCGATACCACGGTATCTCAGAAGTCCATACCGACGATTTCACGGCCCTTTCCGACCGGGATTATGACAAGGTGATTCAAGCTTACACGGAATTGGACAAGGAAGACAAATTGAAGGTGAAAGTGGTTCAGCAATGCTTGCTGCAAACCAAAGTAGAACTGGAAGGCTTTCTAGACAAGGGATACAGAATGGGGCAGGGAACCGAGAACTTTCGAATTGGTCCATTGAAGCTTCTGTTGGATGGTTCCTTAGGCGCCAGAACGGCTTATATGAATGAAGACTATCATGATGACCCGGGCAACCGAGGCGTAAGAATCTATGAAGATGAGAAATTGCAAGAGTTGGTGGATATGGTCAATGAGCAAGGAATGGATGTAATTATGCATGCCATTGGGGATGGTGCTGTCGATCAAGCCATGAATGCTATTGAAAAGACGCAGAAGAGATTCCCGCGAGCGAATGCGAGGCATGGGATCGTTCATTGCCAGATCACGACAGAAGAGCAATTGGACCGCATGGCAGAATTGGGGATCGTGGTTTATGCCCAGCCCATCTTCTGGCGGGATGACAGCAAGATTCTTGAAAGTAGAGTAGGTAAAGAAAAAGCATCCACTTCCTACAACTGGAAAGGGATGCAGAAAAGAGGCATTGAAGTTCTTGCTGGTTCCGATGCGCCGGTTGTTGAGTTTGATGTGAAAGAGAATATGAGATGGCAATAAGAATGGAAGCTTCCGTGAGACTGTATTATATTGTGTTAAGTTTAGTAACCATTAGAGAATTGAACTTATCGCTTTACTGGATGGAAAGATGGGTTTTCTTTTTGAAATTCATCGAAAATGACAATTGAGATTTTTGAAGATATATGTTGTATACAAAACCTTGCGAACATTTCCCCGCGGCTAATTATATGTAATGAGCTTATTGTAGACTGATTCTTTTTTTAGAGTTGTAGATGCATTTTTAATTGAGCATCAACGTTTTGATTTGTGTAGTTTATAATAACCAAATAGACATTCGTATTTTAGGAAATACATAACACTGTATAGTCGAATAGGGGGAGCTTTTGCTGTGTGATCAAAATTCAAGAGACTAGAGACACTACAAAAATTACATGTGCAACACCTCGGTTTATTAAATTCATAAGGATCTCAGACTAAATGTCTTATTCTCATTTTCTCCAATAATAATGTATGCAGTTTTCAAACGATATGTTAATATTATGTTTTGTTGTATAGTGGATTTATCTATGAAAATGGAATAGTATTTGCTGGTAAACAAACGGGTTTGTCAAACCTTAGTCACCGTGGTATGTTATTGGTTATTCAAGAACGTTTGGGCAGACGAAGGAATTCTGTAAATCGATTGAATGCAATCAGAGATATCTCGTCGATTCTCCCTCAATCTTTACACGGAAATTACTTTGTCTCTTCAATGGATGAAATATCTCGATTGTTCTACGGAACGGTCTCTTAATCGAATTTACCATCTTTATCTCTGGGTGTGTTTGAACCAACTTCTACCAGATCAGTATGAATGATTTTCTTAGTTTGTTTTTGTGGCTAGATGGTTGTATTTCTTATATTTCAAGTCTTAATCCAGCTCGACTTAAAGCAAAGCTTCAACGACACACTTCAACATTTCTTTCACGATGCATTAGAGGTCTTTCGCTAGTTTTGCAACCTAATTTTATTCTGAAAAAATCCTCCATTACTTATAATTAGCACTGCAGTACTAATTATAAGTAATGGAGGATTTCGTAAATGTACATAAAGTATGTTCAGTATTGACTTGTTTTTAATTTGTAATTTTAGAATGGGTTGGAACTTGCATATTGGGCTTCAACTTCAGTTGCAGTAACTTCAACATAAATATGCAACTCATCATTTGCTGCTGATGCTGGAGTTGATACAATCTCCATATAGTCAGAGATATCATCGGCTGTTCCGCCAGATACAACAACCAGCGCGGCGGTACCATTTACAATTTCATAAACACCTTCATCACCTAACTCATCATCGTTGTACCAAAGTTTAACAGCTTTTTCGACAAGATCTAGTTGGCTGTTATCTGCTCGCGTAGCAGCTCGATCCTGTACACCCAAATAGTTTGGAACTGCGATCGCCAAGATGATACCCAAGATAGCCAATACAACGATCAGTTCGATCAATGTAAAACCTTGTTTCTTACGAAGTTTTTTGCTTAGTTTTTGAAACATTTCTTTCCCTCCATTTTTTGTTAGTCTTTTCCATTGGAATTATAACATGTTTTTGGCATTTATGCCAAGCGTTAGGAGATTATCGTATAAATTTGTAAGGTTTCCAAACTATGATAATTCCCACTCTTACTATTGAATGTACCCTTGTTATTAAAATACTAACAGATATTTGAAATTTATTTCGCGTTTTAATTATTACAGAAATGCCATAAGAATGTAAAGAGATGGAAACTTAAAGTCTTCTTAAAATTGCTATCATGAAATTAAGGAGACTAGGAGAAACGATTGGGGGATTGTTATGTCTACAGTATTTCAGCATCGTGCGAAGGATATTCACGCGGAAAATCCGATGTTTTCATCCATTCGCACAACCATTGAAACGGCTTTTTTCGGCAACAATGTAGAGTTTGTGTCTGAGGTGGCGGAAGCCTATGATCGGGCCAAGAAATCACCAGGAACCATCGTTACAGACCTTCCGATTTACAAACCCGAAAGTTACGGTTTGCCGGAAGGTGCGCAAGTGCTTCTGTTTAATGACGGCGCAGTGAAGGGTCGTTGTGCGGCGGCACGTCGGATTGTTGGAGAACCGCGGGTGCAATTGGGTGAGTATGAAGCTTTGTTGCGCGAAGCAGTTTTTGGTACCCATAACCGGAAAATGTACCATGCGGAAAGTTATGTCGGGTTGGACGAGGACTTTGCGGTAAAGGCGCATTTGCTTATTCCGGAAGGGTACGAAAATACGGTTTATAATTGGTTGATTAATTTTCAATGTGTAAAGAACGGGCATACAGACCGCTACAATCGATCAGTTCCATTTGAAGGAGAAGGCGATATCTTGGTCTTTGCCGATCCGGACTGGTCGCATCCTGATTTTCCACTGGGATTGACCTTCTTCGATACGGAACACAATACGGCTGCTATCTTGGGCATGCGGTATTTCGGCGAATTCAAAAAGGGAACGCTGACGCTGGCATGGGGCATTGCAAACCGCAACGGATTTGCTGCCTGCCATGGTGGGTTGAAGCGGTACAATCTTTCGGATGAAGAGAAATTCGTTATTGGCTTCTTTGGACTTTCCGGTTCAGGCAAGTCGACTTTGACCCATGCGCCTCATAAGGGCAAGTATGATGTCACAGTTTTGCATGACGATGCCTTTATCATTAATGTGGACAATGGCACGGCAGTTGCCATGGAACCTTCGTATTTCGACAAAACAGCGGATTATCCTTTGATTTCAGAAGACAACCGTTATCTTTTGTCTTTGCAGAATTGCGGGGCGACCATTACCGATGAAGGAAAGATCGTGCCGGTGATGGAGGATATTCGAAACACCAACGGTCGGGCTTTGAAGTCTAAATTATGGTCACCGAACCGGGTGAACAAGTTTAATGAACCGGTTAATGCCATTGTCTGGCTGATGAAAGACGATGCCCTTCCGCCAGTATTGAAAGTGAATAATGCGGCGCTGGCATCTGCCATGGGTGCAACCTTGGCAACGAAGCGTACATCGGCGGAACGACTGGCAGCGGGCGTTGATCCCAATGCCTTGGTAATTGAACCCTATGCGAATCCATTCCGAACCTATCGCTTGGGCAGGGACTACGACGCCTTTAAAAAGCTGTTTGAAGACGGTGTCGAGTGTTATATTCTAAACACGGGGAATTTCCTTGGGGCGGATGTAAACAAGGAAATGACACTGGATATTTTGGAACGCATTATTGAAAAGCGTGCGGAATTTGAACCTTGGGGTTCCTTTGAGCATTTTGAGATTCTTCCTATCGAAGGATTTGAGCCGAAATTAATGGATGAATCCTATAAGGAATTGCTGCGGGTCCGTATGAAAGCTAGAATTGATTATATCGAAAGAAAAGCGGTTGAGCGCGGCGGCTTCGATCGGATTCGTCCGGAAGCAACCAAATTGCTGCAGGAAGTTGTGAACCAACTCATATGGGAATAGATGGAGAAGGAGAGGGCGAAAGCTCTCTCTTCTTACTATATAGGGATTTTGATTGGATGTTTTGACGGTCAGCGTGCCGGGTATCATCAGCTTGGAACAATGAACGGGATAGCAGGAATTGGAAGTCCAGGAAAACCATGCGGGAATACTTTGATTTATTTGAAAAATAAAACTTTAAAATTCCTTGTTGACATTTTTTATTAGGCTTGGTATTATAGACAAGCGGTCAGGGAAACCGGCCGAGAAAAAAGCGCTCTAAGCCAGATAGTTAGCGGAACAGAGCGAAAAAAAGCACTTGACAAAGAAAAGTCGAGATGCTAGAATAAATAAGTCGCCAAAAGCGGAAGCGGACGGCGGAAAAGAAAAAAAGGGGTTGACAAGATCTTCCAGATCTGTTATCCTAGTAAAGTCGCTTGAGAGCGGCGGTGATCTTTGAAAACTGAACATGACAACTTCGAATTTGATCTTTTCGATCAATAAGAAACAAGCAAGATAACGTCAGTTAAGTTTAGCTTAAACTGAGCAGTGGACACTTTATAAGTGGAAACTTTTTTACTGAGAGTTTGATCCTGGCTCAGGATGAACGCTGGCGGCACGCCTAACACATGCAAGTCGAGCGAGAATTTTCGGACTGATCCTTCGGGTGAAGGAAGAAAAGGAAAGCGGCGGACGGGTGAGTAACGCGTGGGAAACCTGCCCTATACACGGGGATAGCCATTGGAAACGATGATTAATACCCGATAAGACCACGGTATCGCATGATACAGTGGTAAAAATTCCGGTGGTATAGGATGGTCCCGCGTCTGATTAGCTAGTTGGTGAGGTAATGGCTCACCAAGGCGACGATCAGTAGCCGGCCTGAGAGGGTGAACGGCCACACTGGAACTGAGACACGGTCCAGACTCCTACGGGAGGCAGCAGTGGGGGATATTGCACAATGGGGGAAACCCTGATGCAGCGATGCCGCGTGAATGATGAAGGCTTTCGAGTCGTAAAGTTCTGTTCTTAGGGAAGATAGTGACGGTACCTAAGAAGAAAGCCCCGGCTAAATACGTGCCAGCAGCCGCGGTAATACGTATGGGGCGAGCGTTATCCGGAATTATTGGGCGTAAAGAGTTCGTAGGCGGTCCTTTAAGTCAGAAGTGAAAGGCAGTGGCTCAACCATTGTAAGCTTTTGAAACTGGAGGACTTGAGTGTTGGAGAGGAAAGCGGAATTCCTAGTGTAGCGGTGAAATGCGTAGATATTAGGAGGAACACCAGTGGCGAAGGCGGCTTTCTGGACAAATACTGACGCTGAGGAACGAAAGCGTGGGGAGCGAACAGGATTAGATACCCTGGTAGTCCACGCCGTAAACGATGAGTGCTAGGTGTTGGGGTAGCGATACTTCAGTGCCGCAGCTAACGCATTAAGCACTCCGCCTGGGGAGTACGGTCGCAAGACTGAAACTCAAAGGAATTGACGGGGGCCCGCACAAGCAGCGGAGCATGTGGTTTAATTCGAAGCAACGCGAAGAACCTTACCAGGTCTTGACATCCCGATGATCGTCTCAGAGATGAGATTTTCTCTTCGGAGACATCGGTGACAGGTGGTGCATGGTTGTCGTCAGCTCGTGTCGTGAGATGTTGGGTTAAGTCCCGCAACGAGCGCAACCCTTATCTTTAGTTGCCAGCATTTAGTTGGGCACTCTAGAGAGACTGCCGGTGACAAACCGGAGGAAGGTGGGGATGACGTCAAATCATCATGCCCCTTATGACCTGGGCTACACACGTGCTACAATGGTCGGTACAACAGGCAGCGAAGGAGCGATCCGGAGCGAATCTCAAAAGCCGATCCCAGTTCGGATTGCAGGCTGCAACTCGCCTGCATGAAGCTGGAGTTGCTAGTAATCGCGAATCAGAATGTCGCGGTGAATGCGTTCCCGGGCCTTGTACACACCGCCCGTCACACCACGGGAGTTGGTAATACCCGAAGTCGCTGGGCTAACCCTTTTAGGGAGGCAGGCGCCGAAGGTAGGATCGATGACTGGGGTGAAGTCGTAACAAGGTAGCCGTATCGGAAGGTGCGGCTGGATCACCTCCTTTCTAGGGAGAAACGAATGTTGTCATGTTCATTTTTGAGAGATCAGCGCGGAGCCGCGCGGGCACATGATTAAGTGTGAACACGTGGTTGCGTAAAAGACTCTTAAGTATGTGGGGGTATAGCTCAGTTGGGAGAGCACCTGTTTTGCAAGCAGGGGGTCAGGAGTTCGAATCTCCTTATCTCCACCATTTTGTTCTTTGAAAACTCAATAAGAATCATCCGAGCAAAAACATCAAACGCAAGCAAAGAGTTAAATCTTTACAAGCGAATGTAATTTTTGTTTTAGAATTCTCTTTTAAGAAACGGTCAAGTTACAAAGAGCATAGGGCGGATGCCTTGGCACTAGGAGCCGACGAAGGACGTGGTAAGCTGCGAAAAGCTTTGGGGAGCCGCAAGCAGGCGTTGATCCAGAGATATCCGAATGGGGAAACCCACATACGGCAAACCGTATGTATCCTATGGTGAATACATAGCCATAGGAAGGGAACCCGGTGAACTGAAACATCTAAGTAGCCGGAGGAGGAGAAAGAAACATCGATTCCCTGAGTAGCGGCGAGCGAAAGGGGAAGAGGCCAAACCAGATTGGCTCTGCTGATCTGGGGTTGTGGACCGATACAAGGGTGCGAATTGATAGCTGAACACCGCTGGGAAGCGGGATCACAGAAGGTGACAATCCTGTAGGCGAAATTAATGAGTATCTGATCGGGATCCAGAGTACCATGGGACACGTGAAACCCTGTGGGAAGCCGGGAGGACCATCTCCCAAGCCTAAATACTCCCTAGTGACCGATAGCGCATAGTACCGTGAGGGAAAGGTGAAAAGAACCCCGGAAGGGGAGTGAAATAGAACCTGAAACCCTATGTTTACAATTGGTCGAAGCACATTAAGGTGCGACGGCGTACTTTTTGTAGAACGGGCCAACGAGTTAAGGTATGCAGCGAGGTTAAGGACTTCAGGTCCGGAGCCGAAGCGAAAGCGAGTCTGAACAGGGCGAATTAGTTGTATGCTTTAGACCCGAAACCGGGTGACCTATCCATGAGCAGGTTGAAGCGGGAGTAAAATCTCGTGGAGGACCGAACCCATATACGTTGAAAAGTGTTGGGATGACTTGTGGATAGCGGTGAAATTCCAATCGAACTCGGAGATAGCTGGTTCTCCCCGAAATAGCTTTAGGGCTAGCCTCAAGGAGAGTATCGCGGAGGTAGAGCACTGACTGACCTAGGGGCGTTTATACGTTACCAAAGTTTATCAAACTCCGAATGCCGCAGATATATACTTGGGAGTCAGACTGTGTGAGATAAGTTTCATAGTCGAAAGGGAAACAGCCCAGACCGTCAGCTAAGGTCCCAAAATATCAGTTAAGTGGGAAAGGATGTTGGACTACACAGACAACCAGGATGTTGGCTTAGAAGCAGCCATTCATTCAAAGAGTGCGTAATAGCTCACTGGTCGAGTGGTCCAGCGCCGAAAATGTCCGGGGCTCAAACTGATTACCGAAGCTACGGCTTGTATCTTACGATACAGGGGTAGGGGAGCATTGTATGCGGGACGAAGTCGTACCGGAAGGAGCGGTGGACTGCATACAAGAGAGAATGTTGGCATGAGTAACGAAAGCGAAGTGAGAATCTTCGCCATCGGAAGCCTAAGGTTTCCTGAGGAAGGCTCGTCCACTCAGGGTTAGTCGGGACCTAAGCCGAGGCCGAAAGGCGTAGGCGATGGACAACTGGTTGAGATTCCAGTACCACCTTAGATTGTTTGAGAGATGTAGTGACACAGAAGGGTAGGCAGAGCACACTGTTGGTTATGTGTGTCTAAGCAGGTAGGCTGATGCGCAGGCAAATCCACGCATCAAAAGGCCGAGACGCGAATGCGAGGGAAAAATAAGTACCGAAGTCGCTGATCCCACGCTGTCGAGAAAAGCTACTATTGAGAGATAAGGTGCCCGTACCGCAAACCGACACAGGTAGGCAGGAAGAGAATTCTAAGATGATCGAGAGAACCATTGCTAAGGAACTCGGCAAAATGACCCCGTAACTTCGGGAGAAGGGGTGCCCTTGAGAGTGAACATACACATGGTAAGCTTTTGAGGGCCGCAGAGAAAAGGCCCAAGCGACTGTTTAGCAAAAACACAGGTCTCTGCTAAGTTGAAAGACGAAGTATAGGGGCTGACGCCTGCCCGGTGCTGGAAGGTTAAGGGGAAGAGTTAGCTGTAAAGCGAAGCTCAGAACTTAAGCCCCAGTAAACGGCGGCCGTAACTATAACGGTCCTAAGGTAGCGAAATTCCTTGTCGGGTAAGTTCCGACCCGCACGAAAGGCGTAACGATTTGGGCGCTGTCTCGGCAATGGACTCGGTGAAATTACAGTACTCGTGAAGATGCGGGTTACCCGCGGCAGGACGGAAAGACCCCGTGGAGCTTTACTGCAGGCTGGCATTGGATTTTGGTATAGTATGTACAGGATAGGTGGGAGACTAGGAAGCCGGGACGCCAGTTTCGGTGGAGTCGTCCTTTGGATACCACCCTTACTATACTAGGATTCTAACCATGAGCCATGAAACTGGTTCTGGGACATTGTCAGTTGGGCAGTTTGACTGGGGCGGTCGCCTCCAAAAATGTAACGGAGGCGCTCAAAGGTTCCCTCAGCACGGTCGGAAATCGTGCGAAGAGCGTAAAGGTAGAAGGGAGCTTGACTGCGAGAGCTACAACTCGAGCAGGAACGAAAGTTGGACTTAGTGATCCGGCGGTACCGAATGGAAGGGCCGTCGCTCAACGGATAAAAGCTACCCCGGGGATAACAGGCTTATCTCCCCCAAGAGTCCACATCGACGGGGAGGTTTGGCACCTCGATGTCGGCTCGTCTCATCCTGGGGCTGAATTCGGTCCCAAGGGTTGGGCTGTTCGCCCATTAAAGAGGCACGCGAGCTGGGTTCAGAACGTCGTGAGACAGTTCGGTCCCTATCCGCCGTGGGCGTAGGAAATTTGCGAGGAGTTGTCCCTAGTACGAGAGGACCGGGATGAACAAACCGCTGGTGCACCAGTTGTTCCGCCAGGAGCATGGCTGGGTAGCTAAGTTTGGAAGGGATAAGCGCTGAAGGCATCTAAGCGCGAAGCCCCCCTCAAGATTAGATTTCCCATCTCCTTGTGAGAGTAAGACCCCTTGAAGACTACGAGGTTGATAGGCTGGAGGTGTAAGGGCAGTAATGTCTTAAGCTGACCAGTACTAATAGGTCGAGGACTTGATCAGATTAGAAGAGAGTTCTAAAGTGATGATTCTTATTGAGTTTTGAGAGAGCAATCTTTCAATGAACCGAAAGGTTCAACATAAGAATCCAGTGACAATGGCAAGGAGGACACACCCGTTCCCATCTCGAACACGGAAGTTAAGCTCCTTAGCGCTGAAAATACTTGGTGGGAGACTGCCTGGGAAGATAGGACGTTGCTGGTTTCACTATTCTTAGGTAGCTCAATGGTGGAGCAACCGGCTGTTAACCGGTAGGTTGTGGGTTCGAGTCCCACCCTGAGAGCCAGTTGAGTGGACCTAAGGAGACGCAAGTCTCCTTGGGAAATCCATAAGAATACAATGACGCGGGGTGGAGCAGTTGGTAGCTCGTCGGGCTCATAACCCGGAGGTCGCAGGTTCAAGTCCTGTCCCCGCAACCATAAAATTTTGGCGGCATAGCTCAGCTGGCTAGAGCGTCCGGTTCATACCCGGGAGGTCACAAGTTCGATCCTTGTTGCCGCTACCACATACGGCCCTATGGTCAAGCGGTTAAGACACCGCCCTTTCACGGCGGTAACCCGGGTTCGAATCCCGGTAGGGTCACCATTTCAACTTTATAGCAAGACACAAATATGGGCGCTTAGCTCAGTTGGGAGAGCACCTGCCTTACAAGCAGGGGGTCATTGGTTCGAGCCCAATAGTGCCCACCATATTTGGCCTAGTAGTTCAGTCGGTTAGAATGCCAGCCTGTCACGCTGGAGGTCGAGGGTTCGAGTCCCTTCTAGGTCGCCATTTTTATGCTGGTGTAGCTCAATAGGTAGAGCAACTGACTTGTAATCAGTAGGTTGTGGGTTCAATTCCTATCACCAGCTCCACAAACAAACCGGTGGTTTTCTAATCACCAAAGAAACTGTCGATGATCTTACGATCATCTAATATGGAGGGGTTCCCGAGTTGGCCAAAGGGGACGGACTGTAAATCCGTTAGCTACGCTTTCACTGGTTCGAATCCAGTCCCCTCCACCAATAACATGCGAAAGTGGCTCAGTGGTAGAGCATCGCCTTGCCAAGGCGAGGGTCGCGAGTTCGAATCTCGTCTTTCGCTCCATTTTGCGGGTGTAGCTCAGTGGTAGAGCCCTGGCCTTCCAAGCCAGTCGCGAGGGTTCGATTCCCTTCACCCGCTCCAGGAAACACTTTACAATTTCATAGTTGGTAACAAGGTTAAAATCATATCATGTGGTGGGTATAGCTCAGTTGGTTAGAGCGCCAGATTGTGGCTCTGGAGGTCGTGGGTTCGATTCCCACTATTCACCCCACATGACCCATTAGCTCAGTTGGTAGAGCATCTGACTTTTAATCAGGTGGTCCGGCGTTCGAGTCGCCGATGGGTCACCACAAACGCGGGTGTGGCGGAATTGGCAGACGCACTAGATTTAGGATCTAGCGCCTAACAGCGTGGGGGTTCGAGTCCCTTCACCCGCACCAAACCTTGGGGTATCGCCAAGCGGTAAGGCACAGGACTTTGACTCCTGCATTCGCTGGTTCGAATCCAGCTACCCCAGCCAACATGTGCCTGTAGCTCAGCTGGATAGAGTGCTTGACTACGAATCAAGAGGTCGGGAGTTCGAATCTCTTCAGGCACGCCATCAAAGACGATCAATTTGATCGTCTTTTTTGCATGTAAGAAAGTGTAAGTATGAAATCTAATAAGTTTGGGGTATGCTAGATAATACAAGGGAAGGGAGTGAGCCTATGAGAAAAATGATATCGGCGGGCTTGATCATTTTAGGATTGATTATCATAGCCGGTCCGTATGTATATGAAAAATATGAAGACGAACTTCAAAGGGAGCAGGCTGCCCAATATTTGGAGGAAAGCTTAGCCTTGCAAACCGTGTTGACCCAGTATGAGCCGGAAGCCATAGAAGAAGTAAGTGTTGAGGGCTTGGTTGACGATATGGAATTGCAGGACGGAAAAACTCAGCCGAAGGAAAGCTATGAGAGCATAGATTATGAAACGAATGATATCATTGGCGTAATTCGGATTCCCGCTATTGATTTGGAACTTCCCATTATCGAAGGAGCGGATGCCGAGCAGTTGGCAAAAGGAATTGGACATATTCCTTACACTGATGCCCTAGGGCAGTTCGGGAATACAGGGCTGGCAGGCCATCGTTCCCACACATACGGTAGATTGTTCAATCGTTTGGACGAGCTGGAAGACGGAGATACGGTTGAAGTGATCTCAGATACGTATTCGTATGAATATGTTGTTTATGAAAAAATTGTCGTGGAACCGACAGAGGTCAGCGTGTTGAATCGAAACAGTGATTTTCGCATTTTGACGCTGGTTACGTGTGATCCCATGATTAACCCAACACATCGTTTGATTGTTCATGCGTATATCCCCGATTAAATTTTAGGAGGCTGTTTAGAGTCTCCTAATTATCGGTATAATAACAGTGAAGTGTATTTTATTACATTTCTTTCCTTAAGGATGTATGTACGGAAGGTAGTGACGTTCCTGAACCGTATAGGAAATTACCATTTAACCTGCCCTTGATAAATGAGTAAACTCCCCATCACTATCTTCCTACTCATCTTGAATGAAAATTCCAGAGATTGATCTGAAAATTTGTATGTAATGAAAAAGGCAAAACAGATCTCTTGTTGCGCAAAGCCAGGTGCGAAATTCGTCGACCGGCTGCCATTACGAAAGGATGGTGGTCGGTTTTTTGATTGTAGAAAAAAACAATTTTAGCAAATCTAGGGAGATTAATATGAAAGAAAGGAGGAAGCGATGAAAAGATTTATTTGTGTTCTTTTGGCTATTCTGATGGTTATCGGGACTGTTAGTAGTGGTTTTGCAGATTCAGGCGGGGGTACTTTTGACGCAGGAGATTGGACCGAGTTGAAAGTAACAGGTAATGCCATTGGCGCAAAAATTGCTTTCAATGGATCGGGAGAATATTCAATCACCGGAATCGGATATGATTTTATTGTGGACATTCCATATCTAGAAGATAAATTAGTGATTGAATTATCAGGTGAAACATCAACAGGCACAGCTGATTTAAAAATTATGGATGGTTTTCTTGTAGATTACGAAATTCCATCAAATGGACCTGAATATGCGCGGTATGAAGTGTCAAAGAGTGCATTAGAAAACGGGCAAGAGTTGGATTTTGATGTCAAATGGATTTTTGATGGCTCATCAAGTCAGCAAATGGTCGCACATGTAACTCTAATAATCAACTTTATGCCGGCTCCAAAATATAATTTGACAATGTCTGCAATTGGACCGGGTTCAACGGATCCAATAATCGGCACCCATCAATATGATGGCGGTACTACTGTTTCCGTTGAAGCAATTCCAGAGGATGGAGCAAGATTTGTACAATGGAATGGAGACCCTCTTGTACCGACGTCAGCAACAACTACTGTGTTTATGGATTCGAACAAATACGCAGAAGCTGTGTTTGAGATGATTCCATACACATTAACAGTCACACATGAGGGAGAAGGCACAACCGTACCTTCAGGAGCTTCAACGGTTTATTATGGAGATGAAGTTCCTCTTTCAGCAACTGCATCGGAAGGTTGGCATTTCGTTAGATGGGAAGGAGATATTTCATCAACCAGTGCATCGACAAGCGTTGGTATAGAAGGGAACACTAACGTTCATGCAGTATTCCAAGAAGATGAAGTCACGTACTTTACCTTGCAAATTGATAAGGATGGAGATGGATACACTGATCCAGTTTTAGGATCTTATGATTATCCTGCAGGCACAACAGTAGCGGTAACTGCGTATCCTAACACCGCGGAAGGTTGGTATTTCAATGGCTGGACCGGAACTCATGGTTCCGAAGTGATTGATGATGTAATTCTGATGGATGGCGATAAGTGGATTATTGCCGATTTTGATCTAGAGCCGTACACATTAACAGTCACACATGAGGGAGAAGGCACAACTGTACCTTCAGGAGCTTCAACGGTTTATTATGGAGATGAAGTTCCTCTTTCAGCAACTGCATCGGAAGGTTGGCACTTCGTTAGATGGGAAGGAGACATTTCATCAACTAGTGCATCGACAAGCATTGGTATAGTAGGGAACACTAACGTTCATGCAGTATTCCAAGAAGATGAAGTCACGTACTATACTTTGCATATCGACAAGGATGGAGATGGATATACCGATCCATCTGTCGGTTCGCACGATTATCCGGCCGGGACGACCGTAGGGGTCACAGCGTATCCGAATTATTCGGAAGGCTGGTATTTTGATGAGTGGACTGGTACGCATGGATCTGAAGTGATTGACGATGTAATTTTGATGGATGGCGACAAGTGGATTATCGCTGATTTCGATCAGGAAGGTCCTGTGTACTATGATCTTCATATCGACACGACTGGATCCGGATATACAGTACCAACGGACGGAATCGTTCATACCTACATGGCTGGAACAACAGTTATGCTAGAGACACATGCAGTCGGTGATGGATGGTATTTCTCCAATTGGACAGGAACCGATGGATCCACAGTTTATTACGAGGATTATGCTTGGAACATTGATATGACGAGCGACAAATGGATTACAGCAAACTTTGGCTTTGAAGGTGAGGAATCTACAGGTGCCTTGGTTATTTATATCGAAGGCAATGGAACGACAACACCGAGTGAAGGTACCCACACATATAGTACATCCGAAGGCGCGGTGTCAGTTTCTGTATCAGCTCACTCAGCATCCGGCTGGTATTTCAGTCGTTGGGAAGGCCCTGTAGAAGATGGTAAGGTAACGATCAACCCTGGAGATTATAAGGAAATTACAGCAGTATTCAGGCCGTATTCTCCACCGCCCCCACGTAGGTATACACTAGATATCAGCATGGAAGGCAGCGGAGATGTAGATCCATTTATCGGAAGTCGTAGTTACACTTATGGAACAATGGTGGATGTAGCAGCTGAGCCTGCAGACGGATGGACTTTCCTTGGCTGGTTCGGTGATGATGGAGGAGACGTCGTTGACGGAGAAATCCGAATGGATGCAAATAAATCCATTATTGCAGTCTTCCAAGGAGAGCCGCCATTAAGCGTCGATTATTTCTTGACTGTTGATGTTCAAGGCGAGGGTTCGGTAGCGCCAAGCAGAGGTTCACATAAGTATGCTGAAAATGCAACGGCCTTTGTTGCAGCAACTCCAGCTGAGGGATGGACCTTTGTTGGATGGTTCGGAACGAACGGAGGCGAAATTGTTGATGGCGAACTCTTGATGAACGGTGATAAATCAATCATGGCGGTATTTGAACCGAAAGAATTGCCATATACCGGTTCAGCTTTGCCATTGATGAACTGGACAATCGGTCTGGTCGTTATGAGCATTGGTGCCTTCTTCAGAAAAGAGAAGCAGTAAAAATCCGATAGAGTAGTATAATTTTGAAAGAGGGATCGAAAGATCCCTCTTTTCGTAAGAAATTGTCAGGTTTAAGACATCGAATAATTGGTATAATAGTAATAACTAAAAATTCTGTAAATTGTTTGAAGTTTGGGAGGACAGAAAACGATTGAAAAGGGCAAAGCAGTCGAAAGGCTGTGACGCAAAGCCATGAGTCTAAGGGATTACTATGACAGTCAGGCTACCATTTGTTGGTAGTCTGACTGTTTTTAATTGGGGGTGTAATTATGAGAAAGGGCTTAAGTATTGTATTACTAGTATTGTTAATTATGAATAGTATGGCTGTTGGATTTGCTGGATCACAAGCGGTAAGTATAGACGATTTAACGAAACCGTTTACTTCTGGAGATATGAACAAATTGAAAGATAATAATAACTCTATTGGAGCTCTTATTTACTTTAATGGTGACGGAATGACAGGGAACAATGGGGTGAATTATGGTTTTTCTGTTCTTGTTCCTAAGGAGAAGACGGATCTTATCATTGAATTGTCAGGAATAACTGATAATAGCGATGCATACTTGGAGATTGAAGGAAGTTTAGGTACAAAAAGCTTAGCTGAATATCTCGCAACGAAAAGCATTGTGCAGATGCCATCTGGAACGGCAAAATACACGAAATACATCATTCAAAAAGATGAATTTGATGAAGTTACTGATTTTGAATTTAGTGTGAAATGGGATGACAAAAACAATCAGGAAGTTGCGCATGTGAAAATGTGGGTCGCATTTGAGCCTAATGTAACATTGAATAATTTGACGATAGAAAAAGAAGGTCAAGGAATGACGAGCCCAGCTGCGGGTTCAACTTATCAGTATGCATCAGGAGCTTCAGTTGAATTGCAAGCGACAGAAGCAGATGGCTGGCGTTTTGTGAATTGGACAAAAGGTGATGAAATCTTATCTGACAGCCCGAATACTAGTGTGGTTGTCAATGAGGATATGACGGTAACAGCCCATTTTACCGAGGAATATGATTTAACCGTTACTGCTGGCGAAGGTGGAGATGCATCTGCTGTTGAAGAGAATCCTCATGTGTATGGAGATCGAGTTTCATTGACGGCTACGCCAGACTATGGCTGGGAATTTAGTCATTGGGAAGGTGATGTTGAGCAGATTTCTGATGTAAATAATCCCGACACAACGATTCAAATGATGGGAAATCAATCGGCACATGCGGTCTTTGAGCGAGAGCTATTTACGCTAAATACCAGTGTAAATAATTCGACAGGTGGTTCGGTAACACCATTGGGCAGTAATCCTTATGACTATGAAACTTCGGTCGATTTGAAGGCAGTTCCGACTGATGGTTGGTATTTTACTGGGTGGACAGGTACGGATGCAGCAGATATTGTTATAAATTCTGCAACAACAGGAAGCATTCTTATGGATGCTGACAAAACCGTCGTAGCAAATTTTGCTGAAGTACCGAAAGATCAGTATAAGTTAACAGTTTCTGTAATCGGTCATGGAAGTGGGACGACTATTCCTGGAGTTGGGGATCATTATTATACAGAAGGATCTGATCCGGTTGCACTGATTGCGAATGCAGCAATAGGATCACACTTTGTCGAATGGACAATAAATGGTGATCCAGTGTTGAGTTCATCTGCTTCTGTAATTATGAATCAAAACAATACTGGCGTAGCGCGTTTCGAACTTGACACGCATTACTTGACAGTATCACAGATTGGCAGTGGTACCACTTCACCGTTGGGTGAGGAGATGCCTTATAGCTATGGAAGTGAAGTGACCTTAACAGCGGATCCAGCAGAAGGATGGAGCTTCGCCGGCTGGTTTGATGATGGTGAGGAGGAGCCATTCTCGCAATCACTGAATGAAACAATTACGATTACAGCGGATCGAATCATTGAAGCTCGATACACAGAAGATCCGGTTGACCTTTATTATTCGTTGACGATTGAAGTGATTGGCGAGGGAACAGGAATAACAAATCCTGATGAAGGACCCCATTCTTATCTGATCGCAAACGGTGAGTCCGAGACTGTCACCGTAAGCGCCAACGCTGCTGATGGCAGTACCTTTGCAGGATGGTTTGGACCAAATGGCAATGAAGTGACTGACAATAAGATTGTTCTAGATGAAAACAAGACGATCATTGCAAGGTTTGATCTAGATCCGGTAACACCACCGGTTGATCCGGTTTCAATGAATTTCTTCGCTGATGTCAGTGGAATCTTCTCAGAAGATGAAGCAAACTTTATGATTCAGCGAGACGAATCTCAAGAAGATTTGACCTTTAAATTGCTTTATTCAGGTCCGGTACCGGTAGCGACGGTGACCTTCAGTACAGCGCAAGAAAACTTAAATCCGATTCTGGAATCAGATGGCAGCTGGACGGTGAATGGTTTTCTTCCAGGAGAACTGATCACGATGAATGTGTCCAATGTAAACGCGGATTTTGTCTACGATTACTTGGAAGTCAATGAATCAGCTGATGAGTCTTTGAGCTATTCATTCACAGTTCCAGAAGCAAACTTCAGCAGTATGGCGGCATTCTATGAAGAAGAGGGGACAACACCAGGCGGAGGTGGTGGATTTACACCAATCACCTATGCATTGAAAGTGAAGGTTGTTGGGAACGGGACCGTGAATCCAAGTGTTGGGGTTCACCGATATTCTCCAGGGACTGTAGTGGATCTGGCACCGTCAGCAATGAACGGCTGGGAATTCTTCGGTTGGGACGGAGCTGTACAAGCGGACCAAATCGTAATGAATGGAGATCGAATGGTAACGGCCATCTTTAAAGAGATTGAGCGTGTGCCATTGGCACCACCAACAGTAACGCCGCCACCGATTATCATTCTGGACGAGGAAGTGCCGAAAGATGATGGAGCCCTACCGGATACTGGCGTAGACGCATCCATGAGCAACCTTTTATTGGGAGCAGGCAGCATTTTGCTAGGAATTTTGAATCGAAAAAAGAAATAAGATGACAAATGGGAGAAGTTGATACTTCTCCCATTTTCTTACTATTATATGAATTTTCAATAAATTTGGCAGTAGATGTTTACATTCACCGTTTTGGGGGGTATAATAAATCTACAGTTGAATATTGGTGAAGTTCTTCATCGATAAAAGCAAACCTTCCGAAAGGATGGGACGCAAAGCTATAGGGCCTTCGAAAGATGGCAGCCAGTTACCGAAATGAAGTTTTTTTATTGTCGATGTATGTAAGAACTCTACCGATAAAGGCAAACCAATCGTAAGGTTGGGACGCAAAGCCAAGGGTCTTCGAAAGAAGATAGCCGGTTACCGAAGGGGGATTTTTTATGCGTCGTTTTTTTGTGCTGACTACTTTATTAGCGAGTCTTCTATTTTCGGGAACAGCGGGATTTGCCGTTGAATCCGCAATTGAATATAATACCGATTATGTTAATGCTGGTGTGATCCAGGTGAAACTGGATGATGCATACGCAGATGATACGATCAAGATCATGGTGTCATACGAGGGAAAAAGCCCACAGTTCTATGACTACAGCCGTTTCGAAGATTTTGAATCGTTCCCGGTTTCGGCCGGTGAAGGCACCTATCAAATTGGTGTTTATCAGCTGGTATCGGGCAAATCTTATCAATCCATTGGAACGACACGCGTGGTCATCGATGAGATTGATCCGTTGGCACCCTATCTGACTTCCATTCACAATATCCGATGGGAGCAGGGAGACCAAGCGACAGCATTAGCTGCTGAGCTTACAAAAGACGCCGAGACGGATTGGCAAAAGGTCGAAATCTTGCACCAGTATATGATTGAAAATATTACATATGATTATGAGAAGGCAAAGACCGTATCGTACGGATACTTGCCGGATAATGATTCCACTTTGGCAACCAAAGACGGAATTTGCTATGATTATTCGTCGTTAATGGCTTCCATGTTGAGAAGTCTTAACATACCAACAAAGCTTGTGATGGGGTACGCAGAATCATCAAGCGTATATCATGCCTGGAACGAAGTGTATAATCAAGAAACTGGTGAGTGGGTCGTGATTGACACTACCCATGATGCGGCTGCTTATCAGCACGATTATCCATTCGACATGATTAAAGATTCTGCAAGCTACGACGTAAAGAAAGTTTATTAAGGGCAGAGAAACCACGGAAGAGATTCCGTGGTTTCTTATTGTTACAGATTTATTTGATAGATAATCAGTAGATGATTTGAATCGCGATAAAGAAGAGGACCGATACGGTGATGGGCCATGTGATATAGTGATCACTGAACCGTCGTTGATAGAGGTCGGCATCGAAATGGTGAATGCGCATCAGGCGTGCAAGAATCCATCGAATCATAAAGATGCTGAAGATCGCGATTGCCGTCAGTTCCAGAATGATCGGAAAGGTCAGATTGGTGACAGGCGGCGTTTCTTTAAAATATGCCAGAATTTCCGGACTGGTGTCCGCGCGGTGCAAAAAGTAAACAACCAGCGGCGTAGACAGGTTAAATAAAAAGTGAAACAGCATGCTGCTCAAAATGGAGTTCGTGATGACAACCAGATAGGTTAAAATGATCCCCAATGCAAAGGCGTAGACAAACTGATCAAGATTCAAATGAAAGATTCCAAACATAAATCCATTCATGATCGAAAGCTTCAGTAAGTTTTCTTCCCGATATCCATGAAGGAGAATGCCTCGGAAGATGGTTTCTTCCAATATGGCAGGCAACACAGCCAAACCAACAATCATAGCGGGCAAATTATTCTCGGAGCCTTTTGTGACGGCGTAAATGATATTCGCGGTTGTCTCAGGAATAATTAAGCGGCTCAGGGATGTGATAACACCAACAAAGACGCCGGAAATTAAAACCAAGAGAATAATCAGCAAGGTAGAACGAAGGGGCAACGCAGAGATGCGCATCACTTCAATGGGATTTTTCCGCGTAACGATGAAATACAGCACAATAAAAGGAAACAGGGACAAAAGCTGATGATACAGCAATGGGAACCCATGAAATCCTGGGATTAACTGCATGGCGAGAGGAACAAATTGACTGAAGAGCAATGCCAGCAAAAAGGTGATATTTGTGCGTCTGATTAGGCGTTCGGATTCAAACATCGGTGACCTCCATTTTATTGTTGATTTAATCATACCAGAATTTCTTTTGAGAAAAAAGCGTTAGAACAATTGGTGCGGGGTATACAAAACGAGAAGTTGAATTTAAGGAGGATGCAAATGGAATTGATCGAAAAAGTATGGGAATATTTACAAGCTGAGGCAGACCCCAAAAAAGCGGGAGAAGTGGCGGAAGCTTTGGGGCTTGAGAAGAAAGAGGTCGACAAGGCGATCAAGGCTTTGAAAAAGGATGGCCGCATCGAATCACCCAAGCGCTGCTTCTATACAGCAAAATAAAGTTAAAAGATGAAACTCTCCGGCAAGCGTGGCGGCATTCCAGCCGCTCAATGCCGGGGAGTTTGTTGGTTTCTCGCTTTTTTTATCAGACCGGCTATGATATCATGATAGTTAAAATATGGAATGAAATGGGGGATGGGTATGATACGAAAGGAACGGATTCAAAGGGATCTAGAAATGCTGCATCAATTCAATCAAACACCGGGAAATGGATGCACGCGCTTTACCTTCTCGGAAGAAGATCGACAGGCAAGGGCGTATATCCGATCGGAGATGGAGAAAATCGGCGTGCCGACTTTGGTTGATGATTGCGGGAATCTTCTTATGATTCGGGAAGGCAAGTCTGAGAAAAAAGTGATCATCGGTTCCCATATCGATACGGTTCCCAACGGCGGCGATTATGACGGGATCTTGGGCGTTGTCAGCGGGCTGGAAGTTTTGCGACATTTGCACGAGGAAGGCATTGTACCGGAAGTCGGAGTGGCGGTGGTTGCCTTTGCAGAAGAAGAAGGCAATCAGTTCGGCATGCCCTGCGTAGGGTGCCATTGCATGATGGACTACAAAAAAGAGCAAGCGCTGAATCGCGTACGGGATGACGGCAAAACCTATCAAGAATTGTTGGTTCCCTTTATTGAAAAGGAGGAGCGTGGAAATCTGGACCTTTCAACCGTGCAGGCCATGCTGGAAATCCATGTGGAACAGGGACCGGTTTTATGGCGAAAAGAGATGGAAGTCGGGATCGTTGAAGGGATCTTCGGCCTTGAACGGTTTATGATTACCCTGCAGGGGATGTCCAATCATTCCGGCGCGACGCCCATGAATGAGCGGCAGGACCCGCTGGTGGCGGCGGCCCGCATGATTCAGTCCGTACGCCAAAGAGGCCGGGACGCCATGCCGCAGGTGGCGACTGTCGGACGAATCCACTGCGATCCGAACACGGTCAACATCATTCCCGATTCGGTATCTTTCAGCGTGGAAGTGCGTGATTTTGATATGGACAAGATTCTAGCAACCTATGAATTGTTGTGGGAAGATTTCAATTGCATTGCGAAAGAAGAAGGGGTGGAGTGGTCGAAAAGACCGATTGGTTCCAGTCCGGTTATCCGTCTGGACCAGGACTTGATTGGACAAATGGACGGGATTGCGGAGAAATTGAATGTGAAGGCGCAGCGGATTGTAAGCGGTGCCGCTCATGACGCTTCAATCGTTGCAAACTTCATTCCGACCGAGATGCTATTTGTTCAAAGTGTGGAAGGCAGAAGTCATTGTCCAGAGGAATATACCCCGATTGACAAAATCGTTCCGGCGGTGCGTATGGCGGCGCAATGGGTAGAGGAAATGAAAGCGAAATGAATTCATCCAAAATAAAAATGGTGAAGCTGAAAACAGCTTCACCATTTGTTTTATTCTAAGTTGCGGTCCAGGTTGACAACAAAGTCCTGTACGTTGGTGACCATGGTTGTGACTTCCAGGGTGCCGCGGTCTCGCAGTTTGTTGACAACAAATTCCGAGATGTCCACCGAGTAAATATAAACGGGGCGAATGACGCCGTCCACTTGCGTATAGGCCGGGGTCATATTGCCTGTGGCGATGGTGTGCAGCTGGGTCGCCAGGCAGATGACAGTCGTCGCCTTTCTTGTATGAGCGCGCATTGCGTCCTGCGCTTCGTAGACATTGCCGAAAACTGGAGGCAAAGGGCCGTCGTCGCGGATTGACCCGCCAAGTACGTATGGAACATGATTTTTTTCACAGGCATGGATAATCCCGTTATCGATTTTGTAGTCTTCAATGAACTGGGCAATACTGCCGGAACGGCGAACCAGATTAATCAAGTCCAAATGATTGTAATGGCCGTTCGGATAGGATACCTGCGTATAGATGTCTTGGCCCAGAGCTGTCTTTAAAAGACCGCCCTCCAAGTCATGAGTCGCCAAAGCATTGCCTGCCAGCAAGGCATGTACATAACCTTTTCCGACCAGGGAACTGACGGCGTGGCGTGCATCGTGGTCGAAAGAGACGGCCGGACCCAGTACCCAAACCACATAACCGTGCTCTTTTTCATGCTCAAGCAGTTGATAAAGGTAGTCATAATCTTTGGAGTAGGCTGTTTCGCGGCTGCGACCTGTACGGAAGGCGAAAACATCGCTTTCTTCATTGGCTGCTTGGAATCCGGAAGAATGAAGATAGATGCCTTCCGAAGCGTCTTCGGTACGTCCCAAAACAACCCGGTCTCCTACTTTAAGGTTACGAAATTCAATAATTTCAATGCTGTCTCCGGTAAAGACCGGAACGCAGTCCATTCTGCTTTGATGGGCCAGATACCATTCGCCTTGGATTTTATAGTATTCCGGATAAACGGAAAGGGCATGGTAATTGTCTGGCGCGACCCCGTCCTTTACGACTGTTTCCAGAGTGCAGTCGGGTGCGTTGACAAAACGTTTTTCTTCAAAATTTGGTGCATGATAGGTTGGCAATTGAAATTTCAAATCGTCTCCTCCTTATGAATTCTTATGCAAGCATAAAAATTTATGCATCTTTAGTATAAACGAAAAACGTTTCCTGAAAAGAAATATTAAGAAAATAACATACTCAATGGTATAATATGGTCGAGGAGATGAGACCATGAAACATGCGATTGCGTTGGAAGGCGGCGGTGCGAAAGGTGCATATGAACTGGGCGCGCTGCGTGCGCTGAAAGAACGGGGAATCGAAATTCATGCTGTGGCAGGTACTTCCATTGGCGCGATGAATGGCGCCATGGTGGTCATGGATGCCATGGAGGAACTGGAAGATCTTTGGAATACCATTCGCTTTGAGGATATCTTAACCTGCCCGAAAGAGCTGCAGGAAATCTTCTGGGATGAAAAACTTAATCTTAAGCAAGCGCAAGCCGCGTTTCAAACCTTCCGAAAGATCATTCATGATCGGGGATTGGACTCAACACCTTTGCGCAATCTGGTTGACCGGTATCTGGATGAGCCGCGGTTTCGGCGTTCGCCGATCGACTATGGCTTGGTTACCTATTCGGTTTCCGATCTGAAAGGCGTCTTCAAGTTTCGTGATGAAATTCCTGTTGGAAAACTGGGCGATTATATTTTGGCGTCAGCCGCTTACCCGCTTTTTCAATTGGTTGAAATCGAAGGCAAGAAATATATCGACGGCGGCGTTTATGACAATAGTCCGGTGCGCATGCTGGTAAAGCGAGGGTATAAAGACATCATTTGCATTCAAATTGGATCCAACCGTATCGTACATGATTACCCGGGTGTCAATATCCTGCATATCTATCCGCGAACTGCTTTGGGGCATGCCTTGGACGTGCGGCGGGAGAAGCTCAACGAGTATATGCAGATGGGGTATTATGATGCGATTCGGACACTTGATTCCTACGAGGGGAAACGATATTATATAAAAGATCTGCCTAGTGAAGAAGAAATTCTAAAAAGCTTTGTCGCCTTCTATCAGGAAGAATCGAAGTGGATTTCCTGGTTGACTGGCGAGGAAAATCATAGTCTGCGCAAGGTATTTGAATCAGGTTTGAACAAAGCCTGGAAGTGGTACGGATTGGATCGAAGCGCTTCCTATCAGGATTTGGTTCTTATGCTCGTAGAAGAAGCGGCGGAAGAGATGGGTATCGAACGCTTTCGATTTTATGATTTTTGGGAACTCGTGAATCTGATTGATGTAGACAAGCTGGAAGAGACGATTCCCATAACAGAACGAAATGAAAATAAAATGGTGTCGATTTTGAGGCGCCAATTATCGAGATGGAGAAAAGAATGAATCAATTTGTACGTTTAGAGATGCTGATTGGCCAGGAAAACATGGATCGGCTGAAATCGGCGCATGTGGTGATCTATGGGATTGGCGGCGTTGGCAGTTTTGTGGCAGAAGCAATGGCTCGCAGCGGTGTAGGGAAATTAACGCTGGTGGATTTTGATACGGTTGCGGAGTCCAATATCAACCGCCAGATTCACGCGAATACGGAAACGGTGGACCGCCTGAAGGCGAGTGTGATGGCAGAACGGATTGGATTGATCAACCCCGATTGTCAGGTGACCGTTATCACAGAGCCTTATAAGCCAGAAAATGCCGAGTCTTTCTTTCAAGAGAAAATCGATTTTGTCGCTGATGCGATCGACATGGTGACATCGAAGCTGGATCTGATTTGCCGATGTGTGGAAAAAGACATTCCTGTGATCAGCGCCATGGGCACAGGGAACAAGCTGTTTCCCGAACAACTCGAGATCACAGACCTATACAAGACCACCAACTGTCCGCTTGCGCGGGTGATGCGACGGGAATTGCGGAAGCGGGGCGTCAAGAAGCTGCCCGTGGTTTATTCAAAGGAGAAGCCGATTCGACCCTTGCAGCTGGAGAAGGGGAAATTGCATGAAACACCGGGAAGTACGGCCTTTGTTCCGTCAACGGCCGGGTTGATGATGGCTTCCTATATGGTTCGGAATTTGATTGAAACAGACAGGCTGGAGAGAAAGGGGCAATGAAATGAGGATCAGGGAAGCGACAAAAAGCGATGCCAAAGCCATGATTGAATATTTGGCGGCAATTGCATCAGAATCCGACAATTTGACTTTTGGTCCGGGAGAGCTGGAAATCACAGAAGCGATTGAAGAGGAAATTCTTGAGCGGGCCTATCAATCCGATAAGAATGTTTTCTTTCTGGCTTTGGAGGGAGAGGTGATTGTAGGCAATATTAATTTCCACGGAAGCACAAGAAATCGCATTGCCCATGTGGGGGAATTCGGGATCAGTGTAAGAAAATCTCACTGGGGAAAAGGGATTGGCGGAAAATTAATGGACGCCTTATTGGAATGGGCGCCGCAGCATGGAATTCGAAAGATCAATCTTCGTGTCAGAGCGGACAATGCGCCGGCGATTGCCTTATACAAGAAAAAAGGTTTTGAACAAGAAGGTTATTTGCGATGCGAATATTTGATTGATGGAGAATGCATTGATCATTTAGCCATGGGACAGATACTGGAGGCAGCAAGTGAAGGAGAGCATTAACAAGGGTTTTAGGCTGGGAATTCGGACAACCGGCATGCTGGCTCGCGTTATTGTTCCGGTCTATTTTTTGGTGGCACTCTTGTCACACTACGGCGGCTTGGAACAGGTGGCACGTTTCTTTGAGCCCCTCATGCGTTTCTTCCATTTGCCTGGAGAGGCGGCACTGGTACTGGTTTTGGGGAATGTGGTGAATTTGTATGCCGCAGTCGGTGCGGTTTCTGCGATTTCACTGACCGGTGGTCAAATGACGATCATTGCCATTATGTTGGGATTTTCTCACTCTTTGTTTGTTGAATCTGCCGTTGTCAACCGCGTAGGTGTTCCCGTCCGTATCACCTTGCCTTTGCGATTGGGCATGATGGTTCTTTCCGGATGGCTGGCGGGAATTTTGCTTGGAGGTGCGGCATGAGTTTTTTAGGCTTTCTTTTGGATACAGCGCTTAAGGCAGGGCTTTCAATTCTCAAGCTTTCGATGGTGATTATCCCGCTTATGATTGTGATGCAGATTATGAAGGACAATCTTTGGCTGGACCGCCTAACGGGGATTTTAGAACCCTTCGGAAAACGGATGGGCATTCGAAAAGCGGGCTTGTTCCCGCTGTTGGTGGGTATCCTCTTTGGGATTTCCTATGGTTCCGGTGTGATTGTACAAAGTGTGGAAAGCGGGGAGATGAATGACAAAGACAAGGCCTTGGTCGCTGTTTTTCTTGTGCTCTGCCACGCGATTGTAGAGGATACCATGATTTTTGCCGCCCTCGGCGCCAATGGATTGATTTTGGTTGCGACGCGAATCCTTTTCGCATTCTTTTTGACATGCGGCGTATCGCGGCAATTGGGTCAAACAAGGAGGAAGGCTTATGAAAATTGAAGCTTTTCGGCATGCATTTGAGCAGGCGGCAAATCCAGAAAAAGCCGAACAAATGCAAGCCTACCTGAAAGGCCAGTTTCCCTTTTATGGGCTGCAGGCAGCGGAACGACGAAAGATGCAAACCGCGCTTTTTCGGTCCTTCCATGCTAGGAAAGAGCCTTTGGATTTGAATTTTGTTCAGGCTTGCTGGCAAGAAGACAAGCGGGAGTTTCAATATTTGGCCATTGATTATTTGCGGATCAAGGAAAAGGAATTGAAAGCAGAAGATTTGCCCTTTCTTGTTGAACTGATCGAAACGAAGTCTTGGTGGGACACGGTGGACATGCTGGCAGCCGCCAGTGTGGGAAGCATTTTGAAAGGCCGGGAAGACTTAATTGAACAATATGCGGACGTGTGGATTCATTCCGATAACTTTTGGCTGCAGCGTACGGCGATTCTGTATCAGTTGAAATATAAAGAGGAAATGGATTTTGTGCGATTGAAACGATATTGTTTAAAATTGCAAACAGACAAGGAGTTTTTTATCCGGAAGGCAATCGGCTGGATTCTTCGGGAAGCGTCAAAACGCAACCCGGAAGCAGTCAAAGACATTCTGCAATCCGGCAGTTTTTCCGGTTTAACGATTCGCGAAGCAAGTAAATATCTCGGCAAATAGAGCCTCCATTCGGGTACAAAGATAATAAGACCTGAAAGGAGGCTTTTTTATGGAAAAACGGTATGACCTGATTGTGATTGGGGCCGGTGCGGCCGGCATGGCAGCGGCAACGGTTGGCGTTGGTCTTGGCAAAAAAGTTGCGATGATTGAAAAGGATAAATTTGGCGGCGATTGTACCCACTATGGGTGTATTCCCAGCAAAACCATGATTCGAATTTCAAAGGCGTGGAAGTCTGTTAGTCAGCTTTCCGCTTACGGAATTGAAGGAATAGAAGGTTTGCGCTTTGATTTCAAAAAGGCTATGGAGCTGGTTTCGGATACCGTCAATCGGGTTTATGCGGAAGAAACCGCAGAGGTCTTTTCCAAGTTGGGCATTGATACCTATCTTGGGCATGCGGAATTTGTGGAAGTGAACCGATTGAAGGTTGGTGAAACCATTCTATACGGGGAGAAGTTTGTGATTGCAACAGGTGCCCACCAAACGGTCCCTAAAATTCAAGGGTTGAGGGATTATCATACCCATCGGACCATCTTTGGGATTCGTGAAAAGCCAGAGTCCCTGGCGATTATCGGTGCGGGAAGTGTCGGGGTTGAAATGGCGCAAGCCTTTCAACGTTTTGGCACCCAGGTCTCGCTGTTCAGCCGACATGCTTCTATTTTGCCGCACGAGGACCAGGAAGTGGCTTCTTTGCTTTTGGAAACCCTGCAGGAGGAAGGGGTGGATTTTCATCCCAAAACGCATATTCGACAACTTGAAGGAGAGCGAGGCAACTGGACCCTGGTTGACACAAGGGGGGACGCCTTTGCGGCAGCTGAAGTTCTGTTGGCGAGTGGAAAAGCGCCAAACACCTCCAACATGGGGCTCGGCGGCATGAATCTTTTGAATGAGGCAGGCCGGCTGATTTTAAACACCAAATTGCAGACGAAAATGCCGCATATTTACGCTGCAGGCGATGTGATGGGCGAGTATGGATTCAGTCATATGGCGGAGCATACGGGAATTCTTGCTGCGATGAATGCGCTCTTGCCGGTGAAATCCAATTACGAGCGTGAGAATCTATCCTGGGTCATCTTCTCGGATCCGGAGTTTGCCCATTTGGGTTTGACTGAATTGGAAGCTAGGGCGCGATACGGGGAATCCATCCAAATCTATCGCTTGCCTTACCATCAACTGGACCGGGCAAAAGCGGAAGGCGTCGAAAAAGGATTGATGAAGGTGATCGTCGACCGGCACAACCATATTTTAGGCACCCATATTTTTGGAGAGCGTTCCGGCGAGTTGATACACGAAGTGGGGATCTACAAGCAGTTTGGCTTGAAGCTCAATCAGGCCCAGCAAATGATTTACGCATACCCAACCTATTCCGAACTCTTTAAACAACTGGGAAGGCAGGCTTACCTGGATCAGTTGCAGGATCGAACCCCGGTTAAACTGATTTCACGATTCCTGCAAATCGATTATGAAAAGTTGAAAGATCCCTTTAAACATTAACCATGCATTTTCGTTTCGCCTATGGTATAGTAGGGATGAAACGGAGGCATGACAGATGACAAGTGGAATTTTTCAGCATCAATATCTAGTGAAACGTGAAATTGTTCCGGGTGAAAAAACACCGTTTATTTATGAAGTGATTCGTGTAAAAGAGGGGCATCCGCTTTTTGTGCGCGAGCATTTGGATCGCCTGTGCCAGTCCCATCAACTGGTTTACAAGGAAAAGCTGCCGGAGCGGGAAATGATTTGCGAGGATTGTTTTCGCCTGATCGAGCAGGAAGAGATTCAGAACCAAAACATCCGGATTGAAGTCTTTTACCAGTCTGGTTTTCAAGTGGGTGTTTTTGCCGTTCCCAGCTCCTATCCGAACCAAGAGATGGTCAAGGACGGCGTGCGGCTGATCACCATTGAAGCCATGCGCGAGGATCCCCATGCGAAAGTGGATCCGCGAGCGTTTCGCAAGAATATTTTGATTGAAATGAAAGAAAAAAATGCTTTTGAGGCGGCCCTTGTCGACAAGGAAGGAAAATTGACAGAAGGCACGCGGTCCAATTTGTTTTTTGTATGCGGCGATGCCGTATATACGTCACCGGGCGAGAAAGTGCTTCTGGGCATAACGCGGATGATGGTGGTGAAGGCGTGCCAAACCTTGGGTGTCGACCTGCGGGAAGCCGGTATTTCGGCAGACGCGCTGGAAAAAGTCGATGCAGCCTTTATGACGGGGACTTCGGTTGATGTACTGCCGATCTCCCATCTGGATCAGATTCACTTGGATTCCGCCGGCCATCCATTGGTTAAGCGAATCCGGGAGGCCTATCTGGCTTTGTGCAAAGAGGATGCGGAAAGGGTGAAAAAACCGTGTGCGGACGATTCCAACTAGATGTATCATTGGAAACTTTGGAAGAAATGTTTGAAAGCCTGCAGGTGCCGGAGCAAGAAATTTTGCAAACCGGAGAATTGACACCGGGGCGTGCCATTTCTTTGATTGGAAAACATGATCAGGCCTATGCGCTGAAAACGGCCTACTGGGGGCGAAAACACGAAAAGGGATTGCAGATTAATGCGAGGAGCGAACGGTGGAGAAGTGCTTACTTGCGATATGAGCGGTGCATTATTCCCGCTTCGGGGTATTATGAGTGGAATCACTTGACGAAGGCGAAAACTTTGTTTGAGATACAATCACAGGATTTGTTTTTCCTGGCCGGGATTCTGGCTGTCGATGAACTGGGCAAAGAATCGGCGATGATCCTGACTAAAGATGCGGAAGAATCCATCGCGAAAATCCACCCGCGAATGCCGATTGTGTTTGATTTGCGCCATTCCAAACAATATCTGAACATGCCAGATCAAGATCCCAAACAATGGGTGACGGTGACCAATTGGCAGACGCGAATTTGTTCCTCGGAACAGATGAGCTTTTTCAAATAAGAAGCAGTTGCAAAGATTTTCTTTGCAACTGCTTTTCACGTTAGTCCAGTTGTCGGTTGACACGAAAGCCTGGAATCAGATCATCAATATCTTTGTAGGCTGCATCCAGCTCGTTGGCAATGCCGCGAATTTCATCCTGCGCATGCTTTTCTGTTCGCAAGGTGATAAAACGGGTCATGGCAAAAAGATTGCCGAAGAAATCCAGGCGGCGCATGTTGGCGTTGATGACCACATAAGGAGCAAGCCCGATAAAGCCTGCCTCCATCAATTGATCGTAGATTTGACAGGAGTGGTCATAAACGGAAATCAGGGTTTCCTTGATGGATTTCGCCAAAGGATGGTCCAGATCTTTCACCAGTTCGGGCGGCAAAAGCAGACCAAAATCGACATTCGGCAGGTAGGTCAAATAATCGAAGGTGCGGTGCCGGATGAATTGGTGGTGACAAGCTTCACTCATGAGGATCGACACGTCTTTGCCCACCGCTTTGAAGGTGGTTGGCACGTTGGAAAAACGGTTCATCAGGCTCAAATCGCCGATGCCGCGCATATTTTGAATACGGTCTGTATCAAAGGAGCCGCTTACGGTCACGACTGGATTTAGATGAATTTTTCTTTTTTCGCCTTCCGGAATCTCAACCGGTCGATAAAAATCATCGATATAGGATTGGAGATACGGTGTGGCATCCGCATGGCGGACCATGCCCGGTGACACCACTTCTCCTTCGGTTTTCATCATCAGCGCGGTTTCAACAATTTCCGATGAATACTTTTGATGGCACATCAATTCAGAAAGTCCGTCACAGAAGGCCCGTAGGTTGACCGCCAAGCCCATATTGGCTTTTGTGGAAAGGGGCAGAACATTTCTGGCATTTTCAAAAGCCAGTTTTTTAATGGCGGCTTCGCTCTCGTCCGGGTATCGCTCTCCCAGCAGGGATTCGAATTCTCCCTGGAGTTTTTCGTATTGGGCAAAAGCGTATTGGCAGAAGGCAAGATAGTCTGCGCGCAATTCAGGAACTTCGTCCAGTTCCTGCGGAATGACAAAATCCTTTGGCGGATTGTAGCGCAAGGAATACTCGATATACGACCAGTACTGGTTGTTGTGCAGGGTTTCAATGATTTCTGTAAACCAGCGGCTTCGATTTTCCAGGCACATTTGAACATGGTCCAGCTCCTTGATGGATGAATGGCCGTAGTTGACGCCCCATTTTTCCATAAAGCCATTGGCGACAACGAAAGAGTTTTTAAATTGCGACAGGATGTCGATCTCGGGAAGATTGACCAAATCCTCTTCCACCATGTGGATCAAATCGTCTCGAAAGCCTTCTTTCTGTCGGCTGACCTTGCTCATCAGCATGGCGTTGAGTACGGATGGTCCCAGAGGAATGAAGACATCCTTGTCTGTATTCGTCATTAAATTCCGGTATTCCTTTTCCATTTTGCCCTCCTTATTTCTTGTGATTTTTTGTCCTAAAAGTCGATTTATTCTATGTGATATTATATAATAAAAATCTAGTGAAAGAAAAGAAAGACGAGGACGATTATGCAAATTATAGAAGGCAAGGTATCCATTGAAGCGGTTTTGGAAGCGGAGTTTCGCACGGTGGATGCCATATGGATCAATAAAAACAAGCGAAGGGATCGATTTAGAAAAATCTTGTCGACCGCCAAGAAAAAGAAGATCACGGTGAAATTTGTAACCGGCGATCAATTGGCGGAACATGCGACCGGCAAGTCCCATGGCGGGATTATCGCTTTTGTGTCAGCGCGGGAATTTATGCCGGCAGAAGAATTGATTCGGGACAAGGAGAATGGGTTTATTGCCATGATTGACGGGATCGAAGATCCTTATAATTTTGGCTTTGCCGTCCGCAGCCTGTATGCGGCCGGATGTGACGGTCTGATCGTGCGACCGCGGAATTGGATGGATTCCACAACGATAGTAGCCCGTTCATCGGCAGGGGCGACGGAACGTATCCCCATGGCAGTCATCGAAACTGCGGAAGAAGCCGCTGCTTTTTTTCAAGCGCATGGGTATGAGGTGTTTGCCACATCGAATCGCGATGCGGAAGACTTGTACGAGGTGGATATGACAGGGAAGGTGTTTTTGTTTATTGGCGGAGAAAAGCGCGGGATTACCCGCTCGTTTTTGAGTCATTGCGACCGGTTGGTGCGCATCCCGTATGGAAGGGACTTTGCCCAATCCATATCCGCGGAAGCGGCAGCGGCGGTCATTGGTTTTGAGATCAGCAGACAACGAAGGGGGAAAGTCAAATGAGATGTTTGTACTATGAGAGCGACGGATTTGATCCATACGAGAATTTGGCCATGGAGGAAGCTTTGCTGGATGTTGTGGGGGAAGATGAGATCTGTTTTTACTTATGGCAGAATGAGCGAACGGTTGTCATTGGCCGAAACCAAAATCCATGGAAAGAATGTAGAACGGAAAAATTGGAAGAAGCGGGCGGGAAGCTTGCAAGACGGCTTTCCGGAGGCGGCGCGGTTTTTCACGATTCCGGCAATTTGAATTTCACCTTTATCGTGGGCAAGAAGAATTACGATATCAACCGTCAATTGCAGGTGATTGTCGAAGGCTTGAAAACGCTGGATGTGAATGCGGAGTTTTCCGGCCGCAATGATTTGCTGGTAAAGGGCAAGAAGTTCTCGGGAAACGCCTATTATTTCGGCAAGACCATGGCCTACCACCATGGCACCATGATGTTTGATGTCGATTTGGATAATCTGATGACCTATCTTCAGGTTTCTCCCTTGAAGATGCAGGCGAAAGGCATTGATTCCGTTCGGTCCCGTGTGACCAATCTAAAGGAAGAAAACAAGGCCATTACACTGGAGACGTTAAAAGAGGCGCTAAAGGAGGCTTTTTTAAAGGTTTACGAGGGTGATGAACTTGAGTGGGCGGAAATTCCGGAAGCGAAAAAGCAAGCCATTCAAGACAAGTACAAGTCTTGGGCGTGGCGTTTTGGCGAGACACCGAAATTTGATGTGGAGTTGGCGAAAAAGTTTGATTGGGGCCTTGTCGACTTTAGTATTCAATTAAAGTCCGGTACGATTCAGAAAGCAGTCTTCTTCTCAGATGCCATGGATGTCGGCTTTGTACAGAACTGCTCGCAGAGTCTGGAAGGGCAAGTCTTTGACAAAGACGCGATTTGCAGTCAATTGAAAGCCCTGGAAACTGAAAATGAAATGCAGGCAGCCATGAAGGCCGATCTGGTCGATTGGCTGGCGACTGCCGAATTATAAGGAAAAGACCGCATCCCATTTGGGTGCGGTCTTTCTGCTACTCAGTCAGTTTCAAGAACTCCTCTACGTCGTTTTTCAGGATGTTCAGGGAACCTTCCCAGAATTCCTTGCTGTGAAGATCAATGCCGATGGAAGCGGGCACGTCGTAAACGGAGGCTTGCCCCGTTAATTGCAACAGTTTTACATATCGGTCAACAAAGCCTGCGCCTTCTTCCATTGCCTTGCTGTAGAGTCCCTTGGCAAAGAGCAGTCCGAAAGCGTATGGGAAGTTGTAGAAGTTCAATCCCGCTTCGTAATAATGGGATTTGCAGATCCACATAAACCCGTGCTTTTCATCGGAAAGGGCATCGCCATAGGTCCGGTTCTGCGCATCAATCATCAGCGCGTTGAACTCATCGACGGACAAAGGACCGTTAGGCCGCTTTTCAAATACGCTGGTTTCAAAGTAGTATCGGCTCAGGATATCGACAATAACCTGGGTTGCGTCCTGAAGCGCCGATTCCAGCAGCATGATCTTTTCTGCCTTGTCCGCTTCGCGCAAAGCAGATTGCATCACGATGGTTTCGGAGAAGATGGATGCGGTTTCCGCCAGCGGCATCGGGTAATCCGCATTTAGAATGGATTCGTCCATTAAGACATGGGAGTGGAAACCATGTCCCAGTTCATGCGCCAATGTGATGACATCGCTGAAGGTGCCGGTGAAATTCGACATAATCCGCGACTGGCCAATGGGGTGGATGCTGGCGCAAAAGGCACCGCCGGATTTGCCGGCTCGCGGTTCTGCGTCAATCCATGCATGGTTGAAGGCTTGATCGGCAAAATCAGCCAGTTTGTCGCTGAATCCTTTGAAGTTTTTTGTGATATAAGACTGCGCTTCTTCAAAACTAAAGGTCTTGGAGCTCTCACCCATCGGCGCGAAAAGATCATAGAACGGCAGACCCTTTTGATGGCCCATCAGTTCAGCTTTGCGGTTCAGGTACTGTCTGAAGACCGGCAGGTATTCTTCCATGGTTGCAATCATGGTTTCCAGGGTTTTTTGATCCATGCGGGAAAGAAACAGGGTTTCATCCAGCGGCGATTCAAAGCCCCGCATTTCCGAAACGGAAAGCACTTCTCCCTTGATGCTGTTCAGGCAGGCTGCGGCGCTTTGAGCGATTTTCTCGTAGCTTTTCAATTCTGCCTCATACCCGGATTTTCTTACCGCAGGATCGGCATCATAGGCCATGTTTCTTGCCACGGACAAAGGAACGGATTCCTTGTCAGGATCCGCGAAGTCCACGAGCAGGTTGGCCGTAAGGTTGCCGTGCAATTGCGTCCATGCGTTGGAACCGGTCAAAGTCAGTTTTGACAACAAGACTTCTTGGGCGTCTTCCAGCATGTATTGGGCAGCCTTATAGGTTTCTTCCAGATGAAAACGGTGCTGATTCAGATCTTCCGATTTGAATTCCGGCAGCTCTGTGGCCCATTGGTCTTTCATCCAGCGCTTCATCTTGACGTTGGGAAGGGTTAATTCGGTCAGCAGGGTTTGCAGCTGATCGACTTGCTTTTGGGCGTGTGCATGGTTGACATCCACGCTTAAAGTCAAATAGCAGAAGTTCAACAGGCGGCTGGCCAATGCCGAAACTTCCTTTTCATATTCCAGGTACTGCTCCAATGCCGCTTCCGCGTCCGTGTTTTTGGAAAGTTCTTCGCTCCATTTGGTCCATTCTACAATGATATCGTTCAGGCGTTTGCGGTCCGCATGATAGCTTGGATCGTCAAAGCCTGGGTAGAGTGCGTCTAAATTCCATCTCATGATGATTCCCCCTTTTTGATTCTATTTTAGCACAGACGGCAAATTCTGGGAGAAATATTATAGCTCACAAATATCAGGACTGCCATTTTTCAGCAGACCATGTTGCTGAGTTGAATAGGTGAGAAGGGATTACACTGCGGACACAAAGAGCGTGTCCGCCATGTTTGGCGCTCACAAATATTATGACTGCCATTTTTCAGCAGACCATGTTGCTGAGTTGAATAGGTGAGAAGGGATTACACTGCGGACACAAAGAGCGTGTCCGCCATGTTTGGCGCTCACAAATATTATGACTGCCATTTTTCAGCAGACCATGTTGCCGAGTTGAACGGGTGAAAAGGGATTACACTGCGGACACAAAGAGCGTGTCCGCCATGGGTGGCGCTCACAAATATCACGACTGCCATTTTTCAGCAGACGGAACCGTCTGCTGTGAGAAGATTTGCAGATTCACTGCAGAAACATACATGTTTCTGCAAGCAAACTGCAATCTTCTGTGGCAGTCTGTAAGCAAACGTCAGCGGTAGAATACTTGTTCGCTTATTGAATTATTGATATAATCAGGGCATATAAAGTATAGAGGTGATTAAATGACAGCCAAACAGGTTTACAATAACGAGAGTATTTCCTCGCTGAAAGGCGCGGATCGAGTGCGAAAACGACCATCTGTTATTTTCGGTTCCGACGGATTGGAAGGTTGTGCGCACTCGTTTTTTGAGATCCTTTCCAACTCAATTGACGAAGCGCGGGAAGGGTTTGGTCAGGAAATTCTGGTTGTTCGACATCAGGACCGTTCCATTACGGTAAAAGACCAAGGACGTGGATGTCCGGTTGATTTTAATAAAAATGAAAACAAGTACAACTGGGAATTGGTATTTTGCGAGCTCTATGCCGGCGGCAAATACAGCCATTCGTCTGATGCCAACTACCAGTACAGCTTGGGTTTGAATGGTTTGGGTTTGTGTGCAACCCAGTACAGTGCGGAGTATATGGACGTGGAAGTCTTGCGGGACGGAACCCGTTATACCCTGCATTTTGAAAAAGGAGAAAATGTCGGCGGTCTGAAAAAGGAGCCCTACAAGGGTCGGAAAACAGGTTCGTCCTTTACTTGGCGACCGGATTTGGAAGTCTTTACCGACATCAAGATTCCGCTTGGCTACTATCAAGAGGTGCTTCGCCGCCAATCCGTCGTCAATCCGGGACTGAAATTTATCCTGGAAGACGAAGATACGGGTGAGACATTCGAGTATTTTTACCAGCAGGGGATTGTGGATTATGTGAAAGAGGTTTCGGAATTCAAAGAATTCACCTCTGTTTTCTACTTTTCCAAGGAAGGCCAGGGCCGTGACCGGGAAGACCGTCCGGAATACAAGGTCAAGGCGGAGATCGCCTTTGCCTTCAACAACTATGTGAATCTATTGGAGTATTACCACAACTCCAGTCATTTGGAACATGGGGGATCTCCGGACAAGGCGATTCGTTCCGCTTTTGTTACGGCGCTTGATCGGGAGATCAAAAAACAGGGTAAATACAATAAGAGCGAGAAGAAGATTCTTTTTGCCGATATTCAAGACAGCTTGGTTCTGGTTTGCAATTCCTTCTCGACGATAACCAGCTATGAGAACCAGACGAAAAAGGCGATCACCAACCGATTTGTTCAAGAGTTCATTACAGATATTGTCAAGGAGCAGCTGGAAATTTATTTCCTTGAAAATCCTTTGGACGCAGAAAAGATTGTGGCCCAGGTGCTGGTCAACAAGCGGAGCCGGGAGCGGGCTGAGACCACGCGAAAAAATATCAGAAAAAAATTATCCGGTACGGTGGACATGAACAACCGGGTGAAAAAGTTTGTTAACTGCCGAACCAAAGACGTGGAACAAAGAGAACTCTTTATTGTGGAAGGGGACTCCGCCCTGGGTGCTACCAAGCAGGCGCGGAATGCGGAATTCCAAGCATTGATGCCGGTCCGCGGCAAAATCTTGAACTGTCTGAAGGCGGACTACGACAAGATTTTCAAGAGTGACATCATTATGGACCTGCTGAAAGTCTTGGGCTGCGGCATTGAAATTCAAACCAAGCACAACAAGGATCTGGCCACCTTTGACCTGGAACAATTGAATTGGAACCGCATTATTCTTTGTACCGATGCCGACGTGGACGGATATCAGATTCGAACTTTGATCTTGGCGATGTTTTACCGGTTGACACCGACGCTGATCCGGGAAGGCAAGGTCTTTATTGCGGAAACCCCGCTTTTTGAAATCTCAACCAAGCATAAAACCTATTTTGCTTACAATGAAAAAGAGAAACAAGAGATTATCAATGCGCTGGAAACCGAAAAGTATACCTTGCAGCGTTCCAAAGGTTTGGGTGAGAATGAGCCGGAGATGATGTGGCAGACAACCATGAATCCAGACAGCCGACGATTGATCCAAGTGATGCCCGAAGAACATGATAAAACGGACAGCCATTTCCAAATGCTACTGGGTGAAGATCTTGCGGGAAGAAAGAGCTACATTGAAACCCACGGTGATCGATATTTGGAATTGATCGACATCAGCTAGGAGGACAGGCATGAAAGCATATATTGAACAACAAAAAATATCAGATACTTTGCTCGAAAACTATATGCCCTATGCGATGAGCGTTATCGTATCGCGGGCGATTCCTGAAATTGACGGATTTAAACCGTCTCATCGAAAGCTCCTATACACCATGTATCAGATGAAGCTTCTCAAGGGGCAGCGAACCAAGTCGGCGAATGTTGTGGGCTCGACCATGAAATTGAATCCCCATGGCGACATGGCGATTTATGAAACCATGGTGCGATTGACCCGCGGCTATGATGCGCTCTTGCACCCGTATGTGGATTCCAAGGGTAACTTTGGTAAGCATTCTTCCCGGGATATGGCCTTTGCAGCAAGCCGATACACCGAGGTTAAACTGACCGGCATTTCGGCGGAACTCTTCAAGGACATCGACAAGGATGCCGTTGATTTTGTCGATAACTATGATGGACAGCTGAAGGAGCCGGTATTGTTGCCGACAACCTACCCCAACCTTTTGGTCAATGCCAACCGGGGGATTGCCGTGGGCATGGCCAGCAATATTCCCAGCTTCAACCTGAAGGAAGTCTGTGACACAACCATTGCTTTGCTGAAAGACCCGGATCATCCGATCAGCGAGACCCTGATTGCGCCGGATTTTTCATCGGGCGGAGACCTCTTGTACGATAAGTCGGAAATTGAATCCATTTACCGCACCGGCCGCGGAAGCGTCAGACTGCGGGGGAAATGGAAGTATCAGGAGAAAGAAAAGCGGATTGAAATCACAGAAATTCCCTACACCACAACGGTGGAAGCCATCATCGACAAAACCATTGATCTGGTAAAGAACAACAAGATCAAAGGCATTGCAGACGTGCGGGATGAGATGGACCTGAAGGGTCTTCGAATTGCCATCGACCTGAAGCGCGGGGCGAATGCGGATGAAATCATTCAGCAACTCTTCCGCTATACACCGCTGGAAGACAGTTTTTCCTGCAACTTCAACATTTTGATTGACGGTCGGCCGCGGGTGATGGGGATCAAGGAAATTCTTACGGAGTGGATCCGATTCCGCATGGGTTGCATGAAACGCCAACTGGCCTATGAACGGGGAAAGAAAGCGGAGAAACTGCATTTGCTGCAAGGTTTGGAGCGCATCCTTTTGGATATTGATCAAGCCATTCGCATCATTCGGGAGACGGAAGAAGAGTCTGAAGTCATTCCGCGCCTGATGCAAGCTTTTCGGATTGATGAAGCCCAGGCGAATTATGTGGCTGATATCCGATTGCGCCAGTTGAACCGGCAATATCTTTTGAATCGCACCGAGGAAATTTTCCAGCTGACAGAAGCGATTGAAGAGATTGACAAAACCTTGAAGTCGGATCGCAGATTGAAAACGCGGATCTCCAAGGAATTGGAGCGGATCGTAAAATCCTACGGTGTAGATCGCCGGACAACCCTGATTGAAAAGCATAAGGTGATTGCTGCAATAGCAAAAGTGGAAGAGACTGTTGCGGACTACGATGTACAGGTCTTTGTAACGGAGCATGGCTATATTAAAAAGATCACCCCGCAGTCGCTGCGGATGGCGAGTGATCAAAAGCTCAAGGATGACGACCAGATTGTTCAGGAATTTGAGGCAAGAAACGTCGATGAGATTATGGTCTTCACCAACAAATGCAATGTCTATAAGTTGCAGCTGAGTGAATTGAGCGATACAAAGGCAAGTGCCATGGGCGAGTACCTTTCCAGCCTGCTGGAGTTCGAATCGGGCGAGTTTGTGCTCTATACCGTTAAGCCGGGTGAATATGAGGGATATATGATTTTTGCCTTCGAATCCGGGAAAATTGCGAAAGTACCGATGGAGAGCTATAAAACGGTGAATAATCGCCGCAAGCTGGTGAAGGCGTATAGCGATAAGGCGCCGCTTATTTGGCTGCAACAAGTGACGGAGGATATCGATCTGGTGCTCTATCGGGATTCGGGTCCGGAAGCGCGTGCCATGGTGGTCAACACAAGTTTAATCAATGCAAAAGTGACCCGCAGCACCGTCGGGGTTCAGACCTTGCGGCTGAACAAGCAGAATCGGATGACCATGGTGGAGAAGCTGGAGGATTCCTTGCTGGTCGGTGCGGAACAATACCGAAAAGACAAGATTCCCATGGCAGGGGATTCCATTAAGGGCAAGCGTAGAAGCACCAAGCAGATGACGATGTTTTAGGGAAAATTAGGAAAGCAAAGTGAACAATTTAAGAATATTATATTTGGTAAACGTTTGCTTTAGAAAAGCCTATTTACGAAGAATTAACATGTATGATATATTGATAAAGAAAACTGATTGGGAGGAATTTATTAATGAAAGAAGCAAGTGTTGTTTTGATTAATGCAACGGGCCTTCACGCTCGTCCAGCTAGCATGTTTGTTAAAGAGGCGTCTAGCTACGCGTGTGATGTTACAGTTGAAAAAGACGGAACAGAGTATAATGCAAAAAGCATCATGGGTATTTTGAGCATGGGCGCAATGAAGGGTGACGAAATCATCGTTCGTGCGAACGGCGAAGGAGAAGAAGACGCAGTTAAAGCATTGGTTGCTTTGATTGAAAGCGGATTCGGCGAATAAGAAACATTGATTTGGTTTTACTCAGGGGGACAATGATGGTTAAAGGGATTGGAGCATCTCCTGGTATTGTCGTAGGTAAGGTGCTTGTAAAAAAAGAGGAAGAATTCGAAATCGCCAAGAAAACGATTGACAATGCTGAATTAGAAATTTCAAATTTGCAATCAGCGATTGAAAAGAGTCGAACTCAGATTCAAGCATTGTACGACATTGCCTTGGCAAAAATGGGTGAAGAAGAAGCTAAGATCTTTGAAGCTCACCAAATGGTTCTGGATGATCCGGAAGTGTTTGGTCAAGTTGAGAATAAAATCAACAATGAAAAACTGAATGCGGAATATGCGATCGAACAAGTCGTTACGCCATTTATTCAAATGTTTGAAATGATGGAAGACGAGTACTTGAAAGAACGTGCCGCAGACCTGAAAGACGTTACAGGACGCGTAATCAAGAACTTGTTGGGAATCGACATGGTTGATTTTTCCAATCTTGATGACGAGGTTGTAATCGTCGCAAACGATTTGACACCATCGGATACTGCAGCTATGGATAAGGAAAAGGTTTTGGGCTTTGTTACAGAGATTGGCGGAAGAACGTCTCACTCTGCAATTATGGCGCGTACTTTGGAAATTCCAGCCGTAGTTGGAACCGGCAATGTATTGTCGCATGTTTCAACGGGCGATGTCGTTGCGTTTAACGGGGACGAAGGTGTTGTTTTCGTCAATCCTGATGAAGAGAAAATCGCCGAATTCCATGCTGAACGCGAAAAGTACGAGGCATTCCGCAACCGATTGTCAAAATTGATCGGCCAGGAAAGCGTCTCTAAAGATGGCGTGCATGTTGAATTGGCAGCCAATATCGGCACACCGGAAGACTTGGATGCGGTTCTTCGAAACGACGCGCAAGGCGTTGGCTTGTACCGCAGCGAGTTCTTGTATATGGATCGCGAAAATCTTCCAACGGAAGAGGAGCAATTCGAAGCGTACAAGAAGGTTGTCGCCGGCCTGGAAGGCAAACCGGTTGTCATTCGTACCTTGGATATCGGCGGAGACAAGAAGTTGAACTACCTGCCGCTTCCTGAAGAAATGAATCCGTTCTTGGGCTACCGTGCAATTCGCCTGTGCCTGGACCGCGATGATATCTTCAGAACACAAGTGCGTGCTTTGTTGCGTGCAAGTGCTTTCGGTAATTTGAAAGTGATGTTCCCAATGATTTCCAGCGTCGAGGAATTGCGAGACGCAAAGGCAATCGTGGAAGAAGAGCGCGTAAAACTTCGTGAGGAAGGCATTGCATACGACGAGAAGATGGAAATCGGTATTATGATCGAAATTCCAGCGACAGCCGTGATTGCAGACTTGCTTGCCAAAGAAGTCGATTTCTTCAGTATTGGAACAAACGATTTGATTCAATATACAACTGCTGTTGACCGTATGAATGAGAAGATTGCTCATTTGTACAATCCTTGCCATCCTGCATTGCTGCGACTGGTGAACATGGTAATCAAAGCCGGTCACAAGGAAGGTATTTGGGTTGGCATGTGCGGCGAGGTTGCCGGAGATCCTCGATTGATTCCTGTCCTGTTGGGCATGGGTCTGGATGAGTTCTCCATGAGCCCGATCTCTGTCTTGAAAGCGCGTTGGATTATTGCGCAGCTTAGCAAGGAAGAGATGGAAAAGGTTGCTGAAGAGGCAATGAATTTACCGACAGCTTCCGAGGTGGAAGCATACCTGGCCAACACCATTCAATTGGAAGATTAAGAAGATGCCCGTTTGGGCATCTTTTTTTTAAGGGAAAGTTTATAGTTTGTAAATACAAAATCCAGGAAAATCAGGTATAATTAAGAAGTAGACAAAGCGTCTCAATAACAATCGTGAAAGGAGTAGTCTATGTCATATCGCATTATTACCGATAGCGCAGCAGATTTACCGGAATCATTTATTCAAGAACATGACGTGCAAGTACTTCCTCTTATGGTGGACTGGAGAGGGGAGGAGCATGAAGACCGCACGGTAGACCTGAATACCTTCTATCAAAGTTTGTCGGATGGCGAAGTCGCGAAAACTGCTCAAATTCCAGTCAATAAATTCGATGCTTATTTTCGGGAAATGGCGGAAAAGGGAGAGCCGGTCCTTTATATCGCTTTTTCATCGGGACTGTCGGGTACCTATCAAACCGGCGTTATGGTCGCGGAACAAATCAAGGAAGAATACCCTGATTTTGACCTGACCATCATCGATTCCAAGTCGGCTACCCTGGGACAGGGGCTTATCGTTATGAAAGCCTTTCAGTTGAAGGAAAAGGGCGCGACAAAAGCGGAAGTGGAAGAAGCTGTTCATTTTTATGTGGATCATATTCAACATATTTTCAGTGTCGGCAACCTTGACTATTTATACCGGGGAGGCCGTTTAAGCAAGACTTCGGCGATCGTGGGAGCGATGCTTGGGGTGATTCCCATCCTGCACGTTACCAAGGAAGGAAAACTGGAGAAAATCGACCAGATCCGGGGACGCAAGAAGCTCTTGAAGAAGATGGTCGAGACCTTTGGCGCCAATGGAGCCAGCCATGACCAATCGGAGTTTACCTTTGTCTATTCTCCGGATGTCAGGGAGGAATCATTGAAAATGCAGGGCATGGTGCAAGAAAAATTTGGCGCGGATGTGCTGGCTGAAAGGGAACTGGGCGTTGTAATCGGCGCGCATACGGGCAACCAATTGCATGCAGTCTTTTTCTTGGATACCAAAGATCCATATTTGGGATAAAAATAAGGGAAACGAAAATTCGTTTCCCTTTTATTTTTTGCTTTTTTCGCCAATCTTGTCAAAGTTGACGGTTTTTCGAATCACGATGCCCACCACAAACAGGAGGGCGATCAATCCGATGGACCAGTAAAATTCCCTGCTGCCGAATGCCGTGAGCTTATCGCCGAAGTTCACATAGGAAAACATGGCGGGAACAGCACCCAAAAATGTTGCGGCAAAGAAGTCCCGATAACGAACGCTGGAGAGTCCGGCCGCATAGCTGATGATATCAAAGGGGATGGGCGTTAGCCGCAATAGAAGGATCACGAGAAATCCCTTTCGTTCAATTTGGGTGGAAAGGGTGGTTACCCCGTCCTTGTTCGCCAGATATCTTTGCAGGTATTTGCGCCCAAACTTTCGGGTGAGAAAGAAGGCAAGTCCCGAACCCAAGAGTGCGCCGGCCAAGGAGAGAAAGAAGCCGTTGCGCACGCCGAAGGCCATGCCACCAGCCATGGCAAGCACGGAATCCGGGAAAAAGGTCAAGGGAACAATCGTAAAAAGAATCAAAAAGACAAGCGGCGCCCAAGGGCCGACCCTTGCAAGGGCGTGCTGAATATCCTCAGTACGAATCCCACGAAACATAAAAATATTGATAACAAGAATCAACCCCAGGATTCCGCCGATGATGGCGAATACCAGGGTCGATTTTTTCTTAGGCATTTTCATGGCTTACTCCAAGCCGGCTTCCAGTTCTGAAACCGCATCCAGCCAAATCCTGCCGGAAGCGTCGCTCGGCATGCGCCAGTCCCCGCGAGGCGACAGGCTGACGGTACCCACCTTTGGTCCATCAGGCATGCAGGAGCGCTTGTATTGAGCCATAAAGAAACGTCTGTAGAAGGTCTTCATCCAGTGGAGAATGACTTTCTTCTCGTATTTTCCTTGATAGGCGTGGCAGGCCATAAAGAACAATTTCTTCGGCGGTGTTCCGTACTTCATCACATAGAACAGGAAGAAGTCGTGAAGCTCATAGGGACCGATCAGGCTCTCGGTTTTTTGCGCGATCTTGTCCTCTTCATCCGGCGGCAAGAGTTCCGGGCTGATTGGCGTATCGACGATATCGTTCAGAACCTTTGCCGCAGCAGGATTGTCCGATTGTTCCGCGCACCAGGTAACCAAGAATTTTACCAGTGTTTTTGGAATGCTGCCGTTGACGTTGTACATGGACATATGATCCCCGTTGTAAGTGCTCCAGCCCAGAGCGACTTCCGATAAGTCGCCGGTGCCCAGTACCAACGCATGGTGCTTGTTGGACAGGTCCATCAGAATTTGGGTACGCTCGCGCGCCTGGGCGTTTTCATAGGTGACATCCCGGGCGTCCAGAGAATGGCCGATATCCTTCAGGTGTTGCTCCGTTGCCGCCTTGATGGAAATCTCCATTGCCGTCACACCCAGTTCCTTCATCAGAATATGGGCGTTTGAACGGGTATCTGTGGTGGTGCCGAAACCTGGCATGGTGACAGCGAGAATGTTCTCGCGTGGGATATCGAGCAGATCAAACGCTTCTGCCGCAACCAAAAGGGCCAGGGTAGAATCCAAACCGCCGGATATGCCGACGACAATGCGTTTCAAGCCCGTGTGTTCCATCCGTTTGGCAAGACCGGCCGCTTGAATTTGGAAGATTTCCTCGCAGCGGCGTTTGACGACAACGGGATTGTTTGGAATAAATGGATTCGGTTCAATAATCCGATCCAAGGTAGTTGATTGCTGACGGAAAGGCGCCAGCTCAACGAACTGATAGTTGGCGTCGGCCGTTGCCGCGTCGGAAAATGTATTGTTGATCTTGCGCTCCGCATTGAGGCGCTGCAGGTCGATATCGCCGTAGACAATTTGGCTGGTCCGGCAGAAACGCTGGCCTTCTTGAATGCGGGTGCCGTTTTCATAGATCATCAGATCGCCGTCAAAGACCAGGTCGGTCGTTGATTCGTGTACGCCGGCGGAAGCGTAGAGATACGCGCAGGCGAGCTTGTCGCTTTGCTGGCAGACCAGTTGATGCCGGTCGTCGGTTTTCGCAACCAGGCCATTGCTGGCGGACAGATTCGCGATGATTTGTGCACCGTTGAGAGCGTGCTGAATGCTCGGGGACATGGGCGACCATAAGTCCTCGCAGATTTCCAGTCCCAAAGTAAAATTAAGGTCTGGGGAATGGAAAAGAATCGATCCGAATGGAATCTCTTTGTCAAAAAGCGAAATGGATGAGATGCGGTTCAGAAGCTTTTTGCCGCTGTGGAACCAGCGCTTTTCATAGAATTCGCGGTAGTTCGGCAAATAAATCTTGGGGACAATCCCCAGAAGACGACCGTGTTGAAGAACGGCGCCGCAATTGTATAATTCGTTTTTAATCCGCAGGGGAACGCCGACGACGAGAACCGTGTCCAAATCCTTCGATGCCGCAAGAATTTTCTGCAGGGCTGCAAGGGCAGCATCCAGCAAGGAATCTTGATGGAAGAGATCGGCACACGTATAGCCGGTAATGGACAGTTCGGGGAATACCAGAACTTGGGTTTGCTTTTTATCGGCTTCTTGCGCGCAGCGAATAATTTCGTTAGCGTTATAGACTGGGTCCGCCACGATTAGTTTTGGAGAGGCGACCGCTGTTTTGATGTAACCATGTTGATTCATCGTTTTCCCTTCTTTCCTAAGTCTTCAACTTAGATTATATCAAGGAATGACAAAATACACCATCTGCTTCAGTCAGAAGGTGGGAATTTCGGCAAAATGCAAGAGGGATTTCATTTCATGCAAATAATTGCAAGTTATGCAAGAAAAAATTCATAAATGCACTTGAAATATGAAAAGATTGTAACACAAGAGAAAGATGACAGATAATGATGCTGCTTTTCTTAGGGTTTTGCGATGAAAAGGCGCAGGAAAACGATTGGAAAGCGGCTGGATTTTTTGCAAGATTTCCTATGGCGCTTGCAGCCGGAAAGCCCGAAAAACAGAGGTTGTTTTTGCAAATGAACCCTGTATAATGAGAGTGAATTAAGAGAAAAGAGGAGAACAGATGATTGCTACCAAGCAACTGACTCATAAAAAAATGAACGTACCGCCGGTACTTGTACATTTAGCCATACAAGTGGGAGCCAACCTGATCTGCGCTTTGGCTTTCAACCTTTTTTATATTCCCAATCATTTTCTAAGCGGGGGATTGAGCGGAATCTCAATTCTGGTGGAATACCTGGTTCAGATTCCAACGCCGATTACGGTTTTTGCCTTAAACCTGCCTTTGTTTATGATTGGCGCCAGAATTATTGACGGAGAATTTATTCGCAACACGGTCATCTCGGTTACGATATTTTCCATCCTATTGAGTTTGACAACACCGCTTCGGGGCGCAATCTCCGTTAACGATCCGCTATTGATGGCAATCATTGGCGGGGCTGTGAATGGGATCGGCATGGGACTCTTGTTCAAGCACAAGATGAGCCAAGGCGGATTCGACATTATCGCCGCTATCATCAAACGCAAGCGAAATGTCGAAATCGGCACGGTCCTGATGGCGTTGAACGGGGTTTTGATTTTGATCTCCTCCATTATCTTCGATGTGCGTTCGGCGATGTATACCTTAATTGCCTTGTTTGTTTCCTATCAAGTAATGGATCGCGTCCGTAAAGGAAGCAATCGCGAAAAGACGGTCATGATTATTTCGGATCAGACGGAAGAGATTTCCCGGGACATCCATCAAAAGTTGAATCGGGGCACAACGTTTTTAAAAGGGAACGGCGGCTATTCCAAGGAAGAAAAGACGGTCATTTATACCACGATTACCAATGCCCAGCTCGCTGTTTTGCGCGAGATTGTCCAGACGAATGACGGGAATGCCTTTATGGCGGTCAACGAAGCGACGGAAGTGGACGGCAACGGATTTAAGCGACAATGGATTTAACCAAAATCACCCAGCAATGCTGGGTGATTTTTTTTTGCCGTTATGCTATAATTCAACTATTGTAGGAGGGTTGTATGGGAGATCGGGAGCGTAAATTAATCTATTTGAGTTTTTTCTTCATGTGTTTATTTTCCATTACGGATAGTACCCGTGGTGTGTTTTTGCCGTCAATCAAATCGACCTATCTGGTGACGGATACGCAATTGGGACTGATCAGTTCCCTGTCCAGTCTGGCATTTATGGTCGCCATGCCGGTTGCGGCGATGCTGGCCGAGCGGTTTGGTTATCGATTTTTGATTCGATGGGCCTTTGCGGTTCAAATCTTGTCGGTGCTGGTTTTGCGTTTTGCCATCAATTATTCATTGGTGCTGTTTTTTTATGTCTTATTGAGCATTGGCGGTGCCTTGCTGCTCTATGCAATCAACACGATCATTCCGCAACTGCCGATTCGCAACCATGCGTATTATATGAACTGGACCCATTGCATGTACGGGATTGTTGCGTCTTCCAGCACGGTGGCGCTGGGGTGGGTGTTGCGTACGGGCATCGACTGGAAAGTGCTGTATTATGTCACCGTGGTCTTTATGATTTTGGGGATCTTTGTGAATCGAAAAAAAGAATATCCGAGGATTCCGGAGCCCGATGCGAAAGCGGGCAGCCATGCGCTGTTGAAGCAGCCGATTTTGTATACGTATATTGCGATTTTCGGGTTCTTTGTGTCTGCGGAAAGTGGTATGATTATATGGAGCATTCATTATTATGATCAGGCGTATCAAATTGATACGGGGATTGCTTCCATTCTGGCTGCAGGTTTTTTGATCAGCATTTCGATCGGCCGGATCATCGGCAGCCGGTTTTTGGAGAAGTATGATCATTTTCGCATGGTTCAGTTCACCCAGTCGGTCGCGGTCGCCATGGTGGTTATCGGCCTTATACTTGGGCGCCATGGTGTTTGGCTATTGCCCTTGTCGGGTTTGTTCTTTTCAATCAACTATCCAACCATGCTGGTCTCCATCAGCGAGGTGATAAAAAATCAAACCCAGCGGGCTGTGGGTTACATAACGGGCTTTACCGGTTCCATCGTCTTTGTCATGCATATTATTATCGGTAAGATCAGTGATCATTACGGCATGTGGATTGCCATGTTTTTGATCCCTTTCTCACTTTTGATTTGCCTGGGATTTTTTACGCTTGTACAGAAAGGAATCATTCATGAAAAAATCGACTAGGATTGCGTTTTTTGCAATCGGGTTTGCATTTTTCGTCCACTCCTTTGTGAATGGGACGCGTGGCGTATTTTTGCCGCAGTTTAAAATGACCTTCGCCTTAAGCGATACCTTTATGGGGGGCGTCAACGGATTTTTAAGCGCGATTATGCTGGTCGCCAGTTTGCTTGCCGGCGAGGCTTGTGCTCGCATTGGCAACAAGGGACTGACGATTGTCAGCTTGTCCTTTTATCTGGTAGCAGTATTGGGCTTGCAATGGGCGCCCAATGCCTTTTGGTTTGTAGCCTTTTACGCCTTTACGGGACTCGGCGCGTCTTCCATCGCGGTTGCGGTCAATTCGGCAATTCCCGCACTCGGGCTGAAACGGCCGGGACGGGCCATGTCCATGATTCATTTTGCATACGGGGTCGGGGCGAGTCTGGCCTTGATCTGGATGGGCGATTTGATTCCCCATGCCGGCTGGCAGAAGGCTTATCTCCTGGTGGGCGGCTTTATTGCGATTGCCGTGCTGTTTTTGGTTCTTACCCCATTTCCGAAGACGGATCATGCGGAGCGGCAAGCAAAAGCCGGGCATGGATTTTGGAAGGATTCACGATTTTGGATGCTGGCTGGCGTATTCGGCTTTTACCTGACGGCCGAGCTTGCCTTGATCAACTGGTTTCCCAACTATATGAAATTTGCTTTGCACATGCCTGAAGGCGCTGCTTCCAAAATGGCAGCTTTGTTTTTTGTGTTTTTGACCATTGGCCGATTTGCTGCCAGTTTCTTTATTGATCGATTTTCGTATCAAAAAAGTTCAGCCTGGTGCATTGGGCTGATGGCGGTATCCTTGGGAATCGGATTGCTGGTTCCTGGGATCAGTGCCCTTATGATCGCCTTTTCAGGCTTGTTTGCCTCCATTTGCATTCCAACCCTGATGCTGGTCATCACCGAACAATTTCCCGGCAATCATATGCGTGTTATTGGGGCGGTGAACATGGTGGCGGCGGTGGTTCGCATGGGCGGCGAATTTATGGTGGGCACGGTGACACAGCGTTTCGGCGCGGCAGTAGGATTTTGGCTGATTCCCGTATTTTTGGTATTGTCTATGGGAATTTTGATAACTTTGATTTTGACTCCAAGGAGGAAGATTTATGGCTAGATTATTTGGAACAGATGGTGTTCGCGGGGTGGCAAACGCAGAATTGACGCCTGAGTTGGCTTTTCAATTGGGTCGTGTTGCAACCTATGTGATTACCAAAGGGGTAAAACAAGGGAAAGTATTGGTCGGCATGGATACGCGACGGTCATGCGACATGCTGGAGGCAGCCCTGGTTGCAGGGATTTGTTCAGTTGGCTCGGATGCCTTGTGTGTTGGGGTGGTGCCAACACCGGCCATTGCGCATTTGACAAGAAAATATGAAGCGGATGCAGGGGTTATGATTTCTGCTTCCCATAATCCGGTGGAATTCAACGGGATCAAGTTTTTTAATCGCGACGGATTCAAATTGTCGGATGCCATTGAAGATGAGATTGAAGCCTTGATCAACAGCGAAGCAGGCTTGGCTTATCGTCCGACGGGACGAGAGGTTGGCCAGCGAATTGCAGTACGCAACGGTGTTGGCGAGTACTTGGATTTTCTAAAAAACACCACGGACGTGTCCTTGAAGGGCGTTCGGGTGGTTCTTGACTGCGGCAATGGGGCCAGCTTTCAAGCGGCGCCGGCCATTTTCGAACGGTTGGGGGCGGAAGTCACGGTAATCAACCATTCGCCGAACGGCTTGAACATCAATGTGGAATGCGGCTCCACCCATCCGGAAGGCTTGCAGGAACTGGTCCTGGAATCGGGCGCTGATTTTGGATTGGCATTTGACGGAGACGCGGACCGTTTGATTGCGGTTGATGAGCATGGCAATCTGATTGACGGCGACCATGTTTTGGCGATTTGCGCCCGCTCATTAAAACAGCAGGGCAAACTCAAGAACAATATGGTCGTGGGCACCATTATGGCCAACTTGGGGCTCAATCATTTTCTGGCGGATGAAGAGATCGACTTTGTGCAAACCAAGGTTGGAGACCGATACGTACTGGAAAAAATGCTGGAAGGCGGATATGCATTGGGCGGCGAGCAGTCCGGCCACGTGATTTTCCTGGAGCATAACACAACGGGTGACGGGGTGCTTTCTGCGATTAAGTTGTCCGAGGCGATTGTTCGTTCCGGCAAAACCGCTTCTGAGCTGGCAAATTCCCTGACCAAGTATCCGCAGGTGCTCTTGAATGCAACGGTCAGCAATCAAAACAAGCATAACTATATGGAAGACGAGGAAGTTGCAAAGCGCATTGCCGAGATTGAAGCGCATTTTCACGGGGAAGGCCGCGTGGTGATCCGTCCGTCCGGCACTGAACCGCTGGTGCGGGTTATGCTGGAAGGAAAAGATGAGATCGAGATGCGGAAAATGGCCGCTGATCTCGTGAAACTCATTGAAACAAGACTCGGAAAATAGTACAATAGATGGAGATCTTCGGATCTCCATTTTTTTATGCAGAGGGTTCAAGACGAACTTCATTGCAAAGGAGGGATTCATGCAATAGGAAAATCTTAATTTAGAAAAAGCGCCTGAACATCGTTTGATGTTGACGAGGACGAGGACATTCGAAATTCGGCGGGTACCTCGGGGTGTTTCCTGTCTTTTCATCTACAGAACTGTGACAAAACCCGGAAGTGATTCAGGGGACAATAGCAGGGAAAAAAGACAGCTGTCCGGCCCAAAAATAATGGACTGGAGGAAAATTACAAAATGTGTGGAATCGTTGGGTATATTGGAAACAAAGAAGCGACAGAGGTCTTGTTGGAAGGGCTGGGACGATTGGAATATCGCGGCTATGATTCGGCTGGCGTTGCCGTTTTTTCGGACCAAAAGATTCGGGTGGAAAAACGGGCAGGACGGCTGAGCAACCTAGCCGGTGTGATCAAGGCCTCTCCGATTGAGGGGAATATGGGCATTGGCCATACGCGATGGGCGACGCACGGGGCGCCGTCCGACCACAATTCACATCCCCATACCAGCAGAACCGAGGCGATTGCCGTTGTACACAATGGCATTATCGAGAATTACATGGATATCAAGCAATGGCTCCAAGACACCCATGCGATCGAATTTCGATCGGAAACAGATTCTGAAGTAATCGCGCATTTGATTGCGCATTACTATAAGGATGATTTAAAGACTGCCGTTCAAAAGGCAACGGCTCGCCTGCAAGGGGCTTATGCCATTGCGGTGATGAGCCAGGAAGAGCCGGACCGTTTGGTGGCGGTTCGAAAAGACAGTCCGCTGATTGTCGGCAAGGGGGAGGATGAGAACTTTATCGCTTCCGACATCCCGGCGCTTTTGAAATATACACGGGACGTATATTTCTTGGAAAACGGCGAATTGGTGGATATGACGAAAAATCATATTTCGATTTACGATGAGTTTGACCGGCCGGTTGAGCGGGAAATCTTTCATGTGAATTGGGATTTGGCTTCCGCGGAAAAGGAAGGCTATCCGCATTTTATGATCAAGGAAATCGAAGAGCAGCCGGCAGGCGTGCGCGAGACCTTGAACCAGCGGTTGACTGCGGAGGGCAGCCTGCATTTGGAAGGACTGACATTGACCGCAGAAGATCTGGCTAAGGTCAACCAGGTTGTGATCGTTGCCTGCGGAACCGCCTATCATGCCGGGTTGATTGGCAAAGCCCTGATTGAGCGGTATGCTAGGATTCCGGTGAATGTGGATATTGCCAGTGAATTCCGATACCGAGATCTCTTTGTGGATGAACGGACGCTTTTTATTGCGGTCAGCCAGTCTGGAGAGACGCTGGATACCTTGGCAGCACTCCGGGAAGCAAAGCGAAGGGGCGCGCGAATCGTGTCCATTTGCAACGTGGTTGGCTCTTCGGTTGCACGCGAGTCTGACGATGTGATGTATACCTGGGCGGGACCGGAAATTGCGGTGGCTTCCACGAAAGCCTTTACGACGCAATTGATGGCATTTCAACTGATGGCGCTGCGTTTTGCAGAACTAAAAGGCTCCATGGCGGCAGATCAAGTGAAAGCCGTGATTGAAGAGCTGAAGGGACTTCCGGAAAAGATCAGCGCCGTTTTGGAAATGAAAGATGAGATTTCCAATCTGGCCAATCAGCATTTTCACAAGGACAAGGTTTTGTTTTTAGGACGCGGCATGGATGCGGACATTGCGTTGGAGGGTTCCTTGAAGCTAAAGGAAATTTCCTATATCAACTCTTTTGCCATCGCAGCCGGCGAGATGAAGCATGGAACCATCGCGCTGATTGAAGAGGGTACCTTGGTCATTTGTCTGGCGACGCAAACCCATGTCTATGAGAAGACCCTTTCCAATATGAAAGAGGTCAAGGCGCGCGGTGCTTATGTGGTAGCCATTGTGCAAGACGGCGCAGACCAGGCGGACGAGATTGCCGATGTGGTGATTCGCCTGCCAAAGACCAGCTCGATGCTGACTCCGATTTTAAGTGTAATCCCGATGCAGCTTTTGGCGTATTATACATCCATTGAGCGGGGGAATGACGTTGACAAGCCGAGAAATTTGGCGAAATCTGTTACAGTAGAATAATCAAAAGGATCATGGAAGTTGTTGGAGACTCCCATGATCCTTTCTTTGAAATCGCTGTTTTCAAGTTTGATTTATGGTAGAGTAAGAATAGTTGGGGAAAATGAGGAGGGATAACCATGAGAATCGGTTTAAGAAACATAAAGACAGCTTTGGCGGTCAGCATGTGCATTTTGCTGTTTCAGGTTCTCGACCGTCCGTATCCATTCTATGCCTGCATCGCCGCGGTCATTTGCATGCAGCGTTCCGTGGAGCATTCCTTTCGCGTCGGGCGGGACCGCATGATCGGAACGGTCTTGGGTGGTTTGGTCGGCCTGGGGATCTATTTGCTATTGGGGCCATCCTGGTATGCGACAGGGCTGGGCATTATTGTAGTTATTGCACTATGCAACCGGTTTGGGAAACAAGCTTCTGTGAGCATTGCCTGCATTGTCCTGATCGCGATCCTGACGAATCTTAAGGAAGTGACGGCCGTTGCTTATGCGGCGAACCGGGTTTTGGATACATTGATTGGAATTGTTATGGCGATTGGAATCAACCGATTGATTCCGAGCCGCCAAAAGAAAGAGGAAGGAAAGACAGCATGAAAGCACATCGAATACGAAGCGTAAAGGATGCATATTGGGAACCGGTCTGGGAAATTTATCAGATGAATTTTCCCAAAGGGGAGCGAAGACGTTTATTTGATCAGAAAAGAACCCTTCGGGATCCCCGTTATCATTGTACTGCGCTCCTGAAAGGAGAGTTTGTAGTCGGCATTCTTTTTTACTGGCAGATTGAGGACTTCTGTTTTATTGAGCATTTGGCGATTCATGAGGCATGCAAAGGAAACGGTATGGGCACGCGCATTTTGGAAAGGCTCAAAGAGTTGCCGGGACGTTTGGTTTTGGAAATTGATCCGCCGGAAGACGGGGTTTCGATTCGGCGAAAGAAATTCTATGAACGTTCGGGTTTTGTTTTAAACGCCCATGGGCATGTGAACCTGCCGCTTCGCATTGGATTTGAAGAGCTGCCTCTGCGGGTGATGACGGTTGAAGCGCCTTTGTCGGAAGAGGAATATCAAGTGTTCAACGGGATTCTGAATCAGGACTTGATTCAATACGGGGAAGCCTACCGCGAGATAGGCGCTTGATTAGTTCCTGTTTTTTCGATATATATGAAGAGAAGGTGGGGATGATATGGTTGGACTGTTAAGTCAGGAATTATTTGAAAAACTGGGACTCATTTTCCTTTTTGCGTTTATTCTTTCAAAAACGAAATTGTTCCGGAATTTTATCTTGCAAGAAAAAACACGATCGATTGAAAAGTTGATCTTCATGGTAGCCTTCGGCTTTGCCGGGATTTTAATGACCTACTGGGGAACGCCGGTATCGGGCGGCATCGCCAACTCCCGCACCATTCCGGTTGTCGCCGCGGGTATTTTCGGTGGACCGTGGGTTGGCATGGGCGCGGGACTGATCGCCGGATATCACCGTATGTTTTTGGTGACAGGCGGTGAATTAACGGCGGTGGCTTGCGGCATTTCGACCTTTATTGGCGGGTTGATCGGCGGGCTGGCCAAGCCGTGGATTGAGAAAAAATCCGAGACTTGGCTCTACGGTTTTATTGTCGGATTGGGTGTTGAAGTGATTCAAATGGGTTTGATCCTTATAATCGCCCGTCCCTTTACGGAAGCCTTGCGATTGGTTCAGGTGATCTTTTTGCCGATGACGATTTTGAATGCCATCGGGATTGCCCTGTTTTTAATGACTTCCCAGCAGATTTATGATGACCATGAAAAAGCCGGGGCCCTGAAAGCGCAATTGGCTTTGGACATTGCGACAGAAACCCTGCCGGTTTTGCGGAAAGGCCTTACGTTGAAGAGCGCCCAAAAGGCAGCGGAGATGATTCGGGCCAAAACCCAGGTGGCGGCGGTGGCTTTTACCAATAAGACGGAGGTTCTCGCCCATGTTGGAACGGGATCGGACCATCATATTGCCGGCAACCTGATTGCCACCGACATGACGCGAAAGGTTTTAAAGACGGGGGTCATGGAAATCGCGCAAAATCGGGAGAGCATTGACTGCTTTGAGGCAGGCTGCCAATTGAAATCCGCCATTGTGGTTCCGTTGTTTGTTGAAGACCAAATCATTGGCACATTGAAGCTCTATAAGCGAATCGAAAACGGCATCATGCCGTCGGATATTGGGTTGGCAAAGGGCTTGGGAACCCTGTTTTCTTCCCAGATCGAGCTCAGCAAGATTGAATATCAGAAGAAGATGCTCAGAGAGTCGGAGCTGAAACGGCTGCAAGCGCAAATCCATCCGCATTTTCTTTTTAATGCCCTGAATACGATTATATCTTTGATACGAACGGATCCCGAGGTGGCCAGGCAGCTTTTACACAAGCTCAGTTTCTTTCTTCGGTCCAGTTTTCGCCACCAGGAAGCCTTTATTCATTTAAGCGAAGAAGTCCGCACATTGGAAGCGTATTTGGCCATTGAAGCGGCGCGCTTCCAGTCGCGGCTGCAGGTGAAAATCGATGTCGAAGAAGGGCTGGAATGCAAAATCCCGCCGTTGATTCTTCAGCCTTTGGTCGAGAATGCGGTCAAGCACGGCTTGTTGCCCAAGAAGGAAGGCGGTACGGTTGTCTTGTCGGTTTACCGGATGGAAGGCCATGTTGTTTTTACGGTTTTGGATGACGGGGTAGGCATTCCGGAGGAAGGGTTCGGTGATTTGCTCAAGAAAAAAACGAGCGGGGGCATCGGTTTGCGGAATGTGAACGAGCGATTGAAAAGCATTTATGGCGAGCAGCTGATCATTACGAGTGAATTGGGCAAGGGGACGGCCATCTCCTTCCAAATTCCTGACAGGGGGGTAGCGAATGATTCGAGTCATGTTGGTTGATGATGAACGTCCGTCATTAAACGAGTTGCAGTATATTTTAAATCAGATCGAAGGCGTAAAGGTTGAGGCCATGTTTTCCGATGCGGTGGACGCCCTACAGAATTTTTCGGTGATCGACCCGGATGTGGTTTTCTTGGATATCGAAATGCCGGAATTGGACGGATTGAGTCTGGCGGCTGAATTGATCCAGCAAAAACCGGATCTGGCCATTATCTTTGCAACAGCCTTCGACCATTATGCCCTGAAAGCCTTTGAACACCATGCGATGGATTATGTGTTAAAGCCCTTTGAAGAGGAACGGATCCGAAAAGCGGTGGAGCGCATTCGAACCCGCTTGGGGGAGCGCGAGGAGCTGGAAGAGCGGTTTGCGCAAATCGAAGCCTTTCGGCGGGAAGACATTCATGCAAAGCGGATTTCGGTATGGGTGAATGACCGGATCATTTTAGTTCCTTTGGAGAGAATCGCTTATTTTGTTGCGGAGGAAGGCACGGTGTTTTTGGTGGAAGGCGGCCAGCGCTACGAGCTCCATGCCACCATGGCGCAACTGGAAGCGCGGTTTCAGGCGGATGGATTCTTCCGGAGTCACCGGAGTTACCTGGTGAATCTTTCAAAAGTGGAAGAGATGATCCCCTGGTTTAACAACACCTATGTGCTGAAGCTGACCGGGTTAGAGGAGGAGATTCCCGTGAGCCGTTCACGGGTGAAAGCATTGAAGGAGCATTTTCAAATTTAAGGGCTGCATTTGAGAGGGGAGAACAAACCGTTCACCCCCTTTTTTTGTCATTCGAGCCAAAAAGGAAACGATTTCCCGCCTTTCCTGATAGACTGAGGTCGAATAAAAAAGGAGGGCGAACATGGTATCATTTTTATTATCAGCAGTAGCATTGATTGTTGGGTATTTCATTTATGGCAAGTTTGTCGAAAAGGTATTCGGAGCGGATGAAAATCGTCAAACACCAGCCATTGCACAGGCGGACGGCGTTGACTTCGTCGAAATGGATTGGAAGCAGGCATTTCTGATTCAGTTTTTGAACATTGCGGGATTGGGACCGATCTTCGGCGCGATCGCGGGTGCTCTGTGGGGGCCGGTTGCATTTTTGTGGATCGTCTTGGGCTCCATTTTTGCAGGCGCGGTGCATGACTATTTTGCAGGCATGTTGTCAATGCGGCACGGCGGCGACACGGTTGCCGAAATTGTTGGCCGTTACTTAGGAACCAGCGCGAAAAACGTGATGCGCGTCTTCTCCGTTTTGCTTTTGATCTTGGTTGGTGTCGTTTTCATCAATGGACCGGCGGGACTCTTGCAAAATATGACAGGCATCAACAAATTTATCTTCCTGGGGATCATTATTGCATATTATTTGCTGGCGACAGTTTTGCCGGTTGACAAGGTGATCGGAAAAGTCTATCCGATTTTTGGCGCGGCATTGTTGATTATGGGTGTCGGCATTATCGGGGGCATCTTCCTGAAGGGATATACAATTCCGGAGATTGCTTTGACAAATATGCATCCGGACGGCAAGTCGATCTTCCCGTTCCTGTTCATTACGATTGCCTGCGGGGCGATCAGCGGCTTCCACGCGACACAATCGCCAATTATGGCGCGTTGCCTGAAGAACGAGAAAGAAGGCCGTCGCGTATTCTATGGCGCCATGATTGCAGAAGGCATGATTGCTTTGATCTGGGCAGCGGCAGCCATGAGCTTCTTCGGTTCGGTTGAAGCGTTGAAAGAAGCCGGTTCTGCGGCCGTAGTGGTTAACACAATTTCCAGCTCTTTGCTGGGACCAGTTGGCGGTATTTTGGCGGTATTGGGTGTTGTTGCCGCGCCGATCACTTCTGGCGATACAGCTTTTAGAAGTGCGCGCTTGGCCATTGCCGATGCGATTGGCCTAAAGCAGGACGCCTTTGCAAATCGCTTCAAGGTTGCAATTCCACTGTTTGCCATTGGTCTGGCCTTGTGCTTCATTGATTTCTCGATCATCTGGCGATACTTTGCATGGTCCAACCAGACGCTGGCAACCATCATGTTGTGGGCATCAGCCGCATTCCTGGTGAAGGAAGGGCGACTGCACTGGATTGCGACAATTCCGGCAACCTTTATGACTGCCGTGATTACCAGCTATATTCTGGTTGCGCCGGAAGGGCTTCGATTGCCTGAATCCTTCGGCATTCCGGCAGGGATTGCGGTTGCGGTAGCAGCAATTGCCTTCTTCATGGTGAAGGTTGGCAAGTCGGAAGAGAAACAGTCAATCGACAAAAAAGCAGCATAGTTGAATTGAAACCTGGAATGGGGCTGTCGGAAAACTAGGCTTTTCGACAACCAATAACGAGAAATAAAGAGAACGCATTGGAATCAGTGATGTCAATCATCACAAAGTCCAGTGCGTTTTCTGCTTTTACCTGAAGTGTTCTAATTTTGAGTATGCCAAATAAACCTTGATTCCAAGGGCCTAATCCAAGGGAGCTTGTTGCTTAAGCCACCTTACCTTCGTAGTTTTTCAGGATTTCCTGCTCATATCTGACATACTTGTTCAGATTTCTTGCCATCACATAAAGCAGGCTTTCCTTTGTTACCTTTTCAATTCCACGCCGATGAAAACGTCTGAAGCCATCGTTTTCTTTCATATCACCGAAGGAACCTTCCGTCATTACGGAGCGAATTTGACGGTAACGGATACCTTTATCACTCAGAACATTGGCTTCTGAGACGATTTTCAACGCTTCCCACTGTTCATTGACTTTCATGGTTTTGTTCTTGTTTTGATCTTTTTTCGGATCATACTTGTACAGACACTTGGCCTTATGCTCGCAACCCTGACAGCTGTCGCAGGCATAAACTTCATAAATTTGCTCAAATCCATTCCGCTTATGCACTTCCGATTTCTTGTGCTTTAGTGTTCGGCCGTCATGGCAGATATAGGCTTTTTGCGTTTGACCGTCTTCTTCCACTTCTACAAGGTCCATGTTGTAGTGCTTGCTGATGTCCTTGTAATAAGCCTTCGTCTTCTTTTTCTCATGCTCCTGGAGTTTGATAAAACTTTTAATCCCAAGATCCTTCAAATGCAACAGATTCTTCTCGCTGATATATCCGCTGTCCGCAACAAACTCTTTTAGTAGTGTATCCAAATGCTCCTTGTGCATCTCCACTATTGGAATCAAGGTGTTGTAGTCAGTTCGATCCTGACTAACATAGGTATGGATGATAAAATAGTTTTCCACGGCGTACTGCAGGTTATAAGCAGGCTTGAGCTGCCCGTTTTGCATGTGGTCTTCCTTCATGCGCATGAAAGTAGCGCTCACATCCGTCTTTGAATAACTGTTTCGATCCGGTCCCAGCGTCTGATAATGGTCCTTGTATTCCAGCAGCTTTTCTCCATGCTTGAGAAATCGTTCATAGAGTTTTTGAAGGGCTGTTTTTCGTTTCCCTTTTCCAGTCACAAATACAATCTTTTCAAAAACAGCCACTTCTCTTAATAAACTGGCTGTTTCCAGCATATCAATCGGACTTGCGTAGTCGATCTCAAGAATTCCATTGTTGGAGAGTTTCTTTTTGTTGTTTTGCTTGCGCTTTTCGTTTTTCTCTATGACTTCTCGAACCTTGTCTTCGCCTTCGACATAAAACATCTCTTTTTCTACCAGCCCATAGCGCTGATCATAATTCAGTTCTTGAATCAGGTGATTGTAATCCTGGTAGAGTTGACTAATCTGGCTTAGCAGATTCACTGCACTATGGTTGATTCTTCCTCGCCATACGAAGGTGTAGCGATTGGCATTGGCTTCGATCTTGGTTCCATCCAAAAACAAAGTCGTAAGTGTTACGTATTTTTCACGCTTTAGCTTTTTTATAAACTGGTAATGCAGGTTTTGTAAAATATCTACAGTTAGCTTTTCATTGATGAAATCATAGAATACATCTCGCTTTGGCTGAGCGCCATCCGCCAGCCATATGTAGGCCAAATCCCTTTGGCAGTTCTCGACAATTTTATCCACGGAGAAAACTCCCCGCATGTTGGCATACAAAATCAGTGCGTAGATCATAATCGGGTTGTATCCCTTTCGTCCTCGGTGGCTGTAACGACTTAGCAGCTTTGAAAAATCAAGTTCCTCCAACACTTTTTTGAGGGTATAGACGGCATCGTCTTTTGGAATACGACTTTCATACAAGTGAAGCGAAATCTTTTGTTGCCCTATCTTGAAAAATTCGTTAAAATAGTAATCGTTCATAATTGTAGTTACAGCTTAACATTGTTTTGCTGTAGCGGGGAGGGGATGATTAGAGATAATCATCTTTTTCTTTGCAAAAAAACGGTACCACTCTTTGAGTGATACCGTTTTTTAGTGGCTATCTATTTCCCGACAGCCCCATTTTTGTTAGAGGAGTATATCTTCACTAAGTATTTAGCGGAGTGAACCAATCTGCTAATATGCGTTAAAGTGAAGATGGTCTGGGCTGAACAAGGTTCAGGTTGGAACTCATCTGGAATAGAGGAGTATATCTTCGCTGGATGAATTCGCTGCAAGTACAGATCTTCGTCCAAGTTTAAGTAGGGGACGAACTTTGTTTAAACCTGAATGCATTGAGTCGCATGGTATAATAAAATCAAAAGGAGAAAACCATGTTGTTGGAAGGCAAACGGATTTGCGCGTTGGTCCATCATGACTTTGAAGATCTGGAATTATGGGTGCCTGTCTACCGCCTGCGGGAAGAAGGGGCGGTTGTTGAATTGGTTGGAGAGGGATCCAAGGTGAAGTACAAAGGGAAATATGGTGTTCCTGCTGTTTCGGAGTATTCGTTTCGCGAGGCCTTGACCCGGGAATATGACGGGCTTTTGGTGCCGGGTGGATGGGCGCCGGATAAGCTTCGCCGTTTTCCGGAAGTACTGGAATTGGTGAAAAAGATGGATGCGGCGGAAAAAACAATCGGACAAATCTGCCACGCCGGCTGGGTGCTGATTTCTGCTGATATTTTGCGGGGAAGGCTTGTGACGAGTACGCCGGGAATCCGTGATGATATGCGGAATGCAGGCGCCGAGTGGCGGGATGTGCCGGCGATTGCAGACGGCCATATCGTGTCCAGTCGCAGACCGCCGGATTTGCCGGAATATTGCAAGGAATTAATAAAAAATTTAAAAAAGTCTTGACAATTAAGAAGAGGCTGTCTTACAATAAGCCTATCATTTGATTGGGCAAAGGCGTCCAGGGTAAAATCCCTGGACGTCTTTTTTTGTATCCGGATACCAAGACCACCAAATGAAAAACAGAAGGAGGCATGAGAGATGAATGAATTGATTACTTCAATTGATACGGTATGGGTTTTGTTTGCAACAACGTTGGTGTTTTTCATGCAAGCCGGGTTTGCAATGGTGGAAACTGGGTTTACGCGGGCGAAAAATGCCGGGAATATTATTATGAAGAATATTATGGACTTCTCAGTTGGCTCAATCATGTTTTGGCTGCTGGGCTTTGGATTGATGTTTGGGACTTCTGTGGACGGATTTATCGGCATTCCCGATCTTTTCGTCAAAGGCAGCTATGATTTTGGTATTCCTACTTTTGCATTCTTGATCTTCCAAACAGTTTTTTGTGCAACGGCAGCGACGATTGTATCGGGAGCGATGGCGGAACGAACGAAGTTTATCTCCTATTTGGTCTACAGCGTTTTGATTTCCGGTCTGATTTATCCGGTCGTCGGTCACTGGATATGGGGCGGCGGATGGTTGTCGGAACTTGGCTTCCATGATTTCGCCGGCTCGACCGTTGTACACTCCGTTGGCGGATGGGCAGCGCTGATTGGCGCAAAAATTTTGGGACCTCGAATTGGCAAGTACAATGAAGATGGCAGTGCGAATGCCATTCCGGGACACAGTTTAACTTTAGGGGCGTTGGGTGTTTTCATATTATGGTTCGGTTGGTTTGGTTTTAACCCGGGATCGCAATTGGCGGCGGCGGGAACAGACAATATGATGGCGATCAGCAAGATTTTCATTACAACGAATTTAGCGGCAGCCGTCGCAGCCGTGTTCGCCATGTTCTATACGTGGATTCGTTCAGGCAAGCCGGATGTGGGCATGACACTGAATGGCGCTCTGGCTGGATTGGTAGCCATTACCGCCGGGTGTGACCTGGTGTCCCCAGGCGGCGCGGCAATCATCGGTGCCCTTGCAGGCATCCTGGTGGTTGTAGGCAGTGAATTCGTCGAGAACGTGTTAAAAGTTGACGATCCGGTGGGCGCCGTAGCGGTTCATGGCATCAATGGAGCTTTCGGCACCTTGATGGTCGGTGTTTTTGCCGAGACGGGCGGATTGGTCTACGGAGGCGGAACGGCACTGTTCGCGGCACAAGCCGCTGGGGTTGGCGCCGTGTTTGTTTGGACGACCGTATTGGCCTTTGCGGTATTCAAGGTGGTTGACTTGACCATTGGCCTGCGCGTAACCGACAAGGAAGAAAATGTCGGTTTGGATTTGAAAGAGCACGGGGCAATCAGTTACGCGGATTTTGCCTTAAGGGAAGAAGCATAATAAAGTGAATGGCGAGTGTCGGCAATTTGATTGCCGGCACTTTTCTATTTGTTAACATTTTTTAAAGACAAGGGATTTTTCCTTCCGTGTTGTATATATATAATAGGTGGAAAGGAGGACTCCGATGAACATTCGACAACGGATTGAAGCAAGGGAATATGAATTTCTATCGTCGTTTGCAGCCAAGAGCAGTGAAAGTCGAGGACGGCGGGTCCCGGAAACGCCGTGTGAGATCCGAACCATATACCAGCGCGATCGGGACCGTATTTTGCACACCAAGGCATTTCGTCGCCTGAAGCATAAAACCCAGGTTTTTATTTCACCGGAAGGCGATCATTACAGAACCCGTCTGACGCATACGCTGGAAGTGGCGCAAATCTCGCGAACCATTGCCAGAGCCTTGTGCCTGAACGAAGATTTGACGGAAGCCATCGCCCTGGGGCATGATTTGGGGCATACCCCCTTTGGCCATACCGGGGAGAATGTGTTGAACCGACTGCATCCCAAGGGGTTTCGCCACAATGAGCACTCTTATCGAATTGTCGATGAATTGGAGCCCCATAAGGGCAATCCGGGTTTGAATCTGTCCTTTGAAGTCAAGGACGGGATTTTGAATCATACAGGAGGAAACAAGCCTGCCACGCTGGAGGGGCAGATCGTAAAAATAGCAGACCGAATCGCCTATATCAATCACGATATTGATGATTCCCTGCGGGCCGGTGTCTTGTCCGCCGATCAGTTGCCGGCTGAATCCATTCGGGTTTTGGGCGCTACCCACGGCCAGCGGTTGGATACCTTGGTGAAAGACCTGATCGAAAGCAGCGAGGGTCAAAATGAAATCAAGCAGAGCGAGGCCATTGCAACAGCCATGAAACAGCTAAGAGAATTTATGTTTCAGCATGTGTATCTGCATTCCTCTGCAAAACACGAAGAGGGAAAGGCCATCAATTTGTTGGAGCAATTGTACGCCTATTATCTAAAAAATCCACTGGAAATTCCAGCGCCCTACCGGCGTTCGGAATATTCGATTCATGACAGCGTCTGTTATTTTATCGCGGGCATGTCAGACCGGTACGCATTAAGTCGATTTACGGATATTTTTGTACCGCGGCCATGGAATGGTTGAGATGCGTGACGGGATTCGCGTATAATGGGGAATAGGTGATGAAATGAAAGCGCGATTTACAGATGATTGGATAGAAGAAGTAAGAAGCGCCAGCGATCTGGTGGATGTAATCAGTGAAACGGTTCCATTGAAACGGGCTGGCGCGAATTATAAAGGGTGTTGTCCTTTTCATCATGAGAAAACACCTTCCTTTATGGTGTCTCAGGAAAAGGGTATTTACAAGTGTTTCGGGTGTGGAGAAAGCGGTGATGTAATCGCTTTTGTGATGAAAACACAGAACATGAATTTTGTTGAAGCGGTTGAGTATTTGGCAAACCGCGCCAATATTCCCGTACCGGAGAGGGGCGATGCGCCGGATCCGAATCGGGAAGAAAAGAAACGGCTGTATGACTTGAACCGGGAAGCGGCGATCTATTTTTACCGCAACTTGAAGCGGGCGCGCGATGCTTACGCGTATTTTCGCAAACGCAGCCTTTCGATTGACACGATACAGAAATTCGGCTTGGGCTTCTCCTCTGATGAGTGGCAGGAGTTGAAAGAAGCCATGTTGAAAAAAGGATTCACAGAGGAAGAGCTGCTTCATGCAGGCCTGCTGTCAAAATCCGACAAGGGGCGAACCTATGACCGTTTTCGGGGACGCATGATGTTTCCCATCCAGGACATACGGGGACGCATGATCGGCTTCGGCGGAAGGGTATTGGGTTCAGGGGAACCGAAATACTTGAATTCTCCGGAGACGTTGATCTTTAACAAGCGATTCCACTTGTATGCTTTGAATATGGCAAAAAAAGATGCGCGGCGCGAGGGCTTGATATTGGTGGAAGGCTATATGGATGTCATTGCCTTGCATCAGTCTGGGATCACGACTGCGGTCGCCTCCTTGGGAACAGCCTTGACCAAAGAACAGGCGCATTTGATCAAACGGTATACCGATCAGGTCTATATTTGCTACGATTCCGATAACGCCGGGCAAAAAGCGACGGCGAGAGCCATTCAAGTGCTGCTGGCCGCTGGTCTGGAGCCGCGGATTATCCGGCTTGGGGCAAACAAAGATCCGGATGAATGGATCCAGCGCGAGGGGGTGGAAGCCTTCCGGCAGGCCATCAAAACCGCCAGTTATTATGTAGATTATGAATTGGAAGGAATTCAGAGCAAATATTCGATCCAAGATGACGAACAGCGGGTATTATGTATACGAGAGCTGACGAGTTATTTGAAAGCCTTGACGGACCGAACCACAAGGGAGATCTATGCGGATCACCTTTCGCGGGACCTGCAGGTGCCGAAGGATTTATTGCTGGGGCGCGAGCCGAGGCAGGAGCAGCAGCCAAGGCAGGAATGGAAGTCAAAAAAGGACTGGAAACCCAATCGAGATTGGAAGGCAAACCGGGAACCCGTGGTTGAAAAGGAAACGCTGGTGCTAAAGACCAATCAAGATTCCTTGGTCAAGGATTTTTTGGCGATGGTGCATCAGTCGCCGGGGCTTTTTGGGCAATTGGAAATTCAACCGATGGCGGTTGCTTTTATGGGAAGCGAATTCGATGCGTATGTGTCCGAATTGTTTGGGGCGCTCTCGCAACAGGGGATTCAATCAAGGGAAGAATTGGACGCGCATTTTCAAGAACGATTTGAAAATGAGCGGAAGATGCTATATAATAGTAAAACTGGATTCAGTGGGGAACTTACATCGAAAGTGCTGCTGGATTATGTGAAGAAAATTCATTTGCAATACTATCGGAACTTAAAGAAGGATCGGGAAGCACTCTTGCAATCGATTCCTGCAAGTGACGATGCCTTGCGAAAGATGATTATTCAAGAAATCCAAGACATCATGAAAAAGATGAATGAACTAGGGACTATGCAATAGGAGGCGTGCGAGATTGAGTAAACTCGATAAGAAGAGCCAAGAAATCATCGACAAGATGGTTGATGAAGCGGTAAAGGAAAAGCAAGTTACGTATAAGAAGATCATGGATACCATTTCCGATATTGACTTGTCAACGGATCAAATTGATGAGATTTATCAAACTCTTGAGAAGAAAAAAGTGGATATCATCGACGATGCAGGTGACGATGATGTCATTATGGAAATCGAGAAAGAGGATAAGGAAAAAAAGACATCCAAAAAAAGTGCGGAGAAGACGGTTGATGTGGGCAAATCCATCAACGTGGATGATCCGGTTCGGATGTACCTGAAAGAAATCGGCAAAGTCTCTTTGCTGTCCGCCCAAGAGGAAATTGAATTGGCGAAACGCATTGAGGAAGGCGATGAGATTGCCAAGCAAAAATTGTGTGAAGCAAACTTGCGATTGGTTGTAAGTATTGCGAAACGCTATGTGGGACGCGGCATGCTCTTCTTGGATTTGATCCAGGAAGGAAATATGGGATTGATTAAAGCGGTAGAAAAATTTGATTACCGTAAAGGATATAAATTCTCTACCTATGCGACTTGGTGGATTCGCCAAGCGATTACTCGCTCCATTGCCGACCAGGCGCGAACCATTCGAATTCCGGTTCATATGGTGGAAACCATCAACAAACTGATGCGTGTTTCCCGACAACTGCTTCAGGATCTTGGACGGGAGCCAAGTGCGGATGAGATTGCCAAGGAAATGGGCATGGATGAGGAGAAGGTTCGCGAGATTATGAAGATTGCGCAGGAGCCGGTCTCTTTGGAAACGCCAATCGGTGAAGAAGAAGACAGTCATTTGGGTGATTTTATTCCAGACGACTACGCGCAAGCCCCTGCGGAGGCGGCGACATCGACGATGCTGCGGGAGCAATTGGTCGAAGTGCTGGAGACATTGACACCGCGGGAGCAAAAAGTGCTTCGTTTGCGATTCGGTCTGGACGATGGCCGGAACCGCACCTTGGAAGAGGTGGGTCGAGAATTTGATGTAACCCGCGAGCGGATTCGACAAATCGAGGCAAAAGCCCTCAGAAAACTGAGACATCCAAGCCGCAGCAAGCGCTTGAAAGACTTTTTAGATTAAAGATTCGCTTATGCGAATCTTTTTTGTACGATGAATAGATCTTCGCAGAGGAATTGGATGAATGATTCAATCCATAAATGTCCGATGATAGCGAAGAGGGTCGAGCAAGGGAATCTTGTGAGAATTCATCACAATAGGAGGAAATAATGCTGACACCTAGACTGGAAGCCATCGCGGAAATGGTGGAACCGGGGGCGACCCTGGCTGATATTGGAACGGACCACGGTTATTTGCCCTTGGCGCTTTTGAACCGCGGCGTGATCCAATCCGCCATTGCGGCTGATGTAAACGAGAAGCCGTTGGAATCGGCCAAGCGCAACACACCGGACAATTTAAAAGAAAAGATGCAATTCCGATTGGGAAATGGCCTTGAGCCGATTGGAGCGGGAGAAGTGGATCAGATTGTAATTGCCGGCATGGGCGGAGAATTGATCAGTGAAATCCTATCGGCGGACTGGCAGAAAACCCGGTCCTTTGCCAGCTTGATTTTGCAGCCCATGGTGAAGGTAGCCCATTTGCGCCAATTCCTGAAGGAGAATGGATTCTATATTGAGGATGAAACCATGGTGCAGGAAGGCAGCAAGTTTTATCAGATCATCAAGGTCAAACATGGACAGGAGCAAAAACTCCAGCCGATTCATATGGAAATCGGCGCGGGAATCATTGAGAAGGGCGGACCGGCCTTGGAAGCTTTTCTTTCCTTCCGGATCTCCAGAATCGACCGGATTCTGTCGCAATTGGACCGGTGCGGAAGCGAAAAGCAGGAAGAGCGTGAGGCATGGAAATGGAAACGCGAAGAACTTTTGGAGGTGAAGCGGAATGTTGGCAAAGGAAATCATTGAGATCATCAATAACAAAATTCCGGAACGATTGCAGGAATCCTGGGACAACTGCGGTTTGCAGCTGGGCGATGTGAATCGCGAGGTGAAAAAGATTTTGGTTGCACTTGAGGTTACTGATCGTGTAATCAGCGAGGCGGTTGAACAGGAATGCCAGATGATCGTGACGCATCATCCGTTCTTCTTCACGCCGATTAAATCTTTGGATTTTCAAACCTATCGCGGCAAACTGGCAAAGCGGTTGATCGACGCCCATATCCTTGTCTATTCGGCACACACGAATTATGATCAAATGCCTTTTGGGGTAAGCGATGCCCTTGGCGAATGGTTGGAATTGGATCAGCGTCAAATCCTTAAGCAGACAACGGGACTAAAAGGATACAAACTGGCAACCTATGTGCCAGACACCCATGCGCAGGAGGTTTTGTTTGCCATGCTGGAGGCCGGGGCGGGCAGTCTGGGCAACTATACCCACTGCTCTTTCTCGACGGAGGGGATTGGAACCTTCCGCGCCCTGCACGGCGCCAAGCCTTTTTTGGGCGAAGTGAATAATCTGGCTGAATTCAAAGAAGTCAAGGTGGAGGCTTTGGTAACGGAAGCCAACAAGAGCCGGGTGATTCAAGCCATGCTGAAAGCTCATCCTTATGAAGTGGCGGCCTATGACTTGTTTGCCATGGAAAATGCCTTGGACGAAGCCGGCTACGGCTGTGTCGGCGTATTGAAAGCGCCCATGGCCTTGGCGGACTATGCGGAAAGGCTGTCCCAAAAATGGAACTGTCCCATTATGATTCATGGAAATCCAGAGAAGCGTATTCAGACGGTCAGCTGCTGCGGCGGCGACGGCGCAGATCTTATACCATTTGCCGCTCGTGCGAGCGATGTTTATGTCACGGGCGACGTTCGTGCCTCTCGGGCGCAGATGGCAATTGAAGCGGGAATTCCGCTTTTGGTTGCTCCGCATTACAAGACCGAGAAGCCGGGAGCCGATCGGTTGGCGGATCTTTTGGACGTCTGGCTGGAAGATATTTCAGTCCTCAAGACGGATCGGGATGATCTGGTGGAGACGACTTGGGCAAGCCCGGTTGCGAAAGTGTAGATTTTGTGGTAGAATGCAGAAGGTCATGAGTAAGTCGGATAATCGCGTGCGCAAGCATGAGGAAAGTCCGAACTCCATAGGGCAAGGATGCCGGATAACGTCCGGTGGGGGCGACCCTAAGGCTAGTGCAACAGAAATAAACCGCCTAACATTGTTAGGTAAGGATGGAAAGGTGAGGTAAGAGCTCACCAGCAATCAGGTGACTGGTTGGCTGTGTAAACCCCATCTGGAGCAAGACCAAGTAGGGAGTGAAAAGGCAGTTGCCCGCTGCTTCCCGGTGGTAGGTCGCATGAACCGATTGGCAACAGTCGGTCTAGATAGATGATTATTAGAACAGAATTCGGCTTACGGACTTACTCGCGATTAAAATGCGTCTCGGAAGAGACGCTTTTTTATTGTCTTTTTTGCCGTGCGGATAGTCGGAAAGGATGTTTTGCCGGCGGGTCTTGATAATTTTTTAAAGGTGAACAAAAAGATTTGAATTTGATAGGATGAAAGGGTATAATATTTAGAGCGACGTCTCAGCAAGGAGAATTGGATCAATGGGAGGTCTCCATGCACAACGACAAACTCTATATTCATGTTATTTCGGATTCAATCGGAGAAACCGCCCGGCAGATATCACAGATCGCCATTGAGCATTTTAAAGGTACGCCGTATCGCATTAAACGGCACTCTTATGTTCGAACCAAGGCGCGGGCTGAAACGATTTTAACAGAAGCAAAACGCATCGGTGCAGTTGTTGTTCTGGCAACCCTTAATGAGGATCTGCATCGCTTTGTTGTGGAAACCTGTCAGCGCGAATCGATTGTCCTAATTGATCTGCTGTCGGCTTTTGTTGAAAAGCTGGAACCGGTTGTCGGTCAGAAACCGGTGGAAGAATCCAGGGAAGTGAAATTGATCGAACGGGAGAACATGAACCGGATCGAGGCGTTGGAATTTGCCATCTCTTATGATGACGGCAAGAATCCCAGAGGGATTTTGGAAGCGGATGTGGTGATTATTGGGGTGTCACGCTCTTCGAAAACACCATTGAGCATGTACCTGGCCTTTCAAAATCTGCGCGTAGCCAATGTTCCCTTGGCCAAAGAGCTGCGCATACCGGAAGAGTTGTATCAGATTTCATCCGATAAGATTATCGGATTGAGCATCGATCCCGAAGAGCTGGCGGTGATTCGCACCGAAAGGCTGAAAGAACTGGGATTGGGAAACAATGTTAGCTATGCTGATTCAAATCGCATATTGGAAGAGTTGGAATACGCCGAAGAAGTGATGCGCTCTCTGAATTGTCGGATTATCAACGTTTCGAATCGTGCGATTGAAGAAACAGCTAATGATATTATCCAAAAAATATCAAAGAAATAAAAGAAGGGGTGTTTTTCAATGACAAAGTTTGTATACTTTTTCGACGAAGGTCGAAAAGAAATGAAGAACCTGCTTGGCGGCAAGGGTGCAAACCTGGCCGAGATGACAGGCATGGGTCTTCCGATTCCACAAGGCTTCACAGTAACAACGGAAGCTTGTAACGATTACTACGCAAACAGCAAGCAGATTTCTGACGAAATCAAAGCGCAAATCGAAGAGCAATTGGCAAAGTTGGAAGAGGTTTCTGGCAAGAAATTCGGTGACAACGAAATGCCACTATTGCTTTCTATCCGTTCCGGTGCACGCGTATCAATGCCTGGTATGATGGATACTGTATTGAACCTAGGTTTGACTGATGTTGCGGTTGAAGGTTTTGCAGCAGCAACTGGCAACCCACGTTTTGCTTATGACTCTTACCGTCGATTCATTCAAATGTACTCTGACGTTGTTAAGGGCATTGCTAAATCCAAATTTGAGCGCGTTTTGGATGAGATCAAAGAAGCAAAAGGCGTAGAAGACGACACGCAAATGACTGCTGATGACTTGAAACAAGTTGTTGAACAGTTCAAAGCTCTTTACAAGGAAGAAATGGGTCATGACTTCCCTCAAGATCCTAAAGAGCAATTGATGGAATCCATCACTGCCGTATTCCGATCTTGGGACAACCCTCGTGCGATCGTATACCGCCGAATGAATGGCATTGCTTCCAACTGGGGAACTGCCGTTAACGTTCAAATGATGGTATTCGGTAACATGGGCGAAACTTCTGGTACTGGTGTTGCCTTTACTCGTAACCCTGCAACTGGTGAAGCAGGTATCTACGGCGAGTACCTGATCAACGCACAGGGCGAGGACGTTGTTGCGGGTATCCGTACACCTCAACCAATTCGCAAGCTGGAAGAAGATATGCCAGAAATCTACAAAGAGTTCATGGATATCGCAGAAGGTCTTGAACAACACTATAAAGACATGCAAGACATGGAGTTCACCATTGAAGACAAGAAATTGTACTTCCTTCAAACTCGTAACGGCAAGCGTACAGCAGCCGCTGCATTGAAGATCGCGGTAGATCTGGTTGAAGAGGGAATGGTAACGACTGATGAAGCTTTGATGAAAGTAGATCCTAACCAATTGGATCAATTGCTTCATCCAATGTTCGATGCAGCTGCATTGAAAGCGGGCACTTCAGTGACTACTGGTCTTCCTGCATCTCCAGGTGCGGCAGCGGGTCAAGTATACTTCACTGCAGAAGACGCGGCAGCAGCAGCTGAGCGCGGCGAGCGTGTTATCTTGGTTCGTTTGGAGACATCTCCAGAAGATATCGAGGGTATGTATGCAGCCAAAGGCATCTTGACTGTTCGTGGCGGTATGACTTCTCATGCGGCCGTAGTTGCTCGTGGTATCGGTACTTGCTGTGTATCCGGTTGTGGCGACATCAAGATCGACGAAGAAGCCAAAGTATTTACGGTAGCTGGCCAGTCAGTGAAAGAGGGAGACTTCATTTCTCTTGACGGTTCTACAGGTAATGTATACTTGGAAGATATCAAAACAGTTGATCCTGAAATCTCAGGCGACTTTGCGAAATTCATGGCGTGGGCAGACGAAGCTCGTACTTTGAAAGTTCGAACAAATGCAGATACGCCTCGTGATGCAGCAAAAGCTGTTGAGATGGGCGCTGAAGGCATCGGCCTTTGCCGTACAGAGCATATGTTCTTTGAAGAAGAGCGTATTGCGAAAATGCGTATCATGATTCTTTCTGAAGAAGAAGAAGCGCGTCGCGCGGCATTGAATGAATTGCTTCCATACCAAAAAGCTGACTTTATTGGCATCTACGAAGCCATGGAAGGACGTCCGGTAACTGTTCGTCTATTGGATCCACCTCTACATGAGTTCTTGCCTCATGAAGACGCGGACATCAAAGAGTTGGCTGCTGAAATGGGCGTATCATTCGAAGAGTTGAAAGAAGTAAAGGATAGCCTACACGAATTCAACCCAATGATGGGTCACCGTGGTTGCCGTTTGGCCGTATCTTATCCTGAAATTGCAGAAATGCAAGCGCGTGCCATCGCAGAAGCGGCAGCATTCGTTAACAAGGAAAAAGGCTTGAACGTTGTACCTGAGATCATGATCCCATTGGTAGGCGAAGTGAAAGAACTTGCCTTTGTAAAAGAGATCGTTGTTAAGACAGTTGAAGCGGTTAAGCAAGAGACTGGCGTTGATTTCAAATACATGGTTGGTACTATGATCGAGATTCCTCGTGCGGCTTTGACAGCTGATCAAATTGCGACTGAAGCTGAGTTCTTCTCATTCGGTACAAACGATTTGACGCAAATGACATTTGGTTTCTCTCGTGATGACGCCGGCAAATTCTTGGCGGATTACTACTCAAACGGCATCTACGAGCAAGATCCATTTGCACGACTTGACCAAACTGGCGTTGGCCAATTGGTTGAAATGGCAACGAAAAAAGGTCGCGAGACTCGCGAAAACTTGAAAGTTGGCATTTGCGGTGAGCACGGTGGAGAGCCTACATCTGTAGAATTCTGCCACAAGGTAGGATTGGACTATGTGTCTTGTTCACCATTCCGTGTGCCAATCGCACGTTTGGCTGCAGCGCAAGCGGCAATCAACAACAAGTAGAAACATTGAAAGAGGCTCTGAAGAGAGCCTCTTTTTTTTTGGAGGTGACAGAATGCTGAAAAAATACTGGCGTTTGCCATCGACGGTTTGGGTTTTGTTTTTTTCTCGTTTGATCAACAATATGGGAAACTTTATCGCGCCCTTCATGACCCTCTTGTTGACAGCAAGATATGGATTTTCCATTCAGTCGGCTGGATGGGTGGTCATGGCGGTGAGTGCGGTGGGGCTGATTGGGTCCATGTTCGGCGGCAGAATCGCGGATCAGTTCGGCCGCAGAAAAGCGTTTTTGCTTTTTTCGACCCTGACTGCCGGATCCATGTTTGTGGCTGGGCTGGCGGGCAAAGCGGAATGGGTGGCATTCTTTTTGATTCTTCGATCCTTTTTTGGCGGAGTCTCGGGGCCCTTTATCAACACCATAGTTACGGATGTTACCAAAGAGGATGAACGTACCGAGGCTTTCAGTCTGATGTATATCGCCTTGAATATTGGATATGCTGTTGGACCGCTTCTGGCCGGTCTCTTGTTTGCTTCGTATACAAAGGTCTTGTTCTTCGGCGATGGCGCAACAACGTTCTTGTCGGTGCTTTTGGTGGCGCGATTTGTTCCGGAAACCAAACCTGCAGCAGAAGAGACGGAAGCGGTGGAAACGGCGGTGGATGAAGAGACGCCGCTTTTGCAATTGCTTCTGCAGCGACCGAGCTTTTTGTGGTTTTGCTTTTGGATAATGGGTTTGTTTTTTGTCTTCTCCCAATTCAATTTCGGGCTTCCCCTGCAGGTTGAAGCGCACTTTGGCCTGGAAGGGGCGAAATTATACGGAATCTTGATGACGGTCAATGCGGTGATGTGCAGCGTGTTGACGGTAGGGATCAATTCCTTTTTGAGCCAGTATTCGGCAGCGAGCAATATTGCCCTTGCATCCTTGTTTTACATGGTCGGATTCGGCATGCTGGGGACTGTTTCCACGGTCTTGGGCTTTGTTTTCTCCACTATGCTTTGGACAGTTGGGGAAATCATTATTGCAACCAATACCAATGTCTATATCGCCAACCATGCGCCCATCACCCATCGAGGCCGATTCAACGCGATTTTTCCTGTAATTCGGCGGGTTGGTTTTATCTTGGGACCGCCTTTTGCCGGATGGATTTCGGATGCGCGCGGACTGGAATGGATTTGGATTTTGAATGGATTTGTGGCTTTAGCGATTGCCGTGGGCATGATGCGGCTGCGAAATCAGGAAAGACGTTCTCGATAGAGGGCGTTTTTTTATTGGATTCCATTGACAAATTCTATGATCAGCAGTATATTATAAATGTGCATATGCACATTTGGGAGAGGAGGAGATATATGAAAGGACCTTATAAAAAAAGATATTGCCGCAGATTGGATCGGGGAAAGGTCTTTCAGCCTCTGGGAATCAATCTGAATGAGGATGCAGCGGTTCGAATCAGCTTGGATGAGTTCGAAGCCATGCGATTGTGCGACTATGAAGAAAAAAATCAGACTGAAGCCAGTGCGGAAATGAAGGTTTCCCGTGCGACGATTCAACGCCTCTTGCGAACAGGACGTAAAAAGATGACGGACGCCTTGTTGAACTACAAAGCGATCATTCTAGAAAATGAAACAGCGTATATTCAATTAAAAGGAGAGAATAACATGAACAAAGAAGCACAAAACACATTGAAAATTGCATTGCCGACAACGGATAAGGTGCGGGTGGACGAACATTTTGGCCATTGCCGATTCTTTGCCGTTCATCATGTGGAGAACAACGAAATTGTTGAAAAGACATTTTTGGTGGCACCGCCGCATGCGCCGGGTGTATTGCCTAAATTCCTGGGCGAGCATGGCGTTGATGTTATTATTACAGGCGGCATGGGACAAATGGCGATCAACCTCTTCAAGGAGCAAAACATCGAAGTTATTTTGGGTGCCCGCGGCACCATTGAAGAGAATTTGAAAGAATATTTGGGCGGCGACCTGGTATCCACTGGCGAAGCCTGCAAGCATGACCACGAACACTAGGAGGCGAAAGGAATGAAAATAGCAGTATGTGCCAAATCAGCCGGCATGGACGCCATGGTCGACGATCGGTTTGGAAGAGCGGAATACTATGTGATTTTTGATGCGGAAGCGCGCACGAGCGAATCACTGGAAAATACGGCAAAAAATGAGCCGGCAGGCGCGGGCGGCAGCGCGGTTCGTCTGCTGAGCAAAGCCGAAGTGGAAGTGGTTTTGGTACCCGAACTTGGACCGAAAGCGGTTGATGCGGTCAAAGCATTTGATATGAAGGCCTACCGCTACACGGACCGTGGAAGCGTGCGAGAACTGATTGAAGCCTTTCAGGCTGGGAAATTGCAGCTGGTTGAGACGAATACCACAAAGAGCCATAGCGGCTTGAGAAGGGCGTAGCACATGAAAATTGCAGTATTAAGCGGAAAAGGCGGAACGGGGAAAACAACCGTTGCCACCAATCTTTTCGCAACGAGCCAAGCCGGTATGCTGATTGATACGGATGTGGAAGAACCCAATAGCCATCTCTTTCTCAAACCGGTGATTCTGGAACGAATTCCTGTAAAGAAGGAGTATCCGGTCGTGGATGCGGAAGCCTGCACCCTTTGCGGAAGATGCGGGGATTTTTGCCGATACAATGCGATTTTACCCGCAAAGCGGCAAGTGCTGGTATATCCGGAACTCTGTCATGACTGCGGAGGCTGCCAATTGGTTTGTCCCGCAAACGCCATTCAGTATACGCCGCGGACGATCGGAAATATCTATTCCGGCAAAACCGCTTCCGGGCGTTCGGTTGCCTATGGCGACCTGTTGGTCGGTGAAGTCTCCGGGGTTCCGATTATTGAAAAGCTTCGCGAAATGAGTCAGGATGAGGCCTTTGTCCTGATCGACTCGCCGCCTGGGACAGCTTGTTCGACTGTTGCGGCGGTGGAGGGCGTCGATTACGCCATCATTGTTGCAGAACCAACTCCCTTTGGGGTTAGCGACATGAAGCTTGTTGTCGAGATGCTTGAGGAAATGAGAATTCCCATGGGGGTTGTCATCAATAAGGCCGGTTTGGGTGATCGAGAGATCTATGCCTACTGTGCATCCGAAAACCTGAAGATTTTGGCGGAGATCCCTTTCTCCAAGGCATATGCGAAACATTATGCGCATGGCGGTCTTTTAAGCGAGACATTTCCGCCCTTGCGGGAGAAGATGGAAGCCATTTTGGCTCAAATCAGCCAGGTCTGAAGGGGGCGTGTAGAGTTGAAAAGAAAAGAAATTGCAATTCTTTCAGGAAAAGGCGGAACAGGAAAGACCTCTTTGATTGCCTCCATGATTCCCTATTTTGAGAATTTGGTTTTGGCGGACTGTGATGTTGACGCTCCAGACTTGCATATCCTGTTGGATGAAAGCAAACGGAGCCATAGGGATTTTGTCGGCCTTCAGCGGCCTGTTTTTGACCATGATAAATGCATTGAATGTCAAGCCTGTGTCAATCACTGCAAATTCCAAGCCATAGACGAATCGATTGAATTGATTCTTGGTAAATGCGAAGGCTGCGGGGTTTGCGAGGCGGTTTGTCCCGTGGACGCGATTGTTATGAAGGATAATGTGGTTGGCAAGGTTTTCGTCAGCCAAACGGACCAGGGATCCCTGGTTCATGCACGCTTGATTCCCGGGGAGGAAACATCGGGCAAATTGGTGGCGGAAGTGCGAAAGATGGCAAAAGCGATTGCCGACGAGCAGGCTGCAGCATGGATTTTGATCGACGGTTCGCCGGGGATTGCCTGCAATGTGATTTCGTCGATTACCGGCGTATCCAAGGTGGTGCTGGTCATCGAACCGACGCTTTCCGGCCTTCATGACTTGAAGAAGGTGCAGGCCTTGGTTCGAAGCTTCCATATTCCCATCTTGGTCGTCTTGAATAAGGCAGACCTGTCAATGGAAGGGAAGAAGGCCATTGAGGACTACTGTAGGGACCAGGGGCTTGAAATTGCCTTGGAGATTCCCTTTGAAAAAACGATGGTCGAAGCGATCGTCAATCGAAAGATGCCTTCGGTTTACAACCCGGATTTCTTTGCCCGGATTGGATTTGAAGCATTTATTGAGAAGTTAAAAGGCTAAACAAAAAACACCTGCAGTCTCGGAAGGATCCGAGCGTGCAGGTGTTTGTCTTATTTTTTTCGGCGTTTCAACAAGGCTTTGACCTTGGGCAATCCGTTGGTGAAGAGCCAGTAGGAAACCGGCTTCAGCACCGCGTCGAATTCGCCGATGTATTCCACAAATTCTCCTTGAAAGCCGCGCTTGAAGCGGTAGAGGCCGAAAAGGGGATGATTAGGCGACAGATTTCCGGATACGCCCCGGAAATCATAGATCTCAGCGCCGCCTTTTTGCGCATGTCGCATCATTTCCCATTGGATCAGATAATTGGGCATGCGGTCGCGGAAGCGATTGTCGCTGGCTCCATACAGATAGCAGGCTTTCTTGCCGGTTGTCATAAGAATTGCGCCGGAGAGGATTTGCTGGTCTGCCGGCAGCGCTTCGAAATCATGCAAGTCTTTGAGTTCGACTTTCAGCTTTTTCGTTCGATTTTCTGAAAGGGCGATTTTCTTTTCCAGCTGGGCCTGCTTGTCTTCCTTGTTTTCTTCCTTGGCGGAAGCCAACTGGGTGACGTATCGTTTTAGGGCCGCTTCTTCCTTGTTGAGGGCCGCTTTCGCGTCCTGTAGGGCTTTCTTGGCGTTGAGACGCGCCAGGAAGAGCTCGGCCTTGCCATTGGGGTTCATGTCCTCCAAGAGCGCCTCAAAGTAGGAGAGGGGACGTGTGCCGAATCCGTCTCGGGCGCCGGTTACTTTCATCATCTCTGCAAAGCGGGGCAGATCTTCCCGTGTGCCGCGAACGATTTCGATGCCTTTTCGTTCGGCCAGGCGAATGTTGTATTTCCACTTTTTATGGAATCCATTGAAAAGGGTTTCTTCCGGCATGGCGATATCTTGCCAGAATACAAATCGGGGTTGCCAGCCGTCGAAATCCAAAGAAAAGCCCTGATGTTTAAATTGGAGGGTTTTCATATGGGTGATCAGCCATTCGTTGTTGATTCCGTCGATTGGAGTGCCATCATAGTCGATGCTGGTCCGTCGAATGGCGGGATCCATGCGGAAAAATGCGGCCTGGTTCTTTTTGCAATAGGCAAGGACCGACCGGCTGAATGCGTTTAGGAGGGCTTTATCATTGTAATCCAGGACGAATCCGCGGGGCGCATAGGCGATCTTGGCGGGAAGTCCGGGGATTTTTCTGAAAAGAACCATGGCGCTGGCGATCAGATGATCGTCTTTTTTCATGCCGACATAGGTCGGCTGCCAGCCATAGCGGCTTTTAAACAATCCCCATTCGGAATTCTGCATAAAGGTGCCGTTCTGATGTTGATTAACAAAGGTATCATGTTCTTGCGGGGAAAGTGATTCGATCCACTCCATTGTGATTCTCCTTTACTGATAAATTCGTTCGATCTCGGAACTGATGAAAAAGCTGGACATTTCAATTTCGACTTTGTCGCCAACCTGGATTTCCGGATATTGGGTGAGATCGATTGTCGCAAACTGCATATATTCCCGTCCCAGCAGGGGAACGGATTTTCCCTGATAGACCACCGGAGAAATCGGTTTGAAATAGCGGACGGTAATCCGGGCAAGTTCTTTGAAAAGCGCACCTGGGCTAAGCGGAGACAGTTTTCTGCCTGCCTTGAGCCCATCGTCAAATCCAAAGGGGATCAGGCCGATTCGGGTCGCTCGTTTTGTCTTATAACTGCCACTGTAGCCGACCAACTTGCCGGCAGGCAGGTCTTGGATTTTTACGATCGGCACTTCCAGTCGTTCCGGACGTTTCAACCCCAAATCGGTGCGCGTACGTGCTTTGCCGAAAAGAGCGTTGCCAACCCGGATCAGATCCAAACGGGTCTCTGGATAATCGATCCCCGCTTCTCCGTTGGCGATATGCTTCATGGGAATGGAGATGCCCGCAGACTCCAGTTCAGTTGTGCAGGCCAAGAATTCATGCAATTGCGCTTTCACGGATAAGGCGTCGGAAACGCTTTGGAAATGGGAAAAAACACCCTCCAGTTTTGTCCATTTTGAAGCCTTAATTGCGTTTGCCATCGTGTTGAGTTGGCTAGCTGGCAGTCCAAACCGATGGAGACCGGTCTCCACTTTCAGGTGATAAGGGAAAACTCGCTCTTCTGCTGCACCAAGCTTCTCCAATGATTGCAGTTGCGCCACAGACTCAACAGCGGGCGTGTAGCCGTATTTTCTTACCTTGTCGGGATCAAACACCGGACTCATGAGAAGAATGGGTTTTGTGACATGCGGATCTTCGGAAAGGTTGATGGCTTCCGACTCCAGTCCTACGCAGAATCCGTCAACCGTTTCGTTGAGCAGGGAGGCGAGTGCATGAAGCCCCAGGCCGTAGCCATTTCCCTTTACAACGGCATAAATTTGCGAATTTGGCATGGAAGCGCGCAATCGCTGTTGATTATCCAGTAAGATTTGTTTGCTGATGATCAGTTTTGGTTCCATTCTTTCCTCCTCAAAAGAAAACTAAGCCTGAGAAGGCTTAGTTTTCATTCGTGTCATCCGTTCCGTCGGTCTCAGGGGTGGATCCTTCGGTTCCCGGCGTTTCTACCGGCGGTGTGGTATCGAAGATCACATTGCCGAACTCATCATAGGAAAAGCCGGTCATCGTCAACGGATTGTGAAGGTGGCATTTTTCACTTGGCCGCTGATAAATATAGTCTTTTGGAATATAACCGCCATGATCGGCAGGGTTGTAATTGCGGTCCAAGAATACCATCGTCTGTGTCAATGCCGCCGGACATAATGGCGTTGCTTCTTCATATGGCGTGCGGTATTGTAAAACGGTATTGCCGTCCTCATCCACGATTGGATTTCCTTCCGCATCCAATTTGGCTTCGATTAATACATCGGAATAGGCGTATGGATCAACAACAACTTCGATATGCACATCATCAAAGGTCGTTGGTTCCGTGCCTTCAATGAATTTCTCCAAATAAATCAGGCTGCCTCGGGGATCCCGCTCACTTAAGCTGGTTGGCAGTTTTCCGGATACCCCATCGACATAGACCTCTTTGATGCCGGTTGGTACGGGGAAGTCCCGTTCTTCCAGATTTTCGTGGGCGGCCGTCATAATCGGCTTCCATAGGTACTTGCCCAAACTGCTGCTGTAATCCAATTTCAGTCCCAAGTCGTCATTGCCGATCCAGGCGGCGCTGACGTAATAAGGCGTATATCCAACAAACCAGGTATCTGCGTTGTTTTGGGTGGTTCCGGTTTTTCCTGCAACGGGGATTCCTTTATTGTCGTCGGTGATTCTTGCCCGTGTTCCGGTACCGGTGTTGACGACATCGTTTAGGATGTCCGTCATAATATAAGATACCTGTGGGGTCACAACTGTATTGCGCTGCGGTTGCTTGCTTAAGATCACCTCGCCGTTGGCATCCAGTACCTTCGTATAAACAATCGGTTCCGTATAGGTTCCCTGGTTGGCGATGGCACCATATGCTGCGGTTATGCGCAGATTGGTGATGCCTTCGGTTAACCCGCCCAATGCCAGCGGGGCAAGGCCTTCATCGTTTTGGGAAGGATTTTCAAACTTTTGAACAAAGGAGTCTTCGTTTGGCGCTTTGGTTTCAATGACATGGAATTTTTTCAAATAGTCCATGGACTTTTCGATGCCCAGTTGTTCCAAAAAGGTAACGGCCGGCACATTCATGGACCATTTTACCGCTTCGCGAAGGGTTACATAGCCGTAATAGTCATCCTGCTTGTTGGTGTTGCTGGAGCCGTACCAATTGGTCGGCCACATGATTTTGGCAAATTGATCTGTGGTGCCAGGCAACGGGCCGCTGCTTAGATCGTCGATGTAATGCGGCAGGTCGTTAACCACAGAAGACGCGGTGAAGCCATTGTCCAGTGCCGGGGTATAAACTGAGAGCGGCTTGATGGCTGAGCCGGGTTGCCGGCTGGCATCAATGGCGCGGTTGTAGATTTTGGCGCCTTCCAAATCACGGCCGCCCATCAGGGCTGCAATATAACCGGTATGGTAATCCATCACGACGGAGGATGCCTGCGGCTGTACGGCCCCGGTGGTGTTGATATACAAATATCGCGGAGAAATCAGCAGGTCGCCGTTTTCGGCGATTTGATAAAATTCCGGATTCTCGGACAAAAATGCCTTCAGGATGCTGACAGATTGGTTTTCGCTGTCGGAAACATAATCGTCATCTTCCAATTTGCGGATATAGCCGCGCGAATGGGTGGTGAATTGCGGATAGGCAATTTCATCCGACTCGCTTGCCATGCGGTAATCTTTAAAGGATTGGTTGATGCGTTCCATATCCAGATCGGCGTAGGAAAGAATGCCGGTCAGCAGCTGATGGTTGATTTCATCGATCAGCGGATAATTGAAGGTGTAGTAATTTGCGATATCCAGGTTCCGGTAATTGATCCGCTTGCTGGTGATGATCAGGTTGCCTGCTTCACTAAAGGAATACTCGTCTTCCGGAATGATCAATTCGCGGTCTTCCGACAAATAATTATTGTTGGTGTACTGCTGCTCAACCTGTCGGGTGTCTTCATTGTACATATAAGTGGAATCTACAAAATAGTAGATGACACGGCCCTTTGGCGCGGACAGGCCTTGCTTTTCCCGGGCGGCGCGTTCTGCGCTGCTTTCATACTGAATATTTAAGATGTCGCCCTGGTCATTGACCCTGTTTGCAATGAAAGGGATATCATTTCGATCATTGTTTTCCCGGTAGTCGTACATGATTTCATCAAAGTTTGCGAAGATGTCTTCCATCTGCCGCTGCAGGTCGACATCCATCGTCGAATAGATGCGGAGTCCGCCGGTATAAATCAGGTTTTGGGCATATTGTCTGGAATATCCGTATTCATCGATCAAGTCGTCGATGACCTGTTCGATCAAATAGTCGTTGAAATACGAAGTGTTGACCTCGCTGGATTTGCGGTTGCCGGGCTGCATGGCTTGGGCAATGTCTTCCTGGAGGGCCAGGTTGTATTCCGCTTCGGTAATTACGCCTTGGTTCTTCATTTCACTCAAGACGATTTTTTGCCGGTCCAGGGTGTTCTGGTTGAGGATGGCCACATAGGAACTGCCAAGGATTTCAACTTCGCCAACCGCCTTCATGGTAGTTGGGTCATAATCCTGCGGTTTTACCGTTTTATAGCCGGAATATTTGGTCGTTCCTTTGGTGATGCCGGCAATAAAGGCACTTTCCGCAATGGTCAAGTCAGACGCCGGTTTTGAGAAATACACTTGGGCGGCTTCTTCAATGCCATAGGCGCCTTGACCTAAATAGATGGTGTTCAAGTAGGCTTCCAGAATCTGTTCTTTTGAATAGAATTTTTCCAGTTCCATGGCCAAAGTCGCTTCTTTGATTTTCCGGTCCACGTCTTTGAAAAGCTTGATCAAGGTGCTGTAGTCCTTGATGACGTATTCCTGCAGATACAGGTTTTTGACCGTTTGCTGGGTGATGGTGCTGGCCCCTTGAACAACGGTGCCTGCTTTTATATCGGCGATTAATGCGCCGATAATCCGTTTCACGTCAATGCCGTTGTGTTCGACAAACCGCTTGTCCTCGATGGCGACAAAGGCGTCCTGCGCAGACTGTGAAATGTTTTCCAGACTGACAATGGTACGGAATTGCTCCGTTTGAATCTTTTCAATCAGATTCCCGTTCTGGTCCACAATCTCCGAGTGCTTGTCCAACAAGTGGGTGCCGGATGTGAAGTCGACGGCAGGAACGGTGTTGACGGACGCGAAGAACAGCCCAAGGACTGCGGCGCCGCCGAGCAAGCCAATGACAAGAATGGACAGGAAGGTCCATTTAAAAATTTTCAAAGGGATTTTCACATATAAATGGGAGCCTTTCTTCCCATCGCTTTTTTTGTTTGATTGATTAGTCATAATCTCCTCCATGATCGAACATGATCGCATAAATCTCTAACGATTATATCATATTCGGGATTTTATGACATTAATAAACCGTGAATTCAGATTTGCACAGAAGGGAAAAGAACCGTACAATAATGGTAAGGAGGATCCCAATGAAGACCAATTATTTAACCATTTACAGATCGGGAGAAGCCGAATTTGTTGAGAAGAAATCCCGGTTTATCGGGTATGCCGCACCCATAGGCTCAGAAGCGGAAGGGGCGGCTTTTGTTGAAAGGATTAAAGCCATGCACAAGCAGGCAACCCATGTGGTGCCCGTCTACGTGGTTGGCGACAATTATGAATGCCAACGGTATTCCGATGATGGCGAACCCAGCGGGACGGCGGGCATACCGATCTTGAGCATGGTCAAGCAGCGGAATTTAAAGAATCTCGCGATTGCCGTGGTGCGGTATTACGGTGGAACGAAACTGGGAACCGGCGGATTGGTCCGTGCCTATACCCATGGCGCTCAAATCGCGCTGGAAGCGGCGGAACTGATTGAACAGGTAAAAATGGTGGGTTTCCAATTTGCCATTGACTATACAAAATACGGGAAGCTGCAAAACGAATTGGAGTCTAAGCCTTTTCAGATCGTGAGCCAGGAATTTTTGGACCGGGTTCAGGTGGAAGTGGCCGCCCGATCGGAAGAGCGGGAGAGGCTGGAAGCGTATTTGGTGAATTTTACGCAAGGAAAGGAAGCGCTGCACCCCCTCAGGGAACGATTTGTACCCTGCCGGGAAGGCGGCGTGGATAGCGACGATTTTCTCTTGAGCGAGGATTGGGCGGAAAATTAGGCGCAGGGAAATGCCTTGAAAATTGAAAGGAAAAGGAAAGTATGGTACACTCTTTCCGTAGAAATTGAAGGAGGAAGCACATGGCAGGACATTCGAAATGGGCGAACATCAAACATCGGAAAGGTCGTCAAGACGCGGCGAGAGGGAAGGTTTTTACGAAGATCGCGCGCCAGTTGACGGTAGCAGCCAAGGAAGGCGGCACCGATCCGGAATATAATGCGACACTGAAGACGGCGATTGAAAAGGCGAAAGCTGCTAACATGCCGAATGACAATATCAAACGGGCTATCCAGAAAGGCGCCGGCGGCGCGGATGGCGTTAGTTATGAAGAAATCCGATACGAAGGATACGGCCCCAACGGGGTTGCCGTTATCGTGGAATGTCTGACGGACAATAAAAATCGGACCGTTGCCGACATTAAGTATTATTTCGATAAAAATGGCGGCAATTTGGGGACAACCGGTTCCGTGGCTTTTATGTTTGACCGAAAGGGAATCCTTTTGGTTGACCGGGAAGAATTTATCATGGACGAGGAAGAAATGATGATGATGGCGCTGGAAGCGGGCGCGGAGGATTTTGAGGCATCCGACGAATTTTATGAAATCACAACGGATCCCAATGATTTTTCTGCAGTGCGCGATGCATTGTCGAAGGAGAACATTCCCTTTGTCAAGGCGGAATTGACCTATATTCCACAGATGCAGACCAGCATTCCGGAAGAATCCTATAAGAATATGAACCGCATGCTCGAGATGATGGAAGACAACGACGATATACAAAACGTCTACCACAACTGGGACATGCCGGAAGCTGAATAAAACAGCGCCCGCATTTTAGCGGGCGCTTTTTTTCATTCTTCTTTTTCTTCTTTCGCTTCCTCTTCTTCCTCGAAACGGACCGGCTCCATCATGCCCATAATGGTGTCTAGCGGATCTTTGAAATAGGCAAGCCGTCCAACGCCGGGGATATCTTGAGGGGGCATGATGACGGTGCCGCCGTGCTCGACGATTTTTTCCAGCTTTTCATCGAGGTCGTCAACATTGATGGTCAGGATAATCTTTTGATCAAAGTCTTCGGCAGGCATAAAGCCGCCGTTGATGCCAGAGGTGTCTTTTCCGGTGTCAATCAGGTGGTAGTCCATTTGATCGTAGAGTTCAAATGTCCAGCCAAAACATTCGTGATAAAAGGTTTTTGATACTTCGAAATTTGCAGAACCGATTTCAAAATGCACAACCTTGCTCATAATGGTCTCCTTTCTTACTCTTTCTTCATTATATACGTATCCGAAACCAAGGAAGATAAACGGTCATGGAAGCAAACATATGTTTGTGCTATAATAAGGGAAATAAGGAGGTCTTGCCATGTTGGATTATATTGTGGGGCGGATTGAAGACATTCAGGAAAATGCTTTGGTCCTTGACCGGGACGGAATGGGTTTTTTGATTCACAGTTCTGGATCCAGTTTGCAATTGTTGAAGCCGGGAGAAGAGGCGAAAATATATACGGAACTTCAGATACGGGATGATCAGGTTCATCTAGTCGGGTTTGTCAGCCGAGAGGAGCGGTCCATGTACCGATTGCTCTTAAGCGTTTCCAAGGTGGGCCCCAAGGCGGCAATGGGCTTGATGACGGGACTGCCCCTGGAGCACTTGCAGCGGGCGATTCTCGCTGAAGATGCCAAGGCGCTTTCGTCATGCCCGGGCATCGGAAAGAAAACCGCCGAAAGAATCATTTTCGACTTGCGCGGCAAGATTGCCGGCTGGGTGCCGTCTGCGGGTACGCCTGCCGCGGCGGAAATGCCAGCGATGGCCGAGGCTGCGGATGGTTTGATGGCGCTGGGGTATTCGCGATCTGAGGCCATGCATGCGCTGGGTCAGGCGTCTGGTATCACGGAAGAAAGCACAGCCAGCCAAATGATCCGTGCGGCGCTTCGGAACTTGGTTCGATAGGGGGACAGGATGGACGGATTAATCAACAGCCGGATAACAACACAAAACAAACGATCGGAGGATCGTCCCATTGAAAAGAGTCTTCGCCCTGTCAGGATGGAAGAATATATCGGCCAGGAGAAGATTAAAAACCAGCTTCGCATTTTTATCGATGCGGCGAAGAAACGGAAGGAATCTTTGGACCATGTCCTCTTTTACGGACCGCCGGGACTGGGCAAGACAACCCTGGCAACGATCATTGCCCACGAGATGGGGGTCCAGTGCAAGATTACTTCGGGACCGGCCATTGAACGGCCCGGTGATTTGGCTGCGATCTTAACGACCCTGGAGGAGGGGGATGTCTTGTTTATTGACGAGATTCATCGCCTGAATCGCGTGGTGGAAGAGGTCTTGTATCCCGCCATGGAGGACAAGGCTATTGATATTGTGGTGGGGAAAGGCCCGAGTTCGCGGTCTATTCGCCTGGATTTGAACAATTTTACCCTGGTTGGCGCGACAACGCGTGCAGGCCTTTTGAGTTCGCCTTTGCGGGACCGGTTCGGGATGATCTGCAAACTCGATTTCTATTCGCCCGAGGAGCTGAGCGTGATTGTAGCCCGGTCGGCAGAAATTTTGGAAGTTGAAATCGATACCAAAGGCGCGACGCAGATTGCAAGGCGGTCGCGGGGGACACCGCGGATTGCCAACCGACTGCTGAAGCGCGTGCGGGATTATGCGCAGGTGGTGCATCAGGGAGCCATTTCGGATGGGGTCGCAGCAAAGGCATTGGAAATGCTGGAGGTGGACGCCATGGGGCTGGACCATGTGGATTTGCGTCTTCTGCGTACGATATTAAATGATTTTGCCGGCGGGCCGGTGGGACTTGACACCTTGGCGGCATCCATCGGTGAGGATTCTTCGACCATTGAAGACGTGGTGGAGCCCTATCTTTTGCAGATTGGCCTGCTGCAGCGCACGCCGAGAGGTCGCGTGGTTACAGCAAAGGGGAAAAAATACTTTGGAGAAGTGCTTGATTCTACCTTGATATCAATGTTAGAATAAATTCTTGCAGAGAAAAGCAAAGGATGAGGATATGAAGACAGGACTGAAGCGTTCAGATTATTATTTTGACCTGCCGGAAGAATTGATTGCCCAGACACCCCTGACGGAACGAAGCCACTCGCGTTTGATGGTGGTGGATCCGGAAAAGACGGGTGTCGAGCATCGGCGGTTTGATCAGATACTTGATTACTTGGAGCCGGGCGATTGCCTGGTGTTAAACAATACCCGCGTATTGCCGGCCAGGCTGTTTGGCCGCAAGGCGGGCAGCGGCGGCAAAGTGGAGCTGCTGCTTCTAAAGCGGATCGAAGGCGACTTGTGGGAATCTTTGGTCAAGCCGGGGCGCAATGCCAAGGTTGGCCAGCGCATTGAGTTTGGCGACGGCCGATTGCAGGCGGTTGTGGAAGGCTTGGGCGAGCAGGGTGCCCGATTGATTCGATTTGAATATGAAGGGATCTTTGAGGAGATCTTGGATTCTTTGGGCGAAATGCCCTTGCCGCCGTATATCACCGAGCGGCTGGATAACCCAGAACGCTACCAGACGGTTTATTCCAAGGAGAAGGGATCGGCTGCGGCGCCAACCGCGGGCTTGCATTTTACGGAAAGCCTGATGAATCAGATTCGAAAAAAAGGCGTCAAGATCGCCTATTTGACCCTGCATGTCGGCCTGGGTACCTTTCGGCCGGTCAAGGAAGAAAATATTTTGGATCATGAGATGCATGCCGAGTTTTACCGGATCGATGAAGAAAATGCGCGTCTGATCAACGAGACCAAGAACCAGGGTCATCGTGTGATTGCCGTGGGTACAACCAGCACAAGAACCCTGGAGTCGATTGTCAACGAATCGGGTCGGGTGGAAGCGGGAAGCGGATGGACCGATATCTTTATCTATCCGGGCAAGGAAGTTCGCCTGGTAGATGCCTTGATCACCAATTTCCATCTGCCGGAGAGCACGCTTTTGATGCTGGTAAGCGCTATGGTGGGCCGCGAACGGATTTTACAAGCTTATCGTACCGCTGTAGAAGAGCGTTACCGCTTTTTCAGTTTTGGCGATGCGATGTTGATCGCAGGAAAGCAGAGGGTTGAACATGGAGAGTAGCATACGTTTTGAACTAATCAAAGAAGAAAAATATACGAAGGCAAGACTTGGAAAGCTTCACACCCCCCATGGGGTGATTGAAACTCCGATCTTTATGCCGGTGGGCACCAAGGCGACAGTCAAGACGATGACGCCGGAGGAATTGAAAGAGATCGGGTCTCAAATTATTCTGAGCAATACCTATCATTTGTATTTGCGACCCGGCCATGAATTGGTCAAGGAAGCAGGCGGCCTTCATAAGTTTATGAATTGGGACGGTCCGATTTTGACCGACAGCGGCGGCTTTCAGGTGTTCAGCCTGGGTGATCTGCGAAAGATCTCCGAGGAAGGGGTGAAATTCCAGTCGCATATCGACGGAAGCCGGCATTTTATTTCGCCGGAAAAATCCATTGAGATCCAAAATGCCTTGGGGTCTGATATTGCCATGGTATTTGACGAGTGCGCGCCGTATCCGGCTGATCACGATTATGTGAAAAAGTCGCTGGAACGCACGACGCGATGGGCCAAGCGCTGTATTGCGGCGCACAACAACCCCAACCAATCCCTATTTGGGATCGTGCAAGGCGGCATGTACAAGGACTTGCGGGAGCAAAGCGCCAAAGAGCTGGTTGCGTTGGACTTCCCGGGATATGCGATCGGGGGATTAAGTGTTGGCGAACCGGCAGAGCTGATGTATGAAATGCTGGATTTCACTGTACCCTTTTTGCCGAAAGAGAAACCGCGCTACAACATGGGGGTCGGCACGCCGGATTACTTGATTGAATCGGTGATCCGGGGGATTGATATGGCCGATTGCGTATTGCCGACACGGATTGCCCGCAACGGTACCTTCTTGACGTCTGCCGGACGGGTCGCCATTAAAAATGCCAAGCATGCGCGTGACTTCACACCAGTGGATCCAGAGTGCGATTGCTATTGCTGCCGGAACTATTCAAAGGCGTATTTGCGTCATTTGTTCCGGGAGAAGGAGATTCTTGGAGCGCGCCTGGCTACGATTCACAATTTGCATTTTTTGTTGAAATTAATGGAAGACATTCGCGAAGCTATTCGCAATGATGAACTCTTGGCATTTCGGGAAACATTTTACAAAAAGTACGGCTATGCGTTATAATAGCCTCAGTAGACATAAGGAGGGTTTTGGAATATGGAGATGCTCTATCAATTAGGACCAATTCTTTTAATGCTGGTGTTGTTCTACTTTATGCTGATTCGACCGCAACAGAAGAAGCAAAAGGAAACGCAACGCATGCGTGACGGATTGAGAACCGGGGATGAAGTTGTAACAATTGGCGGGATCTACGGAACGATCACAGCGGTAAAAGACGACCAAATCACCATCCAAGTCGGTGCTGACAAGTCTCGATTTGTCGTAGCGAAATGGGCGATCGGCAACGTTGTAAAGAAGAACGAAAAAGAGAACGCGTAGAACAAGCTTTCCGCTAATGGCGGAAAGTTTTTCTCTTTTCATGATCCGGCGATTATGGTATAATCACTAGCGTAAGTGAAGGAGGTTAGGAGATGAAACATATTCTGTCTTTGAACAAAGCGAATCAGAAAGCGACAGCTGCAACAGGCGGATGCGGCGAGTGTCAAACTTCTTGCCAGTCTGCATGCAAAACGTCATGCACGGTCGGAAATCAGACTTGCGAACAGCTATAAGAAACGATGAAGTAGTGGCCTGCCACTACTTTTTTCATGTTATAGAGAGGAATGAATTATTTGGAAACAATAGGAATTTTTAGAAACCAACAACAGATTCACTGTTTCGAAAACCAGGGGCACAAGCTGGTGCTGGATATTGCATCCGGCAGCGTGCATGTTTTTGATGACTTGGCCTTTGAATTGGTGCAGCAATTTACAGAAAAAACACGGGAAGAACTGCTGGAATCTTTTGCTCAACAGTATGAGGCGGCAGAGATCGCGGAAGCGCTGGATGAGATCGACAAGCTGATTGCAGACGGTCGTCTCTTCAGCCAAGAGGCCGTGATTGACAGGAAACGCTTGATTCATCAAAATTCACCGATTAAAGCCATGTGCCTGCACGTGACCCACGATTGCAATCTGCGATGCAAGTATTGCTTTGCGGATGGCGGCGACTACTCCGGACCCAAAGCGCTGATGAGCGCGGAGGTGGGGAAAAAAGCATTGAAATTCCTGGTCGACCATTCTCAAAACCGTCGAAATCTGGAAGTGGATTTCTTTGGCGGAGAACCTTTGATGAATTTTGAAGTTGTCAAGGAGCTGGTTGCCTATGGCCGTGAACTGGAAAAAGAATATGATAAGAATTTCCGGTTTACCATCACGACCAACGGGGTTTTGCTGACGGATGAAATCGACGAATATATGAAAAAAGAGATGAGCAATGTAGTCTTAAGTCTGGACGGCAGACCGGAAGTCAATGACCGCATGCGACGCACCTTGAACGATCAAGGCAGCTTTGACATTATTGCGCCGAAATTCCAGCGGTCCGTTGCGGCACGCGGGAAGCGGGACTACTATATTCGCGGGACATTTACCGCCCATAATCTGGATTTTGCCAAGGATGTGGAGTTCTACCACGAGATGGGATTTGTGCATACCTCCATGGAACCGGTAGTATCCGATCCGAAGTTTGACTATGCGCTGACAGAAGCTCATTTGCCGCAAATCCTGGCGGAATACGACAGGCTGGCGGACAAGTATGTGGAATGGCGCCGACAAGGCAAGCCCTTCTCCTTCTTCCACTTCAATGTGGATTTGGACCATGGCCCGTGCATTATCAAAAAGATGATTGGCTGCGGAGCCGGCAGCGAGTATGTGGCTGTCAGTCCGGAAGGGGATCTGTATCCATGCCATCAATTTGTCGGGGAAGAAGATTTCAAAATGGGGACGGTGGAAACCGGAATCGTCAAGCCGGAGATTCCCGAGATGTTCAGCAATTTGAATATCTACACCAAAGAAGACTGCAAGGAATGCTGGGCGCGTTACTTCTGCAGCGGCGGCTGCCATGCCCATGCCTACCATGCCAACAAAGATTTGAAAAAGCCGTTTAAGGTTGCCTGCGAGATGGAGAGAAAACGGGTGGAATGCGCCATCGGCATTCAAGCGGCGCTTGCCTTGGGAGGATCGGACGATGAATAAGGAAAAATTGCTGGAAAGAATCATGACAAAACCGGAAATTCATGAGTCGGCCTATGTGGCACCGGGTGCGACGATTGTGGGAAGCGTGAAAATCGGCGCCCAATCGACCATCTGGCCGGGCGCTGTGCTGCGCGGCGATGAAGACGCGATTGTGATGGGGGACCGATCCAACGTCCAGGACAATGCGGTCGTTCATGAGTCGATCGATTTGCCTACGATTATCGGCAACGACGTGACGATCGGCCACTTGGCCAACGTGCATGGCTGCAAGATCGGCAACAACGTATTGATCGGCATGGGCGCAATTGTTCTAGACGGCGCCGTTATCGAAGACAATGTGCTGATTGGCGCGGGCGCTTTGGTTGCACCCAATAAAACCATTCCATCAGGCAGTTTGGTTGTTGGCAATCCGGGCCGGATCATTCGCCAGCTGTCGGACAAGGAAATTGACGGAATTCGAAAGAACGCCGCAGAATACGTTGCCTTGGGGGAAGCGTATCAAAATTTGGAATAATATGCTATAATTGCTAAGTGACTGAATTGCAGAAGGAGGAGTATCGACATGAACGGAAAGAAAGTAGCGATTCTAATTTTGGTGATCGCTGTGATCTTGGGCATCACCGGGATTAGCATGACAGGACTTTCTTTGGGGGAGAACTCGATTAAACCAGTTGGCAGTCAAATCAAGCAAGGCTTGGATTTGAGTGGCGGTGTTTACGTTGTTTTGGAGGCGCAAACAGATTCAACTGGCGATGAGCTTGCTCAAAAAATGAATGAAGCAAAATTGATTATCGAGCAACGGGTAGACGGATTGGGTGTAACGCAACCGACCGTTGTTATCGAAGGGGAAGACCGCATTCGCGTTGAATTGCCGGGTCTGGACAATACGCAGGAAGCGGTTAGCTTGATTGGACAGACGGCAAAATTGGAATTCCGTTATTTGCCGGCGTTTGTAGATTTGACGGAATTTAGCACTTTGTCTGTTGAGGAACAAAGAGCGTATTTTGAGGAAAACAGTTTGTTGGCGGTAACAGGCGACCAAGTGGTTAAATCGGAAGCCGGCATCCAAGAAAACGACTTGGGACAATCGACGCCGGTTGTTACCCTTGGATTCAACGACGAAGGAGCCGAATCTTTTGAAGCGGCAACACGCGAGTTGAACCAGCGCGCGGACCGTGGACTTCGTACCCTGTTTATTATGCTGGACGGCGCCGTGATTTCTTCACCGGAAGTGCCGCCTGGATTGGTAATTGATGACGGCAAAGCCATTATTGAAGGCGGATTCACTTCAGTGGAAGACGCTGCGAACTTGGCCATGCTGATTAAAGCGGGCTCTTTGCCGGTTGACTTGGTTGAAATTCAATCCTCTGTGATCGGACCGACTTTGGGTCTTGAATCCATGGAACGAAGTGTAAAAGCAGCTGTCATCGGTTTGGCCTTGATTTTCCTATTTATGCTGATCATTTACCGGGTACCGGGATTTGTAGCGGATTTGAACCTTTTGGTTTATCTGTGCATTGTATTGTGGAGCATGGCGAAGATTGGCGCTGTTTTGACCTTGCCGGGGATCGCCGGTTTGATTTTATCCATCGGTATGGCAGTTGATGCCAATGTCGTGATTTTCGAGCGAATTCGTGAAGAAATCAGAAACGGCAAGACGCCTCGTTCAGCCGTGGAAAGCGGATTCAAACGCGCTTTGCGTACGGTAATGGACGCGAATATCACTACATTGATTGCCGGCGTTGTCCTATACGCTTTCGGTATGGGACCGATCAAAGGTTTTGCGGTTACGCTGATCATTGGTTTGGTTGCATCCTTGATCACAGCGGTATTCTTGACGCGCTTTGTTTTGAATCTTGTCATTGATACAAAATTGTTCAAAAACAAAACGGCATTTGGCGTAAAATAGGCTGGGAGGAAGCGCATGAAGATTCAAATTATTAAAAGACGAAAAACATTTTACATCCTTTCTAGTCTGGTGATCATTGCCGGGCTTTTGATGGGCATGATCAATGGCTTGAATTACGGCATCGATTTCACAGGGGGCACCTTGCTTCAGATCAGTCTGGGTCAGGAAGTCAGTGTTCATGATGTGCGTGAGATCACGGATCAATTCGATACCGATGCAGAAGTGGTTCATGCGGGTGATGTCAATCAGGAAGTGATGATCAAAACACAAAAAGACTTGTCGCCGGAAGAGCGGACGGCAATTTTCGAGAAGTTTCAGGCAAAATACAATTTGCCGGATGAGGCCTTTATCAAATCTGAGAAATTCGGACCGTCTGTCGGTGCGGAGATTCGCCGAAACGCCTTCCTTTCCATTGGTATCGCAACGGCTTTGATGCTTTTGTATATCACGGTACGGTTTGAGCTTCGCTTCGGCATTGCAGCGGTAACCGCCCTTATCCATGACGTGTTGGTTGCACTCAGTGTATATGCGATTTTCCGTTTGCAGATCAACAGCTCTTTTGTGGCGGCGATCCTGACCATTGTCGGTTATTCGATCAATGATACGATTGTCCTGTTTGACCGGGTGCGGGAAAACCGAAAAGGCATGAAACGCGGCGAATACGAAGAACTGATCGATTCGAGCATCAGCCAGACCTTAACAAGAACGATCAATACATCCGTAACAACATTGATTGCGATTCTTTGCCTGTACATCTTTGGCGTAACGGCAATTCGCGAATTCGCATTGCCATTGGTTGTTGGTGTATTGGTAGGAACATATTCTTCGATTTTTATCGCAAGTCCGACTTGGTACGAAATGATGATGCGCGACAAGCATCAGCAGCGATCGTATACGGGTAAAAACGCGTAGGTAGTAAAGAAGCACGTGCTTGCACGTGCTTTTTTTATTTGCAATGAAAACAGTCTGGAGTGAACGATATTCGTGACGGAATTCATTGCACGTGATTCATCTTCGATTGGCATTCTGCAGAGCGTACCAATCTGCTAAAATGAAATGGAAGAAAGAATTCATAGGGAGAGAAAAATGAAAGCAAATCCGATATTGAAACTGCAAAAATCAACCTTTGACAAATCGGAAGAACGTGATGTCTTGAAGCGAATTCTGTGGGAGCGGGGCATTCGCAGCGAGGAGGCGGCAAAGCGGTTTTTATCGCCTCAGCTTGCGGATCTGCAGGATCCCATGCAGCTGAAAGGCATGGAGAAGGCGGTTCGTCTGGTGGACGATGCCATCCAAAACGACAAGTCCATTTGCATCTATGGGGATTACGATGTGGATGGCATGGTATCGACATCATTGTTGACGCGTTTCTTTCGCGATCAAGGCTTAATCATCCGCCATTATATTCCCAGCCGGCATGAAGAAGGATATGGACTCAACTGCAAAGCGATTGAAGAGTTGGCTGAATCCGGTGTTGCGCTTTTAATGACTGTGGATTGCGGGATTACATCCGTCGAAGAAGTGGCGCTGGCGAAATCCCTTGGGATGGACGTTCTGATTACGGACCATCACCAATGTCCGGAAGACTTGCCGCAAGCCGATGTGATTGTCAATCCCCATCAGCCCGGGTGTTCCTATCCAAACAAGAACCTATGCGGTGCGGGGGTGGCCTTCAAATGGATGGAAGCCTATACGGCTTTCAAGGGAATTACGATGGATTACAATCGATATTTGCCCTTTGCCGCCCTGGCGACGGTTGCGGATGTCGTCAAGCTGACGGAAGAAAATCGCGTTATGGTGAAACTGGGGCTGCCAATGATGGAAAGCAGCGAGCTGCCGGGTTTTCAAGCCTTGCTCCAAGAATGCGGCATTCAAGCCGGAGAGCTCAATGCCGGTCATCTGGGATTTCAAATTGCTCCGCGGCTTAACGCGGTTGGCCGTTTGGAGAATGCGGAGCTGGCGATCCGCCTCCTGGTGACGGATGACAAGGAAGAAGCTGTGACTGCCGCGGCCACCCTTAGCGATCTGAACGAAGAGAGAAAACGCTTGGAAAAGGAAATTTTGGAAGAGGCGGTAAGCCAAGTGGAAAGCAAGGGTGAACTTCCTCATTTTCTGATCGTATCCGGCCAGGGCTGGAATGAGGGTGTGATCGGCATTGTTGCATCCAGACTGGTGGAGCGGTATTACCGGCCAACGATTGTATTGGCGGTTGGGGAAGAGGGCGACGCCAAGGGATCTGCGCGGAGCATATCCGGACTGAACATGTTTGAAGCGCTTAAGGCGCATCAAGGGTTTTTATTGAAGTACGGCGGACATGCCCAGGCAGCGGGCTTGTCTTTGGAAGCGGCAAAGATCGAAGCGTTTGACGCGGCGATGAACCGATATGCAGAAGATCGGCTGGGAGAGTTGGATCTTCGTCCCGAAATTGCGCTGGATTATCAAGTGGACCTCGAGGAAGTTGACCGAAGCCTGGTGGAGCTTTTAGACAAACTGGCGCCGTTTGGGTTTGGAAATCCTCGTCCGGTCGCCTATTTTTCAGGGGTGGAAATTCGCAATCTCCGTGTGATTGGAAAGGGACAAGAGCATCTTGCGGGTGCGGTTTGCCAAGGCGCTCAACTGCCGGTTAATTTCATCGGTTTTCACCAATCGGCCCTTGCCCAGGAGCTGCAAAGAGGGGAACGGGTTGATGTGGCGGCAACGATTGGCATCAATCGTTTTCAGGGGCGCGAGACCATTCAATTGCAGACAAAAGCGATTCTGTCCTTGGATCGGCAGCTGATTGACACATTGGATGAAAGCCTTGAGGCGCTTCCAAAACACATTTTCCAATTTCCTATTCCGCTAAAATATGATAAAATAATGAGGTTATCGACAAAGCCTTATCTGCAGAGTGAAGAGGAGGAGCAGCGTTGCCTGGTTCTTATCGACTCCTTGCACGACTGGCTTGAGATGGAGAACGAGGTTCGCATAATGGGGCGAGAGCGGCAGAAATACCACCGCTTTCTGATCCATGAAGCGGATGGCGCAAAAAAGGGATGGACCTATCTCTATGCGCCGGATCGGCAGAGCGGCGATCTTTCCTGGAATCAGGTCTATCGGCTGGATGCGAACAAGCCGGAATTGGACTGGCTGCCGGATGTTGAGACCTTGCGGGCGGTATATCGATGGTTTCTTGAACTGATTCCCAAGAAGGGCATTGGTGCGGATGCATTCTATCGCAATCTGTTCACCTCTTCGGACTTTCAGTTGGAGACGGGATTGATTGCCCTGTGGCTCTTTCAGGATCTGGGATTTATCCATCGAAGGGGATCCGTTATTGCGTGGGCTCCGAGCACGAAAAAAGTGGATTTGAAGGAACATCCATTGATGCAACAAATACGATTGTTGAAAGAAACAAATCATTAGGAGGAAAACATGAACTTAAAAGAATATGTACGTGAAATTGCTGATTTTCCAAAACCGGGGATCGGATTCAAAGATGTTTTTGGCATTTTTAATGAACCTGAGGCATTGAAAGCCTGCATTGATCAATTGGCTGAAATCGTTCCGCCTGCTGATTACGATGTGATTATCGGACCGGAAGCGCGGGGATTTTTGGTTGGCATGCCGGTTGCCTATCTGAAGGGAAAAGGATTTGTACCGGTACGCAAGCCAGGAAAACTTCCGGGGGAAACGGTATCGGTTGAATATGAGTTGGAGTATGGAACGGATCGTTTGGAAATGCAAAAAGATTCCGTCAAAGCGGGAGACCGGGTTTTGATTCTGGATGATTTGCTGGCCACAGGGGGCACAACCAAGGCAATCACGGAAATGGTAGAGAATGCCGGAGCTTCTGTTGTTGCATGCTGCTTTGTTATGGAACTTGATTTTCTTCCTGGGCGAAAAGCTTTGGATGGATATCGGGTGGAGAGCTTGATCCACTATGATGCGGAGTAACGAGGGATAAAGGTATGGAATTAAGTCAATTGCTGAACAAATTGGAAAACGCCTCGCCGGAAGAAAAACACCTGATTGAAAAGGCGTATAAACTGGCCGAGGAAGCCCATCGAGGACAAAAAAGAAACTCAGGTGAGGATTTTATCATTCACCCGCTGAAAGTTGCGTACAATCTTGTGGAATTAAGCATGGATGTACCGACGATTATCGCGGGCATTTTGCATGACATCATTGAAGACACCGAAGTGTCCTATGAGCAATTGGCAGAAGAGTTTGGCGAGGAAGTGGCCGACCTGGTTGAAGGCGTCACGAAATTGACCAAGATCCAATACAAGACGAAAGAAGAAAGAAAAGCGGAGAACCTTCGAAAGATGGTCATCGCCATGTCAAAAGACATTCGGGTGATTATCATCAAGCTGAACGACCGTTTGCATAATATGCGAACCCTGGAATACATGTCGGAAGCGAAAAAGAAGGAGAAGGCAACGGAAACACTGGAAATTTACGCGCCGATTGCCAATCGCTTGGGTATGTTCCGTATCAAGTCGGAGCTGGAAGATTTGTCGCTGAAGCATTTGGATCCGGAAGGATACTATGAGCTGCGGGAAAAGATCTCCATGAACAAGGCGAGCCGGGAAGCCTATATCAACAAGATCGTTACACAGCTGAGGGAAAAGCTGGATGAAACCAAGCTGGAATATTCCATCAAGGGGAGACCCAAGCATTTCTACAGCATCTATAAAAAGATGGTATACCAGCACAAAACCTTTGAAGAGATCTTTGACCTTTTGGCAATCCGTGTGATCGTCAAGACGGTGAAGGACTGTTATGGGGTTCTGGGCATTGTGCATACCCTTTGGAAGCCCCTGCCGGGACGGTTCAAGGATTATATTGCCATGCCGAAGCCGAATTTTTATCAGTCCCTGCATACGACGGTAATTGGGCCGGGCGGGGAGATTTTTGAGATTCAGATCCGCACGGAAGAGATGCATTACACGGCTGAGTACGGAATCGCCGCCCATTGGAAGTATAAAGAAGGCGTTCAAGGGCAAAATGAATTGGGCGAAAAGCTGACCTGGGTGCGGCAAATGCTGGAGCTTCAGGAAGATTCGGATGATTCCAAAGAATTCATGGATTCATTGAAACTGGACTTGTTCCGCAATGAAGTGTTTGTTTTCACGCCCAATGGCGATGTGATCAATCTGCCGGCAGGCTCGACGCCGATTGATTTTGCCTATCGGGTCCATACGGCGGTGGGCGACAAGTGTACGGGCGCGATTGTAGACGGCCGGATTGTTCCGTTGGACTATAAACTGAAAAACGGCAATATTGTCAAGATCCTGACTTCCTCCAACAGTAACGGCCCGAGCCGGGACTGGCTGAAGGTGGCGGTCAGCAGCCATGCAAAGAACAAGATCCGCCAATACTTCAAGCGCATTGAGCGGGATCAGAATATTATTATTGGCAAAGACAAGATTGAACGGGAAGTCAAGCGGGAAGGCTATCGGATGACCACGCTTTTGAAGGACGAATGGCTTGACCGCATTCTAAAGAAACAGAAATTTTCAAAGATTGAAGAGTTGTATCTCAGCGTTGGAACCGGATCGGGTGCCATTACGGCAACCCAGGTGGTTCGTCAGCTGATCCAATTCCATGACGAGGCGAACAAGAAAAAACAGCCGGAACCGACCATCGAGCAGGCGGCTTTCGAAGCGCCGGTTTCACGTCCGCGAAAGCAAAACACCCAAGGCGTCCGCGTCAAGGGCGTGGACAATATCAAGGTCCGGTTTTCCAAATGCTGCAATCCTGTTCCAGGCGACGAAATCGTCGGATATATTACACGGGGACGCGGGGTTTCGGTTCATCGCATGGACTGTCCGAATCTTCAGGACCTGAGCAAGGACACCCGGTTTATCGATGTGGAATGGGATCATGAAGAAAAGGCGTCATATGCGGCGCAGATCCAAGTGATTGCCAGTGACAAGGCGGGACTGTTAAGCCAGATTACCCAAGTGATTTCCGAGGTTGATCTTTTTGTCTCTTCCTTGAGCGCCAAGACCAACAAGGATGGGGTTGCGACCATTAATATGACCATCGAAATCAAGGATGTCAAGCAGTTGGAAAAGATGATGAAGCGGATCAAGTCTTTATCGGAAGTCATTGATGTCTATCGAATGACAACGTAGGAGGGACCATGAGAGCAGTTGTACAACGAGTCAAAGAAGCTTCTGTCAAAGTGAACCGGGAGACGATTGGGGAAATCGGGCAGGGTTTACTGGTTTATTTGGGGGTTACCCACGAAGATGACCAACTGGATTTAAAGTATATGAGCGACAAGATTCCAAACTTGAGAATCTTTGAAGATGAGAATGAAAAAATGAATCGATCCTTGCTGGACGTCGAAGGCGAAGTGCTGATTATTTCCCAATTCACCCTATACGGGGACGCGCGAAAAGGACGCCGTCCAAGCTTTATCGAAGCGGCGAGGCCCGATGTGGCTACGCCCTTATATGAGGCATTGATTGAAGAATTGCGCGGCCGGGGGATTCGTGTGGAGACGGGCGAGTTTGGTGCCGATATGAAGGTAACCAGCATCAATGATGGTCCGGTGACTTTGCTGTTGGACAGTACGAAAGGATTTTAACATGAAAATCAAGCGTTTTTCCTCGCCGCCCTATATGACAAACACCTATTGTTTGTATACCGAAAAAGAAGCGGTTCTTATCGATCCAACCGGATCGGCGGATGTCATTGAGACATGGACGCGAGAAAAGGGAATTCAAGTTCTGGCGGCAGTCTTTACCCATTCCCACGGCGACCATTTCCCGACGCCTGAAGAACGCTGGTTTTTTGAATTTCCCTGGTATGCGGACGCGTCCGCCTTGGGAGGATTCAAAAGTCCGGAGATTAACCTTTCAGAGTCGATCTATGGCCAGGCCATTGCCTATGCGGATATTCAAACAATCGGGGTGGACAATAAGCTTTCTATTGGACCGTTCGATTTGAAAGTCCTGAAAACGCCGGGCCATACGGCGGGTTCGGTTTGCTATTCGATTGGGAATGTGCTCTTTAGCGGGGATACCTTGTTCCGCGAGAGTGTTGGCCGGACGGATCTGCCGACGGGTTCCATGCAGGTACTCAGGAAGAGTCTGGCGGTTTTAATGGCGGAATTGCCGGATGAAACCCTTGTATTTCCGGGGCATGGGGAACGAACGACCATCGGTTACGAGCGGAAGGTAAATCCCTTTATTGAGAGGTAGGAACATGAAATTATATGTAGACAGTCGAATGGTATCCCAGGGAGTGTACGAGGTCTTGCGCGCTTTCTTCCGGGACGTGTTTGATATTGAGAAGATGGAAGCCTTGAATCGAAATCAAGGCTTTTTTGCCGCCATCTGGCAGGATGACGCCAATCAGGAGTTGTGTGTGGAGATTGTTCGTGAAGAGCGGGTCTGCCTTCGCGCATTTGTTTCGGATCCTGATTTTCACGCCAGGGGCTACAAATTGAAGCAACGTCAATTGATGTACCGCGCCGCCAAGGAAATGACGGGGCGCAGTTTGCCCTGGGGCATTCTGACAGGCATTCGCCCAACCAAGATCATTGACCAGGAACGGGCGAAGGGAAGAACGGATGCGGAAATACGCAAGCGTCTTCAAGAGGTCTTCTTTGTTTCTGAGGAGAAAACGGATTTGATTTTTCGCGTGGATGAAATAGAAAAGCCGATTCTTGATGCAGTTGCATTGAATTCCTATAGCCTATACGTGGGGATCCCCTTTTGTCCGACACGCTGCAGCTATTGCTCCTTTCCGTCCTATGCCCGCAGCAAACATGAGGCCTGGGTTGCGCCTTACCTGCGGAAACTGCATGAAGAGGTGGAGGAGACGGCTGACTTGTATCGGGGATGGACGCTATCCAGCGTGTATATTGGCGGTGGAACCCCGACGGCGCTCAAGGTGGAAGAATTGAGGGCCTTGATTCGTGTGATTCGAAAGGCTTTTTCAGTGGACAAGTCCATCGAATTTACGGTGGAAGCGGGACGTCCCGACACATTGAATGAAGTCATGTTTGACATGTTGCTGGAAGAGGGGATTACCCGCATCAGCATCAATCCGCAAACCATGAAGGATGAAACCCTGGCCCGGATCGGACGAAGCCATAAAAGCCAACAGGTGGTGGAAGTCTTCCGACTGGCGCGTGCCAAGGGCTTTCGTGAAATCAACATGGACTTGATTGTTGGCTTGCCCGGGGAGACGCCCCTTGATTTTCAGGAGACCTTGAGCCGAATTGGCGAGTTGGCGCCGGATCAGATTACCGTTCACAGCCTGGCGGTAAAACGCGCGTCATCGCTTGGGGAATTGGATTACCGGCACCGGGAAGAGGAGCGCTGGGACGGAACCGATCAAACCCTGTACCGCTTTGCGGCGGATGCGGGCTATGTGCCCTACTACCTCTACCGGCAAAAAAACATTGTCGGCAATATGGAGAATGTTGGCTTTACCCGTCCGGATCGCGTTAACCTATACAATACCTTGATTATGAGCGATCGTCAGACGATCGCGGCCTGCGGCGTAGGTGCGGTGAGTAAATTTGTTTATCCGGATCATATCGATCGGGTTGGAAATCCCAAGAGTATTCCCGCTTATTTGGAACAACTGGCTGGCAAGATGGAGAAAAAAGCCGCTTGTTTGACGAAATTTCAAGAATATGATATAAATACAGAGAACTACATAGACGGCAATGAGGAAGATGAGTAGTTGGGAATTTTGTTTCAAGAGAGTCGATGGTGGTGGGAATCGATAACAAAACCTGAGGAAAGACGCTTCTGAGCCTTTATTTGAAACAAGTGGGAGAAATCCAACTAGGGTGGCACCACGGGTGAAAGCTCGTCCCTACAGTAACTATTACTGTAGGGATTTTTTATTTCTTAAGGAGGAATGGCAATGGAAACAATGGGAAACTTAAGACGTTCACACTATTGCGGTGCATTGCGGGAGTCGAATATTGACGAAACCGTTGTGCTGATGGGATGGGTGCAAAAGAGACGAAGCCTTGGCGGCTTGGTTTTTGTAGATTTACGCGACACGGATGGAATATGTCAGATTGTTTTTGATCCTGACAAGGAAGCCCTGTTTGAGAAAGCGACACAATTGCGCAGCGAGTTTGTCATTGCAGTGAAAGGTGTTGTGAAAAAACGGGAATCCGTCAACACTGAGATTCCAACAGGAATGATTGAAGTGTATGCCGACGAGCTTCGCATCTTGGATACAGCGGAAACACCGCCGATCTATATCAAGGATGATGATCAGGTATCGGAAACCAAGCGATTGCAATATCGTTACCTGGACTTGCGAAAACCTTCTATGCAGCAACGACTGAAGACACGCGCTAAAATCGCGAAAGTGATTCGAGATTTCTATGAAGAAAATCGATTTGTTGAGATTGAAACACCGGTACTCAATAAACCCACGCCGGAAGGCGCTCGGGATTATTTGGTGCCTAGCCGTGTAAACCCTGGCAAGTTCTATGCTTTGCCGCAATCTCCACAGATTATGAAACAATTGCTGATGGTTTCCGGCATGGACCGTTACTATCAAATCGTCAAGTGCTTCCGGGATGAAGACTTGCGCGCCAACCGTCAGCCGGAATTCACCCAGGTTGATGTTGAGATGTCCTTTGTCGATGTGGAGGATATTTTGCCGCTTCATGAGAAGCTGATCAATCGTGTGTTTAAAGAAATTCGTGGGATTGAATTTGAAACGCCATTTATGCGCATGACCTATAAGGAAGCCATGGATCGTTTCGGATCGGACAAACCGGATTTGCGTTTTGGCGCGGAGATTGTTGATTTGGCCGATGTATTTGCCGGTTCCGAGTTTAAGGTCTTCCAGTCTGCCTTGGCGGAAGGTCGCGTAACCAAGGGTATCAACGCCAAGGGCTGCGCGGACGCATTCTCAAAAAAAGGTATTTCCAAGCTGGAAAAACATGCAAAGCTCTACGGTGCGAAAGGCATGATCTGGGTGAAAGTCAAGGAAGAGGGCGTCGATTCGTCGATCCTGAAATTCTTGACGGAGGAAGAAATCCAGTCGCTTTGTGCAAAGATGGATGCAGAGGCGGGCGACCTTTTGTTGTTGGTTGCCGATGGCTACGATACGGCGGTTACGTCTTTGGGCCAATTGCGTCTTGAAATCGCCCGCAAGCAAGGCTGGTTGGACCCTGACAACTTTAAGGTGCTGTGGATCACGGAATTCCCGCTGTTTGAATATGCGGAAGAGGAAGATCGATATGTAGCCAAACACCATCCGTTTACCCATCCGATGGATGAGGATATCGAAAAGATGGAGTCGGATCCGCAAGCGGCGCGTGCCAAGGCCTATGATTTGGTTATCAACGGCGAGGAGATCGGCGGCGGCAGCATCCGAATCAACAACAGCGAGCTTCAGGCCAAGATGTTCAAGGCGCTGGGCTTTACAGACGAGGAAGCGATGCATCAATTTGGCTTCCTGATCAATGCTTTCCGATACGGAACGCCACCGCATGGCGGCATTGCCTTCGGCTTGGATCGATTGGTTATGACGTTGACAGGAACGGAAAACATCCGTGACGTTGTCGCTTTTCCAAAGACGCAGAGTGCAACCTGCCTGATGACGGAAGCGCCGACAACAATCTCTCAACAACAGCTGGATGAGGCGCATATTTGCGTTGAAACAAAAGAGGAAGAGTAAACAAGAGCCCGGCTTTGCCGGGCCCTTTTATTCGTTCGAATTGTCGCAATAGTATTATTTCCAAGGAATGGGTTGACATTTCATTTGACCCTTGGTATTATAGACAAGCGGTCAGGGAAACCGGCCGAGAAAAAAGCGCTCTAAGCCAGATAGTTAGCGGAACAGAGCGAAAAAAAGCACTTGACAAAGAAAAGTCGAGATGCTAGAATAAATAAGTCGCCAAAAGCGGAAGCGGACGGCGGAAAAGAAAAAAGGGGTTGACAAGATCTTCCAGATCTGTTATCCTAGTAAAGTCGCTTGAGAGCGGCGGTGATCTTTGAAAACTGAACATGACAACTTCGAATTTGATCTTTTCGATCAATAAGAAACAAGCAAGATAACGTCAGTTAAGTTTAGCTTAAACTGAGCAGTGGACACTTTATAAGTGGAAACTTTTTTACTGAGAGTTTGATCCTGGCTCAGGATGAACGCTGGCGGCACGCCTAACACATGCAAGTCGAGCGAGAATTTTTGGACTGATCCTTCGGGTGAAGGAAGAGAAGGAAAGCGGCGGACGGGTGAGTAACGCGTGGGAAACCTGCCCTATACACGGGGATAGCCATTGGAAACGATGATTAATACCCGATAAGACCGCGGTATCGCATGATACAGTGGTAAAAATTCCGGTGGTATAGGATGGTCCCGCGTCTGATTAGCTAGTTGGTAAGGTAATGGCTTACCAAGGCGACGATCAGTAGCCGGCCTGAGAGGGTGAACGGCCACACTGGAACTGAGACACGGTCCAGACTCCTACGGGAGGCAGCAGTGGGGGATATTGCACAATGGGGGAAACCCTGATGCAGCGATGCCGCGTGAATGATGAAGGCTTTCGAGTCGTAAAGTTCTGTTCTTAGGGAAGATAGTGACGGTACCTAAGAAGAAAGCCCCGGCTAAATACGTGCCAGCAGCCGCGGTAATACGTATGGGGCGAGCGTTATCCGGAATTATTGGGCGTAAAGAGTTCGTAGGCGGTCCTTTAAGTCAGAAGTGAAAGGCAGTGGCTCAACCATTGTAAGCTTTTGAAACTGGAGGACTTGAGTGTTGGAGAGGAAAGCGGAATTCCTAGTGTAGCGGTGAAATGCGTAGATATTAGGAGGAACACCAGTGGCGAAGGCGGCTTTCTGGACAAATACTGACGCTGAGGAACGAAAGCGTGGGGAGCGAACAGGATTAGATACCCTGGTAGTCCACGCCGTAAACGATGAGTGCTAGGTGTTGGGGTAGCGATACTTCAGTGCCGCAGCTAACGCATTAAGCACTCCGCCTGGGGAGTACGGTCGCAAGACTGAAACTCAAAGGAATTGACGGGGGCCCGCACAAGCAGCGGAGCATGTGGTTTAATTCGAAGCAACGCGAAGAACCTTACCAGGTCTTGACATCCCGATGATCGTCTCAGAGATGAGATTTTCTCTTCGGAGACATCGGTGACAGGTGGTGCATGGTTGTCGTCAGCTCGTGTCGTGAGATGTTGGGTTAAGTCCCGCAACGAGCGCAACCCTTATCTTTAGTTGCCAGCATTTAGTTGGGCACTCTAGAGAGACTGCCGGTGACAAACCGGAGGAAGGTGGGGATGACGTCAAATCATCATGCCCCTTATGACCTGGGCTACACACGTGCTACAATGGTCGGTACAACAGGCAGCGAAGGAGCGATCCGGAGCGAATCTCAAAAGCCGATCCCAGTTCGGATTGCAGGCTGCAACTCGCCTGCATGAAGCTGGAGTTGCTAGTAATCGCGAATCAGAATGTCGCGGTGAATGCGTTCCCGGGCCTTGTACACACCGCCCGTCACACCACGGGAGTTGGTAATACCCGAAGTCGCTGGGCTAACCCTTTTAGGGAGGCAGGCGCCGAAGGTAGGATCGATGACTGGGGTGAAGTCGTAACAAGGTAGCCGTATCGGAAGGTGCGGCTGGATCACCTCCTTTCTAGGGAGAAACGAATGTTGTCATGTTCATTTTTGAGAGATCAGCGCGGAGCCGCGCGGGCACATGATTAAGTGTGAACACGTGGTTGCGTAAAAGACTCTTAAGTATGTGGGGGTATAGCTCAGTTGGGAGAGCACCTGTTTTGCAAGCAGGGGGTCAGGAGTTCGAATCTCCTTATCTCCACCATTTTGTTCTTTGAAAACTCAATAAGAATCATCCGAGCAAAAACATCAAACGCAAGCAAAGAGTTAAATCTTTACAAGCGAATGTGATTTTTGTTTTAGAATTCTCTTTTAAGAAACGGTCAAGTTACAAAGAGCATAGGGCGGATGCCTTGGCACTAGGAGCCGACGAAGGACGTGGTAAGCTGCGAAAAGCTTTGGGGAGCCGCAAGCAGGCGTTGATCCAGAGATATCCGAATGGGGAAACCCACATACGGCAAACCGTATGTATCCTATGGTGAATACATAGCCATAGGAAGGGAACCCGGTGAACTGAAACATCTAAGTAGCCGGAGGAGGAGAAAGAAACATCGATTCCCTGAGTAGCGGCGAGCGAAAGGGGAAGAGGCCAAACCAGATTGGCTCTGCTGATCTGGGGTTGTGGACCGATATAAGGGTGCGAATTGATAGCTGAACACCGCTGGGAAGCGGGATCACAGAAGGTGACAATCCTGTAGGCGAAATTAATGAGTATCTGATCGGGATCCAGAGTACCATGGGACACGTGAAACCCTGTGGGAAGCCGGGAGGACCATCTCCCAAGCCTAAATACTCCCTAGTGACCGATAGCGCATAGTACCGTGAGGGAAAGGTGAAAAGAACCCCGGAAGGGGAGTGAAATAGAACCTGAAACCCTATGTTTACAATTGGTCGAAGCACATTAAGGTGCGACGGCGTACTTTTTGTAGAACGGGCCAACGAGTTAAGGTATGCAGCGAGGTTAAGGACTTCAGGTCCGGAGCCGAAGCGAAAGCGAGTCTGAACAGGGCGAATTAGTTGTATGCTTTAGACCCGAAACCGGGTGACCTATCCATGAGCAGGTTGAAGCGGGAGTAAAATCTCGTGGAGGACCGAACCCATATACGTTGAAAAGTGTTGGGATGACTTGTGGATAGCGGTGAAATTCCAATCGAACTCGGAGATAGCTGGTTCTCCCCGAAATAGCTTTAGGGCTAGCCTCAAGGAGAGTATCGCGGAGGTAGAGCACTGACTGACCTAGGGGCGTTTATACGTTACCAAAGTTTATCAAACTCCGAATGCCGCAGATATATACTTGGGAGTCAGACTGTGTGAGATAAGTTTCATAGTCGAAAGGGAAACAGCCCAGACCGTCAGCTAAGGTCCCAAAATATCAGTTAAGTGGGAAAGGATGTTGGACTACACAGACAACCAGGATGTTGGCTTAGAAGCAGCCATTCATTCAAAGAGTGCGTAATAGCTCACTGGTCGAGTGGTCCAGCGCCGAAAATGTCCGGGGCTCAAACTGATTACCGAAGCTACGGCTTGTATCTTACGATACAGGGGTAGGGGAGCATTGTATGCGGGACGAAGTCGTACCGGAAGGAGCGGTGGACTGCATACAAGAGAGAATGTTGGCATGAGTAACGAAAGCGAAGTGAGAATCTTCGCCATCGGAAGCCTAAGGTTTCCTGAGGAAGGCTCGTCCACTCAGGGTTAGTCGGGACCTAAGCCGAGGCCGAAAGGCGTAGGCGATGGACAACTGGTTGAGATTCCAGTACCACCTTAGATTGTTTGAGAGATGTAGTGACACAGAAGGGTAGGCAGAGCACACTGTTGGTTATGTGTGTCTAAGCAGGTAGGCTGATGCGCAGGCAAATCCACGCATCAAAAGGCCGAGACGCGAATGCGAGGGAAAAATAAGTACCGAAGTCGCTGATCCCACGCTGTCGAGAAAAGCTACTATTGAGAGATAAGGTGCCCGTACCGCAAACCGACACAGGTAGGCAGGAAGAGAATTCTAAGATGATCGAGAGAACCATTGCTAAGGAACTCGGCAAAATGACCCCGTAACTTCGGGAGAAGGGGTGCCCTTGAGAGTGAACATACACATGGTAAGCTTTTGAGGGCCGCAGAGAAAAGGCCCAAGCGACTGTTTAGCAAAAACACAGGTCTCTGCTAAGTTGAAAGACGAAGTATAGGGGCTGACGCCTGCCCGGTGCTGGAAGGTTAAGGGGAAGAGTTAGCGGTAACGCGAAGCTCAGAACTTAAGCCCCAGTAAACGGCGGCCGTAACTATAACGGTCCTAAGGTAGCGAAATTCCTTGTCGGGTAAGTTCCGACCCGCACGAAAGGCGTAACGATTTGGGCGCTGTCTCGGCAATGGACTCGGTGAAATTACAGTACTCGTGAAGATGCGGGTTACCCGCGGCAGGACGGAAAGACCCCGTGGAGCTTTACTGCAGGCTGGCATTGGATTTTGGTATAGTATGTACAGGATAGGTGGGAGACTAGGAAGCCGGGACGCCAGTTTCGGTGGAGTCGTCCTTTGGATACCACCCTTACTATACTAGGATTCTAACCATGAGCCATGAAACTGGTTCTGGGACATTGTCAGTTGGGCAGTTTGACTGGGGCGGTCGCCTCCAAAAATGTAACGGAGGCGCTCAAAGGTTCCCTCAGCACGGTCGGAAATCGTGCGAAGAGCGTAAAGGTAGAAGGGAGCTTGACTGCGAGAGCTACAACTCGAGCAGGAACGAAAGTTGGACTTAGTGATCCGGCGGTACCGAATGGAAGGGCCGTCGCTCAACGGATAAAAGCTACCCCGGGGATAACAGGCTTATCTCCCCCAAGAGTCCACATCGACGGGGAGGTTTGGCACCTCGATGTCGGCTCGTCTCATCCTGGGGCTGAATTCGGTCCCAAGGGTTGGGCTGTTCGCCCATTAAAGAGGCACGCGAGCTGGGTTCAGAACGTCGTGAGACAGTTCGGTCCCTATCCGCCGTGGGCGTAGGAAATTTGCAAGGAGTTGTCCCTAGTACGAGAGGACCGGGATGAACAAACCGCTGGTGCACCAGTTGTTCCGCCAGGAGCATGGCTGGGTAGCTAAGTTTGGAAGGGATAAGCGCTGAAGGCATCTAAGCGCGAAGCCCCCCTCAAGATTAGATTTCCCATCTCCTTGTGAGAGTAAGACCCCTTGAAGACTACGAGGTTGATAGGCTGGAGGTGTAAGGGCAGTAATGTCTTAAGCTGACCAGTACTAATAGGTCGAGGACTTGATCAGATTAGAAGAGAGTTCTAAACGTGATGATTCTTATTGAGTTTTGAGAGAACGAAAGTTTTCTTAAGAGCCGATTGGCTCAACTGAATCCAGTGACAATGGCAAGGAGGACACACCCGTTCCCATCTCGAACACGGAAGTTAAGCTCCTTAGCGCTGAAAATACTTGGTGGGAGACTGCCTGGGAAGATAGGACGTTGCTGGTTTCACTATTCTTAGGTAGCTCAATGGTGGAGCAACCGGCTGTTAACCGGTAGGTTGTGGGTTCGAGTCCCACCCTGAGAGCCAAAATTGCCGGGGTGGCGGAATTGGCAGACGCACAGGACTTAAAATCCTGCGATCATTGCGATCGTACCGGTTCGATTCCGGTCCTCGGCACCATGGTACGGCCCTATGGTCAAGCGGTTAAGACACCGCCCTTTCACGGCGGTAACCCGGGTTCGAATCCCGGTAGGGTCACCATTTCAATTTTATAGCAAGACACAAATATGGGCGCTTAGCTCAGTTGGGAGAGCACCTGCCTTACAAGCAGGGGGTCATTGGTTCGAGCCCAATAGTGCCCACCATATTTGGCCTAGTAGTTCAGTCGGTTAGAATGCCAGCCTGTCACGCTGGAGGTCGAGGGTTCGAGTCCCTTCTAGGTCGCCATTTTTATGCTGGTGTAGCTCAATAGGTAGAGCAACTGACTTGTAATCAGTAGGTTGTGGGTTCAATTCCTATCACCAGCTCCACAAACAAACCGGTGGTTTTCTAATCACCAAAGAAACTGTCGATGATCTTACGATCATCTAATATGGAGGGGTTCCCGAGTTGGCCAAAGGGGACGGACTGTAAATCCGTTAGCTACGCTTTCACTGGTTCGAATCCAGTCCCCTCCACCAATAACATGCGAAAGTGGCTCAGTGGTAGAGCATCGCCTTGCCAAGGCGAGGGTCGCGAGTTCGAATCTCGTCTTTCGCTCCATTTTGCGGGTGTAGCTCAGTGGTAGAGCCCTGGCCTTCCAAGCCAGTCGCGAGGGTTCGATTCCCTTCACCCGCTCCATTAGAAACATGAAGCAACTAATGAGCCAGTAGCTCAGTTGGATAGAGCAACGGCCTTCTAAGCCGTGGGTCGGGGGTTCGAATCCCTCCTGGCTCGCCATTATACATCTTTGGGGTATCGCCAAGCGGTAAGGCACAGGACTTTGACTCCTGCATTCGCTGGTTCGAATCCAGCTACCCCAGCCAAATTTTGACCCATTAGCTCAGTTGGTAGAGCATCTGACTTTTAATCAGGTGGTCCGGCGTTCGAGTCGCCGATGGGTCACCAATTTCATGGAGAGGTACCGAAGTGGTCATAACGGGGCGGTCTTGAAAACCGTTAGGGTGCAAGCCCACGTGGGTTCGAATCCCACCCTCTCCGCCAGTAATACGGAGAAGTACTCAAGTTGGCTGAAGAGGCTCCCCTGCTAAGGGAGTAGATCCTTTCAACGGGATGCGAGGGTTCAAATCCCTCCTTCTCCGCCAAAATTCAGGGGTATAGTTCAGTTGGTAGAACGTCGGTCTCCAAAACCGAATGTCGTGGGTTCAAGTCCTGCTACCCCTGCCAATTTCATTTTATCTTTTCGGGGTGTAGCGCAGTTTGGTAGCGCATCTGGTTTGGGACCAGAGGGCCGCGGGTTCAAATCCTGCCACCCCGACCATAAATGGGCCTATAGCTCAGCAGGTTAGAGCGCACGCCTGATAAGCGTGAGGTCGGTGGTTCGAGTCCACCTAGGCCCACCATTTTAAAAACAATTAGGGCCTTTAGCTCAGTTGGTTAGAGCAACCGGCTCATAACCGGTCGGTCCCGGGTTCGAGTCCCCGAAGGCCCACCAACGTTTTATTCTTATGGTTTTATTTTTATGCCCAGATAGCTCAGTAGGTAGAGCAGGGGACTGAAAATCCCCGTGTCGGTGGTTCGATTCCGCCTCTGGGCACCAAAAAAGCAGTCAAATGACTGCTTTTTTTCTGTCTAAAAATATAAATTTACGCTTGCCGCTGCAGGGCGCCCCGGCAAAACTCCTGGATTAAAAGCTGATCGACGGCTTGGTCCATTTTAAGGATTTTCAGGTGGGAAGGAATACCGGCAACGGAGAATAGCGAATGCTCAGAGGCCCAAGAAAACGGATACCAGGCTGCAGGCAATAAATGCAGGGATCGATTTTCACTCTCTACGGCAAGGTAGCGAAATTTTAATTCGAGAAGATCCTCAGATTGAATCCAGTCAATGGCATAATTCTTTCCCTGATAAAGGAGAGCGGGCAAGAAATCATGGTTGGAAGGCCGGTAGCGGACCAGATAGTAATCGCTGGTTGTTCGAATCGAGTCAATCGAAAGATGACCCGCTTTTAAACGAAGCTGCCATTGTTCATGAACGTTTTCCATCCGCGCTTCCAAGGCGAAGAGCGCCAACAAGTCCTCCTCGTTATGGAGAAACAGGGCGTCTAGATCAGCTGGATCCGCCATGCCGACGAAATGCCTACGCATCATTTCGGGGACCTCTTTGCTGTCCATGGATTCAGATGGAAGGATTTCCTGCGTAAGGGCTCGCAAGGTGTGGGACTCTACATGCAGAAAGGAAAATCCCCCTTGATAAAACTGAAACAGATCAAGATGGATTTTCGGCTGAGGGGGAAGAATCCGATGCTTCTTTGCCCGTGAAACAAGAAAGGGCCAGTCGAAACGCAAGCCGTTGAAACTGATCAAAACCGTCTTCTCGGTGATCAGTTGGAAAAACGCTTCAATCATGGCACTTTCCTCGGATGGTGAATCGCACATCCACTGTTTGAAACGAAGCGATCCGTCTATGATTGTGGCGATTCCGATCATTGCGACGGGATGGCTGATTCGATGGAAGCCCAGGGTTTCGATATCGAAAAAAAGATAGTCGCTGCGGTCGCCCGGGACAAATGCATCAAACGAAAATGTGGGTGGCAGCGATTTATTCACACTTATTTCACGAACTCTCATAGTTTTTGCTCCTTCTGTTGGATTTCAATGGGACTCTGTTATAATATTATACAGAACTACTGTTAAGGAAGAAAGGTGTTTCTTATGCGTAAAATAATAATCTTGATAATGATTATCGCCTTAATGCCAATTGGTTTTGCCGACCAGATCTTTTTTGATCTGGATAATCACTGGGCGACACCGGCGATTTATTGGGCTGTGGATCGCGGTTATGTCAACGGATACGGCGACGGGACCTTTCGTCCGGAGCAGGGGATCACAAGGCTGGAATTCTTGGCAATCTATCAGGAAATTTTAAAAACAAATGATATCTTCTCATCTGAAGCGTTTGAAACACTGCTTCCCTATGCCGATCTTGAGAATGAGGACTGGGGCAAGAAGGTTCTAATTGCAACGGAAGGGAATCTGAAGCGAAGAGGACATAGTCTTTTGGAGGTATTTCCGGGCGCGAATTTTGCCGGAGAAACACCAATTTCAAGGAAAGAAGCGATGATGCTGGTTGCATGGATAACGCCGGAAGAATTTCCTGATCCTGAAATCGAATTTATGGATTTGAATAACGGGCAGGAAAATACAATGGTGGATCGTGTCGTGGCGCATGGGATTTTCACCGGATATCCGGACGGGACCATTCGATTGACCAGCGGACTGACCCGAGCGGAAGCGACTATCGTCCTTCAGCGGCTTGCCTTCAAGCTCGAAATTTTCAAAGACGCGGCTACCGCAAAATTATTGATTCCTTCCGATATCTATGACAATGCATATTTGCCATTCGGCCAGTATGAAGGAAAGACGGAGAAGAATGGAGAAGGGGAGTGGACCGATGACGGCCGCTACCTGCGGGTCATGCGAACTCTGGAGTATCTGTCCTTTGATCAACAGATTCCATTTTCTGAAAAGAAGCTCTATGACGAATCGCCGGTGACAACCCTGGTCAGTCTGCGGACGGGCGAATATTGGAATCGGATAGGCGTTGACTACTATTTGCTTCAGGCAGCGCCGTTTTCAGAAGAAGAAAAGAAAATGCTCGCTGAAGAGATGTTTTTGAACTTTATGATCCGCAATGATCTAAGCTTCATGGAGTCCAAGCAATTGTTCCAAAAGTATGCGCCGAAGATTTCGGATCGGTCTTTGCTGGAAAATGTTTTTGCGTATTGGAGTACGCAAATCGCTTCTCCCGAGGAACGCTTCACCCTGTATTCGATGCAAGCCAACGAATATACGAATCGGGGATATTTTATTGATGCGCGAATGGGCTACGAATGGATGCGAAACCAGCTGCAGGGAATCGAGGACCGGGAATACTGGATCTTTGCTGATCCAAATGTGCAGCGAATGTATTTGGCGAATCTGATTTTTTTGGATGATCAAATCGGCGGGCGGGAATCTGTCGAGACTTTATTGAAGCGAATGAGAATAGAAGCCGAAGAACTGGAGAAAGCAGAGCAAGAAGAGCGCGCTGCTTTGAGTCTGGTAGAGGAACTTGAAAATCGATACCATTGGGAAAAAATAAAGGTGCTTCCATGAAGCACCTTTAATATGGTTTTAATAGGGTTGATTTTCAAAAATTGCGCGAATGACATCCAAGTCATTGGAAACGCTCAGCGCGACCATCAGTTTAATTCGTGCCTTTTGGCCAGGAAGGTTGTAACCGAAGATGGCACCCCGATCGTGCAGCATTTTTCCCGCGCCTTCATACCCGTAGGTATCCAATACACGTCCGGTCGGGCAGCGCGATACAATGACAACGGGAATGTTTTGATCCAGGGCGCGGTAGATGCCTTCCGCCATTTCCGGCGGAACATTGCCTCGGCCCAAGGCTTCAATTACGATGCCTTGATAGCCCAAGTCGATGGCGTGCTGGATAAAGTCCGCATTTGCGCCGGTTGCTGCTTTAAAAAGCGCGACGCGGTCGGCCAGGTGATGCAGGGGATAGTGGCGATGAGGCTCCAGGGTACGGTAATAGATGACTTCATCGTTGTCAACAATGCCCAAAGGACCGAATTCCGGAGACCGGAAGGTATTGAGTGCCAGAGTATTGGTTTTGGTCACTTCCCGCGCGGCATTGACCTCATTGTTCATGACGACCAGTACGCCTTTGTTTTTTGAGTATGGTGAAATGGCGGTACAGATGGCAGCGGCTAAATTGCTTGGGCCGTCATATCCAAGTTCCGATCCGCTTCGCATGGCTCCAACAATGACGATGGGCTTCTCGGGAGGAAGAACCAGATCCAAAAAATAGGCAGTCTCTTCTAACGTGTCGGTTCCATGGGTGACAACGACCCCCGTGATATCATCGCGGTCCAATTGTTCTTTCACTGTTTTCGCGAGTGAAAACATGATGTCCGGTGTAACGTGGGGACTGGGCAAACGAGAGAAATTGACAACCTCAATTTCTGCATAGCGCTCAATGTTGGTGATCATGGCTAAAATCTCGTCGTTTGTTAGAGCGGGAATGACTGCGTTGATTCTTGGATCAACCTTCATGGAAATGGTGCCGCCTGTGAAGACAATGGCAATTTTATGTTTCATAGCTTACCCCCTATTCATGAAATTACGGTCTTATTTTACCATATTTTAAATGGGGAGGCATTACGGTTCTGAAATAGTTGAAATCTTTTTCAAGACCCGATAAAATAAAAAGGCTGAAAGGATGAGAAAAATGAACTATTTGGATCATGCGGCGACCACGCCGGTTCGCCAGGAAGTCATCGAAGTGATGACAAAAATGATGAAAGAAGATTTTGGGAACCCATCCTCCCTGCATCGGATGGGACTTAAAGCGGAGAAAGCGGTCACGCGAGCGAGAGAACAGGTGGCGGATTTTTTAACCTGCAGACCGGAACAGATTGTCTTCACCTCAGGCGGGACGGAAGGCAATAATCTGGGCATGCGAGGGTGTTTGCCGGTGCAAATCCCCAAGGGAAAGAATTTGTGCATCGGTGCCATTGAGCATAGCTCTGTATATGAAGTGGCAAAAGAATTGGAGCAGCGGGGGCTGGAGTTGCGTTTGTTGCCTGTAGACAGCCAAGGGCGTATTCAAATGGGAAAAGCCATGGAACTGATCGACGAGCATACAATTTTGCTTTCTGTTCAACATGTCAATAATGAGATCGGTACGATTCAGCCCATTGAGGAACTGGCGAACGCAGCAAAGCAAGCCAACCCTAATGTTCATGTCCATGTGGACGGCGTCCAGGCTGTCGGGAAGATTCCGGTTTCCATCAAGAAGCTGAATGTGGACAGCTATGCATTTTCCGGACATAAGATCAACGCGACAAAAGGAATAGGGGCACTTTTTCTTCGTCTTCCGAAAAACGCGAAGCGGATCTTGTGGGGGAGCGGTCAAGAAGGCGGACTTCGTCCGGGCACCGAAAATGTTCCGGCAATTTGCGGACTGGGCCTTGCCGTGCAATGCCTGAAAGACGAGTTTGAAGCCCATGAAGAGGGGTACCGGAAATGCCGCCGGGCATGGCTGGACGGGGTCGTTAGTGAAATCGACGAGGTGACGGTCAATACCCCGCTGGATTTGCAGGAAGCGGCGCCGCATATTCTGAGCCTGTCTTTTAAAGGTGTGAAGGCAGAGATCTTGCTGCATATGCTGGAAATGAAGGAGATTTATGTATCAACCGGTTCGGCCTGTTCTTCCAAGATGAAGGGAAACCGAATTCTGCGGGAGATGAGAATTGCCGATGACCGGGTTGAGGGTACTTTGCGAATCAGCTATGGCTGGGATGCGGATTTGAAGGACCAAAAAGAGGCGATCGCAATTTTAGGCCAAGGCGTGCGAGAAGTTCGAGAATTGACAATGAGGTGAGGATAATATGAAACAAGTGATTAGTTTAAGCTATGGGGAAGTTGCATTAAAGGGAGGCAATCGCAGGTTTTTTGTGGATCGACTTATGAAGAATCTAAAGCTTGCCCTGCGGGATTTTGACACGGACCGCATTTACCAGGACCGAACAAAGTTTTATATCGAGTGCCCGGAAGAAGTGGCGGACGAGGTCTATGAGCAGGCGAAAAAGGTGTTCGGATTTGTTGTCGCCAGTCGAGCCAGTGTTTTTGAAAAGGATCCGGATCGCTTGGCTGACCAGGCGATTGAATATGTGACGGCCATCCGGAAAAAACATCCGGGCATCCGGAGTTTTAAAGTGGAAGCGAAACGAAGCGACAAGAAGTTTCCCATGAAATCGCCGGAGATCAATCCGTATCTGGGTGGTGTGATTCTCAAGCATTTCCAGGATCTGCATGTGGATGTGCATCATCCGGATTTGCTGATTCGAGTGGATATTCGCAACGCGGTTTATTTTTATTCGGCCAAGGAAACGGCGGCAGGGGGGCTTCCAATCGGTTCAACCGGAAGAAGCGTGCTTTTGCTGTCAGGGGGGATCGACAGTCCGGTTGCCGGATATATGATGGCGAAGCGCGGGGTAGACCTGGTTGCGGTCAACTTCAACAGCTATCCCTTCACGAGCGAGCGATCGGATGAAAAGGTCTTGGATCTGGCACGGAAACTGCTGCCTTATATCGGTTCCATCGCGGTTCATCAAGTTAATATTCTTCCCATCCAAAAAGCCATCCGCATGAATTGTCCGGAAAAGGAAATGACGATTCTCTCCCGACGGTTTATGATGCGGATTGCAGAACGCATTGCAAGGGAAGAGGGCGCCCAGTCTCTGATTACAGGCGAAAGCTTGGGCCAGGTGGCTTCCCAAACCATGGAAGGGCTGCAGGTGACGAACTCTGCGGTACAAATGCCGGTTTTTCGTCCGCTGATCGGGCTGGATAAAACGGAGATTATCGAAGTGGCCAAAAGAATCGATACCTTTGAAACTTCGATCTTGCCTTTCGAGGATTGCTGTACGGTCTTCTTGCCGAAGCATCCGGTCACCCATCCGAAATTGGCGCAAATTGAGAATTCGGAGTCCGCGCTGGATGTGGAAGCGCTGTTGGATGAAGTGATGGTATCCAGAAAAATTGTGAAAATCGAAAAGGGCCGTTAGGCCCTTTTCTTTGTTTCCATAATATAATTGATATTATTTCTCGCGATGTAATAGGTCTTGTTTCCATCTTGGTGGATGAAAAAATCGCATTGCGAGGGATCGCGAAGCCAAGATTTAAATGCATCTGCATTGGTCAGTTTTAAGTATAAGGCTTCAGAACTATTATTGAAAAGTATCGTAAAGGTTGTCATGACAGCCTCCTTTCAATTGGTATTATATCACATTTCCTATGCTATAATGGGAAAGACCGGAGGTGGAGATGGGTATGAAAATCGTTTTTGGCGGATCCGGAATCGGCAAGAGCCAATGGATCTATCGGGAATTGAAAAAGCATCGGGCAAACCTCTCCAGGGAAGTTTGCTATATTGTTCCGGAACAATTTACCTTGGAAGCGGAGCAGGAATATCTGAAGGAAACGGGCGAAAATGGAATTTGGGGATTTGAAGTCACCAGTTTTCGCCATTTGATGCAGCAGGTGGTTCAATGGTATCAGCCGGATGCCCAGTATTGGATGAACGACTTGGGCCGTGTTTTGGTATTGGACCAGGTATTGGAGGGGAGCAAAGAGGAACTTGGCGCTTTACAGCGTTTAAAGGGAAAGCCCCGTTTGCTTCAAGAATTTTACCGGGATTTGATGGACGGAAAGTGGCAGAGTGAGGAGATCCAGCGGGTAATGGCTGTTTCCGAAGAGGAAGGCGCCAATTTTTCGGACAAATTAAAAGCGCTGCTTCAACTGCTGCTGCGCTATGAAAGGGCACTCGCCCGGGAGGGGCTGGTGGATGAGGTCGTTTACGGCCAAATTGTCTGCGAACTGCTGAAGGTTTATCGTCCCTTTCAATCGGCAATTCTGATCGTTGACCAGTTTTGGGGATTTACGGCGCTGGAAATGGAAATTCTGGCAGTGCTGCACGAGCAGGCGGAGTCGCTGACGGTGGTGCTGACCATGGAACCGGACAGTCAATCATCGGTCTTTCAACCGATTCGGCAAACCCGAGAGGCTTTGCTCCAGCGATTTCCCGATGCCAAAGAAGAGGTCTTTCAGGGGCCGGCTCGGCCGGTTTCTTTTCAAGCATTGAACCGGACTTGGACGGAGGGACTGTCAGGCCGGGGAAAAGGCTCAGTTACCGCAACGGCATACAGTGCCTTGCAGGCGGAGGAGGAAGTCCGATTTTGTGCTTCCAAGATGATGGAATGGAAGCAAGCGGGGGTGCCCTTTCAAGAGATGCAGGTGGTTGTCAGCGATTATCCGGCCTATTTGCCGCTTATCCGAAGCGTCTTTCGGCAAAGTGGAATCCCAATACACTTGGATCATAATCGAAAAATATCGGATTATCCTGCGGCGCAAGCGGTCTTGAACTATATGCGGTTTCAGGAGTGGGGACGATATGAGGATTTGCTGGCATGCCTGAAATCCGGTTATTTTCAGGTCCGATCGACGGAAATCGACGACCTTGAACGATTTGTCAAACAGCGGGGCTGGCGGCACTATCAGTCCTGGCAGCGGGCGCTCTTAATGCAGTCTTTCAAGAATAAAGGAGGCATCTTCAACATCATGGAAGAGGGCCTCAAACGTCGAAGGAAAAACAGTGTGGAAAAGCAATGGAAGACCCTGTACGGGACGCTGAAGCAAACCGGATATTTTGAAAAATTTGAAATGCGGGATGCGCGTTTAGAATCGGAAGCGGCGAGGGTGGAACATGAGTCCATTTGGCGGGGATTTGAAGCTGTTTTGGAACAGCTGATCGCCTTGCATGGCGACCAAGCCATTTCCCCAGATGCTTTTCGCAACCAATTTGCGCTCGGCTGCGAGCTGGTCCGTATCGGTGTTTTGCCTGCGGTCAGTGGAGAAGCGAATGTGCGTGATTTTTTGCGCAGCCGGTCTACAGATAAAGGCTATACGATTGTTCTCGGTATGAACGAAGGGAAATTTCCTCTCGTGGATCAACCGGGCGGATATTTTGATTTCGAGGAACGCGAATGGCTGGCGAATCATGACGTAGTCATGGGCAATACCCGGAGCTTTCAGCTTCAAATGCAAGAGCTGGCGCTCTATCAAATCCTAGCGAAGACTTCGAAAGAACTGGTTTTTGTGTGGAGCCGGAAAGACCGGAGTTTTGACGCTCTTGCGCCCAGTGGATGGCTGGTGGATCTTGTGCGGGGAGGCGGGCTGAAGGAAGCGGTCGTATCCTGGAAAGACCTGATGCATGCTCCAGGAGAAGAACTACGTTTTTGCCGCAAAATTTTCAGAAAGATGGCGGATGGCCAGGCGGTTTCTCAAGAACAAAGGGAATTAGCCACGTCCATCTTTTCCCGTCTCGGTCGGGACGAGCAGGATCGGATGATCTTTATGATCAATTACGGCAATCAGGTGGAGCCCTTGGACGGTGTCTTGGCGGAGGCGCTGTACAAGCGGAATGAGACTTCCATTACAGAGCTGGAATTGCACAATCAATGCCCCTTTGCACATTTTATCGCCTACGGGGTTGAGCCGAAAGAAATCAAGCCCTATTGCATTGAGGATCCGGATGTGGGCCAAGTCCTGCATGATTTGATGGAGCTGGGGGTTGAAGCCTACCGGGAAAACCACTTGGATTTGGAAGGCTTGGATGAAGGCGTCAAACAATTCGCTGACCCCTATCTGGCAGCGTATCGAGAGGGCTTGTTTCAATCGAGCCGGACCAACCAATATATCGAAAAGCAGATTCGCGCATCCATTTTGGCTTCTCTCCGCCAACTGCTGGTCCAGAAGACCTCCAGCCGGTTTGAAACGATCGGCCAGGAGGTTCGCTTTGATCAAAATCCGGGAACCTTGGAGCCCTTGCACGTTTTCTTGGACGGAGGGAAACGGGTTTCTGTTTGCGGACGAATTGACAGGATGGATCAATTTGAAGCCGATGGCGCAAGCTTTCTCCAGGTGGTTGATTACAAGTCTGGCAGGCATCCCATCGATTGGAAGGAAATGATGGAAGGGATTCATCTGCAATTGCCGACCTATTTGAATGTATGGCTGCAAAATGCGCCCATGGACTCGAAAGTCGCTTCGGGACTTTTCCATTATTATCTGGACAGGCCCTTGCCCACGCTGGGCGCCGGCTCGGGACTGGACGAACAAATTCGCGATTTCTATCGCATGCGTGGATATGTATTGGCGGACAAGGATGTGATTGTAGGCATGGATGAGGAACTTTTGGAAACCGGTGTATCAAAGGTGGTCTCGGTACGATTGAAAAAAGACGGGACCCTTGGAAAGAGCGGACAGCTGATCAGTGAAGAAGAAATGCAAAGGCTTTTGTCTCAGAATCTGTCTTCCATTGATGAAGCGGTTCAGGATATTTACCGCGGCAAAATTCGCATTCAGCCGGTTCGAAGCAAAGGCGACCAAGCCTGTGATACATGCGCCTATGGGGCAATCTGTCAGTTCGATCCAAGTTTTTTGGAAAACGAGGCTCGCGATTTGAATCATAAGGGAGGCCAGGACGATGAGATGGACTAAGGAACAGGATCTGGCGATCCATAGCCGCGACAATCAGATCTTGGTAGCTGCCGCCGCCGGTTCCGGAAAGACTGCGGTCTTGTCGGAACGCATTTTGCGCGTCCTTCGAGAAGGGGGCGAACTGTCGCAAATGCTGGTTGTGACCTTTACCAACGCGGCAGCCGAGGAAATGAAGGGGCGAATCAGAAAAAAAATCCGGGAAGAACAGCGCAAAGCGCCTTCCCACGGATTCTGGCAAAAGCAGATCGACCAATTGGAATGGGCATCCATTCAAACCTTTCATAGTTTTTGCAAAAAAGTCATCGATCAAAATCTCTATCTGCTTCCCTTTGACAAAGGATATGCTTTGATCCAGCAGCAGGAACGCGATCGAATTCGAACGGATGAGATCCGTGCCATGCTTGAACGGCTTTATGATTCGGACCGGGAAGAGGTACAGGCGATTTTTTCCCAATACCGGACGCCCAAATCGGACCGGAAGCTCCTTGAACTCATCGACCGGGTCCAGAGTTATCTCAAACGCTACCCAAACGGAGATTCAGATCTGTTGGACAAAGCCGGATGGGAAGACTTGTTGAGAGAAGAAATGCTCATTCTGTTGGATTCTTTGGAAAAGACGCAGCAGGCGCAGCTTCACTTGTGTGAAGCCCCCTGCGGACCCAAGCGATATAGGGAAGCGGTCGAGTCCGATATTGACCTGACCAATAAAATGAAGGAAATCTGGGAAGCGCGGGACTATGAAAAACTAAAAGAGATTCTCCCCTTGGAATTCAAGCGGTTTTCATCGATTCGAAAAGCAGAAAAGGCCGAATTGGATGAATCGCTGATCGAGGCGGTAAAACGACAACGGGATTTGACGAAAAAGAATTTGAAAAACTGGACGGGAAAATATGTCCTGCCGATTGTCGAATGGCAGCCAAGTCCAATCATGGATGAGCAAGTCAAGGCTTTGTTGTTTCTAGCAAGGGAGTTTGACAATGCTTTGCGGGAAAGAAAGATACGCGATGGAGTGATGGACTTTGACGATCTGGAAACCTACGCGTTTCATTTGCTGCAAATGCCGGCTGTCGCACAGCGGGTTCAAAAGCGATATCGAAACATCTTTGTCGATGAATATCAGGATACGAGTGAGATGCAGGAAGCGGTTTTGAATTGCATCAGCAGGCAAAGCCAAGTGTTCTACGTGGGCGATGGCAAGCAAAGCATCTATCAATTTCGCGGCGCCACCCCCCGCCTCTTCATCAATAAGATGGAGGGGAAGGAGGCCGGGATTTCAAGCATCCGGTTAAACCATAATTTTCGGTCCAGCGAAACGGTGATCGAAGGCATTAATGCCTTTTTCAATCATCGTATGACCAAAGCCTTTGGCGGGATTGCCTATCGGGAAACAGACCAGCTCAAAGCCGGGGTGAAATCGATCGGAAACCAAAGACCGCAATTCGTGGTTCACAAAGGTCAAGCGGGGCTGGAGGCCGAAGTGCTGTGGGTGACGGAGCAAATTGAGGCATTGCTGCGCCAGGGACATCAACCTGGGAGCATCGCGGTGCTTGCCAGGTCGCTTCAACCGATTCAGGAGGCCTATCGCAATGCCTTTCAAAAAAAAGGAATCCCTTTTCAAACCTCGCAACCCTGCAAGTCAAAGGATTTGATTGTGATCGAGATGTTCCAGGCCCTGCTCTTCTATTTGAACGGGAGTGTTTCGGATGAGGCCTTTCTTGCGGTTATGCGCTATCCTCATTGGAACTTTGCGCCGGCGGATATGGCTGCAATTCGAATTGAGTATCCGGATCACCCTTTTGAAAAGGCAGCCAGACGGTATTCGAGAGAGCAAGAGGATGCGCTTTCGAAGAAGCTGGTTTGTTTTTTTCAGGAGATGGATGGCTTGCGCGAGCGAAGCTGTCAGTTTCCCCTGGGGGATTTGCTGGACGATGTTTGGGATCAAAATCATTTTGCCGACACCATTATGGCCATGCCGGACGGCCAACAAAAGTATTTTGGTCTTCGCTCCTATGTGCAAATGCTGAAAGAAAGGGCGGAAAGGAAATCCCTGACCCTTCATCACCTATGCGAGATGATGCAAGAGGAACGCCGGGAGGGGATTTTCTATCCAATTCCTTCGGTGCAAGGCGACGAAGGGGTTCGCCTGATGACCATTCATGGCAGCAAAGGATTGGAGTTTGATACGGTTTTTCTGGTCCATGCGGGTCAACCGGCCAATCTATTCGAATTGAATCAGTCGGTGCTGGTTCACGAGGATTTCGGCATTGCTATGACAGCCTTCGACAAGGACAAAGAAGCCATCCGAATTCCAGTGGAAAGAAGCATTGCCCAGCAGGTTGTAAAGCGGCAGCGAATCAGTGAAGAACTTCGAATATTCTATGTTGGCATGACCAGGGCAGTCGAGCGGTTGGTTGTTGTTGCCCATGAGGAGAGGCCTGAACGGATTCGTGAAAAACGGTCTTATCTGGCTACGGCGGCCGGCGGCTTGGACTATCCGACCCTGTATCATTGGATGGTCGGGGCGGGAATGGATAAGGATCCGAATTGGGATTACGTGGAAGAAGAATGGGTCAGCAGTGAAATCGGCGCCCTCTCAAGGCGGGGATCTTTTGCCGTGGAATCGGGGGATATGGTCCCGGCTGCGGAAGAAGAAGCAAGCTACCGGGCAGATCGCTTGAAAAAACGCAAGGTCAATCTGACGGAATGGATTCGGGGCAAGGCGTCGGGCCAGGCGGTTTTTGAAAAAAACTCGGATGCCATTGAGCGGGGCAATGCCTTCCATGAAGTGTTGGAGAAAATTCCGCTGTCTCCTTATTCCGATCGCGGCGATGCCGTCTCGGCCCTTGATCAATTGCGCTTGAACCGCCAGATAAGGACACAAACGGCGCGGCTTGTTGATGCCGAAGATCTCTTTCGGTGGAACCGGTCGGATCTGGGCCGGAGAATTCGATCTGCGGATCAAGTGCTGCGGGAAAAAGCCTTTGTGGGCCGGCTCCCGGAGGAGGCGGAGGCGCTTTATGCCCAGGGCAAGATCGACTGTCTGTTCTGTGAGAAGGGGGAGTGGGTCCTTGTCGACTATAAATATCATTTTTCAAAGGACGTTTCGGGTTCGATTCGTCAGGTGAAAGCCTATGGGTCTTTGCTGCGTGCCTGTTTTGGTCTTGCGGTAAAAGAAGCCTACCTATATGAATGGACCACCGGTAGGGTTTTGGAAGTGGATTTGGATTGATTATCATGCGCAAAGGGTGGTATGAGTATTATACATGAAGGCAAAGGAGGGGAATGTATGCTATTCAAAACCTATTTAGCGCAACGCAAGTCCTATCGGACGTATCAGGACCATGATGTGGACGAAGGCACGCTGAACCAGCTCAAGTATTATATGGAACAGTTGAATGAAACCTTTGGGAGGGAGTGGTTCGCCCTGTCGTTTTTTCAAAGCGGAAAAGAGATTGCGGACAAGCTGGTTGGAAAAGCGGGGTATCATGGCGTGATGATCGAAAGCCCGCATTATGTTGGATTCAGTGTGAAAAGCGACAGCCATGAGGCCTATCTATGGGGGGCTTACGCATTGGCCGCCTTGGAAAAGAAGGCCTTTGAACTGGACATCGAAAGCTGCTGGGTTAGTTTGCAGCATGCACCGGAAGAACTGCGGGGCAGTTTGACCGAGGATCCCGAAGAAATCACCCAAGTTTTGCTGGCCATTGGCCATGGCAAGGATCATCTGCCTTATCGGCCCAATGAAACGGCCAATCGCCTTCCCCTGAGCCAGTTGGTGTTTGATGAAGATTTGGATCATCCTTTTGATCTGGAAAAGCTGGCATCCTGGGGAATCGAAGATCTGTTTTATTATGTTCGCAATGCCCCGTCCACTTACAACCGGCAGCCATGGCGGTTTGTGATTCGGGAAGGGAAGGTTTGGCTGGCCATGGAATCATTTAAGGAAGAAAATGAATACTTTGATGCCGGCATTGTGATGTTCCTTTTTGAAGGGCTTGCTGCAGATGACAATTATGTTGGAAAGTGGAAACTGGAGCCCATCCATGAAGAGCAGGGTGTGCATTTTATTGCGACCTACCATTTGTAATCTTTCCGTTTACAAATTTCTTGATCCATGATATACTCTTTATGGTTTATTACCTTACCGCGGCAAAAATTAGGGAGGTATTCAAACAATGGCAAGAATGAAAGGACCACGTTTTAAGGAGTGTCGTCGTCTAGGATTGAACGTTTACGGTCATCCAAAAGCGATGAACCGCGCGAAGCGTGGAACAAGTCGAGCAGACAGAAAGTTATCAAGTTACGGTGAGCAGTTGCTGGAGAAGCAACGTCTTCGTACGTACTACAATGTAATGGAGAAACAATTCCGTAAGTATGTTGAGCAAGCGATCAACTCTGACGGCGTAACAGGTGAAGTCCTGGTACAAACGCTAGAGCGTCGTTTGGACAATATGGTTTACCGAATTGGATTCGCGAATTCAATCCGCCAAGCACGTCAAATGGTTTCCCATGGACATATCTTGGTTAACGGAAAGAAAGTGGATATCGCTTCTTACATGGTAAAAGTAGGGGATGAGATTTCTCTTCGTGAAAAATCACGAAAGAATGATTTGTTCGCAGCGAATCTTGAGAACGCAAACTTCAGCGTGAACTACTTGACTGTTGATCGCAAAAACTTCACAGCGACTTTGGCAAGCATGCCTAGCCGTTCAGAAGTTCCGATCCAGATCGAGGACCAGCTGGTAGTTGAATTCTACTCTCGAAAACTGTAAAAAGAGAAGCGCTTTGCGCTTCTTTTTTTCTTACCTGATTTCGAATCAATTTGGATTGGGTAAAAGGAGGCTGTATGAAAAAAATTGGAGAAATCTTTTTTGGCATGTTGCTTTGCGTGGCTTCGCTGATCTTTTTTGCCTATCTCGCCCTGTTTCAGCTGGGAGATCAGGAAGCTTTTTTTGTTCGCCAGATCGAAGAAAATCGTCTGGAGCAAGTGGTTGGACTGGATCAGACGACGATTGTGCGCGCCTACAATCAGATTTTCGACTTTTCGGAAGGCAAGCGGGATACTTTGACGGAACCTGCTGATTCCTTTGCGTATTCCGAAAAGGAGATCCATCATATGGAAGATGTGAGGGACTTGTTCTTGCGATTGCGGGGAGTGGCCTGGGGCGCGTTTGGTGTCATCGCTTTGGCTGTATATTTGATCTTGACAAAGCGGGTTTCTGGTGTAACAATATGGGTGAGTTCGATTGCAACAGCGATTGGGATGGGCTTGGCAGCGGTGCTGGCGATGAATCAGTTTCAGGCAGCGTTTCTAAGATTTCATGAGTTGTTGTTCGCTAATGAATTGTGGCTCTTGGATCCGCGAACGGATTTTTTGATTCAAATCATGCCGCAAGCTTTCTTTGTTGAAACAGCGAAATGGCTGTTTGCAAGGATATTGATCGGATATGGATTGCTCCACAGCTTGCTGGGAGCAGTTTATAAATATAAATAATGTGTTGGCAGAGTAGATCAATCGCGTTAAGTGTCTGGGGATGGGATGTCGCCTCAGGACGAAGGAGAAATCCGCGATGATTGGTCGCGTCCACTGCTGCATCTTGGACCCTTTCTTTGATGCAGCTATTGCTGCACAAAGGGAGGTTTTTTTATGAATAAGGAAGGATCATTGAAAAAGATGATCGTGGCGGCATTCTTAATTGCCTTGAGCATTGTTCTAACCAGAATGCTGTCGATCACGACGCCGTTTTTCCGCATTGGATTCGGAAGCGTGCCCATTATGATTGCGGGAATTGTATTGGGACCGCAAACGGGATTCTTGGTTGGGGCGGTGGCCGATCTGGTGGGATTTGTCATCAGTCCGATGGGATCTTTTATGCCGGGTTTCACGCTTACATCGGCACTGACGGGCGCCATTCCGGGTATTTTGTGGAAGGTGACGGCCACGCGCAAACAGCCGTGGGAGCGCAAACAGATTTGGGTCGTGGCGGTGCTTTTCGTTGCAGGGGTCAGCGCTTCCTTGCTCCGCGCCGGTTCTTTGCGCTGGGAAAGCGGTCAGCTGATTGCCGGTGATGTGGCAATTGCCTTTTCGCATCTTGTGATCACGGTTCTCGCTTTTGTTTCGCTGCTTGCCTTTACCATGATCCGCATGAAGAGTCAGAAGCAGGAGTACAGCATGGGGCGGTTGCTGCTGGTTGTAGCGGTTACCAATATCATCTGCTCAATCGGCTTGAATACCTTATGGTTAAGCATCCTGTTCGGGAAGGGATTTTTAGCGCTTTTGCCGGCGAGAATTGTCGTCAATTTGATCACGATTCCGGTTCATACCATTGTCATTTATCATTTGTCGCGAACTTTTTCAGTTTTTGAACGATAATCAGCCTTCGGGCTGATTTTTTTGTTTTTTTTGTGGTAAGATATGGATAAGAGTATTTTTATTTCTTACCTATTTTTGCATTTCATGACAAAAAAGTTGAATAGCTAACAAAAAAGGGAATATAATAGAATATATAGGAAAAGATTACAGTTACCAAGGAGATCGAGATGAAAACAAACTTTCCGTTCGGGTTGAAAAGAAGAAAGTGGATACGCTGGGTAGGTGCAATGTTGATTTTCATACTTGCATCCAGTGCGGGATTTGCTGCATCGACAACCAATTACGACGACTACGTCAACCACAATTATGAGAAGTTGTCGATCGATATGAATCAGTGGGATATGATGGTTCGATCCTTTTCGACGACTGAAAAAATTACAAGGGAAGAGTTTGCCAAGCTTTTGAGCCTTACCTTCCATTTGAAAACAGCAGCCATGGATCAGCCAACCTTTTCGGATGTGCAGCCTGAGGATTGGTCCTTTCAATATGTGGAAGCGGCAAAGGATTACTTAACCGGTTATTTTCCACCTAATGGGGAGGCTTTTTATCTGCCGACCGAATGGGTGAGAAGGGAAGATGTGGCGGTTGCACTGGTACGGGTTTTGGGCATTGAAACCGAAAACACAACCATAGAGCCGGCGGCGGACTTTCGTTTCAGGACGTGGATACGGTATCTCCGCAGTTGGCGGACGAAGTGGAGCAGGCTATTCAGTACAATCTGATTACAACCAACGCGGACGGTGATTTCCGCGGTACCAGTTATGTGGATAAAGAAACGGCAATCAATCTCGTTTATAGATCTTTGAAAACTTCCTATACGCAAAACTATATCGACAATACCAATATTGCATTGGATGTAACCATGGACAAGGAAGTCTATGAAAACATGCTGATGATTTCCGGTTCTGTAGATGAGGGAACCCGTGTTTATATCAATGACGATCCGGTTGCCGTTTACGGCGGTTCCTTTGAAGAAACGGTTCTTTTGAATGAAGAAGGCATTCATGAATTTACCATTGAAGCGTTGACTGCAAACGGACGAAGCCGCAAGGAAACCCGATATGTTCAGTATATGATTGAAAACGCGAACATTGAGTTCTACCGTTTCAAAGGCGTGTCCGACGAGCAGACGATCATTTTACGAGGCAAGGTCGATACGGCTGGCGTTCCGACAAGGCTTTATGTGGATGACTATGAGTTGAACCTGGGTTCTGACGGTGAGTTTAGCATTCCGTATCAGTTGGATGTCGGGGACAATGTCATCACCTTTATTACGGAGAATGATTTCGGCAAGACGACGAGCGTGAAGAAGTATGTTCGATTTGAACCGGCTGCGCCTGAATTGATCGGCATTGCGCAATATCCGGAACTGGTGAAGGATAAGACCATTGAGATTCGCGGCGAGGTTCGCGATGCAAACGACGATGATCCGGTCTTGATTGTCAATGATGACTTGATTGCCGTTGACAGCAATGGGGAATTCGCGGTGAAGGTTCGCTTGTCTCCGGGCAAAAACCGAATCCTTTTTGAAGCGAAAAACAAGTACAATCAGTCAACTGAATATGAAAAAATCATCGAGTTTGATCCGGAAGCGCCAGAGGTGGAGATCTATGTCGCGGAACAAACCAGCAAAGCGCGAATTACAGCAAAGGCGAAAATTACCAATATGGCTTATAGTCCTGCTTTGATGAAGGCGCGCATCAACAACGAATATGTGGAAGTGGACAGCAGCGGATACTTTGAATCGCAGATCAGTCTGGAAGAAGGCTCGAATACGATCGTGTTTGAGGTGGAAGATCCAGATGGGTTGAAGACAACGGTAGAGAAGACGATTGTATTCAAGATTGGCAGTCCGAAACTGTCGATTGATGATATCAAGGAAACCAGCAGTGGTGCCTTTATCGTCAGCGGTCACGTTTATGATGAATCGGATCGAAGTCCAACCGTAACGGTCAATGGAGAAAAGGTTCGCGTGGATTATCTGGGAAATTGGAAGTATCTGTTGGAAACAGATGCACCTGAAGATGAAGTGATTGTCGTTCGTGCGGTTAACGCCTTCGGCAAGGAAACCATCGTGGAAAGCAGAATCAAATAGGTTTTGAGGGCAATCCTTTCTTAGGAAAGGATTGCTTCTATTTTGGAGGAAATATGAGTATACGTGTTTTTGGGCACCTCAATCCGGATACGGATTCGATCACATCGGCGATTGTGCATGCCTACTTATTGAACCAAACAGGAGAGGAAGCGAAACCCTACCGGCTGGGGGACATCCCTTCGGATACGGCTTTTGTCTTGCGTTATTTTCAGGTTCCGGAACCCGAGCTTCTGGAGGATGTTCGGGTACAGATCCGCGACATCGACTACGACAAGCCGAGGGGAATTTTGCCGGAACAGTCCCTCCTGGCAGCCTACCGGAAGATGGAGAAAGAGGCGATCAAGACCCTGCCGGTTATTGATCGGGATAAAAAACTGGTGGGGATTGTGACCATGAAAGATATCGCCATGTCTCTGATCCAAGGGGAAACGGAGGCTTTGAACACATCGATCAACAACTTGCTGATCGATTTGGACGCGGATGTGCTTTCGGGAAAACTGCGGGAGATTCAAGGCCGAGTTGGAATATTGACTTACGAGGAAGAGACCATCTTCAAGTCCAAGTTGCTGAGCCGGTACGAAGTATTGGTTGTGGGCGACCGCTATCGCTTGATTGAGGCGGCGATTCAAGCCAAACCAGCCTGCCTGATTGTGACAGGAGGCGCATCGCTGCCGCAGGATCTGATCAGACAGGCGGAGGCGAACGGGGTGAATCTGCTGGTGACGCCCTTTGACACCTATCAGACGAGCCGGGTATTGCACCAAAGCAATTCGGTTGGTGCCATGATGAAGGCCAACCATATTATGCAGTTTACTGAAGAGGATTATTTGGATGATTTCGCGGAGACCTTGCACCATTCCAAGCATGCCAATTTTCCGGTTGTCACGCAAGAGGGGCAATACAAGGGCATGCTGAGCCGCAAGCATTTGTTTCCGTCGGGGCGCAAGCGGGTTGTGCTTGTGGATCACAACGAGTACGAGCAAAGCGTGAAAGGGATTGAGCAGGCTGAAATCCTTATGATTGTGGATCATCATAAAATTGGAAATATCTCGACCATGAAGCCGATCAATTTTCGGAATATGAAGGTTGGGAGCACCAACACCATCCTCTATCAAATGTACCGGGAGCAAAGAGTGGAGGCGCCGAAGTGGATCCTGGGGCTGATGCTGAGTGGAATAATCTCGGACACCCTGATGCTGCAGTCACCAACGACGACGGAGCTGGATGCGGAAACGGTGGAATCGATCAACGAGGTGCTGCAACTGGATTTGGCGCAGTATTCCCACCAATTGTTTTTGGCGGCGTCCCAGCAAATGAGTCAAGATCCCAAAGAAATGCTGGAACAGGACTATAAGGAATTTTTGTGCGACTTGGGGCGGTTCGGTGTCAGCCAGGTCTTCACCCTGGATGATGCAGGCGTTGAAAAGAATCGGGACCGCCTGCTTGACGCATTGAAGCAGAAAATTGAGGAGAGGGGCTTGGTGCTTTCCATCTTAATGGTTACAGACATCTCAAAACGGGGCAGCTATCTGTATTATGCGGAAGGCACAAGGGCAATCTTTTCTTTGATCTTTGGCGGCGATGACCAAGGCGTCTTCTTTGAGCGGATCGTATCCCGCAAACAGCAGATTATTCCGCGGATTTTGGAGTCGATTCATTTGATTGAAGAATAAAGAAAACCGGATCTTCGCATTGAAGATCCGGTTTTTTTACAGATAGATTTATTATACGTTGAATCGAAATTCGACGACATCGCCGTCTTTCATCACATATTCTTTGCCTTCCAAGCGGAGTTGGCCCAATTCTTTGGCTTTCGCGAGAGAACCGCATTCAACCAACTGGTCAAAATTGATAATTTCAGCTCGAATGAAGCCGCGCTCGATATCGGAATGGATTTTTCCGGCAGCCTGGGGCGCCTTGGTTCCTTTTTTGATGGTCCATGCCCGGGTTTCTTTTTCTCCGGCGGTCAGATAGGAAATCAAGCCCAAGAGGGAGTAGCTTGCGCGAATCAATTTATCCAGACCGGATTCTTTCAATCCCAGGTCTTCCAGAAATTCTTGCTTTTCTGATTCATCGAGTTCAGCGATTTCCGATTCGATCTTTCCGCAGATGGTAATGACTTCGGCGTTTTCTTTTTGTGCCCTTTGGCGGACGGTATCCACATGCGGGTTGCCTTCCAGCAAGTCGTCTTCCGAGACATTGCAAACGTACAAGACGGGCTTGGATGTCAACATGTTGAAGCCGCGAAGCATAAATCGCTCATCATCGTCCAGATCCAAAGAACGGGCAGGTTTCTCATCGGCCAATACGGCTTGCACCCGCTTTAAAAGTTCCAACTCTTTTCTGAGGGTTTTATCGGATTTTGCCATTTTTTCCGTTTTGTTGACACGGCGTTCAATGATTTCAAGATCCGAAAGGATCAATTCCAATTCGATGATTTCAATATCGCGAATCGGATCGATGCTGCCTTCTACATGGGTTACATTCTCATCTTCAAAACATCGAACGACATGGACGATTGACTCGACTTCGCGGATGTGGGAAAGAAATTTGTTTCCCAGTCCTTCGCCATTGCTGGCGCCCTTTACAAGACCTGCAATATCGTAAAATTCAATCGCTGTTGGAATGATTTTTTTCGATTGGAAGATTTCAGCCAACTTTTGCAATCGAGGATCGGGCACGGCTACGGTACCTACATTGGGCTCGATTGTGCAAAATGGGTAATTTGCGGATTCAGCGCCAGCGGCGGTAATCGCATTAAACAATGTGCTCTTTCCTACATTCGGTAGGCCAACAATTCCTAGTTTCAAACGAATTCCTCCTTGTCTATAACAGATGAATTATATCGCAATTGCCAGTCTTGGGCAAGGGTTTGACACTACTTTATTACCAAACTATAATAAGGGGTGACGAAAAGGAGATGAGAAGATGGACCGAGTAGCGTTTGAGATATTTGGAATTTCAGTCATGTGGTATGGCGTGTTGATTGCCATCGGCATGGCTTTGGGGATTATTTTGGCTTTGCGCCGAGCCAAGCAAGTGGGTTTTCTGGAAGATGACTTGCTGAACGTTTTGCTGTTTGCGATCCCGAGCGGGATTGTGGGCGCCCGGATTTACTATGTGGTTTTCAACTGGTCTGCCTATCAGGGGGATTGGTCGAAAATGCTGGATGTGCGCGGCGGCGGCCTGGCGATCCATGGCGGGTTGATCGGGGCCATTTTGGTTGCGTGGATCTACTGTAAGCGAAAACACTTGTCGATCCTGCAGGTTTTGGATATTGCAGCACCCAGTATTGTGCTTGGACAGGCGATTGGGCGCTGGGGCAACTTCATCAATCAAGAGGCGCATGGCGGGCCGACCAACTTGCCTTGGGGCATTTTGGTGGATGGGGTAAGGGTTCATCCGACTTTCCTCTATGAATCCCTATGGAATATTGGCGTATTTCTTCTCTTGGTTTTGATGCGGGACCGCAAATTGTCGGGACAGGGGCAGACCATTGGCGGGTATTTGGTGTTTTACTCGCTGGGACGTGTTTGGATTGAAGGATTGCGCACAGACAGTTTGATGCTGGGGCCTTTTCGGGTTGCGCAATTGATCTCTCTGGCGATGATAGCCATGGGGGCGTTCCTGATTGTTCGGGGGAAAAAAGACCCGTTGGAATTGTAAAAATAAAGAAAATAAGGAACAAAAAAGAAGAAATGATAGTGATGTCACTCGCATGAGCGGCATCATTATTTTTTTGCCAAAAAATATCAGAAAATTCGAAATTTCCAAATCAGGATTCCTTTACAAGGAATAGGAAAAGTAGTATAATGTGGTTATAAGTGGTAGAAGGTGTCACAAAATGGGTTGCTTTTTCCGGAAAAGTGGTGATTTTCATGTTTATCGGCAATTATCAACATGGATTTGATGCGAAAGGGCGGATTATTATTCCGTCGAAGTTTCGTGCTGCCCTGGGAGAGCGCTTTGTGATCACGCGAGGTCTGGATAATTGCATTTTTGTATATCCGCGAGAGGAATGGGAGATCTTCGAAGGCAAGATCAAATCCCTGCCGTCCACCAAGGATTCGCGTGCTTTTTCCAGATTCTTTTTTTCCGGCGCCTCGGAATGCGATGTGGACAAACAAGGACGGATTCTGGTGCCGAGCCATTTGCGCGAGTATGCGAAGATTGATAAGGACGCGGTGGTGATCGGTGTGGCCAACCGTGTGGAAATATGGTCTCAAGATGCATGGGCAGACTACAATGATTCGGATCTGTTAAGCCCAGACAACATTGCAGCGAAAATGGAAGAGTTAGGTGGGATATAAGATGGAATTTTCACATGTTAGCGTAATGCTTTATGAAACAGTAGATGGATTGAATATAAAACCTGAAGGCATTTATGTCGACGGGACCATGGGCGGCGCCGGCCATACGAGGGAGATTGCAAAACGATTGACTACAGGCCGCGTGATTGCGATTGATCAGGATCCCGATGCGATTCAGAATGCCAGGGAACTTGAAATTGAAGCCCAAGGCAAGATCACGGTCGTAGAGAATAATTTTAAAAACATAAAAATCGTTTTGCGGCGACTGGGGATTGAGAAGATCGATGGCATGATTTTGGACCTCGGCGTCTCATCCCATCAATTTGATACAACGGACCGAGGCTTTTCCTATATGTATGATGCAAAGTTGGATATGCGCATGTCCCAGTCGGGCTTGAGTGCCTGGGATATTGTCAACACCTATGAAGAAGGGCGTTTGGCGGATGTGATTTACCAGTACGGCGAAGAACGCTATGCGCGTCGGATTGCAAAAAAAATTGTGGAAGCGCGTGCTGAAAAACCGATCGACCGCACCTTGGAACTGGTGGAAGTCATTCGATCGGCCATGCCGGCACAAGCATTGCGTGCGAAAATTCATCCCGCGCGTCGAACCTTTCAAGCCTTGCGCATTGAAGTGAACAACGAATTGGGTCTGTTGAAGCAGGCTTTGGAGAATATTGTATCCGTATTGAAACCGGGGGGGAGAATTTGTGTGATTACCTTCCACTCTTTGGAAGACCGCATTGTCAAAGAAACCTTCCGGTATTTGCAGCAAGACTGCATTTGTCCCAAGGAGTACCCGGTCTGCCAGTGCGACAAGCAGCGGGAAGTTACGGTCATTACCAGAAAACCGATTCTGCCTTCTCCGGAAGAAATCGAAGGAAACCGGCGGTCTCGAAGTGCGAAATTGAGAATTGCGGAGAAGATGGAGGTGCAGGAATGAAACGGTGGGGAATCGGCATAGTGACGATTGGTATTCTTTTCGGTCTTTGTTTTGGCGTACTCTCGCTGATTTTCCAAAGCGCCGAGATCGAAGCGCAAAATGAAATACGCGCCTTGGACAAGCAGATTCAAACCCTTTCGGAAGAACAGCGGGTCTTGGATGTGGAATTGGACAGACTGGCGAAAGATATCGACTTGGAAAGGGTTGCGAAAAAGATTGCGATGGATTATCCTAGTTCTCAACAGGAAGTGATTCTCGCCATGGGAGATGGCATCTCAGCTTATGATGGAGTGGTGTTGGCTGCTAGGAGATAAGGATTATGAATAAACAGAGACTGAAACTGAATCGGCGGATTCTGTTGATGGCGCTTCTAATTTATGGAGCGCTTTTTGTCGTTGTTGCGAGATTGGGCCAGGTACAGCTGCTGGAGAGCGGGGAACGTACAGATCAAGCCTATTCACAGTGGACCAAGGATTATTGGACACAGGGAGAAAGAGGGAAAATCTATGACCGCGAAGGAAAGGTGCTGGCTGAAAACATCGTTTCACAGATTTTGATTGCCACGCCGGAAATGATTGAGGATGCGGCTGTTTTTGCGGAAGCCCTGTCCGGCATTCTTCCTTTGGATCCTGCGACAATTTTGGAAAAATTGGACACGGAGAGAACCGAGGTTGTCCTTTATGAAAACTTGTCCCTGGACGAAATGGAGACCTTGATGGAAAGCGACCTGTCCGGCATCGAAATCCGAAAAGTCAACAAGCGTTTTTATCCCTATCATCAGTGGGGCGCACATGTGCTTGGATTTACCAATTATGCGGGAGACGGGCAATATGGACTGGAGCGGTTTTACAACGCCTATCTGTCAGGAACGCCGGGGCGCGTCATGAAGATGACGGACGCCGGAAACAATAACGTTTTGTTTAATATGGATCGGTCCGTTCAGGCGGAGGATGGGCTGAACTTAATCACTGCCTTGGATATGGACCTGCAAGAGATGGCTGAGGATGAGGCCATTACCATTGCCCAAAGAACCCAGGCCAAACAGGTGCAAATTCTTGTGATGGATGTCAATCGCGGAGAAATACTGGGGGCTGCAACCTTTCCCAGTTATGATACCAACCACCCGACCGTCTTTTTATGGGATCCGGAAAATCCGTCTGGCCTGGATGAAGAATCCGTACAGGCTTGGAACGAGCGCACGTTTTCGGAAAACAGCGATCAAATCTATCAATTGTGGCGAACGCCTTTTATTATGGACAGCTATGAACCGGGCTCGACCTTTAAGACCTTGGTCTCGGCTGCTGCATTGGAAGAAGCGCGGGTCAATCAGACGGAAGGTTTTTTCTGCGACGGATATGCGCGGCAAATTAAGGGCGCAGATATCCGGTGTTGGAGTTGGGAGCATCCCCATGGCGCGGAAACTTTTTCCGACGGACTGGCGAATTCCTGCAATGAGGTCTTTGTAGAAATCGGCTTGCGCCTCGGGGTTGATACCTTATACCGATATATTGACCAGTTTGGGCTGAATCGCTTGACCGGGGTTGATTTGCGGGGTGAACAAATTGGCATCTACGCGAAGCCTGAAGACATCAATCAGGTCGAGTTGGCCACCATGTCCTTTGGACAGGGCTTTCAGCTCACACCCCTTCAACTGCTTTCCGCCTTCAATTCTTTGGTGAACGGCGGATATTTGATCGAACCGCATTTTGTAACCAAAATCGCCAATGACGAGGGCCTTGTTTTGGAGTCTTTTGAACCCAATATTCTTCGCCAGTCGATCTCTGTTGAAACGTCGGAAGAAATGCGATGGATGTTGAGAAAAGTGGTGGACGAGGGAACCGGAAAACGGGCGAATCTGGAGGGGTATCAGGTTGGCGGCAAAACCGGAACTGCACAAAAATTGATTAACGGAACTTATGAGGATGGAGCGGTGATTGCATCGTTCATTGCGGCCGCACCCATGGATGATCCTCAATACAGTGTCTTGATTATTGTCGACGAACCGCAGGGTGAATTAACGGGAGGAGGCAGCACTTCGGGATATGCATCCGCCAGATTGTTGGCCTTTTTAATGGATAAAAACGGCTACGCCGGCGCGGAATGGGAGTCGAAGAGCACGCCGAATCTAATCGGAATGAACAAGGAGGAGGCAATTGAGCTTCTGAAGAAGAAAGGGATTCCTTATCGCTTCACTGGAGATCCCCATTTGGATGGGCTTGTAACAACCCAATATCCACAGCCAGGCGTTCTTTTGGACGAGCGTATTTATCTGGATCTTCGTATCGAAAAAAAGGAAATGGAAAGTTGATTTTTTCGGGGGGGAGAAGTATGATAGAAACAACAGATTAGCGCATGGGGAGGAAGGAAATTGAGGTTACGAGAACTGTTGAACCGAGTGAAAATTTTAAATACAATTGGTGATCTCGACAAAGAGATTGACAACCTTACATATGATTCTCGATCGATTGGCCCTAATGGGCTTTTTATCGCGGTATCCGGATTCAAGGTGGATGGTCATGCCTATATTGGAGAAGCGATTGCAAGCGGCGCGGCAGCCGTTGTGACGGAGAAGGAATGCCTGTGTTCGCTGATGGCGGATACAACGGCAATTTTAGTAGAAGATTCCCGTGCGGCCATGGCAACGATCGCGGCGAACTTCTTTGGGAATCCGTCGAAAGAACTGGGCGTGATTGGAATCACGGGAACGAATGGAAAGACATCGACCAGCTATTTTGCCCAGCAGCTTTTGCAGGCGATGGACGGCAGTGTCGGTGTGATCGGTACCCTGGGTTTGTTTGTTGGAGCGGAGAAGCTTCCAATTTCCATATCCACCCGAACGACCCCGGAAGCGATTGAACTGCAAAACACCTTCAGGCGGATGATTGACGAAGGTGCAACCCGTTGCGTAATGGAAGTATCTTCCCATTCGTTGGCGTTGGAACGGGTTCGTGATACGCGGTTTCGCCAGGCGGTCTTTACGAATTTAACCCAGGATCATCTGGATTTTCATCATACCATGGAGGCCTATTACCAGGAAAAAAGAAAATTGTTTGTTCAAACCGATGGGAAAAAAATTGTGAATTGCGATGATCCCTACGGACTGAAGCTCTATCAGGAATTTAAGGAAACGGCTTGTTCTTTTGGTGTGCACGGAGAATGGGACATTCGAGCGGAGAATATAGAATTGTCCGTTCAGGGTTCAATCTTTGATCTCGTTGTTTATGACAAAAGGAAAAGCGTAAAAACCCAGTTGCTGGGCGAGTTTTCCATTTATAATTTGTTGGCGGCGACAGCTGTAGCCTATCATGAGGGGATGGGATTCGATGAAATCTGTCGCGAAATTCCAGAAGTCCATGGCATATGCGGCCGTTTTGAGATGGTTGAAACACCGACAGATTACTCGGTTGTGATCGACTATGCGCATACGCCGGATGGCATGGAAAAGGTGATACAGGCAGCCAATGCGCTGACAAACGGCCGTGTGATTACGGTCTTTGGATGCGGGGGGGAACGCGATCGAAGCAAGCGGCCGATTATGGGCAAGATTGCCGCAGAAGGCAGCGATGTGGTTGTGATTACCTCTGATAATATGCGGTCTGAGGATCCGATGCAGATTATATCTGAGATTCAGAAAGGGATTCCACTTGATTATCAGGATTATATCTGCGAACCGGATCGGCGAAAGGCGATCGCAAGAGCCTTGCATTTGGCACAAAAGGATGATCTTGTTCTGCTCCTTGGCAAAGGTCATGAACGGTATCAGATCGTTGGAAATCGAAAGGTTCCCATGGATGAGCGAAAAATCGTAAAAGAGTTTTTTATAAAGGAGCAATAGACGAGAATGCGTATTTGGATGATAGCCGCACTTGCTTGTTTAGGTGCATATTTGTCGGGGCGGGCCTTGCTGCCTTGGCTGATTCGATTGAAAGTCGGGCAACATATTCGTGAAGAAGGCCCACAAAGCCATTTAAAAAAGACAGGTACCCCAACCATGGGTGGCCTTTTCTTTTTGATTCCCCTGGGGGCGGTGATGCTGTTCGAAGGGATTGCTTATCAGAGTTTCGAGGCGATTCTGCTTTTGCTGGGGACCCTGGGCTTTGCGGCGATTGGTTTTGTTGATGATTATCAGAAGGTTGTCAAGAAAAGGAATCTGGGGCTAACCGCACGGCAAAAAATTGCATTGCAAACTGCTGTAAGCATTGTGATCATATTGCTTTATGTAAAAGTTACGGGGAATTACACGATCCGTTTGCCTTTTTTTGCGGCGGATTGGACGATGAGCCCCCTTCTGTTTATTGGGTTTACCGCCTTTGTCTTTTTGGCTACGGTCAATAGCGTAAATCTAACGGACGGTCTCGACGGTTTGTCGTCCAGTGTGACGATCTTTGTGCTGGCTGGATTTTTTCTGGCAAGCCGTCAGCTGGACTTGTCGGACTCCATCAGCGTGACCGCCCTTGCTGCGATTGCCAGTCTGTTGGGATTTCTGGTCTACAATCGGTATCCGGCCCGTGTTTTCATGGGTGACCTGGGTTCTTTGGGGCTCGGCGGGTTGGTTTCTGTTTTTGCGCTGATCATGGGCTTGCAGTGGTGGATACCCGTTATGGGCTGCATCTATTTTGCCGAAGCCCTGTCGGTGATTTTGCAGGTTGCTTCTTTTAAGACGCGGGGGAAACGAATTTTTCGCATGAGCCCTCTCCATCATCACTTTGAGTTGGGGGGACTCACGGAGAATCAGATTGTTTTGCGATTTTCTCTCGTCACTTTGCTTGCAGTTGTGATTGGGATTTTGGCAATTTAGGAGGCAATAATGAAAAAGGCAATTGTAATCGGATATGGGAAAAACGGACAAGGCAATCAAGAAGCGCTTTGTACCATGGGCTATGAAGTCGCAGTCTATGACGATCGCAAAGAAGTTTTGGAGCATGTCGGCGAATTGAAGTCGGTTTGTGTCTGGTCGGGTGAAGAAACGCCCGCAGACATCGATTTGGTCTTGAAAAGTCCCGGTATCCCCTTGGATCATCCGATCGTAAAAAAATTGGCGGATGCCGGTCATGAAATTATGACGGACATCGAATTTTTTTATCGGAATTTCACCTTTCCAGTGGTTGCCATCACAGGCACCAATGGAAAGACTACGACAACGACCTTGGTAGGTGAGATCTTTAAAAAAGCCAATCGGCCTGTTTGTGTGGCTGGGAATATCGGAACCGGAATTTTGCCTTGTGCGGTTCAAGCGGAGCCCGGCACCTGGTTTGTCTTGGAATTGAGCAGTTTCCAACTGGAGTCTTGTGCGGATTTTCGGTGTGGGTATTCATCCATCATTAATCTGCGTCCAGATCACTTAAGCTGGCATGGCGGATACGACGCCTACAAAGCGGCCAAGCGAAAGATCTGGAAAAACGCCAGGCCGGAGGATTTGATTGTTGTGAATCAGGATGATCTGGAAGTGCTGCAGGCATGCGAAGGTATTCCGGCGAGGATCATGCCCATCTCCATCGAAAAAGAATTGGAGCGCGGGTGCTTTGTTCAGGATCAGTGCCTTGTCTACAAGACGGAAGAAGAGCAAGCGGTTATTGCCCGGATAGAATCGGTTTCACTGCGGGGCAAGCATAACCTGCAAAACATCGCGGTTGCCGCGGCTTTGTCGATTGAGGCGGGGATTCCCGTTGAGGCGGTAAGGAAAGTGGTGGAAGACTTTGCAGGCATTGCCCATCGCTTTGAATGGCTGGGCATGCATCAACAGCGCGGTTTTTTCAATGACTCGAAAGGAACCAATACGGAAGCGAGCGCTGCAGCGGTCCAGGCGGTGGAAGGACCCAAGGTTTTAATTGGCGGCGGTTATGACAAAGGCGAAACCTTTGATGCTTTTTTTGCCCTGTGTCAACAACACGAGGTTCACGGGCTTGTTTTGATGGGGGAAACGGCTGGCGCGATGCGGGAAGCCGCGAGCAAAGCGGGGATTGAAACCATCAAGGATGCGGGAAATATGGAAGAAGCGGTACAGATTGCGATGTCGCTTTCGAATGAAGGAGACTGGATCCTACTCTCGCCGGCTTGTGCAAGCTGGGATCAGTATCGCAGTTATGAAGAACGGGGAGAAAAATTTCGTCAGGTTGTGATGCAAATTGAAGAAACTCTTTAATCGAAAAAAAATGGATTGGTTGATTCTTGCCCTGGTTGCGATTTTGTCGATTTTAGGCGTCGTGATGGTGTACAGCGCCAGCATTCCAACGGCTTTGATACAAAAAGACGGAGATTTGTATTTTTTCATCTCGCGGCATATTCAGTTTCTGCTGATGGGCTTTCTCTTGTTCTATCTGGCCAGCAGAATTCATTACCGCGTGTATGAAAAATTCTCTGTTTTTCTTTATGCGGCGTCCATTGCTTTGGTTTTGCTGACCCTGTTTTCTCCTTTGGGGAAAGAAGTCAACGGATCGAGACGATTCTTGGAAATTGCCGGCCACAGGCTGATGCCGGTAGAGTTCGTGAAGATGGGCGCTATCTTGTACTACGCCAAATACCTGTCGAAATGTGACTTTAAATCCTTTTTGAAGGAGACCTTGCCGGCATTGATGATGATTGCCGTGACGGCGGGGCTGGTTCTTTTGCAGGACGATTTGAGCTCTACCTTGACCGTGGCTGCCACCATGTTTGTGATGCTGGTATGCGCCGGTTTGAAATGGCGGGATTTCTTTCTTTCTGTTGTTACAGGGGGATCCGCCGTGGGCGCGGTATTTTATCGGGCTTATATCAAAAAATCCTATCAGTGGAAACGGATCGACGCTTGGCTGCACCCGGATTTATACGAGGGAACCCTGAATTATCAGGTTAAACAATCGCTCTATGCCTACGCACATGGCAGCTTGATGGGCGTGGGGCTGGGAGAAGGCATTCAAAAGTATTATTATTTGCCGTATCCCTATAACGATTTCATTTTTTCCGTATTGGCGGAAGAGTTGGGATTTATCGGCGCGATCGGCACGATTTTTATTTACGGCATATTGATTTGGACGGGGCTGCGGATTGCCATGCGGACACAAAACCGATACGGCGCCTTGCTGGCTGTCGGCATTACGTCCCTCTATGCATTTCAGACGATTATTCATATCGGCGTTGGGATTGGATTATTGCCGAATACGGGCGTAGTACTCCCTCTCATCAGTTATGGCGGAACGGCGTTGCTGACCTTCCTGTCCATGGCCGGTATTTTAGTAAGTGTTTCAATCAGTGAGTAAGGGGGAACCATGCGATATATTATTAGCGGAGGGGGCACCGGAGGCCATATTTATCCGGCGCTTGCTCTTGTTGAAGAAATAAAAAAGCAAGACGATCAGGCGGAGATCCTCTATGTGGGGACGCCGCATGGGATGGAAAAAGAGTTGGCGGAGGCCAAGGGGCTTGCCTATCGGGCGATTTCCGTACAGGGCTTTCGAAGAAAACTGGGCCTGCAAACCCTGCAAACCCTGGCGGTGCTGGTAAAAGGCATCTGGGGGGCATTTCGGACGATTCGGGAGTTTAAACCGGATGTGGTCATTGGCACCGGCGGCTATGTGAGCGGGCCGATTGTTATGCTGGGTTCCCTGTCGTGGGGGGTATTTACCGCGATTCAGGAACAAAACGCCTATCCGGGTGTGACAAACCGGATTCTGGCTAAACGGGTGAATCTGGTCTTTACTGCATTCCAGGAAAGCCACCAATGGCTGAAGGGGGCGCGGGAAGTACGGCTGGTTGGCAATCCGGTCCGTCGAGCCTTTTACGAACAAGAAGCCCTTGCCCATGAAGGCTTTCATGTTCTTTCCTTTGGCGGTTCAGGGGGCCAAACCTCTTTGAATCAGGCGATTTTAGAAATTCTGGACAAACAGTCCGTTGGCTTTGAGTGGGTTCATGCGACGGGGAAACGGCATTACGAGTCCTTTTGTGACGCCTTGCCGGAAAATAAGGGAAAATTCCAAGCGGTGGCCTATCTGCCAACCATCTTTGATGATATGGCCAAGGCGGATTTGATTATTACCGGTGCAGGCGCGATCACGATTGCCGAGTTGCAAGCACTGGGCAAAGCGTCAATTTTGATTCCGAAGGCCTATACGACGGAATACCATCAATTCTTTAACGCGAAAGCGATGGCAGATGCAGGCGCCAGCCTGATGTGCGAGGAAAAGGATTTAAGCGGCGAGTGGCTGCTGGATTCGGTGGAACAAATTCGACAAGACCAGGAATTGATGCAGCGCATGCAGCAGAAGGCCAAGGAAATGTCCAACGAAAAGGTTACGGAAGAGATTTTCCAGTCCATATGGGAGCGTGTCAAGCATGACAAATAGAATCAAGGAATTTGCAAGTTGGTTTTCAATTGGATTGATCCTGATCGCCCTGCTTGCTTTGGGGGCTTATCAAACGCGGGTATTCGGCGTGGATGCCATCCAAGTGGAGGGCGCCGTGCGATTATCAGCGGAAGAAATTCTTGATGCTGCCCATATCGACCACAAGCAGATGTTGTGGAATCTTGATGTGAATCAGGTGGAAGCCAATCTTTCAAATTTGCCTTGGATTCGCGAGGTCCATTTAAAGCGCGTCCTGCCTTCTTCGATTGAGATTGAGGTGGATGAAAGACAACCGTCTTATTCCATTCAATTGGAAGACGGCAAGCGGGTATTAATGGATCAGGACGGAATTTTTCTGGACCGGCAGGCGGATGACGAGGCGGGGATCCAGTTTGCGGCGGCCATAGAAACGCCATTGGATATTCAGTACGGCAAGCCGCCACTGAATGTATCGGCGGACCGTTGGAACTGTTTTTTGAAGATCTTGAATTGGTCCGGCACGCTGGTGGGGGAAACGAAATTTCGATTGACGGCGCTTACGGAAGAGGAAATGCAGTTTTGGCTGACAGATGCGCTGAAGGTTGAAATAATGGATATGAATGACGGCGAGTATATTGTTGATATGCTTGCAAGGATTCTGACGGATCTTCACAGACGAGAGATATCGGCTGGAACGATCCGTTTGGAATCGGGATATGATGCGCGTTTTGTGCAGGCAGAGTAGGTGGAGAGATGAAGAGACGGTTGATAGAAGGATTGCTAATTGGCGCGATGGTTGTAGTTGGCGTGCGGGTTGCCTCTCAAATGGAGATTGAAGAGCGCTACCCCTATGGCAACGAAGCGCTGCTGCAACAAATTCAGACACTGAAAAAAGAAATGGAGGACCAGCGGGAGACCATTGCCGTTTTGCAAAACGAAAATGATTTTTTGCGGGATCAAACCAAGACCAGTGATGAAATCGTCGATCAGTATATCGATACAATAGAACAGCTGGAATTGCGTCTGGGCTATCGGAAAGCCAAGGGGCCGGGCGTGGAGGTAACCATCATCGAAGACAACCTCTATCCAAATGTGAGTATTCTGGCGGAGAACACGGATATTTTACATGATGTGATCAGTTATTTAAATGTAGCCGATGCGGAAGCAGTGGAGATCAACGGGGAACGATACACGTCCCGTTCCGAGATCCTCAAAGTGGGCGAGCATATTAATGTAAATGGGATTTCGATTGGCAGTCCCATCGTTATCCGTGCCATCGGCGATCCCGACAAACTGGCAGCCGCCTTGGAGCTGAAAGGCGGGATTCTCTTTGCCATCGAGAACTATCTTGGGCTGGAGGTGTCGGTTCAAAAACGAGAAGACATGGTCTTGGAGAGCTTGGCGCCACAGCAGGCCGATCGCTTTCTTAAGGGAGGGTCTTGATGAAGAAACGACAGCGGTTGTTTATATTTGTCGCAGCCCTCTTGCTTGGATTCTGTCTGATATGGATTGTGCGCGTGCAGGAAGCACGGGTATCCGAGGCGCAAAAAGCCGAACTCCAGCGGTTGGAATCGAGAATCGAAGCGATCTCCAATCTGATTCATACGCGGGAGGAGACATTGAAGGAAAGGGAAGAAGTCCTGGATTCCTATCAAAATCTTTCTGACCAGCGGGAAACCTTGACGTATTTGGAAGGCGAATTGGCGCAGACGCGGATTTTGTCCGGGCGGGAAGCTGTCAAGGGACCGGGGATCTTGATTAAGGTCAACGACCGTTCGGACACGGGAGAACAGGTTGAAATGTTCGACCTTGTCCACAATACGGATATTTTGAATATCGTCAATGATTTGCGTGCGGCCGGCGCAGAGGCGATCAGCATTGAAGGCGAGCGTGTGACATGGCGCTCGAAGATTCAATGCGGGGGACCCATCATTTGGGTCAACGATGAAAGCACGACGGCGCCTTTCGTTATGAAGGTGATCGGCGAGCCTTCCGCGCTTTATGCCGCAGTAACCGCGCCGAACACCTATACGGAGCTTTTGCGCTCGGTATACAATTTGGAAGTGTTGGTGCGGGTCAGCGAAAATCTTGAAATTTTGGGCTATGAAGGAGGGGTATAGATGAAATACCTGATTCTGGGAATCCTTGCAGGCGGTGTGATTGGCTTTCTTGTACCGTTGGGATGGCCTTTGAATTTTTCAGCCTATTTGCTCGCGTATATCCTATTGTCCATTGATGGGATTCTGGGGCATATTCTGAGACCTGAAAAGGATGGGCGGGGGAATGGGCTGGCTGCATTCGGGATGGAGATCCTGCTTTGCACGGGGCTTGTTTTTCTGGCGGATCAATTTAACAATTTATTGTATTTAGGTGCATATTTACCAATTTGCATCAGAATGTTTACGAGAATACGTGATTGGGCAGGGAAGTTTGAGGAATAGAGATTGTGCTTTGCGTTGGAATACGCTAAACTGTATATAGAGGAAAAGAAATAGATAACTACTAGATCTCGTGATTTTGGAGGTGCAGAATGTTTCAGATAGATTTTGAAAAAGATTCATACGCAAAAATTAAAGTGGTTGGCGTCGGCGGCGGTGGAAACAATGCCGTGAATCGCATGATTACAACGGATTTGCAAGGTGTAGATTTTGTTGCAATCAATACGGATATGCAAGCGCTAAAAGCTTCGGAAGCGGAACAAACGATTCAAATTGGTGAGAAATTGACCCGTGGTTTGGGTGCAGGCGCGAATCCGGAAGTGGGCCGTCAGGCAGCCGAGGAGAGCCGACAACAAATCATGGAAGCCATTGAAGGCGCTGACATGGTATTTATTACCGCTGGCATGGGCGGTGGAACAGGAACGGGCGCGGCGCCCATCGTTGCGGGAATTGCACGGGAAATGGGCATCCTGACGGTGGCGGTTGTGACAAAGCCGTTTACCTTTGAAGGTTCGCGAAGAATGCGTTTTGCTTCATCGGGAATTGAAATGTTAAAGGACAACGTCGATACCTTGGTTACCATTCCCAACGACAGACTTTTGGATATTGTTGAACGCAATACGACAATGATGGAGGCTTTTGGCATTGCCGATGAGGTCTTGCATTCCGGCATCAAGGGAATCTCAGATTTGATTGTCGTTCCCGGCATGATCAACCTGGATTTTGCCGATGTGAAAACCATTATGGAAAACCAAGGCGTGGCCCATATGGGAATTGGATCGGCCAGCGGCGAGAATCGAGCAATCGAAGCGGTTCGAAAGGCGATTGAAAGTCCGCTTCTTGAAACCACGATTGACGGCGTTACAGGGGTGTTGCTGAACATTACCGGCGACCAGCTAAGCTTGATGGAAGTCAATCAAGCGGCTGACCTGGTTCAACAGTCTGCTTCTTCAGATGCCAATATCATTTTTGGGGCGGCTGAAGACGAAAATCTGAATGGCGAGATTAAAGTGACGATTATTGCGACGGGCTACCAGGATCCTGCCAAGGTGTCCAAGCCGGCAGCCAAGGAGGTTCAACCTCAAGCGCAGCCAGTTGCACCGCCTGTGGCGGAGGAAATCAAACCTGAACCTGCGGTGATGGTCGAGCCGGTTGCGGCAGAAGAAAAGCAGGCAGAAGAGAGTGCGGAGCCGACTGAGGCAGACGAATCGTCCCTGCAAAAGGAAAGCGTCGAAGAGACCGTTCAGCAGGACGAGGACACCTTGGACATTCCGACCTTTATTCGCCAAAACTTTTAGAAGAGAACAAAGAGAAAAGCAAGGTGCAGGCGGTATTGTGATTGCCGTCTGTACGTGAATTTAAATTTGGGAGGGAGACGAACATGAAATGTCCTTTTTGCGATTACTATGAAACAAAAGTTGTAGATTCAAGACCGACCGAGGAGGGACATTCGATTCGTCGTCGTAGAGAATGTGTAAAATGCAGCCAGCGTTTTACGACCTACGAAAAGATTGAACATATACCAATTGTTGTGATCAAGAAAGACGGTACCCGTCAGGAGTACAACCGCGACAAAATTCTGAATGGCTTGATCCGGGCCTGTGAAAAGCGGCCGGTGTCCATGATGCAAATGGAAGCGATCGCGGATGAAGTGGAGAAGAATCTGCAAAACTCATTGAAGCGGGAAATTTCGTCCACGATGATCGGCGAGCTTGTGATGAACCAGCTCAAAGATTTGGACGAGGTTGCCTATGTGCGATTTGCTTCGGTGTATCGACAATTCAAGGATTTGAACACATTTTTGGATGAATTGAAAAAAATGTTGGACGAAAAGTAGGAGAACAATGGATTTATTTGGCTACGCGAATCAGAAACAAACATATCGGCCTTTGGCTGAACGAATGCGCCCCGCTCGATTGGAAGACTTTCAGGGTCAAGAGAAGCTGGTGGGACGAAATTCCGTGTTAAGAAAAGCGATTGATCACGATCAATTGCTTTCTTTAATTCTTTACGGACCTCCGGGAACCGGCAAGACGACATTGGCAAAGATTCTCGCCAATGAAACAAAAAAAGAATTTCATCGATTGAATGCCGTGACCTCCGGGGTGAAAGACATTCGTGAAGTTGTCAAGCAGGCGAAGGCGACGCAGCAATTTGACGGAATTGGTACCATTCTCTTTATTGATGAGATCCATCGCTTCAATAAGGCGCAGCAAGACGCCCTGTTGCCCTATGTGGAAAACGGGACCCTGGTCTTGATTGGGGCAACGACGGAAAATCCGTACTTTGAAGTGAATAAGGCCTTGATTTCGCGTTCGATCGTATTGGAATGCGCGCCCCTGAACGATAGGGCCATTCAATCCATCGTCGAGCGGGCGATCAAGGACAAATCAAACGGATACGGCAACCTGGCGGTTGATGTGAAGGCGGATGCGGTTGACTATATTGTTCAGGTGGCGAACGGTGATGCAAGGGTAGCCTTGAATCTTCTGGAAATGGGGGTCATGCTGTCCGAGGATGACGGGGACAAGACCGTCATCACCCTGGAATTGCTGGCGGATGCTTCCAGAAAGAAGCCGGTGCGCTATGAAAAGAATGGCGATTTTCATTACGATGTGATTTCCGCCTTTATCAAAAGCATTCGCGGATCTGATCCCAATGCGGCCCTATATTGGCTGGCATTGATGATTGAAGCGGGGGAGGACCCGAAATTTATTGCGCGCCGTCTGATGATCAGCGCGTCGGAAGACGTGGGGAATGCAGATCCGCAGGCGATTCAGGTCGCGGTTTCTGTGGCGCAGGGCGTGGAGAGAATCGGTATGCCGGAAGGGCGGATTCTTCTGGCCCAGGCGACAACCTATCTGGCGTCTGCACCGAAAAGCAATGCGGCTTATCTGGGGATCAACCGTGCGCTTAAGACCGTTCAAACAGAGAAGATCGGAGCGGTTCCGGAACACTTGCGAGACTCAACGGCGCGATCCATGAAAGCGGGCCATCAGGGCGCGACGGGTCTCCAGTACCGGTATCCGCATGATTATGACAATCATTATGTCGATCAACAATACTTGCCTGACGGCCTGGAGGATCGGAGATTTTATCAACCTACGGACCAGGGGTATGAGGGGAAAATGAAAGCGCATTTGCGCGCACTGCGCAAGGACGACTAAAAGTCATCGGCGAAGACGACTAGAGGTCGTCTTTTTCCTTGAAAAAGGGCAAGATTGTGGTATGATAAGACTGACCGATACGGTATAGGGGTACTTAAGGAGAGGTAATATGGATCAAATCGGATATGTGATTAGACAAAAAGAAGAACGCGTTTGGGTAGAGGTTAGACGAATTTCTTCCTGTGGCGGGAATTGTAAATCCTGCGGCGGTTCTTGCGACGCGCCCTCGATTGTTGTGGAATTTCCCAATGACCTTCAAGCGAAGGAAGGGGATTATGTGGAGCTTGTTTCGGATACGCGGTTTATTTTGTTGTCGAGCGTGATTGTATATGGGATTCCGGCCGCGGGGATGATCGCCGGCATTGTATTGGGATCGCGGTGGTTTGCATCGGAAGTCAAGGCCTTTGGTGTCGGACTTGCCTTCATGCTTGTATCATTTGGTATCTTATGGGTGCTGGATCGCAAGGTCTTCAGCAAGCAAAAGAAACGGTTGGCGATGAAAAGAATCTTGGGAGGAGATCAATATGACGACAAAATCATGTAAGCGAAGTGACAAAAGCAGCTTGTTGTTGCGTCTGCGACGCGTCGAAGGACAAGTCAAGGGCATTCAGAAGATGGTTGATGATGACAAGGCGTGCCAAGAGATTCTGGTTCAGATTTCAGCCGCCAAGGCTGCCCTTCACAAAGTGGGCGGACTGATTCTGGAAGAATATATCGGGGACTGCCTCTTGCACCAATTGAAGAATGAGGACAATCAAGAGGAATTGTTAAAAGATTTACTTGAATTGGTTGTGAAATATTCAAAATAAAGCGATTTCTTATTCTGGAACTATGGTATAATAACGATATCTTTTAAGAGGGAGGGCGCGTATGAATTTTGAACAAGTGATGAAAGCGGATCCAGAGGTGTATGAGGCGATTCAATTGGAGAAGAACCGCCAGTCGGATAAAATCGAATTGATTGCCTCGGAAAATTTTGTGTCTGAATCGGTTATGGAAGCGATGGGCAGTTACCTGACCAATAAGTATGCAGAAGGATACCCTGGGAAACGCTATTATGGCGGTTGTGAGTTTGTTGATATTGTTGAGGACCTGGCTCGCGATCGTATGAAAGAGCTGTTTGGCGCAGAGCATGCCAACGTGCAACCTCATTCCGGCGCAAATGCCAATATGGGTGTTTATTTTGCCATGCTTAAACCGGGCGATACCGTTCTTGGCATGAACCTGTCCCACGGCGGCCATTTGACCCATGGCAGTCCGGTAAACATTTCGGGTACCTACTTCAACTTTGTCAGCTACGGTGTTGACAAGGAAAGCCAAGTCATCGATTATGACGCCTTGATGGAGAAAGCCAAGGAAGTCAAGCCGAAATTGATCGTTGCCGGAGCGAGTGCCTATCCAAGAGCCATTCATTTTGATAAGTTCCGAGAGATTGCGGATGCCGTAGGCGCCTACCTGATGGTGGACATGGCGCACATTGCCGGATTGGTAGCGGCAGGGCTTCATCAGAATCCAGTTCAATACGCAGACTTCGTGACAACGACTACCCATAAAACCTTGCGCGGACCAAGGGGTGGCGCGATCCTGTGCAAGGCAGAATACGCAAAGAAGATTGACAAGGCGATTTTCCCCGGCACCCAGGGAGGTCCTTTGATGCATGTGATTGCAGCGAAGGCGGTCAGCTTCAAGGAAGCTTTGTCTCCTGAGTTTAAAGTCTATCAAGAGCAAATCGTCAAGAATGCAGCAGCCCTTAGTCAAGCCTTGCTGAAGCGTGGATTTGATTTGGTTTCCGGCGGAACGGACAACCACTTGGTGCTTCTTGATGTGAGAAACCGCAATATGACAGGCAAGGAAGCCGAACATCGATTGGATGAAATCGGCGTGACAACCAACAAAAACACCATTCCTTTTGATCCGGAAAGTCCCTTTGTCACAAGCGGACTTCGTGTTGGAACCCCAGCGATCACCACACGCGGATTCAATGAAGCGGATATGGATGTGATTGCAGAGATTTTCGAATTGACCTTGGCAGCTGAGCCAAATAATGAGCGTGCGCGCGAATTGGTTGACGGCTTGTGCGCGAAATATCCATTGTACCGATAAAAGCTTGATAAATTTCAGATGTGTGAAAATGCGCCCGCTCGGGCGTTTTTTCTTGATTTCAATACCCAAACCATGTATCCTTAGAAGGATGAGGAAGTGAGAGGTTTAGTATGGAAGCCAGTAACAAACGAGCGAATATGGAAGTGAATAATGAACGGGCCATGCAAAATCGGGTCGAATTCATTGAACCGGAGAGCATTGCCGAGGAAATTGGCATTGAGCCGGGAGACCGATTGATCTCAGTCAACGGCATCGCCGTAAATGATATCATCGAATACCGATTTTTGATTGCCGATGAAACTGTCAATCTGATGATTGAAAAGAAAAATGGCGAACAATGGGAAATTGAAATTGAGAAAGAATATGATGAGGATCTTGGCATCTTGTTTCACAACCAATTGTTGGGTTGTGCCCACCATTGCAGGAACAAGTGCATCTTTTGTTTTGTGGATCAGAATCCGCCAGGCATGAGAAAGACGCTGTATTTTAAGGATGATGATTCAAGACTGTCCTTTCTGCAGGGGAACTTTGTCACCCTGACCAATGTGGATGAAGAGGAGATCGAAAGAATCATCCGATACCGCATTTCGCCCATCAATGTTTCCGTCCACGCGACGGATCCTGATTTGCGGGTCAGAATGCTGAAAAATCCGAATGCAGCCAAGCTCTTGCCGCTGATGAAGCGGTTTGCCGAAGCCGGCATTGAGATGAGCTGCCAGATTGTCTTGATCCCTGGTGTGAATGACGGGGCGGCATTGGATCGAACCATTCATGATTTGGCGGCGCTTTACCCGGCGGTTCACTCGGTTGCGATAGTTCCCATTGGGCTAACGCGGTTCCGGGAGGGGCTGGAGCCCTTGCGGGGATTTACAAGGGAGGAAGCCCAGCGGTTCATCGATCAGCTGCACGGATACCAGGAAGAAAACATGGCGCGCTATGGAACCAAGTTGGTTTTCGCGGGCGATGAATTTTATTTGTTGGCAAAACGCCCCTTCCCCAAGGCTGCGCATTATGAGGATTTTGATCTTTTGGAGGACGGCGTTGGCATGGTTTCAAAGTTTACTCAAGCTTTTTATGAAGCTGCCGAAGCCTACCAGCCTGAAGCCGGGAGAGAGAAGCGCAGATATTTGCTGGCAACCGGTGCCTTGATGGAAGAGATCATGCGCCAGCTTGCCGTACGGGTGATGGAGAAAAAGCCGGATGTCTCAATCGAGGTGATCGGGGTCAAAAATGAGTTCTATGGGACCACCATCACGGTCAGCGGACTGATAACGGGGCAGGACATCATCGAACAGACGCAAGAACACCTGGATGGCAGAACACTTTTGCTTCCGGAAAACATGCTTAAATCGGGCGAACCTGTTTTTTTGGACGACATTCGTTTGGAGGACTTGAAAGCAAGGCTAAATACCGATATCATTATTATGGAGAATGATGGGAATCGATTCTTCAGTTATTTTTAAGGAGGAACACCATGGCGAAACCAATTGTTGCCATTGTGGGGCGGCCCAATGTAGGGAAGTCCACGCTATTTAATAGATTGGCCGGAAAAAGAATTTCGATTGTTGAGGATACCCCCGGCGTTACGCGGGATCGGATCTTTGCGGAGAGCGAATGGCTGAACAAACATTTTACGATGATTGACACCGGCGGTATCGAACCGGCGAGCAATGACCAGATTCTAAAGCAGATGCGGCGCCAAGCCGAGATGGCGATTGAGATGGCGGATGTTATTCTCTTGCTGGTTGACGGCATTCAAGGCTTGACCGCAACGGACAGAGAAGTTGCGCAGATGCTTTTCAAGGCGAATAAACGGGTATTGTTGGTTGTCAACAAGATCGATACAAACGATATGCCGGACACCTTCTATGAATTCTACGAGCTGGGACTGGGAGAGCCGAATGTGATCTCTGCCAGCCAGGGTTTGGGATTGGGAGACTTGCTGGACGAAGTAGTTGCTTTGTTCCCGGAAGGAAAATCGACCGAAGCGGAAGAAGATGTGATCAAGGTTGCCTTTATCGGCAAGCCCAATGTCGGCAAATCATCTTTGGTGAACCGGCTGCTTGGAGAGGATCGGGTCATTGTCAGCAACGTGCCGGGAACTACGCGTGATGCCATTGACACCTCCTTTGAAGTGGATGGGAAAAAATACGTCTTTATCGATACGGCAGGATTGAGAAAAAAGAAGAAAATTGAAGACGAGAGCATTGAACGATACAGCGTGATCCGTACCCTGGCGGCAGTGGAACGGGCCGATCTTTGCCTGGTGATGATTGATGCGACGGTCGGATTGACGGACCAGGACAAAAAGATCGCCGGATTTGCCCACGACAATGGCAAGGGGGCAATCATCGTTGTAAACAAGTGGGATTTGGTTGAAAAAGACAGCAAAACCTATTTGAACTTTGAACGGGATTTGCGTACGGGTCTGGCCTTTATGTCTTACGCGCCGATCGTGTACATTTCCGCATTGACGGGCCAGCGAACCCATAAAATGCTGGACGCCATCAACGAAGTCTACGAAACCAGAAGGATCCGCGTAAAAACCGGTGTGCTCAATGACATTATCGGCGACGCAATATTGATGAATCAGCCGCCGTCGGACAAGGGCAAGCGGCTTAAGATTTTTTACGCAACACAAGGAAGTACAGAACCGCCTCATTTTATTATTTTTGTGAATGACAAGGAATTGATGCATTTTTCTTATCAACGATATTTGGAAAATCAAATTCGGTCGCATTTCGGATTTAAAGGCACGCCGATCTGGTTTACCTGTCGCGAAAGGAGCAAGAAATGAAAACAGGCTTGGTAATTGTTCTATCCTATTTGCTTGGCAATATTTCCACCGGTTTTCTGCTGGGGAAATGGCTTCGTAACACAGATATTCGAGAATACGGCAGTCATAATGCCGGTGCGACCAATGCTTTGCGGGTCTTTGGCGCGAAGATTGGCTTGCTGACCCTTGCGGGGGATATGCTAAAAGGCTACTTGGCGACTCGAATCGGCTATGCGCTTGGCGGGGAAACCCTGATGGCGATCGCGGCCCTGTCTGTTGTAGTTGGACACAATTATCCGGTCTTTTTGAATTTTAAAGGGGGGAAAGGCATCGCGACAACCGCGGGCGTTTTGCTGGCCTTGTCTCCTGTCTTGTTTTTGGTGCAAATCACCTTGATGGTTTTGATCGTTTGGACGACCAAGTATGTTTCGCTTGGCTCGGTTGTCAACGCGATTCTCTTACCTATTTTAATCGCGATCTTTTACCGACCGTTTTCATGGACTTTGGTGGGGGCGACAGCCCTGATGGGGCTTATGGCTGTTTTCCGTCATCGGGCGAATATCCAGCGGTTGCTAAATGGAACTGAAAGAAAATTCGGGGAGAAGGTGCAGAAATGAAGATTGGAATTATAGGATCAGGCAGTTGGGGAACCGCTTTGGGAATTGTATTGGCAGAAAAAAACCTGGATGTACAGATGTATGTCAGAAATGCCGACAAGCGTAAAGCGCTGGAAGAAAGCCGCGAGAACCATCATTACCTGCCCGGAAGGATCTTGCCGGCCAATCTGAAGCTGACCGGAGAATTGCAAGATGTAGTTGCGGGGATGGATTTCACCTTGCTGGCGGTGCCGACCCAGCATGTCAGAAGCGTCTTGAAGGACATTCAGCCTTTGGTCAAGGGAAAGCACGCTTTCGTCAATGTGGCAAAGGGGCTTGAAAACGGGACCCTGATGCGAATCTCTGAAATCTTTGCCGAGGAATTGCCCGAAGTGGATTACGCGATCCTTTCCGGTCCCAGCCATGCTGAGGAAGTGGCGAAAAAAATGCCAACGACCATTACCGTTGCATCAGAAAATGACGACTTCTCTTTGCTGGTGCAGGAGACCTTTACGACAGAATTCTTGCGCATCTACAGAAACGACGATCTTGTAGGCGTTGAATTGGGCGGAGCCCTAAAGAATGTGATCGCGATCGGCGCGGGCATCTCCGACGGCCTGGGATACGGCGACAACACGAAAGCCGCCTTGATGAACCGGGGCATTGTGGAAATCACACGGCTGGGCGAAGCCATGGGGGCTGAGCGCAAAACCTTCTTGGGCTTGTCTGGAATGGGCGATTTGATCGTTACCTGCATGAGCAAACATAGCCGAAACCGAAGGGCTGGCATTTTGCTGGCCAAGGGCATTAGCTTGGAAGAGACCATTCAAAAGATTGGGATGGTTGTCGAAGGCGCGGAAACGGTGAAAGCAGCCGTCGAGCTGGCGCAGAAATACGGGATTGAAATGCCGATATCTCAAGAAATCTATGAGGTGCTGTATGGCACGGAAGATGTCAAGCGATCGGTATATAAGTTGATGATGAGAGATCAAAAACCGGAGTGGGATTAACCCTCCGGTTTTTACTTTCAAGCGAATCGAGATATGGTATAATAAAAGAAAATTTAGCATCAGAGGGACCGGATGAAAGAGAATCGGATATTGACACTTATTTTGATGATTTGTATGATTACCAGCATCTTTTTTCTCTCGCGCGTGCTGCCGCAACAGGAAAAGCAAACGACGATGGCAACTCCCGTGGAAGAAGCCCTGTCTTTGGAGACGGAAGGCATCGTGGTTCGAAAAGAGTATGTTTACTATGCGCCGGCTTCCGGACAATTTGCCGTTGCACAAGAAGAAGGACAAAAGGTGCGGCGCGGTGCGCCGATGGGCGTGTTTACTTGGGATGAGCGAAATTCAATGGGAGCAATCCAGGCTAAGTATAAAGAACGGATTTTTGCGTTGACAAGCTTCGACAACATTCGCATTGATCTGGGTAAAATCAGAAGCCAGGTGAATGAAGCCAATGAGGCCTTTGTCGGCGGTTACCGCCTAGCCATGCAGCGCGGGGATTTTGCTGCCGCCCAGGACAGTGTGGAGGCTTATCAGCACCAATACGACGAACTGTTTTCCCAACAGAACGCCTCGGTGATTCAGATGGAGAAGATTAAAAGGACCCATCGGGAATTGGAGAAAATGAAAAATGGGGAAATTGACTACCGGGCACCATTGCCGGCATTGTTTCCTACGTTTTTGATGACTATGAGGAAGATTTCCTCTATGAAAATGTGAGAAATGATTTGGAACGGGCCTATCGGTATATTCACGATCCCTTTATTGCACAATCGGTTTCCGCGGACAGAGAGTGGCTGCAGCCGATTTACCGGCTTTCCGACAATAGCGCATGGTATGTGCTGATTCGCTTGTCGGATGAAACGAGCGATTTTTTTCGGGAGAGCAAGCAGTTTATCTTGTCTTGCGATGAATGCCTGGTGCCGGTGCGTGCGACAAAATCCATGGTGAGTCAAACCGAAGACGGTGAATATTGGTTGTTGGAAGTGGAAGAGCGCTTTTACGAGATTAATGATGTGAGGCATTTGACCATGCAGCTGCGACCGGCGAGAATTCCAGAGGGGGTTGCCGTGCCCAAAGAAGCGATAAGCGTTCGCAATGGTGAAACCGGTGTCTGGCGGCTGCGTCTAAATCAGGAGCTTGTATGGACGCCTGTAGTGATTGTGGACGAGAACCGCAGCGACGTGATTGTACAATCGGTCGAACCAGACCAATTGCGGGCCTATGATGAAGTGGAAATACAGGAGGGAAGACGTGGACAGGAAGATTGAGCAGCGAATTCTGGAGATCCAAGAGAATATTCAGGATTCAATGGAGAGTGGAAAGCAAAATCAAGTTAGGATGGTTGCTGTGTCGAAAACCGTTGACGCGGAAGCAATCCGCCAAACCTACGCGTGCGGCGTGCGGGACTTTGGAGAAAATCGGGTTCCGGTTCTTATGGAAAAGATGGAGCAGTTGAAGGACTTGGATATCCGGTGGCATTTTATCGGCCACTTGCAGCGAAACAAGGCCAAGAAGATCGTGGGGCAAGTCGCGATGATTCATGCCATTGATTCCTTGCGGCTGGTGGAAACCATCGATGAGATTTGCCGAAAGAAATCCTGCCGGCAGGCGGGCCTTTTGCAGGTCAATATCGGATCGGATCCCAACAAATACGGTTTCTCCCGCAGTGAGTTGATGGCAGCCCTGGATCAATTGAAGGCTTATCCGCATATTGAAATTCAAGGGTTGATGACGATTCTTCCCTTTGGGCAGCCGGCAGAAGAGAATCGCAAGTGGTTTGAGGCGCTTGCGGAACTGTTGGAAGAGGTAAGAAAGCATCCGGTGGCAGCGGAATGGAAGGAGCTTTCCATGGGCATGTCCATGGATTATCAGGAAGCAATTGGCGCCGGGGCAACAATGGTTCGCATCGGCAGCGCCATTTATCAAGCATAAGGAGGACCACATGGAAGAAAAAGAAACCTTCGCATCAAAGTTTAAGAATTTGATTGGCATGAATCAGGAACATGAGATGGAGCCGGAAGAAAAAACCGATTTATTCCAGGATGAAGTCTTGGAGGAAGGAAGCGAAGAAATGACGGATACTTTGGATATTAATAAAGATATTTTATTTAGTGAAACAGAATCGAACCACTTTGCCTCGGCTTTTGGCGAAGACGGAAGCATTATTATTCAGGAACCGGTCAATTATGATGAGATTACTCGATCAATCGACCGCTTGAAGAAAGATAAAACGATCATTATCAACTTCAAGCAATTGAAGGGCGAGTGGAAAAAGAACGCCTATCATTTCATGCTGGGCGCCGTGTATGCCATGGAGGGCAATGTGGAGAAAGTGGACTCAAACATCTTCATTATTACTCCGAAGACGGTCAAAATTTCGACAGCCGGCGCAACGGTTGAAACGGTTGAAAGTTCGGATGATCTGAAATTGACATGGTAAAAAAAACTGATTTGCGGTTTATCCGGGATGAGGATTGCCGCAACCGGATTCATCGACTGCTGGACCGGGTTCAACGGGTCCGATTTCATGGCGGGGTTGACGCAACGGACTTTTTCGATCCCTATACGGTTGAAGTTGCGGTATCGCTGTTAAAGCAGGAAGAAGGATTGTTTTTTCATGTTGCCGGCGGATACGAGCAAGCGGAACGAAAACGGATTCTCTTTACCTTCGGGGATGCAAGCTGGCTGACGGATGATGAAATCGTCCTGTTTCGCGGCGAGGCGAAGGGGGTGCGGTTTCAGCATCGGGAAATCTTGGGAAGCCTGATGGGGCTGGGATTGGATCGTGGGAAATTTGGCGATATCGTCATTCATGACGACTTTTTTTTCATCTTCATGATTCGGGAAGTGGAAAAGTATGTGCTGTCTCAGCTGCTTGAAATTGGGCGGGAGCGGATCCGTGGAGAATTCGTCTCCCTTGAGGCTCTTGTCCATGAGGAGGAGGCCGGAGAAAAGAAAAGGTGTTCGGCTGCGTCTTTTCGACTAGATGCAGTGGTTGCCGCGCTGATTCCAACCAACAGAACCCGCGCCCAGGAAATGATTAAGCAGGAACGGGTCAAAATCAATCATCGAATGGAAAAAAAAGCTTCTTATCTTGTTTCTCCCGGAGATCTGATCTCCATTCGCGGCACGGGCCGGTTTCGATTGGGGATGGAATGGAGAGAGTCAAAAAAAGGGAGAATTCATTTTGAAGCCGAAAAATATTAAGGAGGGAGAGCATGCTTGCGCCTGTAGATCTTGAGAAAAAAACATTTTCAAAATCCCTGAATGGCTATAAGATTGCCGAAGTGGAGGACTTCCTGGAAGAAGTGATTGCCGGTTATGAACGGCTTTATCAGGAAAACATCGAACTTCGGGAACGGGTAATGGTGCTTCAGGAACAGATTGCGAAATACGACGATTTGGAGCTTACCCTGAAGAATACCTTGGTCCTGGCACAACAAACATCGGAACGACTTGGCGTGCAAGCGACCGAAAAGGCGGATATGATCATCAATGAGGCGCATCGGGATGCTGAACAGATTATCAATGAAGCGCGGATGAAGGCGGTCGAACTTACGCAAAAATCGGATTTGATGAAAAAGGAATTGTTTGTTTTCGAGGCGAAATTCTCGCAGCTACTGCAAAGCCAAAGCGATTTTCTCAAAGCCAATATCCAACATTTGCAGGGAGAAATCAATCCGCAGAAATAAATCCATATTGACGTAGGGACAAGAAGGTTTGTATACTTAATGGGTTAGGCATACAAATCTTTTTTCTGCTTTCCAGAGGCGGAAAGCAGAAACAGGTAAGGAATGAGATTATGGACCAATGGAAAAAAATTGTGCAGGGGATGGAAGAACCATGGATAATCGCCGGACCTTGCGCGATCGAATCAAAAGAACAAATGAAAAAAATTGCGCGTCTTCTGAAGGCGCATGGCGTGAAAATGATCCGGGGCGGCGCCTTTAAGCCGAGGACTTCTCCCGATAGTTTTCAGGGACTGGGTATGGAAGGCCTGAAAATCATGAAAGAAATCGGAGAGGAATTCGGCCTGATTACCGTGTCGGAGATTATGGATCCCCGCATTCTTGCTGAGGAAGAATGGCTGCCGGATGTGATTCAGATCGGATCGAGAAACATGCAGAATTTTGCCTTGCTGAAAGAGGTTGGGAAGCTGGATCGACCGGTTCTTTTAAAGCGCGGCATGGCGGCGACGGTACACGAGTGGCTGCAAGCGGCGGCTTATGTGGAGGCGGAGGGGAACCACCGCGTTATTTATTGTGAACGGGGGATACGTACGGTATCGGAGGTTACCCGCAACACCTTGGATGTAGGGGCGATAGCCTATTTGCGCCAATTGGGCAAATTTGTTGTTGCAGATCCGAGCCATGCTTCCGGCAACCGCGCGCTTGTAGCGCCCATCGCATTGGCGGGATTGGCAGCAGGCGCCCAGGGCATTATGGTTGAGATCCATCCGCAACCGCAAGAGGCGGTTTCGGATGGCGAGCAGTCATTGACATTTGAAGAATTCGGCGCATTGATTTATGCCATTCATTCGAGAGCATAGGAGGAAGAAATGATCTGGTTTATTGCAATCGTTTTGGTCGGGATCGACCAATTGATAAAAGTGTGGGCAGTCGGGGCCTTGGCGGGCAAGGCAGCCATAGAAATCATTCCCGGTTTTTTTCAGTTGAATTATGTGGAAAACTTTGGTGCAGCCTTCGGCATTCTTCAAAATCAGAGATTGGTTTTCTTGGCGCTGACCCTGCCGTTTTTAGGGGCGGTGGTCTATGCGATGAAGCGTTACCGCTTTCGCAAGCCCTTTGCAATTCTGATTATGGTATTGACGGGAGGGGCCTTGGGCAACTTGATTGACCGTATGTACCGGGGCTTTGTTGTGGATTATTTGGACGTGATTTTTGGCAAGTTTTATGATTTCCCCGTCTTCAATTTTGCAGATATCTGTATTGTTGTTTCGACGATTCTGATTGCGTTTTGGGTGATTTTCCGCGAGAAGGAGATCTTTGAAAATGAGGCTTGAAAAATTTCTCGTTTTGCAAGAGGAAGCCGGCGTGCGGCTTGATGTGTATCTAGCGGAAAAGACGGGCGAATCCAGGGCGGGGATCCAACGCCTGATCCGGGAAGACCAGGTCTGTGTGGATCAACAACGGCGCAAAGCCAATTATCGAATCAAGGCGGATGAGCAAATCGAGATGAGCATTCCCGATCCGACGCCGCTTGATTTGGAGCCGGAAGACATTGCCATAGAAATTGTCTATGAGGACGATGACCTGGCGGTGATCAACAAACCGGAGGGAATGGTGGTTCATCCGGCGCCGGGGCATGAGACCGGCACCTTGGTGCATGCCCTGCTCTTTCATCTTGAAAACCTTTCTTCGATCAACGGGGTGATCCGGCCGGGAATCGTTCATCGAATCGACAAGGACACGTCGGGTTTGCTCGTGGTGGCAAAAACCGATTACGCCCATCAGTTTTTTTCCGAACGCTTAAAGGACCATCAGGTAAAACGGGTCTACTGGGCGCTGGTGGAAGGGCGTGTGAAAGAAGCGGGCACCGTGGACAAACCGATTGCGCGGGATCCCAAGGATCGCAAACGGATGGCGGTGGTAGCAGGGGGGCGTCGTGCGGTGACGCATTACGAACCGCTTGTCAATTATGCCAGACATGCCTTGGTGCGTTGCGAATTGGAAACGGGACGCACCCATCAAATCCGGGTGCATATGGCCTCCATCAACCATCCGTTGGTCGGGGACCCGATTTATGGATTTAAAAAGCAGCGGTTCCAAACGCCGGGACAATGCTTGCATGCCAAGGAAATCGAATTTGAACATCCGAGAACAGGGGAATGGATGCATTTTGAAACCGCGTTGCCGGAGTCTTTTCAACGGATTTTACGCGTTTTGGATCAGGAGGGAAAGCGATGAGAACAAAAGCACAGTTGATGGATCACAAGGCCATGGGCCGGGCGGTGACACGGATTGCCCATGAGATCCTGGAGAAGAACAAAGGGGTCGAACATGTGGTTTTGGTTGGCGTCAAAACGAGAGGGGTTCCTTTCGCGAAGCGGATTGCCGAAAAAATCGAGCAGATTGAAGGAGTTTCACTGCCGGTGAACACCTTGGATATCACCTTGTACCGGGACGACCTGACGGAAGTGGATGAACAGCCGAAGGTCAATCGGGCGGTTGATTTTGATGTCAGAGGGAAGGATGTCGTTCTTTTTGATGATGTGATCTATACGGGAAGGACCGTGCGTGCCGCGCTGGATGCGCTGGTCGATCATGGACGCCCCAGAAGCATTCAACTGGCGGTTTTGATTGACCGGGGCCACCGGGAATTGCCGATTCGTCCGGATTATGTCGGGAAAAACGTGCCGACTTCGCGCAGCGAGGTCATCAGCGTTCAGTTCGAGGAAACGGACACGGAGGACTCGGTTACGATCATGGAAAAGGAATCATAAAAAAAACAGCTCAGTGAGCTGTTTTTTTTCATGATTCCCATAATGCTCAGTGAGCTGTTTTTTTATGCTCGAATGAGCAGTCTTTGTTTATCTCTATGCTTCGTCTACAGTCAGCAGGGTGAGAATCTGATGGTAAATGGAACCGGATTCGGAATGCCAGTTCTTGCAGATCAGCTTAGCCTGCTGTTGGGAAACGACGTTGAGGGTTTGACTGAAAAGAAGGGTTTCATTTTCAACCACCTTCAGGGTAACGATATATTCCGTGTCGTTCTTTTTGTAATAATGGCCGGTCACCTGTCGCGCCTTGACCCGCTCGTTTTTTTTGGTCAAAGCGTTTTCGGTCAATTGCTGGCGAATGCCTTCTGGAATCCTGTCTTCAAAAAACACGAGGGTGTCCTCGCCGAGTTTTGTCAGCACATAACCGGAATGGTCGTCGTGGATTGGACAAATTTCAATAAAGGAAGCGGTGGCCAGCTCGCTCAAGTATTGTTGAATCATAAAATAGTTGAGCGAAAGATTCTCTAAAATAAACTGGATGAATTCAGAATTTGGAATCGGAATTTCCAATACTTTTAATGAATACAAGAGGATTAATTTGTTTTGTGCCAGTTCTGTGGTGCTTTCAAACATCTGATCAACTCCAAAAGCATGATGCTTCATTATACCATAGAAAGGGATCTGCCGGGTAGCTTTCTTCCATCGGTTTTGGTATGATGAAAGGGACAAAAAGGGGGAGCAAAGATGAAAAAATCAAGGAGTACATGGATAGCAATTTTAGCGGGAACGGTTTTGCTTGCAGGATGCGGCACGCAGGGTGTGGAAGAACCGCAATCGGCGCCGGAACCCGCTGTTATAGAGGAGAGTCAGGAACCAACTGTCGAAGCGCCGTCTGAGGAAGCCGAAGAAGAGCCGGTTGAAACGGTGGAAGAACCTTCGATCGAAGAGCGAAAAGAGGCCATTGATTTATCCGTAAAGCCCAATGAAGCCGGCAAGGTGATGGTGCTGATGTACCATAATATCGGGGATGAGGAGAAGACTTGGACCCGTACGCCGGAAAACTTCCGGCGGGATCTGGAGACGCTTTACGATCAAGGATACCGACCGGTGTCTTTAAACGATTATGTGAAGGGGACTTTTGACATTCCTGCGGGAACGACCCCCTTTGTGATGACCTTTGACGATGGGAATGAGAACAATTTCCGATATTTGGAGACCGAAAACGGATGGGAGATCGATCCAAACTGCGCGGTCGGCATTCTGGAAGCCTTTAAAGCGGACCATGAGGACTTTGACCCGCAGGCGAGTTTCTTTGTCTACGGTTCGCGTCCCTTCCGCCAGGAAGACCTGATCGAGAAAAAGCTGACTTTTCTTGTAGACAACGGCTACGAGGTCGGCAATCATTCCTGGGGCCATGATGATTATAAAGAAGACAAATACCAGAATCCTGCCGCAGTTGCGGAGAGTCTGGGCAAGAATGTTGCCTTTTTGGAAACCTATCTGGAAAAAGGGGCTGTCAATACCCTGGCGCTGCCGTATGGTCATCGGCCAAAGGCAGACGAGGCAAAGGCCGCTTTGGTATATGGGACCTATGAGGATACGGAATATGTGAATGTTGCGATTCTGAACGTGGGATGGGATCCTGACAAGTCGCCGTATGTGGAGGACTTTGATCCGACGGCCATTCACCGCGTCCGGGCCAGTGAAACCAATGTGGACAATGTCGGACTTTATGACTGGCTTGAGAGCTTTGAAAAGCACCCGGAAAGACGTTATATCAGCGACGGGGATCCGGAGATTGTAACGGTTCCCGAAAACCGCCTGGATTCACTTGCAAGGGCCTATCAAGCGGGAGGCGAACTGGAAGAGCGTGTATATGCTTATGATCAACAAGGGGAGGAATGATGAGTTTTCAATTTCAAATTGTAATCGGCATTATCTTTTTTGTGATTCTGGTCAGCATGCAGTATACCTTGAACCGTATTTTGGTCGAATTGAAAAAATTGAATTTGAAAATGGAAAGACTGGTTGGCAGGGATCGCGACGAAGATAGATTTTCGTAGAAAATTATGGTACAATGGTGAAAAATTATGGGGGTTTGATGTGAATACAGATAAAAGAAAAATTATTTTTTCGAAAGAAGAAATTCAGAAAGAAGTGGAGCGCCTCGGCAAAGAGTTGACGCGCGACTATCAAGGAAAGCAAATTTTGATGATTTCCTTGCTGAAAGGAAGCTTTATTTTCGCGTCCGACCTGGCGCGTTCCATAGACGGGGATGTTCAGATTGAGTTTATGACGACATCAAGCTATGGTCATGGGGAGGAATCCTCCGGTGAAGTGAATATCGTGAACGATTTGAGCGTAGACATCAAAGGCCGAGACGTTTTGATCGTTGATGACATTGTTGATTCCGGATTGACCATGTCTGTGATTATGAAGCATTTAGCTGCGGCGGAACCGGCATCTTTGAAATCCTGTGTGCTTTTGGACAAACCGGAACGCCGGAAAGTCGAGATTGCACCGGATTATTGCGGATTCGTCATCCCGGATTTGTTTATTGTGGGATACGGGTTGAACTACGGGGACTATTTCCGAAACGTGCCGTATATCTTTTCGTTTGTCAACGATGAGGAAGCCTAAAGAAGAGCATGCTCTTCTTTTTTCTTTGGAGGAAAACATGGGAACATATGAAGACCTGGCCGCCGTTTACGACCAGCTGATGAATCGGGATGTGAATTATTCACAATGGGCGGACTATCTATGGGATTTGATCTGCGAAGTGCGGTCCGCTCCCACCGAGGGGCTGGAGCTGGCTGCGGGAACGGGCAATCTGACGGAAGCGCTTATTGGCAAGAATTGTCATATCGACGCTTTCGACCGGTCGGAAGAGATGTTGATGGCAGCGAGGGAAAAGAACTTAAGTCCGAGGGATGTGCGGTTTTTTCGCCAGGACATGTTGGATTTTCGGTTTTCGAAACAATATGATTTTGCGGTTTGCGCATGCGATTCCTTGAATTATTTGCTGGAAGACGGGGATTTGGAACGTGTCTTGAAGAAGGTGTTTGACCATTTGAAACCCGGTGGTGTTTTTGTCTTCGATATGGTAACCCTGTATCGCATGGGGGAAATGTACGGCAATGAAACCTTTGTCGTGGATCAGGAAGACGTCTATTACGTGTGGAAAAACCGATGGGATCCGGATCAAAATCGAATTGGCTATGAAATCACCTTTTTTGTTCGAGATGATGAAGTCTATGAACGGTTTGATGAAATCCACGATCAGCGGGGCTATTCCGAGGCGGCGATCCGCAAGGCATTGGAAGAGGCCGGGTTTACAGGCATTGAAGCCTATGAAGCCTTTGGCCGGGAGCCGCTGACGGCTACAAGTGAACGCATGCAATGGCGGGCAGTGAAAGGAGTATAAGATGAATCATATATTGCGTGGCATGGATCGCGGACAGAACTTTCGGTTCTTTTTAGCGAATACCACAGAATTGACGAAAGAAATGAAAGAAATTCACCAGTTGAGCGAGACGGCAACGGCCGCGCTCGGAAGAACAGCGGCGGTTTCGTCTGTGATGGCGAGCATGATGAAAAATTTGAAAGACAAAATCACGGTGCAAATCCAAGGGGAAGGTCCGGCGGGCAGACTGATTTTGGTTGCATCTTCTACGGGCGCGATCAAGGCGACCGTGGATCATCCCGAGGTGGAACTGCCTCTGAAGGAAAACGGAAAGCTGGACGTCGGCGGCTATGTGGGCCGAGAAGGCCAAATGATCATCATTCGGGACATGGGCTTGAAAGAACCCTATGTGGGCCGTTCTCCCTTGGTATCCGGGGAGATTGCCGAGGATTTCACCTACTATTTTGCAACGAGCGAGCAGCAGCCGAGTGTTGTAAACCTGGGTGTCTATTTCAATGAGGAAGGCCAAGTGGAAACGGCAGGGGGCATTGTGATTCAAACCATGCCGAATATTGCTGAAGACGTGCTGATCCAATTGGAAGCGGATGTTGCGAAAATGCCAAGCTTTACGGACGTGGCAAAGCGCACGGAGGATCCAAAGGAAAGGCTGGCTGCCTTGCTGCCTTCTTTTGAGCTGGATTTGATGGATGAGATGCCGGTGTTCTGGGAATGCGACTGTTCAAGAGAACGGATGGAGCAGGCCCTGATCGCTTTGGGACGCGAGGAGTTGAGCCAATTGGCTGCCGAAGAAGATGTGCTTCAGATGCATTGCCATTTCTGCAACACCCATTATGCCTTTGAAAAAGCGGACTTGGAAAAGCTGATTCAGGAGACGAATGGGTAAAACTGGAATTCAGACAATTTTTAATAATGGAACTTTGTTGCGACCCGTTGACTTTTCGCAGATGATATTGTAATATATAGAAGTCGCAGTTAGCGTCGCAGCTAGCCCAGATAGCTCAGTAGGTAGAGCAGGGGACTGAAAATCCCCGTGTCGGTGGTTCGATTCCGCCTCTGGGCACCATAATAAGCGAAAGTGGCTCAGTGGTAGAGCATCGCCTTGCCAAGGCGAGGGTCGCGAGTTCGAATCTCGTCTTTCGCTCCAATTTCGGCGCCATGGCCAAGTGGTAAGGCAGAGGACTGCAAATCCTTTACCCCCAGTTCGAATCTGGGTGGCGCCTCCAAGACGAAACGAGAAAGCTTGTGCTTTCTCGTTTTTTTATACCAGCCAAGACCCAATGAAGAATCCTTGCGCTCCATTCGCGGGCCCAGCAGGCGGTTAAAAAGATCTGGACAAGCAGACGGGGATTTGGTAAACTGAATTGCAGTGAAAGACGGCGGAAATTTGCGTTTGACAAAACGAGGGTCGTCATGTATAATGTTCATGTTGTGCGAGGAAAGTAGAAGGTCCGCTTCTCACCTTATGGCGAAGGCTTATAAGGTACTCATTTCATTTTTTTAGTGATTGATGCGGATAGGTGCGCCTATCCGCTATTTTTTTTAGGAGGTGTTTTGTATCAAAGAACTTCACATCAATGACCGCATTCGAGCGCGGGAAGTCCGTGTAATTGACGACAAAGGCGAACAGCTGGGCGTAATCCCAACCCGTGATGCCCTAAAGATCGCGCAAGAGAGAAAATTGGATTTGGTGATGGTTTCTCCCAATGCGAAGCCGCCCGTATGCAAGATCCTGGATTATGGGAAATATCGATACGAGCAGTCAAAGCGAGAGAAAGAAGCGAAAAAGAACCAAAAGACGATTAGTGTTAAAGAAGTTCGTATGACACCAAGAATCGATTCGCATGACTTGCAGGTGAAGGCAAGCAACGCGATCAAGTTCTTGAAAGCGGAGAACCGAGTTAAAGTTACCGTCCGATTCAGAGGACGAGAATTGGGCCATACCAATATTGGACGCGAAGTATTGAAGACTTTTGTTGAAATGGTGTCCGAGTATGGCGAAGTAGAAAAGCAACCACGCATGGAAGGCAGAAACATGGTTATGTTTCTAAACCCAAAAAAATAATCGAGAGGAGGATTTATCATGCCTAAAATGAAATCTCATCGCGGAGCAGCAAAGCGATTCAAAAAAACAGGAACTGGTAAATTCAAAAGAAATAGCAACTTTACAAGTCACTTATTTGCATCAAAGTCTCCGAAGCGAAAGCGTCAATTGCGAAAAGGAAAAGTAGCTTGCGCGAGTGATGAAAAAGTATTGAAGCAAATGCTACCTTATTAGGATAATCGATAGGAGGATAACCGATGGCAAGAGTGAAAGGCGCAATGAACGCCCGAAAAAAACATAAGAAAATTTTAAAGCTGGCACGAGGATATCAAGGACAATCAAGCCGATCTTTCCGTCCAGCAAACCAAGCGGTTATGCGTGCGATGCGCAACGCATACGTTGGACGTAAACTGAAAAAACGTGACTTCCGCAAGCTATGGATTGCGCGAATCAATGCAGCTGCCCGTTTGAACGGCATGTCTTACAGCCGATTCATCAGCGGATTGAAAAAAGCAGACATCGAAGTAAACCGCAAAATGTTGTCTGAAATGGCAATTCATGATCCGGCTGGCTTCAAAGCATTGGTTGATGTTGCGAAGGAAAGCGTACAATAAGTTCCCTCTGGGAACTTATTTTTTTGACTTGCTTTCGCCTTTGATTTACAATAGATGCAAAGCAAGAAGAATTTGACAGACGGGGGATGATGACCATCGATATTAGAAGTCGTCTCGACGAGATTAGTGCTCGGCCGACTCGCTTTTTGGCGATCGGTTTCTTTTTATTGATTTTAGCCGGCGCTACGCTTTTGAATTTGCCCATCGCTTCGGCCAGCGGCAACAGCGTAGGGCTTGTTGACGCGCTTTTTACATCGGCGTCGGCGGTTTGTGTAACCGGGTTGATTGTGGTGAACACGGCAGCCCATTGGACCTTTTTCGGCAAATTGGTGATCCTGATTCTGATTCAGATCGGGGGATTGGGATTTATGACCATGGCAACCTTGGTGGCCTTGGTGCTGGGACGAAAAATTACCCTGAAGAATCGTTTGATTCTGCAGGAGGAACTGAATAATTTGACCCTCTCCGGTGTGGTGAAGCTGACCAAATACGTCCTCTATTCCACCTTCTTGATTGAAGCGGTGGGGGCCTTGATCCTTTCCTTTCGATTTGTGCCGGACTTCGGATTTTGGAAGGGCATCTGGTTTGCAGTCTTCCATTCCGTCTCGGCGTTTTGCAATGCCGGATTTGACCTGATCGGCAACAGCATGGAAGGCTATGTCGGGAGCTATTTGGTGATTCTGACCATGAGCGCCTTGGTGGTGGTAGGCGGAATCGGTTTTTCTGTTTTTATCAATCTGGCGCAGATCATGCGGACCAAAAAACCTTTGTCACGCCTGAGTCTGCATTCAAAACTGACCCTGATGATCACGATCGCCTTGCTGGTCGTTGGCTTTGTTTTTATTTATGTCGTGGAGTTTACCAATCCGGATACCTTGGGAGCCATGACGGGATCGGAAAAAGTGCTTACTGCGATCTTCCAGTCGGTCGTACCGAGAACCGCTGGATTTAACAGCGTTCCGATGAATGATTTGCGGGATGCGACGACGTTTTTTATTATTATCTTGATGTTTATCGGCGGTTCTTCGGGATCAACAGCCGGCGGAATCAAAACCACGACCATCGGGGTGGTGTTTTTGACGGTCTTGTCCTATATCCAAGGGAAGCAGGATGTTGAGATCTATAAGCGCCGCATTCCCCAGCAGGCGATCAACAAGGCCATTACCATTTTTATGCTTGGCCTCTTTGTCTGCCTGGTCAGTACGCTTTTGCTTGCCATCAGCGAGGATGCCAGTTTTATCGACGTCTTGTTTGAAACTGTATCCGCCTATGCGACAGTCGGCTTAAGCCGCGGCATTACATCGAATTTGACGATTTTTGGACGCCTGCTGATTACAGGCATCATGTTCTTCGGTCGGTTGGGACCTTTGACCATCGCTTTTGCCTTGGCGGAACGAACCAAGAGCCGAAAGGGAATCTATCATCTTGCAGAAGAAAATATCAATGTTGGGTAGGAGGAAACAATGAAACAATTTGTTGTAATCGGCTGTGGACGGTTCGGATCCAGCCTTGCCAAGACCTTATTTGACCTGGGCTATGACGTTATGGTTATCGATAAGAACCCGGAAAAAATTCAAGACATTTCACCGTATGTCACCCATGCGGTTCAAGCGGACGCGTTGGATGAGACAACGCTAAAAGCCATCGGTATTGGAAATTTTGACGTGGCGGCGGTTGCCTTGGGCACCAATTTGGAAGCTTCGATTATGACGACCTTGATTGTCAAGGAATTGGGCGTCGGCATGGTAATTGCAAAAGCGCAAAATGAGAACCACGGCAAGGTATTGGAAAAGCTGGGGGCGGATCGGGTGGTTCATCCCGAACGGGACATGGGAGTCCGTATTGCACGCAATCTGGTGTCCTCCAATTTGCTGGACTATATCGAATTCGCGCCGGACTATGGCATTGTCGAAATCAGCGCATTGAAGGAATGGGAAGGAAAGACGCTTTCAGAATTGCAATTGCCGACCCGATATGGGATCAATGTCATTGCCATCAAGCATACGGACAGCATCAATATCTCGCCGGCTGCAGACGAGGTGATTGGCGCCGATGATATTTTGGTCGTAATCGGAAACAATCAGGAACTGATCCAATTGGAACGGGAAGGACAAAGAGATTGAAAACCATTCAACTCTCCAACGAACAGGCAAAGCGTTTCGTTAAGTTGAAACAAAAGAAATATCGCCAGAAAGAAGGCCGGTACTTGATCGAAGGATTGCGTTTGGTACAGGCTGCGATCGACGCGGGCCAATCCTTGCACGCGCTGGTGCTGTCGGAAAGCTTTTATCAGGATGAAAAGGCCATGCGGGTTGCAGCGCTGGGCGCTTGCCCGATTTATCTGGCGAGCGACAAACACTGGAAGCAATTAAGTGACACGGTTCACGGCCAGGGGATTATTGCCATAGCAGCCATGCCCGTGGAAAATACCCAGCCCCATTCGTGGGCAGACCGGATTCTTTTGCTGGATCGGGTTCAGGATCCCGGCAATCTAGGGACAATTCTTAGAACCGCGGAAGCTTTTGGGTTTCAGGATGTATTGCTGGCCAAAGGCTGTGCGGATCCCTTCGACGGGAAGACCTTGCGTGCGTCCATGGGCGGCGTATTCACGCTTCGCCTTCATCCATGGTCGTCCGACTCCTTAGCGGATTTAAAGGCCAAGGGCTACCAATGCGTGGCCAGCGCCCTTCAGAATTCAGAAGACTTGCCGGCAGCAAAAATGTCCCGGCGTGTGGCTTTGATCATCGGCAACGAGGCGAACGGGGTTCGGGAGAACTGGCTGGCTGAAGCAGACCTGCGCGTTCTGATTCCCATGGCGGGACAAGTCGAATCCCTGAATGCGGGAATAGCGGCGGGAATTCTCATGTATGCCGTTCAGGAAAAGCAAAAGATTGAACTTTCTTGATACCCGTGATATAATCAGGGGCGAAACGAATAGAAAAGCAATGAAGGAGCACAGTACGGAAATCTTCAGAGAGTTGTCGGTTGGTGCAAGACAATCATGCATTCCGGAATTTCACTCCCGAGCTATTTGGCTGAACACCAGTAGGCTGAATCGGTTTAACCGTTATCTGATAAGAGGTCGCAAGACAATTAGGGTGGTACCGCGGAACACTTCGTCCCTGACGAAGTGTTCCTTTTTTTATTTATAACGAAGATGGTCAGGCTTGAACAAAGTGAAAGGCTGAATTCATTACTTTGTAGGAAGGAGCGAAACATATGAAAGATCAATTGATTCAAATTCAAGAAAATGGATTGCAAAGCATCGAAGCCGCAGAAGATTTAAAATCGCTCGATGCAATCCGCGTTCAGTTTTTGGGGAAAAAGGGTGAATTGACCCAGGTGCTGCGTCAGATGGGCAAATTGCCGGCTGAAGAGCGTCCGATCGTTGGCGAGGTGGCCAACCAGGTGCGCGGGGTCTTGAACCAAGCCATTGAAGCGAAAAAGGAAACCCTGAAAGCGGAAGAAATGAACAAAAAGCTGATGGAGGAAACCATTGACGTATCCATTGACGGTTCTCTGAAACCGGTTGGACATCACCATCCGCTGATGAAGGTCAAAGAGGAATTGGAAGCGATTTTTGCCCGCATGGGTTATGACGTGGTGGAGGGACCGGAGATTGAGACGGTTTACAATAACTTCGACGCCTTGAATGCGCCGGAAAGCCATCCGTCCCGCGATATGTCCGATACCTTCTACATCAATCCAGAATTGCTGCTGAGAACGCAAACTTCACCGGTGCAAATCCGCGCCATGAAGGATGTGCAGCCACCGATCCGCATGGTTACGGCAGGCAGAACCTTCCGGTTCGATGATGTGGACGATACCCATTCGCCGATGTTCCATCAGATGGAATGTCTGGTTGTTGGCGAGGGCGTTACCATGGCCAACTTGATTGATACCATCGACACTTTCGTTCATGAATTGTTTGGAGATGATATTGAAACGCGATTCCGTCCGCATCATTTCCCATTCACGGAACCAAGCGCCGAAGTTGACGTTTCTTGTTTGAAGTGCCGCGGCGAAGGCTGTGAGGCGTGTCATTACACGGGATGGTCCATGGAGCTCTTGGGATGCGGCATGGTGCATCCAAAGGTTTTGGAGAATTGCGGAATTGATTCGGAAAAATACACTGGATTTGCTTTCGGATTGGGCATTGACCGCATTACCATGGTGAAATATGGGATCTCCAATATTCGTTTGCTGTTTGAAAACGATATGAGATTCATTGAGCAATTCTAGGAGGGAAGAAGATGTTAGTATCCATTGAATGGTTATCAGAATATGTAGAAATTGAGCAGTCGGGCAAACAGATCGCTGATCATTTGACTATGTCGGGCTCTCATGCGGATTCCATTGAGAAGTATGAAAACAAATGCACAGGAATCGTTGTAGGTAAAATTTTGTCTATCGAGAAGCATCCCGATGCGGACAAACTGGTCGTTACCCAGGTTGATGTGGGAAAAGATCAGCCGCTTCAGATTGTAACCGGAGCCAAAAATGTTTCCGAAGGCGACTATATTCCATTGGCGACAGTAGGCGCCGTGCTGCCGGGGAATTTTAAAATCAAGAAAGGCAAGTTGCGCGGTCAGGTTTCGGAAGGCATGATGTGTTCGCTGGAAGAGATGGGATTTGGCGACTCGGTGATCCCGAAAGAAGCCAAAGACGGCATCTACCTGCTTCCAGGGGAGTTTGAACTGGGCATGGATATCCGCGACGCCTTGAAGTTGCGGGATGATGTCATTGACTTCGAGATCACCAACAACCGTCCGGACTGCCTGAGCATGATCGGCATGGCTCGGGAGACTGCGGCTACCTTCTCAACAAGCATCAAGCTGCCGGAAGCGGAAACGAAAAAATGCGAGGGAGAAATCGCAAGCTATTTGAAAGACATCACCATTGAAGCGACAGACCTGTGCAAGCGCTATATGGGTCGGGTTGTCAAGGATGTGAAGATCGAACCGTCACCGGCATGGATGCAGGTGCGCTTGATGAAAGCGGGCGTGCGCCCCATCAACAATGTGGTGGACGTGACGAATTACGTGATGCTGGAAACCGGACAGCCTTTGCACGCATTTGATGTTGAAAAGGTTGGCGGACAGGAAATTCGGGTTCGCCGAGCGAAAAAAGGGGAAATCCTGATGACCTTGGATGGCGTGGAACGCAAGCTTTCCGAGGATTCTCTTGTGATTGCGGATGCATCCAAGCCGATTGCCCTGGCCGGCATCATGGGCGGCGGCAATTCTGAAATCTCAGAAACTACGACGACCATTCTGATTGAATCGGCAAACTTCGACGGAAAAACGGTCCGACTTGGCGCAAAAGCCTTGGGGATGCGTACAGAAGCTTCCAACCGTTTCGAAAAGGATTTGGATGTGGAAATGGTGTCTTACGCCTGCAACCGTGCTTGTGCTCTTCTGGAACAATTGGGTGCCGGCCTTGTCGTAGGTGGTGAGATGGATGCCTATCCAAGACCCTACGAAGCTGGGAAATTGTCTATGCGTTTGGACCATGCTACTGCACTTTTGGGTGTTTCCATTCCGGTTGCACAGCAATTGGATGCCTTGGAACTTTTGGGATTCAATCCTGAGCTGAAGGGCGATGAAATTGAGATTCGGGTGCCGAGCCATCGTGGAGATATCGAGATCGAGGCAGATGTCATCGAAGAAGTCGGCCGCATCTACGGCTTCCACAATATCGAACCGGCGCCACTTCAAATGGATATCACCCAAGGCAGGTATTCGCAAGCCCGCGTTCGAGAGGACCGCACGAAAGAAATCTTAAGGGGATTGGGATTCAATGAAATTATGACCTATTCCTTTATCAGTGAGAAGATCTATGACAAGCTTTGCATTCCGCAGAATGATGAAAAACGAAAAGTGATTCGACTGATGAATCCTTTGGGCGAAGACTTCAGCATTATGCGAACAACCCTGCTTGGCAATATGCTGCAAGTCGTTTCCCGCAATATGAACCGTGGCGTTAAGGAAATTGCGGCATTTGAATTGGGCAATCTGTTTATCCCGAAGGCTTTGCCTGTAACGGAACTGCCGGAGGAAAAAATGTCCATCGCTATGGCCAGGGTTGGCGGCGAGACCGACTTTTATGAGATGAAGGGTGCGGTGGAAGCCCTGTTATCAGGCGTGAATGTTCAATTGGTCGACTATGTTGCAAAGAAAGAGGATCCAACCTTCCACCCGGGAAGAACAGCCAAAATCATGGTAGGCGAGATTGAAGTTGGAACCGTGGGACAAGTTCATCCAATGGTCGCGGAGAATTTCGACATTGATCAGCCGATTTATGCGGCAGAGTTGGATATGAAAGTGATTCATGAATTGGCGGAGGATAAGAAAACCTATCAGCCGCTGCCGAAGTATCCGGCGATCACACGAGACCTGGCCTTGTTGGTTCCTGCGGACTTGCCGTCCAAGACGATTGAGAAGGCGATGGTGGAAACGGGCGGAAAGCTGGTTGAATCCGCGAAACTCTTCGACGTATATATGGGCGCGCCGGTGCCGGAAGGATGGAAAAGCCTGGCTTATTCCGTTGCCTACCGTGCGGCGGACCGAACCCTGAAAGACGAAGAGGTTGGCAAGGTACAAGACAAGATTCTGGCGCGACTGGAAAAAGATTTTGAGGCAAAATTACGATAGGACTGCAACTGCAGTCCTTTTTTTTTCGACTTATGCTATAATAGGGAAAAGGAGGGATTGCCATGTCAGAAAAAAATCGTGTTACCTTAACGATCAAGGGAGTCAAATACACCGTTGTTGGAGATGAGCCTCAGGAGGTGCTGGATCAAATTGCAACGCAGTCGGTCAAACGCATCGAGGATAAACTCCAAGCCAATCAGCGGATCAATGACCGGATGGCAATGCTTTTGTCTGTTTTTGAGGCGGAAAATGAGCTGGCCAGTTTGCAGCATGAAATGGAGAGCGTTGAGGTCTCCCTGCCGGAAGAAAGTGTCGATCCTGTGGTGGTTGAGGAATTGAAAGAGAAAATTCGTGCGAAAAATGATTCGCTGCTCAAAGCGGAGAACACCATTCATGAATTGCAAAACAAGTTGTTTCATACACAGATTGAACTGGTTCAGGCACGCAAAAAGAATGAAGAGTTGGGAAAATAACCGCGACTTCCTGTCGTGGTTTTTTTATGGTGATGAATGATGATAAAGCAAAATAGAGTTGAATTGTTGGCGCCGGCGGGCTCGAAGGAGTCTTTTTACGCGGCGATTGCCTATGGCGCCAATGCGGTTTATCTTGGGATTGAAGCCTTTAATGCGCGCATGGGCGCGGAGAACATCCAATTGGCGGAACTGCCGGAGTTTGTTGATTATGCCCATCGCAGGAATGTAAAAGTGTATATCACTTTGAATACACTGATCCGGGATGATGAGTGGACAAAGCTGGAAGAGACGGTTGAAGCGCTGGTCGCAGCGGGAATTGATGCTGTGATCTTGCAGGATTTAGGGGTATTGACCTATATTCAGGCGACCTATCCGGAATTGGAATGCCATGCCAGCACCCAGTTTTCCGTCTATGACGCCGAAGGGGTTCGCCGTGCCAAAGAGCTTGGCTTTTCCCGGGTGGTTGTGGCGCGGGAAACCAGTGTGGAAGAAATCGAAAAATGCGCCCGGGTGGATGGGATTGAGCTGGAAGTCTTTGTTCATGGCGCGCTTTGCGTTTCCGCTTCCGGACAGTGCCTCTTTTCCAGCATGCGGGGAGGCCGCAGTGGAAACCGAGGCCGTTGCGCGCAACCGTGCCGCTTGGATTATGCGTGTCTGGAAGCCGAGGGGAATGAATCGCCCTGGCTGAGTCTGAAAGACTTATGCGGAATCGAAGAGCTTGACCGCTTATTGAAAATCGGCGTCCATTCTCTGAAGATCGAGGGAAGAAGCAAGCGTCCAGCCTATGTTGCCGGTGTGATTCGGTCTTACCGGGAAGCCATTGACGGCCGCGCTGAAAGCTTGGATCAACGCGTGGATGAAATGAAGCGGCTGTTTTACCGGGGATTTACGAAGGGACTCTTGAACGGGGAATCGGTTACGGAGATTGGCAGCCTTGGACAGCCGAATCATCAGGGGGTTTCAATCGGCAAGATTTTGCAGTTCGATCGAGGCAAAGCGATGGTGCGGTCCCAGCATGAACTGGTTGCCGGAGATGGCATCCGCTATCGGGACGAGGCCGGGCAATGGATGGGCCAAAACCTGTCGTGGGTGCAAAAAAAGGCGGCAGACCGCTATTGGATTCGGTTGAAAAAGACGCCGGCACTTGGCAGTGAATTCTTTCTAACCAAAGACCATGCGCTGGAACGTTCTTTTGCGTGGGCGAAAGTACCCCTTGTACCATGGATCCCGCTAAAGGGACATTGTGCAATAAACATAGATAAAAAACTTCAACTTGTTGTGGAAATGGATGGCGAATCCATGGTTTGGCAGAGTGAAGAATCGATTGAAGCGGCGAAAACAAGGGGCAGCACGGAAGAGGAAGTCAAAAAGCATTTGATGAAACTGGGCAATACGCCCTTCTTTTGGGAAGGTCTAACCCTTGAACTGGATGCGATGGCCTATGTACCGGCTCGAATGATCAATGCGGTTCGGCGACAAATGGAAATCGAATTATGGGCAAGGCGAGAAAAGACGTTGCCGATTCGAAAACCGGCTGTTTTGCCTGTTTCAACACGGAAGGGCAAGTCCCTCCAATTCACTTTAGCCGTATATGGCAAAGGGATCGGCGAAAAAATTGACTTCTCGCTCTACAGCCACATCTGGATTCTGCCGGAATTGGAGGCGGAAGCCTGGGTGGCATCCGCGCGGGAAAGCGGGGTGCAAGTGGGATGGACGTCCCTTTACGGGCAGAAGTATCCGCCTGCAGGCCCGGTCAAAGAGATGAATGATTGGAACCAGCAAGAACGCAATCAGGCCTTTTGCGGACCCAATCTCTTCCCAATGAACGCATGGACCGTCAAGCGGCTGGCCGAACTGGGCGGAAAGCAAATCCACCTTTCGACCGAGCTTTCTCTGGAACAGATCCGGGGTATAGCAGAGTTTTCCTCAGCAGGATTGGAAGTACTGGGTTATGGCAGGATTCCCCTGATGAGCATGCGGCACTGCCCCATGAAGATGGCGGGGACCTGCAAGGGGACCAATTGCCATGCCTGCAGCCGAATCTACCATCTGAAGGATCGGGAAGGCAGGGTGTATCCGGTCATGCGAAAAGGCGGTTTTGCCTATCTGCTGTCTGACCAGGCCCTTGTGGCCATAACGGAAGCGCAGGCGCTGGAGGAAATGGGCGTCGCTTCTTTGCGCTTTCAGTTTTGGGAGGCGGACGAACCCATCGGGACCGTTCAAGAATGGATTCGAAAATGGAAGGCGTCTGCATGGACATCAAAAGAGGAGCAGGAGCAGTGGATCGCCCAAAACGGGATCAAGGGCGAACAGCGCCTGCTGAAACGGGGGGTATTGTAATGAATGCAAAAGCGATTCAACGGCTGGAACTGGATAAGGTTTTAGCGCGGATCGAAGAGAATTGCGCCCATGAAATGGGACGTGAAAAGATCAGGGGCTTGCGTCCTGCCATGCAGGTTGACGGCGTCAACCAAAGGCTGGATGAATCGGACGCTGCCATGCAATGGATGCTTCGAAAAGGAAATGCGCCCCTTAGGGGCTACAGTGACATTATCGGCGCGGTTTCCCATGCGGAAAAAGGCGGCATGCTGCACCCGGGTGATCTTTTGGCGATTGCAAGAAACCTGCGGGTTGCCCGCGATTTAAAAAATTACGGGGATGAGATTGGCAAGGCTCTTTCTCTCTATTTTGAGGCGCTTGGCACCTATACGCGCTTGGCATCGGAAATCGATGCGGCCATCATTAGTGAAGAGGAGATCGCCGATGAAGCGAGCGCGGCTTTAAAGCAAATCCGACGATCTATGCGGACGAAGCGGGATTCCATCCGTCATCGGCTTAACAGCATTTTAACCAAAAAAGCTAATGAAAAAGTCTTCCAAGAACATTTGATTACCCTGAGAAACGACCGATTTGTGATTCCGGTGAAGGCGGAATACCGGGGAAAGTTTTCGGGCATCATTCATGATCAATCTTCCAGCGGCGCGACCATTTTTGTCGAGCCCATGGAGATTGTTGAAATCAATAATGAAATCCGAAGTTTGGAAGGAGAAGAGCGCAAGGAGATCGAACGGATTTTGCGGGCTTTCAGCCTGAAAGTTCAGGGGATTTCCGAATTGATGCGGATCAATCAAACGCAGTTTGTCCAATTGGACCGGATTTTTGCGGTGGCGACCTATGGATTGGATATGCGGGGGACGCGGCCGATTGTACGGGAAGACCAGAGAATCCGGCTGAAACAAGCCCGCCATCCGCTTTTGCCAAAGGAAACCGTCGTTCCCGTTCATGTCGAGTTCGGCGATCCCCAATCCATGATTCTAATTACGGGGCCGAATACAGGCGGTAAAACCGTTACCTTGAAGACCATTGGACTCATGGTGATGATGGCCTTGTGCGGGATTCCCATCCCTGTCGAAGAGGAAAGCGAGATTCCGTTTCTGGAAGAAATCTACGTGGACTTGGGCGATGAGCAAAGCATTGAACAGTCCTTGAGCACCTTCTCTTCTCATATGGTGAATATCGTTCAGATCATGGAACAACTCAGAGAAAAGAGTATGGTTCTTTTGGATGAATTGGGGGCCGGAACCGATCCGATGGAGGGGGCGGCCCTTGCCCGGTCCATCTTGTCGGTGCTCTTGGAGCGGGGCGTTTTGTGCGCCTGCACCACCCATTACAGCGAGTTGAAGGAATATGCCCTGGCGACAGACGGGATCATCAATGCGTCCATGGAATTTGACGTGGAAACCCTCTCGCCGACCTATCGGCTGATTATGGGGATTCCCGGCAAGTCAAACGCGTTTGAAATTGCGCGGAAACTGGGCTTGCAGGATCAGGTCATCGACCGGGCCAAAGGCTATATGGATCATTCCAATGTTGAATTTGAGCAGATTCTTTCGGACTTGGAAAAGGAACGAAAGAATGCCGAGCGGGAAAGCGAGCGCCAGCGAGACCTGCGCATCGCCTTGGAATCCAAGGAGAAAGACCTGAACCGGGAACGGGAACGGTTGAACGCCATTCGTGACAAGGAGAGGACCAAGGCGCGACAGGAAGCCAAGCGCATTTTGATGCAGGCCAAACAGACTTCGGAAAATCTCTTGGAAGAGGCCAAGGCGCAGCGTGCGCGCTGGCAGGACTCTGACCACTTTGCCGAACAGGAGATTGGAAGGAAATTTGACAAGCAATTGGATGCCTTGTCGGAGGGCCGCGAGGGCATCGTCCTAAGAAAAGCGCAGAATCCGGCGAAGGAACTGAAAGTCGGCGACCAGGTTCGCATCACTTCCCTGGGGCAGACGGGTGATGTCCTGGAGATCAATGAAAAGGAACGGTATGTTCTGGTTCAGGTCGGCGCCATGAAAATGAAGCTGAAAAAGAAAAATTTGGAACGTGTGGCAGTCAAGGAGGAGCCGGTGCGTTCTGCAGGCACCCAGAAACGAATGGCGGCCAAGCGTGTCAAATCGAGCTTGGATTTGCGCGGCATGACCCTGGAGGAAGCTCTGGAAGCCTTGGATAAGTATATTGACGATGCGCTTCTTTCCAATCTTTCGGCGGTCACCATTATTCATGGCCTGGGAACCGGCGTTTTAATGCGCGGTGTTCGCGAATGGCTGGGCAGTCATCCCCAGGTGAAAAAGCATAGACGCGGCGAAATGGGCGAAGGCGGAAATGGCGTGACCGTTGCGGAGTTCCGCTAGGACTTGCAATGGAAAACCAGTCATGATATAATCAGGAAAAATTCACATGGATTGATGATGAGAAGAGTAAGGAATTTGGGAACCAAAGCGAGCAAGGGATGGTGTGAGCCTTGCGGGGAACAATTCTTGAAACGAGCCTCGGAGATGGAGCGGCTGCTCCCGGTGAAATCCGTTATCTATCAAAGCGGGGAGAAATCCCAACTAGAGTGGTACCACGGCGAAGTCGTCTCTAATCGAGATGGGCTTCGCCTTTTTTATTTACGATAAATCGATCTTCGTTAAGCGCCTTGGGAGCGACCAAAGGATTGTTTGTTTAGCGGAGAGGAGCTGCCGTGCGAAGGGGCAAGGCAGAATTTATAACTATAGGAGGAACGAATGAATTATAAGCAGGAAATAGCCAAGCAGTTGGCAGGCGTCATTGATTTTCTATCAGCAGATGAGATTGAAGCGATTTTGGAAGTGCCCAAGGACCGTGGAATGGGGGACTTTGCCTTTCCGTGCTTCCGGTTGGCCAAGAATTTGAGAAAAGCGCCGCCGATGATCGCCCAGGACCTTTTGGAAGCCTTTCATGCAGAGGCGCCGATTTCCAAAGTGGAAGCGGTTGGCGGATACCTGAACTTTACCTTGGATAAAGCCGGTTTTGTAAAAGGCGTTTTGGAAGCGGTGATGGAGCAAGGGGAAAAATATGGTTCCAAAGATTTGGGCCAGGGGAAAAATGTCGTGATCGACTACTCTGCGCCGAATATCGCCAAGCCTTTCCATGTGGGCCACTTGCGTTCAACCGTGATCGGCAACGCCTTGTATAAGATTTATGGATTTGAGGGCTACAATCCAATCGGCGTCAACCACCTGGGTGACTGGGGCAAGCAATTCGGCATGCTGATTGCGGCCTACAAGCATTGGGGGGACGACAAGGCTTTGGAAGAAGAGCCGATTAAGGCCCTGCTGGACCTTTACGTTAAAATCCATGCGGAACTGGACGAGCATCCGGAATATGAAGAGGAAGGCCGCGCGTGGTTCAAGGCATTGGAAGACGGCGATGAAGAGGCGCAGCGATTGTGGAAGTGGTTTGTGGACTTGAGTCTGGTGGAATTCAACCGCATTTACGATATGCTGGGTGTTTCTTTTGACCACTTTACCGGCGAAAGCTTTTACAACGACAAGATGGAAGCGGTTGTGGAAGAAATCAAAGAGAAGAATCTGTTGGTTGAATCCGAAGGCGCCTACGTCGTTGATTTGGGCGAAGAGATGCCACCGTGCATTATTCTGAAACGGGACGGCGCGACCATTTACGCAACGCGGGATATCACGGCTGCCTTGTACCGAAAGAAGACTTTCGATTTCGAAAAGTGCATCTATATCACGGACTATGCCCAAGATCTTCATTTCCAACAATGGTTCAAGGTTGTAAAGCTGATGGGATACGACTGGGCGGATGATTTGATGCATGAATCCTTTGGCCGCGTGAGCACGGAGCAAGGGAAGTTGCAGACCCGAAAAGGGAATGTCATTTTGCTGGATGACTTGTTGAACCAGTCGATCGGCAAGGTCCAGGCGATTATTGATGAACGCAATCCGAATCTGGAAGACAAGGAAGAGGTCGCAAAGGCCGTGGGTATCGGAGCCGTGATTTTCAATGACTTGAGCAACAACAAGATTCGCGACATCGTATTCAACTGGGAGCGCATGCTGAGTTTCGACGGGGAAACCGGTCCGTATGTGCAGTATACTCATGCGCGTGCATGCAGCGTGCTGAGAAAATCAGGCGAGACCGCCTATGCGGAAAACCTGGATTATAATCAATTGATGGATCCTGCTTCCCTGGAGGTGGTTCAGGAACTGGCAACATTCCCGGATGTTGTTGAACAGGCCATGCTGCGAAACGAACCTTCATTGATTACGCGAAAAATTGTGTTGATCGCACAGCGATTCAACAAGTTCTACCACGATTGTCCGATTCTTGTGGATGACGAGGTGCTGAAGGGAACAAGATTGGCTTTGGTACGGGCGGTGAAAACTGTTTTGGCAACAGGTTTGGATCTGTTGGGTATTCAAGCGCCAGAAAAAATGTAGAAGAGATAAGAGGCTGTTTCAGCCTCTTATATTTATTTTTTTTTCTGAATAAATACTGTGGAATGTTTCAGGCTTGTAAAAGTTTTCCGGATCAAATCCCATCGTGCTACCTATGCGGTGCATAAACATACATAAATAGAATAAATATGCAATTTGAGAGTTTGACGTCGTCCAATCGTTTTCCTATAATGACCATAGAAAACGAGGTGAAACGATGACAAATAATCTGCATGTTTTTAGTGAAATTGGCAAACTGAAATCGGTTCTGCTGCATCGGCCGGGCCGCGAGCTGGAAAATTTGACGCCTTCCTCTATGGAAAGGCTGCTGTTTGACGATATCCCCTATCTGAAAATCGCACAAAAGGAACATGACACCTTTGCGCAGGTCCTGCGGGATCAGGGGGTGGAAGTGCTTTATCTGGTGGATTTGGTGGAAGAAACCCTGAAAGCCAACCCAAAATTAACGCCGAGTTTTGTGGAACAGTTCATTTTGGAAGCCGGCATTTACGATCCCATGTTGAAAGAAGCGCTTTTAAAGCATTTTTTGGGCATGGAAACTCGAAAAATGATTCGGGATATGATGGCGGGAATTCGGAAATCGGAAGTGCCGACCTATGAAAAGAAGAGTCTGCATGATTATGTAGAAGCCCAGCATCCATTTTTGATGGATCCCTTGCCGAACCTCTACTTTACCCGGGATCCCTTTGCGTCAATCGGACATGGCGTGTCCTTGAATCGCATGCATACGAGAACCCGTTGCCGCGAAACGATCTTTGCGGAAATGATCTTCCGTTACCATCCGCGGTTTTCCATGGGGAATCCGCCGTTTTGGTTCAATCGGAAAGAGAAGACCTCTTTGGAAGGCGGCGATGAATTGATTCTGAACCGGCAGACCCTGGCAATGGGGATTTCCCAGCGCACCGATGCCCGGTCCATTGAACGATTGACACGAAATTTGTTCCGCGCCCAAAATGATTTTCAAACGGTTCTGGCATTTGAGATTCCGCGATCGCGTGCCTTTATGCATTTGGATACGGTGTTTACCCAGGTTGATTATGACAAGTTCACGATTCATCCGGAAATTGAGGGGCCGCTGACTGTCTATGAGTTGAAACGGACGGATTCCAAGGACCAGCCGATCCAGATCCGCGAGATGCATGAGGATCTGCAGACGATTCTATCAGCAGTTGTTGGCCGGGAGGCTACTTTGATACGCTGTGCAGGCGGCGATGTGGTTCATGCCTCAAGAGAGCAGTGGAACGATGGGTCCAACACCCTGGCCATTGCGCCGGGCGAATTGATCGTCTATGAAAGAAACTATATGACCAACGCAGTATTAGAATCCTATGGCCTGAAGCTGCATGTGATTCCATCCTCTGAACTGTCACGGGGCAGGGGCGGACCGCGATGCATGAGCATGCCATTGATTCGAGAATAAAGGAGGAAAAGAATATGCCAAAGAATTTAAGAGGACGTCACTTTTTGACATTGCTGGACTTTACACCGGAGGAGATTCAATTTCTGCTGGATCTGTCCGGCGATCTGAAAAAAGCCAAGCGATTGGGGTATGAAGCCAAGCAGTTGGCGGGCAAGAACATTGCTTTGATTTTTGAGAAGGCCTCAACCCGAACCCGCTGTTCCTTTGAAGTGGCGGCCTATGACCAGGGCGCCCATGTTACGTATTTGGGACCAACGGGCAGCCAGATTGGGAAAAAGGAATCCATTGCGGACACGGCGCGGGTTTTGGGCCGCCTGTATGATGGAATCGAATATCGCGGATACGGGCAGGAAAAAGTGGAAGCTTTGGCGGAACATGCCGGTGTCGTGGTATGGAACGGGTTGACGACGGAATACCATCCGACGCAAATTCTGGCAGATTTTCTGACAATCCTGGAACACAAGGGACGGCTGCGGGGCATCAAGTTTGTTTATGCCGGCGACGGGCGCAACAATATGGCCAACTCTTTGATGATTGGGGCGGCCAAGATGGGCATGGATTTCCGAATTTGCGCGCCTGCTGATCTTTTCCCTGAAGAGTCTTTGGTGAAAGAGTGCCGGGAAATCGCGAAGGAAACCGGTGCGACCATCACCCTGTCGGAGGATCCGGAAGTTGCGGTGAAAGGCGCAGACGTGGTTTACACGGATGTTTGGGTTTCCATGGGCGAGCCCAAGGCGGTATGGGAAGAGCGGATTGCCAAGCTGAAGCCCTACCAAGTAAATCGGGCCATGATGGATATGGCGGATGAAAAGGCGATCTTTATGCATTGTCTGCCGGCCTTCCACGACCGAAACACGGAAGTTGGAGAAGAAATCTATCGGGAATTTGATCTGGACGCCATGGAAGTGACAGATGAGGTATTTGAATCCAAACAGTCAGTTGTGTTTGATGAAGCGGAAAACCGCCTGCACACCATTAAAGCTGTTATGGTTGCGACCCTTGGATAGAGGTGAAAAAATGAGAATAGTATTGGCGCTTGGAGGCAATGCATTGCAGAGTCGGAATTCCGGCAATCGATACGAAGATCAGATGAAGCAAGCGGAAGAGACGGCCGTCTGTCTGGCGGATCTGCTGCTGGCCGGACATGAGCTGATTGTCACCCATGGGAACGGACCCCAGGTTGGCAGGATTCTTTTGCAAAACGAAGAGACGCGCAGTCAAACGCCTGCCATGCCGCTCTATGTGTGCGGCGCCATGTCGCAGGGCATGATCGGCTTGATGCTGGAGCAGGCTTTGCGAAACGAATTAAAGAGCCGCGACCTGAACAAGTCGGTTGCCACTTTGCTTACGCAGGTGCGGGTCGATAAAAGCGATCAGGCTTTTCAAAATCCAACCAAACCGATCGGCGCTTTTTATTCCAAGCAGGAAGCTGCGGCCCTGGTTGAGGAAAACGGCTATGCCATGATGAGCGATGCGGGGCGCGGCTATCGACGCGTCGTTCCATCGCCGCTCCCCAAGCAGATCCTTCAAAAGGAAACCATTGAGGCTTTGCTGGCGGCGGACCACGCGGTCATCTGTACAGGCGGAGGCGGCATTCCTGTGGTTCGCGAGGCGGGCCAATGGATGGGAATCGACGCGGTGATTGACAAGGACTTTGCCAGTGCGGTCTTGGCCGATGAATTGGATGCTGATCTTTTGATGATTCTAACGGATGTGGCCCAGGTTGCGATCAATTATCGCCAGCCTGACGAGAAATGGCTGGAAGAAGTCGGCGTGGAAGAAATGGAGTCGTATTTGGACCAGGGACATTTCGCCAAGGGGTCCATGGAACCCAAGGTGAAGGCATGTCTGCATTTTGTCGGACAGGAAGGGCGCGGCGCGATTATTACGGATTTGCGCCAAGCCAAACAGGCCATTGAAGGGAAAACAGGTACACGGATTAAAAACTAGGCGCTCTTTGAGCGCCTTTGTGCTATACTGATTGTTGGTGAAGCGTATGGAAAAAATGGAAATCAATTGCAGATTGTATCGGATGACACGCGAGACATTGAATGAAATGGCCTTGGAATTGTTGATGCGATCCATGAGAGAAAGAGAAAAGAATATATGGCGGGTGGATTACGATCTCTTGAGAGAGGAGATCAAGGCGACGTTCTTTTATGCGCCGGCATTATCCGCTGACCTGATGAAGGGCATGAAGAAAGGCCAAGCGCTTTCGATGGAAGTGCGGGGCGCGCTCTTGCTGGGTCTTGTGATGCGCAATCCCCATTGGTCCGTCGTTGAGGAGGAATTCTTAAGCTTGTACGGCTCCCTGCAAATGGGATCGGATTTTCTTTTTGAGGATTATCCGCTTTTGGCCTTTCTGCATCGCGTGCAGCACCGCGGAGACCTGGGGGCCGCTTCCATGGCGGAAAGTTTGGAACAGGTGAAATTGCTGGAGACGAAACGGATTCTTGGCGGATACAAACCCCTGGCTTTCAAAGCCTTGGCCGACTCCAAGAAAATGCTCCAGATAGAAAAAAGCCGGGTTCGATGGATTCAGGGAGTAATGGCGGAGAAGGTGCCCCTGGTGCCGGAAGCCTTGCTTGCCGCCTTGGAAGAACCCTGCGATCAAAGCGGAGAGGCGGCAAATCGGTGGCGTGTCATGATGGATAAGCTGCAGCGTAGAGAACGTACAGGCTGGTCTGCTGGCGAAATTCAACGGGCAAAAAAAGGCCAGGTCTTGAACCACCAATTGCTGGGACCGCTCCAGGTTACGGAAGTGATTCAGAAAGACAACCACCAAAGGGTTAGGCTGAAGGGCCTCTTGCGTGAATATGTGTTTCAATACGAAAAAAAGCGATGAACCTGGGTTCATCGCTTTTTGCGTTAAAGGTTATTGGGATCCTTTTTATAGAAGATTCGCTCGCTTCGATTCTTGATTTCGATCAAGAGATCATTGATCTTTCGGATCTCCTGGTTGAGCAGGTCAATATCCTCCTGCGCCAGGTTGAAGTATAGAAAGAGATCTTCAAATCGGGCAACGGTGTCCGATATTGAAGTGTCAATTGAGATAAACTCATCAAAGTGCGAGCTCTTGTACGCGTTTTGGAATTGCTCCAGGTCAATGCTGATCGCCTTGACGACATCCTCTTCCGTACCGAATTCGCCTGCAACAACCACATAAGGCTTGATGCGTTCCAAGAAATACTTGTTGTTTTTTGTGATGTGATACAAGTAGCTGATTTTTAATTCTTTCGATTCGTATTTCACAAAGAACATGATTCCTTGGATGCTTTTGACTTTGCATCCGAGTTCGCGGAGTTGATCGAGGTTCATTTGATGACGAATCTGTCTTGCAGTCATATATGCCATTAGGCCACCTCCTTATTTTCGGTACCATTATACCACATTCAGGAAGTATTGAAACATGTGTTATAATAAGATTCGAATTGGAGGGAAATATGAAAGTATCTGTGGTTTCAATCAATGCAAAATATGTACATACGGGTTTGGCGGGACGCTATCTGGTGCAGGGGCACAAGCCTTCTGAAGAAGTGCTTGTCCTTCACCGGGAGTTTTCCATCAATCAGCCCATTGAAGTGATTGTTTCGGAATTAATGCGGGAGAAAAGTCATGCATACGGCTTTTCGACCTATATTTGGAATATGGGAGAAGTGATGCAGGTCGTCAGACGGATCAAAAAGATTCAGCCGGAAGCCATTCTCTTTCTGGGCGGGCCGGAGGTTTCTTATGAAGAGAAGGCCCTGATGAGAAAAGAAGCCAGCATCGACTTGATCGTGCGAGGCGAGGGGGAAAAGCCTTTTGAAGCCCTGTTGGCCAAAGGTTTTTCGCCGGACAGCTACGGAGAAATTCCATCGATCACCTATCGGGCGGGAGAAGAAATTATTTGCAACCCCTTGGGCCAGCCCACACCCATGGAAGCCTTGCCTCTTGGGTATGAGGAAGCGGATTTTAACGTGCCCGGGAAGATTTTCTATTATGAAAGTTCGCGCGGTTGTCCCTATCGCTGCGCCTTTTGCTTGTCGGCGCAAGACGGCAACCGGGTGCGGGTTCGTCCCATGGAACAGGTCAAGCGCCATATGAAGTGGTTTTTGGACCATCAAGTGAAGCAGGTGAAATTCATCGATCGAACCTTTAATGCCGATTCTGATCGCGCATTGGAATTGATTGATTTTCTGGAGGCCAATCACAACGGGATCACCAATTTTCACTTTGAATGCAGTCCGGATCGGCTTACGGATGGGTTTATCGAGCGATTGGCCTCCCTGCCGGAAGGCATGATCCAATTTGAAATCGGGATTCAGTCGACGAATCCGGAAACTTCGAGAGCGATTCACCGTCCGCGGGAAATCGACCATTACCGCAAGGTGATCGGCCGCTTGCGTCAACCGGAAAACATCCATCTGCACGTCGATCTGATTGCTGGCCTGCCCTATGAGGACTATGCGTCCTTCCGCAATTCCTTCAACGATGTTTTTTCCCTGCGCGCCCATGTCATTCAATTGGGATTTTTGAAGCTCTTGAAGGGGTCCGAACTGCGGTTGCGGAATCAGGAATACGGGCTGACCTGCTGTGATGATCCGCCCTATGAAGTGCTGAAAACCCCTTGGCTGCCATATGAGGATGTGCAGAAGCTGAAATGGATCGAAGACTTGGTCGACAAGTACCACAACAGCCAGGGATTTCTTACGAGCTTGGCCTTTGCCATGGCGCATTTTGAAACGCCGTTTGATTTTTTTGAAAGCTTTGCGGACTTTTGGGTAGAAAATGATTTGCACCTGCGAAAACACCGCAGAGGAGAGCTCTACCGCTTCCTGCATAGTTTTTCAAAGGATTGGACCTGGAAAGACCAGGAATGGAAGGAGTGGGAAGAGCGCTTGCTGTTTGACTCCCTCTATGCGACGGGGGAAGCCTATCGGAAGGATCATGAAGCAACAAGGATGAAGCGGTCCGAAAGAAACAAATTGGTGGAAGATTTTCTAAACGGCCGGTTTCCGACGGAATCCAGCTTGCGGAAGAAACAGATGCCGGATGTGGCGATTGGAAACTTCGCTTTGCTGGGACATCTTTTCGGCCAGGCTAAGGCGGTTACCCTGTTTTTTCACCGAAAGCGAGTCCCCTTGTTTGTGAAACCGTGCACGATTTATCAGCTGAAGGAGGAAGAAGTTCATGTTCAATATAAACGACTGGATCTATGTGTATAAACAGGCTGGCAAGCAATTTGCAGACCGAATGTCCCATGTGGCGACAGGACTTTTATTGAGTCTTGGCTTATTGGTCATCAATGTTTTTGTCAGTCCCATGCTTGCAATCGTGGGGGGCGGCATCCTGTCGGGCCTGCTGCTTTCCTTGTGGCAGGCGGTTTTGCTGTCCTGCTTTTACTATCTGATCTTAAGTGTGATCCGGCGGCAGCGATTGGGCTTTCACACCTTTAAAGATGGCATGTTTGCGTTTTTTTACAAGGTGCTTGGGGTACGGTTTTTGTTATGGATCTTGTTTGCATTTGCGGGCAATGCGCTGATGTATCGGTTTCAGCCCATGGGGATTCCGGTTATCCCGCTAATCTTGTATTTTGGATTGAGTCCCCTGCCGGAAACGATTTACCAGCGGCATGATCATTTTTTGGATGCGTTCAAACGGGTGTTTGATTTCCAAAAAGAAAATTTTGTAATTTGGGGTGTGTTGATTGTAGGATGGCAGATTCTTTTCTATCTTCTCACACAAACCTTGGACTTTGACATGTTGACGGTGGCGCCTTTTGCATCAACGGTTCGCGGTTTGTCGAACCTGGCGGTCTTAGGGGTTGGACAGGTGCTGTTTTATTTGTGGATGGTTTACCGTGGATTGGTTTACCAGTTGCTGGACCGATCATCCAGACGAAAACGCGCATTTGAAAGAAGGATGTTGTAATGAATTTAAATGATGTTTTAAAGAAAAGAATGGACGAATATGTTTTTATTGAGCTGAAAAAGCCGCTGGAGATTGCCGGCGGCAAAGGCCGGATCCCGGTTGATCTGCCCTTGCCTGTGCGTACCAAAGCCATGGCTGGCTGGGTGCAGACGGAAACGGAGACGGAGATTCGGCTGGAAAATCTGGTGGGTGACTTGGCCATGGTTATGGGGATTGATGAGACTTTTCCTCATTTTCAAGCCTACCATGAAATACTTGAAGGACTGACCCAGGGACGGGTCAAGGCGGCAATCGAACAGCAGGCGGCTCAGTGTTATGAAGAGGGACTGCAGGATGACGCCATGATTTTGATGCGCACGCTGCGTTTTCTTTATCCCAAGGATGATCGCGTGCACTTTTCCTATGCGATTGCCTTGGAATTGTTTGCGCAGAAGCGTTTGCGGGAGGGGGCAGAGCGGGCTTGTGATTTCCTCTATGGAATAGCGGCGGAAGAATACCGCATGCTGCTGGAGGAAAACCCTGATTTCACTTCCGCTCGATATAAACTGGGTTACTATTATCTGTACAAAAACCAGTATCAAGCCGCGCAAACGCAATTCAGCCTTTTTCTTGAAAAAGCAGGAGAGGATGAGTCTCTGCTGGAGATGAAACAGGAAGTGCAGACAAGCCTGCAGCAGATCGAGCCATATTGCATGTATGAAGAAGCGGCAGCCTATGTGCAGGCCCGGCAATTTGAAGAAGGGGTCTTGCTCCTGGAGCGGCTGCTAAAGGACCATGCGGATTGGTGGCAGGCTGAATTGCTGATGGGGATTTCCTTGCGGGGCACGCAAAAACTTGGCGATGCGGTTCTTCATTTGGAACGGGCGGCGGCGCTGCAGGACCAGGAGCCAATGGTCTTCTTTGAACTGGCGCAAACCTATTACCTGATGGGACGCTATACAGAAGCCATGGAAGCCATTCAAAAAACCATCGGGATGGATCGGGAGTGGTCTGACGGCTATCTGGTTCGGGCGCAGATTGCCATGGCCATGGGACAGCGCAAGGAAGCGCTGAATGACTTGCAGATTTGTGTGCAGCTTGCACCGGAAGACATGGCGGCACACCAGTTGATGCGGCAGTGGAAGCAAGATTCATAAAGAGTTCATATTGAGGCAAAAGGATTTCGGTATAATGAAAGTACGGAGGAGGAAGGACATGAAGAGATGCATGGGTTTTGTTCTATTGCTTGTCTTGGTGGCTGCAGCCCTTTTTTTGGGCATTCGTTACTTTGACCAACCGGAAGACTTGGATGAGTTTCAATTGAGATTGGACGGCGTTGAGATTGATTCGCCGGAAGTTTTTGTGAAAGACACGGAATTGTATTTGTCGATCGGCCTGGTTCGGGAAATCCCGGGGATTACCTTCTTCGAGGAAGAGGACCGGGTGCATTTGTTCAGCGCGAGTCGGTTGAATCAATTGACCATCCGCGGGGATGAACTGGAGTTGAATCATCAGCGTGTTGAAGGGCTGGCGCCCTATTGGAGCAATGAAACCTTGTATCTGCCGATAGGATCCCTGCAGGATGAATTGAACCTGTCGATCGACTGGAATTATCGAAACGCCGGGGCTGCGATCCAAAGCTTGCAGCGTCCCTACCAGGAGTATCGGGTCAAATCGGCCACACGGTTGCGTGAAACGCCATCGGTCTTTTCGGACGCCTTGGAAATGCTTTCGCCCATGAGCCGGGTCTTTGTTTTTGAAGCGCCGCCAGAGGAGGACGATTGGCTCTATGTGACTACGGCCAGCGGACGAGCCGGATATGTCAAGCGGGAACGGCTGGATTGGCAGGCGGATGTGGATGTGGTCGGCAGACAGCCCAAACGATTTGGGGAGCCGATTTTGCTGGCATGGGATTATTTCAACGAGAATACAGCGCTGACGTATAAACTGAATCCGGCGGTCGGCCTGAATATCCTTTCGCCAACCTGGTTTTCACTCGAGAAGGAGGGAAACGCCCTCCGTATTCTGGATATGGCCAATCCCGCTTATCGGGAATGGGCCGATCAACAGGGCTATGAAATCTGGGGCTTGTTTAAGAACGCCTTTAATCCGGACTGGACCAAGGAACTGGTGAGAAATCCCGATGCGCGTTATGCCATCCAAACCGAAATGATTCAATTGGCTCAGACCTATGGGCTGGAAGGCATCAATTTGGATTTTGAAAATATCTACGAAGAAGACCGCGACTACCTTTCTCAATTTGTGCGGGAGTTTTATGTGCTGACTCGGGAAGCGGATCTATACTTGTCTATGGATGTGACACGCCCGGGCGGCAGCGCCAATTGGTCCTTGTGCTATGACCGGGGTGAGTTGATCCGGTCCTTGGACTATATGATGCTGATGGCCTATGATGAATACTATGCCAACGGCGGTGTCAGCGGGCCGGTTGCCAGCATGCCTTGGACGGAAGAGAGTGTTTTGATGATGTTGGAAGAAGTGCCGGCCGACCAATTGGTTCTCGGCATTCCCTTCTATAGCAGAAGGTGGCAGGAACCCTTGAACGGCAGCGGCAGTGTTCGTTCCAAAGCCCTGACCCTAAACGGGGTGGAGACCGTGATTGAAGACAAGGGTCTGGTTCCTGTTTGGGATCCAAAAGCGAAGCAATTTAAGGTATCCTATGAAGAGGATGACAGTCTTTTTCAGATTTGGCTGGAGGACGAAGTCTCCTTGTTCCAACGGGTCGCCTTGATCCATGAATATCAGCTGGCGGGATTTGCCGCCTGGCGAAAGGGTTTTGAGCAGGAAACCACGTGGCACACCCTGTATGGATTCCTTTCATCCGGCTACTGAATCGTCAGAAAATAGGAACTTCTTTTTATCGGTTGACAGCATATGGTTCCTTTGGTATTATAGACAAGCGGTCAGGGAAACCGGGCCGCTAAAATCGCTCTAAGCCAGATATTAAGCGGAACAGAGCGAAAAAAGCACTTGACAAAGAAAAGTCGGGATGCTAGAATAAATAAGTCGCCAAAAGCGGAAGCGAACGGCGGAAAAGAAAAAAAGGGTTGACAAGATCTTCCAGATCTGTTATCCTAGTAAAGTCGCTTGAGAGCGGCGGTGATCTTTGAAAACTGAACATGACAACTTCGAATTTGACCTTTTAGGTCAATAAGAAACAAGCAAGATAACGTCAGTTAAGTTTAGCTTAAACTGAGCAGTGGACACTTTATAAGTGGAAACTTTTTTACTGAGAGTTTGATCCTGGCTCAGGATGAACGCTGGCGGCACGCCTAACACATGCAAGTCGAGCGAGAATTTTTGGACTGATCCTTCGGGTGAAGGAAGAAAAGGAAAGCGGCGGACGGGTGAGTAACGCGTGGGAAACCTGCCCTATACACGGGGATAGCCATTGGAAACGATGATTAATACCCGATAAGACCACGGTATCGCATGATACAGTGGTAAAAATTCCGGTGGTATAGGATGGTCCCGCGTCTGATTAGCTAGTTGGTGAGGTAATGGCTTACCAAGGCGACGATCAGTAGCCGGCCTGAGAGGGTGAACGGCCACACTGGAACTGAGACACGGTCCAGACTCCTACGGGAGGCAGCAGTGGGGGATATTGCACAATGGGGGAAACCCTGATGCAGCGATGCCGCGTGAATGATGAAGGCTTTCGAGTCGTAAAGTTCTGTTCTTAGGGAAGATAGTGACGGTACCTAAGAAGAAAGCCCCGGCTAAATACGTGCCAGCAGCCGCGGTAATACGTATGGGGCGAGCGTTATCCGGAATTATTGGGCGTAAAGAGTTCGTAGGCGGTCCTTTAAGTCAGAAGTGAAAGGCAGTGGCTCAACCATTGTAAGCTTTTGAAACTGGAGGACTTGAGTGTTGGAGAGGAAAGCGGAATTCCTAGTGTAGCGGTGAAATGCGTAGATATTAGGAGGAACACCAGTGGCGAAGGCGGCTTTCTGGACAAATACTGACGCTGAGGAACGAAAGCGTGGGGAGCGAACAGGATTAGATACCCTGGTAGTCCACGCCGTAAACGATGAGTGCTAGGTGTTGGGGTAGCGATACTTCAGTGCCGCAGCTAACGCATTAAGCACTCCGCCTGGGGAGTACGGTCGCAAGACTGAAACTCAAAGGAATTGACGGGGGCCCGCACAAGCAGCGGAGCATGTGGTTTAATTCGAAGCAACGCGAAGAACCTTACCAGGTCTTGACATCCCGATGATCGTCTCAGAGATGAGATTTTCTCTTCGGAGACATCGGTGACAGGTGGTGCATGGTTGTCGTCAGCTCGTGTCGTGAGATGTTGGGTTAAGTCCCGCAACGAGCGCAACCCTTATCTTTAGTTGCCAGCATTTAGTTGGGCACTCTAGAGAGACTGCCGGTGACAAACCGGAGGAAGGTGGGGATGACGTCAAATCATCATGCCCCTTATGACCTGGGCTACACACGTGCTACAATGGTCGGTACAACAGGCAGCGAAGGAGCGATCCGGAGCGAATCTCAAAAGCCGATCCCAGTTCGGATTGCAGGCTGCAACTCGCCTGCATGAAGCTGGAGTTGCTAGTAATCGCGAATCAGAATGTCGCGGTGAATGCGTTCCCGGGCCTTGTACACACCGCCCGTCACACCACGGGAGTTGGTAATACCCGAAGTCGCTGGGCTAACCCTTTTAGGGAGGCAGGCGCCGAAGGTAGGATCGATGACTGGGGTGAAGTCGTAACAAGGTAGCCGTATCGGAAGGTGCGGCTGGATCACCTCCTTTCTAGGGAGAAACGAATGTTGTCATGTTCATTTTTGAGAGATCAGCGCGGAGCCGCGCGGGCACACGAACAGGTGTGAACATGTGGTTGCGTAAAAGACTCTTAAGTATGTGGGGGTATAGCTCAGTTGGGAGAGCACCTGTTTTGCAAGCAGGGGGTCAGGAGTTCGAATCTCCTTATCTCCACCATTTTGTTCTTTGAAAACTCAATAAGAATCATCCGAGCAAAAACATCAAACGCAAGCAAAGAGTTAAATCTTTACAAGCGAATGTAATTTTTGTTTTAGAATTCTCTTTTAAGAAACGGTCAAGTTACAAAGAGCATAGGGCGGATGCCTTGGCACTAGGAGCCGACGAAGGACGTGGTAAGCTGCGAAAAGCTTTGGGGAGCCGCAAGCAGGCGTTGATCCAGAGATATCCGAATGGGGAAACCCACATACGGCAAACCGTATGTATCCTATGGTGAATACATAGCCATAGGAAGGGAACCCGGTGAACTGAAACATCTAAGTAGCCGGAGGAGGAGAAAGAAACATCGATTCCCTGAGTAGCGGCGAGCGAAAGGGGAAGAGGCCAAACCAGATTGGCTCTGCTGATCTGGGGTTGTGGACCGATATAAGGGTGCGAATTGATAGCTGAACACCGCTGGGAAGCGGGATCACAGAAGGTGACAATCCTGTAGGCGAAATTAATGAGTATCTGATCGGGATCCAGAGTACCATGGGACACGTGAAACCCTGTGGGAAGCCGGGAGGACCATCTCCCAAGCCTAAATACTCCCTAGTGACCGATAGCGCATAGTACCGTGAGGGAAAGGTGAAAAGAACCCCGGAAGGGGAGTGAAATAGAACCTGAAACCCTATGTTTACAATTGGTCGAAGCACATTAAGGTGCGACGGCGTACTTTTTGTAGAACGGGCCAACGAGTTAAGGTATGCAGCGAGGTTAAGGACTTCAGGTCCGGAGCCGAAGCGAAAGCGAGTCTGAACAGGGCGAATTAGTTGTATGCTTTAGACCCGAAACCGGGTGACCTATCCATGAGCAGGTTGAAGCGGGAGTAAAATCTCGTGGAGGACCGAACCCATATACGTTGAAAAGTGTTGGGATGACTTGTGGATAGCGGTGAAATTCCAATCGAACTCGGAGATAGCTGGTTCTCCCCGAAATAGCTTTAGGGCTAGCCTCAAGGAGAGTATCGCGGAGGTAGAGCACTGACTGACCTAGGGGCGTTTATACGTTACCAAAGTTTATCAAACTCCGAATGCCGCAGATATATACTTGGGAGTCAGACTGTGTGAGATAAGTTTCATAGTCGAAAGGGAAACAGCCCAGACCGTCAGCTAAGGTCCCAAAATATCAGTTAAGTGGGAAAGGATGTTGGACTACACAGACAACCAGGATGTTGGCTTAGAAGCAGCCATTCATTCAAAGAGTGCGTAATAGCTCACTGGTCGAGTGGTCCAGCGCCGAAAATGTCCGGGGCTCAAACTGATTACCGAAGCTACGGCTTGTATCTTACGATACAGGGGTAGGGGAGCATTGTATGCGGGACGAAGTCGTACCGGAAGGAGCGGTGGACTGCATACAAGAGAGAATGTTGGCATGAGTAACGAAAGCGAAGTGAGAATCTTCGCCATCGGAAGCCTAAGGTTTCCTGAGGAAGGCTCGTCCACTCAGGGTTAGTCGGGACCTAAGCCGAGGCCGAAAGGCGTAGGCGATGGACAACTGGTTGAGATTCCAGTACCACCTTAGATTGTTTGAGAGATGTAGTGACACAGAAGGGTAGGCAGAGCACACTGTTGGTTATGTGTGTCTAAGCAGGTAGGCTGATGCGCAGGCAAATCCACGCATCAAAAGGCCGAGACGCGAATGCGAGGGAAAAATAAGTACCGAAGTCGCTGATCCCACGCTGTCGAGAAAAGCTACTATTGAGAGATAAGGTGCCCGTACCGCAAACCGACACAGGTAGGCAGGAAGAGAATTCTAAGATGATCGAGAGAACCATTGCTAAGGAACTCGGCAAAATGACCCCGTAACTTCGGGAGAAGGGGTGCCCTTGAGAGTGAACATACACATGGTAAGCTTTTGAGGGCCGCAGAGAAAAGGCCCAAGCGACTGTTTAGCAAAAACACAGGTCTCTGCTAAGTTGAAAGACGAAGTATAGGGGCTGACGCCTGCCCGGTGCTGGAAGGTTAAGGGGAAGAGTTAGCGGTAACGCGAAGCTCAGAACTTAAGCCCCAGTAAACGGCGGCCGTAACTATAACGGTCCTAAGGTAGCGAAATTCCTTGTCGGGTAAGTTCCGACCCGCACGAAAGGCGTAACGATTTGGGCGCTGTCTCGGCAATGGACTCGGTGAAATTACAGTACTCGTGAAGATGCGGGTTACCCGCGGCAGGACGGAAAGACCCCGTGGAGCTTTACTGCAGGCTGGCATTGGATTTTGGTATAGTATGTACAGGATAGGTGGGAGACTAGGAAGCCGGGACGCCAGTTTCGGTGGAGTCGTCCTTTGGATACCACCCTTACTATACTAGGATTCTAACCATGAGCCATGAAACTGGTTCTGGGACATTGTCAGTTGGGCAGTTTGACTGGGGCGGTCGCCTCCAAAAATGTAACGGAGGCGCTCAAAGGTTCCCTCAGCACGGTCGGAAATCGTGCGAAGAGCGTAAAGGTAGAAGGGAGCTTGACTGCGAGAGCTACAACTCGAGCAGGAACGAAAGTTGGACTTAGTGATCCGGCGGTACCGAATGGAAGGGCCGTCGCTCAACGGATAAAAGCTACCCCGGGGATAACAGGCTTATCTCCCCCAAGAGTCCACATCGACGGGGAGGTTTGGCACCTCGATGTCGGCTCGTCTCATCCTGGGGCTGAATTCGGTCCCAAGGGTTGGGCTGTTCGCCCATTAAAGAGGCACGCGAGCTGGGTTCAGAACGTCGTGAGACAGTTCGGTCCCTATCCGCCGTGGGCGTAGGAAATTTGCAAGGAGTTGTCCCTAGTACGAGAGGACCGGGATGAACAAACCGCTGGTGCACCAGTTGTTCCGCCAGGAGCATGGCTGGGTAGCTAAGTTTGGAAGGGATAAGCGCTGAAGGCATCTAAGCGCGAAGCCCCCCTTAAGATTAGATTTCCCATCACTATATGTGAGTAAGACCCCTTGAAGACTACGAGGTTGATAGGCTGGAGGTGTAAGGGCAGCAATGTCTTAAGGTGACCAGTACTAATAGGTCGAGGACTTGATCAGATTAGAAGAGAGTTCTAAAGGATGATTCTTGTTGAGTTTTGAGGGAACAATTTGTTTAACAACAAAATGTTTGATCTCAAAGCCTTTGGCAGCGTAACCTGCCAAGGTTATGAATCCAGTGATCATGGCAAGGAGGACACACCCGTTCCCATCTCGAACACGGAAGTTAAGCTCCTTAGCGCTGAAAATACTTGGTGGGAGACTGCCTGGGAAGATAGGACATTGCTGGTTTCACTATTCTTAGGTAGCTCAATGGTGGAGCAACCGGCTGTTAACCGGTAGGTTGTGGGTTCGAGTCCCACCCTGAGAGCCAAAGAGTCGGGCCTAAGGAGACTTTATGTCTCCTTGGGAATACCGAAAGATTAGACAATGACGCGGGGTGGAGCAGTTGGTAGCTCGTCGGGCTCATAACCCGGAGGTCGCAGGTTCAAGTCCTGTCCCCGCAACCATAAAATTTTGGCGGCATAGCTCAGCTGGCTAGAGCGTCCGGTTCATACCCGGGAGGTCACAAGTTCGATCCTTGTTGCCGCTACCACATACGGCCCTATGGTCAAGCGGTTAAGACACCGCCCTTTCACGGCGGTAACCCGGGTTCGAATCCCGGTAGGGTCACCATTTCAACTTTATAGCAAGACACAAATATGGGCGCTTAGCTCAGTTGGGAGAGCACCTGCCTTACAAGCAGGGGGTCATTGGTTCGAGCCCAATAGTGCCCACCATATTTGGCCTAGTAGTTCAGTCGGTTAGAATGCCAGCCTGTCACGCTGGAGGTCGAGGGTTCGAGTCCCTTCTAGGTCGCCAAAAAGAAGTCTTTTGACTTCTTTTTTTATTGGAAAAATGAATGTATGATGTATGTGATATACTTATATTGGATTGATATTGGATGCGGGGGTGATGGAGAAATGAATTTCGGTGGAGTTTCCGATCACGTTTGTAAAATGATTAAAAACATGTCCTTTATGGGTTTTTATCTAGCTTATGTGTTAGTTGTGATTCTTGCGATTCTTTTGCTTGATCTCCTCAACGGCTTTGTCGTTCAATCGGATTTAATGGCTCGTTTTGAACTGGGATTGCCTTTGTTGGCTCAGGCATTTATTGTGCATGCAGTCTATCGGGGAGATGCAAAAAACAAAGCACTGCGAATGTTCTATACAATAACCGTCCTCTATACTCTTTTGTGCGCTTTTCTGGCCTTATATGACTTGCTTTTTTCAAAGCCAAGTTTTGGAGATGGCTTGCTATATTATATTGCATTCGCCCAAATTATATTTCAGCTTGTCCTTATGATCATGTTGATATTTTTGCAGGGCCGAGGAAGGATTGAAAAGGGCATGGTGGTCAAACCGGCAGTGTGGTGTTCAATAACGGTGATGACAATATTTTTAATGAATAGCTACGGCCATGCTGCAAATCAAGTCATGCTTTTTTGGACAATAATAGGGATATTGACGATCAATGTTTTTAATCCTGTTTTACTTTACATCATGACTTGCTCAGCCAAAAGAAGATGCTTTATTTCCTTATAAAGAAAAGGGGAACCTTGTCAGGCAATGTCATTAAGTTAAGACATTAGTAGTAAAACTGATTAGAGCAGAGTGTAAGATTAATCATACCCTGCTCTTTTTTGCGTAATAATTCAAATAACGCTTGATAAATAATGAAAAATATGTGACGAAGCCCCTTAAGTGAGTACGTTTTAAGGAGGTAACCAACATGTCCAACTTTCCAACATTCGTTAAAAACAATCTTCTATCCCATGTTCAAGACTTGGGTGATTTCTCCTGGCTCTTTGTTAAGAATCCTGGCAAGGATTTTACCCTCAACCGTAAACTTCTCTTTGAAACGGTTATTGAAATTCTTATATCTATGGGTGGAGGATCTTTCAATGGAGAACTTCACGAATTTACCCATTCTTTTCTGGGAAACGAAAACTACAAAGGATACCGACTTCTTGCTGTAGATGGTACTGATTTAAATCTATTTCACAATCCTAATTATCCTGATTCATATTATCAATCGACTCCGAACTAGAAAGGATTTAATCAGCTTCATCTCGCTGTACTTTTTGACTTAAAAACAAACTTTATCTTGATGCTTGCTTGCAAGCTAAAAGAAAGGAAAATGAAAGCCAAGCGCTTGCAATGATGGTAGATCATTCTAAACTCGAGGGGAAGGTTTTGGTTGTAGGGGACCGAGGATTCGAAAGCTACAATGCTTTTGCCCATGTTGAGCAAAAAGGATGGAAGTGCTTGATCCGTGTTAAAGATCCTGACAGCAATGGCATTCTTTCAGCCTTGGATCTGACTTCTTCGGAAGAATTTGATCAAGAAATTCAATGGATACTTACCAGAAAACAAACCAAGGTTATCAAAGCACATCCTGAAATCTATAAATTTATCCCGAAAACTAGTCCTTTCAATTACCTCGACTTGCATGTGAATAAATTTTATCCGAATACTTTTCGTGTCGTTAGAGTTCAGGTTGAGAAAAATAGTTATCAAAGCTTCATTACAAATCTACCAGAATCTGAATTTTCACCAGAAGTCATCAAAGAACTTTATCACATGCGCTGGGGCATAGAAACTTCATTTCGAGAACTTATAAGAAAGCCGCTGAAGAGTTATATTTCAAACTTATCAGCGACTTATTCTCATCATTGCTCAATGTCATCCTTAACTTAATGACATTGCCTTGTCAGGTTCTCTTTTTGCTTATGGATTTTGTCCGGTATGGAATTGCTTGAATCCGGCCTTAAAGGCCTCTATAACCCCTGGGTTTTCATCGATATAGTAAGGCCGTGCAATCGTTCCTGAGCGGTCGTAATCGGCGTAATTCCACCAGATCAGGCCTTGCAGCTTGGGAAATTGATCCAGGGATTTAAACATGTCATGGATCCATTCTTCTTTGTTGCCGCCGACGGAGCTTGAGGCGAATTCAGTAATCAGGAAGGGGTAGTCAAAAACTTCCGTATACTCCTTGTAGATCGGCGTGTAGATCTCAGAGAAGCTTCGCCAGTTTTCGCCTGTATAGTAGGTGCCGGTGTTATATCCCGTTAGGCCGACGGCGTGAATCTGGTTGGCAGGCGGCAAGTAGGCCAGCATGTGGTTCCATCGATAGTTTGGAAAGGACCGCTCGTTGGGGTTGAATACCCAGCGGGCGTTGGTGGCGCCTTCTTCCTGAAAGACCTGATAGATCCATTGCCACAAGTCCCGGTAAAGGCGGGTTTCCAGTCCGAAATGCAGGGCGGAATAGTTGCACCAGTCGCCATTCATTTCGTTGTTCAGCCGGAAGAGCACGGGATCTTTCTGATCGCGGACGATGCGGGCCAGCTGGCGGATTTCTTCATCATAGTATCCATCCAGGACCGCATAGACCGAAGACTCCAGTCGATTGTCCTCGTTGGTCTGCAAGGTCAGTTCGACGATGCGACCATCTGCTTGAGCGTTTTTCATATCCTTGGCCAGCTGTTCAAAAGAATCGGCGAAGTTGGTATATCGCAAAATCAAAGGAAAGTCCGTCACCAGTTGGTCTTCCAGGGTCCTGACCTTCGAAAGACTCCGCGGCGCGCTGGGTTCGAAGATCCCCCACACCGGCATAGTGGGGGACTCGCTTTCCGGCAGCAAGGCTGGAAGGGAATCTTCCCGATTGGATAGGGGCGATAAAACCCGGTCGCTCGGCGAGGAGAGTGCGGTTCTCTCTGCCTTAGGGCCAAAGCGGTAATGGGACAGGGCCGTCTCCAGATCAATGGGGGAGGCGGAACGGACAATCAGCAGATCGCCTTGGTAGCGTCCCCTTTCAATAAAAGCCAACAATTGATAGGGCAAATAATGACTTTCGTGCAGCAGGGCTTGCCGTTCAAATGTCGCGCACAAAATTCTTTGCTTGTCCCGCTTCAAGGTTTGAATCTTCAAATTTTCCAAAGCCTCGGTCAGATGGAAATACGAGGTGGAATAGTAGGCGAAATTCCAAAAGGTTTCTTTCTGGTCGGGAAAATCCTGCGGAATCAGGTCTACCTGCATGGTTTCGGACGAGAGAGAAATTCCGATGGGCAAAAAATCATGGTTCAAATCGAAATTCGAGGGGAAACAAACGCCGGAGTTGGATTCCTGGTCCCAGATAAAACGTTTTCCTCCGTCGGATGCAAACTGATAGGGCGATGCCGCAAATCCTGTAACGGAAAGGCAGGCAGCGGTGAATAGGGCAAGGGTGATCATCTTAAACTTATGTCTCATATTTTTCCTCCTATTGAAAAAAGACTCCTTTCGGAGTCTATACTTTCAACATACGTCACAAACTAGATTGCACGTTCAACACGCTTGGATCGCAAACAACGTGTACAAACATTCATTCTTTTTGGCGTGCCATCAACAATCACGCGTACCTTTTGTACGTTAGGCTTCCAAGATCGTTTGATATGACGGTTTGAGAATGTTACAATATTTCCGGATACTTTACCTTTTCCGCAAACTTCGCAAACTTTTGCCATGACTACACCTCCTAACATCTCTTAACGAACATTGCTATTTTACCACATACTAGAAGTGTTTGGCAAGGTTAAATTATTATGAACAAGAATCGTCAAAGTTGAATTGTTTCGCTAAATTTGGTATGATTTTGCTGATAGTGTACAGCAAATGCGATTGGAGGGGTAATATGTCAGTTTATTTGGAAAATGAAGTGGGCAAAATTATCATAGAAGATCAAACGATTGCGAAAATCGCAGGTATGACAGCGATGGAATGTTATGGTTTGGTCGGAATGGCGCCATCCAGCACAACGGATGGGCTGGTAGAATTGTTAAAAGGTGAAAATGTTACAAAGGGCGTTAAGGTCCATGTAGAAGAGGATACGAACTTAATCATTGACTTGTATGTAATCATGCAGTTCGGGACAAAGATTTCAGCGGTTGCCAAGAATGTCATTGAAACCGTCAAGTATAATGTGGAAACGTACACTGGACTTCCCGTATTCAAAGTCAATATTCATGTGCAAGGTGTACGGATTCAAAATAACTAGGAGGTTTCATTTTATATGAAAGTGATTGATGGGCAGCTGTTCAAGCAAGCCTTTGTTGCTGCTGCCGTAAATTTAGAAGCGCATCGGGAGTTAGTTGATGCATTAAATGTATTTCCCGTTCCGGATGGAGATACGGGAACCAATATGTCTAAAACGATTCTAACGGCTGCTGAGAGCGTAAAGCGAGCGGACGGAGAAGATATCAAAGAAGTCATTAAAGCGGCCTCAGACGGAGCCCTGATGGGCGCACGAGGCAACTCGGGAGTAATCCTCTCGCAATTGCTGCGAGGCTTTTACAAGGGCACAAGAGAATTTAACGAGCTTGGGCTCCCTGAACTGGCTGCCGGGCTTGACAAAGCCAGAGAGACGGCCTACAAGGCGGTCATGAAGCCGGTAGAGGGAACCATGTTGACGATCGCCAGAGTCGTTGCGGAAAAAGCATTGGACATCTGTGACCAAGATCTGACCATTGAAGAATTCTGCGAGCAATTGCTGGCGCACGGGGACGAAATTCTCGAGCAAACGCCGGAGATGCTGGCTGCATTGAAAGAAGCGGGCGTCGTTGATTCAGGCGGCAAGGGTGTTATGATTCTGCTTCATGGGTTTTATGCGGGCCTGACAGGCAAGATTGCCGTGCAGGAAACCATGGAAACGGTCAAAATGCCTGCCATTCAAATGGAACCTGATTATGAGATCGAAGAAGGATATTGTACAAACTTTGTTGTCTTGAATCCTTCCGCGCCGATCGAGGAATTCCGCGAGACCTTGTCTCGGCTGGGAGATTCCATGGTCATCGCCGAAGCGGAAAACCTCTACAAGGTCCATATCCATTCCATTGAGCCGGGAACCATCTTGCAGGAAGCCTTGAAGCTCGGGGAACTGACCGAGATTGAGATTGACAATATGCGATTCCAGCAGGAAGAGAAGAACCTGAAAGCGATGGAATCCGCCAAGCCGATCGAAAAGAAACCCTATAGTTTCCTGTCGGTATCAGCGGGCAGAGGCTTCAGTTCGGTCTTCAAGAGCCTGGGCGTCGATGAGATCATTGCCGGCGGACAAACCATGAACCCGAGCACGGAGGACTTGGTGGCAGCCATTGAAAGAACAGGCGGCGATACCGTATTTATCCTGCCCAACAACGGCAATATAGTTCTGACGGCACAGCAGGCTGCAAAGCTCAGCGATCGCGATGTGCGGGTGATTCCGTCCAAGACGATGCCACAGGGGATTACGGCCATGCTTTCCTTCCAAGCGGAAGCTGAAGCGGATGAGAATGAGGCGAACATGGTGGAAGCCTTGGAAGATGTTGCTACTGGACAGATTACCTTTGCGGTTCGCGATACGACGGTGAATGGCATTGAGATTGAAGTGGACGATATCATTGGAATCGGAAACAAGCAGATTCTGTGCAAGGGCGACGAGGTCAACACCGTTGCCTGTGAGTTGGTAGACAAGCTGGTTGATGATTCCGACATTATTACCGTCTATTACGGGGAAGATGTGGAAGAAGTGACAGCGGAAGCCTTGCGCCAAACACTGGAAGATCAGTATGATGACATGGATGTTGAATTGGTCTACGGCGGACAGCCTGTTTACTATTATATTTTATCGATTGAATAAGCCGCTTATAGCGGCTTTTCCTTATGGGGGGATACTATGGATTTGGGGCGATTGTCAGGACTTGGACAAAAGCGGAAAGAGAAGCTGAAAGGGATGGGCATATCCACCATAACTGACTTGATCCAGCATATGCCAAGGCGGTATGAGTGGATTGAATCTGATTTGGCAAGCTATTCAAAGAATCCGGATGGAATATTTCATATTGAAATGTTAATCCTTGCCGTACAACAGAAACCAAAGTATTTGCGGTTTGAGGGTGTTAGTGGCGGTCGGCGAGTTGCGGTTCTATTCTTTCATCAGAATTATCGCCGACAAACCATTAAGCCCAATCAAAAAGTATATTTTCAGGGACATATTAAGGCTTGGAAAAACCAGTTGCAAATGGTGAATCCCTTTGTCGCACAGGGACCGATCCAAAGGCAAACCTATTTGCCGGTTTATCCCTTGACGAAAGGGATCACCCAAGTGATGCTGCGTGGTTGGATTGGGGAAGCTTTAAAAACCATGCAGTATGAAAAATGGAAGGCGCCTTTGGATGATCAAGGGCTGATCCCTCTTGACCAGGCCTATCAGGCCGTTCATTTTCCGGCCAACATGAATCAGTTTGAAGCAGGCAGAAAGCGGCTGGCGGCTGAAGAGGTCTTTCGCTACCAAATCGCACAGCGGCTGACTTCGTCGAAAGAGCGACAAGGCATTGTCCATGCGCCGGTGGATCTGACGCCTTATTTGGAAGCTTTGCCTTTTGAATTGACAAGCGGGCAGGGGGATGCTTTGAAAGAGATTCAATCGGACATGCAGTCTCATCGGGCCATGTATCGGCTGCTGCAGGGGGATGTGGGTTCCGGCAAAACCGTTGTCGCTTTTCTGGCCATGGCTGTGGCGGTGGAATCCGGGCATCAAACGGCCTATCTGGCGCCTACCGAGGTGCTGGCCAAGCAGGTGTTTGCGAAAATGTGCACCTTTTTCGAAGGAGCTGGAATCCCGTGCTTTTTGTTGACGGGTTCCACGAAAAAAAAGGAAAGGCAGGAGATCCTGTCGGTTCTGTCGGAGGATGGGCCGGTTGCGGTTGTCGGCACCCATGCCCTGTTTTCAGATGAATTGATTTTTCGAGACCTAAGCCTGGTTGTTACCGATGAACAGCATCGATTTGGCGTCGCGCAAAGAGCCAGCCTGCACGGCAAGGGCAAAAGCGCGGACCTTTTGGCCATGAGCGCCACACCCATCCCGCGGACCCTTGCGCTGACGGTCTATGGGGAGATGGCGGTTTCGACGATCCAGACACGTCCAAAGGGGAGAAAACCGATCAAGACCTATCTGATTGGACCAGACCGTCGAAAGGATGCCTATGGATTTTTAAGCCGCGAAGTTCAAAAGAACCATCGCGGATTTGTTATTTGTCCTCTGATTGAGCCGGGGGAGGAAGAGGGGCAAGGGCCTCAAAGCATTGAAAGCCTTCGTGATGAAATGAAGGAAAGCCTATTGACGGACATCCCTTGCGGGATTCTTCATGGTCGCCTGAAAAAGAAGGAGCAGGAGCATGCATTCCAGGCATTTGTCGATGGGGATACCCCGGTTTTGCTGTCGACCACCGTTGTGGAAGTGGGGGTTGACGTGCCGGAGGCGACCGTGATCTTTATTGAGAGTGCGGAACGGTTTGGCTTGGCGCAATTGCATCAGCTGCGCGGCCGCGTCGGCCGGTCCGACCGGCAATCCTACTGCATTCTGGTTTGCCATTCCCGTTCAAGGAAAACCGTAGACCGGATGCGGGTGCTCGTTGAATCCCAGGACGGATTTGAGATTGCGGAGAAAGATCTGGCCTTGCGCGGAGAGGGGAATCTATTTGGACTGGAGCAGCATGGCAGTTTTGGATTTCGCTTTTTCGACTTTGCCTTGGATCAAGCGCTATGGGCGCAAATCAAGGGCGTGATTGAAGGGTTTGATGCGGCGATGCTTTCGGAGCATGCCCATTACGCCAAGGCTTATTTGGACAACCTAAAGGAAGTGAGGAACTCAGAATGAGAGTAATAGCTGGAAAAGCAAAAGGAGTCCTGTTGTTTTCACCTCAGGATTCAGCGATCAGACCAACGACTGACAAGGTGAAAGGCAGTATCTTGAACCGGCTGATGAATATCTACCCCGAAGATGAAATTCTGGATCTTTTTGCCGGAGCCGGGGGCATGGGGATTGAATTTTTGAGCCGTGGCGCCGAAACGGTGCTTTTTGTTGAACAAAATCCGAACCATTGCGAATTGATTCGTGCCAATTTGGAAAAAACACGCTTGTCTGGATCGGTTTATTGCATGGATGTTGAAGCAAGTTTGAGAAAATTTGCCATGGAAGGAAGAAAATTTGATATAATTTTTATGGACCCGCCTTATGGAGAGGGATTGGCCGGCAAAACCGTGGGTTTGATCGATCGATTGAATCTCGTGAAAGACGAGGGATTGATCATTGTGGAACACGAGGCCGAGCTTTCCCTGGAAGTCTTGGAAGCGGATCATCTTGCCTTTGTGGATGAGCGCACCTACGGCTCCATACGGGTTACATATTTCAAACAAGGGAGTTGAACGCGTGAAAGTTGTTTATCCGGGAAGTTTTGATCCGATTACATATGGGCATTTAGATATTATACGACGGTGTTCCATGAAATTTGATGAGGTGGTTGTGGCTGTATTGGAAAACGCCAGCAAGCGAACCTTGTTTCCGCTGGAGGAGCGGTGCCGCATGATTGAGGAGGCGGTTGAGCCTTTGGAGAATGTCCGGGTTGCATCGTTTTCCGGTCTTTTGGTGGATTATGTTGCGCAGAATCAGTTTGATTTTGTCATCCGAGGCCTGAGAAGCGTATCGGATTTTGAATATGAATTTCAGATGGCCTTGGTCAACCATCAGTTGGATGCGTATACGGAAACCTTTTTCATGGTGACGAGCAGCCGGTACTCTTATTTGAGTTCCAGCATTGTCAAAGAGGTTGCATCTTTTCATGGAGATGTCGGCTTGATGGTGCCAACCCATGTGGCGGCGGCGTTAAAAGAAAAATATACGGAAGGAGAATGAGGATGGAGCATGATGCGCAATACAAGAAAGTGATGGAACTGATGGATCAATTGGAAGATCTGATTGACGAAAGTCCCACAACCTTCAGCAGCAAAGTGAAAATTGACAAGAACGAAGTGATGGAGATCATCAAAACGATTCGAATTGAACTTCCGGATGCGATTCAAAAGGCCGTTATCACGAATAATGAGAGAGAGAATATTGTCAATCAGGCCAAGGAAGACGCCAAGCAAATTATCGATGAAGCCAAGCGAAAAGCGGAACAGTTGACAGCCAATCATACCATTACCATGTCGGCGGAAGCGACAGGCCGGCGACTGGTGGAAGAAGCTGAACTGAAAAAAAGAAAGATCAAGAAAGACAGCGTCTTGTATGCGGATCGTGTGATTTCAAAGGTAGAAGGGGATATGCGGGATGTCCTGAAGGAAATGGAGGATACCTTGAAAAAGGTTTACCGAACCCGCAAGGAATTGGAAGATTTGAAAGAGTAAAGGGATGACTGAGTCATCCCTTTTTTGGTTTCTGTCGAATGCCTTTCCCCAAGCGTATGGCTTGGGGCAGGCCCAGCCGATAAAGATCGGTTGCGCGAAGATCCAGGTCGAGGCCGAAGGGGCTTTCTGCCTGATGAAACGCGCCGGCCATATTGGATAGAAGAGGCAGGTTTGCCTCTGTCTTCATGCGTTTTAGCAAAGACTGGCCAACTTCGGTGAAACCAAGCGGTTTCAGGTAGCTGGGACCCTCTGTGTGGAAAACGGCGGCAGCTGTTTTTGTATAGTCCAGCAGAACGGCCAAAAGATAGCGGCGAATTCTGGAAGCGGGGTAACGCTTTGATGTCATGGCGGATACCAGCGCTTCGTAGGAATCGACCCGATGTATTTTTTTCATCAAGAGATTTTCCAGTCCCTCGTCACCGCCGTAGATTTCTCCGAGCTGTGCTGCGGTGGAAAGGCTGATCCGGTATTGCAGCAAGCGGAAGTAGCGGTTTAGGCTTGCATAGACTCCGTGGCTTTGATGAAAATCAATGATTTGATTCAGGGAAATCTCGGGCACCATGGAAGGGTTGAGTGCTTTGCCGGCCAAAAGATGGTTCCGGATGGCCGATGCGCTTTCCAGGGTGCCGGTCAGGGTCTCTTCGTGGTAGCCGGCCCCGATGCGGCGATAGGTATGCAAACGCAGATCGGGATCCAAGCGGGAGGCGGCTTTCATATATTCAAGACCCAGGATGTTGTTGGGGTCGAATCGAAAGCCGGGCATTTCTTTTTCTGCGCACCGCTTAAGACTTTCCGCCATTGCCGCGGAATAGGAATAGCCAGTCTTCATGAAACGGGCGAGGTCTTGCCGGTAGGGGGCGCTTGGATGAGAAAGCAGGGTCTGTATCCGATGAAAATCATGGATGTCACCAGATTCGCTTCCAAAAGCCAAATCGGTGACGAGACCGGTCGCAAGGAGTGTTTTTACCGCGCCGGCAGCGAAGAATTCCGCGCTGGAGAGCGCAAAGGCGGGATGCAGCTCCAAAACAAGATCGGCCCCGTAGGAGAGGGCGCACTGGGTTCGCCTTTCGGCATCGATGATGGCCGGTTCTCCCCGCTGGACAAAATCGCCGCTCATGACGACGATGGCTGCTTTCGCTTGAGACAATTCCTTCGCTTTTTTTAAATAAATGCGGTGCCCTTGGTGAAATGGATTGAATTCGGCGATGCATCCGACAACGTTCATAAGTATCCCTCCTTTCTTAAGAGTAACGGGAGAAGAAGTTTTCGTCAAATAGGGGATTTGATCATATACTGGGCATGATAAGAATGCGGGACGAATCGACAATTTTTTTGCAGGGATTGAATGATTTGCTTTATTGATTTTTGCGGGTTCTTGTAATAAACTTGTACTGTTAGATTTTTAAGGAGGGATTTGTATGAAGGTACTAGTAATTAACTGCGGAAGTTCGTCATTGAAATATCAGTTGATTGACATGACAGACCAGTCTGTCCTTGCAAAGGGATTGGGCGAAAGAATCGGCATCGAAGGCGCGGTTGTGACACACCAAACAACCGGCAAAGAGAAACATGTGGTTCAAAAGCCAATGGAAACGCACAAAGAGGCGTTGGAGGTTGTGCTGGAATCGATTGTTGACGCGGAAGTCGGTGCGATTGCATCCTTGAAGGAAATTGATGCGGTTGGCCATCGCGTGGTACACGGCGGAGAGGAATTCGCTTCATCGGTTATGATCAACGATGCTGTTATTGCAGCCATGGAAAAATGTTCGGATTTGGCGCCTTTGCATAATCCGGCAAACCTGATCGGCATTCATGCATGCATGGAGTTGATGCCGGGCGTACCGATGGTTGGCGTTTTTGATACGGCATACCACCAAACCATGGACAAGGCGTCCTTTATTTACGGCTTGCCGTATGAACTGTATGAAAAGCACAAGATCCGTCGATACGGTTTCCACGGCACGTCTCATAAATATGTGGCAGAGCGTGCGGCAGCCATGATGGAAAAGCCGTTGGAAGACTTGAAACTGATCACTTGCCACTTGGGCAATGGCGCCAGCGTGGCGGCTATTGACGGCGGCAAGGTAGTGGATACAAGCATGGGATTCACCCCGCTTGAAGGTTTGGTTATGGGAACGCGCTGCGGCGACATGGATCCGGCGATTGTAACCTTCCTGATGGAAAAAGAAAACCTGTCCATCGCGGAAGTCAACAATCTGATGAACAAAAAATCCGGCGTGTTGGGCATTTCCGGCGTGAGCAGCGATTTTCGGGATATTGAAGCGGCTGCGGCGGAAGGAAACGAACGTGCGGCCTTGGCGTTGGATAAATTCTATCTGCGTGTGAAAAAATACATCGGCGCTTACATGGCGGTTATGGGCGGCGTTGACGGCATTGTATTTACTGCAGGTCTGGGCGAAAATTCAAAAGTTGCCCGAAAAGAGATTTGCGCCGGTCTTGAAGGCTTGGGCATTGTTGTTGACGATGCGAACAACGATCTTCGAGGCAAGGAAGCCTTTATTCAATCTGCAGACGCACCGGTTGCCTTGATGTGTATTCCGACGAATGAAGAATTGATGATTGCCAAGGATACTTTGGCTTTGATCAAAGGATAACTTGACAAACGTTGGAAACCTCAATATAATTAATTGTGCTGCATTGAGGTGATAATATGCGATATAATCTTGAAGCGTTTATTGAAAGTGAAGAAATCCAAACCACGTTACAATCGAAATTTCAACTTGCGTTGGAAGATGCTTACGGAACGAAATTGAGGTTGTTGGGGCCGGTTTCGATGTCGGCTGAATTGTATCGAGTAGAGGACGAGGTTGTATTCTACGGGAAGCTTTCTTTTGAAACAGAGGAAGAATGCACAAGATGTTTGGATTCAATTCAGGTTGAATTCGCTGGGGAGTTCCAGGCGAAGATCGTGACGGAGCTGTCTGAGGATTCAGAGGAATATTGTTTGCTGTACCAGGATGGCGAGCTGGCAATTGAAGAATTGATTCAAGAAGTCGTCCGTATTGAATACCCTTTACAGCATATTTGCGGACTCGAATGCAAAGGACTTTGTCCGAAGTGTGGCGTCAATCTCAATCATGAGACTTGTACTTGTGAAGAGGATGAAATTGATCCACGACTCGAGAAACTCAAGAATCTTTTTAAATAAGGAGGTGTCCCAATGGCTGTACCTAAGAAAAGAACAACTAAAGCTGCGCGTGATTCGCGTCGAGCTCAAAATTCTAAGCGGGCCGCCGTGCAATTGGTGAATTGCCCACAGTGTCACGAACCAAAATTGCCTCATCGCGTATGCAAGGCATGTGGTTACTACGGAAACAAAGAAGTAGTAGAAGCGAAATAAGAGATGGAAGCAGTGTTTACTGCTTCTATTTTTTTTGCACAATCTTGTGGTATAATGGGAAGGTATGAATATAAAGGAGTGATCACATGCGAATTGCGATTGATACGCTGGGAGCAGACCTGGGTTCGGAGCGGATTGCGCAGGGCGCGATTCAAGCTTTGTCGCGGTCGAAAGGGATGGAAATTCTACTGATCGGCGACGAGGCCGTTCTTTCGCCTCTCGTTACGGAAGAGAATCAGGCGCGCGTTTCCATCGTCCATACAAGTGAAGTTATTGAAACGACCGATAAGCCCGTGATGGCGATACGTAGAAAGAAGGAAGCCTCCATGGTGAAGGGATACCAATTGCTCAAGGAGGGGTCTTGCGACGCCTTGGTTTCCTGCGGGAATACAGGGGCCTTATTGGCGGGCGGACTTTTTCTTTCCGGACGGATCAAGGGCATTGAACGACCGGCGCTGACCCCGGTAATCCCAACCAAAAAAGGGCCTAAAATCATGCTGGACGCGGGTGCGAACGTGGATTGCAAGGCGAAGTTCCTGCTGCAATTTGCCCAGATGGGCAAGATTTATTCCGAACGGGTTTTTGGTGCCAAAGAGGCGCGCGTAGGGCTCCTGAACATCGGTGTGGAACCGGGAAAAGGCAGCCAGCTTTACAATGAAGCCTATGATCTTTTGCAGGCCGAGTTGAAAGGATTTAGCGGCAATATTGAGGCGCGTGATGTCTTGGATGGCAACTATGATGTGCTTGTTGCCGACGGATTTGCCGGCAATATCTTATTGAAGTCGGTAGAGGGTGCGGCTTCGACGCTGTTTGGCATGCTAAAGGAAGCCTTGATGAGTTCTGCCATGACAAAGTTGGCGGCAGCGGTCCTTAAAAAGCCCCTTCGCGGAATTAAAGACCAATTTGATTATCATGAGGTGGGGGGCGCGCCTTTGCTGGGTATCCAGCATGCGGTGATCAAAGCCCACGGCAGTTCGGATGAAACGGCGATTATGAATGCAGCGCTGTTTGCGGAAAAATTTGTTCAATCCGGTGTGATTGAAGGCATAAGAGCATTGAACACAGAGGAGGAATCACAATGACATTTGAAAAAGTACAGGAAATTATTGCGTCAAATTTGGATATTGAACCGGAACGCATTCAACCCGCATCCCGTTTCAAAGAAGATCTGGATATGGATTCCATCGAGTTGATGGAAGTGGTCATGGCATGTGAAGAGGAGTTTGGGGTCGAGTTTCCCATTGAAAATGCGGACGGGATCGCAAGCGTAAAAGATGCGGTTGCATTAATCGAACAGTTAACGAAATGAGCCCCTGCGCTCATTTCTTCTATAATCACAGAAGGGAGGGAATCCATGGAAACTAGAATTCGATACCAGTTTACGGAACCGAATCGCCTGAAGGAAGCGCTTACGCATAGCTCGTATGCCAATGAGCATCGGGAAAAAGGGCTTGTCTGCAATGAACGGCTTGAGTTTTTGGGGGATTCGGTGTTAAGCATTGTCATCAGCGATTATATCTATCGCAGATTTCTAGATTTGGATGAAGGGGATTTGACGAAAATACGAGCATCGATCGTCTGTGAAGATTCCCTTGCCATTGCAGCGAAAAAAATTGACTTGGGTCGTGCCTTATACCTGGGAAAGGGAGAGGAGCACACCGGCGGCCGCAAAAGAAAATCCATTCTCGCAGACGCCTTTGAAGCGGTGATCGGCGCGATTTACTTGGATGGCGGCATCGAGGAGGCCCGGAAGTTCATCCGGGAAACCTTGGCTTCCATTATTGAGGATGGGATTCAGGGTCGTTTGAACCGTGACTACAAAACCGAATTCCAAGAGTATGCGCAACGCAACGGCGAGGTGGCCATACGGTATGAAATTATCGATCAGACAGGGCCGGACCATTGCAAGGAATTTGAAGCCGCGGTTTTCGTGGATGAGAATCTCTGCGGCCAGGGCATCGGCTCTTCGAAAAAGGAAGCCGAACAGGAAGCGGCGCAAGATGCATTGGAGAAATTGTCTTAAGGCGTAGATCCATGTGCGGGACATGCCGCACAGCGTTTGAAATATAGTCATAAAGAGGTGAACCGTTTGTATCTGAAACGAATAGAGATGAAAGGATTTAAATCCTTTGCAAACCGTACCATTTTGAATTTTGAACCGGGAATCACTTGCGTCGTTGGACCAAACGGCAGCGGGAAGAGCAATATTTCGGATGCGATCAAATGGGTTTTGGGCGAACAAAGCTCCAAGGAGTTGCGGGGAGAAAAGATGGAGGACGTGATATTTGCCGGCACCCATAAGCGGAAAGCGACCGGGTATGCGGAGATTTCACTGGTTCTCGACAACGAAGATCATTCTTTGCCGGTCGATTATTCGGAAGTGGCGATTACACGCCGCCTCTACCGATCCGGGGAAAGCGTCTATGCGATCAATCGGAAGAATATGCGACTCAAGGATATCCGGAACCTATTGTATGGAACGGGTCTGGGGGTCAGCGGCTATTCCATCGTCGGCCAGGGGAAGATCGATCATATTCTCAGTAAGGATTCCAGCGAACGTCGCGCTGTTTTCGAGGAAGCGGTCGGCATTGCGAAAATCAAGGCCAAAAAGGATGAGACCCAAAGGAAGCTGGAACGCACCGAGCAAAACTTGGAGCGTGTTCAGGACATTCTGATTGAATTGGAGCAGCAGTTGACACCGCTTCAGGCAGAAGCGGAGGAGGCCAAGGCGTTCAAGCGGCTTTTTGAATCCATGCGAAGCCTGGATGTCAGTCTGGTCCTGAATGATCATGAGAATACAAAAAAACGGATTGTACAAATTCAGGAAAGAAAGACCTATGCGGAAGAACGGCTGACGGTCCTCTTGGACGACCGCGTGAAGCTGCGTCAGGGATTGAGCGAGCGGGAAAACTTCTTTCTGGAGAAGGAGGAAGCCCTAAAGGAGATTGAACAAGAGGTTCAGTCCTTGCAAATCCAAAAGTCCAATGTCACCCATGAAACGGAGCGGGTTCGGGAACGCGAAAGCTATTTGGAGTCGGAGCGGGTGGAACTGGGCCGAAAGGAAGAAGAAATTCTTGCGCTTCGGGAGGAAGAAAAAACCTCCTATGCGGAGATTGACGAGGAATTCAAACAGCTCAGCCAGGCTTTGGAAGACTTGGAAACGGAACTGGGGCTTTTGGATTCCGGCAATGAGGCGTCGGAGCTGGAACGCAAGACGATGATGGAAAGACTGGAGCAGGATCGGAAATCCCTGCAAGCCCTGTCGTCAAAGATTCAGCAGTCCCGAGCCGTCCTGAATGAATTTAAGGAAAAACAGGCCGAAATTTCGGGAGAGAAGAATCGCTACGAAGGTCTGATACAGCTGCAAGGCGACAAGGAAACGGCCAAGGAAAAAGAACTTGCATCCCTCTTGGAAAAGCAGAAGACGGAAGCGGACAATCTGGCGGATTGCCAGCGGCGAGTGGAAGAGGCAATGGCAGGGCGCAATGAGCTGTTGCATCTTCTTCAAAAGAAAAAAACGGAATTGGATCAGGCGAACCGGCAAACCGATTCGCTGCAGAACAAAATCCAGTTGGAAGAGCGGGCGGTTTCCGGATACGAAGGCTATTTCCGGGGCGTGCGTCAGATTATGAAGGAGCGTGACCGGGATCCGCGGATGCAAGAGAGGATCCTGGGGGTTGTCACGGATTTGATTCATGTCGAGCCGCGTTACCAGAAAGCGGTGGAAACGGCTTTGGGCAATGCGCTTCAAAATATCGTCGTGCGATCGGAAGCGGACCTTAAAGCAATTATCCGTGTGGTCAAGCAAAAAAACTTTGGCCGCATTACGATCCTGCCCTTGGATCTGATCCGTCCGAATGCCATGCCGGAGTCCGATCAAAGTGCCGGGATGCTGGCTTCCGAGGCGGTGCACTGCAAGGGTGAATTTGATCCGATCATCGATTTCTTGCTGGCCAGAACCTTTATTGCCGAAACCATGGATGATGCCTTGGCGATCGCAAAAAAAACAAAGATGCGGTATCGGGTTGTGACGGTCGACGGGAACTTGATCCGCCCGGGCGGGGCGGTGTCTACCGGTGAACTGAATCGGGAAGGCGGTCTTTTGGAGCGCAAGAACCAGTTGGCTCTTTTGAAGGAAGAGAACCGAAGCGTGATGGAGAATCGCAATATGTTGGAGGCGGAACTGACATCCCTGTCCAAAGAGCTGGCAAGCCACGACCATTTGATGCAGGAAGCCAAGGACCAAAAGGACTTTTTGGAGATCCAAGTGAAGACCCTGGTCAATCAAGTCTCCTTCCTGCAGAGGGACCACGAAACCATGAAACGGGAGACGCGGTCTTATCAGAATGCCTTCGACCAGCTTTGCTATGACTTCGAACGCATGGCCTGTCAGATTGATGAAATGGAAGAGGAGATCGGACAGAAGCAAAACGCGGTGGAAAGCCTGGAAGACCAAATGGAAACCGGCGGACAGGCATTGAAGGAATTGGAGCGTCAAATGCTCAATGACCTGAATGTGCGTCAGCCGAAGGAAGTCCAGCGGGCTTCATTGCTGGAAAAAATCCATCACAAGGAATTTTTGAAAAATGAATTTCAAAACCGCATGAGCGCTTATCAAACACAACTGGATACCTTGTCGCTCCAAGCCAAGAAAAACCGGGAAGAACGCATCGGCATCCAGCGAAAAATTCAGGAATATGTTCAAAGGGCTGGACTGCTTGCAAGCAAGTTTGAGGATTGTGAAGAAAAACGCACAACCCTCACTTCGGAAATTCAGGAGGCCAAGCGAACAAACCAAGCGATGAATCAACGGTATTACGAGATCGATGATGAGATTTCAGAGCTGAAAGATCGACTCAACAAAGATGAAGTCGGATTGACAAAAAGCGAAATGCAAGAGAAACAGCAAGTGGAGTATCTGTGGGACCAGTATCAAATGTCGATTGCCATGGCGACAAAAATGGCGTTGGAAGAGTTTTCGGTTTCCCAGGCCCGCGTGGAAGTCAAATCACTGAAACGACAAATTCGGGATTTGGGTGAAGTGAACTTGGGGTCAATCCAAAAATTTGAAGAGGTGAATGAGCGGTTTACCTTCCTCAGCCAGCAACAAACGGATTTGCTGGCTGCGAAAAAGGATTTGGAAGCCTTGATTCACGAGTTGGTGCAATCCATGGAAGCGAGTTTCCTGACGGAAATGGAGGCGATTCGCAAACAATTTATCCAGACTTTCACCAATTTGTTTGGAGGCGGGAATGCCGATATCCTCTTGGAGGATCCGGAAGCGCCGCTGACGACTCCGATCCGAATCGTCGCCCAGCCGCCGGGAAAGAAACTGGCGAATATCACGGCTCTTTCCGGTGGAGAAAAGGCCCTGACCGCCATCGCCCTGCTCTTTGCGATCATTCAGTTGAAGCCGACGCCATTCTGCGTTTTGGATGAGATTGAAGCGGCGCTGGATGACGCGAATATTCAGCGGTTTACAGACTATTTGCAGGCCAATGCGTCTTTGTCCCAGTTTATTGTCATTACCCATAAGCAGGAGACCATGCGGGCGGCCGCGACCCTGTACGGGGTAACCATGCAGGAGAAAGGCATCAGCTCCGTGCTTTCTGTAAAATTGGAAGAGCTGGAGACCGAGAATTATTTAAGTTAGGGGAGGATGTCCATGGAAAAAAGAAATGGATTTTTTGGAAAGCTGTTTGGCGGATTGGAAAAAACCCGACAGCAATTAACAGACCGCATCAATGCCCTCGTATCCGGGCATAGCGAGCTGGATGATGATTTTTATGAGGAATTAGAGGAAATTCTTATTCTTTCGGATATGAGTTTTGACACCGTGGAAGCCTTGATTGAAGAATTGAAGCGACGTGCGAGAAAGGCGGGGGCTACCGAGTCATCCGCGGCAAAATCGATGATTCAGGATATTTTGTCCACCTGGCTGACCGAGCATTCAAAACCCTTCCGCGCGGATTCGGGCTTGCATATCCTCTTGGTGGTTGGCGTAAACGGGGCGGGTAAAACAACTACCTGCGGGAAGATCGCCGCCCTTGAAAAAAACAATGGCCACCAGGTCATGCTGGCGGCAGCTGACACCTTCCGTGCGGCAGCTGTGGAGCAATTGATGATCTGGGGTGAACGCGCGGGCGTGCCTGTCGTCTCCCAAGGCCAGGGCGCGGATCCGGCTGCGGTGGTGTTCGATGCGGTGAAGGCGGCAAAATCGAAATCGGTTGATCTGTTGATTTGCGACACAGCAGGACGGCTTCACAACAAAAAGAACCTGATGATGGAATTGGAAAAGATCCATCGGGTCTTAAAACGCGAGGCGGAAGATGCAACGGTCGATGTGATGCTGGTTTTGGATGCGACTACCGGGCAGAATGCGATCCATCAGGCCAAGACCTTCAATGAGATCACACCCTTGGATGGGATTATCCTGACCAAGCTGGACGGGTCTTCCAAAGGGGGCGTGATTGTTCCCATTGTTCAGGATTTGGAAATCCCCGTTCAATTCATTGGCGTAGGGGAAGGCATTGATGATTTGCAGGAATTCGACGCCGGAAAATTTGTTCAGGCTTTATTCCCTGAAAGCATTGACAAAGACTAAGAAACCCGGTATACTTTGATTACTGTCAAGCAAAAACCTTTACAGAGGTGCGAGATGAATCTTGAAGAATTAACCATTCATTATGATTTTTATGGAAAGCTTCTGAGCGACAGACAGCAGGAAGTCGTTCATATGATTTGTGAAGAGGATTTCAGTCTGACGGAAACCGGTGAAAATCTGGGGATCACGAAGCAGGCTGTATCAGAAGTGCTTCGGCGTTCCACGAAAAAGCTGGCGTCCTTCGAAGAAAAACTCGGCATGATTCAGCGGTTTCAAAGCGTCGTTTCGCAACTGGAGGCGATCGAAGGCGAACTTCGAGCTGTGGAAGGTGAATTGGAGGATGCGCAAAAGGCGCGGATTCAATCCATCAGACAGACGTTACAAAATATGACGGAACAATTTTAGGTGAATATATGGCTAACTTATTTGAAAACTTATCAGAACGCATTCAAGGTTCGCTGAAAAAGCTGACCCAGCGCGGCAAATTGACGGAGAAAGACGTCAACGCAGCCTTGCGGGAAGTCAAACTGGCTTTATTGGAAGCGGACGTCAACTATAAGGTTGTAAAAGAGTTTATTGCAAAGATCAAGGAACGTGCCATTGGGACGGAAATTCTGGAATCCCTGAACGCGGGCCAGCAGGTTGTCAAAGTCGTCAATGAAGAGTTGACGGATTTGATGGGCGGACGCGCCGAAAGCTTGAAAATTGAAGGCATGCCGGCTGTTTTGATGCTCTGCGGCTTGCAGGGTGCCGGCAAGACGACGATGGCGGCGAAGCTGGCAAAGAAAATCAGTGAACAGGGTCATGCGCCTTTGCTGGTTGCCTGTGACGTTTACCGCCCGGCGGCGATCAAACAGCTGAAAGTCGTAGGCGGACAAGTGGATGTTCCGGTCTTTTCCATTGAAGGCTCCCAAGAGCCGGTGCGAATCGCCAAAGAATCCATTGACTATGCCCGCCAAAACGGACGGGATGTTGTCATTCTCGATACGGCAGGTCGCCTGCAGATTGATGAAGCCCTTATGCAAGAGCTGCAGGACATCGTTTCAATCGTTGAACCCAAGGAAACCTTGCTGGTCGTTGATGCGATGACAGGCCAGGAAGCGGTCAACGTCGCCCAGACGTTTGAGGATCGATTGAGCCTGACCGGCGTCATTTTGACCAAGCTGGACGGCGATGCCAGAGGTGGTGCCGCCTTGTCGATCCGATCCGCAACGGGGAAACCCATCAAGTATGTCGGCGTAGGTGAAAAACTGGAAGACATCGAAGTGTTCCATCCGGACCGCATGGCGTCACGGATTTTGGGCATGGGCGATGTGTTGAGCCTGATTGAAAAGGCCCAGGATGCCTATGATGAGAAACAGGCGCGAGAACTGTCTGCAAAAATCCGAAAGCAGCAATTCGATTTGAATGATTTTCTGGATCAATTGCAGCAGTTGAAGAAAATGGGTTCCATGCAAGATCTGCTGGGCATGATTCCCGGCATGAACAAGAAACAATTGCAGAATGCCAATGTCAATGAAAAAGATTTGGTCTATACAGAGGCAATTATTTTGTCGATGACATTGAAGGAACGAGCCAATCCTTCGATCATAAATGGCAAGCGAAGAAAGCGTATTGCCATGGGTAGTGGCACTACCGTTCAACAGGTTAATCAGCTGCTGAAACAATATAAAGAAATGAAAAAAATGATGAAGCAGATGAGTAATATGCAAAAACAGTTTAAACGGCGTGGCGGGAAGATGAAATTCCCATTCCCGGGCCGATAAAGAGGAGGTGAAAAGGATGGCAGTTAAGATTCGTTTGAAGCGTATGGGAGCTAAAAAGAAGCCGTTCTATCGTATTGTGGTGGCGGATTCTCGATCCCCTCGCGATGGCAAGTTTATTGAGGAAATCGGAACATACAACCCCGTTTCTGAACCTAAGCAATTTACCGTTGATGCGGAAGCTGCGCAAAAATGGTTGAAGAACGGTGCGAAACCAACGGATACAGTTGAGCGTTTGTTCAAGAACAACGGTGTATATGACGCAAAAACTGAAGAGCAGGGAGAGTAGGGGGTTATCATGAAAGACATGGTAATGATGATTGTCAAGTCCCTCGTCGACCAGCCTGATTCGGTTGAAATCAATGAAATTGAAGGCACACAGACGATTATTTTGGAAGTCAAGGTAGCCGCTGAAGATATGGGTAAAATTATCGGCAAACAAGGCCGGATCGCGAAAGCCATCCGTACGGTTGTCAAGGCAGCTGCAATTAAACTGGACAAAAGAGTCGTTGTAGAAATCATCTAAGGGTTAGCGCTGCTAATCCTTTTTGATTTTAATGAAGTGAATTCATTGGGGAGAAAAATGAAAGAAATTAAAGTTGGCACGATTCTTCGGCCTCACGGGATCAAAGGAGAAATCCTGATTCAAATGAACCGTGAGAACCCCGAAGGAATCCTAGGGTTGCCCTATATCATTATTGAGGACGAAACGGATGTTTTTGAGATTGAAGCCTTCCGTTCCCATAAGAAAAATTACATCATGAAATTGGTTGGCATCACCCATATCAACCAAGTTGAAAACTGGCGCGGACGCGGGGTTTATGCGGATGAATGGCCCGAGGAAGCCCTTGCGGAAGACGAGTACTATGTGGAAGATTTGATTGGCATGAAGGTGATTGACGAAGCGGGGCGGGTCATTGGAAAGCTGGTTTCTGTCATGGAAACCCCTGCCAATGAAATTTACCTGGTGGATGGGCCTTTTGGTCAAGTGATGATCCCCGCCGTGGGGGAATTTATCTTGGACGTCTCGACATCGACCGGGGAAATCCATGTTCATTTGGTGGAGGGTATGATTGATGAAGATTGATATTTTGACGCTTTTTCCGGAGTTTTTTGCGCCCTTTTTTTCCACCAGCATTATTGGTCGGGCCTTGGAGTCGGGGGCTGCGGAAATCCAAGCAACCAATATCCGGGATTATGCCTATGACCGCCACAAGCGTGTGGATGATTACTGTTACGGAGGCGGTCCGGGCATGCTGATGAAGCCGGAACCCCTTGCGCGTGCCATCGATGATTGTCGCCGTTCCGATTCAACGGTCATTTTTCTATCCCCAAAAGGCGAACCTTTTTCACAGGAAATCGCACAGGAATTGAGCGAAGCCCAACATTTGGTTTTCATTTGCGGCCATTACGAAGGCATTGACCAACGGGTGATCGACTCCCGGGTGGACCGGGAAATTTCCATTGGCGACTACGTGTTGACGGGAGGAGAAATCCCGGCCATGGTGATTGCCGACGCCGTGATTCGCTTGCTGCCGGGCGTGTTGGGGGAAGGATCCGCTGAGGATGAATCCATGCAGTCCGGTCTTTTGGAGTACCCGCAGTATACGCGGCCACGGGTTTTTGAAGGGATGGAGGTGCCCGAGGTCTTGCTTTCGGGGAACCACCAAGCCATCGAAGACTGGCGGCGCGAACAATCGCTTTTGGAAACGAAGAAAAAGCGCAAGGATTTGTATGAAAAATATCGAAAGAATTCGCAATAGGTTCTTGCGGTTCTTTCCAAGAAGTGCTATAATAATTCGGTACTACGGACGTTCCTCTGCTGCGCTGCACGAACGTCTAGATAGAGGAGGAAAATCATGGATTTGATTAAATTGGTAGAACAAGCGCAATTGCGTTCGGACTTGCCTGATTTTTGTGTAGGTGACACGATTCGTGTTCATTACCACATCAAAGAGGGAAACCGAGAGCGTATTCAGGTTTTTGAAGGCACTGTATTGAAGCGACAAGGCGAAAGCGCCCGTGAAACATTCACAGTTCGTAAAATTACGTACGGTGTTGGCGTTGAGCGAACTTTCGTAGCAAGCTCTCCAAAAATCGAGAAAATCGAAGTGACTCGTCGCGGTAAGGTTCGCCGCGCAAGATTGAACTACTTGCGAGAAAGAACTGGTAAGAGCGCGAAGGTCAAAGAAAAGAAGAACTACTAGGAATAAGGGGCTTTGCCCCTTATTTTCATGTAAGGAGGCAACCCTCATGAATATTAACTGGTTCCCCGGGCATATGAAAAAAACCCGGGAACTGATCCAAAAAAACGTCAAGCTTGTCGATTTGGTTGTTGAACTGGTCGACGCACGCATTCCCTACAGCAGCCGGAATCCTGAAATGAAGGAATTGACTGCGGGGAAAAAGCGCATTCTGGTATTTAACAAATGCGATTTGGCGGATCCGGTACAGACGCAGAAGTGGAAAGCCCATTACGAAGGGGAAGGTGAGACTGTTTTATTGGTCACGGCTTTTTCTCCGAAAGATATCACGCGATTCCTAAAAATGATGGATGAAACCGGGCAGAAGCAAGTGGAGAAAAACAAGCAAAAAGGAATTATTTCCCAGCAAGTGCGGGCGATGATCATTGGCATTCCAAATGTTGGAAAATCAACATTTATCAATGCGCTGGTGGGAAAGAAAGGCGCGAAAACAGGCAACCGCCCCGGTGTGACAAAAGGAAAACAGTGGCTGAAGCTGCCGGGACGCCTACAGCTGTTGGATACACCGGGTGTCCTGTGGCCCAAATTCGATGATCAAAAGGTAGCCCTGCATCTGGCCTTTACCGGTGCCATCCGGGATGAAATCCTCGATACGGAAACCTTGGCTTTGCGCATGATTGAGCGTTTGCAGATCATTGACAGTCAGGCGCTGGAAACGCGGTATCCTGTGGATGCAAACACAGACCGGCCATCGATTGAGGTGATGGATGATATCGCAAGAAAGCGAGGCTGCATTCTGCGCGGCAATGAACCGGATTATACACGGGTCGCCAACTTGATCTTGGACGAGTACCGAAAAGGCAAACTGGGCCGTATCACCTTTGACCGGGTGGAGGAGCTGGAGAATGAAGCGGAACCGTCGTAAGATCGGCGCTGATTTTGAAGAGAAGACGGCTGAGTATTTGAAGCGAAAGGGCTATGTGGTTGTCCGTATGAATTACCGCACCAAGACGGGCGAGATTGATTTGATTGCCCGGGACGGCGATAGCCTGGTTTTTGTGGAAGTGAAAAGCCTCCTTGCCTCTATGGATTTTGCCCCTTCGGAACGCGTGAACGCAAGCAAGCAAGCGCGCATTCGCAAGGTGGCCCTGCAGTATTTGGTGGAAACCAACCAATACGAGTCCTGTCCGGTACGATTTGACGTTGTGGCATGGAAAAGGAAAGAAAATCAGATGGACGTCCAACATATTATTAACGCATTTTAATTTTTTTGCATCCTGAACATGAATTCGGTAAAATATAACCGAATGATTAGGCGGGAGGCGCGTTATGTTAACGACGATTCATAGTTGCACGCTTCGCGGGATCGAAGGCGTGCGGATTCGGGTTGAAGTCAACCTATCCAACGGGCTGCCGGGCTTTTCCATCGTTGGCCTGGCGGATGCTTCCATCAAGGAAGCGAAGGAACGGGTTCGCATTTGCATTCAAAACAGCGGCTTTCCATTTCCTGCGAAAAAGATTGTGGTGAATTTGGCACCGGCGAATTTAAAGAAAACCGGCACCCATTTTGATTTTTCCATGGCGGTAGGCATTTTGGCTGCGGCCGGCCAATTGGGGAAAATGCCGGGCCAAGAAGAAGCCTTCTTGGGCGAGTGTTCTCTGAACGGAGAAATTCGGGGCGTCCGCGGTTGTCTGCCCATGGTGCTTTCCTTGAAGCAATCCGGAGCGACCCGTGTCTTTCTTTCGCCCTACAACCTCAAGGAATGTGCGATGGTGGGCGGAATCGAATTGATTGCGGTGCCGAGTTTGAAAGCCTTTGTTGATCATTTTCAGGACAACAGTTTTCCGATTCAGCAAGCTTCTATTGACAAGGATCAGCAGATCCAGTATTCTGTTTTAGGTGATTTTTCTGACATTCAAGGGCAAAAGGAAGCAATTCGGGCCATGCAGATCGCAGCAGCCGGCCACCACAATGCATTGATGATTGGAGGACCCGGTGTTGGCAAAACGATGATTGCCAAGCGGCTTCCGACTCTCTTGCCTGGACTGTCAGAAATGGAACGGATTTCTGTCATGAAAATACATAGTGTAGCCGGGTTGCCCCTGGATGATATTGTGCAGGGGATTCCGCCGGTTCGCATGCCCCATCATACCATTACGCGGGCCGCGCTGGTAGGTGGCGGCAACCGGGTGATGCCGGGAGAAGTATCCCTGGCCCATCAAGGCGTTTTGTTTCTGGATGAATTGCCGGAATTCGACCGTCATACCTTGGAACTCTTAAGGGAGCCCATTGAAGAGGCTAGAATTCGGATTTCCCGATCGGCTGAGTCGATCGAATTTCCTGCCAAGTTTATTTTGATCGCCGCCATGAATCCCTGTCCCTGCGGTCATTACGGCAGCCGGTACCATGCGTGCACCTGCAGTGAGCGCGACCGGAAACGGTATTTGGAACGGATTAGCGGACCGCTGCGCGATCGGATGGATCTCTTTGTGGAGATGGATGAGCCCCTCTTTGAAATGGAAGGGGAAGGGCAAAGAGCAGAGCCGTCGGCTGTATTGCGGGACCGGGTGTGCCGGGCGCTTGATCGGCAAACGGAACGATATCGGGATGCTTGTTTTTCCACAAACAGCGAATTGCCATCGCAGGAATTATCGAAATATTGCCAATTGAGTCGCGATTGTTCACGCTTGATGGACCAAGCGAATCGACGGCTTCGTATTTCCATGCGTTCCATGGTCCGCATCCAGCGAATTGCCCGAACCATCGCCGACCTGGATGACGAGAGCCAAATCAAGGAAGCGCATCTATTGGAAGCGATTCATTACAAACAGAACGGCAACCGATATTGGGGGGAAGGCGAATGAAGACCTTGCTTGCATGGCTCCATGCGCAGCATTGCCCCTATGCGGACCTGCGGGAAATCTTAAGCCAGAGAGAACGCTGGGCGGCGATGGGCTATGCGGATCTTGCCGAGGAAATGCCGGTGCTTTCTGAAAAAACCAAAAAGCTGATGAGCGCTTTTCGGCCAGGAGAGCAGGCGCACGCCGTTCAAAAGCGGTGCATGGAAAATGAGACGCGACTGGTACTATATGGAGATGCGGATTATCCTGCGCGTCTCTATGAAATCGATCAACCGCCGCCCCTGCTTTATGTGCGGGGCAAAGGTCGGTTTCCGAGCCGACCGGCGATTGCCATTGTAGGCTCCCGCCGCACCACCCAGTATGGACTGCGCGCCGCAGGAAGGATTGCCCGCAGCCTTGCCGGGGCAGGGATTGCCGTTATCAGCGGATTTGCGGAGGGGATTGATACGGCGGCGCACCGTGCCGCTTTGGAAACCGGACAAACCATTGCCGTATTAGGTTGCGGGATGGACTGGATCTACCCGAAAAGCAACACGAGACTATACAGACAGGTGGCTGAATCCGGGGTGCTGGTTACGGAATTTCCTTTTGGTGAAAAGCCCTATGGCTATCATTTTCCATTTCGAAACCGTGTCATCAGCGGTTTGGCGGATGGCATCGTTCTGATTGAAGGCACACACAAAAGCGGCGCCATGACCACCATACGCCATGGGCTGGATCAGGGGAAGACGATCTACGCCCTGCCGGGCGATGTGGACCGGAAAACCAGCGAGGGGCCCAATCAACTGATTTTTGAAGGGGCGGAACCCCTGCTGAATCTCGATCAGATCCTTGATGCTTTTGCGGATCGGCAAAAAGATGAAGAGAAAGCATTTCCTGATGGATTGTCGCCCATGGAAGAGACGGTTTTGCGATTGCTGGACCGGGAGCCCATGGGAATTGAAAAAATTTGTAATTTGTCAAATCTTCCGATACATGATATCGTAAGCGTACTTACTTCCTTGGAATTGTATGGATATGCCATTCGACAAGGAAACCACTATTACCGACCCAGGAGGTAGAAAGATGGGAAAATCATTGGTGATTGTCGAGTCACCAGCCAAAGCAAAAACCATTGGAAAGTTTTTAGGCAAGAATTATAAAATCAAAGCGTCCGTCGGTCACTTGATCGATTTGCCAAAAAGCAAATTGGGCATTGACATAGAAAATGAATTCAACCCGGAATACATTACGATCAGAGGGAAGGGTAAAATTCTTGCAGAACTGAAAAAAGAAGCAAAAAAGGCGGATAAAGTCTACCTTGCAACTGACCCCGACCGGGAGGGCGAAGCCATTTCCTGGCATTTGGCGCGCGCCTTGAACTTGGAGCAAGAAGAGTTGAACCGCATTGAGTTCAATGAGATTACCAAAACGGCCGTGAAGCGATCGATCAAGGAACCCAGAAAGATCAATACGTCCCTGGTGGACGCACAACAGGCCCGCAGGGTGCTGGATCGTCTGGTGGGCTATCAGATCAGTCCGATTCTATGGCGGAACGTTCGAAAAGGATTGAGCGCCGGTCGCGTTCAAACGGTCGCGACAAAAATCATCTGTGACCGGGAACGGGAAATTGAGGCTTTTGAGCCGCAAGCCTACTGGGTGTTTACCGGCGATTTTCTTCATAAGGATTCGTCGACGGCGATTCAAGCCAAGCTGGAAGCCCGTTTGGAAGGCGGGAAGGCGGTAAAACTGGCGATCCAATCAAAAGAAGAGGCAGAGGCGATCGAGAAAGCGGTGCAGGGCCAGGCGGCATCGATTTATTCCATTAAGTCAACGCATTCCTACCGGAAACCGCAAGCGCCGTTTACGACCAGTAAACTGCAGCAGGAAGCTTCGCACATTCTGGGTTATTCTCCCAAAAAGACCATGCAGGTTGCCCAGCAGTTGTATGAAGGAATTGAGTTGAAAGGCGAGGGATTGACGGGTTTGATCACCTATATGCGTACCGACTCGGTTCGACTGTCGGATGACGCCCTTCAGGAGGCGGCAACATTTATTCTTGAAGCCTACGGTGAGAACTATTATAATGGAGAAGTTCGCTATAAATCCAAGAAGAAGGATATTCAAGATGCCCATGAGGCCATTCGGGCGACAAGCGCGTCTCGAACACCGGATTCCATCAAGGCGTCTTTGACGCGGGACCAGTATCGTCTCTATCATTTGATCTGGTCTAAATATGTTGCGTCACAGATGGTTCCGGCGAAAATCGAAACGGCAAAAATTGAGATTGATGTGAATGCGCATCTCTTCCGCGCCAAGGAATCCACCGTTGCCTTCGATGGTTTTATGCGTTTGATTCCGCAAAGTGGTTTTGAAAAGGCTTTGCAGTTTGATGCGCTGAAACCGAAGGAAGCCATTGATGTGGAAGGGATCCAGGGCGAAGAAAAATTTACCAAGCCGCCTTCACGATACACGGAAGCTTCCCTGGTCCGTTTGCTGGAAGAGTTGGGAATTGGGCGGCCGAGTACTTTTGCGCCTACCATTTCAACGATTTTGGGCCGGCGGTATGTGGAATTGGAAGAAAAGCGTCTCCATCCAACGGAGCTGGGCTTTGTTACGACGGATCTCTTGGGTGAGTATTTCGGCACGATTTTCAACACGGATTTCACGGCGAACATGGAAGAGCAACTGGATATCATTGAGCAGGGGGAGATTGAATGGAAGGCGGTTGTTAAAAAATTCTATGCAGAATTGGAACCGCGGCTGAAACATGCCAACGAGACCATTCAAAAGATCGAAATCGCTGAACGGGTCAGTGATGTGCAATGCGAAAAATGCGGACGAATGATGGTAATCAAGACGGGTCGCTATGGAGAATTCTTGGCTTGTCCGGGATATCCGGAATGCAAGAACACCAAACCGATTTTGAAAGATACGGGTGTGACTTGCCCGAAATGCAAAGAAGGCACGATTATTGAGCGACGATCCAAAAAAGGAAAGAAATTCTACGGATGCTCTGCGTATCCGAAATGCGACTTTGTTTCCTGGGATCCGCCGCACACGGAACCGTGTCCGGATTGTGGCGGGTTTATGACGAAATCCCGTGGAACTATTAAATGTACAAATTGTGATTATAAGACAAAAGTATCAAAAGAATCGAAGGAGAAGTAGAATGCAAGCAAACCTTTTGGCAAAAACGAGAAAATTGAACCAAACCCTTTTAATCGCGGGTGCTACCCCCATTTCATTTATGCAAATTTCCGAGACGCTGGGGGAGACGCTTTTGGCGGATGTATTGATCATTAGCCGGAAAGGGAAAATTTTAGGTTCCAATACAGAAAAATTCCCTGCCGAGGAAGAACTGGACCTGAAAATTGACGAAGGAACGAATCGCCGTTTGCGGGCGGCAACGGAAACGGATGAAAACTGTGAAGTCGATTCGGAAGAAATGCCGGCGTTTGCTTCTTTCCAAGCGGGATTGATGACGATTGTACCGATCTTGAACATGCATGGACGTTTGGGCACCTTGGTTTTTCACCGGGCGAAGCCTTTTACCGATGAGGATTTGGTTTTGGCGGAATATGGCGCGACCATTGTCGGCATGGAAATCATGAAAGCGAAAAACGAAGAAATTGAATTGATTACCCGAAAGAAAACCATGGTTCAGGTTGCGATCGGAACCCTTTCGTATTCGGAGCTTGAAGCGATTGAACATATTTTTAGAGAGTTGGACGGCATGGAAGGCCTGTTGGTTGCCAGCAAGATTGCCGATCGCGTGGGCATCACCCGGTCGGTCATCGTCAACGCTTTGCGAAAATTTGAAAGCGCGGGCGTTATTGAATCGAAATCCTTGGGAATGAAGGGGACCTATATCAAGGTATTGAATGAATATCTTTTGGATGAGCTGAATCTATAGCTTGTCACCCGAAATTCCTTGTGATATAATACTAGAGGTTCATCACACACATCTGTTGACATCCTCTGAGTGCCCACTGGGTGAGAGGTGTGGAAGAGACAGATGGAGGAAAAAACTATGGAGGTGTCATTATGGCAGTAGTATCAATGAAAAGCCTTTTGGAGGCAGGGGTTCATTTCGGACATCAAACACGCCGATGGAATCCTAAAATGGCAAAATTTATTTTTGCGGAGCGTAACGGAATTTATATCATCGACTTGCAAAAGACAGTTCGTAAAGTAGACGAAGCGTACTCTTTTGTTCGTGAGGTTGTGGCGAATGGCGGCGAGGTTCTGTTTGTTGGAACTAAGAAGCAAGCGCAAGAATCCATTGCAATCAATGCGAAACGATGCGGCATGCATTATGTAAACCAACGTTGGTTGGGCGGCATGCTGACAAACTACAAAACAATCAAGAAGCGTATCGACCGCTTGCATGAATTGGTTCGTATGGAAGAGGAAGGCACTTTTGAATTGCTTCCTAAAAAAGAAGTTATCAAACTGAAGCATGAACGAGAGCGTTTGGAAAAGTTCTTGGGCGGCATTCAAAACATGAAGCGTATTCCTGACGCATTGTTTGTAGTCGATCCTCGAAAAGAGAAAATTGCGATTCAAGAAGCGCATATTCTTGGCATTCCGGTTGTTGCGATTGTCGACACAAACTGCGATCCGGACGAGATTGATTACGTGATTCCTGGCAACGACGATGCGATTCGTGCGGTTCGACTGCTTTCTGAAACTATGGCAAATGCCGTATTGGAAGGAAAACAAGGCGAGCAGCTGGAAGACGCTGAAGAGCCACAAGCGTAAAACTGGAATATCATTTGGTAAGGGGATCATCCCCTTACCTATTTCTATGTAAACGACAAGGAGGAAATCAAATGGCGGCAGTTACTGCGGGTATGGTAAAAGAATTGCGTGAAATGACAGGCGCAGGCATGATGGATTGTAAAAAAGCACTTGTTGAGACTGAAGGAAACATTGAGAAGGCCGTTGACCTTTTGAGAGAAAAAGGATTGTCAAAAGCGGCGAAAAAAGCGGGTCGTATTGCAGCGGAAGGTTCTGTTGTTTCTTACATCCACGGCGGCGGTCGAATCGGCGTTTTGGTAGAGATCAACTCTGAGACGGACTTTGTTGCGAAAAACGAAGAGTTCCAAGCTTTTGCAAAAGATATTGCGATGCAAGTTGCAGCGGCGAAGCCATTGTACTTGACAAAAGAAGATGTGCCTCAAGACGAGATTGAACATGAAAAGAAAATCTTGCGTGAGCAAGCCTTGAACGAAGGCAAGCCTGAAAAAATCGTCGACAAGATGGTAGAAGGCCGCATCAAGAAGTACTACAAGGAAGTCTGCCTGATGGAACAAGCCTTCATCAAAGACGGCGACAAGACAATCCAGCAGCTGTTGACGGAAAAAATCGCGAAGTTGGGTGAAAACCTGAAGATTCGTCGATTCACTCGCTACGAAGTAGGCGAAGGATTGGAAAAGAAAGAAGAAAACTTTGCAGAAGAAGTAGCAAAACAGATGGAAAAATAAGCAATAGAGAACACATTTGTGTTCTCTATTTCACAATTTGGAGAAAATTTGCTATATTATAATAAAGGAGCCGGAGATATGTCGGGTATAAAATACAAAAGAATTCTCTTAAAACTAAGTGGTGAAGCCTTGAAGGGCCAATCTGAATTTGGTGTGGACCCTGCAACGGTCAAGCAAATTGTCGGGAAGATTGCGCAAGTACATGCCATGGGCATTGAAATCGCGATTGTTGTAGGCGGCGGTAATTTTTGGCGCGGAAAAACGTCTCCGGACATGAACCGTACCACAGCAGACCATATGGGCATGCTGGCTACCGTCATCAATGCGCTCGCGCTGCAAGATGCGTTTGAGCAGATGAACATCCCTGCCAATGTGCAGACAGCCATTGAAATGCGGCAGATTGCGGAACCATATATTCGGCGTAAGGCGACAGCACATTTAACGAAGGGCAAGATCGTTATCTTTGCTGCCGGAACGGGGAATCCATATTTTACAACAGATACCTGCGCCGCATTGCGTGCTGCAGAAATCGATGCTGATGTGATTCTATTGGGCAAGAAGGGCGTTGACGGCGTTTATGATTCCGATCCGCTTACAAATCCATCGGCCCAAAAGTTTGACTCGTTGACTTTCAAGGATGTATTGGACAAAGAATTGAAAGTAATGGATTCGACAACGGCTTCATTATGTATCAACACCAATATTCCAATTATTGTATTTGGAATTGAGGATCCGATGAATATCATCCGTGTTGTCCGAGGTGAGGACATCGGAACAAAATTAAGGGGGTAATTCCATGTTTACAGAAGTTCACAAAAAAGTAGAAGAAAAAATGACCAAAACCGTTGGCGTCTTTCAAGACAACCTGAATTCTGTTCGTGCTGGACGTGCAAACCCGAGTCTTTTGGACCGAATCACGGTGGATTACTATGGGACGGATACGCCGGTCAAGCAGGTTGCGAATGTTACGACACCGGAGCCTCGCATGCTGGTCGTTGCGCCTTGGGATGCAACGTTGATTCCTGCCATTGAAAAGGCGATTACGACTTCCGATCTTGGCATCAACCCGTCCAATGATGGAAAAATCATCCGTCTTGTGATTCCGATGCTTACGGAAGAGCGACGACGAGACCTGACAAAACTGGTTAAGAAGATGGCTGAAGAAGCCAAGGTGGCTATCCGCAATGAACGTCGTCACGCCAATGACCAGCTGAAGAAGCAGGAGAAGAACGGCGACTTGACAAAAGACGATCTGAAAGACGGCGAGACTGTCGTACAGAAGTTAACGGACGAGTACATCAAGAAGATTGATGAAATGGAAAAAGAAAAAGAAAAAGAATTGATGGAAGTTTAATGGCGCGGTCTCCGTTCATCGGTCAGCCGTACCGGAAAGAAGAAATGGATTTGATTTATCCTCGGCATGAGCGGATTCTCCTGGAAGGGGACAATCAACGGTATGCCGGAGATTTTTCGGAAGAGCGGATTGTTTGGATTTCCGATGAAAAATCGATCAAAATCTATATTTGCAAGTATTAATTCCTTCTGCATTGCAGAAGGAATTTTTTCCTAAGTATAAGGGGGAGGACAGATGGCCGAACAGCCGAAGTCGGTACAAGCACAAAAGAATCCTGAGCATATTGCCGTTATTATGGACGGAAACGGCCGTTGGGCGCTTCGCCGAGGCGAGAAACGAAGCGATGGGCATCGCGCCGGTTCGGAAGCGGTCCGTAATTTGGTGCAGGGTGCTTTGAATATGGAAATTCCGTATATTACAATTTATGCGTTTTCAACAGAAAATTGGTCCAGGCCGAAAACGGAAGTGGATTTTCTTTTCCGCTTGCTGTCGCATTTTATTGAACAGGAATTGCAGGAACTGAAAGCGAACGGGGTTCGTGTCCGATTCATTGGACGGCGGGACCGCATTTCCAGTTTTTTCATTCAACAGATGGAGCGGATGGAAAGGGAAACGGAGGACAATTCCGATTTGACCCTGACCCTGGCCATCGATTACGGCGGTCGGGATGAGTTGCATCGGGCCATGGAGAAAACCTGCAAGCTGCTGTCCGAGTCACCGGATCTTCAGTTTAGTCCGGAAGTGCTGCGGGCTCAGCTGGATGCGCCAGACCTGCCGGATCCCGATTTGGTGATCCGCACCAGCGGTGAAATGCGGCTGAGCAATTTTTTAATCTATCAGGCGGCCTATGCGGAGTTGTGGTTTACCGATGAAATGTGGCCCGACTTTACCGAAGAAACCCTGGCACGTGCAGTTGCGGATTTTGGTAAAAGACAACGCCGCTTCGGCAAAATCAAATGAGGTGATCACCATGATGAAAAGAATTGGCAGCGGAATCGTTTTGATTTTAATTCTAGGGCTGGTGCTCTTTCAGGGAGGCCTGTTTCTGGATGTCAGCGTACTCTTTTTGTCCGTTGTTGCAACCTTTGAATTAAGCCGTGTCTTGCGGGAAAGACAGATCCATGTGCAAAAAGAGGTGCTTTACCTGCAGGCGGTGTTTTTGTTTGTTTTTCATAAGGAACCCGTATTTCAGTTGATCAGTGTAGTGCTTGTCTTTTTGATCGGCAGCTTCTTTGCCATTATGCACAATGAGATTGACCGACTGGTCTATACGGTTTTTTCCAGTATCTATATTGTTATCAACTTTTCCTTTTTTTACGCCTTGAATGGGGACGCCCGCGTATTGTTGGTCTTTGTTTTCTCTTGGATCTCGGATACCTGCGCGTATTTCACCGGCGTTTTCTTCGGCAAGCATCCGCTCTGCCCGGAGATCAGCCCGAAAAAGACCATTGAAGGCGCGATCGGAGGCATGGTCGGCGCAGCCTTGATTGCCCTCGTGTTTTCCGTTTATTACCACGGCGCGTGGATGTGGTCCTACGCCTTGTTCGGACTTGCCGGATCTGCCATCAGCCAATCTGGAGATTTGGTGGCATCCATGTTTAAACGGCAGTCCAAAATCAAGGACTATGGGCATATCATCCCAGGCCACGGCGGCATCTTGGATCGATTTGACAGCATCCTCTTTGTTTTGCCGGTTGTATATCTGATAACTTTATTGAAATAGAATAGGTGGTATTGAATGAAAATAGCAGTTCTAGGCTCGACAGGATCCGTGGGGAGTCAAACCCTGGAGGTCATTCGAGCCTTTCCTTCTGAATTTGAAATAGTTGCCTTGTCGGCCAACTCTTCCGTGGAACGATTGGCCGAGCAGATTCGAATCTTTCATCCGAAGGTCGTAACCATCGGAACAAAAGCCTTGGCTGAGGAATTGAAGCAATTGGTTCCCGATCCGGACCTGCAAATTCTTGTGGGACTTGAGGGCTTGTGCCAAATGGTTGAATTTCCGGAAGTCGATTTGGTCGTGACTTCAATCGTCGGCATGATCGGATTGAAGCCAACCCTGCACGCCATCCGGGCCGGCAAGAAAATTGCCTTGGCCAACAAGGAAACCTTGGTTACAGCCGGCAAACTCGTGATGAGTGAAGCCAAAAAGTATGGATGTGAAATCATCCCGATCGACAGCGAGCATTCTGCCATCCACCAATGTCTGACCGCAGGTCGAAAGCCTGAGGTGGAGCGCATTATCCTCACAGCTTCGGGGGGGCCCTTCCGGGGGAAATCCTTGGAGGAATTACAGCATGTGACCCTTCAGGAAGCCCTGAAACATCCCAACTGGTCCATGGGAAAAAAGATTACCATCGACTCTGCAACCATGATGAACAAGGGCTTGGAAGTGATTGAGGCCTTGTGGCTGTTTGGTATGCCCTTAAAGCACATCGATGTGCTGGTCCATCCCCAGTCCATTGTTCATTCCATGGTGGAATTTTGCGATGGAAACGTGATCGCTCAATTGGGACCGTCGGACATGCGATTGCCCATCCAGCATGCTTTATCTGTGCCGGAACGGCTGCAAACGCCTTGGCCGCGGCTCGATTTGCTGAAACAAGGCAGTTTAACCTTTGAGGCCTTGGACCGTCAAGCCTTTCCTTGTTTTGACCTCTGCCTGCAGGCAGTCGAAAAAGGCGGAACCTATCCAACGGTGTTGAACGCAGCAAACGAGACTGCCGTCCATGCCTTCCTCAACGAGAAAATTGCCTATCTGCAAATTCCCGCCATTATCCGGGAGGTTTTAAAGAGCCATGTATCGTTAAATGAGATGAGTCTTGAGGATATCTTGGAAGCCGACCGATGGGCGCGGGCGGTTTCGCAAAAAATTATAGAAAGAGGGTAGATCATGAGCGCGATCATTCAGGCAATAGTCATCTTTTTCCTGCTCATTTTGGTTCATGAATTTGGACACTATATTGTTGCGAAACGGAGCGGCACGCATGTGTATGAGTTTGCCATCGGGATGGGACCCTTGATCCGATCCTTTGAAAAAAACGGCACCCGGTATTCATTGCGTTTGATTCCGGTGGGCGGCTATGTACGGCTGGAGGGAGAAGACGAAGAGTCCGACTCGCCAACCGGGTTTGTCCACCAAAAGCCATGGAAAAAATTCTTGATTTTGTTTGCAGGCGCGTTTATGAATTTTGTGTTTGCCTGGATCATCTTTTTTCTTCTCTTTTCCCTTCTGGGACAGCCGACCACCCAGGTGGACCAGGTGATTCCCGGCAGTGTCGCGGAATCCGTTGCCTTGAAAGAAGAGGATCAAATCCTTTCCTTCGACGGCCGGTCCATTGAAAGCTGGGAAGAGTTGGCTGTGGCCATCAGCGAAACGTCGGCCGACCAATCGGTTTCGATGCGCGTTTTGAGAGAGGGCGAAGAGATAAGCTTCTCTTTCCGCATGGGCGCCGGCGAGAATGGCCAGGGATATCTTGGGATTGTCCCGGGACGCGCTTTTGATTTGGGGTATGCCTTAACGTCAAGCGTGCGGTACTTTGTCCAAGCGATGGGACTTTTGGTCGGATTCTTCCGCGAATTGATTCGCGGCCAGGTTGGCGCCGATGCGGTAGCCGGTCCCGTTGGAATTGTTACCATGATTGGAGAAGCTTCTCAGTACGGCTTGTTGGCGATTTTGAATTTAGCGGGATTGATCAGCATCAATTTGGGATTTGTCAATCTTTTGCCGATACCAGCGCTGGATGGAGGCCGGATTCTATTCGTTTTGGTCGAAGCCGTGCGTGGAAAGCCGGTTCCGCCGGAGAAGGAAGGCTGGATTCATTTTATTGGCTTTGCGCTCATGCTGGCCTTATTGATTGTGATTACCTATCAAGACTTGATTCGATTGTTTGTTAGGGAATAAATAGAGGAAATGTTATGAGAAAAGAGACGAAAAAAATCCAGGTCGGGGAATTGCAGATCGGCGGGGACGCGCCGATTACCGTGCAGTCTATGACCAATACGGATACACGAAACGTACAGGAAACATTGAAGCAAATTCGGGCGCTTCACCAGGCCGGATGCGAGATCATTCGTGTCGCGGTGCCTGATGAAGAGGCGGTAGCCGCCTTGGGGCAAATTGTCCCCGCCTGTCCGACGCCCCTTGTGGCAGATATTCATTTCGATTATCGCTTGGCCATGGGCGCATTGGATGCGGGGGTAGACAAAATACGGATTAATCCCGGCAATATCGGTGCCGACTGGAAGGTCAGGGAAATCGTAGAAAAAGCCAAGTCGGTGAATGCGGCCATTCGCGTCGGCGTCAATGCCGGGTCACTGGAGAAGCGCTTTATCAAGGAAGGCGTCGGCATCCAGTCGCGCCATCTGGTGGACAGCGTGCTGGATCAAGTCAATCTCCTGGAATCCTTCGGCTTTTCTTCCATCGTCATTTCGGCGAAAGCGTCATCGGTGCCGCTTTTTGTGGAAACCAACCGAAGGCTTGCTGAGACGGTCTCATATCCTTTGCACCTGGGCGTGACGGAAGCCGGATTTGGGGTGCCGGGGATTGTGAAGTCAACGGCAGGGCTTTCTATCCTGCTTTCGGAAGGAATCGGTGACACCGTACGGGTTTCCTTAACGGGAGACCCAAGCCAGGAAGTGGAAGTCGCTTGGGCGGTCCTCAAGAGTCTTGGGCTGAGAAAACAGGGCATTGAATGGATTTCCTGTCCAACCTGCGGCCGTACCCAGGTCGATTTGGAAGCCTTGGCCCGAGAGGCAAAGAGACGGCTTCAAGGCATTCAGACCCCCTATGTGATTGCGGTCATGGGCTGTGAGGTGAACGGACCGGGAGAAGCACGCAATGCGGATTTTGGCATTGCGGGCGGCAAGGGCAGAGGCGTCGTATTCCAAGCCGGAAAGATCGTAAAAACAGTACCGGAGGATCAATTGGTTGATGCCCTGGTAGAATTGGTAGAAGAAGCAGAAAGAAAAGAATAGGAAACTATTCTTTTTTCAATGGGAGCAAAAAATATGAAAACGCTAGATGCATTATTTCAATCAGAAGATAATTCGGTCATTCGAGAATATGGAAGCTTGATTCGCGTTGATGAGATTTTGATTCATCAGGAACGAAAGGCGATGCAAATTTTTCTTAAAAGCGATGGATTGGTTCCCCAAAGCGCTTTGAAGGAAATTCATGGCCTGTTTCGCCATCAGTTTTCAGAGTTTCTGGATCTGCGCCTGCGTTTCGAATCGACCTTTGCTGCGCTCGATCAGATTTTGACCTTTGAAAAAAACAGTCTGGAAGCCTTGATGGTTGAAGCCGTGCCTTCCAGCCGTTCGGAAATCGAAAAGGTACAATGGCAAGTGAAAGAGGGCGCCTTGTGTATTCAGCTTGCTTCGGCGCCCTTGATGGAGATTATGATCCAGCGGCGAATCGGAGATGTTTTATCGAATTTTTTGAAACGAAAATACGGAATCGAATTGGCCTGCCGTTTTCGGGTGATGGAAGTGGAACAGCCGATTGCGGACTTTGAGGCCGTAAAGCGCCGGAAAGAAGAAGCCCTCCGCCAAGAGATTCAACAGAATCTCTCGCAAGCCAAGAAGAAAGAGGCGGCGAAACCCAAAGCCAAGAAAGGGGCGCCCGGCAAGAGCGATTTGATTATCGGTCGCAGGATGGGGACGGAAGTCCTGCCCATTCAGGGCATGCACAATCTGGGAGACACCGTTGTTTTTGAGGGCAAAATCTTTTCCTATGACACCAGGGAGATTCGGGACAAGGTTATCCACAAGTTTTATATGACGGACAAGACCAACTCCATTACGGTGAAGTTTTTCGCCAAAGCCAAGGATTCGGACGGAATCAAAGAGGCGATTAAGGAAGGCTCGTCCTATCGGGTGATGGGTCAATTTCAGTATGACAGCTTTGACCGGGAAAACCTGGTGATGGCCAAGGCGATCCAGGAAGTGGAGACGGTAAAACGGACCGATCGCGCGCAGGAAAAGCGGATTGAACTCCATGCGCATACCACGATGAGTGATATGGATGGCATGGCTACAGCAAAGAGTTTGATCAAGACGGCAGCTGCCTGGGGCCATCCGGCAATTGCCATTACCGACCACGGGGTGGTCCAGGCCTTCCCAGAAGCCATGAATACGGCCCGGGGCTTGGATATTGATGTGCTTTACGGGGTGGAAGGATATTTGGTTGATGATGAATCCCTGCCGGTTTCTGCGGATTGTCAAGCGGATTTCCAAGGCGATTATGTGGTCTTCGATTTGGAAACGACGGGATTCTCTCCCTATGAGGATGAGATTATCGAAATTGGTGCGGTCAAGATTCGCAACCAGCGCGTTATCGACTCGTTCAATCAATTGATTCGGCCCGGTCGCGTATTGGACCCGAAGATCACCGAACTAACGGGCATTCGGGACGACATGCTCCAGGACCAGCCAACGATTGAAGAGGTGTTTCCCGCTTTTCAGGAATTTTTGGCGGGCAGCGTACTGGTCGCCCATAATGCCCGCTTTGACTGCGGATTTTTACGTACGCTTTTCGCCAAGCAAGACCAGGCTTTTTCTTATCCCGTCGTTGACACCCTGGGACTCATGCGGGGGCTCCACCACGATTGGAAATTCTTCCGGTTGGACAAGGTGTGCAAGAAGCTGGGCATCAATCTGGGCAACCATCACCGAGCCGTGGATGATGCGCGGGCAACCGGGGAGATCTTTATAAAGGGTCTGGAGGAACTGGAGAAAAACGGAGCCGGCGACTGGTCGGCTGCCCGGTCCCATTTGGCGGAACATGTGAATTGGCGGGCGGAACGTCCCTACCATGTCATCGTTTTTGCGAAAAATCAAACGGGACTGAAAACCCTGTATGAATTGGTATCGACCACCCATGTGGATACCTTTTACCGGAAGCCCCGCTTGATGAAGTCATATTTGCGAAAACACCGCGAAAATCTGATAATCGGATCCGCCTGCGAGGCGGGAGAGGTGTACCTGAGCATTTTGCAAAACAGATCTCAAGCGGAAAGAGAATTGATTTGTTCCTTTTATGATTATTTGGAAATTCAGCCTTTGGGCAACAACGCCCATTTGATTCGAAACGGCAACGTGAAATCGGAAGCCGGGCTGATTGGAATCAACCGGGAAATCCTGGACTGGGGCAAGCGATTGAACAAACTGGTCGTGGCAACCGGGGATGTGCATTTTCTCAATGAAGAAGATGAAGTCTATCGCCGGATTCTGATGGCCGGAAAGGGCTTCGATGATGCGGATCAGCAAGCGCCTCTGTATTTGCGCACAACCGGAGAAATGCTGAAGGAATTTTCGTATTTGTCCGCGTCTGAAGCCAAGGAAGTGGTGATCGACGCGCCGAATCGACTCTATGGCATGTTTGAGCCGGTGCTGCCCATACCGGACGGGACCTTTCCGCCTCATATCGAGGGGTCCGACGAGGAATTGCGGGACATGTGCGAGGCGAAAGCCAAATCCATTTACGGAGATCCGCTGCCGGAATTGGTGGAGACGCGACTGGAACGGGAACTGAAAAGCATTATCGGCAACGGATATTCAGTCTTGTACATCAGCGCGCAGAAACTGGTAAAGAAATCCAACGATTTGGGCTATTTGGTTGGTTCGCGGGGGTCCGTCGGTTCCTCTTTCGCTGCGACCATGAGCGGGATCACGGAGGTTAATCCGCTGCCGCCCCATTATGTTTGCCCCAACTGCCAGCACAGTGAGTTTATTCTGGATGGCAGTCATGGGTCTGGAGCGGATATGCCGGAAAAAAATTGTCCCCAATGCCAGACGCAGATGATCAAGGACGGATTCGATATTCCCTTTGAAGTGTTTCTTGGTTTTGAAGGGGACAAGGAGCCGGATATCGACTTGAACTTCGGCAGTCCGGTCCAGGGAATCGCGCATAAGTATACCGGGGAGTTGTTCGGCGAGAAGAACGTCTTCAAGGCGGGGACCATTGGAACCATTGCCAGCAAGACTGCCTACGGCTTTGTGAAAAAATACTATGAGGCCAAGGAAGAGCCTTTAAGCCGGGCGGAAGCCGAACGGCTGATTCAGGGCTGTACAGGGATCAAGCGGACATCCGGCCAGCATCCGGGGGGGATCATGGTTGTTCCGAGAGAAAAAGACATTCATGACTTTTCTCCCATTCAATATCCGGCGAATGATGTGAAGTCCGGGGTTTTAACCACCCATTTCGATTATCATTCCATCAGCGGTCGAATCCTGAAGCTGGATATTCTGGGACATGATACGCCCTTGATCATTCGCATGCTGGAAGAGTTTACGGACACCAATGCATCCTTGATTCCTTTGGACGAGCCCAAGACCATGTCGCTGTTTACGACGACGGAAGCCCTTGGCATCAAACCGGAAGATATTGATTCACCGGTTGGTTCCTTCGCCATCCCGGAATTCGGTACGAAGTTTGTCCGTCAAATGCTGATCGATACGCAACCGACCACCTTCTCGGAATTGGTTCGAATCAGTGGATTGTCCCACGGGACGGACGTATGGCTGAACAATGCCCAGGAGTTGGTTAGAAAAGGGACGACCACCCTGAAACATGTTATTTCGACCCGGGACGATATTATGATCTACTTGATTCAGCACGGGTTGGAGAAGAAACGCGCCTTTACCATTATGGAGAAGGTCCGAAAGGGCAAGGGGCTTACCGAGGAAGACGAGGCCTACATGAAGGAAATGGAGATTCCGGATTGGTATATTTGGTCCTGTAAGCAGATCAAGTATATGTTCCCCAAAGCCCATGCGGTCGCCTATGTGATGATGTCATTTCGGATCGCGTATTACAAGGTGTATCATCCATCTGCCTTTTACGCCACCTATTTCACGACCAAGATTGCCGACTTTGATCTGGAAACCGTCCTCAGGGGCAAGGAGTATGTCAATCACCGCCGCCGGGAGCTGGACCAGATGGGGAATGACAAATCGGCAAAAGAGAAAAACCTCTTGACGGTGCTGGAGGTCGCTTCCGAAATGTGCGCCCGGGGCATTACGCTTCTGAAGCCCGACCTGTACAAGTCGGATCACGAAAAGTTCCTGGTGTTCGGCGATCAGATTCTGCCGCCCCTTCGATGTCTGCCGGGCATGGGAGAGAATGCGGCAAAAGGCATTGTGGAAGCCCGAAAAGACGGAGATTTCCTTTCGGTGGAAGATCTGGTGCAGCGGGCGAAAGTCAACAAGACTTCCGTGGAGGGATTGCGCTCAGTCGGATGCTTGGAAGGGCTTCCCGAGTCCAATCAACTCTCCTTGTTCTCGATTTGATTTTCTGACAGAAGTATGATATATTTTACAGAGATAGACTTGAATGAGTGGGACTTCCCACTCATTGTTTTTTGTGTAGATTTGTGAGAAAGGATGGGACTGATGAACAAAAAAACAATCATCGAACAAGTGACAGCGCTTGTCACCCCGCTTTTGGAACCGCAAATGGAATTGATCGATGTGGAATGGGTCAAGGAATTTGATTCTTGGTATTTAAAGATTTATCTGGAAAAGGAAGGATCCATCACCCTCGAGGATTGTCAGCGGATGAGCCGTGTTTTCAATGAAGAGCTGGATTCGCTTTCTTCCCTTCAAGAAGCCTATTTTCTTGAAGTTTCCTCACCGGGACTGGACCGTCCATTTAAAACTGAACGCGATTTTGAGCGTGCTTTGGGGAAGGGCGTGGAAGCAACCTTCTATAAGAAGGTGGATGGCGCCAAGGTGCACAAGGGCATTTTGGATTCCTTTACGGAGACCGCGGTCGTGCTTGTTGACGACCAGGGGGAAAGCCGGGAGTTTGAGAGAAAGTTGATTGCTAAAATTCATTATCGAATTGAATTCTAAACTGAAGGAGGAAGACATATGAACACGGAGTTTATCAGAGCTCTGGAGGATATTGAAAAAGAGAAGGGCGTCTCCAAAGCGGTATTGCTGGAAGCTTTGGAAGCGGCGTTGATCTCGGCCTACAAGAAAAACTTTGGATCTTCGCAGAATGTGGAAGTTTCCATTGATCCGGATACCGGCGAGGTGCAGGTTTATGCGCTGAAAGAAGTGGTGGAGGATGTCTATGACAATTTGCTGGAGGTTTCCGTAGAAGATGCGCAAGCGGCGGATCCCAAGCTTGTTCTGGGCGATTTTCTTCGCTATGAAGTGACGCCGAAGGATTTTGGCCGAATTGCCGCACAAAACGCCAAACAGGTTGTGGTGCAGCGCATCCGCGAAGCGGAGCGCGATGGCATTTTCAATGAATACGCCAGCCGTGAAAACGAGATGATCACGGGGGTTGTCCAACGGGTTACACGAAACAACGTATTGGTGAATTTGGGGAAAACGGAAGGGGTTTTGCTTCCGGCCGAGCAGATGCCGACAGAGTCCTATGCCCAGGGCGACCGAATTAAATGTTTCATTTTGGAAGTCAAGCGGACCTCAAAAGGACCGCAAATCATCTTGTCCCGCACCCATCCCGGACTGGTCAAGCGCCTGTTCGAATTGGAAGTGCCGGAAATTGAAGAAGGCATTGTTGAGATTTACGGGGTTGCCAGAGAGGCGGGCTCCAGAACCAAGCTGGCGGTTTACAATATCGAAGAGAACATCGATCCGGTAGGCGCTTGCGTAGGCGAAAAAGGGACTCGGGTCAAGGCGATTGTCGAAGAGTTGAGCGGCGAAAAGATCGATATCATCGAATGGTCCAACGACGATCAAACCTTTATTTCCAATGCCTTGAGCCCGTCGAAAGTTGTTTCGGTTACCTTGGATGAGGATGAGAAAGCCGCCCTGGTGGTTGTGCCGGATTATCAATTGTCCCTTGCGATTGGCAAAGAGGGCCAAAACGCTCGATTGGCTGCCAAGTTGACCGGCTGGAAAATTGATATCAAAAGCGAATCGCAAATGGAAGCGATCAAGACTCAGCCTGCTGAAGAACCGGTTGAGGAAGAAGTGCCAGACCAAGAGGTGGAAGCATGAAAAAGCGCAAAATACCGCTGCGTAAATGTGTGGGGTGCGGTGAGCAGAAACCAAAACGTGAATTGATTCGAATTGTTCGCAGCCCGGAAGGGGAAGTGGCATTGGACCGTACGGGCAAGGCGCCCGGACGCGGTGCCTATCTTTGTCCGAAGGAAGCCTGCCTGGCGCGTGCGATTAAAACCAATGCGGTACAAAGAGCCTTGCAGGTGGAATTGTCCAAAGAGGAAATCGCTGCGTTGATGGAGCATATTAATGATGAATCCTAAAGTGGCAACCATGATTGGATTTGCAAAACGCTCCGGGAATTTGGCAAATGGATTTACCGCTGTGTCAATTCATTTGAAAAAACGAAAGGCTAAGCTGGTGATTGTATCGGAGGACATTGCGGAAGATTCGAAACGCAAGATTTCGAATCTGTGCAAATCCTGCGGGGTGCGCATGGTCGCCCATGGAAGCCGGGATGAACTCGGGGCTGCCATTGGAAGAGATGCGACAACCATGATTGCCATATTGGATATAAAATTCGCGAAGATCGTAGAGGAAAATTTACTATGAAATAAAACTATTTGGGGGTGTCTATATGACAAAAAAACGTGTATATCAAATCGCAAAAGAATTGGAAATGACAAGCAAGGAAATGATCAGTAGACTGGAGGATTTGGGGATCCAGGCAAGCAGCCATATGAGCACGCTGGAAGACGAGGAAGTGTCTGCCATCCTTGAACTATTCGGGTCGAAACAAGAAGAAGAGAATCCTGTGGAAGCGGAAACACCCCCCACACAGCCAAAATCCGAGGAATCTCAAGAAGAAGCTAAAAAATCCAAAAAGAAAAAGAAGAAGGCAAAAAAGCAAAAGCGCAATGATTTGCCGGTTCAAACAGAATCGAAAGAGGAAGAAGAGGATGTCATCCGCGTTGGAGAAAGCATCGTGGTCAAAGACCTGGCGGAAAAATTGGACGTCGGCGCCAACGCCTTGATCGGAAAATTGATGATGGCGGGAACGATGGCGTCAATCAACGAATCCATTTCCTTTGAAACCGCCGCGCTTGTGGCGATGGAGTTCGGCGTTGAGATCGAACAAGAGGTGGAGGAAACCCATATCGACCTGGACTTGGATCCTGAGGATCCGGAAGAGCTGCTGCGGTTCAGAGCGCCGATTGTAACGGTTATGGGCCACGTTGACCATGGCAAGACCTCTCTTTTGGATGCCATGCGAAATACGGCGGTAACGGAACGGGAAGCGGGCGGCATTACCCAGCATATTGGTGCTTCCAGCATCAAATTCAATGACAAGGAAATTGTCTTCTTGGATACACCGGGACATGAGGCCTTTACTTCCATGCGCGCGCGGGGCGCACAGGTTACCGACATTGCGATTCTTGTGGTAGCGGCGGATGACGGCGTGATGCCGCAAACCGTTGAGGCGATCAACCACTCGAAGGCGGCAGGCGTTCCGATTATTGTCGCCGTAAACAAGATTGACAAACCGGCTGCCAATCCGGATCGTGTCCTGCAGGAGCTGACGGAACACGGCTTGTTCCCAGAAGCCTGGGGCGGCGATGTGATCACGGTGAATGTTTCAGCCATGACCGGCGAAGGTTTGGATGAACTGTTGGAAATGATCCTCCTGGTTGCCGAGATGGAAGAGTTGAAAGCCAATCCAGACCGTTTTGCCGTAGGTACGGTTGTCGAGTCACAGCTGGACAGCCAACGCGGTCCGGTTGCAACGATTCTGGTCAATAAGGGAACCCTCCATGTTGGAGACTCCATCTTCTCCGGCGTTGCCGTGGGTAAGGTGCGCGCCATGATCAACGACAAGGGACGTCGTGTCAAGGCTGCGGGTCCTTCAACACCGGTTGAGATTCTTGGTTTGTCCGAGACACCGGAAGCGGGCGATATGCTTTATGCGGTACAAAACGACAAAATTGCCAAGCGCTATGCCAGCATTAATGCCGAGCAGGCGCGGCAGGAAAAATATCAGTCCAGCAAACGGGTTTCTCTGGATGCCTTGTTCGAGCAATTGCAGCAGGGCGAAGTGCAGGATCTGAACCTGATTATCAAAGCCGACGTTAAAGGATCCATTGAGGCAGTCAAGCAATCCTTGCTGAAACTGAGCAATGAGGAAGTGACGGTAAATCCGATCCATGGCGGCGTAGGGGCGATTACGGATACGGACATCATGTTGGCCTCCGCTTCCAATGCGATTATTATCGGATTTAATGTACGTCCAACGACTTCGGCGATTGCCATGGCTGAGCAGGAGCATGTGGATGTGCGCACATACCGTATCATCTACAAGGCGATTGAAGATATTGAAGCGGCGATTCGCGGCATGCTGGCACCGGAGTACAAGGAAGTTGTACAGGGCCGAGCGGAAGTTCGCGCGACTTTCAAGGTGCCGAATGTGGGCATGGTTGCCGGTATCTATGTAACCGAAGGAAAGATCACAAGAAATTCCGAGGTACGATTGCTTCGAGACAATGTTGTGATTCTGGAAGGAAAATTGGCTTCCCTGAAGCGCTTTAAAGACGATGTGAAGGAAGTGCTTACAGGTTATGAAGGCGGTTTGGGCATCGAGAACTTCAATGATATGAAGGAAGGCGACGTGGTTGAAGCTTTCATCATGGAGGAAATCGAACGCTAATTGGAGGATTCTATGCGATATTCAAGACAAGACCGTATAGCGGAAGAAATGAAAAAAGCCCTCAGCCAGGGAATCCGCGAGCTTTTGACGGACGCGGAAAAGGCAACCATCTGGTCCATTACCCAGATTGATGTGACCCGTGACTTGCGTCATGCCAAGATCTATGTCAGCATTTTAGGCAGCAAGGCAGAAGAAGAGGGGATGATGAACGCCCTGGAGAAAAAAGCGGGCATGTTAAGGAAGCAAGTCGGACGGAAGGTGCGGATGCACTTTACACCGGAACTGCACTTCTTCCATGACCATTCCATTGAGCATGGGCTTAAGATTTCTAAAATTTTGAATGAAATCAAGGATGAGGATGACCATGAATAGGAAAGAGGCATTGCGGCTCCATGATCAATTGAATCAGGTGAATTCTGTTTGCATTTTGTCCCACGTACACCCGGACGGAGACAGTCTGGGATCGATGCTGGGATTGGCCGCTTTGATCGAAAAGAACTATCATTGTCGGGTGGACCGGGTCTTGTCGGACTCGGTTCCTGCCCGCTATTCCTTTATGGATGCGTCCAAAGCGAAGCATTACAAGGACTATCCACGCAAATTTTATGATCTGTGCATCTTGGTGGACGCAAGCGATCCCACCCGGCTGGGCAAGGCGAAAGCCTTTATGAACCGATCGGAGTTTATTGTCAACATCGACCATCACCGAAGCAATCAGGGCTTTGGCCATATCAACATGGTGGAACCGGATTGCTCTTCCACCGGGGAGCTGATCTATCAGATCGCCCAGGAGCTTTCCTGGGCCCTGACAGACGAGATCGCTTCCGACTTATATGTCGCCATTGCGACGGACACCGGGAGCTTTCAGTATTCCAATACAACCAAAGATACCCATTCGGCGGTCTCGGAATTGCTGAAATTCGACTTTCCCATCGATTATGTCAGAGAGAGGCTGTTTCAAAGCGAACCCTTGAACAAATCTCTTTTGTTTATTGCCTTGATTCAGACCATTCAGTTTGCACGAAATGGCGCCATAGGCGGATGCAGCGTTTCCTTGGCGAATTTGGAGGCCTTTGAGGCGTCTTACGAGGATTTGGACGGGGTGGTTGAATTTATTCGAAATATTGACACCATTAAGATCTCCTATTTGATCAAAGAGGTGGGTCCGGACGAATATCGTGCCAGCCTGCGGTCCAAGCCGCCGGTGCGCGTCGATGAGATTGCACACAAGTTTGAAGGCGGCGGCCATGCCTATGCGGCCGGACTGTCCTTTAGCGGCAGCCTGGATGACTTTCAAACCCGTCTTCTGGCGGCTTGCGAGGAGGCCTTATGCAAGGATTCTTAAATGTGTTCAAGCCGACAGGCATGACCTCTCATGATATTGTATCCCGGGTGCGTCGCTTGGCGGGCATCCGTCAGGTCGGACACACCGGAACCCTGGATCCCAATGCCAGCGGTGTTTTGCCCATCGCCATCGGAAAGGCGACCAAGGCGATTCCCCTGCTGGATGAAGACCGAAAGGTCTACCGTGCGGAGCTGCAATTGGGTGCGGAAACGGACACGGGCGACCGGTATGGAACGACACTGGGAGAGACAAAAGACACCGTCCGCACGAAGGCGGACTTTCTTGCAGCCTGTGCAGGTTTTTTGGGTGAGATTGAACAGCGACCTCCGATCTTTTCGGCGATTCGGATTGACGGCAAGCGGGCCTATGAATTGGCCAGAAAGGGCGAAATGCCGGAAATGAAAACCAGAAGGGTGCGGATTGATCAAATTGATCTGATTGCCTTTGACGGGGAGCGCTTTTTATTTGACGTCATATGTTCCAAGGGCACCTATATCCGGTCTTTGTGCCGGGATCTGGCAGTCGCCATGGGAAGCTTGGGGCATATGTCCATGCTGATCCGGCTGGAATCGGGCATATTCAAGGCGGAATCCGCCCTCTATGACTGGAGCCAATGGGAAAAGCATGTGATTCCCGTTGATCAATGCCTGATGCATTTTTCCAGAAGGGATGTGAGTGAGGCGGAGGCAAGACGTCTCTTGCAGGGCCAGATTTTACAGAAGCGTGGAAATGCAGCGGAAGCACTGGTTCGCGTATACGCCGACGATCGTTTTTTGGGAATTGCGAAAGAGCAGGAAGCGACAATCAAAATGAAGAAGCAATTCGTGTAGGAGTCGATTCAGCTATGAAAATCATCATGAACGAAAAATATCAAATGGATCAGAGAACGGTTGTCGTTCTAGGGAATTTTGACGGCATTCATCGCGGCCACCAGGCCTTGCTGGAAGAGGCGCGGTTTGGAAAAAGAACACGAAGGGCAGGATGTATTGGTTTTCACCTTTCAATCCCACCCCTCTCATGATTTGCCCAACCAGCAGGCGATTCGATATTTGTTTTCCAATCAACAGCGAATTGAAATCTTCGAAAAGCTTGGGGTTGACGTGGTTTACTCCGTTCCCTTTCTTCGGGTGAAGGACCTGCCCGCCAGCGAATTTGCCGAAAGGATCCTGCTGGAGAACCTGAAGGCGGCGACCATTATCGTCGGACACGATTTCCGGTTTGGCGCAGGGGCGGCCGGCAATGTCGAAATGCTCAAAGAAATCTGCGAGGCCCATGGCACCAAACTGGTTGTGGTCGGCAAGAAAGTGATGGGTACGGAACGAATCAGCAGCACAAGGATCCGCGAGGCGATAGGCGGGGGCGACCTGCATGAGGCCGAGCGGCTCTTGGGCAGGCCTTATCAGTTGACCGGCCATGTCATTCACGGAAAAAAGCTGGGACGGACCATGGGGATACCCACGGCCAATCTGGAGATGCGGCTCCCTTATGTGGTGCCCAAGTTCGGGGTCTATTATTCACAGGTATTGGTGGATGACCGTGCCTATGACGCTGTGACCAGCATTGGATTGAATCCAACGGTCGACCAAAGAATTCATCCCAGCATTGAAATTCATATTCTGGATTTTGATCAAATGATTTACGGCCACCGGATCCGCTTGAATCTTTTCCAAATGATTCGTGAAGAGAAGAAATTTGAGAGTTTGGATGATTTGATCAGCCAAATTCATCAGGATATTGCGCAAGTGCGCGAAATGGTTTACAAAATCAGAGATTTGTGATATCGTATTATGTTGTTACCCTATCTGTGTTTTTCGACACCTCGACGATTACTCGGATGGGGGGAATAAATATTTTTGAGGAGGCTTTATCATGCTAGCAAAAGAAATTAAAGAGCAAATCGTACAAGAGTACCAAACACACGAAGGAGACACAGGTTCTCCAGAGGTGCAAATTGCCATTTTGACTTATCGAATCAACGAGTTGAATGAGCATCTACAAACACATAAGAAAGACTTTCATTCACGACGTGGTCTGTTGAAAATGGTTGGTAAGCGTCGTAACCTATTGAACTACTTGAAAAAGTCCGATTTGGATCGATATAGAACTTTAATCAAGAGACTAGGTCTAAGAAAATAATAAAAAGCGGGGGTTCCCGCTTTTTGTTTTATGACCGAAAAGGAGGTAGACTATGGTCCGAGAATTTGAATATGCATTAGCAGGAAAGACATTGAAGGTTACAACAGGCAAGATTGCCGAGCAGGCGCACGGTTCCTGTATTGTCGCCTTTGGTGACACGGTTGTCATGTCCAATGTAACAACATCGAAAACACCGCGTCCGGGCATTGACTTTTTTCCGCTAAGCGTTGAGTTTCAAGAGAAATACTATGCGGCCGGAAAGATTCCGGGAGGGTTTATCAAACGGGAAGGACGTCCCAGCACGCAGTCGATTTTGACATCGCGCCTGATTGACCGTCCGCTTCGCCCTCTTTTTCCAAAAGGATACCGCAACGATGTCAGCGTTGTAACAACGGCCTTGTCTGTTGAGGAAGATGTCAAGCCGGAAATCCCGGCAATGATTGCATCGGCGATCGCATTGACGATTTCCGATATTCCTTTTGATGGCCCGGTTGCAGCGATGCATGTTGGTTTTGTAGACGGTCAGCCTGTTCTGATGCCGACGGCAGAACAACGGGAAGCATCGAGCCTTGATTTGATCGTAGCGGGTACGGCACAGGCTGTTATGATGGTTGAAGCCGGCGCGAATATGATCACTGAAGCCCAAATGCTGGATTCCATTCTGTCAGCCCATGACGAGATCGCCAAGATCTGTGCCTTTATTTCTGAAATTGCCGCGGAAGTGGGCAAAGAGAAATTCGAATTCGAAGTGCCGGTCGTGGACGAAGACTTGTATGCCGCTGTTGAAAGAATTGCGCAGCCAAAACTGAAAGAAGCGGTTTTGGTCTTTGAAAAGCACGCGCGGGAAGAAGCGATTACGGCTGTTCGCGATTTGGTATTTGAAGAATTGCTGGATGAGGAAGAAACCCTGGCCGGTGATTTGAAAAAGTCTTTCGACAAGATCTTGAAGCAGGAAGTCCGTGAATTGATTCTTCAGGGAACCCGTCCAGACAGTCGAAAACATGATGAAATTCGACCAATCAGCTCAGAAGTCGGCTTGTTGCCAAGAACCCATGGTTCTGCAATCTTTACCCGCGGGCAAACCCAGGCCATGTCCATTGCGACACTGGGAACAGCCAGCGACGTGCAGATCATCGACGGTTTGGGCAAGGAAGAAAAACGACGATATATGCATCATTACAACTTCCCGCCATATTGTACCGGGGAAGCGGGCATGATGCGCGGTCCAAAGCGACGTGAGATCGGTCATGGCGCCTTGGCGGAGCGTGCATTGGTTCCAGTTCTTCCTAGCCATGAGGATTTCCCTTATACCATTCGGGTCGTATCTGAAATCTTGAGCTCCAATGGTTCTTCTTCACAGGCCAGCATCTGCGGAAGCACCCTGTCCATGATGGATGCGGGCGTACCGATTAAGGCGCCGGTAGCCGGCATTGCCATGGGTCTGATCAAGGAAGACGAGCGTCTGGCCATCCTTTCCGATATTCAAGGACTGGAAGACCATTTGGGCGATATGGACTTTAAGGTGGCCGGTACCCGAGAGGGCATCACAGCCATCCAAATGGATATTAAAATTGCGGGAATTGACCGTGAGATTCTAGAAAAAGCTTTGGAACGCGCACGAATCGGCCGTCTTTACATTCTGGACAAGATGGCAGCAACGATGGAAGCGCCAAGAGCAGAGCTTTCTCCGTATGCACCAAGCATTCTTTCCATGATGATTCCAGTCGACAAGATCCGTACGGTGATCGGTTCCGGCGGCAAGACGATCAACGGCATCATTGAAGAGACCGGTGTTAAGATCGATATTGACGATTCCGGTTTGATCGAAATCGCAGCGGATACCGTTGCGGCCGGCAACAAAGCCAAGGCGATTATCGAGTCGATTATCAAGGATCCGGTTGTTGGCGAGGTGTACAAGGCCAAAGTAACACGCATTATGACCTTCGGCGCCTTTTTGGAATTCTTGCCGGGCAAGGAAGGCTTGATCCATATTTCCCGTCTGGCCGTTGAACGCGTGAAGAGCGTTGAAGACGTTGTGAAGATTGGCGATGAACTGGAAGTGAAATTGGTTGAAATCGATTCACAAGGTCGCTATGATTTGGCTCGTACGGACATTCCGTATGTGGAACGAAAGAGAGATGACCGCAAAGGGAGTGGTTCCTCCCGTGACGGAAACCGTCGACGTCCGCAGCGACGCGATGGAAACCGATCGCAAGGCGGTTACAAACGGAAAGAATCCAGCGAGAAAAAAGATTCTTAAACAAAGCATGAACCTTCGGGTTCATGTTTTTTCTTTGCGGGAAGGAATGGTATAATAAATGTAGTTTGCGGAGGAGAATATGACGAAAACAGTGCAACTGTCAAATGGCATGAAGGTAATCTTTGAGCATAAGGCGTCCATGCGGTCTGTGGCCTTCGGTTTATGGGCGCGGGTCGGCTCCGTATACGATGGAGCATATCCCGGGATCGCCCATTTTATCGAACATATGATTTTTAAGGGCAACGACAACTGGAGTGCGAAACGGATTGCCTCCCATGTGGATTTGCTTGGCGCCCAATTAAACGCCTTTACGGAAAAGGAAAGCACCTGTTATTACGGTCGGGTGATCGAAGAGGAATTTGCTTCCCTTTTGGCCATGGTCGCGGAAATTGTCATGGAACCGGATTTTTGCCGGGAGGAAGTGGAAAAAGAACGCCAGGTGATTCTGGAAGAGATCAAAATGGATTTGGACACGCCGGATGAGCGCATTCATGATCTTTTGGATGACGCCATGTTTGCGCCTTGCGCCTATGGGGAGGGAATCCTGGGCCGGGTGAGCGCGGTTTCGGCCATGGAGCCGGAAACCCTGCAGAATCACCACGCGACCTATTACCGGCCGGATCAAATGGTCTTGTCCATCGTAGGCGGCGGTGACTTTGCCTCTTATCTTGCCGCGGTGGAATCGGTCTTCTTGAAGTATGAGAAATCAAAAAAGGAATTAAAGGTGCCCAAGATGCAGAAGATGGTTCCCAAAACCTTTGTCCATACCGACAAGGAAACGGAACAATTGCATCTGGCGATGGGATTTCAATTGGAACCGATGATGGCCTTGGAAGACCGAATTCTATTGTCGATCGTCAATGCTTATCTGGGTTCCAGCATGAGTTCTCGCCTCTTTCATGAGTTTCGCGAAGAGCGGGGCTGGGTCTATGCCATTTATTCCTATACGCAGCTTTTTCGCCATCATTCCGCCTTTAACATTTATGCGGGATTTCAGGCTGACCGAATGGAAGCGGTTTTGGGATTATTGGAGACCATTTTTCGGGATCTTAAGACTTCAGGGATCAGCGAGGAGTCTGTGCATACTTTCAAACGCTATCTGAAAGGGACCCTGGCGATCAGCGATGAAAGCCCGACAAGCCGGATGAATTATCTGGGGCGGGCAACGCTTTTTGAGGAATCGATTTATACATCCGATGAAATTTTGGCGGGAGTGGAAGCGACGACTACCCAGGCGGTGAATGATTTTTTAAAAAGACTTCTGAACCGGCCTTTGAGCCTGGTTACCTTGGGACCGCTTCGACAAAAGCAGGTGGCCGCCATCCAGGAACATGCTAGTCACCTGATCCAAGCATAAAACGATCCATCAGGAGGAACGAATGGCAAGACAAAAAACAAAAAAACAAAAACAATCAAATCAAGTGAGAAGACAGCGCCTGCATGCGCTGATCCTATTTTCCATTGGCATTATCCTGTTGTTTGGCTTATTGAACCTCTCAACGGGCTTTGTGACGGATCGCCTGCTCTGGGGCTTTCAATGGCTGTTTGGGAAATCAGCCGGCATCCTTGCCGGATTGTTCTTTGTCTTATCTTTTCAGGTGTTTCGCGGCAGGGCCATGACGTGGAGGAGCGCCTTGGATTTTGGCGTTTTCTTTTTGATCCTGATTGCGATCATGGAGCTCTTGACCCATCCGGCAGGAAGTTTTGCGGGCGATTTTTCCGCACTGCTGACGGCGCGAACCGAGGATTTGCATGTCCACCTGGTTTCGACCGGCGGTGTGATCGGACTGGGCATCGTCTATGTGCTGGTCGCTGCAATTGGCCGGATGGCGAGTTTTGTCATCCTGACGACCATCCTTTGCTTCTATCTGATTCATCTCTTCTATACGGATGAGCTCAAAGAAAAGTGGGGGAAATGGCGCGAGCAATCCAAGCGGCAGCGAAAGGCAAAAGAAAAGGCTGAAAAGCCAAAGCGAAGCAAAAAGAAAAAGCCGGCCGCCGCCCCTGAAGTCTTGGAAGCCCCGGTCACAGAACCGGAGCCTGCTGCCGATTTTGATACAGCCATGCCCGAGCCTGCGAAGGATCTTCAGGCGGAAGCGGAAAGAAAGGCGCCGGTCCGCAAAAAGAATGCAGGGCCGACCGAACCGCAGCCGGCCATAAAACCGTCTTTCGAATCGAAAACATATCAGAAGCCGGGATTGGATCTCTTGAACCGAAGCAAAAGAAACACCTCCCGCGCCAATGCCCAGGCGACCCAGCAGGGCCAGCAGCTTGTCGCGCTTTTACAAAGCTTTGGGGTGGAATCGAAAATCCTGAATATCAGTTACGGACCATCCATAACGCGATTTGAACTTCAACCGGCGCCGGGCGTGAAAATCAGCCGGATTAAGAATCTGTCCGATGACATTGCCCTGGGCATGGCCAGCGCGGATGTCCGCATCGAAGCGCCGATTCCCGGGAAAAAGGCGATCGGCATCGAAGTGCCCAACGAGAAGAAGCAAATGGTCTTGTTCCGCGAGGTTATTGAAACGGAGAGTTTTGCTGACGCACCATCGAATTTAACCATAGGACTGGGCAAAACCATCGCCGGCAAACCCCTGATTGCGGATATTGAAAAGATGCCCCACTTGCTGATCGCCGGGGCTACGGGTTCCGGCAAGAGTGTTTGCGTCAATACCATTATCTGTAGTATTTTATACAAGGCATCACCGGATGAAGTGAAGTTGTTGCTGATCGATCCCAAGATGGTTGAGCTTTCTGCATACAACCAGATTCCCCACCTGCTGATTCCGGTTGTCACCGATCCCAAAAAAGCGTCAAGCGCCCTCCATTGGGCGGTTTCGGAGATGACCAAACGATATCAGCTCTTCAAGGAAGAAGGGGTACGGAATTATCGGGCATACAACGAACGCATGGAGACGCGGGAGGGCGCCCAGGCCTTGCCGCAAATCGTTATTATTATCGATGAATTGGCGGATCTGATGATGACTTCGCCGGGCGAGGTGGAAGACAGCATCTGCCGGCTGGCGCAAATGGCGCGGGCGGCGGGCATTCATTTGATTGTTGCGACACAGCGGCCTTCCGTCGATGTCATCACGGGATTGATCAAAGCGAACATTCCTTCTCGAATTTCCTTTGCGGTCAGTTCACAAGTCGATTCCCGGACCATTTTGGATATGGCGGGCGCTGAAAAACTATTGGGCAAGGGGGATATGCTCTTTTACCCGGTGGGCGCGTCCAAGCCGATTCGAACCCAGGGGGCCTTTATTTCAGAAGGGGAAGTCAGCCGTTTGGTGGCCTCTTTGGCGCGGCCGGCGAATTTTCAGGAGGAGTTGGTCCAGGAGTTGGAAAAGTCGAAAAACGATGCGCCTGCCGATGATGTGGATGCCCTGTACGAGGATGCTTTGCAATTGGTAATCGATGAACAGCGGGCTTCCACGTCCTTGATTCAGCGAAGGTTGAAGGTGGGCTATGCGAGGGCCGGCCGGATCATCGATCAACTAGAAGAAAATGGAATGATCAGCGGACATCAAGGCAGCAAGGCGAGAAGCGTCTTGGTGGATGCAAATTATTTGGATGAGACACAAGAAAGGGAGGATTCTGTTGCTGCCGATACAGAAGATTGAAATCACAGAATTGTTACAGAATCAGGAGCAGTTTGTTGTTGTGGATGTAAGGAGCGCCAAGGAGTTTAGGGAGGACCATATTCCCGGCGCGGTTTCCATGCCAATCCTGACGGATGAGGAAAGGCATGAGGTGGGAACCCTCTACAAGCAGGTTTCCAAGGAGAAGGCAAAGGAGCAGGGCCTGGTCTATGCCGCGCCCAAGCTGCTGGATTATTACCGTTTTGCCCGGGAGACGGTCAAAGCGGGCAAGCGCATTTGTTTTGCCTGCTTTCGAGGCGGGATGAGAAGTCATTCTGTCGCGACCGTTGTGACCATGATGAATATTCCCGCTTATGTGTTGGAAGGCGGGTATAAAGCCTACCGGCAAGAGGTCAACCGATTCTTTGAAGCGCCCATGCCCTTTTCCCTCCTGGTCTTGCATGGCTATACAGGGGTGGGCAAGAGTTTGGCATTGGAAGCGCTGGAAGAGAAAGGGGAACCCATCGTTCATCTGGAACGCTTAGCCATGAATTCCGGTTCGGTGTACGGGAATGTCTTCTATGACGACCGGACCATTACGCAGAAGAATTTTGAATCCGCCCTTTACGCAGAAATTCATGCCAACCTGCGAAACGGAAAAACCTATGCGTGGGTGGAAAGTGAAGGGAAACGCGTCGGGAAGGCGGTTTTGCCTGCGAAATTCTATCAAGCGACGGCCGAGGGCACCCATATTCGCTTGGAGACCTCGATCCATCAACGGATTCAAAACCTCTACCGCGACTATTCCGAGGGAGGCAGGCTGGACGTCCTGGTGGCAGCGACCAATCGCTTGCGCAAGCGATTGGGCCATGAACGCTGCGACAAGATTCTGAAAGCCATTCACAAGGGCCAGATGGAGGAAGCGATTGAAGACCTGCTGGTTCATTATTATGACCCGCTTTATGAACATAGCCTGGACTGGCCCTATACGGCCACCATTCACTATGAGGATCCCTTGAAATTGGCGGATCAACTGATCCGATGGCAACAGAGCGAGAAGGAGTAAGCATGAAAGAGTTTTTTTATATTGAAACCCTGGGCTGTTCGAAAAATGAGGTGGACAGCCAGCAAATCGCAGGGATTTTGGAGCAACACGGTTACGAGCAGACCCTGGATGCCTTTCTGGCCGATGTGATCATCGTCAATACCTGCACCTTTATTCTGGACGCCAAGGAGCAGTCCATCGAAGCAATTTTGGAACTGTCCGACCTCAAGACGGAAGGAAAGGCCAAAAAGCTCATTGTAACGGGCTGCTTGAGCCAGCGCTATGGTCAAGAACTGATGATGGAATTGCCGGAAATCGATGCCATGATCGGGACGGGCAATTTACACAGCATTGTTGAAGCGATTCATTCGCAAAAAAAGTTTCTGGATACCTCCGGCATGAACCTGCCCTATTTGGAAGACGCGGTTCGGAGCCTGCCGACAAAGAAGGCGACCCGGTATGTGAAAATTGCGGAAGGCTGCAACAAGAACTGCAGTTATTGCATTATTCCATCGGTTCGGGGCAGCCTCAGAAGCCGATCGGTGGAAGCCGTTGAAAAGGAAGTTGCCGCCCTTGTTGAAGACGGGGCGAAAGAGATCGTACTGATTGCGCAAGATACAACCCGGTTTGGGTCAGATTGGGCGGGCAAGCCCCAGCTGGCTGACCTGCTCGGTCGCCTGGACGCGATTCCGGGACGGTTTTGGATCCGTGTCTTTTATATGTATCCGGAAGGGATTACAGATGATGTCCTGGCCGTCTTCGAGGGCGCCAACCATCTTTTGCCCTATTTCGATCTGCCGGTTCAGCATGCGAATGACAAGGTGCTGCGGGATATGAATCGGGCCTCCAACCAAGCGGGCATCGAAAGCTTGGTGGAAAAAATCCGCGCACGTTTGCCGGAGGCGATCATCCGCACCACCTTTATCGTTGGATTTCCGGGTGAAACAGACGAAGAGTTTGAGGATTTGAATCGATTTGTTGGCCGGGTTCCCTTTGACAAAGTAGGGGTTTTTCCCTACTCGCCGGAAGAGGGCACGCCAGCGGCCCTGCGCGCAGACCAGATTCCGGAAGCGGTCAAGCTGGAACGAAAGAACAGGCTGATGCAAACCCAGATGGAAGTTTCGGCGGGACGCGTTGCCCGCTGGCTTTTCCAGGAAATGGACGCTATAATTGAAGAGTGGGATGAAGAAGGCGATGTGATGATCGCAAGAACCTGGGTGGACGCACCGGAAATTGACGGCATTGTGATTTTGCCGGCCCGGCCGGACCTTCAGGTGGGCGATTGGGCGCGCATTCGCATTGTAGAGACGAATGAGTATGATATGAGAGGAGAATATCGATGAACTTACCCAATAAACTGACGATTCTGCGGATCTTTATGATTCCGGTCTTTATGTTCCTTTTGCTGTATCAGTCTCCAACCTATCAATTTTGGGCGGCGATTGTATTTATTCTGGCCAGCTTGACCGATACCCTGGACGGACATATCGCCCGCAAGTATAATCTGATCACGAATTTTGGAAAATTCATGGATCCCTTGGCGGACAAACTATTGGTTACCTCTGCCTTTCTGGCCTTTGTCGAGATGGACATCCTGCCGGCTTGGTTTGTCATGGTCATTCTGGCCCGTGAATTTGCCATTACAGGCATTCGTACCTTGGCGGCCAAGCAGGGGGTTGTGATTGCGGCAAGCAAATGGGGAAAAATGAAAACCATCAGCCAAATGGTTGCCATTATTGTCGTTCTCTTTCATAACTTGGGATTGGCTTTTCCATTGGACCAGGTTTTGTTGTATATCGCCTTGGGCCTGACGATTCTTTCCGGCGCGGACTATATTGTCAAAAATATTCAGCTCTTAAAAGAAACAGATTGATCTTGACGAACCAGAACATTTGTACTAGAATGGATACAGAACAGTTGTTCGTATAAGGATGGTGACGGTATGAGTAAAGAAAAAGCGTTAGAAATGGCAATGAATCAGATTGAAAAGCAATATGGCAAGGGTTCCATCATGCGGCTTGGCGAGAACGCCCATGTAAAAACGGAATCCATTTCCACAGGCTCTTTGCAATTGGATTTGGCATTGGGCGTCGGCGGCTTGCCGAAGGGAAGAATTATCGAGGTCTACGGGCCTGAATCTTCAGGCAAGACAACGGTGGCCCTTCATTGTATCGCGGAAGCCCAGAAACAAGGTGGAAATGCGGCCTTTATCGATGCGGAGCATGCTTTGGATCCGACCTATGCGGAAAAGCTTGGGGTCGATGTGGAAAATCTGATCGTATCCCAGCCGGATACGGGGGAACAGGCGCTGGAGATCGCGGAAGCATTGGTCAGAAGCGGCGCCATTGACATTCTGGTTGTAGACTCGGTTGCCGCCCTGGTTCCAAAGGCGGAAATTGACGGCGAAATGGGCGACAGCCATGTGGGCCTTCAGGCGCGCCTGATGTCACAGGCCTTGAGAAAGTTGGCGGGTTCGATCAAGAAATCCAATACGATTGCGATTTTCATCAACCAGTTGCGTGAAAAAATCGGGGTTATGTTCGGCAATCCGGAAACCACGACCGGCGGCCGCGCCCTCAAGTTCTATTCATCGGTCCGTTTGGATATCCGAAGAATCGAAGCCATCAAGGACGGGGATCAGTTCATCGGCAACCGCACCCGGGTGAAAGTGGTCAAAAACAAGGTGGCGCCTCCCTTCCGGAAGGTGGAATTCGACATCCTCTACGGCAAGGGAATTTCCAGATCCGGGGATGTACTGGATCTTTCTGTTGAGGAAGGCTATGTGCGCAAATCCGGGTCCTGGTTCAGCTATGGCGATGAAAAACTGGGTCAAGGCCGAAACAATGCCCGCGCGTATTTGGAGTCGCATCCGGCCCTGATGGAAGAATTGGACCGAAAAATTCGAATTAAACATGAGTTGATTGAAGCGGAAGATGCACAGGAGTAGGGGAAATTATCCCCTGCTCTTTTTTGTTAAGAAAGAGCGTATCTTGACACTGAAAATGATAAGTAATAAAATGTATTAGATACAACTATTCAATTACAACAGGGAGGTGAAGACAATCGATAATTCAATTTTTATTGCAGTAGGTACAGGCGCCGCATCCTTCCTGGCTGGTTATATGATTCGTAAAAAAACAGCCGAGTCAAAAATTTCATCAGCCGAGGAAGAGGCGAAGAGGATTATAGATGACAGCAGACGTGAGGGAGAGACACTAAAGAAGGAAGCTCTTATTGAAGGCAAGGAAGAAATTCAAAAGATGCGTTCTTCAGCGGAGGAAGAGAACAAGGAGCGTCGTAATGAGCTCCAGAGTCAAGAGAAGCGTCTGATTCATAAAGAATCAATCCTGGACAAGAAGACAGAAAATCTGGAACGGAAAGATGAAACCCTTTCGAAAAAGATTCGAAAGATCGAGACGCGAGAGAATGAAATCGAAAAATTGTATCGCGATCAAAAAACGGAACTGGAACGGGTTGCCGGTTTGACCGGAGAAGAAGCCAAACAAATGCTTTTGGACGATTTGCAAAAAGAGATTGTTCATGAATCTGCCAAGATCATTAAGGAAAATGAAGCCAAGACCAAGATGGAGTCTGAGAAAAAGGCGAAGAGCATTATCACCTACGCCATTCAGAAATGCTCCACGGACCATGTGGCAGAGTCTACCGTATCGGTCGTTGCCCTGCCTTCCGATGAGATGAAAGGCAGAATCATTGGACGGGAAGGCCGCAATATCCGAACACTGGAAACCTTGACGGGGGTCGATCTGATTATTGACGATACACCGGAAGCCGTTATTCTTTCCAGCTTTGATCCGATTCGTCGTGAAATCGCCCGATCGGCTTTGGAGAAATTGATTGCCGACGGCCGTATTCATCCGGCACGCATCGAGGAAATGGTCAACAAGGCCAAGAAAGAATTGGAGTCGCAGTTGCTGGAATATGGTGAACAAGCAACCTTTGATGCCAATATTCATGGCGTTCATCCGGAACTGGTCAAACTGCTGGGCCGTTTGAACTTCCGTACAAGCTACGGTCAAAATGTTTTGAAACATGCCATTGAAGTGGCTCATCTGGCAGGCACCATGGCGGCCGAGCTGGGCGCGGACGTGCGTGTGGCAAAACGGGCGGGTCTCTTGCATGATATCGGCAAAGCCGTGGATCATGAGATCGAAGGCACCCATATTGAGATCGGCATTGACCTGTGCAAGAAGTACAAGGAAAACGCAAAAGTGCTTCATGCGATTGCAGCCCATCACGGGGATGTAGAACCGCAAACCATCGAAGCGATTTTGGTGCAGGCAGCGGATGCGATTTCTGCAGCGCGTCCTGGCGCGAGACGGGAAACCTTGGAGACCTACATCAAACGCTTGGAGAAACTGGAAGAGATTTCTAACTCCTTTGAGGGTGTAGACAAGTCCTTCGCCATTCAGGCGGGACGGGAGATCCGCATCATGGTGAACTCGGATTTGGTCAATGATGATCAGATTATTCATATGTCGCGGGACATCGTCAAGCGGATTGAAGAAGAATTGGAATATCCGGGTCAGATCAAAGTGAATGTGATTCGGGAAACACGGGCAATTGAGTACGCAAAATAGGGACAAGCGAAAGCTTGTCTCCTTTTTTTTGCAAGTTTATGCAATTATAATTTCATTTCTATTATTAAATCGTAATAATATGAAATTTAAATTGCAAACGCCCAATAAGAATGGTATTATTAAGGCGACAAAATCGAGGAGGGGTACGATGGCGAAGAAAAAGGCTCATTTAATCATCAATCGCGCCTGGTGCAAAGGCTGCGGAATCTGTGTTGCTTTTTGTCCAAAAGATGTTTTATCTATAGTTGAGGAAAAGGTTTCCATCACAGATGAAGAACAATGCATTCAATGCGGACTCTGCGAGCAGCGGTGCCCCGACTATGCAATCTATTTGGAGGAGGACTAGATGGAGTCAGAAACGAAGTTGATGCAAGGCAACGAGGCGTGTGTGATGGGAGCGCTCTATGCGGGAATGCGTTTTTTTGCAGGATATCCCATTACACCTTCTACAGAGATCGCAGAACTTTCATCCAAGCTCTTGCCCAAACACGGAGGCAAATTTATTCAGATGGAAGATGAGATCGCCAGCATGGCTGCCGCGATCGGAGGGTCGATTGCAGGTGTCAAATCGATGACCGCAACCAGCGGCCCCGGCTTTTCTTTGAAGCAGGAAAACCTGGGTTATGCGGCCATGGCTGAGATCCCCGTTGTGATCGTCAATGTGCAGCGATGCGGCCCCAGCACCGGATTGCCGACTTCTCCGGCACAGGGGGATGTGATGCAGGCACGGTGGGGAACCCACGGCGACCATCCCATGATCGTTCTGACCCCGTCTTCCGTATCGGAAACATTTTCTTTGACTGTGCATGCCTTCAACTTGGCTGAACGATATATGTCGCCGGTTATTCTGCTGATGGACGAAGTCGTCGGACATATGCGGGAAAAGGTGAATCTGTCCGAGATGTACCAATTGCCCATTGTTGACAGAAGGCGATACGAAGGTGAACCGGAAGACTATTTCGCCTACCGTCCCGGCAAAGAATTGACCCCGGCCCTGATGCCTTTTGGCCAAGGATACCGCTACCATATCACCGGCCTCTACCACGACGAAACGGGCTTTCCGACGAATTCGACAGACAATGCCCGGGCGCAACTGACACGGCTCCATCAAAAATTGGAAATGTCGGATGAATTGGCCCTCTATGAAGAAGTGGAAATGGACAAGGCGGTTGACTTGCTGGTGCTCTCATACGGATCGACCTATCGATCCGCCAGAAAAGCGGCCCGGCGCGCCCGAAAAGAGGGAAAATCCATCGGGGAATTCCGCGTGATCAGTCTGTGGCCATCGCCGGAGGATGCGATCCGCGAGGCGGCTAAGAAAGCGAAGGCGGTCTTGGTTGTTGAAATGAACGAAGGACAATACGTGCAGGAAATCGAGCGAATTGTCAAAGGGGAAACGGACATCCATTTTCTGGGCAACGGCGCGGGAGAATTGATCGATCCGGAAGAAGTTTATGAGAAGATTCAGGAGGTGCTGTCATGTCAAGCGAACTCGTAAGCAAATATTTTCGTGAAGAACGGCTGCCTCATATTTGGTGTCCGGGATGCGGACACGGCATTGCCACCCGAGCCGTCATGGAAGCGGTTGACCGGATGGGATGGAGCAAGGATGATGTTTGCATCGTTTCTGGCATCGGCTGTTCCTCGCGGGCGCCGGGCTATCTGGACTTTAATACCCTCCATACGACTCACGGCCGGGCCTTGGCTTTTGCAACAGGCATCAAGTTGGCCAACCCCAAGCTTCATGTGATCGTATTGACCGGAGACGGCGATACCAGTGCAATTGGCGGCAACCATTTGATTCATGCGGCAAGACGCAATATCGACATTACGACGGTCGTATTCAATAATAATATTTACGGAATGACGGGCGGTCAGTACTCGCCGACCACGCCATTCCATGACAAGGGCACGACGGCGCCTTACGGGAACATCGATCAGCCTTTCGATATCTGCAACCTCGCCCAGGCCGCCGGAGCGACCTATGTAGCGAGATCGACCGTTTTCCATGCGAAGAAACTGTCTCAATATGTAGAAAAGGCATTGTTGAAGAACGGATTCTCTCTGGTGGAAGCCATCTCTTCTTGTCCAACCTACTATGGAAGAAAGAACAAAAAGGGTTCCGCGGTGGATATGATGAATTTCTTGAAGCATCGAGCTGTTCCGAGGTCTCGTTTCCAAAGCTTATCTTTGGAAGACCAGGCGGAGCATGTGGAAACCGGTGAATTTGTTGATCGAATTGCGCCGGAGTACACAGAATCCTATCAACAAATTATTGATTTTGTACAGGGAAGGGAGGAAACGAAATGATGGAGCAAGAGATCCGATTGAGCGGAACAGGTGGACAAGGCTTGATTCTTGGGGGCATTATTTTAGCGGAAGCTGCCATGATCGACGGGAAGGAAGTGACCCAGTCTCAATCCTACGGACCGGAAGCGCGCGGCGGCGCCAGCAAAGCGGAAGTCATTATTAGCGATGAGGAAATCGACTTCCCGAAATTCCAAGAGTGTGACTGCTTGTTGTCATTGAGCCAAACTGCCTGCGACAAATATTTACATTCTATCAAGGCAGATGGTATACTGATAGTTGATGAGACCGTCAAGGCCATCGATCGAAAGGATATTAAAGTCATTCGGTTGCCTTTGCTGGATACAGCCAGCAAGGAATTGGGAAAGAGCATCGTTGCCAATATCGTATCCATTACGGCAATGAATGCGATCTGCCATTATGTCAGTGACGAAGCGCTTAAAAGAGCCATTCAAAACCGTGTGCCTAGAGAGGCGCTGGCATTGAATGTAGCAGCATTCGATGCAGGAAAGAAATTGGCAATGAAATTTGCGGGGTGAAACAATGGGGGAACGAGTTGATCTGGTACGACAAATCAGCCAGCGCTATGAGGAATTAAGCAAGGGGCATCGAAGGATCGCCGACTATATTGTAAAAAATAGCGAGAAGGTTGCATTTATGACGGCCGCTGATCTGGGCAAAGAAGTTGGGATCAGCGAGTCTACAGTCGTGCGCTTTGCCAAGGCATTGGATTTTTCGGGCTATCCGAAAATGCAAAAGGCGCTGCAGCAAATGATTCGCAGCAAATTAACGACGGTACAGCGAATGCGTATGACGGATCAGGAAAGCCAGAGTGAAATTCTGAAAAAGGTCTTGGACTCGGATATCCAGAATATCCGCACCAGCCTGACGGAACTGGATCCCCATGTATTTCAAGAAGTGGTGAAGCAAATTCAAAACGCGCGACATGTCTTTATCATGGGCATGCGAAGTTCAAAGCTTTTGGCGGAGTATTTTGTCTTTTATTTGAAATTGGTGCGGCCTGGGGTTTATGTGGTGGATACGGAATACAATGAGCCCATCGAAAGCCTCCTGCATATCACGGATGAAGATTTGGTCATTACGATCAGCTATCCGCGGTATTCCTACAAGACGATTGAGACTTTGGAGTTTATTCGAAAAAAAGGCGTCAAAATCGTAGCCATTACTGACAGCGACGAATCGCCCATTCTATCTATGGCGCATTATCCGCTGATTGCCAAGGGCAATATGTTTTCGATTGTCGATTCACTGGTTGCGCCGATGAGTGTGATCAATGCCTTGATCGTTGCTTTGGGCAACGAACGAAGGGAAGAATTGACAGAACGATTTACAGAATTGGAAGAAATGTGGGACTCAAGTCACACTTACACCCAGGGAACTCAATAAAATAAAGCCGTTTGGCTTTATTTTTTTGATTAGACCTGGATAATGAAGTTGGAATTTTCAATATTTTCCTAATTACCTGGGGCTAGGGTCAAGGAATCTGTTTTTTTTCGGATTCATGGTTGTTCCCGGCACAAAAGTATTATATAATTGATGGGAATGTGAATGAGAAGGAATAGGTGGACAGATGATCATTGCGATTGACGGACCGGCTGGCGCTGGAAAAAGCACGATTTCAAAGCTGGTTGCAAAAGAGCTTCAGTTTCAGTATGTGGATACAGGAGCCATGTATCGAGCCATTACCCTGCATTTTTTAGACCAGGGGATTTCGCCGGAAGATGCGGCGGGACAAGCGGCAAACTTACGGGCATCCATAGAGATGAACGGACATCAGATTGTTTTCAACGGCCGAGACGTAAGTCGGGAAATTCGCAGTTTGGAAGTCAACCAAGCCGTATCGGCTTATGCGGCGATTCCTGCAATTCGCGTATTTCTGGTCTCCCTGCAAAGGCAGATTGGAAAGGATCAGGACATTGTGGTGGATGGCCGGGATATAGGCACCTATGTTTTTCCGGAAGCCGAGGTGAAGATTTTTTTGACGGCGAGTGTGGAAGTTCGAGCCAAACGTCGCTTCGATGAAATGAGAGCCAAGGGCGAAGACGTGGAATGGGCCGATATTGTTGAAAACATTCGCGAGCGGGACCGAATCGACAGCGAGCGGGAAATGGCGCCCCTGAAGAAGGCGGATGACGCGGTCGAGGTGGACACGTCGGATTTGACCATCCAGGAAGTTGTAGATTGCATTCTGGACTTGATTCAGTCCAAGAAGCGGGCGGAGGTCCAGTCATGAAAATCGTATTTGCCGAGACGTACGGATTCTGCTATGGTGTGGAGCGGTCGATGGAACTGGCCAATTCGCAAGCGAATCGTCAAGAAGCCGTTTGCACCTACGGACCCTTGATTCACAATGAACAGGTCATTGAAAAGCTGGAGTCCATTGGCATTCAGCGCAAAGAGTCCATCCAAGAAATTCTGGAGGATTTCGATACCGTGATTATCCGGTCCCACGGGATTCCGGAAGCGGACTACCGCCAATTTGAAGAGCGGGGCATGGAAATCATCGATGCCACGTGCCCTTTTGTAAAAAAAATCCATCATTCCGTCCAAGCGTGCTATCAAAGCGGCCGTCCGGTGATCATTATCGGCGATGCCAAGCACAAGGAAGTGATCGGCATCAATGGATGGTGCGGAAACCAGGGATGGATTATCGATCAGGCGGACCAGATCGAGAGCTTGCCGGAAATGGAAAGCCCCTGTGTGGTTGCACAGACGACCTTTTCATTGAAACGCTTCAATGATATGATGGGCTTGTTGAAAAAGAGATACCCTGATCTTCGTGCATACAAAACGATATGTGCGGCGACTGAAAAGCGGCAAAATGCCTGCGTCGAGCTGGCGAAGTCGGTTGATGCCTTATTGGTCATCGGCGGACGGCACAGTTCGAATACAAAGAAGTTGGTAGAAATTGGGAGGCTATACTGTCCTGCGGTTTTTCATATTGAAACGGCGCAAGAAATCCCCTTTCAAGATTTATCGAAATATCATACAATAGGTATAACAGCAGGAGCTTCGACTCCTGACTGGATAACTAAGGAGGTTGTAAAGACTTTGAATCAACAAGGAAATGAACAAACTATGCAAGAAATGATGGAAGAAATGGAAAAGGACATGCAAAAAATTTATACCCGTGCCATCGTGACAGGAACGATTCTTTCTGTATCGGAAGAAGGCGTGCTTGTAAACATCGGGTACAAATCAGATGCAATCATTCCAAAGAATGAGCTTTCTTCCAAAAAGGATGTTCCTTTGGCGGAGCAATTCCAGGTAGGCGACGAGATTGAAGCAGTTGTTGTAAATATGAATGACGGAGAAGGCAATGTTGTCCTTTCCACTCGTCGACTTGCACAAAAAGCAGCTTGGAAAAAGGTAAAAGAATACCAAGAAGCTGATCAAGCAGTAAAGGTAACAATCGATGAAGTAAATAAAGGTGGATTGGTAGCGTACATCGAAGGATTGCGCGCGTACATGCCGGCGTCTCAACTGTCTGTCAAGTACGTAAAAGATTTGACTCAATACTTGAATCAAGAAATTGAAGCGAAGATCATTGAGTTGAATCCTCGAAAGAACCGCATTATTCTTTCTCACAAGGTAATCGAAGAGGTTGTCATGAAAGAGCAAGCGGACAAATTCTGGGCAACTTTGGAAAAAGACCAAAAAATCGTGGGCAAAGTCAAGAAAATCATGCCGTTTGGTGTGTTTGTTGAGTTGGGCGGCGTTGACGGCCTGATCCACATTTCTGACCTGTCTTGGGGCAAAATCAAGCATCCAAAAGAGGTTCTTTCTGTAGGCGACGATGTTGAAACCATTGTTTTGGACTTCAACCGTGAGTCAAACCGCATCTCTTTGGGATACAAGCAATTGATTCCTCATCCATGGGACAATATCGAAGCGAAGTACGTTGTAGGCGAAGTCTACGAAGGAAAAGTGGCTCGTTTCACAGACTTCGGCGCGTTTATCGAATTGGCGCCAGGGGTTGACGGACTGGTTCACATTTCTCAAATCGCCTACGAGCGAATCAACAAGGTTTCAGACGTACTGGAAATCGGTCAAACGGTCAATGTAAAGGTATTGAGCGTCGATGCTGAGAACCACAGAATCAGCTTGAGCATCAAGGAAACCCTTGAAAAGCCTGAGCGTCCTGAGCCAAAAGAGCGTCCTGCATCTGATCGTCCAAAGCGTAAGCGCGCGCCGAAAAAGAAAGAAGAGACTTTTGAGTCTTACACTTCCGGCGATGATTCCGAAATTACAATTGGCGATTTGTTCAAGGATCTTGACCTAGACAAGTAAAACCAAAAGCAGACTCTTCGGAGTCTGTTTTTTTGTCAGCAAAAAAGCCGAATCATCCAATGGGTGATTCGGCTTTTGCTTCTGCCTTTATTTATTTGTTTTCCGGATAGGCCTCGAGTGCGAGTTTGAGGATTTCCAAGGCGCGTTTGAGTTCTTTTTCGGCTAAAACATAGGACAGGCGAATTTCCGCAAGTCCCTTTCCCTGTGACTTGTAGAAGTCTTTTGCGGGTGCGACCATCAGGGTCTCGCCCTGGTCCTGGAAGCTTCCCAGCATCCAGCGGGCAAAGTCCTCGGCGTCCTGAACCGGCAATTCCACGATGATATAGAAGGCGCCTTCCGGACAATGGAATTTCAAACCGGGGATTTGACCGAGCATGTCCATCATCACATCCCGGCGATGACGATATTCTTCAATCATGGGCGGAAGGGTATCGGCGGTCTCTTTCAAGAGTTCGACGGCGCCGAACTGTTCCAGGGTTGGCACGCATAGGCGGCCCTGACAGAGCTTGAGGCATTCTTTGATGAACCGATCGTTCTTGGAGGCCATTACGCCGATTCTGGCGCCACAAGCGCTGTAGCGCTTGGATACGCTGTCGATGATGACCAAGTGGTCCTTGAGCTCGTCAAATTCGGCAAAGCTCCTCCATTTGCCGCTATAGACGAATTCGCGGTAGACTTCGTCCGAAACCAAAAACAGGTTCTCTTCGCGAACGATTCGCGATAGTAAAGCCATTTCATCGTCATGCAGGACCTTGCCTGTCGGGTTGCCCGGGTTGGATACCAGAATCGCACGGGTTCTCGGGGTGATCAAGCTGCGGATTGTCTCTTCCGAAGGCAGGGAGAAGCCGGTTTCTCGACTTGTCGGGATCGGAATGATTTCAATATCGCCAGCCAAAGAGAAGGCATTGTAATTGGTATAAAAGGGTTCCGGAATCAAAACCTGATCGCCCGGATCACAGAGAGCCATCAATGTAAAGAGCAAGGCTTCGCTGCCGCCGATGGTAATCAGCATTTGGTCCTTGTCAAAAGGAATACCCGCTGCTTCATAATAGGCCTGGTAGGCTTGCCGCAAGGGCAGGATGCCGCGGGAATCGGCATAGGCGAGCACAGGCTGGCTGTGCTGTGAAATGGCTGAATAAAAGCCTGACGGGGTTGGAATGTCTGGTTGGCCGATATTCAAATGATAAACATGAATGCCTTTCTTCTTCACTTGATCGCTGATGGGGATCAGTTTCCGAATCGGGGATTCGGACATGCGTTGTATCCGCTTTGATAATTCCATAATAGCCTCCTTAAATTTGTTTTGTGCCACGAATCACATGGGTGAGAACACCCAAGGCTTCGGATGGATTCCAGCTTTCAATCCATTCAGGTGGCGCGTAGGGGGCAATCCCCACGAGAATGATGCCGTTGGTGCGCTGATAAAAGGTTCTGATCTCCGATTTATCATTTCGGGTCCACAGAACCACATCGCCATTTTGGGGAGATAGGTTTTGCTTGAAAACCAAGAGATCTCCAGAAGCATAGGTCGGCTGGTATTCCTGTCCATCCAGTCGTAGAAAGAGCAGGTCGCTCGCCTTTTCAAAGTCGAGAATGGGCTGCAGGGACAAGGGGACCAGACGTCCGCTTTTGAGTTGTACAGGTTGAATGGCGGGAATCACAGAGGCGGAGTCTTCCGGGGGTTCGGTTTTGCGACTGTCGCTGACCCCCAAGAGAAAATCGGTTGTCACAGAAAAAAGCGCTGCGATCCGCACCAGCCCCTGAAAATTTGGAAAGCGATCTCCTTTTTCATACCTTACTATCGAGCTCCTATGTATGTCAAGAAGTTTTGCGCATTCTTCCGGTGATAAATTCCTTTCCAAACGCAATCGTTTGAGTCGTTCGGAAAAACAGCTAAGCCCCATGCGATTAACGCTCCTTTCGAATGGAACGGGACAGGCGCAGGGAGCTGTGGACGGCTTCCTTGATCAGGAGCCGGTCAAGGGACTCGATTTCATGCCCGTCGATCTGCATGCCCGGTATTTCCATAAGAACCTGGAACAATTCTTCCAAATTGGAGGAGTGAATAAATTCCTTGCTGAGAATATTGCGGTGTTCCGTCCTTCCCAGCAGATAATCGGTCGATACATGGAATTCATCGGCCAATCGCACCAAGGTGTCAAGATCGGGATGACGCTTATTCGCCTCGTACAGGCTGATGGTTTGCTGGGAAAGAGACAGTTTTTCCGCCAATTCGGATTGCTTCATGTTTGAAGTTCTGCGTAACGCTTTTAGCCGTTCACTTAACATATTCTTCACCTCTCTTATCTTTTATTATACCGAAATGACTTGACAATTTGAAATAGGATATTAAGGAAATGACAACAATTTGTTAATTCTTGTTGACAATATGGGGAGGCGGCCTTGGAATCGCTGGAAGAGGAAAGGGGGATTTGATATAATGAAGTGATTTGTTAATGAAGGGAAGAAATAGACAATGATTGAGTTGAAACAACAAACGGCGCAAAAGGATGCCGAAGCCAAGATTCAGCGATTGAACCAATGGATTCGAACCAATTATCCGGCAGAAGGATTGACCTATATCGTAAAAACCTGGGGTTGCCAGATGAATGAACGGGATTCTGAAATTATGGCAGGGGTTTTGGAAGAAGCGGGTTACCGGGCGGTTGCCAAGGAGGCAGATGCGGATTTGATTATCTACAACACCTGCCTGATCCGTGAAAATGCCGAGATGAAGGTGTTTGGCAATTTAGGCCAGTTGAAGGCTTTGAAACGAAAGAACAAAAAAATGCGAATTGCCCTTTGCGGCTGCATGGCGCAAAAGGACCATATCGTCGCGAAACTGAAGAAAAGCTATCCCCATGTGGATATTGTATTTGGCACGCACAATATTCACGAATTGCCCGATTTGCTTCTTCAAAGCTATAAGGAGAAGCGCCGTCAGATTCATGTGATGGAGGATGGGATCAAGACCTATCAAAATCTGCCGTCCCATCGTTTGTATGACTTCAAGGCATTTGTGAATATTATGTTTGGGTGCAATAATTTCTGTTCCTATTGCGTGGTTCCCTATACGCGGGGCCGTGAGCAAAGCCGGTCGTCACAAGAGATTTTGCAGGAAATCAGACAACTGGCTGCAGCCGGCTACAAGGAGGTTACCCTTCTGGGACAAAATGTTAATTCCTACGGCAATGACCTGGAGTCGGAACAAAGCTTTGCCGATCTGCTAAAAGCCATTGCAAAGGTCGAAGGCATTCGAAGAATTCGTTTTATGACCTCCCATCCCAAGGATATTTCACGGGAGCTGATTGACACCATGGCAAGCCATGACAATATCTGCAATCAACTGCATTTGCCGGTACAGGCCGGCAGCGATGCGGTTTTGAAGAAAATGAACCGGAAATACACGTCCGGCGATTATCTGGCCATGCTGCGGTATGCCAAAGAAAAGATACCGAATCTGACGCTTTCCACGGACTTGATCGTTGGCTTCCCCGGAGAGACCGAGGAAGATTTTGAAAAGACCTTGACCCTGGTTCAGGAAGCGGAATATGATTTCGCGTTTTCTTTTCTCTATTCGCCGCGGGAAGGAACCCCCGCTGCCAAGGCGGAAGATCAGGTGGCGGATGCCGACAAGCACGCGCGGTTTGACCGACTACAGGAAGTCTTGCAGCCCATCTTTCTGAAGAAGAATGAAGCCATGGTGGGAAGCGTGCAAGAGGTCCTGGTGGAAGGTGTCAGCAAGAATGATAAAAACGTTTTAAACGGACGGACGGAAGGCAACAAACTGGTTCATTTCCCGGGCAGTCAAGCCTTGATTGGGAAATTGGTCCATGTTCGGGTCACCGAAGCAAAAACATTTACACTATTTGGAGAAATGGAGTGATCCCATGAAAAAGCGAACCCCGATGATGGAACAGTACTTTTCCATCAAGGACAAACACCCCAATGAAATTCTGTTTTTTCGCCTCGGCGATTTTTACGAAATGTTCTACGAGGATGCGATCGTCGCGTCCAAGGAACTGGAGATCGCGCTGACGGCAAGAGCGAGCGGCAACCAGGAGAAGGCGCCCATGTGCGGCGTGCCTTTTCATTCCGCCCAAGGTTATATCGTCCGCCTGATCAAAAAGGGATACCGGGTTGCGATTTGCGAACAAACAGAACTTCCGCAAAAGGGAAAAACCATCGTAAACCGCGATGTGGTTCGAATCATTACGCCAGGCACCTTGAACGACGAGCAGGCTTGGGTAAGCGACACCAATCAGTTTCTATGCGGGCTCCATTTCGGCGCAGAGGGGGTTGGCATTACCGCGGTTGATATCACAACCGGGGAATGGTATGCCTCCAGAACCTCTTTCTTGGATGATTCCGATCATCACGCCCTATTGTCCGAACTCTACAAGTATCGGCCCGTTGAAATCCTGATTTCCAACGAAGAACGGGCTTCCCAGGAACTGAAGGAGAAGATCGCCCTCTATTTTCCTGCCTTGAGTGTAATGCCGTGGGAAGAGTATACAGAAGAGATGGCCTGGAAGCAATTTGAGGACAACCCTGGCCTGGCGGCTGCCTTCAAGGGACAGCCGAAGCGCGCCCTGGGCTTCAAGGCTTCGGCCATGCTCTTTGACTACTTAGTTGCAACCCAGAAGATGAGTCTGAAACACCTGAAGGCGATTCAATACTATGAGCTCCAGCAAATGCTGAGGCTGGATGCGGCAACGCGGCGAAATCTTGAACTGACGGAAACCATGCGGGATGGGAAAACTACAGGCAGCCTCTTTTGGGTGCTCAACAAAACCAAAACGGCGATGGGCGCCCGACTTTTGCGCAAGTGGATCGAGCAGCCGCTTCTTTCTCTGGAAGAAATCAAGCTGCGCCAAGATTTGATCGAAGGCTTGCTCAACCAGTATCAGTTGATGCTGCCTTTGAAAGAGGCTTTGAAGGGAATTTATGATTATGAACGGCTCCTGGGGAAACTGGGCTACGGGAGTTTTTCTCCAAAGGATTTCGCTTCTTTGCGCCAATCCTTCCAGCCCCTGCCGGAGATTCGGACCCGCCTGTTGGAACAGGCGGAGCCGCAGCTCTTTCAACTGGGGGAGGCCCTGGATGACTTGCGGGATCTTTTTCAATTGATCGAAGATGCCATCGCCGATGAGCCGCCCTTTCAAATTAAAGACGGCGGCGTAATTCGTTCCGGCTATTCGGAAGAATTGGATGGCATCCGGGACCTGGTCAACAACTCCCAAAACTGGCTGATGGAATTTGAAGCCGGAGAGCGGGACCGGACCGGCATCAAATCCTTGAAGGTGAAGTTCAACAAGGTCTTCGGCTACTATATCGAGGTGACCAAAGCCAATTTGGATGCGGTGCCGCTGGAGTACCACCGCAAGCAAACCCTGGTCAATGCAGAACGCTTTATCACCCCGGAATTAAAGAAAATGGAAGACCAGATCCTAGGTGCTGAAGAGCGTGCCCTCCGCTTGGAGCAGTCTTTGGTGCGAGACCTGCAGGAAAAAATCGCTTCAGAAATGGGACGGATCCAACGAACCGCTTCGCAAATCGCCGAGCTGGATGCCTTGGTTTCCCTGGCTACCGTTGCCCGGGAACACCAATATGCGCGTCCGCTGGTCAAGGAAGCGGGCGACCTGAGAATCGACAACGGACGGCATCCTGTGATTGAGAAGATGATCGGCAAAAATGCCTTTATTGCCAACCATACCCTGATGAATCAGGAAGATCATCGCATGTTGATTTTGACCGGCCCCAATATGGCCGGGAAATCCACCTATATGAGACAGGTGGCTTTGATCACCCTTTTGGCGCAAATGGGATCTTTTGTGCCGGCAGACCATGCGGAAATCCCGGTGGTCGATCAGATCTTTACCCGCATCGGCGCATCCGACGATCTGTCCCAGGGGCAAAGCACCTTTATGGTGGAGATGAATGAAGTGGCCAATATCCTGAGCCATGCCACCGCCCAGAGTCTGGTGATTCTGGATGAAATCGGGCGGGGAACCTCTACCTATGACGGACTCAGCATTGCCTGGGCCGTGGTGGAATACTTGTCCAGTCAAAAACGCTGTGGCGCCAAAACACTTTTTGCCACCCATTACCATGAATTGAGCGAGCTGGAGGAAAAGGTGGATGGGGTTAAGAATTACAAAATCTCTGTTCAGGAAGACGGCGAGCAGATTTATTTCACCCGCAAAATCTCCCGGGGAAGCGCTGACAAGAGTTACGGTATCGAAGTCGCGAAACTTGCCGGGGTGCCGCAACCGATCATTCAGCGGGCGAAGCTGATATTGCAGGCGCTGGAAGAGAGCGACCTGACCCGGCAGACAAAGGCCATCCAAATGGAAATGAAGCTGCCGGTTCAAATGGAAAACGGGATGGCGGCTGTCCATCAAGAGGTGATCGACACCTTGAAAGAAATGGATATCAATCAAATTCGGCCCATCGATGCCTTGGTGATGCTGGATGAATTGATTGCGAAATGCAATAAATCATAGACTAGAGAGGCATATGAATGCAAAACGCAGTATTATAAATGTATTGGATGCCAATACCATCAATCAAATAGCGGCGGGCGAGGTGATCGAGCGGCCCGCTTCCATCGTGAAAGAACTGATCGAAAATGCGATTGACGCTGGGGCGAACCATGTTGTGATCGACTTTTTGGAAGGCGGAAAGAAACGCATTCGGGTGTCCGACAATGGACATGGAATTGTTCGGGAAGATTTTTCCAAGATTTTTCTGCGGCATTCCACCAGCAAGATCTCTTCGGCTCAGGATCTGATGGCGATCCACTCCCTGGGCTTTCGGGGAGAAGCCCTGGCCAGCATTGCCGCGATTGCTTCCGTGCAACTGACTTCCAAAGGGGAAGGCGAAGACGCCGGCAATTTTATTCAGGTCAAGGGCGGCAAGCAAATCGACTTTCATCCTGCTGGCAGCAACCAAGGGACGCAGATCGTCGTTGAAGACCTTTTCTTCAACACGCCGGTCAGAAGAAAATTCCTTAAGTCAACCCAGGTGGAATCATCCCGCATTTATGAGGTGGTGAAGCGGACGGCCTTGAGTTTTCCGGCCGTCTCCTTGGAATGCATTCGCGATGGCAGGCAGATCTTCTATTCGTCCGGAAATGGGAAAGTGGAAGACATTCTGATGGATCTGCAGGGGATGCACTATTTCGAGCAATTGTTCCCAATCGCGAGGGAGAAAGACGGCATTCGGATCGACGGTTATCTTTCGGAACCCAATGCTTCGCGGGGCAATCGCAATCATCAGTATTTTTTCCTCAACCATCGGTATATTTCCAGTCCGATGCTGCGCTTCGCCTTGGAAGAAGCCTACCAGCCCTTTATGATGAAGGGGCGATTCCCCATTGCCATCCTCTTGGTCACCCTTGATCCGGGGCGGGTGGACGTGAATGTGCACCCGACCAAACTCGAGGTGCGGTTCCAAGAGGAAAAGCGCGTCAAAGAGACGGTTCTGGCCATGCTGAAAGAAGCCATACAAGTCTACAACCAACCAAAGAGCTGGCAATTTACAGATCCCAAGTCCCTACCGGGGACCAAGGACCCTGTGGTCCAACTGAATACAAGCGAATCGGTTGAATCGCAATTGAATGAACAGATTGCCCGATATATAATCCAGGAAGAGGACTCGACACAATTGGAGCTAAAAAGCGAGAGTCCTGCTGGTTCGGATAGTGACGAAATGGAACTGAGTTTAAAAAAAGTTCCATATGGTATAAACTCGGACGAAGCGGCGATTCAAAAGGCGCATCCGGCTGTCTCGGAGCCAACCGTACTTGTGCCGACAGCCGAACCCGTAGAAGCAATACAGTCTGCTTGGCGGACAGAGGAGATTCAACCGGCTCCCTTCGCCTATCCTGCTGCCATGATCGGAGCGATCTTTGATACCTATATTCTGGCAAAGTCTTTTGGGCCGGAATCCTTGTACCTGATTGATCAGCATGCCGCCCACGAACGGATTCTCTATGAAGCCTTTCGGAACAAAGCGGAGAATGCAGCAAATCTCATGCAGCAATTGCTGCAGCCTGTCGTCATACCCCTGAATGCCGTGGAGTTTGAATTGGTGGAGCGGTTTGGCCACTTGATGATGAAATTCGGTGTGGAGGTTGAAACCCTTGCCGGCCAGTCGATCGTGCTCAGAAGTGTGCCCAGCCAGCTGGGGACCATGAGTCCGCAAGACTTCTTTCTGCGTCTGCTGGATGAAATCACCGCCTTGTCATCCGGAGAAATGGGACGGGATGCGGAAGCGGCGATTGCCAAAGCCGCATGCAAGGCGGCGGTCAAGGCGGGAGACCATCTGTCGCAGGAAGAGGTTTCCAGTCTGTTTGAACAACTGAAAACATGCAAGGATCCTTTCCATTGTCCCCATGGAAGGCCGACAATGATTCGATTGTCTCAGGCTGAGTTGGAGAAAAAATTCGGGAGAAGAACATGATAAAAGAAAGACAAATACCGGTCCTTTTTGTAATGGGACCCACAGCAGCAGGGAAGACCGGCCTGTCCATCCATCTGGCCAAACGGTATAGGGGAGAGATTATTTCCTCGGATTCCATGCAGATCTATCAAGGATTCAGCATTGGAACGGCCAAAGCCAGCCCGGAGGAACAGGGCGAAATCCAGCATCACCTTCTGGATATGATTGCGCCGGACGGCACCTACTCGGCTGCGGAGTATCAAGCGGATGCCTTGCGTGCGATCCGGGAAATCCAGTCGAAAACCCATACGCCCATCGTGGTCGGGGGGACGGGTCTCTATACCCAGTCCCTGCTTTATGAGCTGGATTTTTCCAATAGCGTTCGCAATGATGCGCTGCGCAAAGAATTGGAAGAAAAAACAACAGAATGTCTATATACCCAACTGATAGACCTGGATCCGGCGGCAAAGGGACGGATTCATCCCAACAATCGAAAACGTGTGATCCGGGCCTTGGAGATTCTGAAGACCCAGGGGAAGCGGTCGACGGAATCCTTCAGAAAACCACGAAAGGATTTTCCGGCCCTTTTGATTGGCGTTAATTTCCGCGACCGGGGCCGGCTCTACGACCGGATCAACCGGCGTGTGGATGAAATGGTGGAAGACGGATGGATCGAAGAGGTGCAGGCGCTGCTGGAAAAGGGGATTTCCAAAGAGGTCCAGGCCTTTCAAGCCATTGGCTATCCGGAAATCCTACAATTGATCGAGGGCGAGCTTTCGAGGGAAGAAGCGCTGGAGAAGATCAAGCAAAACACCCGCCGGTATGCCAAACGGCAGATGACCTGGTACCGAAGGGAAGCCAACATCCGTTGGTTCTATTGGGAAGACTTCGAGGAAAATCCAGACCGACTGTTTGATGCGGTTTACCAATGGGTCGAAGAACAATATCCAAATATTCCAAAGGAGGGAATGGCATGAAGATAGAACAACCGGGAGTCTCTCCATTTGCATCTTTCGACTGCAGCGAGAAGAATCGAGCCCTACTGGACCGGGCTTATGGACGCATTGTGCCGAAATTTCAGGAAATAGAAGCGATACAAATTCAGAACGAAAAGAAGATTCTCGAGGTCTTTCGAGAGACCAAACTGAACAACACCCATTTTCAATGGAATACCGGCTATGGCTATGATGATGTGGGCCGTGACCAAGTGGAAACCATCTACGCGCGCCTGTTTCAGGCGGAGGCGGCCCTGGTACGCCCCATGATTGCTTCGGGGACTCATGCCCTGGCTTTGACCTTGCGGGGCCTTTTGCTTCCTGATGAAGAAGTGGTCTCCATTACGGGCACGCCCTATGACACCCTGCTGAAGGTTTTGGGGGTGAACGGGGATGAACCGGGGAACTTGAAGGAACAGCGGATTGGATTTCGGGAACTGCCCTTGTCGGAAGCCGGCCGCATTCAAGTGGACCAATTGCCGGCCTTTCTAAGGGAGAAGACCAAGGTGGTCATGATCCAGCGGTCTACGGGATACGCGGTTCGTCCGGCGATTCGCATGGAAGAAATGGCGGAGGCGATTCAAGCGGTGCGTGCTGCTGCGCCGGAAGCGATTATCATGGTGGACAATTGCTACGGGGAGTTTGTCGAGCCGGTTGAGCCGGTTGAAATCGGGGCTGATTTGGCGGTTGGTTCCCTGATCAAGAATCCGGGAGGCGGTCTGGCCCTGTCCGGTGGGTATGTGGTCGGCAAAGAGCGGCTGGTCAACCGAATCGCCAATTTTTTAACGGCACCGGGCGTAGGGAAGGAGTGCGGCCTGACTTTTGGACAGACCCGTTCAATCCTGCAAGGCCTGTTTTTGGCCCCGCAAGCTGTCAGCAATGCCTTGAAAAGCGCCTTGCTGTTTGCCGCGGTGTTTGAAGATCTTGGTTATGAGACCTATCCCAAGGCCTTGGAACCAAGAGGGGATATTGTACAGACCATTTTGCTGCGAAATCCCGATCATGTGGAAGTATTCTGCGGATCCATTCAGAAGGCATCCCCGGTCGATGCTTATGTTCGACCCATTCCATGGGCGATGCCAGGGTATTCGGATCCGGTAATTATGGCAGCCGGAACCTTTGTTCAAGGCGCTTCCATTGAATTGAGCGCCGACGCGCCCATGCGGGAGCCTTTTGCCGTTTATGTGCAGGGCGGGCTGATTTTCACCCAGGCCTTGTGTGCGGTTACAGAAATGATCGATTATTTTCAACAATAAGCAGGCATTGAAAAAAGAAGTTCCATTATGGAACTTCTTTTTTTATAAGTGACAAGATGAATTTCTAGTGCAAATGTCGAAATACGCCAACAACTTTCCCGATTACAACCGCGTCGCTGCTGTAAATGGGTTCGTAGAGTTCGTTCTCCGGTTGGAGGCGAATTTGATTCTTTTCTTTAAAGAAGCGTTTAACAGTCGCTTCATCTTCCAATAAGGCAACAATGATTTCGCCGTTCTTGGCGGTGTTCTGCTGGCTGACCAAGATGTAGTCGCCGTCGTGAATGCCGGCGTTGATCATGCTGTCGCCCCGGACCGTCAGCATAAAGCATTGCTTGGAACCGACAAAATCAACGGGGACCGGAAAACTGTCCTCGATGTTTTCAACCGCTAAAATGGGAGCCCCGGCAGTGACTTTTCCGACAATCGGCACATTGACCACTTCATGTTTGGCGGTCAGATCAAAATCATTCTTGTCCAGAATTTCAATGGCGCGAGGTTTTGTCGGGTCACGACGAATATATCCTTTCTTCTCTAGGGAAGAGAGGTGAGCATGCACCGTCGACGGAGATTTTAAGCCTACAGCAGCGCAGATTTCACGCACGGCAGGGGGATATCCGCGGTCTCTCAGGCTTTGCTTGATCACATTCAGGATGTTTAATTGCTTGGTGCTAAGATCTTCGTACAAGATTTTCATCTCCTTTCTGGAAGTTTCTAGAATGATTATATCAAAGTTTGCCATGTTTTTCAAACATTTGTTCGAAAAACCCTTGACTCCGAACACGCGTTCCCATATAATGAAATCAGAACAAGCGTTCGGAGGTGCGAGATGAAAAAGTGGATGAATTGGATTTTAATAGTGAGTATCATTACGATTTTGTTGTCCGGGATTACGATTGTATTTGCGTTGAATGGTGAGTCGCAGGATCTGGCCGAACAAGAGGTCACCAGCGAGAATGTGATCGAAAATGTGTATGAAACACCAAAGCCCTATAAAATTCACGCCGGCGACAGCTTATGGAAACTGACGGCGAATTATTCCGGCGAGATGAGCCGGCAGGAGCTGATTTTCGCCATTATGGACTATAACGGCATTGAAGATCCGGCCGACTTGCAAATCAATCATGTGATTTATCTTCCGGCGTTTCTTTTGCCGACTGACTGAGCGGATGGCTGTTTAAGGCATGGCGCAAGCGCTCGTCATCGATATGGGTGTAGATTTGTGTGGTCGCAACACTTTCGTGGCCCAAGATTTGTTGCAGGGCACGGATATCGACATGGCCATGCTGGTACATCAGCGTGGCGGCGGTATGGCGAAGCTTGTGGGGGGAATATTTTTTCGGGTCCAGGCCGGCTGCCAGCAAATGGCGTTTGATCAAGTGCTGGACGGCGCGGACGCTGATTCGTTCCTTGCGCTTGCTTAAGAATAGCGCGTTTTTATCTTTCATCGATGGAGGACGGACCGCCAAATAAGAACTGAGCGCCGCTATACACGCCTCATTTAAATAGATGGTACGTTCTTTGTTGCCCTTGCCGATTACGGTGAGGGTATCGTTTTTTATCCGGTCAATATCAATGCCGACCAGTTCCGAAACCCGCATGCCGCAGTTTAAGAAGAGCATGATGATGGCATAATCGCGTTTGGCATTTTCGCCCTTGATGTGGTCCAAGAGGATGATCGATTCGTCCAAGGTGAGATGCTGCGGATGCCGGATGCTGTTTTTCGGCGATTCCAGGCGTTCCGCCGGATTCTCCTTCAGGACATCCACAATCTGGTGATAGTATTTAAAGAAAGAGCGAATGCTGGCGACCTTTCTGGCGCGGGTCCGGCTGCTGTTGGCATACTGGTTTTCCAGGTAGCCGATATAGGCAAAGAGATCCTGCAGATTGACCCGTTTCAAATCCTGGGCGGAAAAGGCCAGGTATTGCTCTTGGGTCACAGCTTCCAGATTTGGAAGCCGGTTAAAACGCATCACCAGAAACTTGACAAAGCGTCGCAAGTCGTATCGGTATTCACGCACCGTATTCGGTGACTTGCCGCGGATGGTTGACAGATATACCAAAAAGTCGTCAATCAAAATCGGGTCCATAGAGGCCTCCTTGTTTGAATTCATCAATAGTCGCAAAATAGATATTTTGCGACTTTATTATACCAAAAAACCGCAAAAAAGGCAAATTTCCGTAGAAATTCGCCTCTTTTTATGCAAATATTCAAATTTTAAGCCTGAATCAGCCTTTTTTCTAGATTGTCAATTCGACATGAACATCCAGTTGGTCTTGGTAGGCATTTAAAATTGGCTGTACCGTTTCCGCCACATATTCTTCGACCTGTTCGGCTGAACGGCCGATATACTTTTGTGGATTCAAAATGTCTTTCAATTCTTCTTCCGACAGATCGAAGGTTTCGTCCTTGAGGATTCTGTCGATCAAATCATTGCGGTTGCCTTTGACTTTGACTTCTGCGCCGGCTTCCATGGACAAGACGCGAATGCGTTCATGCAGCTCTTGGCGGTCGCCGCCTTTTTTTACGGCTTCCATCAAAATGTTCTCAGTTGCAATAAACGGCAATTCTTCCATAATGCGTTTGTGAATGACTTCCGGATAAACCACCATACCGTCAAATACATTGATGCCAATGGCCAAAATCGCATCCGTTGCCAAATAGCCCTGTGCCACAGCCAAACGTTTGTTCGCTGAGTCGTCCAACGTTCGCTCAAACCATTGGGTTGCTTCTACCAAGGCTGGATTCATGGTGTTGGAAATCACAAACTTGGCCAAGGCCGCAATCCGTTCTGAACGCATGGGATTGCGCTTGTAAGCCATGGCGGAGGATCCGATTTGTTTCTTGCCGAAAGGTTCTTCCACTTCTTTGAGGTGTTGCAGCAATCGAATATCATTGGTGATTTTATGCAGGGACTGTGCAATACCGCCCAAAACGTTGACAGCAAAGCTGTCCAGTTTTCTGGTATAGGTTTGTCCAGTCAAGGCAAAAGTCTGGGAGAAGCCCATTTTTTGTGCGACGGAAGCCTCCAGCTGTTTCACCATCTCGTGGTTGTTGTCAAAAAGCTTCATATAGCTGGCTTGCGTTCCCGTGGTTCCTTTTACGCCGCGAAAACGGATCATTTTTTTCAGATCCATCAGCATTTCGTAGTCCAATACCAAATCCTGCAGCCATAAGCCTGCCCGCTTCCCTACTGTTGTCAACTGCGCAGGCTGGAAATGCGTAAAGCCTAGAGTTGGCTGTGTGCGATATTCCATGGCGAAATTGGCAACACGCTCAATCAGGTTGACCAGTTTCTTCTCGATTTCAGTGGTTGCTTCACGGATTTGAATGACATCGGTGTTGTCTCCAACAAAGGCGCTGGTCGCCCCCCAATGAATAATGCCTTTGGCGCTTGGGCATGCTTCGCCATAGGTGTGGATATGCGCCATGACATCATGACGGAATTCTCTTTCCTTTTCCTTGGCCAAGTCGTAGTCAATGTCATCGATATGGGCGCGCATTTCCTCCAGCTGACTGTCGGTAATCGGCAATCCCAGCTCTTTTTGTGATTCCGCCAAGGCGATCCACAACTTTCGCCAAGTCGAGAACTTGAAATCTGGTGAAAAGACATAGGACATTTCTTTGCTGGCATAACGAGAGACCAACGGATTTTGATATTCTTTCATACTACTCCTCCTTGCGACTGCTACTTTGTTAAAAATGCTCGGATCCGGTCTAAACCGGCCTCTATCAGGGTTTCCGAGGTTGCATAGGACAGACGGATATAGGTACTCATTCCGAATGCATCACCCGGAATAACCGCGACAGACGCCTCTTCCAGAAGGGCTTGCGCCAGTTGGGAAGCTGTTTCGAACCCGAATTTGTCCAAATATGTCGAGCAGTCAATCATAATATAAAAAGCGCCTTCCGGTTTGATGCAGGTTACATCAGGAATTTCATTGATTTTTTCCAGCATCAAATCCTTTCGCTTTTCAAAGACAACCCGCATTGCCTCCACTTCCCCACTCTCCTTCTCCAAGGCGGCCAGGCCGGCATATTGGGAGATCGTATTGGGGTTGGAGGAAACATGGCTTTGCAAGCTTGTCATGCCTTTTGTGATGTCCAGGGGTGCGGCTGAATACCCGATTCGCCACCCGGTCATGGCATAAGCTTTGGAAAACCCATTGATAACGATGGTTTGCTTGTAAATCTCATCGGAAAGGCTGGCAATACTGATATGCTTGGCATGGCCATAGACCAGCTTTTCATAGATTTCATCAGAAATGACCCAAACTCCCTTAGCCACCGCCCATTCACCAATGGCTTTGAGTTCCTCTTCGGAATAGACGACGCCTGTTGGATTGTTCGGCGAGTTTAGGATCATGGCTTTTGTCCGCGGTGTACGGTGCGCCTCCAATTCATCAACCGTTAGTTTGTATTGATTTTCCGGTTTGGTTTCCACCAATACCGGCACGCCGTCCGCCATTTTCACCAATTCCGGATAGCTGACCCAGTAGGGAACCCCAATCATGACTTCGTCATCTGGATTGAGCAGCACCTGAAAGCTGTTGAAAAGCGCTTGTTTTGCCCCTGTTGAGACAACGATTTGCGACGGCTCATAGGATAACCCTTGATCGGTTAATAATTTTTTACAGATCGCAGTTTTGAGCTCAAGGATACCACTCGCTGCTGTGTAACCGATATGGCCCTCTTCGATTTTTTCAATTGCCTCTTTGCGAATGTAGGCGGGTGTTGGAAAATCAGGTTCGCCTGCGCCGAAACTGATCACATCAACGCCGGACTGTTTGAGGGCTTTGGCCTTTGCCGTGATGGCGAGGGTCATGGATGGTTCAATTTTCTTGATTCGATTTGATAACATGGATTCGCCTCCTCCTATTCCTCTGTATAATATATCATAAACCTGCAAAAAAAATATAGCCCTTTCAGACTATATTTTCCCTAAACCGGATAGGTTTCGTCCTCACTATCCATTTGCCATAGATCCGTATCGATTTTGTACAGGCCGGTTTCCCTACGCTGAAAGAATTCCAAAGCCACCTGCGGGAATAGCAGATAGGTCAGTTCATCTTCATCCTGTTCGATATATTTCTTGATTTCCTGCGGTATTTGATTCATCATGGGCTCCAAGAGGTCGGCGGGACGCACTTGAATTTGCGGTTCTTCGCCAATGATTTTTTGCACGATGGATTCCGGAATTTGTGCCGGCGGCCTGCCATACATGCCTCGGACATAGTTTTTAATTTCCTTTGGCACCACCTTGTACCGCTCGCCCAGCAGGACGTTGAATACGGCCTGGGTGGCGACCATCTGACTCATGGGTGTTACCAGCGGCGGATACCCCAGGTCCTTTCGAACATGCGGCACTTCTTCAAGGACCTCTTCAAGTCTGTCCAGCGATTGCTGCGAATCCAACTGAGACAAGAGATTGGAATACATGCCCCCCGGTACCTGATTGACCAAAGTGGATACATTGGTTCTCAGTACCTTTGGATTTAAGAGGCCGTCGTTGGCATATTTGGAACGAAGGGCTTCGAAGTATTCGGCGATCTCCGCCATGGGTTTGATATCCAAACCGGAATCATAAGGCGTTCCGGCAAATTGCGCGATCATGACTTCCGTCGGTGGCTGGCTGGTTCCATTGGCAAAGGGAGAAAGCGCCGTGTCCAGGATATCGACACCGGCTTCCGCTGCCTTTAGATAGGTTTGGTTGGCCATTCCGGTGGTGCAGTGAGAATGCAGCTCCAGGGGGACGTCTACGGCGTCTTTGATGCGGGACACCAGTTCATAGGCATCATAGGGCAGCAGGATCCCAGACATGTCTTTGATGCAAAGGGAATCCGCGCCCAGATCCACATATTCCTGGGCTTTTTTGACATAGTAGTCGATATCATGCACGGGACTCTTGGTGTAGGAAATCGCGGCTTGGGCGTGTCCGCCGGCCGATTTGGTTTCGCGAATGGCAAGTTTCAGGTTTCTTGCATCATTCAGGGCATCAAAAATTCGAATAATGTCGATGCCGTTTCGAATAGAAGCCTGAATGAAGGCGGTAACCACATCATCCGGATAATGACGGTAGCCCAGCAGATTTTGTCCCCGTAAAAGCATTTGCAATTTGGTGTTGGGCATGGCATCCCGAAGAATGCGAAGCCGTTCCCAAGGATCCTCGTTTAGAAAACGAAGACTGGCATCGAAGGTCGCACCGCCCCATACTTCCATGGCGTGATAGCCGACTTTGTCCAGTGCTTTTGCAATGGGAACCATATCGCTGGTTCGCATGCGTGTGGCGATTAAGGATTGATGCGCGTCACGGAAGATCGTCTCTGTTATTCGAATCATTCTATGCTCCTTTTCTCCAGACAGTACAGGATGGGTGGATTGTTTCTTTGATTGATAAAGGCGAATTTCCAACATTGAAACGCTCTTTGCGGATAGGTTGCCAGATGGGCCTCCAAGGCGTCGGCTTCTTCCTTTCCTGCCGGGTGTCCCGGATAGGCGATGATCATAATCACGCCGCCTTTCTTTAAAAGCTGGCTGGCCGCCTGTATGCTTGCTATGGTGGATTCGGAATGGGTGGCAATGGACTTGTCCCCTTTTGGCAGATAGCCGAGATTGTACAGGACACAGGCCAGATTCCGATATGGATACGCCAATAAGTTTTGATGCCCGTCTTGGATCAGCGTCAGATTCTGCGCATCGGCAAGCCGTTGGCGGGTCGATTGGATGGCTTGCGATTGAATGTCAAATCCGATCACGGTTCCCCTGCTTCCGACTTTTTCTAAGAGCCAAGCCGTGTCATTGCCGTTGCCGACCGTAGCATCAATGACGGTTTCGCCTTGAAAATCATAATTATGGGCCAAGTAAAACTTGGAAAAGGCCAAGGAGGAATTAAAGGACTCAATCATGAGCGCAGGATCCTTTCAGCAGGCTTTCAATACCGGCATTCGCTTCAAAAGTAAATTCTTTCATCAAGGATAGACATGCGGGTTGAACCTCAAGAAAGAAGCTGCCTTGCCTGGACAGGATCCCAAGCACGCCTTTGAAGAAAAAGTCTCGCAAAACCGCTTGATTGGTAAAGGGTTCCAGATCAAAGCAAACGAAGGATGCAGTCAGTTCCTTTTTCTGGATAACAGCCAATCCAACCAGTTCCTTATCCCCATTATACATCCCGAAACAGGATTGGTTGTCAGTTAAATTTTTACATTTCGTCCATGGGATTGTGACAATTTCTTGACGTTTATTGAATTTTTTGATTTCTTCTACTGAAAACATTAGGCCCTCCCTTGCGTTAAGGTATGCAATTCCTTTTTTGTCAGCGGCCGATATTCGCCTGGCTTGAGTCCTTTCAGGGTCAGGGGACCCATTTGGATGCGCTTCAGGGCGAGTACCGGATGGTTGATTGCGTCGCACATCCTTCGAATTTGACGGTTTCTCCCTTCGCGAATGGTGAGCAAAAACTCACAACTGTTCCTTTTTGGAACTATTTTATCAACAAGTGCCGGTAAGGTCATGACCCCATCCAGCGGAATGCCCTTTCGCATTTGGTGAAAATCCCCTGCAGTGGGAACGCCTTTAACCAAAACGCGATAGGTTTTAGCCACTTCATGCCTTGGGTGGATCATCTGATTCATAAATTCCCCGTCATTGGTTATTAGCAGCAGCCCCGAAGTCATATAGTCCAAACGGCCGACCGGGAAAACGCGCGGTTCCTTTGGAAAGAAATCGGTGACAACACGACGTCCTTGCGGATCAGAAACCGAAGTGATGACGCGGATGGGCTTGTAAAACAAATAATAGACAGATGAATCCTGCAAGACGACTGCTTTTCCGTCAACCGTGACCGTATCCTTTTCCGGATCCACCTTTGTCCCCAGAAGGGTAACGATTTTGCCATTCACGCCGACGCGACCGTCAAGAATCAGGGTTTCTGCTTTTCTTCGTGAGGTAATGCCTGCCGCTGCGATAAATTTCTGCAATCTCATTTCAGTTTCTCTTTTCTGATGGTTTCGTAGTTGGGCAGCTCAGAGATCTCGTTCAGTCCAAAATGAACCAGAAACTGATCGGTAGTTCCGTAAATCATGGGTTTGCCCGGTGCGTTTTTCCGCCCGCGGACACAAATGACACCGCGTTCCAGCAAGGTATGCAAACTGCTTTCCGCGCGAACCCCCCGCACTTGCTCAATTTCAGCCCGCGTGATGGGCTGGCGGTAGGCAATGATGGACAAGGTTTCCAAGCATGCGGCAGACAGGCGAACCTTTCTTTCCCCCTGAATGAGCTTGGTGGCAGAATCATAGTAGTGTTTGTTCGTGCAGAATTGATAGCCGCCGTTGACCTTGCGAATATTGATGCCGCGGTTCTCATAATGGTCAATCAGCAATTCCATCTCTTTTTCAATCAAAGTGGGTGCCACTTGCAGCACCGTTGCCAATTCCTCGCATTTAACCGGTTCTCCATTTGCAAATAAAATGCATTCCAAGGCATTTTGAAGATGATTCATGCGATCCCCTCCCTTTTTGATAAAACGATCGTTTTGTCCTCTTGGACCGTAAGTTGAATTTCCTGCTGCTTGAGCAATTCTAAAATACCCAGAAAAACAGAAATGTAATAGTCCATGGGCTTGCCGGCTGCAAAACACGCTTCGAAATCCACCGGCCTATCCGACAGCAGCTTTTTCACTGTTCTCATCCCGTCTTGAATGGTATAGCGTTTTGCCTCCATTTTCATTTGCGGGATATGGTGGATCAATTCCTGCTCTCCTTCATAACGGTCCATCACTTTATGGAAGGCGCTTAATAAATCCATGCTGCGTACATCATCCAGCATCAATTGGGTTTCGTCGATGGGAACGACCTCCCTTTCACGAACATAAAGCGGTTCTTCTTCAATTTCTTTGCGCTCCATCCACTTTGCGATTTCCTGGAATTTCTTATAGGCCAAAAGCTGTTGAACCAATTCGTCGCGCGGGTCATCCATTTCTTCATTGAGAACGGCTGCCTGATATTGGGGCAAGAGCATTTTGGACTTGATTTCCACCAAGGTGGAAGCCATGACCAGGAATTCACTGGCGATTTCAAGATTGAATTTCTTCATGGAATCCAAGTAGGAAAAATATTGATCGGTAATGGTAGCGATCGGAATGTCGTATAAGTCCATTTGATTCTTTTCGATTAAGTGAAACAGCAGCTCGAAGGGCCCTTCGAACTGCTCGAGAATGATCTTCATCTTGTCACATCCTTAGTAAAATAGATTGATGTAGCCCAGAACCAATGGCGACATGATTCTGCTGACCGTCTGGGTCATAATGGCGATAAGCAAAAAGATATACAAATATCGTTGGTTTCGGTACATCCAAAATTCGATTTTCGTCGGCAAAAGGCTCATCAAAATTTTGGAGCCGTCAAGAGGCGGCAATGGCAAAAGATTGAAAAAGCCCAAGCCCAGATTGACATAAATCAGAAACAAAAGGGTGTCGATGGCATAAGGATTGGATGGAAAATAGAGCTTTGTGCCGAGAATCAACAGGGTGGCCAATCCTAAATTGCTGAGGGGACCTGCAAGCGAGACCAAGATGGTGTCCCGTTTGCGGTTTTTGAACCGGCTGGGATTGATCGGCACCGGTTTTGCCCATCCGAAACGAAGAAAGAGCATGCACAGCGCACCCATGGGATCAATATGATGAATGGGATTCAGGGATAGTCGGCCGCTTCGTCTCGCGGTGTCATCGCCAAGCCAATCCGCCATTTGTCCATGGGCATATTCATGGATGCTGATGGTGAATAAAACGGCTACTGCATTGAGCACCCATTGAAATATTGTCGTTGTCATACAATCAATCCTTTCATTTTCGCCAAGGAATAAGCGGCAATGGTCTTGGCATCTTGGATTTCGCCCTGAACCAGCTGCGATTCGAATTGCGTTCGATCCAGCCAGATAATTTCAACCGATTCATCTTCATCCAAGTCCTGGTCACCGATCGCCTGAAAAGAATCGGAAAAATAGAGGCCGATCTTTTCGGTCGTGTATCCGACGGATGGGTAAATGTCGCCCAGGTGGATGAGCTTGTCAACGACCACGCCCGTCTCCTCCCTCAATTCCCTCGTCGCGCAGGTTTCCGCTTCCTCTTGATAATCCAGCTTGCCCGCAGGAATTTCAATGACCATCCGGTCGATCGCTTTGCGGAATTGCTTGACCAGCAGAATGCGGTCCTGGTGAATGACAAGGATGCCTACCCCGCCGGGATGCTCAATAATTTCTCGCTTGGAATACTTTTGATCTGACAATTCAACCGTATCAACACGAAGCTTAATGATCTTTCCGTCATAGATTCGTTTTGAACTGATGGTGAGTTCTTTTTCCTGATTCATGATTCTGTTCCTTTCTTTTTTGTGCATAATGAACCATTTCACGCGCATATTCCTGGCCGGAAGCATTGACTTGATCGCCTGAGACCAATTGTGCCACGGCGTGAATGAAGGCTTCGCCCGTTTTTTCGGCGATCTGGGTAAAGGTAGCTTGTTCGCGATTGATTTTATGCAATTGATAGTATTGGTCAGCAAAGGATGCGACCTGGGGCTGGTGGGTTACACAGACAACCTGGCAATCCTCGGCCAGTTGATCAAGGATCTCCGCCACACGCAAAGCGGCTTTTCCGCTTAAGCCCGCGTCGATTTCATCAAAAATCATGGTGCGCATTCCGCTGGATTTCCCCTGGGCAATCAAGAGTGCCAAGAGGATTCGAGAGGTTTCACCTCCGGATGCGATTTTTCTCAATGGCATCATGGAGGCGCCTAAATTGGTCTGGATATAGAATTCGACTTGATCGGTGCCGCTTGCTGTCAGTTCGCCCAAGGCTTCCATGCGCACATCAAAAATCGCTTCCTTCATCTCTAAGTGGCGAATCCTGCCTGTGATTTCACGGGCAAGCCATTGTCCAACGCGCTTTCGTTCCTGCGTCAAAGATTCAGCTGCCTGCTGAGTCAGGGCTTCTTTTTTCTCGCAGATGGCTTGGAGGCTTGCCTTTTTTTCCTTGGCCAGCGCATAATTATCCAACTGGTTTTGAATTTTAGCCTGATAGGCAAGCAGGTCTGGCAGGGTCATGTCGTATTTACGTGTCAAATCATAATAAACCTGCAGTCTAGCCTCTACCGCTTCCAATCGTTGGGGATTCAGATCCAAATCAAGAATTTTACCTTGTAAAAAGCTGCTGATTTCCATCAGCGTTTCTGTGAAGGTGCCAACTTCTTCACAGAAAGGCGCAAGGGCTTCATAATATTGGCTCAGATCTTGAAGATCATGGCGCAAGGATTCACTGAGGTCTAACATCTGTCGGGAATTGTGAATCTGATCATAGATTCGCTGCCCCTTCAGGGCGATTTCCTTGCCGTTTTCCAAAACCTGCAGCTCGTCTTCCAAGTCAGACAACTCCGCTGCGTCCAGATTTGCCCCTTCCAGCTCATCGTATTGAAAACGAAGGAAATTTTCTTCCGCTGCAGAGATGAGGTTCGAACAAAAGTCTTTGTAGTCAGCTAGGGCCCTTTGCCATGCCACCCAAGCCGATTGATAGTTAGATATCGCTATATGCAATTTATTATCACTCATCGAATCCAAATACGACAAATGGTGGTTTCTTTTTAACAGTTCTATGCTTTGATTTTGGGAATGCAACAAGAGAAGGGATTCTAGAAGTTCTCGCAGAAAGCCCAAGGTTACGTGTCGGTTATTGAGAATAATCCGTGATGAGCCTGACCGTGAGACTTGTCGAAACACGATCAAAGGATCGCAATCCTCCCAGCCTTGATCAGCCAAGATCTTTTGGATTTCCGAGGAAGGGTTCGAAAGAACCATTTCCACGGAGGCGAAATCCTTTCCTTCGCGAATCATCGTTCGATCTGCACGCAAGCCGATAAGCCAACCAAACGCTTCCAAAAAGAGCGACTTTCCAGCGCCGGTTTCTCCGGTCAGGATGTTCAATCCTTCTCCCAATTTTAAGTGAAGCTCTTCAATTGTAGCCAGGTTTTGAATGCGAATTTCTTCGATCATGCCCCTAATCTCCTATTGCTCGATGTTTTTATGAAACTCTGCTTTTACTTTTTCCAAGTCCGCATCGTCTGAGATGGCGATAAAAACGGTGTCATCCCCTGCGATGGTGCCGATAATCTCGTTCAGGTCCAGGACATCAATGGCAGACGCGGTAATTTGTGCAGCGCCGGCAATGGTTTTGATAATGATCATCCGGCCGGATGACTCGATTGCCAAGACGGAATTTTTAAAAATATTGGTCAGTCGTTCCCGCAGGGCATCAAAATTGGTTTCCATGGTTGCATATTTGTAGCGGCCATTGCGGGTGAGCGCCTTTATTAAGCCCAGTTCTTTCAAATCGCGGGATACCGTTGCTTGGGTAATATCGAAGCCGTCCCGTTTCAACAGTGCGGAAAGCTCTTCCTGGGTTTCGATTTCGTGCAGTTTGATCAGTTTTAAAATATGGCTTTGCCGTGCGTATTTTCTCATCGTTTTTCCCCCTTTTGGTATGCAGCAAATACGATTGCCTTAATTTGATCATGTTGAAGTAAAGCCTGATTCGCCCTACATATATGAAGCAAAAATTCGGTATTGCCCTGTTTGCCCAAGATGGGTGAAGCCAGCATGGCCTGCAGGGCAAAATGATCCTGGGACAATTGCTCCAAGAGGGCCAACAGACTTTCAAATGCGGCCTTTGGATCATGAACGACGCCGCTTTTGGACAGAGACTTTTTCTCGGTTTCGAATTGCGGCTTAAACAAGACCACAAAATCAGCGTCGGCACAAGCCAGATTTGCCATGGGCTCCCAAATCTTTCTGAGGGAGATAAAGGATACGTCCGCAACCACCAAGGTGGGTTTTGGGTCCAATTCCGAGGGATCGATGCCGCGAATGTCCCGGTTTTCCATGACATGAACCCTTGGACTCTTGCGCAAACGATCCTCCAATTGACTGGTCCCCACATCCACCGCATAGACGCGGCTGGCGCCATGATTCAGCAAACATTGGGTAAAGCCCCCGGTTGAAGCGCCTACATCCAGACAGGTCTGGTCTGCGGGATCAATAGCAAAGGCATGGAGCGCCGATTCCAGCTTCAAACCGCCTCGGCTGACAAAAGGGATCGAATTTGCTGCTTCTTGAATGACAGCATCCTCACTGATTTGATAACTTGGCTTTTTGACGATCTTTCCATTCACGGAAAAGTCGCCGTTCTTAATTCGTAGTGCCGCGCGAGACCGGCTGATATCCGGAAATCGTTTGACGATTGCTTGATCAAAACGCATTATCTTTTCTTCCCTTTCCTGATGCCTTTTATGATATGGATATGGAATTTCTCATCCAGAACTTGTAATACATGGGAAACGTGCATGACGATTTCCTTGTGATGGTTCAAGGCCAGTTCCTTGCCGATCGCTTTTCCACCCACTGTGACGGCGGCAAGAATGGCGCTGAAAACAATGGATAGCCAGAACAGGTCATGGCCGGGAAAGCCGGCAATGATTCGGATTGTGATGGTGGCACCGGCGGCGCCAGAGATAATTCCGCAGATATCGCCGACGACATCATTGCAGAAATTGGATACTTGACTGGCGTTTTTAATCAGTTGAACCGCATAGCGCGCACGAAAATTGCCCTTGGCTGCCATCGCATGGTAGGGCTTTTCCGTACTGGCAGCTACCGCAATGCCAACGGTGTCGAAGACGATCCCGACAAAGACAATGAAGAAGAGGATCAGAAAGGCCAAAACCAGGTTGGTGCGGCTGATGACTTGATCCGAGACCAGGCTTGTCAGGATTGCCATAAAGAATGTAAGTAAAATTGTTTTATAGATCCATGTATTTCGTTTCATATGACTCCTTTAAAAAAGCTGATAGCGAAAGGCTACCAGCTATAAGATGGAGGATTAAAGGTAAATTTTGCGGCTTAGGTCCAGCAGGATTTCCCAAACGAAAACTGCCTGTCGCCATAGCAGCGGTTCCCCTTTCATTTCGTTCCATCCGCGTCGCCACCAGAAGAGCTGGATCACCACTTAGGCCACACTGCAATCCCTATAATCGCGAAGTCTAGGAGTTTTCCTCTACAACCTCTGCGTATCCCTATCCGCTTTTGCAAGAGGGGTTTCAACAGCAAAGCACTTTATCTCTTGGCCTTCGATCAAAAATGCCGATCTGTTATCCACCGCTCCCACTCATGGCAGGCTACGCTGCAGCGGGTTTACACCTTCTGCAGGTTATCTCATTATGCTTCCATAATAAGTCTCCACGGAGGTAGGGTCATCGCCCGCATGCCATTGCAGATCGCCCCATCCTCCTTACTCCCAGAATTTCCCCCCGACTGGGCGTCAGAAGAATCAACCAGGAACTTCATCGATATGCCCTTTGACGGATTTTTAGCCCCGCCTTCAGGATACGTTTGGTTGACTAGAATACTTTTCCATCAATTTATTATAGCATGAAGCTTGGTTAAGAACAAATTAGCGTCGTCGATTTAATATTTCTTTTACAAGTGTTTTCAATTCAGCTGAATTTTGAAAAGTCGCGAGAATTTCTTCCGCTTCCTTGAAACACGCGTGGATCCGTTTGCGGGTTTCCGCTTCGCCGTAAAGCTTCAAAAAGGTCAGTTTTTCATTTTTTTCATCGGATCCGATGGGTTTTCCCAATTCCTCTTCCGTTGAAAATCGATCCAGAAGATCATCCTGCAGCTGAAAGGCAAATCCGATCGCTTCCCCCAATTGGGACAAACGGTCAATTTCCGCTTGTGTCGCGCCGCCCAGGATTCCACCCATTTCCAGGGCTGTCCGTATCAAGGCGCCGGTCTTTTTTTGATGAATGAAGAGCAGGTCTTCTTCGGTTGCATCCATCCCTTCAAACAAGAGATCGGCACTTTGTCCGCCGATCATTCCTTGAATGCCGGAAGCAGTGAAGAGAGACAGGCAAGCTTTTGTACCCATGACGGGATCCGTTTTCAGGCTTGCTTTCAAAGCGGTTTCCATCGCCTGGTTCAACAAGCCGTCACCGGCTAAAATTGCATTGGCTTCCCCGTGGGCGATATGGCAAGAGGGTCTGCCCCGCCGCAAATCATCATCGTCCATGGCTGGCAGGTCATCATGAATCAAGGAATAGGTGTGAATCATTTCCAAAGCGGCGGCGAAAGGATAGACGGTTTCCTCACCGGATTGAAAGAGATGGTAGGCTGCGATTGTCAGCGCAGGCCGGATTCGCTTTCCGCCGGCCAAGAGGCTGTACCGCATGGCGGAAACCACAGGGGCTTCATATCGGGAGAGTTCCGGAACCGATTGGTTCAAAAAATCTTCAAAGGCTGTTCGATTCATGCTTCATCCTCCAAGTCCAAATAGATTGTCTGTATTTCTTCCTTTGCCTGCTCCAGAATCCGAGTCCCTTCCTGGGTCAGCGCTTTCAGTCGTCTGGCTTTTTCCATCATTTCCTGAAGCCCCATGGATGGATCGGAAAGAAGCGTTTGGTTAATACTGTCAATTTCTTGAAAAATTTCATCAAAGCGATTATACGCGTCCATCTTGCTCCTCCTTGATCAGTTGAACCGATTGTTTGTGGTCATCCCCATAAATGGTGTAGCGGCCTGCTGGGATATCCGAATCATTTCGTATAAAATCACCGGAAGTATCCTGCAAATAAAAACGATAGGGACTCCATTGTTTTTCGATTTGCATTTCAGTCTGTTGTGCCGACGATAAGGTTTCACCGGCAGCCTTTAGGCGTTGAAGCATGAATCGGCTTGCCATCCGCTTCATCCGGTCGGTACTTGCGGACTTATCGTCAACGGCTTGGCTGATCCAACGCTGACCTCTTTGATCTATTTCCAGAAACGCCTTGTTTTTTTTCTGAAGGTGCTGGACAAATAGACGATCGGATTTCCAAATCTGGTCTCGCAATCGATTTTTGATTTCTTCGCGGGTGGGCGAAACAAATTCCGCCGCTGCGGTCGGTGTCGAAGCGCGCGAATCCGCGGCCAACTCGGCGAAGGTCCAGTCCTTTTCATGGCCGATAGCGGCCACGACAGGCACAGGAGAACGATAAACGGCACGTACAACCTTTTCGTCGTCAAAAACCTCCAGATCGCTTGTATCGCCGCCTCCGCGCGTGAGAATCAGACAGTCAAGGGGTTCGTCACTTGCTCGCAGCAATGCTTTTTCGATCATCTGGGAGGCATTGGCGCCCTGAACCAGGGTCGGGATGACTACGAGAACGGCAAAAGGATACCGGCGTTCCAGATTGCGTTTGACATCATCGACGGCCGCACCGTCTTTCGAGGTGATCAGACCGATGCGCTTCGGAAAGTCGGGAAAGGGTCTCTGCCGGTCAAACCATCCGCGTTTTCGCATGGCAGCCTCTTGGCTTTTTCGCTTTTCTTTCCGCTCCAATGGATTTTCCACCGCAATTTCCGATACTTGCATGCGGAGGGTGCCGCGTTTGGAATAATAGCGCACGGCGCCGGTGGCAATCACAAGATTCCCTTCCTGGATCTCACCGGGCAACGCCTCGAATGAAACACAGGCCAACAAGGCATGCTCATCCTTTAAATGGAAGAATGCCCATTGCCCTGTCATTTTCAGATTGGCTACTTCCCCGATTACACGAACCTTTCGCAAGATGGGATCCGTACGGAGATGTTCTTCAATATAGTAATTAATTTGACTGACTTGTACAGGATTCATGGGTTTTCCTCCATGCGTGCCAAGCGCCTCCCAAGGCGTGGTCGGCTGAGAATTCGCCGGAAACGAAGCGCAGGTCGATGTCTTGGTTACTGAGTTTGTTGCGCAAAGCCATTTCCAGGGTTCGACTGGATGCCACCCCACCGGCCAGAATGACGGTTTTTAACCCGGATTGGCTGGATTGCTTTACCACCATGGCCGCAAGGGCTTGCGCAATCTGTTCAAAAAGAGTAGCGGCTACTGTTTCCGGCGGGTATGAGCCCACCATTTCCTTTTGAAACCATGTTTCGATTCCAGACAGGTTCCACCAGGAATCAGACACATGAATACGATTTTTGATGGAAAGAATATCGCCCTCCAAGGCGAGTTGGTCCAGCCAGACGCCTGATGGGAACGTGCCGCCCATGGCGACGCCGATGCGATCAACCAGCTTTCCGAAACTAATGTCCTTGGATCCTCCGATCAATTGAATGCCTTCGGGAGACCAATCGGAAACCTTCAGGATTTCCGTAGTTCCGCCGGACAAGTGAAAGGCCAGGCAGGGATTGGGCGCGATTCGCTCAAAATAGTCGGCTGCCAGCAAGTGGTTCATCTGATGGGACAGTGGAAGTATTCTTGCTCCGCTGATGGATTTTACCGCCTTCGCAAAGGCCAGGCCCGATTCGAAGACGGGCATATAAGAGTCCTCTAAATCCCGCGGGCGAGTCGACACGCCAATGGCTGCAATCTTTCCGGATTGCAGTACGCTTTCCGCCTTTTCCATCAGAAGCGGCAAATTCTTTATATGCTGAAAAAGGGCTTCCTGCTGACGGAGCCCTCGTTTTCCTTCCGGAACATGCAAAATAATTTTTTTGGCAAAGCAAATGGTTTTGGATTCATCCAAGACAACCAAGGAAGTTGTGTAAGCGCTGGTGTCAATCCCGAGATACAGAGACTTCCGCATATCCTTTTCCTTTCACAAAGTTTGCCAATACGCCATTGATGAATTTTGAGGATCCCTCACCACCATAGCGTTTCGCCAGTTCGATCGCCTCGTTGATGACGACTGCATATGGCGCATCGTCGCGTTCCGACAATTCATAGGCAGCAACCAGCAGAAGACTGCTGTCAACTTTGGTCAAACGATCGAAAGACCAGTTTTTCAAATAAGGTTCATACTCTGTCTGGATTTCATCCCAATGGTCTTGTATCCACCGATAGGCAAGCTTCAAACGCTTTTGATCCTTTTCAGAGATATGGGTAACAATCTCTTCTTGGGATGATTGCAGCAATTCAGCGAAATCTGCTTCCTCATCGGAAAAAAATCCGCTGTATACCAATCTAAACAATACTTCCCGAAAGTGAATGGCTTTCATAAGTTCTCCTCCACAAAACAAACCCCCTGATTCCTCAGAGGGTTTCGTTTACTCTTTGGTTTCAATCGCTACATCACAAACATGAACGACTACCTCTGCAACATGCAAGTCCGTCATGGTTTCAACGATCTCTTTAATATGTTCTTGCAATGCGGTTGCAATTCCTTGAATTTTCTTTTCGGACTCCACAACAACATAAGTCTCAATGAAAACGGAGTCTCCTTCAATTTTCACTTCAACCCCTTGTTCCAGCTTATTCCCAAATATACGTTTGGTCCAATCGGAATACATGCCGGCAATGCCTTCCACTTCGTTGGCGGCAATGCCCGCGATAATGCTAATCACATTATCGACAATTTTTACTTCGCCTATATTTTGATCCATTTGATCGATCGTCATAATCAGCCCTCCAACTTTCTGTTATGGGAATATTATACCAAAATTCAACTCAGAATGAAATGATAAACCCTTGCAAGCGGCATTCGTTTACACTCTTGACAAATATTCGCCAGTTCGTGTATCGACTTTAATCTTATCCCCTACGTTGACAAAAAGTGGAACTTGTACAATTGCGCCTGTTTCCAAAGTCGCCGGTTTTGTTGCGCCCGTAGCGGTGTTGCCTTTTACGCCAGGATCCGCTTCCGTAACTTCCAACTCTACGAAGTTCGGCGCTTCCACTTGGAATGGTTTCCCGTCATGGAACTTCATGATCGCGACATCATTTTCTTTGATGAATTTGATGGCTTCTTCCACTTGCTCGTAGTTCAGAGGAATTTGATCGTATGAAACGGTATCCATGAAATAGTAAAGTTCACCGTCGTTGTAAAGATATTGCATATCTTTGGTTTCGATCATGGCTTTCTCAAACTTCTCAGTTGGGTTGAATGTTTCCTCACGAATGGAACCTGTTTTCAAGTTTTTGATGGTCGCGCGAACAAAGGCAGCGCCTTTTCCAGGTTTTACATGAAGAAAGTCAACTACGACATAAATATCGTTATTTCGTAAAAATGTTAGTCCTTTTTTAAAATCTCCCGCAGAAATCATAAATTCCCTCCTAAAATTCTAGAATCATCATTGCTTATCATACCATAAAACCCCGTTCTTGAACAAGCTATTTTGTCTGTTCCAAGCCCCAATAGTACAAGATTTCTTCAACAACGGCTTCATGGGATTTTCGTCCGACATAAATGCGATAATCAGCGGCGGCTTCATAGAGCGGACGCCGCTGTTTCAACATGTCGCGCACAATGCTCTGCCAGTTTTCCTTCATGAGCAAGGGGCGCTTCACATAGGCGTTTTCCAAGCGGTAAATCAGATTTTCCGTTGTGTTTTCCAATAGAAAGACGGTTCCGTGCTTCTTCAACAACTCCAAGTTTTTGGGATTGAGGATCGTGCCGCCTCCCGTTGAAATCACCGCTTTTTTATATTGATGAACCCGACGGATTGTATTGTGTTCCAGTTTACGAAAATAGTTTTCGCCATTCTGTTCAAAAATCTGTGGGATGGTGCGTTGCTCCCTTTTTTCAATCAGCAGATCGGTGTCCACGAATTCGTATCCAATTTTTCTCGCTACTCGTCTCCCGTTGGTGGTTTTTCCCGTCCCCATAAAACCTACCAAGATGATATTCGATTTCATTCTGCCTCCCTTTTATCCTTCTTTCTTATAAAGATATATGCGATTTGTCCATACGTCAACTGTGAGTTTCCGTTGATAAGACCCGCTGTCGTCAAAGAAGATCAAGGTGCATGCTTCCCCCAGGGTCAGGTTGGGATCAAAACGGATTTTTCGGTTGGTGGAGGCGCTGGCGTGGCGCAAATAGAAGTGCTCGGGAAAACTGATGCTTTCGTATGCCCTCATTTTAGGATAATTATCTGCGTCATTTTGTTTATAGACAGTGGCGGTAGAAAATCCGCGCCAAATTACGCCCGTTTCCTCAAGGGTCACAGCTTGTTCAGGGCCGAAGCGGATTTCGTATCGGCAATTGGTCCGGTAGGTCAGTTCCCGCAATTCCAGCATCTTGAAGTAAAAACTCTCGGCGCAATCGTCATAGCGGATTGTTTTGATGGGGAGCGTGGGTGAAGCTATTGCCAAAAGAATCCCCAGAATGGCCAAGACAAGGATCAACTCAATCAAGGTGAATCCTTTTTTCTTCATGACAGGTTCCTCATGGCAAAGAGCAATTCATAGCTTTTTTGGGTATGCCCGGCTTCAAACTGCAAGGTGATATGAAGCACCGGTTTGTCAGAACCGTATTCGCCGGGAATTATTTTGCAGTTCGCATCGACTACATGATAGGCGATCGCTTTTTTTATCTGCGGAATTCCGCGATACATTTCCCAAATTTGCAATTGGCTATCTTCTTGCACGAAACGCAGGAGCTTCTCTCCTTTAAATCCCAAAATCGGGCATTGGTTTTCTTCATAGGAAAAATTGAATGCAGAGAGCGGCAAACTGGTTGCCTCCTCTTCCACTTGAATGTTTTCAACTCCGTACAGGGTTTCAAACAAAAACTCCGAGACGTAGCGCTCTTCGTTTTGAATACAGAGCATGGCTTGAGATTCTTCTGCCAGATGATTTTCAAGGCAGATAAGCTGTGTCAAAATCACGCAAAAAACCCCGATGATTGCCAAAGTAACCAGCAGTTCAATCAGGGTAAATCCGAATTTTTGGTGCAGGCGTTTCATTTTCTCGGGTCACTTCCTTATCAATTTGTCGGGTATTGCAGATTCCTCAAGTGATAAAAAAGATCATATTGCTTGGTGATGCCATCATGTTGGTAGTTGATCTTTATTTTAACTAATGCAACAACGCGGCGGTTCAAGGACAAACGTCGGTAAAAGGTGATATCTGCTGTGATCGTTGGAGCTAAGTGATCGCCCAGTAGGATAGGATCTTTTTCAGTGCCGCCAATCGTTTGTTTCATGTATAGTTCATTGATTGCTCTTCCATCGGACTCGGAATCTTCTTTTAAAAAATTGATCCAATGTTCATTAGAGTTCTGGGTGTAACGAAGTTGGATGGTTGTAAGATCATGACTATTGTTGAGTTTGGCAATATCAAAGACAGGATCTAGAATGTTCTCTCCATCAATCCAAATTTCTTCTGCCTTTACAAATTCGCGCATAATTGCATCATTTACATCCTTATTTTCGCTGCTCATGACCAAATAGGCATCCACATCGCGGATTATGGCATATTGCGAAGACATCATGGAGATGATAAAGGTCATAATCACCCCGACAATGACGAGGGTTACCAGCAATTCAATTAAGGTAAAGCCATCATTTTTTTTCATACTATCATCTCCGTAGATTAACTCGAGTAATTTAATTCTTTTGAAAACAGAAGTTCTGGGGTTTCAATAGATGACACAAGATCAGGCGGTATGTGATAAGTTGCTAAGATTGTACGAGACGTATCTTCAGTTGAAATGCTGATAATTACTTTCACTTTATAATAAAGCAAAATTCCATAAGGGTCTTTATCTTCCTCAACGAGAAAAGACTCCGATTCGCCACGCGAATCATACATTTGAACAGTTATTTCGTCAATCGTTGTCTTATCTAGAAAGTCATTGTTTGTTGGTAGAACAAAAAAAGGTTGTTCGGGTGTAGATTCATCAAAATGGATGCCTAATAAAGTCTGGCTGCTAGCAGCTGATTTATAGTCATTTAAACAGGTACGGATATTTGCCTCCGTCACTTCATGCTCGAATAAATAATCGATCAGATAAGAGTCAAGATGGTCTGCTACACCTTCAGCCAAGTAGAGGGCTTGCTCCTGTTGGACTTCAATTGCTGCAAAACGGATGTTTTGCGTATTGAACCGCAATAAAGACGCAACAATCAAGACGACGGCACTCATCATGATGATCAACAAGAGAAGCACTGCGCCTTCTTCACTTTTGTACCTATTCATCACAATTCCTCCAAATTTTTGATGGTCATCAATATAACACTGCGCGAAGGATCATCAACGCTTTGAGCGATTACAGCCACTTGATAAAGCGTATTTTGCGTAGACCCTCCAGCGTCTGTGAGTTTGTATGCCGCGATTGCATAGCGGTAGTCAGTGCCGATATTGCGCAAATTACTCTCATAATTTCCATCGATCCAGCCTTTGAAGATATCTGTCTCAGAATACACAAAATTTGCGGTCATGATCGAGTAAAGTTCCGTAACGGTCTCTGCCGCCATCACCAATTCCATTTGGTTTTGAACAATAATATTGAGGTCTGTTACCGTCTTGTCCACCTGTTCCGCCTGTTTAACCGTATATAGATAGGAAAACGTGGATACGATCACAATGGAAAGCAAACCCAAAGAAAGCAGAACTTCAATTAGCGTGAATCCAGATCGTTTTGACATGACAAATCACCTACACATCCATTTGATTGAGCAGTACATAGAGTGTTGTTTCCAGGTTAACCGTATAATCGGAATCATAAAGATTGTCCTCTGGAAGAGATAAATCCACGACATTGATATTGACCGATTTCAAGTTCGTATGAAGCGATTCGATCAAATTGACCAATTCATCATAGTTGCAGGTCAATTCCGTATAAAACTTCATTTTTCCAATTTTCAAGCTCGGATTGGTTGTTTCTTCTTCGACCAAATCGGTGAAATTTATATAATCGTATGACAGGTCAACGCTGCTAAAAGCATTGTTGACATCCCGAACGATCAGGGTCTGCTTGGGCTGGATATACCATTGGTCAGAATTGAACTCAATCTGATCCACTTCTGCATAGAACTGTTCTTCCAACACGCTTTGTTCTGCAATCCGCTTATTGATTTGATCCAAAGTTTCTTGCGAGCTTTCCTTCACTGCGCGCAATTCGCGAAGCTCCGTATTCTTTGGCATGTACAAGAGCACAAACAGCAAAAGAATCAAAACGAGCGGCAGGTATTGCAAGAGATTTTTGCTTTGCTGAGACAGTTCTTTTTTGGGTTTGGACGTGTCGGGCCCATTGGTTGCTGTAGAGGCATTTGAGGATTTTCTATTAAAAATTTCGTTAATTTTCATTTTCCGCACCTTCTAACTCGCAATTAATGTTTGCGACATATTCGCCTAAATCGGTCCGGGTAATATTGTCAACCTGAACCCCTTGATAAAAATCGCTCGATTCCAAATCATTTTGGAATATGAACAATTCTGTTTCATCGGTTGTACGAGCCTGCATATACACATTCTTGCCATTGAGTCGATATTCGTCCAGTTGAACACCGTCCCCCATCAATTGCCTTGTATTTTTTAAAATGTTGGCGTTAATGAGGAAGTAGCCGTCCAAACGGGTTGAAACCTCAACGATGGTCGTATTCAAAGCCTTCGCATTGGCAATATCGGTTTCGCTCAAAAAATCCACCTGCATGGCCTGGGCGGTTTCAATCATTCGGTTTAGTTGTACAATTTCCTCTTCTGTATTATTTATATTGGTCCGCACCAATATGTACAGCGAAATCATGGCAAACAGAGATACGCCATAAAGCACAAGAATAAACCAACGGCGCTGGTTGTGCCTTCGATATTTCTTTAAGTTGATCGAGAAAAAGTTAATATCATACATAGGCTCACCTCCCTGAACGACGATTTGGCTGAATTTCGACAGCAGCGCCAATCATCGGTAGAAACATATTGGTTCCTGTTTGATTGGTTACATTAGAAATGGTTTGAATGGTCTTGGACGGCACCAAGAGACTTTCTTCAAAAAGTTCATCCAGACTTTCATTCTGTGTGGCTTGGCCCATTAAAAGAATATTGGAAATGGATTTGTTCTTCTTATGGGTCAAATAAAACCGAAACGTATTTTGAATGGTATCGAATTGTTGATAAATCCGGTCTGTTAGCGGACGGGAATCATCATGTTCCAATAGGATTTTACGATTCAAATCAACCATTCCGTCACTCACAAAATAGAGATTGATTCGGTTGAAGTCGATATCGAAAACCGCAAAGGTCTGATCACGTTGAATCGGAATATTGTTAAAGGACTGAACCGCCATGATTTCCTTGGTCAAGGCGTTGGAGTTGATATCCAAGCGACCCGGTTTCAATCCCAAATCGCCAACCATATTCCAAATGTCTTGATAGAGGGTTTTTGAAAGGATGACGGTAGACATTACGTATTTTTTATTCTCATCATCAATTTGATCAACCAATTTGTATTGGATATGATATTCATCCGTATTGATCAGCAAAGATTCTTTGATTTCGTAAGAAACTACGGAATCCAACAGCTTCTTTTCAACCTGCGGGATTTGAACGTCCCGTGTCAGCACCAAGCTGTTTTCCAAAGAAAGTGCCAAACGCTTTGATTTGGGCTTTAATTCCTGAATGACCTTGACGAGCGCCGCCTTCAATTCATCCGGCTTAAGGATATGGGATTTATCCAATACTTCCTCATCAAAGCCGTAGCTTTTCACCCCTCGAATTGTAAATTCGCAGCCAATGCGCCGGACATGTCCCTGATCCATATCTACATGATTGAGAGCAGACCGATAATCAATGACTCGAAAGTAATTCGAGCCTAATTCGATGCCTATCCAATCTTGAGTTTTTGTCGCCACTACTTTCACCCTCTTTCTAGAAATTAAACAATTGAAAATACCACGCTAGGATTGGTTCTGCAAAAAAGATGCTAATGGCTGCGGCCAAAGAGATGAAAGGACCGAATGGGATACGGTCTTTCTTTGATTTGATCTTTGCAGCCAGTAAAACGATGGAAAGAACGGCACCCAGGACAATGGAAAGGAACAAAGTAAAAACACCATTTTTAAATCCAAACCATAAGCCTAAAACGGCAAACATTTTTGCGTCGCCCATCCCCATACCGTTGGTTAATACTACTATAAGCAATATTGTGGCTCCACATACGGCGAAACCCAATAATTCCTGTTGATAGCTTTGCAGGAGAATCATCTTAATAACAGCCAATAGCCCAATCCCAAGGTTGAATTCATCGGGAATGATCATCTCTTGATAATCAACGATAAAAATTACAAGTAAAAGCGAGAAGAAAAGCCAATACAGCACCACCAAAATCAGCTCGATTGTGTTGATGGGTTTCATGCTCAACCAAATGAAAGCGAAACCGAAACCGGTTAGGGCTTCAACGATCGGATACTGCCACGAAATCGATTGGCCGCAATAACGGCACTTTCCTCTTGCCAGTAAAAAACTGAAAACGGGCACCAAGTCGAGCGGACCCAAGCGGTGATCACAATTCGGGCAATGCGAAGGTGGAAACAGCAAACTTTCCTTCCTGGGGATGCGGTATGCCACCACATTCAAGAACGACCCCCAAATCAGTCCAATTAATCCTGTCAAAAATATCATAGTCGCTCCTTTTACATGATTTGTTCGAACATCCCAAACATCGGCAAAAGCATGGCAATGACAATGGTACCAACCATGCCGGCTACAAGAATCAACATAGCAGGTTCAAGCATTTGCGTAAACTTCTTCAAGGCAAAATCGACCTCTTCCTCGAAATACAGGGCCGTATCGTCCAGAATGGTATCCAGCGCCCCGGATTCTTCACCGATTCGAACCATCAGGGAAAGCATTTCGGGAAATTGTGGGATACCAGCCAATTTGGCAGACAGGCGATGGCCTTTTTTGATGTCTGCCTGCACTTCCATCAACTGATCCTTGAAAACGACATTTTTTAAGACGGAAGCCGATTGCCCCAATCCTTCAACAATATCCAGACCGCTTGCCAACAAGGTAGAAAGGGTTCGTGTAAATAATGCCGTTTTTGAACCAATGTAGACATGTTTATAGCCTGGGATCTGGGTCTTAAACCGGTCGATCAGGTACCGGCCGCGACTAGTTTTGCCCAAAGCCCGGACGACGAAGAATAAAATTAAAAGTCCGCCAGCGAGGAAATACCAATAGGCTTTTAAAAAGTCACCCATTGCAACCACTGCAGCCGTCAGTCCTGGAAGTTCTGCGTTATTTTGCGAAAAAATTTCGACGAAGGTCGGCATGACAAAAGTCAGGATGAAAATCAGGACCGATACCGCAACGACGACAACGATAATAGGATACCGGGTCGCATTGGCCAGTTTTCGCTGCAGGTCTGTTTCCTTTTCATATTGAACGGCCAAACGTTCGAAGATGATATCCAGCTGTCCGCTTTGCTCCCCGGCGGCGATCATATTGGTATAAAAGGAATCGAAATAATGCGGGAATTTCCCCATCGCCTTGGAAAGATAAAAACCTTTTTGAACGTCGTCTGCAATCTTCCGCAATGCCTCGCCAAATGCCTTGTTCTTGGTTTGGCGGGCGTAAATTTCCAACGTGTCGATAATGGGCAGTCCCGCTCGGAACATGGTGCTGACTTGCCTGCTGAATACCGCAAGATCCCGTTTCTTTAATTTCTTTTGCATAAAGGACAACTTAATCTCAGTGGATCCGCGGCTCTGTTTGACTTCCAAGGGCATCAGTTCTTGCTTTCGCAATTGAAGAATCGCGGCATCATGGGAGTCCGCGGTGAGAACGCCTTCCACCAGTTTTCCGTTTTGTAAAGCGCTATACTTAAAATTCGCCATGAGCTCACCCTTCTTTCATTAATCCATAAAGAATCGTTCGAATGTTTCTCTGTCAATTTTCCCGGCCTGATTCATCTGTGTCAGATATTGATTGAATGTACGCATGCCCAGACCGGCATTGGTTTGAATCATATTATTGATCTGATGTGTTTTTCCTTCCCGAATCAGATTTCGAATGGCATTATTGGCAATCATAATTTCCAAAGCCGGCAACAATCCATTATGTTGAGCGTTAGGCAATAAACGCTGTGAGACTACGGCGATCAGCACATTGGCTAACTGCACACGGATTTGCTGCTGTTGGTCCGGTGGAAAAACGTCGACAATCCGGTCGATGGTTTTGGCGGAACCCATGGTATGTAGCGTTGAAAAAACCAAATGGCCCGTTTCAGCAGCGACCAAGGCGGTTGTGATGGTTTCCAAGTCACGCATCTCGCCGACGAGAATGACATCGGGATCCTGGCGCAAGGCAGCGCGCAGACTTTTTGCGAAGCTGATGGTGTCTTCCCCCAATTCCCGCTGGTTTACGATGCAGCTGTGGTGTTGATGCAAATACTCGATCGGATCTTCTATGGTTACGATATGTCCGCGCCTTTTATGGTTGATAATATCGATCATGGATGCCAAGGATGTGGATTTACCACTGCCGGTTGGGCCTGTTACGATGATCAATCCTTGTTCCTTCATGCAGAGATCGCCAAGTGTTGCCGGCAGAGAAAGCTCTTCAAGCGATGGAATTGAATTGTTTAATCGACGGAGCGCGAAAGCGTAGCGTCCTTTTTGGCGATAGGCATTGACACGATAGCGGGTTCCGGATTTTGAAGAGTAAGCAAAATCGCAGTCGCCCGTTTTTTCAAACGTTCGCTTGTGCTTGTCTGAGACAAAGCTGTTATACAGATCAAACAAAATATCATCATTGACACTGGTTTCAGAAAGAGAAACCAACTCTTTGTTCACCCGGATCTTTGGGGGCGCACCATATGTGATATGTAAGTCAGACGCACGATAGCGTTCGGTTAATTCCAACAATCTCTCAAGGTAGTTCATACAATCCTCCTACATGCTTCCCAATACGCGGTTTAATTCATCAACAGTCGTTATGCCTGACTTGATCAATTCTATGCAACTGTCTTTCAGGGTCATATACCCTCTTCGCTTCAAAAGATTGAGCATTTCATCTTCTTGAACGCCCGTATAGACAAGGGATCGTGCATATTCATCCAAAAGGAAGATTTCATAGACGGCGGTTCGGCCTTCATAGCCGGTGCCGCCGCATTCGAAGCAACCTTTTGCACGATACAGCGTCTTTGGTTCCTGAAGATCCATAGACCGAATTTCAAACTCACTGCTTTCATAGGCTTCCTTGCAATGCGGACACAGTCTTCTGACAAGACGCTGCGCGATAATCCCCTTCAATGAGGAAGCGACCAAATAGGTTGGAACGCCCATGTCCGTCAGACGAGTGACGGTCGACAAAGCGCTGTTCGTATGGACCGTTGAAAGAACCAAGTGACCGGTGATCGCCGATTTGATGGCAATTTCAGCCGTTTCGTTGTCCCGGATCTCGCCCACCATGATAATGTCCGGATCTTGGCGAAGAATGGATCGCAAGCCTTTTGCAAAGGTCATGCCTGCTTTTTCATGCACCTGAACCTGGTTGATTCCGTGAAGCTTGTATTCCACGGGATCTTCCAGGGTGACAATATTTTTAGAAGCATTATTCAATTCATTGAGTACGGCGTACAGGGTCGTTGTTTTTCCGCTTCCTGTTGGACCGGTAACCAGGATAATGCCGTTTTGGCCGGAGATCAGCCGGTGAAACGGATTAATGTGCTCCTCCATCAAGCCCAGCTCTTCCACGCTCCGCAAGCTGACAGAGCGGTCTAGAATCCGGATAACGACTTTTTCCCCATAGACGGTCGGCAGCGTGGAAACACGAAGGTCAATACTTTTATTGTTGACGACCAATTCGATTCGTCCATCCTGTGGAATACGCCGTTCCGCGATGTCCATCGAGGACATGATCTTAATCCGTGCAACGATGGCGGGCAATGAAGCAAGGTCGGGATGCATTATTTCCCGCAGAATGCCGTCTACCCTGGCTCGTACGCGCACCTCGCTTGCTGTGGGTTCAATATGAATATCACTGGCTTTCAAGTTGACAGCCTGGGTAATCACGGTATTCACCAAGCGAACTATTGGCGCATTGTCGATAGAATCGGCCAAATCCTCCGTGCTTAGGGATTCCGGCTTCACTTCTTCGACAGAAAATTCATCGACAATTTCATCGATGGCTTCACGGGCGGTTATATTTGTGTACAACTGATTGATATATTTGACGATCTTGTCTTTCTTGGAGATGGCTACTTTGATTTCATAGCCGGTAATGATATGAAGATCTTCAATGGCAAATACATTCAGCGGGTCTTCCATGGTCACTGTCAGTTGGTTGCCGTCTTTTTTCAAGGCGAGAACGGTGTATTTTCTGGCGATTTTTTCCGGAACATAATACACCACTTCCAGATCGAATTTATATTTGTCCAAGTTGATGTAATCAATCCCCTGCTGATAGACCAGCGTATTGATAATCTCATTCTCTGTGACATACCCCAAGTCCTGCAGGGTTTCCCCCAATTTCCCGCCATTTCGTTTTTGCGTGGCTAGGGCATCATTTAGTTGATCGTCCGTAATAATTCCGTTTTCAATTAGAATATCGCCTAATCTCAGTTTATGAACACTCATTCTTTCACCCCCGTATTCAAAAAAACGGCCATGAGACCGCTATTTTGTTATTTTCATTATATTCCTTTAGGAAATCAGTGTCAATTTACCAGGATTTGTTCCTTCCCTCTTGGAAATGATTCCGAATCAATTTCTCCAGCGCCCGGTTGATCTTGGTTTTCAGCAGATCACCACTGGCGACAGGATCGACTAAAACTGAATAAAATCCGAGCTGGTTGGACAGCCATACATCCGTAAAAACCTGATCACCGACAAATACAATTTCCCTGTTGGAATAACCCAAATCATCTACAATTTTCTTGGTGCGAAAGCGCAGCGGCTTGTAAAGATTCGAAAATCCCATAAGATCTGCAACTTCACAAAATTCTAATACCCTTTTTTCGCCATTATTTGACAAAATATAGATTTCCCATCCTTCTTTTTTTCTCAGATTGATCCAATTCATGAATTTCTCGTCTGGCAAAGGGGAATCAAATGCCGTGACGGTGTTGTCCAGATCACATAGAAGCACCTTGAATCCCTGGGACTTCAAATCACTGTAAGGGACATCGTAAATCGATTTTGCACAATAATGCGGCGTCCATTTTCTGATCATCTTATTTCCCCTCGAGTATGGATTGTACCTTTGTCACCATCAAATCAATGGCAACCTTGTTGTATCCCCCTTCAGGAATAATCAAATCCGCATACCGTTTGCTCGGTTCCACAAATTGCAGATGTGCCGGGCGAACGGTTGTCATATACTGATGAATCACGGAATCCAAGGAACGGCCGCGGTATTTCATATCCCGCTGAATGCGTCGGATCACACGGACATCAGGATCGGTATCAACGAAAACCTTGATATCCAGCAAATCTCGGATTCGTTTATCCTCGTACAGGAGAATTCCTTCCAAAATCACAATATCTCTGGATTCAACCGAAACGGTTTCTTTTTTACGGTTATGGATCTCAAAGTCATAAATTGGCTTTTCGATCGCCTGTCCTTCCGCCAGCATTTGAAGATGCTGGATCAAAAGATCATTGTCAAAGGCCAATGGATGATCATAGTTGGTTTTAACCCGTTCTTCGAAAGTCAGTTCCGATTGATCCCTATAATAGGAATCCTGTTCAATGACGGTAATTGAACTGGCGGGCATGGATTGAAATACGGCCCGTGCGACTGTGCTTTTCCCGGAACCGGTTCCCCCTGCTATGCCAATAAAAACTGGTTTATTCATTCTGTCATCTCCTTTGCTTTTCGTAAAAAATCTCCCGCTTGGAGCGGTTCTTCCGTATAAAGAATTAATTTTTGCTTCGGATGCGGTGCGGATTCGACCTCGTTGCCGGTCTGGTCCTGCATGCGCGCGAGCAAGAAGCTGCCGGCGTGTTCGCCTGGCCCAAAATACTCAATGGTTTCGCCAATGGAAAACTTGTTGCGCTGCTCGATCAAATAGCTTGTATCGCTGATTTTTTCCAAGACGATGCCGACAAAGTCATGGGTGCGAATATAATGATTGTTTTGGTACAATTGCGCTTCTTCCCCAGGATTTCCAAACAAGAAACCGCTTGTAAAATCACGATGACTGACCTTGCGCAATTCATCCATCCATTCGTCCTTACATTCATACCCAATTGGGTCCTTCAGATAGGCATCAATTGCCAACCGATAGGCGCGTACGACTGTCGCCACATAGTATTGGCTTTTCATGCGGCCTTCGATTTTCAAACTGGTAACGCCCGCTTCGATATATTCCTTCAGGTATGGAAGGAGACACAAGTCTTTTGAATTGAGTATATAGGTTCCACGTTCATCTTCTTCCACGGGGAAGTATTCGCCGGGTCTTTGCTCTTCCACCAAACGATAACTCCAGCGGCAAGCTTGGGCGCAATTGCCTCGGTTTGCATCCCGTCCGGTCATAAAATTGCTCAGGAGGCAGCGGCCGGAATAGGCCATGCACATGGCGCCATGGACAAAGCTTTCAATTTCCATGTCTTCCGGCAGATTTTCGCGGATACCTTTTAACTCAGCAAGGGTGACTTCCCTCGCGGTTACGATCCGGTCCACCCCTTGTTTGTGCCAAAATTGGCCGGCATAGGCGTTGGTGGTATTGGCTTGGGTGGACATGTGGACTTCCATTTCGGGAATGGTTTGACGCACAAGCATCAGGATTCCGGGGTCTGAGACGATGACGGCATCAATCTTGATGCGGGCCAAATCCTTCAGATAGTCTTCCAACCCTTCGAAATCTTCCTGATGGGCGTAGATATTGAGGGTGACATAGACTTTGGCCTTATGGCTGTGGGCAAAGTCCACCCCCGCTTTCATTTCTTCCACGGAAAAGTTTTTCGATTGAGACCGGAGCCCAAATCGTTGTCCGCCCAAGTAAACGGCATCTGCCCCGTAAAGAATGGCGGTTTTTAGTTTTTCTAAGTTTCCGGCAGGTGCCAGCAATTCGATTTTTTTCATGTTAGTCCTCTTTCTTAATGGAAATGGAAACCCCGTCGTCAATGGAAAGAATACGCGTTTCCAGTTGGGGGTGGTTCAAAATGGCGGTGTGGAAAGCCTTTAGCCGTTTGACCATGGTTTTATAGCGTTTGGGTACATCTTCGCTTTCCAACATGCCATGAAACAGCATATTGTCACAGATAATGGCGCCCCCTTTCCGCACCAGGGGGTAGGCGTCTTCAAAAAAGCGGCCGTATTGTCCCTTGGCGGCATCGATAAAGACAAGATCAAATTTCTGGTCCAGGGTTTTAATCAAGTCCAAGGCGTCGCCTTCATGGAGGACAATTTGTTGGTTTAATCCAAATTGGCTGAAATGCGCTCTCGCTTTTTTGATTCGATCCGGATCCCGTTCGATGGTCTGAATCTGTGCATCCGGGCAAACCAGGGCCATTCGAATGGCGGAATACCCAATGGCCGCGCCGACTTCCAAAATCCTTTTAGGCTGGTGAAGCATCAGCCAGGTATCGATGAGTTTGGCAGCTTCATCCTGCAAAATGGGGACCCGGTCCTCTCGCGCCTGTCGATGGAGGTCCTTGAGCATCGTTCGCTGTGATTGATCTTTAATCCATAAAAATGATTCCACTATTGTTTTCCTGCCTTTTCTCTAGCTTTATGGGTCGCATCCAAATGTTCTTCATAGGTTTTGGTGAAGGTATGGGTTCCTGTGTCATCCAAGTTGGAGGTAAAGAACAGATAGTCGCTTTCCGCGGGGCGCAACGCTGCCTCAAGGGCCGTTTCCCCCGGCGATCCTACGGGTCCCGGCGGGAAACCGGGATACATATAGGTGTTGTAGGGTGAATCGATTTCCAAATCGGCATTCAACAACCGCTCTTTTCGCTCGCCCAACAAATACTGGATGGTCGCACAAGATTGCAGGGGCATGTCAACCGCGATTCGGTTTTGAAAAACCGAGGCAATCACGGGGAATTCATCGGCAACCTTGCCTTCTCCCTGGACCATGGAAGCCAGCGTCGCAACGGAAACAACATCAGAGAAGTCTTGATCGTTGAGTTCGCCATAGACCTTGAGAAATTGGCGAATCATTTTCTCAAGAATGACATCTTCTCCATCATCGGTGAAGAATTCGTAGGTTTCCGGGAATAAAATCCCTTCAAGATTGGGAAACGCCCTGATTTCATCGGGCATGTCTTCAGGAAGCCAGCTTAAGTCGCTTTCCAAGGCGGCGTAGCCCGCTTCCGAACCCAAGCCATGTTCCAGCAAGACGGCAACAATTTCCTTTGTTGTGTAGCCTTCCGGAATGGTTACACGGACCGTTTCGCGCAGTACGCCAGGACCTGTGGTCAGCGTTTCAGCAATCTCTTCCAATTGCATGTCGGTTCGCACTTTAAATTTACCGGGTTTAAAATGGCTGTCGGTTCCCGTTTGCTTGGCAACCCAGCGAAAAGCAAATTCATTGCGAATCACATGGTCTACTTCCGCGAGCTGTTTTGCAATGGAAGCGGCTGTTGCACCCGATTCAATTTTGACCACTTGTTCGGCGCCTTGACCTTCCGCATCCAAAGGTTGGAATTGCGAAAAAGCGTAGGCGCCAAGGCCTATGATTACAAGCAATAAAAAAACCAAAAACTTTTTCATCTTCTTTCCCCCACATAGAAATAACCAGATCTTCCATCTGGTTATTCAATCCATATAACCTCTACAGGAACGCCTTACACATCCATGATGATCGGCAAGATCATCGGATTCCTTTTGATCTTCTCGTAGATATAGTTACGCAGAGCTTCTTTGATTTTCGCTTTCAGGGTTGACCAGTCTGTGATTTTTTTCTCTTCACATTCCTTCAGCACCTTTTGAACCACTTGTCGCGCCCCGACCATGAGGTCTTCCGATTCCCGCACATAGACAAATCCGCGCGATACGATGTCTGGACCCGAAACGGTTTTGGCCGTCTTTTTGTCAATGGTAACCACAACCACAATCAAACCGTCTTCAGACAGGTGCTTGCGGTCGCGCAAGACGATGTTGCCGACATCACCCACACCAAGGCCGTCAACCAAAATATTGCCTGCTGTAACGCTTCCGGCTATTTTTGCGGATTTTTTCGTTACCTCTACAACATTCCCATTGGTGCCCATAATGACATTTTTTTCCGGCATTCCCATGGAGATGGCCAGGTCGGCGTGCGCTTTTAGATGCACCTGTTCGCCATGGACCGGCATAAAGAATTTCGGCTTCAGCAGTCCCTGGATCATTTTGCATTCTTCCCGGCAAGCATGACCGGATACGTGAATATCGGCATTGCGGTCATGGATGACCGTTACGCCTTTTTCAACCAGGAGGTTTTTGATTTTCGATACCGGTTTTTCATTGCCCGGAATGGGACTCGCGCTGAACATGACGGTGTCTCCCGGGATCAATTCCATATTGCGGTGCATATTGGTTGCCAGTCTGGAAAGCGCCGACATGGGCTCGCCCTGGCTGCCTGTGGAAATTACGACGATTTGGTCATTCGGATATTTCCCGATATCGCGCAATTCAATAATTTGATTCTTTTTGCATTTCAGATAGCCCAGCTCCATGGCGACGGAGGAAACATTCAGCATGCTTCTTCCTGAAAATGCCACCTTGCGGTTAAATCGAGCGGCCGCGTCAATGATTTGCTGGACGCGATGAACATTGGAAGCAAAGCTGGCAACAATGATTCTGCCGGTCGCTTGCATAAATTGCGCTTCCAAGGCTTCCCCAACGGTTTTCTCCGATTGGGTGTAGCCTTCGCGGATGGCATTGGTGCTGTCCGCCATCAAGAGGGTTACGCCTTTTTTTCCCAATTCAGCCAATCGCAGAAAATCCATCGGCTCGCCGATGATCGGCGTATAATCGATTTTAAAGTCGCCTGTATGCACGATAATGCCCGCAGGGGTGTGCAGGGCGATGGCAACTGCGTCTGGAATACTGTGGTTGACATTGATGAATTCCGCCTTAAATGGTCCAATGGTGACGGTATCCCCCGCTTGAATGCGGTTCAATTCACACTCATCCAAGAGGCCATGCTCTTTCAATTTGTTTTCAACAAGTCCCAGCGTCATGCGGGAACCGAAAATCGGTACGTTTAATTTGCGCAGCAAATACGGCAGCGCGCCGATATGGTCTTCATGGCCGTGGGTCAACAAGATACCTTTGACACGATGTTTGTTTTGTTCCAAATATGAGAAATCCGGGATTACAACATCGATGCCGAGCATCTCGTCTTCGGGAAATGTCATTCCCACATCAATAATCACGATTTCATTTTTGCATTCAAATACAGTTAAGTTCTTTCCAATTTCATTCATTCCGCCCAAGGGAATGATTTTGACCTTCGTCAAATTTTTTCTCACGTTCAATTCTCCTTTTTGTTTGAACGGTTTTTCTGACACTCTCGGCATACGCCAAAGAACTTTACGCTATGATCTGTGATTTGGAAGCCGTTGTTTTTTTCTATGGAGGCTTCCAAGCCTTCCAGCAAGTCAATTTCTACTTCTTCAACCCGTCCGCATTGCACGCAAATAAGATGATGGTGTTGGTGAGCATCCGCCATGCACAATTCATAACGGCTCAGGCCATCATTGAAGTTCATCTTATAGACAATGCCTAAATCTTCCATTAACTGCAGGGTGCGATAGATGGTCGCTAGCCCGATTTCAGGATATTTATCCTTTACCCGATCGTAAATTTCTTCTGGACTTGGGTGATCTGCGGAGTGCTCATACAGCACCTCAAAGATCACGCGCCTCTGCGTCGTCAGTTTGTAACCGTTCTTCTTAAATACCTCTAAATACCGTTCTTTTTTATCCATTCTTCCCTCTTTATTATGATTCCATGTCCATTAATATGAGGTCTCGAACCTCTTGGTATTCACTGTCCGATCCAATTTGTTCCAGTATCATGTCATTTTCATGCTGTTGAATACGGAAGATAAAAGCTTCTCCGTCTTCTTCAAATTGAACCAATGCGTATTGCTTGTCCGAATACTCGAATACTTCAAGGATTTCCAATTCTTCCTTCTTTCCCTGATCATTCAAAAAGGTTCCTTTCATGCCTATCTCCTTTCTCGATCTAAAAATGTCTGCAGAATTTGAACCGCTGCAAGCTGATCGACGTATTGCTTGCGGTTTTCTCTTCTTACTCCGCTTTCAATCAAAATTTGCGTAGAGCGACTCGTGGTAAGCCGTTCATCTGCATATACGATTTCGATATCGAATCGTTTCTTTAATCCTTCGCCGAATTCCATGGCTTTTTCAGCTTGCGGACCAATGGAATTATCCATGTTCTTTGGCAAGCCGACTACAATCTTATCGATCGTATAAGTTTCGAGAATGCGAGCGATGGCGGCATAGTCTTTCTTTTTGCCGACTCTTTTAATGGTTTTAACAGGTTGTGCCATCCACTTCATTTCATCGCTGACAGCAACCCCGATTGTTTTATTTCCAACATCTAACCCTAAGTATCTACCCATTTCACACAACCTTAATACAAAATTCTTTGCAGGCTTTTGCGCAATAACCGCAACGCACGCATCGGGATTGATCCAAAACGACCGCTTTGCCGTCTACCAGCCCCAAAGCCTGCTGTTGACATACGCGAACGCAAGCGCCGCAGCCCACGCACCAGTCTGCTATTTTTAATTTTTTTTCTTGATAATGGAATTTTTCTTTTTCAGATTCCGTCCAAGTTCGCTCAACAATCGATTTGACGTTGAGATCAATTTCGGTTTCGCTTTGCATTCCGATGGCAATGACGGCATCGGGGAAATTGCTGTGCAGATATTGAATGGCTTGAGGATACTGCGTCAAGAGGTGTCCGCCGCCCAGAGGCTTCATCAGATAACAGCCGATGCCCCGTGTGATGGCGGAATGGATTTCCATCTCCATCTCCTCTCGGCTTCCGTCGGCAATGCCGATCCCCCGAAGATTAACCAAGGGATGGATGACATCAATGCCCGGAACCGTCCTCGATGCCCGAACCCCCTTTACAAAGTGGGTCGAATACCCCAAGGCCCGTATGGTTCCTTTGCGCTTCTGTTCCTCAAAATAGGCAAGGGCTTCCTGATGCCCTCTCAGGGTCAGGTCGCTTTCCTGTTCATGCAGCAGCATAAAATCGATATAATCGGTTCCCGTCTCCTGTAATGCGCGATTCAAACTCGCTTGAGCCGTTTTTCTGTCATAGGCATAGCATTTTGTTGCAAGCTTGAATTCATGCCTGGGCACAAGTTGGAGCAAAGCGCGAAAATGCGTGTAATTGTCGTATAGCTCCGCGGTGTCGAAGAAATTAATGCCGTGTTCTCGAATTGCATAAGCAAATAGACGGGCGGACTCATTTGGTGTAAAGTTTTTTTGCAAAGGACTGGTTGTCAAGGTTCCGAAACAGATCTTGGAAACCTTCAAGCCGGTTTTCCCCAATTCTATATATTGCATGAATTCCTCGCTTACTTAAAGAAAAGTACAGCCTGATTTGCTGTACTTTTCCTTCCATTACAATGTGACATTGTTTTGAATATACTCACGCAGAATTTCTTCCAGCAGTTCATCTCTTTCAATTCTGCGAATCAGGCTCCTCGCATTGTTGTAACTGGTAATATACGTAGGATCCCCCGACAAAAAGTAGCCAATAAGTTGGTTGATTGAATGATACCCTTTCTCTTCAAGCGCTAGGTAGACTTCCCGCAATATTTCCTTTGCGTCATTCTTCTCATCAACAGCAACCTGTAGATGGATGGTATGGTTCGAATCAACGGTCTTTTGTTCTGTCATTTGGTATCACTCCTTTCTATCAAATTATACCACAGAAAGATGATCCATCAAGACTTTATAAAAACTTCTTAGCCTCTTCTTTAGCGAAATCCAGGATTTCTTGGATTTTTTCAACCTGTGGAGCGCCCGCCTGCGCCATATTTGGACGGCCGCCGCCGCCACCGCCTGCCAGTTTTGCCATGGAACGGATCATATTGCCTGCATGGAATCCGTTTTGAATCAAATCTTGGCTTCCGGCAACCAAAATCAGCAGTTTGCCTTTGGATTCGGTCACACCGGCGAAGAGGAATGATTCAGCTTCGTCTTTTAGCCGGTCCATCATGCCTCGAAGTCCGTTCGTATCCTGTCCTTCAAATGCGGAAATCAACACCTTGACACCGTTGACGTCTTCTACATTGTCAAAGATGGAAGCAAACATCTGGTTGCGTAATTTTGCATTCGCCTGCTCCAATTCTTTTTTCATTTGTTTTTGTTCGGCCAAAAGATCGGAAACGCGGATCAGCAGATTGTCCTTCTTGGTGCGAAGCAGGCTTGCCAACTGGGTCTGTTCCTTCTCAAGCTCCAACGTGTAGGCGTATGCAGCCTGACCGGTTACGGCTTCAATTCGACGTACTCCAGCCGCAATGCCGCTTTCGTGCAAGAGTTTGAAGATGCCGATCTCACCGGTTTGAGAAACATGTGTGCCGCCGCACAACTCTCTGCTGTAATTTTCAACAGTCACCACACGTACCTGATCCCCGTATTTGTCGGAGAAGAGTGCAGTGGCGCCTGTGTCAACCGCTTCCTGCATAGTCATGATATCGGTCAATACGCGATGGTTTTCATAGATCACCCGGTTTACTCGGGATTCGATTTCAGCCAACTCCTCATCCGTAATCGCTTCCAGGTGGGTGAAGTCAAATCGCATCCGATCCGGTGTCACCAAGGAGCCGGATTGTCGCACATGATCGCCCAGCACTTCCTGCAGGGCTTTATGAAGCAAATGAGTCGCCGTATGGTTTCTGGCGGTCGCACGTCTTCTGTCCCCCGCATAGGCGGTTTCCAATGACTCGCCTACGGTGATTTCACCCTTGCGGATCCAAACATGATGCAAGAAAGCCTTGTCGCTTTTCTTGGTATCCAATACCTCGATTTCACAAGAATCGGCTGTCATCATGCCTTGATCGCCGACCTGGCCGCCGCTTTCTCCGTATAGGGATGTGCGGTCGAGAATCATCAGGGCCTTGTCGCCTTCAGACAAAGTCTGAACCGGTTGACCGTCTTTGAAAAGGGCCAAAACCTTCGCTTGAACGCACTGATTATCGTAACCGGCAAATTCTGTTTCAAAAGCATGGTAGGCTTCTGAACCGCCGGCAAGCCAGCTTTCCTGCTCTTGAGCACTTCTGGCAGCCCGAGCGCGTTCCTGCTGCTTTTTCATTTCATCGGCAAAGCCTTCCTTGTCAACGCGCAGATCTTGTTCTTCCAAAATATCAACAGTCAAATCCAACGGGAAACCGAAGGTGTCGTACAATTTAAAGGCGGCCTCACCTGCCAGTTCCGTGCAGTTCCTGGCCTTCATTTCCTCAACGTAAGCATCCAATTTCTGTAAGCCCTGCTCCAGGGTTTCCTGGAATTTCTTCTCTTCGTAATGCAGGACCTTTTCGATTTGCGCCTGTTCGGTTTCCAGATTTTGATAGAAGTTTTTCCAATTGTCGATTACAACCTTTGAAAGCTCTGCCAAAAATGGCTTTTCGATACCGATCAATTTGCCGTGTCGGTAGGCGCGGCGAATCAAACGACGCAGCACGTAGCCACGGCCTTCGTTGCTTGGCAAGATGCCATCGGAGATCATAAAGGCGGAAGCCCGCAGATGGTCTGTGATGACACGAATGGAGACATCCTGCTTGGAATTCTCTTTATAAGTGACCCCGGCAGCTTTTTCAACCGCTTGAATGATTTTATTGATGGGATCGATCTCAAAAATATTGGCGTTGTCATTTAGGACAACGGTAAGACGCTCCAGTCCCATGCCGGTATCGATATTGGGGTTGTCCAAGGGCAGATAGTCCCCGTTCTCTTGCTTGTCGAATTGTGTAAAGACCAAGTTCCACACTTCTACATAGCGGTCACATTCACAGCCCGGCTTGCAATTCGGGTCCCCGCAGCCGTATTTTTCGCCACGGTCAATGTAGATTTCTGAACAAGGACCGCATGGGCCTGTTCCATGCTCCCAAAAATTATCTTCTTTACCCAGCCGAACGATGCGAGATTCCGGAACACCCACAGTGTCGCGCCAAATGGCATAGGCTTCATCGTCCTTTTCAAAAACAGACACCCAGAGGATCTCGGGATCGACATGCAAAACATCCGTCATAAATTCCCAAGCCCATTGAATGGCTTCGGTTTTGAAATAATCGCCAAATGAGAAGTTGCCAAGCATTTCAAAAAAAGTGCCGTGGCGGTCTGTCTTTCCAACATTTTCGATATCGCCGGTTCGGATACATTTTTGGCAGGATGCCATGCGAACGTTGGGCGGTGTTTTTGTTCCAACAAAATAGGGTTTCAACGGCGCCATGCCGGCATTGATCAGCAGCAAGCTTTTGTCATTGATAGGCACCAAGGGATAACTGTTAACAACATGGTGTCCTTTTTCTTTAAAAAAGGTTAAATATTTTTCTCGTAACTCATGCAAATTCATAAGAAGCCTCCATCCTTTACGGGTTTAATCACATATTTCTTCATTCAATAATTCTACTGAAATCACCGGCTTTTGTCAATTCTACAATCAATTTGTTCTAAACCTTATACCCGAGAAAAGATCTTCGCTTTAACCGCATCTTGGCGGCGCAAGCCGAATGAGACAGGCGCCTATTCCCGGGAAAAGAAAAAACCGGCCGAAGCCGGTTAATCGTTGGACATGATAAAAAGGGCTCTCCCCTCGTGCAGTTGAATGAAGACTTTTTCTCCGATTCCTTCATTGCTGACACCGCGGGTTTTTCCAAAGGCCAGGTGTTCCCGTTTCAAGGGGTACTTGACTCCCGAAATGCTGACAACGATGCCTTCTGGACTCAAAGGCATGATTGAGAGATAGTCAAAATCCGAGACCGTTTGGCTGGAGATTTCCTCGTCTGCCGCAAGGGCCCATGCCTGGTTTTTGTGGTTGTGCAATACTACCTTGAGTCCGGCTTTAAGATAACGGTCCAAAGCCAGCAAATTGGACAAGCTGTGATCCCAGCGGCTTCCCGTTGCGCCGTAAACATCGACCCGTTCCAAGCCTTTTTCAAGGCAAAGGTCCAAGGCCAATTCCAGGTCGGAAGCGTTCTTCTCTGGAGAAAAACGCAAGAGGCGTTCCCGGGGAATGGAATCGATCAACTCAGGTGAAATGGAGTCCAAATCCCCCAAATAGTAATCCGCCAGAATCCCGGCATTCAAGAAGAAAGCAATGCCCCGGTCAACACCAATGGCAACCCCGCCCTTCTTCAAGTGCTTGACGGCCGCATCTGCCGAAGCGTCCAATTGTCCGCCGGCAATGATCAGTCCCTGTTTCATTTGATTTTTGCCAAGGGTTTCAGCAAAATGCCTAAAAGGATCATGCTGACAATGATTTCAGGCAGCATATAGGATCCGTTGTAGACCAAAGAATAAAGCCAAGGATTTTGTCCTTCCGGCGCATAGATGGCCCAAACGGTTCCACCGGCGACGAAATGGGCAAGAAAACGGCCCAGCATGGCGACGAAGATTGCCGCAAAGATAGCGAAATTGGCTTTCGCGCCCTGACGCATGGCGTCGAAACCTGATTTGGCCATTCCAGCCAAGCCCAGCAGGCCAAAAGCCAAAACATAGTCGAGGAAGACCTGAACCGGTGTCATGGTGTAGGGTTCCAGCATCATTTGAACGAGTCCGTAGACCGCACCGACGAATAGGCCCGGACGAAGCCCCCAGCGCAATCCGAAGATAAGAATCGGAATCATACTGCCTGCGGTGATCGATCCGCCATAGAGATTGATAGGCAAAGAAATTTTAACTAGGCTGAGTACCGTAGCAAGGGCAATTAGGATCCCTGCTTCCGTTAACATTTTTGTTGATTGATTTTTCATGATTTCCTCCTTAAAAAAAAGCCATTTTCAAGGAAAATGGCTCTATAAACAGAGTCACTTCCCTACGCTGGCATCATCCAGATCAGGTTATAAGGGTCGAAACAAATGTTTCATCTCAGCCAAACGGCTCCCCTAGCGCATATGATTAATTTCGGTACCAGTATAACAGCTTCCGTTACTTCTGTAAAGACAACAAAGCCCTCACTGCTTTGGTTGTTTCTTCCGGATCATCTGTGTTGAAAATGGCCGATCCCATCACAAAGACATCCGCTCCGGCATCCCGCAACTCCAGAATATTCTCCTTGTTGACACCGCCGTCGATCTGAATCTCAAAATCCAGTCCCAAAGCATCCGCTTGTTTGCGCAAGGCAACAACCTTTTCTTTGACTTGCGGAATAAAGCTCTGTCCCCCGAAACCGGGATTGACGCTCATCAGAAGAACCAAATCCAAATCCGGCAGCAGGTATTCGATCGTTGACAATGGCGTGCCGGGATTCAGGACGACGCCGGCTTTGCATCCTTGTGCATGGATATATTGAAGAACGCGGTGGGCATGGGGGGTTGCTTCCACATGAAAGGTAATCAAGTCCGCGCCCGCTTGGGCGAAAGACTCGATATATCGTTCCGGTTTGTCGATCATCAAGTGAACATCCAAAAACATGTCGGTGCATGCGCGAATTGATTTGATGACCGGAGGTCCCATTGTAATATTGGGAACGAAATGTCCATCCATCACATCAATATGCAAATATTCCGCTCCGCCTCGTTCCACTTTTCCGATATCCTCGGCCAATCGTGCAAAATCAGCCGATAAAATAGATGGTGCAAGTTTTGCCATTTTAATACCTCCGTTTATTCATGGTTTCTTCCAGCAACAGCCGATAGTTTTCATACCGGACAGGGTGAATCGCTTCCCGTACCGCACAACCCGGTTCGGTTCGGTGCAGGCAATCATTGAATTTGCAGTCTGCGGCCAGTTTTAAAATTTCAGGATAGCCGAGCTGGATGTCCTTTGCATCCAGATTGCTCACTTCCAAGGCACTGAAGCCCGGAGTGTCCGCGACAGCACCGCCTTCTTCCAGCAAGAGCAGTTCAGAATGGCGGGTGGTGTGCTTTCCGCGTCTGGTTTTTTCGCTGACTTCTCCCGTCCGCAATTTAAGGCCCTCTTGGATTGCGTTCAAAAGGGATGATTTGCCGACACCGGATGGACCGGCAAACACCGACACGCGGTCTTTGAGGGCTTCCTTCAGCGCATCAATGCCATCTCCAGACTTGGTGGATGTAAGGAGTACGTGGAAACCCGCTTCCCGGTAGATAGAAGCCATTTGCTCCAATTCATGGGCGTCAACCAGATCCCCCTTGTTGAGGCAGATCAGGGCTTCGATTCCACGCACCGCGCTCATGACCAAAAAACGGTCCAGCAGGTTCAGGTGCGGGTCCGGCGACTTGACGGCAAAAACGATGACCGCTTGATCGATATTGGCAATGACCGGCCGCAAGAGCGCATTTTTTCTCGGCAGGATTTTTTCGATCATGACACTTCCGTCGTCATCAAAAAACAATTCGACATAATCCCCTACGGCAGGGCGCACTCTTGACTTTCGCAACTTGCCCCGCAAGCGTCCTTCCAGCAATTGGCCTTGATGGAGAATGGTGTACTTTCCCCCGACTCCTTTAACGATTCGCGATTTCATCATGGCCATCACTCGCTAAAGTCGACATTGTAGTCAATCAAGTATTGGTCGTCGTAGTAGATCTTATAGGTTTGACGACCGGTGCCTTTCAAGGCTACGCTGGCATTTCCCTGCTGGGTGCTTAGCACTTCTTCGTATACCGGAATTTCACCGCCGTCGCTGACCAAGGTCAGTTTCACTTTTACCGTTGGGTTGGTCTGCGGCAAACGAAGCGTAATGGTTTTGCTGACTTCCTGGGGACCGGATTCTTCCGATTCCTTGCTGACCTTTACGCTGATCTCGCTGCCGGTCACAACATCGGCACCTTCCGGATACGATTGATAGAGGACTTCGCCCGCCGGTTTATCGCTTTTTTCATAGATGACTTGGCCTACAGCGAATCCCAGGTCTTCCAACTGCTGGGTTGCTTCTTCCAATTGCAGACCGATAATGGACGGCATGGCCCGGTATTCCTTTTCAACGCCGGAACTGACGATATAATCGACAAGGGTTCCCTCAGCAACCAATTCGCCTGCGACCGGTTCCTGTCGGATGATGATGCCTTCCGGTTCATCAGAGAACTCATAGATCAAATTCCCTTTTTGCAGGCCGCTGCCGCTTAAAAGCACATCGATGGAGTAGGCATAATTATTGACGATATCCGGCACTTCGACCAGCTTGGCCCCTTTGCTCAAGGTGACGCCGACTGGCGAACGCTTGATTTTGCGCCCGGCAGGAATCCCCTGATCCACGATTACCCCTTTTTCATAGGCATTGCTGTAAATCTCTTTTTCTACGTACAGCTCAATGCCCAAATCCTCTGTCAGCGCTTGCGCCTGGCTTAAGGAAAGTCCTTGCATGTTCGGAACTTCCACTTCACTGATGTTGACGATATTCTTCATGGACAATTGATAGGCGCCAAACAAGACCAAAACAAAGGCCAAAGCAACGGCTGAAATGGAGATGATCCACTTTTGGCCTTTGCTGACTGCATGCTTTTTGGTGCTGGTTTTTTTGGATCGCTTTTGCTTTTGCTGCATGTTTTTTTTGTCCTCCGTTGTCGTTTTTGCGAGTTGGTTGATTTCTTTTGCATTAAACTCCGTCGTTTCGGTGTTTGAAAAAGATTGAAGGCCAACCGTTTCCGATTCAGGATCGGTTTTCAGTTTTCGCAAATCCTGGATCAAGGCCTTGACAGACTGATAACGCTCTTCCGGCTTTTTTTGCGTCAATTTTAGAATCACATTCCGATACCCGGCAGGAATCGGATCCGTATCTAAAAATCGAACGTCTTCCTCCAGATGTTTCATGACGATGGAAATCGGCGTTTCCCCCTGGAAAGGCGTTCGGCCGGTGACCATTTCATAAAATACGATTCCCAGGGAGTATAGGTCGGACCGTTCGTCACTGTAGGTCCCCTTCGCCTGCTCCGGAGACAAATAAGCAACGGAACCCAAAACCTTCTTTGAAACCTGAAGGGTTTCTGAAGTTGTCGCCCGCGCAATGCCGAAATCCATGACTTTGATATTGCCCAAATGATTGATCATGATATTTTGCGGCTTTAAATCGCGATGGACAATATGTCTTTCGTGGGCAAATTCGACCGCACTGGCAATCTGTGCCAGGAAACGAAGCGCTTGCTCCGGACTCAAGTGATTTCGCTCCCGAATGAGTTCTTTCAATGTTTTGCCTTCAATGAGCTCCATCACGATATAGTACATGCCGTGATCGGCGCCGACATCAAAAACATTTACAATATTTGGATGATTTAAGCCGGCAGCCGCTTGTGCTTCCACTTTGAATTTTTGCACAAACTCCTCATCGGCCATTAATTCACTTTTTAATATTTTTACCGCTACATGCCGATTCAGCAAATGGCATTTGGCTCGATAAACATCGGCCATACCGCCAGATCCGATTTTTTCCAGCAATTCGTAGCGATTCCCTAGTAGCTTTCCCTTCATGCGTCCACCTCTGTTCCCGTTATCTCGATTAAAATCAAGGAGATATTATCCTCGCCGCCACGATTCAGTGCCATTTCCAGCAAGTGATTCCCTTTCCAGTTCAATGTTTGGGCTTCCAACAAAACCGATTGAATTTCCTCGTGCTGAAGTTTTCCGCTCAATCCGTCCGAGCAAAGCAAAAAGATATCGCCTTCTTGGGCAGACACCTGCAAAAGGTCTGTTTTGACTGAATGATGGGTTCCCAAGGCTCGGGTAATGATGTTCCGGTTGGGATGTGAAAATGCCTCTTCCCGTGTGATCTTCCCCGCGTCAACCAGTTCTTCCACATAGGAATGATCCTTGGTCAACCGGGTTAAATCCCGGTCACGCACCCGATAAATCCGGCTATCGCCGACATGACCGATTTTGGCCATGGGGTCTCCTGTAGGAAGAAAAAGCAGGGAAGCCGTTGTGCCCATCAATGAATATCCCTTTTCTGCCGCCGTTTCAAAAATCTCTTGGTTAGCCAAGGCGAAACCCTCTGTCAAGATGCCATCATCGATGGATGGGTTTTCAATCAATTGTTGAGACAACACATCGATTGCGATCTGACTGGCAATTTCGCCTCCGGCATGACCGCCCATGCCGTCAGCTACGATAAAAATGCCTTCCTCTGCATTGCAATAGACTGCATCTTCATTTCTTTCCCGAATTTTTCCACGATCGGTACAAAAATAGGTATCCATATTCAATCTTCCTCCCGCTCTGCAAGAAATCGCTGTTTTAACTGGCCGCAAGCTGCGGCAATATCTCCGCCCAATTCTCTTCTTATTGTAACATTCATCACGCCAACTTCTTGTAAATGTTTTTGAAACTTTTGTACAAAGGCTGGTTTCGGTCGACGAAACTGGGGATCAACAGGATTGATCGGGATCAAGTTCAAATGGTAGTTTTGTCCCCGTAAGAGCGTTTTGAGCTCACGTGCGTCTTCCGGCCTGTCGTTCTCTCCTTCGATCAATGTGTATTCAAAGGTCGTGCGGCGTCCGGTCTTGGTTTGATGCTCACGCGTGGCCGCCATAAGTTCCCGCAAATTGTATGTTTTCGCGATGGGCATCAGGGACTCTCTTTTACGCTGGAATGGCTGATGCAAGGAAACGGACAGATTAACGGGAATGCCGCTGTCGGCCAACTCCCTGATCTTTGGAACGATGCCCGCAGTCGACAGGGTGATGTTCCGATACCCCATATTTCGTCCTTCGGGATGGTGAATCAATTCAAAGAAGGCCTTCACGGACTCCCAATTGTCCAAGGGTTCCCCGGATCCCATGAGTACGATGTTGGAAGCCGATTTGTCCAGAATCTTCTCAATCATCAGGACTTGTCCCAGAATTTCTCCCGGGGACAAATTCCGTACAAAGCCTTCCTTTCCCGTTGCACAGAAGACGCATCCCATCTTGCATCCTACCTGGGTAGACAGGCAGAGGCTGATTCCGTGTTTGTAAAACATGGCAACCGATTCGATGATATGCCCGTCGGACAATTGAAAAAGAAACTTTTGTGTGGGATCGAGCCGAGATTTCAGATGATCCAGACAGGTAGGCAGCTGCAAACTGCCAGTCCTTGCCAAATCTTCCCGCATTTTTTTGGAGAAAACGGTGATCTCCTGAAGATCTTCAATGGGATTTTGATGAATCCATTGGAAAAATTGCTTGGCACGAAACTTCGGATAGCCAGACGTCTTCATAAAAGCTTCCAATTCTTGGTAGGTTAAGTCGCGATAATTCATGGTCTTTCCTTTCTGAGAACGGCAATGAAAAAGCCGTTGGTTTTGTCGATATGCGGAAACAGCGTAATCATACCCGGCGTATTCGCAGATTCAATCCGAGCGGTCGGCAAGGGATCGGAAAGCGGGACGGGTGTGAAAGGAAACTGTTCGCTAAACCAAGCGACTTGCTTCTCGTTTTCTTTTTTATTCAAGGTGCAGGTTGCATACACCAAAATGCCGCCGGGCTTTATGTAGCGGGCAGCCTGGGTCAGTATGGCGCGCTGCGTTTTAGCCAGTTGATCCAAGTCTTCCGGTTTGCGCAACGTTTTAATCTCCGGTTTACGCCCCATCAATCCAAGCGCGGAGCAAGGCGCATCCACCAGACAATAATCAAAGGCCTCTTCCCAATCCGGATGAAAGCATTCCGCATCCTGCTGGGAAAAGGAACAATTGGAAAGGCCAAGCCTAAGGGCTTCATCCTGCATTCTTTTAACCTTGTTTGGATAGAGATCGTTGGAAACAATCACGCAATCCGGGCATTTTTCCGCGAGATGAAAGCTCTTCCCGCCTGGGGCAGCGCACAAATCAAGGATCCGGCTACCCGCTTGCGGATGGATCAGATCGCCGACCAGGATGGCGCTTTCGTCCTGAATGGAAAAATGTCCATTTTTGTATCCAGCCGTCTCAGACAATTCGCTTGCCTGATCCACATACACTCCAGAAGGAGAATAGGCCATCTTACGCAATTGGTAGCCCATTTCTTCCAAGGCTGCTTGCACCTGGGTCCGATCGGTTTGATGGAGATTCACACGGATGCCGACCCCGCGTTGGGTCTCCATGGCCTCCATGATGGCCATGGCGGTTTTTTCACCGTATTGCGCCCGCCACATTCGGGCGATCCATTCCGGGAAACCCAGGAACGCCGCATGGTCCAGAAGGTCCATTTCCTCACGATTCAGCCATTTATCCCTGTCAGTGGTCAGCTTTCTCAGAACGGCATTGACCAGTTTGGAGCCATATCGCAAATGGCGGAGTCCTTTTGTGAGTTCAACAGACTCATGAACAGCAGCATGCTGATGAATCCATGGCATAAAAAGGATTTGATAGGCCCCCAGCATCAAGACAACGCGCAGTTCGAGTTTCGTACGTGTGAGTTCGCCATGCAGATAATGCGCAATCACCTTTTCCAGGTAGATGCGGCGGGATGAAACGCCTAAAACCAATTCCCGAACCAATCGCTGGTCTTGGTTTGCCATTTTTCCCGTCAGGCGGTTGTTTAAATCAATATTCAAGTATCGGTTTTCGCGAAAAGCCTGTACGAGCAGGTCATAAGCTACTTTTCTTGCAGGTTCTCTTTCGATAGTAAAACAACACCTTTCTCCAGTTTATTGCCGCGCAGAAAATCCGATACAGGCATCCTTCTTTTTCCCGGAATTTGCACTTCCTTCACCCACAGGCTTCCACGGCCCGTTTGAACACGAAAGCCTTCCTGGGTCACTTCCAGAACTTCTCCCGGAGTTCCGCTGGATTCCCTTTCCGCACAAGCGGTTGAAAAACATTTCAACTTCAACGAATTGAAGTTGGTCCAGGCGCCTGGAAAGGGGTCGAATGCGCGAATGGCATTATGAATGGCAACTGCCTCCATTCGCCAATCGATTTCGGCTTCCGACTTGGCGATTTTATTGGCATAGGTGGCAAAATGATCGTCTTGTGGAAGACCTTGAATCGTTTTGTCTTCAATCTTATTCAGGGTTTCAACGATCATCTTTGCGCCCAATTCCGACAAGGCGTCGTGGAGTTGGCCGGTTGTCATGGTTTCCGTGATTTCAATTGTTTCCACAGACAGCATATCTCCAGTGTCCAAGCCTTCGTCCATTTGCATAATGGTTACGCCGGATTCGGATTCACCGGCTTGGATGGCACGGTGAATGGGCGCGGCTCCCCGGTATTTTGGCAAGAGGGAGGCATGAATATTGATGCATCCGTACTTGGGCGCATGCAAAACTTCTTTCGGGAGGATCTGGCCAAAGGCGACAACCACAATCACATCAGCCCCTTCATCCACTACCCGAGCGATGGCATCCGGATCCCGCAGCCGATTCGGTTGGAATACGGGAATGTTTAGTTCCGCAGCCATTTTTTTCACGGGAGATGGGATTACTTTTTTCCCGCGTCCCCGTGCACGATCCGGTTGAGTGACAACCAGAGAAATCATGTGTTCCTTGGCCAAGGCAGCCAAGGCTGCGACGGAAAAGTCCGGCGTGCCCATAAACACTATTTTCATTCTTGAACCTCCAGCAAGCCATCTTCCACTTTGTCTGTGTAGAGGATGCCGTCAAGATGATCATTTTCATGACAGATCGCCCGCGCGAAAAAGCCTTCCGCTTCTAGGGTTTGGTCATTTCCATCCAAATCCGTATATCGGACTTTTACAAAATTGGGGCGGTTAACCTTTCCAGACTTTCCGGGTACCGACAAACAGCCTTCATAGTCCAGCTGTTCGCCGCTGGTTTCCAGTATTTCCGGATTGATCATCACATAGAGACCAACCTCTTCAATTTCAATTACAAAGATTCTCCGCAAGACGCCGATTTGAGGAGCGGCAAGGCCAACGCCTTGCTCGACGCGCATGGTTTCGATCAAATCCTTGGCCAGAACTTGAATCCGGTCTGTAATTGTTTCAATGGGACGACTCACCTTTCTCAGTACGGGGTCGCCGTCGTATCGCATTTGTCGTATTGCCATATTGTCACTTCCTTTCTAATCTAAACTTCTTCGTTCCACAAGACCGATACTTGGCATCCATTGGCTCTCAGACCGATCAAGGGTTGTTCGATATGTTTAAAATAAAGTTCGCGAAATTCTTGAATCCGATCCGCTGGGATCTGGATCATAAATTCTTTTCGATACCAGCCCTCGGCCCGTGAAATGCGGGACGGGAGCGTTTCGCCGATCTGTATCCCGGCAGTCCTTTCTTCTGTCAGGGTGTTTACAAACAGACTGCGCGCCTCCTTCATGCCAACCTCCAATTGATCCGGCTTTCTGGATATGCCAAAAAGAGTGACCAAATGGCCGAATGGCGGAAAGCGCAAGAGCTTGCGCATCTCTTCCTCGTTACGGTAATACCATTCCGAGTCATGGCTAGCCACCGCTTGAATCGCATAGTGGTCCGGCGTATAGGTTTGAAGGACGACATGCCCCTTTTTGTCACTTCTGCCGGCCCTGCCGGAAACCTGGTCCAATAACTGGAAAGTATGATCCGCAGCCTGATAGTGGCTGGCGTACAAGGAAAGATCCGCAGCCAAAACGCCAATCAGCGTAACGGAAGGAAAATCCCAGCCTTTTGCAACCATTTGCGTGCCGATCACAATATCGCATGCACCCGACTTGACAGTCTGGTAAATTTCTTGAAAGCTTTCTTTGGAGCGGGTTGTGTCGTAGTCCATGCGCACGATGCGAGCTTCGGGAAAGACCCGTTGAACGATCGCCTCCAGCTTTTGCGTGCCCGCTGAAAAAGGTTTCAGCCAGGTTGAACCGCAATTGGGACAAGTGCGCAGCCTTGGAAAGCGGCGTCCGCAAAGATGGCATCTCAAAGAACCGTCTTCATGATGATAGGTCAGGGAGACATCGCAGTGTGTGCACTTTAAGGCCTCTCCGCAGGCGCGACAGGATATAAAGCCGGAGTATCCTCTCCGGTTTAGAAAGAGGATGGTCTGCTCTCCTCTTTCCAGATTCGTTTTCATTTTTTGATATAGGCTGTAACTGATCATGCTTCGGTTGCCCTGTTTCAGTTCTTCCCGCAAATCTACGACCTCTACCTCCGGCAGAGACGCCGATTGCGCCCGTTCCGACAGCGAGAAGTAGCGAAGCGACCCGTTTTTTGCCTGATGGTATTGCTCGAATCCCGGCGTTGCCGAGCCCAGCAAGACCGGGATCTGATGAAGTTTGCCCATTTGCATGGCCACTTCGTCGGCATGAAAGCGTGGAGAAGACTGTGAATGATAACTGCGGTCATGGCACTCGTCCACGACAATGGCACCGATCTTGTCAATGGGTGCAAAAATAGCAGAACGGGTTCCCAAAAGAATGGAAGCCTGATTGCCGCGCACATGGTTCCAGGCTGCTTTGCGTTCCTTCGTTGAAAGTCGGCTGTGCAGGACTGCTACGGGCACCGGAAAGCGGTGTTTGATGCGGTCGATCATTTGCGGCGTTAAGGCGATTTCCGGAATCAGGTACAGCACGGACTGATTTTGTGCAAGAAACCGATCAATAAAATGAAAATAAATTTCTGTTTTTCCGCTGCCTGTAATGCCATGAAGCAAGGCGGGCGCCTTGCAGTTGTCCTTTACAATCTCCGTTAATACCCGGTCTTGCAAATCCGTGAGCGGATAAGCTTCGATTTGCTTATTTTTCTTCGTTTCAAACCGGTTTTTCCCACGCAGGGCAAGCATGCCTTTTTTCTCCATCGCTTTGAGTACGGAAGCATTCTTCAACTGACAAAGCGACATCAGTTTTTCCACCGAAATCCACTCAGAAATTGCGGATAATTGATCAAAAACGACTTGCTGCTTCGCGGCGCGGTTCCCGGGCCGTTCACAATTGTCTTTTAATCTGATTTCGAGTTCCTGCCATTTGACAGGTGCGGGCTTTTCCTGAATGGTCAGCTGAAAACGCAAGGGATTTTCATGAATGCAAACGGGATGATTTTCCCGATAGGCCGTCCCCGTTTCTGTCTCCAAATACTGAAAGACTTCGAAACCGTATTCAGGATAAAAAAGGCGCGCGACCTCGTAAAAGGGCGAAAAATACTCTTTTCGGATCCAGATGAGCAGGGCGAGCCGTTCAGCCGACAAGGCATAGTGGCGCGGAAATTTCCCCAATACGGGTTTGGCCGCATATTCACTCGGATTGTCTTCGCTGATGTCCAATACCAGCCCTTTTTTCATTCGATTTCCGCGTCCGAATGGAACGGCAACCAGGTCGCCGGGGGCTACTTCCTCGGTGGATGGGATCTCATAAGTGAATCCCTGGTACATGCCCAGCTGAAAAACAAGCACATTGGCAAACATCAGCCTTGTTCCTTCAACTGCAGAAAGCGGTCCAAAATTTCATTTGCCACTTCCCCTTTGGAAAGCAGCGGCTGCGGATCGACATGGTCCGGGTAGACAAAGGTCACTTGGTTATTGTCGGAACCGAAACCGATGTCCTTTCTGGAAATATCATTGGCAACGACCAGATCCAGTTTCTTTGCAATGCATTTCTTTTTCGCATTTTCAATCAGATTCTCGCTTTCAGCAGCAAACCCAATTGCAACCTTGCCCGGTAAATCTGGGCGGCTTTTCAAGATGTCGATGGTTCGCTTGAAAGTCAATTGCAAGGGTTTGTCCGATTTCTTGATTTTATTGTCTGCAATGGTTTCCGCTTCATAGTCCAATGGCGCAGCGGCCATAATGATGCCGTCTGCCTCCGGATATGCCGCAGCAACCGAATGATGCATGTCCTCGGTCGTCTCAATGGGAATCCAATTCACCCAAGGCTTTAACTCGTCAGGACAACGGTGCGCGATATAATCCACCTGTGCACCGCGCAAAACAGCGGCATAGGCGATTTCCATCCCCATTTTTCCAGTCGAGCGATTGGTCAACATCCGCACAGGATCCAAGGGTGCAAGGGTTGCACCGGCAGTCACGATCAAGCGCGATCCGGCCAAATCCCATTTTTTCAGGGCCCGTTCCATGGCAAAAAAGATGGTTTCCACAGCAAGCAGCTTGCCCTTCCCGACGTCTCCGCAGGCCAGTCGACCTTCTGCCGTCGGGAGCACTTCGACACCCATGGCTTCCAATTTCGACAAATTGGCTTGAAGAGCAGGATGGCCGTACATTTTTGTGTTCATCGCGGGCGCGATCAAGACCGGCGCTGTGGTAGCCAAATACGAGGTGGACAAGAAATCGTCCGCAATGCCGTTGGCCATTTTGCCAATCATATTGGCGGTGGCAGGAACGATTGCAAACAAGTCAGCTTTTTGGGACAGGGAGATATGCGCCAATTCCCAATGGACCGGCGTTTCAAATTGTTCGACAATAACTGGATTCCCCGTCAGGGTTTGGAAGGTAAGCGGTTGAATGAATGCTGTGGCATGCTTGGTCATGACGACATCGACGTTTGCACCCGCTTTGATCAGCCGGCTGCAAAGGTCAGCGGTCTTGTACGCTGCAATTCCTCCCGTTACCCCTAAAACCACATTCTTCCCTTTCATTCGCTTCTCCTCCGCTCTACTCTCTTGCTTCTTGAGATTCCGCTGCCGCCTCTGCTACCCCTGCTTCAGGTGTCGGTTCGACGATCGCATTGGGATCATAATCGAAGTATTTGACCTTGTCTTCATAGAATTCCTCAACGGCAATTGAAATCGGTTTTTTGGATTCCGTTTCGATCAATTGTTCTTGGGTTTCGATCAATTGGCGTGCGCGTTTCGCTACCACCATAACCAGCGTGTAACGGCTGTCCACTTTTTCCATCAATTCGTCAATATTAGGCTTTAACATAAAAATCTTCCTCTCTATAATTATGAATTCTTTCGTGATTTCGTTTAATCAGGCAACGTTCCGCTTTTAAAACCGCCTCCATCGCCTCAACCGCATTTTCAACTTGGTCGTTGACGATGCAGTATTCGTACTCAAAGGCCTGCTCGATTTCTTCCAAGGCGGCACTTAAACGCCGCTGAAGGGACGCTTCTGTTTCTGTTCCCCGCGATGTAATGCGCTTTTCCAGTTCCTTTAAGGAAGGCGGCAGGATAAATACAAATACCCCATCCGGATAGGCTTTTTTTACATTCAAGGCCCCTTGAATGTCGATTTCAAGCAATACGTCTTTTCCTTCTTCCAAGGCATCCAATACAAATTGTTTGGGCGTGCCGTAAAAATTCCCATAGACTTCGGCATATTCCAGAAAATCTTGCTGATCAATGCGATTCAAGAAATCCTCTCTGCTGATATAATGGTAATTCACACCCGCTTTTTCCATTTTTCGGGGTTCTCTTGTTGTTGCTGAAACGGACAACTGAATATCGGGATGCGCCTCCAGCAAGGCGGAGCATACGGTTCCTTTCCCGGCTCCAGAAGGTCCTGATACAACGATCAATAATCCTTTTGCCATCTTTACCTCCTACACCTCTGTTCCCTTGTGGTCTTCCAAACGGTGCGCCACCGTTTCTGGCTGTACCGCGGACAAAATCACATGATTGCTGTCTGCGACAATAACAGCGCGGGTACGGCGTCCGTATGTAGCGTCAATCAGCCGGTTTGCTTCCCTGGCTTCTTGAATCAATCGCTTGATGGGCGCCGACTCAGGATTGACAATTGCGATAATGCGTTTGACCGGCACAATATTGCCGAATCCAATATTCACAAACTTAGCGTGCATGCCATCCTCCTACTCAATGTTTTGAACCTGTTCCCGTATTTTTTCCAGAGCGCTCTTCATTTCGATGACCCGACCGGTGATCGCAACATCGTTCGATTTTGAACCGATGGTGTTGGTTTCCCGATTCATCTCCTGCAGCATAAAATCGAGTTTTCTGCCAATGGCATCGTCTTTTTCAATTACATCTGTAAACTGCTTCATATGACTGTTAAGCCGGGCAATTTCTTCGTTGATATCTGCACGATCGGCAAAAAAAGCAACTTCATTGGCGATGCGCGCCGGATCCAATTCGATTTTTTGGTCCAGCAGCTCTTCGATTCTGGCTTCCAACTTTCCTTTGTATTCTTTCGAAACAAGGGGGGCGCGTTCGGCAATTTCCTGCGTCAGCTGGTCCAATCTTGTCAAATGGCTGCTGATGTCCTCCTTCAGATGCGCGCCTTCCACCGACCGCATTTCCACCAATTTTGTCAAAGCGGTTTCAGCCGCCTTCAACAGCACTTCCTGCAATACCTCTTCATCGGCTTCGGATTGTTCCACTTGAATGATTTCATTAAAGCGCAGCAGCTGGTCCAGTTGAATGTCGCCACTCAAATCAAATCGTTTTTGCAGGGTTTCCAAGGCGCCATAATAGGCGTCTGCCATGGCCTCGTCTACCTTTACCGTTGTGAAGTCTTCCGCCTTCATATCCATGTTGATATAGGTCTCAATCCTGCCTCGCTGCAAGTGTTTCTTTATGGTTCGCTTAATCGACTCTTCCGCGAATTTTAATATACGCGGCATCTTGATGTTCGGATCCAAATAACGATTGTTGACACTTTTCATCTCTACGGTGATCCGGATCCCGTCCTTCTCTGCTTCTCCACGTCCAAATCCTGTCATGCTCTTCATCATAACCACCTCCATACTTTGACAATCATACCATGACTGCCAAGGATACGCCATAAAATATGACATTTTCTTAATATGTTTTCTAAGTGGAGTCCAGTACAATTAAATGATAAAGGAGTGATAGTTATGGCATACGATGGATTTTTTGTGAATCGTTTGGCCGATGAGCTGAATCAACAGCTTGCGGGGAGAAGAATCGACAAGGTCTTCCAGCCCGAAACGGACGAAATCCAGTTAAGCATACGAGGAATAAAAGGCTTCAGACTTTTGGTGACCATCAATGGCAATTTTCCTCGAATCCATATGACGAGTCACGTGAAGCCCAACCCCGCTCAGCCGCCCATGTTTTGCATGCTTCTCAGAAAACTTTTGGGCGGAGCCAGGATCGAGTCTGTTGAGCAAGTGGGATTCGATCGAATTATTCGCATCAATTGCATCCGCAAAACGGAACTGTACGATCACGAGGAATTGTCCTTGATCGTTGAAATCATGGGCAAGCACAGCAATTGCATTTTGGTTGATGCCGAAGACCGAATTTTGGAAGTGATGAAGCGGGTTCCCAGTGAAATGAGTTCTGTCCGCCAGCTGCTGCCCAATTTGCGGTATGTCCTGCCTCCCAATAAGAAACAGTCGCCCTTGGAATTGACGCAAGAGGCCGATTTTTCCACCATACGCATTGACGAACCGGCGCGTTCCTATTTCCGATTGGTGTCCGGAACCAGCTACGACATAGCCGATGAATTTGAGTGGCGGGCGGTTCAAACAGGCGCCGCTACCCCCCTTGCCTACCTGCAGGTTCACAAGGAAATGGTCGAGGAACTATTGGAAGGCTCTGCCCCCCGTGTTTATGAAAAGAGTGTGGAAAAAAAGCTCAGAAAAACCATGAGTGCAATTTCCTTAAGGCACCGAAACGTCGAGGGCCGGATTTTCGATACCTTCAGTGAGTGTGTCGACGATTTTTTCTTCACCCAGGACAAGGAACAGCGGATTGTTCAAAAAACCAGCGACTTGTCCCGCTTGCTGACGCAAAAGATTCACGGCTTGGAAAAAAAGATTGAAAAACTGAAACGCGAGCAGCAACAGGCCAAGGAAAGGGACATCTATCAAAAATACGGGGAACTCCTGATGGCGAATCTCTATCGGGAGCTTGACAATCGCGACTCCATTGAAGTCCTGGATTACTATTCGGAAGACCAGTCGTCCATCGAGATTCCTTTGAATCCCCAATGGAATCTGCAGCGGAATGCCCAGCACTATTTCAAGCGGTATCAAAAGCTCAAGGCAGCGGTCCTCCATACGGAAACGCAATTGGGACTGGCTTCCAAAGACAAGGTCTATTTGGAATCGGTCTTGGCTTCTCTCCTATCGGTGGAAACAGAAGACGACATTGAGGGAATTCGCCTTGAATTGCAGGATAACGGGATCTTGAGAAAACGGCAAACAAAGCGAAAGCAAAGGATCAAGCATGTTCCTTTGCAATACATGACCAGCGATGGATTTCTTGTCCTGGTCGGCAAAAATAACATTCAAAATGAAGAAGTCACCTTTAAAAAGGCAGACCGCATGGATTGGTGGTTCCATGTCACCGCTTACCCTGGTTCCCACGTTGTTTTGGTGACAGAGGGACTGGAAGTACCGGATAAAAGCATGGAAGAAGCGGCCATGCTTGCCGCCTATCACAGCAAGGCGAGGGAATCCAGTTTGGTTTCGGTGGATTACACCAGAAAGAAAAACCTCAAAAAGCCGCCTCATGCAAAGCCCGGGATGGTGATCTACCATGAGTATTATTCCATGCATATTACCCCGGATGAGGACCGGATCCGAAATATGAAGAAGCAGTAGAAGCAAAAAAAGAAAAGGGCGATGGCCCTTTTCTTTTTTTTACTAGAATTTCGACAGTCGCTCCAATACGGATTGCATCATGTCTTCATATTTCGCCTTCTTTTGACGTTCCGCTTCAACAACGGCCTCCGGCGCTTTTTCCGTGAATTTCTTATTGTTCAATTTTCCGTTTACACGCTTCAATTCGCCTTCCAAGCGTTCCTTCTCTTTTTCCAGACGTTCGATTTCCTTTTTGAAATCGACCAGTTCCGCCAAAGGCATATAGAATTTTGCCTTTTCAACCACCGCCGTCACCGCTTCGTCTTTCAGTTGCGCCGAATCATCAAGGAGCGCCACTTCGGAAGCCGATGCCAAGGTCTTCAGGAATCCCTGATGGTTCAAAAGGGTCTTCTGCACCCACTCATCCTTGGTTTCAACAAAGACTTTTGCCTTTTTGGAAGGAATGACATTCAGCTCGGATCGCGTATTTCGAATGGTTCGAATCGATTCGATCATATATTCCATAATGGCGACGGCCTCTTGGTCCTTTTCCCCATTATGCAAAGGCCATTCCGCTTCAATCAGTGCAGTCTTTCGTTCCGGAAGATGCGACCAGATTTCTTCGGTGATAAACGGCATAAACGGATGAAGCAGCTTAAGCATGTCGGACAAGGCATCCAGCAAAGTGGTCAAGGCCGCATTCTTGCTTTCCAAATCATCGCCGTACAAGCGCGGTTTCACCAGCTCAATATACCAATCGCAATAGATGTCCCAAATGCAATCATAGATTTCCTGCGCCGCCATGCCGAGCTCGAACTTTTCCATCAGTTCCGACATGGACTGGGCGGTTTCCTGAATGCGGCAACGAATCCAGCGGTCTTCAACAGCTGAAGACTCGGTTCGAACAAAATCTTCAGAGAGATTCATCAATACAAACCGTGTTGCATTCCATAGCTTATTGGCAAAATTCCGATTGGCTTCCACGCGCTCATAATAGAATCGCATGTCGTTGCCCGGCGAGTTGCCGGTAACCAGAGAAAACCGAAGCGCATCGGCGCCGTATTGTTCAATAACTTCCAAAGGATCGATGCCGTTGCCCAAGGATTTGCTCATCTTTCGGCCTTCCGAATCCCGAACAAGACCATGAATCAAAACGTGCTTGAACGGCGATTCGCCCATGTTCTCCATGCCGGAGAATACCATGCGGACAACCCAGAAGAAAATGATGTCATATCCGGTAATTAAAACATCCGTTGGATAGAAATATTCCAGCTCCTTGGTGTTTTCCGGCCATCCCAAGGTGGAGAAAGGCCATAGGGCTGATGAGAACCAGGTATCCAGGGTATCTGGATCGCGATGAAGGTTATTGCTTCCACACTTGCTGCAAGAAGCGGGCTCTTCCCGGGCGATCATCACTTCCCCGCAATCATCGCAATAGTAAACCGGCAGGCGGTGGCCCCACCACAGCTGGCGCGAGATACACCAGTCGCGAATGTTCTCAAGCCAGTGCAGATACACCTTGCCGAAACGTTCCGGCACAAAGTTCAGGTCGCCGGATTTCAACGCTTCGATGGCAGGCTTGGCCAGGGGCTCCATCTTGACGAACCATTGCTTGGATACGATCGGTTCTACAGTCGTCTTGCAACGTTCGCAATGACCGACATTATGGCTGTGGTCTTCAATTTCAATCAAATAGCCTTGGGCTTCCAAATCGCGCACGATGGCCTTGCGGGCTTCGTAGCGGTCCATTCCGGCATAGGCTCCACCGGCTTCATTGATCTTGGCTTCATCGTCCATGACCCGGAGAATTTCCAGATCGTGACGGGCTCCGACTTCGAAATCATTGGGATCGTGGGCAGGCGTAATTTTAACGGCGCCTGTTCCAAACTCCATATCAACGTATTCATCGGCGACCAAAGGGATTTCCTTGTTCACCAGCGGCAGAATCAGGGATTTTCCGATCAAGTGCTGGTAACGTTCGTCATCGGGATGAACCGCAACTGCCGTATCGCCAAGCATGGTTTCCGGACGTGTTGTTGCAATCACCAGGAATTCATCGGAGTCCTTGAAAGGATACTTGATATGCCAGAAATGACCGGCTTCTTCAATATGCTCCACTTCCGCGTCGGAAATTGCCGTACCGCAATTCGGACACCAGTTGATAATACGGTCGCCTTGATAGATCAGGCCTTTTTCATGGAGACGGATAAAGACCTCTTCGACGGCCTTGCTCAATCCTTCATCCAAGGTGAAGCGCTCCCGTTCCCAATCGCAGGATACGCCCAGTTTTCTCAGCTGCGTGCGGATATTTCCGCCGTATTCATGGGTCCATGCCCAGGCTTCTTCCAAAAAGCCGTCGCGACCCAATTGGTCTTTGGATTTGCCTTCCTTTTTGAGCTTTTCTACGACTTTGGCTTCCGTGGAAATGCTGGCATGGTCGGTTCCCGGCATCCAAAGCGCCTCAAAGCCCTGCATGCGTTTCCAGCGGATCAGAATGTCCTGAAGGGTATTGTCGATCGCATGGCCCATATGCAATTTTCCCGTTACATTGGGCGGCGGCATCATAATGGTATAAGGCTTCTTTTCTGGATTGACTTCTGCATGAAAATGATTGTTCTCTTCCCAAAATTTATAAATTCGATCTTCGAAGGCTTTGGGATCATAGGTTTTGTTTAAATTGTTTTCCATATTATCCTCCTCAATAAAAAAACCCGTCCTATAAAAGGACGGGAAAATTCCGCGGTACCACCTTTGTTCTTGCCGAATAGGCAAGCCCTCTGTCATTGATAACGAAATGACCCGGCAATATCTACTGACTTCAATACTGCGACTCCGAAGCGACCTTCAATCCTCAGCGCTTTACAGGTTCTTTCAGCTAATGAACCCGCTCTCTACAAAGATAATGGATTTACTCCTCTTCATCACCGTCTATGATTTCACTTGATTATACCGTGTAGCAAATTGGTTTGTCAACTAGAAAGCCAGTACAATTCCGCCTTCGTTGACATAGGTCGTGGACAGCAGACCGGTTGGCACGATATGGATGTTGGAAAAGACATTCGCCTGCAACAGGGCTTCCTTGACTTCCATGGCATAGCTTTCCGCTTGACAATGGCCGATAATCAGGGTTCTGAGCTCCGAATGAAAATGCGGTTTCTTCGCACGCTCCACCACCTCTTCCACCAAACGCTTCTTTGTTTTTCTCACCCCCCTGACTTTCTTCACCAAGGCAATTTCTCCGTCTTTCGCCTCCAGCATCAAATGAATATTGAGGGCGCCGGCGACACTGCCGATAAAGGGATTCATTCTGCCGGATTTGACCAGGGTTTCCAAGCTCCCCAGAATGAAGACGGTGTTTAATTCTTTGATATAGGCTTCCGTCATTTTCACGATGGTTTCAAAATCATAATGATGCTGAATGAGGGCGTGGATAAAGCAGGAAACGGCAGATTCCCCCACCGTCCCCGACAAGCTATCGAATACATGGACCTTTGCGTCCTTGTTTTCTTCCAGGTAAAGCGATTTGGCAAGCATGGCGCTGTTATAGGTCCCGCTGAGCTTGGAAGTCATGGTCACGACAAAGATTTCGCTTTCATTCTCAAATGCATGTAAAAAATCCTGCGGAGACGGACATGAAGACTTGGCAATTTCCGGATCTTGTCGAATATCTGATAAAAAGGCATGAATTTCTTGGCGTCCCCGATCGACATATTCGTGGCCGTTTACCCGAATGGTCAAAGGCACCAAGGTGATTGCCAGATCTGCTTTCATTTCTTCTGTGAGGTCACAACTACTATCAGCAATAAGTTTCAAACGATTTCCCCTCCTATATTACATTTTATAGTAAAAAAGCCCATCAACGGATGGGCTGTAGGATTTTCTTTTCTAAGGCAAGCAACATTTCTTTTGTCATGCTTTCCAGATCGTATTTCGGTTTCCAGCCCCATTCTTCCCTGGCTGCGGAATCATCCAAGGAATTTGGCCATGAATCTGCGATTGTCTGCAAAACAGGATTTACCTCATAGTGCATTTGGAAATCAGGCAAGAACTGTTGAATGGATGCGGCCAACTCTTCCGGAGCGAAACTCATGGCGGTGATATTGAAGGCATTGCGATGAACCAGACGGTCCGGATTCGCTTCCATCAATTGAACGATTGCATCCAAGGCATCCGACATATACATCATATCCATTTTGGTTCCCGCTGCAATCGGAGATGTGTAGGCGCCGGTTTTAAGCGCTTCATAAAAAATATGAACGGCGTAGTCCGTTGTTCCTCCACCCGGCAGGGATTCATGGGAAATCAGACCGGGATAGCGGACACCGCGGGTGTCGACGCCAAATTTACGATAATAGTAGTCGCAAAGCAGCTCTCCGGATACTTTGGTTACCCCATACATGGTTGTCGGACGCTGGATGGTGTCCTGGGGCGTTTGATCCGGTGGCGTACCAATGCCAAAGGCTGCAATGGAACTGGGTGTAAAGATCTGGACTTTCTCGTCCCGGGCTGCATTCAACACGTTCATCAAACCGTTCATGTTTACATCCCAGGCCAATAAAGGATTGGCTTCAGCCGTTGCCGATAAAAGAGCTGCAAGATGGATAATACTGTCTATTTTGTGGTGCTTGACCAATTCGCTGAGCCGATTTCCGTCCAAAACGTCCAATTGCGCGTACCGGGTGTCCAATTCGGTTTTTTCTTGCAAACCGGTAGCCAGTACGTGATCATAGCCGTATTCTGTCTGCAATCGTTTCGTCAATGCGGTTCCAATTTGACCCAATGCACCTGTTATCAAAATGTTCTTCATCTTGATTCCTCCTTTATCTTCTCCTACTTTCAATATAAAGGAGCTGCAAGACAACTGCAAAGAAATTGCAAAATCTTAATTCGGCATCTTTGTTGAAAAAACAAACGATTTCCGTGAAAAGACTAATCCAATTCGCTAAAGCCTTCGCCCAGAATCTCATGGGCTTTTTTGGTTGTAATAAAAGCATGCCGATCGGTCTGCTTGATGAATTTCCTCAACTGGATAAATTCGCGCATCCCTACTACGGTAAGCAGGACCTCCTTGGGCTCCCGGGTATAACCCCCGGTTGCATGGTAAACCGTTACGCCCCGCTCCATGCGATTCATGACGTAGTCACGAATCTTGTCGCTTTCCCGGCTGATGATCATCACTTCCACACAGGTATTGAAGCCCTCAATCATGCCGTCAATTACCGTGCCGTTCAGGATCAAACCGATAAAGGCGTACATAAACACTTCAATGCCAAAAACAAAACCGGCTGCGGCAACGATAAAGAAATCCGCGATAAACAGGCCGACGCCGATGGAAAGTTTAAAGTACTTGTTTAAAATTTTTGCGATGATATCCGTTCCGCCGGTCGATGCATTCTGATTAAAGACAATGGCGATGCCGGCACCTGAAACCAGTACGCCCATCACCAGGACGAGAAACAGATCGTCTGTAAAGGGCTGCTGCATGGGATAAAAGACTTCCATCAAACCCAAAAAACCGGAGATTGCCATACTGGAATAGATGGTTTTGGCCCCGAAACCGACTCCGATAAAAATGAATCCCACAATAAAAAGGATGCCGTTCATCATCATGCTGAGAATGCCGATGTTGAGGTTCGGCAGATAGGCTTTCAAAACAATGGCAAGACCACTGACACCGCCAACCGCCAAATTGCTGGGTACCAAGAAAAAATAAACGCCCAAGGCCACCAAAAAGGCGCCTAAAGTGATTAAGAAATACTCCATGATGCGATGTTTCATCCAATCAACCCCCAAAGTATCAATATAATGCTGCCGCCAAACAGATAAAGGTCCGCCAAATTGACTACCACTCTCAACTTCCGAATCCAGAGGAAGTCGGTCACGCTGCCCCGAAACCATCGATCGATTCCGTTGCCCAGTCCGCCGGCATACAGGAACAAAACTCCTGCCTTTTCCATTGTATCGAATCCTTTTGAAAAAGAATAGATCAAGAAACATGAAAATCCCGTAATAATTATTCCGTGGATCCAAGCGATTCGTTTTGGTCCCAAACGGGACAAGGTGTGAAGGAGAAATCCCCGGTTTTCTATATGGCGAAAACCGCAACCGGGCATTTGTTCACTGAGGCGAAAAAGCAGAGGATTTTTCCTTCTGGCCAGATGTTTTGTCCCCTGGTCAAGTGCAAGCAAAATGAAAAGAAGAATGGGAAAGGTCATGATTCAACCCTGCCGATTCTTCGGATTGGAATAGGGGTTTCACAGGTTGCCAGATCGCCGCGGTAGACAACCAGCGCAGCGGTTGCCGGACCGGCCGATCGGTTGTATTCCTCATAAGCCGGATTCCAAAGAATGTTGGTGCCCAGGGTCTCGTACCGTTCTTTTTCCGTAGACAGGCCGCCGGAACCCAGGGGGACCAATTCAATGCAGCCTTCTTGCGCAACCAACTCCCGGATCAAATCCAAGGTCAGAATCCGGTCCCGATTCCTGATAACCGCATCCCCCACCGAAGGTTCTCCAACCAGATAGACCTGGTCCCCTTTTCGAATCTGGGGCAATTCAAAGGGGCGGTCCAAGGTGGCAAGGAGGGTCATTCCGCCTCCGGTCTGGACGGCCTTGAAATTTTCCTCAGAAGACCCATTGACAGGCAGTGAACCCAAGCCGGCTTCGGTTAAGGCCTCTTGAATCCCGGCCAGAATTCCTTTCCCCGTAGGCTCGAAAGAGGCGGAGACCAAATTGACCAGGCAAAATGGTTTTGCTTGGATGGAAGCGCATTCCTTCAAGCAAAGCATGGCGGTGTAGTAGCCAACGATCTGGGGACTGACATGTATCTGGTCCATGGGCAAGTTGCCAATACCGCCATAGGAATCGCAGATAACAGCCAAATATTCATCAGGCTTCAATGCCTGGATGGTAATGTCGCGATATTTCATAACCATGCGCCTCCTTGAATGACAAACAAAAAAATCCATTGGCTCATTTCAATGGAAAATCCAATTAAATCTCCCGTCACGCCATGGATCCGTTGAATAAAAGGACGGACTTTTAAAACAAACAAGACGAGAATCACAAGATAGGCCGCAGCTGCTTCCGGGATCAGCCATGCAAGCAAGGCCAGAACCAGAACGGACCATAGCGCCGTCTTTCGGCCACAGCAATCAATCATCGGCTTGCCGAGACCATCGGGTTTCGCAGCCGGATAGATACTGATCAACAAAAGGGCCATGGTTCTTCCGACAATCGGGGCAGCGAAGAGTGCGATGCCGTTTGCAAGAGAAAACCCCATCGCAGCCAGCCCCACCACAACAATCAGGCCCAGGGTGCCAAAGGTTCCAATGCAGCTGTCCGACATGGCTTGAAAGATCTTTTTCGAATCTCCGCCGCAGTTCATGCCGTCCCAAACGTCGGCTACCCCGTCGAGGTGGATGCCGCCGCAAATCAGATAATAAACCGACAGCAGCAAGGGAATCTTGAGAAAGGCAACGTGGATTTGCAGCAGCTGCAAAAGTTCCCAAGTGGAATAAAGGCCCAAGCCGACAACAGACCCAACCAAAGGGAAAAACGGCGCAGCTTCGGATAGTTTCTCAAAGTCGCCTTTGCGGATAGGCACAGGCAGGCGTGTCATAAAAGCTAAAAGAGCTCGAAATTTAGCACCCATAAGACTGGTCTCCCTTGATTTTCATCGGAATGCCGGAAACGCAGAAATAAACCTCGTCGGCGCGGTGTGCCAGATACTGGTTAACACGGCCGGCGATATCGCGAAAATAGTTTCCCATTCGGTAGGCCGGCACCAAGCCCATCCCCACTTCATTGGTTACAATAACCATATCCTTATCGCCTTCCCGTACTAGGTTCACAAGCGATTCCACTTCCTTCATGATTCCTTCTTCCAATCGGTTGATTTGGTCCATACTGCAATGATCGTAATCGATTCCTGCATCGACCATATGATTGGTGACGAGAATGGTTATGCAGTCCAGTAAAAATAAGTCCGTTTCTATCCAGAGGGGCGTTTTCGCTGCGGAAGCAAAATCACGGTCGCGTTCCATCGTTTTCCACTCTTGCGGCCGGCTCTGCTGATGATGGCGAATCCGTTCCTTCATAGCCTCATCGATCGGCAAAGCCGTTGCGATATAGGTGATCTTTTCCTTGCGTTTTGCCAGATTTTCAGCAAAACGGCTTTTCCCACTGCGGGCACCGCCCGTTACCAATTGAATCATACTTCCTCCCCTCCTCAAAAAATGGGAAACAAATACGGCTTCCCGTTTTTTTCGACGATTTCAATATTGATGCCATAGGCCTCTTTAATGGTGGACGGTTTAATGACCTCACCTGGCACGCCTTTTGCCAACAGGCTGCCTCGGTTCATCAATAAGAGGCGGTCGCTGAATTCTGCAGCCAGATTGATTTCATGCAGGACAGACAAAATGGTAAGTCCTTCTTCCCTTTGAAGCCTCTGGCACAAGTGCAGCACTTCGTATTGAAACCGCAAGTCCAAGTGCGCGATGGGCTCATCTAAAATCAAAACATCCGGTTCCTGGGCAATGGCTCTAGCAATCAAGACGCGCTGCTGTTCGCCGCCGCTTAATTCACGGTAATTCTTATCCAGAAAATCTTCCAGATGGGTCAGTTGAATGGCTCGATCGATGGCCTTTTGATCCTGGCTGCACCAGCGATGCCATTTTCCCTGATAGGGGTATCGGCCCATCTCGATAATTTCTTTGACGGAAAAGCCGAAAGGGATTTCATTCTTTTGGTAAACCACGGCAATGCGCTGTGCCAATTGCCTTCGGTCCCAATGTTCCAAGCTTTGTCCGTCGTAGAGGATAGTCCCCTTGTTCTTTTCAAGTATGCGCAACAAGACGGCGACCAAGGTGGATTTTCCGGAACCGTTGGGCCCCAGGACTGTCAACCACTCCCCCGCTCTCAAAACAAAGTCCAACTCTCGGATAACGGGCGTTTGACCATATGAGAAACTTAAGCCGGAGACCTCATATTTATTCATATGCCGGTACCTCCTTTCTTGCTGCGGTAAAGCAAAAGCATAAAAAACGGTGCACCCAGAATGGATGTGACAATGCCGACCGGCAATTCAGCATTGGTTAAAAGACTGCGCGCGATGGTATCGCAAAGCAGCAAAAAACCGCCACCGCCAAGGGTCGCGTACAAGAGCAAAAATCGATGATCCGGTCCTACGATCATGCGGAAGAAATGCGGGACAATCAAACCCACAAAACCAATAATGCCGCTCATGGAGACCGCGACAGCGGCGAGGATCGAAGAGACCACCAAAATCCTTTGTTTGACCTTCTGCGCGTCAATGCCCAAGCTATAGGCTTGCGCATCGCCCAAGAGCAGCATGTTCAATTCTTTTGACCAAAAACTCATGATCAGGATTCCAATGCCCAAAACCGGAGCGGCAATTTTCAATCCTTCCCAGCTGGCGCCATTGAAACTGCCCAGTGTCCAGCTGTAGACCATGGCGATTTCTTCATGATGGAAGATCATCAAAAGCGAGATGACAGCCGACAAAAAAGCACTCATGATAATCCCGCTTAACAGCAGTGAAACTGTTGAAATCTGATTGCCGTTTTTTGCCAATCCGTACACGATGGCCGTTGTCAGGATTGCACCCAGAAATGCGAAAAAGGCAACGCCGAAATACCCGAACATTTGCAATTGCGGCACCAGCAAGGCCAGGGTTGCCCCAAGGGCTGCGCCAGCGGAGGTTCCCAGCAGATAGGGATCCGCCATGGGGTTTTTAAATATCGCTTGATAGGAGGTGCCGACCAAGGACAGCAGCATGCCCACCAAGACCGCCATTAAAATGCGCGGAATCCGAAGATTCAGCACAATGAATTTGGTCTGCGCATCCAAGGTGTCTGCTTTCGTCACGGCCTCGACCAGGGCGCGAACGACTGTCTGCCATGGGATTCGAACCGATCCGAACCCCACGGCAAAAACAATCAAAAAGCAAACAAAAACGGCCAAAACCAATAATCCAATTGTTTTTTGCGCTTTTGTTTTCAGAATCATCATCAGACTACTCGACTAGGCTTCTGTCGACAGTCGGATGGAACAATTCCAAGAGTTGCGGCAAACCCTCGTCAATAATGCGCAATGCGGGACGACTGAAGACATTCTCGTCGATCTCAATCAATTGGCCACTTTGAACCGCCTGGAGGGCGGCATAGTTTTCACTGGTTCTCATGGTGTCAAGGTTAAAGGAACCACCCAAGATATAGGCAGGATTCTTCTTCACCAAGGACTCCAGGGAGTATTTCCAGCCTGAAACATCGGAAGCGATATTATTTAAACCGGCCGTAAGGAGTACATCATGAATAAAGGTATCATTTCCAGCGGTATACTCGCCCCATTGGCCGGTGCCGACAACATAGTAAACAGAAGGCTGTTCCAGATTTTGTACCAATGAACGAACCCGTTGAACGCGCTGCTTCATGGAAATGGCAACGGCACGGGCTTCTGCTTCCTGCCCTGTTATTTTACCCAAGTCCAGAACCAAGTCTGCAACGCCGTCAATTGTTTTCGGCGATTCAACTGCAACTACGTCGATGCCGGCCTTTGTCAATTGAACCAAAACTTCAGGCTTGAAATGGGTTTGGGCAATCAATACCTCCGGTGCTGCTGCAACAATGATTTCAATGCTTGGATCATACAAGCTTCCAGCTGCTGGAATTTCCAAGGCTTCCTGCGGATAGTCGCAATAGGATGACCGGGTTGCGATTCTGTTTCCTGCGCCAATGGCAAAGAGCAGTTCCGTTACGCTAGGCGCTGTCGATGAAATGGTCGCTGCCGGCTTGTCGCAGTCATAGACAAAACCGAAGCTCTCGAATTTAACCGGATATTCGGTATCGGGACGCTTGCTGATTTCAATCTTTTCCGTTCCCTGATTCCAGGCTACATCGTAATTCAGCACTTCAAAGACAAAGGCCATGGGAATATAGATTTCCTCCGCGCGCTTGATTGGGCTCGCGTCCATGGAAACAAGAATATCGTTCACACCAGCCTTTCGGCTGCCCAAATGAAAATGGAAAGACGTGTCGTCTTTTTCCAGATCAATATCGGCGTTTTTTACGGTTAGATCAAAACCCAAATCCTCCAAATCCGATCCGGCGATCAGGCTGCGGCCCTCTACCACCATAATATCGAATTCTGATGCCGCATCTTTTGACTGAATTGTCTCTGTTGCGGCAAACCCCATCCCGCTGGTGGCCAACATCAAGATCGCTAAAATCAGTCCAAGTACTCTACGTTTCATAAACTGCCTCCTTTATTTTTCCTAGTAATTGTAAGGTATCGCTTCTGTCTCGCACCGTAAAACGGCCGTAATTTTCTCCTAAGCCTTCGAAATCCGTGCAAATCCGAAAATAGATTCCCGCTTGCAATAAGCGCTTCCGGATTGGAATCAAAGAAAAAGGAAATTTAACCAAAAGAAAATTGGCTTGTCCAGGAAAGACAATCCACGCCTTTTCTTTTTTTAATTCTTGCAAAAAAACACGTTTTTCTGTCTCCACCCATTCTTTTACCTCTTTCTGATAATCCTTCGCCTGAACCAGAATCGGAACCGCGGCCAGAGCAAAGGTGTTGATCGTCCAAGGCTCCTTGTGATCCATCAGCTCCTGAATCCTTGATGGGGCTCCGCAGGCATAGCCAATGCGCAAGCCCGCCAAGGCATAGAATTTTGTCATGGATCGAAGGACCACCAGCTTGGATTCGCCAATCCAAGGCAAAAAACTGGGCAGGTCCGTAAACTCGAGAAAAGACTCATCCACAAGGATATCCCGGTCCCCCGCCAATTTGAGGAAGCCCCCAATGTCGACAATCCCTTGTCCCGTCGGATTGTTGGGGTGGCAAAGAACCAGTGTGTCGCACTCTGGATGCGCGTGCAAAAAGCCATCAAACCGCTTCGGGCAAAAGCGAAAACCTTCTTCCTCCAAGAGATTGAAATGGAGAATCTCAGCGCCCGATTTCCGAAAGGCTCTCTCATACTCGTTGAAGGTCGGTCCAATGATACAGACCGTTTTGTCACGATGAACCCTCGCATACAAATAAATCAGTTCAATCGCGCCATTTCCCAAGATCACCTCATTGGGCTTGATGCCCAAATCATCGGCGAGTATGCCGGCTGCTTCCCTGCCGTCAATGGACGGATAATAGGCCAAGTTCGATGCTTGGCGTTCCACCATCAATGAGATTTCAGGGGGAAAGCCCAAAGGATGCACATTCACACTAAAATCCAAAACAGTACCATGCGGCTTTTGATGGTCGCCGCCGTGGGGATTCAACCCCATATGATCCACCCCCCCATTGAAATAAAAACAAAAATAATCTCCGACAGCCAGATGTTGGCTTGTATCTGTTTGAGTGTTTCCCATGATGGATTTTCAAACTCCCCGCCAATCCATGGACGGTGATGGACCGCCCCGAAGTACCGGGAATCCCCGCCCAAACGGCATCGGTACAAGCCGGCAATCGCAGCTTCCGCATAGGCGGAATTGGGACTGCTGTGGCATTTTCGATCCCGCATCATGACTCTCCAGCCGTCCGAAAGGGAGCCGGCGTTGAAAATACCGGCCGCAAGCATGGCAAGAGCCCCCAAACGGGCGGGGATCCAATTGGCCAGGTCATCGATTTTTGCTGCAACCATGCCAAAGGCGAGATAACGCTCGTTTCGATAGCCGACCATGGAATCCATGGTGTTGACGGCCTTGTAAAAGACCATGCCGACAAGCGGGCTGCCCAGGGCATTTCCGATTAAAAAAAAGAAAATGGGGGCCAGAACACCATCGATGATGTTTTCGGCCATGGTCTCCGCAGTGGCGCGAAGGATTTCATCTTTTGTCAGTGAATCAACGTCACGGCTTACATATTCTGCTATTAGGCGTCGTGCGCCCGCGAGTCCTTGCGTTTCAAAACGCTTCTGCATTTTGTCCGCGACGGCCGCCAAACTCTTTGCGGCCAAAAACCATCCGCAAAGCATGGCTTCAAGCAGCCGGCCAAAGGGCATCCGTAAAAGCAGGGTGTGAACCATAAGGGCCGCGCCCATGGACGTCAGCAGGACGGAAAGGGCAAAAATCGCGCCGCGCAGGTGCTGGAAACGGTCGCCGTACAAACGGCGTTCCCACCAGCTTATGATTTTCCCAATACCGATTACTGGATGCCATCCGGGCGGATCCCCGAAAACAGCGTCGAATGCCACCATTGCCCAAACCGTCATTTCGTATCCTCGCTGTCTGCCAGAATTTGACGAATCATGGGCCAATCCACATGCGCTTGCAGGTGCTCGGCCCAACGGTTGTAGGCTTCTTCCTTCTTCGCTTGATAATCCCAAGCATCGGGATTGGCACCGGCTTGTTCCAGAAACCAATGGCGAAAGGCTGCATTGTCCAGAATTCCATGCAAGTAGGTGCCGAAGATTCGACCGGATTCAACCCCGAGAATTTCTTGGGATGGAGATCGCATGACAATCTCGTCTGCATGTCTGGCATGGGTTTCCCCTTGATGGATTTCATACCCCTTCAGGTTTTTTCCCTTCCATTCCACCTCGGTCAGACAGGTTGTCTTCTGCTCTTTCAAAACGGTCTCCGTTTGCAGAATGCCCAATCCCTTTTCTGATGTGGATCCGCTTTCAATCCCTTCCGGGTCCGACAGGCTTTCCCCGAAAATTTGAAAGCCTCCGCAGATGCCGAGCAAGAACTTGTCTTTTCCCTTGGCTTTAAGCACCGCTCCAAAACACCCGGTGGACTTCATCCATTGGAGGTCATGAAGGGTGTGCTTGCTGCCGGGCAAAATCAAGGCATCCATGCTGTCGATTTCCTGCGGGGTGGTCACATAATGCAGCGTGATCCCGGATTCCATTTCCAATGGCGTGAAATCTGAAAGATTGGATGCATGGGGATATCGCAGAACGCCAATTGCTTTTTTCTCCTGCTCAAGCCGGTGGGGCGAAATGCGGTCGGTTACACTGTCCTCATCATCGATCAAGAGATTTTCCAAATGCGGGACAATACCCAAGCAGGGAATGTCCAAGTAGGGCTTGACCATTTCGATCCCTGGCATTAACAGGCTGACATCGCCCCGGAATTTATTGATGATATAGCCTTTAACACGTTTTCTTTCTTCTTCTGAAAGCAGGGTCATAGTCCCGACCAATTGTGCGAAAACGCCGCCGCGATCGATATCGGCGACCAGAATGACCGGCGCGTCCACCAATTCCGCAAAGCCCATATTGACCAAATCGTTCTTTCGCAAATTGATCTCCACAGGGGATCCGGCGCCTTCGATCAGTACCGCCTCATAGGCTTGTTCCAGGCGGGTAAAGGCACGTTGCGCGACCGTCTTGAGCCCCGGTTTCATCCATTCATATTCCAAAGCTGGAAAGTGGCCCCGCGCGATTCCTTCGACGATAACCTGCGCCCCCAAACTGCGGTTGGGTTTCAGCAGAATCGGATTCATATCCACGTGGGGTTCAATGCCGCAAGCTTCCGCCTGGACGGCTTGGGCTCGGCCAATTTCCTTTCCCTCAGGCGTTACCCATGCGTTCAAGGCCATGTTCTGGGACTTGAATGGCGCGACCAAGACACCCTCGTTTTTTAAAATGCGGCAAAACCCGGCAACCAATAGGCTTTTCCCTACTGAGGAGCCCGTTCCTTGAATCATGATTTTCACAGTTGACACCTCCATAAGAAAAAACCGTATCCAAAAGGAATACGGTTTGATGTTTTTATCATTAACCCACCTTCCCTCCGAAGATTGTTCTTGCGATCATGGCAGGTTTCCTGACTTGCGTTCATCCTTCCCCTCCCTTCCCGCGATAGCAGTGGATTTGAGGAGTCGTCACGTTTTACAGTAGCGGGGGCTGTGCAGGTCTTTCACCTGCTTCCCTTTTAACGCTTGCGCGCACCATGTTCCTATGAACTTAGGTCCATTATACTTGACGGAAGCATCTTGGTTCAATTCATTTTTTTGTTCGAAAGATAGAAAATTAGGTTCTATTGGAAAGAATCAACTTTTTTCGAAAAGGCCTTGACTTTCCTTTCGAAACTCAGTACAATAGGTCTCAATTGAATGAAAAAACTTATCCAGAGTGGTGGAGGGACTGGCCCTATGAAACCCGGCAACCAGTATCGATTTCGATATATGGTGCTAAATCCTGCGGATGATTCCGAAAGATGAGAAAACTTGTTTACCATGACTTCTTTCGGCTGAAAGAAGTCTTTTTTTATTAAGGAGGAACCATGATTCAGCTTAAGAACCTAACAAAAACCTTCCCCCATCCTGATGGCAAAGTCATAGCTGTCGATGAGGTATCCCTAGATATAGAAGCCGGTGAAATCTTCGGCATTATTGGCTTGAGCGGTGCAGGCAAGTCCACCTTGGTCCGTCTGATCAATCGTTTGGAGGAAGCCGACCAGGGAGAAATCCTGATCGATGGAACAGAATTGCGGCGTTTGTCCAGAAAAAAGCTCAATGCAGAAAGAAAAGAAATCGGGATGATCTTTCAGCATTTTAACCTGCTGCAGTCTCGTTCGGTTGAAGACAACGTCGCCTTTCCCTTGGAATTGGCGGGGATGAGCAAAAAGGAAATCCAAGCCCGCGTTGCAGAAACGCTAATACTGGTGGGACTGAGCGACAAGGCAAAAATGCATCCCGCCCAGCTCAGCGGCGGTCAAAAACAAAGGGTTGCGATTGCCAGAGCCATTGCTAATCGTCCCAAAATTCTATTGTGCGACGAGGCAACTTCGGCTTTGGATCCCCAGACGACCAAATCGATCCTGACATTGATTCGTCAGCTGAAGGATACCTTGAACCTGACGGTGATCATGATCACCCATGAGATGGAAGTCATTCGGGAAATCTGCGAACGGGTCGCCGTCATGGAAAACGGCCGTGTTGTGGAGTGCGACAAGGTGGAAACGGTATTCACCCATCCGAAATCGGATCTGGCTAAATCCTTTGTTTCTCATCTGCGCCCGGATCAGGAAGCCTATCGGCCGAGCGATGAAAGGTCCTATCAATTGCGCCTGACATTTTTAGGCGCGTCCATCCGGAAACCGCTTTTGAGTCAAGTCATTCATCGCCATCATATTGAGATCAACATTCTTTCAGCCGAAATCAATCAGCTGGCGACGATTCCCGTCGGCAATCTTTTGGTTGAAATCACAGGCGCAAAATCAGAAATCGAAGCCTGTGTGCACGATTTCCACGAATCAGAAATTCAAGTTGAGGTGGTAGCATCATGATTAATCCTGAAATTTTTATTATTCCCACATTGGAAACCCTGTATATGGTCTTTTTATCAACCCTTTTTGCGGTTATCATGGGCCTGCCGTGCGGTGTCTTTCTGGTTATCAGCGAAGAAACCCATGTGGCGCCCAATGCTTTATTAAACAAGGTCTTAAACTTCATCGTCAATGTAAGCCGTTCCATCCCCTTTATTATCCTGATGATTCTCTTGTTCCCCCTGTCTCGTATGATTGTGGGAACAACGATCGGGACAACGGCTACCGTCATTCCTTTGTCGATCGCCGCCGCACCCTTTGTAGCCCGGGTCGTCGAGTCGTCCTTGAAGGAAGTCAACGCGGGTGTCATTGAGGCTTGCCGGGCTCAAGGGGCTTCCACCATGCAAATGATCACCAAGGTGCTTCTGCCTGAAGCTTTGCCCAGCCTTGTATTGGGCATCACCATGACCGTGATCAACCTGATTGGGTATTCAGCCATGGCGGGCGCCATCGGCGGAGGCGGATTGGGAGACCTGGCCATTCGCTATGGGTTTTACCGGTATGAGATCGAAATTCTGATACTTGCAGTGATTATCATTATCGGTTTGGTTCAATTGATGCAAGTCGCGGGCAATCGCCTCGCGAATGCTATATATCAAAAACGATCATAAGGAGGTACAAAATGAAAAAAGCATTGCAAATCTTACTCTTGGTGGCCGTCACAATGATGCTTTTCGGTTGTCAGAGTACGTCCGAATCTTCAAATGTATTGCGCGTTGGTGCGACGCCTGTTCCCCATGTTGAACTTCTCAACCAGGTCAAAGACAAACTGGCCGATGAGGGGATCGAATTGGAAATCATTGAATTTACGGATTATGTAAAACCCAATCTGTCCTTGAACGATGGAGAGATTGATGTCAATTTCTTTCAACACCTTCCCTACCTGGAAGATTTCAACGAAGAACGCGGATTGAATTTGGTTTCCGTCGCCGGCATCCATGTGGAGCCTATGGGACTCTACAGCGAAAAATTCGATTCATTTGAGGACTTGCCGGAAGGAGCCGTGGTTTCCATTCCCAATGATGCCGTCAACGGCGGGCGCGCCCTCTTGCTGCTGGAAAGCGCGGGGCTGATCAAATTGGGACCGGATGCCGGATTGGAAGCGACTGAAGCGGATATCGTCGAAAATCCAAAAAACATTTCCGTGCAAGCCATTGAGGCGGCCCAGCTGCCACGCACCCTGACAGACGTGGATGCGGCTGTCATCAACGGCAACTATGCCATTGAAGCCGGTTTCAACCCCATTGACGATGCCTTGCTGCTGGAAGGCGGCGATTCGCCGTATGTCAATATTCTTACCACACGGGAAGACAATGCGGATGATCCGAAAGTGAAGGCTTTGATTGAAGCCCTTCAAACGGAAGAGATTCAGAAGTTTATTGAAGAAACCTACAATGGTGCCGTAGTCGCGGCATTCACAGAGTAAAAAAAGAGGCAAAGCGAAAGCTTTGCCTCTTTTCTACTCTTCATCCAAATTGGGGAACCAAATGGAAATCTCCCTTGCCGCCGCGCCCAAACTGTCGGAAGCATGTACAATATTCCTTGTGGTGCTGCTCGCATAGTCACCTCTCAGGGTGCCGGGCAATGCGCAGCTCGGATCCTTGTCGCCATGGATCTTGCGTACCAAATCGACGACATTTTCCCCTTCAACTACCATAACAAAAATATGCCCTTCCATAAAATAGGCAATCAGGTCCTGAAAAAAGGATTTGCCGCGATGCACATCATAGTGGTATTCGACAATTTCCTGCTCCGGTTTCATCAACCTCCCTGCTACAATATGAAATCCTTTCCGCTCATACCGACTGATGATTTCACCAATCAGTCCTCGGGATACTCCATCCGGTTTAATTATGACCAATGTCCGTTCCATACATACTCCTTCCCGTTCAGTTTCCTAAATTCTATCGAAATCTAAAAAGAATTGCAAGAATCAATAGAATCGCTGCGGCGATGCTCTCGTTTTTATACCAAGGGCTTCGCGGAAACAGGTAGACCTTCCACATCTCCCTTTTTTGTTTGCGAACCGCCTTTCTCTTTTGTGAATAGGCCGGATCCTCCTTGGCGACTTGGTTTTTCACCCAAGCCTGCAAGCCATTCTTATACGCCAGATAAAACAGCAAAAAGGCGGATGCCAGAAAAGGCACAGAGGCGCCCGCTGCGGACAAGGCATACAGAATAACCGCAAAGCCTGCCAAGCCGAGTACCAGCAGGCGATAATACCGTTTCGACCACTTCTCCATCCTATTCACCCGCCACGCTCATGGACGTAAGCCACACGGACGGCGCGCCGAAATGTCCGCCGCCGCTGGGAATGCCAAACCAAAGGTCACCGCCAAGCTCCTGAATCTCATGAAGCAATTGATACCAGTTTCCGGCAATGGTGATCTGGTGAACGGGCTGCCGGCGAAGGCCCTCATCGATCAGGAAGCCCGTCGCCGCCAGGGAAAAATCGCCCGATACGGGATTCAGCCCCGAATGGAGGCCTTGCACTTCCGTAATCAAGAGGCCGGTTTCCATATCTGCCAGCATGGCATTCAAGTCGCGCTGACCCGGTACCAGATAAAAATTCGATGGGGCGATCCCCATGGATCCTTTGTAGGACGACTTATGGGCGTTTCCCGTCGATTCGACACCTGCTTTATGGGCGGTTTTCAGGTTATGCAAATAGGTTTGCAAGACACCGTCTTTTACAATTGCTTTGGAAGCGGTTGGAATGCCTTCTGAATCAAAAGGCTGGCGAATAAAACCATAGGCCCCGGTCGGATCATCCACCAACGAGATCAAAGGCGACGCGACCGATTTATTCAGCTTGTCTTTCATGCGAGACAAACCTTTTTGAACCGCATCCGCCGAAAAGATCGAACCGAAGCTTTCCAGCAAATCAACCATGACCCGATTTTCCAAAATTACAGGATAATTGCCGGATTTGATTTGTTGGGGATGAAGGTGAGAAATCGCTTCTGTCGCCGCTTCTTCAGCAATTTTTTTCGGATCCAGATCGTCAAAGTTTCGCGACAACTGGAAAGCAAAGCCGGTCTGCTGGTCGTTCTCATCCTTGGCTGTCAAATAGGAATAGGCCATATAATAGCGGTCCTTTTGTTCGCAATCCAAGCCATGGCTGTTGATCATGCGATATTCGCTTTCCTGTTCGGCATAGAAACTGTTGGAAACCTTGTGGATGCGGGCATCATGCGACAATGCCGCCTTTTCCAGTTCCAGCGCGAACTGTATTTTCTCTTCTTCGTTCAGATCATCTTTCATGCGAAAATCGACCGCAATCGGTTGGCCCGGTCGACGGTTCATCAATTCGATGTCGCTAGAGTCGATCACTTCCGCGTTTTCCCGCAGGGCATTGACCAAATCCGGGATCAGGTCCGGATTCAGGAGTTCCGTATAGACGTATCCCATTTTTCCCTTGTACAAGCCCCGAAAGGCATAGCCCCCGTCTTCTGAGAGCAAGTATTTTTCAATTTCATTCTCATAAATGTTGATGCTGAAATTGCGGGAACGCTGCATCATCATTTCAAGTTCGGTAATCCCGATCTCCTCTGCCGCATTGAGGAATTGTTGCCAAAACTTTTTCATTTTTCCTCTCCTTTTCTGCCACCGACAGTCATATTGGACACACGAATCATGGGTTGACCCACATTGGCTGGAATCGATCCGCTGCTGGAACCGCACATGCCCTGTCCATGGGCCAGATTATCGGCCACATAGTCGATTTTCTTCAATACCTCAGACCCCTTCCCGATCAGGGTGGCCCCGCGTACCGGCCGGTCGATTTTTCCGTTTTTCACCAAATATCCTTCCATTACGGAGAAATTGAACTCGCCGGTGATGGGATTTACAGAACCGCCGCCCATGTACTTGGCATACAAGCCGTTTTCTGTCGCAGAGAAGATTTCCTCGACGGAATCACTGCCGGCCGCAATATAGGTGTTGGTCATTCTGGAGGTTGGCGCATACTTGTAGGATTCTCTGCGGGCGGAGCCGGTTGGATCCATCCCCATCCGTTTTCCATTCAACCGGTCGATCATATAGCTTTTCAAAACGCCCTTGTCAATCAAGATGCGTTTGCGCTGTAAATCTCCCTCGTCATCGTATAGGCTGCTGCCCCAGGCATTGGCGATGGTGCCGTCATCAATGGCTGTGACCTTTTCAGATGCAATGGTTTGACCCAAGCGATCCGAAAAGATCGAGTTTTTCTTGGCTACCGAGGTCGCCTCCAGTCCATGGCCGCAGGCTTCATGAAAAATGACGCCGCCGAATCCGTTGTCAATGATCACGGGGAAGGTTCCGGCAGGGCAAGGCTCCGCCTTGGCCATGGTAACCGCGACACGAGCGGATTCTTCCGCTACCGCTTTCACATCCAGGCCTTGTATGAATTCAAAGCCTTGGGACGCGCCGGGAGAAAACCCGCCGGTTTGCATTTCCCCTTGGTATTCAGCAACGCTGCTGATGGAAAAACGCGTTCTTGTTCGCTGGTCCTCCACCCACCTTCCTTGACTGTTGGCGATGAGTATATCTTGTGCAGAATCCGCATAGCGCACGGAAACTTGAGAAATCAATTGGTCGTATGCGCGGGCATGGGAATCCGCTTCCCGCATTTTCTCGATTCTTTCTTTCATTCGGATGCCGGAAGTCGGAAGCAAAATGGTATGGGGCGACTTTATTGAAGCCGGGCTTTGAAAAGAAAAACCATTCGATTTGTTTTCCTTTCCTATTGCAGCTGCCAGGGTACGCGCCATTTTGATCAGGCTTTCCTCCCGTAGGTCGCTTGTATAGCCGTAGAGGCTCTGGGTGCCATAAATAATGCGCAGTCCCAAACCGGAATCAAAACCGCTTTGCACGGTTTCAACCGCGCCGCTGATCATCAAAATCCCGTTAACTCGCTTCTTTTCCACAAAGATCTCAGAAAAATCCGCCCCCGTTTCCAAAGCGGCTTGCAGTACTCGTTGAGCAGTAGTTTGACTAATTAGCATGATTGCTTTTCCATTCCTTTCTTAAATCGCTTATGGATTTGGTGGTAACGTCTGAACGGGTCAATCCCAAGAGGTCCAGGGCGTCATCCAAGTCGGACGACTTCTCCACCTCAATTTCCAGGTAGGGCATTGGGTAGGTTTCGGTATCCCATTGATCCATTTCGAAATCAATTGTTCCCCACCGATAGGATTTGCGTGACTTCTCGCCGCGGTATTGAACCGGCAGATGAATCATTCGCATAATCTCCAGCAAAGCCTTGGGGTCGGAAACATGGGTTGTTAATTCTTCATATACACGGATCTCTTGATCCGGTTCTTTCATCTTTAAAGTGAACTCATGGGTCGTTTCTTGCGACAAATTCGAATGGGTGGACCGCAGTCTCAGATACCCGTTTTCTCCATCTTTTGTCTGCAAGGCTTCAACCTGAAAAATCCAATTGACTTGATGCTCGTCTTTGATCAGAACTGCGCCGGCATCAATCAGCTTGCGCTCGATCTTTTTGAAATCGACATTCAGGATTTTTACTTCCTTTTCCTTCATTTTTATAACTCCTTCAGCAGCTTTGGCACAAATTGCAAGTAATCGGATGAAACGCAGACAAACAAGGTATTCCCCCATTTTCCCTCTTTGACAAATCGATGGCCTTCGGCATGCAAATGGCCGTAAATGCAAAGGTCGGTTCCGTTTTCTACGACATACCGGCCAAAATCATTCAGTTCTCCATGGAAGGTAAAGGGCGGATAATGCAGCATGGCAATTTCGTATTCCGAATGCTTCAATTGCCTGTGGGACAAATCCAATCGCTGCAGTTCCCGCTTTACGATTTTTTCGTCATGTTCATCAAATTGCTGGCTGTCTTTTGATGTCCAGCCCCGGGTGCCGTAAATACCGACAGAACCCGATTGAAAGGCCGTATTGTGAATAAAATGCAGGGACTGAAATCCCAATTGATTCATTTTCGAAAGGGATTCCCACCAATAATCATGATTGCCTTTGCCGATCAGCTTGATGCCCGGCAAGTTTTCCAACCGCTCTAAATGTTCAACCGCTTCCCGCAGATGCATGGCCCAAGACAGATCGCCGGGCAGCAGCACCACATCTTCGGGCTGAATCAGCTTCTTCCAGTTTTCAATGATTCGTTCTTCATGTGAATCCCAATTTTTGCCGAAAACAGACATCGGCTTTTCCGATCGGATGTCAAAATGAAGATCCGAAATTCCAAATATTTTCAATCGCTCCTCCTATAATTCAATGAGATGCGGATTCATTTTTAAATCGTGCATCAGATCCAGTTCGTATTCTTGGCTGGTGAAAAAAATGACTTGTTTTTGTTTGGCGTATTCCGCTAGCAGACGCAAGGCCTTTTCATGACGCGGTCGATCGAATTGCGAGAAGGGTTCGTCCAAAAACAAGGGCGCCTGGGAATCGCCCGCCAGGGAATGGATGGAAAGCCGCAAGGCAAAATAAACCAGCTCCAGCGTAGCGGCACTGACATCTTCCACGGGAACCAGCCGTTCCTGGTTCCGTTCAACCAGCCGGACCTCAAATTCGCCGCCGATTCGGACTTCCGGATACTTGCCGTTGGTCAAAAAAGCCAGCATTTCGCTCATATTGGCGGTTAGCTCCGGTGAAAACAATTCCTGAACTTGACCGGCAATGGTCTCAAGCCCGTCAATCGCAGTAAGAATGGCTTTGCGCTTATGATGCAGGCGGTCTGCCTTGGTGCGAAGAATCTCCAATTCCTCCTCAACATGAGCCAAAGATCGGTCCGATTCCTTGGATGCGATCATCCCCTTGAGCCATTCGATTTCCAGTTCGTTTTCCTTTCGTCTTTGCCGATTTGCTTTGCAGTCGGCCGCGATGGCTTCCGCAGAACGGATTTGCCAGTCTTCAGGAATTTCCGGCAGCGAGGATAATTGGTCTTCCAAACGGCTGCCTTGCTTTTCTTTCCATTGAATTTCGAAGACTTCATCCATATGGACGAGTTCGCGCTCCACTTCTTTCAGACGGGCCTTTCCCGCCTGTTTTTTCTTGTAGGTCTGCAATTGCGGACAGTCCGCATTTTGGCATAGCGCGTACAAGCGCGCTAACATGCGTTCATATTCCCGCCTTTCCGTGACCGGGACCGCCCTGCTCTTGCTTTCTCGATTCCCCATCAAGGGTTTTTTTGCGGTGATATTGAGAATGGCAAAGGCCAATACGGACAGGATCAGGACGGCAAGACCGCCATAAATGCCTGGGGGCATCGACAGCATATAAAAAATCAGACTCGCGGCAAGGCCCAGCAAAGCCGGAGCAATCGGCCATAGGATCCAGTCCGGTTCTTCTGCCACGCTTTCTTCCTCCGGTTCTTCCAGCCGATCCTTCAGATAACGGATCTGGCTCTCCAACTCCAGAATGGCTTCTGCTTCGGAATCATCAAAATCCCGATAGGGTTCAAAACGTTCCTGTTCCATTTCCAGTTGATGAATCCTTGTCTTTGTTTCATGAAGTTCCTGCTGGTCGGCTTCAAGAAAGCGGCGCTTGCTGTACAATTCTTCCTTTTCCAAGGCAGCAAATGCCTGATCCAGCTGAAGGTTTTCATCTTCCAAGCGATTTTTCATGGAAAACCAATCCCGCATCTCTTCATGACTGGACAAGAGCTTGAGTCGCTCATCTTCCAAATCAGACAAGTGTGCAACAGCTTGACCCAAAGCGGATGTCTTGTGCCGCGTGGGCGAACCGACCTGATCCAATTGATAATTCAAGCCTTGAATGGCTGTTTTTACGGACAAGTCTTCCGAGAACTCCTGGGCGATGCTGACAAAATTGTCGCGCACTTCCATCGCGAAGTTTTCTTCCGGCTGCACCCCCCGCTGCTGGATGAAAACAGTATTGCGAAACATGGTTTCATTCATCTGCAAGAGGGATTCGCCCGGCACGATCTGCCGATAAACCCCATTATAGGGAAATTCATTGGTGATCTCTTCCCCATCCGAAAGCCGCAAGACGGAGACGGATTCATCTCCCTTTAAAAAATTACGTTCGATGCGATAGGGTTGCGCTTCCCACTCATAGGACAAAGAGCCGCGAAACTCTTGCCGGTCCCAAGGACGATAGCGATCATAGAGCGGTGAATACCGTTTGGTCTTGGTGTAGGGGTTGTAGAAGCCGTAGAAGATCCCATGCATAAATCCCTGAATCGTAGATTTTCCCGCTTCATTTTCTCCGAACACACAATTAAATCCAGGCTGAAAATGGATCTCCTTTTGGTGAAACTTGCCAAAGCTCTCTAAATTCAATTTTGATATCTTCATCCGTTCTTTCCTTTCAAGAGAGCTTCAATCCCGTATAATAACGCGTCTCTTTTCAAATCTTCTTCCAAATCCATTTCCTGGATGCGCGCGATATAGAGGCCGATTGCGGAATCGCGGTAGGTATGGATCAATCGTTCCAGATTGATATCCGGCCGGGTCTGGTCCACAATGGTCAAGTCATAGAAGTCCGGCTGCAGCAACTGGTTGAGCTGCTGGATCGCCGCTTCAAAAGACCCATCCCAATATCCTTGGACGGAAACCTTGAAAAAGTCTCGCTGCGGATGCAGACCGGTGATTTGCTCGCGGATTTTTGCCGCCAGGGTGACAATGGTGTCCGATGACGAGGCTTCCACCTGCAGGGCAACAAATTGCCGGCTGCTTGCGGTGACGAAGTTGATCTCCGGTTCACCTTCTCCAAGGCGGACATCCATATAACCGTGTTCACCGAATTCTCCAAAATCCAAGGGTTCGGGACTGCCAGCAAATGCGCCGGGAAAGTGATTGAAAACTTCCGGGCGATGGATATGACCTAAAGCCGTATAGGCATATTGCTTTTCCAGAATGGAACGGGAGGACAAATTGGCATACAGGGAACCTTCCCGATCCAGATCACCATGATGAAGCAATATATTCCGACCCTCTCGCGGCATTGGAAGGGCAACGGGATCACAATCCTCTTTTCGATCCCAGCTGCGGCCCCAAATGGTAACATTTTTTTCAGGCAGGTCGATGGACTTGAATTGTCCCGCATCAAAGAGGTGCACATTGGATGGCCATTTCACCCAGTGGTAAACGCTCTTGTCCCCAAGCGGGTCATGATTGCCTGCAATCACGAAAACAGGAATCGGCGCCAGTCCAGAAAAAAGCTCCGAAACGCCCAGAATGTCCTGTACACTGCAATAGTGGCTATCGAACAAATCACCTGCAATCAATAAAAAGTCCACGCCCTCTTCCGACGCGGTTCGACAGATCCGCGCAAAGGTCCCCCAGGTTTCATTTCTTCTAGACTCTGCATGCTCCGGACTCAGACAATGGGTCGAATAGCATTTTCCGATATGAATGTCAGCAAGATGAAAAAAACGAATATCCATCTGATCCTCCTAATAGTTGACTTCTTCCAAACATAATCCCTTGGCGGGTGCAATCATTCGCGTGTTCGCCCTTGATTTTTCGTTTAAAATCACTTCCATTCGACTCGGTGGAATCGCGCCGGTTCCCACCTGTATCAAAAGCCCCGTCATGATTCGCACCTGTTGGCGCAAAAACCCGTTTCCAATGAAGTCGATTTGCACTTCCCCTGATATGGGTTGAGTGATAGTGAGCGATTCCAGTGTTCGCACGGTTGATTTTTTCTTTGATTTCATGGTCGTAAAGGAACGAAAATCATGGGTTCCGATTAAAAATCCCGCCGCTTTTCGCATTTTAACAAGGTCCAAGGGCTCCTCAAGACTTGCCATGTATTTGCGTTCAAACACATTCCCAACGGGCGGTAAGGCGATGCGGTACCGATAGCGCTTGCGTTTCGCCAGATAGCGGGCATGAAAACGGTCGTCCGCCGGATCAATTTGAAGGATTTGAATGTCGGAGGGCAAATAATGATTGATTGCCGCAAGATCTTCAATCCCTATTTTTTCGGTCGGTAAAAGAACGGAGCCCACCTGGCCTTTGGCGTGAACGCCGGCATCGGTCCGGCCGGACCCGTCAATCTGAATCTTTTGCTTATAGTATTTGGAGAGTACAGTTTCTATTTTCCCCTGGATGGTGTCCTGGGTATGGCCCAAACGCTGCCAGCCTTGATAGCGGCTTCCGTCGTAGGCGATGATCAATTTATAATTATTCATAATTTTCATCCTTCATTCTTCGATTGAATGGAACCATTTGTAAATGTGTTCCACTCCTTATTATAAACGATATGCCTCGGGGTTAAAAGAAAAGAAGCGTGAAATTCACGCTTCATTCATCTAAGCCCAGGGTGCCGCCCGGGTTCATAATATGATTGGGATCAAAATGGGTCTTCAAGGTTTGAATGACAGCCATGGTTTCTGTTCCCAGATGATTTTCCATCCATGGGCCAAAGCTCTTTCCGATCCCGTGATGGTGGCTGAGCGCGGCGCCGGAAGAAACAATCCGGTCCAGAATCCCCTTTTGCATCTCCAGATATTCCTTTTCATCCATTTTTCCGATAAAAATCCAATACAGGTTGGCTCCTTGCGGATAGACATGGGACATATGGGTCATACAGATGGTTTGTGGCCTGGTTTTTACAAATTCCCGCACGGTTCTATGCACCTCGGGCATGGATTCCCAGGTCACGGAAGCTTCCATGGTATCAATCAATATGCCGTAATCCTGCAGGGCATCCCGCAGATAGGGGTCTCTAAAACGTCCCTTCTCCCAGCTTTTCACGGGAATTCCCGTCAGATAGAAACCACCATGTCGCTTTGCGATCCGATGCACATTGCGCTTGACATTGCGGCAGAAACCGCGCTCTCCATCGGTAAAACCAAGAAAGAGGCAGCGTTCCATGGGCTGAAAACCGCGAAGGCTCATCAGTCGGTCCAAAAAGGTGTCTTCAATGCCGTATAGCTTCATCATCAAATCCGTTTCTTCCGGATCAGACAGTCGAAAAACGGAAGGCATGCCGAATTCCCCTTGGGTAACTTCACGTGCGGCGGCTTGCGCCGATTCCCAGGAAGGAAAGATATAACTGAAGCGGAAGTGGTTATCCGGCGTCCAGTGAAACACCTTCAAGGTGACATGGGTCAAGATCCCGTAGGCGCCTTCGCTGCCGATCATAATCTGATCGATGTCGGGTCCCGTCGCTTTCGCCGGATACTCGCCGGTTTTAATGATTCCCTGCGGCGTAACATACTCCTGGGCAATCACCAGGTCTTCGATCTTTCCGTAATAGCTGGAATTCTGACCTGCGCCCCTTGTCACGACCCAGCCCCCTACGCCGGAGTATTCAAAGGATTGCGGAAAATGACCGCAGGTATAGGCGCGGGCGGCACCGAATCGTTTGGGAGCGTCCCGCAGCGCCTCTTCCAGCTCAGGGCCCTGGATGCCAGATTGCACGGTTATGGTCTGATTTTTTTCATTAAAGGCAATGACCTGGTTGAAACGTTTCCCCAAATCCAGGCTGACTCCGCCTTTTACCGCTTCCGTTCCCCGCGTTACAGAAGAACCGCCGGCCCTGCAATAGACCGGAATGGTTTCCTTGTTGCAGAATGCGATGATGGACTCGATCTCTTCTTTATCCTGCGGCCACAAGACCAGGTCCGGGATGTTTTCAATGCGTCCCTCCCGCAATCGGATACAGTCCCACATGGTTTTGCCATAGGAGGTCTTCACCCGGGTGAATCCGTCTCGATGCACATTGTCTTCGCCTAATACTCCAATGAAAAAGGCGACCTGGTCATCGGTCAGGCTGATGGGAAGGTCCTCAGGTATTGGTGTCTCTGCTGTCGAAACCTTGTTTTGAAAATCCGAATCGTTCAGGTGAAATACCTGCTTCATCGTTTTGTACAAGCCTTCGTTCGGCTCTTTGAATTCGTTGGGATCCCCCCATTTTAAGGCCGCACGAAAACTTCTGGGTTTCGGCGGCTGATTTTCCCAATCCGGGTGGTATCCTTTATACGCGTGACTCATGTTCTCCCTCCTTGATGATCGTTCTCAATTCTTTATACAGGGGTTTGACTTGCCTGTACATTTTTCGATAGATTTGGCTGTAGATCTTGCGATAGAGCTTTGCTTCCTTCGGATCAGGCTGAAACCAATCTGTTGGATGGGACATGGCATCAATCGCCTTTTCAAAACTCTTGTAGTGTCCGAGACCGACGAAAGCGGCAATTGCCGCGCCGAGCCCAGAGGTTTCATGGGTTTGAACCCGGTAAACAGGCCGATTCAACAGGTTGGCGGAAATCTGGCAGATCGCGTCACTTTGGGAACCGCCGCCCGAAATTGCAAATGCGTCAAACTTGTGCCCCAGTTTTTTCTCGATTTGCTCCGCCCCTTCCAATAAGGCGTAGCCAATCCCTTCGATAATAGCCCGATAAATATGAATTCTCGTATGGATATCATTGAATCCGATAATGGATCCCCGCGCTTCCGGCCGTTTTACACCGGCCCCCCAAAGCGGTTGGAGGATCAAGCCATCCGAGCCCGCCGGGATGCTGGACAATCGTTGATTCAGCAATTCCTCGGGCGCTACGCCTAAGTCTTCCGCCTCTTTTTGCTCCTTCTGGGCAAATTCTTTTCGAAACCAGGAAATCATCCAGTAGCCCTTGTAAATCTGGATCTCAGGATTGAAGGCCTTTGGGATCATCGCGGCAAAGGGCGGAATAAAACGCAAGGGTTCGAAATATCGAAACGTTGTCGTCTGGATGCTGGCCTGGGATCCCAAAGAAATGCTGGCAACATGATCATTCTTGCATCCCACGCCGATGGTCTCACAGGCCTTGTCCGAAGCCGTGGCAATAATGGGAAGGTTTGTTGGAATCCCTGTGGATTCAGCGGCTTGCTCGGTGACTTGCCCCAATTCCTTTCCCGGTTCAACCAACATCGGCAATTTTTCTTTCGGAATTTGAAAGATTTGCCCCTTAATGGAGAAAGAGGGCTCCCATTGCCTCTTTTTATGGTTAAAGGGTACTTTCCCCGCCTGAGAGGCGTCGCTGTCAACCAAACGGCCGGATAATCGGAACAATAGATAGCCTGACAACAATAAGACTTGATGGGTGGAAGCCCAAATATCCGATTCGTGGACTTGAACCCAATGCGCCGGACAATTTCGATTAAAATCGATGGCTGTTTCCTTCATGCCGGAAACACGCAGCGCCAGCGCCTGTGTATGATTAAAGGGCAAATGGGTGTCGAGTTTTCTTTGATCCATCCAAACAACGGCAGGCCGTAAAGGTTTTCCTGCACGGTCAATAAAAACAGCGGTATCCCGTTGTGTTGTCAATGCGACCGCTTCAATTTTGCGAAAAAGTTCCGGTACTTCTGATTTAAGCTGCCGAGTCGTTTCGCATAACTTATCCCAATATAGATCCGCATCCTGTTCAGCCCAATCCGGATGCGGCGAATGATAGGCCTGAAAATTTCGTTTCACCTTCCCTAAAAGCGCACCATGCTCATCGAACAGCATCGCTCTCACGCTTTGAGTTCCACAATCAATTGTTAAGACCACCTTGGATTCCATTTTTTCCTCCTATTGGTAGATTTAACCTTATTATAGCATGATTTACACAATGAGACGTCCGTACATCCGTATATATAGAATACCATAAAATGAAACATAAAAAAACCGGCATATGCCGGTTATATGGAAAAATCGTATTCATTGATGGGGATGACAAAGGATACATAGGAAATGGGCGCCGTTTGCCCCTTGATGTAGATCCAACGTTCCAAGGACAAGACGTGGTCTTCCTTTCCGATTTCCAAAACCTCCTGCTCCTCTTGTGAAGCATTGCGGGGGACCATGACCTGTTCGATCCGCTCAATCCGCCCTTTCCATTGTTCCAGAAGAAAGGAAGAAATGGAATCGTGCGGATCCAAACGCTGATGGTCAATTCCACGGATCGTAAAGATCGACTCTTCTATGGCCAAGGGCCTCCCCTCAACCGAGCGCAGCCTGAGAATTCTCATGGCCGGATCGCGGTCTGCCATCCTAGCGCGTTCCGCTTGGGCTTTCGTTAAAGGATCGGTTCCCTGGTTCAAGATGGCATTGGTTTCCTCAAGGCCTCTCACGCGCAAGGCGTGACGCAAGCTGATCAAGGGTTCAAAGCCAATGGAAAACTGGGTTTTCGCAACAAAGGTTCCTTTACCCCGCCGTTTAATCAGATACCCTTCCTGAACTAGAATGGCGATCGCTTTTCGCACCGTATCCCGACCCAGTTTATAGGTTTCCATCAATTCCAACTCCGTCGGGATCTGTTCCTTTTCTTTCCACACCCCGCTGCGAATTTTATCCATCAATTCATTTTTCAATTGAATGTACAAGGGTCTTGTATCGAGTGGATTCATTGGTCCCTCCCCGCAGCCGGAAAACCAGGAATGGATTCAGCGTTCATGACTGCATTCCGAACGGCTTCCGCCATTACATCCTCTGCTAATTTGCACAACGCATAGAAATTATAAGCCTGTTTTGCCGTGGACAAGGCAAAGATGGTATCCCCGTCAAATGGCGTATGACAGGGGCGAATGGCTCTTGCATAACCATTATGGGCGACCGCCGCCAACTTGTTTGCTTGCGCTTTGGTCACTTGGGCATTGGTCGCGATAAAACCAATTGTGGTATTGGTGCCTTCAAATGGATTGATGTGGCTGTCTCCGGACGCCGCTTGCCGCACACCAGCCAATCTTTTGCCGGATTCATCAAAAATTTCTCCGAAACTGTTTACGGCAACGCCGGCCAGGAAGAAAAACTCATCCTGATGGAATTCCGCAAAGCCAAAGCCGCTTTTTGTTGCAAAGGACATGCCTTTTTCTTTGCCGACGGTGGCGCCGGCACCGGCACCGACATTCCCGCATGATGGAAGATCTTCAGAAGCCGCCATACAGGCTTCGTAGCCCATGTCAGCCGAAGGGCGAACGGATGCCTGCCCCACCGCCAAATCGAACAATACGGCTGCAGGAACGATCGGCACCTTGGCTACGCCGGTATCAAAGCCAATTCCCTTTTCCTCTAAATATCGCATGACCCCGGTGGCTGCATCCAGACCAAACGCGCTTCCGCCGGACAAAAGAATCCCATGGACCTTTTCCACCGTCATCTTAGGATCCAAAAGGGCGGTCTCCCTTGTTCCGGGTGCTCCGCCGCGAACGTCGACGCCGGCAATGGCGCCTTCCGGACACAAAAGTACCGTGCAGCCGGTTCGGGCAACTTGATCATCGGCATGGCCGATTAAAAATCCTTTCATTCTAACCCCACCTTTCCTCAAAAGACGGAACCATGAAAAGTCCGCTCAATTGGCGGCACGAATATACTACATTGCGCAATAGCACGGCCGAGGTCACGGTTCCAATCCCCCGGGGAACCGGCGATGCAGCGGAAACAATCGATTCCAAGTCATTGAACCGCACATCTCCGCAGATGGACCCGTCCGCTCGTTTATTTATCCCGACATCGATGACAATGCTGTGGGAATCAAAGCATTCCGCACCGAACAGTTCCGCTTTGCCCACTGCCGAAACAACAATGTCCGCCTGTTTCATCTTTTCAGGAAGATTGCGGGTTTTCGAATGGCAAACCGTTACGGTCGCATTCCGATCCAGGAGCAGCATGGCCAAAGGCTTGCCGACGACCAATGAACGATTGACAATGACAACTTCTTTGCCTTCCAATGGAATATCGTAAAAGTCCAGCATTTCCATGACGGCGGCAGGCGTTCCCGGCAAACGGCCGCGGCTTTTCCCCAGAATAATCTTGCCCAGATTATCGGGATTCATATAATCTACATCTTTACAATGGTCCAGAAAAGCACTGATGCGTTCGTTGGAGATTTGCTTCGGAAGCGGCCGGAAAATCATCACACCATGAATTTCCGGATTCTCATTGAAGGATTGAATCTGATGAATCAATTCCTCCTCTGTTGTTGCCTGCGGCAGCGAAACGTCATCCGCCTGAATCCCGATGGCTTCACATTGGCGAATCAGGCTCTTCTTATAGTACGTGTCGTCTGGCGCGGCTCCAATTTGCACCATCGCCACGCGAGGTGTATATCCGTATTCGCGCAACAAATCAATCCGGTTTTTCGCCTTTGCATAGATTGCATCCGCCACCGGTTTTCCTAATAATACCTTCATTCCAACCTCCTTGCAAATCAAAAAGCGGAGTTTCCTCCGCTTACTTAAACTTTACTGCTGTGCCATATGCCAAGATCTCCGCGGCGCCCTGCATGACTGCAGATGTGGTGTATCGAACATTCACAATTGCGTCAGCGCCCAAATTTTCCGCTTCTTCCACCATTTGCAAGGTTGCAAATTGTCGTGCTTCCGTCAGCATTTCTGCGTATTCCTTCATCTCGCCGCCAACAATTTGTCGCAAGCCGGACATCAGGTCCTTGCCGATATGCTTGGCACGAATGGTTGAGCCGCGCACCAGTCCCAGCGCTTGATCAATTTCTTTTCCTGGAATGGATTCAGTATTTACGATGATCATCTTCTTTCTCCTTTCTTCGATCTTGGAAACGTTCTATTAATAATAATCCGAGAATCAATACCACCACAACGCCCATTCCCCTTAAAAAACCGAGAACCAATGCGTCTGTGGGATCGCCCCAAAATACAACAATGACAACAAAAATCGCATAAGCGATTACCACGCCTAGAGCTAGAAACTGTTTCATTTCAACACCTCCGACTTTATTTTACCACTTCTGTCTAAACTTGCAAAACTTAACGGCCGATCATTTCGCGAATTTCTTCCTTGCGAATGCCGCCGAAACCAAACAAGACAACAAAGTAGGAAACCATTGCCACACCAATGGAAATCAGGGTATGCCCAAATATCTGGTTGACCCCATAGGTCGCAAGAGCCATAACGACAGACGCACCCAAAGGCGCATAGATGATTTTCTTGTCAAGATGCAAGTTCGTGTATCGTTTCACCGCGACCGTATTCATCGAAGAAATATAAATATAGGAAGCAAGGCTGGCGATGCTGGCGCCGATTGCGGGCTCCCGTGCAATCAAAAAATAACTGAGAACCAGTTTGATGGCGGATCCGATCATAAGGTTTTTCGTCGCAATTCTCGGCTGCCCAATTCCCTGCAGGGAATAACTCATCAATTGTGAAACGATCATAAAGATCAGGCACATGGCATAAGCGCGAAGCACATAGCCGCTTCCCGCGAAGGTCGGAAACAGCAGGACCATGATTTCTTCCGGGATGACCATAAAACCGGCAAAGCAAGGGAAGCCGATCAAAAATCCCAACCGCAAGCTGAGGTTGATTTTTCGGTTCGCTTCATCCATCCTCCCCTGTGCTACGGCTTTGGATACAGCCGGAATCAAACTGACGGCCAAGGCAAGGGTAAAGGTCAAAGGCAAGCCATTCACCGTAACCGCACTGCTGAGCCATGCATACATGCGGTCGACCGTTTCCGGCGAATAACCGCCGGCAATGGCGCGCGGCTTGATCAGCAGGGAATCAAACAAAGGCATTAAGGGAACGATAACCGAATTAATGGTAATCGGCAGGGTAAAGGTGATTAATTCTTTCGCCAAGTCCCAGGCGCTTTTCTCCTGTTCGTGATGGTCTGCTTGGAGTTCCGTCATAATCTTGGAACGGTTGCGCATATAATACACGAGAATGATGCCAAATCCCAAGACCCCGCCGGCTGCGGCGCCAAAGGATGCGCCTCCGGCTGCTTTCGGGATGCTGCCGCTTGCAAAATACGCGGCTAGTCCAAGACCGAATACCAGCCGGGCTGCCGATTCAAATATTTGCGAAACCGAAGTTGCCTGCATCAGTTGCATGCCTTGAAAATAACCCCGGAAAGAAGTCATCACCGAAACAAAGATCGGACCGATGGCGACCGCCAAATAGGCGTAGCGCACAGAATCGCCCCAGATTTTCATGGCAACCGGAGTGAAGAGCAGCATGACCACGGTAATGGCCGCACTCAGCACCAGCATAACGACCAACGAAACATGAAAAACCCGGTGTGCTTCCCGCATTTTGCCAACGGACCGCTTTTCCGCCACCAGTTTCGAAATGGACGATGCAAATCCCGTTGCGGAAATGGCGATCATCAATACGTAAAATTGCTGCGGATAAGAATAAATCCCGGAACCTTCCGGGCCTAAAATAACGCTTAACCGCATTTTTAAAATCAATCCCATGACTTTGGAGAAAATACCTGCCAAAGACAGGAAAAGTGCTCCCTTTAAAAATGTTCTTTCACTCATGCTGTCACGACTCCTTTTATCATTTCAACCAGCCATCCATTTAAAAAGCCCCATAGCAAACCAACCACCACATCGGTAAAAAAGTGTTCCCGCAAACCCAATCGCGATACGGCAACCAGTAGGATGCCAACCAGCCAAATCATGGCAAATTGCGAGTCGGCCAAAGCGAGCACAGCCCCTTCCGCCGCCAAAACGGAAACATGGCGGGAAGGAAAGCTTCCTCGTTCGCAATCCAGATGTACGCTGGTTTGGGTATGTTCTTGCGGGCGTTTTCTTCCCGTAAGGCGTTTGACGGCCCTGGTGCTGAGATAAGTGGCTACACCTGCGATCCATACCAAGCCCCAAGGGGTTTCTGAATCCAATAGTATTCCAAAAATTGGAAGGCAAAAGGCCAGAATAAAGCTAAACTCCTTGCTGATGCCTTTTAAAAAAGGTACACTGAAACCAGATGACCAGATTTGTATTTTTTGATCCATCCATTGATCCATTTGAATCAATCGTGCAAATAATCTCTTCATTCTACCATTCTACTTTTTTTTCAATAATTCCACAACCATTTCATCCAGGAGGGTAAAAATGTCAAACTATTCTTTCTTTCAACATAAACAATGCGAGTATTTTCCCTGTCATAAAAACGTGCCGGAAGAGGACTTCAATTGCCTCTTCTGCTATTGCCCGCTCTATGCCTTGGGCGACGAGTGCGGCGGGAATCCGGTCTGGCTGGAAAACGGCATCAAAAGCTGTGAACAGTGCACCTTTCCCCACCACCGGGAAAATTACGACAAGGTTTTGGAACGATTGAAGACGCTTTATGCGCAAACAAAGCGAAACAAGGAGATCTAACGATCTCCTTGTTTTTCTAATCCTGCAAATTGCATGGCGTACAGATTCGCATAAATGCCTTTTTTCTTCATTAGGTCTTCATGATTGCCGGTTTCAGCAATCCCGTCATCGGTGACAACCAGGATTTGATCGGCCTTGCGAATGGTGGACAAGCGGTGGGCAATCACCAGGGTCGTACGTCCCTGGGCCAGCTTTTCCAAGGAAGCTTGAATTTTCACTTCGGTTTCGTTGTCCAGGGCCGAAGTCGCTTCATCCAAAATCAGGATGGGCGGATTCTTCAAAAAGACACGTGCAATGGACAGACGCTGTTTCTGACCGCCCGACAAGCGGATTCCCCGCTCGCCGATCTCAGTCTGATAGCCATCCGGCAAACTCTCAATAAACTCATGAATTTCGGCCTGCTTTGCCGCTTCCATCATTTCCTCTTCCGTTGCATCTGCACGTCCGTAAAGGATGTTTTCAGCGACGCTTCCCGCAAACAGGAATACATCCTGCTGCACGATCCCAATCTTGCCTCGGAGACTCTCTATTTTATAATCCTTGATATCCTTGCCGTCCAATAAAATCCTGCCGCCGGTCACCTCGTAAAATCTGGGAATCAGCTGGCAAATGGTCGTTTTCCCTCCGCCTGACGGCCCCACCAGCGCCGTTGTCTTGCCGGCTGGAATGGTAAAGCCAATGCGGTTCAGAATCGGTTCCTCTGCCTGATACGCAAAATCGACCGCTTGAAATTCAATTGTACCTTCAATATTTTCAATTGCCAATGCATCCGGCCGATCGATAATTTCCGGCCGTACGTCCATGATTTCACAGAAACGGCCAAATCCGGCCATCCCCTGTTCGAATTGCTGGGTGAAGGACATTAACCGTCGAACCGGTTGCAAAAACAACCCTATGTACAATAAAAATGCCAATAAATCGCCAACTGTGATTTGATTGGTATAAACAAGCCAGCCGCCAAAAATCAACACCGATAGATTCAGGATGTTCAGCATGGTGCGAATCCCCGTCATCAATTGCGCCATGGTCTTGTAGGCGTTTTCTCTGGAAATTCTGAACAGGTTGTTTCCGCTTTCAAATTTCTCAATTTCATAGGACTCATTCGTGAAGGAATGCACAACACGAATGCCGGAAATTGAGTTTTCCACTTGTGCATTGACATCCGCAATCTTACGTTTCACCTCTTTAAAGTCCCTTGCCAGCCGCTTGCGCATCTTTATGGCATAGAGAATAATAAATGGAAGAAAGAGATAGGTCAGAACCGCAAGCCGCCATTCGATCTGCACCAAAACCAGAAAGGACCCAACAATCATGACCAGAGAGATAAAGAGGTCTTCCGGACCATGGTGGGCCAATTCCGTGATATCACGCAGATCATTGACAATCCGGGACATCAAATGTCCGGTTCGGTTCTTGTCGTAAAATCGAAAGGACAAGGACTGCAAATGCGTAAAGAGATCCTTGCGCATATCATATTCCATTCGAACCCCCAGCACATGGCCGTAGCATTCGACAAAATATTCAAACCCAGCGCGGATGAGATACATCACTGCCATGCCGCCGCCCAAAAGAAAAAGTCGATCCACTTGTCCGTTCGGGATCAAATCATTGGTTGCCATTCGAGTCAGAATCGGAAACAGCAGATCAATGACCGACATCAAAAACGCACACAACAAGTCCAAGGAAAAAAGCTTCCAGTGCGGCCGGTAATATCCAATAAATCGTTTGATCATCAACGTCACCCCCTATAGACAGCGTATCTTATCATAGTTTTACATTTTCTTCAAGATCGACGCCAACATTTTCTCTACCGTGCATTCAATCTTCTCGCCGTTATCCATGGCACGCTTGCGAATCAGCTTGTAGGCATCCGGTTCGGACATTCCCTTTTGCTCCATCAGAATCCCCTTCAGCCGGTCCATTTTCCTTCTTCCCTCCAGTGATGACTCTAAATCTTCCACTTTTTCTTCCAGCGCCAAGAGTTTTTGGCTCATGGACATGCTGAATTCAATGACTTGGATCAAGGAAAGGGGTTGAATGGGTTTTTGGATATAGGCATACAGGCGCAAGGACTCCATGGCCGTAACCAAACCGGTATCATACCGGCTGCTCATGAAAAGACAGGTGGAAATCTTGTCCCCTTCAATAATTTTCGCCAATTCATATCCGCTCATCCCTCTTGTTAATTCTGTATCGACCAATACAAGAGACGGCCGCAGTCTTCTGGCGTCCCGTAGCGCCTTTGTCGCTTCGCGGGCTTGATAAACGTCATAACCATATTGATGCAAAACCGTAGCCGTTCGTATCCGGCTTTTTTCATCCGAGTCGACTATTACTATTCGATTGTTCATCGCCCGCCTCCTTCTTTACTACTTTATAAAAAAAAGGAAGCGACTACAAGAGTCGCTTGCCGATTTTCTAGAATTTTTTCAAATAGGTCTCCAACTCCCATTCCGATACGAATAGGGAGAATTGTGTCCACTCGGCCAATGCCGTTGCCCGCAAGGCTTCGTATACATGTTTGCCCAAGGCGTTTTTAATCACGTCATTGCTGTCCAGTTCATAAATCGCTTCCTTCAGGTTGGATGGCAGCTCTTTGATTTGCAAGGCATCCAATTCTTCCTGTGATGCGTGATAAACGTTGATATTGGTCGCTGGCGGCGGCGTCATTTTGTTCTCAATACCGTCCAGTCCGGCTGCCAATGCTGCTGTAATTGCCAAGTACGGGTTCGCTGACGGATCCGGATTTCTCAATTCAACACGAGTGCCGGCGCCGCGCTTTGCTGGGATACGGATCAACGGGCTGCGGTTGCTGGCTGACCAAGCAATCAGGGTTGGCGCTTCGTAGCCTGGAACCAGTCGCTTGTATGAGTTTACTGTCGGATTTGTCAATGCGGCGAAGCCTTTTGCATTTTTCACCAAACCGGCAATGTACTGATAGGCGATCTCAGACAGTTGCATTTCGCCATCCGCATTATAGAAGGCGTTCTTTCCTTCCAGGGTGGATAGGGACATATTCATATGCATGCCGGAACCGTTGATGCCCGCGATCGGCTTTGGCATAAAGGTCGCGTGAAGCCCATGTCGCTGGGCCATGATTCGGACGACCATCTTGAAGGTCATGATGCTGTCGGCTGCGCGCAAGGCGTTGTCAAACTTAAAGTCGATTTCATGCTGGCCTTCGGCAACCTCATGATGGGATGCCTCTACCAGGAAGTTCATGTCCTGCAAGGCTTTGACCATATCGTTACGGGCGCTGCCCCCCATGTCGATGGGCGCCAAGTCGAAGTATCCGGCCTTGTCGTGGGTTTCCAGGGTCGGCTCGCCCGATTCATCCGTGCTGAACAGGAAGAATTCGCATTCCGGTCCGACATTCATGGTGTAGCCCATCTCTTCCGCTTTTTTGATGGCGCGTTTCAAAGTTTGACGCGGGCAGCCGTCGAATGGCGTTCCATCAGCCTTGTAAACGTCACAGATCAGACGCGCTTCCAAGGCACCCGGTGTTGACCAAGGGAAAATAACGAATGTTGTCGGGTCCGGATACAGGTACATGTCCGATTCTTCGATACGTACAAATCCATCAATGGACGAGCCGTCAAACATCAACTCATTGTCCAGGGCGTCTTCCAGCTGGTTCAACGTGATCGTCAAGTTTTTCATCACACCTGCAACATCCGTGAACTGCAGATGAATAAAGCCTACTTCCTTTTCGTTTGCAATACGTAATACATCTTCTTTGGTAAAATTCCGATTCATTCTTCATCCTCCTAAAAATCAACAAAAAAAGCGTCACAACTAAGCGGGATCTCACTCCTGCCTGTTGGACGCCGTTGTCCGATAAGTTATTTGGTGTTGAAAAAAGTATACCGGAATTATTTTTGATTTGCAAGGTTTTTTTTGATTTTTTTTGTGGTGGCCAAAACCAGATACAGCAGAACCGAAACAAAAATGATCATCGCGCCGGAAGGAACCTCGATCCTGAAGGATAAGGCAAATCCGCCAAAGATCGTAACCCAGGCAAATCCGGTTGCTGTCAACATGCGCGGCATCAGACGCTTGGTAAAGAGCTGGGCCGTCATGGGCGGTGTCGTTAAGATTGCCAAGGTCAGAATGATGCCCACAACCTTGATCAAGGCAATGACGGCAAGGGAAATGGACAGATAGAAGATGGTCTTGTAGCGGTCCACCGGCAAACCCATCAGCTTGGCGTGTTCCTCATCGAAAAGGATGATTTTCCACGTTTCGAAGCGGACGCTGTAAATCAAAATAAAGCTTAGGCTGGCAACTATCATCAACAGCAAATCCCGCGTTGAAATCGTCAGGATATCGCCAAACAGGTAACTGGTCATATCGGGCGGATAACCGGGCCGCATGCCGACAAAAATCATCCCCAAGGCCATGCCCAAGGCCCAGAGCATTCCCATAATGGTATCGGAACGCTGAGAAAAGCGGTCTTCCAAACGCTTCATGATCAATACCACGATGGCAGCCACCCCCAGTGCGGGCACCATGGGTTCAATCCCCAGCAAATAGCCCAATCCAATGCCGCCGAAGGAAGCGTGGGCGATCCCGCCTGTCATCATAATCCGATGCTTTTCCGTAATGAGGGTGCCCAGGATGCCGGCGATCACACCGGCGAAGATGGCGGCCAGTATTGCGTTTTGAACAAATTGATAGGAAAAAATCATTCTTCTGTCTCCTTTTGATGTTGATGGGTGCCCAGAACCCGGTGAGGTATTTCGCCGTGCAAAACCACCTCGATGGGACAGCCGTATACCTTCTTCAACTGATCAGCTTCCAACCGGTTGCCCGGGTGGTAGTCGGCAAGCCGATTTACACAGAGGATGGAATCGACCGTACGGTTGACGACATTCAAATCATGACTGACAAGAACAATGGTCATCTCGGGTTCTTTTTTTCGCAATTCCTGGATCAGCTGATCTTTTGTCTGAAAATCAATGCTGGCAGTCGGCTCATCCATCATCAGAATGGTTGGATTCCCCATCAAGGCCCGGCTGATCAGGACCCGTTGGGTCTGGCCGCCTGACAGCGCACCGATCGGATGATCAGACACCTCAGACAATTGATAGCGGTGAATCAAAACATCCGCTTTTTTGAATTCTCCCATTTGCATGCGTTTTTTCCGTGACAGGTATGGACTGCCGGAAAGGATGACTTCCCTGACTGTGATGGGAAAGCTCTCATCAAAGGTGGCAAATTGCGGAACATAGCCCAGCCGTTCCCCTTGGCCGATCCATACAATGCCGGCTTCAAAGGGCAACAGGCCGGCGATGGCTTTGATCAAGGTGCTTTTCCCCCCACCGTTGGGGCCGATAATTCCCAGTACTTCCCCTTTCTCCAGCTTGAAACTGACATCTTCCAATATTTTTTTATCGCCTCTCGTAACATGGAGACCTTTAACTTCCAAAATTTTCATAATTCTCCTCCTTTGTGTATTATACCACTTGCCTTGCATCCTACTCATTTCTTTTCTACAATAGGATGCAGGAGGAGCCTATGACATTTATTAAAACAATCGAAGAAAACTTTCAAATACAATTTGACCCGCAGCAAAAAAAGGCGATCCAGCATATGAATGGACCCGCATTGATTTTGGCGGTTCCCGGTGCAGGCAAGACGACCACCCTCATCTGCAGAACCGGACACCTGATTTTCGAGAAGAAGATTGCGCCGCAATCCATTCTATCCCTGACTTTCAGCCGTTCCGCAGCCAACGATATGAAAGATCGATTCAATGAAATATTTCGGTCACGGATCCATGCCCATATCAGCTTTTCAACCTTTCACAGCTTCTGCTACCGGTTTTTGAAAGCTTTTGATCAGCAAGTGCCCCCATGGCAATTGATCGAGGGCGGCAAGGCCCCCATATCCAAAAAAAAGCTGATCAGTCAAATTTACCAGTCCCTGCACCAGGAGATGCCAGGCGACGAAACCATTGACGAGATCATTCGCCAAATCAGCGTGGCAAAAAATCGCGAAACACAAGTCGCGGTCTCTCCCCTGGTCAAGGATTTGCCGGCAATTGTTTCCCTCTACGAAGAGGAGAAACAGCGTCATCGCTGGTATGATTTTGATGACCTCCTGGTTCAAACCCTTGCGATTTTACGGGGAAATCCCGCATTGAAAAAACGATTGCAAGGGCAATATCCCTACATTCAAGTGGATGAAACCCAGGATCTCTCCCCCGTTCAGTTCCGCTTGATTGAGTGCATGCTGTCTGCCGAGCAAAATCTGTTTATGGTTGCCGATGACGATCAATCCATATACGGCTTTCGCGGCGCCATGCCGGAAGAACTCTTTCAGTTTATTCAAAAAAGGACAGATTTTTCCACCTATCGAATGGAGACCAATTACCGCTCGGGCACACCCTTGATCCAAGCGGCCAACCAATTGATTGAAAAAAACGCCAAACGCTTTCAAAAGTCCATGCGGTCTCATTCGGATGCAAAAACAAACTTGGAATACCAGCTCTGCACAGATCCCATTCATCAGCTGACGGCCTTGAAGGCTTGCTTGCAGAAGATTCCGAATGAGGAAACCACCGGCATCCTTTTTCGGAACCGGATCTCTGCAATCCCGCTTCTGAACCTATGCGAAGAATTGCAGGTGCCCGTAAAAACCCGTGACTTGCAAACGAATTTTTTCCATTCCGCCCTCTATCTCGATTTTCAAGCCTTCTTCCGCTTTGCCTTGGATCCATCAGACGGCGAGGCTTTCGACCAAATTTGGTATAAATTCAACGGCTATATTCGCCGCCGGGATTATCAGGCTGTGCGCGCCTATGATGCGGGAGAAAACATCCTGCGGCGTCTTAAGCGAAATGCCGATCTTCCCATGTATCAGAAGAAGAATCTTACACGCATCGAAGACTTGTTTCATCAGATTCAAAAGCAGCGGCCCAGCTATGCCATCGAAACCATTCTTCGCGATTTGGAATACCGCGAATACTTGAACCGAAAAAAAGAGAGTCCCCGCTACCGAGGCGAGGTCGACGCCCAGCATCTTTCCATCATGATGACTTTGGCGGCTCAGTCGGTTTCCCTGACCGACCTGATGGCACGGTGCGAAACGCTGATGGTGAAAATGAAAGCCCGGCAAAGCAGCCCGGCCTCCCTTACCCTCTCTACCCTGCACGGTGCCAAAGGTTTGGAGTTTGATCATGTTTTTTTGGTGGATCTCATCGACGATATTCTTCCGTCTGCCCTGTCGAAAAAGCAAGCCAGCTTTGATGACCATGCGCTTTTGGAAGAAGAGCGGCGGCTCTTTTACGTGGGCATGACGAGAGCCAAAAAAACCTGCAGATTCTTCAGCTACCGAAGGCTGGACCAGACCCCTTGCCAACCATCGCCTTATATCGGAGAACTGCGGTCCTACCTGGAAGCCGAGACCCAGGGAGATTGGCAAATTGGTGAAGCTGTTCACCATAAAACCCTGGGGAACGGAACGATTGTGGATTGCGACGGCCCCTCCCTTTGGATTTCTTTTTCCAACCAGGAGACCAAACAATTCTCCAAGAAATTTCTTTCTCGCCACCAGCTCATAAAAAAATTGGACGGCTCTAAGTAAGCCGTCCAATTAATACTGATATTGCCGTTTCGACCCGCATAATGCGGTCGCCCAAGGAAACAATCTCAAATCCTTGTTCCTGGAATTTTTCAATCTCATAGTCGATAAATCCGCCTTCCGGGCCAATGACCAGCGTGATGGGTTCATTGACATGGTAAGGCGCTTTTTTATGGGTTTTCGGATGAGCTACCAAGCGCTTGGATCCCTGGCTGATCCCAGGCAGGTCATCTTCAACAAATGGCTTGAAATATGGATGCACGGAAATGGTCGGAAAAACGGTGTCCCGGCCTTGTTCCAGTCCCAAACGAATCTGTTCATCCAGATTTTCCTTCTCCAGCGCAGGAGAAGACCAATAGCTCTTTTCCACCCGCCAGGTTTTAATGATATGAAGCTCTTTAATCCCAAGGGTGGTGATATCTTGAATAATCCGCTTCAAGGCCTTGGGACGCGGCATGGCCAGAATCAGTCGAATCGGTGACGGAGCTGGCGGCTCTTCGTTCCATTCCACTTCCAAAACCAGGTTACCCTTTTCCATCGAAAGGATCTTGCCCATTCCGATCGGCCCGTTTTCCAAGCCCACCCGCAAGCTTTTCCCGCATTCTGCACGGTGCACTTTGCGAATATGCTTTTCCTGCCGGGGACTGACTCGCGCCAGGTTTGGCGCGACCATGTCCCCCTGTTGCAACAGTATCAAATTCATTATTTGTACGACTTCACTTCCTCAAGCACACGGGAAACAAATCCGTCCAAATCCATGGCGCCCATATCGCCTTCGTCGCGGTTTCGAACAGAAATCTGCTTGGCTTCCACTTCCTTTTCCCCGACAATAATCATATAAGGTGTTTTCTGCAATTGCGCCTCGCGAATTTTGTATCCGATTTTTTCGGTACGCTGATCCAAATCCACACGAATTCCCTTGGCTTGCAATTCTTCTTTCACTTTTTCCGCATAGGCATTGTACTTGTCGGAAATAGGCAAAACGGACACCTGAACCGGAGCAAGCCATACCGGGAATTTGCCGGCATAATGCTCGATCAAAATGCCGATAAAGCGCTCAATGCTGCCGAAGATGACACGGTGAATAATCACAGGCGCGTGTTTTTGGTTGTCGGCCCCGATATAAGACAGTTCAAAGCGCTGCGGCATTTGGAAATCCAGTTGGACCGTACCGCACTGCCATGTACGGCCAATCGCGTCTTCCAAATGGATGTCAATTTTAGGACCATAGAAGGCACCGTCGCCTTCATTGATCACGAACGGCAAGCCCAATTCTTCCAAAGCGGAAATCAATGAATTGGTTGCATGTTCCCACTCTTCATCGGTTCCCATGGATTTTTCCGGGCGAGTAGAGACTTCAACATTGTATTTGAATCCAAAAATCGCGTAAATGTCATCGACAAACTTCATAACGCCCTTGATTTCATCCTTGATCTGTTCTGGCGTCATAAAGATATGGGCATCATCCTGGGTAAAGGAACGGACACGGAACAAGCCGTGAAGCGCGCCCGCCAATTCATGACGGTGCACCAATCCCAATTCGCCCATGCGAAGCGGCAAATCACGGTAGGAATACCGTCCGCTCTTGTAAGCCAGCATGGAACCCGGGCAGTTCATTGGCTTAATGGCATAGTCTTCGCCGTCAATCTTTGTGAAGTACATATTCTCCTGATAATGATCCCAGTGTCCGGATGTATGCCACAAATCTTCGTTGAGAATAATCGGGGTTTTGATTTCGCCATATCCGCGCAAAACATGTTCACGTCGCCATAGGTCCTCCAGCAGGTTTCTGACAACCATGCCTTTTGGCAGGAAGAACGGAAATCCAGGTCCCTCCTTGTGCATCACAAAGAGACCCAGCTCCTTGCCCAATCGACGATGATCCCGTTTTTTCGCTTCTTCCATTCGTTCGATATAGGCATCCAGTTCCTTCTTCTTTTCAAAAGTGATGCCGTAGATCCGCTGCAACATGGCACGATTTTCATCGCCTCTCCAATATGCGCCGGCAATGCTCATCAATTTGATGGCTTTGATGCGCTTGGTTCCCAAAAGATGCGGTCCCTTGCACAAATCAACAAAATCGCCTTGTCGGTAGATGGAAATTTCTGCATCTTCTGGCAGATCCTGAATCAGTTCCACCTTGTAGTCTTCATTCTTTTCCTTGAAAAAGGCCAGTGCTTCATCCCGTGACAAGATCTCTTTTTCCATCGGGAAGTTCTGCTTGGCCAGCTTTTTCATTTCCGCTTCCAATTTCACCAAGTCTTCCGGTGTAAAACGATGCTCGGTATCGACATCATAGTAGAAACCGTCCTTGATTGCAGGTCCGATCGCGAATTTCGTTCCAGGGAACAGATTTTGAATCGCATGGGCCAGCAAGTGAGCGCTGGTATGCCAGAAGAAATGTTTTCCGTCTTCATCATCGATCTTCAGCAATTCCAGTTTTCCGTCGGATTCCAAAGCTGCATTCAGATCCGTCAGCTCACCATTCCATTTCGCTCCGACAATCACGCGGGCCAATCCTTCCGAGATTCCCTTTGCAACATCTAAAATCGTCGTGCCTTTCTGCACCTCTTTGATCGATCCATCCGGCAACGTAATTTGCAATACTTGACTCATCTTAAACCCTCCTTTACAAAATAAAAAAACCCCTCGTCCGTTAGGGACGAGAGGTATGCATCACGTGGTACCACCCTATTTCGAAACCTTTCCTTAATTGGCAAGATTTCCTCAAACGACGTAACGTGTCGAGACGGGGGCCATTACCTGATTACAGGTCTTTGGTCCAGCTCCGGGTTAGTTTTCAAAAAAGTCTGGCCTGGATGGATTCCAGCTTCCCATCCTCTCTTGTAGGCATCGTTTTTTTACTCGTCCCTTCATCGCTTTTCTGATTGTAGTCATTATAAAACTTTCTTGTTTACTTGTCAAACATCTTCATAATAAATTCACGCATGTCTTTCTGCAAATCGTTTAGAATCGCATCCGAGCTTGTCTCGCTGTCCGACCAGACCGAATAATAGCACTTCACTTTCGGTTCGGTGCCGGAAGGCCGAATGGCGACCCAGGCATTGTCAAAATAGACTTTGACTACATTCTCTTGAGGCAGTCCGGTATCCGGCAATAAATAGTCCGTCATGCCCACCTGTTTGTCTTGGAAGGGCGACTCGTTTCGGAAAGCGTCCATAACCGCCTGGATTTTCTCTTGTCCGGCAATGCCTTTGGAAACAAAAGCGTCCAAGGCTTCTTTGTAATACCCAAAGTCATGGTAGATTTCCTGAAGGTGGCTGTGGAGGCTGACCCCATGGCACCGGTAAAAGGACGCCATTTCAACAATCAGCATGGCGACCAGGACACCGTCTTTGTCTCGCACTTCATCCCCGGTCAAATAGCCATAGCTTTCTTCATAGCCAAAGAAGAAGGATCGGTCGGGGTCTTGGCTGTATCCTTCCATCTTTTCGCCGATATATTTAAACCCCGTCAAGGTCTCTTCCCAGGCAAGCCCGTTGCGCTCGGCGATTTTTACGCCCAAATCACTGGTTACAATTGTTTTTACTACCGTCGCGCCCGGTTGAAGTTCCTTGGTTTGATTGATCATGTAGTTGAGTAGCAAAACGCCGATCTGGTTGCCGTTTAGTGGGATGGCTTGGCCTTCGTCCATCACCACAACCCCTACGCGGTCGCAGTCCGGATCTGTTGCAATCACCAAATCCGCCTGCCTCTCCCTCGCATACTCAACAGCCAATCGCAGGGCTTCCGACTCCTCGGGATTTGGCGTAACCACCGTGGAAAAATCCGGATCGGGCCTTTCTTGAGACGTAACAGTCCACACGTTATGGTATCCGCGACGCGAGAGAACACGACGAACCAGACGGTTTCCCGCTCCGTGCAAAGGCGTGTAAACCACCTTTATGCTGCAATCAACCTCTTTCCTTTTTCTCTGGGTCAGGCAATAGGAGACATATGCCTCATCCATCTCCTCGCCCAGATAGGCAAAACCGGGATGATCATGCAAGTTTTCAATGGCATCCCTTTGGATCATTTCTAAATTCGAAAGGGCACGAAAGGCTTCAACGATCGGCTGAATCCGTTTCGGCACCATTTGCGCCCCATCCGTTCCATAGAGTTTGATCCCATTGTATTCCGGCGGATTATGGCTGGCGGTGATCATAATGCCCAAGGCTGCTTTTTTTCGGCGAACCGCAAAGGAAAGCTCCGGCACGGGACGTTCCGCATCAAACAGGGCAACCCGCGCCCCGTTTCCCAAGGCAATGCGAGCCGCTTCTTCCGCAAAAAATTCCGACATTCTTCTTGTATCATAAGCAATGATTACCAATGGATTTTCCACTTGATTGGCCGACAGAGCCGCTTGTACGGCTTTCCCAATCGTATACCGATTCATGCGGTTTGGACCCAATCCCAGTTCTCCCCGCATCCCACCGGTTCCGAATTCCAACTCGCGACCAAAACATTCCTGAATATCGGCAGCATTCGTCATTTTTAGCAACTGAATGCGGTCGCTTTCTGAAACATATGCACTTTCAATCCAATTCTGATAACGTTCTTGCATTGACATGGGAACCTCCTTTGGTTACGCATTTACTCTTATGAAATCAAAGAAAAAGGAATTGGGCTCGCTTGAAGCTTGATTATAGGGCAATCCGCTTCCGATCCTTAAAAATAACGGGGACCAGTCCGATTGCACTTAATCTTGTCACGGCTTCGCGGCACTTCCAGCCGATTGCATCCGGGCCATGGGCATCGGATCCAACGGTGAAGTGTCGTCCGCCCAATTCATAGAAACGCTGATAAATCGGCAGGACGGCATCAAAATCTTTTTCGGATCGGATCCTCCTGGTATTGAACTCCAAGGCCCAGTCCTTTTCAATGACCGCCTTTAATACACGATCAATGGCGCTTTTCAATTCACCTTCCAGCCAAATCTCCGGATTTTCGTAAGGCGCGTATCGTGCAATATAGTCAATATGGCCCAGGGCGTCGATATCCGTATACTCGCCTATGCACAATTCCATGGCATGCAAGTACGCCGAATAGGTTTCCAGCTTAGACCGGCCTTCATAGAATTCTGGATAATAAATATCCATCCCTTCAACCACATGGATGGATCCGATCACGTAATCAAAGGGATGTTTCTTGGTTAAGGCGGCTGCTTCTGAAGAAAAACCCGCTGCCATGCCTACCTCAACCCCCATCAAAAGGGTATCAGAACGATGGGCTGCATACCTTTGAAAAAAATCATCCGGATCAAAAACAAATTTATCGGGTTCCGGATAGCCAAAATCGTAGTGTTCCGTAAAAACACCGCCAAGCTTGTTTTTCTTCAATGATTCAATGGCCTGTTCTGCCTCCATTTCCGAATCGAAAGACATGGCGGTGTGGATATGTGAATCAAACATGGTTCCCTCCTCGTTTACTCCCCATTATTATAAACTGAATGCGAAAAAGGAACAAGTCATCCTTCTATTTTGATAAAAACGTCCGCGTCACCTGGCGGAATCAGAAAACTCGCCTCATAGCATTCCCCTGAACAAGCGGATTTCCAACGGCCCGGTTCGGGGAAATCCCCCTTTAGTCCTTCTGTACCGGCATTCGCAATGCAAAAAGCGGTTTCACTCCCTGCTCGCCGTAGAAAGGAAATAGTCCGTTCGGTTCCTTCCACTCCGATGAATAAGCCCGATCGCAGGGCTGTTAACGATTGATAAATTCTGCTCCAGCGGCGATACAGGTCCATGACGGCCTCATCTTCCCGTCCCCAGGGATAGGTGCTCCGATTAAAGGGATCTTTCCAGCCCTCCACGCCGGCTTCATCGCCATAATAAATGCAGGGCGTTCCCGGAAGGGAAAAGAGCAGCATAACGGCAATGTGCAGTCTCTGAATGGCAAGCTCCCGTTCCGCTTCTGTCAATTTCCGTTTCAACAATCGGCTTTTTTGCTCAACCGGTTCCTGGGCGTAGATCATGGCGTTTATGGATCGAAGGGTGTCGTGGGTGCCGAGAAAGTTCATTAAGCGATCAAAAATTCTCGGCGGGTAGTTCTCTTGGATGGACCGGATCTTTCGAAGAAATTGCTCGCCGGTCTCCTCTTCCCGCAGAAAGCGAAGAATGCCTTCCTGAAAGGGATAATTCATCACCGAATCCAATTCTTCTCCGTACAGGTACTCCCGCTGTTTTTCATAGCTGATTTTATTGGAAGCATCTTCCCAGACTTCCCCGATCACGATTCCCGACCTATTCTTTTGCTTGACGCGATGCTGGATCCCTTTGATAAAGGAATCGGGAAGTTCATCGGCGACATCCAGCCGCCAGCCCCGTATGCCGTGATCCATCCAGTAGGCAATCACACCGGATTCCTGGTCCAACACAAAAGACTGGTAGGTTGGATCGTCTTCATTGACATTGGGCATGGTGTCAATCCCCCACCAGGATTCATAGTCATCCGGATAATGGCGGAATCGAAACCAGGAATAATAGGGTGACTGAACCGAATGATAAGCGCCGGGATTGCCGTAATAGGCTTCCCGGTTGAAATACCGGCTATCGCTTCCGACATGGCTGAATACGCCGTCGAGAATCACAGAAATGCCATATTCTCCAGCCGTTTCGCATAAGTGTATCAGGTCCTGCCCATCGCCAAAGTTCGGATCAACCTTGAGATAGTCGGCTGTGTCGTACTTGTGATTGCTTGCCGATTCAAAGATGGGGTTCAGGTAGAGGACCGTGACGCCTAAATCATGAAGATAGTCCAATTTTTCCTTGATTCCATTCAAGGTTCCACCGAAAAAATCGTAGCGTAGGATTCTCCCCTCCTCATCTTTGACATAATATGGGAAATCATACCAGTCCGAATGCAGCAAGACCGATCGGGGATACGTCCCCGGCTTGCTGCCTTGATGGAAACGGTCCACGAAAATTTGATACATGAGCCCTTCTGCAAGCCAGTCTGTGTCGTTCTCGGATTCCCGGTATACGGTAACCTGAAAGGGCTGGACCGATTCTTTTGTCAGCCGGCCTTCCCCGCCCAGGCCGTCCTCTTGATTGCTGACATACCAGTATGCCTCCTCCGACCGCAAAATAAAATCATACCAAATCAAGCAAGGTTCCATCGGCGCAAGCAGGCTGCATGAAAAACGGTAGGTTCCTGTTTTCTCTTCCTTTTTTTCCATGGGAAGAAATTTTTCCGGTTCAGGTCGGCAGGAAGTTCGATACCGCATCATGCAATAAACCGGCTTATCTGTTTCTATTTCCACTGCGAAATGCAAGCTTGTACCCAAGGGAACAGCACCAAATGGTCTTCGATATTGCGGATCCTGGGAATGGAATTTTGCCTTCACTATTCATACCCCTCTCGCATGCGATCGTAGATGTTTTCATATTCTCTTGCGGCATCGGACCAGGATCGGGCAGATTGGCAGGCTTGGCGCATCAGCGCCTGCCATCGCAAGGGATCCTGATAGGTTTTCACCGCTCTTTTGATCGCGCCAATCATTGCATATGCATTGAATTGCTCAAAGACAAATCCGTTTGCCTGGCGTTCAGAATCCGACAGATCATATACGGTATCCCGGAGTCCTCCTGTTGCCCGCACGATCGGCAAGGCCGCGTATCGCATGGCAATCATTTGCGTTAATCCGCAGGGCTCAAATTTCGATGGCATGAGAATCATATCGGAAGCAGCATAGATTCTTTGGGCCAACGCTTCGTCAAAATTCGCGATCATGCGGAATCGATTCGGATACTCACGGCTGCTGCGCATAAGCAATTCCTCATATCGCTTGTCTCCCGTGCCCAAGATCACCAGTTGAATGTCAAGGTTCATCATTTCATGGATAACGGAAACGATGAGATCCAGGCCTTTTTGTTCCACCAGTCGACTTACAAAACCTAGCATTGGCATCTCCCGCACCTCGAGATTCAACTCTTCCTGCAAGGCTTTTTTGTTTTCCTTCTTTTTCTTCACGGAATACCGGTATCGAACCTTCAGCGCAGGATCTGTCATCGGGTTGAATTTATCCAAATCCAATCCGTTCAACACGCCGGAAAAATGATCAGAGACGGAACGCAGGATCTCGTCCAGGCCTTCCCCGTATTCCCTTGTCATTACTTCCTTCGCATAAGTGGGGCTCACCGTTGTCACGTAATCCGCCAAAACCAGGGCTCCTTTCATTAAATTGAGGTCGCCGTCATATTCCAAGTCGCTGGGAATTTTCTCATACCCCATTAGATCCTGGGCGACGTCCAGTCCGTACCGGCCTTGGTAACGAAGATTATGGATCGTGTAGATCACTGGAATGCGGAGTCCCTTTTCCTTCATCAGCTTGACGGCCCATGCGGTTTGCCAGTCATGACAATGAATCGCTTGGTATCGGTCCGGATTTCGCTTGATCCATTCGACCACAGCGGCGGAAAAGAAGAGATATCGTTCCGCTTCATCGTAATACCCATAGAGCTGATCTCGATGGAAGTAGTATTCATTGTCAACAAACCAGTAGGTCACCCCGCGCTCTTCCGCCCGATGAATGCCGGCATATTGACGTCGCCATCCCAATTTCACTTCAAAATCTTCTACAAATTCCAAATCAGATTTGGGAATATGGGCATATTTGGGAAGAATCACTTCAGCATGCCATCCATTTTGAATGGCATGTGGCAAAGCGCCTATCACATCACCCAATCCCCCGCTTTTTGCAAAAGGCGCCGCTTCCGACGCCGCAAACAAGACATGTTTTGTCATTAAATCACACTTCCCTTCGAAATCACAACCGGCTCTTCCATGGTGCCTTTCAAAACCGTGTTGTCACGAATCGTAACCGCTTTGTCCAAGATGACATGTTCCAAATGCACCCCTTGCCCAATCCGTGCGCGCTGCATCAAAATGGAGTTGTGGATTTCGCTGCCTACGCCAATCATGCTTTCTCTGGACACAATGCTGTTTGTAACCGTTCCAGCCACCTGGCATCCGCTGGCTATCCAGGCATTGGAAACCTGAGAGCCATTGATGTATTGGGTTGGATGATTGTCCTTGCTTTTTGTGTGAATCTTTCGTTCGCCCCCAAACAATTCTTTTCGAACCGAGATTTCCAGCATATCCATATTCGCCTGATAATATCCATTGATTTGTGAAATTTCACGATAATATCCTTTATGCTGGACCACATTGACGCGCAAGTGCTCCTGATTTCGTCGAATCATATTGAGCAAGTCGTAGGCGCCGCCTTGATTCATCCTCTGCATGACCTGGACGATGATATTACGCTGGACCAAAACGGCAAGCACTTCTTTCTCCTGCCACTTTCTGCGATTTTCCTCGGCAGACCCAATGGACTCTTCCAAATACCCGTTCCCGGTCACGATCGTAATATCGCTGCCCTTGTTGAAATGCAAATCCATGATCGGCTTGAAATCCAGATTATGAATCAGATTGCTGGGCTGGAACAAGATCAAATTGATGGTTGTTTGATTCTCAATAAATAGTTTGCTCGGATACAACTCTCGAAGATCGAAGAAGGTTCCCGGTTCAATCGAATAGTTTTGGATAGCAGGCAAGATAGCCAGATCCTGCGTCTTTCTATGCAGAGACCACTCCTGGCCCGTCCCCAAATGGTCAATCAGGGAACCGTACTTGGATCCCCCCAAAACACCGATGGAATGAATGTTCGCATTCACCAAGGCGGACAGGGGAAAATCGATAAGCCTGTAACGTCCGCCGAAGGGAACCGTCGAAATGCCGCGGTTCATGGTAAAAACCTGCAGTTTGTGATCCCATCGTTGAAAAATAATCCCCATTACTTTACGCATCCTGATCCTCCCTTCCCACCAATTGAATAACCCGGTCATCCGATCCGATGACTTCGTCATCTTTAACAACAACGGATTCATCGATGATGGCATGCTTGATTCTTGCGTTTTTTCCAATTTTTGCTTTCGTTAGCACGATGGAGTCTTCGATCACCGCGCCTTCTTCCACGATGACGCCATTGGACAGAATCGAATGATGGACTTGCCCGCAGATCAGGCATCCGTCCGCGATCAGGCTGTCGGTTACAGCTGCCTTGGAAGAAATATAATGCGGATGCAAACTCTCATGATTTGAGAAAATCCGAAATTCCTTGTCGAACAAATTAAGCGGCGGATTCTGCTGCAGCAACTCCATTTGCGTATCATAATAACTTTCTATGGTTCCCACATCCCGCCAATATCCACGGAATGGATAGGCGAAGACTTCCAAGCCCTGTTTCAGGGCTGCCGGAATCACATTCTTGCCAAAATCATGCTGGCTGTTTTCCAATTCCCCGTCTTCCTTCAGCAATCGCTTTAAGGTCCTCCACTTGAAAATATAAATGCCCATGGACGCCAAATTGTTCTTCGGCTTCTCCGGCTTCTCTTCAAACTCGATAATTCGATTATTGTCGTTTGTATTCATAATACCGAAACGTGATGCGTCTTTCATATCGACAATCAATCCGCCGATCGTCAGATCCGCATTCTTTTCCACATGGACATTGAGCATTTCTGAATAGTCCATCTTATAAATATGATCACCAGAAATAATTAAAACGTGCTCCGGATCATAGGACTGGATATAGGGGATGTTCTGATAGATTGCATCTGCCGTTCCCCGATACCAGCTGGCCCCGTAGCGGTTTTGGTAAGGGGGGAGAATCGTAACCCCTCCCTTTACGTTGTCCAAGGACCAGGCGCTCCCCGTTGATATATAGGAGTTCAGTTCCAAAGGCTGATACTGGGTCAATACGCCGACTGTATCGATATTGGAATGGTAGCAATTGCTGAGAGAAAAGTCGATCAGCCGATATTTCCCGCCGAAAATTACGGCGGGTTTGGCAACCGATTTCGTCAGTATGCCCAGTCGACTGCCCTGGCCGCCTGCCAATAACATTGCGATGCATTTTTTCTTCATCTTTGACCTCCTAATGTCCATATTCTTGCTGCATATTCTTGAATCGACCGATCACTGGAGAAATACCCCGAATGGGCGATATTTGCCAGCTGCATGCGGTTCCAGCGATAGGTGTCGCGGTAATACCGGCTTGCGACCTGCTGCGTCTCCGCGTATTCGGCAAAATCCCTCAACACAAAAAACTGATCGTTTTCCAGCATAAGCGAATCGAAAATCGGCTGAAAGATACCGACCCTCCGATCAAAAAAGCCGTCAATTAACTGATCCACCACCCGGGTCAAACGCGGATCCTTTTGATACTCTTCCAGGGCATGATAAGGCTCGCCCCGGTAGTAGCGCAAGACCTCATCCGCTTTCATGCCGAAAATAAACATGCTGTCCCAGCCGGCTTCCCGATAGATTTCGACATTGGCGCCATCCAAAGTCCCAATGGTGACCGCCCCATTCATCATAAATTTCATATTGCCGGTTCCCGACGCTTCGCGCGAGGCTGTGGAAATCTGTTCGCTCAAATCAGCAGCCGGATACAGGCGTTCCGCCAAAGAAACATTGAAGTTGGGCATGAAGATGACACGGATCAAATCCCTGGTCTTGGGATTTGCTTCAATCTTTTCCGAGACGGCGTGAATCAATTCAATCAGCCGTTTCGCGTAGAAATAGCCCGGTGCCGCTTTCCCGGCGAAAATAAAGGTCCGTGGCAGCATTTCCTGCGCATGGCCGTCCATAATGCGGTTATAGAGATGCATGATATGCAGAATATTCAGTAATTGACGCTTATAGGCATGGATTCGTTTGACCTGGATGTCGAAGATGGAATTGGGATCCGGCTGGATACCCAGTTCCTGATAGATAATGCTTGCCAGTTCTTCCTTGTTTCTTTGCTTCACCCGGTGGAGCTGATCCAGAAAACCATTGTCATCCGTAAAGTCCGTCAAACACTGCAGCAATTCCGGTCTTTGTTTCCAATCCTCGCCAATCTTCTCGCTAATCAAGCTGGATAATAGCGGGTTGGCCCCGATTAAAAACCGCCGGTGGGAAACCCCGTTGGTGATGGAATCAAACTGATCCGGATTCTTGTTGTAACGAGAGGCAAAGAGCTCTTCTTTGAGAATTTCAGTATGCAGTTTTGCAACGCCGTTGACCTTTCGCGAACCGATGATCGCCAAGGTGGCCATCTTGATTTTTCCCCATTCGATCATGGGGTCCAAATCCGGGTTTTCCAATTGGTCTCTGCGGTGTATTTCATCTAAAATCATGGTGATTCTAGGCAATAATGTCTGCATCATGTCGTAAGGCCATTCTTCCAAGGCTTCCGGCATAATCGTATGGTTGGTATAGTGAATGGTGTTCTTTGTTTGTTTCCATGCATCGTCCCAGGACAATTCCCGTTCGTCAATCAGCACCCGCATCAACTCCGCGACGCAGAGGGCGGGATGGGTATCGTTGATTTGAATGGCAACATGTTCGGACAATTGATTGAGGTCGCCGCCCCGTCCGACATATCGGCCAATAATGGTTTCCAGTCCGGCCGCAACCAAAAAGTATTGCTGCTTCAAACGCAAGAGTTTTCCCTGATAGCTTTGGTCATTGGGATAAAGAATCTGCGAAATCGCCTCCGCCTCGGACTGATGGCGCATCGCTTCCATGAATTCCCCCCGGTGAAAGGCGTTGATGTCCATATTTTGCAAGGCGACCGCCCGCCATAGCCGCAGGGTGTTAACCTGACCGTTCTTGGAACCGACAATCGGCACATCGTAAGGAACGGCACGGATTGCATCATAATCATCGTGAAAATATACCCATTTCCCTTCGATTTGTTCCCCCCGAACCGTCCCGCCAAAACGAACGATCACCGAACGGGTCATTTTTTCAACCTCCCAAGGATAGGCGTCGCGCAGCCAATCGTCCGGAACTTCCACTTGCGTTCCTCTTACAATCTGCTGCTCAAACATGCCGTGGGTATAGCGGACGCCCATGCCGTGGCCGGAAATGCCCAAGGCGGCCATGGAGTCCAGATAACAGGCGGCTAAACGTCCCAAACCGCCATTGCCTAGTCCGGCTTCGTTTTCCTCCTGTATCAAATCATCCAAAGAGATCGACAGATCCTGCAGCCCGGTATAAACCAACTCCCGGATGCCCAATGCATACAAGACCTGATCCAGCAGTTTTCCAATCAGAAACTCCATGGAAAAATAATAAACCAGTTTCTTGTCTTTCCGGTAATGTCGGTCATTGGATTCGACCCAAGGCTCCGTAATTTCATCCATTAAAACTTCGACAAGGGCCAAATACTGTTCATGCAGAGATGCATGGTCAATTTTTTCTCCGGTCAGTTTTCGCACCTTTCTTTTCAATAAAAGTTGGAATTCCTCTGATGTTTGTATCATCTTTTTTCCTCCTTTTTCGAATCGGCTTCAAGATGATGCCTGTATAGGCAGGCAAGTTTAAGCGAATGGAATAGGGCTGCTGATGAAACGGAAGGGACGAAGCTTTCATGGTTTTTTTCAAGCCTGAAATTCCGTCTTTGCTGGCAAAAGCAAGGCGATAGACTACGTTTTGTGGAACGCCGACTCGAAAATCATGATGGTCGTAGGGCCCTGCATTAAGGATGATCAGTAAATTCTCCTCTTTGCTTTTCGCAATTCTCTGAAAAATAAAGACGGACTGATTCGCGTTGTCCGCATCGATCCACCGAAATCCTTCCCAGGTATGGTCCACTTCCCAAAGAGATTTTTCCCGAAGGTAGAAGCGGTTGATTGCCTTCACATACCGATAGTAGGACCGATGGTGTTCATATTGAAGCATTTTCCATTCCAAACCCTCATAATAACGCCACTCCAAGAAAGGCGCCAGCTCGTTTCCCATAAAATTCAGCTTCTTTCCGGGATGGGTCATCATATACATGTAAAGTACCCGCAATTGAGCGAATTTTTCATTATATTCACCCGGCATGCGGTCCAAAAGGGTTAATTTTCCATGAACCACCTCATCGTGTGAAAAGGGCAAAATAAATGATTCGTGAAAGGCATAGACCAAAGAAAAGGTCAATTCGTGATGGTGCTTACGCTTTTCTGCCGGGCTTCTGGAAAAAAAGCGAAGCGTATCGTTCATCCAACCCATGTTCCATTTGTAGTTGAAACCCAATCCCCCGCTGTAAACCGGCTCTGTTACTTTTGGGAACGCCGTCGAGTCTTCGGCGGCGACAATCGCGTAGGGAAACCGTCGAAAAATCATTTGATTCAGCGTTCTAAAAAAATGAACCGCATCCGGATCATATTCCTCTTTTGGCTGCAGCATGCTGGCGATCCCGTCGACCCGGATTCCATCGATATCATAATAAGCAAACCAAAACGCGGCATTTGAAATCAAAAAGCTCAGGACTTCCGGCCGCCGTAAATCGAAACGCCGGGTCCCCCATTCCGGATGCTCTTCCGACTCATACAAGTCCTGTCCATTCAAGGCGATCAAACCCTCTTCATTCTGGCAAAAGTGGCCCGGCACCCAATCCAAGATCACACCGATCCCCGCTTCATGGCAAGCATCAACCAAGCGTTTCAAGTCCCGGGGACTTCCCCATTGGGCCGCCGGTGCAAAAAAGTTGGTGATTTGATAGCCCCATGATCCGCCAAAAGGATGGTACATCACCGGCATCAATTCAAGATGGGTATAGCCATGTTCCATAAGATAGGCCGGCAAAACCTTGCTGAGGGCTAAAAATGAGTCGCATTCTTCACGCCATGAACCGATATGCACTTCATAAATATTCATTGCTTGAATTCGATTGCCCCTTCTCTTTTCCTTTACGGCCTTCGAGGCTTTTGTCATGGGGACCAGTTTATCATCCGCTATAATCGAGGCTGTATGAGGCGGCGCCTCTGCCCTTCTTCCGTAGGGATCCATCTTCCATAATTTTTTTCCATCTTTCGTGAGAATCAGGTATTTGTATTTGTCTCCCGCTCTTGCATTCTCAAAAAAACCTTGCCAGATCTGTCTTCGTTGATCGATTGGTTCCAGCCACCCCTTTTCCGGATTCCACTGATTAAAATCGCCGACTACGGAAACGGCCTGCACATCTGGCAGCCAAATGCAAAATCGGACGCCGCCCTCTACAGGGTGAGCGCCAAAAGCTTCGTATGCTTGAAAATATCTCCCCTCGTGAAACAGATACTGCAAGTCCTTCGTCCATTCAAAAGACATGGCTTCACCTCCTTTGTATTTTCATCATTATAGCAGAGTTATGTTAATTTTCAAACAATTCTGCGTAATATTATTCATAATTCTAATTTGTTAACGTTTTCTGTTCGCTTATCATTTTTTTACCCAAAAAAACAGGCAAAAAAAAGAACCCCAAAAAGGGGTTCAGGAAATTACTTCAAATGGCGTGTCGTTTTCCTGCCTCAAGGCAATGGACATCATCAATTTCAATCGATTGATTTGGTTGACTTCACTGGTACCGGGATCATAGTCGACCGGTACGATATTGGCAGTCGGATAGGCATCCCGTATCGCCTTGATCAATCCTTTCCCGGAAATATGGTTCGGCAAACAGGCAAATGGTTGCACACAAACGATATTGGGAACCCCTTCCTGCAAGAGTTCAATCATTTCAGCCGTCAGCAGCCACCCTTCTCCCATTTTATTGGCTGTGGAAACCAAGCCGTCAACCAATTCCGCCTTGTGATAAATGGAAGGGGACGGAGCAAAACGTTCACTGTCTTGCAAAGCTTTCCGTAAGGTCTTGGTATAGTGGGAAAGGACTTGAATCACCGCCTGACTGATCCAGCGATTCTTCAGGGATCCCCCCAGATACTGATGGTCCGCAATATTGCTGAACAAATAATAGGTGAGGAAATTGTATAACTCGGGTACGACAACCTCTGCGCCTTCCTTTTCCAACTCCCGTACAATCTGATTGTTCGCGGTCGGATGGAATTTCACCAAAATCTCACCGACGATGCCAACCTTCGGCTTCCTGACATCCTTCAAAGGAATCCGGTCAAAGTCAGCAATGATCTGCTTGATCATGGTTTTGAAGTTTCCATTGGTCTGCCCTGCTTCAAGTTCTTTTTGCAATTTTCTATTCCATGCCTGATACAAGGCGTCGACAGTGCCCGGCTCCTCTTCGTAGGGACGGGTTCGACAAACACACTTCATCAGCAGGTCCCCATAAATAACCGCCCGCAATAGCTCAAGCACCGCACGGTTTGGCAATTGAAAGCCAGGCTGGCTCTCCAGGCCTTTGAAATTGAAAGAAATCACCGGCACCTTTTGGAGATCCAAATCACGCAGGGCCTTTCGAATAAAAGCGATATAGTTGGTTGCCCGACAGCCTCCGCCCGTTTGAGACATCAAGACCGCCGTATGGTCCAAATCATAGTCTCCGGATTTCAAGGCCCGCACAAATTGGCCCGTTGTCAAAACTGCCGGATAGCAGGCATCGTTGTGAACCACTTTGACGCCTTCATTGACAGCCTCATAGTCGATTTCCGGCAAAATAACAACATTGTAGCCGTAGTTTCGAAGAACGGTTCCGATAAATTCAAAATGATATGGCGCCATCTGAGGAACCAAAATCGTATGGGTTTGCTTCATCGCTTCCGTAAAGACCGTTCGTTCCACCAAGGGCCTGCCCGTTCGATGTTTCCGCGTTCGATCCTGCCGCTCTTCCAAAGCCGCTTTCAAGGAACGAATCCGAATTCGCGCCGCCCCCAAGTTGGAAATCTCGTCAATTTTCAACAAGGTGTAGGTTTTTCCCTCATACTCCAGAATTTCTTTGACCTCGTCGGTCGTGATTGCATCAAGCCCGCACCCAAAGGAAGTAAGTTGAATCATCTCCAGTTTCGGCTGTGTTGCAACAAAAGCAGCCGCCCGATACAATCGCGCATGATAGGTCCATTGGTTATGCACGGTCAAAGGCCGTTTCAATTGGCCCAAATGCGCAAGGGAGTCTTCGGTGAAAATCGCAAAGCCTTCCGATTCGATCAAATCAGGAATGCCGTGGTTGATTTCCGGATCCACGTGATAAGGCCGACCGGCCAGCACAATGCCTCTTCCGCCTTCTTCTTGAAGGATCTTTATTAATCGGTCTCCCGCTGCTTGCATGTCGTCTTGAAAACGCTTCTGCTCTTGATACGCTTTTTCGACGGCATTTTTCACTTCGCTTTTTGTCAGCTGGAATTCGGCCAACTCATCCACCAAACGGACAACCAGCGCCTTGGGATTGTCGAAGGACAAATAGGGATGCAAAAAAGTCACGCGGTCCTTGAACGCTTCAATGGAACCCTTCAATACATCCGGATAGGATGCAACAACCGGACAGTTGTACCGATTGGTCGACAAGGGATCTTCAATTTGATTGTAAGGAACGGAGGGATAGAAAACATGCGTCACCCCTTGGTTGACCAAATCCTCCACATGGCCGTGACTCAGCTTGGCGGGATAGCATACCGATTCGGAAGGGATGCTTTCCATGCCGAGATCAAACAATTGACGATTGGAATCATGGGACAAAACAACCTCAAACCCCAGTTCGTCAAATAAGGTATGCCAAAACGGATAGTTTTCATAAAGATTCAGGACCCGTGGGATCCCAATCCTGGCCTTTCGCTGATAAGGCCCCTTCGATTCATAATCAAAAACCCGTTGGTATTTGTACAGGGACAGGTTGCGAACCGGATCCTTTTTCTTTTCGACCCCCAACCCCTTTTCACAGCGATTCCCGCTGATATAGGAGGTCCCGTCTCCGAATTTGTTGATGGTCAGCAAGCAACGATTGGAACAGCCCCTGCAACGTGTCGTTCGATGGGTATAATCAAAATGAGAGATCTCCTCTTTTGACAAGAGTTTGGAATCCTCGCAGCGGTCTTTTGCCAGCAAAGCGGCACCAAATGCGCCCATCAGGCCGGCAATATCCGGTCGGATAACCTCAACCCCGGTTTCCTTCTCAAAGGCGCGAAGCACACCTTCATTGTAAAAAGTGCCGCCTTGAACAACGATGGATTGCCCCAATTCTTCCGGTGAATGAATCCGTATCACCTTATACAAGGCGTTTTTGACAACCGAATAGGCAATGCCGGCTGAAATATCAGCAACGGTTGCCCCTTGTCGCTGGGCTTCCTTGACCCGCGAGTTCATAAATACCGTACACCGGGTCCCTAAGTCGACGGGGGCTTTGGATGATAAAGCCTGTTTGGCAAAATCCGCCACCGACTCACCCAAGGCGCTGGCAAAGGTTTGAATAAAGGATCCGCATCCGGAAGAACACGCTTCATTCAGCATAATGGAATCAATCATCCCATCGCGGATGCGCAAACTTTTCATATCCTGTCCGCCGATATCGATGATAAAGTCGACATCAGGACGAAAATATTTCGCTGCGCGATAATGAGCGATGGTTTCTACTTCCCCTACATCAATATGCAATGCCTTCTTGATTAAAGCTTCCCCATAACCGGTGACTGCGCTTCCGTGGATGGTCACGTTTTCAGGCAGGCATTCGTACATTTTCTTCACTTCCCGCACCACGGTATCCATGGGACTGCCCTGGTTCACTTCATAAAAGGCATAGAGCAATTCCTGATTTTCACCAATCAAGGCCAGCTTGGTCGTCGTAGACCCGGAATCAATGCCCAGATAAGCTTTCCCTCGGTAAGACGAAAGCTCTTGCCTGGCCACACGGTGCTGGCTGTGTCGGGCGCGAAAATCGGCCAATTCCGTATCGGATTCAAAAAGCGGCTTCAAGCTCTGGGTATGGCCCGCAAGATGGTCGGCATGGGATTCCATTCTTTCAGCCAGAGACTGCAAGTGGAAGGTAGGCTGCGTTTTGTCCTCTCCCGCGCCGTAGGCCGCACCCATGGCAACAAAATACTGGGCGTCGTCGGGATGGACCACGTTCTCATCCGTCAGTTTCAAGGTTTCTACAAATCGCTTCCTCAATTCCGACAAAAAGGTCAAGGGCCCGCCTAAAAATGCGACTTTGCCTCGAATGGGTCGTCCCTGAGCCAAGCCAGCAATGGTTTGCGTAACGATGGCCTGCAGGATGGAGGCGGCGATATCCTCTTTCCGAACCCCTTCGTTCAACAGGGGCTGGACGTCGGTTTTGGCAAATACGCCGCACCGAGAGGCAATGGGATAAATCTGCTTGGCGTCTTTGGCCAAGGCATTCAATCCTTGCGGATCAGTTTCCATCAGGGAGGCCATTTGGTCGATAAAGGCACCGGTTCCACCGGCGCAGGTCCCGTTCATACGCTGCTCAACCGAATGAGTGAGATAGGTGATTTTTGCATCTTCTCCGCCTAGCTCAATCGCCACATCCGTATCAGGCGCAGTCAGTTCAATCGCCCGGGTGGAAGCAATTACTTCCTGCATAAAGGGAATCTTCAACCAGCTTGAAATCCCGATACCCGCTGATCCCGTCATAAAAATACGCAACTCCTGCGTTGACCACCGGCTGGCCAAATCCTGAATCATTTCTACAAATGTTCGCCTTACGTCAGACCGATGGCGCCTATATTCCTTTTCCACTTCGATTCCTTGTGGATCCAATAATACATATTTGATTGTAGTCGAACCTACATCAACACCTAAGGCGTATACCTTATCCATTGTCATGGCTCCTCTCAAAAACAATATATGGATATCTTACCGCAATTGCATCGAGGTTTCAATTTTTTGGACGCAATTTTATAAAGAATTTACCTTTTGAAACTATGGTTGCGTTTTCTCGTCAAAATAAACAAAAGGAGGTACTTATGAAACGAATCAGTTTAAGCATTGTGATTATCCTTATCGTATCGCTGCTCCTGTCCGGATGCAGCAGCAAGCGTTCGGATGAAGAAACAGCTGCACAGAGCATGGATGCGGCCTATGAGGCGCCCGCCCCTGAAATGGTCACCAGCGACTCCATGGAAGAAGCTGATTTTTCTCTGAATGAAGAAGCCGAATCTTTTATGGACACCATGCCGCTTATGGAAGATGAAACCCGCAAGATCACCTATACGGGTTCAGCCTCCATTGAAACGGAAACCTTCGATGAAACCTTGATTGCCTTGGAAACCTGGGTGAATTCCTTTCAGGGCATGATTGCTTCATCCAGAATCGAAGACTACGGCAATTACGACCAACCGCGCCGCTATGCCGCTTACACCATCAAAATTCCTGCCGAACATTTTCAGGAAGCGGTTCAAGAATTGCAGGCAAAAGTCCAGGTGCGTCGTCTGCAACTGGAATCCCAAGATGTTACGGACCATTACTATGACTTGACCGCGCGCATCGAAAGCGCCCAAACCCATGAGGATCGATTGCTGGTCCTGGTCGAAAAGGCAACGGAATTGAAAGATGTCTTGGCGCTGGAACAGGAATTGAATCGAATCCGCTATGAGATCGAAAGCAATCAAGGAATCCTGCGTCGCTTGGAAAACCAAGTTCGATACAGCACCCTCTATCTCGATGTGCAAGAAACCCATGTCCTCTTGCCGGAGCCGACCAGTTTCTGGGACCGAGTCAAAAACCAAACCGTACGCGCGGGTCAGCAAATCGTGGATGGATTCCAATCCATCACCCTTTGGTTGATCCTATGGCTGCCGACGATTCTCATCTTTGTTGTTCTGGGATTGATCATGGCCAAATTCCTTCGTAAACTGCGCCCGATATGGAAAAAAAAGAAAGATCCCCTAGAATCTGACCGAAAATAAGGGTATGATATGAATAGCTTCGGGAGGAGGATCCCTTATGAAACGATTGAAAATCAAAGTGACCGGCAGGGTGCAAGGTGTTGGTTTCCGGTGGTTTGTCAAGCAAACCGCCCATCAATTGAATATCACAGGCTGGGTAAAGAACCAATGGGATGGCAGCGTGACCATGGAAGCGCAGGGCGATGAGGAAGTCCTGTCTCGCCTCCAGCATGCAATCCGCTACGATCATCCCTACGCCAGAGTGGAAACCCTTTTGGCGCAGCCCATGGAGATCATCCCCGATGAAGAAACCTTTTATATTCGAGGATAACCCCTCCCCTTCCCGTACTTTGGTTACAATCAAAGGGATGATCCTCCGTTTTCAGCGTCATGACTTGATGGGATTGAGCGCCCAATTGACCTACTATATTCTTTTGGCGCTTTTTCCCTTTTTGTATTTGCTTTCCTCCTTCAGCCGCTATACCTCGTTGTCGGAAGAAACCTTTGTCCAATCCCTAGCTGACTTTCTGCCGAGAGAATCCTATTTGATCATCTACAATATTGTCCAGGAGATCACAAGCACCCAAAGTGCCGGCGGATACACCGCAGGTTTCCTCGTTATGATTTGGCTGGCTTCCCGTGGAACGCGCGCCATTATGAAAGGTACCAACCGTGCCTATGACGAGGTGCCGAAACGGAGAATTACGCGTCATATCCCCACGTCCTTGTTTTTCACCTTTATGATTTTGATTCTCTTTGTGGTGGACGCTTTCTTTCTGCTTTTTGCTTCCAATGCCCTTTCCTGGATCGTTACGGTCCTCTTTCGCATCAATATTACGGATGTGGCCTTGAATCGGCTGGTTACGGTCATCTCATTGGGTATTACATTCTTGAACATTCTTTTGATTTACCGTTTCGCGCCGGGCCATCGTCCGAAGTTGATCGAAGTGCTGCCGGGAACGATTTTCTCTACCTTCGGCTGGATGATCAGCTCCAATTTTTTCGGCTTGTATGTATCCCGCTTCGCCCATTACCTGTCTTTCTACGGCAGTCTTTGGGGCCTGTTCGCCCTATTGATCTGGCTCTATATCAGCAGCTTGGTCTTGCTCTTGGGCGCGGAACTGAATGCGGAACTCGCCAGCAACCAGACGCAGTTTTCCATGAACAAAAAAAAGGAAGGGATCTAATCCCTTCCAAATATTCGATCGGTTATTTTTAATCCTGTTGGGGTGGCGGCTACGCCACCTTTTCCTGTTTCCCGCAAATCGGGCACCAGGGCGTCTCCCACTGCTTTCATGGCATCCACGACTTCATCGAAGGGAATGACGCTCTCAATGCCTGCCAAGGCCATATCAGCCGAAATCATGGCATTGACAACCCCGGATGCATTGCGTTTGGAACATGGCGCTTCCACCAAGCCGGCGATGGGGTCGCAGACCAGGCCCATGATGTTTTTCAATGCAATGGCCGCTGCGTGAAAGACCATGTCCGGCGTTCCGCCGGCCAGTTCCACCAAAGCGCCGGCAGCCATGGCAGCGGCTGAACCGCATTCCGCCTGGCAGCCCCCTTCCGCACCGGAAACGGTGGCCTTTTCAGCGATCAGCTCGCCAATCCCGCCGGCCGTGAAAAGCGCTTGAATGCACGCCTCTTGCGACAAATCGTACTTTTCCATGGCCATGGCCATGGCAGCCGGCAGAATTCCTGCTGAGCCGGCGGTCGGTGCTGCGCAGATCTTTCCCATAGACGCATTGTATTCGGATGTGGAAAAGGCGTATGCCATCGCCTGCAGGACGCTGTCCCCGCAAAAGGAACGATTCTGCTTGCGATATTCACTCATGTGATAAGCCTCGCCCCCGATAATGCCGCCCAAGGGCTTAAGTGGCTTTTCCAGGCCCTTGTTGGCGCCGTTGACCATAATCTGCCATCGCGCTCCCATTTTCTCCATTAACACTTCCTTGGGCAATCCGCTCTTTTCTTTTTCTACTTCCATATAAATCTCAGACAGGCGAACTTCTTTCTCCTTCGCCGCTGTAATCCATTCTTTGGCTGAAATCATGCCGTCCCTCCTATTGCGGGCTAATTTGCTTTACCGTATGAATCCATTCGTAGCTTTTCAACGCTTCCACCGCTTCAGCAGGAATCGCTTCGTCGGTCTCAATAATCATCGATGCCCGCCGGCCCTTTTCTGTTCTTCGCACACGCATATCCGCAATGTTTACCCCGCTGGCTGCAATCACCGCCGATACCTTGCTGATCACCCCGGGCGTATCCGTATGCTGAATAATCAGGGTTGGTTCGTTTCCTGTGATCCGTACGCGGAAATCATCGATTTGTGTAATCACAATTTGTCCGCCGCCCAAAGAAGAGCCTGTGATCCGAATCACTTCATGGTGCTCATTAACGAAAATAAATTTCACCGTATTGGGATGCACGTCCTTTAAATCGACCCGGACATAGGAATAGATCAAATGTCGCTCCCTGGCAATCTCCTTTGCCTCAACGAGTCGCTCATCATCGGGCCCCATGCCCAATACACCGGCCAAAAGCGCCCGATCGGTCCCATGACCCTGGTAGGTGTCGGCAAAGGAACCGTGCAGGCCAAAGGTAACCGACAGTACTTGCCCCTCGACAAGGTCTCTGGCCACCTTTCCGAGCCTGGCCGCCCCGGCAGTATGGGAACTGGATGGTCCAATCATAACCGGACCTAAAATATCAAAAACCATAGGACTCCTCCTTGGATAAAAATCAACTCATTTTATCATGTTTATACCCGGCTTTCAACGAAGGCTTGAACCGACCGGAGAAACAAGGTAATATTAGGTGTTGGAGGACTGATATGCGATTAAAATATGTTGAGAACGGATACGAAATTTTAGAAGCTTGCGAACAGATGATTACCATTCGCAAGGCGAATCATGAAGAGCTTTGGGATAGGCTTCCCGATCATCAAAACCTGCATATGGAATTGGGCACCGGCATGGGTGATTTTTTGCTGGGCATGGCCGATCAATATCAAGACCGGTTTTTCATCGGATTTGAACGGGACACGAAGGTTTTGGTAAGGGCTGCCAGAAAATCGGAAGAAAGCGAGCATGCCAATTATCGGTTTATCCATATGGATGCCGGCAAGGCGCTTCCCCACTTCCCTGACAAGAAGATTCAAGGCATCTATTTGAACTTCTCTGATCCTTGGCCAAAAATCCGCCATGCCAAACGGCGTTTGACCCATTTTAGCTTTTTGCGGGAATATGAAAGACTCCTGGCGCCAAAGGGCGTACTGGAAATGAAAACGGATAATTTGAACTTATTTGAGTATTCGCTGGAACAATTCCACAAGGAAGGCTGGACCATTCTTCGCGAGGAGCGAAATCTGCATGCAACCGATCTGGCAGAGCGCAATGTGGAAACCGAATACGAGCGAAAATTTCGCGCCAAAGGCCAACCCATCTATTTCCTTCGCGCGCAGCCAAAATAATTTACAAATAGGCACAAACCGCTAAAACTAGCGGTTTTGCTTGTGTTTAGCAATCTTATCCATTGACAAACCCATTGAATTTTTATAAATTATAAATAATTCTGAAAAAGGGTGAGAGAATGATCAATCAAATTATGGAATTCCTTTCTAATCAGGCATGGATTGCCTGGGTTATGAGCACCATGCAAACCCATGGCGTACTTGCTGGAATCGGAGTTCCCATCGCGGAAGCCTTCTTCCCGGTCTTTCCACTGACTGCCATTGTAACCTTGAACGTGCATTTGTACGGCTTGTTTCTTGGCGCTTTGTATTCATGGATCGGCAATGTCGTTGGAAGCTTTGTGCTTTTTGCAGCCATTCAAAAATGGAAAAAGAAAAAAGAAACCGGTAAAATGAGAAAAATCCATCAATGGATGGAATCCAAGGGATGGATGGGGCTTTTGGTGCTCTACGCCATGCCGTTTATGCCGTCCATCTTGCTAACGACAAGCGCCGCTTGGTTTAACTTGTCTCGAAAGCATTTCCTTTATGCCCTTCTGGGTGGAAAAGTGTTTTTGATGGTCTTTTTGACCGTAATTGGCACACAAATTACAACGATTTTCGAACAACCGATGAAAAGCATTGGCATTCTGGCCATAACGACAGCAGCGATTTGGGGGATGAAACGATGGACAGCGAGAAATGTAGGTGTCACGACCGCATAGTTCCGTGTTTTCGATTGGCAAGCCGGGACGATTTACAGCAAATTCAAGACCTGACCAATTGGGCGATTGTCCATACAACCGCCAATTTGGACCTGGAACCCCATTCCTATGAGGAGATTTCGGCTTGGTGGAACCACCATAATACCGAATATCCCGTGTGGGTTTTGGAAGCAAATGGACATTTTGCCGGATGGGCATCCCTGTCTCCCTTTTCACCAAAGGCGGGATACAGGCGAATGGTGGAGAATTCCATCTACATCCACCCCGACTTTCATGGCAAGGGACTCGGCTCTGCCTGCTTGCAGTTTCTGATTCAAGAAGCCCGTAGCCTTGGCTACAAGCAAGTCATCGCTAAAATCACAGCCGAAAATGACCTCAGCATCCATTTGCATAAAAGATATGGTTTTGTTGAGACCGGCCGCCTTCTTGAATCGGCTGAAAAGTTTGGAAAAATATTGGATGTTGTCATCTTACAAAAAAAACTGGGTGAAGCGTAACGCTTCACCCTTTTTCTCTGTCTAATCCGGTTTGAAACCAAGTCGCCATTTCAAGGCCTTCTTCAGCCCGTTCCGGCGCTTCCCTCAGAATTTTCGCCTGCGCCGCCTCGAAGCTTTCTGCCGCTTCGACCACATGGCCCACCCATTGAATCCATTCGCATTCTTCTATAAACTCTTCTCTCGTCTGTACGGGATAGACATGGGAAGCAACAAACCATTTGGCCGGATAGGCCAAGAGGCGTTCAATCAAGGCGTCCACCTTTTGCGGCGTCCAGTACCATTCCCCATCATATAATTCCACAAAGAGAATATCACCGACAAACAGGACTTGGTCCGCTTCCGAATAGACCACCAGATGATCTTGGGCATGCTCGCTGCCGATATGTTCGATCGTGCATACCGTCGTCCCCAGGTCGATGACCAAACGATCCTCCACTTCAATTTCCGGAATGCGGATCTTGACCTCTCTCGGACTTGGCAATTCCTTTAGCATGCAGGACCGGCAGAATTCAATTTCCCTTCCCTGGCGAACCCGTTCCTCCAAGGCTTCATCGGTCCATTCATAGGTCTTTAAGACCTTCATGATTTCCCGCGTCATTTTGTGGCCGATGACCGGCCCCGTCGCATAAGCCGCCCCAAAAATATGATCCCAATGCCAATGGGTCAATACGACCGCATTCCGCTTAGTCGCGCCCTTGTCAGCCAGCGACGACTGAAAGGCGTCAAAATGCCGTTTTGAATTGCCTGCATCGATGATCAGGGTCATGTCCTCGCCGCAAACACCCGCCAAAATCGGCCGGTCGGTTTCCTCAACAGGATGAGAATGCCAAATGTTTTTTGATAGTTTTTCCAGTTTCATCGTCTCCTCCTTTTTGAAATTATACCACAAAAAAATAAGAACCTGCGAAGCTTGCCACCTGGCATCATCCTCACCGATTCTTATCTTTCTGCAGTAGACCAATAATGTCGCTTAGGTCATCATTCATCATTAATCCTCCCATTCATCCTTGCAAGCGCTTAAGCCAAAATAATTGACATTATACTGTGCATGCGCATAGCGGGCTTGCATTTCATGGCACTCTTTTCGTTCATTCCGTTTCATGGATTCACCTCCTTCATTTCACTTCTCCTGCCTAATCTTCCCACTCGTCTTTGAATGCGCGTAAGCCAAAGAAATTGACATTGTTTTCCGCGTAATAATACTTGGCACTGGCATCATGCCGTTTCGCCGTTCTGCGCTCTTTCATCCCTCCACCTCCTTCCTTCGATTTGGAATAAAAAAAGACCCGTCCAATAAAGGACGAGTCATTACCCGCGGTACCACCTTCGTTACACTAATCGTGTCACTTCGAATTGCTTCTTCGCCATAACGGGGCATCCGTTGCCTGCTAGTATTCATTCACAGACAAAGCTCAGAAATGAGTTCGAATTCGTTCCCTGGTCTGGGTTGCAGCACTTCCCCAAACTCTCTGCACAGTTTCCAAATCCGGCTTTTCTTCAACGCTTTTTTTAAATGTTACAACGAGTTTATCATCTTGTACGCCGGCTGTCAACAACTGTTTTTATAAAATATGCAGAGAATTTGCATCAAAGCCCAATTGCATGGTCTCACCCACCTGATAGCTTCGCTTCCCAAATGGGTTGCTCTCGCTGATTTGAAGGATTTCACCTTCCCACTGAACCTCGTATTCGTGGGTTTCGCCCATAAAGACGCTTTTCGTAACCGTGGCTTCAAATTCATCCACCCGCAGGTGCACACTTTCAGGACGCAGTACCATTTCCACTTGATCACCAACGGCATGGTCTGTTGCTCTCGGAACCAGATACTCGATGGCTTTCACCCGTACCCGTGTCCCTTCTTCTTCCTTGGCGACAACTTCCCCCTGAATAATATTGGCTCGCCCGATAAAGCCAGCGACGAAAGCATTGGCCGGCGATTGGTAGATCTCCCGAGGCGATCCAACCTGTTGGATCACGCCATCTTTCATGATGACGACCTTGTCCGAAAGTCCCATGGCTTCCGATTGATCATGGGTGACATAAATCGATGTAATGCCAACCTCCTGCTGGATTTTTCTGATTTCATCCCGCATGTGGATGCGCAGCTTGGCATCCAGATTGGATAAAGGCTCGTCAAAAAGGAGCACAGCCGGTTCCATCACCAGGGCCCGCGCCAAGGAAACGCGCTGTTGCTGGCCCCCGGACATTTGAGAAGGCACCCGCGTTGCAAAATCTTCCATTTTCATCATGGTCAAAATGCGTTTGACTCTTGCGTTGATTTCTTCTTTTGGCAATTTTTGCAGCTTTAAGCCGTATGCGATATTGTCATATACATTCATATGAGGAAACAGTGCATAGTTTTGAAACACCATGGAGATATCGCGCTTATCCGGCGTCAATGGCCCTACGTCTTCGTTCCCGATCACCACTTGCCCCTCTGTTAAGGTTTCAAATCCGGCGACCATTCGAAGAATGGTGGTTTTTCCACAGCCGGACGGTCCCAGAAGCGTAACGAACTCGCCTGGACGGATGGTCAAATTCACCCGCTTAACTGCCTGAACTTGTGTATTTTTAGATGTGACAAAGGTCTTTGTCAGATCTTTTAGTACAATTCCTTTTGCTTCTTTCATAATACCCTCCTAGAACTCAAATTCATCCGCGCTGACTCCGAAGCGGGAAACAATCCAACGAATCCCTGCGATCACAGTCGCGACAATCACAATCAGCAAGGTTGAATAAACACTCGCCACACCGATTTTCCCTTGGTCAATCTGCGCCATGATCGCAACGGTCAAAAGGTTCCATCGTGCAGAAACCAAGAAGATTACCGTACTGACCAAGGTCATGCTGCGCGCAAATGAATTGACAAGGCCGCTGAAAAAGGCCGGACGAATCATCGGCAGTGTAACCGATGTGAAAACCTTCTTGCTGGAAGCGCCCAAGATGCTTGCCGCTTCTTCAATCGACGGATCAATTTGCTGCAAGGCGGCGATGCCGGACCGAATGCCAACCGGCATGCTTCGGACCATAAAGGCGATCACGAGAATCGCAGCCGTTCCCGTCAGAACCAATGGACCCGTGTTGTAGGTCAAGACATAGCCCAAACCAATAACGGTTCCTGGAATGGCAATCGCCAACATGGTTGTAAACTCCATATAGTTTCTTCCGGGAAAGCGTCGGCGGACCGTCAAGAAGGCGATTACCATGGCTAGGACGCCAGTAATCGGGGTGGCAATCAGTGCCAATAGGGTGGTATCCAGAATCGGCTTGATGCCCAAATCCATAACATACTTGAAGTGATCGAGGGTCAAAGAGTAATTGACGCCCCAAAGCTTGATAAAGGAACCGATCGGCACCAGAATATACATCAAGCCCACCAAACAGCTAATGGCGACTACGGTGATATGGACCGGCTTCACAATATGGGGTTCATCGATCAGCTGACGGGCCCGCGAAACTTTGCCGGTTACCGTAATATAGGATTTTCTGCCCACATAGTATTTTTGAATAACAAATGCAGATACGGAAATGACGAGCAAGATGACCGCAAGAGCGGTTGCTCCCGCCATGTCCAGACTTCCAATCCCCTGCAGATAAATCTGCGCGGCCATGGTCGTGTAGTTTCCGCCGATGACCATGGGGTTGCCGAAATCCGCAACCGATTGAATGAAAATCAAGAGGGCCGCGTTGGCAATGCCTGGCGCCATCAGAGGAACCGTAACCGTTCGAAACACGGATCCGCGGGAAGCGCCCAAGCTTCTGGCCGCCTCTTCAACCGACGGATCGATTTGTTTCAGCAAGCCGGATAAAACCAAATAGGCAACCGGGAAAAATGTCAGGGTTTGAACCAATACCAGACCTTTAAAGCCATAGATCTCCGCGTCTTGGATCCCAAGAATTCCTCTTGTAATCAATCCGGTTCGTCCAAACAGCAAAATGGCTGACAATGCGATCAGAAATGGCGGTGATATAATCGGTAGAATTGCGATGGCATCAAAGAGCCGTTTGCTTTTTATTTTTAAGTATGAGGACGCATAGGCAAATAAAAAACCAATGGTTGTGGCCAGAAGGCTGACCGTCAAACCAAGTTTTAGCGTATTTTTTATAATCAATCGATTATAGGCTTTCGTAAAAATCGCTTGATAGTATTTGGCTGTCAGATTTCCATCCGAAAGAAAACTTCCGCCGAGAATCCGCAGCATGGGAATCACAATGAACAGCGTAACAATCGATAGGACGATAATGATTGTCGTTAACAAAATGGGATCCTTGATCACATTTTTCATGTTTGCAATTTCAGATTTTATTTTCAGCTTTCTTGTATTTTGTTCCATACATACTCCTTCTGAAAGAAAAGTGCCCCGTGCGGGGCACCTTTTCCAGTTCTATTCCGTTGGAAGTTCCGTCTGTGTCAATTCCATAAATTTCTCAATAAACGCCTGTCGCTGGTTTCCTGCCCAAACAAAATCGTAATCGATCAAGGCTGTCCCCTTCAATTGCATCGCTTCTTCCGGTGGATTGGCGTCAGGATTGGTAAGGAACTGGTAAGAGCCAACTGTTTTTCCTAATTCTTGCGCTTCTTTGGTCAAGCACCAGTCAACAAAAAGCTTGGCTGCTTCTTGATCCGGTCCGTCTTTGATAATCCCAACCGCGCCAATCTCATAACCCGTTCCTTCTTCGGGCGCAGTAAAGATCAAGTCTTCGTATCCTTCTTTTTGATACTTGATGGCGTCATGCAAGAAACCGATGGCAATCGGCGCTTCGCCCATGCCAACCATTCGACCCGGCGCTGAGCCTGATTTGGTGTATTGGCGTACTTGTTCATTGAATTTTTGCAGGTACTTGAAGCCCTCTTCTTCGCCTTTCAACTGAACAACGGTTGCAAGGAAGTTGTATGCCGTTGAAGAAGAACCTGGATGGGCAATAACAATATTTCCCTTGAACTCTGGTTTTAAGAGATCATCAAAAGTTTTTGGCAATTCCAGTCCATTTTCTTCCAACCACTTCTTGTTGCCTTCGATTCCCAGATAACCGGAGTAGATGCCTGTCCAGGCGCCATCCGGATCCTTGAAGTTTGCCGGAATCGCTTCCGCGTTGGGTGACTGATAGTTTTCAAGCAAGCCTTCGTTTTTCGCTTGGATAAAGGTCAAGGCACCGCCGCCGTACCAAATGCTGGCTGTCGGATTTTCTTTCTCCGCTTTAATCCGCGCGAAAATTTCACCACCGCTCATGCGAACCATGTCAACCTTGACACCGGTTGCTTTTTCGAATTCCCGCATGGCTAGAATCGCATGGTCTTCCATCAATCCTGCATAAACAACCAGTTCCAAGCCATCGCCAGGCAAGGCATCAGCCGCAGGAGTTTCAGAACCGTTCTCGGCGCAACCGGCCAAAACCGATACAGCCAAGATCATCACGAGCATCATAGATAAGATTTTTTTCAAAATAAATCCCCCTTCTTCGTATTCTTGCTTACAAGTTTATTATACGGGGAAATCGTTTTCGATATCGTCCATTTTTTTGCACCCCTAGGCCGCAAATCCTAGCAATTGGAAAATCTTCCTGACCGCCATCGCCAAGCCGGCTAGGATTTGAAAATCGAATTCAGGAAAAACCACCCGGTAGAAGCCCAGCTCCGACAAGACGCTCATCGTGAGGATCGGCAGGACACCCAAGGCAAAACCAAAAAGCAGGGATACGGAGAATCCGCCAATCTTGCCTCCCGTCGAATATCCGTACAAGCCGGCAGCCGCTCCGCTGAAAAAGAAAACAGCCGAGGAAGGGATAATCACCCAAACATTCCAACTTCCCATAAAGAACATGGCCAATACGCCGCCGGCAACGGCTCCGACAAATCCCAGCATCAATCGAGACCGCTGGTAGACAAAAAGGACCGAGACATCCAGGGCGGGGATGGCATTGGGTACAAAGCGTTTGGCGACCTGCTGGAAGATCGGCATGATTTCCTGAATGATCAACCTCACCCCATTAATAATAATGTAAACGCCGCCTGTAAAGATTAGGCCCTGCTCCAGGGCAAATAGCAAATAGTAGTTTCCGCCTGTGATGTCCTCCACATAGGTTCGCTCCGCCAAAAAGGTGCTGACCAAGAAAATGCCCGTCATAAAAATCGCCGTCGAGACGATGTGGTCATCCATCAAGCCCCCTGCGGCTTTTGGAGCCGCATCCAGAGATTCCTCCTTTTTAAACAACTTCCCCATCCAAGCGCACAACAAGAAACCGACGCTCGAAAAATGCGCGACGGCCATTTCCCGCTTCCCTGTCAATCGTTTCGTATAGGGCTGCAAAATATGCGGAAAGACCGTCATCATCCCGCCCAATAAAAGACCGGCGCATAGTATTCCCACGATTGCCGGCAGGTCAAAATAGGTTGCGATCGCCGCCAAGGCCCCGCTCATAAACAGGACCTGATGACCCGCCAGAAAAATATACTTATATTTGGTCAATCGGGCGAAGAGCACATTGGATGTCATGCCAACCAGCATAATGCCGTAGAGAATCCCGCCAAATTGATTGTCCGTATAGGCCAGCAGGCGCTCATTGCTCGACAGAATGCCGATTACGCTGAAGCCCCGCTGAAAAACGTAGGTTAAGCTGACCAGTGATTTCATAATGACTTCACCGCCCAAGGTCAGCAGGATAACCCCCAAAGCCACACGAATCATGGATCGGCCGGTTTTCTTCCATTCCTGTCCGGTTAACAAGCCTCCCAGCAAGACATAGAAACACATAATCAAATACCCGTTTCTAGCAAGTTGTGCGCCAAATTCAGCCATCAAACCTCTCCTTCAATCGTTCCAGCTTTTCGATTAACTCCTGCTCGTCCAGCAAATCATCCAAAGGGATTTTTTTCGCCTTGCTCTCTACCAACTCGACCAGATAATCCGCGCCAATAATCACATCTGCATCCAGGGCTGCTGCATTGAAAATATCGGTGTTCTCCACCTCCGCCTGCCAATTCAGGGTTTGGACAGCACTGAGCACATTTTGCATCACAAAATAACTGCTCCCAACCCCCATCCCGCATACGACGAGAATTTTTATTCTTCCAAGCTTTTGATCCATTGCTGACACTCCTTTTGAGTTTCCATTCGTTTTAATCGATTCAGCGATTCTTCCGAGCTGATCATTTTGCGAAAAGTCTCTAAAGCATGCAAATGCTGTAAGGCATCAATTGCCGTCAGAATAAAGACAATCCGAACCGGATCATTTTTTGGATGGCCGAAAATGACGCCCTTTTTTAAGACCAGCAAACTCGCCTGTACATCCAAAGCTCCGTCCTCGGGCCGCGCATGGGGCATGGCGACAAACTTCCTCACCACCACATAAGCGCGATATCGTTCTATATTCTCCAACATCTTCAAATAGTAGCCTTCTGTCATGGCGCCGGCTTCCAGCAAGGGCTCTGCTGCCAGACTCACAGCTTCCTGCCAAGTATCCGCTTCCTTCCCAAGCTGAATGCGGGAAAGCGGCAAAATCTCCGAAAGAAGCTTGCCTGACCGTTTTCCATTCACGATTTCTTCGATCCGATGCCGCAAAAGTCGTTTCTGATGAACGGATGCATATTGTTCGACCGCATGCATGATCTGTTCGGCCACGTTCTTTCTGGCAATTTTCCGTTTCGTCAGCAAACCCTCCAACTCCATTTGATTCTTTTCCGTCAGCAGGGGTTCCACAGTCACAATGGGAATCCCCCGGCTCGTAAGCGGAATTGTCGCCAAGACCAAATCCGCATCGATCTGCTTCATCGTTGTGTATTGGTGCCGGCTCATAATCCCTACGATTTCAAAAGCATCAAATTCTTCCTGCAGTCTGGCTTGCATCAGCCGAACTGTAGCCATTCCTTCATGGCAAACCAGGAGAATCCGGATTTGTTCCTTTTCCTGCTTTTCGATAAAAGCACCGAAATGCATGGCAATAAAAGCGACCTCTTCGGGTGGAATTTTAATGTCAAAATGTTGCTCCAAAGGTCGGGAAGCAATTCGCGCCGCCCGATAATAACCTTGATAGCGGTCCTGAATCTGCTCCAGCAACTTGTTTTCCACCTCGATCCCGAATCGAATGCGAAAGATGGTCGGCTGCAAGTGAACAATCAGGCTGTTGACCAAGCGTTCCGACTCCCGAATCGGCTTGCCGGCGATTTCACTCATATCCTTAACCATGGTTTTTACGATTTTAGGCAAGGCATCAAAAACCACCTCGACCTTTCGATCCATATCGATGGCCCGGTTCCCCAGCAAGTATTTGGCGCAAAAAACGCGATCCTGCAGGTTCAGTTGAAACCCATAACCTTGAATCATGGCATCGAACTTGGGCAAGGCGCCGCTTTCCGCCAAAACAGGAATTTCCATCGGCTGCAATTCCGACAAGCCATCCGTTTGGTGGCGGATGATGGAAATCGCCAAGCTGGCGATTACCCGTCCGCTTGATCGGTCTGTGATCCCTTGGAAAATAGAAGAGGATCGTTCCTCGATCCAAGCATCCCAATGCGGAATCCTTTCTGCAATCATCCGATGCATTTCCAAATGCTGAATGGAATTCCGCTTGGTCGGTTCAATAAAAATTCCATGAAACCGTTTGACGAAATAACGACGGATATCCTCTTCCTCCCCCCGAATCATCCACCCTCTTTTGGGTCGGCTGATGAGAGAAACCTCCTCCGGATTCAGTTCTTCACTTAATTTCACCAATAATTTCCGGATACTGTTCCGGCTCATTTCATATTCTTCGCAAAGCGTTTTGGTATTGATGGCGCCGTTCGCCAACAGCAAGGTGAAAAGCACCGTTTCCATTCTGCCTTCATCATTCATTTGATGAAAAGCCATGCTCTGGCTTCGGATCTTGCTTAAAACCTGTTCCCGCATCAAGGGTGTAATCTCCAATGACAAATGGCCTTGATCATTTCGCTTCAATTTGGGAAGCTCCTGGCTCGCCAGCCAGCGATTGATCGCAGACACATCGTATTGGAAGGTGCGTTTTGAAATTTGATATTGCAGACAGATTTCTTTGTCAATCGTCTGTTCTTCCAAAAGTATAAGCTGTAAAATCGCAAATTGTCGCTGTTTCATATCCATTCCCCCGTTATCCGTATCATACCATATAAAAATCCACAAAAAAAAGGGCATCCGCCCTTTCTTCCCAATCAAGTCATCGTCAGTCCCTTAATGAGGACCAACGCTGCGATATGAACCGGATAAAACCAGTATCCGACGGCTCTAGGCAAGTGAATGTGAATCCGCCCTTCATAGGATTCAAGCAAAAGAATCACCGGGATAGCCAAAAGACTTCGCGTTTGAAACCAAATCCCCTGCAAGCTCAGGTGGGCTTGATTCCTCGTCAAAAGCAACCGAATCAGCTCCCCGTTCCGCAAGGCTTGCAAGTAAGAAATCTCCCTGCCCGTGATCTGCAGACCATACTTGACCGCGACCCAAAGGCTTGTCAGCAGTACGCCCAAAAGTGAAAGCGCTCCGTATCCGAGAGCGGTTTTCCAAGGTGACTTTCGAAACCAGTGAAAGACAAGAATCATGGCAAGTCCATAGCTGCTGTATTCAAAGGAGAATTCAATCCCCCGCTTCATCAAGACCACCGTAATCACTTCCGGCAAGGCAACCGCCAAAAGGGTGAATCCTCCATAACAAACCGCTGCCAGAATTTCCCGCAACTGTCCATGGGTTCGGTAGCGCGTCCATGCTGACCGGGCCAGTTCATAGAGCTGCATTACCCCGATTCCCGCCAGAAGCAAGAATAGAATATTGAAATGCAAAAATTGTTTTTCCAATTCCGGATTGAACCAGATGTAGGGGATTTGCGAAAGAATCCCAAAAATCAGCAGCCTGCCCGCATATCGTTTCCGACTGCTGGTCTTTTCAAAACCTACCGCAATTTGATAGGCAAAAATTGGAAAAGCAATCCGGCCAATGGTTCTGCTCAGGGTATACCATGCGTCCGGGACCATATGCATATGCCCCAGATGATCGATCAGCATGGTTGCCATGGCTATGCATTTCAAGTTGTCATTTCTCCGCGTTTTGTTATAATCCACTTTTCCCTCCTAAAAGGATACTTTCATATAGCGGGCAACTGCCCCCATGCCAGCACGCTCCAAGGTTTTTTTCGAAGCATGATTCCATACCCAGCAGCCCGCAATCGGTTCCAATCCCTCTGCCACGGCAATCTCCTGCAGCCGCCGCAAAATCCTGGTTCCCAAGCCCTGGCAGCGATGCGCCGGAATCACATACATCCCAATGCTGACAAATTCTTCTCTTAGTTTTCCCCGCTCATAAACGCCGAATCCGACCAATTCATCTGACTTTTTCGCGAGAAAAATTTCCTTCCGCCGAATCTGACCGCCAGGATCCTCAAAGAAATCTTCGCTGTTTTGAATGACCGCATTCAAATCCATCTGGGATGCCACCGTCAATTCGATCTCATTGGCCATCGCACCATGAGCCTTTTTTTGAAAGAAAAACGCCTGCCGTTCTACGCCCTTGGCAAGGTCCATGCAAAGGGAGAGAAAATACTCGTCACCGGTGGCGACCAGGGCTTGTTTGACGAATTCTTGCCGCGTCGCCGCACGGAATGCATCCTCTTCCAACGGATAGGCATCCGGCTGCAAATAGAAGGAAGTTAAGGTATTTTCTTGATAGATGGAGAAAAAACCAATCAGGCGACCTTCAGAAAGAATCCCATAGACCCGCCCCTTGATCAATTTTTCCTCCCAAAAGGAATCGAGAACCCCCTTGATACCTTGCAGGTAGGCGGCCAGCAAACCCGCCATCGACCGCCAATCCGAGGCAACGATTTGATAGTCTTTCATTTCCCTTCCTCTTTTATCACTTCGACAAAAGCCATTTTAGGCTGGTTGCAGGTCGGACAGCGCCAATCATCCGGCAAGTCTTCGAAGGGCGTGTTTGGCGGTATGTCATGAATCCAGTCGCCTTTTGCCGGTCGGTAGGTATAGCCGCATACGGTGCATTTGTAATCGTTCATAGCCGCTCCTTTCTATACATCGAATTCAAAATATATGATTTTCCAATCGTTGTTTTCCTTCACAAACTGCAAATTCAAAAAGGTGGGTGGAGAAAGCTCTACCCCGTCCGTTTCGTAAAACTCGCGGATATGAATCAAAATGCTTCCATCTTCCAAGGCGCCGTAGCCTTGGATCACCATATCCCGATAATCCCGATCCGATTCCCGATCCCAAAGGGTCCATTCCACTTCCTGGCTTCCTTCCATCCAAATGGCCGTGATCCTGCCATCCGTCTGCTCGATTGATATCCGTCCGTCAACCAGTTGGCGAATCCGTTCCGCATCGCCCCCTGTATGGGCATGAACAAACTGATAAGCCAAGTTGCTGATCAGTGGAAATTGCGCATCAAGATTCCTTTTTGCGTCAACCTCTCCTTGCAGATTTTCCAATGCCGCTTTCAAGCCTTCAATTTCATCTTTTTGCTTTTCGATGGTTGCTGCGGCATCTGCATATTTCAACTCCAGTTCCAAAAGCTGATTTTCCAAAGCTTCAATTCTTTCTTCTTGCGGTTCTGTCTGCACTTGACATCCGACAGTCATCATAAGCAGAATTGCAAGAAGCCATACTTTTTTCATATTTCCCCCCTTTCTTTCCGCCTCTTTCCATTATACCCCATTTTTTAAAACTAAAAAAAGAATGCCGATTGCCCGGCATTCCTATTCGCGATAGCGAATCAATTGTATATGCAGATTTCCATCCCGCAGTTCGATGGCCGCCTCGTCAATCATGGCCCCAACCAAGGTCAACTCATCGTCGCAGTCACTTTCACCGGCCAACTGCCAGTAATACTCCTCCATTTCATGCTGCCTTTGAATCGACAGGGATTCCCGCAGGCGTTCCACTTTCTTTTCGTCGCATTTGCTATGGTAATCCACAATGGTCATTACCGTTTTTTCCAAATCCATCTTAATCTTGAAATCCACCTCATTGGTGTCATCTTTTAACAGCATCGTGGTCAGTTCATCAACAATGCGAGAAATCTTTTTTACTTCATGGCGCATGATTATTTTCCTCCCTTTTTAAAGGCATCAATGATTGGGACAAAGAAACCGGCGACCAAACCGCCAGAAAATCCATTGTTGTACAGGTTGATCCCGCCATGGACACCGCCGATATTGGTAACCAGTGCAAGATGAAGCATCCCCGCGATAATCCCGGCAACCGGTCCGTAGGTGCCGGCGATGGGCGCAATTGTCGTTGCAAAGAGAACCGATAGAATCATGCCCGTGGAATTCAAGGAATACCCGAAAAACACGGCGGCAATCCAGACGCCGAGAATGACAAAGAAGCTGTTTTTCGGGTGCTTGCCAAAGGCAGAAAAACCGACAACGGTTAAAATGGCAGCCAAAACCGGCCCATTCACGACACCGCCGATGGCAACCACATAAAGCAGACTAAGCAAACCCATGATCCCCATATTGACAAAGGTGATGCCGTATCCAACCAGCATGGGAAAGTCTGTAACGGTTCTGCCTGGAAAGCGGAGAATCCTGAAATACTTCCCAACCGCCTCCCGGTTGACACCGATCCCCAAGACAATCAGATAAATAAACAGGCAGGCCAGAAACACGTTCATCAACAGATGATTTTGCTGATAGACCAAGAATACGGGTTCAATATCGATCTGAAAACTTCGCATAATGCTGGTAAAGATCGTGCCGATAATTCCAGCGGTGAAACCCAAGTTGTAGAGATTGAAGCCATCATGAAAGCGCAGCATATGCGCGGAAATCGGCACAATGATAAATCCGATCAGAATCCCGAATCCCATGCCCAAAATAACGGCGATGCGAATCGGGAAAATTCCCGCAAACATCAGCTGACTCACAATGGGCGAAAGTCCAGTGCTGAACAAAAGCACCAGCAGGACATCGCGCATGGAGATGCGCTGGTACCGGCAATAAATTGCTCCGCCAATAAAAATGGGAAAGATATTCAATGGATTCTTTCCAAAGAAGGAAAAGCCCAGAACCGTGAAAAATGCGGCAATGGACAATCCACCCACACGCACCTGATAACGATGGAAGAGATAAAGGGTCGCCCCGCCCATCAGCGCCGCATTGGTAAAGGCCGCCCGGATGCCACCCACCTCAAAGAAGTCGGTCAGCAGGGTGCCTGGCGAAGTGAGGATGCGAACCATATTTTCCAACCAGTTTCCGGCTTCCGTTTTTACAAAGAAACCGAATACCAGAAACAGGATTGGGAATACCGACAATCGGAAAATCAATTGTTTCTGCGAAAGTTTCCTTTCTTCCACCTTACGAATCGGTATCATAGATTCCCTCCTTTCCCAAACCATAAACGATCACCTGCATGATTCGCTTCACTGTATCCATATACGATTCCTCTTCTTCGAAATCATAGTACTCCAGTTGTGTAATCACAGACGTCAGAATATATGCGGCTTCTTTTACGGGCACCGCCCTGTTCAATTCTCCCTTGGCCTGATAGGCTTCGATAATTCGGCTGAAAAGATCATAGCTTTTCGGGATTACTGATTTCATGATCTCATTTTTAATCTTTTGCGGGCATTCGTGCAAAAAACGGTCCTTTAGCCCGACCATGACGGAATCCCGGTTTTCAAATTGATTGGCTTCCCGCAAAAGAATTTCAATAAATTCCTCAAAAGTCGCGGTTTCCATTTGATCAAAAACCGCTTCGAATGCTTCTTTTTTTTCATCGCCCAACTCGCCGAAGATATACATAAACAAATCGTCTTTATTCATAAAATATTGATAAAAGCTGCCTTTGGGAATCTTCGACAGTTCAACAATCCGATCGATCGTCACCTTTCGATAGGTTTTTTCCGAAAAAGCCTCCATGGCGCCTTGAATAATCCGCTTTTGTTTCTCTTCCTGCAAGTGGAAAAAAGTTGATTTTGGCATTGTCTCCTCCAATTATGACTATTAGTCGCAGTCCCAGACTATCACAATCTGCGGGGATTTTCAATCCAAGCTTGACAAAGTGATCAATCGTGAATAGAATGTGACTGTAAGTCATATGACTATTGGTCGCTTGGAGGTGTATATGAATCTTAATTATTTTGAAGGACTTTGTTTCTTTTGGGCTGCAATCGGTTTCGGATCTAGAATCCTGATGGGGATACTAGGTAAACGGTGGAATGAATGGGAGCTTTCCCGCGCCTATGCAAAACAAAGACCCCCTTGGATCTACGGGGTCGCCATTCTGGGCTTTTTGCTTGTCGCGCTGACCTGGCTTCAAGTCATCCGCTCCCCCGTCCCTTTTGACTGGATCATCGCCGCACTGGTCACCTTGACATTGGTGAAACTTTCCGCCTTGTTGTTTGCCTACGATCAATTCCGCGCCTTTGTCGCAACCGTCCTTTCCAATCCCGGACGCTTCCGTCAATTGAATACAGCGGTGATTGCCTTTTCCCTTCTTACCCTGGCAATGGGTATTTGGCTCTACTAACAAAAGAAGGACGTTCAATGCATGATCGGAACCGATGCACAGAACGTCCTTTTGTTTTCATATGCTATACCCGCCTATGATTTTTAAAGAATTCGACCGTCTCCTGATAGTCCGCCTCATCCTTGTAAATCTTCATGACTTTCCCCAAGGCCAGGGCAAAGTCGACATATCCTTCCGGTTTCGCAGTCACGACGCCGCGGTCTGCAACGGCCAAGGCGTCCTGATAGTCGCCTGAGGTAAATCCGGCCATTTCCTCTGCCGGCAGACTGGCGGTATACTTGCGGTTGTCCAAAATACCCGCCCGCGCCAAATGAATGGGTGCGGCACAGATGGCTCCGATGCAGCATCCCCGCTTTTCCAAGACACGTAAAAAATCATACAACTCGAAATGATCTTCCAAAACGGCAGGGTCGCCCCCAGGCACAATAAACGCTTCCACCTCATCCGGCGTCAATTCGGACAATTGCCGGTGCGGTTTTGTCGGAAACCCTTCCGCCGATTCTACGATCTCCTTGGAAAGTCCCACAATTTCCACTTCGCCAACCGACTTAAAAAAATAAGCTGCCAAAACAACCTCAAAATTCACGTAACCCGGATAAACCAAAATATGCGCTTTCATACTGCCTCCTTCGCTTCAAAATTTTCTTTCATCCTGATCATATCATATTCAACTGAAAAGAAAAAAAGCTATGAATAATCATAGCTTCCGTTAACTTACTTTAAATTTTCCGGTCCGAAACCTTTTGGCAGCAAATCCTGGAGGGAATTGATGAAATACTCATCAAGACTATTGGCACTGATAATAGTAATATCTGGGGCAAACTCCATCAAGACCTGGCGGCACACACCGCAAGGGCCCGTAAAGTCGCCGGTCTCCTTTAGCTCACCATTAAGTCCGCCTACCACCGCAATCGCTTCAAATTCCGTCTCCCCCTCCGAGACCGCCTTGAAAACAGCGGTTCGTTCGGCGCATACCGTCGGGGTAAATGCGGCATTCTCAATGTTGCAACCGGTATACACCTTTCCGCTTTTCGTTAAAAGGGCGGCACCAACCTTAAAATGAGAATAGGGTGTATAGGACCGATCCATTGCCTGTATCGCCAATTGAATTAATTCTTTAACTTCCATTAAAACTCCTTTTTCTTTTATTATAAGGAGTAAAATTCAAGTAAAACAAGAATCATTTTCAATACTTTTTCCTTACTGGAAAAAACCCATCAAGCCTGCCGCGATGACAAGGACTGCAAAAACCATGCGGTATTTTGCGAAAATCTTCATGGGCTTATGCTTCAGATAATTGATAAATCCGCGGATAACGACAAGCGCCACCAAAAAGGACACAATGAAACCAACCGCCAAGGCACCCCATTCCGCTGTGCTCATCAGTCCAAATCCACCCATTTTTACGATCTTTAAAAAGCTCATTCCCACCATGACCGGGATGGCCAGGAAAAAGGAAAATTCCGCAGCCGCGACGGTGGATAAGCCCGCAATCCATCCCCCGATAATCGTTGATGCGGAACGAGACATGCCCGGAATAATCGCCAGACACTGAAACAATCCAATCAGGATGGCTTGCTTCGGCGAGAGCTTCAATTCTTCGATGCCGCCATTCTGTCCCCGAAAGCGCTTCTCCGCAAACATCATAAAGATTGCGCCCACGAATAAGGCAATGGCAACCGTATAGGGCGAGAACAAGTACGCTTCCGCCAGATCGTCCAGCAAAATACCGAAAACACCGCCTGGGATGCAGGCAATGACGATCATCAGCCAAAAGCGAAAGCCCGAGTCCTCATACCCGTTCTTTTTAGGGAAAAAATGAAGCAGGGTATCTTGAATTTTCTTCCAATATAATACCACAACCGCCAGGATCGCGCCGAGCTGTATCACATAGGTATACATCTCCAGGTAATCGGCACGCACGGCGTTGAATCCGATTAAGTTTTGGGTGATGATCAAATGCCCTGTAGAAGAGATTGGCAGGAATTCCGTGATTCCTTCAACAATGCCTAAAATCACCGATTGTAACATTAAAAGCCATGTATCCATACGTTGTCCTCCTTAACTCTTCTCAGTATAGACGAAAAAAAGAGGAACCTCAATGAAATTCCTCTTAAATCATCCTTTCTTCTGCAATTGATAGGGAATAAAGTGGTTGCAGCCATTGCGGCTATCGCGAAAAAAATCGGCATCAATGGAAAAGATGCTTTGCAGCACGGATTCATTGATCATTTCATCCGGATTCCCCTGGCAGAAGATTCGCCCCTTCTCCATCACATAAATCCAATCCGAGTATCGAATCGCCTGGTTGAGATCGTGAAGCACCATCAGGATGCCAATTCCTTCCGTGCGGTTTAAGTCGGCCAGCAGCTCTAAAACCTCCAGCTGATGCGACAAGTCAAGAAAGGTCGTCGGTTCATCCAAAACCATCAGCTCCGTCCGTTGGGCCAAAGCCATGGCGATCCACGCCCGCTGTCCTTCTCCGCCCGACAGTTGATCCATCCTTCGGTCCGCAAATTCCACCATGCCCGTTTTCTCCAGGGCCCAGTGAATCGCCTCCTGATCTTCCTGCCTTAATTTCCCCCGCCAATCCAAATGAGGAAACCGGCCCATTGCGACCAAATCGCGCACCCGGATGTCTTCCGGTGCCGTTCGAACCTGAGGCAAGATGGCAATCTTTCTTGAAATCGCTTTGGTGGATACCTCATACAGGGGTTGATTCTCCAAATACACCTTCCCGGATATGGGAGCCAGAAGCCTTGAAACCCCTTTGAGGACCGTGCTTTTCCCACATCCGTTGGGACCCACAATGGTCGTAATTTTCCCTTTCTGAACCGCCAGATCGATCCCGTGGACCACTTCTTTTCGTTGATATCCCAATTTCAACTCTTTTGTTTGAATCATCCCACTTCTTTCCTTTCGCGGATCAAGTATAAAAAGAACGGCGCGCCCAACAAAGCCATAATAATGCCCACCGGCAATTCCACCGGGTCAAAAAGCAGTCTGGCTATGCAATCGCACAAGACCATGATTCCCGCTCCCAAACCCATGGTGGCCGGATACAAAAACCGATAATCCGAACCAATCAGCATGCGGGCGATATGAGGAACGATGAGTCCGACAAAACCCAGCAGTCCCGCCACGCTGACGGCGCTGGCAGCCAGGAAGGAAGCCAGTACGATAAACACCCATCGGGTCCGTTCGACTTGTACGCCGAGCCCCGTCGCGACTTCATCCCCCAGCAAGAGCACGTTCATCTGGTGGGACATGAACATGCAGCCGCAACCCATAATCAGGCTGTATGGCCATATCAGGCGAAAGTCCGGCCAGGTCCGGCCCGATAGGCCTCCCACCATAAAAGACATGGTCCCGGCGACACGATCCGGATAAAAGGTCATCAAAAAATTGATGGCAGCCCCCAATAAGGCCGAGACCGCCATGCCGGCCAAAATCAATCGAACCGGACTCACCCCGTTCTTCCAAGCCAGGGAATAAATCAGCATGGTGGTCAACAGGGCGCCGCCAAATGCGCCAAAGGGAACCAAATAAGCATAATCCGGAAAAAGAATCATCACCAGAAAAGCCGCCAATCCGGCACCCGATGAAATCCCAATGATTCCCGGGTCTGCCATGGGATTCCTCATTATGCCCTGCAGGGTAACGCCGGATAAGGCCAGATTCATCCCGACCATGGCTGCAATCAGATTTCGAGGCAGGCGGACATTGAAAATTATATTGTGGTGCAAGATATTGTCCGTGTAAAAGATGGCATGGATCACTTCTTGAAAGGATAAGGCGAGGGATCCCTTGGCCAGTCCAAACAGAACTGCAAAGGCGGCAAAGCCATAGATCCCCAGCAAAATCCGAATTCTTCGATCTTTCATTGCCTAGCGATTGGTCAGGTCCGCAACATATTGATAGGCGTCAGGATACTTCATATTGGGCTTGTACAAGAACAGCTCTTTGGGCAGGTAGAGATAACGCGCTTCCTGAACCGCCGTCAAGCCCTGCCATGCAGGATTGGATAACACATCCGCTTCCAGCCGCGCCTCCGCCTTTTCTACGCTTCCCATGGTTTGAACAAAAATATAATCCGGATCCAGTTCCAGGATTTTCTCCATGCTGAATTGCTTGCTCTCTTCATCTGCAACAGCACCGTCTTCCGCGATGTTTTTTCCGCCCATGGCATTGATTACCTCGGAGGCGATATTGTCATCCTTGGTCGTAACGGACTTCGAGGTTGCAAACAGCAGCAGATAGGTAAAGGATTGGTCTTTCTGCTTTTCTACGATGGATTCGATCTGAGTTTCCATTTCCTTGCCTTTTGTCTCAAATAGATCTGCATGGTCATTCAGCAAACAGAAAGCTTTATACGTATCCATCATTTCTTGGAAATTGTTGTAGTCGATATACATAAACTGAATCCCGCTCTGGTCCAAGACGTCAGCCAATTCCTGATGTGCGGAACGGCCGGCGCTTAAAATCACAAAGTCCGGTTCATAGGTTAAAAGGTCTTCCACATTCGGCGTCCCCTTCCCTAGTTTGGGAATTTCTGCTGCCGCTTCCGGCAAGGTGGAACTGTCGATGGTGCCCACAAGGCTTCCCCCCGCTTCCAGCCAAAGATCTGTAAAGGAGGCATATAGGGATACAGTCCGTTGTGGCAATTCTTCAAATACAACTTCCCGTCCATTGGCATCCGTCAGCACAAGGGCTGTCTCTTCCTCTACGGCTTCCTCTTTTGCCGGTTCCGTTGCTTCTGCGGTCTGCTCCTGTGTTTGCGGGTCCGCTTGCGGCTGATCCACCGTCGCGCTTTGGCTGCAGCCCAGCATGCCCACCATCATTATCAAAACCACTACAAAGATTGCAATTCTTTTCATTTTCTTCTCCCCTTCATTAATTCTTCTTCTATCCATTTCACCAAACACGTTTGAGAACGCCATACATCTTCCCCCGGCACTTCCTCGCGTTGGATGCAATAAACCTTGATATTCATCTCCCTAGCCGCTTCCGTCTTTTCCAATAATCCGCCGACGCGTCCCGTCGCTTTGGTCACCAGGGTTTTAATCTGATAATCTTCGAGAATCGCACGATTCATGGCCTTGCTGAAAGGCCCCTGCATCGCAATCACCTGGTTGGCTCTCAAGCCCAAAGCTTCACATTTTTTTAGGACTTCAGACTTTGGCAATACCCGCACGACCAGCCTTGTCACATCCAGCTTTTCTGCAAATTCATGCAAATGGTTGCTTCCCGTCGTCAATAGAATCTTGCCAGTCGTCATTTTCAGTTCTTCGATGCACGCTTGGTAGTCGGGAAACTCTTCCATCCCCCTTACCGCCAGTTCCGGCCGTTCGAAGCGTGCCAAAGGCAAATCCAAAGCCTTGCAGGCAATCTTGATATTCTCGGAAACCTCCACCGCATAGGGATGGGTCGCATCAACCACAACCCTCACTTTTGCCGCCTTGAGCCAATCCTGCATTTGATCGGGATTCATCGCCCCGGCCCGCAGATGCAGATTCGTAAAGGGTGGAATCAATTCGCTGCCATAATCCGTAGCGGTCGACGCATAAACCGGCACACGGAGTTTCTTGAAGCGTTCAATCAATTCCCGACCCTCTTGGGTGCCGGCAAAGACGCCAATCACAAGGCATACCCCCTGGGCGTCACCAGAAAATCCCGCCACCGATAGGTATTCTGATTCCCGACAATCACCATGCTGCTCATGTTTACCTGCCCACAATCCAGATTGTCCAAATCACTGATATGGAGGACTTGGCCATCTCTTGCTGCATGGGTTACAACGCCCACCAGGGTACGCGGCGATTTATACTGCAGCAGGATTTTTTTCGCCTTTTCCAGATGACCGGCTCGCGCCTTGCTTTTCGGATTAAAGAGGCAGATCACAAAATCACCCTGCGCGGCCAATTCCAACCGTCTTTCAATCAGCGCCCAGTCCGTCAGGCAATCGCTTAAGCTGATATAGGCATGATCATGCATGATCGGCGCCCCCAAGGCTGCGGCTGCCGCGTTGGCAGACGTAACCCCCGGCACAATCTCCACCGGAATTTCAGGCGCTTCCTTGGATGCGATCTCCAAGAGCAGTCCCGCCATCGCATAGACCCCCGGATCGCCTCCGCTGATCAATGCGACGCTTTTGCCCGTCTTGGCCTCCTCAACCGTCTGTCTGCAGCGTTCAATTTCCCCCCGCATCCCGTTTTGGACAACCCTTTTGCCCTTCAGCAAAGGCTCGACCAGACGGATATAGGTTTTGTAGCCCAGTACAATGTCCGCGTTTTCGATGCATTGCTTCGCGCGAATCGTCATCTCCTCCATGCTGCCTGGACCAATTCCAACAACCGATATCATCTTATCCCCTCCCTTTTTTTCCATAATGACAAGGCCATTCCATTTTTCTTCACAACAGCCACTAGGCATTCTCCTCGTTCGGATGCCAAGAAGCCGCAGGGCTCACTGACACAGGGCACGCCAATGGTCTTTTCAACAAAGGCCGACCCATTGAATCGATGGGAGACCGCCCGTATAGGCTCCCGATTATAGGCGGAAAATCTAATTTTCAGATCGCTTGCCACGCGCCGAATTCCCGTTTCCTCAAATTTGATCCACGCACTTGCCAGCAATCCCACGGCATGAATGGAATAGCCTTCTTCCTCGACCATTTCCTGGATGCCCGCTCTGATGGTCTCGGCAGCCGTATTTTTCTTGCATCCGATCCCAATAACAAGCTGTTGGGGATAGATTTGCACATACGAAAAGTCCGAAGAGATTTTTTGATCGCTGACACAGACAAAACTCGCCAGTTTTTTTGTCAGCAAATCGCCTTCCATGCAGTGCCAGCCCGCTTTCCCCCAATAGCCTTTATATCCTTTTGGTAGGGGGATGGGCGCCTCCGCCCATAGGCCGACGGCTTTTCCATTCACCAAATCCGCAGTCACGAGCAAGGCCGCATCGAAGTCAAAGAGGGCTGCACCCAGGTCATTGGCCAACTCGTCGACCGCCATCAACCCCTGCACATCCGAAGAGGTGGTGATGACCGGTGTTGCACAGATCGCTTCGGCAATCCGCCTCGCCAGCTGGTTGGCTCCGCCCAAATGGCCGGAAATCAAGGAGATGGCAAATTCTCCCTTTTCGTCCATTACAACAACGGCCGGGTCTTGACTCTTATGGACCAAGAGACCGCTCACGCTTCTTACCACGATCCCCGTCGCCATCACAAAGATCCATTGGCTGTATCGGTCAAACTCTTCCTTCAGCCAATCCTTGAAGGGTTTATCAATGGGAATGATCCCATCGGCTTCCCCGTATTTTCCAAAGCAGACTGCCTGGGGAAATATTCTTTTCAGCTCCATGGAAAGGTCCGCGCCGCCCTGGGTCAAACTTACAATTGCCAGCATCTATTTCGCCTCCCGATATTCATGGGCAAAGGTTGGATCGTACAGTTTCGACAACTCATAAGGTCCTTCCAGAAAATTCCCCACCAGAATTTGGGCGGTCTTTTTAATGCCCGCTGCCTTTACCAGGTCTGCAATGGTTGCCAAGGTACCCGTCACCTTGATTTCATCCGGCCAGCTGGCGCGCTGAACGACTGCGATCGGCGTTGTTGCCGGGTAATGCCTGGAAAGGCGTTCCACCACGTCTTCGATCATATGCACAGAAAGGAAAATGGCCATGGAGGCCTGATGGGAAGCCAGCCCTTCCAGGGCTTCCTTTTCCGGTACCGGCGTCCGTCCTTCCAGACGCGTGCAGATTACGGTTTGTGAAACCCCAGGCAGGGTATATTCCTTTTTCAGCGCCGCTGCCGACGCCAAAAAGGAGCTTACGCCGGGAATCACCTCGTAGGGGATTTCCAACGCGTCCAAACGGTCCATCTGTTCCCGTATGGCGCCATAGATGCTGGGATCACCCGTATGAACCCGTACCACCTTTTTCCCCGCCTGCCAGGCTGTATACATGGCGGCGATCACTTCATCCAAGGTCATGCCCGCGCTGTTTTGCACCTTGCAGGTTTTCTTTCTTTTTTCAATTACCGCCACAGGCACCAGAGAACCGGCATAGATAATCAGATCCGCTTCCGAAACCAGCCGCTGGCCTTTGACCGTTATCAGTTCGGGATCGCCGGGGCCCGCCCCGACAAAAGCGATGCTTTTCATTTTTCTTCCCCCTTTCGAGCCGACAGAATGGTAACCGGATTCTGTCCCATCATCATGGTCACCTTGCCGACCGGTTTGCCTTTGCTGACTGCCAGCTGGACCATTTCCACGTCTTCAAAGCCGAAATTCTGCAGGGCCTGCCATCCGGCATGGATATTCTCCACCGTAATCATGTTCATTACAAGCCGGCCATTCTGCGGCAAAGCCTGATGCGCCCATGCCACCAGCTCAACCAGGTGTCCGCCGCTGCCGCCAATCATGATTTTTGTGATGCCTTCCAGATCCTTCAGTCCCACCGGGGCTTCCAAATTCATGATTTCGATATTTTCACAGCCGAACCTTTTTTGGTTCCGCCTTACCAGCTCAATCGCCGCTGGGTTTCGCTCAACGGCAAAGACTTTTCCTTCTGTCAACAGGCAAGCCGCTTCAATGGAAATGGACCCCGTTCCAGCCCCGATATCCACAAGCACGTCGTCCTTTTTCAGCTGAAGCTTGGCCAGGGTGACCGCACGCACCTCCGCTTTGGTCATCGGCGTTTTGCCGCGTTCAAAGGCTGCATCCGGAATTCCATGGCTCGCCTGCTTTTTCTTATTTGTCATCATAGATCACCACCACACTTAAGGCTTGATACGTTCGTTTCCGCGCCTCTTCAGGCCGAAGTATATGGATGCGCTCATCCGGATAGGAAAGATTCTCCCCGATTGCCATCCAGCAATCCTCGATCCCCGCATGGACCAGTTGCCAGGCAATCCATTGGGGCGATTGCTTGGCATCGGTTAAAAGTCCAATCGTCTTTCGCGCCTTGACACGTTCCAGCCAGGGCCATTCCCTGCCATGCAGGCTTCCCAATTCCGCTTGGTCCCATGGCAGGGAAAGCTTTGAAAAAAGAACCTGCAGGGAACTGACGCCGGGATAGACCGCCAAATTTTCCACACCGAATCGTTTGACCATGGCGGCAAGCAAGCTGTAAAAACCGGCATCGCCGGATACCAAGACGCCAACATTGCGAAATTCTGCAAGGGTCTCGATTTCTTTCATCATTGGGTCCATGGGATAGGTAAACCGAATGGTTTTCTGTCGTTCATCCTGCGCAAAGGTGGCCAGCTGCCTTTTCCCGCCCACCAATACGTCACATTCTTCCATCAGCCGCTTGACAATGGGCAGACAATAGTCCGGGTGACCGGGTCCGATACCCAATACTTTAATCTTCTTCATAACGCAAATCCTCCAACCATTTTTCCGCATTGCCCGTCTGGCCCAGCAGCCCCTTTTCCATGGAAAATAAAACCACCTCGACTTCAACCTGCTCAAAAACAAATCTTTCCACCCGTTCTTGAATGGCCTTTGCCATTTGCGCAAAGATCCGTTCCCTTTCCCCTTCCGTCAGCTCCGCGATCATGGCATCCGTCGTTGCGGCACGAAAAATCACAGCAAGCCGTTCCGCTTCGACCCCCGCCATCGCGGCATAGGCCGTAAGGGTCTCCCGGCGTCCGTCCGAAACGCGATTATGGGTATGAAAATTGCCGGCTGCCAATTTGGCAAACTTGCCGACATGTCCGACCAAAAGGACCTTCGGAATCTCATGCTTCATCGCCTGCTCCAGCATATAGCCGATAAAATTGCTGGTCTTGAAGATGCGTTCCTTGGGAAGGCCCATCCGCATGCAAAAGTCCTGTCCGTAATTCCCTGGAACGAATACCAAAAGTTCCTGGTTCCGGCCATTCATTTCCAAATCCAAGGCAAGGCTCTCCTTGAAGGCCTCCTCGCTCATCGGCTCGACAATTCCAGACGTTCCAATGATCGATAGGCCGCCCACAATGCCCAGTTGCGGATTGAAGGTGCGCTTGGCAAGCTCTTCCCCCTTTGGGATCGATAAGGTAATCCGAACGCCTGCATTCGACGGCAATTCCTCATTCACTTCCTGCCGTATCATTTCTCGCGGAACCCGGTTGATCACCCATTCTCCTGGAGGTAATCCCAAGCCCGGCCTGGTGATTCGGCCAACGCCTTCTCCCCCTGCAAGTTGAATGCCCGGCTGCGGCACCCATTCCGCTCTGGCGAAAATTTCAATGCCATTGGTCACATCCGGATCATCGCCGCCGTCTTTTTTTACTGCGCATCGAGACGCCTTTTCATCCCAGGATTGATGCTGGACCAGGACCTTGACCTTCCAGCCTTTCGGCGTGTCGATTTCGACCTCTTCCACCCTTTTTTGCCTGACAAGCATGCGGGTTGCAGCCTTGGCAGCCGCCGCCGCACAGGAACCGGTTGTGATCCCGTAGCGCATTCTTTTTCCGTTTTTGTAAACCGTTCGCTCCATGCTAGCTCATCCCTTTTAGAATCGCATTGAAAATAGCGGCCACTACAGGACTGCCGCCTTTTCTGCCTTGAATCGTGATATACGGAATCCCCATCTTCATCAACTCTTCCTTCGATTCGGCCGCACCGACAAACCCCACCGGGGCGCCTACAATCGCCTTCGGCTTCCGGCCCGTCTTTTCAATCAGCTCCTTCAGCCGATAAATCGCGGTAGGCGCGTTGCCGATGGCAAATATTTCGATCTCCTGGATCGCCATCGCCTTTTCCATGGCTGCCATGGATCGTGTAATGCCCTTTTCCCGTGCGGCCTCCCAGACATCCTGATCATGCACAAAATGGTGGATACGGGTCGAAAGGCTTTCAATTTTCCTCCTGTTGATCGCCACAGCAATCATGGAAGTGTCCGCGTAGATCTCGGCCCCATTCTGCAGCGCTTGGCGGATGGCATGAATGGCTTCGGGATGAAAACGAATCAAATCGGCATATTCAAAATCCGCCGTCGTATGGATTACCCTTTGCAAAATGGGCAGTTCCTCCGCTGAAAACTGTTTCGCCTTCTCCCCCAGTTCCTCCTGGATGATGGCGAAACTCTTGGCTTCAATTCCTTCCGGCTTTTTCATATACATTGTTTTTCCTCTTTTCTACGCTGAACAATTTCCAGCATTCTTCTTAAAAACTCCGGGTGACTGGCAAAATGAAGATGCGGATAAGCCGCCAGCGTACAATCCTTCACCTCGCCACATTGCCATGTCTTGCTTGAATCTCGCATTAACCTGACTTCGTAGATTTGCTTGACCGGATCTGCATGGCGGACCATGCTGCGATGAAATTCGTGTCCTGGAATTTCCATCTCGTCCCATTTTACGGACACATAACCAAACCGCTGAAGACGTTCGGTCATCTCCACCCGTCCCGGCAGAATACCGGCCATCCTGCAGATCCGTCCATCCAGTTTTCGAATGGATTGAGATAGATAGATATAGCCGCCGCACTCGGCATATACAGGCATTCCCGCTCCTATTCTTTTCTTGAGATCCTCCACAAAGCCTTGATTGTCCATCAGGTCTCCAGCGAAAACCTCTGGAAATCCGCCTCCCAAAACCAGCGCGTCGATATTATCCGGCAATTTCGAATCCTTTAGGGGCGAACAGGGAACCCACTCGATCCCCCAGGATTCCAGAAGATCCAGATTTTCCTGATAGTAAAAGTTAAATGCATCGTCCCTGGCAATGGCGATCCGCATGCCTTGAAACCGCTTGTCCTGTTTTTCTTCCTCCGGAACATGCACTTCCCGGTCAATCAGGATCTCCTCGATCCGTTCCCAATCGAAATTTTTCAAAATTCGGTCGGCAATCCCATTCAGCTGCACCTCGAATTCATCCACTTCATTGACGGGGATCAGTCCCAGATGCCTGCTTTTCAAGACCATGGACTCATCCTTTTCCAAGAAACCGATGCAGGGCAGGCCCAAAGCCGATTCAATCGGTCCCTTCAGGTAGTCAAACAAGCCCTTCGAGGCAACCCGGTTCAAAATGATCCCCGCGATCTTCAAATTTGGATCATAGGCGGAAAAGCCTTGGATATGCGCCAAAACACTGGCGGCCATGCCATGGGCGTCCACAACCAAAAAAATCGGCAGGTCCAGAAGCCGCGCAAGATGGGCCGAACTTCCGTTGTCCAAGGTGAAATCACGCCCGTCAAATAGGCCCATGACACCTTCGACAACCGCATAATCGCTATTGGCAGCATGGCGGGAAAACGTATCTGCCATCCCTTTTCGTCCCATCATCACCAGATCGAGATTATAGGAAGGATGGCCGGCCGCGATTGTATGAAACATGGGGTCAATATAATCAGGTCCCACTTTAAATGGTGCGACAAAGTTTCCTCTTTTTCTCAGTGCCCTCATCATGCCCAAAGTAATGGTTGTTTTTCCAACACCGCTGTGGGTGCCTGCCAGAACAAATCCCTTCATCATACCCTCCATTTTTCCATAAAAAAAACCGTATCTTCCGATACGGTCAAAGCAATTTCTGTAGGATTAAACACACAAAAAGAAACCTTCCCTTCCCACCGAAGTTCGGAAAACCACAATAAAAGGCAGATCTCCTGACTTACATTCATCCTACTTGCCAGCCTTCTCAGGTTTCCCCAATGGTTTTCTGGCTTTCGTCATGCTTACAGTAGCGGGGGCTGTAACGGACTTTCACCGTTTTCCCTTTTCATCTTTCCTAGAAAGAACCTTTTATTCTATTTAATTACATACATCTTACATGCGCCGTTCCAGCTTGTCAATTCGAAGGAGGAATCAGTCAATAATGTCTCATGAATGGACAGGATAGTTGCAAAAAGACGCCTGAGATTCAGGCGTCTTCCAATAACATTTCCAATGCTTTCAGTTCTCGTATCACAATCTTCTTTGTGCCGATAAACGAAATATACCCCATCTCCTCGAACAGCTTCAGCTTTCTGCTCATCGTTTCCCGAGCGATGCCGGCATAACTGCCCATCTCCTCGCGGTTGATGGACAGGCTTAATAAGATTCCTTCCGGAACCTGTGTGCCAAACCCTTCCACAAGCGTTAAGAGAAGGCCGGCCACTTTCGCATCCAAACTGCTCGTCGATAAACGCGCGACCAAGTTTTCCACTTTCTTAATTCTCTCATAGGCCTTTTCAAACACTTTTAGCGTAATCGTCGGGTCCAAAAGAATAATTTTGTCAAACTCGTTTTTTTCCAGGGTCGTAACCTGTGTGTCCTCCAAAGCAATCGCATCATATTGCAATCGATCTTCTTTCAACAGATTAAAGGCGCCAAAAAAATCGCCCTCCGACAGGATATAGAGGATCTGTTCTTTTCCGTCCATCTGCGGTTTCAAGAGCTTCACTTTTCCGGAACAGATGATATAGAGCCGGTCGGCTCTCTGTCCCTGGCGAAAAAGAAATTCGCCTCGTTTCACGCTTTTCGATTGAACCCCTTCGGAAATCTCCCGCGCCTGCTCCACACTTAAATTGGACAGAAGGGGGATGGAACGGATACAATTTTCAAAACCACACATGGTGCAGGTTTTCTTGCCACAAAGACTATTCTTCAATCACAATGCCTCCCATATTACACAGCAGGCGTCAGTTTTTTCCTTGTCTGGTCTTTCCTCAACCTTTCGTTCAACATTTCTTCGAAAGATTTTGCTCGATTCGGATCCATTTCTTCGAATCCGTCCAAAGGATACGCCATTTGCAATGCTTCATATTTCTCGATACCCATCTTATGATAAGGGAGAACCTCGATCTTTTCAATGCTTTTCGCCAAGAAACGTATCGTTTTATATAATTTTTCCATGGCGTTTTCCGAATCCGTCATCCCCGGAACCATCACATGACGAATCCATATTTTCCCTTTATAATCCGTCAATCGATTTAGGAAGGCATTGCGGCCGCGCATTTTCGCTCCCGTCAATTCCCGGTGGGCTTCCTTTTCAAAATGCTTGATATCCAAAAGAACCACATCGACCAGGTCCAATATCTCATCCAAATATTTTTCCGGTCCAAAACCGCTGGTATCCAGGGCGGTATGAATGCCTTCTTTCTTCAACAGCTTCAAGGTTTCCACAAGGAACTTGCCCTGCAACAAGGGCTCTCCGCCGGAAAACGTGACCCCGCCGCCGGAACGTCGGTAGTAGGGAAGGTAACGCTTAGCTGTCTGAACAATCTCCTCAGGGCTCATTTCAGCTCCGCCTGCAATTTGCTGGGTGTCCGGATTATGGCAGTATTGACACCGCAAAGGACAGCCCTGCAAAAAGAAAATGGTTCGTATGCCGGGGCCGTCGACCAGCCCCATGGTTTCAACCGAGTGTACTCTTCCCTTCATTCCTTGGTCCTCCTATACAGCTTCGTGGAAGGTTCTTTGGATCACTTCCAATTGTTGTTCTTTCGTCAGGCGATTGAAGTGAACCGCATAACCGGAAACACGAATCGTCAATGTCGGATATTTTTCAGGATGCGCCATGGCATCGATCAACAAGTCTCTTGCCATAACATTCACATTGAGGTGGAATGCCTTTTGCTCAAAATAGCCGTCAAGGATTGCAACCAAATTCTGATACTGGATTTCCTCTTCCTTGCCCAAGGCTGTTGGAACAATTGAGAAGGTATTGGAAATGCCGTCTTGACAAACCCCTTCATAAGGCAATTTCGCAACCGAATTCAAAGAAGCCAGGGCGCCTTTTTGGTCGCGTCCGTGCATAGGGTTCGCACCTGGCGCGAAGGGTTCGCCTTTCTTTCTTCCATCCGGCGTCGCCCCCGTTTTCTTGCCGTATACCACATTGGATGTAATCGTCAACACGGAAAGCGAGTGCTCTGATTTTCGGTAGGTCGGATGCTTTTTCAATTCTGCGACAAACTTCTCCAACACCGCAACTGCCAGTTCGTCTACGCGATCATCATCGTTTCCGTATTTCGGGAAGTCGCCTTCGATTTGGAAATCAACCGTAATGCCCGCTTCATTTCGCACCGGTGTCACTTTCGCATACTTGATCGCGCTCAATGAATCGGCAACCAGGGAAACACCGGCAACCCCAAAGGCCATAAATCGATGAACGTTCATATCATGCAAAGCCATTTGGCCGGCCTCATAGGCATATTTATCATGCATATAATGGATCGTATTCATGGTGTTCACATACAATTCCGCCAGGTACTCCATCACTTGATCGAAACGTGCCATGACTTCTTCATAATCCAGCACGCCCTCTTTGACCTTGTCGATGCCGTCCACCATCTTGATTAAATTGCCGCTTTTGTCGGTTTTTACTTCTTCATGGCCTTCGTTGATCGCCATCAGCAAAGCCTTGCCCAAGTTTGCCCGTGCGCCGAAGAATTGCATTTGCTTACCGATTTGCATGGCCGAAACGCAGCATGCAATGCCATAGTCGTCTCCATAAAGCGGACGCATCAGATCGTCATTTTCATACTGAATGGCGCCTGTTTCAATCGACATCTTCGCGCAATATCGTTTGAACGCCTCCGGCAGTTCATCCGCCCACAAAACGGTCATGTTCGGTTCCGGCGCCGACCCCAGGTTGGTTAGGGTATGCAAAAACCGATAGGCGGTTTTCGTTACCATCGGACGTCCGTCCTGACCCATACCGCCAATGACTTCCGTCACCCATGTCGGATCGCCTGCAAACAAGGCGTTGTACTCCGGCGTTCGAAGATGGCGTGCCATTCGCAATTTGATCACAAACTGATCAATCATCTCCTGCGCTTCTTCTTCAGAAATAAGGCCTGCCTTCAGATCCTTTTCAATAAAGATATCCAAGAAGGCCGTGTTGCGTCCCAAAGACATGGCTGCTCCATTGTTTTCCTTAATCGCCGCAAGATAGCCAAAGTACAGGAATTGTACCGCTTCCGCAGCTGTCTTTGCAGGTTTGGAGATATCAATTTCGTAACTTTGCGCCATTTCTTTCATTGCAACCATGGCCCGCAATTGCTCGTTGATTTCTTCACGAAGTTGAATGACTTCTTCCACCGCGGCTTCTTTTGCCAAGGTTTCAAAATCCTTTTTTCGTTCTTCCATCAAAAAGTCAATGCCGTACAAAGCAATCCGACGATAGTCACCGATAATGCGGCCTCGTCCATAGGCATCCGGCAGGCCGGTCAAGAGACCAATGGAACGTGCTTTTCTCATATCCGCCGTATAGGCATCAAAAACGCCATCGTTGTGCGTCTTTCTAAATTCCAGAAAATCGGATTTTAATTCATCTTCCATCTGGTAGCCATACGCTTTCAAGGAAGCCTCTACCATTCGGAAGCCGCCGTATGGGTTCATAATTCGTTTCAATGGCGAATCGGTTTGGTAACCAACGATAACCTCGTTGTCCCGATCCAAATACCCGGGCTTGAAATTATTGATTCCAGAAAAAGTTTCCGTATCGACATCAATAATTCCTTTCTCAATTTCCTCGGCAATCAATTTTTCCGCATTTTCCCAAAGTTGGGATGTTTTTTCGCTTTTTCCTGCTAAAAATGTCTCATCACCCGTATATGGCGTATAATTTTTTTGTATAAAGTCGCGGACATCCACCGCTTCCGTCCATGTTCCCGCATTAAAGTTTTCCCAAATTTTCATCGTATATCCCCTTTCAACCCCAAGAATTCTGCGATATGGACATTATATGCTATTTTTTCAGGAAAAAAAGTGATTTCAATCACGTTTTAGGAAAAAGCCAATATGTTTTCCGGCATACAATTTTTTGGTTTTCCCGCAAACAAAAAAAAGACCGCACATTTGTAAAATGTGCGGTTTCATGCTTAAAAGGCAATCACGATGCCCCCGTCGCCGGCATATACGGTGCTGAGCCCATTGGTTTCAAAAATTTCGATTTTCGAAAAGGCATAGGCTTTCTCCGCCATCTCTTTTACTTTGATGGCTTTTTGCGGGGCATTGCAGTGGGAGATATACAGGATGCGTTCCTCTAAATTCACTTCCTTGCCACGCTCTCCAATGGCCGCGATCAAATCCTTTAAGGCCTTTTTTGTGCCGCGGCTTTTTTTATACAGCACGATTTCACCGTTTCCGTCATCCCCCAGTACCGGTTTGATATGCAAAAAACTGGCGAACATTCCCGCCAATTTGCCCATTCGTCCGTTTTTCACCAGGTTCGACAAATCATCCAGGACAAACAGGGTTTTCAAGCTTTTCACATAGTCCAAAGCGTGTTGAAACAATTCCTCTGCATTCTTATACAGTTTCGAATCCATTGCATGCCGGATAAAGTGGCTGACCGCCGTCTCCCCGGCGGAAGCGCTCAAGGAATCAACGACATAGATCTCTTTTCCTGGATTCTCCTCTTGATAAATCTCGCTAGCAATTTTTGCGCTATTGTAACTGCCGCTCAAATTGGATGAAATCGTCACAACATAGATGCAGTCCGCATCGCATTCAAAAGCCTTCAGGAAGGCTGCCGGCGATGGGCAGGAAGTCTTGGCTCCCATCGATTCTTCCCGCATGATTTGAATCAATTCCATTTGTGTTTTTTCATGGTCCTGAAAACTGAAAGAACCCAGTTCAATGCCAAAGGGCACATAGACAAAGTCCGAATCATTTCCCGGCTGCAAATCACATGATGTATCCACAACAATTCGATATTTCATTTGTGTCCGCCTTTCCTTCATTCACTATGCATTATTTTATCGCAGATAATCAGGGATGTAAATCAAACAAAACATAAACAAATCCCCGCACAGGCAGGGATTTGCTCACTTTCTTATTTCACTTCAATTTCGATTCGCTTCTCGGCGTCATCCGACTTAGGAAGCTCAATCCGGAGTATTCCCGCTTCCAAACGCGCGTCTATTTCTGCCGCCTTCACATCCGGCAGGCGAATGGCCCGACTCATGGATGCCAACCGTCGTTCTCGGCGAATATAGTTCGTTTCCTCCGTCTCTGATTCTTGTGCGCGATTCACGCAGATCGAAAGAACCCCGTCTCGATAATCCAGTTTGATCTCTTCCTTCTGTACGCCAGGCAAGTCAGCCTCGACTCGATATGCATCCTCCAGGTCTTGCACATCAATTTTAAAGGAGCCTTGCATCTGACGGGAGAACCCTTCCATGGGTTCCTCGAAAAACTCATCCATCCAGCACCTTAAGTCCCATAGATCTTCAAGATTATGCCTGCGCAAGTTTCTTTTCTTCATCGGCGTCAACTCAAGCATATTTCTCCCTCCTTCATTTTAGCACTCTACTCCACAGAGTGCTAATTTCATCTATATAATACCCAGAGACCATGATTTTACACGCCAAGTCCAGATCTTTCTTTCCGCGTATTTCTTGGCCTTATTCTCTTCCCTTTCCGATTCCCTTTTGCATAATTTGGGTATTTTAATTCTTGAAAGGAGGGTTTATGAAACGTTTTATTATCGCAGCCATACTCTTTTTACTCTTCCTGACCCTTGTGCTGCCTGCCGTTTCTCAAGCTGGACAACAACATATGGGCAGTGCTGTCTTGCCCGATACACGCCTCTATTATTCGGCAGACGATGTATACGGCATTGCAGAAACCCTTGGAGAAACGGGCAGGTCCTATTATGTCCGACAGCGCATCACCTTTGATTTGGTTTGGCCCATGGTCTATGCTTGGTTCTTCTACACAGCGATTATGCTTTTATTCCAGAATATTCAGCCCAAGTCCATTTCAAATACCCTGCGCTGGTTTCCCATCTTCGCTTTCATTTTCGATTATTTGGAAAATGGTTTGGCTTCCCTTGTGATGCTGACCTACCCGGAAAAACTCGATACACTGGCGCGCTGGCTGCCTTTCACAACCCTGCTCAAATGGTGTTTTGTTGGACTCTCCGCTATCAGTTTGGTGAGCGGACTCCTGATCCTCTTTATTCGTTACAGCCGGAATCGGGAAAAGGAAAAATGGGCAAAAGAAAACCAGGAATGAATTCATTCCTGGTTTGTTTTATGCCTCGTTGTTCAAATAGTCCCAGGCAAATTGCGCATACAGCGCCGTGCCATGGACCAGCGAATCCTCATCGATATCAAATTGCGGATTATGATGCGGATAAATGGTTTCCTTTTTGGGATCAGCCGTACCCACAAAAGCGATCAGCCCAGGCACCCGGCACAAATACTCCGCCATATCTTCGCTCCCTGTTGTTTTGGTCATCAGGGAAATGGCCTCTGGTGACATGATCTTGGCAACCGAACCGGCGGCAATCTTTGAACAATTCTCATCATTGATGACAGCCGCAACGCCACGGCTATAGGTCAATTCCACCTCTGCCCGATATGATTTGGCGATCTCTTTTGAAATCCGCGTAATGTTCTCCTCCAGTTCATCCCGAAGCTGCGGGGTAAAACATCTTGCGGTTCCTTCCAGGGTCGCTTCCTGGGAAATGACATTAAAGCGGGTCCCGCCTGAAAACCGTCCAATCGTAACCACCACAGGATCCAGAGGGGAACTCTTTCGGCTTGCAATCGTCTGCAAATCCCGGACGATCGCGGCACCGACAACAACGGCGTCTACCGTCTGGTGGGGCAAGGCCCCGTGTCCGCCCTTCCCGGTAATCTTCAGTACATAATTGTCGCTTGATGCCATCCTGGGTCCCGGTTCCAAGGAGACCGTGCCGGTCGGCAAATCCGCCCACAGATGAATGCCCAAGATTGCATCCACCCCTTCCAGACAGCCTTCCTCAATCATAACTTTGGCACCCTGCACATACTCCTCTGCCGGTTGAAAGATCAGTTTTACCGTGCCCGGCAATTCCGCCTTCATTCCCTGCAAAATTTTCGCCGCGCCCAGCAGCATGGCTACATGTCCGTCATGGCCGCACCCATGCATCATGCCTTCAATTTCCGATTTAAAGGGCAAGTCATTGAGTTCCACGATTTCCAATGCGTCCATATCAGCACGCAAGGCGACCGTTTTTCCCGGCTTGTCTCCATGGATCCATGCGACGACACCGGTTTTCGCTATCCGCTTGTGGCTGATTCCCATCTTATCCAGCTCTTCCTCAACACGGGAGGCGGTTCTTTCCTCGCCCCAGCTTGGCTCGGGATTCCGATGAAATTCACGGCGCAAGGCGCGCACATACTCTTCTTGACGGTTTGCTTGATTCATCATTATGCTTTCCCCCCCTTTGCCAAGAAATCAAAGGCATACTGCGCATAGAGCGCTGTCGCGATTTCCAAACTGTCTTCATCAATATCGAACATGGGATGATGATGCGGATAATGCGGCTTGTCCTTGCTTTTGCATCCGACCAAGGCCAGGATTCCCGGCACCCGATCCACAAAGTAGGAGTAATCCTCTCCGACATTTAAAGCGGGCAGATTTTGAACCGCGTCCTTTGAGCGAATTTTCTCCACAGAACCGGCGGCGATTTTTGAGCAGTTTTCATCATTGATCACCGGAATCACCAGGGTTTCAAAATCCAAAGTGGCGGCAGCCCCGTGTGCCATGGCCGTATGCTCACAGACTCGTCGGATTCGCTCTTCAAACCGGTTATGGACCTCCAGGCTGTAACAGCGGGTCGTTCCCACGATTTTGCCCGTCTCCGCGATTACATTATTCCGGCTCCCCGCCTCGAACATGCCCAGGGTAAGAACCGACGGATCAGACGGATTGATTTCACGGCTGACAATCGACTGAAGATCCAAGATGATGGACGAGCCCGCGACAACGGCATCGATGGTTTGATGCGGCATGGCGCCATGACCGCCCTTGCCTTTGACATTGATGGTGAAGATACTGGCGGATGCCATTCTCGGTCCCGGCTCGACACTCACTTTTCCGCATTCGAGATCGTTCCAGATATGGATGCCAAAAACCGAATCCACGCCTTCCAAGACCCCCTCATCGATCATCCTGAGGGCGCCTCTGGCCACCTCTTCTCCAGGTTGAAAAAACAGCTTCACAGTTCCCTTAAGGTCACCCTGAACTTGTTTCAAGACTTTGGCAGCGCCCAGCAAAGAGGCTGTATGGCCGTCATGCCCGCACCCATGCATCAGTCCATCGTTTTTGGATCGATAGGGCACATCAGCGATTTCCTGCAAATCCAAAGCATCCATGTCGGCGCGCAGGGCGACCGTTTTGCCCGGCTTCCCGCCTTCAATCGTTGCCACAACACCCGTTCCGGCTACAGCCTGATACGGGATCCCGATTTGGTCCAGCTCTTCCATCACGCGTTTCTGTGTTCGTACCTCTTCCAGGCTTTTCTCCGGATACATATGGAACTCGCGTCTAAGGTCAATCACATACGCCTTGCATTCCCTTGCATAATCTTTAATTTCCATGTACTCGCCCCTTCCCCTTGGGTTGATTTTCCATTTCTCCCGGTCCATTCTCGGTCTGCCGACTCAATTATGAACTTTTTGAAATACATTTAGTTTGATTATATCGAACCTGACCCGATTTTTCTATGGTGCTAACAACCAATTCATTGGATTCATCTTGTGGTTTTGCTATAATAAACCCAAGGAAACAAGGAGGATGCAATGAAAAATTATGAACTTCTTCAAATCAAAGTCAATAAACTGGAGAGTTTGCTGGAATCTTCCAAGCTTTTAAACTCCACCTTGGATACCATGGATGTCTTGCAGGCACTCTTGTCGGAATCCATCGCCAATATCAAGGACGGGGACGCCGGCATTATTTTTTTGTACAATGAAGCCTTGGGATGCCTGGAAACCAAAACCGCTATCGGATTCAATGAAGAGATCGAAGACTTGAGACTCTTGCCCGGCGAGTCCATTACCGGGATGACCTTCACCCAAAAAAAGCCCTTGATCTTCAACAGCTCCGAAGATATCGCCGCAATGACGAAAACCATGCGGCCCCAATCGCAAGAAACCTTGCGCTATACCTTTCAAGAAACCTTCCCCCGTATCCACAGCACCCTGAGCTGTCCCCTGATCTTTCGCGATCATTGTTTCGGGGTCATTGTCATCGACGGCTTTAAGGAAGACGCGAAGCTGACCAAGGAAGATCTTCATTTTCTTGAAGCCATTTCCAACCAGGCGGCCATTGCGATCAACAACGCCCTAAGCTTGGAGCGGGAAAGCCAAAATGCTGCCTTTTTGGAGGAAACAAACCGAATCATTGAGACCCAAAAAAACGCATATAAGTTCACCATCGATTTGCATACAAAATTCACCAATATGATCCTTCACGGCTGCAACATCCATGACATCCTTCGGGAACTCTCCCATTTGATCGGCCGCGGCTGCATCGTCATCAACCCGATTTCTTCCATTGTCGGGCATTCCCTGTCAAACCAACAAGTTTTGAAGCAGGTGGAAGTCTTGCAGCCGGAATGGATCGAGCATATCCTCCCCCTGACGCCCTCGATGTTCCAGCATCCGGACTTGGCGGACTCCATTCAGTTTCTTCCCATTCTTGTGAATCAGGAAAACTACGGCTGGCTGGGCATTCTGTCGCCATCAAAAAAATGGACCGAAAAAGACTCCATCGCCATCGAAAGGAGTCTCGCCGTTCTCGCCTTGATTTTACTGAAAATCCAGGAGATCCATTCCACCGAATTACGCGTCAAAGGGGAGTTTTTGGAAACCTTGCTGGCCTACCAGGACATCGACTATATACAGCGCACCATTCAAAATTTCGGTTATCGACTGGACCGGTCTCACACGGTGCTCGTCTTCGATTTGGAATCCAAAGAACCAAAGGGCCACCATCCAACCTTCTCCACCAGTTATCTCAGCGGCCTGCAGGAACAGTTTAAAAACGCCCTTGCCCCCTTGTCTTCGCAAATCATTCCCTTTTTGAAGGGCACGCAATTCATTTTCCTGATGGAAACCGAGCGGGATCTTTCCGAAGACCTGCAAATGGACGTCCTGCGCGATTTGCTTGCCGCTGATCCCCTGCTTTGGAAAATCGCAAACAAAGGCTGGCGCTTGAAGATCGGCGGCAGTGATCTTTTCACCGATCTGCAGGATTTCAAAACCGCATACCAAAATGCCCTCTATGCCATTGAAGTTGGCGAGAATCAAAACCGGGATAATTTTCTGGTCTTTTACTCGCAGCTCCGAGTCAAGGGATTTTTATTGAACAATCAATCCTCTGACTTGAATCATTTTGTTACCGAGGTCCTGGGCCCTCTGATTGAATACGACCGAAAATCGCACTCTCATTTGTTAAAAACCCTGAAGATCTATATCCAAACCAACAACAGCTGGACCAAGACGAAGGAGACCCTTTTTATCCACGGCAACACCCTCACCTATCGGTTGAAACGGATTGAGGAAATTCTCGGCCTGCGATTGGATGATTATCGCGACCGCCTCAATATCCAGATTGCCCTCGAGATCTTGGATTTGCAGCTCACATAAAAAGACCGCTCATTGCGAGCGGTCCTTTCTATTTCATGATCTTGCATATTTGATTGGTAAAGGCCACTGGGTCTTCCACCGGCAGTCCTTCGATCAGAAGGGCCTGCTGATACAAAACCTCCGTATACAAGGCGAATTTCTCCGGATCCTTTTCGTAGGCTTCCTGCAAAACTTTGAACACTTCATGATGGGTGTTGATTTCCAAAACCTTCTCTGCAGCGATCTTCTGATCGTTTGGCATCGCATTCAGGATCTTCTCCATTTCAATGGAGATTTCCCCTTCGCTGGTCAGGCAAACCGGATGGGTTTTCAATCGTTTCGAAGCCCGAACCGCCTTAACCTTTTGATTCAGCTTCTCCAGCATTGCGCCAAAGATGGCTTCATTTGCCTGGGTTTCCTCTTGGGTTTCCTTCTCGTCTTCTTCCAAGCCCAAATCATTGGCCGATACGGATTTGAATTCCTTCTCCTTAAAATCGCGCATCATTTGGATGGCAAACTCATCCACTTCCTCGGTGAAGTATAGGATTTCATAGCCCTTGTCCAAAACCATTTCGCTTTGCGGCATCTTCTCCAGCCGCTCAATGGAATCGCCCACCGCATAATAAATGAATTTTTGGTCTTCCGGCATGCGGGCGACATATTCTTCTAGGGTCGCCATTTTTTTCTCATGGGAGGACGGGAACATCAGCAGGTCTTGTAGAAAATCTTTGCTGGCCCCAAATTCGCTGTAGACTCCATATTTCAGCTGCCGTCCGAAAGCGGAATAGAAGGCCTCGTATTTGTCCCGGTCTTCCTTCATCAGCTTCTTCAATTCCGCCTTGATTTTTGACTTGATGTTTTTCGCGATTAGCTTCAGCTGCCGATCATGCTGCAAAACTTCCCGGGAGATGTTCAAAGACAGGTCTTCGGAATCGACCACCCCTTTGACAAAACTAAAATAATCCGGCAGCAGGTCACCGCATTTTTCCATGATCATCACGCCGCGCGAAAACAATTCCAATCCCTTTTCATATTCCTTCGCATAGAAATCAAAGGGGGTTTTTTCAGGGATGAACAGGACCGCATTGTAACTGATTGTGCCATCTACGCTGGTATGGATGGTACGTACCGGCTGATCGAAACCGAATCGTTTTTCCGTATAGAAGTTTTGGTAATCCGCCTCAGTCAATTCGCTCTTGTTCTTGCGCCAGATCGGAACCATGCTGTTGATGACTTGTTCTTCCTCAACCGTCTCATACTCGTCTTCGCTTCCCTCTTTCAACTTTTGTGTCGTGACTTCCATCTTGATTGGATAGCGAATGAAGTCCGAGTACTTCTTGACGATGGATCGCAGGCGATACTCTTCCAGGTATTCATCAAAGTTTTCATCTTCCGTGTTCTCTTTGAGGATCATGACGATTTCCGTTCCGACCTGGTCCTTTTCACACGGGGTAATGGTGTAGCCGTCGACCCCGGTGGACTTCCACTCATAGGCATGCTCGCTGTCAAGGGCCTTGCTCCGCACGATAACGGTATCCGCGACCAAAAAGGCGGAGTAAAAGCCTACGCCGAACTGGCCGATGATGTCATAGCCGTCTTTGATTTCATTTTCGGCCTTGAATTGATGGGATCCGCTCTTTGCAATCACCCCGAGATTTTCTTCCAGCTCTTCCTTCGTCATTCCGATTCCCGTATCGCTGATCGTCAACTGGCGTTTCTCTTTGTCCGCTTCAATCGCGATATAATAGTCCTCTCGATGAAATACGATGGAATCGTCGGTTAGGGCCTTGTAATAGATCTTATCAATGGCATCGCTGGCATTGGAGATCAATTCACGCAAAAAGATTTCCCGATGGGTATAGATGGAATTGATCACCAGATCCAGAAGTCTTTTGGATTCTGCTTTAAACTGCTTTTTTCTCACTGATTTCATTCCTTTCTGTTATTTTGTCAGCACTCTATTACATTGAGTGCTAACCACTTAATTTATTTATACGCTTTTTCATTTTGTTTGTCAAGTTTTCAAAAAAATAGAGGCTCTCATAAGCGAGAGCCTCTTGTTCTACAAGAAGAGTTTCAATAGGGCTGTTGCCAAAATAATGATAAAGGCGCCGCCCAATCGCGATGAAATTTGCGCAAAGGGCATCAAGGCCATGCGCTTTGATGCGGAAAGCACCGCCACATCACCGGTCCCTCCCATATTAGCCATGCAGAGCCCTGCCGTGATCGCCGACTCAATGGGATAGAAGCCCATCAGATACCCAACAAATCCGGAGCCCAGAATCGCGCCGACAACAACCACTGCCACCAAAATCAGATACTGGAGGGTAAAGGCGCTAATGACTGCCGCCAAATCCGTATAGGCCGCCCCAATTCCGACTAGCAAGGCTGGCGTCCACGCCACCATCACAAAGCGGAAAAAGTAGAAGGCACCCTCTTCGTATTTTCGCGGCAAGATCCCCATGGCTTTTACCGTTGCCACCGATATGATCATCAGCGCATAGGAATGGATCGGGATAAAGCTTCCCAAGATCTTTCCTAAAACATAGAAGCTGGTTGCCATCAACATGCCAATCGCCATGCTCTCAAAAGAGATGTCTGATTTCTTTGCTTCCTCCGGGTTGAAAGACTGATCCTGGGTCCGCATCAGTTCCCCTTCACCCGTCAAGTTCGTCTTCACTTTCCCGATTCGATTCAGAATACCTGCTGCAACGATTGCCATGGCATTCCCCAAGGCAAGGGCCGGAATCATAATGGAAAGCATCTTTGAAACATCAACCTGCATAAATTCCCCAAACATCTCTGACAAGGGAACGGCGCCGGCGCCCATTCCACCGCCCATAATGGGAACGCCGATATAGAGGATGGCCTCCTTGAAGCCATAGCCGATCAATCCGCCAACAATGCCAACAAGGCCGAGCGCCGTAATCACACCGCCCAAGATGGCCGGCAGATAGCGCAGTGATGCTTTCATCAATAATTTTCTGTCCATGCCCAAGATACTGCCGGTAATCAATGCCGCAATATAAAAGTTTAAGAATCCGCCTGACTTCATAAAGGTAACAACTGTTTCCGTAACCCCGGCAGGTATGATCTGATAGGTACATAATGCCGCACTTCCAAAAATAATAACAATGGGGCCGCCGCCAAAAAAGTCCTTAACAATGGGGGTATGATTTCCAATTTCATTTAAGATCGCGCCTACTACCATCATAAAGGGAATCGCGCCAACCAAGCCTTTGGGCAGCACACCCATTGCCGTCGCGATTGCCACCATCAGTGAGAAAGCCAAAAAAGCCGTCAGAGACATGCCCATGATGCGGTATCCCGGTCTTTCTTCCAAATAAACCTTCGTGTTAGCTGCTTCGTTGAAGTTTGCCATCTTATTCCTCCTCTTTCTTTTTTTGAGCAACGCCGCTTTCCCTTGCCGCTTTTTCTACCGCGGCAGCCACCCTTTTTGCCACACGCGGATCAAAAGGGTCGGGAATAATGTAATGATCATTAAGGTCTCCGTCTCCAATAATCGATGCAATGGCTTCTGCCGCTGCTATTTTCATTGCTTCATTGATGTCGCTTGCTCTCGCGTCCAATGCCCCGCGAAATACCCCCGGAAATGCCAGAACATTGTTGATTTGGTTGTCAAAATCGGACCGTCCCGTGCCGACAATGCGGGCGCCTGACGCCTTCGCCAGGTCCGGCATGATTTCCGGCGTGGGATTGGCCATCGCAAAGACGATCGCATCTTCATTCATGGATCGGACCATTTCTGCCGTGACGATATCAGGCGCCGATACGCCGATAAAGATATCCGCCCCTTTCATGGCATCCGCCAGCTTTCCCTTCGCATTGTCCGGGTTGGTACGCTGCGCCAATTCTTCCTTAAGAAAATCGAGCCCTTCCATCCCCCGATACAGAATGCCCATACGGTCGCACACCAGCAGGTTCTTGGCTTCCATGGACAGAAGAATCTTTGCAATGGCGCTTCCCGCTGCGCCCGCGCCATTCACCACGATCTTCGCATTCCGGACCGTTCTCTTTGTCAGCTTGCAGGCATTCATCAAGGCCGCCGCAACAACAATGGCCGTCCCATGCTGATCATCATGAAAGACGGGGATATCAAGCTCCGCTTTCAGCCGTCGTTCAATTTCGACACAGCGCGGGGCTGCGATGTCCTCTAGATTGATTCCGCCAAATGTCGGTGCCAATCCTTTGACGATTTCTACAATGCCATCCACATCCGTCGTGTCCAGACAAATTGGAAAAGCATCGACACCGGCAAACTCCTGAAACAAAACCGCCTTTCCCTCCATCACCGGCATCGCCGCTTCCGGTCCGATATTGCCCAAGCCCAGTACTGCGGTTCCGTCACTGACAACCGCAACCAGATTCCCCTTTGCCGTATACCGATACACCGCCTCCTTGTCCTTGGCAATTTCCCGACAAGGCTCTGCTACGCCGGGCGTGTAGACCACACTCAGCTGGTCTTTGGTTTCCACGGGCATCTTAGCGCAAACCTTCAACTTCCCGCGATGCGTTTCATGCAACTCCAAACTTCTTTTTTTGTAATCCATAAGCCATCCTTTCTCGATTGGTAATTCCATGATAACGTTTGCTGGCGGAATTTTCTGATTATGATCTTAAACAATCCATTGTCGTCATATTCGAAAAATTTCGGTCATCCCGTTAGAAACATAACAAAGCCGCATGAGCAATCATGCGACTTTGGATGGTCTTCTATTTAATTTTGGTCATTTTGTGAAAACGTTGTCATTTAATCTGTTCCCGTTGGCATTGTGGACAATAGTAGATGCTGCCGCCCAAATACGAGGCTTTTTGGATTTTCGACCCGCATTTGGGGCAATCCAACCCCAAGGTCTTTCGGCTCATTTTTGTCCTGTAACCGCCAGGCTGGCCCAGCAGGTCTTTTTCCGTATCCCGTCCCTTTTTCTCGACCATATCGGACAAAACCCTCTGAATCGAATGGTAGAGCCCGTCCCGCTCCGATGCTGACAGCCCAAGCAACTTGCGCTTTGGATGAATGCCGGCATCGAAAAGAATGTCTTGCAAGACGCCGTTCCCTAAGCCGGGAATCCTCTGTTCCGTCGCCAAAAAGGCTTTTGCGCTTAAGGTTTGAACCGTTTCCTCATTGATTAAGGCGCGGAAATAGGCAGGGGTAAATCCCGAATCCAGGGGACCCGGCTTTTCTTTGGCAAGTTGATAGTAGATATTGTCCCATTCCCCTTCATAAAAACACCACATGCCGCCATACATGCGCACACTGGCAACCAATGCGGATTGATCTGTAAAGCGAATCAACAGCTGATGCTTTTTGGGCGGCTTCTGATCCACTTCCAGATAGGAAAGCTGGATCCCATCACTGAATGCCAGAAAGACATCTCCCAGCTCCATTTCAATATGGCTGCCAAAGGCTTGGGCGGTTTGGACCCTTTTTCCGAGCAATTTTTTCGGGTAATCCTCCGCTTCTCCAACATACCAGGCAAACTTATGGGGACTCTGTCCGGCAAGGACTTCCTCCACCACTTTCCCCGTCAGGATTTGCTTGCATTGTTCCGCCAACACAATCGCTTCAGGAATCTCAATCACAAGGAAACGCCTCCTTTCTCTTACCAGGCGCCGCCACCGCCGCCTCCCCCGCCGCCTCCGACGGAACCGCCGCCGGAAGAGCTGCTTTGCGGTGCAGCACTCATTTGTGTAAAGGAATGATTGACCGTGCTCATCATATAGTGGGCATGGAAGGGGCGATTAGAGACATACCAATCCGGACCTTCCAGCGCCATCATCGTCATATAATCATCCCAGATTTCTGTAATGCCGAAAATCATGGCATAGGGCAGCATGTCATAAAAATAGGTTGGGTTCTCGTCAAAGAGCATATGCAGCCGGTCAAGCTTTGCCGTTTCCAAAAAGTTCTTGAAGCCATGGGTGCGATTCAATAAATCTTGCGCGAACGGCGTATACCGTTTCACTTTCCCCAATACAAACATAACCAAAACATAGAGGATGATCGCAATCAGCGGATAGATGAAAAGGGCGCTGAAGGTCATGTTTTTCAAATCGAAGCCTTGGAAGAGAAAACGGAAGACAAAACCCATTTGTCCAAAGAGAAAGACCAGAAATACCATTCGGAAAATCGCCGCCCCTCTTTTGACTCTTTTCCCGGAACGTCTTGCCGCGATCGCATATGGAATCAGCCATAGAATTAAAAGCCCGATCGCCGTCGGAATCATGGCCCCCCAGAACGGCAGTCCCAACAAGACCTGCGTAAATGGCGCCAGTAAAAGAGTGGAAACCGCAAAGACCAAGAATCCAAGGCCAAGGACCCCATACTGGGTCTTATTCTCCAAAATCTCACGGTCATCCCGATACCGGTCGCGAATCATTTCGCGAGAAACATTCAAATCTTCATAGAACTTGTTTTTCAAGTCATCGACATGGACAACACCACCCAGGCCATAAGCAAACAGGTCCAGAAACAAGCTTCTTTCATAGCCGGCTGGAACTTGGGCGGCATCGGCCAACTGTTCAAAATAGATTTCTTCCTTATTTCCAAAGAGCCCGGGTTTTTCCTCCTCTACAATGCGCAAATACCCTTTTGACGCCCAGTATACGATCAGCGAAGCAATGCTTTCATTGCCCAACTGCTCCTCTCCGTACACATAGGCCAGTTCAGCCGGATTCAATTCATCAGGCGGGTAAAAGCTTAAAACCGGCACAATACGGCTGCTGTTGAAATTGCGGCTGCGCAAAACAAAAACGCCGATGCCTACAAGGATTAAAAAACCATAAAGCAGAAAAATCCAAAGCAAATTAATAGGTTGGCTCACACCTTCATAATAGCCTTGCGGCAATTCAATGGCCAGGGTCACGCCCTGATAGGGCTTCAGACCCGCTGCCATGCCCTGGATCACCCGCCCCTCTACATGCCATTGGGCGTTTTGACTGCCCGTAGAACCGAGGCTTCCCGCCGTCAGATTGGCTTTGACAGCGTCAAAGTCCTTCGGCATGGTTACGGTAAAGCTCATCTGGTCAATCGACGTATCCCATTCGGTACCCACCAGATTGAAGTAGAATTCATCATAAGCACGAATGCGGTCGTCTCCGCCGTCATAGACGTATTCGATCCGATAGGTCTGATCCCCCGCAACGTATGCATCCGGATCCCCGATTCTGAGGGTAAGCTCCGAACCCGTATGGCTCATCTCATAGGGGTAGGAAAGACCTGTAGACGGATCATAGACCCGGACACCGGAAATCTTATGGGTATACCCATACTGCCGCAAGGGAATGTTCCGATAAATGCCATGGCGCGCCTGCGTGAAATAGACATGGATCGTTTCCCGGATGGTGTAGGTGTTGTCTTCTTCCACATCCACCTTCACATCATAATTCTTGATGGTATAAGTTTGATCGGCAAAGGCAGCAGCCTGCATGGCTAGAATCATGCAAATGGCGATCAAGCCTTTCCAAAACCACTTTTTCATAATCGACTCCTAAAACTGAACGCGGACATTTTCGCGTTCCGCTTCCTCGATTTCAAAGAACGGCTTCTGTACGAATCCCAGCATATTGGCGATAATCACATTGGGGAATACCACAATGGTCTTGTTGAAGATCTTGACATTCCCGTTATAATACAAGCGCGCATTGGAGATATCCTCTTCAATCTTGGCCAACTGACCCTGCAGGTTCACAAAACCCTGGTTCGCCTTTAAATCCGGATAATTCTCCGCCAAGGCAAAGATCGATTTCAGGCCCATGGCCAGCTGGTTGTTGGCTTCGATCACCTCGCCGGGCTCGGTTGCACGCATGGCGCTGTTCCTTGCCTGGACCACCCGTTCCAGGGTTTCCTTTTCATGGGCGGCGTAGCCTTTCACCGTTTCCACCAAATTGGGAATCAGGTCATACCGTTTCTTCAGGTACACATCCATGGAAGAGAACGCTTCTTCCACATTGACATTCAACTTCACCAGGCGATTGTACAGGGCAATCACAAATCCAATAATAAGAACAACAATTCCTAAAACAACCAATAAAATTTCCATTCAAATCCCTCCTAGTCATCTTCTATTCCTTACCCTATTATAACAATAAATCCCAGAAACAGACAAAAACGCAACCGACAGACCGTCAGTTGCGTTTCCTATTGACTCCATATAACTTGCCATCATCCTTATGCCGGCTTTCCGGTCATTTCGCTTTACTGGACGATCTCCTTGACCCGGCCGACAATCCCATCCTCCAGCATGACTTTAATCCCGTGCGGATGGCTCTTCGACTTGGTTAGGAGCCTGGCTACCCGGCCTTCCGTCAATTCGCCGGTTCGCTGATGCTGCTTTTGTACAACCTTGACTCGGCTGCCGATTGTGATATTGCTTCGTATTTTGCCACTCATTTCGTCTGTCTCTCATTCTTTCAAAATCAAAGAGATCAAAACAAAGATGCTCTTTGATCTCCTTACTCACTATATTATGCTTTGGCCAAATAGTAAAGCGGTTTAACGCCCGAACCGGTTCCGCCTTTGGAATAGACCCCCGTCTCCTTGTCCGACCAGCTCGTACCCGCGATATCGATATGCACCCACGGCAAGTCGCCCGTGAATTCACCGATAAACAACCCGGCTGTAATCGTGCCCGGCTTGCCGGGTGTGTTGGTCAGATCCGCTTCGTGATGCTTGAGCAGTTCCCTGTATTCCTCATAGATCGGCATCCGCCAAATCTGTTCTCCGCTTAAGAAGTAGGCTTCGCTGACATCCTCATAAAGTCGATCGTCCGTGCTCACCGATACCGAAGCCGCGTTGCCTGTGCAATGAAGCGCCGCCCCCGTCAGTGTTGCAATATCCACGACTTTGGTGACTTGCTCTTTCGTAACAATATAATGCATGGCATCGATTAAAGTCAGTCGTCCCTCCGCATCGGTGTTGCCGATATAGATGGACTTGCCTCCCATGGAACCGATGATATCCCCCGGCCGATAGCTGTTCCCTGAGATCATATTCTCACAGGCTGCCACAACCGCCACGACATTCCGTTTGAGCTTCGCCTCAGCAATGGCGCACATGGCACCGATCACCGCGGCTGCACCGCCCATATCCCCCTTCATCGTTGCCATACTGGCCGTCGACTTAATGGACAAGCCGCCTGCATCATAGGTCAGGCCCTTGCCGACATAACCTAAAACTTCTTCGCTGTCCGGATCCCCCATATACCGCATGACAATCAATCGCGGTTCAATCGCAGAACCTTTCGCCACCGAAATAAAGGCATCCATCTGCAAAGCCTGGATCTCGTCCAACTCTTTGATTTCCACATCAAACCCATTATCAGCGCCCAATTCCTCGACACGCTGCGCCAAGGTGACGGGATTCAGCACATTCGCCGGCTGGTTGATCAGCTCGCGAGCCAAAAGATTGGCGGTCGCCAAGACTTCCGCCTCTTCCATAACGGCTTGAAAATGATCAGGCTCTTCCACAACGATTCGGCCCTGCAGTTCTTCCTCCGTTTCCTTCTCTTTTGACTTGAAAGCAAGGAAAGCATAATCCGCCATCAAAAGTGCTTCCGCAGCGGCCTTGATTATCGTGTCGTTTGCGTCCACCGGACTTCCCGCAAAAACCAAAGCGGCATTCTTTACTTTCAGTTTCTTAATGCTTCGAACCGCCTCGCCAAAGGTATTCAATAATTTGCGATAGCCAATCTCTCCGCGCTTGCCCAAGCCAATCAAGACAACCGCGGTTAAATTCCCTTCGATCATCAGGTTTAAGGCAACCTGCGTTCCAACCTTTCCTTCAAACCGCTCCGTTTCCAGCAGCTGACCCAACGGAAGATCCAGCCCTTCAAAGGACATCTCCTCTTCATACATGGGGATCAATATCCCGTCGCTTCCTTTCCAGTCTTTTGCCAAGGATAAATTCATTGTAAACCTCCTAAATTATACGTTTTCTGTCTTTATTGTAAAAATGAAAAAGGGAATTGTCGCTTTTGCACCAACTCCAATAAACCCAGGATCGCTTGAATCAATCCCAGAATGAAATAGAGCAGATGCAAAAAGACAATATCGCCCATAATCCAACATTGCACCAGGATCCAGGCCATCAAGCCTCCGCCGAAAAAAGATGCATAATAGCCAGTCCAATTCGAACCCTTCCCATTTAGAATACCCGCCAAAACATTGCCCATGCCAATAAAGCAAAAAAGAAACAAGCCGAGAATCAGAAAATTATTAAAGGGTGATCCAGCCAGCACCTCGGTAGAAATCCCCAAACAAGGCGCCAATTCCAATAAAGAGATGCAAAAACGCCATGAGTTTTTTCTTCACTGCCGACCTCCTGCGTTAGTGTGTTACCCAAATTATACCATATAAAAAGACCCCGTATCTTACCGAGGTCTTAAATGGTGCTTCCAATCCTTCCTTGTTTCATTCAAATAATCGTTTGACTGCCTATGCCTGTTTTTTCATCCTTCGAATCCGTTCGATATGAAGAACCAGATACCCCACTTCACCGCGCGGCACCTTGACCCCCGTCTCTTGTTCGACCTTTGTCTTCACCTTCTTGGCGATCTGATTCGCTTTTCGAAACTGAAGGTGAATGGGCTTCAAAAATGGTTCCAGAACAGAATCCCCCTGTTCCGATCGCTCCAGCATGCTCCTTAAATGATGAATGAGCCGACTGTAGGTTAAATCCTTTTCAATCTTTGTCTCCAGTTCGCTTTCAATCAGACCGATCAATTCTTGAATCAGTCTCGTATTCTTCAAGGATTCCTTCACATCGATATTTTCTCGGGCGGCGGATAAATGAAGCGCAATAAACCCAATCTCATCCTCCGAAATGCATAAACCCGTTTCCCCTTCGATCATTTCTTTGGCGACCAATCCCACCGCATACTCTTCTTTATACAAGATCTTTATCTCATGAACAAAAGGGTTTTGGATTTCCATGCCCGCTTTGATCCGTTCCAAGGCAAATCCGATGTGATCGGTCAAAACAATATTGACACGCTCGTTCAGTTTCCCGAGTCGCTTTTCCGCCATTTGAATGATTTCGTTGCCTAGGGAGAGAATCTTCTCATCCAACTGCTCGACAAGAGACAGATACTCTCTTTTCAGCTTTTCATCGTAGGTCACGAAAGATTTTTCAATAATGCCATCCTCATCTCTGAAAATATCGCGGTTTTTCTTGCCGAATCCAATCCCTTTGCCAACGAGGACAAACTCCGCCAAGGTATTTAAATTTTTCGCCAATATGACATTGTTGTTGTAAACGCGAATCACTTGGTAAACTGCGCTCATCCGCTCACCCTCTTTATCAGTTTTTCCCAGTCGGAAAGAATAATTCTCTTGATTATGAGAATATATCAAATCATGTTTCACTGTCAATCATACCCGCCGCAAAAAAAATCTTGCATTTTTCTTCGTTCGATGATATTATCAGAGAGCAATCGCAAACGGTTGCATAATTTCAAATCTTACGTGTTACTATTCAATTAGGCATGAGTAAAATACGATCAATAACCCAAGGGGTCTGTTGGTTCTATTTTGTTCATGCCTTTTTATTTTTATTAGCAAAGGAGAAATTATGAAAAAAGCATTTGGAGTACTACAACAAGTCGGCAAGGCATTGATGCTGCCAGTCGCATTGCTGCCGGCTGCAGGCATCCTTCTTGCCTTCGGCAACGCATTTCAAAATCCAGCCCTGCTGGAAAAACTGCCCATGCTTGGCGCCCCTTGGTTTCAGCATTACGTCGCCCAAGTCATGGAACAAGCCGGCGGAATCGTCTTTGCAAACCTGCCAGTCCTATTCGCTGTAGGTGTTGCCGTTGGATTGGCCGGCGGCGAGGGGGTCGCAGGCTTGGCTTCCATTATCGGTTTTCTCATCATGAATGCCACCATGGGATCCATTTTGGGCATCGAGCCGGAAATGATTGCCGGAAATCGTGCCTTTGCCTCCGTCCTGGGCATTCCGACGCTGCAAACCGGTGTGTTTGGCGGTATTATCGTCGGCATTATGGCAGCAAGCCTCTATAAAAAGTATTACAATATCGAACTTCCCGCCTACCTCGGTTTCTTCGCCGGGAAGCGTTTTGTTCCGATCATCACCGCGGTTTGGTCCTTGGTTTTGGGTATTATCATGATTTTCATTTGGCCGACGATCCAAGGCGGTCTTGATACCTTCTCCCACTTTATGCTGGATACCAACCAGACACTGGCTGCATTCGTATTCGGCGTGATTGAACGGTCCCTGATTCCATTCGGTCTGCACCATATTTTCTATGCGCCTTTCTGGTTTGAGTTCGGCGAATACGTCAACGCGGCTGGCGAACTGGTCCGCGGCGATCAGGCCATCTTTTTCAATCAGATCAAGGATGGCGCCATGCTGACTGCCGGAACCTTTATGACCGGAAAATTCCCGTTTATGATGTTCGGCCTTCCGGCCGCGGCTTATGCGATGTATAAGGAAGCGCGTCCGGAAAAGAAGAAATTGGTGGCCGGCATCATGTTCTCCGCCGCCTTGACCTCATTCTTAACCGGCATTACGGAACCCATTGAATTTACCTTCTTGTTTGTTGCGCCAGCTTTATTCGCCGTACATGCGGTTTTTGCCGGGTTCTCCTTTATGCTGATGCATCTTTTGAACATTAAAATCGGCATGACCTTCTCTGGCGGCGTTATTGACTTTTTGCTGTTCGGCGTCTTGCCGGGCCGTACCCAATGGTGGCTGGTGATTCCAATCGGCATCGGCTTTGCCTTTATCTATTACTGGGGCTTCCGCTTTGCCATCCGCAAATTCAACTTGAAAACACCAGGCCGTGAAATCGATGACACCAGTACAGAAATATCCGAATCGCAAGCTTCCTCCAATCTGGCGGTTGACGTCTTGGCGGCATTGGGCGGGAAAGGCAATATCGAGCACTTGGATGCCTGCATCACCCGTCTCCGTGTTCGTGTAGCCGATCACCAGCAGGTTGACAAAGAGCGTCTTCAGGCTTTGGGCGCAGCCGGCGTATTGGAAGTCGGCAACAATATTCAAGCGATTTTCGGACCCAAATCCGACCAGTTGAAATCCCAAATTCAAGATGTGATGAACGGCATGGTTCCAGACGAAAACATCGTGCTTGAGCAATCGGAAACCATTCAAGCAATTTCCGATGCAAACGATCTGGTCTCGCCTTTGACAGGAACGCTTATGAATCTGGAGGAGGTTCCAAGTCCGGTCTTCGCTGAAAAAATGATGGGCGATGGATTTGCAATCGATCCGGATAATGGAATCGTTCTGTCTCCCGTGAATGGTACCGTTGCAACTGTCTTTCCAACCCATCATGCAATCGGACTGATCGCAGATGATGGAACAGAAATTTTGATCCATTTTGGAATTGAGACCGTATCCCTCAACGGAGAAGGCTTGGACGCATTGGTTCGCCAAGGAGATCCAGTCTTTAAGGGACAACCCATTCTTCAAGCGGACTTGGAAAAAATCCGAGGCAGAGTGCCTTCGCTGATTACACCGATCCTTTTCACCAATCTCAGCAAGGACCTAACCATCACCTTCCAAGCCGGCAAAAAGGTTACAGCCGGTGAATCCAACATCGTATCGATTCATTAATGAATTTTCAGCTTACTATTCGAGAATTTTGCAAAAGAAAACAGCAGCTTACGCTGCTGTTTTTCTTTATAGAATATGCTTTAATTCCCGTATATCTTGAATTTCATACTTGGCCTGTACGTCGCTCGTATTGCGGCCGCCGGTATAATTGACCCAACAGGTGTCGATGCCGTAGGCATTCCCGCCGGCAATGTCTGCGCGCAAGGAATCGCCCACCATGATCACCGTCTCCTTGTTGAAATGTCCGATTGCATTCATGGCATATTCAAAAATCCCCGGATCCGGTTTGGCCATGCCGATTTCATCCGAGATAATCATCTTGTCAATAAAGGGTTCCAAAACTGAATCTGCCATTCTGCTGGTTTGCGTCTCCTGCATGCCGTTTGTCACAATCACAAGGCGATATTTTTCACTCAAATACCTGCAGACTTCTTCCGCTCCATCCATTAGGTCTTTTCCGTTTCCAATGGCCTGCAAATATTTCCGGCTGACTTCTTCCACCGAATAATCCAAATCAAATTCCTGAAAAAGGGTTTGGTAGCGTTCCACCCGCAACTGATCTTTTTTGATCGTCCCGTCCTCCAGCCGACGCCAAAGCGCTTCATTAATTTCATGATATCGTGCAAACAACAAGTTTAAGTCACCGGTATATCCGAATTGCCTTATCACAGACTGAAAGGCTTTCTTCGCTGATCGTTTGAAATCCCAGATGGTTCCGTCGGCGTCCAAAAACACAACCTCGTACTTCATTGCCACTCCCCCTTTGGAAGATTCTAACGTGAATCATTCTATTTTTCAAGAGGATTGGGTCACTTTGATGATTAATAAAAATAGGCCCGAATGATCGTTAAAATATCTTCCCCGTATTTCTCACACTTAACTCTCCCGAAGCCAGATACTTTCATCAACTCTTTTTTCGACTTCGGCATACATGCGATCAGATCAGCTATTTGTGCATTGTTATAAATATAATATGCTTTTATTCCTTCTTCTCTGCTTTTTTTAACCCGATAAGCTTTTAAAGCATCTTCCAACCCATCGTTTTTCGCATACACACTTTCCGTTTCTTTTGCCGTCCCTGCAATGACTTGCTTCTCTTCAATTTTGTACTTTCCCAAATAGTCTTTCCGAACAGGATGATGCATATCCAAATATCGCGATGCAATTGCAAACATTTCTTCACTTGTACTGATTGGCAGTTTGCTATTGCGTTTCAATTCATTTAAATACGCATTCAGCTGATCGCAACGTATAATTTGCTCCTTCATGCTCTTTTTTGCATATTTCATATTAATGACTGTCTTGGGATTGGCAAGAACAACGACAGACTTATAATTCTCCTCGAAGAAAAATTCAACACTTTTTTTCCGAATGAAATTCTCTTGGCGATCCACAAGTATTTTTTTCAGCAATTCCATATGCCGTCTATTTTGCGTAATGGGGCTGTAGATCCCTTCGCGTTTTTTCTTGCCGTTAAAAATCGTCGTTCTAATAAAGTCCCCGTGATTGTTCACTTCAATATTGCCAATCAAATTTTTACATTCAACCACAACAATCTCGCGGTTTGTAACAATCAAGTAATCAATTTGCCCTTCGAGTCCTTTGTACTGCAGATGCAGATCATGCAATACGATAATGGGCTGAAAAGAATTCTTCAGTTCAAATGCAATTTGCTTTTCCCCATAAATCCCATAGGACAACAGCTTAATGTCTCTTTCAAGCTTATTCTTCATTGACGCAGGGCAGTCTCCTCGAAAGGCAAGCAAAACATCAAGATGATGTTTTGCATCGCTTTTTTCCTTCAAAAAAATTGGTCCGTCAATTTTTGCAGGCTTTCCAGTTATTGTTTGTTTCACAAAGTCTATAAATGGCATGATCCACCTCCATATTGTCTCTTACCATTATTATAAACTTTGTTTTTTGATTTTCCAATTTTTCATAACAAATGCCTTATATCAAAGAGATCAGCATTATTCATATGTTCCTTTCACAAGCATTTCACCGGCCTGCATCATCAATACACCCTTGGCAATGACCGTGTCGATTTCCAGTTTCTCATCCAAGAGCAGCAGGTCTGCGGCCGAACCCACTTTCAAGGTCCCTTTCCTCGGATACAAACCCAGCCGTTTCGCCGGATTCTCGGTAGCGAAACGAACCGCTCGTTCAACCGAAAAACCATATTCCTGAACCATCATTTTTACCTGATAGGGTATTGTGTCAACGGACATGGCGGAAATGGCGATGCAATTGCCTTCCGAGTCATACTTGGATGCACTGCCATTGCCGTCGGAGCTGAAGGTGATCCGCTCAAAAGGAAAATCCGACTCCAAACTCGCGATAATGGCCGCGGGCGAATGGCTTGGATGTTTGCTGGCGCTCAAATCAATATTCCCGCCCTGTCGGGCAAAATCCAATCCCTTTTTCAACAATTCCGGATTCCGGTTGATATGCGTCGGCAAAAGGTGCTTGGACGGAATATCCGTTTCTTCTAAAAGGCTGATAATCGGATCCAACCCTTCCTTTCCATCCCCCATATGGATCGTAACAATGCCAGCCTTCCCTCCGATCATGGAAGCCGTTCTCACATCGGCCGCCAGGCGGGCAAATTCCGGCTCCCTGATACGCGAATCCCGATGATCCGATAGGGCGATTTTCACACCGATCACTTCCTCAATAAAGACGATATCCCTTTTGATGGAGCCCGTAATCGTCGGAGACGGATACGCATAGGAACCGGTTAAGGCATAGGCTGTGATGCCTTCTTCATTCAATGCCTTAGCCTTCGCTACCAAGCCTTCCACATCTCGAGTGACGGAGTCGGTTCCCAACATGCCGACAAGAGTCGTAATCCCGTTTTTCACCAGTTCCGACAACTTGATTTCGGGCACCCGCGTCCGCATGCCGCCCTCGCCGCCTCCACCGGTAATATGTACATGGGGATCGATATATCCCGGCACCGCGAATTTGCCGCTGCCGTCAATTTCCTCAATGCCTTCCAATTGCAAGTTGATTTGATCCGCGATATGCAAAATCACACCACCGCCAATCAGCACATCTTTCTTCCCTAAAGATTCAGGCGCATACACCTGAACATTCTTGATAATTTTCATAATCCTTCCTCATTCTCCTGACTGACATTTCTATCTGTATCGACGATATCCGCTGCCTGAAAGCACAGTAAAACTGCCCCTTTCGGGACAGTTCTATCGAATTTGTTCCGGCGTGTACTTCGGCACAGACCGACTGAATTCCTTTTGTATCTCGTCTTGCAGGCTCGGATTCTCAAAGATGTCCCACCCCGTCATCGCCAGGGCTTTTGCCCCCTTCAGCATTTGCGCAAGTGCAAATTCACTGGCTGAAGCATGGGTGAAATCCAAGGAGTGGGCATTCACTCCCGGCTCGGCGATGCGCAAATAGGAATGAATCACCGGGATCTCCAAACTCAGATTCCCAATATCTGAAGATCCGACTTTCATTTTTGGATCCGGATATTCCATGATTTCATCGAATTGGACCATGTTTTCTTTCAGCCTTTCCGCTATAATCCGATTTGGATACCGTTCCGTATAGATGCGCGTTTTCTCCACTTCCGCATTTGCTCCGGTCAAGCTTTCCGCCGTATGAACCGCCCTTTCCACGTAGCCTACGGTTTCATGAAGATCCGCGACCGTGTCCGCACGAACGCTAAAGGAACACCTGGCATACTCCGGGATGACATTGGGAACACGGCCACCCTCTAGAATCACGCCGTTGATATTGGCCTTTAAGGGCATCAGCGGCCGCAGATGGTCAATGCCATTGAAGGTTTGGATCACCGCCTGAAGGGCATTCACCCCTTCTTCCGGAGTCGATGAATGCGCCGCTTTCCCACGAAACGAAACAGAAACCTTTCTCGTGGCAAGTCCCCCACGGCAAATCAGGTTTTCCGTAGCCGGATGGATCATCATGGCAAAATCGATATCATCGAAACACCGATTCTCGATCATAATGATCTTGCCGCCGCCCCCTTCTTCGCCTGGGGTTCCCATGACGACAATCTTGCCCGGAACCTGACCGGCCAGTTTGCTCAGCCCGATTGCCGCACCGACCGACATGCCCGTAATCAGGTTGTGTCCGCATCCGTGTCCAATCTCAGGCAGGGCATCATATTCTGCCAGAAAGGCAACCGTTGGCCCCTTTCCCTTGCCCTCATATTCGGCTCGGAATGCCGTCTCCAGCCCGCCAATGCCGGACTCCACCTGAAAGCCGTGTTGCTCCAAACAGGCAATAATCTTCTTTGCGGAAGCGACCTCGGAGAAGGCCGTTTCGGGCTCTTGATGAATCGAAAGGCTCAGTTCAATGAGCTGGTCTTTCACCTGTTCAATTTCTTGAATGATCTGTTTTTTTTCATCCACGGCCTACTCCTTATTCGAAGCGTAGAGATGGCACAGGACACGATGGCCAGGCTCCATCTCCACTTCCACAGGCATCGTGTCTTTGCAGACCGGCATGGCATGGGGGCATCGATTGTAAAAATAACACCCTTTTGGCAGATCAATCGGACTCGGCGGCTCCCCTTCCACCGCTTTGGACTCAGTCATATTGCTGCCGGACAGTTTCGGAATCGCCGAAAACAAGGCAGAAGTATAAGGATGCTTGAAGTTTTCAAAGATATGTTCTTTGGTCCCGATCTCAACAATTTTCCCCAGGTACATGACTGCCAAGCGGTCGCTGATATGCTTGACCACAGAAAGGTCATGGGCGATAAACAAATAGGAAAACCCAAATTCTTCCTTGATATCCATCAGCAGATTCAGAATTTGCGCCTGAATGGAAACGTCCAAAGCCGATACCGGCTCATCTGCCACAATAAACTCCGGTTCCACGGCCAGGGCGCGTGCAACGCCGATTCGCTGTCGTTGCCCCCCGCTGAATTGATGCGGATACCGGCTTGCCTGTTCCGGCCGTATGCCCACTTTCTCGAGGATGCCCAAGGCTTTTTCCCTGGCCTCTTCTTTTGTCTTGGCAACATGATGAAAAAGCATGGGTTCTGTGATAATATCAATGACCTTTTGCCTTGGATTCAAAGAGGCGTAGGGATCCTGAAAGATCATCTGCATGCGGTGCCGATAGTCATTCATCTCGCCTTCCGGCATGGACGTAATATCGGTCCCGTCGAAGATTACCTGGCCCCCCTTCGGATCCAGCAGACGAATAATGGTTCGTGCCGTCGTTGATTTCCCGCAGCCGGATTCCCCGACAATGCTGAAGACTTCCCCCTTGTTGATGTCAAAACTGATCCCATTTACCGCATGAACAATTTTCTCGCGCTTGACCAGTTTGCCTTTTTCCATTTTTAGCTTGTCCAAGAAACCCTTGTTCAAGTCAAATCGTTGTTCAAGGTTTCTGACTTCCAGTATTTTGCTCATGCTTCTACCCCCTTTGTATTGGGAAAATGGCATGCGACAAAATGATCCTCGCCCACCTGCTGCAGACTCGGCACTTCTGTTATGCACTTCTCCTGCTTATACGGACACCGAGGCGCAAACGCGCAGCCCTTGGGCAGATCAAACATATTCGGAACAATGCCCGGTATGGTGTCCAAACGGTTTTGGCTCTTGTCCAAATCCGGGATGGATCGGATCAAGCCCTCCGTATAGGGATGGAGGTTGTCAAAAATAATCGATTTTGTTTTTCCCGTTTCAACAACTTTCCCGCAATACATAACATTGATCCGGTCCGCCATCTCTGATACAACCGCCAGATCATGGGTGATCAGGATCAGGGAACAGCCCTGCTCTTTCACCAATTTCCCCATCAATTTTAGAATTTGTGCTTGTATGGTAACATCGAGCGCAGTTGTCGGTTCGTCGGCAATAATCAGCTTTGGATTCGCCGCCAAGGCGATTGCAATGACCACCCTTTGCCGCATGCCGCCGCTAAATTGGTGGGGATAGCTTTTCAAACGGCTTTCTGCATTGGAAATTCCGACCGACTCCAACAATTCTATGCACCGCTGTTTTCTTTCTTCTTTGTTCAAATCCTCATGAAGCATCAGAACTTCTTCGATCTGCTGTCCGATCGTATACACCGGATTCAGAGACGTCATCGGGTCCTGAAAAATCATTGAAATCTGCTTCCCCCGGATCTTATTCATTTCCGATTCACTCAATTTCATCAAATCAACGCCGTCGAAGGCTATGACTCCGCTCTTGATATATCCCGGCTCTTCAATCAGGCGGATTACAGAAAAACCTGTAACCGACTTTCCGCCGCCGGATTCCCCTACGATTCCTAGGATTTCCCCTTCTTTCATCGTAAAGTTCACGTCGTCTACGGCTTTTACGGTGCCTTTAAAGGTATCAAAATAGGTGCGAAGATTTTCTACCCGCAAGATTTCACTGCTCATCAAACTCCCCCTTATTTCAGTTTCGGATTCAATTCATCTCGCAGAAAATCGCCGAGAAGATTGATGCCAAATACGATGATCATAATATACAGGCCCGGCAGGATGGACACCCACCATAATCCGCTGTAAAGAACATCGAACCCATTGTTGCACAGCATGCCCAAAGAAGGTCTCGTGATCGGCACACCCAGTCCCAAAAAGCTCAAAGTCGCTTCCGTCAGGATGAATGAACCCACTTGAATCGTTGAGAGGACAATGATGGAGGTAAATACATTCGGCAGAATATGCTTGACCAAAATAACGGGATTCGGCAATCCAATCACTTTCGTTGCTTCCACATATTCATTTTTCTTCACCGACAGCACCTCGCCCCGTACGGTTCTTGCATAGCGAACCCAGCCTACAACGGATAGGGCGATCAAAATGTTGACGACCCCGCGGCCGAAAATCGACATCATAAACAGAGCAACCAGCATAGTGGGAAACGAGAGCTGGATATCCGCCACCCGCATGATAAAGGCATCGATGCGGCCGCCAAAATAGCCGGCAATCAAACCCAGGGCGATTCCAATCACACTGGAAAACAAGGTGCCCAGCAAGCCGATCACCAAAGAAACCCGGCTGCCATAGACAATGGCACTCAGCATATCGCGGCCCTGTTGGTCCGTGCCCAAAAAGAATTTCATTTCGCCTCCGTCCATCCAGGCCGGCGGTTTATAGGCATTGACCAATTCGATTTCCGCCATATTGTACGGATTCTGGACAACCAGGGACGGCCCCAGCAGGGCAATCAGGATGACTCCCACCACAATAATCAAACCTGCAATGGCCGTTGGCGATTTTTTAAAGTTATAGACAAGTTCCGATTCTTGAAATGTTCTCCATCGGCTTATTGTTTGTACATTTGTTTGTACATTTTCCATTTTTCACCAACCTCCCTTATTGCAGATCAATCCGCGGATCGATAACCGTATAAACCAAGTCCACAATAAAATTAATGAACACAAACATCACAGCAACAAATAGTATGTAGGCCGATATAATCGGACGGTCTGCACTGTTGATCGAATCGATTAAGAGTTTCCCCATCCCGGGCCATGCAAAAATGGTTTCCGTAATGGTGGTAAACGCGATCAAAGAGCCCAACTGCAAACCGAAAATCGTAACTACGGGGATCAGTGTGTTCTTCAGCGCATGGCCAAACAAAACCTTTCTGGCCGGTACGCCTTTGGCCCGGGCAAACTTGACATAGTCTTGGCGCATATTCTCCTGCATGCCCGCGCGGGTCAGCCGGATAATCGTCGCAATATTCCCCATCGCCAAGGTCACGGAAGGCAAAATAATATGTTTGATGCCATCCCAGGTCGCCAGACTCGTTCGGATCCCGAAAAGAGTTCCGACTTCCCCCCGCCCCGAAACCGGGAGAAGCCCCAGATAGAGGGCAAAGAAATAAATCATCACCATGCCGATCCAGAAAGACGGCAGTGAGATTCCCGCAATGGAAAGGGTCATAATCGTACGGCTTGTCCTTTTCTTTGGAAAAGCGCCGGAGTAAACACCCAACGGGATCCCGATCAGGGCCGACAGCAGGATGGCTACAACCACGATCTCCAGCGTCGCGGGAAATCGTTCTGCAATCAAGCCGAGAGCCGGCAGATGATACATATAAGACTTGCCAAAATCGCCATGCAAGGCATTCTTAACAAAAATCCCGTATTGCACCGGCAGCGGTTTGTCCAAACCCAAGTACTCAACCGCAGCTTGAATTTCTTCTTCCGTAGCATTTTCCCGAACCATCAGATAAACAGGATTGCCCAAAACGCTCGTAGAAACAAATACGAGCATTGAAACGACGATCAAAACGATAATCAGCTGGGATAAACGCTTTACAAGATATTGAAACATTCTGTCACCTCCAAATGGAAGAAAGGAAAGAACGCACTTCTTTCCTTCCTCCATAAGTTCACCTTTATTTTACGAATTCAACATCCCAAGCATACACATATTTGTCTTTTCGCGGATGGTAGACAATGCTGTTGTCATGCGCGTAAATGTCTTGTTGGAAATGCAAAGGAATATAGGATACGTCATCGGCTGCGATTTTCCATGCTTCTTGAATGATGGCATCGCGCTCATTCGGATCAACCGTCATCATCGCTTGATCGATAATCGCATCCACATCCGGATTCACATAGAATCCTCGGTTAACACCGCCGTAACCATCTTTTACAGCGCCTTCTTGGGTCTTGCTGTACAGAAGGTCCAAGGCCATCAATGTACTTTCTCCACCGCTGTCTGCCCAGCCCGTCATGCACAGGTGGGTATTGTCGCCTTCACTGTTGCTGGCGCTGATGTATTTGAAGAAAATTGTTCGGGACATCAAATTCAAGTTCACCTTGATACCCACTTTCTCCAAGTATCCTGCAACCGCGCTGGCAATGGCACCATCATTGATATATCGGTCGTTCGAAGCATCCAGTGTAAGCTCGAAACGGTAACCGTCCGCTTGTCGCGGATAGCCCGCTTCATCCAGCAATCGCTCTGCCGCTTCCTTATCGTAAGCCAATCGATCTACATCAGGATTATAGCCGTTGAATCCTTCTGGGATATATGTAGTTGCCGGCAAGGCAAATCCATTCATGATTTGTGCAACAATTTCTTCTTCGTTGATCGCACGATACATGGCTTCGCGAACCCGAATATCTTTCATTGGATTGGATCCGTCCGGCGACTTAAGAGGCATCTCCGCGTCTACGCTCGGTGTATCCGACCAGCCCGCCAGGTTCAGATAAATGACTCGAAGGCTCGGTTGGGAAATAACGGAAAGATTGTCCTTTGTTTTCAACATATCAACGTCTCGAACAGGAACGTCAACAACCAGGTTGACTGCGCCTGAAATCATATTGGCTGTTCGCGTTGATTCATTGGTGATCGGCTTGAAGGTTACTTTTTCCGCTTCAGGCAAATCGCCCCAGAAATCTTCATTTCGTTCAAGAACAATACGGTCTTCCCGTACATGCTCAACCAACTTGTATCGGCCCGTACCATTAGGATTCAAAGCAATCCAGTCATCGGTTTGTCCGTCGCAAGTCTCGGCATCCAGAATTGAAAGATCTTTCAAGTGCGCCAGCAGCAAGGCGTTCGGTTCGATGCAAACAACTTCAACCGTATAATCGTCAAGCTTTTTGTAACTCTCAACGGTAGACAGGCAATACTTGAATGCTGACATTTCCTCTGTGGAACGATCGAATGAATAAATCACGTCATCAGCAGTGAAAGCGTTGCCGTTTTGGAAAGTAACCCCTTGGCGAAGATGGAAAATCCATTTTTTCCCGTTTTCTTCTACATCCCATGATTCGGCCAAAGCAGGCTCCGGTTGCAAATCCGCATTGGGTTCAACCAGTTGATTGAAAATATGATTGTTAATCGCATTGGTAATCGTTTCATTCAATGGGAACGGATCAAAAGAATATGCGTCTCCCGTTAATCCAATTACCACTTCTTTCGGCGCAGCTGCTTGTTCGCCAGGCTCTTGCCCAGTTGGTTCAGCATTCGTCTCGGTTGCACCGCCACAGCCAGCCAAGCTTCCCATCGCCAACATTGCAATCAGCAGAACTGCAATCCATTTTTTTGACATGTCGTTAACCTCCCTTATTTTGTACCTCTATTCAATTTCAGGATCCGAAAATCCATCATTGCGATAATAATTCCTCCGCCAGGGCTTCCCGTGTCTCTTCAAGCTGATCCAAAGAAACCATCAACTGTTCCTTCATCTGAAAACTCAGCGTATCCAGCAATATTTCAGAGAGAAACATTGGCGCAGATATGGAATTCTGAAAAACCAGGGCTTTGCTGTTGCATAGCAGGACACTGCTTGCATCTTCTGCTATCGGGGACTCATTCGTATCGGTCATTGAAACAAAAGCCAGCCCTCTCTTTTGCAAAAAACGTGAAAGACCCACCAAGTTTTGCGAATAAACCGGGAAGGAGATCAAGAAAAAACAATCGTCCTTTGTAATCCCGCCCAATTCGACGCTGGTGTTGATGATATCGCCGATCTCCAGAATTTTTGCGTCAATATTCAACAATCGCAATCGAGCATGCAGGTATTCCGCAATAATTTTGGAAATCCCCTGTCCACAGATAAAAATCCTTCGCGCTTTACGGAGGATCTCCGCACTCTCCTCTACATTCTTTAAAAAGTTTGCTTTTATGATTTGCTCCGTGTTTTCGCGATGCATATTAATGCTGTTCTCATAGGCTTCTTCCAAACTCTTCAGTTCATCGAGGGAATTTCGAATTTCACTGGGGACATGCAGTTCTTCCTTGATCACATTTTGAAAGTCCTTTTTCAACTGAACAAAGGAATCGATGCCAATGCTTTTGCAAAAATTGAGAATCGTTACTTCTGACACTTTAATTTCTGTGCTCATTTCCTTCAGACTCATAAAGCCTGCCTTGTTTCGATTTTCCATTAAATATTGTGCAATTATTTGCTGTTTTCTGCTCAAATCATCAAATTTCGATTCAATTCTATCCAAAATATTCAATTCATCACTCCTCGAGCGTTCATTTGTTACATCTTGATATTATAGATATTACTATAATTAAACAATTTGGTCAATCTTTTTTCACATTAATTAAAGTATTTACTTCACTTTCAGAATATTTTCTTGTATATTAGTATCAAATAGTCCCTATAGAAAGGAATTTCAAATGCAAACAAAAAAAATGATTGAAGAACTCTCCAATGCCTGCGGCGCTCCTGGATTCGAAGAAAATGTGCTGGATGTCATTCAGTCCCATTGCGGCAACTTATCCTTCCAAAGGGATTCCATGATGAATGCCTATCTGAATTTGGACAACAAGGAAAACAAAAAAATGACCGTCATGCTGGACGGCCATTTGGATGAAGTGGGCTTTATGGTGCAATCCATCGATGAAAAGGGATTGCTTCACTTTATTAAACTGGGCGGATGGGTCGACACCAATATCCCAGCCCATCTGGTCCGGGTCCGCAATGATGACGGCGACTACGTCCAAGGGGTTGTCACGTCGAAACCGCCGCATTTTATGACAGAAGAGGAACGCAGCAAAAAGGTCTCTTTTCTGGATATGCAGATCGATATCGGGGCAAGCTCGCGAGACGAAGTCATCAATGACTTTAAAATCTCTGTTGCCGCACCAGTCGTTCCCGATGTAACCTTTACCTTTAACAAAAACAATCAGATTATGATGGGAAAAGCCTTTGACAACCGGCTGGGTTGCGCCGCCGTTATTGAAACCCTTAAACGCCTCCAAAACGAGGAAACCGCCATTCATGCGGTAGGCGCACTGGCCGCTCAGGAAGAAGTCGGCACCCGAGGCGCTCAGGTTACTGCCAATCGGGTCAAGCCAGACTTTGCCATTGTCTTCGAAGGGTCTCCAGCCGATGATGTATATCGGGACCAGTATTCGGCGCAAGGCGTTCTGCATGGCGGTCCGCAAATCCGACATCGCGATAACTCCTATGTTTCCCACCAAGGCCTGATCCGATATGCGAAAAAAATTGCAGACAAAAACAATATTGTTTGCCAAGATGCCGTACGATTGTCAGGTGGAACAAATGCTGGTAAAATACACTTATCCAACGAGGGGGTGCCAACCTTGGTTTTGGGTATTCCAACCCGGTACGCCCACACCCATTATTGCTATGCTTCCTACCGTGATTTCGAAGCGACGGTGCGCCTTGCCGTAGAAATCGTCAAATCCATGACGGAAGCAACCATAGCAAATCTCTAAACGAAGGAGATGCCTTTATGCATCGCAAAAAGAAAATTATTGTCCTATCCCACTGCATCCTTAACCAAAACAGCGTTGTTCATCCTCTGGCCCGCGCCAAGGGCGCCTATACCGCGATTGTCGAGAAAATCCTGAAAGAGGAGATCGGCATTGTTCAATTGCCCTGTCCGGAACTGCTGCATCTGGGAGAAGACCGACCGCCGACAACAAAGGCTGAATATGACACGCCGGCATACCGCCAGCTATGCCGAAACCTTCTGCAGCTGCCTATGACGCAGATTCAGGAGTACAAGCGGCATGGATATCAAATCATCGGAATTTTAGGCATCAATGAAAGCCCGACCTGCTCCTTATTGGAAGAACGCGGGATCCTGATGGAAGAATTTGAATCCGCTTTGCAAGATGCCAAGATCAGTCTGCCCCTTCTTGGCGTCCCTACCGATTATTTGGAAGGCGAAAGCCACGCAGTATTCTTTGCCAAACTCGATGAATTTCTGCAAATTTAGAGACAAAAGAACCGTCCATATGGACGGTTCTTGCTTTATTTGACTTTATTCAAAGGTTTCCGCAACGCTCTTCAGCATTTTTCGGATCGGCAAATCGTAGGGGCATCGGCTCTCGCAAATTCCACACTCTACACAATCGGATGCGGTTTTTGCCAAGTTCTTGTATCGTCCGATCGCCCATTCTTTCATGTCGTAGCGCTTATAATAGGCCTCAAACAGGATATTAGTGGGAATATCAATCCCCTGGGGACAAGGCAGACAATAGCCGCATCGCCTGCAGAATTCCGATCCCAACTCCTTCACAATCGTCTCGATTTCTTGCGACTCCTTTTCCGTTAACGGCGCAAGTGCTTTCCCAATAGCCGTATTGGTTTGAACCTGTTCCAAGCTGTCCATGCCCGGAATCGCAACCGTGACGTTTTGATTCTGCAAAATATACTTGATGCTCAAATCCCCGCGATGGAAGGCACCGCCGGCAATCGGCTTCATGCATATGACGCCCATGTCATGGTCTTTTGCCATCTGAAACAGATTTTCTCCCTGGTTTTCTATGGGATTATAGGGAAACTGAATCGTATCAAACTTGTCCGGATCCAACAGCTTTTCCAGCAAACTTGCCGTATGGGCGGTAATCCCGATCGCGCCAATCTTGCCCGCTTCCTTCGCTTCCAGCAAAGCCCAGTATCCGCCATTGATGAATTGCTCGTATTGATCTTCCGTCTTGACGAGATGCGCCTGGTACAAATCGATATGATCTGTTTTTAGGTTCGCCAGACTGGTTTCAATCTCCTGTTTCATGCCTTCATAATCCCGCACCATGGTCTTTGTCGCCAGATAAACCTGATCGCGCAGGTTGAATTTTTCCAAAGCGGCACCGATATAGGATTCACTGACCGTATAACCCCGCGCCGTATCAATAAAATTAATCCCCGCCTCCACTGCGGCTTTCACGATTTCTCCTGCTTTTTCTTCACTGAGCCGCTGCAAAGGGATGCCTCCCAAACCGACTACCGTTACCTCCAGATTGGTTTTGCCTAACCGTCTCTTCTCCATCGAACTCCTCCTTCCAGCCTGTACATGGCTATTTTACCACAAAAAAACGACCTTGTTCGGTCGTTTTCTTCGTCTCCTATTTTTGATACATATGATTCAAGGGCCCGCTGCCCGTTCCCAAATCCATTCCGTCTTCCAGGGCGCCGGTAATATAGGCTTTGCTGTTTTCTATGCTTGTTTCAATCCGATAGCCTTTTGCCAGGTTGCTGGCAATGGCCGAGGAAAGGGTGCAGCCCGTGCCATGGGTATTGGAATTGTCGACGCGTTTTCCTTCGAACCAAATCGCTTGTCCCTTTTGAACCAGCAAGTCATTGGCGCAATCATCCAAGTGTCCGCCTTTGATCAAAATGCTGCCGGAATAAAAACAGCTGATTCGTTCCGCCGCTTGAATCATTTCTTCAGCCGAATGAATCTTCATGCCGGCCAGCAGCTCTGCTTCATACAAATTCGGAGTGATAACTGTCGCCAGCGGAATCAACTCGTTTTTCAAGGCTTCCATTGCATCCGGCTCCAAGAGCTTGCTGCCGCTGGTCGCCACCATCACCGGATCGAGTACAATATGCGCCGGTTGATGTTCCTTCAGCTTCTTGGCGATGCTGTGAATGATTGCCGACGAAGAAACCATGCCAATTTTCACGGCATCCGGCCGAATATCAGTAAAAATGCACTCGATTTGCTGCTCGACAAAGTCGGCTTCACAATTGACAACGCCATATACACCCGTCGTATTTTGTGCCGTCAATGCCGTAATGGCGCTCATGCCGTAGCAGCCATGGGCTGCCATGGTTTTCAGATCAGCCTGAATGCCCGCGCCTCCGCTGCAGTCAGAACCGGCAATGGTCAACACTTTTGGCATCTTCATTTCCTTCAAACCCTCCACTAATCCTTTCAACTCCCTGGAGGCCGCACCGGCATCCACTTGACCCAAGATCGCGGAAACGACTGCGACGCCATCGATTTGCGTTCCCATAAGATCCTGCACATTCCTTCTTGAAATGCCGCCAATTGCCACAACCGGAATCGACACAGCCTCGCAAATCGCGCGCAGGGTCTGCTTGCTGACATCCCTTGTATCCGTTTTGGTCGAAGTGGGAAACATGGCACCAACGCCCAAATAGTCCGCGCCCTGCCGTTCGGCTTCAAGGGCTTCTTCGACGGTTCTGGCCGATACGCCCAAAATCTTGGAAGGGCCGATGCTGGCTCTGGCTTCGGCAACGCTTCCATCCGACTGTCCAATATGGATCCCATCCGCATCAACGGCTTTTGCAACTTCAATATCGTCGTTGATGACAAAAGGTACTTGATATCGGCTTGCCAATGCCTTCATTTCCCGGGCCCGTGCAATAAACAAAGCCTGTTCAACGGCTTTTTCCCTCAGCTGTAAAAACGTTACCCCGTTTTTCAGAGCCGACTCCACGTCCTTCAAGAAGCCTTTTCCGTCGTTCCAACTACGATCTGTAACTAAATATAAAGATAAATCACTCTTTGTAATCTTCAACTTTCATGCCCTCCTTCCAGCTTGCATAATCCAAATGATGGATTTGATCAATCAGATACCGCTTCATGCTCGCCGTTCCTTCTGCCCTTTCTTCCATTATGGCGTGCGCCCGTTCTCCCGCCATGCCCATCAAAGAAACGGCCAGGCAGGAAGCGGAAAACAGATCCCCCGAGGAAACGGCGCCATAGGTGGCGATCAAACTTCCCGTCATGCATCCGGTCCCCGTTATTTTCGACATCATCGGGTGTCCGTTTGCAATCGTACAGGCACGAATGCCGTCCGTCACGATATCCACGGCTCCTGTGATCACGACAACCGCCTTGAATTGCTTAGCCAAGTCTTTGGCCAGGTCTACCGCTTGCGACAAATTCGAGGCTGTAATTTGATCCTTCTCTTCTACATCAACCCCGCTTGTCGTACGGGCATTTTCATAAATCGCCCGGATCTCCGACACATTTCCCTTAATCACCGAAAATCGTATTTCCTTCAGCAACTCATTAACCGTTCGGTTCCGCAAGTTCGATGCCCCCATGCCTACCGGATCCAGAACGACGGGAATCCCCATTTCATTGGCGCGCTTTCCAGCGATCTTCATGGAAGGAATGGTTCGTTGATTTAGGGTTCCCACATTGATGTAGAGCGCCTTGCTAATTGAGACAATATCTTCCGCTTCCCCGCTGTCATCCGCCATAACAGGCGATCCGCCCGCAGCCAAAATCAAATTGGCACAATCATTTACCGTCACATAATTGGTGATATTATGAATCAGCGGCGATTCTTGCTGTAATTTATCAAACAGTTCCTTCATGCTTTTCTCCTTTAAATCTCATCGGGAACCAAAGAAAAACTCATATCCCAAAAATTCATCTCATGCCTGCACGCTTCCAAGAAAATCTGCATAAGCTTTTCTTCCTCCTCAGCCGATATTCCTTCACAATATCTGTCGATCAGCCAGCAGGATTCTTTGCTGAAGGATTCAAATTCCGGACCAGCGTAGGTTTCGATCCAGGGATCGTAGTAGTGGCGTTCTACGGCATCCTTTCTTTCCTTGTTGAGTTCCTTGCCGATATATTCATAGGTCAGGGTACAGGGAAGCGCCGAAACAAAGAGTGATTTCATATCCCCTTCCGGCGCAAAACTCAGCATATAATCCAAATACGCACGGTTGGCCCTTTCCACGGGCATGCTTTCAATCCCGAAAACGTCCAATCCAAAATCATGCAAATACTGAATATGCATATTCGTTTCTTCCGACATGACCACACCGATACAGGCATGCAGGAACTGGAGTTCACGAACATCCTGGCCCAACAAGTAGGCATAGGCATATACCTTTGAATAATCCTTCAAGTAATGGGTGTCCTGGATCAAATACTTCCGAAACTGTTCGCGACGCAGACTGCCGTCGGATAGCCCCCGAATAAAGGGGTGTTTCATATAGGCGTCGTAATAGGCCTGCACCCTGGGGTCTTCCATCAAGCGCTTTGAAAAACTCATTGTACCGCCTCCTTCCACCGATTGTTTTTTGCTGTGATCAGCACAAGTGCTGCAATACTCATGGCCGCTTCCACCCCAAAGCCCGACAGGTTATAGATCGCCGAATAGGCCCAGACATTCATGCCTTCCGGAGCAAACTGGCCGAAAAAAATCACACCCGAGAGTATACTGAACCAAGCCGACAAAAGGGTCGCAAAAACGCCCCCTGCCACCAGCCTTCCCCGTGTTTGAATCCCGAAAACAGGCACCAAGGCGATCGCGATCATGCCTCCAAGGTAGTCCAACGGGATCTGCAGGGGAAAATACGGCGGGGCGATCACAATTTTCGTCAGGCCCACCACAATCGCGCAGACCATCGCCTCTTCCATGCCGTACAAAACAGCCAAAACCATAACCGGCAAGACCGACATCAAGGTACATCCTCCGCCCTGCGGAAACGGTACGATTTTGATCATATACAAGACCAGCGACAAAGCGGTAAACATGCCAATACGGGCCAGACGCTTGCTGTCAAACCGCATCCCTCTCAATTTCAACCCCGTGTAGGCGAAAATCCCTCCACAAAAAACAAATGCTAAAATCGTTGCTGCCATACAGTCTCCCTTCCTCTATTTATGTTGTGAACATGGCAACAAAAAAACACTCCCCATGAGTTGAGAAGTGTCCATCACACAAAAGAATTCGTTCAAATTCATTCTATGTTCCCTCCGCTGGCATTACCCAGATCAGGTTCAATGGTCTGAAGATTTATCTTCACTCTCAGCCGTTCCAACAGCTCCCATGTTCGAGTTCCATTATACGCTTGTCAGGGGCCAGAAGCAAGGGATTTCCCTTTACGCCTTTCTCTTTCGCCTGCGCCACCTCAAGCCTGCACCCATAATCAGTCCCGGCAGAAAAGAAAATGCTGCCATCACCCAAGGATACCGCTCAATATCCAAAAGAAAGCAAAGAAAGGTGCAGGGCAATAGAAATCCATTGGGCCCCATCCAGCCATATAAAGACTGTTCTTCCGTCGGCAACGCAAAAAAGCTATGAGTCGTTTGGCCAACACTGAAGGCAACCAAACCGACGCCGATCAAAACAATCAAAATACCAACGAAATAATCGCCTTTTGACGATGTCTCCAGTCTTAGCTTGCTTCCCAGCCAAAAGAGATTGGCCAGCATCACAAGTGCTAATCCGATACGCAGCAGTCTCGCCTGCATCAAGGAGCCGGCAATGGGCGAAACCATCACAAAAAGGACCAACAATAACAAACTTTCCAGCAGGAAGATAAGGTAAAACGCCAATGCAAGCCAATTATTCTTCATGGGATTCGCTCCTTATTCAATCGTTTCCAATCGGCTTGTTTGCCTGCGCAAAAAAGACCATTTGGTTTCCGCCGTAATGATGCCAGCAAAAATAATGACACAACCGACAACCATCTGGGGTGTAAATGGATCGCTTAGCAGAATGACAGACATAATCACGCCAAACACCGCTTCCAGGCTCATCAGAATCGCCGCATGGGTTTCAGAGGTATGCTGCTGTGCGATGTTTTGGGTAAGAAAGGCACCGATCGTACTAAAGAGCACCAAAAACGCTACCGAAGCAAAGGACACAAAATCCGGCGTCTGTTTGACGCCCGTTTCACCAAAGACAAAAACCATGGCAACCGACAAGAAAAAGGAAAACGCAAATTGGTAAACGGTCAACGCAATGGGATCAATCCCTTTTTCTTTCACAAAATAACCAACCGCGATAATTTGTGAGGCAAAAAAGACGGCACACACCAGCACCAGGGCATCCCCGTTATTGAAACTCAAAACATCCGCCCCTTTCGAAGTCGTAAACAAATAGATCCCGATCAGCGTCATAAAAGCCGCGGCAACATTGTATTTGTCGGGCCGGCGTTTTGAAAAAGCCCAATACAGGAAAGGGACCAAAACAACATAGACCCCCGTTAAAAACGAGGCCTTTGATGCCGTCGTATATTGAATGCCGATTGTCTGCGTTGTAAAACCCGCCCAAAAAAGAACACTGCTTACGGCTGCAGCCTTTAGTTCCGCGGCCGTGGTTCCTTTCAAGCGCTTGTGAAAGACCAGCGCTAAAATCAAGGCCGCCATGCCAAACCGAATGGAAAGCAATTGATTGGGACCAATTGTTTCCATGGCAATGTCTGTAACAGGAAAACCCGTTCCCCAGACGATCGCAACTAACAACAAAGAAAAATCTGCAATTAAACTCTTCTGTCTTGTTTCCATACTTACTCTCCAATACTCATAGGTTACACCTATTGTATTCATTTCTGTAATAATTGGCAACACCTTTCAAAAAGACCGAAGCGGCCAAACGGCCGCTTCGTTTCTTACCCATTATCTTGGAGTATAATGAGTATGCAAAAGATGGTGTGCAAGTTCACTATTGGGCTCACCGAGATACTCCTCATACAGTTTCTTTACCGCAGGATTCTCGTGTGATTTTCTAATCGTTCTTGTCGTGTCGGTTGCATAAATGCCTTCCATCCGCTTCTCTAAAATTTGCTCGTCCAATGAAATCGGGGCGCCGCCCCCTCCGATACATCCTCCAGGGCACGTCATAATTTCTATAAAGTGATACTGCTCTTTTTTCTTCAGCACCTTATAGGCATTCTCGAGTCCACTGGCAACAGCAACCCGAACATTCACCCCAGCAATTTCAATCTCCGCTTCTTTGATGCCCTCAAGTCCTCGTACTGCATGAAAATCAATATCCAAAAGCGGTTCGCCCGTCAGCAATTCATAGCCGGTTCGAAGCGCCGCCTCCATCACGCCGCCGCTTGCGCCGAATATGGCTGCAGCACCGGTTGAAATCCCAAAGGGTTCATCGTATTCGCTATCCGGCAAAGCCAAAAAATCCAACCCATATGCCCGGATCATCTTGGCCAGCTCCCGAGTAGTCAATACATAGTCCACATCGCCCTTCATTTCTTCTCTGCCCATTTCAAATTTCTTTGCGGTACATGGCATAATGGATACCGATACAATCTTTTTGGGATCTAATTTCTCCTTCTCCGCATAATAAGACTTGGCCAAAGCGCCAAACATCTGCTGCGGAGATTTGCAGGAAGAGATGTTTTCCAGCAAATCAGGATAATGATCTTCAGCAAATTTGATCCACCCCGGCGAACAAGAGGTGATAATCGGCAACGGGCCTTGATTTTGCAGCCGGTTGATAAATTCCGTTCCTTCTTCCATAATCGTCAAATCCGCTGTAAAGTTGGTGTCAAACACCCGGTCTGCGCCCATTTTTCGCAAGGCGGATACAATCTTTTTCTCCAGATTCACCCCAGGTTTCGCGCCAAATTCTTCTCCGATTGCCACCCGCACCGCCGGCGCAGTCTGAATGACCACGTGCTTTTTCGGATTTTGGATCGCTTGAATCACTTGATTGACATGATACACCTCATGAATGGCACCGGTAGGACATGCCAAAACACATTGGCCGCAATTGCTGCAATCCACATTGCCCAGCCCTTTACCAAGAAAGGTATCCACCTTGGTATCAATTCCCCGATTTGACATGGTTAGAATCCCCAAGTGCTGCACCTCATGGCAGGTTCTAACACAGCGGCCACAAGAAATGCATTTTGAGGTTTCCACCACAACACTGAGTGAGCTGTCATCCATCGACCATGGCTTTTCAAGGGCATCGTACTTCAATCTCGAGACGCTAAGTTCCTCTCCGAGTTTCCTCAATTCGCATGAACGGCTTTTCAGACAGGTCAAACAGTTCAAATTGCAGTCAAAGGGGTGATTGGCCAGCAGCATCTGAAAAATGTTGCGTCGCGTTTCCATAACAATGTCTGAATGGGTATACACTTCCATCCCTTCTTGGACTTTCTCCGCACAGGCAATGGGCAAAGTCTCGCGCCCTTTGACTTCTACAACGCAAAGCCGGCAGCCGCCGTATACTTTCAAGCCTTCCCGGTAACAAAGGGTCGGAATCTTATAGTGCAGTTGTCTGGCTGCCTCCAAGATCGTGGTTCCTTCGGCAACCGATATGGCTTCTCCATTAATCCTCGCTTGAATCATTTCTTTCCCTCCTGTTCAATGCGATCGAAGTAGCGGATAAAGTCCTCCGGAATTTTTTCAATTGCGCTTACGAGCAGATTCCCGGCAGACTGACCCAATCCACAACGTGCTGCGCGGCTGGTTGTTTCCGAGATTTCTTCAATCAAATTCAGATACTCCGTCTTTCCCTTTCCCTCGCATATTCGTTCCAGCATCGCATGAATCTGCCGATTTCCCTCCTTGCATGGAAAGCAAATCCCACAGGTTTCCTTGGAGAAGAAATCTGCAGCATTACGCGCCATTTCAACAGCACAAATTGTTTGATCCGCCACGATAATCGCGCCTGATCCCAATGAACTTCCCGCCTCTTTGATATGTGCATAATCATAGGGGATGTCGATTTCATCTGCCAGGAACAGTCGGGTGGAAATTCCTCCAGGAATTACAAACTTCAATGGAACGTCACCAACAATCCCGCCGCCTAAATCTTCAATGATCTCTTTCAGGGTTGCCTTTCCAAATTCCACCTCATATACGCCGGGATTTCTTACACGACCGCTCAGGGAAACCAACTTCGTGCCGCGGCTTCCCTCAACGCCTAAAGCCTGATATCCCTTCCCGCCATCTCGTATGATTATCGGTAGGTTCACCAGGGTTTCAACATTATTGACGATGGTCGGATAACCATATAATCCTTCTTCTGTGGGATAGGGCGGCTTGATCCTTGAATTGGGCCGAATTCCTTCTATGGAGTTGATCAAGGAAGTTTCATCGCCGCAAACGTAAGCACCCTGTCCCACGGCTACCTGCACATGCAAATCTACACCGGTCGCCTTTTGATAGGATTTCATAATTCCACCAGCCTGTTCAATCGCCGCCTGCATCTGTGCAATGGCTTCCACGTATTCTCCACGCACATAGATGTATACATTCTCGGCATTTACGATAAACGCGGAAATCAACATACCCTCCAGCAGCAAAGCCGGATTGTTCTCCATGATATATCGATCCTTAAAGGTTCCGGGCTCCCCTTCATCGGCGTTGCAAATCAAAGTCACATGGTCCTTGTCTTGGACAAATTCCCACTTTGTCGCCGTCGAAAAGGCGGCCCCGCCTCGTCCGACAAGCTCCGACTGTTTTAATTCGTGAAAGCAGGCGTCTCTTCCCATTTCAATCGCCTGACTCAGGTACTTGTAGGGCCAAGCTTCACTTCCTTGATCAACAAGGTCTTTTATGTACAGTTTTTCTTTCATCGACTTATTTCTCCCCGCTTTCCATGGATTTCTCCCTTCCAAAGGAATCAATAATTTCAATTGCCCTTTCAACCGAGCACTTTTCAAACACTTCATCGTCAATTGTCATCACCGGTGCCGCGTAGCAACGGCCCAGACACTCAACGAACTCCAAGGTATATCGATTGTCGGCTGTTGTCTCGTTTTCCCCAATGCCCAAATGTGCTGCGATCGCCTCTCTCACTTCTTTGCTTCCGTTCATGCCGCAGGACACAGACTTACAAACCCGAATAATGTGATCGCCTTTTGGTTCGGTATATAATCGGCTGTAGAAAGAAATGACTCCATATAAATGGGCGCGTGGTATCTTATGGTCGTCCGCAATCCGTTCAATTTCAGTTTCCGGCAGAAATCCATATTCCTTTTGAACTTCCGCCAATTCATTAATCAAAATTCGCATGCTTTATCCCTCCTTACCAATCTCGTACCCCGCTAATTAAATTTTTCACAATATTTCGAAATTTTCATGCAATTTAATTCTCAGTTTCTCTCTTTTCATCTTCTTGCTATTGTTCCAGAATTTGTCTCACGATATAATGCAGATAGATGTGTCGATAGGAAAGGACAACGATATGAAAATTAAACTCACGATTCTTAAAAGCAATTGCAGAAGTCATTATCATCAGGAAGGCGATATCTTTATCGTAGAAGATCTTTGCCCCCCCATCTGCCACGAACTATGGCAATGTATTTATCCCAGTGTTTATACACTGCTTAACGGAGGCGATTTGGATTTCGGAAATAAGCGGTCAAAAGCATTTCAATGTCCCTGTCCAGATCAAGGAAGAGTTATGATTCGCGGTGAGATTCTTGAGGAGAATTGCGATGAGGAATAATGAGGAAAAAAAGAAGCGTGTTTTAGAATTCAAAGACAAGCATGCATTTCGTGCATGGTTGGAAGAAAACCATGATCGATATCCAGGGACCGATATTTATATTTACAAAAAGGGATTTTATCATTTGGGTTTGAATTATGAAGATGCCGTGCGTACCGCACTCTGCTTCGGTTGGATTGACGCTGTAACCCATCGACATGATGAACAAAAGTTTCGACAGTATTTTGCACCAAGACGCAAAGGGAGCAATTGGTCCCTTAGCAACATCCTTCGCGTGAAAGAGCTGATCGACAGCGGTGAAATGACGAAACATGGTTTGCTTTATTTCGATCTCAGCCTACTGGAGCAAATCGACGACCTAATTGAAGAAGATCGCAAATCAAAAAAAACTCCCGCTCAGCTACCGACTTATTTCATGAAAATTCTACTGGAAGAAGATGCTAAGGATCTCTTCTTTTCAGAAACACCCTCCACGCAAAACCGTTACCTTGCCTATATTCTCGATGCAAAAAAGCAGGATACACGACTCCGTAGATGTTATAAAATTGCAGGGATTTTAAAAGGTGAAAAAAACAACCTATAAAAAAAGGTTCGAACAAAAATGTTCGAACCTTTTCCATTTTCAATTATTTCTTTTTGCTTTTTGCTTTACCCTTGTTGGATTTAACCCGTTCGGTATTCATTTTCTTTTCTTGGTTTGACTTCGTCATATCCTGAATTTCTTTGACAGACAACGCGGACCATGTCGCATAATCAATTTCTGATTCATCGAAAGTCATTCCAAGCTTTTCAAGCAAATTCATCTTGCCAGGAGTAATTTTATAAATCGCTGCATTTAAAAATCGTTCTGCATTTGGATCATCACTGTCCAATGCAACAGTTTTCACGTCCAGCAGCTCCGCATAATTTTCTTCCAAAATTGCTTGTAACCCGTCTGCGGTTTCACCGTTGGCGAAGATATCAACAGAAATACTCTCTTCTGTTTCGCCCTCTGCCAAAATCAGTTCAACTCCTTCTGTTACAGTCAAACCTAGATACGCAGCATACGGATCAACCGGGACCTCAGTTTCAGGTTCTTCAACTACTGGCTCTTCAACTACCGGCTCCTCAACCGCTGGCTCTTCAACCGCTGGCTCTTCAACCGCTGGCTCTTCAGAAGTAAGATTTAATTCATTTGACACAGAAACAATAACACCATCTTCAACCGTAAAGATGAGATCTTCTCCGTTCATATCAAATCGAAGATAACTAGCTTCAGCCTCGGTTGCTGGCTCCTCTGCTACAGTTTCATCAACAATTGCTGAATCTTCTGTCGCAGCATCCTCGTTGATTACAGCTTCTTCAACTACAGGTGCAACTTCATCAGCAAAAGCCGAAACACCACTGAACGCCATAATCAGCATCACTACAAGTAAACTTGATACAATTTTTCTTTTTTTCATTTTCAACCTCCTTAAAAATATTGGGAGATCCGAAGTGAAAGCCAAAAAAAATCTCCTGCAGCAGATGCAGAAGAATCTTTTCCTATGACTCTTCGGTAACTGGCTGCCATCTCAAATGAGGAAGGCCCTATAGCTTTGCGTCCTTGTCTTTCGACAAGTTTGCCATTGTCGGATACATGATAATTATACCCTGTTTCTATCTTTTATTCAATAATTTCCAAAAAGCAAGTTCGCTTTTTTGACAAAGTTCTTAAAATTTTTCTTTGTTTCGCAGTGTCTCACTTCAACGATTCCGCACACTCATTCGCTTCTTCATTGAGGATATCCAAACCATGCTTTAATGCCTGCAAGGCCACTTCCAAATTCTCCTTTACCGCCTTGGGGCTTCCCGGCAGATTGATGATCAAGGTATTTCCCCGGATTCCCGCTCTTCCCCGCGACAACATGGCTTTCGGCGTAATCGCCAGAGACGCTTGCCGCATCGCTTCCGGGATTCCCGGCGTTTCCCGCTCAATCACTGCAAGCGTTGCCTCTGGGGTCACGTCTCTAGGTGAAAAACCCGTACCGCCGGTCGAAAGAATCACATGACACTTTTTCTCATCAGCCATATGAACCATTGCAGCTTTTAATTCCATCAAGTCATCCGGCACCACAAGTTTTTCAACAACCTGATAGCCTTTTTCTTCCATCATTTCCCGTATAACCTCGCCGCTTCTGTCTACACGCTCTCCGCGCGAACCCTTGTCACTGGCTACCAAGATCCCGACTGAATAGATCACGACTCTTCCCTCCCTCTTGTTTCACTGTTTTCGACGACCTCGATGCGATCACCGATTGCGATTTCCCCGCTCGCTAAAATACGCGTAAAGACCGCCTGTTGCATCAAAATGCAGCTGTCCCCATTTTCTAGAATTGCGCATCCTGCATGGCAGCCTTTGCCAACTTGTGAAATCTCATGCAAGGAATCGCCGATTCTCAGTTTTGTGCCGACGGGCAATTCCCACAAAGCCATTCCGTCAACCATGAGATTCGCCTGGAATTTTACTGTACACAAGCCCTGCATCTTTGATTCCCGCATCGACCTCATACTATCACAGCCCATTACGCTTACCTGTCTGCATCCTTTGCCTCCGTGGATGTCGCCCTTTAAGCCGAAGTCTGCCATACAGGTGCCTATATCCGTGCTTTCCATGGGAAGTCCTTTTTTCTTGCTAATCTGAATGGCTACCAGCTTGCCTTGGCTCATTCCGATTCCCCTTCCCGAATAAAATGTCCGCTCTTGCCTCCGAATTTTTCTACCAGGCGGATATTTTCAATCTTCATTCCTTTGTCAACCGCTTTGCACATATCGTAAATAGTCAGTGCTGCCGTCGTAACCGCTGTCAGCGCTTCCATCTCGATTCCGGTCTTCCCGACCGTTTTTACGATAGCTTGAATATGTATCGCAGATGCTTTTTCATCCACCATAAAGGACAGATCCGCACCGCTGATAAAGATCGGATGACACATGGGAATCAAATCGCTCGTTTTCTTCGCGCCCATAATTCCGGCGATTTGAGCGACGGACAGTACATCCCCTTTTTTATGGTTTTGGTCCACAATTTTTTTCAGGGTTTCGGGCTGCATCACAATGCTTCCCTTGGCAACCGCGATCCTTTTCGTATCCGCTTTATCGCCAACCGATACCATTTGCGCTTTTCCATACTCATTAAAATGTGTAAATTCCATCGATTACCCTCCTATTCGATTCATATCCCTCACGATCGGTTCAAAAGATTGGTCGTTGAGATGGTGTTCCTTGGGCTTTTGATGGATATATGCATGCAAGACCTGCCGGGCCGTTTCCCGGTCCTCTTCCAGCAAGGGCTTCAAATCAAATTCTTCATTCGTATGCAAGCAAAGCTTCAGCTTTCCATCCGCTGTCATTCTAACCCGGTTACAGGTGGCGCAGAAATGGTTGGAAATCGGATTGATAAAGCCTACCCGTCCTTTTCCGTTCTTTTTCTGATAGTATGTTGCCGGCCCAAACTGTTCGCCTGGATCAATAGCGAATGCTTCTTCATGTCGTTTCAAGATCGCTTCGTTGGAGATAAATTGATCCTTGCTCCAATCCGCAACCTGGCCAATCGGCATAAGTTCAATGAATCTTACGTCGATGTCCTCATCAGCCAGTTCGATAAAATCCTTTACTTCGTCCGTATTGAAGCCATTAATCAGGACAACATTCAGTTTGATCGGCAACAATCCAACTTCCTTTGCCGCTTGAATTCCATCTAGAACATCTTGGAGGTTTCCACCCCGGGTAATGTCTTTGTATTTTTGAGGGTCCAAGGTGTCAATGGAGATGTTCACCCGGTTCAATCCAGCCTCTTTCAAGGCTTTCGCATACTTTTTCAACAACGTGCCATTGGTGGTAATCGCCAAGTCCTTGACCTTGTTGAGTGCCGTTATGCCTGCCACCAGATCGACAATTCCTTTTCTGATCAGGGGTTCGCCTCCGGTAAGGCGTATCTTGTCTACACCCAGATCCGTCATAACCTCCACCAATTTCAAGTATTCTTCAATTCTCAAGATATCTTGATGCAGCTTTTTGTCGATTCCCTCTTCCGGCATGCAGTATTGGCATTTGAGGTTGCACAAATCGGTAACCGAAAGCCGCAAATAATGAATTTGCCGTTCAAATTGATCAACCATGATTCTCACCACCCTCTGTAGGATCGATTAAGTGGAAGTTTCCAACCTCGTATCCGCCCATAGCTTCCAATTTTTCTCGGAATGCATCGCTCTTCACCGTCTCAATAAAATGCTTGACTCTGGGCTCCTCCAAATATCGTTTCGGAATGATAAAATCATACTCTTCCAATGCCAGTGGAATAAAATCAAGCCCCATCAACTTTGCTACGGATTGAATTCCCATTCCCACCTGTGAGTTTCCCGAAACAACGGAAAGCGCTACGCCGGTATGGGTTGTCAATTCGTTTTTGTAGCCCTGTATTTCCCCCCCATTCAACCGCTCTTTCTTCAGGTAGTAATCCAGCAAAGTTCGAGTGCCGGAACCTTTTTGTCGATTGACAAAAATCAGGTTCTTTTCCGCTAGATCACGAATTCCCTGCACTTTAAAGGGATTGCCTTTCTTCACATACAAGCCCTGCCACCGCTTGATTCCTTTTAGCAGGACAACCGGTTCTTCCTTCAGATAGCGATTCACAAAGGAAACGTTGTAGACTCCCGTCTTGTCATCCAGCAAATGGGTGGGGGCAACATGGGTTTCTCCGCGCTTCACAGCCATAATGCCGCCCAAGCTGCCGACATGAGCCGATGAAACGGAATACCCGCTGGCATCCTTGGCCATCATATCGTTCAAGTGGTCCATTAAAATATCATGGCTGCCAATGGAAACCATCGCCTGTTCGATTTGTTCCATGGAATGCAGGCGTTCTACCAAGACCTTTGTTCCGGCTTCCAGTCCTTCTACCGATTTGGGTATGGCCAATAGTCCATCGGCTTTCACCAAGGACATGGTTACCCCGGCACCGCGACTTAGCGGTGTGGCAATCAAATGCTCTCCAACACGTCCCAGCTTGATACGGACGTACTCTTTGTGCTTCAAAGCCGATACAATCCTTTTCGACAAAACTGCTTCAACATATTTTTCCCGCTTCACTCTTTCGCCTTGCTCAATCAAGGGAACAACAAATTCCTTGAACGAAATGAAGGCAGAAACAGGATAACCGGGAATTCCGACCACCGCTTTTCCCTTGATTTTTCCGATAATTGTCGGCTTCCCAGGCTTGATGGCTACGCCATGGACATAGACTTCGCCCAACTCCCGGATTAAGCCTACCGTATAATCCTCCGATCCGGCTGAAGATCCCGCGTTGATCACGACAATGTCATTCTCTTCAACCAACTGGATAATCGCCTTTCGCAAGAGGTCCCGATCATCGATGACCGGCTCATAGCGCTTCGGCAGTCCGCCTGCTTCCAAGACCATATTCTCAAAGACCCGCGAATTCGAATCGATGATCTTCCCCGGGGACAAATCTTCTCCGGGATTCACGATCTCGGTTCCTGTCGGCAGGATGCCAACCCGCTTTCGTTTCAAGACAGAGACTTCCGTCAAGCCTGCACTGATGATCGCGCCAATATCCACCGGACTAATGCGATGATTGGATGGCAGCACCATGTCTCCGACTGCAATGTCTTCCCCAACAACCCGAACGTGTTCCCAGGGGTAGGAGGACTTCATGATGCTGATTCGGCCCGCCCCTTCCGGATACACATCTTCGATCATAACAACCGCATTATGCTTGGGCTCAATATAATCTCCCGTATCCACATAATCAAAATCCTTGCCCTCCTCCAAAACAATCGGATTCCGCTCATGAGCCCCGTAGGTCACACTCGCATCAAGCGCAATGCCGTCCATGGCTGCCGCATTATAATGCGGATTGGAGATTTTCGCAAAAATCGGTTCGGCTGTCACCCGGTTTAAGGCATCAAAGATCGAAACCTGCTCTTTCTCGTGATCGTTTTGACGCAGTTCGTGTTCGATAATTGTTTTTGCCGCTTGCATATCAATCGTTTCAAGATAGATGTTCCGTTTCATGTCTCTCCTCCTAGAATCGTGTGACAAGCACCTTTTCCCCTTTTTCCAATCCTTCTTTTTCCATGGGAATTTCCACATACCCATCCGCTTTTGACAGTAAGGATACCATGCCGGATTTGCCATGAACCGGCATGGCCGTCCATCCCTCTTTCGTCTCTTCCAAGGAAACCATGTAGAAGACATCTCGTCCGGAGGAAACGTGCATTTGAAATCCGGAAGTGGCCGGCACTTGATAATCCTTTTGAACCGTCCCCTGCAATTCATGCTGTATAAAGGGTTCAACAACCGTCTTATAGGCGATGATGCAGGAAGCCGGATGGCCGGGCAGACCAAAAACCGCTTTCCCATCCACTTTTGCAACCATGGTGGGCTTGCCGGGTTTGATTGCGATCCCATGCACCAAGATTCCCGGTTTTCCCAAGGAATCGATAATCTCAGGCGTCATGTCGCGGTTCCCAACAGAACTGCCGCCCGAAATCAAAACAACATCACTCAAGTCAAGGGCCCGCTTCATGGAAGTTTGAATGGCTTCGAACTGATCGGCAATGCGATCCACCATGACGACTTCGCCATGAATGGACTGAACCATCGCCATCAAACTGTCTGTATTGCTGTCCCGGATCTTTCCCAAGTCCAATGGCTCACCCGGAGCGACCAACTCATCCCCCGTTGAGAGAATCGCGACTTTCACTTTCTTGTAAACAGGCACTTGATCAATTCCCAATGCAGCAATCGCGCCAATGTGCTGCGGCTGGATTTTCGTACCCTGCTTCAGCACACATTCTCCCATGCCTACATCGTCTCCGACTTCAACCAGATTTTCCAAGGGTTTCATCGGCGACTGGATCGCAATCTCTCCTTGAAAATTCTCCGTGTATTCAATCATGCAAACCGCATCGGCGCCCATTGGAACAATGCCACCGGTTGGCACATAGGCCGTCTGTTCAGCGCCTATTCGCAATTCCGTACCCTCGCCCATCCGCGTTTCTCCAATCAATTGCAGGAAAGCCGGCAATGATTCCGAACAGCCGATCGTATCTTCCGCTTGGACCGCATACCCATCAACCGTTGATCTCCGAAAGGATGGGATATTTTCCTCCGCGATGATGTCTTCGCTCAATACGCGGTTTAATGCATCCGCAATTGACACGACTTCTGTTTCCAACCCGTATTCCTGAAACTCCTTTTCCAAAATCTCCGCTACTTCTTGGCGTCTTTTTACGGTAAACAAGTCCATCTTTTCACCTCTATCCATTAGTCATCTATCTTCAATGCCTTCGTAAGAGCACGGCAGTTTCCAGCTTCTGCATTGGCATTATTTTCCCTGTTCATTTATGCCTGCACGGTTTCGTGCGAGTAAAGAAACAGCGTTCTTTCCCAATGGGAAAGAACGCTGTCATATTCCTAGTCTTCCTTTCCTAACACGGGAGGCAATGGCATTTCTCCCATTACCCATAGGCCAATCGTTCATAGTTACCCTTAGAACCGTTGGCTCGGAATCTTATTAAATTGCAATAATATGGAACTCATTATCCAGCAAATCCACCATCAGGATCTTGTTTCGGAGAATTTCATCACGCCCCACCAATACCTTCATCGCTTCAGCGATCTGAATCGATGCAATGGTCGCAGGCGTAAAGGATGGGTTGCCCAGTTCATCCTCAATTCCACTTTCATCGCTTTCCTGATAGATGCGGTCCAGCGTTCGGTCTCCCGGCAAAATCGTCGTTACCTGGCCGTACCAGCCGGCAATCGCACCATGCACCATGGGTATGCCGGATTTTTCACACGCCTGTTGGACGATAAACCGTGTGGCGATATTGTCCAGCGCATCCATAACCAAATCACAGTCCTGGATCATATCATAAACATTCCCCTGATCCAGTTTTGCATGATGGGCAAAGATCCGCGTTTCCGGATTAATGGCCGCCAGTCTTTTTTTTGCCTCCAGGGCTTTGGATCTGCCTAAGTTGTCGGTGGTCGCATAGAGCTGCCGATTCAAATTGCTTTCATCAAACACATCGCCATCCACCAAAACAACTTGTCCAATTCCAACCCGTACCAGCATTTCTGCCAGATAACCGCCGAGGCCGCCGCATCCGACGATACAAATCTTTGACGCTTGCAGCTTTGTCATTTCCGTCTCCGTAAAGATCCGGTTGCGATCATATCGTCCCATCATCCGCCTCCCACTGGAGGAAAGACGGACAAATAGTCCCCTTCCTGCAAGAGTTGGTCAAAGCGACCATCCCGCCCGTTGACGAGCAGGATGGCCACCTCTTCATTGGTTATCCCAATCGATTGGAGCACGTCTTCCACACGCGGACTATTCAACTCAACATACACTTTCTTTCCTCGATTGTTGCGAAAAGTGGCAAATAAACGCACTTCAATTTCCATGGTTCCACACCTCTTTTACTTTAGGCCCAATTCCTTCAGTTTTTCGTCAGTTGGAATGCCGCCTGGCGTCCAACCGCGCAATTCGTAGTATTCCGGCAAGAGTATCTTCAGATTGTTGACCGAGCCTTTTGACGGACCGTTCGGAATCTCATCCTCCAGCAGCCGTCTCGGCAATTTGTCTTCGGAAGGATCAATACCCGCTTCCAAATTGAATAATTTTTCAATGTTCCAAATACGGTCGCCTGCGGCAAAGACTGTTTCGCCTGTATGATCCGTTCCACATACCGCGTTAATCAAGCCCGCATAATCATCCGCCCCCAAGGCAAATGAAGTAAACAAGCACAGACCGGCCGAATCGATCGCGGCAGTCAAATCTTGGAATGCTTTTGCCCAGAATGCTTTGCCTTCCAATTCATTCTTGTCCAGCTTCTCCGGCAATCCCAAAATCTCAGGCGAGATCAAGTAACCGCGCACATGGCAGCCGCCCCGGTTGGAGGTTGCATATTGAAGCCCCTGTCCCTGAATGCCGCGTGGATCGTATGCAGGCAATTCCTGTTTCTTAACGCTCATGGAAAGCTCCGGTTCCCCGTACATTTCGCACAATCGGTAAGAGCCTTCTGCCAACTTATCGCCAAACCCTTCACGGTATGCCAGTTTTCTGGTCCATTCTACAATGGACTTCGTATTGCCGAATTCCAACGGTTCGCCTTCAATTTCTTCTGCTTTTACCAAATCGCGTTGACGCAATTCCATGGCTGCTGCCAAGGTCGTACCTGCTGAAATGGTATCCAAGCCCAGTTCATTACATTCGTTGTTGGCCAGCAAGACTTCTTTCAAATCTGTAATGCCGCAGTTCGATCCGAAGCACCACAGGGTTTCATATTCCGGACCCGCCATTTCTACGCCATCGACTTCAACCCAGCGGCCGCATGCAATCGGGCATCGATAGCAAGGATTCTTTCGTTTTAAGTAATCGGCTGCCATGGTTTCGCCACTGATATCATCCGCCTTAGGGTCATAGGATTCTTGGAAGTTTCGAACCGGATAAACACCGTTTTCATTGATAATATTAACCAATACCGCCGTGCCGTAAGTCGGCAGGCCTTCGCCCGTAACCCCATTTTCACGAATTTTTTTCAAGCTGTCTTTAAAGACCGCCTTTAGCGCCGCTTCATCATGAATCGGCACCTTGTTGGATCCCTTCACAACAACCGCTTTCAAGTTTTTGGAACCCATAACGGCGCCAACGCCAGACCGGCCGGCCGCACGGTCTTTTTCGTTCATAATCGCCGCAAGTCGGGAAAGGTTTTCCCCTGCTGGACCAATCGTCATTACGCGGGCTTTCTTCCCATGCTCCGCCTGCAACTCGTCCGTCACTTCTCCGACCAACTTGCCCCAAAGATGCTTGGCAGATTTGAATTCTACTTTGTCATCAACAATATTCACATAGATAGGCTCTTCTGATTTATCCTCAAAGATAATCATATCATAGCCTGCAAACTTCAGTTCAGCGCCAAAAAAGCCGCCTGAATTTGAACTGGCAATCGTCCCAGTTAGCGGTGACTTGGTAACCACCATATATCGGCCGCCAGTCGGTGTTGCCGTCCCTGTTAACGGTCCTGTAACGACCATCAGCTTATTTTCCGGACTAAACGGATCCACCTTCGGGTCCACCTCGTCCACCATGAATTTTGTTCCGAGTCCCCTGCCGCCGATAAATTTCTTCGCCATGTCGAGATCCAGCGTCTCCAACTTGACCTCTTGTGTTTTCAAGTTAATTCGCAAAATTTTCCCGTGATAACCGTACATAAAGATCCTCCTTGTTTTTTTAATCAAGATCTTCTTATGCAAGATCAATGCCAATCCCGCAGGACCTGATTATTGGAGGATTCTGATTGTTCAGAATTTCACAGGTTTGAAAAACGTATCATTTTGGAACACTCCGAGCACATTATGTGTTCCACTTCGAGACACCGTTCCATTTCGATACATATCATTCTGCTACAACGGGGATCTGATACTTCTGCACCTTGCGATATAGGGTGTTTCTCCCGATTCCCAAAACTTTCGCAGCGCTTGTCATATTATATTCTTCCTGCCGCAAGACCCGAAGGATATGATTCTTTTCCATCTCTTCAAGCGAGTTCAATTCGATTTGCGTGTCATTTGAAACGGTCCTTTGACTTTCCTTTTGAAGCAAAGAAAGGGGCAGGGTTTCCTGATTGATTGCCAACTCAATAAAATTTTCCAATTCCCGCACATTGCCCGGCCATGAATAGGCCTTCATCCTTGCCATTTCCCGGTCGGAGATTTCAAGCGGCCTTTTATTGATTTTATGCGCTATGCGATCCATGAAATAATTGGCCAAAAGAGGAATATCGGATTCCCTGTCCCTCAAAGGCGGGATCTCCAAAGGAATCACATTCAACCGATAGAACAAATCATGTCGAAAATTCCCTTTTTTTACTTCCTCTCGAAGCTTCTTGTTCGTTGCGGCGATAATCCGCACATCCACAGGAATTTCCTCTCTTCCCCCAACGCGAACAATCGTCCCTTCTTCAATGGTTCTCAAGAGTTTGGTTTGCATCTCAAGGGGCATTTCACCAATCTCATCCAAAAAGATAGTGCCGCCGTCCGCCAATTCGAACTTTCCGATTTGCCCCCCTTGTTTCGCACCGGTAAAAGCCCCTTCTTCATAGCCAAAGAGTTCGGATTCGATCAAGGTTCTTGGAATGGCTCCGCAATTGATGGCGACAAAGGGTTCTTCCTTTCTGGGACTGTAATTTTGAATCGCTTGGGCAAAGACTTCTTTCCCGCACCCGCTTTCTCCGGTTATGAGAATCGTGGACTTGCTGTCCGCAATCTTTTTCGCAAATTGAATGGTTTCGTCCATAATAGGCGATCGGCCAATAATTTTCTTAAAGGTGTAAACCGCGCGCCGGCCCATAATTTTGTTGGCCAGTCGGCGTGCTTTTTTCACATCGCTGAACATGAGAATAATGCCATGAATTTCCCCATGCTGGTGGACTTTGTATGCAGTCAGGTTGAAATGCAGCTTATTGGTCCGCGCGCAAATCATTACCTCATCGTTGAAGTAATCCTCAACGGTTAGGCAGCTGGCCAAGACCTGCCGCCAGTCTATAATCAAATCACGCAGGTCGAGATTTTCGAAAGTCGTCTTCGTATAACCGAACATCCTGCACGCTTGATCATTCGAGCTGAGAATATTCCCTTCCAAATCCGCATATACGATGCCTTCCTTGATGGAGTTAAAAAGAGATTCAATCAGCACCTTGCTCTTGTCGAGTTGTCGGTGCTTTTGATTCAGCCGCATGATCGATTCAATGGCACTGACTGCCGCCACAACCATTCCCAAGGTGTGGGAATGAACGGCCTCACTGTCGCCGGTCAAATCCAAAGATCCGATAATATTCCCCTCTTCATCATGAATCGGCGCTCCGGAACAGGTCCACGTATGATAGGCGTTGATAAAATGCTCATTCCCCGAAATCTGAACCGGACAATCTTCCGCAATGGAAGTCCCCATGGCGTTGGTGCCAATGCATGCTTCCGACATATAAGCGCCGGGAATCATCTTGAGCTCATTGGCTCTTTGCGCAATATCCGGATCCCCGGCTACGCTGAGAACACACCCTTCTGAATCGGTTAACATGACAAAGAAATTGGAACCGCGCACAAAATCGCATAGATTCTCGATAAAGGGTTTTGCCGTCATGATCAATTCCTGATTCTCAATCAGTTTCAGATTCAGATCTGAACCGGCAATTATTTTTTTGCTGACAATCAGATCTTTATCAAGCTGAAAGTTCTTGCATCGCTGATGAGAGTGTTTGACATACGCTTTTTCCTGATCGATTTGGTTCTCAATTCGTTTTACGGGCAGCATCGTATTCCCCCATTCCTCTTTCCTGCTATGCGCCGCCTCTCATAAAGGCTTTCCGATAAGCATCTATCACCTTCGCACACGCATCCTTTTCCCCAAAAAACTCAATCCTCGTACTTGGGAGGACAATAGAATGATGGATGGCGTCCGGCATTTGAATCAGCCGGACTTTCCATCCATCTCCATAAAATTCACGTTTCTCTCTATGGAATGTCGTTGCCACGCGCATAAAATAAGGGATCAGTTCATCCATTGAAAATCCGCTGTTGATTTCATACGCAAACATCCATATCACTCCATGTTAATATCTTACAGTCATTTTATCGCGATATGGCCTGTTATACAACATTCGTTTTTATTTTAGCAATCAAATTAGGTATTTTTCTGCTTTTTTACCGAATTCTTTTTTCTTGCCTGTTTTCTGGAATATTCATACTCTTCCATCAATACAGGGACTCGGCAACTGTCTCCATGCCAAGGGCAATATAATGCGCCTTTGTCGGGATTGCCTTTTCCTTGTCGAAATGACAGGCCTCATAAAAACGGTCCAGGGCTTCATCCATATTGATGGTGCGTCCTTTGGCAGGTCCGCCGAATGCCGGCTCCGTCATAAATCGTTTCGGCAAATGGTCATCCTTGCGACGGAATCCCCGCTGGTAATTGATGGCCCGCTCCAAGGCAATGGTGCGCTCGGCTTTTCGAAGAAGCTCTTCTCTGTCGCACGCGATCCCCGTCGTCTTTGTAAACAGTTCCGCCATGGTGGACGCCTGCATTTCCATGTTGATGACATTGAAATCACAGAGACCGATCAGGTTGGTGACCACAAAATATTCTTTAACGGCTTTCAGCCACTCCTTGGGTTCGCTCTCGCTGAAGGGATCTCTGGGTTCTGTGATGCCCAAATCCGGGAACAGGTAGCCGAATCCGTCTACGGTTGCCGCATATGGCCGCATATGGCAAGCGCCCCGTTCACTGGTGCCAAAAGCGATCGCCATGGAAACAGCACCTCGCGGATCGGAAGCCGAGATTTCCATCCCTTTTACCGCCATCAGGTAGGGCTTCGATTTTTCGCCGATTCGTTTGCTTGCCCAGGCAGATCCATCGGCAAACAAATCCCCGCAGCCTTCCCGCAGGCACATCTTTCGAATGAACTCAACCATGGCTTCCCCGTTTCCAAAGTGCAAATCCAGGCCGTCCAAGTCCTCTTTCGTCAAAATTCCTTTTTCATACCACTCCATGGCTGCCGAGACAGTTGCCCCCGCTGAAATCGTATCCATGCCGTATATCGACACATAATAATTCGCCATGGAGATATGCTTATAATCATAGATGCCGCAACGCGGTCCAAAGGCGGCAATGGTCTCGTATTCCAATTCGCCCACTTCCACATCGCCCATCAGCACATATTTATGACAACCCAATTGGCATGCGTAGCAACTGCGGCGCTTCACATCAAATTTTTCCCGATTGTTCCACAGTTCCGGCGGCAAAATCGGATCCAATTGATCGGTCTGGTTTCTTTGGAAATTGTTGACCGGCAATAGTCCAAACTCATTGGATCCGTCCAGCCAAGCCGGTGTGCCGTAGCCATGTACCGGTCCCCAGGTATATTCTTCTGCACGCAGTTCCCGCCTCGCCGTTTGATTCATTGCCATAAAGCCTTCCGGATCCGCGACTTCCACGCTGCCATTCCCGCGAACGACAATCGCCTTCAGGTTCTTCTGGCCCATGATCGCCCCGGCGCCGCCTCGTCCTGCAAAACAATCGTCACTGAAAATGGCCGCCAGGCGATTGCGCGTTTCCCCGGAAGGGCCGATGCAAACCACCTTATGATTTTTGCCATGGCGTTCCTTGAGCTTTTCAGTGGTTACCCGCGTATCCAGTCCCCACAAATCTTTCGCATCATGGATGGAAACTTCGTCATCCTCCACCAAGAGATAAACCGGCTCCCCTGCCGCGCCTTCAAATACGATGGAATCATATCCGGCGAATTTCAACTCCGCCCCCCAATGGCTCCCCATATTGGAAGCACCGATGGTCCCGGTTAGGGGAGACAGGAAGACGATGCTGGTTCGCGAAGCGCTGGGGGCCGGCGTTCCGGTCAAGGGTCCGGTATTGAAGCTAAGCAGATTTCGGTCGTCAAAAGGATCAATATCCATAGGCGTCTCATCCCACATCAAGGCAATGCCATACCCTTCGCCGCCCATATACTTCTCAAGATAAGCCCCATTCAAAGCTTTCTTTTCAATCGTCTTCTCTTTCAAATTAACGCGCAATTCACAATCTCGGTATCCTTTCATGGTCTCCTCCTTTCTACCAGCTCAACGCCTGTCGCGGACAAATATCGATACATTTTGGCGATCCGCCGCACAGATCGCATTTTACCGCCTTTTCATTGGCAATTTGGATGGCGCCAATGGGACAGGCGTCTTTGCATGCGCCGCATCCGACGCAGCGTTCCGCATCAACAACAACCGCTCCCGAATACCGGTCCCGACTGATCGCATTTTCCGGGCATGCCTCCGCGCAAGGCATGTCAAGGCATTGCTGACAGACCGTTTGCTTGAATACGCCAAGGGTTTCCGACTCTCGAATCTTGATTCCAATGTGATTCGGATTCACCGCACCCAAGTGCGCCAAGCTGCATACGCTCTCGCATGCCCTGCATCCCTGGCATACATTGGAATTGACCTGTACTTTGATTCTACCTGGTTTCATTCTTTCCTCCTTTTCTTTTTCCAATCAAAAAGGAGCTCAATCCACCATCATTCCATGGTCGATTGAACTCCTTTGCACACGGCAGGCAACACCATTGCTAGCGCAACCCTATCGGTTCCGCTCCCCATCCCTGGCAAACAGAACTCGGAGTCGTTCTCCAATTCTATCTCCAGTATAAACTCTATTCTAAGAATAGAGTCAAGGCGCTTTCACCGGAATCTGCAATTTGATAAACATATTTCTTTCCCTTTCAAAAATCGGCAGCTCGACAACCACTTCGCAAATATAATCGCCGATCACTTGATAGCCTTGTTCCGCGGCATAATCCAGCAGGCGGTTGCCATACTCCACCTCGCGATAAAAATCATCGAAGTGAATCGTCAAATAGTTTCCCGCGGGCAAAACCTCGGTTGTCTCCGCTGGCTCATCCACAAAAATAAAGATTTCCGTCGAATAAAACGACCGCTCCTCCAAACGTTCTTTTCTCAAGACCGACCCGACGTTACAAAATTTCACCATGGGCAAATGGGAGACCGCTACCTGGTTTTTCAATCCACGAATCATGTACTCCCAGGTATCCATGCCATTTTCGTAGAAATTCAAGCCGGAATCGTAGCAGAAAATTCTGCGCTCTTCCATCTGTTCCAATCGGATCTCGCCATTACTCGGCGCTTCCATGTAGCGGCCAATATTGTGTCGATACTGGGCAGCCGCCAGCCGCATCGCTTCCAATTCATTGATTTTACTGTCAATCCACCCTTCATGCTGCTGCAAAAGCTCAGCAAAACCCAAGATATCCTTATGCTCAAAGTAATTCTTGATCGCATTCAATGACATGCCCAGGCACTTCATGTACTGGATCATATCCAATTTCGCACACTGGTTGATCTGATAGTAGCGATAGCCGGTTTCAGGATCCACAATCATGGGGGACAAGAGACCAAATTTTTCATAATACCGCAAGGTCTGCACCGTCACTTGATTCAGTTTTGCCATTTTCCCAATACTGAGTCGTTCCATTTCGTCTCCTCCCGCATTTCAAAGAACTTGGTTTTTTATGACTTCCACTGCGCCCGCTTGAAGAAATTGATTACTTTAATTTTATTTCATTTTGCGAATTTTCACAAATTTAGGCCTTGCACCTTCTTGGACTCGCCCATGCATTCGCTCGTAAAAAAAGATATTGATCAAATTGACCAATATCTTCCATTCATTTTCATCCTTTATTCTTGATTCAAAGCTTCAATCGATTCTTCAAACATTTCAAAAATGCGCTTCTGGTCTGATTCAAACAAAACGATTGCGTTCTTGTCAGGATTCATTTCGCCGAAATCCACGACAGTTCTTCCGTAGGTGAATTCGCCACGGCATTCCACATCCACATGGTAGGCTTTGCCTTCGCAGCTTGTCGGATCAATCACATACGCGATGGGAATCATATCATGGATCGCAGGTCCATTGAATTTATCTCCCAAAGTCTGATAGAAATCATAGTATCGCTCCAAGACCTCCGCGACGAAAATGCCGGTTTTTCCCATTTTTCGGTATGAGGCAAAGGTCTCCGGCAAGATCTGAAACTTGTTGGTTACATCCAAACCAGCCATAACAATGGGAACTCCCGATTCAAAAACCATGCGAGCCGATTCGGCATCGGCATAGATATTGAACTCCGCAGAAGCCGTGCAATTTCCTTCTCGAGCCGCGCCGCCCATAATCACAATTTCCTCAATCTTTTCCTTCAACTCAGGATATTGACTCAAGAACAAGGCGATATTTGTCAGGGGACCAATCGGAAGCAAAGTCACCTTGTCTTCCGATTCCTCCAGGACGGACCGAATCAGTTCAATGGCATTAACCTTTTCCGGCATTTCAACGTCCTCTGGAATATTCACACCACCAAGACCGCTTGGACTATGCACCTTTTCTCCACCGGTGTCCCGCTCTCGAATCAAAGGATTTTCAGCACCGCATCCGATTCGAATTTCCTTGCCAAAGTAGCTGCAAATCCGAACCGCATTCTTATAGGTTCGCGCCAAGGGTACATTGCCTGCCACAGTTGTGATGGCACGAATGTCCAGCGTGTCATTCCCCAAAGCCAAGACCAGGGCCAAGGCATCATCATAACCCGGATCACAATCGATAATAATTGGTTTCTTGTTCATTTTTTCCTCCTCAAACCATTTAATAAAACCATTATGTCATCTGCCCTCCCATAAAAATAGGTCATTTGACCAAAAATGGTCCAAATCTTATAATGGACTTATCAAAATCTTGAAAGGAGTAGACCATGACCCTCGATGCGCTTGTCAAAAACGCCCCTTCGGAGATCCGTGCAAAATTTACCCACCACCACTTTGAGAAAGGCGACCACATCCTCCATGCCGGTGAAAAAAACGAGTTTCTTTTCTTTCTGGTGGCAGGTGAGGCGGAGGTCTATACCCTGACGCAGGAAGGGGTCATGCTTTCCCTCAACAGCTATCATGCCACCAGTTTCTTCGGTGAGTACGAGGTGTTTGATCCAAATTCAACTACCCTCAGCATCATTGCGAAAACCGATTGCAAGGTCATTCGCATTCACAAATCCGATTTGTTCCGTTGGATGAAAAATGATTTTGACCTTTCGATGAAAATCCTGAATCACTTCGCATCCGATGTGATCAACAGCCATAAGATGAATATGCGCTTGGCTCATTTAACCATCAAAGAACGGGTCTTGATCAGCATTCATTCCCACTACACGATGGATAACCTAAAGAATTTAACCAAGGAAATCTTAATCCAAGAAGCCTTGGCGCCCATCCGAAGCGTAAATCGCGCACTCGTCTCATTGAAAGCAGACGGGATTCTGGACTATCGAAAGAAACAATTTCTTATCCTCGATGAAACACTGTTAAAAGAAGCGGTCAATCAAATTGCCGACCTATAAAAAAGCAACATCCTACGAGGATGTTGCTTTTTCTATGATGATTGTTTCCGCATCATCTGAAATGCTCTCGGCAAATGTTCGAGAAGATTGCCGGCGCGCACCCCTTCCAGGCCCGTCTCCGCGGCGAAGTCTCCCGCCATGCCATGCAATGCCACGCCCAAACTTGCTGCAGCCGAGGCTTCCAGTCCTTGCCCCAATAGCGACCCAATCATGCCCGCCAACACATCCCCTGTGCCGCCCGTCGCCATTCCTGCATTTCCCGACGTATTGATCCATGCGTATCCTTCCGGCGTGGCTACGACCGTATAGGCGCCTTTCAACACCAACACCGTTTGCCAAGCCTTGGCAAATTTCACCGCAGTCCCTATGCGGTCCCCTTGAATCTCCTCAATGGTCAAGCCGGAAAGCCGAGCCATTTCGCCGGGATGAGGCGTTAACACGGTAGTGCCGGGCAGCGCACGTATAAAATCCGGTTCTTCCTTTAAAATCTCTGCGACTGCATTCAGCCCATCGGCATCAATGACTTTCGGAATACCGATCTGAGGCAGAATCTCACAAAGCAGTTCTTTGACCGTTCGATGACAGCCCATCCCGGGTCCAATCACAAGAGAGGAAGCTTTGCTCGCAAATTCCAGAATATTGTCGGCTGCCGCTTGACTGAAATCGCCGGGCTGCATCTCCGGCAGCGGTTTTGTCATGGCCTCCGTCAGTTTCACTTCCATCACGTCATGCAAGGATGCCGGAACCCCCGCTGTGACCAAGCCGGATCCTGTTGCCAATGCCGCTTGACTTGCCAGCGCAACCGCTCCGCTCATGCCCTTTGACCCTCCGACCACAAAGACATGACCGTAGGTTCCCTTGTGACTGTCTCGTCTCCGAACCGGAAGATGATTCGCAAGCCGGTTCGCTTCAAGCAATTCCACCATCAAATTCGGCAGGACAAAAAGATCTATGGGCAAACCGATATCCACCACTTCAATCTCTCCGCAATGCTCATGATTCGGATCCCGATACAGACCGACCTTGGGCAAGCCGAACGTAAGGGTAAAATTCGCACAAACGCAGGGCCCCTTGATTTCACCGGAGTCCCCTTCCATGCCTGAAGGCAAATCGGCGCTGACAACCATACCGGGATGGTTCATTAGTAAGCGGATCACCTCGGCGTCCAGCCCCATGGCGGTCCCTTCGAAACCCGTGCCGTAAATGGCGTCAAGTGCCAGGTCCTGATCATGAAGGTCCTTTTTCAACTCCGAGATATGGATCTCATCGCGATTTAGCACCACTTCCGGTCGAAGCTGCTGCAGCATGGCGTAATTGGTTTTGGCATCCCCTTGAAAGTCCCATGGATCACTTAACAAAACCACGCGAACCCGCCGGTTGTTATTGATCAAATGACGGGCAGCCACCAAGCCGTCACCGCCATTATTCCCTTTCCCAACAAAGATCCAAACCCTTTGCCTGCATTCAGTTTGATCCATCAATTCCATGCACTTGGCCGCCAAGCGTTTCCCGGCATGTTCCATCAAAAGGATGCTCGGCATGCCATAGTCATGGATTGCAATTTGCTCCAACATTTTCATTTCTTTCGCCGTCACCAGCTTCATCCTGCACCTCCACCAAGTCTCTTTCTTTTACTATACCATTACCCATTCCAAACGCGAAAATTGTTCTCGCCTCTCCATGGTGATAAAATAAAAATGCGGGATGACAGGATAAAAAATATAAAGAAAGCTGAGTGTTATGATTAGGAATAGAAAGCTCTTATTGCCCTGGTCCCTATGTCTTGTTTTGATTCTCTTGGGGGCCGCCATGCTGTCACAGGCTTTATCACCCGCCAATCAGCTGTGTACGATATTCACAGCGAAGAATGACGAAACCGTCCTTTTCGGCAGCAACGAAGATTGGCACAGCGATGAATTGTTTCTTGGCTTCTATCCGGCTGAAGACGACCAATACGGTTCTGTCCATATCGGCTACCGGGACGGCACCGGCCAGTTGAATTTTGTCAGCGCTATCAATGAACACGGCTTAATTTGGGCCGTCAACAGTCTGCCCAAGTCAAGCCTGAATCCACATCCAGACCGTCCTTACTCCCACAAAGCAGACAACTACTTCTCAACCATCACGCATTATGCGCCTACCGTAGAGGATGCAATTGCCCTATCCCGACAATTCGACTTTGGAACTTCCATGGAAGTTCAGATTCATATTGCGGATGCGACCGGGGATGCCGTTATTATCAGTCCGGGACCAGACGGAGAATTGGCTTATACCCGAATAAGTCCCGAACAGGATTTTCTACTCTCCAGCAATTTCAACCATGCGATTCCAGGAAATGGGAAGCAAGGCTGGCGGTACGACACAGCCTATGCCATGCTGAGTCAAACCAACACCTACACAAGCGAATACGCCCGGGATGTTTTAGATGCGGTCAAGCTTGATATGGTAACGACCTTCACCCTAACCTCTACGGTTGCCGATCTGAAAAAGCGTGAAATTACGATCTTTTACCTCTCCCAGTTCAATGAGGGCGTCACCCTCTCCATCGATGACGAACTAATCAAGGGACAGCGCATCCTTCCTTTGGAAGACTTCTTTTCCTCCTCAACCGTGGAAGCAGGGAAAACTGCCTACCGCAAGTTTGAAATTCGTTTTAGAGCCGCCCAGGCCGGTCTTGTTCTTTTGGTCGGATGCATTTTGCTTTTTGGTTTTTTGTTCCTTCGAAAGCGAATTCGTCGACACAAGCCATAAGCCACTCAAGACCTTGCGCATCAAAAGACTCCGTGTACAAGAAAAACCGGCCAGTTTCCACTGGCCGGTTTTCTTAACAGACTTTTCCCGGATTCAAAAGGTTTTTAGGATCAAATGCCAACTTGATATTCTTGAGCAAATTCATCCCCAATTCGCCTTTGGCTTCCTGCAAGTATGGTTTCTTTGCAAAGCCGATCCCATGCTCGCCGGAGACCTTGCCTCCCAGCTCGCGGGATTTCTCATACATCAGTTCAAAAACTTCCTCAAGTTTTGCCTCCCATGCTTCCTGGTCACGATCATCCCGAAGCACATAGATATGCAGATTGCCGTCTCCCGCATGTCCGAATCCCTTAATACGAACATCACAGCGTTCCTGCAATTCGTCGGCAAATTTTACAAAATCGGCAATCATGTTTCTCGGCACCACTACATCGCATTCATCCATCTCTGTCGTCGTTGCCTTGATCGCCTCCAAAAAGGCGCCGCGCGCTTTCCAGATGGATTCCTGCCGCTCTTGGGTGTTGGAGATTAGTACATCCTTGGCACCCGCATCCAGGCAGATATGGGCAACCCGGTCATAGGCCCGCTCAATCTCCTCGGTAGAATTGCCGTCAAAGGTCAGCAGCAAATACGCATCCGCCGACTTGTCCGGGAAGGTCATGCCCAAAAATTCTTCTGCCGCTAAAATAACATCCTTGACCATATATTCAATGGCTGTCGGAATCACTTTGGATTTGATAATCTTCGGCACCGTGTCAATCGCCATCTCCAAGCTAGGAAAGGGGATCAATAAGCTAATTGCCTTTTTCGGCAATGGCAGCAGCTTCAGCGTTGCTTTGGTCACCAAAGCCAACGTTCCCTCTGAGCCAACGATCAAATCCTTCAGGCTGTAACCCGAGCTGTTTTTTACCACTTTCCCGCCGATTTCCATAATTTCTCCATCGGGCAGAACGACTTCCAGTCCCCGAACATAATCGCGGGTTACGCCATACTTGACGGCTCGCATGCCGCCTGCATTCGTATTAATATTGCCGGCAATGGTCGCACTTTTCTCTCCCGGATCCGGCGGATAGAACAAATCATGTTCTTCCACATACTTGGAAATTTCCATCAGCAAGACACCCGGCTCAACCGTTACCGTCAGGTTCTCCTCGTCCAGTTCCAAAATCCGATTCATCTTGCAGAAGTTCAGCATAATGCCGCCATGGAGCGCAACCGAAGCCCCAACCAAGCCCGTTCCCTGTCCCCGAGGCGTTACCGGGATATTGTTCTCATAGGCGTATTTCATAATGGAGGACACTTCCTCTGTGGACATTACCTCAACCATCACTTCCGGATAGCTGTGCAAACCGCCCAATTCATCATGACTGAAATCCTCATTGATTTCCCCCTCGCCTGCATAAACCCGCTCTTCACCGCAAAGGGAAACCAGAAAGTCGACATCCGTTTGATCCATTCGTTTGTATGTCATCTCCATCCTCCTATTCATTCACTGCTTGTTTCAGACTTTCAATTGCCCCTTCATCCTCGCGGATTTTTTTCAGCAATTGCGGCACCACCTCGTAGAGGTCACCGATAATCCCGTAATGAGCCACATTAAAAATCGACGCCTTTTCATCCTGATTGATCGCAATGATGCAATCGGAATTATTCATGCCGGCAACAAATTGAATGGCGCCGGACACGCCGCAGGTGATAATCAACTTCGGTTTTACTGTTCTGCCGCTTAGGCCAATCTGCTTTCTGGCATCGATCCAGCCAGCCTCAATCAAAGGCCGTGTGCATGCCACCTGACCGCCCAAGGCTTCCGCCAATTCTTCAAGCATGGACAAATCTTCCTGTTTTTGAATGGCGCGGCCTGCCACTACAATAACTTCCGCATCCTCAATGGTCTGCACTTTTTCTTTCTTCATCACCTTCAAAACTTCGATCTTCGATTTCAAGGCATCTTGGCCGATGGCGCATCGAGTCACAACACCCGCTGATTCCTCGCAACGTTCCGGTGCGGAGAAAATCTTATAGCGAACCGTGGCAAATTGCGGACGATGATTCGGCGTATAGATATGTGCCATAATATTCCCGCCAAATGCTGGACGAATCTGATCCAAATCCGAGTTCTCCTGAACATCCAAGATGGTACAGTCCGCTGTCAATCCGGTACGGAATCGGGCAGCCACCCGCGGTGCCAGCGATCTTCCGATGGTTGTTCCTCCCACCAAAGCGATTGAGGGATGATGGTTTCCAATAAAATCTTCAAAGGCTGCCGCATAAGGTTCAATCCGGAAATCTTTCAATTCCGGTTCGTCGTAGACAAAGACCTCGTCCACTCCGTAATGCAGCAGTTCCTTCGCTTCACTTTCAATGCCTGAACCAATAAACAGCGCATACACCGGATGATTGATCTTCGCCGCCATTTCCCGTGCTTTCCCGATCAATTCAAAGGTAACCGGATGGATTTCCCCTTCCACATGATCCACATAGACAAGAATGCCCTTCCACTGTTCCTTGTCGATTTGCTTGACTTGCTCTTCTACAAACTCAAAAGCGCCTTCCGGTCCTTTCTTAACGCAAATCCGGCACATCTTGCATCCTGCATTGATCTCCAATGCACCGTTCGTTTCTTGTATTGCACCAAAGGGACACAGTCCCATCACAGCTTTCTTGTCTGCGATTTTTTCCTGATGAATGATAATTTTCGCCATTGTTCTCCCTCCCTAAACGAATTTCAAATCTTTGAGCTTGCCAAACAATTGGCCGGACAATTCTTCACCGCTTCCTTGCCACATTTCGTGATCGGAATTCCCTTCCGGTGGAAAGATCCGCTTCACTTGGGTCGGTGATCCGTTCAGTCCGTAGTTTTTCTCGTCTTGGTCCTCAAAATCTTTCAGACTGTAGAATGGAATCTCCTTGTCCGCCGTTGCCATCTTTAACTTAAATGAAGGGAGTCGAGGTTGAAAGATCCCCTTTTCTACGGTAATCAGACAGGGAAAAGCAATCTCGGCAATCTCCACCGTGGACGGCATATCCATCTCCACCACGATCGAATGCTCTTTCACTTCCATAATCTTCAGCACATTGGCGATATGGGGAATCCCTAAAAATTCCGCCATCTCCGGCCCCACCTGCGCCGTATCGCCGTCTGTCGTCATCTTGCCGCAGATCACCAGGTCCGGCATACCTGTCTTCATCACGCCTTGCGCAATGGTGTAGGAAGTTGCCAGCACATCCGCACCCGCAAATTTGCGGTCCGTCAGCAATGCGCCGTCATCCACACCCATCATAAAGGCTTCCTTCAAGACCTCGGCCGCCTGAGGCGGTCCCATGCTGATTGCCGTCACATGGGCGCCGTGATCTTCCTTCAGCCGCACCGCTGTCTCAATGGCGTAAAGGTCATAGGGATTCATTTTCGAATCAATGCCGTCCCTCTTCAGTACGCCTGTCTTTTCATCCACTTCCACTTCCGTTGTGCCCGGAACTTGTTTGATGCACACTGCAATTTTCATTTTTATCCTCCTAACAATTCGAATCAATTGGTCTGACCAGTTTGTTTAAAAAATTAGACTTCCTGCTAAAACCAGGATGCCCAATGCCGAAACATACCCGATGCAAAATTTAACGGTGCTATTAAAGATCTTCCCTTCCGATCCAATCAATCCGGTCGCCGATGTGGCCACAGCAATACTCTGGGGAGAAATCATCTTTCCCGCCGTCGCCCCTGCCGTGTTCGCCGCTGCCAGCCAATATGGATTGACATGAATGGACTTGGCAACCTCTATCTGCAAGGCCCCAAAAAGGATATTGGACGAGGTATCGCTGCCGGTCACAAAGGTGCCCAGCATGCCGATCATTGGCGCCAGGGCCGGGAAGAAACCGCCGGTAACCCGTACCAGCACCAAAGCGATGGATGCAATCATCCCGCTGTATCCCATAATTTTTGCCATGGCAACGATGGACACCACGGTAATCGCCGACTTTGTCAATTGTTTCATCGTCGCACCCAATACGGAAAACATCTTCTGAAAACTCGCGCCCTGAACCCTGCCGCCAATCAAGGTGGCCAAAATAATCAAGGTTCCCGGGGTCGCAATCCATTTCAGCGTTGTCGGTGCCGCTCCTGCACCTGAGTAGATCTGTATGGAACTTTTCACATGCGTCATTGCCTCATGAATCCCCGGGAAAAGCGGACTCGACAAGATCACAAAAGTAAAAATCAGGATATATGGCAACCACGCCAGAAGGCCTTCCCGAAGGCCAATCCTTTTCTTTTCTTCCGCCGCCTGCTTGTTTTTGTTCAATCGCTTTGCCAGGAAGATGGTCACACCCATGCTGACAAGGCTGCCGATCAGGGCTGGAAGTTCTGCACCCAGATACCTGGCGACAAAAATTTGCGGCACGGCGAAGGCAAGACCCGATGCCAATGTAATCCCAAAAACACCCTTCAGTCCCTTTATGCTTTTCGTCGTCATCATAACCAGGATAAACGGAACAATGACAATAAAGAGCACCAATTGGAGAGAAACATGAAAACTCAGCATCGATACATTCAATCCTGTTACTTTGGCAAGCGTGGTAACCGGAATCCCTACAGCGCCAAATGCCGTTGGCACCGTATTGGCTACCAGGCAGATCACCGCGGCAAAAAGCGGATCAAAACCCAAAGAAGCTAAGATGCTTGCTGGAATTGCTACTGCCGTACCATAACCGGCAACGGCTTCAAGGAATCCCCCGAATCCCCAGGCCAGAATCAGCACCTGAATGCGCCGGTCTGTTGAAATGTTTGAAAGCATTGCCTTGATCGTTTCCATGCTTTTTGTTTCAACAGCCAGATTGTAAGTAAATATCGCGGCCACAATTACAATCATGATGGGCCATAAGCCAATCACCGCCCCCTCCAAGGCTGCAGTCGCCATATCCAACCCCGGCATTTTCCAGATTAACAAGGCCAAGGCCATCGTTGCCGCTAATGTACTGGTACAGGCTTTGTATGCAGGAATGCGAAGTACGCCAAGCGCAATCATCAACCCCACAATCGGCATCAAGGCCAAAACAAATAAAACAGAACTACTCATTATTCTCCTCCTTTTGCTTTATTGGTATTATGGTCTGACCAGTTATATTACGATCATACAAGGAGACCGTTTTCATTGCAACAATTGTTTGAAAATTAACAGGTATGTTTATTATTTAACGTTTTCCCGCTCGTGAAATTTTATAAATCATGTTTTCCCCAAGCCCTCTAATTCCCCATTTTCTTACAAAAAAAACTGGCCGTCATTATTGGCCAGTCTGTTGATTCTGCAGTTCTTTCATGGTTTCATTAATTGTTTTCAAATGTGCTCTCATTGCCTGAGCAGAAGCTTCTGGGTTTTCCTGAATAATCGAGTCGCAGATTTTTTTATGTTCCTGGAGCAGCACATCCCGCTTTCTTTCCTCGCGAAGAATCATACCGCGTGCATCCCGGATAAAGGATTCCATCAAAGATGATATCGTATTCAACAAAATCAGAATCAAATAATTCCCGCTCATTCTGGCGATCGCATAATGAAGCGCCATATCCGCTTTCGCGCTTTCCTGTTCGTCTCCCGCCTCGATCAAATCATTCAGTAAAGCGGCCAGTTCTGCTTTTTCCGCTTCCGTAATCTTGCCGGCCGCCAGTGCAGCCGCTTCCACTTCGATCACCCGGCGCAGTTCCAGAACATCCTCCGACTTGCCGCCGTTCAGCATAAACATGACCGACAAAGGTTCAAAGAAACTGCTGTTGATGTCGCCGCCGATAAAATTCCCCTCTCCCTGGCGGCTTTCCACCAGGCCGATCATTTCAAGCGCGCGAATCGCTTCGCGTATAGACGCACGGCTGACGCCCAGCTGTTCGACCAGTTCCCGTTCCGAAGGCAATTTATCCCCCTTCTCCAAGGCACCGGTCATAACCATATTTTGAATTTGTTCGATAACATGCTGATACACCTTTTTGTTTTTAACCGGAACAAACAATGGCTCACCCTCCTCTTTTCCTACATTCTTACTATACCATATAAGCCGGCAAAATGGCGGATGACTTGCAGGCCGGAAATCCATTCGAATTCTCCCTGCTAGCCCACTCTCTCGGCCTGTGCTTCCTGCTCATAGGTATCCATCCATATCGCCAGCAAAGGATCGATGTACGGCTGAAAATCAGGATCAAACTGGCGCCCCAAATTCACCATAATTTCTTCCCGGATCTCCTTCCAGGTATATCGGGACCGATAGGATCGATTCGAAGACATCGCATCAATGGTGTCGCACAAAGCAAGGATCCGGGCTTCCAGACAAATCTCCCTGCCCTTGAGTCCCTTCGGATAGCCCTTGCCGTCCCATCGCTCATGATGCTGCAGAATGATGGACGCGACGTCATGCAATTGGTCACACTCGTCGACAATATCCGCGCCCATCTTCGGATGGTCTTTCATAATGCGCCATTCAATTTCCGTTAAGGAACCCTCTTTCTTAAGTACGTCATCGGGAATGCCAATCTTTCCGATATCGTGCAGATGACCGGCAATATGTATGCGTTCTTTCCTTTCGTCATCCAACCCCGTCAACTCGGCGAATGCTACCGCCATATCTCCCACTCGATTGGAGTGTCCTCTTGTGTACGGATCCCGATAATCCAACGCCCTCACCAAACAATGGATCACATCATGATAAAAATTTTGCATATGGCTTATTTGCTGGGTTTCCATGACAAGCCCCCTCTTTTTCAATTGATAACCTTTCTCATTTAGTATCTCTGAAATTCCTTTTCTTGTCAATCTTGTCCCATGTTTTCTTTTGCTTTTTTTTGTGTTATGCTAGGGAAAATCAAAAAGGAGGGGAATTCAGTGAACTTACTCAAACCAATACATCTGTCTGCAGGTGACAAAGTCGCAACGGTCAGCCTTTCCTGGGGCGGGGCCGGCGACAAAGAAATTCTCTGGCGGTATCTGCAAGGCAAAAAACGGCTGGAAGAAGTGTTCGGCCTCCAGGTCATCGAAATGCCGCATGCCTTAAAGGGCTCCGACTTTGTCTACAATCATCCGGAAAAGCGCGCAGAAGATTTGATGGATGCCTTTCGTGATCCAACCATCAAAGGCATCATTGCCAATATCGGCGGAAACGACAGTATTCGCATGCTGCCCCATATCGATTTTGACCTGATTCGACAAAATCCAAAGGTCTTTATCGGATACTCCGATTCAACCGTCACCCATCTGATTTGTCGGAAGGCCGGCATCGCCAGCATCTACGGTCCCACCCTGCTGGTTGATTTTGCAGAGAATGTTGAAATGCATCCATATACGGTGGATCATCTGAAGAGAACCCTCTTCTCCCGCAAGCCCGTCGGCGAAATTCTTCCGGCGCCGGAATGGACGAGTGAATTCCTGCCCTGGATCGAAAAAAACAAAAATACCGCAAGAAAGTATCAAGCCAATCAAGGCTATGAATTGCTTCAAGGCAAAGGCCTTGCGGAAGGCCCATTGATCGGCGGATGTTTTGAAGTCTTTGACGTGCTGCGCGGAACCGACCTCTTCCCGCCGCTTTCCGCTTTCGACCAGGCCATACTCTTTATGGAAACCTCCGAGGACAAACCGGATCCCATGATGATCGAATGCAGCCTTCGGACCTATGGCATCATGGGGATCTTGAAGCGACTGAATGGCATCATCTGGGGCAAACCCATGGACGAAGCGAATTTTGAAGAATACAAAGCCGCCATCAAAAAAGTATTGGCCGAATTCGGTTTGCAGGAACTGCCTGTTCTTTATAACCTGAATTTTGGTCATACCGAACCAAAAATCTGCCTGCCTTACGGGGCCATGGCACGAATCGATTGCACAAATGCAAGCTTTTCCGTTTTGGAATCGGCCGTAAAATAAAACTGAGCGAAATTCGCTCAGTTTTTTTCTGCTTCAACCCGTGCAATAAATGCCATGATTTCCTTGACGGCAATTTTTTGCTGGTCTTGTCTGGAAATGACCGCTTCCCCATCCCCCTCCTGGTCGCCGTAATTGCCGAAATAAGCATGATTGCCGCCAATAATCTCATAGGTCTCCGTCGCTTCCAGCTTTTCCAGATCCAATTTGATATCGTAGGTTCCATATAAGGCATAGGTCGGCAAATCGGCCTCATTGATTGGATAGGCGCCCATCAAAATCAAGCCGTCCACTTTGCTTGCCGCCGTTCCTGCATACCGGCTGGCCATCGCTCCCCCTAAAGAGTGGCCGGACAAAATCCAGTGATCGATTTCCGGCAATTCATCATAAACCGCATCGGCGGCATCTGAATTGAATACGGCCAAATTTAACGGCATCGTGGGCATCCCACAAGTCAATCCTTCGTCCGCCAACTGTATCAAGAGTGGCAGATACGCCTTGGCCTCCACCTTGCCCCCGGGGTAAAAGATCAATCCAATCGCCAAATCCTTGTCCGCTTCTGGATATACAATCGTTAAATTATCACGAAACTCGATCCGGTCTTCCTTATTTTCAATCCATGTTTCCACATCCGCACTTGCCCGATAGTAATCCAAGCTATACAGGTAAAAGGCGGTGCCGCATGCAGCAAGCAAGATGACAATCGCCAATAACCCGATCCGTATTTTCTTCTTTGTCCGAGCCTTCATAAATTTTGCACCTCACAATATTCATTTCCTACTCTGAATACTTCCAGTTTATCCATCCCACCACAATTTGTCCATTCCGATCAATCCATGCACAAAAAAAAGGAGCTTTCGCTCCTTTCTCAAACTATTTCACAATTCGACTCGCATGTACCTGTGCCGGATCACTCTCGAGAATCTCATTGGCGTAGACAAGAATCTGATCACCTTGTTGGATCTCGGAATAATTCAATTCAACAATCGCATTTCCCGTGTAAACATGATAAGCCACTTGATCTGCATTAATCTCTGATGCATAAAGCACCATGGCCCCATCGTCTTCCCGCACCACTTCCTGAATCACCATTTGCATTTTGGCTGACTCGGGATAGAGTCCGATAAGAGCATCCGTCTCACCGCCAAAGCTGACATAATGCGCTTCCACAAGAGCACCTACCGGAACATCGGTGTCATCATAGCGTGACAGCAGAATTTCCCCGTCTTCACTTTGGATCGTAATGGATTTTTCATCCACTGCAGTGACTTCCCCCATCAACGTCTCAATCAACTGACCCATATTGGTATGTCGAACAGAAAAGTCCGTGATGAGATAGGGCTTTAATTGATTAACCGTTTCCCCTTTAACCAATTCGACGGTTTCTCCCAAATAGAAAGCTTCCGCTTGACTCTGGTCGTATTCAAATACCTGAACCAAATCGCCGGAAATGATATGGATATAAGCCCCGTCAAATTCCATGATTTTACCGACAATAATCGTTTCTCCAACTGGGATACGGTCGGTTGGAGAAACATAGGCTGCACCGTCATCCACACCTCCACTTGTAATGGCTTCCAGCTCAACACTCGCTTCCAATCCCTCAATGCTCGTCCGTCCTGTCAGTTCGACAACCGTCATGGGGTAGGTCAAAGCCTCGGTCACCATCATGTCCGGTCCCGGCTCAGTCAATTCGACACTCGCCATCAAATCCGAATCCTTCTGAATGATCTCGCGGACGGCAATCGAATACCCACCCGTTGGGCACTCGCCGGCGAAAACAGCCAAGTATGCTTTGCCCTTGTCCATAAAGAGGTAAGAACCCGATTGTCCCTTTCGTTCATCCAAGGTTTTTTGTACCGATTCGCTCAAATCAGTTGGTTCCACCGCATTGAAATCGACCGCTATGTTTGCGTCTTCCTTTTCACTCGGCATGGTAACGGCAGTGTCATCCGGGTTTTGCGCTTGCGCGCAGCCTCCCATCACGAGGGCTGCCAGTACCAGCATAATCATTACTTTCTTCTTCATCTGAAATCCTCCTAAATATGTCTCTCTCCATACTAGACTTTCAGAAAATGAAAAAGTTTCATGCATACTTTCGAAAACTAAATTTCTTCCAAGCGTCCTTTGGGACTCCAACCGGTCTGACGCTGCTTTTGAAAATACACTTTCGTCTCTGCCGCCACGACCGAACTTAGCCCGATCACCCCGATCAGGTTTGGAACCGCCATCAGACCGTTCACAATATCAGCCAGCACCCAAATCGCTTCCAGTTTCAAAAACACACCCAGAGCGATCATGGCAATATAGAATCCCTTAAACGCCTTGATCCCCTTTACGCCAAACAAATATTCCGTACACCGTTCACCGTAATAGCTCCACCCCAGAATCGTGGTGAAGGCAAAGAAGATCAAGCCGACTGTCACAATCATGCTGCCCACTAGATTCAAACCGCTTGTAAAGGCGGCCGTCGTCATGGCGGCCCCGCTCAATTCGCCGGACCACTCACCCGTAATGATCAAAACCAGGCCCGTCATGGTGCAAATGATAATCGTATCAACGAAGGTGCCGGTCATGGAAATCAGCCCCTGTCGCACGCACGAATTGGTTTTTGCAGCCGCTGCTGCGATTGGCGCGCTGCCCAGCCCCGATTCATTGGAGAAAACACCACGTGCAATCCCATTTTGAACCGCCATCATAATCGTGGCGCCCAAGAAGCCGCCCGCTGCCGCTGTCGGCGTAAACGCGCTTTTCACGACCAGTGCAATGGAAGCGGGAATGGCTTGCGCATTCAGCAAAAGAATGATCATTGCGCCAAGAAAATAGAAAACCGCCATAAAGGGTACGATGGTTTCCGAGACTTTTGAAATCTTCTTGATGCCGCCAAGGATCACCATGGCCGCCAAGATCGTCAGTACCACGGCAGTCACGACAACCGGCACATGGAAGGTCGTGTGTACCACATCGGTGATGGCATTCACTTGCGGGAAGGTTCCAATGCCAAAGCACGCCACAAAGATTCCAAACACGGCAAACATTTTTGCCAAAAATCGGCTGTTCAGTCCATTTTGCAAATAATACATCGGGCCGCCGGACATATTTCCGTTTTCGTCCACTTCCCGATACTTGACCGCCAGCAGTCCTTCCGCATATTTGGTTGCCATGCCAAAAAAGGCGGCAATCCACATCCAAAACAAGGCGCCGGGACCGCCGGCCTTGATCGCCGTAGCGACCCCGACAATATTTCCCGTTCCAATCGTTGCGGCTAAGGCCGTGCATAAGGCGGCGAAGCTGGAAACGTCTCCCTTGGCCGCCACTTCATCCTTTGCAAACAAGTACCGAATTGCCAAGGGCAGCTTGAAAACCTGCAGCACGCCCAGTCGAATCGTCAAATACGCACCCGTTCCGACCAGCAAAATCAAAAGGGGCGGCCCCCATACTAGCGAGTCAATTTTTACCAATAAATCCATTTTCCCCTCCAAAAACCGTGTAATACTGGATACTTTATCACGTTTCTTCGACGCATTCAAATGTTTTTCTGAGGCGGACGATTTTCTTGTGCTTTTGATTCGGTTTCAACACGCAATCACTTCCGATTCATGTTTAGCCTGGCGGAATGCAAAGAAAAAAGATGCCAAATAGACATCTTTCCTCATCTTTCGTTGGTTGAAAATTTATTTTGATTCATGCAGTTCCGATTCAGTGTCCTTCAAGATTTCCAGAATGATTCTCCATTGCGCCAGCTTCTCCTTATAGGGAATCGTATAGGCCGGACTGGTCGATCCCATTGCAATTTCTTTGATATCGGGCAGTTGTCTTCGAAACTGCTTCCGATAGGTGTTGGCTGCTTTCTGGCCGTTCAGCAGAATCACCCGGATACCAGGATGCGCCTTAACAAATCCGACGATGTCATTGTACTCCGGCTCCTTAATATGCTGGTCCAGGCTTCCTTTTCTTTCACACGCGGAAAACACATCCCAAACCGCAAGGCCTTGATTCATGATATTTTCTTTCCTTGTTTCATAAGAATCCTGACTGTCAAAGCCAAACAAGTCCCCCATGATTCGCCAGAATTGGTTTCGTCCGTGCCCGTAGTATTCCTGCCGCTGCAAGGATGCAACACTGGGCATGGATCCAAGAATCAATATTTTCGGTTCCTCTCCGACGATCGGAGCAAAGGACTGAATCCGTTTCATAAAGCCTCCTTGCTACTGGGCATCCAGAATATATTTTCGTATGGCTTTTGCGATCCCGTCTTCATCGTTGGAATCCGTCACCGCATCTGCCTTTTCCTTGACCTCGTCATGGGCGTTGCCCATGGCAATCCCCAATCCGGCGTACTCCAGCATCTCCAGATCGTTGTCCCCATCGCCGATGGCAATCATTTCCTCCCGGCTGATCCCATGAAGTTCTCCAATTCTTTTCATGGCTTCCGCCTTGGAAACCCCCTTGTCCACAAATTCCAAAAACATCGGCAAAGAGCGTACAACATTCAATTGTTCCCGATATTTGGCCCGATACGTCTCCCGAAAAGCCGCGATCGTGTCGAGCTCATCAATCCAGAGAATTTTTGTAATCCCCTGAACAATCAACGCTTCATAATCTTCAATCAAATGGGGAACCACATCCGAGATTTGGATATAGGATTCCACACGTTCATCAATCCGATTGACATGCAGCTTGTCCTTTGACCAAATAACCAGCGTGGTATCTTCCTGGTGCGCATCCGCAATCACCTTTCTGGCATCATCCGGTTTCATGCTGCACTCATAAAGAATTTGATCATTGGCAGCATCCACAATCATGCCACCATTATAGGCAATCATCGGCGCTTTCAGCCCCAATTCTTTGGCAATGGGTCCTACCCCAACATAAGGGCGTCCTGATGAAATGCTGACCAGGACTCCGCGTTCGCGGGCAGCCTGTATCGCCTTCCGCGTGGAATCCGCAATGGTTCGCTCGCTCGTCATCAAGGTTCCGTCCACATCCAAAGCAATAAATTTATACATCCAATCCCTCCACATCGTCAAAACCAAAATTTCTATCGATCCATCTGTCAGACCGCTTCTGCAAAATCGCCTTCGATTCATAGGCAATCGCAAGCCGGTTTCCCTTCTCCGCCACTTCCCTGTACATGGGACAGGCGGCTTCCCACTCACCCATTTGTTCATGCATCTCTGCCAATAAAAACAAAATGGACAATCGCATGCGCCTACTGATCTTTTCTTCAAGCAAGGCACCAAATTGGGCCTGGCTTTCCTCAAACCGTTTCAGGTAAAAGAGACGCTCCGCCATCAAGGCTTGGGTTGAAAGCTTCATTCTCTGATTAACAGGCGACAAGGTGGGAACCTCCTGCTCAAAGAGGGCTTCCGCCTTTTCTGTTTCTCCCAGTTCATAATAGCATTCGATCAAATTGACCGTATAGGCAAACCGTGATCCATTCCGGTCCGACAGCATGTGGGGATCAATTGCCAATAGCCGGTCTAGGGCCGCTTGGCATTCCCCCATCAGGATTTCACCGACCGCCAAATCGATCTGCAGATAGGCATGAATCTTTTTGTTCTTTCCTGTGATCTCCAACTGTCTCTCCGTCGCTTCAAAAAAGGCGTTCGGATCACACTCCTCCTCCAAGCGCTTTAACCGTTTCCTCTGGCGAACCATTCCCGTCGCCACATAAGCGGCAATCACCGCAACCCAGGTTGCCACCGCCGATAAAACCACGTTGTCCGTCAGGCTTATCAATCCGGCCATGATGATCAAAGTGATGATAATCAACCCGATTCGCCGCTTCATCAAACCATCCTTTCGGCCCAAATACCATACGAGGACCAAGCCCCAGACCCCAATGCCAACGACTGCCGGATTCTCCGTCAATATGCTGAGTGCAATCAAAACCATTGCCGCCATTATCACACGCAAGACTGTTTTTTTCATGATGTCATTCCCCCTGTATGCATTCCAGTGCGTCCGTTCCTTTTATTATACATGATTCGCCCCCGCCCTGCAGAAATCTAAAGGCCTGTACGCTGAAACAAAAAAGAAGAAGCTTTCCGCTTCTTCTTTTTCGAACATAGAGGTGTTCATAGGGTTATTTTTTTGCCTTGTTTTGGTTTTTTAAAACAAAGCCGTAAATCATGCTGTTTAACTCTTGATACTTTTCAAAGATCGCCACATGTCCCGCATCCGGAATAATTACATATTCGGAATTTGGAATGCCCTTTGCAATAATCTCTGAGAATTTTACACGCTTCAGCAAATCATCCTGGCCGACAATCACCAAGGCGGGACACTCAATGGTATGAAGCTGGTCCGTCATATAAACGTCGTCCTTGAAGGTCTGGTAAAGAATTTTCTGTCCTTCAAAATATTCGTCATCCACGGATGCAAATGCTTTCGCTCTTTCTTCCAGCTTTTCCTTGTTCTCTGTATAAAAGGGATTGCCGTAAATGCTCGGCGCCATGCCCCGGAAGAATTTTTCTCCATCTTTCAATTCCGAAAGAATCATCCATCCATCCAAGAAGCCCTTTAAGACTTCATCCAACTCGCTGACGGAATCAATAATCGAAATGCTCTTGGTCATTTCAGGATACATCATGGCAAACTTCATCGCCACTTCCCCGCCGTAAGAAGTCCCGATAATATGAACGTTTTCAACGTCCAAATGATCAAACAATTTCTTGGCATCCTCCGCATGCAAGGCAAAGGAGTAGGGACCTGCCGGTTTGTCAGACTTCATTTGACCGCGGAAATCGTGCCGAATAATTTTGAAGTCATCTTGTTCAAAGGTCGGCCACATGTAGTTCCAACTATTCGTCGAAGCCATCACCCCGTTAAAATACGCGATTGCCGTCTTTGCTTCTTGGTTCCCGTTCACTTCGTAAAACAAATCCACATTGTCGACTGTAAATTTTGCCATGATTATTTGTATGGGCCTTCCTCGCCCATACGCTCCTTTCTTTCTGAACCACGCTCCTTCCAATTATAAAGGTGCAATCGAAGCAAGCGTTTTCTTCGTTGTAATGTATGTGCTTGCTTGCATTATAACGAAGAAAAAATATTCTGTCAATCATAAGATACCTACTTTAATTTCGGAATCCAGGGCAGATAATTTCTAAGTATAGTATGATCCTTTCAAACAGGATTAATCATTAAACGATTCATAGTCAGTTAACTTGTTAGTTCTCATACAATTCCATGAACAAATCCGAAAACTCGGTTCTAATCCATTCTTCATTGATTCTCGCATTTGTCATAAGCACACTGCAACTGCAAAATCGTTTAGGCAATTCTTCAGAAGCCCAACCCAGCTCCAAATCAAAGTATCTTATATATATGTCAGAGACCAAGAACCCTAACGCTTCCAAAGAGTATCTCAATTTTTCTGGGTAAACGCATGATTTTCCATCGTTTTTTGTACAGCTATGACATCGTGTACAACATCCAGGTGGTATGCTGAGGGCTGAATCCAATTGTTTTTCAAGACTAAGCAATCGGTCCGCCATCTGGTTTTTTATTTCCTCGAAAGCAAACATGGAAATGACACTCGCCAAAGGCAATTCTTCGTCTTCCTCTTTTACGTAATTCTCTATAATACGAGAAGGGAACATAGCTGCTGTCATCTGATCCCAATTGTTTCGAATTGGTTCAGAATCAATCTGCGTCAAAATAATCGTTGCATAGTTGAAGGGCATCAGTAACGCCTCAGCCTCAAATGAAAAATCCGGACAACTATGATTCTTGTTGTAATTACTGCAGTGTTGACAATAACCAAGTACTTCTTCAAATCGATGGGATTTCATCAATTCAGCCTTTGAAATTTGCTTGATTTGTACTTTTACCGGTAGCTTCATGTACACACCTCCCTCATAAAATCAACCCAGCCTGTTTTAAACACATACACCCAAAATTATAGTGCATTTCATAAACATGGATATCTAAATTATTCACAATGCGCTTTATCTCAGCTTTATCTTCCCTTGTCATTTTGCAGCCTAAATATATCGTTTTCAATGCATCCCCAAAATCAATATATTCATAGTCATTATGAAACTCTGCCGAATAAATAATCCGATATTCGTTTTCATCTCTCCAATCAGCATATTTCCGGAAGAATATATGATTATTTTTAATCATTTCCTCTGCGATTTCTTTCCCACCCTTTAGATTGAACGTTTCACTCTGATGGATACATGAAAGATTAAAGAATCGATGCGTTTCATTCGAATAAATGACTGATTCCCCATCAATTTTTTGCTCTACAAGCAAAGACTTCTTGGCAGCGGAATAAATTGCCTCTTTATCAAAGCCTAAACAGACACCACGGTTCTTATCTCCATACTGTGCCCACATACGTGAAAATGCATAGCCCTTGTTCAAAAACATTTCGCTTGGGGTTACTTCCTCTCCCGTAGGTGCCAGGTCTTGTGAAAAAGACACAACCTTTGTTCGCGCGCAAATCAACTGAAAATTAGACTCGCATTCAGCCATAGTAGCCACAGGAAAATCACTTCTCGATATACAAGAGGAAATACTTTTCACTAAAGATTCAAAGGGATCGTTGGTTTCGCCAAATTGCGACATTCTAAGTTTACTATCTTTCAAAATATGTTCAATTGCCGTTTTCGCTGACGTGTAATGATAAACTCTTTCTTCGGACATAGAAGTCTCCTTGTGTACACTCTCGCTGACTTTTCAGCATAGCTCCAATTTCATATAAATAAAAAACCACCGGAAAAATCCGGCAGTAAAAACTCATTTTACTTAATCGGACAAACGCCGCTGACACAATCCGTGTCCATGTCGCTGCCAACAATATTCAAGTTTTCGTCCAGCACGGCACCCACTCGCGGCGTGCCTTTGATATCTTTGATCTCATGTCTTGTGCCCGCATCGGTAAAGACATATGGATGGTTGATAAATTCGATTTTCATGGTATCCTCCCTTGTCCCTGATAGGTTAAGAATATCACGTAGAGACCGGAAAGAGTAGCCTTGACATTTTTTATTGAAATGCCTCTACCACTTCTTTCACCCATTTTATAAACCAGCCATTGCACTTCACTAAACTGTCCCCTTCGATTTATTTAAAACTGTGCATTTTATTATGCACAGTTTTTTTGTATACTGATTTCAAATCTTGGAACTTTGAAAGGAGCAATCATGCAAAGCAAATCACCCAGCTCTGTCCGTGAGCTGACCCTGAACGGACTTTTAATCGCAATGGTCTTCGTCGCGACCATGTTTATCAACATCCGTCTTCCCATCTCTGTCAATGGCGGACTCATCCATCTTGGCAATGTCGTCCTGTTTTCCATCGCCCTCCTGTACGGCAAGAAAAGAGGCGCGATCGCGGGCGCTTTCGGCATGGGACTGTTTGACATTCTATCCGGTTGGACGGCATGGGCGCCCTTCACCTTTGTGATTCGCGGCGTTATGGGTTACATGATTGGAAGCATTGCCCATTCCAATGATCGCAAGGGCAACCATTTCGGCATGAACCTATTCGCCCTCTTGCTTTCTTCCGTATGGATGATCGGCGGATACTATGTCGCGGAAGGTATCTTGTATGGAAACTGGATTTCACCTATGACATCCATTCCCGGAAATATCACGCAATTGGTTTTCGGTATGGTTGCCTTGGTCATCGTTCCCGTATTAAAGAAGATCAAGCCGCTGCAATTGGTATAGGGAGAGTGAAATGAAAGAACAACTACTGATGACACCCGGACCCACCTACGTCAATGAAGCGGTTCGAAACGCCATGGCTCAACCCATTACCAATCCCGATCTTGACACTGACTTCTACGAATTTCACAAGGAAACCTGCACTCGCCTGCAAACCTTTTTGCACACAAAGAACGAAGTTCTTATCCTAGACGGAGAAGGAATTTTGGGCTTGGAGGCAGCCTGTGCTTCTCTAATCGAGCCGGGCGATGCCGTACTCTGTATTGACAACGGCATCTTTGGCGCTGGCTTTATCGACTTTGTCGAAATCTATGGCGGCGACGTTACCCGATTCCATTCCGACTACCGCGAAGCCATCGACGTGGACGCATTGGCAAATTTCCTTCGAGACAACCATGACTTCAAAGTCGCAACCCTGGTCCATTGCGAGACGCCTTCCGGCATCACAAATCCAGTAGACCAAATCGCGCCGCTCTTGCATTCCTATGGGATTCTCACCATCGTCGACTCGGTCTCCGCCATGGGCGGCGAACCCTTGCTGACGGACGAATGGAAGATTGATATCGTCCTTGGCGGTTCCCAAAAATGCCTGTCCGCACCGCCGGGATTGACCATCGTCAGCGTCAGCGATGCGGCATGGGAAGCCATGAAAACCCGGAAGACCCCCATTGCCGGTTTCTACTGCAATCTGCGGATTTGGGAGAATTGGTATGAAAAGCAATGGTTCCCCTACACGCAACCCATCAGCGCCCTCTATGCCTTGCGCGAAGCAGTCGACCAAGTTCTGGCGGACGAAGATATCCTTAAGCGCCATGCCGAAATTGCCCAAGCACTCCGCAAAAGCCTGGTTGAAGCCGGACTCACCCTCTATCCAAAGAGTGGATTTTCCAATACCGTCACCACGATCAATGTGCCCGAAGGCATCTCCTTTTCCACTTTGTATCAGGAAATGCTGGAGGACCATCACATCATGATTGGCGGCGCATTCGGCTATTTGAAAGATCAGGTTTTTCGCATCGGACATATGGGCGAAAACTGCTATGATGACAAGGTGTTTCGAACCCTGCGAGCGTTGGACAGGATCTTGCGCAAACAGAAAATTGTCCTTAAGAAACCTCTGCATCATACATTTCTTAATTTTATGGACGAAGCCGTTCATGAATAATCAAATCCAAATACAAAAGGAGACCGAATCGGTCTCCTTTTTGGTAAAAACTGAATAATTGCCTAAATTATTGGTATCAATGAATCGTCCCGGTAACCGGATTTCCCTAAAAACCCTACTGGTCGTGAAAGGAGGCTGCCATGGGCAGATCGGTGAAACAAATCCCTAAAAAATATTTGATCATGCTCGCCTTGCTGATCCTTGCACTCATTTGGTCTGGGATTAACCCCTACCGTTACGACTCGTGGATCTCTATAGCCGCTTCATCCCTGCTCTATATCATCGTCATTATCGCCATCCATCGCAAATTTGAATTCACTTCCTTTGTCTACTATCTGGTTTTCATTCAAGTCATCGTCTTTTTAATCGGCGCAAAGTACACCTATGAGTACAATCCGCTTTTTAACAGCCTGAGGGACACCTTTCAGCTCAACCGCAACTATTTTGACCGCTTTGCCCATATCACACAGGGATTTGTTCCCTTCTTTCTGATCAAGGAGTATCTGCTTCGGAATAGGATCATCAAAAGAAGTCCGCTGATGATTTGGATGGTGATTGGCGTGGTTATGGGTCTTACCGCCCTCTATGAATTGTTTGAGTTTGCGGCAGCCATGCTGACCAAGGAACCCATCGTCTCTCCCCAGGGCGATCCTTGGGACACCCATTGGGATATGGTTATGGCGCTGATCGGCGCAGGATTCGCGCACATCTTCTTCGGAAAATTTCACGACAGGCTCATGGAAAAAAAGGAAGCCCAAAAATAAGAACCCTTGCTCAAGATTCACTCAAGCAAGGGTCGTTTTATGCCAAAATATCTTCGATCAGGGTATCGACAACCTTCTCGTCGGTTCCCCAAAATACGCAAATTCTTACGGCGCACCGCGCTTCATCAACCGGGCACCATACATAAAAGTCGTACTTTTTCTTCAATTCCGCGATTTTCTCATTAGTCAGAATCGGGAAAATCTGATTGGTTACCTGATCCTGGTACATATCAACCTTCCCAGCCAAGGCCCTTCCGATTTTTTCTGCGAGACGATTGGTATAAGCTCCCAATTCCAAATAGAGATTGTCCGTAAACAAGGTGTTGAATTGACTGGCCAAGGCAAAACCCTTCGCCAGCATGGCCCCCTTTTGTTTCATAATATACCGGAAGTCTTTCTTGTATCGATCATTGACCAGCACCACGCACTCCCCGAACAAGGCTCCGCATTTCGTGCCACCGATGTAGAATACATCGCACAAATCACACAGGTCGGTCAGGGCGACATCATTGTCTCGCGCCGTCAAAGCCATGGCCAAACGCGCTCCGTCGATATACAAAGGAATTTCATATTCTTTGCAGACCCCATAAATGGCTTCCAGCTCCGCCTTTTTGTAGATGGTGCCCAGCTCCGTTGGATTGGAGATATACACCATGCCCGGCTGTACGATGTGCTCATGGGTTTCATCGGCATAATGCCCTTCCAGGGTCTGCCGAACCTGTTCAACCGTCAGCTTGCCATCCGGTGTCTCCAGTGCAATGACCTTGTGGCCCGTTGCTTCAATGGCTCCGGTTTCATGGGTATTGATATGCCCGTCTGTTGAAGAAATCACCCCTTGATGCGGCCGCAGAATCGAAGAGATAACCGTCAGATTGCTTTGGGTGCCGCCGGAAAGAAAATGCACCTCGCAGGCTTCGTAAGCCAGCGCCTGCTTGACTTTTCGTTTTGCTTCTTTCGTCAAAGCGTCTTCACTGTATCCGTAATATTGGGTTTCATTTTCCATCTGGAGATTTTCCAAAATCTTAGGATGACATCCGCGATTGTAATCGTTCTGAAAATTATACATGTCAGACCTCCCTGTTGTTTGCGTTCGTAAATTTGCGCATTTGATATTGGAATCAGTATATCATATGGCTGGGCCGTTTGGCCTATTAAGAAATTGCCCCTTTAAATTCCTTCTGGATCGCTTGGAGTTTTGCCAGGTCTTCGATGATTTCCACCGCCGTTGCCACCAACGCCGCAATGGTTTTTCTCATCTGGTCGTAGGCGTAGGGCTCCCGTGTCGCATCGCGGAATTCAACGGTGTGCGCCACAACCGGCTTCAGGCTGATCCGGAAGTAGGGGTGAATGGTCGGACATACATGGCTGACATTGCCCACATCCGTTGAGCCGTAGTCAAAGGAGGGTTCAAAAATCTCATCGATTCCCGCCGAAACAAGGTTCTTGCTGTAAAGATCCGACAATGTCTGATTCGTTATCAGGTTGTCATAGGTATATTCATAATTTGAAATTTCCAAGGTCGTTCCCGCAGCCAAAGACGCCCCTCGCGCGCAGTTCTTAACGCGTTCCACCAATTCCTGCAGGTAACTTTTCTTCGTTGCCCGCACATAGAATTGTGCAATGGCCAGATCTGGAACAATATTGGCAGCTTGGCCGCCCTCTTTGATAATGCCATGGATCCGCGCATCCGATCGAATATGTTCCCGCAGGGCGTTGATGTGGTTGAAGGTGTTAATGGCTGCATCCAGGGCATTGATACCTTCATGGGGACTCGCTGCCGCATGGGCTGTCCTCCCGTGGAAGGCAAATTGAATGGCTTCCATGGCCAAAGACTGTCCGCTCTTGAAGGTGTTGTCGCTTGGATGGGCGATCATGGCCAGGTCGCAGTCATCGAAAGCGCCTTTCTCAGCCAGGGTGACTTTCGCTCCCCGGGTTTCTTCCGCCGGGGTTCCCATTACCAGGACCGATCCGCCAATTTCCTCAATCATTTTGCTTAATGCAATCCCCGCCCCCGTGCTTGTCGCGCCCAGGATATTGTGTCCACAGCCGTGACCGATTTCCGGCAAGGCATCGTATTCGGACAGATAGCAAATCCGCGGGCCCGGTTTTCTTCCGGCAAACTCCGCCCGAAATGCCGTTTCAATTCCCAGATAGTTCTCTTCAACGATAAAACCGTGCTTTCGCAACAAATCAACATGGGCCTTGCATGCTTTGACCTCTTCGTTCCCCAGTTCCGGATTTGCCAGAATAAATTCACTCAGCTCGATCAGTTCTTGCTTGATCCCTTCAATAATCGCTTTGATCTCCTTCACCCGATTCACTCCTTATCATGTCCCCTCGGTTTGTGTTCACCATGTACTATATGGGGCTATTTTCCCTAAAATTAACATGTTTTGTATTATTATAAATCATTTCATTGGTTTTATTCAATCCAAAGACTGAAATTCTCCTGGGCTTCCAAAGAAACATCCATGATCCTGGTTCGAATCATGGATGTAGGCTTATCGATTCAATTCCCGCCATAAGGATTCGCCTGTAATGGGGAGTTTTCGAATCCGAACACCGGTTGAGTTGTAGATCGCATTGGCAATAGCCGCCGGCGGCGTGTCGATCCCAATCTCGCCCACGGATTTCGCGCCGTAAGGTCCGCTCGGCTCATAGCTGTCCACAAAGGCGACATGCATCGGTCCGATTTCCATCCGTGTTGGCACCTTGTATCGAAGGAAGGAATCACTGTACAAATGACCATCCTCCGTCACCCTCACTTGCTCGTAAAGGGCCAAGCCAATGCCCTGCAGCAAAGCGCCCTCCACCTGGATGCGGGCCAAATTTGGATTGATCGGCGTCCCGCAATCCACGGCCGCACAATAATCCAGCACTTGAACCCTGCCGGTGCGCTTGTCGACTTCCACCTCGCAGGCACCCACCATATAAGGCGGCGGCGACTTGGTTCCCACATAGGAACCGCTGGCAACCAACTGTTCCTGCTGCTCCGAGTAATAGAGCTTCGTAGCGAAGTCGGCCAGGGAAATGCTTGTTTCCCCCGCGGTGATGTTCTCACCGTCGAATGCCGCCTCGCTTGTGCCATAGAAGCGGTTCGCTTTGTCGATGATGGCTTCCCGCATCCGTTCCGCCGCGATCCGGACCCCGTGTCCGGACACATAGGTGGTGCTGGATGCATAGGCGCCTGTATCAAAGGGGGTTAAATCCGTATCGGAAGAATAGACGATCACCTTGTCATCGGAAACCCCCAGGGTCTCGGCTGCAATCTGGCCCAGAATCGTATCGGAACCGGTGCCCAGGTCTGTCGCGCCCACCAGCAGATTAAAAAAACCGTCATCGTTGAGCTTCAGGATCGCCGACGCCATATCGATATAGGGGATGCCGGATCCTTGCATGGCAAGGGCAAATCCAACGCCCCGCACGCGATTTTCGTCCACAATCCTGCGGGGATACTTGTCTTGCCAGCCCAGCGTTTTTAAGGCCAGCGTCAGGCATTCCTCCAGTTTGCAGGAATCCACCGTCATGGCGGTTCCTTCCGTTCCTTCCCCCATGACTTCAAAGATCTTGGAAGTCTCACCTTCCCTGATCATGTTTTTCCGCCTCAATTCTACTGGATCCATATCCAACCGTTCCGCCAGCTCATCCATCATGGACTCGAGGGCAAAGTTTCCTTGTACCGCGCCGTAGCCCCGAAAGGCGCCGCCGGGCGTCAAGTTGGTGTAGACTACATCACCCCGGAATCCAACCGCTTCCACGCGATTGTACAAGGGCAGGGTTTTCGATCCGACCACCATTAAAACCGTCAAGGCATGCTCTCCATAGGCGCCCGTATTGGAAAGCACATCCACATCAATGGCTTTCAGGGTTCCGTCTTTCATGGCGCCGACCCGGATATCAATGCGCATCTGATGCCGCGTATAGGTCGACCGAAAAACCTCTTTTCTGGAGTAGACCAGTTTGGCGGGCATCTTCGTAGCCTGCGTCACCAGAGCCACATAGAATTCCCCGTGGATGGCCTGCTTGCCTCCATAACCGCCGCCTATGCGGGGTTTAATCACGCGAATGGTTGACAAGGGCAGATTAAGATTCTTTGCCAGGATTCTTCGGACATGGAAGGGCGTTTGGGTCGCAGAGATCACGGTCAAACGCTCCTGAAAATCATAATAGGCGACAGCAGCATGGGGTTCCGACATGGCATGGGCCTGCGCTTGGGTATAGTAGGTCGCTTGATGGACAAGATCACACCCCTTCAAGGTCTCTTCCACATCCCCGATTTCCATTTCGTACTGAGCCGCCAGGTTCCGGCTCGGATCGTGTCCAATGGGAAACATGCTGGAGCTTTCCCCTCCACTGTGGATAACAATTTCCGCATCCAGGGCCTTCTCAAAATCAACAATGGCAGGAAGAATCTCATAGGTCACCTTGATTTTTGAAAGGGCGCGATCGACGGCATCCGCCCTTGTTCCGGCGACAATCGCTACGGCATCGCCGATATAGCGGACAGTATCCTCCAAAATACGCGCATCATAAGGCGAAGGTTCAGGATATCCCTGCCCAGCCCGTGTGAATATGCCATTTGGCACATTTTCATGGGTCAGCACGCACTTGATTTCAGGCATGGCCAAGGCCGCTTCCGTTTCAATGGACCGAATTCTCGCGTGCGCGTGGGGACTCCGCAGAATCTTGACGATGAGCGCATCCTTCGGCGCCAGATCATCCGTATAGGCAGGCTTGCCCAGCATCAATCCCATACCGTCCACTTTCCGTATGCCTTTTTTGACACTCATGGCTTCTTCACCTCCAAATACTTGGCAATGCCCCGGTGCTGGCCTTCAAACCCGGAACACCGGCACATATTGCCGGCAAGATAATGCTTGACTTCATCCATGCTTGGATGCGGATTTTCATGAAAGAGGGCGACCAAACTCATCATATAGCCCGGCGAACAAAATCCGCATTGCTCCGCCCCTTCCGCCGTGATATAGGCCGCAATCTCACGCACTTGGTCCTGCACCCCCTCCAGCGTTGTAATCGCCTTTTGATGGGCTCGAACCGTCAGGTATGCGCATGAGGGGACCAATTTCCCGTCGACGTGGATATTGCAGACCCCGCAGCTTGTGCTGTCACAGCCGCGTTTCACGCTCTTGTAGCCGAGTCTTCGAAGGGTATCCAGCAGGACTTCATCCGGTGAAGCCGATAGGGTAACCGCATCTCCGTTAATTATCAAAGTCACTTCCATTTTTTCGCCTCCTTGCACGCGTCTTCCAGCATTGCCTTCGCCAGCGCCTGCCGATATGGGCCGCTCGCCCTTCGATCATCCAAAAATGCAAAGGATGCCAAAATAGTTTCCAGATCGTCCAGCGAAGCGGATGTAATCGTCTTTGCATGGGCAGGGGTGGCTCCAATGGATACGCGGAAGTTCTCAGCTTTTGAAATCGCGAGATTCACAAGTGAGAGGTCGGTATAAACCGGCTTGGCTGCTGCAAAAAGGCTCCCAATTGCATGAGGGATATGAATCCGCACCAAAATATCCGCTTCTTCCAGTCCCTTATCCGCAAAATCCTGCGCCGAAACTTGACCCTTGTGATGGAATTCCAGGGTCGCGTTCATGGCCACCAAGGCCGTCATCACATCGGAAAAGGGATATCGGCCCATTACACTCCCACCGACCGTCGCCAGATTTCTAAGGGCGATGCCGCCAATCTGACGGACACATCCCCTGATTGCATTGGGCAATCGCCGGTCGGTTTCCAATTGCCTCAGGGTCGCCATGGCTCCAATTTCATAACCATCCTGTCTTTCTTCAATGGTGTCCAGACCGAGTTGGGACAAATCGATGACGAAAGGAATCATCCGGTTTTGCAGTTTGAGAAAAACACCGCCCCCCAAAACCACCGATTTCTCATGTTCTTTCAACTGTATGTAGGCCTCTTCTATGCTCTGCGGCCTGCTCAGTTCTTTGATTTTCATCCTTCACCTCCTATTGCGCCGGGATCTTTCAATCCATTTCCCGTAACCACCAGGACAACCGTCTGGTTCCCTTGAATCTGCCCGTTTGCCAGTAATTTTTTCAGCCCGGCAAGAGGCGCCGCCCCGGCGGGTTCAGCAAAAACACCGGTTTCCGCCGCCATCATCCGTACCGCCTCCTGTATTTCTGAATCAGAAACGGCTATCAACCATCCTCCGGATTCCTTTAAAAAACGGCATGCCTTGATCACGTCCCTCGGGTAGCCTACATTGATGCTGTCCGCCAGGGTATGAACGGCTTCTCGAATTGGCGTGAAGGGCTCGCCGGCATCATAGACCTTTTTCAAGGTGGATGCCCCTTCCGCCTGCACGCCGATTACGCATGGCACCCTGTCCACCAAGCCCAAGATTTTGAATTCACGAAAGCCCTTGATCAGCGAACTGATAACGGTCCCATCTCCAACGCTGACCAAGCAAAAATCAGGCACCTGATAGTTCATTTGAACCAGAATTTCAAAAGCAGCTGTCTTTTTTCCCTCCAGCAGATAGGGATTGATGGCGGAATTCCGACAATACCAATCCTGCGCAAATCCGTCTTCCAGAGACTGGTCAAAGGCCTGGTCGTAACTGCCTTCCACAAGACGCACCTCAGCACCCGCCGCCTTCAATTGCGCCATTTTCCCCGGCGGAATGGTGGTTGGCACATAAATCACCGTCCGCAAAGGGCTGCTTGCACTTATCAATGCAAGGGACGAAGCCGCATTGCCGGTTGACGCGCAGAAGATGGACTCATATCCCTCTTCCATCGCCATATTCACCGCAATTAAACTGGCCCGGTCCTTATAGGACGCTGAAAAATTCATTCCGTCATTCTTGATCGCCAAACGATCGACGCCAAAGCAATCCTCGAAGTATAAAAGCGGCGTTCCCCCCACAGCATCCGCCACCAGGGAATGGTTCCGCACCGGCAACAGGGCTTGAAACTGATAGATGGGCGCCGTTGGGCTGAACATTTCTCGTGTCAACTTGATCCGGTCATAATCGTAGTCCACGATCAAGGTCCCCATCAGGGATCCGCAATCCTCGCAAGTATACAGGCCTCGGCGCGGCTGGTACCGCCGCCCGCAATTGACACACCGCAAAGACATCATGTCAGCACCCCTTCAATTGCATGAACGGGACACCGTGACTCACAGAGTCCGCAGCGAATGCACTTTTCCAGATCCAGCTTTGGCGGATTCCCTTTCTCATAAGCGGCAAAGGGACAAATTTTCACGCACAGTTGACAGCCTGTACATTTGTCCGTAATCACCGGATGCCCGCCCTTCCCGTATACTTTTTGTTCAAGTTTTGTACGGCGAAGTTCTTCAATGCTTTCAATCCGGTTTTCTTCCATGACCTTCGGCAGGTTCTGAACAATTGTCCCATAGGCTTCACGCCCCTTGATCAAAGCCGCCGACAGAATTTGCACCAGGTCGGCACCGGCTAAAATCATTTCCAGAGCATCGGTGGCCGATGATACGCCCCCGCACCCGATGATCGGGATTTCAGGAAAATGCCTTCTGAGATTGGCAATCCGATTCAAAGCGAAGGGCTTGATGGCAGGCCCAGATATCCATGCATGTCCATTCTGGTCCCCCAGGAGCAAGGCCCGATTCTTTAAATCAGCCACCATGCCGGGCCCAAAAGAGTTAAGGGCAACAACCCCGCTGGCCCCGGATTTCAAGATCGTTTCCACAAAATGCAGATCATCGTCGATATGTGGACTCATCTTAATCAGCACTGGCTTGTCCGTCATGGATGTGATGCACTTCACCAAGTTTTCCAGCGACGCCTTATTGTAATGGGTGCTTACCTCGATAAAGTCCGCGTATGATTCGATTTTAGGTATCACGATTTTCAACTGGTCTTCCGTGTATCCCACACTGATCCCCAGGGGCTTTTTCTTGCATTCCACCAATTGCGGCAAAACTTCTTCCCAATAGGCCAAATCGTGCTCGCTCCACAATTCAGTATTGAAAACCATATGCTGGGTTGCTGCAATGCATGGCTTTTTCACCACCGCGCCTTCCACCGAAATGGTCTTGGTCACCAAACCGCCCAAGGGCGACTCATTTAGATCCAGCAAGTTCGGGAGACCCTCCACAATGGGACCCGCCGCCGGCAATATGGGATTCTCGAAACGCATCCCCAAGATCTTTACCTTTGTTTTCATTTCATTCCCTCGATTCTTTTCCACAAGGCCATGACTACGGACACCGGCACTTCCGGCGCATGAAGCAATTCATACTGGTCCACCAGCAGGTCTCCGCCGCTCCACAAGCTTCTGATTCGCAAGTCGTCAAAGATGCCAAAAAAGACATGGCCAAAAGCATTCTTCTCATCCATCGGCGTAAAGCAATCATAATCGACCAGCATGGCATCGAAACGGAATCCCGGTTCGAAACGCCCCAAAGCCAATCCGGTCAGCTTCCTGTATATTTCATAACTTTGAACCAAATGGCCTTTTACCTTGTCCATAGACATCAGATTCCGGCTTCCGGCGGACGCTTTCGCCAGGTAGTAAAACATCTGCCAGCTTTCCGCAACATCCGCACCCAGTCCGTCGGTTCCCACCACAAGGGGAAGCTTATACCGATGAAAAAGCCCATAATCGAAGGTTCCAACGCCATTGTTTTGATTGCTTCTGGGATTCAGGACAACAATGCCCTGATGTTCGGCAATGGTCTTGGCATCGGATTCTGTGATATGTACGCAATGAGCCAATACGCTTCCCGGATTTAACAGTCCTGCCGCCGACAATCGCTCCACCGGTGTTCGAATAAAGTGAATCTGATCATCAATGCTTTCGGAAACGTGGGTATGAACCGGCTGCCCGTGAAAACTGCTCTTGATATCCACAAGGGTTTCATTGCTCAGCGTCATGGATGCATGAAGGCCAACAGGTCCGCCGGTCCGTGAAACCATCGCCTTATTTTCCTGGATCGCCGCCGCCACATCGAAGCGGTCGCTGATCTCGAAGCAAGTCAGCCCATGAAGGCCGATCTCGTGCATCGCTCGCTCTACAGCCGCCGTGGATCCGGCGATTTCCCCGCTGGCATGGTGGTCCAGCACGCCGACAACCCCTTTTCGGATCAAATCCTTTCCGTGGGCAATGGCCGACCAGTAGCAGCCTTCCAAGGTCATGGCGCCGTCCATGCGCCACCAGATGTCCTCCAGGGTCTCCGTAAAGCTATTGGGCTGGCAGCGAAAATCAAATCCTCTGGCAAAGGCGGAATACATATGGGTATGAAAATTAATCAATCCGGGCAACAGAACCCGCCCCTCACCGTCGATCATGGCATCAAAGGACTGGTCTTTGGGAAACGCCTCCATCGGACCCACCGCCCGTATCCTTTCATCAAAAATGATAAATCCATCTTCAATCCAGGTCACATAGTCATAGATTTTCACATTAACAATTGCTTGCATGACCATCACTCCTTATATATCGCCCCTGGGCACGAATGATTTCACCCGCTTCCATTACAAACCGTCCCCGAATCATCGTGCTTTCGATTCTGCCTTTCAAATGCATGCCTTCATAAACGGAATAGTCCTCCGATTCCAAACCGGTTTTTACCACCGTTTCCCCTTGCGGGTCCAAGAGGAAGAGATCCGCATCATAGCCCGGCGCCAGTCTTCCCTTGTTCTTCAGCTGGAAAACCTCGGCTACATGGCTGCTCATCTTCTCAATGACCGGATCGCCAAACTTGCTGTACATCAAAAGAAAGCTGTATCGAATGCTGCCGATCCCCTTGGGAATGGCGCTGGCATTCCGCGAGGCCAGTTTTTCCGATTTGGGAAAAGGACAATGATCCGTTCCGATTGTGTAAACCGATTCAAAATTTTTGTTGAGTTTCGCCTTTTCTTCCTCGCTTCGAAGGGGCGGCGCCAAGAGGTAAAGCCCCCCAAAGATCCCCTTGAATTGTTCTTTCGACAGATAAAAATAATGGGGGCAGCTTTCAATGACGACCCGGTCACGGCCGGCAAGCACTTCCACCCCGCTGCCGCTGGAAACATGCACGACATAGAGGGTGCCCTTGCCTAAATTCGCCAGCAGATGGTTCAAGGCGCCGAGTTCCGCTTCCAAAGGCCGGGAAGCTTCATAGGCGCTGATATCCGGCCAATCGGCATCCACCAGGCGGTCCTCTTCCGCATGTACCATGGTCACAATTTCCTGATCCAAAAGCTCGTGCAAAATCTGCGGCGGGACCATCCGGTCCGACTCGGAATAGGTCGTAAACACCTTGATGCTATTCATTCCAAGGGCTCTCACCTCAGGGATCAGCTTGCTCACATCCCCCTGAAAATTCCCCAGGGTCGCATGCATGGCATAGTCGGCCACACTCTTCTCCGCCAGGTCCAATCGCGAACGGAAAGCCTCTTCCAATTGAGATTCATGGCCAATGGGCGCCAAAAAATCGATAATGGTTGTCACCCCGCCCTTCACAGCCTCCATGCTGCCCGTATAAAAATCGTCGCCGCTTTTCGTAAAACCCAAGTCCAGCTCCATATGCACATGAGGATCAATCAAGCCCGGTACAACCAGCATGCCTTGGCAATCGATTACGCGTTTCGCCGCTTTTCGTTCCGGCGTAATCGCGGCAATCGTTTCTCCGTCGATATAGAGATTTGTTTCGACGAAACGGCCGTCTTGGTAGATCTTGCCGCCCGAAAACATCAAATCATGCATGTCAGCACCCCCAGACTTTCCTCAGCATCTCCTTGTGTTCGGTTCTCCAGCGGTGAATCGCCTCATCCATTTCCTTGACTTTCTCCGATTCACGTTTCCAGAATTCCTGGTCCTTCATGGCATTCAATTCTTCCAATTTCTTGCCCTGCTGTTCAATCCATGTGTAATATTTCAAGTTATGCCACCGCAATTTGTTGTATTTGCTTCCTTCAAAAAAGTCGCTTGCCGATTGGAATTCAATAAGCCGACTGTAGGTCGCAGCCGCTTCATGTTCGTCAAAGTCAGGAATTTTTTCCATGACAGAATAATAGCGGTCAATGCAGTCCGTCGCTACCGTCAGAACATTTTCTCCGGCTTTCAATTCATAGAACTTGGCGGTTTTAATGGCCGCAATAATATTGGCGCAACCGGAAATCCCCATGCATGAGGACAGGTCTTCCACCAGGTCCGCCGGAATAAAGGACGACAAGTAGCGTTTCCCTGCCTCGCAGGTAAACAGCTTCAAGAGCCGCTTCGCGTCCATGTCGTCAATCAAGACCACGCCGTCCGTATTCATCACATTATGGATCCAGGTCACATGCTTGTCCCCAATGCCTTGAATATCATGCCCCCCATAGCCGTTTAGGGAAATGGTCGGACACTGCACCGGCTCGCCCGCAACCACTTTCGCGAGCGGGAATTCTCTTTTTACCCGGTCTCCGCTGGCAATGGTTCCCGCAGATCCCACGGTCAGGACTACAGCCGCAATTTCCTGGTTGCCGATTGCTTCTTCCCGTACCAACTCCACCATGGTTCCACCGGTCACGTATTCATGAAAGCGGTAGTTGGCAAAGGAGTCGAATTGATTGAGAATTCGAATGGTTTCCGGCGACTCGCGCTTCAATTCGTGGGTTTTGTCATAGATCTCCTTCACATTGGATTCACACCCCGGTGTGGCGATCACATCCGCCCCATACCGCCGGATAATTTCAAACCGCTCATCGGACATCTCCTCTGGCAGGATTACGATGGAATTGTATTTCATGCGCGCGCTGACCCAGGCGCCTCCCACCCCGTAGTTGCCGGTCGACGGCCATACCAGGGTATGGAAGGTCGGATCCACCGCGCCCGTTACAGTCATTTCCGCCAGCACCGAATAGGTAGGCCCTACCTTGTGGGAACCGGAAGGGAAATCCTTGGCATAAAGTACAACAATATTGGCATCCACACCAGTGAGCGCTTTCGGCAAAACAAAATAGCGAATGCTGTTGTCGAAATTCCGCCAGGTAATGTTGAAAAGATTGATGGGATGCAAGGGGTCCTTTTGATACATTTCTTTTGCCGCTTTTCGGATCGTTTCATCAATTTTCCAGGGATGCAGCATTTCTTCGTAGGTCGGACCTACTACCGGAATCGTCATCTTCAACCTCCTATAAGGTCAAAGCCATCACGGCTTTGGCCGTATGCAATCGATTTTCCGCTTCCTGATACACGATCGAATGCGGTCCGTCAATCACCTGATCATCCACTTCGTTTCCCCGGTCCGCCGGCAAGGCATGCATGTAGTAGACCTTGTCGCTTGCGGTTTCCATCATCGCACCGGTGCATTTCCAATGCCGAAAGTCCTCCAGATTCGGATCGGGTCCTTTGCCGCTCCAGGATCCCCAATTCTTTGGAATGACAATATCGGCATCCTTGAAGGCATCCTCCATGGAATCAGTCACCCGGAAGCTGCCGCCGTTCTCTTCGGCGTTTTTCTTCGCTTCCTCGATCACCCAATCCGGCATCTCAAATCCAGGCGGATGAGCCAAGGTCACGTCCATCCCATACCTTGGAAACAAGAGCGCTTGGGTCAAGGGTACGCTGATCGGTTTTTTATGACTGGTGGCATATGCCCAGATAATCGATACCTTCAGACCTCTCGTCGGGCCGCATTTTTCCTGAATGGTCATCAAGTCGGCCAATCCCTGCATGGGGTGATAGAGGTCGCACTGCAGATTCATCACCGGCCGGGAAGCATGCTTGGCCATCTCGCTGATATAGGCATTGCCTTCCCCCCAATTGCAGTTTCTGCAGGCCAGACCATGTCCATAAGAGGATAGAATAACCCCGGTGTCCTTGGCTACTTCGCCATGGCTGATCTGCATCGTGGAAGTATCCAAATAATTGGCGTGGCCACCCAATTGCGCAATTCCCATCTCCATCGAGTTTCTCGTTCTCGTTGAAGCCTCAAAAAACATCAGGGCAATCGTCTTATATTGGAGTACCGGCGTCGGCAAATCCATATAATGCCTGCGTTTTAAATCTTTGGCCGTTGCCAGCGCCAAGTCGATTTGATCCTTGTTCCAATCCCGAAGCGTAATCAGGTCTTTTCCTTTCAATGTTCCGTACATCCTCACACCTCCTTATAAGGTAGCTGCAAAATATGCATAGGTGCCCATGGCACTTCGCATATCGCTTTTTCTGATTTTTTCATTGGGCGCATGCGCTTCCGCTTCATCCCCCGGCCCGTATCCAATGCAGGGTATGCCCCTCATGCCCATAATAGAAACGCCATTGGTGGAAAATGTCCATTTGTCCGTCACAGGGTCTTCCCCATGAATCATGCGGTGCGCCTCCACCAGGCCTTTGACCAAATCATGGTCCTCCGGAAGGGTCCAAGTCGGAAATTCACAAGGCACATCCTGTACGAGGCCCGTATAGGAAGGCTGGTTATATCGATAAACGCTGACTTTTGCCTTGCCGGCTTGAACACTTTTAAGTGCTTCAATCTCTTCGACTGCCGATTGCGGAGTCTCTCCCGCTGTCAGCCTTCTGTCGATGGAGATGCTGCATCCGTCCGCCACCGCACACCGGGACGGTGAAGTATAGAAGATTTCTGATACAGCAAGGGTTCCTTTGCCCAAAAAAGCATCCACTGCAAGCCGTTCATTCAACGCTTCCAGTTCACAAAGGATTCTAGCCATCTTATAGATGGCGTTGTCTCCCCGCTCGGGTGCCGATCCATGGGCGCTGAGGCCTTTCACCTCGACGTGAATCTCCATGCGTCCCCGCTGTCCCCGGTAAACCCCCAGGCTTGTCGGTTCGGTCAGGACAACGAATTCAGGATTAAGAATTCCCTCGCCCAGGATATACTGCCAGCATAAGCCGTCACAGTCTTCCTCTTGCACGCTTCCCACCACCCAGACACTCAGATCCCTGAGAAGATCCAGTTCCTTTAGCATGGCGCCCGCATAAACAGCGGAAACAAATCCGCCGGTCTGGTCGGAAGCGCCTCTTCCATAAATGAATTGCCCGTCTTCCTTCCCCTTGAAAGGATCAAAGGTCCAGTTGGCAGCGTTACCCACATCAACCGTATCGATATGGCCGTCAAAGGCAATGATCCGGCTGCCCTTTCCAACCCGTCCCATCACATTCCCCATGCCGTCGATTTTCACTTCATCATATTGAAGCGCCCGCATTTCCCTTTCAATGCGGCCTGCAACCTCCCGCTCCATGCAGCTGGTGGATGGAATGGCAATCAAATCCCGTAAAAATGCAAAGGCATCCTCTTCGTGATTAGCCACCCAGGCTTTTATCTTCTCATTCACGCGCTATCACCTCGATCACTTTGGCTTTTTTCAATGGCGGGAACTGGTCCTGAAAGGCTGGCAGCAGTCGCTTTCGAATTACCAGGATTGCATTCACCTTTTTTTCCAGAATCAAATTCAGTTCTTCATAAAAAACAGACCCGGAAAGCTCTGCCTGACCCAATTCATCGACCACAACCAATCGGTTTTCTTCAATCGCCTTTCGAATGACTGACTTGGCAAAGCAAAGCCCTTCCTCTTGAATATAAAATTCCCCAATGCAATGATTGGTCGGATTGGTCAAGGACAGAAATTCCTTGCGAATCCCGGAGGAAAGCTGCTGGACCGAATAGCCGTCGAAATCCTTGCCCAAGAAGCGTTTCTTGCTTAGAATGCCTTCGGCATTTTCCATTTCATCCGTCATCTTTTCCACAAAAGCCGTCTTATAGGTATTGGTGTCCCCCGTAACAATCGTAATCATTCGCTCATATCCCTGTAAGCCTTCCTACCATGCTTCTTGGCAATCAGTTGTGCAGCAATGGAGATGGCGATTTCGTCCGGCGTATCGCCGCCGATATCCAGCCCGATCGGGCTGTAAATCGTCTCAATCTCCTTGCCGGTTTCATCCTTCAGCTTCTTCAGCATGGAAGCCAGCTTTTTCTTGGAAGCCAGCATGCCCAAATAAAAAGGCGCCCGTTCCGTCTCAACAATTTCTTTTAGGATGTTATAATCCACATCATGGGATCCGGTTGAAATCACCACATAGTAATCCTGCCGCACCTCTCGAACACCTTCCGATACATCGGAAATATAACGCGCTTGGCGCAAATCCGCTGGACAGACCCGGTCGCAAACCGTCATGTCAAATCCAGCACCCGACATTTTCTCCAATAGGGCACCGCCCACATTCCCGCTCCCGAAAATCATGAGTTGGGGAAGCGGCGAGATATATTCATAAAAGATGGTGACCTGGCCGCCGCAGATCATCGGCACAGACTCAAATCCCAGCTTTGGCTCTCCGCCGCTTAGGTCATAGCGAAGAAGCCGGTGTCGTTTTTCTTCCAAAATTTCCTTTGCTGTTTGTATGACCTGTTCTTCCAGGGCACCGCCTCCGACGGTGCCTTGCTTGACCCCGGAACCGTTCACCATCAACCGGCCGGCCAAAGGAATGGGGCCTTCCCCCCGCTTCTCAACCACAGTGGCCAACACAACTGGCATTCTTTGATCCATGCTGCCAAGCACTTCTCGAAAGAGCTTCATCTACATCACCACCGTTACAAGAACCGCTGCCAAGAGCGTCGCGCCTACCCAGACAGGTTTCATTTCAAATTCAAGACTGCGGCTATATTTGGCGATCATATAGAGGAGCATGGCATTGACCCAGGCGTCAATCGTAACAAAGGGCAAAATGCTCGCCATGCCGCCTTCCAATAGCCGAAGCTTTAGGCCAAAGCTCAGTTGAACCAGCAAAATCGCCAGATAGGTCAGGCGCCATCCATAGGTGGCCGCCAGACATTGAATCGGTGAGATTCGCTCTCCCTGATTCAACAAGACGGCAACAAAAACCCCTTCCAGAAGGATGGCCGCCGCGGGATTAACCGCCGTAATCCACAGCGGAACAAAAAACAGATTGATCAGCTTGATTCCCGCCGCAACCACAGCCACCTGAAACGGAGCATAGGCCGAATCCGTTCGCTGCTTGGCCTGCCACATCATGGCAAAGCCGACGGGAAACATGAGAAAACCGGCAACCGGTGCCGCGCTCACATGCAAGACATATCCGAGTGTTGCCTCCAAAAACCCCCATAATGCGCCAAAGAATAGTATCTCTCTCCATTTTTTCATCGTTTTTCCTCCATCCATTTCGCCAAATAATTGGTCGCAACCCGTTCCCTATAGCGTTTGGTGGACCGCTTGTCGTCACTGCCATGAAAAAGGGCTCGATAGCCGCTCAAAACCGTTTCAACGTCTCTGCCTTCATCGATTTGCTTCTCCAGCACTTTCGACCGGACCACCCTATCATTGACGGCCCCGATGGCGATTCGGGTTCCGGTTTCCGATTCCAAAGCCAGAAACGAAACTTTGGAAAGAATGCTCGCCCGCCTTTGCCCCACTTTTCGATAGCAATACTTTTCAACCTTCAGCTTGGGCAAAACAATCATTTGGATCAATTCGTCCGCTTTTCTGGCTGTTTTATACTTGCCGACTTCAAAAGCCTCCACCGGGAGTACCCGGCGGCCTTCTCGGCTGACCAGCACAATTTTCGCGTCCACCGCATAAAGCAGCGGCAGCAGATCCGCGACGCTTGCCGCATTGGCAATATTGCCGCCAATCGTTGCGGCATTTCGAATCGCCGGTGTTGCCATTTGCCCCACGACTTCCCTTGCGTAATCCGGCAGGATTCTACTGCTGCAAAACGATGCCTGGGTTACTCCGGCGCCCACATGTATCTCCGTATCGGTCTCACTGATAAACTGAAGTTCTTTCAGGTGCTGGATGTAGATGACATCTCCTTTCATGGCTCTTGACGCCCCTTGCCAATTTCTCGCGCGAATCATCAAGTCAGTCCCGCCGGCAACCGGAATCAACTGATGCTCGGCCATCAGCACCAAGGCTTCCTGCAAGCTTTCAGGACGATACTCCTTATTCATCTTGGCACCCGCTTTCCTTGAGGCTGCAAACCGCTTCAAAAATGGTCTGATAACCCGTACACCGACAGAGGTTGCCCGAGAGTCCAATGCGTACAGACTCTTGGTCCAAAGGCAGTCCGCTTTTCAAAAGCGCGGCAGTCGCCATCACCATGCCCGGCGTGCAAAATCCGCATTGCACAGCGCCGCATGCCAAAAACGCATTTTCGATGCGGCGATATTCCTCCGTTTGAGAAAAGGCTTCAATCGTAACAACAGACTTGCCGATCACATTCGCCATGGGTACCAGACAGGAATTGAAGATCTCTCCATCGATAAACACCAGGCATGCGCCGCATTCCCCTTCCTGGCAGCCCTCTTTGGTTCCGGTGAGTCCCTCGTCAATGCGAATCACATCCAGAAGCCTTCTCGACAATTCACAATCGACTTTTTTGTTTTGACCGTTTAAAACATATTGATAATCGCTCACTCCAGACTCCTTTCTATGATTTCCGGCGTAACCGGAATCTGGGAGGTCGTAATCTGCATGGCATCCTCAATCGCAGCTGCAATTGCCGGCGCAACGCCTATAATTGTAAGCTCGCCTACCGACTTCGCGCCAAAGGGTCCGTCCTTGTAGGGATTGAGAATCCAGTCCGCATGCACGCTGGGAATATCCAATGTCGTTGGGATGGGATAACTGGAAAAGGCGATTTGCTCAATACCGCCCGCCTTCGACGTCATGTTTTCCATCAAGGCATATCCCAAGCCCTGAACCACGCCTCCATGAATTTGGCCCAGCACCAGCTTCTTGTCGATGGGAACACCCACATCATAGGCGCCCCAGATGTCGGTGCACTTCACTTCATAACTCAGCGGATCCACCTCAACCCGAGCCAGCAAGACCGACCAAGAATAGGCCATATACGCATTTCCCTGCATAGTCTCTGCATTCCATTTTACATACTCAGGCTGCTTGAAATGTTCCGTGATGACGATTTCATCCGGTTGGTCCATGTGAGCTTTTAATTGGACCGCCGCCCTTGCCAGCAGCGCCCCAACCACCATCGTCGTACGGGACGCCACAGTGGGACCGGAATCCGGTACGTGAAAGGTGTCTGGCCTCGCATAACACACGCGATCCATTTCAATTTCCAAAACTGACGCTACAATTTTTGTTAAGGTTGTAATCGCCCCCTGGCCCATTTCAACATTGGACACCAAAATCGTAGCCCTACCGTCCCCTTCTTTTCGCAGTTTCACAACCGCTTTAATATGAATAGCCTCCCCATCGCCGGTGAATCCCCCTCCATGGGGAACCGCCGAAACGCCATACCCCACATAGGGCTCTTTTCCGGTCGTCCTTTTTTGCCCACCGGCCATGGCTTCCAGCAAGTCTGTCAGCTTGTCCAGATGAATCTCTTCGTTGAAAAGACCGCTGGTTCCGGTCAAATCCCCCTGCTTGACATAGTGCTTTCTCCGAAAGTCCAAGGGATCTTCCCCAAGACGCTTGGCAAGATGATTCATATGCGCTTCCAAGGCATACATGCTCTGCGGCGCGCCGAATCCGCGAAAGGCACCGCAGAAAACATTATTGGTTCGAATGGTTCTGCCGCTTACCCGCAAGTGATCCATTTTGTATGCTCCCGGCATCGTAAAGAGCGCCCGCTGCAGAACAACATCGCTAAGTCCCAGATAACTCCCGGCATCCAAAGAAATATCAAAATCCATGCCTACCACCTTCTTATCCTTGAGATAAGAGGTGATCACGGTTTTGGAAGGATGACGCTTGGTAGTGTAGGCCATGTCTTCTCGCCGGTCAAGCACCAGTCGAACCGGGCGTTTCAGCTTGAAGGCGGCAACCGCCACCTGGCAAGCCAAAAGGGACGGATACTCTTCTTTTCCGCCGAAAGCCCCCCCTGTCGGCGCCTGCACAACCCGCAAGTTCTTCTCATCCATGCCCATGGCATGCTTCAATGCGTTCAGCACATAATAGGGACACTGCATGGAGCCATACACAGTGACCACGCCTTCTTCAAGAGTTCCCACCATTCCCTGCTTTTCCATGTAGAGCTGTTCCTGATAGGTGGTCGCAAAGCATTCCGTCAGCTTCTCATCATACTTGAGTTTTTTCAGATCACCTTTTTCAAAGCAATGTTCCGTAAAAATCTGCTCCGGGTCTTTTGCGGCTTCTTCGAAATCAAAAATCCCTTCTTCTTCCTCATAGGCAATGGTGATGCCTGCCATAAAGGCAAGTATGCGCTCCTTGTCTTCACCAACCACCAAGGCCAGCGGCTCTCCCAAGTAGGTCACAGCTTCGTCAGCGAAAATCGGCATATCATGCTCGATCATGGCAACCTCGTTGTTCTTAGGAACGTCTCGGTGATCGATCACAAAAATATCGTCCGGCATTTCAGGATACGTGATCTTCCGAATCTTTCCCTTTGCAATCGGACTCCGCAGTGTACGGGCGTAAAGCAACCTTTCGAATTGCATGTCTTCTATGTATTTCGTTTTTCCGCGGAGCTTATCGGCACTGTCTACGCGCCGGACATCGTCTGATATTTTCATTTCATCCCTCCTTGCCGTATTTCTTATAATCCGCTGGCGTGTCGATATCAATTAAAACCCCTAGATCTTCCACACAGACATAGGTCTTTGGTCGATTCTCCAAAAAAGCTCGCAGATGCTCTGCTTTTGAATCTTCGATCCCCAAGACTACGTGGGTTTTAATTAAAATCGGATGCCCGGCTCTCCGGTTCACACTCGGCACCACAATCTCGCCCTCCACTTGAAGCAAAGCCTTATAGGTCGCCTTTTGTACAAAAGGCATATCGGCCGGAATCAAAAAAAAACGATCACCACGTATTGCTTTGCACCCGGCTTTCACCGATGAAAACATGCCCGACTGGTAATCGTCATTCACTACTATTTCGACTTGCTTGTATTTCTGCAATACCTTCGCCAACTCATCCCGCCTGTGTCCAACTACTACGATGATGCGTTCGCAAAAGGGGATCATATTTGCAATGACCCGTTCTATCATCGGCATGTGATCGATTGTTTTCATCAACTTGTTGTCACCCATTCGACTTGACAGACCCGCTGCCAACACAAGACCTTCGACTCGCATTCGATCACCCCTCCCATTGAAAATAAATTACCCATTTTCGAAATGATATCACCTTATTGTGTGAATATTTGGAATTTTATCCAACGTACGTTAACTTGCAATAAAAAAAGCCATATCGATTATTCGACATGACTTTTTCACTCACGGTTCATTTCATTTTTCAACAAAATCTTTTCCGTAAATTGCAAGAATAAGTTGAAACAATAGTCACTGTATGTAATGAGATTAGTAAATGCAGTTCATCAGTTGATCATCAAAGGCTTCATCAGGAGATAGATATCCAAGGATCTTCCGGGGCAGTGAGTTGCACCAGGTTTGTATCTTGGCTATGAACTTGATGGAGTAATCTGAGATCCTTTTACCTTTAGGGATGAATCGTCGAATAAGCCCGTTGTGCCGTTCATTTGTCCCGCGTTCACTGGATGCGTAAGGATGGGTGAAGTAGACAGTCGTCAGAGGCTCCAGGCGGCTCAGGTCTGCGAACTCCGAACCGTTGTCGGATGTAATGCTCTTAAAGACTTTTGAATAATGTGGTCCGGCCTCAGAGATCAGGGTGTTTAATGCCTCCATCACGGCCTCAGTGGTTTTGCCAGGTATTTTACGGATGATTTCTTTGCGAGTCATGCGTTCCGTAAGGGTTAGCAGTACTTCATCATCCTTTGTTTTCTTGCCAATAACTGTGTCGATCTCCCAGTGACCAAACTCGCACCGCTGATTGATTTGCTCTGGACGTTCTTCGATGCTTCTGCCCAGGCGCTTCTTGTTCTCGCGAACTCGCTGAGGCTTTGTTGTACGCTTTAGCTTCAAGGGCAGATCAAGGTTTGTGATATCTAGAAGGTCCGCGTCAACATAGTTGTAAAGGGTTTTGGTGCAAACCATATCAGATGCTTGGAATTGCTCTTTAAGCCTTGCAGCGCCTACAATGGCATCCAGGGAAAAGCCATCGTTGTAAAATAGGTCTTGCACATATCTGATGAAGTCTTCGCAGGCAAGCAACTTGTATTTGTTGCCGCAGTTTTTGCGAGCTTCTTCGTATCTGATTTGGGCTGTATCAGGGTAGTAAACTTGAACCTTTTTCTTGCCTTTGATTTGAGTAACGGTCCCGCGTTTCAATTCGGCTCTGATCGTGTTATAAGCACGTCCCAGGCGCTTTGCAATGGCATAGACAGTGAGGCCATCTTCCAACAATAATTGAATCTGACCACGTTCATATGCATTTAGGTGTTTATTCTTTCGCGAATCCATTGTATGATTGATATGTTCCATAGCGTGAGCACCTCTTTGTAAAATAATGGTTTGTGGTGAATTCATTATAATACAGTGTGTTCCGCTATGGAATTTTTATTGTTTCAATTTCATTTTACAATCAAGCACAAAATCTTTTCTCATCGGTGTAAAGACGTCCAGCAGTTTCCCCGCTTCCAGACATACGACCCCGTGTTCGATATTTGGCTGCTTGTATGTCATATCTCCGGCTTTGACCACTCTCTTTTCATTGCCAACTTGAAACTCAAACACCCCTTCGAGAATATACGAGCATTGCTCATGCGGATGGCTGTGCAATTTGCCCACTGCCCCGGTTTTAAAAGTTATCTCAACCGCCATCATATTCTCGGAATAGGCAAGAATCTTTCGGCTTACGCCTTCGCCCAGATCTTCCGCTTCAATCTCTTCATTCATATAGAAATTCTTAATTTTGTCCATCCTCAAATCCTCTTTTACACGAGATTTTTAATAATATACTCATAGGCAACGACCGCTTCTTTGCCCTTTTCACTTAAGTCATAATGGCCCTTTTTTATCCGCTGAAAATATCCGTAATAGTCTCTTTGCAGAATGGTGCCCGTTTTCTCCCCTGCAATCTCGCGGATTTCCGAAACCTTCATCACGCCATGTTTTGCGAGAAGGCCGGCAATCAGCAGGGCATTTTCCCGATAGGCTGTAATTTTCTTCCCTTTTTGACCGCCCAGATTATAGTCACCGCTCCGCAGGGATTTTTCCTTCAAGGCCCGCTCTTTTGTCCGCTTGTTCAACCGTTGTGAATGCTTCAAGTCAAAAATCACCGGATCTTCTTCAATGGTGGCTACAGCCCCGCTGTCCTTGAAATTTACAAAAATCAGACCGAGACCCAAACGCCTGAGCAAATGCACCTTTTCCTTAAAGGAATTCGACATCCGCACCTTGTAGCTGGGCTTATGAATAGCGACATACACAACTTCGCTCAGTTTCTGTCGCTGCGCGCCCTGCACAATCAAACGCAGATTCAATTCCTTTTTCAGTTCAATCACAATAAACTCATCGCCCTTTGTAGCCAGAACATCCATGTCCAAAACCTCGGACTGCACATCATACCCCAAGGCTTCAAACAATCCCTTCACCGGTGCATATAATGCCGTTTCCTTCATCGCGCCGCCCCCTGTCACCTGTCGTCCTTTTGCTTTTTCTATTCTAGTAAGTACTCCGTCCGCTGTCAAACCCTGTCTTTATTGGATTTCGAAAGCCAATACCCGATGCGCCTCCCGAGCGGTTTGAAAACAATTGGAGAACCGAAACATGAATTTCATGCCCCCAGATAATTGCTGGATGTTAGCAGCATCGGCAAAATACATTTTCTCCCTCAAATGCATCCCCGTAATTTGATCCGTCAACTCCTCCGTTTCGTCCATCCCCCATTTAATGACAGCTCCGGTCCGTTTCAAAGAAGGATGGCTGGCCGCATGCTTGGCCGTCAGCTTGCTGTAGGCATCGAACACAAAGGTGAAAGGCCCCAGTTTCTCCCGCAGTCTTACAATCAGTGAGACCACTTCTGCTTCTGACAAGTACATCAATAAGCCTTCCGCAATCACAAGTTTGGCACCGTCTCGAACGGGCAGCCCGTCTATCCATGCCTGATCTGTCACCGAACTGCCAATCATTTTGTATTTCGCTGATTCCTGATAAAAGTTTCGACGCAGTTCAATCACTTCCGGAAAATCCACATCGATCCACAGCTCCCCGATCTTTGGAATTCTCAAACATCTGCTATCCAATCCACAACCCAAATGAAAACAGGTGGATTCCGGATTCACCTCAATAAAGGCTGTGGCAAATCGGTCCAATATCGCGGCCCGAATGCTCATCATAATATTCGTCTTATGATTGATTTTCAGATTTTCAAACGGATATGCGATACGTTCGACAATTTCAACCGCTTTTTCATCCTGTAGAATCGGATTGTTTCGCTTGCTCTCCATGGCTTTTCCATATAAGGGAATCAACAATGTTTCCTTCTCTTGTTGTAAGACAATCTTTTCCATTTTTTCCTCCTCGCCATCTATGTCCACAATACCATATTTCTCCATAAAAAACGATTCGACACGTGATTTGTCTCCCTTCTATCAGCACACCGCCACAAAATTTCTGATAATTCCATTGACAAATCCAAATAATCTGCATATAATTACCAACAACCACATAATTGTAAATCTTTGAGTAAGAAGAGTAGGTATACTGAATCATTCAAGAGAGTCGGCGCTGGTGGGAATCCGACATTTGCAGGTATGCTGAATGGGCTTATGAGTTGGCGCTGAACGGTAAGTAGGCAACACGGGCATCTCCCGTTATAGAGATAGGATATCGGATTCAATCCCGTATCTGAAAAAGTGGGTTATCAATCGATAACCAATTGAGGTGGCACCACGTATATTACGTCCTCTATATGTTTGTATAAACATGTAGAGGACTTTTTTATTACCCTTGATCGCGCCTGCCCCCAAACCCCAGCTCAACTTCTTGCTCCATACCCGATCATTTTGGAAAACCTAAGGAGGAAGTATTATGATTACGAACAACAATGGCTACTTTGGAGAATTTGGCGGCAGCTTTGTCCCGGAACCCTTGAAAAAGGTTCTGCAGGAAGTGGAGGAAAACTTCTATCGTTACATCAATGACCCGGCGTTTCTAGCGGAGCTGGCTTATTACCAGAAGCAGTATATCGGACGGGAGAATCCCCTGTATTTCGCCGAAAAGCTAACCCAGCAAATGGGCGGCGCCAAGATCTATTTGAAACGCGAAGACCTGAACCACACCGGCGCCCATAAGATCAACAACGCCATTGGACAAGCCCTGCTGGCGAAACGCATGGGAAAAAACCGCATTATCGCAGAAACCGGCGCCGGCCAGCACGGGGTTGCAACGGCAACGGTTTGTGCCTTGTTTGGCATGGATTGCACGATTTACATGGGAGAAATTGATACGAAACGGCAGGCCTTGAATGTCTTCCGCATGGAACTTTTGGGTGCCAAGGTTGTTCCGGTAACCAGCGGCACAGCAACCTTGAAAGATGCGGTAGACGCAGCGCTCAATGACTTTGTCGAAAACGCGGCGGACACCTTCTATCTTTTGGGTTCCGCAGTGGGGCCTCATCCATACCCATCCATGGTTCGCGAGTTCCAAAGCATTATCGGAAAAGAGGCGAAGGCGCAGATTCTGGAGATGGAAGGAAGACTCCCGGATTATCTGGTAGCCTGTGTCGGCGGCGGATCCAATGCAATCGGGCTCTTCCACCCCTTTGCAGAGGACAAAGAAGTGAAAATCGTCGGTGTGGAACCGGCTGGCAAAGGTCTGGATACGCCGGATCATGCGGCTTCCATCGTCAAAGGAAGCGTCGGCGTCATCCACGGATTCAAATGTTTCACCCTGCAAGATGAAAATGGTGATCCGCTTCCGGTGCATTCCATCGCTGCCGGCTTGGATTACCCAGGCGTCGGACCGGAGCACAGCTACTACAAATCAAGCGGCCGGGCAGATTATGTCGGCATCACAGATCAGGAAAGCCTGGATGCATTCTTTGCCTTGTCCAAAACAGAAGGCATTATTCCTGCCATTGAAAGCGCCCATGCCATCGCATACGGCATGAAACTGGCCAAGGAACTGCAACAGGACCAGATTATCATTATCAACCTTTCCGGCAGAGGCGACAAGGACGTCGCACAAATCAAGGAAATCATGGCATAAAAGAAGGCGGGATTCTAAGATCCCGCCTCAGACTTTGTCTGCAGTCTGATCTGTATGATTGTTATATAATTAATTCTGTTTTCTTTTCTTCCAACACCCGTTAATCAAGCAAATGAATTAATTTAGTATAATCCGCTATCGTCTCGGAGACCCCAGGCACTTGAAGAAGCTGCTCTCTCGTCATGGAAGAAGAGACACCAATGATACGCCCGATTCCCGCGCGGCTGGCAGCTTCAAGACCAGAGACTGCATCTTCAAAGACTATGCAATTTTCTGGCAGGATACCAATGTTTTCAGCAGCCTTCAAATAAATAAATGGGTCCGGTTTGCTTGGTATAAAACCGTCGTCATAAACGACTTGGTCAAATTCAAACCAGGAATCCAACTGCAAGTATTCAAAAAAGAATTTCAGATTGTTCAAGCCTGATGCTGTTGCAATTGTAAATGGAATTTTCCTTTCCTTTAAATCATCCAGAAACTCAACCAACCCCTCAGCAAGTTTAAATCCTTCTCGATTTTGCAGACATAGTCGGCGATAGACTTCTTCTTTTTCTTCCGACAATTGTTCGATTTCTTCCCTGCTCAACGATCGATTTAAAAAATAAGCGAGTGACAGATCTGCATGGCATCCATGTACGTATTTCTGAAATTCTTCGTCAGAAATCATCCGCCCGATTTTATGGTCCAAAAATATCCGCCATGACTTTTCCTGTATCTCTCCATCGAAAAACATCGTACCGTTAAAGTCAAAAATCACTCCGTACTTGTTCATCCTTCTTCCTCCTATCTATATTCTCCTACCAGGACTATGTTATAATTATATAGCCATATCAGCGAACATCATACGATTATCAAGTCTTATATTTGTATTATTCAGCCACCCGCGAAAGGAAGCCCTATTATGCAGCGTACCGCACTTCCCCTTAATGAAAAAGGAATGGAACTGATGAACTTCACGAACATCGACTTTCCCTGCACTGTCTTCATCGCCGATATTGCAAAATACATCCACAGCAAAGTCCCCTGGCACTGGCACAAAGAAATTGAATTGTTTATTGTGACAAAAGGCACACTAAAGATGTTAATCGGCAATGAAACCTATCTCATCCAAGAATCAAACGGCGCATTTATCAACACAAATATTCTGCATGCCATGGAAGTTGCGGAAGGTGAGAACTGCGAATTGATGACCTTGGTTTTTTCTCCAGCTGTCATATCTGGCGGGAAAGCCACCTCCCTCTACCGTGAAATCACGTCCCCTATCTATGAGAATCCAGGGCTTGCAATCATCCCCCTCACTAAGTCCGTGCCTTGGGAACGCGAAGTCCTTTCTTTGATCCAGACCGCATGTCAAGCCGATCATGACGATCTTTTCGGCAAGCAGCTGTTGATCTGCGAGCATCTTGCACACATCTGGCGATTGATATTGAGCCATTCCACGCAAAAATCAATTGATTTTAACCCCATGCAAAGTCAGCGAACGCAAACAATGATGAAGTTCATTCAGGATCACTATCAAAACTCACTGTCCGTCGCCGAAATTGCAAGCTCAGCTGGAATCAGCACCAGAGAATGTTCACGATGTTTTAAAAACACGATTCATATCTCTCCCATCGAATATCTGATGCAGTATCGAATCACCGTAAGCGCATCCCTGCTGGTCTCAACAAATGATCCCATCACCAGAATTGCCACAACAGTCGGATTCAACAGTTCCAGTTATTTCACAAAGGTATTTCAATCAATTATGCATATGTCACCGACCCACTACAAAAAACTGCATCACTTGCAACAATGCCCCCAATAAAAAAATCCCCATCAACCGCGTGTTTCCCGCAGTGTTGGGGATTTCTTTATCGATGCAAGTTTTCATGCGCCAAAAGCGCTTCTTTCTTCTCAAGCCCGCCGGCATAGCCGGTCAGACTGCCATCGCTCCCTACCACCCTATGACAGGGGATAATAAGGGAAATGGGATTATGGCCCACCGCACCGCCAACTGCCTGGGCAGACATGGTGTCACGCCCAAGAATTGCAGCTGCCTTTTTCCCCAACTCTCCATAGGTCGTGGTCTCACCATAGGGGATTTCCAGCAGCAATTGCCATATCAGCTGGCGAAACTCCGTCCCCTTCGGATTTAACGGCAAATCAAAGGCTTTCAACCGCCCTTCCTCGTAAGCTTCAAGCTGTTCCCTCATGCATTGAAAGCCAGCAATCACAGCAGCGAATTTCGCGTCTTCATGATCGATGTCATTGACAAAAACCGCATCCTCGCCAATTGCAGGAAAGTATTTCTGATTTTCAAACCAAAGCCCAAAGATACTGCCATCTTCTTCAATTCCGCAAATGATACTCCCCCATTTGCTTTTCATTCTTCCGTAATACATGCGCTCCACCCCTTCCCTAGTCCCTTCTTTCTCATTTTGCTTTTTTTACTCTGACTTCTTTCAAACCGAACTTTCCCTGATTACCGCTTTTATCACGTGTAAAAAAACATCCTTCGCGTATTGCTCCTGCCATGGCGTATGGCCGCATTTCGAAAATGTATGGAGAGTGTAGGAAATGCCGGCTTGATCGAAAGGCTCCGTAATTCCTGCAAGGGGATGAGGATCATCCAAACCGTGGAAAACCACGATTTCGCATTCGATCTTTTTCACCATTTCCAATAGACTACCGCTTTTTCTCAAGGGTCTAAATTCGTCCATCAACATACCGTGACCTTGAAAATCAAACTTATCCAAATCATCATGCCCGATCGGCTCATATGCGTCCATCTTATTCATCAAACGGTTGAAATCCGATATTTCCCGAAGCTGGCCCCGGTTCAACTGCAAAAAGTACTCATCGACTCGTTTTTCCTCTTCCCGTGTCAATTTCCCTTTTCGACGCGCTTGCATGCCACTCAAGTATTTTTCATCAAAAGCGCCGCATCCGACTAGAATCACCTTCCTCACGGAAAATTTCGAGGCATAGATCACCGCCAGCCAAGCACCCCATGAATGTCCGACAATGATGGGGACTTTGCTTTTCATGGCTTGAACCGCTTCATTTATCTCTTCCAGTTGTCCCTGGATACTCTGTGCATAATTCAAGACTTCCACAGCTCCCAGTTCTTCAGCCAAGCTCCTGGCACTGCCAATGGCGCCCGGTCCGCCATGCAAAACGATCACTGGATTATCCCCATGTTTCCGAACCATAATTCTGCCTCCTTAAGTGCTTCAACCGTGTGGATTTTTTCTACTGCGGACTTGAGTCCTTATTCCAATTCATTGTATCATTTGACAGATCCCGATTCAATTTGCCGCCACTCCGGATTTGAAACAAACAATTTCCATCCCATCTTTATAATTCTTTCAAACCGCGGTATAGTAAAAGAGAGGTGAGCCTATGTTTGTAGAAGCCAATTCCATTACTCTTCGAATCTTCGATTCCTTTTCTCTGAAAGACAAACGAAGCGTGGTGAAAAGCATCCTTCAAAAAACCCGGAACCGATTCAATGCAAGCGTCTCAGAAGTTGCCGATCACGACCTGCTGAACCAAGCGACAATCGGCATTGCCGTTGTCAGCAACAGCAGTCGATTGAATCAGCAAGTTTTCGACAACATCATCACCTTTATTGAAGAGAACTATGAAGTGGAAGTTCTTTCGATTCAAAATTATTATGATTATTAATTCTCTCCAGCCAAAAAGAGCCGTCATATCGACGACTCTTTTCGCTCGTAGAAAGATTGGGTTTCCCCTTCTCTTCTTCAATACTTTTGCTTCTCAATTTGCTTCACCAAAAAATCCGTAATCTCTTCCGGCGACTCCTCAACAATCCCCATCATCCAGGCAACAATATAAGACCCGCAGGAAATCACCAGGTATTTCGCCAATTGCTCCTTGCTCTTTTCGTCCAGCTTCCGGCCTTCGCCGGCATGGTCCAGGTTGTTGCAGATCAGCGCATACAACTCATCGTAAAAAAAGCGATACATGTACTCGTTGCCGACTGACGTCAGCACGTTGAGGCACATTGCCCGGTTGGCAAGGATATAATCGAAAAGCAGGTGCAATCCTTCTTCAAACTTCAAATTATCCAGTCTATCGATGAAAATCGAAACCGCTTCGTTTTTCAAAAGTCGATCCAGCATCTGATAGATATCATCAAAATGATAATAAAAGGTCTGCCGATTCATTCCGCAATCATCGGTAATCTCTTTGATGCTGATCTTGTCCAAGGGTTTATGCGCAAGCAACTTCTTCAAGGATGCGCAGAGCATATCTTTCGTAATTTCGCCTTTCATGGGAGCCCCCCATTCTTTCAGTCAAATTTCTCAACATGAAAAAGTATACCATAATGTCCTTTTTTAGACAATTTTCCCAAACTGTCTGTTTTTTCGACAGATCCCGCAACTTGTCTATGGCAAGGCCTCCCCATTTTCCCTATACTCTATAGATTGTAGTAAGAATGGATTTTCAAGGAGTATCGAATGGAAAAGAAAGCAGAACGAAGCTTCCTCGAGAAGCTGTCAGCCATTATTGTAGACAAGCGCACAGGCTTTATTCTCGTTTATATCATTGCCTGCATTTTTTGCCTGTTTTCCCGGAACTGGGTCGCGGTAAACAATGACATTACAAAATATCTCTCGGAAGAAACGGAAACCAGACAGGGATTGATCATTTCGGATGAATCCTTCGCCACCTACGGCATGGCATCCGTCATGGTCAGCAATATCACCCTGGAAACAGCCGAAACGCTTAAGGAAGACATCCTCCTTATTCCAGGTGTCAACAGCGTCGATTTTGATGCCGACGAAGAGCATTACAGCCATGCTTCCGCCCTGTTTTCCATCACTTTTGACAAGGAAACCAAGGATGACGAAACCATCAGGGCGATGGATGAAGTCATCGAACGGCTATCTGGCTATGACACCTATGTAAAAAGCGAAATCACGGAAGATATGGCCGCCTCGCTGGAAAAAGAAATTAAAACCGTTTTAGTCATTGCAGTATTTATCATTCTTGCCGTGCTTTTATTCACCTCCAAAACCTATATGGAAATCCCGGTGCTCGTGATCACCTTTGGCGTCGCCGCCCTTTTGAATATGGGCACGCATTTTATCTTTGATGAGATCTCCTTCATCTCCAACTCCATTGCCATTGTTTTGCAGCTGGCATTGGCGATTGATTACGCCATTATCCTCTGCCACCGATTTACGGAAGAACGCCAAGTCTACGCCGCCAGAGAAGCGGCCATCCAGGCCTTGTCCAAAGCCATTCCAGAAATCTCTTCCAGCAGCTTAACCACGGTTTCCGGATTAATGGCCTTGATGTTCATGCAATTCAAAGTCGGCTACGACATGGGCCAGGTCCTGATCAAAGCATTGCTTTTCAGTTTGCTGGTGGTTTTCACATTAATGCCAGGACTTCTTATGATTTTCAGCAACATGATGGATAAAACCGTGCATAAAAACTTCGTGCCTGATATTTCCGTCTGGGGTCGATTTGTTGCTAAAACCAAGTACATCATTCCTCCCATCTTTATGGTCCTGCTGATTGCGGCCATTTACTTCTCAAATCAAACGCACTATGTGTACGGCTATACCACCCTGCATACCTTCACCCAGAATGAATCGCAGATTGCCGAGAAAAAGATTCGGGAAAATTTCGGTGAAGACAATATCATGGCAGTCGTCATCCCGTCGGGCGATTATGAGAAAGAAGCTCTATTGCTTGAGGAATTGGCCTCCTACGACATGGTGACCCAAACCGTGGGACTCGCCAACACCGAAGCCCTGGACGGTTACATGGTGACAGACAAGCTCACTCCAAGGCAGTTTGCCGAATTGACGGATGTCGATATCGAAGTGGCCAAGGTGCTCTACGGCGCCTATGCGGTTCACAACGAAACCTACAGCAAGTTGATCAATGGATTGAACGAATACCCCGTTCCCTTGATCGACATGTTCATGTATCTCTATGACCAGAAAGAAGCAGGCTATGTCAATCTGGATGAAGAATTGGAATCCGAAATCGACGATATGTACGAACAACTGTCCCGGGGAAAAAACCAGCTGGAAAGCGACGATTACTCCAGGTTGCTCCTGATCACCGACCTGCCGGAAGAAGGGAATGAAACCTTCGATTATCTGGCCAAGTTCCATGAAACGATCGAAAAATACTACGATGAGTCCTATATCGTCGGCGAATCCACCAGCAATCAGGATCTGGCTGCTTTCTTTGCCTTTGACAACATCTTGATCAGCGTCCTGTCGGCCTTGTTTGTTATGATTATACTCTTGTTCACCTTCAAGTCCGCCGGCCTGCCGGTGCTCTTGGTTCTGACCATTCAAGGAAGTATCTGGATCAACTTTTCCTTTCCTCCGATTATGGGAACCAATATCTTCTTTTTAAGCTATTTGGTGGTTACCGCGATTCAGATGGGCGCAACGATTGACTACGCCATCGTGATCACCAGCCGATATATGGACCTAAAGAAATCCATGTGTCCAGCCGATGCTATGACAACCTCGCTGAACCAGGCTTTCCCAACGATCATCACCTCTGGTACAATCCTCGCATCGGCCGGAATTTTGATCGGTTTTCTGTCATCTGATTACGCCGTGGCATCCATTGGCGTCTGTTTGGGCCGCGGCACCGTTATTTCCTTAATTCTCGTTATGGGTGTCTTGCCACAAACCCTGCTTTTGGGTGACAAGATCATTGAAAAGACAGCCTTTGTTCTGAAGCGGGAAGGCATCATCACCCGCGAATCAGGCAGCATGCGAATCAACGGTAAACTGCAAGGCTATGTAAACGGCTATGTAGACGCCACAGTTAACGGTACCATTCGAGGAAATGTGAAAGGCGTTGTGAATATTGGAAAGGATGATGAAGACCATGAAGAAAAATAACATAACTACTGCATTCCTGATCCTGGTAATTTTCTTCACTCTCTTGCCAAGCGCTGGCTTCGGATTGGAGACACGCATATTCTTTGTCAATAACGAAAACGACTTGATTCAACTTGCTGAGGACTGCACACTGGACAGCTATTCTCAGGGACTTATGGTCCTTCTCACGCGGGATATTCAAATCACCGACCAGTCCTTTCGAGGCATCCCCACATTCGGCGGGACCTTCAACGGAAACAGCCATTTGATTTCCGGCGTCTCGATGAGTCACGAAGGTTCCACCTACGGCTTGTTTCGCTATGTGCAAACAAGCGGCGTTGTCCAAAACCTGCGCGTCGAGGCTGCTCTGCAGTTAACCGGAACGGAAAACCAGATCGGCGGAATTGCCGGAGAAAACCGCGGAATCATTGAAAATTGCACCGTAAACGGTCTCTTAAGCGGCAAAAGCCATATCGGCGGTATCACAGCGAAAAACGAAGCCACCGGTCAAGTCATTGACTGCCGATTTTCCGGCACCGTTACGGGAGAAAATTTTTCAGGCGGCATTGTCGGGGAAAACTACGGACTGATTAAAAACTGCACCAATGCCGGTTCCATCAACACAACCGTTACCCCCTCCACCCTGCATCTCGAAGACATCAGCCTCACCCGAATCAATGAAACGGAGAGTATCGTTACTTCCACCAATACAGGCGGGATCACCGGCTTCAATCGCGGGATCATCGAAGGCTGTACCAATGACGGCATCGTCGGATATCCTCATGTCGGTTACAATATCGGCGGCATTGCCGGACGTCAGGATGGCTATATCAGTGCCAGTGTCAACCACGGGTCCATCCTGGGCCGAAAAGATGTGGGTGGAATCGTCGGACAGATGGAACCCTATCAGGTCATCAAAAGCGACGAGGATTTCTTTCGGGAACTGGAAGAAGAATTGGATACCTTGGAGGATACAATCAACGCCGCCTACGATCAAGTGGACCTGAGCAACGAAGCGGTCAGCAACCAGTTTGAAGATGTCAACAGAGCCATTGCCAATGTTTCAGACCGCATGGAAATCTTGTCAGACCGCACCGTGGATTATGCCGATGAAAACATCGAAACCATCAACAAGACTTTGGATCGCATTCACGCTGTTGTTGTCGATTTGGAGGGTGCAACCGCTGAACTACAAATGGGCGCAATTGACGTTTCAAAAGGTTTCGAAGATATGAATGCAGGCTTCATCTGCATGTCCATGTCTGCCGATGCTGTCGAAAAAGGATTTGGGGAAATCAACGACGCCTTGGCGGATATCGGCATGGGCATGAATGAAATCAACAAAGGCGCCAAGGAAATGGAAGAAGGCTTCAATCACTTGGACGCCGCCGTTTCCAACAATGAATCATTGGACCAAGCCATAGACGAAATCAATCATGGACTGGATGCGATCAACGACGGAATGGATGCTACCCTGAGCGCGCTGAATAAAATGGCCGACATCCTTTCGGCAGCCGACGATCCCCTTCATGCTGATCTGGGTGAAATCATTGAAGAAACCAAAGATGATCTGGAATCAGCACAGGCCAGCTTCAACCTGGCTGCGGATGAAATGGAAAAAGCCCTTATCCATTTGAAAGAAGAATATGAAAAGGATGCAGAAGAGATTTCCCTGGCCATGACCTATTTCCGCCAAGCGTCCTCCTATTTTCAGACAGGCCTCGATTACCTGAATATGGGGATTGCCGATTTCAGCGATGCTTCCGTCTATTTTGAGAGCGCTTCAAAAATGATGGGGTATGGCATGGACAATTTCTCAGCCGCGACACAGGATTTCAAACGAGGCAGCGATCATCTCACCATGGCCATCCATCAAGTCAATCAAAGCCTGGAACGGGAAGCTGCACTGGGCGCCCCGCAATTTTCCCTGCTCGGCGAAAGCGTTGATGCGGCCAAAAAAGAACTCTTTGTTTCCGGCGACAAACTGTCAGCGGAAATGTCCAAACTGAACCAGGTATCCAAGGATACCGTAGAAAGCATAACTGATGATCTGCGTGCCATCAACGACCAGATTTTTGTTGTCATTGATCTGATTAAAAAGGGCTATCAAAATTCCATGGACAAAGACCGGGAAATTTTCAATGATATTTCCGATGAAGAAATGCTGGAAGCCGATGCAAATCAATTTGCCAACATGGCGCCGACTTTCGGATATGTCGTCAACTGCCTGAATGATGGCGAAGTTAATGGAGACATTAATATCGGCGGCATCACCGGCACCCTCGCCATCGACTACGATTTCGATCCAGAAGGTGATCTGACCGCCAAAGAAAGCAACCTGTTAAATTTTCAATTTCAAACCAAAGGCGTTCTCGCTGAATGTGACAATACCGGATTGGTGACGGCAAAAAAAGATTATGCCGGCGGCATCGTTGGCCGCATGGACCTTGGAAGTTTGTTTGGTTGCTTCAACAACAGCAGCGTGATTAGCAGCGACGGAAACTATGTCGGCGGCATTGCCGGCGGTTCTTACTCGGTCATCCGGAACAGCTATTCCCTGAGCCGATTATCCGGGTTTGATTATGTCGGCGGCATCACAGGATTCGGAACCGAAATTATTGGCTGTACTTCCATGACGGCCATTGATCAGGGCGCCGAATTCATCGGCATGATTGCCGGGGATGTTCAAGATGGCATGACTGGTGAGACATCCTCCTCCACTGATCCATATGATTCTGACGAATCCACGGAAGAAGCCAGAATTGCAAACAATCGCTTCGTCGGGAATGAATGGGCGGCCATCGACGGCATCAGTTATGCTGCAAAGGCTGAACCCGCCGTTTATGCCACCTTGCTGGAAGACGACAACTTGCCGGCTACCTTTCAAAATCTCACTTTGACTTTTGTAGCAGATGAACAAGTCATTGCCGCCTGTCCTTTTGCCTATAAGGGCTGCCTTTCTCCAGAGGACTTGCCAGAAGTTCCCGAAAAGCCTGGCTATATTGGATCCTGGCCAGACTACGACTATACGTGTTTGACCTTTCCAGACACCATCGTTGCAGACTATACGCCTTTGAAACAAGTACTCGCCTCCGCGTCAATCGACGGACCGGCCGAGCTCCTTGTCGAAGGTGTCTTCAGTCCCAATGCTTCGGTTTCGGTCACTGCCGATCAGGCGATCGAAAGTGATTTGCTTACCGATATGACAAAAATCGGTCAGTGGCAACTCGCTGTAGCCAACAATCAGGAGCCAAACGAGAGTTACACCTACCATGTTTACGCTCCAAATCACGAACACTACGAGCTTTATGCATGGATGGGCAGCAAATGGCAACAGCTCGATACAATTACGGACGGCAGTTACCTGGTTTTCCAATGGCCCACAGATGAACTGACCTTCTGTATCTACGAAAAAGGGTTCGATTATAAACTCGTTGCCATCCCAGGGATCCTGCTTTTATTTCTTGCGCAAATACTGCTTATCCGAAAGAGGCGCCGCAAACGATTATCTAATTAGTTTGAACCACCAATGCGAAATCTGTGTTCCCATACGATCTTGAGTTGTGAGACTGCAATTCAGGAGAAACGCACTCATATTTGCTGGACATTCCCATCGATTGCCCATATGATTGAATTATCGATAAACCCACATGATTCAATCTTATGAATCGATGAAAGGACGAACCTTATGCAATCCAATCAAAACTTTCCTGTACTGGAAACCGACAGACTGATCTTGAGAGAATTGGACGAAAATGATATAGATGATCTGTTTGAAATCTTTTCCTCAGAAGAGGTGATGAAATACTATGGCATGTTCCCCTTTACAAACCGGGATGATTTATATAAAGTCATCGAAAGCTTTTCCAAGGGCTTTAAGGAGGACCGTGTGATCCGCTGGGGCATACAAGCCAAATCCGATGGCAAGATCATTGGCACCTGTGGTTTTCACAACTGGAACAAGAAACACTTTCGGGCTGAAGTTGGCTACGAATTGTCCAAAGCCTATTGGCACAAAGGCTATATGACAGAAGCCATCAAGGAAATCCTTCACTACGGCTTTTCCCATATGAAGCTCAACCGAATCGAAGGGATCGTCTATCCTGAAAACCTCGCCTCGCAGAACACGCTCATCCGACTGGGATTTCGTGAAGAAGGCTTGCTCCGGGACTACATGTGCTTTCGGGATCGATTGACGAACGTACTGATGTTCTCTCTGTTGAAAAGAGAGTATAAGGATTAAGCTTGAATTGATTGTAAGTAAAAATATCCGCCAACTCCCTATCGAAAGATAAGTGGTTATGGCGGATTTTTTCAATGTTCTTAGATTCGTCTCGCTTCAATTTTCTCACTCAGGAATCGCACGCTCTCCTCAATCGCTTCATCAAAACGATGGCTGGTATCGATAAATGGAATGGCCAGTTCCGCACATTGTTCTGCCATTCGCACGCCCTCGCCTAAGAAGTCTCCTAAAATTTTCTTCATCGCCTCATCATTCACATTTTTCGTCCAATCCCGCTCTCGCTCATGGCAGCGAAGATCTTTCAATTTCTCCTCGCAGCTTAATTGCGGCGAACCAACATAGAGAATCTCCGTCTCTTTCTTATTTCTCATGCCGGCATAGTCCTTTGGAAACAATTGATACAAGTCGATCACAACATCCACCTCTTCGTATGCGATATGTCCGATCCACTCATCAACGAAAGCGGCAAGTTTCCTGCTGAACATCCGATTATCGTCCAAATGCTGCATGCCCGTTTCAGGATACAGTTTTTCCAGCGTGGAAATCAGACTGTCAAAAGGCAGATAGTTTATTTCCATTTCCCTTGCAATTCTTTTGGCAATCGTTGATTTTCCTAACCTCGAATGGCCAGCAATAATAATTACCATACCTCTTCCTCCTCTCGATTCCCTGTCATCTCTTCGCATGACCGCCCCAATCCCTGCTGTCATCTTTGCGTTTCCATCATTATATTCAGACAAAAAACGTTTTTTCAAGGTTTTGTGTGCTTGTGTATGGACAACAGAATCATTTGTTTTTGTAACTTTCAGTCTCTTGTTGTAATTATGAATTATTTGTAATAAAATTATTCTGTGGTAATACCACTGGAGGTGTCTATGTCGAAAGAATTACTTGTAGAGAAAATGATCCTGAACGAGATTTTGTCTGAACAATTGAAAGCCGGAGAAATGATGCCGCCGGAACGCGATTTGGCAATCAAATACAATTGCAGCCGTCCTGTCGTCCACAAGGCCATCATCCGTCTTGAAAACAAGGGCGTTGTCAGGATTCGGCCGAGAAAGGGCATTCAGGTTTTGGACTTCAAAGTCTCCGGAAAACTAAGTCTGATTGAAGAAATCAGCCTGCAAAAAAAAGATTCTTTATCCGAAAAACTCAATCACGACATGCTGCATTTCATCAAAGACAATTTTAAAAATGTTCTTAGAAGTTTCAACACGGTCGAGAAACAACCGACCGCCATTCATTTGGAATCCCCCGAAGACTTTTTCAATCTGCTCTTTGACTATTGCTGTCAGTGCGGCAACCATATCTACCCCATGCTGATGAATGAGTTTAAAATCGGCATCCTGAATGTCGCAAAGTGCTGCATCGCTTCAGGAGACATCACTCCGATTTTCCAGGCGATCGAACAAAAGCTGATGGAAAATCAAACGGACCATGCCATCGACTTGGTGGACGGTTTGTTTGCACGTATAGAAAATCTTTGGATAGGAGGTTCAGATGTTTAGCTTAAACAGTGCATTTCTATTTTTTGTTTCCGGCGCATTTATCTTATTTGTCATCTTTCAAGCCATCTTTTTCCTGGTACGGGCGTATCGTGAAGGGATAAAAATCGGCATTGAGAAAAAGGTTCTAATGCGAACCATCAAATCCAGCATTGCCTTTACTGTCGCACCGGCAGTATCCATTTTATTGGGTGTCATTACCTTGTCCAAGTTTCTGGGATTGCCGCTGCCCTGGTTGCGATTGTCGATTCTGGGGGCGATCACCTATGAACTGACGGCTGCAGCATCTGCTGCGGCAACCATGGGCATATCCATTTCCGAGGCCATCACCTCGCCGCAAACCTATGTGACGATCCTTTGGGTCATGACCTTGGGCATCATCCCAAGCATGGTGTTGATTCCCCTCTTCCTCAAGAAATTTCAGGGCGGCATGTCCGTTATCAAAAAGCGCGATCCGGTGTGGAGCGAGCACTTTATGACCGCTTTGTTTATGGGAATGATCAGTGCCTTTCTTGGTGTCGTCTTCAAGGATATCTCCAAAGGATTGGTTGGATTTATCAGTGTATTCGTCATGATGTTCTCCGCTTTGGTTATGGTTGGCTTGGGCCTGCTGATCAAGAAATACAAGGTAAAAGTCCTGGAAGACTACGCCTTGCCGATTTCCATGCTGAGCGGCATGGCATTTGCCATCGTAATTACCGGCGCCATAGGAGGTTGAAATGAGAAATTCCGCAGAACTGAGAAAAGAAATTGTCGCAAGCGATCCCGTCGAAATCCACGACGGTTATCTCGAAAAAACACATTATTACGGACGCCTGTGGATGGGCACAACTTTCCTATTGATGCTCGCTGTTCCCATCCTCGTTGGAACCGTCTATCATGCCCATCCCGTGCTTAAGGATGTCGCCAAAGGACTCCTGGGTGTCGCCCCGATCTTCTGGACTGTGGCTTTGATTGAGATCGTTACCTTTACCCCCATGTTGGGCACGGCAGGCTCCTATTTGGGCTTTGTCACCGGAAACCTGACAAACCTGAAAGTGCCCTGCACCCTGATGGCATTGGAGAATACCGGATACAAGCAAGGCACCAAAGAAGGGGAAATCATCTCTACGATCGCAGTCGCCACCAGTTCCATTGTCACGATTGTGATTATTGCTCTGGGCGTATTTATGATGGCGCCCCTCACCCCGATCCTGAATTCTGAATTGCTGAAACCGGCTTTTGATCAAATCCTGCCCGCCCTATTCGGGGGCCTGGCCGTGGTCTATGTCAGCAAAAATGCGAAAATCGCCGCTGTCCCCTTGATCTTTATGATACTGATTTTCTCCATGATTCCGTCTCTGGCATCTGCAGTTTCCATGTTTGTGCCAATCGGCGCGATAATCGCCATCATCAGCGCAAGAATCATGTATAAGCGAGGTGTACTAAAATGACTATTCTCGCCCTGCTTGGCACTTTGCTTGCAATTCTTTTGATTAGAGCCGTCCTCTTCAAGCCGATTCCCGCCAGCGTTACACAGACGCCAAAGGAGAGTTTGAATGAAGAAGAAATCATAGAACACTTTCAAGAATTGTTGCGCCATAAAACCGTATCAAACATCGATAAGGCCAAGATGGATATGGATGCCTTCCGGTCTTTTCAGCAATCGCTGGTTAGGCTCTATCCGCAAATCCATCAAGCCTGCACCTGGGAATACCTGGGCGACACGGGCATCCTCTATCATTGGCGCGGAGAAAAAAACGACGATCCCGTCGTTCTCATGTCCCATTATGATGTCGTTCCGGCGGAAGCTTCCGCCTGGGAGGTTCCTCCCTTTGAAGGCAAAGTCATCGATGATGTGGTTTGGGGCCGCGGAACTCTGGACACAAAATGCACCCTGCTCAGCGTCATGGAGTCTGCCGAACACTTGATCAGGGAAGGCTTTGTTCCATCCCAGGACATCTACTTCTCCTTTTCAGGGGATGAAGAAGTCAGCGGAGAATCAGCGCCCGCCATTGTTCAACACCTAAAGGAAAAAGGCGTCCAGCCACAGATGGTGCTTGACGAAGGCGGCGTTCTCATCAAAGACGGTATCTTCCCGGGAGTTAACAAGCCAACCGCTGTAATCGGGGTCGGCGAAAAAGGCTATATCGATCTGGAAGTACAGTTTGAAAGCCAAGGCGGACACGCCTCCGCACCGCCCCGTCACGGCATCACCGGTGCCATGGGCAGGCTGATGTCGGATCTGGAAGAGAAAACCATGAATCCCGCATTTATGGCGCCGGTCTTGGAGATGTTCGATCGTCTCGGCCGCCATTCGACCTTTGGCTATAAAGTTATCTTCGCCAATATGTGGCTCTTTAAACCACTCTTGGCCTTGCTGTTCAAAAAACAAGGCGGCCAGATGAATGCTTTGATCCGAACAACCACCGCCGTAACTGTTCTAGAAGGCTCCAAGGCCTACAATGTCCTGCCGCCGAAAGGAAAAGTTGGGATCAATGCCCGCATTCTCAATACCGATACCATGGATTCAACCATCCAGCATATCAGCGGATTTATCAAAGTGCCGCATAAGATTCAGGTGCTGAACGGAAGGGAAGCGTCTCCCATTTCTCCAATTCAATCCGAGGCCTTTAAAACTTTGGAGACCACCATTCTCGATCTATGGCCCGAGGCAGTCGTTTCTCCATATTTGATGATTGCCGGCACTGACTCGCGTCACTTCCACGCCATCTGCGAAAATGTCTTGCGCTTTGCTCCGATGGAGATCAACCAAGCAGAGTTGAATCTCATTCACAGCAATAACGAGCGCATTCCCGTGGATTCCGTCCTGAAATGCGTGGAATGCTATATCAAATTGATTCGAAAACTGGGATAATAAAGTGAAATCCATTGATGTTAACTCACACCTTAGGAGGTCCTTATGAGAATTGGTATAATCGGACTTGGAAACATAGCGGTGAAAGCCTATCTGCCTTTATTGTCCAACTTCCCCCAACATGAATTCATTTTATGCACAAGGAACAAATCAAGGCTGGAAGAAATCCAAAGCAAGTATCACTTTGCGATTGGACGCCAAAAGCATTCCGATTTGGTTGAAATGGATCACGTTGATGCGGTCTTTATTCATGCAGCAACCAAGGCGCATTATGCCTTGGTCCGGTACTTTTTAGAATCCAATGTTCATGTATACGTAGACAAACCCATTTCAGACTCCATTGAAGAAACAAAAACGCTTTGTCGCTTGGCGAAAGAGCGGCAATTGGTTCTGATGGCCGGATTCAATCGCAGGTTTGCCCCTCAGCTTCAACCTATGATCGAAGCCAACAGCGACTTGATTTTGATCCAAAAAAACAGACAAAAACTGACCCTCGGTTTGCGGGAACTCATCTATGACGACTTCATTCATTTGGTCGACACGCTCCTGTTTCTACTGAAAGATGCCCCCGAAGCCATGCACGCAGACGTGAAGATGAATGGCAATCTACTTCAACATGTGACGCTGATGGTGCGTACAAAAAACAAGACCGGGATCGCCTTGATGAATCGACAATCCGGTGCCAATGAAGAAAGACTGGAGGTTTCTGGCGAACAAGAAAAATGGATTCTAGAGGATCTGGAAACCCTTTGGCACTACAAAAATGGCCAGAAGACGGTCTCCAAATTGCCTGATTGGACTCCAGTTTCTGAACGGCGCGGATTCAAGAATGCTATGGCAGCATTTTTTGTAGCCTTGGCCAATCCAGATAATTCCTATCGGGAGCTAAAATATACATTGGCCGCTCATGAGATGTGCGAAAAAATCATTCAATCTCAATCATCCCGCTATGAATCAATCGAGACATAAAAAGAAGGAGCTTCTCGCTCCTTCTTTTCTATTCCTCACTTAATAGAATCCTCTCAATTTCATGGTTGATCCTGCCGAAGGTTTCGCGATCATTGACATTCGAAACCATAGTAATCGCCAAGTGGTCATCCGGTAAATAAATATTCATGGAACGAACACCAGGGCCCCCGCCCGCATGGTATTGGCGGCGTCTTTTCTTTCCAAAGTGATCGTCATACTGCAGAAAGATGCCATATCCACAATACGCGCCTTCCTCTATGGTGAACTGATTGCCAAACATCAGCTCAACTGATTCCGGGCTAATAATTTCTCCGTACTTGATCGCACGGTTAAACCGCTGCAGGTCTTCAATCGTCGAATACAAACCGCCCCCGGCTCCGGCAATGCGCATATCAATAAAATCCGCATTCACAATTTTCCCATCCCGTATCTCATAGGGATTAGCCCGCCCCTCGACGATTCGCTGCCAATGGTCAAAGCCTGAGTTGCCCATTCCCAGTGGTTCGAAAATAAATTGTTTCAAATATTCCTCATAAGAGAGCTCCGAAATCGTTTCTATGATTTTCCCCAATACGAGAAATCCTGAAACGGAATAAGCGAACTGCGTGCCCGGCTCAAACTGCAAAGGTTTGTCCTTAAACAAGTCAATCAACGCGTCCTCGACAGATTCCGCATGCAAGACATCATAAAAATCCATCTCCAAGTCAAAATTTGGAATGCCCGAAGTATGGGTTAAAAGCTGGTGAACGGTGATCCGATCCCCATTGGGAAAGTCCGGTAATCTTTCCTTGATATGATCTTGCGGGTTTAATAAACCGCGATCAAACAACTGAAGAATGGCCATAGCCGTAAATTGCTTGGTAATGGAAGCAATCCGAAAACGTGTTTTTGTCGTATTGGGCACATGATGCTCAAAATTAGCCAAGCCAAACCCTTCTGACAATAGAGGTTTCCCATCGTATTCAATGGATACGACCCCGTTAAATCCACTCTCTTGAATGATATCCCAAAGTTCCCGAACCTTCTCTTTCGCAACCACGTACATCCTCCTCATCATAGACCTTGTTTATGGGGTTGTTAGGACGCTTTCCTTCTGCATCCAATAATTTCCTACCCGAATTTTCTGTAGAAAAACCACCGACTACAGGCAAAAAAGGGCCCTATCCCCCTCTATCGGTTGCCTGAGAAGGATACAGCCCTTTGATTCATTTCGATTATTATGCTATGGCATTATTCGCCTTCTAAACAGCTGCTTGCTCAGACCGCTTGACGGCTGTGATCTCTCCTTTTCTTTCTTTGATCATCAAGGCAATCGCCAAACCGATTGAAGCAGCGACTGCTGAAAGTATAAAGGTGATCGTATAAGATCCGGCCAGCTTTTTGATCATAATCCCGGTTAAGGCAGCAAGCCCATATGCCTGATAAACAACGCCGTAGTTCGATCCATACCGATAAGAGCCAAATTCTTGATTGGTGAAGGTTGGAAAAAGTGCCAAAAAACCTCCATACCCAGCTGCGATTCCCGCCGCCCCCAAGTAGAATACTGCTGTACGGCCTGAAAATACACTCAAGGCCAACAGGGAGCCAATTGTGATTGCAAAAGCGATCCGCAGGACATTGATCGTACCGATTCGGTCGGACAAGGTGCCGGAAATCAACCGGCTGCTCGCATTGGCAACCGCCAGCAGGGTAATGATGCTCCCCGCCGCCGCTTCACTCAAACCGGCCACTTCCATCCCGATATTCTTTGCCGCGCCCAAGACCAAGAGCCCTGGAATCACCGCCAGCCAGTACATCAGCCAAGTCAGCTTGAACTTCCGTGTTTTCATCATTTCTCCGGTCGTATAATCGCCTTCCGCTTTTCGAGCCGCTTGCTTCACATAGTTTGGTGGATTGTTGGTCAGCATAGCTCCTGCCAAAATCAACCCCATGGAAACCAATCCGACTATGAAGAATGTTTGGGACAGTGTATAGCCAAGCAGCAAATCCGAAAAGAGGCGTTTCGCAATAATGCTTCCCCCTCCAAAGACACCCACCGAAAGACCGGTAATCATGCCTCGGTACCGAGGGAACCACTTAATCAGTGTTGACAATGGACACACATAAACAAAGCCGACACCCGCGCCTGCTACAACACCGTAGGTAAGCATCAAGATCGATGGCGATGCAGCAAAGGACGAAAGGACGAATCCGCTTCCGTAAAGAAGACCGCCAATCATCAAGGTGATCCTCGGGCCATGTTTATCCACAATCCGGCCGGACAGCAAGGTACTGCATGCAAATACAAATTGCGCCAAGGCGTAGGGTAAAAAAGCTTGATCCCCGCTCCAACCATATTCCGCTTGCAGAGCCGTGCCAAGGATGCTCCACGCGTACAATGCAGCAATAGTAACTTGCGCCAAAAGCGCACCCGTTAAGACTACATACTTGTTCTTGATTGTGTACATGCTCCGCCCCCTTCTGCCAACCTCCAGCTATTAAATACAGATTATATAGGTTGGACCTAGTCCAAGGTCAAGAACTTTCTGCTTTTTCTCACCCCGACAATTTGTTAAAATAAGAAACAAGAAAGCGAGATAATCCTATGAGAGAAAAATTTTTAATCGGCGAGTTGGCAAGCATCTTTAATATCAGTACGGATACCCTTCGTCACTATGACAAGTTGAATCTCCTGAAGCCTGAACAGGACCCCAGAAACAATTACCGGTATTATGGCATCAGCAGCATGTTCAAACTGAGCCGGATTCTGTTTTTGAAGAATCTCGGCATCTCCTTAAGTGAAATCGGTGATTATATGAATAACAAGGATGCCGAGCATCTGATTGGCATGCTGCAAAAAAAAGACCATGATCTGGATGAAATGATTCAGCATCTGCAAAATCTAAAGCGTCGAATCAACCGCAATATCGAATTGTTTGAGCATGCGAAGGACCAGCTTGGGAACATCACGATTGTGGAAGTTGAAGCGAGACAAGGCATCCTGCTGAATGCTCACGGGATGGAAGACTCGCAAGAAGTCACAGCGCTTTTCAGACAAAATCAAAACCACCTGCAAATCAATGCACGCCTGAGTGAAGGCTTGATCTTTACCTCCGTGGCGAAAGCCGATATGGAAGCAGGCCGCTTTAACCGCTTCCGATATTTCGTTGAAATCGAATCGGCCGGTACCATCACTGACGATTGCCTGACCCTGCTTCCAAAATGCGAATGTGCCAGCATGACAGTGATCGGGCCCTATGAAGACCACATCGGACACTACGCCCTGCTCGTCGACTGGATCCGTGATAACGGCTATGAAATTGCCGGTGATTCCATCGAGAACAATCTCTTGGATCACGACTACTCCGATTCTGACAGCGAATTCATCACGGAAATTCAGATACCTATTCGAAAAGTCGGCAAAGCATAAGCGAATCCAATACACGGTAAATCCGCATCTATTCATAAGCAATCAAAAAAATCCTTGCAAGTTGTGCCGTTGATTCGCACAGTTTGCAAGGATTTTTATTTATCGTTTCAAAATGCCATATCCGCCATAAACCGGTTTGATATCATTCATGGTAATCACAACATTCCCCTGAATGGATTTAATCATGCCAACGACACCCTGGCAGTCTTTCCTTCGAATATTCATCAAAAGGACATTGCGATCATAATTCATTCCTTTTCCTTCAAGGATTGTAACCGCATAACCCTTCTCGCGAATTTTTGTCGCCAATTCCTCGCCGTGCTCTTCAAGCACAATCGCCTCTACTCGTACATTGCCGATCCCCAGCTTTTCTTCCAAAATTGAACCTACATAGTTCCCCAAGCCAAAACCAGCCGCATAAACCACCACTTTGATCGGATCACTGCTGATATCCGTCAAAACCGTTGACACCAGGATAATCCAAATCAAAACCTCAAGAAATCCCAGAAAAGCGCCCAATACGCGTTCGCCCCGGGTAATCAACACAATCCGAAGTGTGCCAATGCTCACTTCCACGACCTTCATCAACAGCATCAATGCGTAAACGCCAATCGCAACTGCATTCAATTTCGTTTCCTCCAATATTCTTTCTACTTTATAATTAGCGCGTCAATTTTTTCAATCAACAAAAAAATCCTCCCGATTTTTCAAACGGAAGCACGATTTATTATACGCTGTTTTTGCGAATAGTCAATAACTTTTATCATTATAAATCATACATTTTTTTGGAGGTTCAACCGGGGTTTCAGATCCCTTTTTTTACAGAGAAAAACGCCTCTGCAAAAAGATCTTTTCCTATCAAGATCTCCTGCAAGAGGCGTTCATCAGACACAATTCAATCTCGTTCTATTCCGTTGCCTATTCTTCAAGCCTGTCCAGCAACCGGTCCAACAAACCGACCACAGCAAGACTCTCTTCCTCGTTGAAAGCATCCCGCAAAACCACATTGATTTCATTCACGATCTCACGGAACTCTTCTTGCTTCTCTTTTGCCAGTGGGGTGCTGTAGACACTGTAGTAACGTTTGTCCTCTCGATCCGCACGTTTTTCGACATAGCCCTCCCGAACCAGCTTTTCCATCATTTTCGCCATGGTAATCTTATCGAGATCCAAGGAGGCAGCCAGTTCATTCTGCGTAGCCCCTTCCTTCATAAAAACATGATGCAAGACCCGAAAATGACTCAGTCTCATCTTGTATGGCTTTAGTTTTCGATTAAATCGTTGATTAATGCTTCGATTCACATGCATCAATCGATTAAGCAATGGATGCTCCATAGCAATCCCCCTATTCCTTCACTTCACGCAGTGTCCCTTCCCGTGCTTTCTCTTTGTTCAGGTTCCGTTTCAGCCAATAAGCTCCTCCCATAGCGCCGATCATATAGGAAACCGAGAGGGCTCCGAAGACCCCTTGGGCTCCAAAAAAATTTGATCCAATCATCGCCAGGGGAATATAGACCGCGAATACTTGAAAACCAATCACTACCGCGGCTTTGACCGGCTGGTTCAGCACATTCATGACCGTTGCCGATATTTTCATAATACCATAGAATCCATATCCGATTGGAACAAAAGCCAAATATTCCACGACGGTTGCAATAACACTGCCATTTGCCGTAAAGATCCCCGCCAATGATTCGCCAAAAATGAAAAGGATAAGGGCAGAAGAAAAGCCAAATCCCAGGGCAAGCTTCCAGCTGAATGCAATGGCTTCCTCAATCCGGTCTCGGCTCCCGGCGCCATAGTTCTGCCCCACAAAGGGACCGATCACAATAGCCAGTGCATTGATATAAGCCAAGGCAAAAATTTCGATTTTGCTTGCAATCCCAAACCCGGCTACCACGTCATTCCCGTATCCCGAAAGAATCCGGGTGACAATCCCAAGCCCAAGCGGCACTGCGATTTGAATCAGAGCATTGGGTATCCCGATAAAGAGGATTTGTCTCCAATATTGTAAAATTTGTCTCCAGGACAAGGCCATCCATCTAAAAATCTTTTCTCGGTAGGCCAGAATATAGATCGTTGCCACCATGGTAATGCCGCGTGACAGTACCGTGGCAATGGCAGCTCCCTTGATGCCAAATGCAGGGATCGGACCGAAGCCGAAGATAAACATGGGGTCAAGAATCACATTGGTCAAAGCCGCAATCCCCATAACCAGACTCGGTGTTTTGGCATCGCCCAAGGCCCGGATCAGGTTGTTTCCGATTTGGGGAATCACCACCGCCAGCAATCCGGCAAACCACACGCCCATATAATCCTGAATATATGTCAATAGAATTCCCTCTGCGCCAAGCAAGGTAAACAGCGGCTGAATCGTCAGCATCCCTAGAATCATCAGGAGGATGTTAACCAGAATCCCCAAAAGAAAACTGGTGAAGATCAGCTCCTCGCTTTTTTCAATTTCCTTCTTCCCAACAAACTTCGAAAGCAAAACAGAGCTTCCCAAGCCAATTCCTGCCGCCATGCTGTTAACAATCAGCACAACGGGAAAGGTAAAGGTGATGGCCGCCAACTGCTCCACCCCCAGCTTTCCAATAAAGTATGTATCGACCAGATTGAATATGATCATGCCCAGCATGCCGATCGTCATCGGAAGGCTCAAATTCATGATGTGGTTTCTTACGCCGCCTGTCGTCAAATCTTTTTTATTTTTCTGATCCATGGTATTCCCTCCTTATAGTTACTACTTGCAACTATTAAAAGTGTACCACATATAGTTTCATGTTGCAACTATAAAAAACAGGACCAATCCTATAGATTGATCCTGCACGTCTTCTTCATTGCCGCTGTAGTTTTACTCTCCCACAATCTGGACATAGCATTTTCGGTTTCTTTGTCTGTTTTGATCCCAATCGATAAAGTAGATGGAACCGACCAGACCAATTGCCATAACACCTTCATTCAAGATAAAAGTTTCGCTGCAGCCAAACAGAGATCCCCTGATATGGGCATCCCCGTTCAACAGGGTTTCAAACGCTTCTTCTACCGAAAGTGGATTGGCCTTGTCCACGTCATTGACCGTATAGTCTTTTACAAAAGCCAAATGCTCGGGTCCCGGATATTTGTAATTATAGTCATTCGTCAGTTCCCGCGGCACAATCCGGTCTAGAATATTATTCAAGTCCGTTTGCAAAAATTCAGTGCCGGTAATGTCTTTATCATGGACAAATTCTTCAAATACAACCGAGCAGGTCGTATGCGGCGACTGCACAATCACATGTCCGTTCTTGATTCCCGAGGCTTCAATTACTCCTTTGATCTCATCCGTAATATTCAAATAGGTAACGCGACCGGCCTTTGTTGCCAGCTTTATGATCTCCGTATGCATTCTCATCGTTCGTCCCTCCCTAATAGAAATCCGCTTTTGCCTTAGCCAACATTTGAATCATGGCTTCCAAGGTGCCATACATATCATCCGCGCAGACAATTCCGCTGGTGCCGCCCGATCCCTCAGAACCCAGTTGAATGGCCTTATAAACGTCATCCGGCGTTCTTAAGCCAGTTCCGGAAACGACAAGAGTATCCGGAGAAATTTCCGACACAATTCTTTTGTTCTCTTTGATAAAGGCTTCATCGGGCTGTATCCCCTTGCCAATATCCGCTGTCTGCTCATAGCAAATTACATCGGGTTTCAAAACGGCGATGGCTTTCGTATCCGCCAAGCTGTCTGCCAGGACGAAAGTCATAATCCCCAGCTCGTTCGCCCGTTCAATAGCCGCGGATAATTCATGAATGGACAAGGGCCGCTCACAATGATTGAGCATGACCGCCTGTACGCCGGCTTCCTTGTACGCTTCCGGCAACGCTGCGCCCATTCCCCGGCCTGGCTTGATTCCATCCATATGCTGCGCCGTTACAATCAGATGGCTGGTTTCTCTGGCAATATCTTTCAAATCAACGTCTTTCGCGCTGAAAAAAATATCCACATCATATTTCTTCGCCAAACGATCGGCAAAATTCGCAAAATCAATGGATGACTTTCCATACAAGTAGGATTTCGGATTAACGGTAAAGATTGGTTTTCTTAGTTTGCGCTTGGAACTCATTTTGTCCTCCTTCGTATACTGGTTGCGTCGCCTTTTTTTACTGCTAAAAATTGACAGTCTTTTCTGCATATTACCACATCTATCCCCATCAGACGTAAAGCGGAAGATATTCATTAAATTTTTTCGATTTCGCTTTGATTTTAGGCACGGTTTTCGTGGTGCTGTTGAAAGGCATCTAACAAAAAAGCTCTATGAGATTGACATACTCTCATAGAGCTTTTACTTTTTACGTTTACTCTTCCTTGTTATCCTTTCGTCTGAGCAGCAAAAAAATGAGAATCGCAACCGCTGCTCCACCCAGGGCCAGCGGTATCACAAGCGACCGCTCTGTTTCATCCCCTTCTACAGGTTCCATTTCCTGCGGTTCTGCTTCAATCATGGTTTCTTCCGGTTCTTCAGACGGAGAAACACTCGGCTCAGCAATCTGGCCATAGGCCAGCCTCACAAATTGTCCCTCTCTGTCCGGATCCACAGTAAACGCATACGCCATTCCACTCGAATCCATGACGGCTATTACATTGGTAACATTGCCTGATGTAAATCCCCTACGGCCGTAATAGCCCCACGCTGTCCCCTTATAATGCATCGCACTTAGCCGGTTCTCGTTTTCACTGTCATTGAAGAAAACAACCGGCCATCCTTCCGCATCCATTACCATCGAAAAATTACGAATCATCGGTGGTGAAAACGGATTGGGCTCCATCGGATACCAGATCCCCTTGCCATAGTAATAGCCACAGGTTTTCCACTCCTGGTCGGCATCCATAAAGATGATAATCGGCCGATTCCCATTGCCCATGGCAAGTTTCACCCAGTATGGATACTCCGATTTAATTCCGCTGCTGTCGGTTTGTTCCCAGCCGCTGTCTTCTGCATATCGCCACACTTCGATTTCACTTCGTTCAATCACCACACCCGCATAAATCATCTGATTGGCCTCATCAACCGCAAGGCTGATTCCACTGGCAGGATCCATTGTAAATCCAGATTCCCCGAGGTTTGTCCAACTTCCATCCCGATATGCTTTGGCGGTAATGCTGCTTTCTTCTACAAGATCGACATATGCGACAACCAAAGACCCGTCCTTCATCACTTGAAAATCATAGTAAACAAATTGCGGATCGATTCGGGTCAGCCTGCCGGGAGACGACAATTCTTCCCATTCGCCTTCTTGGAATTTAAAGATATGGATCACGCCATTGATGGTAATGAACCCAACAAAAATCTGTCCTGTTCCCTCATTGACACGGATCAGAAACTGACCGCCGCTCCATTCCGCCAAATAGCCTTCGCCCATTTCCGACCAGCCTTCTCCGTCAAAACGGGTTGCCATTGGATAGGGCAATATCGTTCCGGACGAATCATGAATCGTATATACCACAATCAAATGGCCCTCTGGATCCGACACAAAAGCCATGGGTGTCGCTTGCTCCTCAGAGTAAGACGGCATCTCGATTGCCTGCCAGTCCTCCTCGGCATAAACAGGATTCGCAAAGGAAACCAGAACCGTGAAAACCATGGTGAATATAAAAACCATACGAATTCCTGATCGCTTCATATCAAGCACCTCCTTTCATTCTCTGTGCTGATTTTTTTCGTGTGAAGCGCCAAGCCTTCTCTATTTATTTATACCCGGCTGTGGATCAACCGCCAAACACACTTTCAGACTCCCCCCGTATTCGTTGATTTTGCCAATTGGTCGGCCATGCAAAAAAACGGCAACCTCTCTCCAATAAAAAAGACCCAAATTTCTCCTTTCGGAGAAACTGAGTCTTTTCCTTGGTCTTACCTATTGCTATGCGCTTCTGCCATTTCTGTTATTTTTTCTGCTTGGTTGATAGTTTCCTCTTTTTCCGCTGCTCTTCTTCTGCTGTGCGGCCTTTGTTTTTCTGCCATTCGCCATCTTCGACTTTTCGTTTCGACCTTTGGATGGCGAAGATTTTTTTCCTGCATCGGAAGCATTTGATTTTGCTTTTTTCCCTTTGGCCGCATTGCCTTGATTTTTCCGCTGCGGTCGCTGTCCCCGTTTTGGCTTCGGTTCGATCGTTGTGTTCACCAGCGGATACGCATGCTCTTTGACTACCGGCAGTCTCTTGTCGATCAGTTTCTCTATGCTCTTCAAGAGTTTCTTTTCCTCAAAATCGCAGAATGAGATCGCCACACCGCCAAGTCCCGCTCGGCCGGTACGGCCAATGCGGTGGACATAGGTTTCCGGCACCTCACAAAGATTGAAGTTGATGACATGGGAAAGTTCTGAAATGTCCAATCCCCGTGCCGCGATATCCGTTGCAACCATCACCCGAATCTTTCTGTCCTTGAAATCCTTCAGCGCCTGCTGGCGACGGGTTTGCGACTTGTTTCCGTGAATCGCCACAGCGGCAATTCCACTCTTGTCCAAAACCCGTACGATCTTGTCCGCGCCGTGTTTCGTTCGTGAAAACACAATCACCGAATCGTAGTCCGTGTCTTTGAGGACATCGACCAAGAGTTTCGTCTTGTTCCCCTTGTCGACAAAGTACACCTTCTGCTCGATAATATCAATGGGAGAGTACTCCGGCTTGATCTCGATTTTCACCGGATCCTTCAAGATCGTATCCGCCAGATTTTCGATCGCATCCGGCATGGTCGCCGAGAAGAACATGTTTTGTCGCTCCTTCGGCAAGAACTTGAGAATTCTCTTTACATCCTGCAGCATGCCCATATCCAGCATTTGATCCGCTTCATCCAAGACAAAATGTTCGATCTGTCCCAGATCCACATATCCTTGATGGATCAAGTCCAAGAGTCGGCCCGGCGTTGCTACCAAAATATCCACGCCTTGCTCCAATTTTCTGGTTTGAGGCGTTTGGCCCACACCCCCGTAAATCATCAGGGTGCGTTTGGACAGATTCCGGCCGTAAGCGCGGAAGCTTTCTCCGATTTGAATGGCCAATTCCCGGGTTGGGGCTACAATCAGGGCTTTGATCGGCCGCTTTCCTTTTGGTTCACTCGCTCCAGCAGAAAGATTCTGCAGAATGGGAATCGAAAAGGCCGCCGTCTTGCCCGTGCCCGTCTGGGCACAACCCAATAGGTCCGCCCCGTCCAATAAAACGGGAATCGCCTGCTTTTGGATTGGGGTTGTTTTCGTATATCCTTTTTTGATCAGAGCCTTCTGAATGGGCTCCAGCAATTCTAATTCGTTAAATAACAATTGTTTTCTCCTTTCATGCATCGAAACATGAATCTCTTTTCTTTTTCAAATAAAAAGACCCGGATGATTCCAATCCAATGAAAGGAAACATGGGTCTTCAAGTATTGTTCATTTCCTTCGGCGAATTTGCCGACAGTACATAAATTTCCGTAGAACACCTGTATACCATCATATACATTATAAGCAAGATGTCAAGAAATTCTTTTTCCTGGATCAGGTCACCATAAGAATAAAGACCCACTATCTCCAATTCATAAATGGAAATCTGGGTCTCTATCCGACTTCATCGATTCAGACGGTATTAAATTTCCTGCATCTGACTCTTTTTTGATTCTTTGTTCGGACGTTGCACTTCGGCTAAACGGCTGGGCCTTTCTATTGCAGATTCATGTGCATCTGCCGCAACCCTTCCACCTCGTCGCAAATTTCCCGCAAACTGCAGGTTCCACAGCTTAGTTCCTGCTGATCCACCAAGGTGTTTAACGCCAGAATAATTTCTGTTGTTTTCTCCGCGCAACTGCTGATCGCTTGATACGGCAGCTCGTCTCCCATTAAAAAGGCAACCTGCACGTGATTGACCAATGGATTTTCCTTATAAGCAGCAATCAATGCGGCGCCGATTCTCTCCAAAGAAACATTCGCCTTCATCGCCGCCTTTCCAAACCTTAAATTCACTTGCAGCTGCTGCATGGAAGAACGCAGCATGATATTCTCCATATGCATGCGGTAAAAAACATATTGCAGTCCCTTAAGCGACTCATACAGCTCGCTGGTTTCCGGCTCTTGGATATTCAAGGTGATCATCATCCCAAAGGAGATATGTCTGCTCTTTTTCTGAAACAATTCCGGATTGCCGTAACAAACAATTCGATCCGAAGATACAAGCTCCGAATTGGTGGTCGCCCCAATCAAGCACGTGCTCTTATGCGGATATCCACCCAATTCCAAAACTGTCTCCCGCGCCATGATAAAACTAGGCTTGCCTACGAGCGGCCATGGCTTTCCAATTGACAATTCTTCCGCTTGATAAGGGGCAAGTGCTTCTGCCGCTTTCTTGAGTTCTTGATCAAATAAATTCATTATAGTCGCTTGTCTATTTCCATCTCGTCATAATGTTTTTTCATTACGGGAGTAAGGGCCCAAATCAGTTTCATATCGAGATTAAAATAGTAAATCACACCTGTAATACAGAAGAATACGGCCAGAATCGTACCTAGTATTTTTAAAATTTCCATTTTATGAACCTCCTACCAAGACTGCGAGTCGTCAAATTTCACCAACGTCGGATCCAACGGTTCCTCATTCATAACCGTTGTCATAAATGTGTTAACCGCCTCGCACATTTGCGCACGGCTGATCGTTCTAGGATCCATCAAATCCTGTGCAACCCACATCATTTTGACTCCTCGTTTTCTCGCCTGATCTTTGAACAAACCCGCAAGCCCATCCATGCCTTTGCAGGAAATCTGATCATACATGATGACCATATCCGCATTGTATTCTTCCACCGTTTCCCACAGGTAGTCCAGGGCATGCACATAACCGCCTTTTGTATGGCGGCGCATCGTCGCACGCTGGTTCGTTTTAGCAATACCCTGCAAAATGCTTTCTTCATCCGTTTTGTCGATCATCAGGGTCGACGTTGCCGTTTCCATATCCATCAAAGCGGCAATCCCCCAGCAATTTTCCAACCAGGTTGGGAAATCGGTATAATAGTTTGCCGGACAGGACCAGATCACCGCACGGTGACGAATTTTTTCCGGCGAACTCTTTCCTTTTTGATAGTTCTTGTCAATAATCTTTTGCACTTTTTTATCGGTTTTCAAAAACCCGGGATCACCCATGCCGCCCTGGAACTTATAAAGCCGATACAGCCATAGGTCGACCAAATCAACGGATCCGCAATCGGACCCCATTTTTCTATCCAAGCTTCCACATAGGATGAATCATTCACAATAGTCGATACCTGCTCCGGCATGCCAATCTCGCCAGCCTGGGCTTCCACCCATTTAAGAATCGCCTTGGCTCTTTCCATCTTGCCCTGCTTCACATTCACAATGCCCAGCCAGGAAGAAAGAATCAGCCATTGGCCGCCGCCGTAATAGGTATCTGCCAGGTAGCGCTTCACCCCGCCGTCATCCAGCAGATCTTCCTCGATCTTGGCAATGGTGTTCTTCATCCGCTCGTCATTTACGCTGAACACTTCAAAGGGATAAGCGAGCCACAAGAGGCTGGCGTCCACATTGTCATCTTGGTTGTTCTTTTTAAAATGTCCGGCTGAGACAAGATGATCCGCGATATAACTTTTAATGTCCGTAGCCAGCCGCAGCAGCTCCACCTCGCCCAAATATCGGTTGATGCTGTTGATTCCTCCGTAGAGGCAAGCCAATGTGGAGCCATGGACCCGATCGCCAAATTCCTCCCAGCAGTCGTAATTCGGTTTATCCCACAACAAAGAAATATAATCGATGGTCATGCGCACGCTTTCTTGGAACTGAACTAGCAGATACTCATCACCGGTTGCCGACATATACTCCGCCAACAGCCACAGCCAGGTCCCGTATCCGTCGATCTGGAAGTTCGGCCAGTCGTCTTCTTCGATCTTTCCATCCATGGTGTAACGGGTGGGAAGCAGGTCTTCAGGAGCAAAGGTTTTCCCCTCCTGCAAACCAAAAAGGATATCCTGGATCTTTTCCCGATGCTTCATAATTGTCTCATGTACCCAGAATAGAAAGGCTTTGGCGGATTCCATTTCTCCTTCCGCCAGCATTCCAAAAACGATAAAACTGCCGTCCCGCAGCCAGCTGTAGGCATAGGTTGGAAAGTTGGGCGATGCGATATACGCCCCCGTAGGTGCCTGATTATCTTTTATGATTTGAATACTTTTCTCTCGTAGATTCATGGTGACCTCCTGTTCCTTAATTTGACTATAACATACTTTCTTTTCTGAAACAAGTAAGTATTTCAAAATAATTTCCAGAAAAAAACAACCCCTGTTCTAGAGGTTGTTGTAAATGGTTCCTTGTCCCTTGTAAATCGGTTCTTCAAACAGGTCGCTCATCACAAGCAAGGCTGCGCCCAAGAGAAAGTTGTCATTGTTCAAATCATCAAAGACAATCTCTGTTGAAAAAACATCATTTCGCTCATACCAGTTATTCTTTACGATCTTCAACATGTCCGTATCTTTCCAGTGTTTCCCCACTTGCGGATGACAACTGATAATAATCTTTTCCGGGTTGAAGAGCATAATCAAATTAATAAGCCCCAGACCCAAGTAATTCCAGGCTTCTTCCACCGCTTCATCAAACACAACTGACTCTTCCAGCAGAATATCTTCTATTCGCTTTCGTATACCCGTTTTTTCTTCGATGTAATTCACAATAAAGGCGTCAGAGGCGTGCGCTTCCAAGCACCCTTTCTGCCCGCAGTGGCAGTCTCGTCCGTTCAGCTGGACAATGGTATGCCCAAACTCACCGGCTCCACCAATCGCGCCGCGATAGATCTGATTGTCGATGATAATGCCGGCACCGATGCCTTCCCCGATTGTCATGCAGATAAAGTTGGAATCCTCGCGACCGTGTCCAAAACGCGCTTGTGCCAAGGTATAGCAGTTCAAGTCATTATCGATCTGCACCGGCAAACCAAACATGGGCGCCAGCAGTTCTCGGAAACGAATGTTCTTCCATCCCAGCAAAGAGGACGAAACCAACACACCCTTCGCCTGATCCACAACACCGGACACCGCTATGCCAATTCCCAGCAAGTGATAGCCTTTTGCCTCCGCCACGGTCTTCATCTGAGAAATCCCCGCAACCAGCAGGTCTTGAATATCTTCAAAAGAGGCATGCTTGTCAAAACACACGGAATTGGTCTGAATAAACAAGGGCTTCAAATTCGTCAAGGCAAACAGGATCTGATAGTCTTCAATCTTCACCGCAATCGTATAGCCATAATTGTTGTTGAAAACCAGGTTGATGGCCTTGCGCCCGCCGGTAGATTCCTGCTCCCCCATGGGAAAGATCATGTTCTGTTCCATCAGCTCGTCGCAGATCTTCGTAATGGTAGATTGCACCAGATTCAATCGCTTGGAGATTTCACTCCGGCTGATGGGTCCATGGGTGCGAATTTCATGTATCACAAGCGCCTTATTCAGTTCTTTCATCATTTCTTTACTGCCTGCGCGTAAGTTTCTCATTCATTTCACCTCTGTCTTTCATGATAAAGGATCTGGGAGAGATGTCAAGAAATCACAGCAAAACCCGAATAATTAAAAAATATTTATACATTTCATTCGTATATAATGATATAATGCCAGAGTAATGAAAAATAGATCGGAGCTATTATGAAAAAAACATTGATTATCGGTTCAACTGTTTTGGATGTCATCATTGATGTATCCGCATTGCCCAATACCACGGAAGACCTTCACGTGAAGCAACAGACCATGTCACTTGGCGGCTGTGCTTACAACGTTCAAAATATTGTTCAATTGTTTGAAGTTCCCCACTTATTCTGCTCGCCTATAGGCACCGGCGTCTACGGCGATTATGTCGCCAAGCAGTTATCCGAACGAGGCGTAGAGCCGTTCCTGCGAATCAAAGAACAGGACAGCGGCTGCTGTTACTGCTTTGTCGAGCCCCATGGCGAACGGACCTTCCTCTCCTACCATGGCGCCGAGTACACCTTTGAGGAAGAATGGCTGGCAGGCCAAAACATGAATGAATACGACAAAGCCTACATCTGCGGACTGGAGATCGAAGAACCCACCGGCGGCAATATCATTGCATTCCTGGAAAAGCACAGAGAACTGGAAGTCTACTTTGCTCCCGGTCCACGCATCAACAGAATCGAATCCCATAAGTTGGAGGCATTGTTCGCCCTTTCACCCATTATCCATCTGAATCGGGATGAGATCTGCTCATACACCGACAGCAGCAAACTGGAAGAAGCGGCAAGCATCCTTTATGCAAAAACCAACAACACCATCATCATCACCGATGGAGAAGACGGCGCCTACTACTATGATGGAACCGGCCTTCACCACGTCTCAGGCTATGCAACTCAAGTCGTAAATACCATCGGCGCTGGCGACGCCCATGTGGGTGCTGTGATGGCCTGCAGAAAACTGGGCTATTCCTACGCAAAAAGTTTGGACATCGCCAACCAAATCTCGGCAAAAGTGGTTGCAACCAAAGGCAGTCATTTGCCCGTTGAAGATTTTCAGGTTCTTGAAATCTCCTAATCTTCGCAGCAAATCACTTTGTGCAAAGAATAAATCATATAATATATTATTCAAAAAAATCACAGGCGCATGCCTGTGATTTCTGTTTCCTATGAATTCTTATTTATCTTCAAAATTCCAAGTTCGCCTTCCATTTTTCGAATTCCTGAACTCGTCAGGCATCTGGCTTTTTATGCTTCACACACCCAGATGTATCGAACAAAGCGTTTGTTGCTCCGCTTATTCAAACAGCAATAATCCAGCAGTTTCAATGAAGCGTTCTCCAACTCCTGTGTAATATCCACGGAAGACACCAGTACCACTCTTTTCGATATTCGTTTTGCATGATGAATGATCTTCTTCTGATTTTCTTGGGTCGTATGACTGAAATTCCCGTAAGGCAAGTCTACGATGGAAACATCATACTCCTCTGCGATATCCTCCATGTCCCCGGTCGTCACATCGGCGTGATAGTGAAAATGCGCCAAGTTCGCCCGGGCGCTCCGCGCTACCGCTTCATTAATCTCCCAGCCACAGATGTCATATCCGGCAAAGCGCCCCTCAAGAAGAACCGTACCTACACCACAGCAAGGATCCACGACGGTTTTGCGATCGTCTCCCCTTGTGCCGATATTGATTAAGGCTTTCGCCACATTCATTCCAATGGAAGAGGAATACGTATAGGGTTTCTTATTGTGGTCGCGCCACTTTGGATTGTTTTCTTCTAATCTGCCGAAATACCACATGTTGCGATAAAATGTTACACCAAAAACAACCTTGGGATCTGTAAAAGAAGGGAAGCCCGTGATCACATAGCCCACTCTCTTGGAAATCTTTTTTCCCTCTTTGACATAGCGATCGTCTTTGGCCAGCGATACATACTTCACAAAAAAATCCTCAGCCCGGACAACATCCTTTTCGATCTGTTCCACAACATCTTCAAGCGTTGGAAAGCGATAGATAATCTCCAGCCGGTTTTTCACATAAGGGCTGATCGATGGATTCACCCGTTTTTCTGAGAAAAAAGCCTTCTCCTTCAGCGCAAATCCAAACAGAGCCTTGATCTCAAGGGCGCAAAGTTCATCTTCGTATTCCCTATGTTTCACATTATACAAGTAGGTATCCATAGTAACTCCTTCTGATCGTCGTGAAAGCAAGAAAAATATCCCATCCGTTGAGTTTTAGTATATCATCCTTTTGCCCGTTCGAGGATTTAAGCGCAAAAACAAACCCCATTGACGATCCGAGAATAAATAGAATGATCAATGAAATTTTCTAAATAAATCAATCCGAGATTTTCATTTCCATTCCGCTTTCACATGCGGATTTTGATATTGTCCATGTTTTTTAGTTTTTGATCCGTATTGAATGGAAAATTGAGGACATCGGTGCAGACAGCCAAGACACATCACGCACTTGTCCTTCACCCATATAGGTTGCCCCGAACGGATTACAATGGCATCATCCGGACACATTTTCGCGCACAGTCCACATCCGATGCAAGAGTCTTCCACGATGAAGTGTTTCGTTTGTCGGCTATTCTCATAGTTGGCATGGTAAGGCTTTGATACAAGCATGGGCAGGCGCGCTTTCATGAAAATTCCGGACGCTTCATCCTGAATCTGCTTGATAATTGTTTCGATTTGCCCTTCCGCTTTTTCATTGATCTTCTGCACTTTTTCCGAATCCGACAGATCAAAGATCGGCGTCCAGGTGTCCGGCATTTTCACCGAATAGCTTGCCGAGAGCGCCAAGCCATTTTTACTTAAAAGGCCGTCCGCGAAGGTACCCGACTGCCCCGTTGAAGTTCCGTACGTCGCTACATAATAAATATATGGATTCTTCGCACCCGTTACTCGCAGCTTGCTCAAAAAATCTTTTAGAATCGAAGGCAAGCCCAAATAATAGGTGGGCGATACGATTCCCAACGCTTCTCCTTCGTTCAATACAAACGAATACTCCTGGGCCTGGCAGCATTCCACAATCGAAACCAGCCGTTCATCTGTTTCAGCCGCAATTCTGCTTGCCACATATTTACTGTTCCCCGTCGCGGAAAAATATAGAATCATCCTCGCTTACCCCCTGCCTTAAACGGTCTTCTCCTCCTATAATATCAAATATTTTCCATTCGCTGCACAGCTATTGCATTTATCCCGCATTTAATTCATCCGCGAGCCGTTTCAGCGCCTCTTCATTGGTAATGCTATAGCCGCCCTGGACTTTTTTTAAATAGCCGTCTTGTGTAAATTCGCCAAGTACCTGGGTCAGATGACGGTAGGATACGCCCAGGTAGGCGCTTGCATCGGTGTTTCGCTCGGTATAAATCCCGTCAAATGCTGCGAAAAGAACAAAATGCGCAAGCCGATTTGCCAGCGGAAACCCCTGCGTGCTTGTGAGAACATGTACCCGCTGCTCCTCTTTTTTTGCCAGGTCCGTACACAAGATGCGCAGAAAACGCGCATCGGACAAGAGGCGGTTGCGATACTTTTCGATCGGCAGAGCCAGCAGATAGCAAGGAGAGAGGGCTTTGATCCCCATGGTGCTTTTCCGCACATGAAGCAGTTCCAGCTCTCCGATAAAACAGTTGCCATGTAAAAAATCCAAAAGAGAGGTTTTCCCATTGGACAGGTTGCAAAAGAGCTTTGCCCGTCCCGATACCATATAATACAAAAAACCATGGGATTCCTCTCCCTCTTTCAGAATATCGTCCCCTTTATCTGCCAGATAAAGACAGACATCTTCCTTGACCGAAAACGAAAAATAGCTTTCAAAGTCCGATTCAGTAAGACAGCGGCGGATTTCATCTTTGGAAAGAATTTGTTTCAACTTGATCACCTCAAACTCGGAGATTTCTCCTAACGCACCTCGGTATTTGGGGTTTATACTCAAACCAGAAACCACAAGTATTGAAAGGAGTTAATTATGGAAAAAACAAAAATCATTATCGACTGTGACCCCGGCCACGACGACGCCATCGCTATTCTTTTGGCAGGTAATCACCCGGCCATTGATCTGTTGGCGGTTACCACGGTTGCCGGAAACCAGACCCTCGACAAAACAACGATCAATGCCCTGCATGTCTGTGAACACTTGGGCTTGGAGATCCCGGTTTACGCCGGCATGCCCCTTCCTCTGGTGCGCGAGCAGGTTGTCGCCGACAATGTACACGGGGAATCGGGACTTGATGGTCCCGTCTTTGAACCGCTGCATACAAAAATACAGCCCCAGCACGCGGTAAATTATCTGATTGAGACCCTGCTGGCAAGCGATGGGGATATTACCCTGGTTCCAATCGGCCCACTGACAAACATTGCAACCGCTATGCGAATGGAGCCGCAAATTCTGTCAAAAATCAAACAAATTGTTCTGATGGGCGGCGCTTACGGCACCGGAAATTTCACCCCGTCGGCAGAATTTAATATCTTCGCCGATCCCGAAGCTGCAGACATCGTCTTCCGCAGCGGTGTCAAACTCACAATGATGGGATTGGATGTGACAAACCAGACCATTTGTACCCCAGACATCATTGAACGCATGGAATCCATTGGCAACAAAGCCGGCAGTTTGTTTGCCGACATCATGCGCTTCACCCTGAACTCGCAGAAAGCTGCTTTTGGACTCGAAGCAGGACCGGTCCACGACGTCACCTGTATTGCCTATCTCATCGAACCGGACCTCTTCACCACACAGGACATGCATGTTGTTGTGGATATCAACCGCGGCCCATGCTACGGCCGAACCGTCTGCGACACCATCAATTGTTTAAGACAGCCTGCCAACTGCACAGTCGGTACCGGTGTTGATCTGCCAAAATTCTGGGACCTGGTTGCCGAAGCAGTCACTCGTTATCAATAACACAAGATACAAAACGATAAAAGCGGGAGCGAATGCTCCCGCTTGTCTTTTGCAAGGAATTCTATTCATTTCTAGTCTACCGGGTAATGCACGTTACTTCAATAGGAACCGATCATTGACATCGAAAGCAGGAATCTTCCCTATGCAAAAATGAGCAACGCCTTGAAAAACCGACTCAAATATCGTATGATAGATTTATCATACATGCTAAACCTAACTTTAGGTCAAGTGTTTGGAGGTAATTATGACTTATTCAATTGGTGAAGTATCAAAAATGCTGGATATCACCGTATCTACGCTTCGATATTATGACAAGGAAGGCTTGCTTCCCCTCGTCAATAGAACGGGGGGAAACATCCGTGTGTTTGATGATACGGATATCGAATGTCTGAACATGATTGAGTGCTTGAAAACAACCGGCATGTCCCTCAAAGATATCAAGCGATTCTTCGAATGGTGTGAAATCGGCGATTCTACCATTGATCAGCGCTATAATCTTTTTCAGGAACAAAAGGAAAAGACCGAGCAACAGATTGCACGCCTGAATAAAGCGCTTGAGCTGATCAACTACAAATGTGAGTTTTATCGAATCGCCAAAGAAAAGGGAACCACGAATGTGCCAGGCCTACGCGAGGAACTGGCCATGAAATTTTTGACCGACTAGACCCCGACACACAAAGGCACACTGTAAGAAACAAAAACTGCAATAAGTGATTAAAACGGGCTATTCCTTGTTTGGAGATAGCCCGTTTTCTGGTCTTTATGCTTCTTTAGCCTTGCCAATGCACCCCAGTGCATTCAAGCTTCTTGGATAGCCGATATACGGAAGACAATGCGAAATAACTTTTACCAAAAGTTCTTTGCTGTTTCCCAGCCGAATATTCCCTGCAACATGACTTGTCAACTGCGGTTCGCAGCCACCTTGCGCCGCCAGAAAGCAGAAGGTGATCAGTTCTCTTTGCTTCAGATCCAATCCTTTCCTCGTATAGTAATCACCGAAGCAATTTGCTGCCAGCCAGCGATTGATATGACCGCCTTTCCAGAAGTCCCGCATGCCTTCTCCAAAAATAGCAACTTGCGCCTCGGTTCCCTTTATCAGCCGGTCATCCATGCTTGTGGTTGCCTGCCCCTCCAGCGGAAGTTCAATCCCCTTCCCAATCATCACTTCATTTGTTGCAGCCAGAAAGGGACGCACCCGTCCAATTCCAAGATACGCAACCGCCTGATAGACAATTTCTTTCACCATGATAGGCGTTAATGCGTTTCCCAGAACTTGATCCAGCATGCTTTTATACGCATCCAACCCTTGGACGCCGATTAACGCTGCAAGAATGGAGATGGATCTTGTTTCGTCATCCAACTCCAGTCCTGGTTCCTGCATCACCTCTCGTGAGACAAAGGACTCATGCCGTTCCATAAATTCCGGATCTGTTTTGTATAGATTTAAATTTCCTGCCATGATTTTATTCCTTTCCGATCGAGTCCGTTCCCATCCTTACTTCAGCTTATTGTATGCTTCATCCGACACAGGCTCGCACCATTCATTGCTGCAATTTTCGCCTGGCACTTCTACGGCAATATGACTGAACCAGCTGTCCGCTTTCGCGCCGTGCCAATGCTTGATGCCGACCGGAATTTTAATAACAGAACCTGGTTCCAGGCTGACGGCTTCTTTCCCTTCTTCCTGATACCAGCCACTCCCGGTTGTGCAAAGCAGAATTTGCCCGCCGCCTTCTGTAGCATGATGGATGTGCCAATTGTTTCGGCAGCCTGGCTCAAAGGTTACATTCGCCAAAAGCATTGGGTACTCGCCTGGCATTGTCAACAGATTTAAAAAAGACTCCCCGACAAAGTACTGCGCAAACATCGTGTTTTCCTGTCCTTTTCCAAATACATTCTGCTTTTCAAATTCTTTTGCATTTATGATTTTCATAGTAAAAATCCTCCTTGCTCTATTCGAAAGCAGAGACCGAACGATCTCTGCTCTAGAAAGGGTTATAGGTTTTCGTAAAAAAATGCTTCCAAATTGTCGAATGGAATCATATCTGTTCTGTCATACAGGTCGATATGTCTGGCGCCTGGCACAATGACCAATTCCTTTGGTTCGGCAGCCCTTTTGTACGCATCCTCCGTAAAATATCTGGAATGCGCATTTTCACCCATGATAAACAGAATTGGTCTCGGCGAGATCGATTCGATGTAGTTCATCAGCGGGAAATTCATAAAGGACATGGCACTGGTAATTGTAAATGCAGCAATCGAGTTGGGATGAAAACCGCGTTCCATCGCGTAGTATTCAAAGAATTCGCTTGAAATCGGATCCAAGCCTTCTGGAATCGCGGTTTGTGGTTCATTCGGAAATGCCGGTGTTAGTTCCGGTGTCCCGCTTTCATAGTCCTCCCATCGTTGCTGACTCATCATATCAAGCACTTGGCTTCGCTCCCCATACGTCATGCTGTCTTTCCATCCGAATCGAATGTTTCTGCTCATATCATACATACTGACGGTCGCAACCGCCTTGATTCGCTTGTCAACCTGCGCTGCCGTTACAGAAAAGCCACCGCTTCCGCAAATGCCGATGACGCCGATCTTGTCTCGATCCACATAGGGGCGGGTTCCCATATAGTCAACCGCCGCACTGAAATCCTCTACAAAAATGTCAGGCGATGATACGCGTCTCGGTTGACCGCCGCTTGCTCCGTTATAGGATTCGTCAAAGGCCAGGGCTGCGAAACCACGTTCCGCCATCGTCTGCGCATAGATACCGGCCCCTTGTTCCTTTACACCGCCATAGGGTGTGCCGACAATGATCGCCGGATATTTTTCAGATTCATCCATCTCCTTGGACAAGTACAAGTCCGCTGAGACCGTGATCCCGAATCGATTTTTAAATGAAACACTTTCTACAGTCACTTTTTCACTAACGACAAAAGTCTTTTGCGTTTTATCAATCATTTTATTCCCTCCATTACCTTCAGACTTATAGTTCTGAACTTTCAAAATCAAGTTCACTATGATTCTACAACCTGAAGTTAACTTTAGGTCAAGGACTTTCTAAAAATCTCTCAATCTCATCGAACCCATCTGTTATCAACCCTATCTCCAGACAACAAAAAAACCTAGACGCGCAAACACTTTAAATGCCCACGATCTAGGTTTCCATTCCTTACGATCCAAAGAATGCCTTTTGCTTATATTCAACCGGCGTACAGCCCGTTATCTTTTTGAATTTTTGGCTGAAATACCTCTGGTTGGCAAAGCCAACACGATCCGCCACCCAATAGATCTTGTTACGCGAATCCTTCAAGAGTTCCTTCGCAACTTCAATGCGATAATTGTTAATGAAATCCACGATGTTGGTGCCCGTCTGTTTCTTGAAAGAATTCGACAGATAGGTCGGATGGACATACAGCTCTTCTGCCAGGCTTGAAAGCGAGATCTTTTGAGCATAATGTTCCTTAATGAACTGAATTGCGCTAATCACATGAGGAGAATAGTTTTCTTGTTTTTTCATCGCTGCTGACTGATCCGGATTGCCTCGGTCCGCACGCAAGGTCAAGAGGTCCTTTTTGTGATGCGCCATCATTTGATAGTTGGCTTCGGCCAATTTCAAGATGCTTCCCGACGTCTGCGTTTGAACAATCATCAGCTCGGGAACATGCGCATGAAGAGTTTGTTTTACCTGATCGGCTCCCTTGCGAGACTCTTCATCTTCACATACAACAATCATATTGTAATTGCTCTTGCTGGTAAACAGAAACGCTCTCATCCCCTCTTGGTTTATCCCTTTAATGGTCTTTCTGATCTTATCCAAATCTCCCAAGACAAAACTCATTAATGTAAAACGCGTATTCGCTAGATTACAATATTTCAAGCCCTCTTCGATTTCCCGCTTGCTGAGTCTTCTCGTCTCAAAGACCATCTCATAGATAAAGCTTTTTGTGATGCTTGAAATATTGTCCGCAATAAATTTTTCGTCCCGCTGATTCTTCCTTTTCCGTTCAATGACTGCAGCCGTCTTGTTGATGGCTTCCTTTAAAATCTTGACGGAAACAGGCTTAATGATGTAGTCGATCGCCTTTTGCTGCAAGGCCTTTTGCGCATACTTAAACTCCGTATAGCCGCTTATAAAGATAACCTGTACATCATGGCCCCGTTCTTTCAGCGTATCAACCAGGGTCAATCCGTCGATTTCAGGCATGTTAATATCGGACAGCAATAAATCCACTCTGTCCCAATCGCAAAACTCCAGCGCTTCTTCGGCATCCGTATAGATTTCATAGACTTGCCAATCATTGCCGGAGTTTTCAACCATATTCTGAATTCCGCTGCAAATGACAGCTTCATCATCAATTATAACGATATTCATATTCATCATTCCCACTCGTTGGAATTACGATTCTGATTGCAGTACCCCTTCCAAATTCACTTTCGATGTAGAATTCGCTATCCTCATACATATGACGGAGACGCTGTTCCACATTTTTCAGTCCGATGTGCTTTTCCTTGTCCCTTGAAAGTGCCATCTTCCATTCCAGGTCATTGATTTGTTCCTCGGTCATGCCGATCCCGTTATCCATGATTTCAATGGTGTACCGGTCGCCTTCCCCAGTTCCAATGATTTTAATGATGTTTCCTTTTTTTCTGCCTGCAAACCCATGGATGATCGCATTCTCTACGATCGGCTGCAGGGTCAGTTTCGGCAAGATGATGCCTTCCGCTTCATCGATTTTAATTTCATATTCAAACATGTTTTTGCTGTTTGCATGACGCAGATACAGATAATCGCTGATATTGTCGACTTCTTCCTTCAGCGTCGCTTCAGGCGAACCGCTCTCCGCTGAATACCGCAGCAGATTGCCCAAGGCTACAATCGATTGGCTGACCTCTTCTTCACCCTTTTCGATTAGCCGCCAGTTGATCATATCCAGGGTGTTATGCAAGAAATGCGGATTGATCTGTGCCTGCAAAGCCTTGAATTCCGCTTCCCTTGTCATCAATTCCTGCTCGTATTTCTGTTTGATCAAAAGATTGGTATTCTCAACCATGGCATCGAACACATTGGACAGCTCACCAATTTCATCCACCCTGCCGGTATTGATTCGTGTATTGAAATCCCCTTTTCCCACTCTCTTCATCTTCTCGGCCAACACTTTAAAGCCTTTTGTGATATATCCCGATATCCGGCTTGCCAAGAAGAAACATGCTACCAATGACGCCAAGAGCGTTACTAGTAAAATTGAAACCGTTCTGTGAAAGGTTGCGCTCAGATCCGATGCCGATTTAATCGAAACCAGCTGCCAGCCCAGCGCCTCGTTTCTGAGATGGGACACAAGATATTCGTCCCGGTCATCCGTTTTCCCTGTCGTAAACGCTCCTCTTTTCACCTGCGTGTCAATGGCGCTTAGCACATCCGCTTCCAGCGCACTCGAATCTGAATTCATCGGTATGATCACCGACTTGTCCGGAGAGACGAGATAAAAAAGCACGTCGTCGATCTCTTCCTTGGAATACTCCATATGATTGAAGTAATTGTCCTTGATCACAAGCACCAGCAGGCCTTTGATTTCATTGCTCGCATAATCCTTGATCACCGCAGCGCCGGAAATTCCACCCAAGGATTTTAATAGGATGCTGTCTTTCGCGTACAATTCATTCAAATCGTTGTGGCTCAGCCAAACCAAGCCCCCATTGTATTCTTGGGCTTGCTTAAAGACTTCCATTTCCTGAATGTCAAAATCATAGGGCAGATAGTAGGTCGCTCTTGAGCTGTATGAATTCCCGTTCATGTCGATGATGGAAATATCCAAATACCCGGATGTCGTGATGATTTTCTCGTTTATGTATGCCGTAATGTCTCTTTTGGCTTTTCCGATCTCCAGGTCAGACTCCAAGTTGAGATTCTGCTTGATCTCTTCCCGGATCACGATATGCAAAGCATCTGAATTAAAGGCTTCGATTCTGCTTTCGAGATCTTGATTGACTGCATTGATCAACTGGTCCAGGTGCGCTTTTTCATTGTCCACAATGATTTTGGAATTGGACAAATAAACAACAACACCTATAAGCATGACTTGCATAACGCTTAACAGCATAAATGCAAGCCACACCTTGTTTCGAAGTTTGATATAGGAAAATCTTTTGAAAAAGTTAGTCATAACTCATCGCCATCATCCCTTTAACCCAGAAGTCACTGCTCCCTTTATATAATACTTCTGCAGCGGAATGAGTGTCAACACGGGTATAATGATCGCCACCATCGTCGCCGCAAAGATCACGCCCCACAGAATGGTAAATTCCAGGGTGAAATTGCTGATGGCAACCTGTATGACCTGCATGTCGTTTTTGGTCGTCGCAATCATCGGCCACAAAAACGCATCCCACTGCTTAATGAAGAGCATGAGGCTCGCGCTGATGATAACCGGTTTCGACACCGGGACGATGATGCTGAAGAATATCCTGAAAAAACCAGCCCCGTCGATCGTTGCGGCTTCAATCAAACTGTCGGGTATGTCCTTGAAAAACTGCGTATAAAGAAATACAATCATGCCGTTTGCCACCATGGGCAATATCAGTGCCGAATAGGTGTCTATCAGATTGAGACTCTCTGCCGTCTTGTAGAGCGGCACGGCTATCATCTCAAATGGAATCATAAATGAGAACAAATAAATTACAAATAATATTCGCTTGCCGGGAAAGTTGAACTTGGCAAAGGCGAAGCCGGCCAAGGCATTCACGATAAATCCGACCACAACCGTCGACATGGAAACAAAGATGGAGTTCAGCACCGGTCTCCAGAAGGCATGCTCAACAAAGAGAGATTTGTAGTTATCAACGATGATTTTCACCGGAACCAGCGTATGCATGGTGAAAGGCGTTGCATAATGAAAGATCTCCTCGTCGGACCGGAACGACGAACCCAATGCGAAAAATATGGGCAGCAAGGTTCCCGCAATAATAAGAAGGATCACAGCCACATAGAGCACTTTTGATAATCTTGTCGTCATTGTATTTTTCTTTTTCATGATAAATCACCTCTGGCTTTACGTGGTTTCTTCGGCGCATCCTTGTCTCTCAAAAACCAAAACTGAAGGCCGATGATGACACAAGTCATCAGCAGCAAAATGGTGATGATCGCATAGGATCTGCCGTAATTCGAAAACTTGAACGCCGACCGGTAGGCCTCATACATCAAGACATTGGTCGAGCCCTGCGGCCCACCGCCGGTAAGCATATACACAGGAACAAACATGAACAGGTTGATCATCGTATCTGAAATTGTCACAAACACCAAGGTGTTTTTGAGCAAAGGAAGGGTCAGATAGAAAAACTCAGTAATAGGATTTGTGCCGTCGATTTTACCGGATTCATAGATGCTGTCATTGATATTCTGCATCCCCGCCAGCAAAAACAACATCCAGTACGCCACCCCTTTCCAGCAGCAGATAATCATAATCACCCACATGGCTTGGTCCGGACTGGTCAGCAATGGCTGGGATTCAATGCCAAAGATGTTGAGGATGGAGTTGATGATTCCCGAAGAGGGATTGAGCATCAGGTTCCAGATCGTTGCCGCAACAACCAGATTGACTGCCACCGGGATATACACAATGGTGCGCGTCGCCCGAACCAGGGCATTGTCCCGGTTTAAAAGCACAGCCAGCCCAACGGCCAAGATCACTTGAATCGGTGTGATGATCAAGGTGAACTTCAAGGTCATCAACAAGGAATTGATAAAATCCGGATCCAAAAACAGCATCTTGAAGTTTGCGAATCCTGCAAATTTGGTTACCCCGCCGGCACCTTTTACGAAAAGACTGCCAACCAACGAATAACCAATCGGATACACCTTGAATAGCGCAATCAAAGAAAAAGATATGAGCAGAAGCAGATATGGAGTAAATTTCTTTTTCATTTTTTCCTCACTTCACTTTACTTCCTGATTATTTCAGGCTGCCGATAACGTTCATCGGGCAGCCTGATTCTACATCTAACACGCTAATTTGACTTACTTGTAGGGCACCATTTTCGCGTCAATGGATTTTGCCGCTTTATCCAGCGCTTCCTTCACTTCCGCCCCGTTTCGGATGTCTTCAAAGGTTGCGTTCATTACACTTTCCCACTCTCTGTAGCCCAATGATTTCGGTCTTGGGAATGCCGTGTTTTGCGCTTCGTACGCCGCCAGCTTAAAGATGGACAATGGCGCATCATTATACTGCGGATCTTCGTTGTAGACATTCAACTTGTCAACCCTTGCGGAAAACTCGCCGCGGGCTTCACAGAACGCATCATTGCCTTCCGCGAATGTAAAGGATTTTACAAACTCTGCCGCCAGCGCCTTGTTTTCGGAATAGTTGCTGACTGCGATATGGAAACTGTCTGTCGGTGTTGCTGCAATGCCCCCTTCAAAATACGGGAACGGTGCATAGCCGTATTCCAATCCTTCCGTGTTCTCGAAAGTCTTGTAGTCGAAAATATTGGCACACAGGAAGGCGATTTTGCCGGATGCGAATAGGCCAACGGTTTCTGCCGGTGCTACGCCTTTTGGCGAGATATTGAATTCGTTGTGGATGTCTGAATACCATTCCATGGCAGACACAAATTCATCGCTGTTGATATAGCCCTCTACGGTTGTGCCGTCATCGCCAATCCCAACGCCGCCTTTTGAGTTGATCAAAGGCAGGATCTGATAGGCTCTGCTGATTTGCTCGAAGGTCAAACCAAACACGGTTGGGTCATTAGCCGCTGCCATTACTTTTTGGGTCATAGGAACCACTTCTTCCCACGTCAGCCTTTCAGCTGGATCCATGCTTGGATACGCGATCCCCGCGTTATCCAGCAAGGTCTTGTTGTAGAACAGTACATGGCATGAGTTTTTGATTGGCGGCGCGTAGAATTCGCCTTGATAGGAGCCGGAATCCACCAATGCCGGAGCAAACTCTGCCTTCTCCTCTTCCGTAAAATACTCGTCGATCGGGCAGATAAATCCTCGGTAGGCATATCCGCTCACCATGGTTGCATCCGTTAAGACCACATCAAAGTTTGAACTCTTCGAGCCCAGCTTGATTTCAATCACGTCAAACAGCTGGGTAAACGGATACTCTTCCATTTCAACCTTTACGTTCGGATGCGCGGCTTCAAAGGCTTCCACCGCCAGGACATTGGCGTCATGATACTCCGCCATCGTCAGGAATGTAATGGTTCCCGACAATTCACCGTCTTCTGCAACCGGAGTTTCTGGCTCCTCCGCAGCCGGTTCGCTGGTGCAGGCTGTAAATGAAAAGACCAGCATTAACACCAATAACCATGACAACATTTTGATAGCTTTTCTACTTTTTTTCATAATACCTCCCCTGAGACCTAATAGTGGTAATTTGAAAACGTTTTCTGCAAGTGCATTCCTTATGGTAATTCAAGCATATCAAACATCCTGTTTGGATTTAACGTAACAAAATAAAGATAATGTGCGTGAAATACATCATCTCTCCAATATTCATTGTTTTTATATAGGTATATTGATATTTTAACTTATGAAAGGAATAAATAAAATCGGGAGGTAATTTCTATGGCTCTTATGTACCACTTGAAAACAACGGAGAACGATATTGCACCGTATGTGCTTCTGCCTGGAGATCCAAAGCGTGTCCCTTTGGTTGCAGAACTGTGGGATGAAGCGAAACTGATTGCCGACAACCGCGAGCATGTCACCTACACCGGCATTTACAAAGGCATGCCGATTACTTGCACCAGCACCGGAATGGGATGCCCGTCCACCGCCATAGCGATTGAAGAACTTGCTCGGTGCGGCGCAAAGACCTTCTTGCGAATGGGAACCTGCGCGGGCATACAAGGCTTTATCCAAAAAGGCGATATCGCGATCTTTGATTCGGCTTGCCGGTTCGAAGGCACCTCTTCCCAATATGTTCCCATCGAATACCCGGCAGTGGCCCACCATGAAATCGTACAGGCTGCCATTCAGACTGCTGAGCGTTTAAACTTGAAATACCATGTGGGAACGACAAGAACGACGGATGCCCTATACGCAAACCGACCGGAAAGCGACGCTTCCTTTGGCGGCTACCATCGTCATTCCTGGGATCACTTCCTACCTGACTTAAAAGAGATGAAAGTGCTGGCTGGCGATATGGAAAGCAGCATCGTGATGATCCTCAGCCGCTTGTTCGGCTTAAGAGGCGGAGCACTTTGCGTTTGCGTCACAAATCTCTTGAAGCAATTTGAAGAAGGGAAAAACTTCGATTACGAAAAGGACATCAACTACTCAAAGGACAATGTCGAAAGACTGAACTTCATTGCCTGTGAGACCATGCATCAGATCTACTTGAATGATAGGAAATAATTAACATACCCATTCTCTTCGCGCTAATCTCATTGCTTTATTCGTCGTTAAAATCTCCATTCCATTTTGCTGTAGTCTGAACAACTTCAGTATATCGAAAGGTGCTGTTTATATGACAATCTACGCACACTTGCATATCGAGGGATTAATTGAATCGCACCTTTTACATGCTCAACTAGCTAAAGCTAACAAAATAAAAAAACCCCACAAAACGTGGGGTTTGTTTATTATTCGAGGCATCTCCAATACTGAAAACACCAAGGATTATTATACTTTCATATTACCATATCCAATTACATTGTCAATACTTTATAAAAGTATTTTTCTTATCATTTCACAATCTAAAGGTATCCTTTGATCAACTTCAGTCCACAATTCTTTATGAGGCGAACATTTTTTCGCTCCATGTACGAGTGTTATTTCAACCCCCTCATTTTTCGCAATCTTCACTACTGGTAAGAAGTCGCTATCCCCTGTTAGTAATATTGCTTTAGATATCTTCCCTTTTGTCGCTAATTGAACAATATCAGACGCCATTAAAATATCTACCCTTTTTTGAGTAAAAATCTTTTTGCCTTTATCATCTACACCACGATATTCAAGCCTACCTTCACGAACTTCAAACCTTGAAATATTTCTTAATCTGTCATGAAATTTTTGTGCACTTCCAAATCTTCTATTTTCCTCTTCAGTTGGTTTTGCTGATTGATAAGGAAGACAATTATAATAATATGTTCTAAGCAAATTATCTTCTCCTGTAAGATGAGCTACCAACTTCTCATAATCAATTTTAGCTCTATCATGCTCATATTGTAGAATTTTGTTTAAGTAGCCTCCATCAATAAAAATTGCAGCTTTATTACTCATAATCTCCCCTCCACATATGATCTGAATTGTCTCGATATTCTCACTTCGCACAATAATATTATACCATAATTAGAAATAATTGTATGTTTCGATGCATAATATTATTACATCACGTATTATTCCGCTAAACATCAACAAAAAGAAAGGATTGTCCAACATAGAAAATTGGGTATATTTGTAATTATCTGAGTATTGTGAAATAATTAGAGTGAGATTTGGGTACATATGTTGTAATTGCATAGGTATTGAGTTAACAGCTTTGTCCCAATGACATAGGGTTAATTACGAACATTAAACTCTTCAACCCATTAAATGGGTTGAAACATAAAAAAGGCACAAAAGGAGGAAAATGGCTATGTTAAAAGTACAGAAAAGAGACGAAACATTAAAACCAAAGCAACTAAGAAGAAATGGGATCATTCCTGCTGTATTATTTGGAAAAAATATGGATGCATCCATCTCCATTCAGTTGGATCAGCAAGAAGCTGAACGGTTCCTTAAAAAAACACACATTGGTTCGCAGGCAGAGTTAAGTTTAGAAGGTGAAGAATATCTCGCTATGGTAAAAAACGTAACTCACGATATCCTTAGCCATAAGTTGGCGCATATCGAATTTCAAGTGTTGACTGCCGGTGAATCAGTTAAAATGGCGGCACAGATCAGATTCATCAATCGAGATCAAGTAACACAAGATGGGATTTTGAACGAAATGATCAACGAGATTCAACTGGAATGCCTTCCAAAGGATATGCCGGACGAAATCGTTGTTGATCTTGCCGGATTAAACGTTGGTGATTCCATCACCGCTGGTCAATTGGATATTATGAAGGATGAGCGTTACAAAATACTGACTCCTGAAGACAGCATGCTTGTACACGTTTCCACTCCAACCGTAGTTGAAGAAACAGAAGAGGTTGAAGAAGAAATTCATGAAGTGCCTGAGATCGGCAAAGAAGAAGCAGAATAGAAAACTCATACGAAAAGAGGCTAACAATAGCCTCTTTTCTTGTGCTCAAAATTTAATTTATTACTCTGTTTTTTCCATGCTATTTTGAAGAATTAATCGTGATCCGAGAAATTTCATCAACTTTAATTTTGGTGTCATCCATCATCTGGACTTCTCGCAAATAGTGATCAATTTTCTTTACAGGTCCAACCTTGACCAGGTATTTCCCTCCAGCCTTTCGCTCATCCGGCTGAAAGTACTCAATCTCTACATCGAATCCATTCGGCAATTGGGCTTCGATTTCCCGAAGCTGATCATCAATGATCGCTTTTTCCATCTCGTCCAATTCTTTTCTTCGATCCGTACGTCTTGCGGTTTCTTTAATCGCCTCTTCATGTCCAACCACAGCCGCAAAGGGAGAGAATTGTGCTGCCCGGTCCGCCAGGCTCATTTGGGGTCTTTTTCTTGACACATGATGTGGAAGATCAAGGATGTCTTCATATTTTTTTATATCCTGGTCCCGTTTATTTTTCATTCGATCTCCTTTGCCGCTTTACTGAGCTCCAATCATGCCTTATGTCCACCGATTTGCTTATTACGTTCTTTGGTTGTAGCCCCCTCCTGCAGGTTTGTTCCCTTAAGGATTGCGTTCTTCCCATATTTTTTCTTAATGTTTAACATGGCATGCTGCAAGCTTTTTTCTTTTTCAAGCATCTCGGCTTCATCTTCTTCAACCGCCTGTTTCTGCTCATAATCGGTGAACAAATCCAGCTGTTCATAGGTAACCTGATTTTTAACGGTTTCCTCATCCATAACATGATTGGCAACAATGTTGACCCTACGTACCAACAATTTGGGGTTTACAATCTGATCAAACAAATCCATTACCGCTTCCATGATCAGTTTCGTCGATGAGGTCATCTTCTTAAGATTCACCGTGCCATGGGCATGTTTTGGAACTTGCCTGCCATAGAAATCGGTTTTGACCTCGCCTTTATAGGTTCTGCGAATCTCAGGCTGTTCCAGATTTGAAATGTCATATCCAACCGTTAATACGATCTGATCCGTCATAAGCCCCTTATCGACCAAATCAAGAACCAGCAAATCGGTCATTTCTTGGACGATCATCCGTGCTTTATCATTGGGATAAGGCGAATGCAATACTTGACCAGCTCCTGTACTTTTGCTCGCCGGCTTATATGCTTTTACCTCTGCCAAGGTACACGGCTCCCATCCCCAGGCATGATCAATCAAAAGCTCGGCATTGACCCCGAACATCTTATAGAGCAGGTCTTCATTGTAATAAGCTCCTTCCCTGCCAATGGAGCATCTCGCAATGTCGCCCATGGTATAAAGACCATGCTTTTCCAGCTTTCTCGCATACCCTCTTCCCACACGCCAAAAATCCGTAATTGGCTGGTGGTTCCATAAGAGTTTTCTGTAACTCATCTCATCAATTTCAGCAATCCGTACGCCATCCCGATCAGCAGGAATATGCTTTGCAACAATATCCATCGCAATCTTGCATAAATACAGATTGGTTCCAATCCCTGCCGTCGCCGTAACGCCAACCGTATCTAAAACATCCTGAATAATCATTTTGGCGAATTCCCTTTGCGTCAAGCCCGAGAATTTCAAATAATTGGTGATATCCATAAAGACTTCATCAATCGAATAAACATGAATATCTTCCGGTGCAACATGCTTCAAATAGACATTGTATATCCGCGTACTGTATTCCATATAAAGAGCCATTCTTGGTGGGGCCGCAATATAATCAATGGCTAGGTCTGATGATTCTTCTAGTTCTTTGGCATGAAAGGAAGAACCGCTGAACTTCCTGTTCCGTGCATGCCATTCCCGCTTCGCATTCTCTTCCTGAACCTTTTGTACCACTTCAAACAAACGGGGACGGCCGGGAATTCCATAGGCTTTCAGCGAAGGAGATACCGCCAAACAAATGGTCTTTTCCGACCTGCTGGCATCTGCAACAACCAGATTCGTTGTCAACGGATCCAAGCCTCGTTCCAAACATTCAACCGAGGCATAAAAAGACTTTAGGTCGATTGCCATATATACGCGCTTATTTTCTTTCATCCGCCTCACCCCTTCCTTCTACGGTCTTTTATCATCAAATACAAGCTTGCTTCTGACTTTCATTTTATCATACGATATTTCAAAGACGGATACAATCTTATCCCTATATACGGGTATTCTTAGGTTCCATCAATAAACGCCAGAAGAAAGATTCTTCCGGCGTCTCAAAATTGATAATATGATTTACTTATCGTCTTATTGAATATTTGCCTCATAGTGCTTTTCCTTGATTTCCACGAGTTCAAGATCTTTTTCGAGTTCCTTCAGTTTCATCGCCAAGCTTCGAATTCCAAATAACTCAGTGAAGGTATGACTGCCAATAATCAGGTTGATTCCTTTGAGCTGCGCATACTGAATCGTATATAAATTGGATTCGCCCGTAATATACACATCGCACCCATTTTCAACAGCTTCTTTCATGCACTCCGTTGATCCGCCGTTGCCACAGAGTACGCCAACCCGCTTTACTTTTTTATCATTAAACCGCCAAGCTTTCACCGGTTCCTCAAGCAGCGTTTCCATCTTTTTCACAAGTTTATTGAATTCAATTGGTTTCTCATATTCTGCGACCCTGCCAAAAAACAAGCCTTCCCACTCATGGGTTCTTATGGCATTCGTCAAGTTCAATTCTTTTACCAAACTATCATTGGTCCCGAACTCACAATCATCAAGCGGCAAGTGATTATAATAATGACTGATGCCATACTCTGCTAATTTTTCCAGGCAGGCTTCTTTGAGTCCGTAGATTTCATCCCAGGCCGGGTGGTGGGTCAACAGCATATGAAGACCGTGAAGTCTCGCTTCCTCGATCGTTTCAAGCGTTAGATTCACACAGTATCCGATTCTTTTGACCTCTTGATCTGCATCATAGGTAAGCCCCGATTCGTTAGCGAAGATTTCCTGCTCGGTTCCATGAAAAAGACTTTCTATTTTTTCCACAATAGCATGTGCATTCATCATAATCCCTCCCTGTATCCAACTGACTTAAATTCTATCTTGAAATCGTTTGAATGTAAAATATTTCTATATTCACTTTCCTCTCGAATATCTTCTGTCGTTGCTCACGTTCTCTGTCCATGAGTTGCTCATGAACTTGACCACAACTTGCTCGCCTATTTTGCCGCAAGTTGTTTGATAACAGGCCACGGCGCCAGCGGCGCCATGACCGGATGTTTATGGTAATTCAGCTGTGATAACGGTCCGAATCATATGATCATCAACCAGCTTTTTCGCTCTTTGTGCCGCATACATCAACGCTTGAGTACAGACCTTGTTAATGGCTCTGGCTGAACCCGCAGAGTAGCGGTAGATCTCGTCCATAGCCTTGTCGGTAAAGATGTCTTCTGTTCCGGAAGCATACCGCAAATGTGATTGGATGTACTCAGCGGTTTGTGATCTGTCAAACTGCGGAATTTCGCATTTAATGTCGATTCGCTGCCGAATGGCTGCGTATCGCTGAAGCTTTAGCTTGTCCCACAGTTCGTTCTGGCCAACAAGAATCAAGGCCATGGGTTGAAGCGAATCCATTTTATAGTTCAGCAAAAAACGGATTTCTTCCAAGGTTTCTTTTACTAAAAGATGGGCCTCATCAACGATTGTAACAACACGTTTTCCGCGGACTCCCTGGATTATCTCCAGTTGCTGATGGAGCTGCCGTTTGGCATCACCTCGGTAGAACTTCGATTCCATCCCCAGCTGGGCCAAAAGACCCTTGTAGAACCATCTTGGCGTTAGTTTTGAGTCGGACAAATACAGGATTTCGTATTCGTCAGCCGGCAAGGATGCAGCAAGCTTTCTGATCGCAGTAGACTTGCCACAGCCAACATCTGCTGTCACAATGGCAAACAGACGGTTTTTGGCAACGTATTCGAGTCTGGAGAGCGTTTCATCCAACATGCTGGAAAGGTACAAGGATTCAACAGGAATCGAGTTGAGAAAGGGCGTATGACCCATGTTGAAAAAGGCTTCATACATGATCATTCACCTCCTCGATCTTGCGAAATACAACGGCAACTTCTTGGTTGGTTCGACCGGTGATGTTGGCCTTGTTAAGTCCATCGAGAAGCCTTGATGAACTTGTAGCTTTAGTAGACTTGCCTTCTGGAAGGCTTGCTTTCACACCACAGTTGTGACCAACAACCAGTGGCTTTGCCATAAAAGGTTCGACACTGTCGTGATGGATCTCCACTTCGTTAGACCAGGTTGGATCAAAGCAAACTTTAACGGTTTCGCCAACGAGTCGGACGCCGACTTCGTAGGTATCCCCTTCGAAGGAAATGCAACCTGTTTTGTCAACCAATCGCTCCTCGGCATGCAAAAAAGCATAGGCCAGGGCATTGGTGTCCAGGAAGGTTAGGGCTCTGGAATCGCTTTTAAAGGCGACCTCCGGTGAAATCTTTCCCAGACTTGCATGGGGAGATTTGTGATAGTAGTTCTGGATCCACAAATCCAGCATGTCATTGAGTTCATGCACGGTTTGGGGTTTTGCCAAGGCAGCTTCCGACAGGAAGGAAGACACTCTGCGGTTAAAAGCCTCGATTTTGCCTTTTCCTTCGGGATGATACGGCTTCGCGAATAACAAGCGGATGCCTAGTTTATCACATGCGCTTTTCAACCACTTGGAGCGGTACTGTTTTCCATTGTCAACGTAGATGGCATCGGGCTTTCCGTACTGCATGATAGCCGTTCGCAAGCTGTCTTCGATGATTTCAACGCGCTGGTTGTCATAGAACTTGGCACTGACGATAAACCGAGTGGCGTCATCAATAAAGGCGGACATGTAGACCTGTTTTTTCTCCCCATTTTCACCAATGGGAAGATAGGGTCCATACTTGATGTCGCCTTGAAACAACATGCACCGATGGGGTTTCTGAAACCGTCTCGAAGCGGTTCCTTTCTTGGTGTAAACTTGCATTTGCCGTTTGCTAAACCCGGATTTTTGCATGTGCCGCTGCAGGGTGCTTCTAGACAAGGTACCCGGAATGATCTGACCTTCCAGTTCTAGAATCCGGATAATGTCACGAACGCTTCTGGTAGGACATTCCCGCCGAAGATCAATGGCATGCTCCAAGATGAAGGGAAACTCTTCTGGAAGTTCCGACTCCCGCTTGTAGTTTCTTGAGGGTCTCAGGCCGTCAAAGCCTTTGGCTTCATAGGCCTTCAAATACCTGCTGACAGTCCTGTAGGAAATGTTGTGCTGGCTTACAATCTGCTTCTTTCGTTCGATAATCTGATGTGGATCCAGATTTTCTTCCAAAAGCGGCATGATCATCCGCATTCGCTTTGCAGCAACATCGTCTGCTGAGTTGATTGCTTTCATGTTATTCGCTCCTTTCTAAAGTTGAAGCGAGCGTATCATGAAGCCTAACTCGGACACCATGCAAACTGGGTGTGTATGGCAAATCCGTGATTGATCAGTGTCTGGTGGACAAAACTCAACCAATCGGATTTTTGTTTTCTTAGGGTTTCGAGCAAAGAAATCGGATGCAAAAGCCGGAAGGGTTTCTTTAGAATCTCAAGCCACAAGGCTTGCAGCAGCCCTTCTAGCATCTGCTTGTGTTTCTTAAAATCCAACTTCCATCTTGCAATGGTTGAATCGTCAGCAGGACAACTGATTCCTGACCCATCCAGTTCTTCTTGAACAACAGCACTTGCATAGTTTTTATGTGGATGCATGAAGTCTGGAAGCTCTGAATGGATCTTGCGGCAAGATTTGCAGCGAAGCCTGCGAATTTGGTAAGTTTCAGACTTTCCGTCGCTTTGGATGATCTTCCGCTTTCGACTGTCTCGGACAACCAACCTGCCTCCACAGATCGGACAGGGAATGGTTTCTTTACTCTTAATGAAAAATATTCGTCTCTTCATTGCGCTGTTTATCGTATCGTGATATGATAATCATGCTTTTTGGACACCCCAAAACGAGACGAAATCTTGCCGGATTAAGTTGACTCGTTTGGGGTGTTTCTTTTTCACCTCAATACCTATTTTTGCCATTATTGTATCTTTAAGCCAATGACAAAACAAGTGAGCAATTCTGCACGAGCATGGACAAAACCTGTGAGCACGGCAAGGTCAGATCACGCGATCAAAAACAATCTTCATCTATGAATTCAGTCCTAAGACTTCTCTTAATAAAAAAATCCGAGAGATGGATAAACACTTCCAACTCTCGAACCTATTACTTCTACATCTTAGATATCTTTGATCGGTGACATTAAGCAGCTGTATCAATGAAATCATCCTGCTACAGTATGACATGGTTGATGGAATAGAGCTTGAGGAAATTCAACACCTTGATGCCCCGAATAATGTCCTTGGTCCAGTATGCTCGTATCCTCAGCCGTTCGTATATGGGAAAGGATTCGACAACTTCTAAATCCGGCAGCCATTTCTTCAGATGCTCAGGTTTTCTCAGATGCCAGTTCCACTTGGCCAGCATGGGATTGTTGCCCTTCTTGATGTCCCGGTTCTGGGCCCATCTGGTAAAACGGATCACCGAATCGAAGACGAAATGAGCACCAGGAAAAGCTAGGGCTGATTCTAAAAGTATAGAACGGACCTGATCTTCTGTGAAGTAGAACAGGACACCTGCCGAAACAATCATGACCGGTCTGTTTCCAATGACGGTTTTGACCTTTTCAGTCCAGTCAAAATCAAAAACAGATTGACGTATGGTCGTCTCCCGTTCCGAATCGCCGATCAGCTGTTCCCGGAGTTCCGCCACATCCGGCAGCTCGATATTAAACCATAAGATCTGCCCGTTGTCCACCCGCTTGAACGTCGTATCCAATCCTGCGCCGATACTGATGATAGCAGCATCCGGATGATCCTGCATGAAATCCTTGATCAAATTATCAAAATGGTATGCCCGGACCACCATTGAGAGCCTGTGATTCTCGTTGGATAGCAAATTGTCAAACTCAGAAATGTCTATATCCAAGTCATCCACGATTCTTGAAAATTCATCCACTAGAACAGGCTCCTCCTGATCCAGTTCCCTGCGCCTCGACAACAACGGAAATATCAATGTCTTCTGAAGTTCACCAATTTCAATGTGTTTCTTCATCGTTACCTCCAAATATCACACCATTCCTGCAGTCTCAAACACCATCTTCTGTCACCTAAACCTTCATCGTGTCTGGCAACCAAATCACAGATCATTGTGCTCTTGTTTGTCTAAATATCAATTTCCAACAAAATTGGCGCATGGTCTTGTCGTACACCAGAGTCTAGCATTTCAGATTTCACAACCTTGTCGGCTAGCCTGTCGCTAACGAGCCAGTAATCAATCCTCCAGCCGGAATTGTTGATTTTGCTTGTTTTTACCCTTTGCGCCCACCATGAATACGCACCGGTCACATCCCCATGAATATGACGGAACGTATCGGTAAAGCCTTTGCTCAACAGATTGGTGAAGCCTTCGCGTTCTTCATCTGTAAAACCGGCTGATCGGCGATTACTCTCCGGATTCGCCAAATCGATCTCTTTGTGGGCTACATTATAGTCGCCTGTCGCTAAAACGGGTTTCTCTTGATCCAGACTCTTAAGGTATTCCGCATACTTCTGATCCCACACTTGTCTTTCTTTCAACCGTCTTAATCCGTCACCCGCATTCGGCGTATACACCTGAGTCAGATAAAAGTCTCCGAAATCCAAGGTCATAATCCGTCCTTCAGCATCCATCGTATCTGGCGCCTCAATCTCGGGACAAAGAACTTCCAGCGAGTACTTTTCTTTATATAAAAACATCGTTCCTGCATACCCTTTTCTCGCCGGTTCCTGGGAGCTTCTCCAGTTATACGAGTAGCCTTTAAAATACTCTGCTAAACGTTCCATATGCTTCTTGCTGGGTCCAGTAGCAGGCAATTTCGTTTCTTGCAAGGCAATGACATCAGGATCTTTCTCCAAAATTGTATCAATCACTTTTCTTGTCAACACCGCCCTATTTGAATCGCTCGTTAAGGCTGCATTTAATGAATCGATATTCCATGAAATTAATCTCATCTTGCTCCTCCTTTATGCAATAGCTGATCATTCACAATTGGTCCTCTGTATCTAGTTATATTATAAAATGAGTCTATTTTCCAATGACATAATGGTTATTACAAGTATTTACTTAATAACTCTTTAGGTATATGGCAATAATCATCAGGACATCTATCTAATCTATCTTGGTGTTCATCTGCACTTTTAACATAGTTTGTAAGGGGAAGAATTTCTACAACAATTCTATCGCAATCTGCCCTTTTTTCTATGTAGTTTTTAGCAGCTTCTAAATGTTGTAGTGACTTGCTATATACACCTGTGCGGTATTTTTTTCCTATATCATTTCCTTGCTTATTAAGGCTGTATGGATCTATAATCTCAAAAAAATAACCCATTAGCTCATAAACAGATACAATTTTAGGGTCAAATTCTGTTTTTACACATTCAGCATAGCCATCATAATCACCTTCAATAGTATTTGTTGAGCCATTTGCTCGACCTGCTTGAGTATTCACAACACCTTTTAATGTTTTGATAAATGCTTGAACTCCCCATAAACAACCACCCGCAAAATATATTGTTTCCATTTTACGATTACCCTCTTTCAATTATGTAACTAATTCCTGCTACAGATTTCAATTTATTTGTGCAATATACATCTTGATAATATCGGTCTTTAGAGTTAATATGTGACACTACCGAAGAAGGTATTATCATGAATAAAAGACCAACATTACACGTTTTCATCTACTATGAAAATTGTATATCAGTAATAAAGAAAGAACTAAAAAAGCAATTATCCACTTATGCCCAGAGGCAAGGCTACTCATCATTTCAATAATTTTATTATACGATAAGTAGCTTGTTTTACAACATTTCTATCTCCACAACCTACCTAAAATCACACTTATCTACCACATTATGCGACTTTCTATCAGTTGATATATTTCCATCAAGTACCGATTTTACAAGAGGTTCTGCCATTCTGCAAACCCGCAAAACTAGCAGAACCCTTGTTTTCTACACTTTCAAACTTTTTACTTTTCCATTCTCGACATCATTACTACCGTCTCAACGTGCATGGAGTGTGGAAACATATCAACAGGCTGCACATCCTTTAGGCTGTAGCCGTGTTCCGTCATCGCTTTTACATCCCTTGCCAAGGTGTTTGGGTTGCAAGATACGTAGACGATTTTCTTTGGCTGCATATGGGCGATGGTTTCAATGACCTGCGGGTCCAGTCCCTTCCTTGGAGGATCCACAACCACCACTTCCGCTTTCCGTCCCTCTTTGTAGAGAACCGGGAAGACTTCTTCCGCCTTGCCGGCATAGAAGTCCGTGTTGGTGACATTGTTGTCTTTCGCATTCTTCTTCGCGTCTTCAATGGCCGCTTCCACAATCTCAATGCCGATGACTTCCTTGGCCTGCTTTGCCAGGAAGAGCGAAATGGTGCCGCTGCCGCAGTAAAGGTCGTAGACTGTCTCTTCACCCGTCAGTTCCGCCATTTCGAGGGCCGCGTTATACAGCTTCTCCGTTTGGACCGGATTGATCTGGAAGAAGGACGCCGGCGAGATTCTGAAATGCAGGTCGCCAATGGTGTCCACCAGCTCTTGCTGTCCATAGTGATGATGGAAGGTTCGGCCCAGAATTCTGTTGCCCTGTCTGTCGTTGATATTTTGGAAAATGGAAACGACTTCTGGGACTTCTTTTGTCAGCCTGTCTGCGAATGCGTTGAAATCCAAGCCCTTCTTTTGCGTGGTAACCAGAATCACCATGGCTTTTTCCTGGTTGAAGGAAACGCGTACAATCACATGCTTCAGCCAGCCCCTTTTGGTTCGTTCATTGTAGGGCTCAACCTCTGCCTCATTGAGAATCCGCCGTACAGATTGCATGATTTTGTTGTGAAGATCATGCTGAATATAGCAAGTTGTTGTATCAACCACCCGGTGGGAGTTTTGCTCATAAAAACCCAGTTTCAGGTTGCCCTTTTTACCGGACGCCGGAACCTGCGCTTTATTCCTGAAGCCGAACGGCTTCTCCATGCCCTTGATCGGGAGTGGCTCGATGTCCAGTCCGACCCGCTTGAACTCCGCTTTGACCCGCTGCTCTTTGTAATTGAGCTGGGCCTGGTAATCATAGTGCTGGATCTGGCAACCGCCGCAGGTGTCCGCCAGCGGGCAGGTCGGGATCACTTGGTCCGGTGAAGGCATCATGGTTTGCATCTTGTTCGCCACCGCATACTGCTTCTTCCTTGTGACGATCTTCACCTCGCACTCCTCGCCGATCAGTCCGCCGTTAACAAAAATGGCCAATCCTTCATGGCGGGCAAAACCCTGTCCCTTGGTATTGAAATCTTCTATTTTCAGCCGTAGCGTATCGCCTGGGTTCATGTTGCTTCCTCCATAAAAAATGGAAACGGGCTTAGCCCGTTTCCCCTTATTTTTGTGCTTTGTAAATCAGTCCGCCTTGGGCATCGATGGTTACGATATAATCGTCTTTCAATTGCTGGGTTGCATTTTCCACCCCAACGATGGTTACCTTGCCCAAAGTCAATCCGACAACCGCCGCATGGCTTGTCAGCCCGCCAGCTTCCGTAACAATGCCTGCCGCGCGTTCCATGTATTTCACCATGTCCTTGGCCGTGCATTGGGTCACCAGAATGTCTCCGGTCTCGAATTTCTCTTCCGCTTCCTCAGCCGTGTTAGCGATGCAAACGCGTCCGGTTGCGGAATTGCTGCCGATCCCCATGCCTTTCAGCAGGATCTCGCCGGCAATATGGACCTTGATCATGTTGGTCGCGCCCCGGATGCCGATTGGAATGCCGGCGCTGATAACAACCAGGTCACCCGGTTGGATCAGGTCCGTTTCCATGGCTCTTGCCACCGCATTCTCGATAACGGTATCGGTATCTTTCGCTTTCGCCACCTTGAAGGCTTTGACGCCCCAAACCAGCGCCACCCGTCTTAGGACTCGGTCAAACGGTGTAACCGCAATGATCGGACAAGCCGGACGGTGCTTGGACACTTCCCGCGCCGTATGGCCCGATGAAGTGGATGTGATGATGGCTTTTGCCTCCAGCTCTTCTGCTGTGCTGACCGTCGCATGGGAAATCGCATTGGTCACCGACAAGGAAATCTCCAGGTTTCTGCGCTTCATCGCCTCTTCAAAGGCCGGTGAATTTTCTGTTTTCATGGCAATTTGGGCCATCATCTGAACGGACTCCACCGGATACTTGCCGGCAGCCGTCTCGCCAGACAGCATGACCGCATCGGTCCCGTCCAGAATCGCGTTGGCCACATCGCCCACTTCGGCTCTGGTTGGACGCGGATGCGCCTGCATGGAATCAAGCATTTGGGTTGCCGTAATAACCGGCTTCCCGCACTCGTTGCATTTTCTGATGATTTTCTTCTGAATCAACGGCACGTCTTGGGCTGGAATTTCGACCCCAAGGTCGCCCCTTGCCACCATAATGCCGTCAGACACTTTAATGATTGCGTCGATATTCTCTACGCCTTCCTGATTCTCAATCTTGGAAATGATCTGAATCTCGTTGGCGTTATGTTCTTCCAAAATCTTTCGGATCTCAATGACGTCCTCCGGCTTTCTAATGAAAGACGCTGCAATGTAATCCACTTCTTGCTCAATGCCAAACTCAATATCCGCCCGGTCTTTTTCCGTGATCGCCGGCAGGCTGATCTTTACGCCCGGCAGGTTCACGCCCTTGCGGTTCTTGATAACACCGGCATTGTTGACGCGACAATGGATCTTGTCGCCTTCAATGCGCAAAACTTCCATACCGATCAAACCGTCGTCGATCAAGACGATATTGCCGACTTCCAAGTCATCGGTCAGCTGGTCGTAGGTTACGGCCACACCGGCTTCATCGCCGATAAAGTCTTGGTCGGTTGTCAGGAAGAAGTCCTGTCCCGTCACCAAATCAACCTTGTCGTTTTTGAAAGTCTTGGTGCGAATCTCCGGTCCTTTGGTGTCCAACATAATGGCAATGGGTTTTTCCAGTTCCGCGCTGATGCGCTTCACACGGTCCATGCGCATTTTGTGCTCTTCAAAGTTTCCATGAGAGAAGTTTTGTCGGGCTACATTCATGCCCGCTTCCATCATCGAGCGAACAATATCATCCGAGTCCGATGCCGGACCCAGGGTACACACAATCTTTGTCTTCTTCATACTTCCTCCTAAATCGCCAGGATCTTAGCAAGTTCATATAAGTCTTCGTGCGTCTGATGTTCGATTGCCAATGCTTCGTGAATATCCATGTCGTAAATTTCCGCTCCATCGTAGCCGATAACGCGGTTGCTTTGGTCCGCCATCAAAAGGTCTACGGCTGTGGCACCCATGCGGGTTGCCATAATGCGGTCGAAGGCTGTTGGACTTCCGCCACGCTGGGTGTGGCCCAGAATCGTCACACGAGTTTCAAGACCCGTACGCGCTTCCAGAGTTTCCCCAAACTTTTGAGCGTCCATAATGCCTTCCGCCAGCATGATAATGCTATGCTTCTTGCCGCGCTCGACGCCGTGAAGCAGCCGGTCGCAGATGCTGTCGATGTTAAAGGTAATTTCCGGAATCACGATACTTTCCGCGCCTCCGGCAATGCCCGTATACAAGGCAATGTCGCCGCAATGGCGACCCATCACTTCAATGACATTAACGCGGTTGTGGGAAGACGATGTGTCCCGTACGCGGGATACCGCGTCCAGCACCGTATTCAAAGCCGTGTCAAAGCCAATGGTATATTTTGTATAACCCAAGTCGTTATCGATGGTTCCTGGGATCCCGATGGCATTGATGCCCATCTCCGCCAGTTTTTGCGCCCCGGCAAAAGAGCCGTCACCGCCAATGACGATAACCCCTTCGATACCGAATTTTTCCAAGTTCTCGATCGCTTTTTCGCGACCCTCTACGGTCTTAAATTCCAGGCAGCGCGCTGAATGTAAAACAGTTCCGCCTCGGTGAATAATATCACCGACTGAAGCCAAGTTCATCTCTTCGATGTTGCCGTCAATCATGCCCTGATATCCGTCTTGAATACCGTAGATTTTCATTCCGTGGTAGATCGCTTTTCGAACAATGGCGCGGATAGCCGCATTCATGCCCGGAGCATCTCCCCCACTTGTTAATACTGCAATTGCTTTCATAAAAACACCCCTCCAAAAATCCATACACCCTTAATATAAAGCCCCTGCATGCATAAAACAAAAATCACTCAATATCATATAACAAAACGATTCAAAAAGAAAGCCTTTCTGGACAATTATCGAATGACAACATTATCCCGTCCAAGAAGGTCCCGAAGACGCTCTTCCAGCCGCGCCGTGATCTTCACGCCATTGCCGTTGGGACTCTTGAAACTCTTGCGGTCCTTGGAAAAATGCCAGACCACGGAAGACTCACCGGGGTACTCGGCAAAGAGCCGCTTGATCTTTCCTTCCAGGTCCGCATTGCGCATGGGCAGCCTCAGATACAGCGTGCGGATGGGTTTCAGTTCCTTCATGTCCTGGGCAATCACCTTGGCTGCTTCCTCGTCCGAAAGGTTGACCCGGCCGGTGACATAGACCATCTGTTCCGGCTTTAAGAGCTCATGGTACTTCTCATAGGCATCCGGGAAGACGATGACTTCCACAAGACCTTCCAGATCTTCCAATTGCATAAAGGCCATGCGCTTGCCGTTTTTCGTCGTTAATGCTTTCATACCCGCAACCATGCCGCCTATCGTCACTCTTTGCCCGTCACGCAATTTTTTTCTTCGATCCACCTGGTATTCCTCTTCCGTTTCGTGGAAAGAGCTGGAGGAATGGCTGGTATTTTGCTCCATGGCTTTGGCTACCCGGTCCAAAGGATGGCCGGACAGGTAGATGCCCGTCATCTCCTTTTCCATCTCGAACTTCTCGGCATCGGTGTATTCCGGCAGATCCGGAATCGGAATGGCCATCTCCACCGGCGATTCATCGCCAAAGAGGGAGAACTGTCCGCTTAATGTCCGTCTTCGCTGGTTCTGGATTTCATTCATCATCACTTCAAAGATCGCCAGCATCTGGGATCTTCGCATATGCAGGTTGTCCAAGGCGCCGGCCTTGATCAGGCTCTCTACGGTCCGCTTGTTCACCGCGCCCAGATCCGCCCGGTTCAAAAAGTCGTGAAGGCTTTTGAACTTGCCGTTCTTCGCGCGTTCCGCGGCAATTCCTTCAATGGCACCGCTGCCGACATTCTTAATAGCCGCCATGCCAAACCGGATCTTGCCGCTCTCGGTCGTAAACCGTGCGCCGCTTTCATTGATGTCCGGCGGCAACACTTCGATCCCCAGCCGCTTGGCTTCGCGGATATATTGGTAGATATTATCGGACGAACCCATGACGCTGGTCAAAAGGGCCGTCATAAATTCAACCGGATAATAGACCTTCAGCCAGGCTGTCTGGTAGGCCAGATAGGAATAGGCCGCCGAATGGGACTTGTTGAAGGCGTATTTGGCAAAGTCAATCATCTCATCGTAGATCTTGTTGGCCGACTTCTCGTCGACATCCCGCTCCATGGCACCCGCAACAAAATTCTTGCGCTCCTCTTCCATGACCTTCATCTTCTTTTTAGCCATGGCCCGGCGCACCAGGTCGGAACGGCCAAAGCTGTAGCCGCCCAAATCCCGTACAATCCGCATAACCTGTTCCTGATAGACCATGCAGCCATAGGTCTCTTCCAAGATCGGAGCCAGGCTCGGATGGGTATAATGGATCGGCGCGCTGGAGTTCTTGTTGGCAATATAGCGCGGGATCTGCTGCATGGGACCCGGCCGGAAGAGGGCGTTGGCCGCGATGAGGTTTTCAAACCGAGTCGGCTTCAACTCCTTCAGGAAGGCGCGCATGCCCGAGGATTCAAATTGGAAGACCCCCAGGGTCTCCGCCTCTTGAAAGATCTTGTAAACCTTCTCATCATCGTAAGGCACCTTGTTCAGGTCGATGTCCTTGCCGGTGTTTTCTTTAATCATCTCAACGGCCTTTTGAATGATGGTCAGGTTCCTGAGTCCCAAAAAGTCCATCTTCAACAGACCCAGTTCCTCCAGCTCCGTCATGGTAAACTGGGTGGCAATAATGTCTCCGTTTCGAACCAGCGGCACATAGTGGTCCACCGGCTCCTTGGAAATCACTACACCCGCCGCATGGGTTGATGTATGGCGCGGCATGCCCTCCAGGGCCCGCGAGACGTCGATCAGCCGTTTGACGGATGAATCTTCCTTATAAAGCATTCGAAGGTCACTGTTGTCCTTCAGGGCCTTGTCAATGGTAATCCCGAGCTCCATGGGGATCATCTTGGCGATTCGATCCACTTCCCCATAGGTCATGTTGAGGGCGCGGCCGACATCGCGAATGGCCGCACGGGCCGCCATGGTTCCAAAGGTCACAATCTGCGAGACATGGTCTTCCCCATACTTATGGATGACATAGTCGATGACCTCGCCGCGACGCTCGTAGCAGAAGTCGATATCGATATCGGGCATGGATACCCGTTCCGGATTCAAAAAGCGTTCAAAAAGCAAGTCATACTGAAGAGGATCGATATCGATGATCCCCAGGCTGTAGGAAACAATGCTGCCCGCCGCGGACCCCCGACCGGGTCCGACAATAATGCCGTTTTCCTTGGCATAGCGAATAAAGTCCCAAACGATCAGGAAGTAGTCTTCGTAGCCCATGCCGGCAATAACATCCAGCTCATATTCCAGGCGTTCCTGAATCTCGGGGGTAATGGTCTCGTACCGCTTCTTCAGCCCTTCCACACAAAGCTGGTAGAGATAGTCATGGTTGGTCAGCCCCTCCGGCGCCGTAAAGGCCGGCAAATGCAGGTTGCCGAATTCCAGGTCTACATGGCAGCGGTCGGCAATCTTGACCGTGTTGTCCAGGGCCTCTCGAGGAAACAACTCCGCCATCTCCTCTTCGGACTTCAAATAAAACTCATCAGACGGGAACCGCATGCGGTCCTCTTCGTCCACTGTGCGGGCCGTCTGAATGCACAAGAGAACATCCTGCACGGCTGCGTCCTCGCGGTTGACATAGTGAACATCATTGGTAGCCACCAGGGGCAGTCCCGTTTCCTTGGCCATTTGGCGCAGGTACCGATTGACCATGCGCTGCTCTTCCATACCATGGTCCTGAAGCTCCAGATAGAAATTGTCTTCCCCAAAGATATCGGCATATTCCAAGGCAATTTCCTTGGCCTGGTCGTATTGGTTTCTCATGAGGGCTTGCTGGACCTCCCCCGCCAGACAGGCGCTCAGGCAGATCAAGCCTTCCGCGTGGTCACGCAGGAAAGGAATACTGACCCGCGGCTTATAATAGAAGCCGTGGACAAAACCTTCCGTGACCAGTTTCATCAGGTTCTTGTAACCTCTTTCATTCTCCGCCAACAATACCAAATGGGCATAGTCCCGCTCCCGCGACTGCTTCTGGATTCTTTCATCCCCGCGGACGACATAGATCTCGCAGCCTAAAATCGGTTTGATGCCCCGCTTTTTCGCTTCCTTGTAAAATTGCACAACCCCGTACATGACGCCATGGTCGGTGATGGCAATCTGATCCATCCCCAATTCCTGGCAGCGGTCCAAAAGGTTGCCGATGCGGGAGGCCCCGTCCAATAAACTATATTCCGTATGCACATGCAAATGTGTAAATCCCATTATTTTCCTCCCCCTTCTATATGAAAAAAAGAGCCCAATCTGGACTCTATTGAAATTCCCTCTTAATCTCTTCGATACATCCCCGAGGTCCCATGATTTCCGTAGACCTGGCGCTGATTCGAATCGCCATTTCAAGTGCTTCCTTATCATCCATCCCTTTCATTTTACCATAAAGGAAGATGGCATTAAACGTATCTCCTGCACCGGTTGTATCTAAGACGTCCGCCTTGACCGCATCCATTTGGATCGTACCGGCCAGGGTGTGGAGTTCAGCCCCTTTTCCACCCCGGGTGATCAGAACTTTTTTACGTTTGCTGTTCAAAAGCCGGTCAATGGTATTCTCCCCCAGTTCCGCCTTCATCTTGTTGAATCCGGCTTCGGCAAAGGAAATATAGGTTGCCTGGGCAAAAATATCCTGGTCGGCCTCGTAGGTGTCGTACGCGTTGTCTTCCACATCCAGCATCAAAATATTCTGCTTGACCCGAAGCAGGGCCATCAATTCCGTCAGGTTGATCAGGTTTCTCAATTCCCGCACCGTCGTATAAACCGCTTCGGCGCCCTCAATATATTTCAGCTGTTCCTCGTTGAGCCGATATTTCTCCTTGTGCCCTTCCACAACAAAAATGGTGCTTTCAATTTTCGTTCGGTAAATATGGCAACGGTAACCCTGGGTTGTCGGCGACCGGGTAATCCCGGCAACATTCACCCCATGAAAAGTCAAATCCCGCAGAATCAGTTCATCCGAGGCATCCATGCCAATCTGATCAATCATCAGCGCCGATTCTCCTGTTGCCGCATAAATACAAGCTGAATTAGCCGTCATTCCACCGGCATATGTGCCCAGGTAACGAACCATCGCCTTGTCGCCCTCTTTGGGATAATTGCTGCAATCGTAATACTCGTCAATCGCATTGCTCCCGATAAATACCGTGTACATTTTCAGTTCCCCCCGATTGCAAGACGAGAATTTCTCGGGCCATCGCCTGCAAATCCATGTCGTTGCATTGCTCTATGGTTGTCAGATATCCTTCTCTAAATTTCTCGGCGCCATTTAGTCCACCCAGAATCGCCCCCACCATGGAGGCAATGGTGTCCGTATCGTCTCCTATATTCACGGCCATGGTTAGTCCTTGAACCGCACTTCCTCCAGACAGATACAGAATGCCGAAAACCGCCGGCACGGATTCGGAAATATGAATGCCCGTACCCACCAGTTCCTGTATGATCTGCAGCCCTTCTTGCTCCGTTTCCAGCTCTTTCAAAATCTTCAGGATCCATTCCATGCGTCGAACAACTGACGGTCCGGCGATTTCATAGCCCCGTTCCATTCCAATGCTTTCACCTCGCTTGGCCCCATACATGCACGCTTCCAGGATCGAATCCAGGGTCGCAGCGTCTGTAAGCGCCTCACTGACCGCTGCCGCAACAGCACCCGCACCCGACAGGCAAAGATGGAACGGATGGGTCACTTCCGCTATGGAAATGGCGGCGTCAATGGCGGCATCCCAATTCCCCGGAGCAAAAACCGCACCGGCAAAAGCCTTCATGGCGGCCCCATTGGTTGCCTTGCCGCAACGGCTTAACAGGGTTCGCTCCGGCAATGCGCCGTTTTTTCTGATTTCTTCCACCGCAGCCCGGGTTGTAGGACCCGCAAAAGCTTCATAATATTCGCTTTCTGCCCAAGACAAAATCCCCGCTTGTGCCACTTGCGGGGTAATTTCTCCATTTGCGGCCAATATCGCACGGATCGTAAAATAGGCCGAGCTGAAATCGTCTGTGATTTGCCCCGCTTTTCGTCCACCGGCGAAGACATCCGCCGGAGGCGTTTCAAAATCCGTAACCCAATGACCAAAGGTTTCCAATATTTCTTTCGGAGTGCGCAATTCTGTCGCGGCGCCCATGGCGTCTCCGACTGCCGCACCCAACAAAACACCCAGTACTTTCTCATACATGGTCGCATCCTCCATTCACCTCCATTATATGAGGTGAAATCAGATTTTTCGACATTCTGTAAGAAATCGTAAGAATGTTTAGGTTACTCTACGCTGGCCAGGATTTCCAACAAGGTATCCAATGCCGCTTTTTCATCTTCTCCGTCAGTGCGGATAACGATTTCCTCGCCTTGATCAACGCCCAAGGCCATGATGCCCATAATACTTTTGGCATTTACGATGTTGTTACCCTTCTCGATGGTGATCTTGCAGCGGAAATCACTGGCTGTCTGAACAAATCTAGCCGCTGGTCGCGCATGCAATCCGGTTTTCAATTTCACAACAACTCTTTCCTTCAGCATTTTTCATCCTCCTTCATGTGTAATTCTTCTGCTATCTGCATAATTTTCTTTAATCGGTGATTGACACCGGACTTACCGATTGGTGGGTGAAGCATCTCCCCCAGTTCTCTGAGGCTTGCTTCCGGATAAACCATGCGCAATTCCGCCAGCTCCCGCAGGGATTCCGGCAGATCGTCCCACGCCTTCAGGCGCTCGATGGTTTCAATGGCCCGCTGCTGATCCACGGAAGCCCGAATCGTCTTCGACAAATTCGCTGTTTCACAATTGACCAGGCGGTTGACATTGTTGCGCATCTCTTTCACCACGCGAATGTTTTCAAACTCCATCATGGCGACTGTGCCGCCCACAATGGTGAGAAAGTCGGAAATCTGCTCGCCTTCTTTCAAATAGACCACGACATGATCCTTGCGAATCACCCGCTTGGGATTGAGGTTGAAATGAGCCATGGCTTTTTCCAGCCGTTTCCCCTGAGCATCGCTTTGCGTCACAATTTCCAGATGATAGGTCTTTTCCGGATCGCTGACGGAACCGGCCCCTAAAAAAGCCCCCCGAAGAAAGTCGCGGTACTCCCCACTCCGCTCATATTTGGGCGGGTGGATCAACTGGTCGCGCAGGTTTTCCGAATAAAAGTCAAATTGGTAGATGCTGTGGCGCTTTTTGTAGACTTGGCGGACCACTTCCAGGTCCAAGCCAACCGGTTCCACCATCTTCAACAGACTGTAAAACCGCCGCGCCGTTGCCGCATTTTCTGTAACAAATTCAAACTTTCCCTCTTCCCAGGCAAGTTCCAGGGTTTGGGCGAACCCATACAGCTCCGTCCGCGCATGAGAATGATGCGGTACGGTCAACCGACAGAGTTCATTTTTCACTTTTACGGAAAATGACATGTGCTACACAACCTTCATTTCTTCGATAGCCATCCGAATCACGTCCCGCTCGTCGTCATGCTTGGCAATCTCGACGGCGCGCTTCATCGGAATGTACTTCGCCTCGACAAACCCTTCTTCCTTCTGCGGTTTGGACCGCATGGAAGTAACCTCCATTAAAAACCAGTGGACTTTTTTGACCACCTTCTGCTTGCGGTTGAACCGTGTCGAATTAAAACTGTACTCAATGGATCGCAAGTACTTAACGATGCTGCCTTTTGCGCCGCCTTCTTCAAAGACTTCACGCAAAGCTGCCTCTTCCATCGATTCTCCCTTTTCAATCCTGCCTTTGGGCAATACCCAGTCTCCGTTGAATTTCTTCAACAACAATATGGAATTATGAAATACAACCACACCACCTGCACTCTGCTCTCGTCTCATCAGGCTTCTCCACCTCTCGTTATAGGATCATTATACCATAATTTGTAGAAAGACTGTATAAATTTCCCTATCTCTTGTGGTCAAGAATCTCGATGATCTGGCCTGCAATCGCATGGGCGTCATGACGAATATAACCCTTGGCCACCTCGACAAAAGAAGCGGCAATGGGCTGAATTCCCCACGCTTCCAATTGGTGTTTTTCGCCCTCTCGGTATTGGATGGCATGGGCGCCGTCTTCCTCGTAACGCTCCAACGCTGTTTCCGGCACGCCGCCATTGTGAATCAGGCAATAGTCCATCAATTGGTCGCCGGCATGGTCGCGGATCACCTGTACATGGTCCAGCACCGTAAAACCGTCCGTTTCACCAGGCTGCGACATGATGTTGGACACATAGATGCGCGGCACGGCTGCCTGCTCGATGGCTTCCCGCAGTTCCGGCACCAGCAGGTTGGGCAAAATGCTCGTATACAGGCTGCCCGGACCCAGAATAATGCAGTCCGCAGACGCGATAGCTTCCACTGATTCCCGCGGCGCATCCACCTCTTCCGGCTCCAGCCAGATCCGTTGAATCCGCTCGCCCCGCTTCATGGCCTCCAGAGGAATCTGCGACTCCCCGTAAACCTTGACGCCGGATTCCAGCGTCGCCGCCAGATTCACATCCTTCAGGGTCATGGGATAAACCCGGCCACTGACACGCAAAACTCCGGAAAGCTTTTCAATGGCAACCCCGAAATCCCCGTAGATTTCCGTCATGGCTGCAATCAGCAGGTTGCCGCAGTTCTGGCCCTTGAGCCGCCCCTGTCTGAAACGGTGGTTGAGCATTTTTTCCATGACCGGCTCCATATCCGACAGGGCCAGCAAGCAGGATCGCACATCGCCCGGAGGCAACATTCCCAAGTCTTCCCGCAGGACACCGGAACCGCCTCCGTTGTCGGCTACGGTGACAATGGCCGCCACCTCTTGAAAATAATGCTTGAGTCCCGATAAAAGAACGGAGGTTCCAGTCCCTCCGCCAATAACCACTACCTTTTGCGCTCGTTTTTCCATCCTATTTCCCCGCCTTCTTTTCATCCCGGTGAATCAGATTAACGTTATACGCATCTTCCCCGCTCAGGGCTTCATAGATTCGGTTGGCCAGCGTAACAGACCGATGCTTGCCGCCGGTGCAGCCGATGGCAACAACCAATCGCTGCTTGCCTTCCTTTTGGTAGCGCGGCATCAAAAACGTCAGCATCTGCAAGGCCTGATTCAAAAAGACGTTGGCATCCTCAAAGCCCATCACATAGTCCTGCACTTCCCGGTCGCTTCCGGTCTTCATCCGCAATTCCGGCAAGTAATAGGGGTTCGGCAAAAACCGCACATCAAAAACCAGGTCCGCTTCCAAGGGGATGCCATGCTTGAATCCGAAGGAAATCACATTGACTTTGAACAAATCCTCGGAAGCGCCGCCATTCAATTCCTCGATAATCCGCTCCCGCAGGTTCCCAAGCGTCAGTTCCGACGTATCGATGACGATTTGCGCCATATCAAAAATCCGCGCCAAGCTCTCCCGTTCCTTTTGAATGCCCTCCAGAATACTGCCGTCGGGATTCATGGGATGCGGCCGGCGATGCTCTTTGTATCGTTTCACCAGCACCTCGTCCTGGCAATCCAGGTAGAGGATGCGGTAGCGAAGCCCCTCCGCTTCAAACTGTTCCAAAACATCGAAAAGCTCCTGAAAATACGCCCCGCCCCGAATATCAACGACCGCCGCCACCTTCTTCACCCGGAATTCAGAAGCCTGGTGCAGGGTCGCAAATTGCGGCAGCAATTGCGGCGGCACATTATCCATGCAGAAATAGCCCAGGTCTTCCAAAACATTGGCTGCCTGAGACCGTCCCGCGCCGGACAAGCCTGTAACAATGACGAATTCCATGGAATCAGGGTTCGTTCTATTCATCCGCTTGGTCTCCCTTCTCGACGCCCAGAATGATGACTTCTTTCTCTAACAATACCCCAAATTTGTCAAAAACTGTCTTCTGAATCATCCCAATCAGGGTTTCCACATCCTTGGCACAGCCTTCGCCGTCCAGGATGACAAAGCCGCAATGTTTCGGCGACACCCGCGCACCGCGGAAACGAAGGCCCCGCAGTCCCGCCTCATCGATCAGGCGTCCGGCATAATCGCCTTCCGGCCGCTTGAATGTGCTGCCCGCGCTGGGCTTGTCCAGCGGTTGCTTGGAGGTGCGCTTGAAATCCAATTCCTTCATGGTCAGCAGGATCTCGCTGGGATCCTTTTTCGTTAATTCCATGGTAACGGAAAGAACAATATCACCCGCTTTGTGGAACCGGCTGGTCCGATAGCCAAAGGCCAGGTCTTCCTTGGAGAAGGTAGACACCTTGCCGTCCTGCCCCAAGACACGGACCGACGTGACCACGTCCTTCATCTCGCCGCCGTAGGCGCCTGCATTCATATAAACCGCGCCGCCCAAGGAGCCCGGAATGCCCCCGGCAAATTCCAGCCCCGAAAGTCCCGCCTGCTGCGCCCGCTTGGACACGGTGCACAATAGTGCACCCGCCTCCGCTGTAATGGTCGTGCCGTCAAGGGTGATGTTTTTCATGCCCTGGTGATTGATCTTGATGACCACGCCCCTGTATCCGCCGTCGCGCACCAAAAGATTGGTTCCGTTGCCGATCAGCAGCATGGGCGCTCCCGCCTCACGTACCGCCTGTACCGTTTTCACCAGATTTTCTTCAGTTTCCGGAATAGCTAAAAGCCTTGCTGGGCCGCCCAACCGAAAGTTTGTATGATTTTTCATGGGTTCGTTTTCATAAACCCGATTTTCCGTATTAATCGCAACCAGTGCGTTATAAAGTTCATTCCATTTCATTTTATGTCCATCCTTTGCTTTTCATCCCTTCCAGTATACTGCATCTGCGGGGTTTTGGACAAGAAAAAAGGGGAGACGTCTTCACGTCTCCCCTTTGAGCCTTTTCTAGTACTCCATGTTGGCCATTCGTACGTAGCCTTCGTAACGCTCTTTCGCGTCTTCTTCGGCTTGTGCGAACAACTCTTCCGCAACTTCTGGGAAGGTCTTCATCAATGATGAGTAACGAACCTCTCCTTGAAGGAACTCTTGGAAGCTTGCAGTTGGCTCTTTGGAATCCAATACGAATGGATTCTTGCCTTGTTTCTTCAACTCTGGGTTGAAGCGGTACAAGTGCCAGTAACCTGAGTCTACAGCCAGCTTCATGCGCTCTTGCGTTTTGCCCATGCCCACTTTGATGCCGTGGTTGATACATGGCGCGTAGCAGATGATCAATGAAGGACCAGCGTAGTTTTCAGCTTCGATCAAGGCTTTCATGAACTGGTTCTTGTTCGAGCCCATGGAAACTTGTGCTACATATACATAGCCGTAAGTCGCTGCCATCATGCCCAGGTCTTTCTTCTTCGTTCTCATACCTGCTGCCGCGAATTTCGCCACTGCTGCAGTTGGAGTCGCTTTAGAAGCCTGACCACCTGTGTTGGAGTAAACTTCCGTATCGAATACGATTACGTTCACGTCGTCGCCTGAAGCCAAAACGTGATCCAATCCACCGTAGCCGATATCGTAAGACCAGCCGTCTCCACCAACGATCCATTGTGAACGCTTAACCAAGAAGTCTTTCTTCTCAGCTACAGCGGCCCATGCTTCGTTCGCTTCTTCGCTGCCCAAGTCTTTTCCAAGAAGGTCTTTGATCTTAGCAGATGCAATCTTAGACGCTTGTCCGTCTTTCGCGCCTGCAATCCACTCTTCGCAAGCCGCTTTCACGTCTGCTGGAATGTCAAGAGCAACCAACTTGTCCATTTGGATCGCAACTGCTTCACGGATCTTTTCAGATGCCAATGCCATACCGTAACCATACTCGGCGTTGTCCTCGAATAGGGAGTTCGCCCATGCAGGACCTTGTCCTTGCGCGTTAGTCGTGTATGGAGTTGAAGGAGCAGATCCACCCCAGATTGAAGAACATCCAGTTGCGTTCGCGATCATCATGCGATCACCGAACAATTGTGTAACGGCCTTCATGTATGGAGTCTCGCCACAACCTGCACATGCGCCGGAGAATTCGAACAATGGACGTACGAATTGAGATCCCTTCACAGTGTTTGGTGTCATTACTTCTTTGTCTTCTACGCTGCCGATCATGTAATCCCAGTTAGGAACTTCTTCGTCAACTTGCGTAGCGATTGGCTTCATTTCAAGCGCAGCTACTGGACAGATGTCTGCACAGTTTCCGCAACCTGTACAATCCAAAGTAGAAACTTGGATCTTGTATTTCAAGCCTTCCAATCCTTTGCCCTTCGCGTCTTTCACAACTGCTTTTGCAGCTTCAGGCGCGTTTGCAAGCTCTTCTTCGTTCAATAGGAACGGACGAATTGCCGCATGCGGACAAACGAATGAACATTGGTTACATTGGATACACTTGTCGTCGATCCATGCAGGAACGTTAACCGCGATACCGCGTTTCTCGTATGCTGCAGAACCGTTGTCGAATGTACCGTCTTCGCGGCCAGCGAATGCGCTAACTGGAAGGTCGTCGCCTTTTTGCGCGTTAACCGGGCGAAGAATGTTTTCGATGAATGCAGGAGCCGCAATGTTTTCCAAAGTTGTTTGCTCGTCTGTCGCTGTTTTCCAAGCTTCAGGAACTGCAACTTCTACCAATGCGTCAGCGCCGGCTTCGATCGCGTTGTGGTTCATATCAACAATCTTTTGGCCTTTTTTGCCGTAAGACTTCACAACTGCGTCTTTCATGTATTGCTTCGCTTCCTCGTAAGGAATAACTTCAGCAAGCTTGAAGAATGCAGATTGAAGGATTGTGTTTGTACGGTTTCCAAGTCCCAATTCTTGCGCTTTGTCTGTCGCGTTCAAAACGTAGAACTTGATTTCGTTGTTGGCGATGTATTGCTTCATTGTTGCAGGAAGCTTTTCTTCCAACTCTTCCACAGTCCATACTGTGTTCAATAGGAAAGTACCGCCTTTTTTCAAGCCGTCCAACAGATCATATTGGTTAACATACGCTTCTTTTGAACAAGAAACGAAGTCAGCCTCGCTGATCAGGTAAGTAGAACGGATTGGGCTGTTGCCAAAACGAAGGTGAGATACCGTTACGCCACCAGACTTCTTAGAGTCATAAGAGAAGTAACCTTGCGCGTACATGTCTGTGTGGTCACCGATGATCTTGATGGAGTTTTTGTTCGCTCCAACTGTACCGTCAGATCCCAATCCCCAGAACTTGCAACGGATTGTTCCTTCTGGCTCTGTAACGATTGTCTCTTTTACTTCCAAAGAAGTGTGAGTCACATCGTCGTTGATGCCCAAAGTGAAGTTGTTTTTCGGTGCATCTTCGTTCAATGCATCGTAAACCGCTTTGATTTGAGAAGGAGTTGTATCCTTTGAACCCAAACCGTAGCGTCCGCCAACGATCACTGGCGCATTCTCTTTTCCGTAGAATACGGATTGAATGTCCAAGTAAAGTGGCTCGCCGATTGAACCTGGCTCTTTTGTTCGATCCAATACCGCGATTTTCTTCACAGTTTTTGGCATAGCCGCCAAGAATGCTTCTGTCGCGAATGGACGGTACAGGCGAACTTTCAACAAGCCAACTTTTTCGCCTTTTGCCATTAGGTAATCAACTGTTTCTTCCGCAGTCTCAACTACAGAACCCATAGCCACGATTACGCGCTCTGCGTCTTCCGCGCCATAGTAGTTGAACAACTTGTACTCACGACCTGTAACCTTTGTGATTTCGTCCATGTACTTTTGAACGACACCAGGAACCACGTCGTAGAACTTGTTTGCAGACTCTTTTGCTTGGAAGAAGATGTCTGGGTTTTGCGCCGTACCGCGTGTAACCGGATGCTCCGGATTCAATGCGTTGTTACGGAATGCGTTAACCGCTTCGAAGTCTGTCAAGCGTACAAATTCTTTGTAATCCATTACTTCGATTTTAGAAATCTCGTGAGATGTTCTGAAACCATCGAAGAAATGTACGAATGGAATTCGAGTTTCAATGGCTGCCAAGTGAGCAATACCACCCAAATCCATTACTTCCTGTACAGAACCGGATGCCAGCATAGCGAATCCAGTTTGACGCGCTGCCATTACGTCTGAATGATCGCCAAAGATTGACAATGCATGTCCCGCAACCGCACGAGCTGATACATGGAATACGCCTGGCAACAATTCGCCAGAAATTTTGTACATGTTAGGAACCATCAACAACAAACCTTGTGACGCTGTAAAAGTAGTTGTTAACGCGCCCGCTGCCAATGAACCGTGAACCGCACCTGAAGCGCCTCCCTCAGATTGCAATTCTGCAACTTTCACCGTTTGACCAAAGATGTTTTTCAGACCGTTTGCTGCCCAAAGGTCGACATACTCTGCCATTGGTGAGGATGGAGTGATTGGGAAAATTGCCGCAACATCAGTAAACGCATAGGCTACATGCGCAGCAGCGGTGTTCCCGTCCATCGTTTTAAAAACCTTAGCCATGAACAAAGACCCCCTCATAAAATTCGTATCCACATAAGGATACATATATTAACACAGTACCATTATAGGATTTGTGTTATAGCTAGTCAAATAATTACAAATTATTGTTTTCTTAAAAATTTTTTTGGTGAGTGAAAACGATTTTCATACGTGATAGTTTTTTCACAATTTGGATTTATTTGTAATTTGCAAGCATTGCGGCCCCGATGATTCCCGCATCGTTGGAAAGCTCCGCAATCTTCAATTCCGTTTGCGCGCCCTCCTTGAAAACCAGGCGTTTGCGCATTTCCGTTTCCACCTTGGCTAAAAGGAAGTCGCCTGCCTTGGAAACGCCGCCGCCCAGAGCGATCAGTTCCGGATCCAGGATGTTTACCACATTGGCCAGCCCGATGCCCAAATATTTGGCAAGCCGGTCCACCGCCGCCGCTGCCGCCGGATCGCCCGCCTTCGCGCCGTCAAAAATCTCTTTGGCCGTAATCGCTTTCGACGACTCAGCATCGGCACAAAGCGCCGTTTCTTCGCCTTCCGCTGCCCGACGCTGAAAGTCTTTCATCAGAGCCGTCGCGGAAGCAAAGGTTTCTAGACAACCATTGTTGCCGCAATTGCAGTCATAGAAGTTTTCTCCCACGATCATGTGACCGATCTCAGAACCCTTGTTGTGCTCCCCGCTGGTCACCTTGCCATTGACGATAATGCCGCCGCCGACACCGGTGCCCAAGGTAATAAAGACGGAATTCTTCGCGCCTTTTGTACAACCTTTCGCGCTTTCTGCAATGCCTGCAACCGTCGCGTCGTTGTCCATAAAGGTCGGCAAGCCATACCGCGCTTTTAAATTTGTACCCAGCGGCACATTGTTCCAACCCAAATTGGTGCAATATACCACAATTTCAGACTCAACATCCGCCAAACCCGGTACCCCGACGCCAATGGACTCGATCGTCCAGTCCTGCGCCTTCGCTTCCGCCAGCAAGGCGTCCACAACGGCAAAGAGTTTTTCTTCCATGGCCGCATATCCGTCTGCGCCCTGGGTGGACTCCACATGGGTGAACAAGATCTCGCCCGCTTCATTGACGATGCCGCCCTTGAAGCTCATGCCTCCTACATCAATGCCAATTCTCATGCCTATTTCCCTCCTGTCGTCTGTTGCAAAATACGATTGTTCAATTCGGTTGCCGCATTGTATCCCATGGACTTTTGGCGCTGATTCTTGGCTGCCGTTTCGATAATCATGGCCAAGTTTCTTCCGGGACGAACCGGCAATGTCAGTTCCGGCACTTCCTTGCCCAAAATCGTTGTATGGTGGTCATCCATCCCAATCCGGTCATAGACTTTGGTGTCATCCCACAATTCCAGCTTCATAACCAAATGGATGGTCTTGGAATTTCGAATGGCACCCACGCCATAGAGTTCCTTGACGTTGATGATGCCAATGCCCCGCACTTCCAGAAAGTAGCGAATCAACTCCGGCGCATTGCCAACCAGCTTCCCGTCGATCAGGCGAATCTTGACGGCATCATCGGCAACCAACCGGTGGCCGCGCTTGATCAGTTCCAAAGCGGTTTCGCTTTTACCAACACCACTTTCACCTTGAATCAGAATGCCGACCCCGTCAACATCCACCAAGACCCCGTGCAAAGTCAGCATCGGCGCCAAGAGGCGGTCCAAATAATTGACGGTTTTGGTAATAAACCGCGATGTAGCCAATTTGGTACGGAATACATTGCGGTCGTATTGCTTTGCATATTCCAAGATATAGGGATTGACTTCCTGGTCCCTGCAAATGATCAATGCCGGAATATCTTCCTTAATCATACGTTTTAACCGTTCCTGCCGCAGGTCTTCCGGTAATTCTTCCAGATAGGACCACTCTACAAATCCAATCACCTGCAGGCGATGGGATGAATAATAATCGAAATAGCCCGCCAACTGAAGCCCCGGCCGGTTGATATCCGCTTCCCGTAAAAATATCGTCGGATCCGATGACTTGTGAATCACCTCCAAGCCCAGCTCTTCAATCAACTCGTCTATCTTTATTTCTGCCATGCTTTCCACCTCCATAATTCGTCACTCTTATTGTATGGGATTCTCCTGCTCTTTTAAAGAGGCTTTCTCACGAAAATATGCCACAACCGCTTCCGCTGCCCGTTGGTTCATCTCCGGCACCGCAGCCAGGGCGTCCGCATCCGCTTCCGCAATGGCATCGATCGAGCCAAACTCCCGGTACAAGGCGTTTCTTCGCTTCTCGCCAATCCCCGCAATCCCGTCCAGTTCCGACCGCACCATGGTCTTGTTTCTCAGCTTTCGATGATAGCTGATGGCAAACCGATGGACTTCGTCCTGAATGCTGGTTATCAGCTGAAACAGATGGCGATGGGCTGCCAAATCAATCTCCCGTCCCTCAAAGACCAGGGCTCGGGTTCTATGATGGTCATCCTTGACCATGCCGCAGACCGGCAGGGTCACGCCGCATTCTTCCAAAATTTCCTGGGTGGCGGAAATCTGTCCCTTGCCGCCATCCACCAGAATCAAGTCGGGAAAACGAGCGAATCCCTTTTTGCTGTCGCCGGACTCCTGCTGTTCCTTCAATCCCCGCTGAATCCGCCGCCGCATCATCTCGCGAAAGCTTTCATAATCATCGGGACCCGTCAGGCTTCGAATCTTAAACCGTCGATAGTCCTGATTCTTTTTTACCCCATTTTCAAAGACCACCATGGCGCCGACAATCTCCGCATACTGCAGGTTGGAGATATCATAGGCCTCAATCCGCTTGGGCGCCGTATCCATCCGCAGCACTTCCTGGAGGTTGACCATCAAAGATTTGCCCCGGTCTCGGCGCTGCAAGACTTCCTTGGCCCGGCGGTTGACCAGATTCTCGGCATTTTTCTTGGCCAAACGCACCATCTTCCGCTTGTCGCCCCGCTGAGGCACCATCAAGTGAACCGGTCCCTGGCGGACCATGGTCAGCCATTCCTCAATCTTTTCCTTTTCAGGCACCGGCAGTTCCATATGAATCTCCCGCGGAATGTAGGCCGTTCCGGAATAAAATTGACGGATAAAGGCCGAAAGGATATCGCCCACGGACTGGCCTTCGCCGCCGTCCAGCAAGAAATGGTCATGGCCTTGAATTTTGCCGTTGCGCAAAAAGAAAACATAGGCAACCGTATGGGTTTGGTTCTGGGCAATGCCCACCACATCCCGGTCCTCGCGGTTCATCTCCACCATCTTCTGCTTCTCGGTAATTTGCATAAATGCTTCCAAGAGATCCCGGTATTCCGCAGCCGCTTCAAAGTTCAGCTGGCTGGATTCCCGCATCATCTTTTCTTTCAATTCCTTTTGCAGGTCCTTGTCCTTGCCGCTTAAAATCTTCAGCACCTTTTGCACATGGGTTCCGTAGGCTTCCGTGTCCACGCCCCCTTGGCAGGGACCCATGCAACGGCCCAAATCATAATTCAGGCAGGGCCGGTCGAGTTTTTGGGTGCCGTCCAGACTCAGCGAGCAGGTTCTCAAGGGAATCTGCCGCCTGAGATGGGCCAGCACCTGATTGACCGCGTGTCCGCTGACAAAGGGACCGAAGAATTTCCCCTGCATCTTTTCCCGCGACCGCACCTTGACCACCCGCGGGTACATCTCATGGGTGGTTACCTGGATATAGGGGTACTGCTTGTCGTCCCGCAGGAGGACATTGAATTTGGGCTGGTATTTCTTGATCAGATTGGCTTCCAGCACCAGGGCTTCAATCTCGGAATCCGTCAAGACATAGTCCAAGTGCTCGATTTGCTCGGCCATGGCCGCATATTTTAAGACCTTCCAATTGGAAGGCTGAAAATACTGGCGGACCCGATTGCGAAGGGAAACTGCCTTGCCTACATAGATAACCGTACCCGAATGATCCCGCATAATATACACTCCGGGCGTTCCCGGAAGTTTGTCCAATACTTCTTGCACTTCTTTATTCATTCTCGCCCTCTTTTTTTTCTGGTTTTCTCTTGATATAATCATTCCATTGAGAGGTGAACACATATGAAACGAACACAATCTGCATTTGCCCTGCTTTTTGCCATTCTTGTCAGCTTTGCCGCCATCTTTTTGCTGTCGACACCCATCAACCGATGGATCGTCGCACACCCGGACTGGGCGGAATGGACCGCCACCGGCACCTACGCCCTGATCTTGATGGTTTTCTTCAGTGTCAACGCCACGCTTCAAGGCCGCCAGGCCAAGCATCAGGCTGAACAGGAAACGGCCCTGTTAGCTTTTATAAGCCCACCGTTTCGGCTTTTGGATGCAGCGGCAGGAATCTTGATTGTCATCATCATCCTTTTGCTGCCGGCCATCCGATTGCGCTTTCTCAGCATGCCACGGCTGGCCATCACCCTATTGGCCCTGTTGGCCTATTGGGGGCTGCTGCGAATCAGCCGAAGACGGCTCCGTCTAGTCTGCACCCGTCATCATATCCTGATTATGGGATTCGATGCCCGGATCCGCATCCCGGATCCCAACGGCCGGTTTGCCTATGCCAACCCCACCGGAATTCTGGCCTACAACCGGATCGCAGGCTATCGCCTGTCCGACACGGAGGCGACCCTCTATCTGCTAGATGAGAACGAAGCCCCCATTGTCATTCCCGTTGCAGGCGAAACCGCCAAGCAATTGGAAGGCATCTTGGCTATGCACCGGATCCAGCGCTGGTACCCGGAAAACGCCTAAGCAAAACACGGCTGAGAGAGGATGCCATCAAAATCCCGACGGCGATGCCCACACCGATCAGGGCCACTGTCGCCGCTTCACGGGAGGCTTCATCCACATTTCGCTGAATCATAAACAAAACGGATTGGTAAATCCCATAGCCGGGAACAATGGTCACAATGCCGGGGACGACAAAGGTCGTTGCCGGCATTTTCATTTTTTTCGCCGCCAATTCGCCCAGCAGACCGATGCTCAAAGCGGAAAAGAATGCCGCGGCGGCAATCTCCATGCCCGACAATTCAAACTGCAGGTAGACCATCCAGCCGATGCCGCCAATAATGCCGGCTGGCAGTACGGCTCGCCACGGCGCGCGAAAGACAATGGCAAAACCAATCGTTGCAAAGAGTGCATTTACAAAAGCCATCATACCAAGCCACCTCCCACCAGAAACTCCAGGGCGATTCCCACGCCCAGCGCAATGGCAAAGGCAATCAGCAAGGCTTCCACAACCCGCGTGGTACCCGACACCAAATCACCATGGATCAGATCCCGCAGCCCATTGGTGAAGGCAACCCCCGGAACCAATGGCATCATGTTGCCAATAATCACCGGGGCGATATCCTGAATTAAACCCATGCGCTGAGACAGCACTGCTAAAACCGCCACAATAAATCCTGAAACGCCATCGGCCATCAAGGTCGTCAAGGTTTTGCGAATCATCATCTGCCGCAAACTCGCCACCAGAAATCCCATGACCAAAGAAACACCAAAGGTGCGGGCATCCCCGCCGGCCAGCAGGGAAAAGAATGCGGCACTGCCACCGGCTCCCGCCACCGTATGCCATTTCCGAAAACTGGTATCCACGGCAATTCGTTTCAGTTCAGCCAGCATCTCATCCTCGGTGTACTGACCGCCGCAGTATTTCCTGACCCGGTCGTTCAGTTCGGAAATCCGATTTAAGTCAATGCTTCTCGATTTGATCCGCTTGATAAAGCTGAATCCTTCCAGCCTGTCGTCTGACAGAAAAATGCCCGTCGGCACCGCAAAGGGACTGACGTGCATCAATCCTCTTGCCTGGCACATGCGCTCTATGGTTTCCTCCACCCGATAGGTTTCTCCTCCAAACCGCAGGGTTAGTTCGGCTGCAAAAAGCGCGACACGCATAATCTTCTTTTTATCCTGTTCTGTTTTTATCGTTGACTTCATTGTTGTTTCCATGACTCTATTATACAAAAAATTTGCGCCGGGTTATAATGAAACTATGAAAAAAACGAGCAGGAGGAAAAAATGAAAATATTCGCACATCGAGGCGCTTCCGGCGCTTATCCGGAAAACACCTTACTCGCCTTCCAAAAAGCCGTGGAAGCCGGTGCCGACGGCGTCGAATTCGACTTGCACCGCACCCGGGACGGCATACTGGTCGTCCACCATGACTTCGATCTGGAACGCACCGCTTCGGTCCCGCTGGTCATCGGCGAAAGCACTTATGCCGAGCTGGCGCAATACGACTTAGGGACCTGGAAAGGCAAATTCCCCAAGCAGACCCTTCCAACACTGGACGAGGTCCTGGCCGTCTTTCGCGATACGGACATGATCATCAACATCGAACTGAAGGCGGGCAGCGCCCTGTATCCGGGCATTGAAGCGGAACTGCTGGAAGTCTTGAAGCGGGAGCCCAATCCCGGCCGGTTTGTGCTGTCCTCCTTCGATCACCACGCCCTCATGCAATTGCGGTCGCTGGGTTCATCCCATCCTTTGGGCGTCCTGACGGAAGCACGCGTCATCGCCCCGTGGGTGTACGTGGAGACCCATGATTTTCAAACCTATCACCCCTACTACCGCGCCCTTGACTCCGACACCATGAAGGAACTGAAAGCGCGGGGCATCCCCGTTTACACCTATACGGTCAATCACGCGCATGCCGCCAAACGGCTGAAGGATTGGGGCGTTGATGGCATCATCACCAATTGGCCGGAAAAAATCAAAGAGAAATTGCTGCTCAAATAGCAATTTCTCTTCTCTGCAAAAAAGGCTTATAAAGCCACAGATCTTACAGATTGGATAAAACAGATGATAGGAACCTATAATGTAGTAACCCTATGTGGAAGTACAAGATTTAAAAATGAGTTTCTTGAAATTCAGAAACAGTTAACCTTGGAAGGGAATATTGTCATTTCCGTTGGATTGTTTGGACATTCTGGCGATCATGAAGCCTGGCAGCCCGGTACCAAAGAAATGCTGGATGACATGCATAAAAGAAAGATTGATATGGCTGACTCTATTTTTGTTATTAACAAGAACGGTTATATCGGTACAAGTACGAGAAGTGAAATCGAATATGCCCTCTCTACTGGAAAAGAAGTGCATTATCTTGAAAAGTAAATACAAAATAAACAAGCACGGTGAAAGCACCGTGCTTGTCTTATGAAATCACCCTTTGTCTATAGGTACAAGAAATGATTGTTTCGGATACAATACCTGCATGGGATTAATGACAATCAAAATCAGTCCAGCAATGCCATAAGCCAGAAGCGTATACCAGATGCTGTTAGCTCGCATGCTTTGACTCAGATACAAGAAATAATTGAAGGCTTGATGAATAACAATGGGGACCAGCAAGTTCCTGTTTAGATTATAAAAGAAACTGATGATAATTGAGATTCCAAGAATTCCAATCATAAAAGAAAGCGAATACAAGATCAGATCAACCCCGTTATAGCCAGAAAGCAGCCACAGAGGCGCATGCCAAGTGCCCCACAATAAACCGATAACAAGTGCCGCCTTCAAGGGACAATGCTTTTTCTGCAGCTCATTAAGCGCATAGCCTCTCCAACCCAGTTCTTCTCCCAGTGAACCGCGGATTAAAAGATCGAAAAAAGCAATCAACAAAATTTGCACGCTGGAAATCGTAAGATTTTGAACGCCTTGCCCTTCTTTCAATAATACCATGCCTATAAGAAAGATGGCGGTTTGCAAGCCCAATGCCACTAGCAGAGGCCTTGCTTTCACCTTGCATGCAAATTGTTTCTTTATAAAGACCCAAACACCCTCTTCCAGGCCAAGCTTCCGAAACAGAATTAAAAATGCAAAGGTCGACGACCATGCTGCAATAATTTGCATGACATGCAAAAATGAAGCTGAAGCGCCCATCATCATACCAAATCCAATTATTATAAGAAATAGCCAAAATATAAGATGGCTCAGTAATACAAACTGGACCATAGGCCGCCTGAAAACAGATTTTATATTCATCGGATAATTCCCCCTCTTTTTCAGTCTAAAGGCAGGGGTAAGTCCCAGGTCAATAACAATTTAAATTATGTTAGCGAATGGGAACATAGATTTCCAAAAATACGCGCTCAAGCTGATCTTCATATGTGGCAAGCAGCATATGAACATAAGCAAGCCCAACAAATTCAATCTTCTCTTTTGCCGCAAACTCTCTCAATAATTCAGAAACTTGTCCATCAATATTGGCTCCACCTGTTGCATATCTTCCGTCTTCTATAATGGTATGCACACATTTCTTGTGGCTGAGAATCTCCCTTCCATAAGTGAGTTCTTCATTTTCCACTTCCTTCACAAGCACAAATCGATTGTTGCAAATTCCCTCTTCATTGAAATAGATCACGCGCCGCAGATCTTTCAATGTAACCGCATTTTTCAATTGATCGGCTGACCCCTGAAGCACACCATATTCTTCATAGGCTTTGGAATCCGCAATTTCTCCCCATACCATCAGTGGTTTCATTTCCCGAATAGAAAATACCCCCAATTGATCCTGAATGCGTCCACAAGCTTCCTTCATCTCTTGAATGCGTTTCAGCAGAAGTTCTTTCTCCCGGATCTCTATTTGAAGCTTTTCTTCTTTCTCCAACAAGAGGGCTTCAATGCCCTCTACACTCTTGCTCTTTTTTATTTCTTGTATTCGTTTTATCTCCAACGTAAATTGCAAGAATAAGTTGAAACAATAGTCACTGTATGTAATGAGATTAGTAAATGCAGTTCATCAGTTGATCATCAAAGGCTTCATCAGGAGATAGATATCCAAGGATCTTCCGGGGCAGTGAGTTGCACCAGGTTTGTATCTTGGCTATGAACTTGATGGAGTAATCTGAGATCCTTTTACCTTTAGGGATGAATCGTCGAATAAGCCCGTTGTGCCGTTCATTTGTCCCGCGTTCACTGGATGCGTAAGGATGGGTGAAGTAGACAGTCGTCAGAGGCTCCAGGCGGCTCAGGTCTGCGAACTCCGAACCGTTGTCGGATGTAATGCTCTTAAAGACTTTTGAATAATGTGGTCCGGCCTCAGAGATCAGGGTGTTTAATGCCTCCATCACGGCCTCAGTGGTTTTGCCAGGTATTTTACGGATGATTTCTTTGCGAGTCATGCGTTCCGTAAGGGTTAGCAGTACTTCATCATCCTTTGTTTTCTTGCCAATAACTGTGTCGATCTCCCAGTGACCAAACTCGCACCGCTGATTGATTTGCTCTGGACGTTCTTCGATGCTTCTGCCCAGGCGCTTCTTGTTCTCGCGAACTCGCTGAGGCTTTGTTGTACGCTTTAGCTTCAAGGGCAGATCAAGGTTTGTGATATCTAGAAGGTCCGCGTCAACATAGTTGTAAAGGGTTTTGGTGCAAACCATATCAGATGCTTGGAATTGCTCTTTAAGCCTTGCAGCGCCTACAATGGCATCCAGGGAAAAGCCATCGTTGTAAAATAGGTCTTGCACATATCTGATGAAGTCTTCGCAGGCAAGCAACTTGTATTTGTTGCCGCAGTTTTTGCGAGCTTCTTCGTATCTGATTTGGGCTGTATCAGGGTAGTAAACTTGAACCTTTTTCTTGCCTTTGATTTGAGTAACGGTCCCGCGTTTCAATTCGGCTCTGATCGTGTTATAAGCACGTCCCAGGCGCTTTGCAATGGCATAGACAGTGAGGCCATCTTCCAACAATAATTGAATCTGACCACGTTCATATGCATTTAGGTGTTTATTCTTTCGCGAATCCATTGTATGATTGATATGTTCCATAGCGTGAGCACCTCTTTGTAAAATAATGGTTTGTGGTGAATTCATTATAATACAGTGTGTTCCGCTATGGAATTTTTATTGTTTCAATTTCATTTTACAATCAAGCGTTTTATCTCCAAATCAATTTGCCGATAAAAATTTGTCGTCAATACATCATATATATCAAAATCATCAAATTGACGATAGCCATTGTCCGGATTATGGGTGGGCGCAACCAAGCCCATTTCTTCGTAAAACTTCAATGTGTCCCGTGATACGCCTAAAAATTTTGCAACTTGTCCAATGGTATACATATGACGCCTCCTTCATGTTTTCTATCGTCCCATTCATGATTTCCAAATTACTCTGTCCTAATCCCCATACCCCTCTCCGCCTTATCTTCTCAGCATATTAAAAAATACCACCGAGACATCATATAGCACTGTAATCCTCGATGGTATTCCTGAAATAAATTTTCGCTGTACTTATACCGCAAAGTACCAATTTATTGATTAAAACTCATTTTTAATAGAGCGGACAAAGTCACCCAACACTTTTATATCCCCTTGGCCTTGGTCAACCACATCCACAATCTTTGAACCCATGATCACTCCGTCCACCATAGGCAAAAGGGGTTTGATCTGTTCTTTCTTTGTAATGCCGAAGCCCAGTGCAATGGGCGTATCTGTTTGTTTTTTCACCTTGGCCAGGAAAGTCTCCAACTCACGATGGAATCCGACTGCACCGCCGGTTATCCCAACCGTCGAAATGCAATAGACAAAGCCCTTTGCATCTTTCACCAATTCCTGTACCCGATCTGCAGAAGTTGGTGCTACCAAAGGTATCAAATGTACCGCTTGGTCCATCAAGTCAGTCATTTCCGTTTTTTCCTCATACGGCAAATCAGGAATAATCAGACCGTCCACACCGGTTTCCTTGCAGCGGACAAGAAACTTCTCGCGACCATAGGCGAGTACGGAATTATAGTAGACAAGAAAGACCAAAGGCACCTGGGTCTCTTTTCGGATGGCCTCCACCGCATCAAAGGCCCCGTCGGTGTGGGTTCCCTTGTCAAGCGCGCGTTGGGCGGCAGCCTGGATCACAGTCCCATCAGCCAAAGGATCGGAGAAGGGAATGCCCAGCTCAATAATATCAGCACCGGCCTCCGCCTTTGCGACAACCAGTTCAACGGTTTTCTCAAGACCCGGATCCCCCGCCACCAAATAAGTGATCAAGGCTTTCTTCTCTTGCTCTTGCAGGGCTTGGAATTTTGCATCAATCCGATTCATCATGTTCTCCTTTCATATAGGCCGCAATGGTATGGACATCCTTGTCGCCACGTCCCGACAGGTTGACAACCAGAACCTGGTCTGAAGACATTTCCGGTGCAATTTTCTTCACATAGGCCAAGGCATGAGCGCTCTCCAAGGCCGGCAAAATCCCATCCGTGACACACAGGTTGCTCAGCGCTTCAATGGCTTCTTCATCCGTTACAGAAACGTAGGTCGCTCGCTGACTTTCATGCAGGGCTGCATGTTCCGGTCCAATACCCGGATAATCCAAGCCGGCTGAAACCGAATAAGCCGGTGTGATATTGCCGTAGTCATCCTGGAGTAAAAACGTCTTCATTCCGTGAAGCACTCCTACTTTGCCTTCCGCAATGGCAGCTGCATGAAGGCCCGTTCCCACACCTTTTCCAGCCCCTTCAACACCGATTAAATCAACTTTCTCATCCTCTACAAAGGCATGAAAGATTCCCATGGCATTGGAGCCGCCGCCGACACAGGCAACAACCGCATCCGGCAATTTGCCTTCTGCCTGCAAGATCTGTTCGCGGGCTTCTTCCCCAATCACTTTTTGAAACTCTCTTACCATCTCCGGATAGGGCGCCGGACCTACCACAGAACCAATCACATAAAAGGTATCCTCCACCCGATGAATCCACGACCGTATCGCTTCATTGGTGGCATCCTTCAGGGTTGCCGTTCCGCTGGTGACAGATTGCACCGTCGCTCCCAAGAGCTCCATGCGGAAGACATTTAGGGCCTGACGTTCAATATCTTCCTGTCCCATATATACCGTGCATTCCATATTCAAAAGCGCGGCCCCGGTCGCTGTCGCCACCCCGTGCTGGCCTGCACCGGTTTCAGCGATCACCTTGGTCTTGCCCATGCGCTTGGCCAGGAGCAACTGGCCCATGACATTGTTGATCTTATGAGCCCCTGTATGGTTAAGATCTTCACGCTTTAGATAGATCCTGGCTCCTCCCAGCTGGCGTGTCAGGCCTTCCGCAAAATAAAGCGGTGAAGGACGTCCAACATATTGCTTTAAGTAATATCGATACTCTTTTAAAAACGCTGGGTCGTTTTTATATTGCCCATAAGCCTCCTCCAATTCATGAAGGGCGCTCATAATGGTTTCGGGTACATACTGGCCCCCGAACTGGCCGAATTTTCGATTGCTCATTTGCCTTTCACCCGCCTTATCATCTCTTTCACCAATTCTTCCGATTTTTTTCCTTCTTCCTCTACACCTGATGAGACATCGATCACATCCGGCGCTGTCGCTTCGATAGCCTTTTGCACATTGCCCGCATGAATCCCGCCAGCAAGCACCAGACAATAGGATCGCTCCTTAGGAACCAGTGTCCAATCAAAAGTCTGCCCGGAACCGGGATCCCGATAATCCAGCAAAATCGCTTGCGCCAATGGTGTAGCTGCCGATTCAATATCAGCCTCCGTCTTCACGCCCACTGCGTTCCAAATCGGGCGCTGGATCCGGCGGATCTCCGCCTGCGTCTCTTGGCCATGCAGCTGAACAATATCTAAAGCGCAAATCTCCGCGATTTCATTAATTCGCACCGGATCCTCATTGACGAATACGCCAACGGTTAGAATCTCTTTTCGCAACGCATCCCGCAATCCTTTTGCCGTTTCCGGGGTCACCTGCCGCCTGCTCTTGGCAAAAACAAATCCGACATAATCCACATCCAGTTGGTTCAGAAAAGCAATTTCCTCCCTTGTGGTAATTCCGCATATTTTAAGCTTGGGTGACAAATCCATCTCTCAACTCCTTTACATCGGACACAACATTCCGGCTTCGCATAAACATCTCGCCTACCAAGGCGCCGGAAATTCCCAACCCATTTAGGGGTTTCAAGTCTTCGGCTTTTCGAATTCCGCTTTCGGTGATCACCGTACATGCACTCGGGATGAGTTTCCGCAATCGAACCGTCGTATTCAAATCTATGGAAAAGTTTCGCAAGTCCCGATTGTTGATGCCGATCAGGTTGGCCTTCACCGCCATCGCTTTCTTCAAGTCCTCCTCGTCATGGACTTCAATCAAGGCATCCATGCCCAATTCGTGGGCCAAACCCTGGAATTCCTGCATCTGGCCGGTATCCAGGATTTTGGCAATCAAGAGGATGCAGGAGGCCCCCCACACCTTGGCCTGATAAATTTGAAGGGGATCAATAAAGAAATCTTTCCGAAGCAAAGGCAAGGACGTAGCCTTTCGCGCCTCTTCAAAATTCGCACGGCTGCCCATGAAGAAGAAGGGTTCCGTCAGCACCGATACCGCCGACATGACCTGATTGTAAGCCTCAAGAATCTCAGGAATATTCAAGTCTTCACGGATCAAGCCTTTTGAGGGCGATGCCTGCTTGATTTCCCCGATAACCGAAAGACCGGGTGCCTGCATGGCTTCCAGAAAGGATTTCGGTTTTGGTGCAAATTCCGCAGCATTACGTAACTGCAAAAGATCAAGCCCTCTTTTTTCTTCAAACAGATTCGCTCGGGTTCGCCGGACAATCTTATCCAAAATCATGGCATCCTCCTGGTCAAGGTCACAAAAGCCTCCAGTTTTCTTGCCGCTGCACCACTGTCGAGTTGAAAGGCCGCCAATTCAATGCCTTCATAAATCGATGATGCTTTATCCGCCAGATAAAGAGCAGCACCGCTGTTGAGTAAAAGAATCTCCCGCTTGGCGCCCTTCTGCCCTGCAAACAAGTCTTGTAAAATCTGGGCGTTGTCTTTGGCGTCACCGCCCGTCAGATCGCGGCTGGACCGCATGGGCAAACCAAAACTTTGCGGGTTCAACTCGTAAGTAATCAGTCTTCCCGCCTTCAATTCACAAACCAGAGTTGGTGAAGTCGTCGTAATCTCATCCATCCCATCCATGCCATGAACCACCATGGCCCGTTGAACCCCCAGCCCGTCAAGGGCTTGCGCCATGGGTCTTACGCGATTCAAATCGTATACGCCTATCACCTGATCGGTTGCCTGCGCCGGGTTCGCCAAAGGACCCAGCAGGTTAAACACCGTACGCACCCCCAAGGTTTTGCGCGCGTGGGCGACGGCTTTCATGGCGCCATGGAATTTGGGTGCGAAGAAGAATCCGATTTGCTCCTGATTCACACATTCCACCACCTGATCCGGCGACAAATTCAAATTCACGCCCAAGGCTTCCAAGACATCGGCACTGCCGCTTTTACTGGAAACCGCGCGATTGCCATGCTTGACCACGGTCACCCCGGCCGCAGCCAGTACAAAGGCCGAAGCCGTCGAAATATTAAAGGTATCCATGGCGTCCCCGCCGGTGCCGCAGGTGTCCATCAGCCGCTTGTCGTGGATTCCCTTCACAGCGGATGCCCGTTCTCTAAGGGCACGGGCGCCGCCGATCATCTCATCCACCGATTCGCCCTTCATGCGAAGCGCGGTTAAAAAGGACGCCATCTCTATATCCGAAACATGGCCCGTCATCATCTGACCGACAACAGACTCCATCTCTTCCTGACTTAGATCTTGAAAATTCAAGACCTTTTCCATCGCTTGCCTCATCATGCTCCCACTCCCTTCAAAAAGTTTTGTATCAAATTCATTCCTGCTTCGGAAATAATGGATTCCGGATGAAATTGCAGGCCGATCGTCGGGTATTCCCGATGCCGAATCGCCATTACCTCTCCATCTTCCGTTTCCGCCGCAACCATCAATTCATCCGGCAAGGTTGCCTTGTCAATGGCCAGAGAATGATAGCGCGCAACTCGGGTCGGATTCGCGATCCCCGCAAAGATTCCCGCTTGATCATGGCAAATCTCATCGGCTCTGCCATGAACCAGCTCCTTGGCGTAGCTCACCTTGGCGCCAAAGGCTTCCCCGATGCACTGGTGCCCCAGGCAGACCCCCAGTATGGGAATCTCCCGATAGAATCTCTGAATGATCTCCACACACCGGCCCGCATCCTTGGGTGCCTTGGGACCGGGAGAAATAACAATCTGGTCAGGCGCCAGCAATTCGATTTCCCTGATGCTAATCTGGTCGTTGCGCACCACATGAATCTCTCGGTTGAAGTGGCCAAGAAATTGATAGAGGTTGTACACAAAGGAATCGTAGTTGTCAATCAATAAAATCATGAGAGCCTCCTTCCAGTATTTTCATCAGCGCCTTCACCTTGCTTTCGCATTCTTGCGCTTCCTTCAAGGGATCGGAATCGGCGACAATACCGGCACCCGCCTGCAGATAGAGCTTATTGTGCTTGTGGACCATCATTCGAATGGCAATGCAAAGATCCATGTTCCCGTCATATCCGATATAGCCGACTGCCCCGCCGTAGATGCCTCGGCGAACATCTTCCAGCTCTTCAATGATCTCCATGGCCCTTACCTTGGGCGCGCCAGACAATGTCCCTGCCGGCAGGAAGGATTGCAGGACCGAAAAGACATCCAGTCCTTTTTTCTTCCGCCCCGAAACCTCCGATACGATATGCATGACATGGGAATACCGTTCCACGGCCATTTTTTTCGGGATGGCGATGGAGTCAAAATCCGCCACCCGCCCCATGTCATTCCGCGCCAAATCCAAGAGCATGACATGCTCCGACAATTCCTTTTGGTCTTCCAGCAATTCCTTCTCATGCAGAAGATCCAAGGCTTCCGTTTCACCCCGCGGCCGCGTTCCGGCAATAGGCACGGTCTCAATCCGCTTTCCGGTAAGTTTTACCAGCATTTCCGGCGAAGAGCCCAACACCTGGTAATCCTGAAAGGCGAGATAAAAAAGATAAGGGGAAGGATTCAGCATCCGCAGTTTCCGGTACAGCTTGAAGGGCGACTCATTGGTTTCCATGACCCAGCGCCGGGACAAAACCGTCTGGAAGATGTCCCCTTCCCGAATGAAGGCTTTGGCTTTCCGCACATTTTCCATAAACAAAGATTCCGGCGTCTGGCGGATCACCCGGCTTTGGCAGCGGCAGAAGGGTTCCTGCCCTTTCCGCTGCTCATGATTCTCCAGCTCTTCCCGGATGGCCGCCATGCGCGCTTGGGCTTTTTCTTCCTGATTCGGCGCGTCCAGCACGACAATGTTCAGGGTTTGAAAGCGATGATCGTAGACCAGCAGTTCCGAAAAAAACATCAAATGCAAATCCGGTACCATCAGTTCATCGGGGTTGTTTTCCGGAATATCCTCCATCTGCCGCACCATGTCATAGGAAAAAGTGCCAACAGCGCCGCCTAGAAAGGGAATCTCCGTATCGTTGATCAAATCAAAGCGCTGCATATACCTGCGCAGAAGATGCATCCAAGCCTCGGTCTGCAAGTAGCGAACCCCGTCTTTGTCGCGAATCATCATCCCCTTGGCTTCCGCCCGAATCACGGCTTCGGGATTCTTGCCGATAAAGGAAAACCTGCCCCGGCCATCCCCGCGACTCTCCAGCAGGCAACCCATCGCTTGTCCCACATAATCCTCATACAGGGTAATCGGCGTCATGCGATCCCCCGGCATTGTACTGCAATACACCTGTTTGACTGTTCGTTTCATTTCTTCCCTCCATCTAAAAATTAAAAAAATCCATATCAATCCCTGGAAAGGGACGATATGGATACCGCGGTGCCACCCGAATTAGAAAACCGGTTTGGTTGAACAACTGAATTTAAAACAAAAGAATCCCGTCCCTTTGGGACGAGATTCGCAGTCTCTATTCAGCCACCCAACACGCATTGTGTTTTCTCACTTATCAGATACGGAATGGCCAGCCATTCGATATCCTACCCCTGTAACGGCGGGTTCCGGCATCGGGTACTCCTTGCGTTTCACCTAGCATCTCACAAATCCATTCCCTGCCGTCTCCTGTATCGGACCTTTCACCAACCGCCGACTCGCTAAAACAGCTTTCCACAGGTACTCGTTTTGATCATCGCATTCTCTGATTCATTTGTTTTTCAAATTGTACACAATCTTTACGGTTTTGTAAAGAATTTTTCGAAAATTTCTTTTTGAGAAAGAACGATCATTCCCAATCAAGGACATATCCGCCTTTGTGATCCCCTGCCAGCTCCAGGCGATATTCTCCCGTTACAGGGATCTCCAGATCCAATACAATCGGCTCCTGGGGATCGCTGATCGAATACAGCACAATCCCTTCCGGATCCAAGACGCTCAGGGTCAGGCTCCCTTCCTCCGTTTTGATTTCCGCTTCCAGATGAAAGTTAGCTCCCTGCACCAAAAAGATGGAGCGGTATTTGGTTCCTTCAAAATGCTGATAGGATGATTTCATTTGACTGCCCATGTTGCTGCTGATCGATCCAATCGTTGTATATTGGCCGCCTTCATTGCCCACCAGGTAATGGGCGCCGAAATACACAATGGCGGCGAGTGCCATCAGTATGACAATATTTCGAAAGCGCATAAAAACCCCTCCTTTTCTCTACTTTACCAAAGAAAAGAAGGGGCCACAATGCAATTGTCTGAATTGTAAGAATTCGTCTATTTTCTTACCGTCAAAATCGGCTTGAGATACTGGCCCGTATGGGATCGCTTGGACCGCGCCACCTTCTCCGGTGTCCCGGTGATCAAGACCTTGCCGCCGCCGGCGCCCCCTTCGGGACCCAGGTCGATGATATGATCGGCCACCTTGATCACGTCCAGATTATGCTCGATCACCACAACCGTATTGCCGGCATCCGCCAAGCGGTTCAATACGTGGATCAGCTTGTCCACATCGGCGATATGGAGGCCCGTGGTCGGCTCGTCCAGAATATACAGGGTCTTGCCTGTGCTCTTCTTGCTCAGTTCCGACGCCAGTTTAATCCGCTGGGCTTCCCCGCCCGACAATTGGGTTGACGGCTGTCCCAGACGGATATAGCCCAAGCCCACATCGTAGAGGGTTTGCAGTTTTCGGCGGATGGTTGGAATGGCATAGAAGAACTCCAGAGCTTCTTCCACACTCATGGCCAAAACATCGGAAATGGTCTTGCCCTTGTAGAGCACCTCCAGGGTTTCACGATTGTACCGCTTGCCCTTGCAGGTCTCGCAAGGCACATAGACATCCGGCAGGAAGTGCATCTCGATCTTGATGACCCCATCCCCCTTGCAGGCTTCGCAGCGGCCGCCCTTTACATTAAAGCTGAATCGCCCCTTCTTGTAGCCCCGTTCCCGGGCATCCGGCGTCATGGCAAACAAGTCGCGAATGGCATCAAACACACCGGTATAGGTTGCCGGATTAGATCGCGGCGTACGGCCGATTGGACTCTGGTCGATGTCAATGACCTTGTCGATCTGTTCCAGCCCTTCAATGCGCTTGTGCTTGCCGGGATGGGCTACCGTACGGTAAAAATGCCTTGCCGCTCCCTTGTAGAGAATCTCGTTGACCAAACTGCTCTTTCCGGAACCCGACACCCCGGTCACGCAGGTAAAGGTGCCCAGTGGAAATTCCACATCGATATCCCGAAGATTATTCTCTCTGGCGCCGACAACCTTCAGAATCTGGCCATTCCCCTCTCGCCTGTTGGCAGGAATCGAAATGGTCTTTTTCCCCGACAGGTATTGGCCGGTGATGGATTCCTTGCAGCTTTCTATCTCTTCAATCCGTCCCTGGCAGATCACTTCTCCGCCATGAATGCCCGCGCCGGGACCGATATCGACGATATGGTCCGCTTCCCGCATGGTCTCTTCATCATGTTCGACAATAATCAAGGTGTTGCCCAAATTGGTCAAATCCCGCAAGGCGCTTAAAAGCTTGGCGTTGTCCCGCTGATGAAGGCCGATGCTCGGCTCGTCCAGCACATACAAAACGCCCACCAATTGCGAACCGATCTGGGTAGCCAGACGGATCCGCTGCGATTCTCCTCCGGAAAGGGTTCCCGCACTCCTCGACAGGGTCAAATAGCCCAAGCCCACATCTTCCAAAAAGCGCAAGCGGGCCTGGATCTCCTTAAAGATCTGCCGCGCAATCAATTGTTCCCGCTCCGTTAGGGGCAGGGTGTCAAAAAAGACGCGCGCATCGGCAATGGAAAACTCGGTTGTTTCAATAATATTCTTCCCGTGGACGGTAACGGCCAGACTGGTTGGATTCAACCGGCGCCCGCCGCAGACATCGCAAGGAATCTCCGCCATATACTGCTCGATGCGGTTGCGCATATAGTCAGACCGGGTTTCCTTGTACCGGCGCTCCAGATTGTTGACAATCCCCTCAAAAGGCGCCGTGCGTTCCCGATCGCCGCCAAAATGGCTGTGGAAGGTAATGGTGATTGCCTTCCTGCCTGTTCCCTCCAGCAAAGCCTTCATAAATTTTTTCGGGGCTTCTTTGATGGGACGGTTCATATCGAAATCATAGGCTTCCGTAAGCGCACGGAAAATTTCATAATAGTAGGTGTTCTCTTCAGCCCCGTTGAACATCTCAATGGCGCCTTCCGCAATGGATTTGTCCGTATCGGGAATCAGCAGTTCCGGATCGATTTTCCGATGGCTGCCCAATCCGTTGCAGTTGGGACACATGCCGAAGGGACTGTTGAAGGAGAACATGCGCGGCGCCAGTTCGTCCATGGCAATGCCGCAGTCGTCGCAGGCGAACTTTTCGCTGAAGGTCAAGCGTTCTCCGTTGACCACCTCGCAGATTGCCATGCCTTCGGCCAAATGCAGGGCGGTTTCCAGGGAATCCGTCAGGCGCTTGTGAATGCCGTCGCGAATCACCAGACGGTCCACCACGACTTCCAGGCTGTGCTTTTTGTTCTTGTTCAGCACAATCTCCTCTTCCAGCTGCCGTTCTTCCCCGTCCACCATAATCCGGATAAAGCCTTCCTTCTTCAAGGTTTCCAGGGTCTTCTTGTGGGTACCCTTTTCGCCGCGCACAATCGGCGAAAGAATGCGTGCCTTGGTGCCCGAAGGCAAAGCCATAACCGCATCCACCATCTGATCGATATTCTGGGACTCAATGGGCTTGCCGCAGATCGGACAGTGGGGCTTGCCGATCCGGGCGAACAAAAGCCGCAGATAGTCATAGATTTCCGTGACCGTACCCACGGTTGACCGCGGATTTCGGTTGGTCGTCTTCTGGTCGATGGAAATCGCCGGAGACAAGCCCTCGATGAGCTCCACATCGGGCTTTTCCATCTGTCCCAGGAATTGACGGGCATAGGCCGACAAACTTTCCACATAACGGCGCTGCCCCTCGGCGTAGATGGTGTCAAATGCCAAGGAGGACTTGCCGGAACCCGACAGGCCCGTCATGACCACCATCTGATTGCGGGGAATTTCCAAGTCGATATTCTTCAGATTGTTTTCTTTTGCCCCTTTGATATAGATTCTGTCCTTCATGATTGACTCCTTGCTTGCAATTCTTTTTCCAGCATCTTTAGTTCATCGCGGATCTCAGCCGCCACTTCAAATTCCAATCGCTCGGCTGCAGAAAGCATGGCCTGCCGCATCGCTTCGATTTCCTGCAACAACCGCTTTTCATCCAAACTGTTTCCAGTCGCCTTGTATTCCGCCGTGTCCTCGGCCACCTGAGTGGCTTCGATAATCGCTCGAACGGATTTTTTGATAGACTGGGGCGTAATGCCGTTGGCCTTATTATAAGACTCTTGAATGATCCTTCTTCGCTCGGTTTCGTCGATGGCGCTCTTCATGGATCGCGTAATCCGGTCGCCATACATAATGACCCGGCCGTTCAAGTGACGCGCCGCCCGGCCAATGGTCTGCACCATGGAAGTCTCGGACCGAAGGAAACCTTCCTTGTCCGCGTCCAGAATCGCAACCAGCGACACTTCCGGCAGGTCCAAGCCTTCCCGCAGGAGGTTGATGCCCACCAGCACATCATGGTTGCCCATGCGCAAGTCGCGAATGATCTTCATCCGTTCAATGGTCTTAACATCGGAATGCATATAGGTCGCCTTGATGCCCGCCTGCTTCAAATAGTCTGTCAAGTCTTCGGCCATGCGCTTGGTCAAAGTGGTGACCAAAACCCGTTCCTTGTCCTTGATGCGCTTCTTGATTTCCGAAAGCAGGTCGTCTATCTGGCCTTCGGTCGGCCGCACATCGATCATTGGATCCAGCAAGCCGGTCGGTCGAATAACCTGCTCAACCACGCGCTCGGAGTGCGCCATTTCATAGGGCCCCGGCGTCGCGCTAACATAAATCGCCTGATTGACCATGGATTCAAATTCCTCAAACCGCAGGGGACGGTTGTCCAGGGCGGACGGCAAACGGAAGCCGAAACCCACCAGGGTTTCCTTTCGCGACCGATCGCCGGCATACATGCCCCGCACCTGGGGCACGGTCACATGGGATTCGTCTATCATCAACAAAAAGTCATCGGGGAAATAATCGATCAGGGTGTATGGCCGCATCCCCGGTTCCAATCCGTTTATATGGCGGGAGTAGTTCTCGATCCCGTTGCAGTAGCCCATCTCCCGAAGCATTTCAATATCATACCGGGTCCGCTGTTCCAAGCGCTGGGCTTCCACCAGCTTGGCTTCCCTTCTCAACTCGTCGAGCCGCTCTTCCAACTCCTTGCGGATGCTTACAATCGCCGCCTCGATCTTCTCCGGCGTTGTGGCATAATGGGAAGCCGGAAAAATAGAGATATGACTGCGGCTGCCCAAATACTCGCCGGTCAGCGCATCTACTTCCACAATCCTTTCGACCTCATCACCGAAGAATTCCACACGAACAGCCCGCTCCGAACTGTCAGCCGGAAAAACCTCCAAGGTATCACCCCGCACCCGGAAGGTTCCGCGCACAAAGTTGATATCGTTTCGTACAAACTGAATGTCAATCAGCTTCCGAATGACCTCGTCCCGGTCCTTGATCATGCCGGGCCGCAAAGATACCACCAGATTCTCGTAATCGATGGGGCTGCCCAAACCATAGATACAGGAGACGGACGCCACAATAATCACATCACGCCGCTCGAAGAGGGCAGCTGTTGCCGAGTGGCGCAGCTTGTCGATCTCCTCATTGATGGATGCATCCTTTTCGATATAGGTATCCGAGGACGGCACATAGGCCTCCGGCTGATAGTAGTCATAATAGCTGACAAAATACTCAACAGCATTGTTCGGGAAAAATTCCCGAAATTCCGCCGCCAGCTGTGCTGCCAAGGTTTTATTGTGGGCGATCACCAAAGTGGGTCGCTGTACATTCTGAATAATATTTGCCATGGTAAAGGTTTTGCCGGAACCGGTTACCCCCAAAAGCGTCTGATGCTTTTTGCCTTCCAACAAGCCGTCTGTGAGCCGTTGAATCGCTTCAGGCTGGTCGCCGCGCGGGGTATAGTTCGATTGCAATTGAAACATAGATCCGCCTCCTTTCTAGAACGTCTGTTCTGATTATATCATAAAATACCTTCCATGCAAGCCTTGGTTCGACGCTTACCCTCATACCCAGAAATCTGGTATAATAATCCCGAGGAGGCGAAGAGATGAAATCAAAAATACTTGCATTGCTGCTGGACGCCGGAAGCTCCTATCTCTCGGGAGAGGCCATGAGCGAAATCCTGGGCGTCAGCCGCGCCGCCGTTTGGAAAGTCATTCGCCAATTGCGCGAAGAAGGATATGAAATTGAAGCGGTTCCCCGAAAGGGATACCGGCTTGTCACCCAGCCCGACCAATTGTCGCCGGATTGCCTGGCGCCATTTCTGCCGGCTGATTTTGCCTTTGGTCCCATCCATTATTTCGCCAGCACCCCTTCTACCAATACGGAAGCGAAATCCATCGCCTGGGACGCACCGGAAGGCACCGTTATTATCGCCGACGAACAAACCCAAGGACGGGGACGCCGGGGACGGGTATGGCATTCGCCCGCCAATAAGAACATCTATATCAGTTTGATTCTGAAGCCCGAAATTCCTATTCAGCAGGTGCCCCTGTTCACACAAATGGCGGCTGCTGCCGTTTGGGAAGCGCTCTCACCCGAATTGCCCGCCTTGCAGATCAAATGGCCCAACGACCTGATGGCAAAGGGGAAAAAGATTTGCGGCATCCTAACGGAAATGAGCGGTGAGATGACCGGCCTGCATTACCTGGTTATCGGGATCGGCATCAACGTCAACACAGAAGCCAGCGACTTCCCGGAAGATTTGCGTGAAATCGCCAGTTCCTTGCAATTGGAAACCGGTCATCCGCTATCCCGACAAAAATTGGCCGCCCAGGTGCTGGTCTCTTTGGCGGACCACTATCGTTCTGTGGTGGAAAGCGGGTCTTTCGAAAGGGCTTTGACCGTCTGCCGCGCACAGTCCAATCTTTTGGGCGCCGGCATCAACATCCATGAACGGAATCAAATCCGACCGGGCACAGCGATTGAAATCGACAAAAACGGATTTCTAGTCGTTGAAACCGATCAGGGCCTGGAACGCTTGTCATCCGGCGAGGTCAGCATTCGAAAGGCCTAGCCTTGCATATGATACAAAGAGTCATTCCCTAAATTCTGGGATTTATGGCTCTTTTTTCTTTTCTAAAAAATATCAATATTTTTTTAGTTTTTATGACCTAGAGTGAAATTTCTTTCGTTTTATTCCATTTTTGTCACCTAAATATTTCAGAGACGTCATAGATATGTTTCTTTTTCTTTACATTTGCTCAATTTTTGATATACTTACACCATGTCCTCATACCAGAGACAAAATTATTTGGAAAGGAATCATTTTTATGAAAAAAAGTTTTTTTGGCAGTCTTGGCACATGGATTATCCTCGCCATGATCTGCGGCATTATCGCAGGTGGCGTTATGCAAGAAGACGCCGCCATGTTGGCTCCGATTGGCGTTCTTTTTGTCAGCCTGATTAAAATGGTAGTCATCCCTCTGGTTTTTTTCTCCATTATTAACGGGGCTGCAGCCATCGGCAACTCCAGTTCCGCCGGCAAGGTTGGCGCGGCCACCTTCGCCTTCTACTTAACCACCACCGCTTTTGCCGTGATTTTCGCCCTTATTTTGGGACAAGTCTTCCAACCGGGCGTATCCGAAGGATTGGATACCTTCCAAGCCATGTTCTCGGACGAGTACGCCACACGGGGTGCCGTTCCAGGCTTCTGGGATACGCTGATCGGTATCGTACCGACAAATCCGTTTGATTCGCTGGTCCAGGGCAATATCCTGCAAATCCTGTTCTTTAGCCTTTTCTTTGGATTTGGCATCAATTCCTTGAAGGAAAGCCAGAAGAAACCGCTTTTGAATGTGATCGGAGGCATTACAGACGCATTGGTCTATGTCATTCTTAAAGTAATGGTCATTGCGCCGATCGGCGTCTTCGCCCTGATGGCAGATGCAGTCGGCACCTTTGGCTGGGAAGTCCTCTTCAGCGTCAGCAAACTCTTGATCCTCTATACCGTTGCGCTCTTGGTTCATACCTTCGGTTTCTACGGCCTCCTGATCAAGATTTTCACCAAGACGCCGGTACGCGACTTTTTTGGAAAATTCGGCAAGGTACAGGCATTTGCCCTGTCCACCGCATCTTCCATGGCTACCGTGCCTCTGAATGAAGAGACTTGCCAGGAAGATCTGGGCGTTTCCAAAACAACCACCTCGTTTGTCATTCCTTTGGGTGCCACCATCAACATGGACGGCAACGCCATCTATTATGCCCTGGCGGCAACCTTCTTTGCCCAATGGTTCGGCATTGAATTGGGCGCGCCGGAGTTTATCGCCATCGTTTTGACGGCAACCGTGGGTTCCATTGGACAAGCCGGGGTTCCCGGTCCTTCCCTTTTGGTCGTCGCCGTATTGTTGGCTGCGAATATCCCGGTCGTCGGTTTGCCCATCCTCTTTGGTGTTGACCGAATCTTCGATATGATGCGAACCGCCGTCAACGTCACCGGTGACGCAACCTGTGCATTGATCGTGGATCAGCTGGTGGACAAGGAAGCAAAAGAAGTCGTATAGCAAAGTAAAAGAAATAGCTGAGCCCTTCATTCGAAGGACTCAGCTATTTTTTGTCTACAATTGTTTTAATCCCACTTCCAGATCAGCCATCAAGGTATCCACATGCTCGAGCCCGACATGAATCCGCACCAAGCCCCGAGGCAAACACCATTCTTCCAATTCTTCATCCGTCTTCCCTAAGAACGGGGCTACAACCAGGCTCTCAAACCCGCCCCAGCTCGGTCCCCATTGAAACATCTCGAGTCCTTTGACAAAGGCTAGAATCGCTTCATCCTCCGCATCCAAGACAAAACTCAAAAGCCCCGTATGGCCGCTAAGTTGCCGCTGGCCCAAATCATGCTGGGCATGGCTCTCCAGCCCCGGATAGTAGACCCGCTTGACCTTGTCGTGGCTTTCCAGGAAATTAGCAATTTTCAGAGCGCTTTCCCCATGGACTTTCAATCGAACCGGCAAGGTTCTCAGGCCTCTCGTCAAAAGCCAGGATTGGTGGGGATCCATAATCCCGCCGAAGAGTTCCCGCTCTTCCTTTGCGATTTTTTCCATTCGTTCCGCATGTCCCACTACGACACCCGCCACAATATCGCTGTGGCCGCCCAGATACTTGGATGCCGTGTGGACCACCAGATCAATGCCGAAATCCAAGGGATTCTGATAGAGCGGCGTTGCCCAGGTATTGTCTATCACCGTTGTAATGCCTCTGGATTTCGCCAGCGCCGCCACCCCGGCCAAATCCTGCATGCGAAATACAAAAGACGAGGGGCTTTCCAGATAAATCAGCCTGGTATTGGGCTGAATGGCAGCCGCAAAGTCTTCGACCGTCTCCCCCTTCACAAAGGTAACAGAGACCCCAAACTTCTTCAGGTAAGAAGAAAAGAAGGTACGGGTCGGTCCGTAGACATTGGCAATGGTAATGATATGGCAGTCTTTTTCGATGGCCGACATGACTGCCGCGGTGATCGCCGCCATGCCGGAAGCAAAACACTTGGCTGTCTCCCCGCCTTCCAGCGCCGCAATCTTCCGTTCTGCTACATCGGTCGTCGGATTCGAAACCCGGGTGTAGATATAGGGATTCTCGCCGTATTCTCCGCCATCGGTGCCCTGCACAAACAGGGAGTTCTGAAAGATGGGCGGCACGATCGCCCCCATGAATTTCTCGTACTCATCCCCCAAATGGGTGCAAATATCCTCTTTCGTTCGGTAATCCATCACAAGACCTCCTATTCGCTATTCCTCTAGAAAAAACTGCCGGCCACTCAGCCGACAGTTCAATCTACTTTAACAATTGCTTGATGCCTTCCACCAATTGCGGATCATTTTCCCGTTCTTTCGGATCAATCCGGCCAAAGTCTTCCGGCGTTGCCACCTCGATGTCCGGTGCAATGCCAATCCCGTGAATATTCCGGTTGTTTGGCGTAAAGTATTCCGCAATGGTCAGGGTAATGCCCGATCCGTCATTCAGCGGAATAATCTCCTGCACAATCCCTTTTCCAAAGCTCTGCTCCCCGATAATCAAGGCTTTGCCCGTATCCTTGCAGGCGCCCATCAAGACTTCCGATGCGCTGGCACTGCCGCCGTTGGACAGGAAGGCAAAAGGCAGTTCCACCTTGCGGATATCGGAATAGAATTCCTCCACTTCACCCGCCTTGGTTTTTGTATAGGTAATCATCTGCTCGCCCAGCAAAAAGTCTGCGATCTCTACCGCAGAATCCAAGAGTCCGCCCGGATTGTAGCGCAAATCGATCAAGATGGCCGTAGCGCCCTGGTCCTTCAAATCATTGTATGCGGCTTTGAAATCCTCATCCGTTTGGTCCATAAACTGCATAATGCGGATATAGCCGATGCCTTCTTCCAGCAATTCCGAAGAAACCGTCATTTCATTGATCTCGGCCCGCACCAGGGTCAAATCAAAGATTTCCCGCTTGTTTTCCGAATCGACGCGCAGAATGGTCACGGTCACTTCCGTTCCCAAGTCGCCGCGCATTTCCTTGACGGCCTCATTCAAGGTTTCACCGGTGAAATCGATGCCGTTGACGCGAATAATCTTGTCACCGGGTTGAATCCCGGCCTCATAGCCCGGTGTGCCCTCGATGGGCGAAACCACCGTAATCAGGTTGTCCTCCGTCGGCACCACATATACGCCAATGCCGTAGAAGCTGCCCACCTGGTCCTCCACATACTGCTGGAACTCCTCCGGCGTCAGATAATAGGAATATGGATCTTCCAAGCCTGCCACCATGCCCTTGATCTCATACTCGCGCAGCCGGTCTTCATCCGTTTCATACAAAAAAGTCTCTTGTACAAAGTTTTCCATATACTTCAATTTGGAAAACGCCATCAATTCTTCCTGCACCTGGTTCCATTCCGTCTCGTCAACCAGTTTCTTTCCTTGAATGGTAATCCCTTGCTGATAGACAAATCCAACGGAAGCGACCCCCGTCAGCGCCATCAGCAGAAGAACCCCCAAAACCTTTCCTACTCGTTTCATGCCATCCCCCTGCGGTTATTTTTTCAGATAGTCCAATGGGTCCTGATATTCCCCGTTGATCCGATACTCAAAATGCAAATGCGGTCCCGTCGAATATCCCGTGCTTCCGGAATAGGCAATCACCTGTCCCCGTTCCACCGATTGTCCTGGCGTTACCAGAAGTTTCTTATTATGGGCATAGAGGGTGGAAATCCCTCCGCCATGGTCAATCACCACATAGTTGCCGTAGGCGACATTATACTTTGCAATCAAAACGACACCCGTATTGGCCGCCACGATTTTACTGCCGGATGGCACGCCCAAATCCACGCCTGTATGCAGCTTCCAGCGTTTCAAGACGGGATGGAATCGATTCCCGAACTTTGAAGTCACACGATAATACCCCGGTGCCGGCCATGCCAGTTCGCCACCGACATAGTCTCGTTCCATTTGGAGACGCTTGATCTCGTCATTGACCGCCTTCTCCTGGGCTTCGATATCCTTCATCAACTTGCTCAAGCCTTCATACTGATCCTTCAGCTTATTCACCATGCCCTGTTTCTCATCGGCATCGGCGAGCAATTCCTTCTTGGCATCCACGACCGTCTGTTTCTTGGCCCGCATTTCCTGCTCCGCCATTTCCAGTTCGTATTTCTGATGCCGAATCAATATCTGGGTGTTGTTGAGATCTTCCAAAAGCTGCTTGTCATTTTCTGCGATATAGGACACCATGTCCAGACGCACAGCCAGTTCACTGATGCTTTGCGCCGTAAGGACCAGTTCCAGATAATCCATGTCGCTGTTCATATACATGGCCCGCAGACGCTTGTTGAAGAGTTCCATATATTCCGCGTAGTTTTGCTCCGTTTCGGACAGGTCCGCCTTCTTGTATTCAATCTGCGTCATCAGTCCGCGGATGCGGGTTTCCAGTTCATCAATCTCCCCTTCCCGCGCCTGAATCTTGTTGTCCAAAACCCGGATTTCATTGGTGGTCTGGGAGATGTCATCCTTCACATCCTTTTGTTGGTCTCGAATATCATCCATTTGATCCTGAAGGTTGTCCTTTTCCCCTTCCAGGTCATTGATCTGGTCATCGTAGCTGTTGCCTGCAAATCCAAAGGTCGAGGCACAGACAAGGACCAAAATCAAGCAAATCCATTTCTTCATGGCTCACCTACGCTTTCTTGCGGCTCAGTTGTTTCTTCACAGCCGACAGACTACCCAGCGCGCCAATGCCGATGCCCAGCGTGCCGAAAAGAACGATAATATCCTGTAAAATGCCTTCCAATGGAATCAGGTAAGAGACCGCAAAGGAAATTCCGGCCTGCTCCAATAGGTTGGCGATATTCATATAGCCCAGGAGCAAGACCCCAAAAGCCAGTCCCGCGCCGACCAAGCCCAGTACTATCCCTTCCACGACAAAGGGGCCGCGAATAAAACCATTGGTCGCGCCGACGGATTTCATGATGAAGATCTCATCCTTCCGGCCTTCCACCGCCAGTTTGATGGTATTGGAAATAATGAAAACCGAGACAAGAATCAAGGCGAGAATCAGACCGACGCTGAAGGTACGCAGTCCTTCGGTCATCTCGATCAGGCGATTGATCATGTCCTGGTTATAATTTCGAATTTTTTCAATGCCGCCCAGACCCGATAGCCGCAGCAGGGTGCTTTTGGCATAATAGATGCTTTTCAGCTGCACAATATAGGAGTTGGGCAGCGGATTGGTATCCAAATCATTCAATAATTCCGCCTGTTCTCCCCAATTGGCTTTCATTTCTTCCAGCGCGTCTTCCTTGCTGATAAACTGCACCGACAAAACCTCGGGATAGTCCTCGAGGGTTCGGCCCATGGCGACAACATCCGTATAACCCATGTCATCGCTTAAGTAAATCTGGATCTGGTCAAAATTTTCCCGCGTGCTTTCCACCACGGCATTCACATTCAAGACAATTAAGAGGGCTACCCCCAAAATCAGAAGCGCAACGGAAACGGAGCCGACAGACGCAACACTCATGGCCTTATGGCGCCATGCGCTGACGAATCCCTCCCGTATCTGACGAAATCCGCTAGATCGCCCCATGGTACTCCCTCCTTCTCTTTACGTCACTGACCAATTCTCCGTCCGACAACCGCACCACGCGGAAGCGATAGCGGTCCACAATGGTATGGTCGTGGGTGGACATGACAATGGTCGTCCCCTGGTTGCAAATATGGATAAAGTATTCCATCAGTTCAATGGATGTGGCCGGGTCCAGATTTCCCGTGGGTTCGTCCGCAATCAGCAATTTGGGCCTGTTGACCAAAGCCCGGGCAATGGAAACCCGCTGCTGTTCCCCGCCGGAAAGTTCATGGGGATACCGGCTTGACTTGCGGCTCAGGTTGACCAGGGAAAGAATGGTCGGCACCTGCCGCTGAATATCCTTTCGGCTCGCCCCCACAACCTCCATGCCAAAGGCCACGTTTTCATAGACCGTTTTATGGTTCAAAAGTTTAAAATCCTGATAGACAATGCCGATGTCCCGCTTGTGATAGGGCACCAACCGGTTGCTTAACTGGGTAATCTCTCTCCCGTCGAAATAAATCTGCCCGCTGGTCGGATCGGTTTCCTTCAGCAGCAGGTTAATCATGGTTGACTTGCCCGCGCCGCTTTCTCCAACCAAAAACACAAATTCACCGCGCTCAATCTTCAAATCAAGATTTTTCAAGGCGCCGACTTCATTCTTGTAAATCTTTGACACATTCTCAAATCGTATCATCGATGTCGCTCCCCCTCTGTCTTCGTTTGTCCATTTCCCATACTTCCCGGGCGATCTGGAATCGAAGCGCATCCTGCACCAGATGCAAATCCAGTCCCGTTTTCTTTCGAATTCGTTCCAATCGATAATTCAGCGTATTGCGATGGATAAACAAAGCTGCCGCCGTTTGGCCCAAATGAAGCTGGTGTTGCCAAAAGGCTGTCGCCGTTGCCCACTCCTCTTCTTCCAAATCCCTCAGATTCAAATTCTCCGCGCGAAGGCGCAGAATCTCCTGTTCCTCCGATTTCAGACGATGTACCAGCACGGAAAGTTCCGCCGCTTCATAGGTCAGCCATCGACGCTCGGCAGCGTCTTCCCTTAACAATTGCATCAAATGCTTGGCATCCTGAAAAGAAGCAGCCAGTGATCCGCCTCCCACCGGCAACCCAACAGTCACCAGCACAGGAATCATCCACTCCGCCTCAGCCGTTCCCTGGCGGTCCTTGAGCCATTGGTCCCAGTCATCCCGCTGCACCAAAACCAGAAATTCCTGGCCGGCGCCGGCAACTACTGCACCCTCGTCCTGCAACAGAGTCAAAAGCGATTCCCGATGCCAAGGATCCAGCGCAGTCTCGAAATGAAAAAAAGCAACGCGAAACAAAGCCGATTCGGACAAACCCCAATCCGCAAACCATTTCATTCGCTCCATAGAATCACACTCACCGCGCACCATGGTCCACAGCGGATGCCTGGACATGCCGCCCTCGTTTTCCAAAGCCGTTTGCAGCCCCCAGCGGATCAAGCGGATTTCCCGGTCGGTGACCTTTTCTGCAGCCTTGACGACGATTTCGCGTCCGCGATAAAAAAAGGAGTCTATCCAAGTGCCTTCAGCCTCTTCCCCCAAACGCAAAGGAATCCCGCTTTCATTTTCCCATTCCCGAATTCGTTCCTCAATTGTCCGCACGCCTGACCCCGCCTTTCTTCGCACTACTTCTTATTCTACCAGAAAGCCCCCGCCATTTCTATGACAGGGATATGAAAAAACAGCGGGGCATGCGCCTCGCTGTTTTTTCAGAATAAAAGGGGAAGTTTAACGGATTGTTTCCTCCGTTTCACTATCAAACAAATGGATTCGGTTGCGGTCCATCGCCAATTTCACCTTGTCGCCAACCTTCACTTGGTTGCGCGAGTCAATGGTCGCAATGCAACGCTCGCCGTTGAAGTTCAGGTACAAATGGGTTTCGTTGCCCATCATCTCTGTAACTTCCACTTCGGCTTCAAAAGCGGTTTCAGGAGAACTTTCCATAAAGACGCGCTCGTTGTAAATGTCATCCGGACGGACACCCATGCGCAGGGTTTTGCCAAAGTAGCCTCGTTCGTCCAGCAAGATGGCTTTTCCTTTTGGATACGCAACCGCTGTACCGTCGACAAATTCCAGTTTACAGTCTTCTACATCGCCGGTAACCTTCACATCAAAGAAGTTCATTTGCGGCGATCCGATAAATCCGGCAACAAACATGTTGTCAGGCTGATGGAACACATCATGCGGAGTTCCCACCTGCTGGACCACGCCGTCTTTCATAATAACAATGCGGTCGCCCATGGTCATGGCTTCCGTTTGGTCATGGGTTACATAGATAAAGGTCGTTTGCAAGCGCTGATGCAGTTTGGAAATCTCCGTACGGGTTTGCACACGCAGTTTCGCGTCCAAGTTGGAAAGAGGCTCATCCATCAGGAAGACCTTCGGGTTCCGCACGATGGCCCGTCCCAGGGCAACACGCTGGCGCTGGCCGCCGGAAAGCGCTTTAGGCTTGCGGTCCAAGAGACTTTCCAGACCTAGGATGCCTGCCGCTTCTTTTACCTTTTCATCAATTTCAGATTTCGGCAGTTTTCGAAGCTTCAATCCAAAAGCCATATTCTCATACACGGTCATATGCGGATACAGGGCGTAGTTTTGGAATACCATGGCGATATCCCGGTCCTTCGGCGCTACATCATTGACAATCTTGTCGCCGATAAACAATTCGCCGCCTGAAATTTCTTCCAATCCCGCAATCATGCGCAAGGTGGTCGTCTTTCCACATCCTGACGGTCCGACAAACACAATAAATTCCTTATCTTCAATTTCCAGATTAAAGTCCTTAACCGCGTGCACCCCGCCCGGATACACCTTTTGAATATGCTGCAATGATAGATTCGCCATAAAAATAACCCTCCCGTTTTTTAGCTACTCTTAGTGTAACAAACGAGAGGGTTGGTTTCTATTGACAGGATTCACAAGATTTCAAACGGATCTTGTGCAAATTGTCAATCGTTCTGGTCTTTGATTAATTGAGCGAAATAGTCGATGCGTTCCTGCACCTTGCCAAAGATGGTTTCCGGCGGATACTCCCCGTTCTCATCCGGAGTACCCACTTTCCCGTCCATCAGGATCTCAATGCCCTCGTCAATGGTGCTGACGGCATAGACCGTAAACTCGCCCGCTTCCACGGCACGGATCACTTCGTCGGACAGCATCAGGTTCTTCACGTTTTGGATCGGAATCATCACGCCCTCGCCGCCGCGCAGCCCCTTGATCTTGCAGACATTGTAGAATCCTTCGATCTTCTCATTGACGCCGCCGATCGGCTGGATTTCTCCCTTTTGGTTGACAGAGCCCGTAACCGCGATGCTCTGTTTGATGGGCACTTCCGCCAGGCTGGAGATCAGCCCGTACAGTTCGGTGCTGGATGCGCTGTCCCCTTCGATATAGGAATAAGACTGCTCAAAGGTAATGCTGGATGACAGGGCCAGCGGATTGTGAACCGCAAATTTCGATCCCAGATAGCCGGCAATGATCATGACGCCCTTGTCGTGAATGGCGCCGCTTTGCTGGATTTCCCGCTCGATATTGACAACGCCTTCTTCCCCGGCATAGGTCGAGACGGTAATCCGCGCCGGCATGCCGAAACGGTATTCCCCGGAATCCATCACCGTCAAGCCATTGATCTGCCCCACAACCTTGCCATGGGTGTCCAGAATCAAATCCCCAACCTCAAAAGCATGCAGCAGGCGGTCTTCATATTTGTTGTTGCGCTGGTTGCGCTGTTCAATGGCGGCGCGAATTTCCTTGGCGGTGACTTCCTTGATGCCTTCCTGTATTGCCAGGGCATCCGCCTGAATCATCAGGTCTGCCATCGAATTGAACTGGGTGGACAGCTTGTCCTGGTTTTCCACCGCCCGGGAACTGAATTCCACCATCTCTGCCATGGCACTGTGGTCAAAGGGCAGCAGCTTGTTTTCCCTGCACTGGAAGCGGACGAATTTCCCCATTTTCACCATATTTTCATCGGTCCGGGGCATGTCGACCTCGAAATCCGCTCGAATTTTAAAGAGTTTAGCGAAATCCGGGTCGTTTTCCAACAACAAATAGTAGAGCCGCGGATCGCCAATTAAAATCACCTTAACCTGAAGAGGAATGGGTTCCGGTTTCAATACCCGTGTAATGATGGTATTCAGATTGATGGGCTCAATGGCAATCGCTTCATTCTTCAGAACCCGCTTGAGGCCTTCCCAGGCATAGGGGTTCTTGAGGAGATCGTAGGCCTGCAAAATCAAATAGCCGCCATTGGCTTCATGAATAGATCCCATCCGAATCTGCATATGGTCGGTATAGACTAAATTATTCTGCAATCGATAAGTCACCGTTCCAAACAGGTTTTCATAGGTGGGATTCGCCGCCTGGATCAAAGGCGCGTCATCATCATTGGGCTCATGGTAAATCAATGGATTCACCAAATACCGCAGGAAGAAGGATTCATTGATGTTCAGATCCTTTCCCTGCTGGGCAGCCTTGACGAATTCCTCCAAATGGTGAATCATATCATCGGTCATCTCAGCAAAATGATTCATCAGCTTTTTGTTGTCCGAGAAGCGGTTTCGAATCTTGTCCAGATAAAGATCAATGACCTTCTTGGCTTCCTTTTCCCGCAGTTCCAACAGCTTTTCCATCTGGTCGTCGTCAATTTTTCTCAATTTCTGAATCTCTTCGATGGTGTGGTTGTTCATTTCCAGATATTGTTCCTGCAAACTTTCCATCTGTTCCGGCGACAACTTCTCGGCTTCTTCATTGGTCATAATGTGCCCGTCGACGACGGGATAATAGAGCAAACCCTTTTCTGACATCTGATATTCGAATTGGTACTGGTGGGCGATCCGGTTCAGATTGTCCAAGGCTTCTTTTCGCATGCGCGCATAAATTTTGATAATGTTTTTTCGCCGATCATCATAGAGCTTCGATGTGAAATGCTTGGGAAACTCGACGATCAGCCGCTGGATCAGCCATTCCATATTGCTCTTGAGCACCATGGACTGCCCCAAAGGCACTTCAATGGCGCGCGGGTGATCCTGCTGCTTGAAATTATGCACATAGCACCAATCCGCTGCGATGGTTTTCTCTTTGGAGGACGCCAAAGTCAAGGAATAGGTATTGGAGTTTCGCCCTGTACCCGGTCCGCCGGAAACAAAGATATTGTACCCTTTCCGATCAATGGAAAGTCCCGTCTCAATCGCCTTGATCGCACGCGACTGGCCCAGAATCTCTTTGCAAATCTCTTCACAGGCATCCACCTCTTTAAACAGGTCTGGATTGCATTTTCTTTTCAGATCTTTTACTTCGACTTTATACATAGGTCCCTCCTCCAAATCTATTCTGCCTTTCTTATTATAAATATACGCAAAAAAAAAGCCTCTACCCAATATTTTGGGTAGAGACATCCATTTTTTTCTATTTTTTTCCTGAATCTTCTTCCACCATGTCCCGTTTGACCAGAGCCAGCCATAAAAAATGCGGCAAGACCAGCTGTCTTTTTAAACGGCTCGGCTGCTTCGCCAACCGGTAGAGCCACTCCAAACCCAGACGCTGCCAAATCTCGGGCGCCCTAGGCACCAGACCAGCCAAACCGTCCATGGTACCCCCGTTTCCAATCAGTACCGTTGGCTGCAAGCGCTCCCGATAAGTGTCAATCCAAGCTTCCTGTTTTTTCATGCCGAAGCCGACAAAGAGAACCTCCGCTCCGGAGGCATTGATCATTTCAATAACCTGATCCTCTTCTTCCGTTCCCGGCTTTCCAATATGAAGGCCTGGGAAATAGCCGTGATGGACCCCTACAATCCGAAGTTCCGGAATTTCCGCTTCCACTTTTTCCTTGGCCAACTCCGCAACCCCTTTGGCGCCGCCCAAGAAGAAGACGCCCTTATCCATGCGAGCCGCCAGCTTTAGCAGGGCGACCGAGGTATCAAATCCCGTTACCCGTTCCCGCAGCGGCTTTTTTTGCATCCGCGCCGCATGAAGCAGGCCGATGCCGTCCGGGATTACCCATTCCGCCCGATTGAGTCTCGCCTGAAAGTCTTGATCTTTCCAAGCCGCCATAATCATCTCCGTGTTGGGGGTGAAAACTGCAACCTGCCGCGTTTCCGCCAAGGCGGATTCCAAAAACGCCAAAGTTTCCGATTCTGTTGTATCTTGTACGCGCGTTCCCAAAATGCGAACGGCATGATTTTGCTTATTCATTCAACAACTCCTGTATCATTTCTTTTTGATCATTTTGCGCCTGATCGCGAAGCGCCCGGCTCTTGGCCTGCAAGTCCGCATAGAAGACCTCATCCTTCAACCTTGCCTTGGCCATGCCGACAACGTCTTTGACGGAAAATTGCTCTACCGCATGGGCTGGTCCCGCCTCCATGGCGTCCACAAAGGCATCCACTTTGGGATCGTAGGAAATCCCGATCATGGGCGTGCCCACCAAAGCCGAAAAAATCAGGGAGTGCAACCGTACGCCAATCAGCAAATCCGCCTTTTCAATCCTGTCCAGAACCCTGTCGACTTCATCCGTATGCGGCATCCAGTCGCAGCCGGTTTTTTCCGCAATGCGTTTGGCCAATGGCGCGTCCTGGCTGCGATGGAAGGAAAGCAGCTCCACCTGCGCCTGCAAATCCGCCTGCAGCGAATTGACCAGGTCTACCCACTTTTCCTCCATGGCCGCTGGATTTCCCCACGGCCGTAGAGACAACAGCACCTTCGGCGCTTTATCTCCGCCCCGTTCCTTTCGCTGGGCTTCAACCGGCAATCCCCATACGGGATCGGTTGTCAGCACGATTCGCTCCCGTGAAATCCCCATGCTTTCCAGCTCTGCAAGAGAAATGCGATCCCGCACGCTGATATAGCGGGCAGCGCGAAACATGGACTTTGTCATGCGCCTGAAATGGCGCCTGCGGATGGGGCCAATCCCCTGCGCAACCATATAAATGGGTTTGCGGTGGATCTTTCCCAAAAACATGAGTCCCAAGTAATAGAGAATGCTTCGGCTGCTGGTCACGTCCTGCAGAAGGCTGCCGCCCCCGAACACAATCAAATCCTGGGTCTTCATGGCATGCATCAGGGCGCGGTAATCATTGCGGCTGATGGCGCGCACCCCATAGTCCTCTTCGGTCTTGTGGCGGGAAGCCGATAAAACCGTGACCTCCGCATCCGGTGCCTGCCGGCGTATTCCTTCGATCAGAGCCTTTAAGATTGCCTCGTCTCCCAAGTTGTCAAATCCGTAATACCCACAGATGAAAATCTTCTTCATGCCTCTCTCCTTGATCGAAGAATTTGTAACAACCCAACTAGAATCCATGTCCCGATCACCCCGATCGCCAATCCAAACAGCAGGGAATAGCCCGTGCGTTCCATGGAAAGAATCATCGGTGTTCGAAGATGGCTAAAGGTGTTGGTCACAGAGATAAATCCGATGGTAGCCGCCAGCCCCAAGGGAATCCGCGACCATTTCCAGTCGAATCGCAATAAGCCGAAGGCCAGAACTGCAGCCGGAAACGCCACCAAAATCTCTTTGGTCCGCGGCCGTGCCGGAATCCAGTTCTCCAAACCGTTTCGCATCATCATTTCCAGATTCAGCGGCTGCAAACTTGTTTCATGGCCCGAACGCGCCAGATAGATATAGGCTGCTACAGCCAGAAGGCCCAAAACGGCCAAATGACCGAACCGCAAGGGTTCCTTCATGAGTCTCATCGTATCGGGAACCAAAGCCTCTTCTTCCGTTTCCCGTTTGTAACCCCATAATCGCAGGGCGTAAACCCCGACCACAAAGAGGGGCAGAACCAAACTTGCCTTGACCCCGCGGAAGATGGCCAATTCCAGCATATATCGGGTGTCGCTTAAAATGGTGCCGACATATAGGCCGCCCATCAAGGCAATCGCCACGGATTGCACCAAGGCAACCGCACCCGGTATGATGCCGCTTTTTCCCCTTCTTCCGGCAGCATCCAGCCGATCCATCAGCCAGATACCCGCCAGACTGGCAAAGGCGAAACTGGCGCCAAAGGCCAATAGGCTTTGCATCAAGTCACGACTTGCGATCAAGCCGGCCCCCATCAAGCCCAGCAAAATTGCGGACAGGGCCAGCAGGTTCTTTTCGGATGGCTGGAAGAGCTTGCGCAGCAAAAGCACGCCCACCAGAATCGGTCCCATCCCCAAGAGGAAAAGCAGTCCCGTTGACAAACGGCGGTTCTCAAAGGTGCTGGGTCTTGCGCCCCAATGAAGATCATGCCAAGCCAGCCGCTGGGTCAGATCGGCAAAAATCGGGCGATACTCATCCAAATCCGTCACATAGGTTTCTTTGGACCATTTAAAGGGCTTGAAATATAGAATGCGAATATTCCGTTCGGTTGCCGCCCGGTAGAGGGCGTTGCCGATTTCCTGGCCACCGTCATACTGGTAGTATTGGTAGCGTTCCTGAATATAGGGCCACACGGAAAACAGACGAATTGCCCGGTAGTCCGCGTCATTGATCAACTGGAACATGCCGGCCTGGTTGATGTGCTCCCTTTGAGTTGCCGCTTCAATGAGCGCCAAGGTGAAGTCCCGTTCTTCCATCAAGGCAGAAAAAGCATCCACATCAGATGGATAACCCGGTGTCTCCTGAGTCAGGAGCAAGGGACTGTTTTCCAAGGCATACTGGTCAAATTCCGTCTCCAGTGCCGCAACCGCCAATTCCGGATTCAGCGTATTGTTTCTGACCTTCGGCATGACCTGCAAACCGGCCAGCTCGATTATTTCGACTGCTCGCGCATTGAAGCCGAATCCGATATCGCCGATTCGGGAATCAACAAGGGGTGTTGCCCCTTCATATTTTCGTCCCGATCCGTCGATCAGGAGATTTTTCTGTTCGTAGATGCCCAGAGTTCTGGAGCCAGGAATAACCAGATACTCCGTTTCCCCCTGCCAGTAGCTGGTCAGCTGGTCCTGATGAAAACGCGCCAGCAGCCGCTCGTAGAAATCCCCTGCCAAAGCGGGATTCCCGACGGCAATCACATAATCATAGGGTTGAATCTGCGCTTCCTCATAAGCCAGTTGCATTTCAATCGGCGCCTTTTGTCCCATGCCTGCCGGTCCAAAAAAGACCTCCGCCACCTGACCGTGCAAACTTGGATTGGCTGCCAAATACGAGCGCAGGCTTTCTTCCTCCAATCCCACATAGGCCGCATCCATCTCCCGAAAAGCGGAAAGAATCGATACCAGGTCATCCTCCGACTGGTCCGCCATCTTCTCCATCTCTTCGTAGTCCAACGCCAGACTGATGGTCTTGTGCTGCGCTTCCATCTGAATGCGCTGCAATCCCGCCGCGCCCAAGGCGATCGCGCTGATCACCAGTCCGATGAGAATCAGTTGTATTCCTTTTCCTTTTATTTTGTCCATCCTGTTCTCCCTCTCCGTAAAAAAAGGCTGCAAGGCAGCCTATCAGACCAAATCCAGACTGATCTTCAGTCCTTCGTCCACCCGCGCCATTTGCACGGCATCCAAGACGCCAATCTTTTGCTTCAGGCGGCGCTTGTCGATGGTTCGGATCTGTTCCAATAATATTACTGAATTCTTATGTAAGCCAAAAGGCTTGCCCGGAATCTCGATATGGGTAGGCAGCTTGGCTTTTTCGATGCGCGATGTAATGGCCGCGACAATCGTGGTGGTGCTGAATCGATTTCCAACATCGTTCTGCAAAATCAGTACGGGTCTCGAGTCGCCTTGTTCCGATCCAACAACGGGGCTTAGGTCCGCAAAATAGATGTCGCCTCTAAGAATCTGTGGCTTCATCATCGCACTCCAATTGAGATTCGTAGAGGTCAAACATTTCTTGATCGGATAGGACCCCTTCTTCTGCAAATTCTACGCTGAATTCGTTCATGGTCTGGTAGCCCTGCATCAGGCTTTGGCTGATTTTTCTTCTTCGCCTTTCCTTTAAATACAGGCAAATCGCATCCTCAACGAGGTTGGACACGGACCGTGCGTCGCAGTCGCAGACTTCCTGCAATTGTTCTGCAAGGTGCTCGGCGATTCGAATGGCCAATTCTTTTCTATTGTCCGCCATGCAATCCCTCCTACTCCATTAATGAATCCTTGATATGAATCGTTTCCCCTGCACGTTTGTACACCCGGGGAATCCGCTTATGCAGCAAACACAATACCTCATAATTCAATGTACCCATCGCGGCGGCAAATTGTTCAACCGGGTGTTCTTTCCCATAGATAATCACCTCGTCACCTACCGCTACATCCGGAATCCCGCTGACATTGACCATGCAATAGTCCATGCAGACATTCCCGACCAACGGCGCCACCTGGCCATGAATCTTGAGCCCCAGCGGCTGATTGCTTAAAATGCGGGAGAATCCATCCGCATATCCAATGGGCACGGTGGCAATCCGTTCCGGCTTTTCCGCCCGAAAGGTATGGCCGTAGCTCACGCCCTCCCCTGCAGGCACCACATGCAAATGCGCTACCTTTGACTTCACCGTCATCACCGGCTGCAGGTCCAAATCCGATATTTGGCACTCCGGAGACGGATAATGGCCGAAAAGCAAAAGCCCCGGACGCACCATGTCGAACTCCGCTTCTTTCAAATTAATGATTGCACCGCTGTTTGACATATGACGAAGCGGCACCTTGATTCCCCGCGTCTCCAATTTTTCCATAAATGCGTTAAACCGCTTTAGCTGAATCCTCGCACCGGAGAGATCCGCCATGTCAGCCCCTGCAAAATGGCTGAATACCCCTTCGATGTTCAGATTGGGCATGGCGCTGATCTTGGCGATTTCTTCCACCGAATGGTCTTCATCGGCAAACCCCAATCGATGCATGCCGGTATCCACCTTTACATGGACGCCCACCACGCGATCCTGTTTTGCTGCAATCTGCTGCAGCAACTGGGCCTGTTCCAGGGAATACAGGGTTTGCTGAACCCCCATTTCCACCACCAAATCCAAATTTTCATTGGGGGTGTATCCCAGAATCAAGAGATTGCCGTCCACATCGGCCTGACGAAGCTGGACTGCTTCATTCACACTGGCTACGGCAAAGTCGGCTACGCCGCACTGAATCAGCTCCTTGACGATTCCTACAGCGCCATGGCCGTAGGCATCGGCTTTAATCACCGCAAGAATCCTGGTCGTGTCTTTGATTTGTTTACGAATTTCTTTCAGATTATGTCGAAGGGCGTCCAAATCAATTTCCGCCCAAGTTCTCCAAACATTTTCCATCTATAAGCTCTCCTTCGTTGTCGGTATCCGTCCATGTCACCGCAAAGGCAATCGCCCGGCTTCGGTCATGACTGATGGAAAGGGAAACACCGCGGATTCCCTCTTGTTTTCTCCAGTCTTCCGCCTTTCCCGTTAAGTGTACAATCGGTTTTCCCGCCTCATCGTGATCGATCTCGATCTCTTTCCATTCAATACCACGAAACCCTGTTCCCAGCGCCTTAACTACCGCTTCCTTGGCGGCAAAAATTCCAGCATAGGTTTCTGCACGGTTTCCTTTCCCTATTATATACGCCAGCTCAAGCTTTGTATAGATTCTGTCGAGATTCTTATGGCGCTCAACCATCCGCTTGATCCGTTCGATTTCAATCGTATCCACACCGGTTCCAATCATTTTTCTTCATCCCCTTGACGAATTCCTTTACATTATATAATATTTGGGGGATGTTTTCATAGGAGGAAGCCATGGAATTACCTATTGGATTTATAAAAAAAATACAAGAACTGCTGGGCGAAGAAGCCGAAAACTTTTTCACCCACCTGAAAGACGAGTCTCCCATCGGCATTCGCGTCAATCCCATCAAGACCAATCGAAACGATTTCCTAACCGCCGTCACCGCAAATGGCACGCCCATCTCCTGGTGCAACGACGGATTTTTTTTGAACGAAGAGAAGGCTTCTGTCACCAAGCATCCCTATTACCACGCCGGGCTCTGCTATGTGCAGGAGCCTTCCGCTATGATTCCCGCTGAGGCCCTTCAGGTGGAACCCCATCACTGGGTGCTGGATCTGTGCGCGGCTCCCGGAGGAAAAACCACCCAGATCGCCGGAAAACTCAACAACCAGGGCCTGCTTGTCTCCAACGATGTCAGCCCCAAACGCCTGGCGCCCCTGATTCAAAAGGTCCAGGCCTTCGGCGTGCGAAACACCTTTGTCACCCATGAGACGCCGGCACGGCTGGCATCCGTTTTTCCAGACCAGTTCGACCGAATCCTGGTGGATGCTCCCTGCTCGGGTGAAGGCATGTTTTCCCGGAATCCGCGTTCCATTTCCCAGTGGTCGCAAACCTATGTGGAAGAGATTGCGGACTTGCAGCGGGAAATTCTCACAGAAGCGGTCCATATGCTGGCGCCCGGCGGCCTACTGGTGTATTCGACTTGCACCTTTTCACCAGAAGAGAACGAAGGCACCATTCAATGGCTGTTGAATACCTTTCCGCATCTGGATATTGATCCCTTGGAGGAGTTCCCCGAACTCTCGCCAAGCGATCCCCAATGGGTCAACGGCGATCAAAGCCTAGCAGGCGCCCGACGCGCCTGGCCGCACCGAATCAAGGGATACGGCCATTTCATCGCACGACTGCGTGACCAGCGCCAGGCAATCAAGCCCCTGCGAATCCCGGTGGAACCCAATCTGCCGCCTCAAGATTTCGATATCTGGCAAAGTGAGAATCTAACTATGCCTCTGACCGGCCATTTTTACGAAAAGAAAGGGAAACTCTATCTTTCTCCGCCTGAATTGCCGGCGCTGGCACAAGAAAAGCTTCGCTCACCCCTGCCTGGATTCTTTTTGGGAGAACTGAAGAAAAACCGATTCCAACCCAGCCACGCTCTGGCCTTGAGTCTTGAGGGTCAGGATGCCAAGCGCTCAATCGAGTTTCCTTCAAGCTCACAGGAATCCATGAAATACCTTCGGGGCGACACCATCCTCAAGGGTTCCAAAGACAAAGGCTGGACCCTGGTCACCATCGACGGATACGCCGTTGGATGGGCCAAGCAAACAGGCGAACACTTGAAAAATCAAATCCCCTCGGGATGGAAGTATGACTAAGACGCGCAAGCGTCCTTTTCGTTTGGGTTAACATAAAATGGATATCATATAAATACAAAGGAGGTGAAGCCATGAAACTGCAATTTCTTGGTGCTTCACAGGTCGTCACCGGCTCCATGTTCCTGGTGACCACGGAAAACAAAAAAATCCTGATTGATTGCGGGCTCTTTCAAGGCAGCCGGGAGTTAGAACGACTGAATGAACGCCCCTTTTCCTTCGATCCGGCAACCATTGATTATTTGTTTTTAACCCACGCTCATATCGACCATAGCGGACGAATCCCAAAACTGGTCAAGGATGGATTTGTCGGTAGAATCCTGTCCACAAAGGCGACGCTGGACCTTTCCAGACTGATGCTTCTGGACAGCGCCCACATTCAAGAAGCCGATATCCAATGGGAAAACCAAAAGCGGGCTCGTTCCGGAAAACCGCTGAAGGAACCGCTTTACACCACTGTGGACGCCGAGCAAAGTCTGCGGCATTTCGAAGGCTTCCTCTACAACCAAAAAGTGGATGTGGATGAAGAAGTCACGGTTCGTTTTATGGATGCCGGCCACATTCTGGGATCCTCCATTTTGGAGCTTTGGGTCACCGAGAAAGGACATACCACCAAACTGGTCTTTTCCGGCGATTTGGGCATGCCAAACCGGCCCCTACTTCGACATTTTGAGAAGATCGAAGAAGCGGATTATATCATCGTCGAGTCCACATACGGCCACTCGACCCATCCGCCGATCGAAGATGCCTCCAAGCAATTGATCAAACTGATCAACGAGACAGCGGAACGGGGCGGAACCGTCATCATTCCGTCATTTGCGGTCAGCCGTACCCAGGAATTGATCTACACCCTGAACGAGTACTATGAAAATGGGGACATCGAGCAATTTATGAAAATCCCCATCTATATCGACAGTCCCATGGCTGTATCAGCCACAGAAATCTATGCCCGCAACGCCGCTTGCTTCAACGAAGAAACCCGTGATTTGATCCTGAGCGGCGACGATCCCTTCCAGTTTGAAAATCTATTCTATATTCGGGATCAAGCGGAATCTCAACGGCTCAACACCTATCAATTCCCTAAAGTCATCATTTCCGCTTCCGGCATGTGTTCAGCGGGACGGGTTCGCCACCATTTAAAGCATAATCTGTGGAAATCCAAGAACAGCATAATCTTTGTCGGTTACCAGGCGGAAGGCACCCTGGGACGACGTTTGAAAGACGGTCAGAGCACAGTTGGCATTCTGGGCGAGGAGATCAAGGTAGAGGCGCAAATTCATTCTATTGAAGGCTTCTCCGGCCATGCCGACCAGCCGACTCTCCTGTCATGGCTTCGGGGATTCAAACGAAAGCCGCAGCGGGTCTTTATCGTTCATGGCGAGTCGGAACAGGCTCATACCTTTGCCGATAAGATCCAGGAAGACCTGAAATGGACCACATGCGTTCCTGATTTGGGCTATGAAGCCACCCTCGCGGAAGGTGCCAAGTCCACGGAAGGAAAATGGATGGATCCGGTTCGAAAGCGGGAAAGTTTGGAGAAGGAATTGCGAAATGTTCAACAGCAATTCGCCTCACTTACTCAAAAAACACACCAAATGCTGGACGACAAAACCCTCAAAAAGGATTACGAGGAGATTCATACCATCCTGCTGGAGTTGGAGCAGCAGTTGCTGGATCTCAACCTCCTGTTAGGGAAATAGCTAGAATGGAGAAGGCTGAGCCTTCTCCTTTTTTTGTCCTTTTTTCCCTAACCGAGCCACCAATTCTCCCGGTCCTTGCCGCAAAGCCTTTCCAACAAAAAACTGCGAATGAACCTTCGTTCACCCGCAGTTTCTCGCCGCCTCACACATCCTGTGAAAGAGCGATCTATGATAAGTGCTGTGCATGCCAGCACGGCACAAAACGCCATTGATAAAGGCAGTTTCTGTGCGCTAGAGTCGCTCGATTTTTTTGTAGAGCGCCATCCCGTCCATCTTCGGCATAAAGTTGAAATGCAGCAGATCGACAGGGAATTTAAATAATGTAAATCGTCTCATTGGTTACCTCCAGTTTTCTATCTCCGTTTTCGCAATTGATGATCCTCTTTTACTCTCGTACCTTTTTGAATCATATTTGCAGTCGTCATGTTTCTTCCTCCTTGTTTGATTTTGGTTTCAGGTTTATCGAATTCGCTCAATCGAGCGATACAGATCCATCCCGTCAGCCTTCTTCTCAAACCGGAAGATGCTTTGCTCCTCAGGGCAAATCCACATTAGCAATCGTTTCATCTGGTTCTCCTTTCTCGCCGGAAATCCGGCTACCAGTCCCTTGCTATCTATCGCGTTACAGTCGCTCGATTTTTTTGTAGAGCGCCATCCCGTCCATCTTCGGCATAAAATTGAAATGCAGCAGATCGATCGGGAAATGGAAAAATTTAAATCGTCTCATTGGTTACCTCCAGTTTTCTATCTCCGTTTTCGCAATTGATGATCCTCTTTTACTCTCGTACTTTTTTGAATCATATTTGCAGTCATCATGTTTCTTCCTCCTTGTTTGATTTTGGTTTCGGTTTATCGAATTCGCTCTATCGAGCGATACAGATCCATCCCGTCAGCCTTCTTCTCAAACCGGAAGATGCTTTGCTCCTCAGGGCAAATCCACATTAGCAATCGTTTCATCTGGCTCTCCTTTCTCGCCGAAATTCCGGCTACCAGTCCCTTGCTATCTATCGCGTTACAGTCGCTCGATTTTTTTGTAGAGCGCCATCCCGTCCATCTTCGGCATAAAATTGAAATGCAGCAGATCGATCGGGAAATGGAAAAATTTGAATCGTCTCATGGTTTAGTTCCTCCTGTATTTTCGTTTCCTCTTTCTCAGTTCGTGGTCCTCTTTCACTCTCATTCCTGTTCGGTATTTATCTCTCGTAATCATCTGTTTTCCTCCTTGGTTTATTTCGGGATCTGAGTCCCGATGACTGTAGTGGTAGTTATATATTGCTTTTAATGAGCTTACGCTCCTTACAATCAATAATGCTTTAATCAGGTTTGCTCTTTTATTTTCGACGTGGCTCATGCTCTGCATGATCCCTCCGGAGATATTTTTTTATACGTGGCTCACGAAAAGCAAGTGAGCCCTCCTTAGGTTTTTCTTTGGGATCACATAAACCATGTGATCCCCACAAGCTCAGACCTCTGTTGAGGGGAATGCAAGCATTTCCCTCTGCAGAGTCTTCACTTGTTTACGCCACGTCGAATTGACTTCTGTACAGATCGTAGTAGATGCCCTTGTCTTTCATCAGGCTTCGATGGTTGCCCTGTTCGGCAATCCTGCCATCCTTCAGCACCAGGATCTTGTCCGCATGCACAATGGTGGAAAGCCGGTGGGCAATGATAAAGCTCGTGCGTCCCTTGAGGATCGCCTGGGTCGCTTTCTGGATCTGCACCTCGGTTTCCAAATCGATGGACGAGGTTGCCTCATCCAGAATAAAGATTTGCGGATTCTTGAGAATCGCTCTGGCGAAGGATATCAGCTGTTTCTGTCCGGTCGACAGCTTCACGCCGCCCTCTCCGACTTCTGTGTCATAGCCCATGGGGAGCCTTTCGATAAAGTCGTGGGCATGCACCTGTCCCGCTGCTTCCTTCACTTCCTCATCGCTGGCGCCCTCCCGGCCAAACCGAATATTCTCTCGGATCGTACCGCCAAAGAGCATGGGCTGCTGCAAAACATAACCCAAGTGATCATGCAGCCACAATTGCGACCGCTTCTGTATATCCACGCCGTCAATCCGGATCTCGCCTCCCGTCGGTTCGTAGAATCGGCAAGCTAGGTTGACAATGGTGCTCTTTCCGGATCCGGTTTCTCCAACCAGGGCAATGGTTTGTCCCTTTGCGACCTTCAGGGAGAAATGGTCCAGCACCGGCTCTTTTGGATTGTAGGCAAAGCTTACGTCGTCAAAATCAATTTCGCCCTGCAGTTCCGGCCAGTTTTCCCGCTTCGGTTTCAAGGCTGTCCCGTACGCATCGATGACCGCTTGTGAATCCTGCACATCCGGTTCTTCTTCCAAGAGGCTGATCACGCGTTCCGCTGAAGCCCGTGTCGCCTGAAACTGTGCCATAACCACCGCGAAGTGATGGACCGGCTCAAACATCAGTACCGCATAAGAGATGAAGGCAACCAGGGTGCCATAGCTGATCGTTCCGTCCAGGACGCCGGATCCGCCTCTAACTAAAATCACCGCCTGACCAACCACGTTGATCAGAAATACAATGGGAATATAAGCCGCCGAGAAGGTTGCAGACTGTACCGCAGCGCCCCGCATCTTGCCGGCAAGCGCCTCGAACTCGCCAATGTTTTTCTCTTCCCGAACCAAACTCTTGGTGGTTCTGGCCCCCATGATTCCTTCGCTGAAAGAACCTGTGATTCGTGAATTCATCTTCCGAACCCGCCGCTGCTGCTTGAGAATTCGATTCTGGAAAAAGTAGCTGACTGCAATTAATATCGGCATCAAAAGCACCATAATCATGGTCAGCCGCCAATTGGTCACCAGCATAATAACCAGAATCGCCAGCATCATGGTGATGCCCCAAACCAGGTCAACCAGCGCCCAGGAAATGCCTTCTGTGATCTTTCCGATATCCGAAGTCATCCGTGCCATGATCCACCCAACCGCCGTACGGTCGTAGTAGGAAAAGGACAGGGTCTGCAGGTTTTCAAATCCCTGCTTCCGAATGTCGTAAGAAACGCTGGTGCCGATGGAATCGGCCAACCAGATCAATCCGTATACGCTGATGCTCAAGAGCACCACCTGCAAGACATAGACCGCGGCAAAGATCTTATAGTGATCCAGACTGCCGGTCTCGATAAACATGTCAATCGCATATTTGGAGAAATACGGCGAGATCGCATCCATGGCGCCGACAAAGATCATCAGAATAACCAGCTGTATGACTTTCTTTCGATGGGGCTGAAAGTAGCGCGCCAGTTCTTTTATGATATTCCATTGACTCTTTTTCTGATTATCCACAGCGGTTCTCCTCCTTCCAGTCTCCTTTTTGAATCTCCCACAGTCTTCGGTAGTAGCGGTTTTTCTTTACCAGTTCCGCATGGGTGCCGACGGCTTCTATCCGTCTGTCTTTCAGAACCAAGATTCGATCGGCATGCATTACGCTGTTCAGCCTGTGGGCAATAATCAACGTGGTGGCTTTGTTTTTTCGGTTCCGCAGGCGATTGCGAATTTCAATATCCGTACCGGCATCTACCGCGCTCAGGGAATCGTCAAAAATAACAATCGGCACTTGATCGATAATCGTTCTGGCGATGGCCATCCGCTGCTTCTGTCCGCCAGACAGTGACACGCCCCGCTCTCCGATTTCCGTTTCATAACCAGCGTCAAATCCCAGTATGGTTTGATGCAAGGATGCCGTTTCCGTTGCGCCGTAGAGTTCCTGCTCACTAACGGTTTCATCCTTGATCGTGATATTCTTTCGAATGGTTCTTGCGAACAGGAATGGCTCCTGCATCACAATCCCAATCTGGCGCCGCAAGGCTTTGGCTTTGTAGTCGCCGATGTCAATGCCGTCAATTAAAACCTGATCCGATTCGATCGGGATCAACCCGGCAATCAAATGAGCCAGTGTGCTTTTCCCTGCACCGGTTGGACCGACAATCCCTATAGTCTCGCCTTTTTCAATCGTCAGATTTACATCTTTCAAAACCGGCTCTTCTCCCGGATAGGCGAAGGTTAGATTTCGAAGTTCAATCTTGCCTTCAATGGTTTGCCCATCGTCCTTGTCTTCGAATTCCTCTGTCGGCAGGGCCAGCAGTTCTTCAATTCGACCCAGGGAAACCTTGCACTTGCTGAGGTCTGTCAAAATCCGGCCCATTTGGCGAATCGGCCAAAGGATCATGTTGATGTAGGTGAAAAAGGCAACCACGGTACCCAGGCTGACCCGCCCTTCAACAGCCCAAATGGTTCCAACCAGAATCACCAAGGTACGCTGCATCATAGCGAGAAAATCCGAACTGCCCCAGTAGATGGCAATGGCTTTGACCAGCTTCATGGTCTTGTCGCGGTATTCTTGGCTTTTGCCGTCAAACTTTGCCGCCTCGCTCGCCTCCCGGCCAAATGCCCGGACTACCCGGACGCCGGTCAGATTTTCCTGCAGCATGGCGGATAAAGCGCCTTCCGTCTCGTCCATGTCCTTGAACAGCCGCTGCACCTTTTGAAAGAAAAAGGTTGCAAATCCAAAGATCGGCGGAATCAGGAAGGTGGACAGCAAGGTCATGCGCCAATCGATCTGAACCATCATCCACAAGGTAAAGCCGAAAAGGGCAATGGCACGAATGACTTCCGTCATCTGATTGGCCAGAAATTTCCGAACGGTTTCCACGTCTGACGAACAGCGCTGAATCCATTCCCCGCTTTTGGCGTCACCCAATTCCTCGAAGTACAAATGCTGCAGATGGGTGTAAAGTCGATCGCGGATACGCTCAACGGTTGTTTCCGCCGCCAGGGCTGCGCTTCTTCCTTTCAAAAAATCAAAGATCCCTCGCCCTGCCATTACCAGGGTCAAGGCTAATCCCATCATCACCAAGGCCCGGATCGTGGTTTCCCCACCGGTTCTCGCGGCCAATAGTCGGAGCAGCCAATGATCCTGAACCAATGGATTCCCACCCAAGAGCTGGTCGATTGTCATCTGAATGACCAACGGACTCAAGGTTGATAGATAGCTGGCTAGCAAGACAGATCCGATTGCAGTCAGAAAATATTTTTTTGAACCTTGGATGTGTTTGCTCAGCTGTTGATAAAAACTCATGTTGTTCCCCCCTTTTTGCATAAAAAAACCCCACAGGTCTCCCTGCGGGGGTCAAATCGGTGAAATCCACCAATTATTTCCAAATTAAGGCCGCAAAAAAACCATAGAACAGATTGTCCTATGGTTTCAGCGTACGTCGTTATTTCGACTTTATCGTTCGCTCTCCGGAAGGACAATCGCATATTTTGAATTTTGGACGCATTTCACCCATGAAATGGCAGTATCCGGTCCAAACGTATAACGGATGTGTTCAGCAGTAAAAGTAGTAGTCATCATATCATTGTCCTCCTTTCGATAAGTTTATTTAATCATTTGTTTCGTTTTTGTAACCTGACATCATCCTACAGGACGAATTTAAAATTTTCAAGTCCTTTTTGAATTTGTCATGGTTTTGTAATATTTGTTTTATAAAGTTTCCGGCTCTTGAAACTCGTCAAAATCCGTTACAACCTTGATGGATGCAATCACTTGAGGCTCTTTCGGACGATCCTGCATGCCCGTTTTTGCTGCGGCGATTCGATCCACCACGTCCATGCCCTTTGTCACTTGACCAAAGGCTGCATAGCTGCCGTCCAAATGTGGCGCATTCTGATGCATGATAAAGAACTGGGATCCTGCAGAGTCTGGATTCATCGCTCTCGCCATGGAAATGACACCCCGATCATGCTTCATTTGATTGTTTACGCCATTGGACGAAAATTCTCCCTTGATTCCGTATCCGGGACCGCCCATGCCGGTTCCATCCGGGCAGCCGCCTTGGATCATAAATCCAGCAATCACGCGATGGAAAATCAGGCCGTCATAAAAGCCTTTTTTTACTAGGGACAAGAAGTTATTCACCGTATTCGGCGCAACGCGCGGGCTCAATTCCAATTCAATGATGCCGCCGTCTTTCATTTCGATTTGTACAACTGGTGTGTTCATTCGTTTCCTCCTTCAAATTTCTCACTCTTAATTGTAGCAGAGGACGTCTTTCCCGTATACCCCTATTCGGCTAAAATCGATTCGGAAATTGGACGCCTGACATTGGGCACATTGCGTTCCAGCAAGTCTTCCGTCAAGTCGCTCCCATCGCCGTAGTAGCCCATGGCCACAACGGCCACCGGCAATTCTTCTTCCTGAAGAGATAGTGCTTTATGCAAGTCTTTTTTTCTAAATCCGCCCATGGCATGGGTCGCCACCCCAAGGGTCTGGGCCTGGATTTGCAAAAACCCCCAAGCGGTCCCCAAATCAAATTTGGCCCAAAAATTATTTTTGCCGCTGTAGGCGAACTGCTGGTTGGCAACCAGCACCAGCAAGACCGGCGTGTCGGCATTCCAAGCTTGATTTTTTTCCGTCAAATGCGAAAAGATCAGCTGATGCAAATCACTGCCCCGCCATCCGATAACAAACCGCCAAGGTTGCTCATTAAAACACGATGGCGCAAATCTTGCCGCCTCCAAAATATCCAGCAGGACCTCCCGCGGGATCGCCTTGTCTTGAAAGCTGCGGGTCGAAAACCGGGCAAGGATTTCAGGCATTACATTCTGTTTGGTCTCTCTCATGTCGTCCCCTCCTTTAGGCCTTCGTACCCTTCTGCGGTTTTTCTACACAAAAAGAGAGAGGTTTCCCTCTCTCCCATTACAAGACTTTTGCAAGAAATTCCTGCGTTCTTTTTTGCTTGGGTGCATCAAAGATCGTTTTCGGATCCCCTTCTTCCACCACAAGACCATCATCCATAAAGAGCACGCGATCGGCAACTTCTCTGGCGAAGCCCATCTCATGGGTTACCACAACCATGGTCATGCCTTCCTTGGCCAGATCCTTCATCAGGTCCAATACCTCGCCGACCATTTCCGGATCCAGCGCCGAAGTCGGCTCATCAAAGAGCATGACTTCCGGTTCCATGGCCAAAGCGCGTACAATGGCAACACGCTGCTTTTGTCCGCCGGACAATTGCTTCGGATAGGCTTTCGCCTTGTCCGCCAACCCAATGCGTTCCAAAAGTTTCAAGGCGCGCGCTTCCGCGACGGCAGGATCTTCATTCTTCACCTTGATCGGTGAAAGCGTAATATTCTCCAGGATTGTTTTATGCGGAAACAGATTGAAATGCTGAAACACCATGCCCATTTTTGTGCGTTGGAAGTTGATGTCAACATTGGGATCATTCAACTGAACCTCGTCCAAATAGACTTCGCCCGAAGTTGGGCTTTCCAACTGGTTCAGACAACGCAAGAAAGTGCTTTTCCCGGAACCCGACGGTCCGATGACCGCGACCACCTCGCGCTGTGAAATAACCTCGTTGATGCCTTTCAGCACCTCAAGATCCCCAAATTTCTTTGTAACATTGACTGTCTTAATCACTTTCCTTCAACCTCCTTTCAAATCTTCCCAACAGTTTGGAAAGACTGAAGGTCATTACAAAATAAATCACGGCAACCAGCAAAAGCGGTTCCACCTGTCGGAAGGTGATCCCACGCACAATATTGGTCTGGCGCATCAATTCCCCAACCCCGATAATCGAGATCACGGCCGATTCCTTGATAACAACAATAAATTCATTGCCCAATGCAGGCAGAATATTCTTGATTGCCTGCGGCATAATCACTTCTTTCATCGCCATCCATTGCGACATGCCCAGGGAGCGCGCCGCTTCCATCTGACCCTTGTCAACGGCTTGAATGCCAGCCCGGACAATCTCTGCCGTATAGGCGGAACTGTTGATGGACAAGGCAAGAATGCCTGCAAAGATGGGACCAAATTCAATGACCCCGTTGTAATACACGATAAAGACCTGTACCAATAGAGGCGTTCCACGAATGATCTCGATATACCCGCCTGCCAATTTGTTCAGAATTTTATTGGGCGATCTCTTGGCAAATGCCATCAAAACCCCCAGGGTCAAACCCAACAATACCGAAAAGAAAGACAGAAACAGGGTGTATCCTATGCCTTGTAGGAAGTAATAATGATATTCTGTCAGTAGTTTGATAAAGACCATTCGATCTCAGTCCTTTCTATTCAACCATCAAGGTTGCTTCATACACGTATTGGTCCAATTCGCCGCTTTCGATGATTTGCGCCAATACTTCGTTAACAGGAGTTACAAGGTCACTGCCCTCTTCTACGGCAATGGACGCTCCGTCGCTTTGTCCCAAATCGACTTCTGCAATAGCAAGTTCAGGATTTTGCGCGATATAGCCTTTTGCTACCGGCTGTACCAATACAACGCCTTCCACTTTGCCTGTTTTCAGTTCCAATACCAATGCCGTAATATCTTGCAGGGAAGTCAACGGACTGTTTGGCATTTTTTCCTGTGCCAGAGATTCTTGAATGGTTGCGGTTTGCGCACCAATTTTAACGCCTTCCATGGATTCAATCGTTGTGTAGGTATCCGCCATGTCCTTTTTAATCAGCAAGGTTTGCTTTTCAAAGTAATACTGATCACTGAAATCAACAACTTCTTCACGTTCCGGTGTTGCTGACATGCCTGCAATAACGATGTCAACCTTGCCGCCTTGCAAGGCTGCGATCAAACCGTCAAACGCCATATCCTTGATCACCAGTTCGACACCCATTTCATCAGCAATCTTTTGTGCGATCATAATATCGAAACCAACAATCGTGTCTTCTCCGTCCACCATCTTGTGGAATTCGTATGGCGGATAATCTGCCGATGTGCCCAGAACCAGTTCTCCTGCTTCCTTAATCTGCTCTACCTTGCTTGCCGGTTCAGCCGACGCGCCGCATCCGGCGAATGACAGAACCACCATTACCAATGCTACAATAAGTGCTAACTTTTTCATTTTCTATTCCTCCTCGTATTTTCGGGTACAAAAAAAACCTCTCGTCATAAAGGGACGAAAGGTTTCGCGGTACCACCCTAATTAGCATAAAAGAAATGCTCACTCATCACGCAATCGCGTGCCGCTTAACGTGCGGTGCCGGCCGATTTTTGTCCGAAGATTGAATCGGCAGCTCCTGAAAGCTCGCCCCCTTGATTCCGTCACCGGCTTTCACCATGCCCGGCTCGCTACAGACTTTCTCAAGAATTTTCTTTCGTTCGTTGCTTTTATCATGGTATGATTATACAAACTCACGCATAAATAGTCAAGGCTTTTTTGTAAACTTTTTTTCTGTCCCTTATTCCACCATTTGCGTTGCTTCAAAAACAAACTGTTCCAGCTCCCCGCTGTCAATGATCGCCTGCAGCACTTGGTTTACCGGATCAACCAGATCACTGCCTTTTTGAAGGGCTACAGACGCGCCGTCGCTTTGACCAAAATCAACTCCCGCGATGGCTAATTCAGGATTTTGCGCAATATATCCCTGTGCCACCGGTTTCACCAGTACAACCCCTTCGACTTTTCCGGTTTTCAGCTCAAGCACCAAGGCTGCGATATCCGGCAAGGATGTCAAGCTGCTTTCCGTCAATTTTTCCTGCGCCAAAGCTTCCTGGATCGATGAAGTCTGCACGCCAATCTTATTACCCGCTAGGGATTCCATGTCCGTGTAAACATCCATCATCTCTTCCTTGATCAGCAGGGTTTGCTTCTCATAATAGTATTGCTGGCTGAAGTCGACGACCTCGGCACGCTCCGGCGTGTTCGACATGCCGGCGATGACCAAGTCCACCTTGCCGCCCTGCAAGGCTGCAATCAGACCGTCAAACGCCATGTCCTTGATAACCAGTTCAACACCCAGCTCTTGAGCAATCTTTTCTGCGATCATAATGTCGAAACCGAGAATCTTGTCTTCACCGTCAACCATTTTGTGGAATTCATACGGCGGATAATCCGCTGCTGTCCCCAAAATCAATTGTCCGGATTCTTTAATTTTTTCTACTTGGCTCATGGATTCCGAAGCGCCTTGGCTGCAACCCGCCACCGAGATAACCACCATAATCAATGCAACAATCAGTGCCAACTTTTTCATTTTCTACTCCTCCTCAATGTTTTTGGGTACAAAAAAACCTCTCGTCACAAAGGGACGAAAGGTTTCGCGGTACCACCCTAATTAGCATAAAAATACGCTCACTCACCACGCATATGCGCGCCACGTAACGTGTGGTTCCGTCTGGTTTTGACCTCTTCGGTTGAACCAGAAGCTCCTGAAGGCTCGTCATCTTGTTTCCTCCACCGGCTCCCACCAATTCCGGCTCGCTTTGGATTTACACAAGAATTTTCCTTCGATCCTTGCCTTTCTCTTAGTATAACTATACATAGTTATGCATATTTAGTCAATACTTTTTTTGAAGAATTCTGAAAAAGTCTGCAAACTCCCCTAAGACCAACGCTCCAGTTCTTGATTTTTCCACATGGCACGCACATAAATGCCCTCTGCTTCATACCGGGTTTCCAAAATTCGGTTCTCCTGATGCAATTGATTGATCACCTTGCCCGCACTCATAGGCAATAAGAGCTCCGCCTCGGTCAAGGGCTCAAAAATCATTTTCTCCAGCTTCTCCAGCAGCACATCGATCCCGTCTCCCGTTTTGGCGGATATGGCCACCGAGTCACCCAGGTGCATCAATGCGCCCTCCTGGATCAAATCCTGCTTGTTGTGTACGACAATCATCGGTTTATCCTTGACCTTCAAGGCGCCTAGGACTTCCATGGTGGTCTCATACTGCATTTCAATATCATCGCTGGAACCATCCAAAACATGAAGGAGCAGATCCGCTTCCACCACTTCCTCCAGCGTCCCCTTGAAGGCTTCGATCAAGGTTGTGGGCAGCTTGCTCACAAAGCCGACCGTATCCCCCAAAAGAAAGGATCGGCCTGAGGGAAGGACGCATTTGCGCAAGGCCGTATCCAAGGTGGCAAAAAGCATATCCTTGGAAAACACCTGCTTTTCTTCATCTTCCACCAGCCGGTTCATCAAAGTGGACTTTCCTGCATTGGTGTAGCCCACCATTAAAACGATCGGCATTTCCGACTTGACGCGCTGGCGTCTTGTGACTTCCCGGGTTTTCTCCAGTTTATTGAGTTTGGATTCAATTTCTCCAATCCTGCGCAGGATATAGCGCCGATCCAGTTCCGACTGTTTCTCGCCGGGACCGCGTCCGCCGATCCCCACGCCGGCCCGTGACAATTCCGACCGCATGCCTACCAATCGCGGCAGACGGTAGCGCAAGCGCGCCAGTTCCACCTGCAGCCGTCCTTCCAAGCTGGACGCGCGGTGAGAGAAGATCTCAAGGATCAATGCGGTTCTGTCTGTAATCTTTCGCTGGAGGCGGTCTTCCAGATTCTTTAATTGCGTGCCGCTCAACTCATCATTGAAGACAATCGCTTCAATCTCATCCGCTTCACACAGAGCTGCCAACTCTTCCAACTTGCCTTTCCCGACATAGGTCTTGGGATGAAAGCGTTCCAAGGCTTGTGTCGCGATGGCAACGGTCTCGCCGCCGGCCGCTTCCACCAGCCGCTCCAATTCCCGCAATTCCGGCTCAATGGACTGCTCTCCCTTTTTTTGCACCGCAACGATCAAGATTCGCTCCGGGGTTTGTTGTTCCAGTGGTTCTATTCCATTTTTCTGCATCGTGTTCTCCCTTCTTTGATGGGTATATAGGTAATGAAATCTATTTTGGAGGTGAACTATGTTACTCGAAACCACCCTGATGGGGGTCCCGTTAAAAAATCCATTTATTGTAGGCGCGAATCCATGGACCGGCAAGATATCCAAGTTAAAGGAATTGGAAGCTGCAGGCGCGGGCGCCGTTGTTTTGCCGTCTCTCTTTGAAGAAAAAATTCATCTGGAGGACTACAAGTTCCAGGAAGCCTTGCATGCCTTTGATGATCTGCACGCGGAAATGATTACCGTTCATCCGGACCAGCCCTATGCCGGCGCCAATATTTATCTGCAATTTCTCAAGTTGGCAAAGGAAGCCATTGATATTCCCGTTTTTGCCAGCTTGAACGCGATCAGTCCGGCCGCCTGGGTCCATTACGCCAAAAAGCTGGAAGAGGCAGGTGCCGACGGCTTGGAAATCAATCTCTATCATACCGCCAAGGATCCCAACCGATCCTCTCAGGAGATCGAACAGGAGCAATTGAAAATCATTCAAGAACTGCGCAAGGAGATCAAGATCCCCATTAGCGTCAAACTCAGTCCTTTCTATACCAATACCCTCTATTTCATCAAACAATTGGAAGAGATTGGCGTTGACGGCTATGTGCTGTTCAATCGCTTTTTCGCAGAAGAGATCGACACGGATGAAGAATTGCTGAAGTTCCCGCTTCGCCTCAGTCAAGGCGGCGAACACACCCTGGCGCTAAAGACCGTTGGTCTGCTCTACGGCACTGTCAAAGGAGATCTGGTTGCCAACGGCGGTTTGCTGGATGTTGATTCCGTATTGCAAGTCCTCTTGGCAGGCGCAGACGCGGTACAGATCGTCAGCATGCTGCACAAACAATCTCCGGAAGCGCTAATCAAATTAATCAATGACGTTTCCTTCTGGATGGAAGAGCGCGGTTATGGTTCCCTTGAAGCTTTTCGCGGCAAACTGTCCAAAAAGAATATCGAAGATCCATTTGCTTTTGAACGGGAACAATACATCGACCTGCTCCTGAAAGCCGATATCCTCTAGCTAAGACTTGAAAAAAGCGCTGCTTTTCGCAGCGCTTTTCGATCTTTATCAGCATCCATGCAACAATATCAGCTTTACTGACCCTCTCTACCCAAGTGGGATTGGTCATTCTCAAACTGAAGAACCAGACCTTCCGAGGTTCGCTCAAACAGGGTCAAGGCCGTATTTCCGGCAACTTCGGTATCCCAAATTCGTTCCAAAGGAATCCCTTTCAGCTCATTCACCAAGACCAGCTTGGTAATGCCGTGGCAAACAATCAAGACCGACTCCGATTCATCCATCTTTTCCACTTCCTCTAAAATGGAAAGTACCCGTGTCTGGAAATCCCGAAAACTGTCGCCTTCCTGGATGGTGAATTCTGCCGGCGCATTGCTGTATTGCTCGTACAATTCCGGGTGCTCGCGCCCCAGGAATTCGTAATCCTTCCCCTGCATAAATCCAAAATCCATTTCTTTTAGTGCATCGAAAAATTCGATGGATTCCGACCGATTCTCCAAAATGGTCTCGGCCGTCACTCGGGCCCGCTGCAAAGGACTGGACAATACACGGTCAAAGGAAACACCCGCCAGTCGATCGCGCAGGCACGCCGCCTGTTCCAATCCCCGGCTGGAAAGCTTTGTATCAATCGTGCCTTGCATCAATCGCTTTAAATTGTATTCTGTCTCGCCATGTCGCGTAATATAAATCTTTCCCACGTTCTTCCCCTTAATTCAGCCACTGATTTTGATCGCTCATAAATCGTTCATAGAGCTTCTCAATGGATTCCATATCTTCATTCAACCAGATTTCATTCTTTGCCTGCATCATGGTGACAAAAAGACATGCGAAGTGGAAGATCGCCTCTTCATCCAGAATTTGATCCTGATTCTGCTTTTGAATCAAGCGCTTTGCTATTTTTTTTGCTAAAACAAGTTGTTTCTCACTCAACTCGATTTCGAATCCGAACATGTTCCTTTCCCCTCTCCTAATACTCGCCCTCGGAATACTGCTCCAACAGGGTATGTTTAATTTGCCACAAATCTTCTGATAAGTCAACAAAATATCGATGCGGATTTTCTAACCGGCGCACCTCATCCCATAATTTTGCCGTTTCCGTCAAGCAATAGCTGCGGATTTCTTCCAGGGCAGGCGATTCATAGACCTTCTTGCCCGCTTTAAAAATCGGCACCAAAAGCTCTCTCACCTCGTAATCCTCAACCGTCAGACGCTTCCAGGTATAGTATGGGTTAAACAAGGTGTAGGGCTTGCTGGTATCAATGGTTTCCCCTTCCAAAGCCAACAGATCCGCAATGGCTTTCCCGCTTTCCTTTCGGAAGAAGCGGAAAATCTTCTTGGCGCCCGGCGTTGTAATCTTCTCGACATTGGCGCTGATTTTAATCTTCGGGATCACCTCTCCGTCCGCTTCCACAGCCACCAGCTTGTAAACACCGCCGAAAACAGGATCCGACTTGGAGGTGATCAAGCGCTCGCCAACGCCATAGGCATCGATTTTCGCGCCTTGAATCGCCAAATCGGAAATAATATTCTCATCCAAGGAGTTGGATACAAAAATCTTGCAGTCCTCATAACCGGCTTCATCCAGACGCGCCCTCACCTTTTTGGACAGGTAGGCGACGTCACCGGAATCAATCCGAATGCCGACAGGTCGCTTGCCCAATGGTTTCAAAACATCGTCAAAAACCTTAATGGCATTTTCCACGCCGGATTTCAATACATGATAGGTATCGATCAGCAAGATGCAGTTGTCCGGATACTTCTCCGCATAGACACGGAAGGCTTCATATTCCGTCTTGAACAATTGAACCCATGAATGGGCCATGGTTCCGCTGGAAGGCACCTTGTACAGCTGGTCGGCCATTACACAGGCCGTGCCCACAACACCGCCGATATAGGCGGCACGCGCGCCCAATACGGCTCCGTCCGGTCCCTGCGCCCGGCGCGAACCAAATTCGATAACCGGTTTGCCCTGGGCCGCCCGCACGATTCGATTGGCCTTGGTCGCAATCAGGGATTGATGGTTAATCGCCAAAAGCACCATGGTCTCAATCATCTGCGCCTGCAAAAGCGGTCCCCGCACCTTGACAATCGGTTCGTTGGGAAAGATCGGGGTTCCTTCTGGGATCGCCCAGACGTCGCAGACAAATTCAAACTCCGCCAAATACGCCAGGAAGCCTTCGGAAAACACATCTTTCTCCCGCAAAAACTCAATGTCCGCCTCGGTGAAGCGCAGGTTCTCCAAGTATTGGATCAACTGCTCAACGCCCGCCATAATGGCATAGCCGCCCTCATCCGGCACCGATCGGAAAAACATATCGAAATAGACGATCTGCTCATGCAAACCTTCTTCAAAATAGCCGTTTCCCATGGTCAATTCATAAAAATCTGTCAACATGGTTAGATTTCTGCTTAACATTTGTTCACCCGCTTTATTTAGTAGCCTGCAACAATCTTGCATGGGCCCGCATCGGCTTTCTGCCGATGTAAACTTGCAATCTATAGTATATCATATCCTGTCCAATCTTCCCGCAAAAGATCCATCAAAACCACGTCCACATAGTCATTGGCACGCGGATCGAAGTAGGCTTTGCGTGCACGTCCATATTCGCGAAATCCCAGTTTCCGATAAAGGGCATGCGCCGCCTCATTGTCCGGCATGGAACTCAGATGAATGCGGTCCACCGCCAGATATGCAAATAAATAGTTGATCCATAATCGGAGTGCTTCACTCCCCAGTCCGTGGCCTCGGTCTTCTTCCCTGGCGATTTTGATGCCGAATTCAACCGACCGGTTTCTCCGGTCCCAGGATGAGTATGAGATTTCACCGATGGGACGGCTCCCTTCGCAAATCATCATCCGCCTGCGATCAGCATAGGTCGTTTTTCTGCATTCCGCCAGGACCTCCTCCTCAATCGACAGATCGCTTCGCATCAGTCCGTAAGGAAATCCGGCATGGTTCATGGTTTCGCTGGTGTTCCACCAAGCGGCCAATACCGCCGCGTCTTCGGGAACCAGCGGACGTATGGAGACTCTTTTCCCTTGAATCATAAAAATCCTCCTTTACAAGCAAACGGCATATCCCTTATGATGGGGAGAAAGAACACGAAAGGAGCCACCCATGAATAATCACGATTACCGCGCAGTCATCTTCGATTTGGACGGCACCCTGATCGATTCCATGTGGGTCTGGAAACAGATCGATATCGAATATCTGGCCAACAAAGAGATTGCATTCCCCGTTGAATTCCAATCCGACCTGGACGGAATGAGCTTTACGGAAACCGCCGCCTATTTCAAAGAACGTTTTCAATTGAACGATAGCGTCGAAACCATCAAACAGGATTGGATCGACATGTCTTATCAAAAGTATACCGAAGAAGTCGAACTGAAGGAAGGGGTTCTTCCTTTTCTTCAAAGCCTGTCCGCCCGAAACATCCCCTTGGGGATCGGCACCAGCAGCAACCGCGATCTGGCGGAAGGCGTCTTGAAGCACCACGGCATCTTCGATTATTTCACAGCCCTGCGCACCTCTTGCGAAGTGGAGACAGGCAAACCCAATCCAGCCATCTTCTTGAAGGTCGCTGAAGATTTGGGCATCTCGCCCCAGGACTGCCTGGTCTTTGAGGATACCCTGGCAGGCGTGCAGGCCGCGAAAAACGCCGGCATGACCGTCATCGCCATCGAAGAAGCCGCCCATGCCCATCGCCGGGCAGAGATTCAAGCCCTGGCTGACGGGTATATTGAAAACTTTCACGCATTCATGAAAAAGACGTCCTAACGGACGTCTTTTCTATTCGATTATGCCCTCTTCCCGCAAATGTTCGGCAATCAAGCTCGCCGTTTCTTCCACAGAGCGTTCTGCCGTGTTGATCACCATGCAGCCCAGTTCCTTATAGATCTGGTTGGAGTATTCAATCTCTTGGGCGATGCGCTCATCCTGGGCGTAATTGGATGCCTGGGAAAGTCCCAAGGCCTTGAGCCGCTCGATGCGGATCTCTTCCAATTTGGTAATGTCCGTCGTCAAACCGACGATCTTTCTTGGATCCAGCTCATAGATGATTTCCGGCGGTTTCACCTCCGGCACCAGGGGCAGGTTGGCTACCTTGATATTTCGGTGGGCCAGGCTCATGCTGGTCGGCGTCTTGGATGTCCGCGATATGCCCAAAAGCACCACATCCGCTTCCAAAAAGCCCCGCGGATCCTTGCCGTCGTCGCATCGAACCGCAAACTCAATGGCATCGATTCGATCAAAATAATCTTCATTCAGCGCACGATAGGCGCCGGGAATTTCTTTGGGTTTATCCCCCGTCAACCGAGACAGGGCTTCCAGAACCGGACTCATGGCATCAAAAATTTCGATGCCCTTCTTTTGTGCCTGCTCCAGCAGGTAGGCCGCCACTTCCTCATACACCAGGGTAAAAATAATCATGGCATTTTCAGCGGGAATGGCTGCCAAGGTGCGATCAACCGCTTCCTTCGACTGAATATTCTTGATCCGGTGAATCACAAACCGTTCCGTGTCAAATTGCGCCAAAGAAGCTTTGGCCAATTGCTCGGCCGTGATGCCGATGGAACTGGACAATATGTATATGTCGATGGGATTTTTCATGGTTTTCTCCTCATTGCATTGCAAATTTGGTCACCCTTATTGTACATGAAAACGCCCCAAAAAGAAACGACAAAAAAGGAAGCCTCGAAGGCTTCCTTTGCATGTTTTTCTAGAATTCCAATCGGTCGCGCAGGTAGGCAACCAGTTCCGTAACCGGAACGCGCTCTTGTTCCATGGTGTCGCGGTTTCGAACCGTAACAGCCGCGTCGTCCCTTGAATCAAAGTCAAAGGTAACACAGAACGGCGTACCGATTTCGTCGTTTCGGCGGTATCGCTTGCCAATGCTGCCGGCATCATCAAATTGCGTAGGGAAGTGTTTTGCCAACAGGCGGTAGACTTCCATCGCCTCTTCGCTCAACTTCTTGGACAAAGGCAAAACCGTTGCCTTCACCGGTGCCAAGGCCGGATGGAACTTCATCAGATTTCGTGTTGATCCGTCTTCCAACGTCTCTTCCGTATAAGCATCAATCAAGAATGCCAATGTTACACGGTCAGCGCCCAATGATGGCTCAATGCAATACGGGATGTATTTCTCATTGGTTACAGGATCCATATAACGAAGGTCCGTGCCCGATGTTTCGATATGCTGCTGCAGGTCGTAATCGGTACGGTCGGCAATGCCCCACAATTCTCCCCATCCAAACGGGAACAGGTACTCGATATCCGTTGTGGCATTGGAGTAATGCGACAATTCCTCTTCTGAATGGTCTCTAAACTTCAACTTGTCTTCACGAACGCCCAGCTCTTTCAACCAGTCCATGCAGAATTGCTTCCAGTATGCGAACCACTCCAAGTCCGTTCCCGGCTTGCAGAAGAATTCCAGTTCCATCTGCTCGAACTCCCGCGTACGGAAAGTAAAGTTACCCGGTGTAATCTCATTTCGGAAAGATTTACCGATTTGGCCGATGCCGAAAGGCACTTTCATCCGTGCAGACCGCTGCACGTTTTTAAAGTTGACGAAGATCCCCTGTGCCGTTTCCGGACGCAGGAAAATCTCGCTGGCTGAATCTTCCGTTACCCCTTGGAAGGTTTTGAACATCAGATTGAACTGACGAATATCGGTAAAGTCCTTTTTGCCGCACAATGGACATACAATGCCTTGCTCTTCAATATAGGCTTCCATCTCTTCTTTGGACCATGCATCCACCGGTCCGTCCAGCTCAAGGCCTTTTTTGGAAGCATATTCTTCGATCAATTGGTCTGCACGGAAACGCGACTTGCAAGAACGGCAATCCATCAACGGATCCGCGAACCCGCCAACGTGTCCGGATGCAACCCATGTTCTCGGGTTCATCAGAATCGCTGCGTCCAATCCGACGTTGTAGGGCGATTCTTGGATGAATTTCTTCCACCACATGCGCTTTACATTGTTCTTTAATTCTACGCCCAAAGGACCGTAATCCCATGTATTTGCCAATCCGCCGTAGATCTCAGATCCCGGGAATACAAAGCCGCGCGATTTCGCGAGTGATACGATCTTTTCCATGGTTACTTCTGCCATAAACAATTCCTCCATTTCTTGTCTTACGCTGGCTTGCGTAGACAGGTTATGTATACTCTAGCAAAAGCCCCGCGCCTTGTCAATCGCGGGGTTTTCCTTGTATTTGCCGCAAAAAGGCCAGGGAACGGAAGTCCCTCCGGTCTGTCTGCAAAAAGATAAATTCCAAAAGCCCGGTTTCAACCTGCCTCAACTCAGCATCGGTCAGGGGATGGGCCAAAATTTCCTCAAACGGCCGCATCAGCAAATACCGCATGGCCGGGATAACCGACTCGCCAACCCGCATGCTGCCCTGAATCCGCCGCACGCAGTCCGAACAGATGACACCGCCGTGCATGGCGTGAAAATGGAGGAATTGCTTCTCCCGCTTTCCGCAAACCGCACAGACATCCAACTGGGGCCGAAGCCCCAAAAAGGCTAGATGCTTGATTTCAAATCCATGAATCAAACTTTTCAAACCCCGCCCTTCGGCTTGCGACAGCAAACCAAGGGTTTTGGCCAGTAGGGCGTAATCCCTTTCGTTGGCTTCTCCCTCCGGCGTCGTCAAAGCGACGAGTTCAAAAAGATACTGCCCATAGGCCAGCCGATCCAAATCGTTGCAGATCTCATAGTGGGACGCAAGAATCCGTCCGTTCTGGATGCGGTTGCGGTTTCGCCCCATATAGATGGAGAACTCGCCTTGCACAAAAGGCTGGGTTACCCCATGAAGGGGACTTTTCATCCGCCGCGCTCCGTTGGCAGAAGCCGTGATGCGGCCATATTGCTTCGTATAAAGGGTCAGGATACGGTCTGCATCCCGGTATTTGACTTCACGAATCACAATGCCTTCCACTTCTTCAACCACGTCTGCCTCCTACTTGTAGCCGAACCGCCGAACGGCGCTTTCCTTGTCGCGCCAGTTTTTTGTCACCTTCACCCACAATTGCAGGTTGACTTGGGCACCCAAGAGCTTTTCGATTTCCATTCGGGCGCTTTTGCCGATCCCCTTCAGTTTTCGACCGCCTTTGCCGATGATGATTCCCTTGTGGCTGTCCCGCTCGCAGTGAATGGTCGCCGATACATCCACCAGGGCGCCATCCTTGCGCTCCTTCATCTGGTTAATCTCCACGGCAATCCCGTGAGGAATCTCCTGATCCAAATAGTGCAGGGCCTTTTCCCGAATGATTTCCGCCGCAATAAAGCGGACCGGCTGGTCGGTAATCATATCTTCCGGGAAGTACTGAGGACCTTCCGGTAAAATCTCTTGAATCGCTTCCAACAAGGTGTCTACGCCCCGATTTTCTTTGGCAGAAATCGGATAGACCCCTTTAAACATGTCCATGTCGACAAACTTCTGGTAAAGGCGCAGGCCTTCTTCCGCCGTCAACAGATCGGATTTGTTCAGCACAGCAATTTTGGGGATTCGTTTCATTTTTTTCAGCTCTTCCAAAAGAAACTGATCCCATTTCCCCAGACTCAGGCTCTCGTCCACCAGCCAAAGGATCAAATCCACATCCTTGACGGTATCCAGGGTCACTTTCTCCATATAGTCGCCCAGTTTGTTTCTTCCCTTTTGCATCCCCGGCGTATCCAAAAATACAATTTGGGATTTCTCATCCGTATAAATACATTGAATCCGATTTCGCGTTGTCTGCGGCTTATCGGAAATGATCGCCATCTTCTCCCCGATCAAGGCGTTCATCAACGTTGATTTTCCTACATTGGGCCGTCCGATAATCGCTACATACCCACTCTTAAACTTCATGCTTATCCTCCTGTTTCTTTCCCATCCAACTCATAACAATCAAAATCCAAATTGCCATGAAGGCTAAAATCCCAATATAAATTCCCCAAGGAAGCCGGTTATAAAACAAAACCGCCCCTACGCCTGCCGACGTCACAGCCGCAACCAGAACAGCACCTGCCGCCATATCCTTGGCAGCCCGGGCCAAAGGATGGCGCTCCGTCGTTGTCAGGTCTACAGCCCTTTCAATGGCGCTGTTGACCAGTTCCATGGCAATTACGAATCCAATCGTCAAAACAAGGATCGAAACCGAAACCGCCTCCAATCCTTGTAACAAGGCAGTTGCCAAAACAAGGGCGCCTGCCGCAAAATGAATGCGCAGGTTTCTTTCCTCGACAAATCCCTGTGCAATCCCGCGCAAGGCATAGACAAAGGCTAGAATGAAGCGTTTCATTTGAACACCCCGAGTTCCTTGAGAACCGCCTTTTCCTTGCCGCGCATTTCTGCTTTTTCTTCTTCATTCATATGGTCGTACCCCATCAGATGAAACATGCTGTGCACCGTTAAATACACAACTTCACGGGTCAAACTGTGACCGAAGTCTTCAGCCTGTTCCAGGGCTTTTTCCATGGAGATCACGATGTCCCCCAAGACCACGTCCATCTCGCCATAGACTTCCTCTTCATCCATTTGGAAGGAAAGCACGTCTGTGGGACGGTCGACGCCCCGATAGTCCCGATTCAGTTCATGAATCTCTTCATTGGTGACGAAGGAAACGCTGACCTCATAATCCAAGCTGTTTCGCTCCAGCTGCAAAGACATCTTGACAGCCCGTTCAACTTCTTCCATTAAGGCTTCATCGACCGGATGAATCGATTGCCGATTGTCAATCCAAAGTTCCATCGAATTCCTCCTTACTTCTGCGAATTGAATTTTTCATATGCTTCAATAATGCGTTGCACCAGTTTATGTCGCACGATATCATGCTTGGAAAAATAGATAAAGTCAATCCCACGCACATGCTCCAAAATCCGAATCGCCTGCTTCAGTCCGGATTTTTTCTTCTCCGGCAAGTCAATTTGGGTAATATCCCCCGTAATGATCGCCTTCGAACCAAATCCCAACCGGGTCAAAAACATCTTCATCTGCTCCGGTGTTGTGTTTTGCGCTTCATCCAAGATGACAAAGGCATTGTCCAGGGTTCGGCCCCGCATATACGCCAAAGGCGCTATCTCGATCAAACCCTTCTCCTTGTACTTGATAAAATTGTCCGGACCCACAATATCAAAAAGCGCGTCATTCAAAGGCCGCAAATACGGATCGACCTTATCCTGCAAATCGCCGGGCAAGAAGCCCAGGCGTTCCCCCGCCTCCACGGCCGGACGCGTCAGAATTATCTTTTGCACCTTGCTTTCCCGAAAGGCATCCACGGCACTGGCAACCGCCAAGTAGGTTTTACCCGTTCCCGCCGGTCCGATTCCAAAGACCACATCGTGTTCCCGAATGGACTGCAAGTAGGTCTTCTGCCCAATGGTCTTGGGCTTGATGGTCCGTCCCGTATAAGTGCGCACCACCACATCATCCAATAAAAGCTTGGGATCCACCGCCTTGTCCTTCATGGCCAAATGAATGGCATAGCGGACTTCTTGCGGACGCAAAGGCGATTTTTCCATCCCGCTGCCCATCAGGTGCTTCAGGGTGCGTTCCCCGAGTTTTACCGGTTCCGCTTCCCCAACAATACGGATTTCCCCGTCCCCGGGACGAAGATGAATATTCAAGGTTTTTTCTATGATTTTCGCATTCTCTTCGAAATCCCCAAAGAGTTTTTCTATAAAACGGTCGTCTTCAACCGGAACGCGAAGATCGGTCACTTCTCCCATCTTTTCCTCCTTCTGAACATCTGACTCCATTATATCGAATCTCTCTCTCCCTGTATACGGGAATGCATTCTTTCTCGATTCCTATCAACTCAAATCATATCCATTAATGAATTCTTCAGTGAATTTCATTCACCTCAGACCATCATCGTTCTCACTACATCTTAGCGGATTGGATCACTCCGCTAAATGCAGTACGATGATCTATTCATTCTGCATTAATGAATTCTGCTTGAACCATGTCAACCAGACCGTCTCCACTTTAACGTATATTAGCGGATTGGTTCATTCCGCTAAATACTTAGTGAAGACATATTCATTCCACACTAATGAATCCTGCTTGAACCATGCCAAGCAGACCACCTTCGCCTTGATGCCTATTTGCGGATTGGTTCATTCCGCAAAACGCTTGACGAAGGTATATTCATTTAGAATAAAAAAACCTGAATGGAATCCATTCAGGTTTCTACTACTGATTTAACAGTTTTTTTGCACTCTGGCTAATCAGGCTGCCATCGGCTCTGCCCTTCACCTTCGGCATTACGACGCCCATGATCCGACCCATATCCCGCATTGAGGATGCACCGGTCTGCGCAATCGCTTCACGAACAAGCTCATCGATTTCCTCTTCCGTCAATTGTTCCGGCAAATAAGCCAAAAGGATTTCAATCTCCTCTTCCGCCTGCTCTACCAGATCAACACGTTCTGCCTTTTGAAAATCTTTGATTGATTCGCGTTTTTGTTTGACTTGTTTTCCGATCAGCGCCAAGATTTCATCGTCCGCCATTTCCTGGCGTTCGTCGACTTCTCTTTGCTTGACGGCTGCCCGCAACATGGTGATCGTGTCTTTGCGACGCTTCTCCTTATTGCGCATTGCAGATTTCAAGTCTTCCATCAATTTTTCTTTTAAGGTCAATCAACTCACCTCGATTACCTGTTTTTCTTTCTTTGCTTTCTCCGTGCTGCTTCCGCTTTTTTCTTGCGTTTTACACTCGGCTTTTCGTAATGCTCGCGCTTACGAACTTCTGAAAGCACGCCACTGCGGGCACAATCCCGCTTAAATCGTTTCAGGGCGTTATCGATAGATTCGTTTTGACCGACTCGGATTTCCGACATCTCGTTCCCTCCCCTCTTGATCCCCCATTTTCATGGGATAAAGATTAGGCACTCAATTATTATACATGAAGTCCACGGTAAATTCAACCCTTAACCTGGCGGCCAGGTCAAATTTCTCCCCGCCAAAACATGATAATGCAAATGAGCGACGGTTTGACCCCCGTCAACCCCGCTATTGGTCACAACACGGTATCCGGCATCGGCAAAGCCCAATTCCTTCGCCAGCGTCTGAACAGCTTTAAAAGCCGCCTGAACAACAGGGAAAGTCTCCTCATCCAGCGCATTGACGCTCTCGACGTGAATCTTTGGGATCACGAGAAAATGAACCGGAGCCTGTGGATTTAAATCACGAAAGGCCAAGACTTGATCATCTTCATACAATACCTCGGCTGGAATTTCATGATTGGCTATCTTGCAAAAAATACAATCTCCCATGGTTTCACCTCCTCTGTTGTATTATTATACACCGAATTCCCAAATATTGAAAAGGCTTTTCCTAAGATTCTACACTTCCGTATAGACGAATCCCATCGGTGCGCTCAATTCGAACCTCCACCCAGCGGTCTTCCGGGTTGGCGTCCGATACGGCCACAGGCGCGTAATCCGCCGCATGACCCAAACGGGACCCATCGGGCAGCCACTGTTTTTCCAATAAAATTTCATAGGTTTGTCCGCAATAGGACTCAAAGACCGTCTCCCGCAAAGCCCGCACGGTTTCTGCCAGACGCTTGGCCCGTTCCGACTTGATATTGCCGTCCACCTGGCCGTCAAAGTCCGCCGCCGGCGTCCCTTCCCGCGGTGAAAACGGAAAAACATGCACATCCGCAAATCCAATTTGTTCCACATAAGCAAGGGTTTCCAAAAACTCCGCTTCGGTTTCTCCCGGAAATCCGACGATAATGTCCGTCGTAAAACGCGGTTGCGCAAAATTCTTGCGCAAAACATCCACCGCCCTCTGGTACTCTGCCGTCGTATAGCGTCGATTCATCCGCTTTAAGACCGTATCCGATCCACTCTGCAAGGACAGGTGAAAATGCGGCGTAACGGTCTTCAGGGCACCCAATCGGCGTGCAACCTCTTCCGTCACCCACTTGGGTTCCAAGGAACCCAGCCGCAGGCGTCTCAGCCCCGGTAATTGGTCCGCTTCTTCAATCAACCGAATCAAGGCGTCTTTTTCCTTCAAATCCAAGCCATAGGAAGCCAAGTGAATCCCCGTCAAGACAATTTCCTCATAGCCGGAAGCAATCAAGCGCTTCAGTTCTTCCAAAACACTCTGGCTGTTTCGGCTTCGAATGGCGCCCCGGGCATAGGGAATAATGCAATAGGCGCAAAACTGGTTGCAGCCGTCCTGAATCTTGACAAAGGCGCGCGTCTTTTCATCCAGCGTCTCAATGGTCATTCCCTCATAGGCATGAGGCTTCATCACATCCGTCACCACGGCGCGCTGCTCCCCCTCCACCAGGCTTTCCAACTGCCGAACAATCTCTTGCTTGTGGCCCGTGCCCAAAAGCAGGTCGATCCCTTCGATCGCCGCCACTTCATCTTCTGCCACCTGCACATAGCAACCGACCGCCGCAACCTTCGCGTCCGGATTGATCCGTTTGGCGCGCCGAATAAACTGGCGGCTTTTGCGGTCGCTCAGCTTGGTTACCGTACAGGTATTGATCACGTAAATATCCGCCTTCTCCTGGTCGGACACGACTTTATATCCTTTTGATTCAAACAACTCTTTCATGCTTTCTGTCTCATACTGGTTGACCTTGCAGCCAAGGGTATGAAACGCCACCGTCTTTTGCAAAACTTTCCTCCCGGTTCCTTCGAAACCTTCTTCAATATTCTCTCGTACTATCGTTTATTTCCCCAAATCTCCGCATTCGTATTGGATCAGCGCAATCAATGCCAGACTGGCTGTCTCGGTTCGCAGGATTCTTCTGCCCAATCCAATGATCTCGGCACCCGCATTCCGCAGGGCTTCAATCTCTTCCGGCTCGAATCCCCCTTCCGGGCCGACCACAATCCCGATCGGTTTCGCCGGATCCATTGCCAGCAGCGGCTTGTGCAGACCTTGATGCTTCTCGTCTTCATAGGCAACCAGCACTTGCATGTCCGCCCCAAACGCTGCCTCCAACCTCTTGAAATCACCGGCAAGTTCAACCGTTGGAATCGTCAGTCGCTTGGACTGTTTCGCCGCTTCGTCTGCAATCCGCTGCCATCGCGCCCGTTTCTTTTCAGCCTTGTCCTTTTTTTCTATTTTGGACACACTGCGCTTCATCTGCACCGGCACGATCCGATCAACGCCCAATTCCGTTGCTTTTTGCACAATCCAATCCATCTTGTCCGACTTGGGAATCCCCTGAAAGAGAACAATCTTCGCAGGTTCCGTCTCCGGTGCCGGCATTTTTTCCACCAGCTGCACCTCAACGCGTCCTGAATCGAATGTTTGAATCTCCCCAAGCCATTGGCTTTCATGGTTCAATACGATATAAACCGATTCCCCGACGCGCATGCGCAAGACCCGTTCAATATGCCGCGCGTCCTCGCCTTCAATCCAAACGGATTCAGGCAATTCCTTTGCAGTATCAATAAAAAACTGATGCATGGCTACTCCTTTCTGAGGATCAGGGAACACCAATCCCCCATCGTCTTTCCTTGAACCAGCCTCATCCCTCTCGCTTCCCACAAGGCCAAGAGATGATCCCGCTTTTCCTTTAATATGCCGGAAGCCACAATCCAGCCGCCGGGACGCAAAACCGCATCCATTTCGTCCATAACCGCTTCAATGACTTCCGCGACAATATTCACGACAATCCCGTCGACGGGACGATCGATAATTTGACCAACCTTCTCTCCGCTGATTAACACGCGGTCCGATACGCCGTTCATTTCCACATTTTCCTTAGCCGCAGCAACCGCCTGCTCGTCCACATCAACACCGTAGACGAAGCCCGCGCCCAAGAGACAGGCGCCAATGGCTAAAATTCCCGTACCCGTGCCCATATCCAGAACCCGTTCGCCGGGTATTAAGGTTTCTTCCAATCCTTCTAAACACAGGGTAGTGGTTTCATGGGTGCCCGTACCGAAAGCCATGCCCGGATCAATGGTAATCACCAGGTCATCCGGCTGGGGCTCTCCCTCATTCCACGTCGGACGAACCAGGAATCTCTCCCCGACCCGAAAAGGCTCAATAGACGCCTTAAAGGTTTGGTTCCAATCCTGATCCTCAATCACCGACGATGTAATCGTTACTTTGCGCCAATTGGGATTTCGCTTGATTTCTTCCATTTCCAATTGAATCAGCTCAGCCGTCTTCGCTTCCCGGCAGTCTCCTTCAAAAAAGGCCTGGATCACGACTTCCGATTCCAAGGCTTCCTGAACCAGGGGATCCGCCAATTCATCAAAATACCGGTCGGCTTCCCGCAAGGCAGAAACATCTCTCGGATCCTGGATTACCAGGCTGTCCGACCCCATCGCCCGGAGCCATTCACTCGCAATTTCCTCGCTGCCAAAAGTACAGCGAACGCTCAATTCTGTCCACTTCATCAATTTGCCTCCCAATTGAACTCACTCATCCTATTGTATCATCCCTGTCAAAACAGAAATACCCAATGATTTCCGATTTGAATCCGCTTCCCGACGGCAAAGCAAAAAGCCGCGATTCCCACTGGAAATCACGGCCTTCCCTTTATTCAAAGGCTTCCTTAAACTTATCAAAGAAACCCTTCTTTTTTTCGTAAACAGCATCGCCCGTGAGATCGCCAAAGGCGCGCAAGGCCTCCTTCTGCTTTTTCGACATTTTCTTCGGCACCTCAATATGTACATGGACATACAAGTCGCCTTTGCCGCGGCCGTTGACATTTTGAATGCCTTTGCCTCGCAAACGGAATACCGTACCCGTCTGAGTCCCCTCCGGTATCTTGTACTTCACCTTGCCCTCAAGGGTCGGCACGCTGACTTCATCGCCCAGCGCCGCCTGTACAAAGGTGATCGGATACTCCAAATGAAGGTCGTCGCCGTCGCGTTCGAACATCGCATGCGCCCGCACCTGCAGCTGCACATACAGGTCGCCTTTCGGTCCGCCGTTTTCACCCGGCTCACCCTGGCCCCGGAGTGGAATGATGGATCCATTGTCCACACCCGCTGGAATCTTGATCTTCAGCTTCTGGGTTTTACGCTCAATGCCGCTGCCGTGGCAATTCTCGCAAGGCTCGTCAATAATGCTACCCGTTCCCCGACAAGTCGTACAGGTCGTTTGGGTTGCAAACTGGCCGAATGGCGTATTCTGCACCTGCTGCATGGACCCGGTACCGTGACAGGTTGGACAGGTTCGCTTCTTCGTCCCTTCCTTGGCTCCGGTACCCCCGCAGACATGACAGGTGTCGTTTTTCGTCAGTTTAATTTCCTTTTCAACCCCGAATGCCGCTTCCTCGAAATCGATAGTCACACGGTAGCGAAGATCCGCCCCTTTTCTTGGACCCGTTCGCTGTCGTCGACTGCCGCCGAATCCGCCGCCAAACATATCCCCAAAAATGTCCCCGAAAATATCTTCGAAGCCGCCAAAGCCGGCACCGGCTCCGCCTGCACCCGCCTGTCCGTTAACGCCGGCATGGCCAAAGCGGTCGTAACGCGCCCGCTTGTCCGCATTGCTCAATACCTCGTAGGCTTCATTGATTTCCTTGAAATTCGCTTCTGCCTCTTTGTCGTCGGGATTCAAATCCGGGTGGTATTTCTTTGCGAGTTTTCGATATGCACTTTTTAATTGTTTCTCGTCCGCAGAACGATCTACACCGAGGATTTCATAATAATCCCGTTGCGCCATAGTTTTACCCCTTTCCGAAAACGCTCAAATTCCGCCCCGCTATGGGGCGGATTTGATTTCTTTCTATTCGTCGTCGACTACCTCGTAGTCCGCATCTACAACATCATCATCTCCGCCGGCCGCGCCCGCGTCAGCTCCGCCTTGCTGCGCTTGCTGCTCTTGCGCCGCTTGCTGGTACATTTTTTCGGATACCTTGTAGAATGCTTGCGAAAGGGCTTCTGACTTGGCTTTGATCTCTTCCACATTGTCTGCTTCCAAAGCCTTCTTCAACTCTTCCTTCTTCGCATCGATCTCAGATTTCTCTTCTGCCGTCACCTTGTCACCCAAGTCTTTCAGCGCTTTCTCTGTTTGATAGATCAAAGCGTCCGCGTTGTTGCGCACTTCAACCTTTTCTTTTCTCGCTTCGTCTTCCTTGGAGAATTGCTCGGCTTCCTGCACCTTCTTCTTGATGTCGTCATCAGACAGGTTGGTGGAAGCTGTAATGGTGATGTGCTGCTCTTTGCCTGTGCCCAAGTCTTTCGCCGATACGTTTACGATGCCGTTGGCGTCGATATCGAAAGTTACTTCAATTTGAGGGATTCCGCGAGGCGCCGGCGCGATGCCGTCCAATTGGAAACGTCCCAAAGTCACGTTGTCAGTGGCGAACTTGCGCTCCCCTTGTACAACATGGATATCAACGGCTGTTTGGTTGTCGGCTGCCGTAGAGAACACTTGGCTTTTCTTCGTAGGGATCGTTGTATTTCGCTCAATCAGAATCGTGCTCACGCCGCCCAATGTTTCAATGCCCAAAGACAATGGCGTAACATCCAGCAGCAAGACATCTTTGACATCCCCGCTTAAAACGCCGCCTTGGATGGCTGCGCCCAAGGCTACAACCTCATCAGGGTTAACACCTTTTGTCGGCTCTTTGCCGGTGATTTTTTTCACGGCATCTTGTACGGCCGGTGTTCTTGTGGAACCGCCAACCAGAATGACACGATCGATTTCGCTGGCTGAAATGCCTGCATCGTTCAAAGCATTTTTAGTCGGTCCAACTGTTTTCTCGACCAAATGCGCTGTCAACTCATCAAACTTCGCACGGGACAAGTCCACGTTCAAATGCAAAGGACCTGATGCGTTCGCTGTAATAAACGGCAGGTTGATGTTCGTTTGAATCTTGGAAGACAACTCTTTCTTGGCCTTCTCCGCCGCATCTTTCAGACGCTGGTGGCTCATCTTGTCTACACGCAGGTCGATGCCGTTTTCTTTCTTGAACTCTTCCGCCAAATAGTTGATTACAGCTTCGTCAAAATCGTCGCCGCCCAAGTGATTGTCGCCTTTTGTCGCCAATACCTCGAATACGCCGTCGCCCAACTCCAGGATGGAAACGTCGAAAGTACCGCCGCCCAAGTCGAATACCATGATGGTTTGGTGCTCATCTTCCTTGTCCAAGCCATAAGCCAAAGACGCTGCCGTTGGCTCGTTGATGATTCGTTTCACTTCCAAGCCTGCGATTCTGCCGGCGTCTTTTGTCGCCTGGCGCTGGCTGTCTGTAAAGTAAGCCGGTACTGTAATAACCGCTTCCGTTACAGGTTCGCCCAAGTATGCCTCGGCGTCTTTTTTCATCTTCATCAGAACCATGGCCGAAATCTCTTGCGGCGAGTAGTTCTTGTCGTCAATCTTCACATGGAAGTCCGTACCCATTTCCCGTTTGATGGATGCAATGGTACGGTCCGGGTTGGTAATGGCTTGGTTTTTGGCTGTTTCGCCAACCAAACGCTCTCCGTCCTTCGCAAATGCCACAATCGAAGGAGTCGTTCTATTGCCTTCCGCGTTTGGAATAACAACCGGCGAGCCGCCCTCCATAACCGATACGCATGAGTTTGTAGTTCCTAAGTCAATCCCGATAATTTTTCCCATAATTTATTTTTCCTCCTTCTGCTTTGAAACGACCACCATGCTGGGTCGCAAGATTTTGTCTCCATATTGATAGCCCTTTTGCAGGACTTGGATCACATGATTGGGTTCTGCATTTTCATCATCCATCTGCATAACGGCTTGATGGTGATTGGGATCAAACGGCTGCCCCATCGCTTCGATTTCCTGCAGTCCCTTTTCCGCCAGAATCTCATTGAATTGATTCGCCACCATTTCAATGCCCTGATAAAAGCTTAATTCCCGCTCCTCTTCCGTCACCGACGAAAGGGCGCGATCGAAATTATCTTTCACTTCCAGAAGATTGCTCACAATGGACTCTCCGGCACGGGCGTAAATCTCTGATTTTTCCCGCTCCGTACGATTCCTGTAATTGGCGTATTCCGCCTGAACCCGCAGATAGCGCTCGTTCATTTCATCCAGTTTCTTTTTTGTCGTAATCAATTCGTCCTCTTTCTCAATCTCCGGTTCTTGTTCCAGCGTCTCCTCCGGCGTCTCTTGCATCTCTGGAGCCTCTTCCGCCTGCAGTTTTTCTTCCTTCTTCAGCTCTTCAGTCAAGCCTTCCACCTCTTTCTTATGTTTCATAATATTCGGCCAGAATCTCATTGACCTCCCGCGCTACGGATCGGATCAATGGGATCACTCTGCTGTAATCCATATTTGTCGGACCGACCAGGGCCAGTTTGCCGACGGTCTGTCCTTTCAAGGTATAAGTCGCGGTAATCATGGTGCATTCCCGCAAGACATCGTATAGGTTTTCTCGGCCAATGCTAATCCGCAATTCCTGAGAATCACCGGCATTCATCAGCATGTCCGCCACATTGCCCTTGGCTTGCATAAACTTGACCAATGACTGGGCGCGGTCAAAGTCCTGATACTCCGGAAAATTGAAGATGTTCAGGATGCCGTTGGCAAAGATCTTGGTGTCGTTGATCTCCGACAGGGTGTCGTTGATCATCGGCAGCAAGGAACGCGCCGAGAACCGCATTTGCTCCAATTCATCCATCAAGAAATGGTCGATAATGTATCCCATTTGATAAATCGGCGTATTGGCCAGCTTGTCTGTCAGGAATTCCGAAATCAGATTCAATTGATTTTCCTCAATCGCCGCTTCATTCCGAATGATAAAGTCCTTCACAATGCCCGCCGATGTGATGAGCACCACCAGAGTCTTGGTTTCGTCCACTGGAATCAGTCGTATCCGCTTCAGGGTATCCTGCTCAATCTTCGGTGAAATGGCAAAGGTCGTATATTCCGTCAACTGGCTTAAGAGCTTCGCGCTGTTCTCCACCAGCTTTTCCACCTCGGACAGGTCGTGAAGCAAGGAATTGCGAATGCTTCTTCGCTGGGCGAAGGCAATCTGCTGCAGTTCCATCAGCCGATCGACATAAAGGCGAAAGGCCTTGTCCGATGGAATCCGTCCCGCCGAAGTGTGAGGCTGAATCAAAAACCCCAAGTCCTCCAAGTCTGCCATTTCGTTTCGAATCGTGGCCGGACTGACACCCAGATCATATTTTTTTTGAATAGTCCGGGAGCCCACCGGCTCCGGATTGGTGATATAACTATGGATGATAGCTTGAAGAATCATCAGTTTTCGTTCATAGTTCTTCATTTCACCCCTCCTTTTCGGTTTGTTAGCACTCATTTAAGAGGAGTGCTAATACCTTCTGTACTAAAAGTACCACGATACAAAATGGATGTCAATACTGTTTACAAAATCTTTATAACCCGCTTTAATCTATCGCATTCCCAACTTCACGCTTAGCCCAACCAAAAAACGGCCGCTTGCGCAGCCGTTGCTCTTATAGAAACTCCACCATGACCTGATTGGCCAAATCCATTCCCCGTTCGCTTAAAGTAATCCGCCCGTTTCCTTGGATCATCAGCCCTTTTTCCACCTGGTCCCGAATGATGGCTTCCACCCGCGTCCAACCCTGCGGATACTTTCTTTTCAACCTTGCCACCGACAAACCGCTGTTCATGCGCAGGCCCAAAATGATGGCTTCCGCCAATGACGCCTCGGAATCCATGCATTCTTCCAGCTCCCGCACCCTTTGCCTCTTGGCAATCCGGTCCCGGTAGACCGAAAAATCCCTGGGATTCACATACCGGCACTCTTCCTCAAAGGAGGCCGCGCCCAGCCCAAATCCCAAATAGGGCTTTCGTCGCCAGTAGGCCAAATTTTGCCGGCAAGCCCGGCCCGGCTTGGCAAAATTGGAAATTTCATATTGCTGATAGCCCTTGTCTTCCATCAACTTTCGCCCGGCATGGTAAAAGACCCGGTTGCCTTCCTCCGTTGCCAGCGGCAGCCGATCCGCTTCGTGCTCATCATAAAAAGGCGTTCCCGGCTCTATGATCAGACTATAGAAGGAAATATGGCTGGGGTTCAACGCCATGGCGCATTTCAGGCTTGCTTCCACATCCCCTACGCTCTGCCCCGGCAGATCGAACATCAAATCCAGATTCCAATTTTCAAATCCCGCCTTGACCACATTGCGTGCCGTTTCTTCAATAGCCTTCTCGTCATGAATGCGCCCCAGTTTTTTCAAGAGTTCCGGTTGGAAACTCTGCGCACCCAGCGAAATGCGATTGACCCCCATGGCCCGCAAGGCCTTCAACTGGGCCAAATCCACCGTACCCGGATTCGCCTCCATGGAAATCTCGCACCCGAAGGAAAAGTCGCGTTTCGCCCGCAGTGCCTGCAAGATCCGCTCGATACCCGCTGTGGGAATCAAACTCGGAGTCCCCCCTCCGATATAAATGCTGTTGATTTCCCGCACACGGCTCCAGTCCGCCTGATCGATTTCCATAATCAAATCATTCAGGTAAGCCTCCGCTTTCTCCCGGTTCCATGGAACCGACAAGAAATCGCAATACAGGCATTTTTGCACGCAAAACGGGATATGGATATAGATTGCATAGCCTCGTTGATTCATGAGTCACCTCGATCGAAAAAAGGCCCTTACCGGACCTTTTCACTATTTTTTCGTACTGTCGAATTTCAATACAGCCAAGAAGGCTTCCTGCGGCACCGAAACGGAACCGACTTGTCGCATTCGCTTCTTGCCTTCCTTCTGCTTCTCCAGCAACTTTTTCTTACGGGAAATATCGCCGCCGTAGCACTTGGCCAGGACATCCTTGCGCAAGGCTCGAATGGTCTCCCGCGCAATGATCTTGCTGCCCACTGTTGCCTGAATCGGCACAGCGAATTGATGGCGCGGAATAACATCCTTCAAGCGCTCGGCAATCTGCCGCGCCCGCGCATAGGCCGTATCTTCATGGACAATAATCGAGAAGGCATCCACCAGCTCGCCATTGATCAGCATATCCAGCTTGACCAGCTTGGATTCCTGATAGCCCTTCAGCTCGTAATCCAAGGACGCATAGCCCTTGGTTCGAGACTTCAAAGCGTCGAAGAAATCATAGATAACCTCATTCAACGGCATGTCGTAATGGATCATCACCCGTGTTTCTTCCATATACTCCATATTTTTAAAGATCGCGCGCCGCGCCTGGCACAGTTCCATGATCGGACCCACAAAATCCGTCGGCGACATGATGTTCACCTCGACAATGGGCTCCTCCATTTTTTCAATCAGGGTTACTTCCGGGAAGTTTGTTGGATTTTGAATTTCCGTCACTTCTCCGCTAGTGGTTGTAATCCGATAGATTACACTCGGCGCCGTAGTAACCAGATTCAAATCAAATTCGCGCTCCAAACGTTCCTGGATGATCTCCAGATGCAAGAGCCCCAAGAATCCGCATCGGAAACCAAAGCCCAAGGCAACAGACGTTTCCGGCTCAAAAGAAAGGGCCGCATCATTGACCTGCAACTTCTCCAGCGCATCCCGCACATTGTTGTAGTCCTCGCCTTCCGCCGGATAAATCCCGCAAAAGACCATGGACGTCGCTTTTTTGTATCCAGGCAAAGGCTCCGCTGTCGGTCGGTCCGCTTCCGTAATGGTGTCTCCGACCTGAGCCATGCGCACTTCCTTGATGCTGGCGGCCAAATAGCCAACATCGCCAGCCCGCAATTCCTGCACCGGTTTCATCGTCGGCGTGAAGACCCCCACTTCCGTGACCTCAAACTCACTTCCGGAAGCCATCATGCGAATCTTGTCGCCTTTTTTGACAACGCCGTCCATCAATCGGATATCCGTGATTACCCCTTTGTAGCTGTCATAATAGGAATCAAAGATCAAAGCCTTCAGCGGTGCTTCTTCATCGCCCGTCGGTGCCGGAACTTCCTTCACCAAGGCTTCCAGCACGTCCTTGATATTCAGCCCGGCCTTTGCGGAAACCAATGGCGCATTGGCGCAATCCAAACCGATTACATCCTCGATTTCCTGCTTGATCTCCTCCGGCCGAGCGCTGGGCAGGTCAATCTTGTTGATTACCGGAACAATCTCCAGATCCTGCTCCAAGGCCAAATACACATTGGCCAAGGTCTGCGCTTCAATCCCCTGGGCGGCATCCACCACCAAAAGCGCGCCCTCGCAAGCTGCCAAAGAACGCGATACTTCATAATGGAAATCCACATGTCCCGGGGTATCGATCAGGTTGAGCATATACTCTTCCCCATCGTCGGCTTTATAAATCAGACGTGTGGCATTCAGTTTAATGGTAATGCCACGCTCCCGCTCCAAATCCATACTATCTAAAATTTGTTCTTGCATTTCCCGCTGGGTCAATAGACCCGTCTCTTCAATCAGGCGGTCGGCCAAGGTTGATTTTCCGTGGTCGATATGCGCAATAATTGAAAAGTTTCTAATATGTTGCTGTCGATTCATGAACTCCTCCATCGAACGTACTATTTCTTTCTAAAAAGACACCATTAAATTATACCACTGACAGCTTGCTTTTTCTACCACTTCATAGTATAATTACACGTGTTGTTTTAAACAGGGAGGTGAAAATCCATGGCAAATATCAAATCTGCGAAAAAGCGTGTTTTGGTAACGCAAACGAAAACTGCGATCAACCGTAGCCGAAAAACAGAAGTCAAAGGTCTTATCAAGAAGTTTGAATTGGCTCTAGAGGCTGGAAATACTGAAGAAGCAAAAGCATTGTTGAAAGAAGTTGAATCTACAATCGATAAAGCTGCTTCTAAAGGTACATTCAAAAAGCAAACTGCATCGCGAAAAGTTGGTCGTCTACACAGAAGACTTAACACGTTGCAATAGATATTGATACGAAAAAAGCTTCCACTTGGGAGGCTTTTTTTTAATGTAGTAAATTGAATATGCCGCTAAATTCCAAAAGACGCTGCAATGATCGGAAAAGCACATTGAACAGATGCTTGCAATTCGTTCAGTGTGCTTAAGAACCACTTGCAAGTCAGCCTTGTAAGTCCCGCCCATCGCCGGACGCTGATGGATCCTCAACGAATCCAGAGTCGCGCATCATATATTATACTTCTTGCCTATTCCAAAAACCTTCTATGGAAAGCCTTGTGAGTTCCGTCCATCGCTAGAGACTGATGACTCCCCGTTTTATTCTTCATTATTCATCAACTGAGCCAAGAGCATCTCCAAGGTCAGATGGCGGTCGCGGCCGCGTTTGATGGCTTGGTCAGCTTCAATGCACTGTCCCAAATGACGGTCCAAATCCTTCTGGGAGATGGGCGCCGCCTGATTGGTCAGCCGTTTGGCAACAAAGGGCTGCACCTTAATCCGCTTGGCCAAATCATTTCCGCCATAGCCTTTTGCCATATGAAGCTTGGCCAATGCCAGCAGCCTGAATTGTCTGGCTATCATATAGAGAATCTTCTCCACCGCTTCTCCGCTCTCCAAAAGATCATGAACCAAACCGAACACTTCCTTGGGACGATTCTGGGTAATGGAATCCACCATGCGGAATACGTCATTCTCCAGTCCGCGGATGCCGACCGCTTCTACCTCTTCCAAGCTAATCCATCGCTTCCGCTCGCCATAGTCCAACAATTTATTGATTTCATTCTCCATGTCATATAGGGTCCACTCGCTGTTGCGGTCCAAATAGCCCGTCATGGCGATCAAAGCATCCATGGCATCAGGGGTGATTCGACATCGACCCGTTTGCACGCGCTTGTTGATCCAGGCTATCAGGGCCTTGCGGTCAATCCGTCCAAACTCCATGATGCCGCCGTTGGATTTAATGGTTTTCACCGCCGCCTTGCGCCCATCCGGCTTTCCCTCATGAAACAGAAAAATCAAAATGGTTTCCGGAGACGGCGCCTTTACATAGGCTTCCAGCCGCGTCAGCTTACCCTTCCCCTTGGTGGTCAGCGCCTCATAGTCCTCCACAATCACCAATTTCTTTTCGGCAAAAAATGAAAAGGTCTCGCATTGCCCCAAAATTTCCGCTTCCGTGCAGCTTTTCCCATCAAGGCGAATCCGATTGAATTCACGATTCTTCTCGCCGATAAAGGCGGCTTCCAATTGCTCCAACGACCAGTCCATCAAAAACCGCTCTTCTCCAAAAAATGCCATAACCGGATTCGGCTTTTGTTCTTTAATCTGCTTTAGTATCGCTTGATAACTCATATGTCTTCCTCATTCCTCCATTTGCACGTCATTCCAGCCAAACCCGCAATAAGTCCCAGCCAGGCCAGCTCAAGCCCATGCCCGGCGATCCATCGGCCAAAAGGCAGGCGCGGTTTTCGATATGGAATCAAGGTGTATCCCTGCTGGTCAAAACACAATTCCAACGCGCCGTCACAGTCCGTCCGCCATACTTCAATCCCTTGTTCATCAAGTCGTTGTAAAACCGCCTGTGCAGGATGTCCATACGGATTGTTGGCGCCAACAGAAATCAATGCCACTTCCGGATTCATCGCTTCCAAAAAGCGACCGTTGTGGAGCTGTTGGATCCGTGATGGGGCACCTTGAGGATGTCCCCTTTCAGATCCAGCTTGCTTCTCCATTCCCCTTCATTGACCGCTTCCATATCCCCGGTCAGCCAAAGAACCGTTTCTCCCACTTGCAATCGAGTCAGCAAGGAATTTTCATTCTCCTTGCCATGGGTGGTCGGAACAAAAACACGGATCTCAATCCCGTTTCCCCAACGAAGAGAAAAGTCTTGGTCCGCCGCAAGGCATTGTCCCGGCGCCGCCGCTTTCATCAACGATGCCCGCCAGCAATTCCCCGCTTGGCAGGGTCCCATGATAATGCGCTCGATCCGGTTGTCCTCAACCAATTCTACCATACCTTCCACATGATCCGCATCAAAATGCGTGCAAATTCCCAAATCCACTTCTCGGATCCCCAAGGCGTCCAAGGCCGGTTCCACCCGCTGGCGCCCGACTTCCCAATCAGACCAGGGGCTACCGCCCGCGTCCCACAAAATCCCATGCCCCGCCTGTTCCAAGAGCAGAGCGTCTCCCTGTCCGACATCCAATACCCAAAACCGCACAGGATCGGGCACCATCAATCCTAAAGCCAAAACAAAGGCCAGCGCCATTCCCAATCGCTTCCCCCATGCCAAGGACAGACGAATCCGTCCCATGGAAGCCTCAAAAAAGAATCCGAGACAAAGATAATAGCCCAATACCGCCAACCAGGATGGCTTTGGCAGGCTTACCAGCGTAAGAAAGTGATCTGCAAACAAGCGAACTGCCTGAACCCAGCCTCTTAGCAAGAAAACCGGCAGCGGTGCAAAGCCATGACTGATTCCCAGCATCGCCAAAACCGCCCAAATCAAAAGAGCCGCCATAACCAAAAGAAAGACGGGTGCCAAGAGCAAATTTCCAAAGACTGCCATCCACGACCATTCTCCAAACCCCCGTACAGCAAGAGGCAGCACTCCGACCTGTACCGCCAAAATCGGCGATAGGAACTTTCCGCCTATCGGGGTTCTCGAAAAGAAGATACCCTTGATCCAACGCGGCAGAACCAACAGCGAAAGGGTTGCAGCCACCGAAAGCTGATAGCCAAGAGAGAATAAGGAAAAAGGTTCCACCCACAAAAGAACGAAAGCCGCCGCAAAGAGGAGGTTCACCCGATCCACCCGCAGGCGGGTCATCGCGCCACCGGCAATGAAGCTCATCAACACCAGGGCGCGCAGCGAGGCAATGGGGAATCCAATCATCGCACCATACCCCCACAGCAACACCAATCCAGCTGCATTGGAAAACCAGGGACTGGCACCTATTCGTCGAAAGAGAAACCGCAGACCGCAGAGAATCAAAACAAAATGGAATCCGGAAATCGCCATTAAATGGCTCAGGCCCATCTCGCGAATCGCGTCGCGCTGGTCGTTATTCAAAGTCGATCGATCCGCCAAAACCAAAGCCGAGGCCAAACCCTGCATGTCTTTAGGAAAATCCGTCTCGATTGCCCGCTGTAACGCTACCCTCGCCCCCGATTTCGGCGTTATGGTTTTCAATATCCGCACACGGTCGCTCTCCAGCCAGAGGTTCTGCGACGCACCCGCGAGCAAATCATCCCGATCGCCGGGATTGCCCGCCCGTTTCAAAGGAAGAAAGGAGCCGGCAAACTGAATCTGCGTTCCCACCGGTTGGGGCAGGTCCACCCAGATTTTCACACGTTTCCCCCGCCACGCATCCGGTTCATTCACCTTTACATCCATGCCAGCTGTCGAGCGAGAAACCACGACTCCGCTCCCCGTCATCTCCAAAGGCGCCAAGGCTGTACGCTGATCCATTTCATGCGATACGCGCATAAAAAAAAGGATGAAACACATCCCAAAAACCATCACTTTTTGAAAAAGACGCGGCTTGAACCACCAGCCAACCGCCATCAGGGTGAGAATCACCCCCAGACTTATCGCATCTACGCCAGATGCAACGCCTAAAAGAATGCCTCCTATTGCCGACAGACAACACCAGATGCACGGCCGTTTCACGTCCTCGCCACCTTTCCATTTTTATGGTACACTGAATCTACTTCTATTGTAACAAATTGTATGTGATCGGAGGAGACCATGCGTAAAAAAATCACAGGATTTTGTCTGCTTGCCGCTTTATTTATCCTGATCAACCTGACAACTGCAGCACCCGCCTTTGTACCCGTCGATCCAAATCAACCGGTACGGCCCCTGCTTTTTGAAGATCAGGCCCTAAAAGAAACCTATCAAACCATACTTGACGATCCCAGCCTCGCCGCTGAACAGCGTGGTCAAGCCCTGGCCCGCTTGGCCGATTCTTATCATGCGCTGGCCGCTCAAACAAAAGCCATGGTGGAAAAAGGCATCGATCATCCGGTCCTCGTTCCGTTGGAAACTTACTTTAGCGGACTTTCCGAAACCCTGTCCGACATGGCACAGGCTTTCGCTGCAACGGATCCTTTGCGACTGACAGAAGCCAACGAACGCATGAAGAAATTGGACCAAGAATTCGAATCCATAAAACACTAAATCCCGAAAAGCTTGATACACTCTCGCTTTCGGGATTTTTTACACTTCGCGATTCAAATGCATCTCATAGACATACCGGTCGCCCACATAAAAGGTCTCTTCAAATTGCGCCGGCTGTCCGTCTGCCAATGAAGCAAATAGGGATAGTTTTAAAAAAGGCGCCTCTTCACTTTGATCCATCAAAGCCGCATCATCTTCAGACAGATACGCAATTTGCACTGTCTGTGTAGCGTCGCCCAATCGGATGCCATATTTCTTTTCCAATAAGTCATAAAGCGATTCCTTCTCCATATCTTCCGCCAGAACCCAATAAAAAATCTCTGGCACCAAATAAGAAATACTCAAACAAAAAGGCCTGCCCTCGACGATTCGCAGCCGCTTCAACAGAATCGCCTTGGCGCTAGGCTCCAGACCAAAATGTCGGACCATCATGGGCGGCATGGGAACAATCTCCTTAGCAATCAACCGGGTTTTCAACGAGAAACCCTTGTCTTTCATGCGCTCTGCAAATCCAGTCAGACGCAAGATTCCTTCTTGAATGACCGCATCTCTGACAAAGGTGCCCTTGCCTTGAATCCGGCTCAAATGCCCCGATTCCACCAGATCATGAAGTGCACGGGACACCGTGATTCGACTGACGTTGTATTGCTTGCACAATTGCGCTTCCGACGGAACCCGGTCCCCGGGCTCCCATTCTCCCATGGCGATCTTCTTTTTCAAGTCTTCCTTGATCTGTTTGTATTTTGCCTTTCCGCGCTCTGCCATAAAACCCCCTCCTTCCGTGGGTTGCTTCTATTTTATCAAGTTGACATATCAACTTCAAGATGATATGTTGTATATACCAATAACTATAAGGGAGGATTGAACATGAGGGCGCATTATGTCAGCATCCAAGGAATTCGTGATGTCGCGATTCTAGAAGAGGAGCTTGACCCAAACACGCTTGGGCCAACCGCTTGCCTAATGGAAACCCATTTGTCTCTGATTAGCCCGGGAACCGAATTATCCCGTGTCTATGGGTTGAAGCAAGGCGCAACCTATCCGGTACGACCAGGCTATTGCTCCGTTGGCACCGTTTTGGATAAAGGCAGTCAAGTCAGCCATGTGAATACGGGCGACCGCGTTTTATTCAGCGGCCCCCATAGCAGCCACCAAATCTACGACTACACCACCAGCGACGGCGGAATCCTTTATCCCCTTGATCCCCGATTGACGGATGAAGAAGGCGCCTTCCTGATGATGGGCTGGATCGCTATGAACGGCATTTTGCCTGCCGACGTTAAAATCAGCGATACCGTTCTTATTTTCGGACTCGGCACCTTAGGCACCATTCTTTCGATACTCTATAAGGAAATGGGCACCCGGGTAATCGCAGTAGACCCGGTTGGAAAACGTTGCGAAATGGCAAGGTCCATGGGAATTCACGAAACGCTGGACTGCCCGCCGGCAGATCAGGTTGCCGCCATTATGGAAGCCACGCAAAACCGCGGAGCCGACATCGTTGTGGATGCAACCGGCCTTTCCGCTTGCATTCTAAGTGCTTTTGAAGTTGCCGCGACTCACGGCCAAGTCTTGCTTTTGGGATCACCAAGAACACCCCATCAGGCGGATGTAACCCCCTACCTGAATATGCTTCATCGAAAAATGCTGACCGTTCACGGTTCCTTTAATCGACGCTACGCAACGAAAGATCCGATCGGCACACGATTGGACATTAGCCGAAGCATGGACTACCTGTCTGGTCTGCTGATCGACAAAAAGATCAACGCAAACCGCTTTATCAGCCACCGGCTGGTGCCTGAAGCCATTATGGAAGGCTATCACGGACTCATGAACAATAAGGATGCATGCACCGGCGTGACCATCCGTTGGAAAGAATAGGAGGAAGGAAATGAAATTTGGCATCATTGGAACCAATTTTGTATCAGACTTTTTTATGGATGGAGCCGCTCAGGTGGAAGCCTGCGAGGTGGTTGCCGTCTGCAGCCGCAAATTAGAAAACGCAAAGCGATTTGCTGGGAAATATAATATTCCAAACACCTATGATTCCTATGCGAAGATGGCGGATGCCAACCTGATTGACGCCGTTTACGTAGCAGTTCCCAACGGATTGCACCGGGAAATCAGCGAGTATTTTCTTGAAAGGAAAATTCCCGTTTTTTGCGAAAAACCCATGGCAGGCAATCTAAAGGAAGTGGAAGCCATGGTAGCGTGTGCCCAAGCAAATCAAACCTATCTGCAGGAGGGACTGATTCCCCTTTACAATCCAAATTTCCAAATCATTAAGGAAAACCTCAAGCGATTGGGCCGTATCCATCAGGCGAGCTTCAACTTTTCAAAATATTCGTCCCGCTACGACGCTTATCTGCGCGGCGAAAACCCAACCACCTTCCGCCGGGAATTGGCCAATGGCGCCATCATGGATTTGGGCGTATATGTCTTCGCCGACTGCGTCGGCCTATGGGGAAAACCCAAGAAGGTTCTGAGCGCATGCTCCTTGTTGGATACCGGGGCTGACGTTTCCGGCACCAGCATTTTGGTTTATGATGATTTCCCTGTGACGCTGTCCTATTCCAAAGCCAGCGATACGGAAAATCTCTGCGAAATCTGCGGGGAAAACGGAATTCTGACCTTCGATATTCCAAGCATGCCGACCGTTGTCACCTTTACGGATCGCAAGACCAAAGAGAAAGAAATCCTCAGCGTGCCGAAAAAGGAAAACTTCTACTACGAGATTACCGAAATGATCGAACGCGTGGAAGCAGGTGAAACCGAATCGGCCAAAGTGCCGTTTGCAACCAGCCTGGCCATCCACGACCTGATCACCCAATGCCGGGAACAGGCGGGCATCGTCTTCCCTTGCGACGAGGTTTGATCGCTAGACAGTAAAAAAGCCTGGAAACTCGATTCACGAGTTCCCAGGCTTTGCTTTTATAGCTTAATCGCGCTTCATCCGCGCTTCGATATCATCGACTTCCCGAATGATCGACGCAGATAAATTCTCACTTCCGCTTTCCGTTACCAAGACATCATCCTCGATGCGGATTCCAATTCCTTCTTCCTTGATGTAAAGCCCCGGTTCAACGGTGACAACCATACCTGGCTTCAAGGCCTCGCCGCGAAGGGAAAGATCATGAGTGTCCAATCCCAAATGGTGACCGATGCCATGATAGTAGTACTTGCCGATCTCTTCATCCTTCTCGATCAGGCCCCAAGTCTTCAAATGCTTGCCCAGCACATCTTTGGCCAAATCATTCAATGCCAGCAGGGTTGTTCCCGGCCGTACCGCTTGAGTTACCGTCTTCAGCGTTTCCAGCACCGCTTCATAAACCTCGCGCTGCCGTGGACTGAAGGTGCCGTTCACTGGATATGTACGAGAAATATCCGCGGCGTACTTGCCCCATTCGGCGCCCAAATCCAACAAAATCAGATCATTGTCCTGAAGCATTTGATTGTTTTCTTCATAATGCAACACGACCGCATTGGCGCCTCCTACGGCAATGGTGGCAAAAGATGGTTGGGTCCCATGCTCCATCAGGGTGGATTCAAAAGCCGCCTGAATCTGATACTCCATCTTGTCCGGCTGCAGCGCATCCAGCACGCGGTTCAAGCCCAATTCCGTCACCTCGATAGCCTTGCGCAATTCGGCAATCTCCGCTTCATCCTTCACCATGCGGCACTCGGCGAAATAGGCACTTAAATTGTATATCGGAATCGATGGAATCTTCGGACGAACCTCCTCCAAAAAACGATGGGCTTCGTAGCCTGCAAAATCCCAGGAATAGCGTTCCAAGTCCAATGCCAGCGATTCCACTTCGTGGTTGCTGAGCATTCGGCCGACCATATCTTTCATGGCTGAAATAAAGGAAGTCGCTTTGATGCCACTGATTTCCTTCGCCGTTTCCGGTTTCATCCGGTATCCCGTCCATTTCTCCATATCCGGATTGATGTCCTCCAAAAACAGAAGCTCGCGTGTCTCGCCCTGTCTGGATTTAAAGAGCATCAGCACAAAGTTTGTTCGGTCAATCCCCGTCAGATAGTAAAAATTTCGATTCACATGAAATTTGTACTGAGCATCTGCAGACCGGTGCGGTGCAATCCCCGAGAAAATCAAAGCAAGGGTTCCCGGCTTCAAATGTTTCATCAGTTTTTCACGTCTGTTGATTGTCGCTTGTTGCAAATCCATGACTTCTCCCCCTTTATTCCATCACAATGATATTCACTTCAGGCATCCGACCCTGCAGCTTCATGGCAAAACTGGATTCCTGTTTTTGACCAGCTGGCGACGCCCCCAACACCACATGGGTGACGCCTTGATCCTTCGCATAGGCAACCAGATCGTCCAGCATATGTTTGGACCGCTTCACGGTCAAATCCGCCCCCACTTCTTTGGAAACCTCAAAGAGATACTCCAAAGCCTGCGCGTCCGATGCATATTCCAAAAACCGGCCGCCCACATTGACGACATGCAGGACGCTTAATCTGTCCTGGTCTCCTTCGATTAATTCGTATCCTTTTAAAATCAAACGTTCACAGGTCTTTTGCTGTGTCACGCAGACAAGTATTTTCTTTTCCATGCTATTCTCCTTCCGCATTGGTCCACACTTATTTTACCATTTCTACCAGACGGTATGCAGAAAGTACGCAAACTTTATAGAAAGTTAAAAACTCGGTCCAAGACCGAGTTTTTGATGGCGGGAATAGATGGGAATCGAACCCACCCGGGACGTTCTTCACGCCCCATACTGGTTTTGAAGACCAGAGAGCACACCAGCACTCATCTACTCCCATGGGGTATGCTTTATGATTATGACACATCTGAAAAGATTCTGCAAGCATCCGGCCTTTGAAGATGAAAAATAAAGAGGCATAGCCTTTGCTATGCCTCTGGAATCCAAATGCGAAATACGCTGCCTTTGCCCAATTCACTTTCCACTTCAATCCGGCCTTGATGCAGCTCGATAATTTGATTGGCAATCGCCAATCCCAATCCAGTGCCGCCGGTTTTTCGGGACCGCGCCTTGTCAGTGCGGTAAAAACGTTCAAAGATATGGTCAATACCTTCCGGCTGAATGCCAATCCCATTGTCTTTCACTTCAATGACGGCAAACTTGCCTTCCCGGCGCAGGGTGATATCCACTTGCCCGTCGGGCGCCGAATATTTCACGGCATTCTGAATGATGTTATAGACCGCTTGCTCAATCTTCTTTCCATCGCAGCCCAATTGAATCCGATCCACTTCATGGAAGGTCACTTGAGAACCATACTCCTTGATCACAGGCTGAAGCCGATACAGGATCTGTTCAACCAGATAGTTCAGCAAGGCCGGCTTGTAGTTCAAACTCAACTTCTCCCGGTCCAGGTCCACCAGCAAAAGCAGATCGACGATGATTTCATTCAAACGGTCGACTTCATGATCAATATCTGTTAAAAACTCCCGATACAAGTCTTCGCTATTGTGCTCTTGACCCAAAAGGGAACTGGACAACAATTTGATGGACGCAAGAGGCGTCTTCAGTTCGTGAGACACGTTCCCCACAAATTCCCGCCGCTGTCCGTCCACCTGGTCCAGCTTGGTAGACATAATATTGAAAGCCGTGGCCAGCTTTTCCAGTTCATCCCGAGTATGAATCTCCACCCGCTGCTGCAAATTACCCTGGCTCATGCGCGTAAAGGTCTCTGTCAGTTCGGTAATGGGTTTGGTCATCAAATCCGCAAACATCATGCTGATGACGAAAACGATGAGAATGCCAAAGATCGTAATAATGTCCAGGGCCGATGTGACTTCACTAACCCGCAAGTAAATCTCAGCCAAGGGTTTAATCACCATGGCAACGCCAATGGTTTCACCGAAATACACAATGGGTTCCGCCACAATCAGACGCTCGCTTTCCTCTTCCACCCGCACAACGGTTGAACCTTCCAGGCTTCCTGTCGTGTCCTTCGAGGCATAGACCGTATTGGTCAACCGGTCGTCCGAATCCTCCAGCACCATCAAGTCTGCATCCAAAAGCAGGATGCGCGCGCCAATGTTGGAACTGGTTTCCTTCAACTGGTTGCTGAAATCATCCCGCACTGGCTGATAATCCGCCTGCGACAGGTAGTACTGATTTTGCGAAGCCAAAACTTTCGCCTCCGCCACAATATCGCGCTGAACCTCATCCAAATAGATATTGTACAAAGTCTGGCTGATAAAGATCCGAATCAGCATAATAAAAACGATAATCAAAAATAAATAGGTGAAAACAAGTTTCCACCTAATACTTATTAGTGCATTACTGAGCTTTTCCCTTAAAATAGTAACCAACTCCCCATTTTGTCAGGATATATTCCGCCTGGCTGGAATTCTCTTCGATCTTTTCCCGCAGGCGTCGAATATGAACGTCTACCGTACGCAGATCGCCAAAATATTCATAGCCCCAGATGATCTCCAGCAATTCTTCCCGTGTAAACACCTTGCCGGGATTGGTTGCCAGCAGCAGCAACAGGTCGAATTCCTTGGCAGTCAGATTGATTTCCTTGTTTCGAACCGAAACCTTGCGACCCAGGGTATTGATGGTGAAGTCTTCCACCTTGATGACCTGCTCCGCCGGTTTGTCCTTTACGGCCGTTCGACGCAGAATCGCCTTGATTCGCGCTTTGAGCTCCAAAATATTGAAAGGCTTCGTCAAATAATCGTCCGCCCCGTATTCCAAGCCTAGAATTTTGTTCATATCTTCGCCTTTTGCCGTCAGCATAATGATCGGCACCTGAGACATCTCACGGATTTTCTGGCAAACCTCCAGTCCGTCCATCTCCGGCAGCATTAAATCCAAAATAATCAAATCGTAATCGTTCTTTTCGAACTTTTCCAACGCCTCATGGCCGTCATAGGCTGCGTCAATCACGTGATCGTCCTGTTCCAAGCTATACTTTAGTCCTTTCACGAGCAACGCTTCGTCGTCGACGATTAGAATCTTACTCATATGACCCCTCCTGTCCTTCATTTCAACCTTATTTTACCACAGTTTGCACGCTTATCCTATGAATTTCGGTATTTCACGAACAAATCTCCGGTCACCGTCCCGCCTTGTCCACTTCTCCCGGTCATAACTCTCCAAAAGAAGCAATGCCTGCTTTCTCGATACGCCATAAGCATCCCGAAAATCAGCAACGGTGAATCCATTTTCACCAAACTGCTCAATAATCAGACTTATCCCGCCCTCAAAGAAGGATCTGGCGGCATATAAGTCTCCATCGACTTTGATTACAAGGCCTTCTTCCATCAATATTTTCCAAACACCTTGGGCATCAGACAAATCCTCGAGCCACCGCTCTTCTTTCATGGCTTCCCGCCTTGCGCTTGCCCGATCCATCAAGGTTTCGTATAAAGCTTTTTGCGCCTCTGTCATTGTGCGTTCAAATCCCTTGACCCAAACGACAATGCCATCGCTATGGCCAAGCCCTTCCGCTTCCCAGGCTTGCAAGACTTCCATCTGCTGTTTCATTGTGCCTTTGGGCAACAGCAAATCCAGGGCCTGTTTTTTCAGCATGCCCCGTTTTAAGGGGTTTTCCCGATGAAAATCTTCCAAAGTTCGATTGAACTGAAGAAAGATCCGCTTTTCCGAAACCGACGACAGGACAAAGCTCCCATAGATCCTCACATCCTTCGTTTTCGCCAGTTCGGTTACCCAATCGGCTACTTCCTTGCGGGAACGTCCCAATATCCGCGACAAACCATCTACAGTTGGCAATTCATCCTCTGGCCGATTCAAATGCGCCAACAGGGCGAACTTCGGCCCGCCTTTGTAAATCGGCTCCAAGATGGTCGCCAAGGCCCTGCGGGCCCGCCGCCCCAAAGGCGGCTCCAAATCCAAAACCTGTCCTCCCGCCAGGGTTTCCACAGGCGAGAGATTCCGAAGGACAAAACGGTCAAAAGGAACCAGCGGCGCCTCTTCACCCAGTCGAAGAATCATCCAGCCTTCCTGTCCGGCCGCCAGGGTTTCAGGATCCATATATTCGATCTTGCAGGGAATCTTTCTCGAACCCAAATGCAACTTCAGTTCCATGCCGCGGTGAAGGGGCCTCGGACTTTCCTTTGCCGCCCGGATCCACGCTCCGATACGGTCATGGAGGGTCAATCGGTCGGGTAAGGCAATCAAATCCCCGCGTTCAATCTCATCCTTGGAAAAAGCCGGCAGATTCATCGCCACCCGCTGCCCGGCAAGGGCACGATCGACGTCTTGGTCATGCACTTGGATGCGGCGAATCTTGCTCACTGTCCGTTGCGGATACGCCATCACTTCTTGCCCGGTTTCCAGCGTACCGCCTAAAAGGGTTCCCGTCACCACACTGCCAAATCCCTTGATGGAAAAGGAACGGTCAACCCACAAGCGGGTTAGTCCGCCTTCCTCTCTAACTTTCGCTTCCGAAGCCATGACTTCAATGGCACTGCGCAATTCTTCGATCCCGTCGCCGGTTTTTGAAGAAACGCAAATCCGCGGCGCGTTATCCAAAAAACTGTCTTTCAAGTCTTCATCCAGACTTTCCAAAACCATTTCCAGCCACTCCGGATCCACCAAATCCGTTTTGGTAACCACCACTAGGCCAGATTGCACATGCAAAAGTTTTAAAATTTCCAAATGTTCGCGGCTCTGGGGCATCATGCCCTCGTCCGCCGCAACAATAAAAAGTACAAAATCCATTCCAAATGCGCCCGACAGCATATTGGCAACAAAACGCTCATGCCCCGGCACATCGATAAAGCCAATCCGCTCCCCTGAGGCCAAATCATAATGGGTAAATCCAAGGTCAATGGAAATGCCCCGCTGCTTCTCTTCCTTCAAGCGGTCTGTCTCCCGTCCGGTCAATGCGCGAATCAAGGCCGTCTTTCCATGATCGATATGCCCGGCCGTTCCAATGATAATTTGACGTTTCATTGATTCGCCTCCAATTCTGTCAATGCCTCCGCCAGGATGGCCCATTGGTCGGGATAGACGGTTCTCAAATCCATCCACACAAGATCCCGGCTTACACGCGCGATGATCGGCACCGGCCGATTACGCAACTGGCGTTCCACGGCTGCCGCGTTCCCCTTGGCAATGACCAGGGCCAAGCTGGGAAAACTCACCCCCGGCAAGCTTCCACCCCCGACGGTTCCTTCCGTTTCGCGCACGTCCAAGCCCAGCATCTCGATCTGGGCTGCATCCACGTTTTGCAAAACCGCTTGCGCCGCCTCACGCAGGCTATCCATACTTCGTCCCATCATCCAATAAAATGGGATTTGATCCGTCCGTTTTTGCAGATAAAGCCGTAAGGTCTCTTCCGCCAAAGCAAGGGTCACCTTGTCCACCCGCAAAGCGCGATTCAACTGATGTCGCTTGCACCGGTCAATCAACTCCTTCTTTCCGACGAGAAATCCAGCTTGAGGGCCGCCCAGCAGTTTGTCCCCGCTAAAGGTAACTACATCGACGCCGGCTGCAATGGAGGCTTGCACTGTCGCTTCCGCTGGAAGTCCGTAGGCCGTCAAATCCAACAAGACGCCGCTTCCCTGGTCCTCCAAAACCGGTACCCCGGTTGATTGGCTTAAGGTCACCAGTTCCTGGACAGAAACAGATTCTGTGAATCCCGTAATCCGGTAATTGCTGGTATGGACCTTGAGATACGCTCCTGTATTTTCAACGGTCGCTTCAGCATAATCAGACAGTCGGGTTCGGTTGGTGGTCCCCACTTCCCTTAACCGGGCTCCCGAAAGACGCATCACTTCGGGAATCCGAAAGGAGCCGCCAATCTCAACCAGCTCGCCCCGAGAGACCACCACTTCCTTGCTTTCCGCCAGCGCCGCCAGCATCAGCATGACTGCTGCAGCGTTGTTATTCACCGCCATGGCCGCTTCCGCGCCTGTCAGAGCGCACAGCAAGCCTTCGATGTGATCGTAACGCGATCCGCGTTTGCCTATCTCCAACCGGTACTCCAGATTCGAATATCGACTTGCCTTTTCCACAGCCCGCTTCGCCAGGTCCGGTTGCAAATTCGCCCGACCCAGATTGGTATGCAAAAGCGTACCGGTTGCATTCACCACCGGTACGAGGCCTTTGTTTTGTGAACGAAGTCTATTTTCCACCCCGTTGAACAAGCTATTGATTAGGACTTGAAATGCCGCCTCATCTTCCAGCCCGGGTATTTGCTCGCGTACAGCGGCCAACTCTTGAGAAAATCCATCCTTGACCGCTTCGTATCCAAATTCATCGATCCATTTTTTGGCCCGCTCATCCTCCAGGCAAAGATCCATCTTCGGCAAGCGCCGATACCATTCCTTCATGCTTCCTCCTTCTATCGAACGAGAACAGACACCTCCCGGTGTTCAGCGACAAATCCGATTCTTTGACAAAAGCGTCCCTGTTTTTCAAATTCAGCTTCCAGGGCATCCGCGTCTTCCGCCGCAACCGCCAAAAGCAATCCCCCGGACGTTTGCGGATCAAAGATCAGATCCTGCTTCGCCTCGGACAATTCCGCCTCAATGCGCACCGATTCGCCGGCATGGGCGCGATTGTTGTACATGCCCGCTGGAAGAATGCCCATTTCCGCCCACTCAACGGCTTCCGCCACAAAAGGAATCGCCTCGCCGTCGAGAACCAGCGTCACCTGACTGCCATCAGCCATTTCCAGGCCATGGCCCGCCAGACCAAATCCCGTGACATCCGTACAGGCATGAATCCCAAACTTCTCTGCGATGCGTTTCGCATAAAGATTCAGCTCGCTCATAATATTCACCGCCAGCTCCATCCCTTCCGCGGAAATCAAATCAGCCTTGATGGCGGTAGACAGAACGCCCATTCCCAGAGGCTTGGTCAAAAACAAGTGATCTCCAGGCCGAGCGCCGCTGTTGGCCCAAATATGGTCGGGCGAGACAAACCCGGTAACCGACAAACCAAACTTCGGCTCGTTGTCCTCGATGGTATGCCCGCCGACAACCATGGCTCCGGCTTCTTCCACCTTGTCCCGCATGCCTTTCAGGATTTCTCCCACCATATTCGCGTGCAGGCAGGTCGGCACACAGGCAATATTCATGGCCAGCTTCGCTTCGCCACCCATGGCAAAAACATCACTCAGAGCATTGGCCGCCGCAATTTGTCCGTACTGATAAGGATCATCCACCACCGGTGTAAAGAAATCCATGGTAATCACCAGGGCTTCCTGGTCGCTGATGCGATAAACGGCCGCATCATCGGATGTCTCTGTTCCCACTAGTACATTTTCATCTTTCCGCAATGACAAGTCTCGCAGAACCTGCGAGAGGACCTCCGGTCCAAGCTTAGCGCCTCAGCCAGAGCTAGCTGTCATCTGCGTCAATCGTATACGTTCGATCACTTCACTCACCTCAATTAATCGTAATTTGATCGCGGATCTTTTCAAAGGTTTTCTCTCCAATCCCGCTCACCGAAGTAATCTCTTCGATGGACGAAAACGGATGCACCTTTCGGTACTCGACAATCGCCTGGGCCTTGACCGGACCAATGCCCGTCAGGCTCTCCAAGGTTGCCTCATCCGCCTTGTTGATATTCACCTTGCCATCCACAGCAGAACCTGTTTCCTCAACGGCATTCTCGGCCGTATCCAGAATACTGGGAACGCGTATTTGTTCTCCGTCCACCAGCTGTCTGGCTAGATTCAACCGCTCCATGTCGGCAAAATTGGTTTCGCCACCCGCCGCCTGAATGGCTTCCACCACCCGTGCACCGGCCCGCAAGGCATACACCCCCGGTTCAAATACCTCCCCGGCGATATGCACCACCACTTGGTCTTCCGATTTTTCCATCGGATCCGCTTCTGCAGAATATTCTTCCTCTGCCGAAACCGTTTCCGAAAGGCCTGTCAGTTCCAAATCTCGGGTCTGCCGTCCCAAAAACAAGAGTCCTGCTAACACAATTAGGGCTCCCAGCAAGACCACTTCACGTTTCGTAAATCGATCCACGCTAATCCCTCCTAATTTCTTGTCCTTTCCATTGTACCGCAACTTCGTTCCGTTTGCACTTCTTCCCCGCATCCCATATAATAAGATCAGAATTTTTATGCGGAAGGAAGAAACCTATGAAGCGATTTTTGACCCTGATTCTTGTACTCCTGCTCCTGAGCACTGCCTGTACACCTGTTTTTTCCCTGACCGATCCCGGCCTTGAAAGTCCGGCGGCGATTTTGATTGATCTGGAGTCTGGATCAACTTTGTATGAAAAAAATGCCAATGAAGTCCTCTATCCCGCCAGCATCACCAAGATCCTTTCCGCGATCATCGTGCTGGATAATATGGAATTGGACGAACTGGTTACCGTAGACAAAAATTCCCCCTATGAAGTGGGAGACAGCACCCATATCGCATTGGAGCCCGGTGAAGTGCTTACCGTGGAACAATTGCTCTATGCCGGTTTGGTTCGCTCGGCCAACGACGCGATGAAAGTGCTTGCCCGCGCCGTTTCCGGCAGCGAATCCGCCTTTGCCGAAAAGATGAATGCCCGCGCCGCGGAGTTGGGTGCAACCAATACCCATTTTGTCAACGCGACGGGACTGCCGGATGACGACCATGTCACCACAGCGGCGGATATGGCAAAGATTGCGGCATACGCCATGACCATTCCCGAATTTGCGGAAATTGTGCAAACCCCCTACTATAAAATTCCTCCGACCAACATCAAGGAAGGGGAACGCTATTTCGAAACAACCAACAAGCTTCTGTTCAGTCCCGGCAAAAAAATCACCGTGGACGGCAAGCGCGTGTATATCAAATACCCCGGCACCATCGGCGTAAAAACCGGATATACGTCCCAAGCGAAGAACACCATCGTTGCAGCCGCTGAAAACGGTGACGCCAAATTGCTCCTGGTAATTATGAACGCTTCCGGCACCGGCCTCTACGAAGATGCCCACGCCCTCTTGAATTTCGGCTTTGAGAATTTTAAAAAGCGCAACGTCTGCGTAAAGAACGAATATATCACGCAAATTCCAATCGAATCCGGAGATCGGACCGACTTGGCTGCCATCGCGAAAGCTACGGTCGCTCTACCCTTCTCTACAGATCAGGATCCGGTTTTCGTCAAGACCGTCATTCCAAAAGACGACTTGAAGGCTCCCATCCATAAGGGAGATGAAATTGGGACTGTGGAATACTACCTCAACAGCGAATTGATCGCCCGAGTCGCTTTGGTTGCGGCAACGGATGTCTCCTTTATCGGCGATGCCACCACCCTTGTGGAGCAAAGGCCTTTGCCCCTGTGGCTCTTGATCGGCGCCGGCGTTATCGGCCTCTTCTCCATTGTGCTCCTTTTCGGCCAGGCCATGCGCCTAAGAAGCAAACGGCTGCGAAAAGAGCGAAGGCGCGCCTTGCTCGAAGAACATACAAATAAAAGCGAATCATAAAAAAAGGATCCGGCTAAACGCCGGATCCATTTTTTTGATCTTTCACTTCTTCAATATAATTGTATACTGTATAGCGAGACACGCACAAAAGGTCCGCTACATGTTCCACAGCCCCCTTGATCAGGAAAGCGCCCCTCGATTCCAATTGCTCGACGATCTGCAGCTTGTCCGCCTTGCTCAAGTAGGCAACCGGTTTGTTGATCTGCTTGAACACCTCGTCGACAACCCGCTGCAGAATTTCCGAAACATGGAATTTGCTGCGCTCATCGGCTGCGGTATCCTCCAAATCCTCGGTCAGCACCAGATTGTGAATCGCCTTGTTGGCCAAAAGCAAATCGGTCACGTCGATGTTGATGCACATGGCACCAATTACCTTCTCGTCATCATCTTTGATGAAAATCGTGGAAGACTTCAGGGTTCTTCCCGCGCCGATAATGTTTTTGTACTTAATCAGAGATTCCTCGTACTCCCGATTCAAATAGGCTTCCAGTCCCTTGGAAAGCATGCCGCTGCCCAAGGTCCGGCCCGTCACATGTCCGTTGGCGATTGCGACAACCGAATTCTCCAGATCGGAAAAATCGTGCAAGACAATTTCGCAATTATCGCCCACTGTTCTCGATATGGCTTCTACCAAAGGCAGCATTTGCCTTAAGATGGGATGAATTTCTCGTTGTTCCAAATCAATCACCTCCGTTATGCTAAATCCAGGCACTTAGGTCGAGTCGCTCTCCCTCAGCCCAGATCTTTTCCAGTCCATAGAATTCCCGCTCTTCCTGATGGAAGACATGCACGATAATATCGCCGTAGTCCAAGGCGATCCATCGGCCGCCGCGGATGCCCTCTTTGTGCTTGGGCTCAACGCCTTGCTCGGCCAATTTGTCTTCGATCTCCATGGTAATGGCGGAAACCTGTCGATCGTTGCTCCCGCTGACAATTAAAAAATAGTCGGCAATGGATGACAATCCAATCAGGTTGATCACTTCAATATCCAATGCTTTTTTCGCGTCGGCTGCACGTACAGCCGTCTCTAAAATGGTTTGGTTATCCTTCAATCCGTTCCTTCCTCCTTGTGATGTTTCTCCATAAATCATTGCGCGCATCCAAGGTGCGCGGGTGAATATATTGGTGGTTTTGAATCAAATGCTCCAGGGTCTGGTTCATGGCCACATAGACGGCCCGGTCCAAATCCTGGAAGACCAGCTCGCGCAATTGTTTCGTTCCCGGGTGGGTTCGGCCCGGTTCGATGCGGTCCGCCATATAAATAATCTTTTCCAATGGACTCATCCCCGGCCTTCCCGTGGTATGGGTCGCAACGGCATAATAGATTTCTTCATCGTCGAACCCCAGCGCCGATTCCAAATAATGCGCCGCCATCCACCCGTGGCTCAATTCCTGGGATTCCAGGGTCGCCCGGTCCAGTTTCAAATCCGAAGAAGCAACCGTCTTTTCAACCGCTTCCCGATAGGCTTCCTGATCGGCCCATTTGTAATAATCATGCAAAAGGGCTGCCCATTCCGCCCGTTCCGGATCGACTCCGTAGCGGTCTGCCAATTGCTTGGCCGTCTCTACCACGCCTAAGATATGATCCACCCGCTTGGGGCTCAAATTGTTACGCATGCTTTTCAGGATCTCTTTTTTTGTCATTGTTCCGCGTCCTCCCCGGCATTCCTGGATGCCAGCATCAGGCGGTATACCGCCTCCGGCACCTGGAACCGAATGGAACGCCCCGCTTCCCAGGCTTCTCTGAGCACTCGGGATGAAATCTCGATCATCGGCATCTCGACCCAGTAAAAGCGCACCGGGTAGAGGGTTTCCAACCGACGGATTTCCGCTGTGCAGCGTTCCCGCTCATAGGGGGGCCGTGCCACAACGCCAAAGTTGGTCAACCGAAAAATCTCCTGGTATTCCACCCAGCACTCCAGACTAAAGAGGGAATCCGCGCCGATTAAAAAGATCAATTCCGCTTCCGGCCATTCCGCGTGAATTTCCCGCAAGGTATCCACCGTGTAGGACGGCTTTTCCCGCTTCAGCTCGATATCGCTCACGCGAAACCCAGGCTCCCGGCCAATGGCCGCCTCCACCAGCTCCAAACGCTGCTGGGGCGAATAGCCCGGCGCTTCCTTGTGGGGGGGAATCCGATTGGGAATAAAGACCACTTCATCCAGTGCCAACTGATCCCGAGCGCATTCCGCCAACACAAGATGCCCCATATGAATGGGATTAAAGGTTCCGCCGAACAAACCGATCCGCTTCATCTATCCCCTCGGCAAAACAATTTTCTTGTTGTCTTTCGACTCTCGGTACAAGGTAAACTTGTTTCCGATCGCTTGGACAAATTCCGCGTTTGTTGCTCGGGCCAGCTCATTCGCGGTTTCCTTCGCATCCAGCATGCTGTTGTTCAAAACCTTGCATTTCACCAATTCTCTGGCTTCCAGCGCCTGGTTCATCTGTTCGATAAAATTCTCCGTCAGCCCGTTTTTCCCAATTTGAAAGAGGGGCTGCAGGTCATGCGCCAATTTTTTTAAATAACTTCTTTGTTTTCCGTTCATCGTTTCTCCTATTCAAAGAATTCAAATTCCACGCCGCAGATGACAATCATGTCTTCCTCTTCTGCGCCCATTTCCTTCAGGGTGGACACAACGCCCAGCTCCCGCAGGCGGCGTTGGAAGTAGCTGACGGAATGATCGTCCTCAAAGTTGGTGGACATCAAAATCTTTTCCAAATATACGCCACTGACATGGATCACTTCGTCAATGACTTCGTATTGAATCTCGCGCTCCCATTCGCGGTCAGCACCGAAGGTGTCTTCTACAACGTCCACAACATCCTCTTCCAACTCGGATGTTTGCAGTTTGTTCCAGATGATGCGCTTCAGTTCCTGGACCCCCGAGCCCGTCGCGGCGGACATGGCATAAAACTCATAGCCCAACTCGCGAACCTTGGCTTCAAATTCCGCCAAACGCTCTTCGGAGCCCGGCAGATCCGTCTTGTTGGCTACCACAATCTGCGGCCGCGTGCCCAGACGCTCATTGTAGCTGACCAGTTCATGGTTGATGGCCGCAAAATCTTCATAGGGGTCTCGGCCTTCACTGCCGGAGACATCAACAATATGCACCAACACCCGCGTACGCTCGATATGACGCAAAAATTCATGGCCCAAACCGGTACCCTCATGGGCGCCTTCGATCAGTCCCGGAATATCCGCCATCACGAAACTTTGGCCTTCTCCGACCCGGACAACACCCAGGTTGGGATGGATGGTGGTGAAGTGGTAATTCGCAATCCGCGGTTTCGCTTCCGAAACCATGGACAGGAATGTGGACTTGCCCACATTCGGGAATCCACACAATCCCACATCAGCCAAGAGCTTCAGCTCGAGGATGATCCAGCGCTCCACGCCCTTTTGCCCGGCTTCGGCAAAATTCGGCGCCCGCCGCGTCGAGGTGGCAAATTTCGCATTGCCCTTGCCGCCACGCCCCCCCTTTGCAATCACAAAGGTCTCGCCAGGTTCCACCAGGTCTGCAATAATATTGCCCGTCTCTTCATCTTTCACAATTGTGCCGCGGGGCACTTGAACATACAGATCTTCTCCATTTTTCCCGTATTGACGCTTGGAACGCCCATGTTCCCCCGCATCCGCGCGGAAATGACGGCGATACTTAAAGTCAATCAGGGTATTGATTTTCGGTTCCACGATCAGAATGACGCTTCCGCCATGACCGCCGTCCCCGCCGGCAGGTCCCCCAGCCGGTTCATATTTTTCCCTTCGCCACGCGACTGCCCCGTTTCCGCCGGCACCGCCTCTGACTTGGATTCGTGCTATATCTACAAACATGGTTCACCTCGTTTTTTTCGATTACTCTCATTATATCGAAATTGCTGCAAAAAGAAAACCTACCCGAATGGGTAGGTTTCAATTACACTCGTGGATACACGCTTACTTGCTTCTTGTCCTTACCTTTTCTTTCGTATCGGACAACACCATCAATGGTTGCAAAAAGCGTATCATCGCCACCGCGCATTACGTTCAATCCAGGATGGATTTTCGTTCCACGTTGACGATACAGGATATTTCCTGCCAAAACAAATTGCCCATCCGCACGTTTCGCGCCGAGTCTCTTCGATTCGGACTCACGACCGTTCTTGGAGCTACCTACACCTTTTTTATGTGCGAATAGTTGTAGATTTAACTTGATCATCTCTACACCTCCCTGTATCTGAGTTCTAGGTATTCTGGATAGGCGTCAACCACATCTTCCAATCCCACCAGGATCGTATCGACAATGGTCTTAGCCTGCTTACGTTCTCTTTCCTTCAGGTTCGTGGGAAGCATCACCTGTAAATAGCCGTCTTCCATTTGAACCTCAGGTTCCACACCCGTCAGTTTTTCCAACGCGTTGGCTCCTGTTTGCGCCAATACCGACACCGCCGCGCAGACAATATCCTGTCCCGCTTCCGCATATCCGCTATGGCCCTTCATTTCGTACCCGATCACATTGCCATCGGATACAAACACCATCATCCGTACCACTACGCGTTGATCTTTCCGATCGTCACTTGTGTATATGGTTGACGATGACCTTGCTTGCGACGGTAGTCTTTTTTCGCCTTGTATTTGTAGACAACAACTTTTTTCGCTTTGCCGTTTTTCTCGACTTTCGCTTCAACTGTCGCGCCTTCAACGTATGGCTTGCCGACTTTCACTTCGCCTTCAGCGTTTACCAACAATACTTTATCAAATGTTACCGCTTCACCAGCTTCAACGCCCAACTTTTCTACGAAAAGCAAGTCGCCTTCTTGAACACGGTATTGTTTGCCACCTGTTTCAATAATTGCGTACATAGTTTACACCTCCTCAAACTAAACTCGCCAAAAATCAGGTACGGTTTCCCGTTTCGAACCCATTTTGTGCGGCTTCACAGAAATGAATTATACCATGGTTCTCCCCATAAGTCAAACCTCTATTCTATTCATTCCCTTTATTTACGCAAAACCGGCAGAATTCGCAAAAATTCTTGGCTTTGATCGTAACTTTTCCAGCTGATCGAGGCATTGAATCGGACCATTTCGCCCTTTCCTTCAGCCATTGCCGACTGCAGGGCTTGAATCAGGGCGCGGCTTCCCTCGACGCACACCGCATTGGCCTTGGGACTTTTGCGAAGCGCAAGCGCGAGTCTCCATAAGGCATATTGTACTGTTGGCCGATCCGGCGTACCGGTCATCTGCTTGACGCTTGCCCCCCGCTTGGTCCGGATCAGTTCTACCAGTCCCATATTGGACGGACCGTAGAGCCGAATCGGATGTGAATCCTTCTTCTTTTCCTGGGTGGCAATCCGGGCTGTCCGGGCTCCCCCCCGTTTGTCGATGATATCCATCACAACCATGCCGCCGATATTGCGAAGGCGCAACTGCCGCATGGCCTCCCGCACCGCCTCCCGGTCCACAAGGGAAACGGAAGCCTTGGCACGGCTTTGGCGATTGACATCAATGGCGGTCAGGGTTTCCACTTCCTCCACCAGAATATTGGCTTCCAATCCCGGCAAATCAATTTGCCGTGTGCGCAGGGCCGAAAAGTCTTTCCACACAGGATCCAGCGGATTGGCTTCCTCCACAAAGGGCAAACCCCATTCCTCCGCCCAGTGCTTGTCGGACGGGTCATTGCTGCACAGTTGATCAGACTTGGAAAGCCAGCGAGCAAAGAATGCCGGTTCCGATGGCACATCCAGCACAAAGCGCCCCAAGGATTTCGCCTGGTCCGCCTTCCTTCTCACGGTGTCATAGGCCTGTCTCAATCGGTCAATTTCCCGATTCACCGCCTCCATGGACGCTTCCGCCGCTATGGTTCGCAGAATCACGCCTTCCGTTTCCCGGCAGTCCACCTGGGCTGCCATCCGGTCGCGCGTCTTGGGATCCCGTATTTTTGTCGAGATGGATACGCCCGGCTCCATGGGCAGATAGACCCCGTAGGCGCCGGGAATGGCCAAGCGCAGCGTCGCCTTGTCCGCCTTTTCGCCGGCTTCCTCCCTGCGAATCTGGACCAGCATCCGTTCTTCCGCAGCCAAGCAGTCCGTAATTTTCTCCCCCCGGCTCTTTCTGTCGGGATCCAGGTCCTGCCAGCCCAAATAGGCTTGTGTCTCTCCCAAATCCAGGATTGCGCCGTTGACGGCAGGCAAGAACTTTTTCACCTTAGCCAAAAACAGGCTGGCGCTGGCGTCGGCTTCCAAGGTCGCCTGCAGGCGCAAGTCCTGCAAAACCCCGTCTTCTTCCACCGCAAAAACAGTAAAAAGTTCGGTTCGATCAATTCTCAGATTCATGACAGCCTCCTATAAAAGCGGCTTTCTTCCCTTCTTGGTGTCCCGATAGATTTCCAACCGGCGGATATCCGGCATGGTTCTCTCCGGGAACAGAATCGGCAGCACTTCTTCCGGTTTCAAGTTGCCGTTGCTGCCGGTCTTCAGCATCATCTTCATCGTATCGCCTTCCCAAACAAGCGTATCGATCCACTGGCGAATCTCCACCTGCTTGCTGACGATCTGTTTTTTCTTCTTGCGGCGCCTTGTTGTCCAGATTTCCTTCTGGTCCAAAAAGGCTTTGGTTCTGGCTTCCGCGTCTTCGGGCTTGCCTTCATCGGGGTACCGGACCGCATACATGGCCCAGGCCACAATGCTCATAAGGGACTTCGGCGCGTTTTCAATGCGGTCTGCCTGCAGAATCCGAATGCCTTCCGGCAAGGCGGCATTCAATCGTTCCTTAAAATCCGCCGCCGACATCTCTTCGGCCAGTTCCACCTCAAAGTATTCCGCTTCACTCTCAAGCCCCAGGGCGAGCGCCATGGCGAAATTCATCTTCTGCTGAGGATTGTATCCCTGGGAATAGGCAATGGGCAAATCCGCCCGTCTGATGGCCCGCTGCATGGTGCGCATCAGGTCCAGATGGCCGATATATTTCATGGCCGCCCGTTTTTCAAACTTTCCGCGTAGAATCATTGATGGCACACCCCTTTCCCATAGGTCTGAATCACACCGCAAGCCTCGCAGTTGTTTCTGCAGTCCGCAGTGGTCTTTTCTTCCAGAGCGCGCTGGTATTCCCGCCACAAAAATTGCTTGGATACGCCGACCCGCAAAAACTCCCAAGGGAGGATCTCGTCGAAATCCCGTGTTCGGTTGGCGTAGAAGGCAGGATCCAGTCCCGCTTCCTCAAAGGCTTCCATCCAAGTGTCCAATTTGAAGAACTGTCCCCAGCCGTCAAACTTGGCGCCTTTCTTCCACGCCAATTCAATGACGCGGCCGGTTCGTCTGTCCCCGCGCGCCAACACTGCTTCCAGGAAGCTGGTCGCCGCGTCATGGGTGCTGAAGGACACCTTGGGATCCCGAATGCTCTTCTTCAGCATAACCTGCTTCTCTTTGAATTCATCCATGGACGCCTGGCCAAACCATTGGAATGGCGTAAAGGGCTTGGGCACAAAACATGCCGCGCTCACATTGATCCGCAGGTTTCCTTTTCGCTCTTCCCGCGGAATCTGGAAGAATTTCTCCTTCACCTGGTAAGCCAGGTTGCGAATGCCCATGACATCCTCTTCCGTTTCCGTCGGCAAGCCGATCATAAAGTACAGTTTCACCGTCGACCATCCCATATGGAAAAGTTCATCGGTGGTATTGATCAAGTCTTCTTCCAGAATCCCTTTGTTGATGACATCCCGCAAACGCTGCGATCCCGCTTCCGGGGCGAAGGTAATGCCGGATTTTCTGACTTCCTGCATCTTTTTCAACAAGTCTTTCGGGAAGGTGTCCAGTCGCATGGACGGCAAAGACAGAGAAACACGTTTCTCTGAAAACTTCTCGACAAGCTCGCAAATCAGCGGTTCAATTTCCGTATAGTCGCTGGAACTCAATGAGGAAAGACTCATCTCTTCGTATCCAGTACTCTTTTCAAGCTTTTCCGCCAGCTGCACCAAGGTATCCTTTTTCCGTTCCCGCACAGGACGGTAAATCATGCCCGCCTGGCAGAACCGGCAGCCCCGGGTACAGCCCCGGAACAATTCCAGCATGACCCGGTCATGGACCGTATCGATAAATGGCACAATCATCTTGTCCGGGAAATACACTTCATCCAGATTCTTCAGGATGGTTCGCTGGATCACCAACGGCGCTTCCGGCACCAAGGCGCGTCGTTCCTTGATGGTTCCGTCTTCCTTGTATTCCTCTTCATAGAATTCCGGCACATAAATCCCTTCCAGATCCAAAAGGGAACGAAGGAATTCGCGCTTGGAGGAAAAATTGCCCGCTTCGTACCGGCGCATGATATCCAGAGTCCGCTCTTCGCCGTCGCCGATTACAAACAAATCGATAAAATCCGCAACAGGCTCCGGATTGTAGGCGCAAGGCCCCCCGGCAATCACCAAGGGATCCGACTCTTTCCGGTCTTCACGGCGCACCGCCAGGCCACCCAGCTCCAGCATATGCAGGATATTGGTATAACTCATCTCGTATTGCAGGGTGAATCCGACAAAATCGAATTCCTGCAGGCTGCGCTTGGTCTCCAGACTAAAAAGCGGAATGCCCGCTTGCCGCATCTCGGCTTCCATGTCGGTCCAAGGTGTAAAGACACGCTCGCACGCCAGCCCTTCCTGCTCATTGATCAACTGATATAAAATATGTCCCCCCATATGGGACATGGCGATCTCGTACAGATCCGGGAATGCAAAGGCAAACCGCACCTTCGCATCGTGTTTAACCACGCTATTTACTTCCCCGCCCGTATACCGTGCGGGTTTTTCGACCTTTACCAAGATCGATTCCAACTGCTTTTGATTGATCATAAATTCTCACCTTTCTCAAAAATGCATTCTTATTATATACAAAAAGGTTTGGAAAGGAAAGAAAAAAGCAAAGGCGGTCTCCAGACCGCCTTCGTCACTTTCATCATTTCGTTTTCCGCCATGCCATCAAATCCAGCTCCAGCGCCTTGACCACAATCTCCGCGCCGCCAAGATTGGTCACCAAAGGAATGCGGTGCACATCGCACAGACGCATCAGCGCCTGCACATCCGGTTCGTGGGGCTGTGCCGTTAGTGGATCGCGCAGGAAAATCACCAGATCCATCTCATCCTGGGCAATCTTTGCACCGATTTGCTGGTCGCCGCCTAAAGGGCCCGACATAAACCGATTCACCTGAAGGTTTGTTGCCTCCATGATGCGCATCCCTGTTGTCCCGGTGCCAAAGAGCGTGTGTTTCGCAAATACATGCTCGTAGGCAATGGTCAACTGGATCATTTCTTCCTTCTTCTTGTCGTGTGCGATCAAAGCTATATTCATCTGACTGCTTCTCCTTTTGCTTTCAATGGAACATCGGCAACAATGGAACGCTCGTTTCGGCTCGCGCCCGGGTGGGCTTCAATGGAAACCGATACGTCTCCCGGCTCGATGTCGATATGTTTGGAAATCGCTTTAATAATGTCTTTTCGAATGTCTTCGATCACATGGGGTGGAATGCTGGCTCGGTCATGGATCAAAACCAATTGCAGGCGCTCCTTGGCGACGTGTTTGCTTTTTGGCTGCTCCTTCTTTTTGAAAAAGTTAAACATCACTTCCACCTCCTATTTGGACCATCGGCTCTTCAGCCGCGCCCATACGCCCAATTGCTCGTTCAAGTCCATCAAGGGCACATCCTTGCCCTCCATGCGGTCGGTGATATTCTGGTAGGCACGGCCCGCCGAGGACTTCTTGTTGTAGATCACCGGCTCGCCCTTGTTGCTGGCCACAACGATTTCACCGTCATCCGGAATGATCCCCAAAAGATCCACCGCCAGAATCTCCACGACATCGTCGATCCCCATCATCTCGCCTTTCAAAACCATTTCCTGCTTGATGCGGTTGATCACCAACCTTGTGGACGGAATCTCTTCCGCTTCCAGCATGCCGATAATGCGGTCGGCATCCCGCACGGCAGAAACCTCCGGCGTGGTCACCACCAAGGCCTCGTCTGCGCCGGCAACCGCGTTCTTAAATCCCTGCTCAATGCCCGCCGGACAATCAATCAATACGTAATCATATTCTTCTTTCAATTGGTCCATCAATTCCTTCATCTGGTCTGGCGTTACCGAGGTTTTGTCTCGGGTCTGCGCCGCGGGAATCAAGAACAATCCTTCCAATTTCTTATCTTTAATCATGGCCTGCTTGGGTCGGCAGCTTTTCTCCACAATGTCTACCAAGTTGTAGACAATGCGGTTTTCAAGGCCCAAAATCACATCCAGGTTTCTAAGTCCGATATCGGCGTCAATCACGACAACCCGCTTTCCAGCCAAAGCAAGGCCGGTTCCCAGATTCGCCGTCGTTGTGGTTTTTCCCACACCGCCTTTTCCTGATGTTACTACGATCGCTTTGCCCATGGTTTTCCTCCTTTAATTGGTCGAAATGCTGATTTCATGGTCTTCGTTCAGGCGGGCAATCTCCCGCTTTCCTTCTGCCTTTCCCTGGTCCGTGGACCGGGCGATGACATTGGCAATGCGAAGCTGCAGAGGCTCCAGCCGAAAGGCCGAAATGCTTACCGCTTCATCTCCATTGATGCCTGCGTGGGCAATGCCGCGAAGCGCGCCTACCACCACAATATTGCCGGTCGCCGTTAAAATGCTTCCGGGGTTGGCGTCCCCCATCAGGACCAGGTCTCCTTCCACGTCAATCCGCTGTCCGGAACGCAGGGTGCGTCCGATCACATGAAGCTCCCTGGCGGGCGGCGCGGTTGTTTCCGCTTCCGCCTCGTCTTCCTCCGGCCCTTCTTCTTTTATCGTTTCCAGATCAAAATCTCTTTCCAGAAGGGAAAGAAGCTGTTCTTCCTCCTCTTCCCGCAGGTTTCTCCCTTGGAATCCGGCAAATTTCGCGCCTTTGAAAAAGCCTTTGGATTCCCGCATCATTTCAGCCAATTCCGTTTGAATCGCCTGAAAATCCGGTTCAAATACATGAATGGAAAAGCCTTTGGCGCTTCCTTTCACCTGTACAAACTTGCCCATATCGACTCCTATTCTGTCAGTCTCGGCTTGGCCGAAACTGGCGCTTTCTCACTGTTTAAGCCTAAGTATTCCGCCATGACATCCCGTACAGCCGCGCCCACGGCACCGCCGGACCCCGTCTGGAATCCAATGGCCGCAACCGCGATTTCCGGATCATCATATGGCGCAAAAGCGACAAACCATCCAAACTCGTCATAGGGTTCGCCCGTTACGGGATTCAAGCCATCCTTCTCGGCTGAACCCGTCTTGGCGCCAACCTTGACAGGGAATTGCGCAAAAATGGATCGGGCGGTTCCCTCTTCCGTCGTTTGCAGCATGGCTTCCTTGATGACCTCCAAGGCTTCCGGGTTTTCAAAGTTCACCTGGGTATAGGGTTTGCTGCCGTAAATGGTTTCATTGCCTTCCAAATCAACCACGCGATCCAAAAGGCTTACTTCATATCGCTTGCCGCCATTGGCAATGGTGGCCATATAATTCGCCATCTGAAGGGCCGTATAGGCATTGTCCCCCTGACCAATACTCATGATGAGTTCATCCCCCGTTTTCCAGGATGCAAAGTTCAGATAGGAGTATTTAATCACATCTTTAAGGGTTTGTCCATCTTCCATGGGCTTGTCTGGCAGGAGGCCCATATCCAAAAGCCGTCTTCGGACTTCGGATCCCGATAGCACCGGTTCGATCTCCGCCCAAGAGCTGATTTCGGCAATCCAATCTTCAATCTGATCGGCGTCCGGTTCCGCATCTTCCGGCACAAAGGCCATCAGATTCCGATTCAGCCAACGCCGCATGGCCGACTTGGTCGAAGACTGCTTCTTGCTCTCACTGGGCACCCCGGCCGCCTTCTCGCTCGGAACCTGGATTTCTATGCCCGTTTTATCATTCAGGCCCAGTTTCGTGGCCATGGCCAGAATTTCTTCCGCCGATACGCTGACCGGCAGCCGTTCGCCTGTCTGCTGGTTTTCGCCCAGAACCAGCGAATAGAAATAGTAGTTGCAGGAGTCCGCGATGGCATCCCGCATATCCTCATAGCCGTGGCTGTAATGATATCGATTCCAAATCCAGCAGCCATAGGTCTGGTTGCCGATTTCGACAAAGCCCTTGGTGTTGACCTTCAAATCCGGATTCATGCCCTTTTCCAAGGCAGCCAGGGCTGTCACCATCTTGAAGGTGGATCCCGGCTGAATCATCGACTGCGACGCGATGTTCAAGAGCGGCCGCGGCGCGATCAAATCTTCCGGATTCTCCGGCAGCAGCGCGTCCCAGTCACTCTGGGAAATGCCGACGGCAAAAAGGTTGGGATCGTAATTCGGCACATTGGCCATGGCGATCACCTTGCCGGTCTTTACGTCGATGGCAACCAGCGCCGCCGATTCGGCATTGGGTTTGGCTTCACTGTAGTTGTAATTGCCCCATGGACTTTCATAGACACCGCCGGCCTGCATGGCCGCCAGGCTCTCCGCCAGGGCTTTCTCGGCCATCTGCTGGACATGCAGGTCCATGCTCAAATACACATGACCACCCTGGATCGGATCCGTCTCCTTGACCACCTTCAGGGTTTTGCCCCGCACATCCACCTCCAGGTCCTGGCTGCCGGGGATCCCCCTAAGCACGGACTCAAAGGACTGCTCAATGCCGGTTTTCCCAATAATATCATTGGGGGAATACCCCAATTCGTTGATATATTTCTCAATTTCCGAAGTCTGCGAAATTTTCCCTAAATATCCCAAGGTATGGGCTGCCGCCGATCCGTAAGGATAGGTTCTGACAGACTTGAAATTCACACTCACCCCCGGCATGCGGTACTCGTTTTCCATCAAGCGCACAATGGTAGTCGCATGCAGCTGATAGGCCACGTCAATGGCTTCATAGGCCCGATAGCCCTGTTTGTTCATCAGCGCAATCAGGTTCAGGGTCAGCATCTTCTCCCGGTTTGTCCATGTGGACTCCAGGTCATAACGGTCTGCCAAAAACGAGAGGGCTGCCTCCGCGTCCATGTCTGCCGATACCTGATTGGCTTCCTTCCAATTGTCCAGAAGGAGAATCGAGGTGTACTTCCATTTCGATACCGAAATCCCGGGATTCAAGCCCCGGTTCAAGATCATTTGCTGGGCCTGGTACTTGAAGGCATCCGACAGAATCACCGCCTTCAAAATCCCCTGGTGATGGGCTTCCGCCACCACCACCTGGGCGACACCGGCCGATTCGTCCAGGTCCAGACGGGACCGTGCTTCTCGCACCCATGCCTCATCTTCAGTTTGATAGGCAACCGTTCCCCGGTCGGAAATCGTAACGGAGATGGGAACATCCAGCTGAGAAAGCAGGTCTTGTCCCATGTTCCTTCCGTCCGAAGTGACGGACATGGCCATATCCGCCGCCACCCACTGGTAGGCGATCTGGTAAAAGTCTTCCGCCGCGTCCGTATCGGCCGTGATCCCTGCAAATTGTTCCGCCAGGCTGCGTTTCTTGTCCAGCCGGTCCTCTTCAAAGGTATATTGATAGTCCACCATTTGAAGACTGGCGTCTTCTTCCCCGTAGACCCGGTAGATACAGTCCCGTGCAATGGGATGGTTGGTCCATTCCCGCAGCTGGTTTTCTTTGGCCAAGAGGGCTTCTGCGATTTCAGCCGCGTCTTCCGGCGCCCGCAATCGTCCGTTCTCTTCATCCCAGCGGTCCATCCAGGCCGTGTCGTCCTGAGACAGGATCAAAAGGGCCCGCTTGGCGCCAAACTGGCCGAAATAGGGCGGCGTTTCCACCGCCTCGGCAATGGCCATGGGCAAGAGTTCCGGTTTCGCCTGCAGATATGCAAACAAATCGACCGGCAACTGGGTTTCTCCCACGGTCTGCACCAGTCCGTTCATGGTAAAGGGCAGTTCAGACACCACGCGTTCCGCGTTTTGGTCCAGGATCATGCCCAGGCGCCACAAGGTTTCGTTGCGTTCTTTCTTTTTAATCTCGTCTTTGGACAATTGCACAACAAAGCTCGGTTGGTTGCCCGCAAGCAGCCTTCCGTTGCTGTCATAGATCTTGCCCCGGCTGGCGGGAATCTCCACCTGCTTCAACCGGCGGTTGTCCGAGACTTCCCGGTATTCCTCGCCTTGGGCAATTGTCAGGTCCGCCAGGCGAACCATGAGTAAAATAATCAGGATCCAAATCACCAAAAGGAAAAAGTAAAATCGATTCTGAAACAATTGTTTGATATTCAAATCCTTCACCCTTTATTCTAGCGCAAGGCACTCATATAGTCCTTGCCGGCTTCCCGAATCACTTTCGGGAAGAGCCATAAAAGCACAATCCAAAGCCCCATGTTCGCCACCGCCTCGGTTGCGGCAAAGGGCAATATTTCCGTCACCCACTGATACTGGTAACCGAAGAAGAACAGGAGAAAGGCCATCATCAGATAGGTCAGAACCGTCACCAGCCCCATAATCCCAGCCAGATAGATTTTCTCGGCCTCCCACTCCGATTCCCGAATCTTGATAAAAATCCAGGCAACCGTCAGATAAATCATGATCCAGGGTCCCAAAAGGGGCGAAAACAAGGCGTCCGCCATGGCGCCAAGGATCACTGCTGTCAACATCCCGGGCAATAAGCCTACATAAAAGCCCACCGCCGCTACAAAGAGCAAAAGCAAATTGGGCTTGCCCCAAGCGAAGGGAAGCATCGGCAATACCGCGGTTTCCAGCAAGAAGAATCCGATTCCCATCAAAAGGAGCCGAACATAGTCTTTATACCGTTCATTCATCGCTGGCCTCCTGCAGGACAAAGACTTCGGTTATGCCTTGGAAATCCACCAGGGTTTCCACTTGAATATGCTTGACCAGCTGGTCGCCTTCCTTCTGCACTTCCGTCACTTGTCCAATCAAGATGCCCGGCAGATAATAGTCGCTGATGCCCGTTGTCATCAAACTGTCCCCGACGGCGACATTGGCTTCCGCGTTAAACAGAAAACCCTTATGGGTTTTGGACAATTCCCCTTCCACGATGCCCTGGTCACCCGTGCGCAGAATTTCGAAGGCCACATTGGTCTCCTTGTTGGCCAGAGTTTGAACCACGGCATAATTGCCGCCCACTTCAGAAACCTGGCCGATCAATCCGTATTCTGCAAATTCATTGTCATGAACGATTCCCGTGACCACCGTATCATTAGGCTGAATGCCCGCGTCGCTGCCCTGGTCGATCACAAAGGTTTGAAACCAATTTCCCTTTGATTTTGAAATCACCCGGGCTTCCACAACCCGGCGGGACGATTCCAGCCTGGCCCGCCACTCGGCTTCCAAATAAGGGGCGTCCTCCATGACTGATTCCGCCTCCATGAGTTCATTTTCCAACTCCGTCACCCGGAACTGCAAGGCTTCATTTTCCTCTTTCAAGCTCGACCAATTGCGCAGGGACTCGGTCCAGCCGCCAATCGTTGCTCCCATGCGGCTGATAACCCGCTGCAGCGGCACAACCGACTCTAAAGCCGGATTATTGGCGCCGTTGGCGCCGACGATTGCACTGACTGCAATCAAAAACCCCACAATGATAAAAATCGAGGCGATGATCCATTTTCTATTCTTTTTCATTGGACCCTGTCATCCCCTTCATCAAATCCACATCAAAATACTGTTTCAACAATTGGTAGAGCCGTTCCACCGGCAGTCCCACCACATTGGAGTAGGACCCTCGAATCTCTTCTACAAAAGGTTCGGCAAAGCCCTGAATGCCGTAAGCGCCGGCCTTGTCGCCATAATCACCCGCATCCAGATAGCCTTCAATCTCCAGCTCGGACATGGGTGCAAAGGCCACTTCCGTCAGTTGGTAATCCACCACGCGCTTTTCTCCCTGCAAGAGAGCAATCCCCGTGATCACGGCATGCCGTCTTCCCGCAAGGCTTTCCACCATGGCTTTTGCATCAGCCCGGTCCTTGGGCTTGCCAAGAACACGGTCCGCGACAACGATTGTATCGGCCGCCAGGATCAAATCCTCCGCGCCCACTTGATTTTGCACGTCCGCCGCCTTCTGATAGGCCAGACTCATGGCCAAGGCTTCCGGCGCGAGCAAATCGTCCATTTCCTCTTCCACGTCGCTTTCCACAACGGCGAAGTCTTGAATATATTTTCGTAAGATTTCCTGTCTTCTAGGCGATTTTGACGCCAATACCATCTTCATGCCAACACTCCTATAGCCAGCGGTACAAAATGATCCCCAGGATCACGCCCACAATACTCATCAAATTCACACGAAACAAAAAACCAAGGGTAAACTGAAACAAATGAAGATCCAAATGGAAGCTCGGATCCAGTCCCACGGATACGGATTTGCTCAACAAAGGAAAGACACTTCCAAGCAACTCACCGGCGATCCCGCCCAGCACAAATCCAACCAATAAAAACACCCACAATACACTGCCTCGTCTCTGTCTAGCCATTCTGTATCCTCCTTGAACCTCTTCTCTAAAGTGTACCATTCCTAGTGGGTAAAAACAACGGTTTCACAAGGGATTGGGGTATAAAAAAGGCCCTCCGACCGGAGAGCCTTAAATATTATGAATTTTGTGTTTCTTCCTGCGTTTCCGCTTCTTTCTTTGCTGCCGCGGCTGCGGCTTTTTTCTCAGCCATTTCTTTCAATTTCAGCTGAGGGAAAATCGCGCCTGTCGGACACTTCTTCGCACAAATCTTACAGTTCTTGCACGCTTCGTAATCGATCTTGGCAACACCGTCCACCATGTGGATGGCATCAAACGGACAAGCCTTCACACAAAGCTGGCAGCTGATGCAGCCAACCTGGCAAACATCCTTGACCGCTTTCCCCTTGTCCAGGTTCTTGCAGTCCACAAAGACCTTTTGCGCATAAGGAACCATGTCGATGATGTTCTTCGGACATTCCTTCACACAAGCCTGGCAGCCCGTACATTTTTCCGGATCCACCTTGGCAATGCCGTCTACGATATGAATCGCGTCAAAGGCGCAGACTTCCACGCAGTTGCCGTAACCCAAACATCCGAACTCGCAGCCTTTTGGTCCCTTTTGAACCGCCATGGCCGCCTTACAGTCCTTGATGCCGTAGTACTCATATTTGTCTTTGGCATTTTCTGCTGTTCCATTGCAGGCAACCCGCGCCACCTTTTTTTCGGAATCTCCGGCAGCTACGCCCATGATTTCGGCAATCTTCGCAGCAGTCGCCGCTCCGCCTACGGGACATCCGTTGACAGGGGCTACCCCTGCAACAACCGCTTTGGAAAATCCGTCACACCCAGGAAAACCGCATGCGCCACAGTTTGCGCCAGGTACGGCTGCCCGCACCAAGGTTTCCTTGGGATCCACTTTTACGGCGAATGCTTTCGATGCTATGGAAAGGATCACGCCGAAGAATAAGCCCACTGCTCCGAGGGCAACAATTGCATATACGATTAGATTCATTCTACGCCTCCTATCCGATGCTCAATCCGGCAAAGCCCAAGAAAGCCATTGCCATCAAGCCAGCAGTAATCAGGGCAATCGGAAAGCCTTCCATGGCTTTTGGCATGTTCGACAATTCCAAACGCTCCCGGATTCCGGCGAACAGAATAATCGCCATAGAGAAACCAAGAGCCGCGCCGATCGAATGCACAACCAGTTCAATCAGATTGAACTCGTTTTGGATATTCAGAATCGCCAGACCCAATACCGCACAGTTTGTTGTGATCAATGGAAGATATACCCCCAGCGCCTCATACAGCGTCGGGCTCGCTTTCTTCACAAACATCTCCACCAACTGCACCAGGGATGCAATAACCAGAATGAACATGATCGTTTGCAGATAGCCCAGACCAAACTTGTCCAGTACCAAAATCTGCAGCATATACGTAATCAATGACGCCAAAAGCATAACGAAGGTTACCGCCATACTCATGCCTACCGCTGTTTCAACTTTTTTGGAAACCCCCAGGAACGGACAGATTCCCAAGAACTTAGACAATACAAAGTTGTTGACGATCAAGGCGCCGACAAAAATCGCAAATAAATTCATGGTCTAACGTCCCCCCTTTCGATTCTTGCTATGCTGATACAAGGCAATCAACAGCCCCAGGGTGATAAATGCGCCAGGAGGCAGAATCATCATGATTGCCGGTTTGAAGGAACCGCCCAACAGCGTAATGCCGAAGATGGATCCAGCGCCCAATAGTTCCCGGATGCTGCCCAAAATCGTCAGTGCGCCGGCAAAGCCAAGACCCATGCCCAAGCCGTCCACGATGGAAGCAGGCGCGGCATTCTTGGATGCAAAGGATTCCGCACGGCCCAGGATGATACAGTTTACAACGATCAATGGAATAAAGAGTCCCAAAGAGCTGTACAGTTCCACCGCATAGGCATGCATAAACATCTCAATCAGCGTTACAAAGGTTGCAATGATGACGATAAAAGCCGGAATACGAATTTTATCCGGAATAATCTTTCTCATCGCGGAAATAACCAGGTTGGATCCGACCAAAACCGTTGTGGTCGCCAGTCCCATGGCCAAACCGTTGGTTGCGGAAGTCGTTACCGCCAAGGTCGGACACATGCCCAGCAATTGCACAAAGGTTGGGTTCTCGTCGACCAAACCATTCTTGAATACTTGTCCTAAATTCTTCTTCATCCTACACCCTCCCTACTGCAACGCGCTCGCGTAAATCTCACGAGCTTCGTTGACGGCTTTGGTTACGGCACGGGAGGTAATCGTCGCGCCGGTAATTGCTTGAATCTCATTGTCTGCCGAAGGCGGGGTTTTCACCACTTCGATCACCGAATCCACTGATTTTCCAGTGTATTGGTCCTGGAATGCAGGCAAGGTTGCATTGGCACCCAAACCCGGTGTCTCCGTATGCTTGATGATCTTGATGCCGGAAACCGTTCCATCGTTGGAAATGCCGACTGCCAATTCCACATCACCGCCGTATCCGGAAGTCACCATGGACAAGGTATAACCAACAGTTTCTCCGCCGGCTGTTCCCTTGTAAACCTCTTTGGCGCCTTCAATGCCTTCCACTGCTTCAAAGGCGTCTGCTGCAGGCAGGATTTCCATTCGCGCTTCTGTTTTGATTTGCTCTTCCACCTTGGCGATCTCAGGAGCCGTTACCCCGTTGGAGTAGGCAAGGATCAAAGCGGAAATTGCGGTAAACAGGAATAAGGTGAATCCTAGTTTGATTGTTTCTTTCATGCCTTCTTCACCTCCCCGAATACTTTAGGCTGGGTGTAGCGATCGATCAATGGCGCAACAACGTTCATCAACAGGATGGAGTACAAAACGCCTTCCGGATAACCGCCGATTTTACGAATGACAAAAGTCAATACGCCACAGCCGATTCCAAAGATCAAACGACCCTTTGGTGTAACCGGTGAAGATACATAGTCGGTTGCCATAAAGAAGGCACCCAGCATCAAACCGCCGGCAACCAGCTGAATCAGCATTTCGCTGATTCCAGCACCGGTAACCAGGTACAAAACACCCACTGTACCGATGTATGCCACTGGAATTCTCCAGGAAATAACACCTTTCCAAAGCAGATACAATCCGCCGACAATCAAAAGCAGCGCACTGGTTTCACCCAGACAACCCGCAACATTACCGATCAAAAGATCCGTAAAGCCTACGCCGGTTTCCGTCAAAGCCGACAATCCGCCGCCTTCCTTGATCAAGCCCAGCGGTGTCGCCGTTGATACCGCGTCAACCCCCGGTGTAACCCAGCTGCCCGTCATAATGACCGGCCATGACGCTACCATAAAGGCACGCGCTGCCAAGGCTGGGTTCATAAAGTTGCTGCCGATGCCGCCGAATGCCTGCTTAACAATGGCAATGGCAAACGCCGAACCAATGACAGGAATCCACCACGGTGCTGTAACCGGCAGTGTCATGGACAGCAGTACCGCTGTTACCACAGCACTCAAGTCATTGACCGTAACAGTTGTTTTTAAAATAAATTTTTGAATGAACGCTTCTGTTGCAACCGCTGATGCAATGGCCAGCACATAAATTTTCAATGCGCCGAATCCAAAGAAGTAAATCCCTGCAAGCGCGGCTGGAGCCAAAGCGATCAACACATCACGCATCACCGATGTCGTTGTTTCCTTCGAACGAATATGCGGCGATGAAGAAGCGATTAGTTTATTTGTCATCATTCTTCCCCCCTATCGCTTTCTTCTCTTGGCGATGATTTCGCGCTTGGATACGCGAATCGCCTCAACCAACGGCCGTTTCGCCGGGCAAACAAACGAGCATGATCCACACTCGATGCAATCCATGGCATGGTAGGCTTCCGCTGCCTCAAAATTCTTGTTCAGCGAGTATCGGCTGATAAAGAGAGGAAGCAGATTGACAGGACAAGCGTCCACGCATTTGCCGCATCGGATACATGCCGACGGCTCAGGCAAACGGGCATCCTCTTCGTTCAGTACCAAAATTCCTGATGTTCCTTTGATCACAGGCACCTCGTCGGTGTACTGCGCCAAGCCCATCATCGGACCACCCATCAGAATCTTGCCGGGTGTTCCCTTGTATCCGCCGCATTGTTCAACGACTTCATTGAACATCGTTCCAATGCGAACCACCAAGTTCTTCGGCTCATTGATTGCCGTTCCCGTAATGGTTACAATCCGTTCTACAACCGGCTTGCCTTCGACTACAGCCGTTGCCACTGCGGCAGCTGTTCCCACGTTTGAAACCACGCAGCCCACTTCCATCGGAAGGGCCCCGGAAGGCACAACGCGACCGGTTGTCGCATTGATCAATCGTTTTTCATCCCCTTGCGGGTATTTCACTTGCATAACGCGAACTTCAATGCCCGGCTCGTCCGCCACAGCTTTTTGCATAGCTGCCACGGCATCCATCTTGTTGTTCTCGATGCCGATGTATCCTGTGGAAACACCTACAATCCGCATCATGATCTTCAAGCCCGTTACAACCTTTTCCGGCGTCTCCAGCATCAAGCGATGGTCAGCCGTCAAATACGGTTCACACTCCGCGCCATTCAGAATCACCACATCAATGGGTTTGTCCGCCGGCGGAGACAATTTGACATGAGTCGGGAACGACGCCCCGCCCATACCGGTAATGCCTGCTTCTTTTACCTTACGTAATAAGTCCTTTGAATCTAATTGCAGCCAGTCCTCTGTTGGTTGAATGCTTTCATCCCAAGCATCTTCCCCGTCTGCTTCAATGACAACGCATGTTGTCGCGCCGCCCGGCGCTTGAAACTTGCCAATCTTTTTGACCGTACCCGATACGCTTGAATGAATCGGCGCGCTGACAAACGCTTCCGCCTGCCCGATCACCTGACCCACTTTTACGAGATCGCCGACCTTAACAACTGGCTGACAAGGTGCACCAATGTGTTGCTGTAAAGGAATCGTTACCATCTTTGGCAACTCCGCATTTTGAAGGGCAACTTTTTCAGTTTGCTTCTTAAAGTGCGGTGGATGGATTCCTCCACTAAATGTAAATAACTTTTCACCCATCTCTTTCACCCCAATCTTGCTCTCCATTTTGTATACATTATGCAACTCGAGCCCAAAAAAAGCTCAGGATTTCCCCTGATGCTCTTTAATAGACTAATTCTGTTCAAACCAAACTCATTATAACATTGCAAAAACTGCCAATACAAGCGTTAAATATTTGTCACGCTTTGTTAGAAATTTGACTCTTTTGTTCCTCCATATTCTCCAAAAGATAAGCCTTTACCCAGGTTAGAACTTCGGTTGGGTAATAATCGAGATCCGTATAAATCCCCTTGATTTCTTCTGTATGAAATTGAAAAACCTGCGTCTCGTAGCGATAGATAAAATGTATGTCGATGCCATGATGGAAAGACATCAGGCTGACAATCGTATCCTCCACCCTCCCCAATGGCGGTCGATCGATATGGTCATATTCTAGTACGGCTTGTATGGTGGTTCCCTCTCCCAGGCTGGATTGAATCGTCAAAGCGCCGCCGGACCGTTCCGCCGTCGCCTTCATCAACGGTATGCCCAACCCCACATTCCTGGTTGTTCTGGTTGTTGAAAAAGGACTCATCACCGAATCCAAAAATTCTTGATCCATGCCCTTCCCGTTGTCTTCGATCCTAAGCACCATCCGGTTCTCCGACGGTTTCTCCTCAACGGTTACCGTCACCAAAGTTGCTTCCGCCCGAATGGAATTCTCCGCCAAGTCCAACAGGTGCAAGGAAAGATCACGCATGGCGTTTCCCTCCCTTCAAATAATCCAGCATGGCCTCGCGGGTGCATGCCGGCAAGTCATAAAGCTCTTCCGCTTCCAAAATATCCGTTAAAAAATGCGCGTCCGATGACCGTATCAGTTGAAACTTCCCTAAATGCAAAGGATCGCTCTCCCGATCATATCGGCCGCTAACCTCCAGGGTTTTCACCGGCAGATCCGGCGGGACAAACCCCAGGGTCGCCAGCAGGGAGTTGGCCGCCTTGTCCACATGGGCTGGAACGGCAACGCCGCCAAAGGCTTCCACTTGCGCAATCGTCTCAGACAGATCCCAGGCAGCGCTCTGCAAAAGCAGAATCTCCTCTTCCTCCTGCGCTTGGTCCTCTTCCCCGTAAACCGTTTGGTGTCCAAAGAGCTTGACCTTGTTCTTAATGGGAGCCAAAACTTTCGCCAATGCCGCGGCAAAGCCTTCCGCCGCATCCACCGTTGGAAAATATCCCAGTACATGGATCTCTTCCCGCGTCTGGATCTCGAGCCCCGGCAAAAGCACAAGCCCATGCTCCTCTGCCGCCCGTTCGAACCGGCGCAGGTTCCGCACGGAATTGTGATCCGTAACGGCAATCATCTTCAGCTCCTTGATCGCAGCCATTCCCGCAATGTTATGCGGCGTCATATCGTCATGACCGCAGGGCGAAAGCCCGGAATGGATATGCAGATCCGCTGGAATTTTCACGAAATGCCCGCCTCGATCAAGGCCTTGGTCAGATCAAAGGCTGTTCGCTTGGATTCAAAGATCGGAAGGCCCAGTTCATTGGCTTTGGCAATGGTGCCCTCTTCCACGCGAATCCCTTCCGCCACGATAATCGCGCTAATATCCACCAAACTCGCGACAGCCACCACATTTTCATGGGCTTGAATGGTGATCCATAGGTTTCCTTCCTGGGCGCGGGACATGACCAGGCTCAACAGGTCGCCGATATAGGCCCCGTCGATTGTGTTTCCGTTCCCCGTCTCACCCGCAACCTGTTTCAATTCCAGTTTCTCCAGCTTCGCCAGCAACTCATTCACTTTCATCTTCCAACCTCCATAGATGTTGTTGTTCCTTGTAGAACACGCAGTCTTCCATTTTTGCCTTGCCCTGAACAATATCCTCCGCCAAAGCCCGGCAGTTTGGCGCTCCGCAGGACCCGCAATCCAGTCCCCGAAGTTTCGTCGTAATCTCTTCGATCTGCTTCATCTTCTCGATGGCTTTGGTAAAATCTTCGTCCAAAATATTGGATTGCTTGGGAGAAATCTCCTCGGTCAAATAGATATGTTTGAATTGCGCCAGCACCGAATCGATCATCTGGAAATACCCTTGTTCCGGATCATCCGCCAGTTTTCGAATATTGTGCTGGGCGACAAACGGATTTTCGATATTCAACGGTCCGCCAACGCAGCCGCCGATACAGGAAGAGGCTTCGATGAAATCTACATCATTTAATTCCCCCATCTCAATGCGGTCAAAGACACGCGCCACTTCATGGATGCCGGAAACGGAAATATAGTTTTCGATCCCGCTCATCTTGGCTTGTCCGCCGATTTCCGCCCAGGGCAGGTTTTCCGGCTTCATGCAATTGCTCAATTCCACAATGGAATCTTCCAGTCCTGTCAGGATCCGCAGGACCTCGGCATAGACATCCTTAATGGGAATCGTAACATTGATGGCCGACTCCTGCATGCCAATCGGATTCATCGCGTTGGTCACCCGCGCCGGACAAGGCGACAGATAAAACACGCCAATCTCGGAATCCTGATAACCAAAGTTTTCCTTGCAAAGGTTTCTAGCCATATTGGCGGCAATGTCCACCGGCGAACCCGTCGGCAGAATATTGCCGATCAAGGAAGAATATTTGTTTTGAATCAGGCGAATGACCGCCGGGCAATGGGATGAAATCACCGGACGCTTCACCTTCTCATTGACAATAATTTCACGAATACGGTCCTTTAGGTAATCGATGGCCAGACCTTCGCTGAAAACCAAATCGAAGCCCAGCTTTCGAAGTGCAAAACAAAGCTTGTCGATTTTCGGTTCGCCCGGAAATTGGGCGGCGAACGTAATGGCAGGAATCACGATCGTGTATTTATACTTTTTGATCTCGTCCAATGTGCCGCTGATAACGCTATGGGCGTCATAGGGACAATTTTCGATACACTGGCTGCAATCGATGCAGCGCGCTGCGTTGATGACGGCAAGTCCCTCTTTGACCCGAATGGCCTCGGTCGGACATCGCTGCATGCAGCGTGTACAACCCGTGCATCGGTCCTTTCTTACCTGAACAGCATGAATATCCTTTTGCATCTTGATTTCCTCCGTATTCAACTGGTTGTCTCTTTTATCCGACGCTTATTTCGGAACGGATCCAGGTTCCTTCTCCGACCGTCGAACGGATGGAAAAGGTGTCGGAACACCGCTTGATATTGGCCAAGCCCATCCCGGCGCCAAAACCCATTTCCCGGGCGGTTTCACTGGCGGTGGAATACCCTTCAGTCATCGCCTGTTCCACATCCTCAATGCCGGGTCCCACATCATTCGTCAGGATCACAACGCGATCCGGATGCACTTCCAGGCGCATAATGCCGCCAAGGGAATGAATGACCAAATTGATTTCCAATTCGTAGGCAATGATGGACGCGCGGCGAACCAAGGGGTTCGGCAGTCCCAATTGTTTTAATATTTTCTTGACGTGACTCGACGCTGAGCCCGCTATTTTAAAGTCATCCTTTTCGATCTCATAGTCGAAGGACGCAACAGCTTCTTCTGCCATTAAATGGACACCCCTCTTAATCCTTTTTCATAGAGCTTGCCGCAAGCGGTAAACATAATCTCCTCCGTTGTCAGAAGCGCGATCCCGTTGGCTTCCGCCAGCCGTATGGTGCTGTCAGCCGGCCGCTTTCCCCGCACGAAGACGATATGACTGATATCCATCATCTCTGCGGTGCGGATGACCTGGGGATTCACAAGACCGGTCAGCAGCAAGGTGTTCTCGTCAACAAACGCCAACACATCGCTCATCAGGTCCGAGCCGAACGCATGGGTGACAATGTGATCCAGACAGGTTTCGCTGGTCAGACATTCCGCGTTGAGTATCTCCTTGACTTCTTGTAGTTTCATAGGGGCCTCCTCATTTTATCCTGGCAAGCGTTTGCCAAAATCCTGGATTGAATGTGTTTATTATATAACAAAGTCCCGGTTCAGTCGATACTCAATCTCTTTATGCATTCCTCGGTTTCAAAGAGCTTCTCAGTCCAGTTCATATGCAAAAAAGGACGTTCAAGTATCTGAACGTCCAAATTGGTGCAAGAGATGGGATTTGAACCCACACAGCATTTCTGCCACAAGTCCCTCAAACTTGCGTGTCTGCCTATTCCACCACTCTTGCAAATTGCGGGCAATTACTGCCCGGAATTAACTTCTTTTTCCTGGTATTCGACAAACCAGCTTTCGATACCCCGATACAAGTCATAGACGTTTCCATTCAAATCGCCATTGATCCGCCCGTTCACCAAGAGGGCCGACTTGCGATTGACAAGTCCCAGTACCGGCATCTCCATACCCATTGCCGCTTTCCATTCTTTCAGTACTTCGTTCCATGCTGCAGGATCTGTTTCCATAAACAATCTTCGAAGTGTTTCATCCATCGCTTCATTGCTGTAGCCCGTCAGGTTCAGCGTGACTTCCGCATCATCGGTCACGATGGCAAATCCGGGATCGGGAACAAAACCAAGCTCCCAGCCGAGCAATACCATGTCGTCTTGTTTTTCTGTCAAAGACGTTCGGTACCATTCGATCAAATCCGCCTTATCAGTATACTGCGACCTGACCAGAATTTCAACCCCTATTTTTGCCAGATCCGCTTGGATCAGCTCGGCAATTTTCATCCGGTTCGCGTTCTCTGCGTCCACCAGCATGGTCATCTGGAATTTGCGGCCATCCAGCTCTCGGAATCCGTCGTCGTTGGTGTCCACAATGCCTGCGGCATCCAGTTCCTCATTGGCGCCAACCAGGTCAACGGAACGAAAGGCAGCTTCATTTACCCCCGGCGGCAGCAAATAAGTCGCCGGGGCAGCGTGTCCGCCGTAGACGGTACCCACAATGGCGCGCTGGTCAATCGCCTTGGCGATTGCCCGTCGAATGGCAGCGCCTTCTTCCCGCGCATACAGTTCGGAATGGAAGTTGAAAAATAAAGCTTCCGCCCGGTCGGTTTCAAAACTTGCCACCCGCACTTCATTCTGGCCATACTTTTGCGGATCATTTTCCGCAGTGACCATCAGATCCAGCGTCCCGTTCTGGAAAGCCTCGATGCCGCCGGCCTGGCTTTCCGTCACAAAACCGTTAACGCCATCCAGCCATGCGCTTCCCTGCCACCATTTCTCATTGCGAAGCAGGTTGATTTCTTTCAGGTTCTCATGCGCGATGTATTTGAAGGGACCCGTTCCATTCGGCACATAGGCAAATTCCGGATCAAAGAAGTTTCGAATACGCTCCGCTTCAGATGCCTCTGCACCAAAAGACTCCGCGTCCAAGACCGGAAAGATCAAAGACCGTGCCGCATTGCTGTATGCCTGGTCGTATTGGATGACAACCTGGTTTTCACTCGGTGCGGACACACGGTAAATTTTAGACAAATCTTCCTCATCCGCCGTGCGGATGGTCTGCTCGAAATACTGGGTGTAGTCAAAGCCTTCCGCGCCCGACTGCATCGCCTTCAAGGTAAACGCCACATCTTCCGCGGTCAGCAAGCTGCCGTCCTGGAAGGTGATTCCCGGCTTCAAGGTAATGGTTACCGTCTTGCCGCCGTTGGACCAGTCCGCCGACTCCGCCAGGACCGCTTCCAACTCACCGTCCGCATTCAAACGATAAAGCCCTTCATAAATCAATTGGTTGAAGTAATACAAACTTCTGTCCATATTCAAATACGGATTCAGCCCCTGGAAATATCCGATCGGCACAGAAATCGTACCGCCCTCCAGGGGAATCTTTTCAATAACCACTTCCGGTTCCGCCGCTTCTTCAGCCACCTGAGCCGTTTCACCGCAGCCCGCCAACAGGCCCAAACTCAGGACCAGAATCAATCCCCAAATGATGGTTTTCTTCACTGTCTATTCCTCCTCTAATCGGTCGTCTAACCGGTACATCCATTGATAAATCATTCGATTTCGTTTTACTTTGATATGATATTGCGCCGTCTCCCCATAGGGAATCCCCGAAAGGTCGTCCCGTGTAATGGTTCCTTCGGACAACCAGCGGTCCACCGTACCCGGTCCCGCATTGTAGGCAATCAAGGCCAAATCCTCTTGGCCGTATTTGTTGAATAAGAAACGCAGGTACCACGCGCCGTATTGGATATTCACCGCCGGGTCCTTCAAGGCTTCCGGCAAGTCATCGGTCCATCCCGTACGGTTGGCAATCCAATTTGCAGTCGGTTCCGTCACCTGCATCAGACCGTAGGCCCCCTTGTCGGACACAACGACCTCGCGAAACCCGCTTTCCGTTTCAATCATGGCGGCAATCAGACTGGTGGGCACCCCATATTCTCCAGAGGCGTCCTCGATCAGCTCCAAATGCTCCAAGGGATACAGAGACTGCAACAAAAACATCCCGGCGGCCAACACGGCCACCAAGCCCACCAAGAGCCCCGGTTTCCAACTTCTATTCTTCACCGGCAACCTCCTCGATGCGGGCAAGCTCCGCCTTCAGCTGGCGATACAAATGATCCCGCTTGCCACGATTGTCAATGATCACATCCGCCATCTTGCGTTTGATCTCCATGGACCATTGAGCCTTCATCCGCTGCTTGGCCTCTTCCGCCGTGAAGCCGTTTCGCTCCATCAGCCTGAACAATTGCTGGTCTTCGTCCAGATCCACCAGCCAAATCTCATCAAAGGCAATGCCATGCAGCTTGGCTTTTTTTAACCCCTCCAGCAGGAGCGGAGAATCCACAAACACGATGGGGCTTTCCGCCTCTTCAATTCGTTTTTTCATCAGGGCATAGACCAGGGGGTGCACAATGGCATTCAGCATCTCGCGCTTTTCCCTGTCGCCGAACACAATGCTTCCAAGCCGTTGGCGGTCCAGTTCCCCGTTTACAACCAGGTCATCCCCAAAGGCCTCGCGAACGGCTGCAAGCCCGGCCGAACCGGGTTCCACCACTTCTCGCGCCAAAAGATCGGCATCGATCACCGGATAGCCCTTTTCAATCAAATAGGCGACCGCCGTGGATTTGCCCGTGGCAATCCCGCCCGTAATCCCAATCACTCTATTTCGTTTCATACCAGTTGCCTCCGACTTTCAAATCCACATCCATCGGTACGGCAAGGGCAACAGCCCCTTCCATGGCTTCCGTTAATAATTCTGTGACGCGTTCGATCTCGTCCGCCGGAGCATCCAAGATCAGTTCATCATGCACCTGCAGAATCAGCTTGGTTTTCAAGCCTTCCTTGTCCAAGGCCTCATCAACGCGAATCATGGCAATCTTGATAATATCCGCCGCAGTTCCCTGAATCGGCGTATTCATGGCTGTTCTTTCCGCGAAGGAACGCAGCATGAAGTTCTTGGCATGCAGATCCGGCAACCAGCGTTTGCGGTTGAAGAGAGTCTCCACATAGCCTTTCTCCTTGCCTTCCTTGACGATCTCTTTCATATAGTTGGCAACCCCAGAATAATGCTCGAGATATCCGTCGATATAAGCCTTGGCTTCCTTGTTGGAGATGTTTAAATCCCTTGCCAAGCCAAAATCACTGATGCCGTAGACAATGCCGAAGTTGACGGCCTTGGCCCGCGAACGCATCAGGGGTGTCACTTCATCCAGACTTAGATGAAAGACTTCCGCTGCCGTCTGGGTATGAATGTCCAGCTTTTCATTATAGGCGTGAATCAGATTCTCATCCCCTGAAATATGAGCCAACACCCGCAGTTCGATCTGGCTGTAGTCGGCATCCACCAACTGCATGCCTTCCGATGCCGTAAAGACGCGGCGCAACTCCCGGCCTTCTTCCGTCCGAACCGGAATGTTTTGGATATTGGGTTCCATGCTCGACAAGCGACCCGTAGACGCGATGGTCTGGGTGAAATGGGAATGGATTCTTCCCTTGTGCACAGCTGCCGTCAAGCCCTCCACATAGGTGGAGTTCAGCTTTGTCAATTTTCGGTATTCCAAGATCAACGGAATGATCGGATGGGCATCCGCCAGTTTGTCCAGAACCTCCGCATTGGTGGAGTATCCGGTCTTGGTCTTTTTAATGACCGGCAGCCCCAGAGTCTCAAAGAGCACGACGCCCAATTGCTTCGGCGAATTCAGGTTGAATTCCCCCTCCGCCAGCGTATAGATGCGTTGCTCCAAATCCGCGATCTGCACCTTGAATTTTTCGCCCAACTCTTTCAAGTAGGCTTCATCAACCGCCACGCCGCGCATCTCCATTTTGGCCAGAATGCGCACCAATGGCAATTCAATGGTCTCATACAATTCCGTCAAGGATTCCTCTTCCAGTCGCCCTTTCAAGACGGCAACCGCCTGGTCGATGATCATCAAACATTGCGCCAGGTAATCCCCGCGCTTGTCCTTGTCCAATTCGCCCCAGGTCTGTTTCTTCCGGCCCTTGCCGTAGAAGTCGTCATCCGCCGGCAAAACCCGGTCAGCCACTTCCACGCCCAAACCGCGAAGCGGGTATTTCCCGACTTCCGGATGCACCAGATACTGGGCAACCGCCGTATCAAATGCCAGCTTGGAAACTTCACCGCCGTAGCGAAGAATCATCAGGGATTCATTGACCAACCGATGGCCGATCAGGGCTTTTTGTCCCAAAGCCTGCATCAAAGACATCATTTCCAATTGGGAAAGCGCGCGCGCATCCACCAAATAATTGGTACCCTTCACGCGAACACCTACATCCACCAGCTCGTCAAAGACATGGCGGCCGCCATTGACACGGCTGTGCACCACCACTTCCTTCTCTTTCTTGATCGCCGTCATCAGTCGCTGCAATCCATGGGCGTCAACCACCCATTCGAATGCGACAGCTTCCGCCGGTGCTGCACTGCTTTCGATCTCGCGGTTTTCGAACTTGCGCATCAAGCTTTTGAAATTCAGCTTCTTGTAGAGCTGATATAATTCCTGCTCATCCGGTACAGCCTGCTTCATCTCTTCCCATTTCAAATCCATGGGCACATCATCGATGATTCGACTCAAGCGCAGACTCATTAGCGCCTGGATATGATTGGCTTCCAGCCGCTCTTTCAGCTTGCCTTTTATTTCTTCGAGATGATCGTAAACGCCTTCGATGGAACCGTAGGCTTTCAGCAATTTGATCCCGGTTTTTTCACCAACCCCGGGAACCCCAGGGATATTGTCAGAGGAATCCCCCATCAGGCCTTTCAGTTCCAAAAATTGCTCCGCCGTCAAGGCGTACTTTTCAAAGAGCTTCTCCGGTGTATAGCTTTCCAGTTCCGTAATGCCGCGTCGTGTCAAGTGAACCGTTACTTCCTCCGTCACCAGCTGCAGATAATCCTTGTCGCCAGTCACGATCTCCACGCGCATGCCCGCCTCTTCGGCGCGCTTTGCCATGGTGCCCACCAAGTCATCGGCCTCAAAGCCTTCTTCTTCGAAACGGCTCAAGCCAAATCGGTCGCAGAATTCCTTGACAATGGCAAACTGGTTCAACAGCTCGTCCGGCGCTTTCTTTCGTGTCGCCTTGTATTCTTTATATTCCTTGTGCCGGAAAGTCGGTCCCTTCAAGTCAAAGGCAACCCCAATATAATCCGGCTTGAATGTTTCCTGTAATTTGTGGATCATGTTCGCGAATCCGTAAACCGCATTCACATGGGTTCCATCCAGCGCCGTCAAAGGCGGCAAAGCATAGAACGCACGGAAGATCAGTCCACTACCATCTATCAATAAGATTGTCTCTTTTTTCATTCTTCGACTCCTCTACAAATTGCTGTTCTTAGTATACCATAAACCATCCTTTTCACCGCTGAAAACAAGCAAAAAAAAGACAACGGCTTCCAAATTCGCCATTGCCTTTCTTTTTGTTCATTTTTTGTTCATTAAAAGTTGTAATCGACACTGACAGTCGCCCGAATTGTCAGCTCGCCGCCACTGATGGACGTCGGCATTTCAGCCTTCACACCCATGCCTGCCGCTTCCATATACACATCAGTTCGCGCTGCAACCGATGTATAACCTTCCGTGATGCGCTGCGGTTCACCAAGGGTTACATTGGCTGCCTCCGCAATCACTTCCGCCTTGCTGTGGGCATTTTTCACAGCCAAAGCCAAGGCTTGCTCATACACTTTTTCCGGATCGCTCAAAGAAAACTGGATGCTGTTGACAGAATTCGCGCCGCCTTCAACGGCTCCGTCAATCACCATGCCCACGCTTTCAAGATCTCGAATGGTTACCCGAACAATGTTCTGCACGCGGAAGCCTTTCGGTTCGTTGCGCTGCAGTTCAGGATTCCAATCATTGATCGGATAAATCGCGTATCGAACCGTTTGAATATCCGATTCCTCAATGCCGTTGGTCTTCAAGCTGCTCATAACCTGTCTCATCAGTCCCTGGTTCATTCGCTGTGCAATTCCACTGTCCTCGTTTTCAGTCTGCACTCCCAACTCAATCGTCGCGATGTCAGGTTCCGCCATGATTTCTCCCTGCCCGCTCACACTGATGATTTGAGGCGTCTCTTCCGGCGTCTCAAGATAGGAGGTCTGTTGTCCCGCCAGGACTGCACCAGTCATAACGAGACCCAAGGCCAAAAGAATAATTAATCCTTTTTTCATTGCTTACTCCTTTCCATTCCGATCTAGTCTCAAATATACCGTGACCTGATCGATTTGCTTGTAGAGATCGTCGAGTTCTTTTTCATAAGCTTTAACAAGTCGGTCATCTTCTCCTTGTTTCGCGTTCGCAATTTTTTCATAGATGGCGGTCTCTTGCTCCGCGAAGTCATCGATGTTTTCTTTCTGCTCATTGACAATGGTGTCAGGATACATCGATTCCCAATCGCGAAGGAACAGATCGTATGCAAACCGCGGCAGAACAAATTGAAAATCAATGGTCAAATCATCGGGTTCAATAAACTCGCCCCCATGCGATTCCAGTGTTTTTAAAAGATCCGTCTGGATCCCCGCAAGGCTTCTACCTTCCGACAAAGGCATCTCCATCTGAAGAATCAGGACGGAATAATCCAATCCCATCATCTCATCCGACGGAGCTTCTGCCATCATGACTGCCACGCCAGGTTCTTCTGGTGCAGCTTCAATCTCATCGGCATTCTTTGCCAGAACCGGAGCCTCTTCCTGCGTCACTGATTCCGCAGCAAATTCTCTTGTTCCGGATCGGTCCAACGATTCTGCTTGCGCAGTCGTCGCCACCGGTTCCATGGCCGCTTCTTGCAATTCCCTAGGACTGATGTCCATTCCTCCGCTGACCAAAAAGACGAGGAAAATCGCGGCGGCGGACCCAAAGGCCAACCATTGCGGTTTTACCTTTTTTCTTCTCGGCCGGTTTTTCTCGATAGTTGTTATTGGAGTTACCTCTGTTTCATCTTCAAGTTCATTAATCTTGCCCATCAAGTCTGAATGAAAACTTGCAGGCAGTTCCGTTTCAATCTCATGAAGCTCCTCGATCACAATCACAGTATTTTGAAAGGCGATCCGGCATGCTTCACAACTTTCCATATGCGCTTCAAAAGCTTCACGTTCTACACTTGTCAGTCTATTATCCATATACGGCTCGATCAGCTCCATGAATTCGTTACAAGTCATGCATTTCACCCCTTTCTGTTCTCTATGACGATTCCCGAGGACTGAAGTTTCATTTCTTCTAAAATTTCTCGCAATCTTTCTCGTCCCCGCCTGATTCTTGTCTTCACAGCTCCCAGAGAACTATCGGTAATATCGGCAATTTCCTCGTAGCTCATTCCTTCCAGCTCCCGAAGCACAATTACCGTTCTGTATTTCTCATTCAATTGCCCGATGGCATCATGAATTTGTTCCCGCACTTCTTTTCTGTCCAGTTCCGCTTGCGGCTCCGGCGCCTTCTCGTCTTCCATTTCCGGCGTAAATTCATCCTCCCCAATGGATTGGTTCAAGGAGAACGCCACATCCACCCGTCTCTTCTTAATGAAATCCAAGCAGGCGTTGGTTGCTATCCGATAAATCCATGTGGAAAATTTCGACTGGAACTGGAAGTTGCCTAAACCCTTGTAAGCTTTAATAAACACTTCTTGCGCCAAGTCGTATGCCTCGTCCTGATCACGCAGCATCCGGTAGCAAATCGCATACACGGATTTCTCATAATCTAAGATTAAGGTCTCAAATGCTTGGACGTTTCCTCGTTTGAATTCTCTGATTAATTCAAACTCTTGTTGCTTATCCACAGGCTCACCTCCATCTATTCTCTTTTCTCTATCATACCGAAAACCCTAGGAAAAATAAACCAACAAAAATTCAACAAATTCTATTGACAGAAATCCCATATGCCCTTATACTAGTCATTGTCCAGAGAACAACACAGCAACACAAAATATGCTGAAGTGGCGGAATTGGCAGACGCACTGGACTCAAAATCCAGCGGTAGCGATATCGTGAGGGTTCAAGTCCCTCCTTCAGCACCACAAAAAAGACGATCAAATGATCGTCTTTTTTATTGCTCATTTTCACTTATACGAACATAATTTCTAAAACATACCATTCTCAAACTTGTTTGCATTTCCACTTTTCTTTGTTCAGCTTGACTACCTTACAAAATTACACTATTCTCAAACTGGGTGAAAGCGCTGGACGAAATGCGGGCGGCTTGACTACCTTACAAAATTACACTATTCTCAAACTAGTAACACCCTCCGAAACTGCCTATGCATAGTTTGACCACCATTCAAAATTACACCATTTTCAAACATTAGAGACAGCAAAAGACCACGTAGAAAAGTTTGACTACCATATAAATTTACGCCGTTCTCAAACATGAAGGTACAAAAAGCAGACGACGAAGTTTGACTACATACAGAATTACACCATTCTCAAACAGCTGCGCATTCTCATGCTCAAGCTTTTCAGTTTGACTACCATACAGAATTACACCATTCTCAAACTGATGATGCGTTGGGGGTTATGGAAGTGCAGTTTGACTACCATACAGAATTACACCATTCTCAAACTAGTGAGGTTTTTGAAATGGGCATTCCGATGTTTGACTACCATACAGAATTACACCATTCTCAAACCACCAATCAACGATGGCGCCGGACTAAGAGGTTTGACTACCATACAGAATTACACCATTCTCAAACACCGCCTTGGTACTATGGCCTGCTTTTGAAGTTTGACTACCATACAGAATTACACCATTCTCAAACTGAGAATGGTGAATTAAAACAGGAAGATACGTTTGACTACCATACAGAATTACACCATTCTCAAACAGGCCTGCTTTTGTGCGATAGCAAGGTCGTGTTTGACTACCATACAGAATTACACCATTCTCAAACTCAAGAGCGGTACGATCTACTTAAATTTTGTTTGACTACCATACAGAATTACACCATTCTCAAACCGCAGGCTATTAATAAAAAGACTGGGAAGGGTTTGACTACCATACAGAATTACACCATTCTCAAACCAATCACGGATGTTAAACTAGATCTTGACTGTTTGACTACCATACAGAATTACACCATTCTCAAACTGAAAACCTGAAACGCGTTGAGAAAATCGAGTTTGACTACCATACAGAATTACACCATTCTCAAACCCTTGGGCGCTGACTGCCTGCCGGTAGACGGTTTGACTACCATACAGAATTACACCATTCTCAAACCCCATTCGCTGTAGAATCCAAAGTCACCAAGTTTGACTACCATACAGAATTACACCATTCTCAAACCTATAATGCTATGGGGATTTTATTATATTTGTTTGACTACCATACAGAATTACACCATTCTCAAACATGAGACTCTTCTCCGCACACTGGACACAGGTTTGACTACCATACAGAATTACACCATTCTCAAACAACATGTTTGTGAATTCGAAATATATTTCGGTTTGACTACCATACAGAATTACACCATTCTCAAACAAGCAATTGACTACGACACAGACCGAGACGGTTTGACTACCATACAGAATTACACCATTCTCAAACATTGATTCGTGCATAAGCAAACTCTCCGTCGTTTGACTACCATACAGAATTACACCATTCTCAAACTACACGGCTATTGGCGCAGGCAACTCAATTGTTTGACTACCATACAGAATTACACCATTCTCAAACTTGAGAAATCAGTGTTCGAGCAATGCTTGTGTTTGACTACCATACAGAATTACACCATTCTCAAACCTTTTTTCTTTTTTCTCTTAGATTGTTAGGGTTTGACTACCATACAGAATTACACCATTCTCAAACTTATCGTTGTCTATATTCCAGTTAAGTCCCGTTTGACTACCATACAGAATTACACCATTCTCAAACGTCACGCCAGTTCTATCGGCTTTCTCAGTGGTTTGACTACCATACAGAATTACACCATTCTCAAACTCTAAGTATTCTTCATCATAAAGATCGTTTGTTTGACTACCATACAGAATTACACCATTCTCAAACTTGAAATTTTTCGTTTGGTTTAAACATGTTGTTTGACTACCATACAGAATTACACCATTCTCAAACTCCAATGGATTTTCAATGGCCTTTCTGACCGTTTGACTACCATACAGAATTACACCATTCTCAAACGCCGTCGTTTCATGACTTCTGGAAAGCTGAGTTTGACTACCATACAGAATTACACCATTCTCAAACAAGTTTCGTGATACTCCGTCCGGTTCAGGTGTTTGACTACCATACAGAATTACACCATTCTCAAACAAGGCGGTACAACAACAAAGCGATCCATTTGTTTGACTACCATACAGAATTACACCATTCTCAAACCGATTGCTGGCAATGCGACAAGTGCCTGTGGTTTGACTACCATACAGAATTACACCATTCTCAAACTAAGTAGTGGACGTGTCACCACGTTTCCCGGTTTGACTACCATACAGAATTACACCATTCTCAAACAAATATCATAAGTTGCTTGATGAAGCTGAGGTTTGACTACCATACAGAATTACACCATTCTCAAACAACTATCAGACTAGAAGGTACGATGAACGAGTTTGACTACCATACAGAATTACACCATTCTCAAACTTGTATAGAGTCTAAGACTCAAGAAAGAGAGTTTGACTACCATACAGAATTACACCATTCTCAAACGCTTGGCTGTAAGTCGTGTCAAAAGAGTTAGTTTGACTACCATACAGAATTACACCATTCTCAAACAGAAAGTTGGTTCAACTCCAACATCCGCTAGTTTGACTACCATACAGAATTACACCATTCTCAAACCGGTACAATCGAATAAAGTTGAAAAGTTCAGTTTGACTACCATACAGAATTACACCATTCTCAAACATACAAATGCCAATAATCCTGACTTGCGCCGTTTGACTACCATACAGAATTACACCATTCTCAAACCCTCCGTTAATCTTTCGAGTGTATGCAATGGTTTGACTACCATACAGAATTACACCATTCTCAAACGCGACTCCTATCTCATTGCCGATTGAAAAAGTTTGACTACCATACAGAATTACACCATTCTCAAACAAGCATTTCCGGTGTATATGGAATATGTTCGTTTGACTACCATACAGAATTACACCATTCTCAAACTAAGAAGTGGACTCTTGGTCATCTTCGCAAGTTTGACTACCATACAGAATTACACCATTCTCAAACTGTCGCTATGGAGAATGGCGAACTTAAATAGTTTGACTACCATACAGAATTACACCATTCTCAAACCTCAAAATTGGAATGTAATGCCACCACAACATCGTTATTCTGCACAGCATTCATAATGCTTATCATCATTTTACTTCGACATGTTTTTAGATTCAATCGAAATTAATAAATTTCACACAAGTCCTGATCAATAACATAATATTTCTCCATCCTCAATCTTTCTCTCTGCTCACTCCCTTCGATCAATAAAACTCCATACTTGTTATAAATGATTTCTTGATAAAACTCTTTCAACTCATCTATACTCAAATAATTCTTCAATCCAACAAAAACAAAATAATTAACTCCACAAAACTCTTTCATCGCAAGCATATAATCAGCCAGCTTTTCGATTAAAGTTTCTGGATTCGATTGCACTCGAAGATCAACCACCTTTAGCATCCCACCCAGATCAAAGTTCACATTATATTCTAGCGGAAGATGAAATTCTCCAATGATATTCTCCAAATATGTACTAATTTCTGTAATAAGTTCATTTGTCGTTTTGAAATACTCACCAGAATTCATCTGAGTCTTTACATTCGCATAAAGCTTCGATAGCACCTTTCTGCTGTTAACTTGAAGGGAATAATAATCAAAAATAATGTCCATACATTTAGAGATTATTTGGATTTCCCCCTCTTTAGACAAAACGAATCCACCTTCCATCCCCTTTGCTTCTTCATATAGTTCTTTTGTGTACTTTGCGAATGCATGCTGATTCTCAATTACTAGAACTTGGATTTCATTTTCAAAAAATTCGATTTGGCACTTCAATTCATGATGGGCGAGTTTCATAATACCACCAGCCTTTCATCAGTTTCCAATACCTCAGAAGAGTGCTCCCCAACTAGAAATTCCATTCGCGAATACTGCTTTTCCGTAATTTTCAACAACTGAACCAATCCTTCAGATGGTTTATTCCGTCGAACTCCAGCAACAACTGCATCAGCAACAGTAGTGTTTTGAACAAGTTTGCTATAAACAGATTTCTGCACCATAATAAATCCGCTTTTCAACAGATATTTGCGGAATCTTGCGTACTCCTTTTTTTGCATTGAAGTTTCCATTGGCAAATCGAACAGAATAATCACTCTCATAAATCTATAACTCATTTCTATATCTTCTTATTTCTGCTACATCTCCATTCTGCAAAGCCCGAAACACACTTTTACAATAAATTTGAATTGCATTAGATACACGTTGCTTTTTCCCATCAATAACAATATCTTGATTCAGCACGTCTACAAGTCTCATCTTTTCAGAGCTCCCTAATTCTTTAGGTTTCATCATAACAACCTCCCGATCAATTAAAGGTCGATATGGTTCCATTAAATCACTCCCGAAATTAAACGGATTAAAGATATTGTCATGAAAAATCCCTAATTGCGTAATATAGCCATTAGCTACAACCTCTCGATTGAAGGCAGACAGTATAATTGCATATCCATAATTCAAGGCTGCATTTTCCGGAAGTGGTGCATCACGTGAAAACCCCATGCCAAATAATGCATTAAAATAGACTTTCGCCGCATGTCCTTCGCGATTACTCTCGTCGTTTATCAGCAAATTTCTCAAATACTCTTCCAGCAACTCATATTGTGGCAGTCCCAAATCTTTTAAATGTTTCATCTGATTCCAAATCTTTTCTTCAACAATCGATGTCCAAACAAGCGCTTTGTTCCCATCCGTCCAGCTCACTTGCTGTCTCACTTTCGAACTCGTATCATGACTCCCATAAAATGGTACAAGTTCAGAAGAAGGTTGCCTTTTTTCATCACAGAAGATTACTTTTATTTTTCGCTTGTTCAACTCGCATAACAAATAGGCGGTTAGGGATACCGCTGTGCTTTCAATCATTATCAGTGAAATTTCACTCAAATGAATCTTCTTAACAGTATCCCCACGAACCACCAAATAGTTCATTTTGAAATCAAGTTTTGCGCGATTTGAAATGACTACCGTTCGCCAACTCATAATCTCAACAAATCAACTTTCTGTTCAAACAATCCCGTTATTGATTGATTATACAAAATAAAAGATTTGCGGTTAGAAAAATTATTTGATAATTTTAACGTGCCGCAACTTGCGCCACTATTAATTAGTTTGAAATTTGCAGAAAGACTATTGCATGAAAACAAATTCAACGCTTCCATTAAAACTTCACATTGCTCTTTCAGAGATAGTTTTCCAAACACCTCTTTGCCTTTTTCTAAATTTTTCAACTGAGACGATAAATGAATACCATATACTGTATCTTTCAACTTTTGCATCATAACCGAATATAGCACATCATTGTTGTGAGTCGAAATTCCATCAAACGCTGTCACAGGCAAATTCTCTCTCGCTAACTTACACCGTTGAATATATTTATTAATTTTTTTAATATCTAGCCCATACTGTTCGCTAATGCATAATTGCTCTGCACCTTTAAAAATAACTTGTTTACCTGTACGACCAGATATATGCATTTTAAAGCCATCAATCTCAAACATGGTATTAATCTTCACTTTCGGCAACAAAATTCTAGATTCCAGGAGATTCAACTCATTTTTGCAATACTCAAGCAGAGCAGACCTATTTTCCAATTTCTTAGCCAGATACACCGGTGCAAACTCCAATGTACGTATGCGTTTTTTCTTCACAGTGTGTTCTACCAGGAAGAAATAAGCACCGGCCGCTTTATTATATCCACCATACTTGCTGATATCACTTAAGTGTACATCACTACTCTTGATTGGCACTTGCCCTTTGCCTTTCTTCATGATTGTTTGGTCGAAAAGTCCGCCTTTCACTTCAAAGGCATGACGCGTAAATTGAATATTATTTTTCTTCATCATACGTTTGACCGTTGTAATTGTTCCTTTTTCGCCCGCCTTCCATGCTATTACACCAGAGCGCTCCACATCATAATTGAACATTTGATTCAAACTATAGTTTTTGCCGTCTTTGCCTTGAATAAAGTTCAGAGGGCTTTTTGTAAACTTCGTATCATAGACATTACCGACAACGATATTCAAATACGCGTCTTTCGCATGATGATAGTCATTCACTTCTCGAACTTTAATCATTTTAAAGTCATATCTGAATCTGCTGACATTCCCCGCTTTCACATACACAACATCCGTATCCGGAAACACTTTCTTCAGTACTTGGGCTACAGCTTTCGTAGATTGACGCGTTTCGACTAGCTGACGAGCAATAAAGTCTGCCAGTTCGCTATCGCTAAATGGTGTAACCCTCGTCAAACGATCATACTTCCGCTTTGAGATCAGTTCCTTTCTGTGCAACATAGTCCAAAAACCACGATTCTTATTTCTAATCTCTTCTGGCAATGGATATACATCAGATTTTTTGGCATTCACTTTCCGCTCTACCAAAACACGGTTTGACAGACTATCGTCTTTGATTTTTGACTGCGGGAAAATATGATCAACATCATATACATTTGTATCAAACAATCGATTCAGATCAATTGGTTTTCCCGTATACATGCAACGTCCCATTTGAGTATAATACAGATACAATCGGTCTCGACGCAATTCATGGTCGGTTTTTGCATCAAGTTCTGCAATCCAGTCCCGCTCTTCTTCTTTGCAATTCTTATACAAAGCAATCAAAGCGTTCTTTCGTGATACTGTACGCTTTTTCTCCGCATTTTCCCTTGCTACCTCTACAAATACTTTTTTCGGTGCTGCTTTTTTTATCTTCGCAATTTCCTTAACAATCTTAAGTGATTGCCAAATCGATCGTCGAACCGCCGGAGACACATACAAGTCTTTAACAATGCCATAAGCGATATCCGAGTGATCGGTTTGCCGCTCCTCATTATACGCCTCCAATGCTTCTGTAAATCGATACTCACTGCTCAACAACTGCATCAAGTTCGCATTTGTACCGTGCATCATTGATATGATGTTAATCATTTCACCAGTTTTATGATTTACGACGTAAATCTCCTCAAGAAACTCCCGTGACAATCGCCCCCAACCTGTGTATTTTAGTTTGCAGATTGCAGCAATCTCTTCCTTCGACAAAAGCTCTCCATACCGCTTTTCAACTCTCCGTTTAAGAAGTTTTCTGTCATCGCCAAATAAAACGATCGCTTGAATCATTTCTTCAATCGCTTCTTTAGGAATTTTTTTCTCGCCCAGGATCCGTTTAAAATCGAGATACGCCGTCAATGAGCCTTTGAAATTCTGATCAAAACCGGATAATTCATCCCCTTTTTTAAATGCACCTTCCGCAATCAAAAAATCTCTCAGGCGTTTTCCAGTAACTCGCTTCACACGTTTGAAAACTTCTTCAAAGACCTTTTCCTTCAATTCAACCGGTAACAACTCTCCATTAACCTTTACATTATTCAACTCATTCAATACCATAAATTCGCTGTAGACTAGCGAATTCTTTGGAACAACATCTGCCCCTATTACATACGTGCATTTTGACGTCATTTTCCTGATAAACGCAGTAGCAGACGCCTCAAGATTAACAATTTCATCAAAGTTCCATGGCAGAACTTTTTGATTCTCCATGCCTTTATTTCTTACAATCCAACAGTGCCCTAAAGATTTGTGATGCGCATTAAGAGGTCCTACATAGTACGGAATCCTGAAAGCAAATATCTTTTCAATTTTTTCACTTACGGTAAACCCTGAATCATCTTTATCATTCAAGAACTCAAGATACTTCTTCACATTCGCCAAAATCATCCGCAGCTCTTCAAGATGCAGTTGATGCGGGATTACGCCATTATCTTTATTCACTTGCTTTGGCAACAACGTACCGCGCTGGATTTCAGCCATTAAATATTGCAAATCCGGATCATTCTGTTTCACATCTTTAAAAACCTTGCCTAAATATTTGCATAAATCTTCTTGGGAACACTTTTTCTCCAGCACAAGCTTTTTCTTGCCCTTTTTCGCCATACCGACATAGGCACAATAGTTGTCTTTCTTTCCAGGATCCTTGAAGCATGCATCATACTCATCCGAACGATATTTCTTCATTATTTTTTTTAACGTCGCTAAATCATTTTTATGCTTTTCATATGTCGCAACTTTGGCATATGAAAGATAATCTTCACCTTGAAGAATCTCCTCCAATATTGACCAATCATAGATCGCCTTCATCTTTTCCAGGCAAAACATCTTGTCTCCGAGCATTATAGACAACGCATCAAAACTTTCTTCGAACTTGTCTCCCGCAAAGGTAATATCCTTCACGTCTGAATCTTCAGAGGTTTTCTCTCCAAATAGCGCGTCCACCTTCGTTTTGCCGCCCGCTAGCAATGCGATGATTGATTTCTGCTCTTTCTTATGTTCATCATCGATCGTCAACAACTTATTCAATCGTGTTTTTTTGTCGGTAATCCCATACTCGCGATTCTTCAACACCGCCTCCACTTCATCTAAATCTGCGGCTTCTAGTACAATTTCCATTTCATCATGCATGGATTGGCAGAGCTCACGAAAGATTACCTTGAAAGACGAAACATCCTTTCTCCCTTCTCCTTCAAATAGAAAATGCCCACGATTCTTGATGAGATGATGGATCGCCAAATAGACCAGCCGCACATCATGGGGCTCGTCACTCGTCATTAGTTCTTTACGCAAGTGATAGATCGTTGGATATTGCTTGTAATAGTCTTTATCTGTATATTCAGGATCATTAAAGAGTATATTAGTCTGCCCCAAAGTCCTGTCTTCCACCCAATACTTACTCTCTTTTAGTCGCAAATAAAAATTAGTATCCGCTTTCGAAATCTCTGAATCAAACAATTCTTGCAATAATTCTATGCGATGCTTACGTCTTTGAATCCTCCTTCTCGTCGTTCTGAAAACCCGCCGCTCAGCGGCCGTCTTTCCCGCTTCAAACAAACGGATCCCCCACATCGCCTTACCGTTGAATTTTTGAATGTTGTAATCTAAATCCGTTACCGCCCATCCTACTGAATCTGTTCCAATATCTAAACCTAAATAGTACTCAGAATTATTTTTTTCAGCTATTGACATTTCTTCCTCCTTGAAGTATTATTAGGTTGATCTTGATGATTGACTACCATACAAGATTACACCATAAGTTCAAATAAAGATTTTATCCAAATCGTCATGTTTACATGACCCCACAGTGTGTGGATTAAACTTGCTTCGGCAAGTTTTTTTATTGTCTTCATTCCATGAATGATACACGATTACATTTTTAATATATCCCTTCATCTTGTTATAACGGAACTATTTCTTCCTAAAGTTTTCTATCCGTTCATCTCAATAATCTTTTTCGCCTCCTCGACAATCTCATCTCGAATAAAATCAGGCTCAATAATTTTTACTTTCGAACCAAATCCCAGCAAAATTGAAACCACCTCATAAATATTGTTCAGCGTCACTCGAATGCGTGTCGTATCTTTATCAATGATCTCATTTTTCTGATCTTCCCCTAGTTTCACTTCTTGAATATAAGTATTAAACGGATAAAAAACATCTGCAACCAACACATATTCTCTCTGCCTAAAAATCCCAAAGCCGTCTTCTTTCACCTTGTCTTCAACCCACTTTTTTAGTTCAAACATTTCATCCATGCATTCAAATTCTAAGATCCGATTTAATTTGAAATTCCGAAAGCCATCAGCTTCTTCACAAAATCCTTTCATATACATTCCATGATGATATCCTTCTAACGCATACGGATGCACAACTCGTTCCTTAACCGTCCGACTATTTGGAGAATGATACAATAACTTTACTTTATTCTGCCTACAGATCGCTTTTTCGATTTGCAGAATCAACTCACTTTCACCTTCAGCATGCACACCCGTGATTCTATCTCGATACCGAACCAAATGATTCACATTATTACTGTTCATTCGGCTCGCCAATTTTAATCCCAGTGATTTCAATTCGGCATATTCTTTATACATGTCATCATGTTCAAGTCGTTTTATTGCACGATTTAAAGCGTGAACTTCTTTCTCTTGAATTTCCCACGGAATTCGTAATCCCATTTTACGGCCTGAATAACCGCCCCCAATAGCTTGATCTCCTTCAACTTCAATCCCTAATTCCCGGAGGATTTGAATGTAATTTCGCACTTGCCTTTCACTAACATTTAATTCTTTTGCAAGCTCTTTACAACTTATTAATTTATCTACTGAATCGAGCCGTAAGATCAACTGAACAATATTCACCATCCCACTCATTGAGTATCCTCCTCCCAATCAGTTTATGTACCATGCATTCCCCTTTATTCTATCATTTTTCAATTCTATTTCCAGCAAACCAAGATCACTGGTATTTTTTAAGCGTTAAAATAAACATTCGCTGTTATATCATCGCGAAGTTTAAACACCTTCATAAACAGTTACACCCATTTAAGGTAGTACCACCTCATAAAAAAAGGACATCGCTATCGCAATGCCTTAAAACACATTTTTATCAATCCTCCCCACTACCCTCAACTCCAACCGTACAATCCTCTCCAAGGAGTATTGCCAGTTTTCTTTGCTGATGGTGTATGTCGGATCCTTTAAGTTTATTCCATTTCTTTGTAAGTAATTGTCCATGGCCTTTCGGACTTCTTCTTCGATTTGGCCCGTCTCTTTGCCTTGCGCCATGGTGATCTGTCTAAAGAGACGCTTGCGGTAGGGAATCTGAAAGAGTCCGCCGATTGGATTTCGCTTTTCCGCATACATGCTGTAATCCAATTGCTTGTTTTTCTCGTCTCCTTGTGTCACAACCAGCAAATCTCCATGTATCCGTTTCAGATAGGTAATCGCCTGTTCCAAGTCCGCTGTTTTTGATCGCGTGATCTTCACAAACCAAGGCGGGAGTTCATACCCGTTAAAACTGCAGTGATTCTGGTAATCAACAGGTTCCCCTGCTTTCATCACCTGCAAGGCGTATCCATCGTGTTCTTTCTTACAATATATGAAGTCTTCCAAATGATGCTGCCTTGCTGCAGACAGCAATTCCAAAACTTCCTTTGACCGCCAGGTCAGAACCGGATTTCTTAATACATTTTTCGCGTCCGTCATAAAGCCGCTGCCCGTCATAAAGTAAATCGGCACTTCACACTGGATCTTCTTTAATTGTTCTTGCAAGGCTTCCACAAATTCTTTCGCCCGTTCATGCAGCAATAAATTCATCACCCAATAGTTCTCCCGGGTAATCTGATTGCGAATGAGCTCCACATCCGGCGTAACTACATCTTCTGAGTCAAACTGAGCCAATTGCCGACGCCGCAGCTCTTCAAGCGTTTCATAAGCATCTTCTGCTTCACCGCCAAAAAGCCTCTCCCGAATAAAATCTACGGATTGCAGCCGACTGACCCCCACACGCGCCTTCACCTGCGGAAGTTCCTCACAGAAATCTTTCTGTACGATGACCGAATCGATTTTGGCCAAGGAAATGCCGGAAGTCTTCACCCATTCAAAGAAATCCCCATTGGACTGAGAAAAGAGCACGGTGCCATATTCCGCATATACATATTCAACTTGATTCTTGTTGAGCACCAATCCCAGTTGCGCCATTTCCTTCACCTCCAATCCCTAGTAGTACTGCTTGAAATGAATCTTCTCCAAAGGTTCATAGGCCGACTTAAAACCAAACGCCTTGGGCCCCACATAGCTGAGCGCCGTTGGAGTTCTCAGCTGCAAGGGTGCCGGCGTCGCCACAATGGCAACCCGCATGCCCAATTGGGCATCCTTGACTGAAAGCGGCTCCAGGGTATCAAGATCCACTAAGGTAATCAAATCCGGTACATTGGCCACCAGTTTCTTGTTATGGTAGACCATCAGGTTTTCATAGTGAAAATAAACCTTTAAATCCCCGACATTATAGGAAGCAATATTCGAATGCTCCAAAGCAACGTGATCACTGACAAGACCCCGGCCAATCTCAATGGAAGAGCCGTAAAGAGAATTGCGTGTGACCCATTCCAGCCCCTGCATCACCTCTTCAAAAGTCTTCGCCCGCAGAAACACCTCGCCAATCTTCATCCCTGTGGTAAAGGTGTTGGGAATCAGGATTCTTTTCAAATCTTCAAACGAGGCTTGGTAGCCGGCAAAGAATGCCATGCCCGCCGTTTCGGCGATCTTTTGCCGAATCTTGAGATCCACAATACTGGCATCCTGATCGTTGTAGGTATAGGAAATATGATTGATGTCCTGAAACACAATAGGTGCAATGGGCTGATGATGAAACTGAAAGGTCGTCATGGGCAATTCCGGAAAGGCTCGCCCCATGGCGTCCCCATCGATAATGGGCAAACCCGTCGCATAGGCTACAATCACCGGATATACCAAGTTGACGCCCGCGCCTTCAATCGTAAAGATCGCTTGGGTTTCTTTCCCCGTTAATTCACGCATCTTATCAAAGAGATCTCTCCCTTCCTGTCCCGTAGGCAAGAATTCTTCCAAAGCTTCCGGCGAACCCACCATGCCAACCGTTGTAGCGGTTCCTTGCGGTTCCAACTCATCCAAACCAATCAGATCGACTTCAAATGAATCATCAAACCGCTCCTGAACCAATTGCTTAAGCACATGAATCTTGCCTCCACCGCCGGAACCCAAGAATTGGCTGCCGATCATCAGGGCTTCCAAAGATCGTTTATCTATTTTTTTCATCTTGTCCCCTCCTTCTCGGCACCTAGGTAATCTCATGCTTTTTCAGCCAGCGGTAAAGCGTCGCCGGACTGATGCCCAAATGCTTGGCCAGTTCTTTCTTGTTTTCACTGGAATAGCCAAACTCGTCCAGCAGCTGCAACAGTTCTTCCCGATTGGGCTTTCTCGGCTTGGCAGACTTTTTCTTTTTCGTCACCATCGGTTGATCCACCGGTTTCACCTGCCGCTTTACAGTCTGCTCAACAGACTGGTACACTTTCGATTCTAAACTGTCCCGAATTTTCACATTTAAAATCTCATGGGGCAGCATTTGCTCCGTGACGATCTCTCCCTCTTCCGTGGAAACAATGTATTCCACCACATTAATCAATTCCCGGATATTCCCCGGCCATTGATAGGCTTGAAGCCGTTCCATGGTTGCCGCCGAAGGAACCATAAAGGGTCGATTGTTCACAATGCAATGCTTCTTCATATAGTAATGAACCAAATTCTCGATATCATCCGCCCGCTCCCGCAATGCCGGGATATGGACCGGAATGACATTCAGACGATAGAACAAATCCTTGCGAAACTGTTTCTTCATAATCATATCTTCAAGATTCTGATGGGTAGCACTGATAATACGCACGTCCACCTTGATCGGATGGGTGCCACCCACCTTTTCGATGACTTTTTCCTCCAGCACCCGCAGGATTTTCGCCTGCAGGTTCCAAGACATGTCCCCGATTTCGTCAAGAAACAGAGTCCCTTTGTTTGCCGCTTCAAACTTGCCAATCTTGCCGCCCTTCAAGGCACCCGTAAAAGACCCCTTGGCATACCCGAACAATTCACTCTCCAGCAAATGTTCCGGAATGGACGCACAATTTATGGCAATAAAGGGTTCGTCTTTCCTGAGGCTCTTGTCATGGATCAGCTTGGCAAATCCCTCCTTGCCCGTACCACTTTCGCCACGGATCAACACAGTGGAATCCGTTGGGGCCACCTTGTTAATGGTATTCATGATCTCTTCCATAGACGGGGTCTGTCCGATGATTTTTCGTTCCAGCGATGCGGTTGTCCCGAAGGATTCCTCCGCCTGCCGCCTTTCCTGCTGGGACTTGGCAAAAATCAGGATTCCCCGCTGTTCCGGCAGTCCCCGGCGGTAAATCTTATGAGAAGGATATTCCGCGATCAGTTCATCATACATTGCCGACGGCGCTTCATCGGCTGCAAGCACTTCTTCGATGGATGTCCGCAACTCAATCTGAGCAGCAGCGTCATTCTCGTAGAGCAATTGCCCCCTCTTATCGACAACCAGTATGCCGGCATCAGAAACCCGGCCCATTTCATGAAACATATCGCGATAAAAGAGTTGCAGCTTTTGCATCCGCTCGATTTCCACCGTCATATCCACCATTTGCACATGCATAGCATATTGTTCATCGAAATCTTCACGAACCCAAAGAAGCCCGTACGGACCATGGAAACTAATTCGAGCCGGCATGGAGAATCCGTCGACCGCTTGGTTCTTGCGCAAATTCATCCACGCCTCTACCGGCAGGTTAGAAACCACTCCGCCCTGCGTATGGCAAATCCCTTCCTTATTGAACAAGATCAAGGATTGGTATCCCAATTCTTCCAAATTCGACAACAATCGTTTTATGCCTTCCACTACGGATCCTCCTCTCCTTTGAAATACGCCATTTTCATACATAGATGTAATTATTACAAAATGTTAATACCAGTATAGAAGATTTCCCCTTTTCCCGCAATAAAAACTGAGAAAAATGAGAATTTCTCAGAAATAATGAGAAATTCTGAGAAAGAAATGGATTTCCCCTTCGAGAGAATGAGAAATTTTGAGAAATAAAACCGCAAAAAACAAGAAAAACCAGCTTCATTTTGCCTGTTTTCCTAAAATCCACCCCATTCTCCCTCAAAACTTTTGGCACGCATCTTGCAATATAAGGTTTTGCAATGAAAATTGCGGCGTATTTATTCAGTTTTTAAGGAGGTTTTTTATGAGTACAGAAAAGAAAAACGATGGTTTCATGGAAAAGCACGCCCTGGAAGCCATCCCGCAGTCGGAAAGAAAGCATTGGGTTAGCATCGCCATGATTTGGATCGGCGCGATTATCAGCGTTTCATCCCTGATGGTGGGCGGTGTATTGGTTTCAGGCTTGCCGCTTCGTTCGGCACTTTTGGCAGGATTCACCGGGTATGCGATCGTCGTACTCTTTATGACCTTCCAAGGGGTGCAGGGCGCCGATTTGGGTCGACCGACCGTATCTTCAGCCAGCTCGGCATTTGGAAAGAGCGGTGCATCTTTTATTATTTCGTTTGTTATCGGTGTTTCCGTCATGGGATGGTTCGGGGTTCAAACCTCCATCACCGGCAGCGCATTCTCCAGCATTATGAAGGACTGGCTGGGCGTCAACATCTCCTTCCAGCTTTCCGCAGCCATTTGGGGCGTAATTATGCTGATGACCGCTGTTTACGGCTATAAAGCCCTGTCCTATTTGAACTACGTTGCCGTACCCGCGCTGTTGATTATGGCTGTATACGGAACCGTCAGCGTAATTTCAAACTACGGCATGGATTCACTCTTAAACTATGCACCAGCAGCCCCATTCTCCTTCTGGCAAGGCGTTGCTATCACAGTAGGCGGCTTCGCCGTCGGGGGTGTAATTGCACCGGACTATTCACGCTATGCACAAAATCGCAACGGCGCCATTCTTTCATCCGTTCTGGGCGTCTTGCCGATGGGCGTTATGCTTTTAAGCGCGGGCGCTTTGATGGCCATTATGGCAGGCTCTGCGGATATGACACAAGTTGTATCTAACCTGGGCTTTCCATTTATCGGTTTATTAATTTTGATTCTTGCAACCTGGACAACCAACGCGGTCAACGCATACTCGGGCGGCATCGCCTTAACCAGCATGTTCCGCTTGAAAGATGACAAGCGCGCCATGGCAACAGGCGTTGCCGGCATTGTAGGCACATTGCTTGCCGTATTCGGCATTATGAACCACTTCATTCCATTTCTGATGGTATTGACCACAGGCATCTCGCCCATTGCCGGCGTTATGATTGCCGATTACTGGATCGTGCGCAAAGGCGACCCTGCTAAATGGAAAGAAGAAGAAGGCGTTCGCTGGACCGGCGTTATCGCTTGGCTGGTCGGTTTCGCCGTCGGCTACTTCGTACACCTGGGCAGCGCACCGGTTAATGCAATCGTCGCAGCCATGATCGCCAACATTGTTTTGACAAAAATCATGCCAGCTCAAGCAGCTGATGATGAAGAAAACAACTCAGAAGACAAACCAGCATAGGAGGAAAACAAATGAGATTGATTGATGAACAAAGCATTGAGAACATTGCGCTCGGTGCCGCACTCCTGGGAACAGGCGGCGGTGGCGATCCGTATGTCGGAAAGCTAATGGCGCTGGAAGCCATTCGCCAGTACGGACCGGTTCAAATGCTTGATCCAAGCGAAGTGCCGGACGATGCTTTTATCGTTCCAACCGCCATGATGGGCGCGCCGACCGTTTTGATTGAAAAGATCGCCAACGGTCGCGAATTCGACACCATCATCACGAACTTGGAAAAGTACACGGGTCAAAAGGTGTTTGCCACCCTGCCAATCGAGGCAGGCGGCGTCAACTCCATGCTGCCTTTTGCCGTAGCAGCCAAGCTGGGCCTGCCCATTATCGACTGCGATGGCATGGGACGCGCCTTCCCGGAACTGCAGATGGTCACCTTCTCGCTGGACGGCATTACGACCAACCCTTTGGTTGCCACCGATGAAAAGGGCAATTCCATGGTTATGGAAACCATCAACAACAATTGGGCGGAAACTCTGGCACGAACCGCAACCATCACCATGGGCGGATCCATCATGATATCCATTTACGCCATGTTCGGCCACCAATTGAAAAAATCGGCCATCTATCACACACTGACGTTGGCTGAGAACATCGGCAAAGCGATCAATGATAAGGAACAAACCGACACGCTGCCAATCGACAGAATGCTTAATCTGGTTGGCGGATACAAGCTGTTTACCGGAAAAATCGTCGACATCCTTCGCGAAACCCGGGAAGGCTTCAACTTCGGCAAGGCGAAAATCGCAGGCATCAACGACAACAAAGGTCAAGCCTGCGAAGTGGACTTCCAGAACGAGAACCTGGTGGTCATGAAGGGCGACGAAGTCTTGGCGACCACGCCGGATCTGATCACCATCGTCGACTTGGAAACCGCCGTTCCAATTACAACAGAGGCCTTGAAATACGGGCGACGGGTTGTTGTTGTCGGCCTTCCGTGCGACGAGAAATGGCGCACGCCAAAAGGCATCGAAGTCGTTGGACCTCGCTACTTCAAATATGACATCGACTATGTACCAATCGAAGAACGCGTGAAGGGAGTGCAATAAGATGAAATACAGACTGGGAATTGACGTTGGCGGCACCAACACCGACGCCGTCATCATTGACGAATCACTAAATATTGTTGCGGGCGTGAAAATGCCAACCACCCTTGATGTGACCACCGGCATCAACAACGCCATTAAAAAAGTGCTGAAAGAAAGCCAGATCGACAAGGATCTGATCGATTACGCCATGCTGGGAACCACCCACTGCACCAACGCCATCGTTGAACGGCGAGGCTTGTGCAAGGTCGGCATTATCCGTGTCGCCGCTCCGGCAACCTTCAGTATCCGCCCGATGCCAGACTGGCCGGAAGGATTGAAATCCGCCATCGGCGACGAGGTATATATCGTAAAAGGCGGCTATGAGTTTGACGGCCGCGAGATCACCGCACTGGATTACCAGGAGATTCGCGATGTTGCCAAGAAACTCAAAGGCAACGTGGATACCATTGCCATTACCGCGGTATTCTCGCCAGTTCGAAGCGACCACGAATATGAAGTGAAGAAAATTCTCCAGGAAGAGTTGGGTGATATTCCGATTTCCGTTTCCAGCGAGATCGCATCCGTCGGCCTTTTGGAACGGGAAAATGCAACGATCTTAAACGCCGCTCTGCACAGTGTGGCCACCCGCACCGTCGAGGGCTTCAAGGCCGGATTGAAGCAGGAAGGCATCGAGGATGCGGAATTATACCTGTGCCAAAACGACGGTACGCTGATGTCGGCAGAATACGCGCAGCGCTATCCGATTTTGACCATCGCCTGCGGACCGACCAACAGCATTCGCGGCGCATCCTACCTGAGCCAAAACCAAAACGCCATCGTTTTGGACGTCGGAGGCACCACAACCGATATCGGCGTGATTATGAACGGATTCCCACGCGAGTCCTCCCTTGCCGTTACCATCGGGGGCGCACGCACCAACTTCCGCATGCCTGATATTACTGCCATCGGCGTAGGCGGCGGCACGTTGGTCAAGCAGGAAGGCGACAAGGTTGTAGTAGGGCCAGAAAGCGTCGGCTATCAGATCACAGAAAAATCGTTGATCTTCGGCGGCGACACCCTGACCACTTCCGATATTGCCGTTCGTTTGGGACTTTTGGACCTGGGCGACAAAACAAAGGTTGCTCATATCGAAGAAGATTTCGCCCAAAAAGCCTTGAACGAATGGATGAGACTGATCAACGAAGGCGTTGACCGCATGAAGATCTCCGCTGAGCCAGTACCCGTTATTCTGGTTGGCGGCGGCAGTGTTTTGGTTACCGACGAATTGGAAGGCGTGTCCGACATCGTTCGTCCCGGCCACTTCCCGGTTGCCAATGCAGTGGGATCCGCAATTTCCCAAGTCAGCGGCGAAGTCAACCGCGTCTTCTCTCTGGTTGAAATGACACGCGACGAAGCACTCGACACTGCAAAATCCACCGCGACGGATGAAGCAGTAAAAGCAGGCGCCGAGCCGGATTCCATCTCCATTCAGGAAGTGGAAGATATTCCTTTGGCCTACCACCCGGGCAACGCCACACGAATCCGTGTAAAAGCCGTGGGGGATCTCTGCCAATGATCTGAATACCCAGTACAAGGACCTAAAGAGCCGTGATGATGCAATCATCACGGCTTTTAAAATTCCTCGCACCAAAAGTATGGTATACTATACCTACGTTTTATCGACAAGGAGGTTCTGCATTCCGTGGAGAAAAAATTGAACAAGCGACAAGAACAAGCAATTGAAACCAGGCGTAAGTTGCTGAGCACATCCATCGACTTGATTATAAAAAACGGCTACAACAACGTTTCAGTAAATAAAATATGCAAGGAATGCAGCGTGGCGAAAGGCACTTTCTATTTGTATTTCCAGTCCAAAAAGGACATTATTGTAGAAATCCTATCCGATGTAAATGTTGAAATGTTTAGCTACGTATGGAATCAAGATGCAGGATGCAGGGAACGACTGCACGAATATATTGACGTGTATCTGTACACAATCAAGCGTCAAGGTGTCGATTTCACACGGGAAACTTTGAAGATCATGATGGACGAACACTTCAATCAGCAAGCCGTTAATGCTACTAAACACGTGGAGCTGGTGGAAGATATTCTAAAAAGAGGGATGGAAACCGGCGAACTCACCGGCAACTTTCAAATCTCTGATATCCGCATAACGTTGCAGAACTTGTTTTACGGCACCATGACAAACTGGTGCGCAGATGAAGGTAAATTCGATATCGAAGCAGTCGGTGGAAAACTGATTAAAGGTTATGTTGACCTGCTTTTTTAATCCACTTGCGGCCCCCTTATATTAAGATTCAGAACGGCAATTTTGAGCAAATCCTCAAAATTGCCGTTTTTGATTGAGCAAAAGCTCATCGAAATTTATTGTAAAAATATGTTGACAAATAAATATCAAAGACGTAGAATTTCTTTGGTGACCGCGGTCAGTGAAATGATTCACCCCTTGCGTTCTGCTTTATTAATCGAATGCATTGAGCAATACATCTAATTTGAAAATTATAGGAGAGATTTTCATGAAAAAACGAATGAGCATGGTTCTAATTTGTCTCATTGCTCTGCTGACAATGATGACTGGCTGCAGCGACGCGAACGCTGTGTCCAACGACGGTACACCATCGGAAATCGTTATATCCGAAACCAAACCGGATATCGTACCTGGCACTTACTCTGCAGTCGCTGAAGGCATCAGCAATATCGAAGTTACAGTAACCGTTGATAACGCCGGTACAATCACAGATCTGGAAATCGACGCGTCCGGTGAAACAGCAGATGTTGGCGGCCTAGCCGCTGAAAAGCTGCAAGACGCAATTCTGGCACGTCAAACCGTACAGATCGATTCCATTTCCGGCGCTACAGTTACAAGCACCGCAGTTTTGGCGGCCGTTTCAGACGCCCTGACACAAGCGGGTATCAACCCGACTGAAATGATCGGCATCGAAGTTGCGACAAGCGAAGATGAAGAAGCGACGGTTGACGTCGTCGTTATCGGCGCCGGCACATCCGGCACCGGTGCCGCCCTGGCAGCAAGCGAAAAAGGCGCAAAAGTCATGGTACTCGAAAAAACCGGCAAAGTTGGTGGTATGGGCACTACCGGCTTGGGACTTTTCGCAACGGAATCCAGCTTACAGGAGGAAGCCGGCGTTACCGTAACATCCCAAGAAATGTTCGAATACCTCGAAAACTACAACCATTACCGTTCCAATGGTGCTTTGGTAAAAGCAATCATCGACAAATCCGGCGACACGATCGACTGGCTGATGGATAACGGAATCGGTCTGCATATGGGATTGGGCGTCAATCAAAAGCTTCATGCCGATTCGCCGAAAACTTATCATATGTGGGACAATTCAAACGAGGATTTCCCTGCGCTGTATGAACGACTGCAAGAGGAATACGACCTGGAACTGCGACTGAATACGCGCGGCATGGAACTGATTCAAGACAGCAATGGAAGCGTTGTTGGCATCATCGCAGAAAAGGAAGACGGCAGCAAACTGACGGTTCACGCGGATGCTGTTATTCTCTCCACCGGCGGTTTCGGATCCGACTTAGAGATGATGCAGGATCTGACAGAAATCAACGAATTCAACTATTTCGGCATCGGCAACAAAGGAGACGGTGTGAAAATGGCTTGGGCCGCAGGAGCTGACAAGTTGGGGGATCACGTCCTGCAAATCCACCTTGGAGATCTGGCCGGATCTAAAACCATCTATGACCGTTACGGTGACAATGCAGTAGCACAAGTGAAGGACGCTCCCCTACTTTGGGTCAACAAAGAAGGCACTCGTTTCGTTAACGAAGGCGTTTGTTATGACAACGTATTGTGGGGAAATGCCACTTACTCCGTTGGTGGAGAATATCTGGCTATTGTCGACCAGGCCAGTGTAGACAAGTTTATTGAAGAAGGCATCAACATGACAGGTGCCTATCAAATGAATGGTTCCGGTCTGATGTGCCCACAAGGCGGAAACGACATCAATATTACCATTCCTCCGTTGCCAAGCTTACAAGAAGACTTTGAAACTCTGATCGAGCAAGGCATCGCCTTCAAAGGAGATACCGTTGAAGAACTGGCTGCAGCATCAGGAATGAATCCAGAAAAATTGCAAAATACATTGGATATGTACAACGAGGCTGTCGAAACAGGCATAGACAATCACTTCTATAAAGATCGCGAATATCTTCAGTATTCCGTTGAAGCTGGTCCGTATTACGCAATTCGCGTACGAGGTTCCGTATACGGTTCCATAGGCGGCGTTCGCATCAACGAAGATATTCAAGCCCTTGACGAATCAGGCTATCCGATTCCCGGTCTCTACGCAGCAGGCGCTGTCGCCGGCGGCATGTACGACAACAGTTACCCCGATGTTGAAGGAGTGACCATGGCTTTTGCTATGAACTCCGGACGTATTGCCGGAGAAAATGCAGCAGAATCGTCTCAAAAATAGACACCTTTAGTAACAAATGAATCAAAAAAGTTTGATACTTGTTGGCAATTAAGAAGAGGACGCGTTACGCGTCCTCTTCCTTATATTCAAATAATTTATCAGTTATTGGTAATGCGATATTCATAGAACTCTTCTTCAAAAAAATTTAAGCAACAGAATCTTCCCTATTTCTGGTGAATAAGGATAAGCAACCAATTTGATCAGAATGCTTATCGTTCAAAAATGACCAACTGAACAAGCAAATCCTCATCCTCGAGAAAATCTCGGATTGCTCGCTCCGCCACTTCTAGCGCCTGCTCTTTCGGATAACCGAAAATTCCAGCCGAAATCAAGGGAAAGGCAATGGATTCACAGCCGAAGTCCTTGGCAAGCTTCAGGGAATTTTTATAGCAGTCATACAGCAATCGCTCTTCCTCATAGCCACCGCCCCGCCAGACCGGTCCGACCGTATGAATGATATACTTAGCCTGCAAGTTATATCCCTTCGTGATCACCGCTTGTCCTGTGTCGCAATGACCTACCTGGTTGCATTCTGCTTGCAATTCCGTAGCGCCTGCCGCTGCAAAAATAGCGCCACAAACCCCGCCGCCACGCTGGAGGGCAGAATTCGCCGCATTTACAATGGCATCCGCTTGGATCTTCGTTATATCCCCGTGTACGATTTCAAATGGCATCTGACAACCCCCTTTTTCATTCCTTCTATGTTTTCTACCACGCTTTTCAATCCTTCTCCGGAAGGAAAAGCTGCCAAACGGCAGCTTAACGCAAGTAGACTATTTTACTCAATAACATGGATGGTAATCTCTTTTTCTTCCAGCTTATCCATCAGTTCACGTTCAGCATCATATGCGCCAAAATCTATCCACAGTATGCCGAAGTCTTCGCTTAAATCATCCAGCACATCCAAGTTCTGAATCCGATTGTTTTCAATCCCCAAACCAATCAGATCTTCAAACTCCAGCAGTACGGAAATATTGGATATTTCATTCTCACCAACATAGAGCCACTGCAGTTTTGTCAAATCAGCAAGCCCAGCAATGTCTACAATGCCGTTTTCTCGAAGATTCAGCCACGTCAATGCAGTCAAATCTGCCAGGTCTTCCACGTCACCCACATCATTCTCCGCCAAATTCAGCGTTTCCAAGCGGTCCAATTCCCGAAAGACCCTGATATTGCGAACCTTGTTGTCCTGCAGATTCAAATGCCGCAATTCTCTCATGCCGCCCAGCGGTGCAATATCGATAATTTCATTGTTCTCCAGATTCAGTTCCGCCACTTGATCCAAGCCTGACAAAGCCGTTAAATCCCGAATGTCATTGTAATCGAGAATCAGCACATACAACCGGCTCAGTTCCGATAATGGCTGAATATCACTGATTCGATTCCCGCTCAAATTCAAAAAGACCAGTTCCTCCAATCCGGCAATGGGATCGATTTTCTGAATCGATTGCCCGGACACCATCAATTCCGTCAGGTTCTTCGCGTACTGCAAGCCTTCCAAAGATTCGATAACACCGTCGATTTCAATCAATCCGTTTTCCGCAATCCTCAGGTTCGCCTCCGTCATAACTGCATCGGCAATCCGTCCGTTCTCATCGGCTGAAATTACCTTGAGGGAAGTCAATTCCCAAAGGTCTGCTTCCGACAAATCTCCTTCCACGTCATATCCGTGATCCGAAAGCGTGGTTCGAATCGCCTCTTCCAAGGTTTGATCCTGAAACTCAATGATATGCTGCTTCGCCGCTTCATATTCCTGATCCGATGGGCTGCCAAAGAAATCAAATTGCGAAAGCACCAGCCAAATGATCAAAATGAAGAACAGCGGGATCGCAACCATCGCGAGTATTGCACTCGATGTCTTTCTCTTGAAATCCACTTCCTCTTTCTGCGGATTTGCCTGGGCTTCTTCTACCGTTGCCATAACCTTCTCAAAGGCAATTTCCTTTTCACCCTTCTTGTCCAGCAGATACTGGGCGATTTCCTTCGCCGTCTCAGCCGGATCTACCGCGCCCGGCTTCATATTAAACCATCGCTTATCCGAAAGAAAGTATGCCACGCTGCCCGTCGGTTTTTCATCATCCAACCGCACCGGTATTATTTCCATATTATTTTGGGTTGCCAGCTCCAATTCACGAAGCACTTGTCCGGATGCGTTGGCATGGGCCGACATCAACACAACCAAAGTATTGGCAGCCGACAGCATGGCCGCAATTTCCATGGCGAACCCTTCATCCAAATCGGTAACGCGAGGCGCCGTTAAGGTTTCCACCCCTTCTTCGATCATCTGACTGCACAGCTTGAGTGCAAGTTCTCGATCCTCGCGAGCATATGAAATCACAACTTCATAACCCATTTCTTTCTCCTTCCTTGCCCTATGGAATGTATACCCAATTTCGCCACATTCTGTTTCAAATTCAAGCCACTTTGACAACCATATTACGTATTATCAGGTTTCTTCAACCACTTTTCTGATAAAATCCTTAATCCTTACAGAAGTCACAAGCACAAAAAAGATGCCGGGTAAATCCCGGCATCTTTCTTTATCCCCATTTATCATTTTCTGGATTTAAACAATCCCCATCGCCCTTTTTTCTTTTTCCCTTCCGGCTCCGCACTCCCCGTCGTCAGATAAAGGCTGATTTTCTGTGCCGTCTCCCACGGTTCCACTTCCTTGCGCAGCATGTCAAACCATTCTTTCCCCGAAAGATAATAAGCCACACTCCCCGAAGGCTTCACGTCATCCAAGCGGACCTGCAGGATCTGCAATTGGTTTTTCTCCGCCAACTCCAGTTCTCGAACCACCTGACCGGAAGCATTGGAAAATTGCGAAATGACAACCACCAGGGTTTTGGCCTCCATCATCATTTCATTGACCTCGGTAATATACCGCTGGTCCATAATTGTATCACGCGGCGCCATGCGCGCCTGAACGCCTTCCGCGATCATTTGATTGCAGAACTTTGCGACCACTTCCCGGTCTTCCCGCGCATAAGAAACTACAACATCATAAGCCATACGATTCTCCTTCCCGTTTCTAAGGAATATATACCCTTTTCCGTTACATTTTTCTTCCTTACCTTGAATTATATCGCAGTATCCGCTTACCGCCACAGAACGTCCGCTTAAAATTTCTTAAAATCCCGCTTTGCCTTTCTTGTTAAATAACAATTGGTATAAAAAGGAAAAAGGATGCTGGTTGCTCAGCATCCTTTTCTTGAAGGGTGTTTGTGATTTCTCACTCTTTTGTATGACAGGTAAGCGAAAGCTCCTGCAACAAGCAAAATATTAAAAACGCTTTGATACTGCAAACAAAAATCCATGAATCGACACAAGTACGGTCCTGCCATCATTCGCATTGCTTCATAGATCATCGGATCACTCCTTATCTTTGACCATAACCCTCTAGTGCACTCAAGCGCTCAGTTTCACATTCTTCCGGTGTCAAAACACGCATATTCCCCAATTGTTCGGCATAGAACGCTACTTTTGCGCCTTCTTCCACAATAACCGCGTTGATGTAGGCACGCTGGATGGAATCGCCAACCACCAAAACACCATGGTTGCCCATCAATACCGCATCATCTTCCTTCAACGCTTCCGCTGTTACATCCGCCAGGTCCAAGGAACCGCACAGCGCATACGGCGCGCATTTGATTTTTCCTTTTACCAAGGCCGCCACTTCAGCTACAATCGTTGGAATTTCTTTGTGACAGCACGCCCAAGCCGTTACGAAGGTGGAATGAGTGTGCACAACCGCTCCAATATCCGGTCGCTTACGGAATACCGCACAGTGCAGGTCTTTCTCAATAGACGGCAGTCGATCGCCATCCACATGGTTGCCGTCCACATCCACAACTACGATGTCTTCCGGCTTCAATTGATCATACATCATGCCCGACGGCGTAATGCAAACATAGCCCGTTTCCGCATCCCGCAGGCTGAAGTTGCCGAAAGTCAACGGCACCAGTTTATCCTTTTGAATTTGTTGCGCTACCGCGATCAGTTCTTCCCGTTTTTCCTGTAATAACATTTCTATACTCCTCCTTGGTGAAACGGCGATCGGGGCGGTTTCCGCCCCTCGCCAGTCCTTTTGTCTATGGTTTATCCAAACAAGCTAAACAATTTATAAATCACATACGGCACCAAATGCGCCCCTTCATCCAAGGATGAAATCAAACTTGCGCCTTCTGGGATCGGGAATTGCACATCACGGGCAATCAGTGTTGTGATTTCCGCCAAATCCGTTGCAATCAACAGAATCATGGCCATAAAGATGGTACCTGTTACCACGCCGCGGAATACATTTCCTTTGGATGGCGCTACGGCCCAGATCATCAGAATCGGAATCAGTCCCAAGTCCGTAAACGGCAATACGCGGTTGCCCGGCAGAATCGCCGCCAAAAGCAGGGTGATCGGAATCAGAATCAAACCGGTTGAGATAACCGATGGATGACCGATCGCCGTCGCGGCATCAATCCCGATATAAACCTCTTTGCCAGGAAAACGCTTGTTGATGAATTCCCGCGCGCTTTCAGACAGCGGCAGCAAACCTTCCATCAATACACGAACCATTCTTGGCATCAGAAACATAACCGCCGACATGTTGACGCCCAGCATCAGAATGCCCGCTGCGTCGTATCCAGCCAAAGCGCCAATGCCCATACCCAAAAGAAGACCCATGATCATCGGTTCACCGAACAAACCGAATTTCTTTTGAATGCCTTCCGGCTTGATCACAATCTTGTTGATGCCAGGGATCTTGTCGATGATTTTGTCGATCAGGATGCCCAGCGGCGCCCAGGATACCGTCTCCGTATGAGGCAGCGATACACCCGGCATGCCGAAGAAGTCCGCCACATACGGTGCGGTGTAGTCGGCAAGCTTCATGATGATCACAAAGCAGATAACCGATGCAATCACGCCCAAAACAATGCTGTCAGTCACATACATAACCAATGCGCCGGTGAAAATAAAATGCCAGTAGTTCCAAATATCGACGTTCATGGTTTTTGTCCAGTTCAATGCCAGCATAATGATGTTCAAGACGAAACATGCGCCAAAAACAGCCGGTACAATGGATGTCCCGAAACTGATGGACGCGGAAATCGGCCAGCCGACATCCATAACATCCAACTTCAATCCCCAGTTTTGAACCATTGCCTGGGTTGCCGGCGACAGGTTCGAAACCAGCATACCGACAATCATGAAGATCCCGACAAAACCGATACCAACCGTCAGACCGGAACGGAACGCCTTAGAGATCTTTTGTCCAAAAATCAAGCCCAAAATCGTGACCACGATGGGCATCATAATGCTTGCCCCAAGGTCCAGAATAAACTGAATAAATGCCATTATTTCCCTCCTACACTATTCCAAACTCTTCAAATACGCAGCAATATCGTCGGCGACCTTGTCCATGCCTACGCCTGTAACAAAAGCCAGCCCCCGGATCTTCTTCACTGAGTTTCCAACATCTTCCCCCAAGATGGTTGTATGCACAATGACATCCGGCTTGTACACCAAAATCTTGGATTCCACTTCCGTCGCCTTGCATTCGATTACCTCGATGGTCAAGCCGCGTTCCTCCAACATTTCCTTGCACTTTTCCGACGCAACGGTTGAGGTGGCAATTCCTGTTCCACAAACCGTCAACACTTTAAATGTACGCATAACACTTCCCCCTTTCGTCTTTTTTATCCCTTAATACAAACCAACCGAATTATGCATCCATGTTGATTTTTTGATTAATTAGATCCGCAATCGTTTTTTCATCCGATTCATAAATCTTGGCCAGCAATTCCTGATCCTGCACCACTTTCATCAGTCGTGTCAGCAATTTGATTTGCTCCCGACCATCTTCCATGGCAAGCATAAATACGATACTGACATCCAGCAACTCATCCGGATTGCCCATTTCAGCAAACTGAACCGGATTTTTCAGGGTTGCAACCCCTACCATTGGTTTTTTGACATGAACAGCATCCGTATGAGGGATGGCAACACAATATGTCGGCAGCGGCAATCCCGTAGAAAAAACCTCTTCCCGGTCCAGTACCGCCTGCTTGTATGTCTCTTTTACGTAGCCTTCCTCTTCCAATACATTCGCCATCAGTGCAATTACCGCTTGGCGGTCGGGCAGATTCACCCCAACACGCACAACCTTATCTGACAGCATAAACTCGTTATGCATTTCTTATGACCTCCCTCAACTCCTCAAAACTCGTGCTTTCCTTAATCTTTTTCAATAGGTAGGGATCCGTGGTAAGCTTGTACAGCTTCTTGAATTCCGCCTTGTAATACTCATTGATCGCCATAAAGAAAATGCAGTCCACTTGGTCTTTTTCATTCCAAAGCACCGGCTTTTCCAATGTCAAAATACCGATAATCGATTTTTTCACATATTGGGGGTCGCCATGAGGCACTGCAATGCCTCCGCCAAACAAGGTTGGCGTCAATGCTTCGCGTTCATAGACCGACGATTCAAATTCCTCTGTTACATAACCGAATTCATGCAGCAAATTCGTCATCTTTTCGATGCACTCCCGCTTGGACAGCATATTTGCCCGCAACACCGTAGTTGTCTCGTTGATCAATTCATCCACCAATACCATCTGCGGATCCTTCCCCCCCGACTTCTTGTCCGGCTTTTTAAATCCGCCTTCCCGAATATACTCGTGAAGCAAGGTGATCCCCGTCCCGTCCAGAATCAGACGGGCATCGATAAATGGCAAACTGGTGATCTCGGGATCAATCGTTCCAACAACCGCAACGATGGTGTGTTCCCTTGAAACTTCTTCCACCCGCACCGCAATCGACTTGTCTTCGATGGCACTCATCCGAATGACTTGGATTTCTTCATGGATGGATTCAATGGATTCCATAATTCGATCCGCCAAGATTTTGGCCGAACCTTCTCCCGTCAGACAAACGGAGACAATCGCTTTGGTCTTTCCCGAATTCTCTTTTCGGGTCGCAATGCCCTTGTCCATCAATTGGCCAACCTGCAGGGAATCGGCAATCTCATCCAGATCGGAATCCGGCATCAGGGCTTTTCTCACCGCTTCAATCACCATCATGGTATCCACTCGTGAAACCGTGCGGGTCTTGATCGACAATTCCTTGCCCACCAGCTTTCCAAATCCGACCAAAGAACCCATGTCCGCCAGAAACAAAACCCCCTTGTCGCTGGCAATCTCTTTGGAGATCTGCATGGTGCGCTGCAAAGCAACGCTCGGTGCCTCATCCAAAGACATTTCCATGGCCCGCGCATGATCAACGCCCAGCAAGCGATTGGCCACATTGGCCATCCCCTGGGCAACCTGCTCATGGCTGAGAACCAAAACCCCAACCTGATTCCGCGGCATCATTTCCTTGGAGGCTGACGCCTTGACATACATGGCGATAAAGGCGATTTCATCTTCCGGAATTTCTATCGCTAATCGATCCCCCGCCAACTCTGCCATTTCCTTGGCTATGCGAAACTCCTTGGGATGCTGCTCCTTGATCTTCTCAAGCTTCGGATTTTTAATGGACTCATTCTGCAAGAGACGATCATACGATGCAGCCAAATGGGTTGCCAGACAGTAGAACAAACTGTCGTCGATTTCCTTGTAGTACTCGCCGGCAATCAACATCATCTGCTCGACCACTTCCACAATTTCCGCCCCAACAATCCGTTCCAAGTCATTTTTGACAAGCTTGGACTTATCCTTGCGAATCCGTTTTACAGACTGATACACCTGTGATTCCAATTCGTTTTCGATGATGCGATTGATAATCTCTTCATCGATCCCGCGATACTGCATTTCCTTGTACTTCTCTTCAATGGTCTTGTAGATCTCCCGCGGCAAAAGATACGGCGATTCCTCCAGTTGTTGCGTTCGAACCTCATCGGATTGGTAGATTTTCAAATCTTCCGTCACCACTTCATCAATTTCATGACGGTGAAGGTTCAACCGCAAAAGCCCCTGCACCACTTCATTGGGCAAAGCCGTCACATCGATCTTGATGGTCTTGTCCGGCCGCGCAATCAGCTTTAAAAAGCTTCTGGCGCAGGTCACCTGAATATCCGACCACATCTTTCCAATATTCCCCGATGGTTCGTAAAGAATCAAAGCCTTCATCACATTTTTGCTCACAATCAGATTGGCCTTCATGCGCGCCGCTTCCTGCCGGAAGAAGTTTTCTGCAATCTTATAGCGTTCCACGAAGGGGCGTTCCGCCAAGGACGGAATCTCAATCACCATGGGCAAACGCCTTCTAAAGGTCGCCAGCAAATTGGATTCCAGATTCTCTGTCGTCGCCGCAATCAGCAAAATCTTGGCGTCGCGGTAGACATCCGTCTCCCCCAAGCGCCTGAATTTTCCTTTGTCAATCAAATGAAAGAGAATCTCCTGCCCCTCCGGAGGCAGCCGATGAATCTCATCCAGAAACAGTATGCCCCGGTCCGCTTGCTCAACCAACCCCGCCTTGTCCTCTGTCGCACCTGTGAAGGTCCCTTTTTTAAACCCGTACAGCTGCGCCATCAGCAATTGCGGATTGTCCGCATAGTCGGCACAATTGAATACCACAAAGGGCGCATTTGCTTCCAAGGTTTTCGATTCCATGGCAAACCAATACATGCATTCCGCCATCTGGCTTTTCCCAACACCCGTCGCCCCATAGATCAGGGTATGCAATCCGTTCGGATAAAGAATGGCCGCTTTGGCCAGCTCGACTTGCGCCTTCAGACTTCCGCCAGAACCAATCAAGGCAGAAAATGCCTTGGGTTCATGATTGCGCGTCCTTACCGCTACTTCCTTTTGTTCCATCCCTTGGACTTCCATCGATTCCTTCGCCTGCTTCAATAAGCCTGCAACACCATTGCGGGAAATGCGAAATCCCCTTTCGTTGAGAAGACCCGTGACAATGCGCACCGATGACTGCGCATCTTCCTTCAAGATGGATTCGATTGCCTCCATCAGCAAGCCACGCCTTCGCTCCCGCGAATCTTCAATGCCATTCTCACTGCGCAGAACCGATACTTCGCTTCGCGAAATACGCAAGTGCCGTGCAATCTCCTGGTCCGTTAATGGATTTCTTGGATCCTCATTTCGAATCACTTGGTTTAAGGCCTTAATCAAACTCTTCTTTTCCATGATCCCTCTCCCGCCCTTTCTATTTGCAAATCCCGTGCCAAACTCTTGTCACAATTCGTTCCCTGTCCCTGCGCATTCTCGCAAAGCCGCAGAATTTCAACATTTCTATCCGCATAAAGAAATTATCCTTTTCTCTCTCATTTTTATTTTATCACTTTTTGTGACAGTTAAACAGTTTGTGACACATTCGAGGACGACGTTTTCCGAAAGCTGGCACAAGATGTTTTTTTGCAAACAAAAAAGATGCCGATTTCTCAGCATCTTTTCGTTTACTCAATTCATATGCAGCTACGCAAGAATAATAGGATTACTTTTCCAATGCTACGCTTTCGCCCGCAATTTTTCCGAAAACTGCAATGTCAACCAAAGCGTTTCCGCCCAAACGGTTTGCACCGTGGATACCGCCAGTCACTTCGCCGGCTGCATAGAATCCCGGAATCGCATTGCCGTTCGCGTCCAGCACTCTTGCCTCTGGATCAATCTCGATACCGCCCATTGTATGGTGAACCGTTGGAACACGGGCACCCGCATAATATGGAGGCGTGTCGATTTTTTGGTCGAACAGGGTTCTGCCAAACTCATCCGTTCCATTTTCAACGCCGGCATTGAAAGAATCAACCGCTGCCACCAAGTTGGCAGGATCTACTCCGATTTGTGCCGCCAAATCTTCCAAGGTGTCGGCTTTGTATGCGCGTCCTGCTTCCACCAAGTCATCAATCACTTCATTGAAGTTGTTTCGAGTTTGTCCATCTGGATAAGAATGCTTGTCCAATACAATCCACATGTGTTGATCCGTCTGTTCCAAAAGCGCTGCAGTCATAACGTCGCGGCGTGCGCCTTCGTTCACAAAGCGGTTGCCTTGGTCATTGACGAACATGCGGTTCTCAACCCCTTGCTCGATATTACCAAGCAAGCTTCCTGTTTTCGGATCGCCCATTGGCAACAATTGAATGTACTCCATGCCAACCAGTTTCGCGCCGATTTCTTCCGCCATAACAATTCCGTCGCCAGTCGCGCCAGGATGGTTGGTTGTATTCAAGGTGCTCAAGTCATTCCAAATGGTATTGTACGCGACACGCATTTCAACATTCGCGCCAAAACCACCCGATGCCATAACCACGCCTTTTGATGCATGTACGATAATCTCTTTTTCTTTGCCGTCCGCTTTAATGCCAATGACGCGGCCGTCTTGAACCATCAGTTCTTTTACTTTTGTATCCAAAAGAATTTGGATGTCATCAGAATGCTCATTGATGTAATTTTCGTAAGTCGCGATATAGCCAGTTCCCAAAGGCATGACCGGCTTATGGGCACGTGGCCACAATCCACCCAGTACCGTAAAGACATGATCTTTGAATTCCATGCCCATGCTTTCAAGCCATTGCAAAGTTGGGTATCCGTTCTCAACCAAAGTACGGATCATAACAGGATTTCCTTTTTTGTCCCCGCCTTCATAAGTTTGTTGGTAGTGAAGATCGATCGAATCTTCAATGCCCAAAGGCTCTTGACGGCTTGGGTCAACACAGTTAAATGCTGATCCGGACATGATGGTATTGCCACCGATTTTCGGCATTTTCTCCAAAACAATCACTTTTGCGCCGTTTTGATGTGCCGATACAGCTGCTGCCAAACCAGCTCCGCCGGCTCCAACTACAACAACTTCCGTTTCGTATTCTTCAACTTCTCTTGAAGCGCTCGATTCGGTATCCACGACTTCTTCTCGATATGTAAGCGCTTCAATGTCCGCTCCCGCTTCTGTCAAAGCCAATGTTACCGCTTCGATAATGCCTGCGCTGGAGAAAGATGCGCCCGCAACACTATCAACGGCCAATGTTTGCCCCTCGATGATCGCTTGTGGAATTTGTTCGAAAGCCGCATCAGAAATGCCTGGGCTTTCCTTGTGTTCAACAGCTGTGATCGCTTTGATTTCATTCTCATCCACAACCACTTCCATCGTGATGTCGCCATTGATGCCTTCCGCAGTTCCCGTATAGGTTCCCGGCGTATACAGCGCTGCCTCTTCAGCAGCCGGTTCTTCAACGGCCGGTTCCGACGCTGATGAAGATGCGCATCCTGCCAAAGATACCACCATCATCAAGCACAACAAAATGCTTAGTCCCTTTGTGAGTAATCTCCCTTTTTTCACGTTTGGTCCTCCTTGATTGTTTGTTATTTATTTGTCCAAGACAAGAATACCATATTTTGTGAGTTGGTTCAACGAATTCATTCAGCGAAAATGTTACAAAAAAAACAAAGTCGAAAATCGACTTTGTTAATTATTATCCAATATGATAAGTCCCCAGAACACGCCGTATATAGGAAGTCATTTTTTGTGCCAAATCAAATTTCCCGTTTTTCAGGCACCAATCATAGACAATACCCCGAGCCAGAATAAATAAATCCGCTACGATTTCATCCGGATCCACCTCGCTGCTTAAGCAATTTTCTTCCTGTCCCTTATGAATGATCTCCCGCAGTACATGCTGCATGCCCCGTTTTTTGGTGAAAAACTCATTCTCCGGATTGTACAGTTGCTTCAAGGTCGTCATGCCCGTATTAATATTGTATTGTGCATAGTAGCGAAAGAATACGATAACCGCTTCTTCCGTTTCCAGTTCCTTTACGGCATCACGCACCGTCTTTTCAAAATAGGTGTCCCCTTTTTGGTAGATCAGCTGCAGAATTTCGTTTTTCGATTTGAAATAGTTGTAAAAGGTGCCGGTCGAAACCCCCGCCTTTTGACAGATGTCTTCGATTCGGATATTTTCATATCCGTCCGACTCCAACAGCTCCAGTGCAATCTTGTAAATCTTTTCTTTTGTCTCCAACGCCTTGAGTTGGCGGTTGGTCATTGTCAGCCTCATTTTCAGGACTCCCTTCCTTCGGTTACACTTCATTGAGAAGGTAATCATCTTACGCTTTATTATAATCCAAATCGCAAATTTGGTAAAATACCGCAAAAAAATATCAAAGACACTGGAAAGTCTGCCATATATTACAATCCATTCATAAACTTTCTGCATAGTTTTACGTTTTGTTTGAATTTTCTGAATATCCTTTTCAAAGGCTCCTTTCTGCACTACACTAAAGATAGAAGGGGTGGAAAGGAGGTTCCCAATGCCAGACTATATCATTATGCGCGTCAAAAAAGATCCAAAAACCAACGAAGTCATCAAAATGAAGGTACGCGAAGTGGAAATCCGCGACAACCATGTCTACCGCGAAAAGCATGGCGGGAAATCCATCGAATACAGTTTGAAAGAAGTCGTACAAAAACTGATCAACGGCGACCAGTTCTTTACCGTCGCCAAGGATGAGAGTTCCCCTTTTTCCAGAAAAATCGGGACAAGAATCGAATTCTTTATCCGTCCAATTCCCAATGGCAAAGAGCATACCATGGATGAAATTCATGAATACTAGGCACTGATTCGCACCGCAAGAAAATCACGCTTGCGGTGTTTTCTTTTGCAATGAATCTAATCTCTCCAATTTCCTTGCATTTGATTTTTCGTTCTGATATTATAAACATCCTTTCTTGTTGGGCACACCGGAACCCAACTTTTTCATGCGTTTTTAATTAAGGAGGTGGGCATTATGATTTCAGGCCTTGCGCTTGCGAAAGCTTCCTTCGCAAGAGACCGCGCATATCTTCTCAACCACATCGTCAACAACATTGGAAGTTTAATCTTTGGTTACATCAATGTACGAATCTGGCTCGCCGTGCTTGGCGCTACGCCAGAAGGCCAATCTGCCGTGACCTATATGATGGTCAATCAAGCAGGATTATGGCTGGTCATGTTTATTCCCCACGGATGTTACATTCCCAACAAGGTAAGAGAAGGCACCATCGCTTTCGAACGACTTCGCCCTTACGGTCTGCTATACGGTACTTTTTTTGAACTTGCCGGGCACCTCGCCTACAATTTCCTGTTCCGTTCCATGCCGATCTTCTGGTTCAGCGTTTTGTTCATGGGCGTGTCTTTGCCGGAACCCGCACAGATTCTGCCTTATTTCATCACCTTGGTGAACGGCGCACTGATCGCATTCTTCTTGAATTACTTTGTTGGTTTATGGAGCATTCGCTTCATCTCCATCAACGGTGTACAAATGCTGTACTACTTCTTTACCGCGGTTTTTTCTGGAGCCTTTATCCATATGCAATACTACCCGGCGATCATCCGTAACATCAGCATGAGTCTGCCCTTTGCCTATTCCACCTATGTGCCCGCTGCCGTCTATCAGGGAACCTACAGCCTAGCCGACGCTTTGCTTCACCAAGGCTTTTGGATTCTGATTCTTGGCGCACTGGCTCTTGTGCTTACCAAGCAGAGCCTGAAGCACCTGGTGATTCAAGGAGGGTAATCATGAGACTATTTAAGATCCTTTTTATCGCTTCTTTGAAAAGCCAGACCCAGTACGCCTTCGACTTTGTGATCAATGTGATCGGCAATTTTCTCGGCCTGTTTGCGGATTTTATCATTATCGCCATGATACTTTTGCGCTTTCAGACCATTCAAGGCTGGAGTCTTGTCGAAATTGCTGTCATCTACTCCATTATCGAATTCGGCTTCGGTGTATATCGGCTTGTTGGTGACGGACTGAATAATTTCGAGCAATTGATTCTCTCAGGTCGATTCGACACAATCTTGATTCGACCGGCATCAGCGCTGGCTCAAGTCATGCTGCAGACCGTAGATTTTAAGCGTCTTGGTCTTGTCTTGCAAGCGAGTTTGGTTGGCGCTTGGGGCTTAAGTCAAATCGAATTTGTTCATACCATTGCATGGGCTTACCTGCCCTTCCTCTATTTGGCCTCGGTGGTGATGAATCTTTTGATCAGCATCTTGCTGGCTTCCACTGCATTCTGGACCGGAAAGAACGAAGATATTATCATTTTGGGACATTACTCTACCAGAACGGCAGCGCAATACCCAGCTACGATTTACCATAAGGTCTTTCAAGCGGCTTTAACCTATGTGATTCCCTTTTTTACTGTCACCTATTACCCGCTTGCCTACCTGACCGGCAAGTCCGTGGAGAGCTTTTATCTCATTGCACCATGGCTTGGCATTCTTATTCTTGCGCCATTGACCATGGGTATATGGAAACTGGGAATCAAGCGTTACGCCAGTACCGGCACATAAGGAGACTAGCATGAGCTATATTACCGTTAAGAATCTACAAAAACATTATACTGTTTATGAAAAAACGAATCGCCTGCGAAGAAACAAGCGGACGATCAAGGCCTTGGATGACATCAGCTTTACCGTTGAGGAAGGCGCCTTTCTTGGCTATATCGGTCCCAATGGCGCCGGAAAATCCACCACCATCAAGGTGCTGACCGGCATTATGACCCCCGACGACGGAGAAGCCAAGGTCGGCGAGTATATTCCCTATAAACACCGCAAAGCCTATGTGCGAAATATCGGCGTGGTTTTCGGCCAGAAAACACAGATGTGGTGGGACTTGCCGGTGATTGACACCTACAGGCTCTTGGGTGGAATCCACAAATTATCTTCGCATGCTTATAAGAGACAACTGGAATATCTCTGCGACCGCTTGGACCTGGAGGAAATTCTTCATCAGCCCGTCCGGCAGCTGAGCCTGGGCCAGCGGATGCGCGCTGAAATGGGCGCCTGCATGATCCACGACCCCAAAATTCTATTTCTGGATGAGCCAACCATCGGCCTGGACATCATCTCAAAACAGAAGGTCAACCACTTCCTGAAGGAGTTGAACCAGGGCGGAAAAACCATTTTTCTGACCACCCACGATTTGAAGGACATCGAAAGCCTTTGCGAGGAGATGCTCATCCTTTCCCACGGGGAGATCGTCTACAAAGGGGCCATTGATCAGCTAAAACAAAACACTGAATTGCCCATTCTCGTGACTGCCCAACTGCCTTTGGAACAGCCCTTGGATGCCCTGCACCACCTGCGGGAACGCTATGCATTCTCCTTTGATCAGGAACGGTCCCAGTTGGAGATCCAGTTAACCGAGAAGAAGCAAGTGTCGGAACTCGCCCGCACCCTTTTCCATCAATACGAAATCGAAGACTTTCGTGTAGACGAACCCAGCATTGAAGAAATCATCAAGAAGATTTACATATAAGAAATCGCCCCGGGCATGGGGCGATTTTTTGCCTTTTTCTTAATTCTTCCAAAATTCCTTGACCCTGCTTAGTGAATTGGGAATACTGAAATTAGAAACCCAACAGGAGGAAACCTTATGATTCGCGAATTGTCCCCGGAAGAATTTTATAAAATCAACCACCTGCTGCATGACGGACGCACAAATTTAGAGATCAAATCCGTCGCTGAAGGTTTTAATCCAGGCTGGATCTTTGTCGACGATTCAGAAAATCCCCAAACCGCCCTGGTCTGGTCCAAAGGGATCGAGGGCTTTTATTTTCTGGGCCGTGCCGATTCACTAGCTTTTAATGCTGAAATCAATGGCTTTATCGACAGAACCCTCACACCAAGAGCCAAGGCATTGGGGTTGGCCGATTTTGAATTCAGCGCCACAAGCGACGCCTGGGATAAGATGATCCCAACCCTTTTTAACAAAAGAAACTTGGTGATTTCCAAGCAGCTGGTCTTTGCGAGAGACGCTTCTGCCACGCCAACCCACTTCGAACTGAAAGATGAAGCCTTCACCCTGCGTCGGGTGAATCCAGCATTGCTGGCTGACCCAGCTCTCGATAACCATTTTCTCGAATCCGCCATTCTGGAATGGTGGGACTCAATCGATGCCTTTATGGAAAATGGCATTGGAACCGCCATCTTCTTCGAAAACCAGGCGGTCTGCACCTGTGTGACCAGCTTTATGAATCCATCTATGATGGAATCCCATATTCAAACCAAACCCAGTCACCGTAAAAAAGGCTTGGCAACTTGTGCGGTGCAAGCCTTCGTAACCGACGCCCTTGAGAAAGGCTACACCTTGTACTGGGATTGCATGGAAACCAATCACGGTTCTCGGGCATTGGCTAAGAAAATGAACTATCAGTTGCAGTTTGCTTATCCACTCTACGAATTCCCTTTGCCGGCAGGGGGACAAGATGAATAGGACCTTATCAAAAGCGCGGTCGCAGCCTTGGCTTCGCATCGCTCTCCTTCTGCTGCTGATCGGATTAATCGCCTGCACGTCCTCGCTTCTGGCCATTCGCAGCGAATGGAACGCAGCCATCAACGAGCCTGATTCCATCGATGTGCTTATCGTACTGGGCGCCGGTGTTTGGGGCGACCGTCCTTCGCCGCAGCTGCAATTGCGGCTGGAAACCGCGGCCTCACTCTATAAAAAGAATCCGGAAATGACCGTACTCGTTTCCGGGGGCCAGGGTCCAGATGAATGGATCAGCGAAGCCCAAGCCATGCATGACACCTTGATCGCTCTGGGTGTATCCGACACGTCCATCCTAATGGAAGAAGACTCAACCTCCACCGTGGAGAACTTGCGCTATTCGAAAGCGGTTCTCGATTCTCTTGGATTCGAAAACCCTTCCATCGGCATCGTCACCACGGATTTTCACATGTACCGCGCCAAAATGCTCGCGCGCCGTTTCGGCATGGAAGCACAGGGCCAGTCGGCACCCAACGTCCCGATTATCATCGTGAAAAACACTCTGCGCGAAATCGCCGCGCTGATTAAAGATTTTGTTATACGATAAAGGACCGATTTTTCAATCGGCCCTTTCTTTATTCTTTCATTTTTTATTCTTCTATTTTTCTTCCTTCAAATCGATTTGCATGATTGAAAAAGGTCACCCCTGTAATTGTTCCATTCTCTCGCTTGAAGATCACCTGCACCGATTCATGCCCTTCATAATAAAACCGATCCTGTCCAATGGGAATCACTTCATACTCGTTGCCATCGTCTGCAAAGGACATTAATTTTCCATTCTTCACCGTAAAGGGAATTTCCACTTCTCCCTCCAGCCGATAGATTCCTTCATAGTCTGCCAGTACCGTCTCATCCATTTCAATGCGTTCCAATGCTGCTGGCATCAAATATGGTTGGTCGAACAGAATCGCTTCAATTGTTCCACTGGCCGCGAACAAGGCCGTCGTATCCATATTGTTGGTCAGAAAGATGAGGCTAATTTTCTCTTTTGGATAGCGGATCACCAAGGAATTATAGCCCCCGTTGCCGATGCAGCCGCCGTGGGAATATCTTGTCGTATCATTTTTTTCCATGACTTCCCATCCATAGCCGTATTCATATCCGCCCGCATCCACATAGCCTTGGTTCAAACTTCTTATCGAGCTTTCATTTAGAAGAAGGCTCCCTTCCAACACCTGGGTGTATTTCAACATGTCCGCCAGTGTGGAATAGATATTTCCGCCGCCGATGATCGCTGAAAAATTGTAAATATACATCCGAATCGGCGCACCATCTGTCACTTCATAGCCAATGGATTGATTCTCGCTATAGGTTTCATCCACTCCCATATAGGAGTGGGTCATGCCCAAGGGAGTCAGAATCTCTTCTTGCATGTAGGTATTGTAGTCTTTCCCGCTGGCCACCTCAATGATCTTAGCCAAGTACTGGTAACCGGCATTGCTGTAGGCGAACGCCGCTCCAGGTTCAGACAGTAGCGGCATGCGGTTGATATAGTCAATATTCGCATCCAAATCCACATAGTCCAATCCCAAAAACAGTCCTTCCCGCGCTACGCCTGAAGTGTGGGTCAACAGTTGATGGATGGTGATTTCCTCCCCCCGCGGGTGTCCATCTACGTATTGGTTGATTGGATCCTGTAAATCCAAAAGCCCTTGCTCCTGCAGTTGAAGAATCGCCGCAGCCGTAAAGGATTTGGTCACAGAACCAATTGGAAAAACACTGTCTATGGTATTCATGCGGTCTGCTTGATCGTCCGCAATGCCGAAGGCCGCCTCATACAGAACCTCCCCTTCTTTTGCAACCAGCATTGCCCCCTGATAGGGACGGGAATCATGCGCCTGATAGGCATCCATATAACTTGCGATTTCCGTGCCGTAATCGTGTTCACTTGCGCTTGTTTCACTGCTTTGACCTGTACACCCTGTAAGAAGCATAAACGCCAGGCAAACCAATCCAACTTTCCGTATCTTCATCGCCTTCTCCTTTTTGTTGGTTTGATTCTGCTCTCTTGTCAGCCTATCCTCATTCTACCGCTTCTTTCAAGCAATTGCCAATTCAGTGGACCTTATGTACTTCCGTCTGTACGCAGAAGAACGTATCCTGTCAGGCCTGTTCGAAGCCTCTTGTTTTCCTTATAACAAAAAAGATGGCGTACCCACGCCATCCTTTTTATCGTTTCATCCGATCATTTACCGACTTCAAATCATCCGGGTCAAAATCGCCGAACCAGTCATACAATTTCATGCTCGCCTTTTCCCGCGCCTCATCATTGATATACAAGGCTACGGCTGCTATCGTCATCAATAAAACGCCCAAGTCGTCAAGAAATCCAGCCACAGGCGCAAAATCGGGAATCGCATCGATCGGCGAAATGAAATAACCCAAAGCCCCTACAATCAACAGCTTCACCCACAAGGGGATATCAGGATCCCGCAGGGTGTAAAAAAGCACAAGCCCCGCATAAATCACAACAATCCCAGCTTTTTGGGCATTCGCCGTCATTTTTCCGAACAGGGGCTTCTCCGCGTTCGATTTCTCCTTTTGCTTCTTATTCGTATCTTTAGGATCCATCATGCCGCCTCCTCAAGTTCAGAATATCACAAGTGCCACCTGTTTTTCCATTTTCATCGGGGTAAAGCGAATCCCATCCATGACCTGTTCGTCGGACTGATCATGAAATCCAAGGTGATGGTAAAAGCAATTTCAGCGCCATCACCAATTCATTTCTCTTCAACCGACGAATCATTGGTTGGCTCCATCCCGGACCCAGTATTCGCTGCAATCCTTCGTTCTGTCCATAAATCCGTACTCAATCAAATATCGGCGCAAAGTGACAAAATCCTCGTAGATCCCCCAGAGGATTTGATTCAATTCCTTTTCCTTGTAGCGCTTGCCGGCTTCAAACTCCTTCGCGATCAAGCGAAGCAGGACCAGTTTGCGCTTTTCCCCTTTTGGAATGGCTTTCATCCGCAAAGGCGATTCCGAAATCAGAAAACTCTTCTTCACCTTGTCTTCTTCTTTTTTTGTAATCACATAACGATCATCCACCATTTTTGCTCCTTTATGAATATCCAGAAACGCGTCATCTTTCCGCTCCTGGGTCGCCTGCTCTACCATTTGGTAGATTGCCAGATAAAGCTTCGCCTGCTGCGCCCGTTCCTTAAAGACAAAGCGCTGATGCCGCACCGTGCTGTGGGCAATGCCCTGCTTGCCGGCAATCTGCTTGTCGGTCATTCCATTGGCGAAATCCTTCATCACTTCCTTCTGCTTGTCCGTCAATCCCACTTCCTTTTTGTCGAAAGTCATCAGCGCCTCATAAAACGGCGGATGGTCTTTTGCCACATGCACTTCCATGGCACGCTTCGCCGTAAAAAAACGTCCGTCCCGGGGATATACCTCCCCCTTCATAAACCGCTGTTGGCACTGCAGGCAAACAAAACTTTCTTCCTCTTCCACATACCCATCCATCAATTGATCCAGGCTTGCTTCCTTAATGCGCGTATTCATCAACAAAAGCCTCCTCCGTTTACATTCTCTGTCATCATTATACCGAATTGTTATTCAAAATGCAAACTTCAACCGTTATTGTTTTAATTATAGGCAAACACTTGCCTATTTCGTTTGTTGTTTTTCTTCTTATTTTTTTATAAATTCCAGATTGAACTTTGTCTCCAAAGGGTCTATACTATAAAAACAAACCAAGTAGTCTGTTTTTTACAAGGAGTCAAGTCATGAACCAACAAGAAAAAAATCGGATTAGCAAAGAACGAATCCTCCATGCCAGTTTAGCCGAATTTGGCAGCCAGGATTATTCTTCGGTAACCATCACCCAATTATGCAAAAAGCACCAAATCTCGAAGGGACTCTTGTTCCACTATTACAAGAACAAAGACGAACTCTTCCTGCTCTGTGTGGAAAAACTCTTTCTGGACCTGAGCAAGTACCTTGAGCTCCATTTCGAAACTCAGTCCTGTCCCATGGAGACAAACCTTCACGCTTACATCCAGAAGCGTTCTGAGTTCTTTGGTGAGAATCCGCGTTATGCCCGCATCTTCTATACCGTGATTTTCAATCCGCCGACTCATCTGATCCCGGCCATTCAAAAAATGCGCGCCCCGATCATTGAAACAAACCGCAGGTTTTGGCAATCCGTTTTATCCACCTTGCAACTGAAACCTGCAATCAATCCAGATGAAGTCATTGACCTGATTATGAATCTTGAAAGCTTTGTACATATGCGTTTTCAGCACAAATCGATCGATATCAACGATCAATCGGCCGTAAAAATTGCAGAATACACAGAGGAATACATCAATCTCTTTCATATGCTCTTCTATGGCATCGTCGAACAAACAACTGGAGGAAAAGAGCCATGCTAAAAGGAATACTACTGCTACTGTTATTTATGCTGCTTGCCGTTGGAGCAGGCAAGCTGATTGCAAAACTTCATATGCCCGCCATTCTGGGCTGGCTGCTAACCGGTATGCTGATCGGTCCCTACGCACTCGATTGGTTCAGCCTGGATATCATGGAAAGCGCCTGGTTCCATGCGATCATCAGCGTTTGCGAAGTAACTGCCGGACTTTTTATCGGCACCGAACTCGTCTGGAAAGAAATGAAAGAATCCGGCAAGCAAATTTTCATCATCTGCCTGGCCGAAGGATTCAACACCTTCCTGGCTGTCTCGATCGCCTTCGGCGTTATTTTTTACTTTCAGGGAATCCCCCTCTATCTGGCGTTCGTGATGGGGGCGATCGCGCTGGCTACCGCGCCCGCACCCTCCCTTTCCATTATCAACGAATATAAAACCAAGGGTCCTGTTACCAACACCCTGATGCCTCTGGCAATTTTGGATGATGTGGTCGCAATCCTGGTCTTCTTTTCCGTTTTGGGCGTCGTCTCCAACCGCTTGTCCGGATCGGGACTTCCCTTGTACTATGCACCCATGATTCTGGCTCTTTCGATCATGATTGGCATCGGTTTCGGTTTCCTGACCGCTCGCATTCTAAAAAAGCCAGCAGCCAAAGCCAAAACCCTGTTAAAAATTATAGGCTGCGTGCTTGTTACAACCGCCTTTAGCCTATATGTCAACGAACACGTCTTGTCTTCGCCCATGATGAATCTCATGCTGATCGGCGTTGCCTTTGCAGCCACCTTTACCAACCTGCTTCCTCAAGCACGGATGGCACAGATTAAAAGCGATATCAATCTTTTTGTTGTGATCGCCATGATCCTACTGATTCTCGATCTGGGCGCTCCCCTTGATTTCCACCTGATTATCGGTGCGGGCTGGTTTACCGCCGTGTATATTCTGGCGCGCGCCTTTGGCAAAGTCAGCGGCGCCTATTTGGGCGCAGCCTGGTCCAAGGCGCCGCAACCAGTGAAAAAGTATTTGGGCCTGACCCTCTTGCCCCATTCCGGCGTTTCCCTTATATTCACCGGCATCTCGGTCAGTGTCTTAAGTCAAAACTCACCGGAATATGCCGGCATCATCCAGGGAACCATCGCAGCCGCTGCCGTAATCAATGAAATCATCGCCGTGGTTCTGGCGAAACAGGGCTTCAAACTAGCCGGCGAACTCTCTGAACCAACCTCTGAAAGCGCTTTGAAAAGCGCATAACGAAAGCCCCTTTATTGGGGCTTTACTTGCATCTTCAATATTTCCCGCTCTTCTAAGACCTGCTTTGCCAATTCAACATCATCCGTAATTAATCCGTCTACGGCCAAGTTCAAAACCGCGTCCATGTCTTCTTCGCTGTTAACGGTCCACACATGCACCTCTTTTCCGGCCTCATGGATCTTTTGCACCCGGTATTCATTGACCCGCGAAACCTCCATATTGTAAAAATCAACAGGAATCTTTTCGATATCCCCCAGCGTTAAAATCACAATCAAGCCGGTACGCAGCTCCGGTTTCAGCTTTTCCACCTCCGCCAGTACCGATTGGTTCAAAGAGGTCACAACGACTTCCCCATCCATCCTGGCTGTTTCGATGGTCTGTACGACCGCCCTTGCCAATTCTTCCCGATTGTTGGCAACCTTGAGTTCCAGATTCAATCGAATCCGGCCACGGGCGGCTTCCAGCACATCCTCTAAAAAGGGGACCGCCTCTTTTTTCGGCCAGTCTATCACGGCTGCCGCATTCAGCCCTTGAATCTCTTCCCGCGTCGCTTCCGCAACATCCAGATCTACATCCGTTGTGCGCAGGCAATTGCCGTCATGCATCAGGATCAGACTGCCGTCCCGCGTCATCTGCACATCGACTTCCGCATAGTCCGCCCCCTTGGCAATGGCCGATTCAATGGCCGCGACTGTGTTTTCCGGCGCATCGATCATATCCCCCCGATGGGCGGTAATGGATACGGGCCGAATTTGATCCAATTGCTGGGTGTACACCTCCATCAATCCAACCAAAAGAAAAACAAAAACCATCAACACGGCCAAGATTACTTTTTTTCTGGTAAAGAACCAGTCGATCCATTGAATGTTTCCGCCCGTCTTTACCCGCTCTGCAATCGGCTCGATTCTTTCAAAGCGATTCAGCAAGACCGTCAGGCGGTGAATGGCATAGGGAATCAGGACCCATGTGCCCGCCAAGGCAATCAAGGCAATCAGGCTTTCAAACAAGGCAAGGAAAAACCGCTGCCCCGAAACCCCTGCATTCAGCATGGTGATTGCCAGGGCCGAAACGGCAAGAAAGGCTAGAACCAAAAACAGCAAGAGGAGTCCATTCAAGACAAAGAGAATCGCCAGCTCTTTCGTCATCTCCCACCAGTGCGCCATCACCAGCCTGCCGCTGCGCTTCATGGCTTCAGCAGCCCGCATATCCTTGAGTAAAATCAAATGCAGCGAAAAGATCCAGCGGATGGAATAAACAATGCCAGCCAAGGAAATTCCCTTCAGTATAAGATTCATCCAAAGCCGGGCGTTCACGTATTCTGTAATAAAGGGCGGAATTTGCAGCGAACGAATCAAGCTGTTGGAGATGCCCACATTCAGCCAGGGCACCAAAACCGCCATATAAAAGAGAAAAAGCAGTCCGCCAAAGATTCCAATTTTTCTGGCTCTGCTCAAACAAAACGAAAAAACCTTCCAGTAGGAGGATTCCGGCGATCGCTCAAAAACCTGTTGGCTCAACACCACAATGCCGCCAATCTCGATAAAGATGATAATGGTCACCGTCACAATCAAGGCTATGGTGCCGACAAAACCCTGTAGGGAAAATAAGAACTCTTGAATCCGATTGTTGGCAAACACCACGTAACCGCGGCTGCGCATTAAAAAAGAAAAAAGGGTCCGATAAATCGGCAATATGATCAGTGCCAAGAACAGTCTTGTCACAATTTGATATTTGGTAAACCGACGAAATCCAAAGAAAAAATCCTTCCAGGAATTTCGAAATAAATCCAGCATGATACACCTCCACGTGTTACCTAAATTGTATCATGGAAAGATAAAGAACAGCTTAAATTCCAAATAAAAATGCAAGGAAAAAATGGGTCCCCGGCAATCACCGGGAACCCACTCCTTATAAATCAACTTGTACTATACGCCCATGACCGGAACCATTTCTATGGCATCAATGGGACATTCTTTCGCGCAGATTCCGCAACCCACGCATTTTTCCGGTTGAACCAATACCGCGACGGTGTGAATATCGCCTCGTTCCTTCGGCTCCGAGATCGCCAAGCACTCAAAGGGACAATTCACCACGCAGAGCGAACAGCCGCAGCAGACTTCCTCATGCACTTTCACCATTTGCTTTTTCTTTGCCATATCAACCGCCTCCCGCCGGTGACAGGAACACGAGCTCGTCCCCATCGGATAATTTCGTACGCATTCTTGCCTGCTCTCCGTTTACCAGTATGGTGCATCGCTTTAGGTCCTTGATCTCCACCTTGCCTTCGGCCGCAACCTTTTGAATCGCTTCATCGACCCTGCAGGCTTCAATCGACACCGATGAGAGCCCGGTATTCAACCGCACGACGCCGTAAATCTTCGCTTCAACCATCCAGCTGGTCCTCCAGCAGCTTTCGTTTCTGCCTCTCTCTGTGAATGCGCCCGGCATCCATTTCCGGCAAACCCAGCTTCTTCAGTGTACCCCTTGTTGGAATTCCGTTTCCATCCCAGCCCCGCGCGCGATAGTAGATCGGCTTCAGCTTCTCCAGCGGTACGACCGTATCGGCTCTGCCGGCAATCTGCCGAACTTCCGTCAGCCGTTCCGGCAAAGAATCATCCTTGGCGTCGATTCCAAATCGGTTGTTGACCGTCCGCTCCAAGGTATAGCCCCGCTCCCCTGCTCGCATATACTGGCCAAATCCCATTTTCATGCCGGTCACATACTCGAAGCTCCGCGTCTGCGGAAATACCGGCAAATGCAGCCGCAGAGACAAAGGAAACTTGTTCATCAATCTGACCGCGCCGCCCATGTAGGGCAGCATCCCATTGACCGCTTTTGTATAAAAGGCATTCTGATTGGTCAGTAAGGGTCCGGGAAACATCGCAAAGGATGTAAACAGACATTGGCCCGTCGCCGAAAGCATCTCCATCAAATCCTGCATCATCATGGTCAAATCCGCTTTCCCATGGTAGGTCTGCGGGTTGATGGAAAGTCCCAAGCCTTCCAGGCAGACCAGATAGCCTCCGTTGAGATGACATCCACCGCGGTTGGAGACCGCGTAGCCCAGCCCTTGGCCGACAGCCCTTCTGGGTTCATATGCCGACAGCTCCAAGCCTTTGGAATGAATGGCAAACTCTTTGCCGCCATACTGTTCACTGAGCCATCTTGTCCCCTCAGCCAGTTCATCTCCAATACCGCGCCTGAAGGCGATATCTTCCCACAACTCAGAAATGCCCGCTACCTCTCCAAAGGCAAGACCATTCTCCCACAGCCCCTTTTCACAGGCTTCCATGGCATATGCCAGGGTCTGTGCGGCCGATATGGTGTCCATGCCCAGCTCGTCCAACTCATAGTTCCATCGTAGAATCTGCTCCATGTTCCCATTGAGGATGCCGCCGCCTAGCAGGCTGAGCGTCTCCAGTTCCGGTCCTTTTACGTTTTTCCCGTCAATTTCAACTGTTCTCGCGCATTTGATCGGACAGGACAAACATCCCTTGTTCACAACATTGTATTTTTCCGCCAAGCACTCGCCGTTGACATTTTCAAAATCCTCGAATTGTCCGTAGGTAAAATTTTTCGAAGCGAGAATGCCCTTCATCTGCATGGGACTGACCAGACTGGCAGTACCCAAGCGTGGCATCACATCCCCTGTCATGGGATGCTTGCGAAGCATCTGATACCACCTTTTATTGAGCTGCTTGTTTTTTTCTTCATTGTGAACCGGCACCTTCCGATTCCCGAAAACCGAGACCGCCTTCAGATTCATCCAGCCCATGACTGCGCCCAGGCCCGCTCGTCCGGCAACCCGTTCCTGACTGGCAATACAGGCGTATTTCACCAAATTTTCCCCGGCGGGACCGATGACAATATTCCCGCCTCGTCCCGGCAAGTGTTCCTGGGTCTCCCCGGTTTTCATGCCCCACAACTCATCGGCACTATGGAAGGTAACCCGGTCATTTTTAATCATAATGCGAGTCGGTTCCTCGGCTTTCCCTTGCAGAATCAACGCGTCATACCCGGCCTTTTTAAGAAAGTAGCCGAAACTGCCGCCGCAATTCGACGAAGCCAACATGCCCGTCAGCGGCGAAAGGGAAGAAATGTTGAACCGGCTGCTGCTTGGAGCACCCGTCCCCGTCAAGGGTCCCGTCGTAATCACCAGCATATTCTGATCGGAAAAGGAAGATTCCGTCCCCGTCAAATTGTCGCTTAAAATCTTGGCAGCCATAATCTTGCCGCCGATAAACAACTCCCTTTCCCGATCGGAAAACGGGTAGTCGCTGATTTCTTTTGTCGCAAGGTTGATCTTCATCACCTTGCCCATGTATCCTCCGTATTGCGATGCCATGTTTAACCTCCCATCTGCGCATCTTGCATCTTTTATCATAAGATACCTTTAAGCACGAATCAGATGATAAATTGTCGCCAGTTCTTCACGGTCCATCAGTTTCGGCACCGGATAGAGCGGATTCGCCTCCTTGTCCGCACGCTCCGCCATGGTTGGAATGTCCTTTTCCAAGATGCCGTCAATCTTGTCTGGAATACCCATATCCCGATTCAACTGCTTGATCGCTTCAATAAAGTGCTCCGCTTTTTGCGCGATCGTATCCGTCGGCTCTGTAATGCCCACCGCATCCGCCAACTCGGACAATGGCCGATGCGCCGCCTCTCCAAACTGCTCCAAAACATACGGCAGGATGACCGCATTGGCCAGTCCGTGGGGCACCCCATAAAATCCGCCCAGGGTGTGCGCGACCGCATGCACATAGCCCACATAGGCGCGGGTAAAGGCCACGCCTGCAAAATATGCTGCCTTCTGCATGTTCTTTCTTGCTTCAATATCGCCGCCGTCTGAATAGGCGCGATAAACATTGTCAAAAATCAATTTCGTCGCCTGAATCGCCATTGTTCGGGTTTCTTCCGTATTGCTTCTGCCAATATAGGCTTCAACCGCATGGGTGAGGGCGTCCATCCCCGTCGTTGACGTGATATGAGGCGGCAGCCCCACAGTCAGCAAAGGATCGAGCACGGCAACCTTGGGAATCAGTGACCAGTCATTGATCGCGTATTTTTCATGGGTCTGGCTGTTGGTCACCACCGCTGCGATGGTGGTCTCACTCCCGGTTCCCGCCGTCGTTGGAACGGCAAATAACGGCGGCAATGGTTTGCGAACCTTAACCAAGCCTTTTAGTTGCGGAATGGTTTTATTGGGCCTGGCGATGCGCGCGCCGATCCCTTTCGCGCAGTCCATCGGCGATCCGCCACCGAAGGCAATAATGCCCTCACATTGATTGGCCTTATACAAATTCAGCGCTTCTTCAATATTGTCAATCGTCGGATTCGGAATGGTCTTGTCATAAACGACAAAATTCACTCCCGCTTTCTCCATGCTTTCATAAAGCGGATCCATCAGACCAAGCGACGAAAGTCCTTTGTCCGTGACCACCAGCGCATTGTTGATATTCTCCTTTTTAAGCAACTCCGGCAGGCGGGCCAGACTCCCTTCCCCCTCAAGCAGCTCTGGCTTGCGCCATGGCATAAGCGGCATGCTCAGTCGCAGTACTTGTTGAAAAAAACGACAATAAATTTTGTTCATGATGAATCCCTCCTTATTATTTTTTTGCAAGAAAAACCGTTATTATTTCAGTCGGTCGGCCGACCGATAACGCACGCGACACACTTCCCCAAACCATTCCGTATCCACATGCCCCTAGCTCGCGCCAAATCCCACCATCATTTTTGCAACATCCTCGATTGGAATCGTCTCGATGCCCACCATCTTTTGCATGCTGAATCCATCCAGTACCGCCACAAGCAAATAGGCCATCGCCTTGCTGTTCATGCCTTTCGCGTGCAATTGGTCTGCAAAAATTCTTTCGATCATGCTGAACCACTCTTCATATTTCTGCTTGAAGCGGTCTCGCAAGGCCTCATTGTTCATTGCAGATTCGCTGATCAAATAGATATGGAGTTTTCTTCGTGTTGCCAGGCTGGAAATTTTATCGATCACGATTTTAAAAATCTGATCCATCGTAACATCCTGATCGATTTTACAAACCCATGCTTCCAATTCATCCGTCAGCTGCGTCAAATGCATATCTGCAATCTCAAAGATAATATCATCTTTCGATGAATAATGATAATACAAGGTACCCTTGCTGATGCCAACTTCCTTGGCGATATCCTTTAGGCTGGTTTCTTTGATCCCTTTTTGCAGCATCAATTCTCCCGCTACCTGCAAGATCGTTTCCTTGATATTTCGTTTGTTTCCACTTTCGCTCATCAATCCACCACCTCTAGCGTTCGGCCGACCGGCCGAGAGTCCTTAAATTCATTGTACTGCTTAATTTCTGAATATTCAATTTAGTTTATTTATTAACAATTTCTTATCCCTTTTGCTTAACAAAAAACAATCGCCCTCGCAGAAAGTCTGATTCCCGACTCCATGCAAAGGCGATTCTCCTTGAATCCTCTGGTTTTATTTCAATGCATTTTCGATGGCTTTTAGAATGATTTTGCTGCTGCCGGTTGCCCCGGAAACCGCGTCCACCTCAAGGCTCTGGGCTTCGACAACCCGGTCCACGATGGCTTCCGCCTTTTTACCCAGCCCGGTTTTATGTTCTTGAATCACAATGGTGTCTATCTTGTGGTCGATTACGGTGACAACAACGGTCGCCCCCATCCCTTCATTGTAGAAATAGGATTCCTTGTAAACCCCGTCCGCCACTTGCGATAAATCCACGTCTTCAATTTGCACGTCTTCATTCAGTGCTTTTGTCAATTGTCCTGCAAACACCCAAATGCCGGCCGCAAAAACAACGGCAAATATCAAAAGCACAAGCAGAATAACTTTCAATCGTTTCATTTTTTTCTCCTAATCAAATAACCAATTTCCCTTCGGATCGTCCCGACCACCACTTCCATCGGATCGAGACTTCTCCGCTTTAAACTGAACAATAGTTTCCCATGAATGGATGCAGTCAGCAAGTCTGCCAACACCTCCACTTCATCTTCCAAAATATAACCCGCTTGGGCACATTCGCCTATGGTTGCAATCAGCAATTGCCCCACCGATGGTAGTTCCCCCATCTTGTCAGCTACCGCTTCCGGCGTCGCCCCCAAATCTTCGATAAACAAGAGATCGAACAGAACCGGATTCTGGGCGAAATAGGTATAGTACCGCTCCCCATACCGAATCAGCTGTTCTCTGGGATCCAGGCTTTCTTCCTTCACGTCCATCAGCATGCGGTAGGCATCATCCAGCATATCCGCAAGGCAATAAGTCAACAACTCATTCAAGTCCTTAAAATAATTGTAGATGGTTGCATAGGAATACCCCGCCCGATCGCCGACCTTTCTGACCGACAGCTTTTTGACCCCTTCTTCCTCCAAAATCTCTTTGGCGGCATCGATAAAGAAAGACCGCATGCGCTGAGCTTGAATCTCTTTATTGCTCATAGCCAACTCCCAAGCGATTTACACCGTCCGCTACCCGATGAATCGCCGCCATATTAAAATCCGTATAACTCTTTTTGATCTTGAACATGGTTTTCATGGCCGTTCGGGCAAAAAAATTCATTCGTTCCAAATTAATCCCGTGACCTAAATGTTCTACCCATTTTGCGCGGGCAACAATCTCGTCTCCCAAATTCACACGCAAATACTCTTTCGCCTTCTCTCGTTCATCCTTGCAGCAGATAAACAGTCCGTAAGGCACGCCATTCAAATTCAAGTCTTTGATGCCGCGAACGACTTCCTCAGGCATCTTCCCCGCATACACCGCACCGCCCATCAAGACCGCATCATAGTCTTTCAAGTCGGTTGGCTTGTTTTCCAACAAGTTAATCAAATTAACCTGCCCTTTGATCTCGCTGGCAATTTTCTTTGCGCAGGTTTCCGTCGCGCCATATTTTGATCCATACAGGATTGCAATTTTCATATCTTCCTCCGTTCATTAACACTATTCATATTATTAACATTGTTAATACTATTATATTCTTTCTACTTTACTTGTCAAGAAATTTTCTGAAAATTTCTTTTCCAAAAAAAAGAAACGCATTTCTGCGTCTCTTTACATTCATTATTTTTTGTTCTGCTCATACGCATACCCATACAGGAAGAGTTCGGCGATATCATCCGACATTGTTAAAAAAGTCGCCCCTACCGGTTCTCCATTCGGTCTCACACCAGCTGGAACCGTTAGGGCCGGCGTGCCCGCCATGGCATAGATGGTCGTCAACTCCGTGCCTAAAGAAACCACCACGTCCACCTCTTTTAACATGTCCTCCAAGGCCTTCATAGTCAGTTCCCGATTCTTCGCAACCAATTCTCGATTCTCCGCCTCGGTCACCTGGGTTTCATTGGATTTCTCCAAAAGCGCCTGTCCGTACGGCGCTCGATTTTCAAGATCCGCCTCGTTGTAGGCAATGATTTCTCCCAGGGAATGCACTGGCGCACCGGTTCCCAAACTGGCAAGATAGGCATCAATTCCCGGCTTCATCTCATTGAAGAGCACCTGGGTAATATCCAGATTCAACGCCTCTTCGTCAACGAATACCGGAACGACTTCCGCCCCCGCACCTTCGAGATCCCTTTTCAGCTTCTCTAGAATTTCCGCCGTACCGGCCCGAACATCCTCATCCGCCACATGCCCCGTTGCCAATCCGACCCGCTTGCCCTGCAGGGCATCCGTTGACCAGGTCAGGCCTCGCTCATCAAAACCGGACTGCATGCCCGAATAGAGAATCGCCGCATCCTTCACGGAACCGGCAATCGGTCCAACCACATCCATGGATGCAGCAATGGGAATGACCCCCTCATTGCTGACCCTTCCCCATGCCGGCTTGAAACCGATCACACCATTCTGGCTGGCCGGCGATATAATCGAACCGGCGGTTTCCGACCCCAAAGCACCGGCGGCCAAATGCTTGGCCATCCCGCTGGCGGAGCCGGAACTGGATCCGCTGACATCAAAATCGCCATGGGCATTGTGGGTGTATCCGCCCAAAGCGGAAAAACCATTGATACTGGGTTTCGACATAAAATTCGCCCACTCGCTTAAATTCGTTTTGCCTAAAATAATGGCCCCTTCCGCTTTCAACTGCTGGACCAGAATTGCATCTTCGTCACGCCTTGCTGTTTTCAGCACATCCGCCCCGGCGGTTGTCTGCAAGGGCGCTTTCGTTCCAATATTGTCCTTCAATAAAATCGGGATCCCGTGCAAATTCCCCAAGTAGATACCGTTGGCGCGCGCTTGATCCATTTGCCGGGCTTCTTCCAACACCGTCGGATTTAAAGCGAGTACCGCATTGAGTTTCTGATTCTTCTCGATTTCCTTCAGGTATGCAATCGTCAATTCTTCGCTTGAAAACAAGCCCTTATGCATCGCCTTCTGCAATTCTTCAATCGACAGCGTTGTGTCAATCGGCTTGCTCTGCGCATCCATCGATTCCCGAAACCATGAAAAATCCAAAAACTGCTTGTTTTTCGTTTCCTTTTCCGCCTTAACCTGCGCATCTGCCTGCTTTTGCATCCATTCGTCCCACGTCATTGATTCGGCTCCCCCTTGGTTTGTGATCATCAATCCCAATACTGCAATTCCAAGTATTCCTAAGCCAATTATAACAGGTTTCATCCGATCATCGCTCCTTTTTATCAGCTTATCATTGCAATCATAAAAGGAGCATAAAAGCGTTTTAAATTTCCTTTAAAGTGCCGTTTTTTGCCGCTTGAAAACCGACCAGCACCACGATGAAATAGGCTAGCGTTTTTGGCATCATCAATGCGCCCACCACAGGTACTGCTGAAGCAAACAACACGACAGGCAAATAGCAGGCAAAGGAGACGATCACCGCATACCCAATGGTTTTGAATGTGCGGTCTTTCCTCGCTTGCGCTTCCTTCAGAATCAACCAAACAATCAGAATCCCCATAATGGTAAATGGGATGTTTCGGTAAATTCCCCATGCATAGGAACCCGCCAACTCCGCCCAGTTGTTTTGCGGCATCAGCGACAAGATGATCCGAACGACCGCCAAAGAACCCATCGCTGCACGCAATCCTTTCTGTGGTCCCTTACCGTTTCTCAACTCCCAAATTAGATACAAGATCACATAAAAGAATGTCATCGTCATCGAAGTGACCATTTTCCCGTATCCAAGCGCTGCCGCATGGGAAGCGAAGTCTCCCGTCAAATGCGAAATAATGCGCGGCACCAGATGAAAGGAATCACCCAGACCCAATACCAGTCCCATGAGTCCAAAAAGCCAGACCATAGAACCTTTCTGTCCCTTTTTCAACATGATCAGTGACAGCGTTACAACACCCAGCAAATAAGCCAGATCAAAAATCGATTCAAAAATCCCCATGAATTTCTCCTTCTTTCCTTATCAGTTTTTTTAGCATCCGTTCAAAAAGATCATAGTCCATGCTATAGAAAGACTGCATGCCCAGCCAATTGGATAAAATGAACTGCGCCAGCTCGTCTGTCGTAAACGCATCGGTAACGGAGGCGTGTTTTTTCAATTGCTTTTCAATTGCCACAATGACCCGTTTTCGATAGTCAGTCTGCAGTCTTCTGCCTTCCAGCCTGGCCTCGTCACTCTGGAAGCCCGTTCCACTCAACCAATCCAGACGGAAAACTTTCAACGTTTTCTCCAATTGACGATACATTTCACGAAAAGCCTGCCAGCAATCCGCTGTGCCTTCCCCAATGGCTTCCAATTCATCGAGAAAATCCTCCCAAAAATCCGCTATCAAGGCAATCACAATAAAATCCTTATTCGGAAAATAATTGTATAGCGTTCCAACCGATATTTCGGCGTCTTTTGCGATTGCACGCATGTTCAAGGTTTCAATTCCCTGATCCATTAAATGGTACTTTGCAATCTTCAAGATTGTTTCCTTTGGTTTGCTTATCAGTTTTGGCATCTTTTCTCCTTTTTGAACGTCGTTCAATTAAATTGTAATCCTCTCGCGGATTTCCGTCAACCACCTGCTTTATGACGTTTTTGTCACATTCGCCATTTCAACTCCTATGGTTGTGTTCCTGTAAAAGATGTTTGTTTTCTATTGACGGACACTAAAAATTTTGATAAGATGCCGTCATGACTCAAAAAACTACAAAGGAGTATCAGTAGTATGAAAAAAATCGGACTTTTATCAAAACTTATTCTAGGCATTCTCGCCGGCATTGTGATCGGTTTGATTTCCGCCAGTGCGGGACAACTTGCGCTTGTTCGTTTGATGAGCACCTTTAGCGCCATCTTCGGCAACTTCCTGTCCTTTATGATCCCCTGCATCATTATCGGATTTGTGGCGCCAGGCATTGCCGATCTCGGCAAACAAGCCGGCAAAACCTTGGGAATCACGGCACTCATTGCCTATTGTTCAGCTGTTGCAGCCGGATTTGTTGCATTCTTCGTTGGAAAAGCCATTCTTCCAGGGGTTATCTCCATGGGAGAATTATCCATGGAGACCAGCGTCAATGTGTCTCCCCTCTTCTCGATTGAGATGGGACAGATCATGGGTGTCATGACCGCCTTGATTTTCGCCTTTTTGCTGGGTATCGGCATGTCCACTTTGCAATCAAACAAGCTGTTGGCCGTTACCAAGGACTTTCAGGCATTGATGGCAAAGACGGTTAAGCACGTGCTTATTCCATTGATTCCCATTCATATCGCAGGGGTTTTTGCAAAGCTTTCAGCTGCCGGTCAGATTTTTCAAACGATCGCCGCCTTTGCTTCCGTCTTTGCATTGATCATCGTCTTGCAATTGCTTTATGTCGGCGTCCAATACTGCATCGCCTGGGCGGTCAGCGGCAAGAAACCGGTAGGCGCCATCAAGAACATGCTGCCGGCCTACTTCACTGCCTTGGGAACCCAGTCCTCAGCAGCAACCATTGCGGTTACCCTGGACTGCGCACGTAAAAACGACGTCTCTGATGATATTGTCGACTTCGTTATTCCACTAGGCGCTACCATCCACTTGGCGGGAGATACGATCACACTCGTGCTTGCATCCATGGGCGTCATGCTGCTCTTTGGACAAACACCGACCCTCGCATTGATGGCGCCGTTCATCTTTATGCTGGGCATCACCATGGTCGCAGCGCCTGGCATCCCAGGCGGTGGCGTTATGGCGGCATTGGGTCTTATGTCATCCATGCTGGGCTTTGCACAGCCACAACTGGATTTGATGATCGCTTTGCATTTTGCTCAAGACAGTTTCGGCACGGCGACCAATGTTACCGGCGACGGTGCAATTGCCATTATTATCGACTCTCTCTTTGGTCAGAAGCTTAAACTGGCTGAATCTACCAGGAATAAGAAAACCGCATAACACACACAACTCCCCATCAATCTCTGATGGGGAGTTTCTTATTAGCCAACTTTTACTTCGATGTTTTCAGCATATTCGATATAATAGAGAAAATGACCTTGCCTGACCCGATCAGTGCTGAAAAAGGAGCCTCGATGGAAATCAGATATTCCCTTAATCACGACAGCATTCCGACTGCCGTCGAAATCTTTCATGATGCTTTTGCCGCCAAATTTTCACCGATCATTCAGGATGAACGGGTTGAATGTTGGCTGTATCAAGCCATGCTCAATACACAAGAAGGGATCTATGCCTTTTCTCAAGACGGAGAACTTCTAGGTCTTCTGAATTATCGCCCTTCTGCCAGCAATTTCAGTCTGAAAACATTTTATACAATAAGAAAAAAGCTGGGTTTAAAAAGAAGCTTTAAATTATTCCTCTTTTTGTTGGGCGGGGCATCCGAACCCGAACATGGAGAAATGTTTTTGGACTTCATTGCCGTATCCAAAAACGCCCGCGGTCTTGGCGTCGGTTCACGACTCTTGACTGAATTCGAACAAATTGCCGCAAAGAAACACGTTTCCACCATCGCTTTAGATGTCATTGAAACCAATCCAAGAGCAAAACAACTCTATGAGCAGTTTGGATACAGCACCTCTAAGACGGTTAGCATCAAACCATTACATAAATGGCTGGGTCTGAATTTCACCCATTATCATCATATGGAAAAGAAATTTTCTCCTATAGAAAAAGCATAGGTTGCCCTATGCTTTAAATCATTTGATCCCGAAATTCAATTTCCGTTCCCTCCGGCGCTTTCACCTTGAAAAGAAATCCATTCTCCACCCGGTAGATCGCCTTGCCGTTTTTCAATTTGAAATCCTTGTATCCCGCATCCACAATCCGCTGATGCTCCCAAACCACATCTTCAACAAAAAAGCAAAAATGCACAATGCCCTCTCGATCTTTTCGGTATGGCTTTAACGGTTCATATTCCTTCCCCGTCTGCAATTCGATGAAAAAACCATTTGACTCCAGCCATGTATTGTATCCGCGGCCATGGAACCCCTCCGTTTCCTTCACCAGGGCAAAACCCAAGACCTTTGTATAGAATTCCAGCGACTCTTGGTAACAGTTCGTTTGAATGCACACATGATGAATCATCATTCCCTATCTTCCCCCTAAATCTCTCACTTCTCTATTCGACCGGCTGCCGAATAATCGTCTTTAATTTTTCCGGCGCGGTTCTGCCGGGATCATTCAAATAGATCTCATGATGCATGCCCCGCTTGCTGTATCCCTCTTCTTCAATGAAAGCATGAAGCTGCTGGATGGTTTCCGTCTCCTCTGCATACGGACCAAAATAAAGCACCTGGGCCGCTTTCCCTTCATGGAAGCTTTCAAAACGCACCTTGTCCAAAGCTATGGGATTCTTTTTCTTTCGCACCATTTCCCGCACAGCTTCTATTTGTTCATCAGTCACCTGGTCCGGTTGGCGAACCATTAACGTCCATTTCCAATCCTCTTTCTTTTCTTCACTGAATGCTGTCATATCCTCGGCAAACCACAAACCTTCCAACGGCATGACAACATAATCAAAGCCTTCCGCCTTCATTTGAAATTTCAGTGTATAGGCCATGGAATACAGGGCCTCAGCCGCTTCAGAAAAACTCTTTGCCGTATTGGGATTCCCCTCTCCGTCGATGCAAAGCATCTTCATTTCCGGCACCTCGACGATGGTCATGGTTCCCTTGCGCGGCGCATAAAGGTCTTTTTGCAGTTTCTTGTAATCGGTTTTACTCATGGCAATTCCTCCCTCCTTTCAACAGTTTACCCAAATTTGGAACTTTTGTCACAAATCCGGGTACAAATACGATAAGGAGGTGAATGCCATGAGGAAACTCGCATTCCTAGCTCTGCTTTTTATCACCTCCGTCAGTCTTTTCGGTTGCAGCTCGAGCGAAGTGTCAACGATTGAAATCCCTGAAGAAACCGTTCCTTTGTCTCCTTTTGGCGAATACGAAGGAATCGGGACCATCATCGGATTCGAACCAGGTACCGTAGAACTTCTCTATAACGGCAAATTGACAACCTATCCCCTGGCCTCAACAAATCCGCCCGACTTTTTTCTGGGCGAAACTGTTGGCGTAACGCGAATCCATGATGATTTGATGCTGGATGAGAACGTATACGCATTAACGGCCATCATCGAACCCGACACACAAGTACGGGAAACCGCAATGGGTGAACCCATCCACCAGCTTCACGGGATCATCGAAACCATCAACAAGAATAATTTTTCCGTCCAAACCAGCGAAGGCTTGATCTGGATGGAAACCTACGACAATCAAGATCTCGTTGCCGGAGCGCAGATGCTGATCGACTACCTGACCCGGGGCGATCATTTCATGATGGTTCACTGTTATAACGAAACGCATCGATTTCTTCTTACCCTAACCGAAAAGAACCGTTCGGAGGAAGGTCATTTGATCCTTACCGGAACAACAGAAGATGAAACTACACGCTCCATCCAACTTTCAACCAGTACCGTGATCAATTTTTCCCATGCCAGCTTGAAGCTCGGCGACACCTTGGCGGTTTATCCGCAAAGGCAAACAAAAGAGGACGAATTGATCCTGCCAAAACGCGTCGATAGAATCGAATTTCGCACCTATCGAACCAAAACAGAACCTATCCTTAAATAATGAGAAATCCTGGGAAACCAGGATTTTCTTGTTTTAAAATCTTCCTTCATTGGATTAACGTTACCCTCCCGCCAATTCACGGTATAAATAAACTAGGAGGCCCTCATGAACGATTCCCGATTACCCCAATTTCAACTGAATAGAAAAACCTTGGCGCTTCGCGCATCGGCCATGATTGCCCTTTCCCTGATCATCGCCTTTCTCTTCTTTGCCCTGTTTCAAAGTCAGGAGAAACAGCGTTACGCCGCTTTGACAAAGGCCTTTCATCAATCAGAAATATCCGTGGTCACCCTGTCTTTCGAAAATGAGTTCGCCGGTGTCATAGATGACCTCTTGGTACTGGGCAATTCCAGCGAATCAGCTGCCTATATCGAAAACCCCGATTCCTTGTGGAACATCTCGGAGATGGCCCGCATCTTCCGCAATTTTCAAAAAAACAACCCCTACTATCGAACCTTGACCCTTTACGGATCCGGCGGTATGCCGATTCTCCAAATCAATCCCCAGGGCAGGTCTCTTCAGCCTGCACAAACCGATTCTCTGACTTGCTTAACCGAGACAATTACAGCAAATCCGCTGCCAACCATTCGCATCAATCCAAGCTGCCCAACAGAAGGCATTATTTTCGTGCTTCCCGTTTATACAGCCACCAGCCAGATCGGTTGTTACCTGCAAATTGAATACGATCCCGCGCCGCTCTATTCACTGACTCAGACCCACGCCATCAATCATCCTAACAACTTTTACGGACTCTACCTGAACGGGCAAACCCTCTATGAGTCATCCCGCAAGGAGTGGGCGCTTGCACCGGAATCCCTTGGCGGACAGATCGAAAATAGCGGCAACGCATCCGATTCCAACTATACACATCTGGTCGAATTCGGTCTAGCCGACTTGGTGAAGAACCATAGCGAAATCCCTTTTGACAGCAAGTTGACACTGCTTTTCCTGATCCAGTCCAAACCGCCTTCCCTCTTCTATCTGGAGAATCCGGAAGTGCGGTCCTTTATCCTTATCGAAGGCATGATTCTATTGATCTGGTTCGCCTTGGCCATTTATCTGTCCTACACGGCGGCCATTCGCGTGTATGCACGGAACCAGCAGCGGCTGATGGGAGAAGTTTTGCAGTCCTTGAACGAATCCATCGCCATTACCGATGACCGTTACCGTGTTATCTATGCCAACCCCGCCTTCTGCCGAATGCTCAATTACAGCCCGGAAGAGATTCCCGGATTGAAGGTCCGCAAGTTTCGGTCCAAACGCAACTCTGCCGCCTATCTTCGAAACATTTCCGATTCGCTCTTGGAAAAGGGCGTCTGGGAAGGCAAGCTATGGGAACAGATGAGTCAGGGGGACGATATTCTCAAATGGGTGAAAATCCAAAAAATCGTCCACCCCAACCGATCCATCCGCTATTACGGCGTCTATAACGACATTGACGCCACCCGCGACACTACGGTTCGCGATTACCACTCCACCTATTATGATCTCTTGACCGACCTGCCCAATGAGACCTTGCTTCCCAAACTGCTGTCGGAAGCCATCGACTCGCACCGGCAGGCGCGGCTGCAAATGGGCATTGCAGTCCTTCATCTGCACCCCATTGAAACGGAAAAGGATGCAGGTGAGACCCGCAATCAAGCCGTCAAAGCCTTCGCCAAGCGGTTGATGGAAGAAGTCAACCAATCCATGGGCATTCTTGCACGAACCGATTCGACCGAGTTTACCTTGACCTTCCCCATGCTGGCATCTGAAGAGGATTTATTTGCAACCTTGAACCGCGTCAAAGAACAATTGGAGAAACCCTACGCTTTTGAGTCGTCCGAGCCGCGTTCGCTGCCTTATTCCATGGGTTTGAGCCTCTATCCCCAAGACGGTGGAGAGGCTTCGAAGCTTATGGAGCTGGCGCGCATTCAGGCATCGGATGCAACCAAGCGCGTTTTTCAGGATTCCCGCCTGTCCGCCGCTTATCGCCGCTACTCTCAAATCGATGACGGATTGAAATCCGCCATTCTGGACAGCCAGTTCAAACTCCATTACCAGCCCCAATCCGATCCCGATACCGGCAAGGTACGCGCCATGGAATCCCTGATTCGATGGATGCATCCCGAGTTGGGCGCCATCTCACCACAGGAGTTTATCCCCATTGCCGAAAAAAACGGCATGATCATCCCCATCGGCGAATGGATTTTCAATGAGGTTTGCGGCTTTATCCGATCGGCAAAAGACAAGGGCATTGAGCCGGTCCCGATTTCCGTGAATGTTTCCATGGCGCAATTGGAAGATCCGCATTTTGTTGAACGGATCCTTTCCATGCTCGACCGCTGCGGCCTGGCAAAAGACCTCATCGAACTGGAAATCACCGAATCCATGCTGATGAAGAATATCCGCCTGGGCAAGGCTCACTTGAAGAACCTTTCAGGACTTGGATTCAAATTGGCGATTGATGATTTTGGCACCGGTTATTCGTCCTTGGCCTACCTCAAGGAACTGGAAGTCGACAAAGTCAAGCTCGACCGGCTTTTTATCAAAGACTACCCCCTTCACGACGACGGACTCGTTCTGCGCTTGATTGCCCAGATGCTCAAGGGGTTGTCCTACAAATTATTGATCGAAGGCGTGGAAACCGAGGAACAGCGCGACTATGTGAATGCGCTGGGCATCGACTTGATCCAAGGCGATTATTTCAGCAAGCCACTGGCCGCTCATCAAGCCCAAGATTATTTGTCCAGCCATTGATCACTAAATTACTCAATACGCACAAAAAAGGCGCATTCGCGCCTTTTTTCTTTTCCCTTATTTTTTAATTTCGCAATAGAATTCGTACGCCTCCTCAGCGGTTGCTCCTTGATGGACAATTTTTCTTACCGCTTGAATCATTGCCACGGGATCTTCCGCTTGGAAGACGTTTCGACCCATATCGACACCTGCCGCCCCTTTTGAGATGGCATTGAATGTCAATTCCAACGCATCCTTCTCGGGAATCTTCTTGCCGCCGGCCACAACGATCGGAACCGGACAAGCCGCTACAATCTTTTCAAAATCCTCGCAGTAATAGGTTTTCACAATATGCGCACCCATTTCCGCCAAGGTTCGCACCGCGGTCAAAAAGAATTGCGGCGTGCGTGCCATTTTCTTTCCGACGCCGACCACCCCCAACACCGGAATGCCGTACTTATTTCCAAGATTGACGGCTTCATTCAGGTTTTTGAGGGTTTGCGCCTCATTCTTCGATCCGATATAGGTTTGAATCGCAATGCAAGCCGCATCCATGCGCACCGCTTCCTCCATGTCGACCATAAAGTACTCCAAGGTCATATCATCTTGCAATACGGTGGAACCGCCGGAAGCCCGAAGGGCAACCGCCTTGTCAAAGGTTGGGGCGATGCAGGAACGAAGCGCGCCTCTGGTCGCCATCAATACATCGGCATGGTCTGCCAAGGGCGGCACGGTAATATCCAGCCGCTCCAATCCGCTGGTTGCGCCCATAATATAGCCGTGATCAAACGCCAACATCACCGTATGACCACTCTCCGGATTAAATATGCGAGACAAACGATGTTTCATGCCCCAATCGGCATGCTCCATGCCCTTTACATGAAAACTCTTGTTGGCTGCTTTTTGATCCAGATAAAAATTTTTGCCTTCTTGAATGCCGTCTCTATCTGCCATTTTCTTCTCCTTCGATTCTTAGACTGTGTAATACGGTGTCTTGCATGGCGCTTCCAAGTATGTCTTCAATTCTTCATCCAGTCGCGCGATGCACATTTGGAATCCGCTCATTTCCTGTACAGTCAGATACTCGCCAACAAAACTTGCCTTCACGTTGATGTTTTTTTCTGCCAAAGACTTGCAGCAATGGCGGAAAACGATCAATTGCTCCATGAGCGTTGTCTGGCCCGTGCCGTTGATCATGACCATCAATTCTTCCTCTTCCTTGATGTCCAAATCTTTCAAGAGGGCATTCAGCATTACTTCGGCCGTATGGTCTGCAGTGGCCATCTTCTGACGTCCGCCGCCGCCTTCACCATGCTGTCCCATGCCGATTTCCATTTCATCCTCACCCAACGTGGAAATGATCTCGCCTGTTGACGGATGGGTCGCGCCGCGGGCCGCCACTGCAATGGTCGCCATATTGTCGGCGAACTTTTGCGCAACTGCCGCAACTTCTTCCAGAGACTTGCCTTCTGCCGCTGCCGCTCCGGCAACCTTGAATACGGGAACGCAGCCTGCCAAGCCGCGACGGTCCTGTGCTTGTTCGCGCGGCGCATTGGAGATGTCCTCCTGGGTAACCACTTTCACCACATTCAAGCCTTCTTTTTTGGCCCGTTTCATCACCATGTCGCCGGTCAGCATATCGCCCGCATGATTCAAAACGATAAAGAGGACGCCTTTGCCCTTGTCTGCCATGCGAATCGCATCCAGGCAAGGACCTGGTCCCGGTGCGGCAAAAATATCGCCGGGAACAGAAATATCCAGCATGCCGTCGCCGACAAAACCGCTCAGGGCAGGCTCATGGCCGGTTCCACCCAAGGATACGACGGTCACGCGATCCGCATCCTTCAAGTTTTTATTGACAATCATCTTGTTGTCAACGAATTCAATCAAATTGGGATTTGACAGTTCAAGGCCTTCCAGAAGCTCTTGGGTCAAATTCGCAGGTTCATTGATAAATTTCTTCATCTTCATCTTCGCTTTCCTCCCTAGTTATGGAATTCCATCAGTTCACAAACCGCGCCATCGATCTTCACAAAGACAATGGTCAGTTCGTCAGAGACATCCATCGGACCTTCGAGCACTTCGTACCGGTCCAGGTAGTCCGCCAGTTTGTCGACCTTGTAGGCGATATGTATGTTGTTGACAATATCCGGATGCATGGGTGTACCTTCTTCAAAGCGAAGGTATTCGAACTTCATCGGATTGTTGTCCGGACCGGAGATATACAGCTTCAGCCCTTCCGAATAATCCTCATCCTTTTGCGGTGTCGTTACCGGTACGCCGATGTGCATAATTTCCATACTCATCCCTTGCAATTCCTCCTTTTTATTTTTGTAGACCCGTTGCAATCCCCCTGTAGAACAAGGAAAAGGAAACCGCCCCCGGATCTTTGTGTCCCAAACTTTTTTCTTTCAGCGCTTTCGCACGGCCGAATTTGGCGATCATATTGGCCGTATCCTCAGCACCGGCCTCTGCCGCCGCTGCCATCTTTTCAGCCAAAACCGCAACCGAACCCTCATGGGTCTGCAAGACCCGGGTCGCGGGAACAATGGCGTCAATCATGGTTTTCTGCCCAACTTCCGCCTTTGACAACGAATAGAAATTCTCATAGGCCTTCACCAGCATGTTTTTCAATTGCTGCTGATCGTTTTCCGCCGGCTCCGCAGCGCCTGCAGCCATCCCCTCGAAAAAAGCGCCCCACAAGGGACCGGCTGAACCGCCATTGACATTCATCAAATCCCAGGAAAGGTCATCCAAGGCTTCTGCAACGTTTTCCTCCCCAGTAAACCCGTTGACGGTTTTGCGGATTGTATCCGATATTTTTCTCATCGTGACGCCATGGTCGCCATCGCCGGTCACGGAATCCAATTCTGTCAAATACGCCACATTCTCCGCAATTAAGTCCGTTACGGGAAGGAGCAGTTGTTTCAAAAAATCAGTAGTCATTTCATCCGCCTCCTTTCGTTTTGTAACTTCAATCTAACATATGTAATAACGTTTGTAAACGACGAATTTCAGAAAATAAAAAAAAGAACCGCTATTTGCGGTTCTAGTAGGCTCTTGATGCAATCACTTCTTTCGCCCGTTCCTCCGTCAGGATGATATGGGTGATGAAACCCGTCTTCAGGGCCCCCAGTATGGCTTTGGTGTTAATCTCAGAAGGACAAATGGCAACAACCCGCTTCACCCTGCCCAATTTGGCCAAGGGAATTTGAATGGCGAAGTCATTCTCCCCCTTGATGATCTGTCCGTCCTTGTCATAGAAGTAGGACAGCATCTTGCCGACAGCCCCCTGTTTCGTCAGCTCCTTGCCGAACCGCAGCGCCGTGGCATGGTCCGGTACCGACGGAAAGGCTCCCATGCTGAAGACAACCGTGTCCAGCTGGTCCCAAAGGGTTTCGATTTCCTTGTAGTTGTCTGTATTCACATACAGTTCCTGTTCCTGTTCCGTTGTCGGAAAAGCCGGCGCAAAGAGGAAATGAGGCTCGAATCCGGTTTTGGATGCAAACTCCCGTACCAGTTCCGATGGATGGTAGCCCTTGTTGGGAATGGATGCGGTACCGATCAAAGGACAGACAATGCCTTCCCTGACTTGGGAAACCTCTTCTTCCTTAAGATTCTCCACCACTTCCCGCATGGCATAGCCCCAGCCAAGGCCTACCTTGTTCATCTCATGGATTTGTTCCTTGATAAAGCCTTGCGTCTGGCTGATGATTGCCTTGTCCGTCAAGTACGGTGTTGAAGAAGACGGCAGCACAAAGCCCCCCTGCACATTGAAAATATTCTTCAGCTGATTCAGAAGAAGCATATTATTCCCGAAGGGTTCTTTGATTTTAATTTCTACAATCCCCGTGTTCCGCGCCTTCGTCAGCATATTGCTGATCAAGGGGCGCGACACCCCCAGTTGCTTAGCGATTTGGGATTGGGTCATATTCTCTTCATAGTACATTTTCGCGACCTGAATCAGTTTCAAGACTTCGCTATCCATACAATCGCCCCTTACATTTGTTATTACTTTTGTTTTGTTTAGGTTACTCGATTTGGCATGGATTGTCAAATCACAGCGCACAAAAAATACCGCAAACCAAACTGGTTTGCGGCATATGCCCTCTAAGGGATTGTCACCAAATCAATATTGTCGCTCATGTCCTCAATGACAATGCGGTATTCCCTGCCCTTGGCATCCTCGAACAGGAAGGTGTCGACCGACATGTCGCCAGGCCGCCTTGTTTCATAAGTAACCAGGGTATCACTCATTTCGTCCGCAACCGGATAGATTTTGGACTCGCCCATGTTGATGCCCACTTCCCAGCGAACATTGTAAATCGTGCCGAAAACCGCAAAGGTATCCGGATAAAGCGGCTGTCCGTCATCCTTGTAGTATGGGTTTTTCAAGGTGGTCTTTCGAACGAATTTATCCTTGTTGATTCCCTGGTAATTCTCCGCAACCACGACGGAATACTTGGAAAAGTCCACATACTTGCCGTTGATTTTCTCCGCAACCGGCGCATCCATCGCATATTCGTCGATCTCGTCGTTGTAGGCACGTCGGACCTGGCTCGCCAGATCCGCTTCCAGCTCGGTTCCCATAAAGTGATAGTTGCTTTGTCCGTCAATCAGCACGAAGGGTTCGTAATAGTCCCCTCGCGGATTCGGCTGATAGTGCTTGATGATGATGCAGTCTTCGTATCCAGCAACCTTGACCGTGTCATACAAAAATCCCAGGCAGAGATTCTCTTCATAGCCTGCATTCATATCGAATTTCAAGATCGTATTGTTTGCCGCTCCATAACCGTTGGTCATCTTCGGATCATCCGTCTCAAAATAAACGGCACCGCCATCCTTGCTCGCTTTGGCTTTTAAGATTTTCACATCAAATCCATCGAAGAATTGATCGCCGTCCCAACGGCCGTCCGTATTGACAAGCTCAACCTTTTCACCGGTCCCGTCAAAGCGTACGCTCATCACCGAATAGGTGTCAAAATCCTCAAGAATCAAATCATATGCGCCGACCCCGAAAACCACATGATCGACAACCATTTCATTGTCTCCCACAGTTTGGCCGGCTTCGGACGTCTGATCCGTTTCGCCGCTTTCGCCCGATATATCGGCGCAAGCCTGCAGGCCGAAAATTCGGTCGTTGACATCCATCATGACATAGATCGAATATCCCTTATAGGCAAATTCGTAGTCGTCTCCCGCATGGCTGTCCCCGATCCATATGCCTGCCATGCCAACCCTGTTTTCAAGCTTGGATTCAAAGGAAGCATGTTGAACCGTCACCATATTGACCGTTTCCGTATCCGGATCCACAGAAAACACGTAGTTTAACTCGCCTTGTTCAAAGGTGACAACATCCTCGTATTCATCAGCAAACCGCGTATAGCCGCTGCCCAGCGCCTGCTCTACCGCATCAAATTTCCCACCGATAAAGTCCAGCAAATAATCCAGCTCGTCAGCGGTCTTGGCAGTCGTTTCTTCCGGCTGAGCTGGCGACTCCTGATCCTCAGCTTCCTGCTTTTCTGTCGTTTGGGACTCTTTTCCATCCGTTTGCGATTCAGCCGACTCCGAATCAATCAAAGTAAAGGCGGCTGCGACGATCGCCTGATCCTGGACGGTCGCTTTCATGGCATAGGTCTCATCCGTAAAGGACATGAAGTTGACGATTTTCCCATTCTGCTCCATGGAACTCAGTTCGCCCTCGCCCAGGGCAGCCTTGGCGTCTGCAATCGTGCCGCCTACGATCAATCCGTTGGCGCTGATTTTCGCGTCCCCCAAGGGTTGAATATAAATTTGTTTCACCGTCTGGCCGTCGGCATCCGTTTCGATGCCTAAATCAAATCCGGAAAAATAGCCTTCTGTCCCGGCATTTTGGTAATAGTACAGGTTGCCGTTCACCTGGGCTTCCGGCAGGTCGCCCAAGGATGTAACCATGTCCATGGAATCGCCGATTCCCTTCAGCAGCATGGTCACGTCTTTTTCAATGGCCGAAGCCGGTTCCGGCGCCTTTTCAGCCCCGTTGGATCCTCCGCAGGCAGTCAATGCAACCATCAGAAAAACCAATACAAGTATGCCTAGTCTTTTTTTCATCTTCTCTCCTCTTTAGCTCCAGAATTGAACCCCGGTAAACAAATACTGTCCGTTGGCATCCGGATAATGATCAATCATGTTGCCCAAAAGCCACATGAACTCAGATGAGCATTCTCCCAATACCTCAATCCAAAGATTCCCTTCCGATTCCCCATGGATAATGATTTCATCGCCCGGATCCAAATAGACATTGCCTGAATCGGTATAGTGATCGGTTGGGAAGGCCCAAATTCCTTTAATCATAGTGGTACGGAACGGTGTCATATACTTGGTAATATCCGGTCTCGACTTATCGGCAATGGTTCCGCGCTCAACTTGGTAGAACTTTTGATAAAAGGCCGTGATAATATTCGACATTTCGATTACCATGATCTGATTGTTGCCTTGATACAAAATGCGATCATTCTCATAGGCGTCATATGGCACTGTCAAAGGTCCAACAGCTTGCACTTTTTCCCCTGAATAATCCGAGCTTACCTGTACAAAATGAATGTTTTGCTCATAGGGCGGCGCCGCCTCCAGGATTTCGAGATCCTTGCCCTTTGCCGCTGGATTTAAATCAACAATTCGATACTCATTGCTAATCAGATAAGGGTCAATATTCGACAACTGACGGATTTCTCCATTGATCAACAAGAAAACACCTTCATCTTCATCTGCAGTCAAATAGAAAAGTTCGGTTTCTCCATTACCGCTCAAATCCGACTCATATAAAGTATCCACGGTTAAAACATCATCTTCCGATACAACAATGGGATTTTCTTCTTCCGTCTCCGGTTCCGTTGAAATTTCCGCCTGTGGTTGAGGTTCCGGTTCAGCCGGCTTCTCCGGTTCCGGCTGCGGTGCCGGCGGCTCCTCTTCTGTATATTTCCCGGTTTGAATATATGCGGGATCATAGCTGTCTCCGAAAAACTCCTGCATCACACCATTCGTATCAAACATGTAGATGCCCGGTTTTAAGGAGCCATCGCCATCCCCTGCTTCGATCTGAGCCAACAGCATGCCCTCAAAGGGTCCTAGTGCGATGCTTTCATGCAGCCAGCCCGGACAAACATACGCATCGAGTCTTTCATCCAGATTGACGTAGCGAATTGCATTGCCATAGATTTCCGACTGGGTCGTATAATAGAAATCACGGTAGGACCTTTCATTGCCGTTAAAATAGATATACGTGTACCCAAAAATATCATGGAATGCCTGCTTTGGATCCTCAGCCTGGTTGAACTTGGCTACCAAGTATTCGTTGCCGCTGCCGTCATACGTGATCGTTATGCCTTCCTCGTTGCTATTGAACCAAAAAGAAGTTCCCAGATCCATGACATCAATTTCCGGCACCGAAAAGGGCTCCTCCTTTTCTGCCGGCGTTTCAACCGGAGTTTCCGCTTGCGCCTCCTGGTCGTCAGCTGATTCTTCTTCGGCCGATGCCATAAACGTTGATTCCGCTGTCTCTTGCGTTTCGATCGGTTCCGCCGCAGTCCCGGCTCCCGACGAACATGCCGTCATGGTCAACATCATCGTAAAGACCAAAACAATTGCGAGTGTTCTCTTCATACTCTTCCTCCCATATTTTGCGTAAAATCACCTATTTTCTATTGTATCGGGACGAAAAGAGCAAGTCTATCAAAAACAAGATTCCAGAATATTACAAAAACAAGTTTTATCCACATTGATCTTTTCTGCATTTTATCTGTTTATGTAAATGTTTTTCTATGATTTCATGATATTTGTTTAATTTTTCTTTTTTTTCGTCACGGTGACGAAAACCAAATTCTCCCATCTTCAAATTTCTATGAATCACACCCTTTCGCCGTAAGAAAACGTAAGGAAGCTTAAAAAAAGAGGGCAGATCAATCTGCCCCCTTTTGCTAAAAATCATAGCTCACTTTTGTAATATTTCCAGTCTCTGCCGATGCATAGCCGGCTTCCAACACGGCATCCGTCCGCGCCGCTTCTTCAAAAGTCGGGATCCCCTCGACGGTTTCCCCCGTTTCAATCCGCTTGAAAAAACTGGCCAGGGACGTAAGATGGGAATCCAGCATCCACCCGTGGGTAAACAACTTGTTTTTCGGATAAAAACCGTTTACCAATCGGAAGAAGGGATCTTGCTCGTAGGACTCTTTTGGAATCTGGGCCGCCTTGCCTTTTGCATCGGTAAAGGCCACCGCCCAAGGCGCAGCAATCGGATCAATCCGGAAAGAGCCTTTTTCCCCGTACACCTCAAACCGGAATCCTTCCTTGCCAACCGCCACCCGGGAAGCTTCCACACTGCCCACCGCGCCACTCTTCATGACCAATCGACTCATGGCCCAATCTTCCACATCGACTGTAAACTGATTTCCCTCGGCATCTTTGCGGTCTTGAACCACCGTTCGCATATCCGTCAGTATGGTGTCCACCTCGCCCAGAACCAGTCGTACCAGGTCGATGGCATGGCTGCCCAAGTCGGCCAGCGCGCCGCCGCCGGACACGACCTTGCTCATGCGCCACGCATAGGGCTTGTCCGGATCCAGGTAGCTGGAGTGATAATACTCCACCCGAAAGCTGGTCACCTCGCCCAAGACACCGGAACGAACGGCCGCCCTCGCAATGGAAAAAGCCGGTAAAAACCGCTTGTTGTAACTTGCCTGCATGATTCCCTCGGATGTTTCAAGGGCTTTTCCGATCGCGCTGATCTCTTCTCGATTCATGGCAAAGGGCTTTTCGCAATAAACATGCTTGCCCGCGTTCAAGGCCTCAATGGTAAAGGGCGCATGGAACTTGTTCGGCGCGCAAATGTCCACCACCTGGACCCGGTCATCCGCCAGCATTTTTGCCCGGTCTCCAGTGAAATAGGCAAAGCCCAATTCAGAAGCCAATTGTTCCTTCTCCGGTGTCTGGCGCGACCCGACCATGGCAACCTTGTCAATCAGGGGCAAATCCAGTTCCAGTGGACGAAAATTATTCAAACCCATCAAATGGGTTTTGGCAATGCCGCCATATCCAATGACTCCGTATCCGATCATCCACAGACTCCTTCCGACTTAAAGACTTTCAAATAGTGGGTAATGCATTCTTTGACTGCCGCCTTGGCGATATCTTCGCGTTCCAGGCCAAAGATGTCCGTCTCCTTTGCCGTTTTTTCTTCGATAGCCTTCAGCATGTCCGAGAAGACATTCACCTTGCTGATCCCCAGCTCGACCGCTTTTCTCAGGTTTTCATCGCCCGATCCGCTGCCGCCGTGCAGGACCAAAGGCACCTCGACCGCTTGGGCAATTTCCGCCAAGCGCTCAAAATCCAATTTTGGAATTCCCTTATATAAGCCATGAGCCGTTCCCACGGATACCGCCAGGCAATCAACCCCGGTTTCTTCAACAAACCGTGCAGCTTCTGCAGGATCGGTCAGCAAGCTGTCGTTTCCGTCGTCTCCGCCGCCTTCCGCGCCGCCCACATGGCCAATTTCCGCTTCCACGCTCACATTTACCGCATGGGCAATTTTGACGATTTCTCTGGTTCTGGCCACATTCTCCTCATAGTCGCATGCCGAAGCGTCAATCATCACCGAAGTGAATCCGGCATGAATCGCTTTGATAATCTCATCAAAAGTCATCCCATGGTCAAAATGCAAAGCCACCGGTACAGAGACATCCTTCGTGTACAATTTGGCCAGGTCTGCCATCTCCTGCAAGGAGAAATACGGCAAGTGCACCTCCGCCAGGGACAAAATTATTGGAGATTTTGTCTCTTCCGCAATCTCCACCATCGCCTTCAAGCTGGTTGAATTCCAAGCATCAGTGGCAATAACCCCATAGCCTTCCTCTTTTGCCGTTTTCAACATTTCCTTCATGTTTACCAACATATCCTACTCCTCCTCTTTCTCTGTCGCTATCATAATATTTGTCATCGTCCGAATAGCCCGCTTCAAACCATTGGGATCGCCCAAATCTGTAATAATGCCGTCGATTTCCGCAAAGGAAAAGATCCGGTGCAGGGAAGTCCGGCCAAACTTAGACGTCTCCGCCACCATATAGGCTACCTTGGAAATCTCCCGAATCGCCCGCTTGCTGTAGGTGTCCACCGCATTGGCGGTCATCACCCCAAAGTCTGGGTGAACTGCATTGCAGCCAATAAAGGCGATGTCCGCGCGGTATTCCCGCCATTGCCTTTCGGCCACCGGCCCCATCAAGGCACGGGTGTCCTGCCGCAGGATCCCGCCGCAAAGGATCAGTGTCATTTCAGGCTGGTCTGCAACCTGGGCGGCAATGTCCAGGCTGTTGGTGATAATGGTCAACCGCTTCCCCTTCAAAAACTCCACCATGCGATAGGTGATCGTGGAGGCATCCAGGGCAAGGGTGTCGCCCTCCTTGACCAGCGATGCCGCCTTTTTGGCAATCAAGGACTTGATCTCCGGCAGCTCCGCCTTCTTTCTCTCAAAAGACAAATCCTTCTCCGACGCCGCTTCCAGCATGGCGCCCCCGTAGGTCCGAGTGATGTATCCGTCATCCGCCAATCGGTTCAAATCCCTGCGGATCGTCACTTCCGACACGCCAAAGCGGTCTGACAGTTCTTGAACGGTTACCCTTTTTTTCTGGCTCAACAAATTTAAAATGGCTACCAGCCTTTCTTCGCCAAACATGACCGTCTCCTTTCGATCTTGATCACTTTCGATTGATTATAGTCTACAGTTTCCCTTATGCCCTGTCAAAAAGTGAAAAAAAAAGACCGATCATGATCGATCGGTCTTCTTGATTAGGCTTCCACAAAGGCTTTGTAGGCCTTGTAGGTCATATATACGTCTGCTTTCGAGACGATTTCGTATGGCGCATGCATGCTAAGGACCGGAACCCCACAGTCAATGACATCCATGTCGTAGGCTGCCATCAAAAACGCGATGGTGCCGCCGCCGCCTTGATCCACTTTGCCCAGTTCGCCTGTTTGCCAAACCACGCCTTGTTCATCGAACAGTCGGCGAAGCTCCGCAATAAATTCCGCATTGGCGTCGTTGCAGCCGCCCTTGCCGCGGGAACCGGTATATTTGTTCATGGTAACCCCTTTGCCCAAATATGCCGCGTTCTTCGGATCCAAAACCGATGGGAATGTCGGATCGAATCCCGCGCTTACGTCTGCTGACAATACCTTGGATCGGCGAAGCGCACGTTTCAGCGCCAGGTCATTGTAGTTTTCCATGGCAGCGCCCAAGAGCTCGGCCACAGTGAATTCAAAGAACTTCGAATCCATGCCGGTATTGCCGTAAGAGCCAATCTCTTCCTTGTCCACCAAGAGGGCAACCGCGGTATGGACCGGCGTTTCCGAATCCAAAATCGCTTTTAATCCCGTATATCCGCAGACACGATCATCATGGCCATGACCGGCGATCAAGGAACGGTCAAGTCCCAAGTCTCTTGAAACGCCTGCAGGAACGGCTTCAAACTCCGCGGAAACAAAATCCGCTTCATCGATGTCGTATTTTTTATTCAGGATGTTCAACAGGTTCAACTTGATCTTGTTGGATACCTTGTCATCCTTGAATGGAACGGAACCGACGATAATGTTCAGTTCTTCTCCTGCAATGCCTTCATGCAATTTGCGCTGATTTTGATCCTTTGCCAAATGCGGCAGCAAGTCGGAAATCATAAAGACCGGCTCGTCTGCCTGCTCGCCGATGGAAACTTCCACCACGGTTCCGTCTTTCTTGGCAACCGTTCCGTGAAGCGCCAAAGGAAGCGCTACCCATTGGTACTTGCGAACGCCGCCGTAGTAATGGGTTTTCAGCAATCCAAGACCATTGTCCTCATAAAGCGGAAACTGCTTCAGGTCGATGCGGGGCGCGTCCAAATGGGCGCCTACAATGCGCATGCCCTCTTCCAAAGGCTTTTGTCCGAAATGGAACAAAGCAACGGCTTTGCCGCGGTTGTTGGCATAGACTTTCGTGCCGGCTTCCGGTTTCTTCCCGCTTTTCAGGAAGGATTCCAAGGACTCGTATCCCATGGATTCAGCCAGGCGAATCGATTCTTTCGCTGCCAGTCGCTCAGTTTTGCCGGCATCCAAAAACGCCATGTACCCCTTGGCAAAATCGTAGATGGCCTGCTCTTCTTTTTCGTCAGCCTTTTCCCAGATAAAATCCCACTTCTTCGTCAGTTTCTCTTCCAGGATTTGACCTTGTGTTTTTTCTTCACTCATGACTCTTCCCCCTCTTCATCCGGATCAACAATCACAATCGAATCCAATTGCTTGCGGAAACTCTTGCGGAAATTCGCGAGGTATTCCTGACGCAATTCGTTCAATCGCACCGCTTCTTCCTCGGACAATCCGGCTTCTTTTTTCTTGCGTGCCAGACGGTTCAATTCATCCAGCTTTTTTTGATTCAACATAACTTGTACTCCTTACAACTCCAATGATCCAACCTGCGCTTCGACCGTGCGCAACAATTCGGCTTCCGCCAAAAATTGCGACGCGCCCTGAATCAGCGGATACATCACTTGATCTTTTTCCAAAAATGGAACCGCGCTTCTCAGCAGGTCCCGGCCGGCTTGCGTGGATTTCGCGCAATCCGCCATCTCTTTTAAATCGTAAGCCTGACCGGCAGCCATCCACTCCATTGCCAGAACGTTCCGCGCATTGCGGACAATTTCTGCCGCCTTCCGCGCCCCAATCGTTCCCATGGAAACATGGTCTTCCTGGTTGGCAGAGGAAGGGATGGAATCAACGCTGGCCGGATGGGCCAACACCTTATTCTCAGACACCAGCGACGCCGCGCTGTACTGAACGATCATAAAACCGGAGTTCAGACCGCCTTCCTTGGCAAGAAAACCCGGCAATCCGCTTAACGAAGGGTTCACCAGCCGTTCCAGACGCCGCTCGGAAACATTGGCGATTTCACTGATGGCGATCCCCAAAAAGTCAAAGGCCAAAGCCATGGGCTGGCCATGAAAATTCCCCTGCGAGATCACATCGCCCGTCTCCGGAAAAATCAACGGATTATCCGTAACGGCATTGATCTCGATCTCCAGCTTGTCCCGCACATACCGCAAGGCATCTTTCGACGCACCGTGAATCTGCGGAATGCATCGGAGCGCATAGGCATCCTGGACACGCTTTTCTCCCTGGTGGGTCACATGGCCGCTGCCTTTTAGAACCTTTTCCATATTTCTCGCCGTGGTCAATTGACCCGGATGCGGCCGCAGTTCATGAATCCTGGAATCAAAGGGATCAACGATTCCCTCCAGGGCTTCCAGGGTCATCGCCGCCACAATATCCGCCTGCTTGATCAGGTTTTCCGCATCCCAGTAGGCCAAAACGCCAATGCCCGTCATCACCTGGGTGCCGTTGATCAAGGCAAGCCCCTCCTTGCTGCTGAGGGTGGTCGGTTCGAGTCCCGCCCGTTTCATGGCTTCGGCGCCCGGCAGAATCTCCCCGTCAACCAAGGCTTCGCCCTCGCCGATCAGGACCAGCGCCATATGGGCCAGGGGCGCCAAATCCCCGCTGGCCCCCAGCGATCCCTTCTCGGGAATCACGGGATGGACCTTGCGGTTCAACATTTCCACCAATAAAGAAAGGGTCTCCGGCCGAATCCCGGAATGCCCCTTCAACAATGCGTTAGCCCGCAGGAGCATAATGGCGCGTACCGCATCAACGGGGAGGGAATTTCCCACCCCGCATGCGTGACTGACCAATAAATTACGCTGCAAGACTTCCGCGTCTTCACTTGAAATATAAACGTCACTAAACTTCCCAAAACCTGTTGTGATTCCATAGACAATTCGATTGTTCTCGACAAAATCTTCCACAACCGCGCGTGCCTGGGCTACGCGGTTCAACGCTTCGAAGCTGATCTGAACATTTACCTCGCCGCGCGCTACCGCTACAACTTGTTCTATGGTTAAATGCTCTCCTGTAATCTCAATACCCTTCAAATTCGTCTCCCCCTTTTTCGGTGTTTAGCGAAAGGAAACTACGCTCGCTTTTTACAGCTCTCCCGCTTATGGATTTGGAACGGCAGCTTGATATCGGCCTCTGTCTGTTCCTCTTCCTTCAATGCTTTTACAATCCGGCGAATGGCTACCGCGCCGATATCGTAGTAAGGGATGCTGATGGTTGTCAATCGCGGTCGAATATGGGATGCCATTTCAATGTCTCCCATGCCCGCAATGGACAAGTCTTCCGGTACGCGCAAGCCTTGGTCATGGCAGTAATTCATTACGCCAATGGCCAACTCGTCGCTGGCGCAGCAAATCGCAGACGGACGAACCTTGGCAGCCATAATTTCCTTGGCCGCTTCATATCCCGATTCAATGGAAAGGGATTCGGTTTCATAAGTCGCTTCCCCGGACAAACCGCTGTCTTTCATCGCTTTGACGAATGCATCGCGCTTGACTTGGGCTTTGGTTTTCTTTCCGGGTTTCGTACCCAGGTAGGCAATCTCTTCATGGTTCAATTGCTGCAGATAGGTTACCATCTCGTAGACCGCAATCTTATTGTCGATATCCACCGACCGGTATTGTTCCCGGTAGTCGTTTGTGCTTAAGAAGACAAACGGCAGATTAAAGGCGTTGATATAATCTTCAACATCCTTTTCCAATTTTGCCGACAGAATAATCAAGCCTTCCACCTGCTTGCGGTTCAAAAGCTGCAGGTAGTTCAGCTCGGCATTCTTATCGCCATAGCTGGAGCACAAAAGGATATCGTAATTGTACATCTTTCCAACTTCTTCGATGCCCCTGAGCATATTAGCAACATGAGACTGTCCAATATCCGGCACAATGACACCAATCAAGTACGATTTTTTCGTTACCAGAGACCGTGCCACCTCATTGGGACGATAGCCCAATTCCTCAATGACATCCATTACTTTTTTCTTCAATTCGGGACTTACTGGCTTTGAGTCGTTCACCACGCGTGAAACCGTCGAAATCGACACGCCAGCTTTTTTTGCAACATCTTTAATGGTTATAGCCATACGCCACCTCCGCAATTATTTTCCTGTTTTCCCTATCTTATAGGATATCACATTTTCCTAACAAAGGATAGCGTTTTTCCCGCTGATTCCATGCCTTAGGACAAATAGGTCAGGATTTGTGAAAACGGGATATAGATCAGGTTGATCAGGAAGATATCCACAAGGATAAAATAAATAATCGGTGACATTTCATCATAGTCTTTGGCACGCCCCAGCACCGTAATCAGCCCGAACGTCACCGCATTTACCAAGAGCGGCACATAGAAGAAGGCGCCCGGTCCATTGATAAAGGCCGGCGCGTCCGCTACCGGTCCGCCCGCGTAATGGAAGCGGTAGACGGAAATGATGTTGATGACAACATATAATCCCAAATACAGGAAGAAATGCTTCTTCGTCATCGCGCGATCCCGTCTTGTCAGTACCAGCGCCGTCAATCCCAGCACCACAAACAAGGCAAGAAACTCCGTCCACAAATGGATAAGGCCGCTGGAAATGACCTGCACCGGCGCCGTCAGCGCGAATCCGATCCCTTCCGTACGATTTTGCGCCCCAATCGGATGCGCCTCTAAATAAGCCGGATGGTTGCTGGACAGCATCAAGCCGTAGCTGCCCGCCGTAACATCTTTAAAGAAGGCATAATCATATCCACCCCAGCGAACCAGATAGGGCGAGACCGAATTGGTATAGGTGGATACAAAGAAATGAACGTCTTCCGGCGTTCGCATCGCACCCTCCAGGGTAACCAGATTCATAAACTCCATGTTTTTCCGAATATCCGAATTGACCGTGCAAGAGATTTTCCCACCCGGATGCATGGGCTCTCCCAGGGTAAATCTTGCATTGTAGATGCCCGTCGTCAAGATGTAGGGCGTGTCATCCCAATAGCCGGACTGAATGGTCTTTCCGATAATCTGGGTTTCGACTTCTTCCGCACCTACTACATCCAAATTCTCCGGATTGAGTGTGATCTTCTGGAGGCTGTAGCTGGTTACGCCGCGATCGCTTCGTTTTTCCTGATAGATCACATAAGACTCGTTCAATTCCTGATTGTTCAGGATGTTCAAATTCACCAGGGTAATCGGCAGCACCGAAGAGACAGCCGTCAATTGCTGGGTATGGTTGCCGTCAAAATCCGTCAAAATCAACTCGTTTTTTGTCAAACCCTCCGAGGAAACAAAAGAACGGTCAGTATAGTAAACCAAGGCAAAATTGCCGTTGACTTGTTCCGCCCGCGCCCGGGTAATTCCTTTGTCGCTTATGTAAGTGCGGTCTTCCCTGATTCCGCTTTCTGCCACCTTATACAAAGTTGCAGCATTCCGGCTGTAGACCAAGAATCGACTCGGATCGGATGAACAGGATTCCAATCCCAACACATCCTGAGTAAGGAAAATCGGCTCCCCGAAGTGGCGGTTTCCGTCCCCGCCGGGGTTTTCCTCAAACGGATATGCGATGATTTGATCACCGGTCTGATAAATCAAATACGGCTCCATAAAGAACATGTTCCGAATCGCACTTTCCTTGATTAAGCTTTCAAAGCGTTCGCCGGTAACCTGTCCCGCCTCGTCTATGACCGTGATATTCACAACTCCGTTGGAATCCATGCGAAAGCTGATCAAATTGTCGTCCACAACCGCCGCCGTATAAGGTTCCAGCCAATCCATTTCATCAATTTGGCTCGGGATTCCCCATTCCGAACAATACTGCTCATATTGGATCTTGTGATAGTTCGCCCCATGCAGGGCAGAGATTCCGATCACAACCACCAGAAGGAGCAGGGTGAACAGAATCGGTCTCCAGATCTTGCGTTTTTTCTTTCTCATCGTCAACCCCCTCATTTTTTTATACAAAAAACCCTCAAGCTTGATCTGCTTAAGGGTTATCAGTCACAATCCAAAGTGCCGTACCTCACCTATAATTCACGCCCGCGATCTCCGCAGGTGGGTGAACTGCCACTGAACAGCCACGTCCTCATAGAGGCATGTGGCTGGACAACGGACGCCGCTCTCCCGAATACTTCATGTCGGTTGAATTATCAAGCGAGATACGTACACCCCAGAACTCTTTTGGATTACTTATATTATACCATAGATCCTGCGGCTTACGCAGATGGACTGATTTTACAATTGCTTTAACACTATATTACAAGGTTTTACAATTTGTCAATAAGTTCATAAAATCGGCAGGAATTGGTGCTTTGACAACAATCGGCGCTTTGGTCCTCAAAGAAGTAAAGGTCAAGCTGGCTGCATGCAGCATTTGCCGCGGTGCCTTTTCTCCGTTTCCGTACAAGGTGTCACCCAGGATCGGCCAACCCTTATAACTCAGATGCACCCGAATTTGGTGGGTTCTGCCCGTATACAGGCGGACCTCCAAAAGGGAGATTCCGTTATGGGTGTCCAACCGCTTAAATCCGGTTTTGGAGGGTTTCCCGTCCTTGTGAACGATCCGTTTGACCGAACCTTCCGTCAGGTCTCTTGCAATGGGTGCTTCAATAAGCCCTTCCTCCGGTGGAACCCCTTCCACCAAGGTCTGATAGGTCTTGATTTTTTCCTGGTCGCTCAGTTGCTGGTGGGCATAGGAATGTTTGGCGATCAAGACAATGCCCGAGGTATTCATATCCAGCCGGTTGACAAACCGGGGCTTTCGCTTCAGACCGATTTGTTGAAAATAGCCGGCAATGGCATTGGCCAAGGTCCCGGTGAAGGCGTCTCTCGACGGATGGGTCAGCATATAGGGCGGCTTGTTGACTGCGATCATATCTTCATCTTCATATAAAATTTCCAAGGGGATAGCCTCGGCAGGATACTCGGTCGTCTCATCCGGAAACCGGATGGAAATCACCGCTCCCTTTCGGATCGGCTTCGGTCTGGCCGGGAATTTTCCATCCACAAACACCAGGCGCTGGCGAATCATCCGCCGAAACTGGCGGCCTGAAATCTGCAGCAAATCTTCCAAGGCTTCCGTTAGCGACTCATAATCCCGTTTGGCCTCAAGGCGAAAATCTTCTTTCATGGCGATTCCTTTCTACAGTTGAACTTTCCCTATTATAGTTTATAATAGAGATTGAGTAAATAGAGGAGGAGAAAAATGCGCAAAATACAGAAAATCAATATCCTGCACAATTACCAAAAATCTTCTGAGCCTGTCGTGAATGAACTGCGCGAAAAACTCCTGGCGGCAAATTTGGACGTTACTGACCAATACGACCACGAAGCGGATCTGAACATCTGCGTGGGCGGCGACGGCGTGATCCTGATCGGCATGAAGGAAGTTGACTTTCCGAAAATCCCCTTTATTGGCATTAACACCGGGCATCTGGGCTTTTTTCAAGAGCTCTGTCCCGAAGACATCGAAAAGCTGATTGCCCATCTTAAAAATGACGATTACGAACTCGAGCAATTGTATTTGGTCGAGGGCGCGGTCTGCACGGAAGACAAGTGCATCTACCTCACCGGGATCAATGAAATCGTCATCAAGGGCATTGATTCGAAAGTCATTCATTTGAACATTAAAATCGGCGAGCAAAACCTGGAGAGCTATTCCGGCGATGGCATTATTATCTCAACCCCCATGGGCAGCACCGCCTATAACATGTCAGCCGGCGGCGCTTTGGTCTATCCGACCCTGGGCGTCCTGCAGATGACCGCGCTGGCTCCCATCAATTCCCGGGTCTACCGGTCTCTGACCAACAGCGTCATCGTACCGCACAACATGACCATTGAATTGGTCCCCGAGTATCGGGATGAAAACTCCATTCTGATTGTCGTCGACGGCGTTCAACTGACCTACCGGGACATTACCAACCTGAAGTTTTGGGTATCGGACCGCAAGCTAACCCGCTTGTCCACCCACGAACATCATTTTTGGGAAAATATTAAAAACAAATTTTTATAGGAAATCCACGCCGCTCCGGAAAACCGGGGCGGTTTTTATATGCAAAAAATCGTTTATGCATCTCCTTCCCTTCCTTGACAAGGTTATGCAAGAGGCGTATGATATAGCCGTTATTGGCATATGCCAATAACGGAATGTGAATTCCTGAAGCAATGTTCCGGAGGGAGCCACGAGAAGAAAATTTTAATGAATCTTATATAGAGAAAGGATCTTAGGATGACTGAATTTGATATCAACATTCCCCCACATGAACTTCCAAATCCCTTAAATGAAATTCCAGAAAGCCACGGCCAGATCACAGAAACCATCAAGCAGGACAGCGTATGGAAACGATCAAAGCGGGTATCTGAGTAATGGAGCCAATCAGAATTGTCACCTTTTTTATTATATTGGGAATCGCCATCGCCATGTCCATGGTCGGCAAAGGCGGCGGCAACTTCTACGTCTTAACCATGGTTCTAACGGGGGCTGCCATGCATGTCGCCGCAACGACCTCACAATTGATTATGATGGCAACAGCCTTCACTTCCATGCTGATCTTTCACAACCACAAACGCGTTGACTGGAAGCTGGCTTTGGTCATTGATCCGCCAACAGACATTATGGCCTTTGTCGGCGGTTATTTTGCCGGGCATTTGGAAGGCACCACCCTGAAAATCATGTTCGCCTTCCTTTTGATCCTCATATCAATCTTTATGTTTATCAACGTCAACGAGAAGCCCCATAAGCCCATTGAGAAATTCGGCTATTGGAACCGGACCTTCGGTGAATATTCCTACACGGTCAATCTCTGGGTCACCCTTCCCATAACAGCAGCTGTCGGTTTTTTTGCAGGCGCTATCGGCATCTCCGGCGGCGCCTTTAAGATTCCCCTCATGGTCATGCTATGCGGAATCCCCATGGAAATAGCCGTGGGCACTTCAGCTGCCATGGTGGCAGTTACAGCCCTGATGGGCTTTCTCGGCCATAGCATTCACGGCAATTTTGACCTGATTTTTGCCATTCCCCTTGTGATTGCTGCCGTTGTCGGCGGATGGTTGGGCAGTAAATATGCCATTAGGAGCAAGCCAAAGAACCTGAAAAAAATCTTTGCTGTCACCAATCTGCTTGCAGCCATCATCATGATCGTCAATATTCTCCACTCATGAAAATTCATTGTAAAACAAACGGCCCTCCGTCTCTTTGACAGGGGGCCGTCTTATGTGAAAACCATTCTGTTTCTCTATTTATTCTCATCCTCTATTCGGTATTCCAAGATGATAAACCGGCTGCCCTTGTTTTCCTTCACAATCAAGTAGTTGGGAAAGGCTCGCTCGCAGGCCCGGTATATCTCACTCAGCTGCACATCGCTGGCCAAATACAAACGCACATCAACCCGCTGCCAACCTAAGGCAACCAGATTTTCCGCCTTTTCATTTCCTATCAGCTTGGCCGGCAGCGACGCGAATATATTCCCGAATTCCACCGAATTGGCCGTCCAAAACTCATTATGCGCTTCCAGGGCGCCGCAAAGCACCAGATCGGCCCGCCTAAGCTGGGAAAACTGCTCCAAATAATCACTCTCGTATATATCATCCTTGAGGGTGGGCTTATAGACAAACTCGATTTCCGCCATGAGTTTTTCCACAATGCCTTCCCGAATTTTCGGCACTTCCTCCTGCTTCCTGCAGGCTTCCTCCCGCTCGATCATCTCGCGCAGTTCTTCCAGGGCTGCAATCGACGAACGAATGGTTTCCAAGCGCTCATAATTGGACTTTGAAAATTTCAATTGATAAATGCGTTTTTCAATCGCTTCAATTTGCCATTCCATCAATCGATCCCCTTTCCATTTTCCTCTATTATAACACAGTTTTCCCAATTCGTCCTACGTGTAAGAAACTGCAAAAAAACGCAAAATCGCCTGATTCTTTCGGGGAATTAATATATAATAAGAATGAAAACTAATCGAGGAGGTACCGATGAACCAAACTACTTTGGATCAATACCAACGCTTCGTTCAATCTTTCGATCACCTCGAGTGGCTCGCAGAGGATCAGGATGTAGCCGCTTTCATTCAACTTTCCATTCAAGCGCACGACTTCAAACAGCAATTCGAACGGATTTGCACCCAGCACGACTATTCGGGACGCGCCGTTCTTTCCCTTTGCGAATCCATTCTGTACGATCTTTCCAAACGGCAGCCGCCTAAAGACTGGCTCGCCTACTGTTACCAGACCATTTTAAAACGTGCTTATCCGACCAGCGTCGAGATCGAATTCGATCCTCGGCTCGATTTGGCTGCGCAATTATTTATTCATTTCTTTCATTTTTTCAGTACGGTGGAAAAAGAATCGGAAGAAACGCCCTTTGACTTTCCACTGGACTTCTTGCCGCTTGATGACGAGATGATCATCAACAAGCACGAATACAAAAAATTCGTTGCCGCCTTCGAAGACGATATGGTCTACGAATTGATGAAGCTCCATTATGAGCTGACCACCCATAACAACATCCACCATGTTTCCGGCGTGCATTCCTTGGCTGTCCATATCGGACGGCAATGCTACCGCCAGGGCATCCCCGTAGATTTGGGCGTTGTATCCGGCGCGGCAGCCTCGCACGATATCGGCAAGTTCGGCTGCACCGGAGAATGCAGCCATCGCGTTCCCTACTTCCACTATTTCTATACCGACGAATGGACCAAGCGCCATGGCTTGAACTACATCGGCCATATTGCAACCAACCATTCGACCTGGGATTTGGAGCTGGAAAATCTGCCGATGGAATCCCTGCTCTTGATTTACTGCGATTTCCGCGTCAAAAACCGTTTCTTGTCCAACGGCGAGCGGCAAATGCATGTCTACAGCCTGGCCGAAGCCTTCGACATCATCTTAAGCAAACTGGACAATGTCGATGAAGCCAAGGCCAATCGCTACCGAAAAGTCTATGCAAAACTCAAGGACTTCGAATGCTACTTGCGAGACCAAAACATCAATCTCAACCTGGAACATGTGCCCCATGAACCAGCACCCGTCAAGCACTACGCCCTGATGCACCACCAGCAAGTGATTGAGAATATCAAGTTTATGGCCATCCGCCACACGATCGACTTGATGCACAACTTCCGGTCCGTAACCAGCTTGAGTGAAATTCTGGAACAGGCCCGAAGCGAAAGCGATCCGCAAAAGCTGCGCGGCTACCTGCAGGTGCTGGAAGAATACACCACCTACCTGACCCAGGATCAAAAACTGATCACCACCCAGTTCCTCTATGACCTGCTGACCAATAAAGACGGGGATATCCGTCGCCAAGCCGCAGGTATCATCGGCATTTTGATTGCCAACTTCGATGAAGAATACCGCAAGGAGATCCCAAAAAACGTGTCACTGCCGGAAACGGTTTACACCTCCAGCGAACTCCTTGAAAGCTATATCCTGAAAATCATGCATCCGGATCCCCAATTGATCGAGCAACACCAGATCTGGATCACCCATAACCTGCGGGTTATGCTGGCCACCCTCTTCCAGCACGCGAAAAAAGAACAGGTGGAAACCTATCGGAAGGTGATTTTGGCCCATTACACCAAAAAGAATTTCTCGACCTTCCGTACCAAATTCTATCTGATGCAGATCATCAAGCGGATCCCAATGAAAAACTTCGACGAGTCCGTGATGATTCAGCCTTTGCGCCTGCTCTTAAGCGCCGTCAAGGACGAGGATCGCATTATCCGCGTGACCGCCTTGGAACGCATCTGGAATCTGGTCAACAAGGTGCCCAACCAGGGCTGGTTTATCGATGAGCTGGGGCGAATTCTCAAGCGAAATCTTCCGGCTTCCGACGCGCCGGCCGAGAACTATCTGCGGTTCAAGCTCGCCAAACGCCTGCATGCGCCAAAGGCCACCCAGGATCATTATTATGAAATCTGCCGGGAAGACGGCAAGGATTTGTCCAACATCTACCTGCAAAACCTGAAAACTGCAACCCCGTGGGTTTTCAAGAAAGTGCATGTGCATTTGCTGGCCGATTACCTGATTGACGGCTTCCCCAATATCGATAAAATTCATACCGCCATCCACTTCTGCAACCTGCTTAAGGTCAGTGAAGTGGAAAATGTGCGAAACCACGCGGGGATCGCGCTGGTTGAAATTTTCCCATATTTGAGCAAGGAACAAAAGAATGACGTAACCGTCGAGCTGCTGCGCGCCCTTGAAATGGAGAACTTCCAGTTCACCAATTTTATTCCCCTCTACTTGGGCAAGGTCATGCTGCATCTGCAGCCGCGGGAACTCGACGAGATCATTGACGATTTCGTGGACAAAACCAAGGTTTCCAATCGCCAGATTACCGTCTTGCTCTTGAAGACCATCGGCATCAGCATCCAGAACTACGCCCAGTACGGCCCGCGCTTCCACGAACCGGAAGATGTGCTCAAGCACCGGCTGATCACCATGGTCAGCATTCTCTTGAACAGCTTTGTGAATTACGATCACGAAGTCAAGCGGGAAGCCTTTTTGGTATTGGGCAAAGATGTCTTCGGCTCCCGCAAACTGAATATGACGGAAAAGCAGCATCTATTGTCCATCGTAGCCAAAAAGATGTTGGTTCTGGCCACAACCGGCCGGCGCACCGACCTTTTGCGGCTGAATGACTCCGTATCTTTGAATCATATTTACCGGTTTATCGCCGACTATGAGTTCACCAACCGGGAAGTGCCGGTCTACGCCAATAAGAAAAAAGCCTTCTTCCCCGGAACCTTTGACCCATTCTCCATCTCCCATAAGAAGATTTCTGAAAGCATACGAAACATGGGATACGAAGTCTTCCTGGCCGTGGATGAATTCTCTTGGTCAAAACGAACCCAGCCCAATATCATTCGAAGGAACATCATCGACATGTCCATCGCAGATGAGTTGGATATCTATCTGTTCCCGTCCTCCCTGTCCGTGAATATCGCCAATCCAGACGATTTAAAGGAATTGAAGGAGGCTTTCGGGAAAGACGAGGTTTCAATCGTTGTGGGCAGCGACGTGATCCTGCACGCTTCAGCCTACCAGATCAACGAAGAGTTTTCGATCTATGATTTTTCGCATGTTATCTTCGAGCGGAACTGTCTACGCACAGAACCGGATCCCCTGGAGCCGTTTTTAGCCCGCATGAAGAAGGAAGCCGTGCGCCTGTGCCTGCCGGAAGAATATGAAGACATCTCGTCTTCGCAAATTCGCAAGTACATCGACCAGAACCGCGATGTCTCCATGATGATTGATCCGCTCGCGCAAAAATACATTATCGCCCGGGGCTTCTATCGTCACGAACCCATGATGAAATCGCCGATTTCCACCAGAACCCTCAGCTTCGAAGTTGCCGAGGATTTCCGCTATGATCTGGTGACGGAACTTCGCAGCCGGTTTGGCGAACTGCCATTGGATCTGAAGGCCTTCTTCAAACGGAATAGCGCTCGTATTATGATTGCCCGTGAAACCACGAACAATCGAATCGTTGGCTTTGTTCCTTTCAGCTGGCTGAGAAACTCCATGATTTTCCGCGAGTTTCACGACCACGAGGCGGCCGATTTCATTCGCGAACACGCCATTGGACGGATCGCCTTGCTTTCCGGGATCTATGTTCACCAAGAGTCGCCCTACGCGCATCTAGGACAAATCTTATTGACGGAGACCATTGATTTTACCCTGAAGAAGGATTATACCGCGGTTGTCTATCACGAAACCGGCAGCCATCCGGCGATTGACGAACGGATCTACAAAGTTTTAAAACTGCAAGGCTTTATTCCGGTACCGGAGGAAACGCGGGAAGACCAGTCGCCGATTTATCTGGTTTCCATGACCAATCCTTCCACGCTTTACCTGAATATCAAAGCTTTGCTCAAGGAGCCATATCTCAGCAACCATGCCATCATGCGTGCGATTCAAAGAAGCCGAGACGCCTTGCGGGAAGCCCTGGTGGCCTTGTATCCCGGTCAGCTGCTCTTGACTTTTGACCGGAAGATCATGAATGAACGGCTGATGGAAATTATCTGCCGGAACAACCATGTGGAGCCCCTGCAGGGTCCGGTACGCGTTTTGGGTCCCGATGTTTGCGTACCCTACGGATCGGTCTTGAAAAACAGGATTGTTCCCAACACGGTCACCAAATCGCTTCATACCGAGAAGACCTACAAGGGAGATGCCCATTCATTCTATATCGATCAAACACCATATTATCTGAATCTGGACGAGCAGATCCGCATGATCAAATCATTCCGGCGTCCGGTCCTCTTGATCGATGATATTTTGCACAAGGGATACCGCATCAAGGCAATCAAACCGCTTTTTGCCCGAAATGAGGTCCGGGTGGAAAAAACCATCGTCGGCATCCTTTCGAGCCAGGGACAGGAATTGATGGAACTGCAGAATGCAGAAGTGGAATCGGCTTACTTCGTGCCCAACCTCAACGTATGGTTCAACGAAAGCATCCTGTATCCGTTTATCGGCGGCGATGCCGTGGAACAATCCGCCGGATACAGTTCCAACACCATTCCGTCCATCAACTTTGTATTGCCCTATGCGTCGCCAAGCTATATTCGCAACGCGCCGACTCAAGCCGTCTACAAATTGTCGGAAACGGTTTTGGACAATACCTATCATTTGTTCCGAACCCTGGAGCGGGAATACCAACACCTGAATGACCGGGCGCTGTGCATCACCAACCTGGGCGAGATTTTCTCCACCCCACGGCTGCCGGACCGAAGCGAATTATTGGCATATGATCCTGCCTTGAAAGTATCGGACTATATTCGCCACGATCTGGACCATTTGCGCCGGATCCAGTCACCATTTATGCAGGAGGACCAATGAGACCCTATTTCTATCATCTAGACGACGAAACGGGATGTGTCGCCGACCGGCCCATCCCCACCCTGAGCGATGCTTTGGTTGAACGGTTCCCCAAAAACGTGAAAAATGCCATTGTTTTCTTTACGGGGGACCCTTTGAAAAGTGCCGCCAGCTTTCCCATCCTGGAACTGCGCGACCTGCAGGACCATGATCAGCTGAACCGGTTGAAAACCTGGGCGGAATGGGATTCCTCCCTGGTTGATTTCGTCCCGGAAGGCTTGCCTGTCCGCGCCGTCAACCTGGCCTGGCCCAAATGGGAAAGCCTGCTGAAAAAACAAACAAAAAAAAGAACAGGCCTGCGCCTGAATCTGGTCGCCTTGGGCGATGTCGGAAGCACCCTTTTGATCGGCCTCTGCCTGCTGGGCGGCGACTGCATTGACGAGATCGGCATCTACGACCGAACACCCGAAAAACAGCGCCGCTTTGTGCTGGAAACCAATCAAATTCTGGCTTTCGGCCAGAAGGAACAAAAGCCGCGGGTGCGCGCCATTGAAAAAGACGAGGTCTTCGACGGCGATTATTTCGTATTCTGCGCTTCCAAGGGCATCCCGCCGGTTACACAAACTTCCGGCGATGTTCGCATGGTACAGTTGGAAGGCAACCGCAAAATCCTGCAGGAATTTGCCCATATGGCAAGAATGAAGAACTTTCAAGGGGAGTTCTGCGTGGTTTCCGATCCCGTGGATCCCCTGTGCAAGGCTGCCTATTTAGATAGCAATACGACAAACGGCCAGTTGGATTATAAAGGCTTGCGGCCCGAACAAATCCATGGTTTCGGTTTGGGTGTCATGTATGCCCGCGCCGCTTATTTGGCGGAATCGGTCATACATGAAAGCGACTTTCTGAAAAACGGCCGCGCTTATGGCCCACACGGGAAGGGCTTGGTCGTCGCCAACTCCATTGGCGACTACGATGAAGCCAAGAGCCTGGTCTTGACGGAAGCCACCATCACCGCCAACCACCTGGTCCGGGAAACGGGCTTTAAGCCTTATATCGCGCCGGCTTTATCCTCCGGTGCCCTGTCCATCCTGAATATGATCCGCGGAAACTGGCATTTGAGCGCGAATTTTCTGGGTGGCGTATATTTCGGCGCCGCAAATCGATTAACGGACGACGGCGTCGCCTTTGAACGCTTGAACCTGCCACAGCCATTAATGGACCGCTTAGCGGAAACCCACCAATCCTTGGAGGCCATTCTATGAAACCATTCTATGTGATTCAGATCGGTCAACCATCCATTCAATTGAAAAAGATGCTTCGTGCAGCCTGGGCCCATCATCCCGATGGCGTCTTTGCCATGGGAGATCCCTTGCCGGATCTGCGAAATGCAAGGCTCCTCTTTGCCGTTCAAGTCAACGCCTGGAACCTCTGTCCTGATTTGGCACGCTTTTTCATGCAACTGGATCCGGCTGCGCAGTCCTTGGCAGCAAGCGATGCCGCCATTCTAATCCATAGTCACAGCGAACGCTACAGCCGTCATTTTGCCGTTGACCTGATCCTTAGGGCCAATGAGTTGGGCTGCCGCTTTATGGGCCGGCCGGTGGTGGAAGCCACAAAAGATTTGGTGAATTGGAAATTGATGGAAAAGGTACAGCGAAAGACCCGACAGGAAATCTGTCTGGAACTGTCAGACCAATTGGTTACCCGGCTGATTGCGGACAGCCCCATCAAGAAAAACCATCCTTCCCTTCTGGTGCTTCACGCCAGCAACTCGAAAACATCCAACACCTTTAGGCTTTGGGAAATGGTCAAACAAAACCTGCCAAAATCCGTAAAAGTCCAGGAGATCCATATCGATAACGGCACGGTGCGAGACTGCATCGGCTGCCCCTACACCACCTGCAAGCACTTTGGCGAGCAGAACCGCTGTTTCTACGGCGGGGTCATGGTCGAGGAAATTTATCCGGCGATTTTGGAAGCGGATGCCATTCTCTGGGTCTGCCCCAATTACAACGATGCCCTGTCGGCCAACCTGACGGCCACCATCAACCGGATGACAGCCTTGTTCCGCGCCCACAAGTTCTACAACAAGACCTTGTTCGGCCTGGTGGTTTCCGGCAACTCCGGTTCCGAATGCCTCCAGCATCAGCTGATCTCCGCCTTGAATATTAACAAGACCTTCCGGCTGCCGCCAAACTTCTCCTTAACGGCGACCGCCAATGATAAAGGCGCCATTTTGGACCGGCCCCACATCGGGGAGCGCGCCAAGGTCTACGCGGACAATTTAGCGGAAGAAATCAAAACAAGCTGGGTCGATTAAGACCCAGCTTGTTTTATTTCCTTCCCTATTGTGCTTTTGTTGTTATCATCAGTCGCTGCCTGAAATCCCGCAGTTCTTGCAAATTGCCTTTCTTCCGCAAAACCATGAACTCGTCATACAGTTCATCAATCTCATCCACTTCCCCAGACATATACAGATTCTGCAGCATATTCAAGGAATCCTCGACCAAATGGGCACGAGAGGCAAAAAGCTCTTGCGCGTCCATAATCTCTTCCCGAATCTGTGACATCTGCCGATCCAAGGTGTATACCGCTTCAGCCGCCTGCTGCAGGCGTTCTGCGATATGCACGGGGATCCGCTGATCGAATTTGTAGTTCAGGGAATGCTCAATGGTTGCCCAGAAGTTCATCGCCAGAGTGCGGATTTGAATCTCCGCCAGTACCGGCTTGACCCCGTGGGCGGTGTTGACCCGGTAACGAATGATCACATGGTAGCTGCGGTAGCCGCTTTCCTTATGGTTGGTGATATAGTCGCGCTCTTCCACCACTTCCATGTCGTACCGGCTCTTGATCAGGTCCACCACGCGATAGATGTCATCTTCAAACTGACACATGATGCGAATGCCGGCAATGTCCTCGATGCCGGTCTCCACTTCAGAAAGTGGAATACCCCGCAGGTTTGCCTTGTTGATGATGCTGTTGATTTCCTTAACCCTGCCTGTTACAAATTCAATGGGTGAATACTCGTCCATGGCACGGAATTCCTTTCGAACCCGTTTGAACTTCAGCTTTAATTCATCAACTGCCTGCTCGTACACAATTAAGATCTCTTTCCAATTGGGAATCATAGCTCACCCTCCTATCTTCCGATGTATGAATACCCCAAATTTTGGGATTTAAAATTCTGCGTTTTTCACCGTACGAGGGAAAGATACCACGTCGCGGATATTGGCCATGCCCGTCAAGTACATGATGGCGCGTTCGAAGCCCAAACCGAATCCGGCATGCTTGGCTGTGCCGTATTTACGAAGCTCCAAATACCACCAGTAATCCTCTTCGTTCAAGCCCAATTCCTTGATGCGGGCCTCCAGCACATCCAGACGCTCTTCCCGCTGGCTGCCGCCAATGATCTCGCCAACGCCCGGAACCAAAAGGTCCATGGCCGCTACGGTCTTGTTGTCATCGTTCATGCGCATATAGAATGCTTTGATTTCTTTCGGATAATCCGTAACAAAGACCGGTCGCTTGTAAACCTCTTCGGTGATGTAGCGCTCATGCTCTGTTTGAAGATCGATACCCCAAGAAACCGGATAATCGAACTTCTTGTCGGCTTTTTCCAGAATCTCAATGGCTTCCGTATAAGTGATATGGGCAAAATCCGATGAAACCACATGGCTCAAACGCTCCAGCAAGCCCTTGTCGACAAACTTGTTGAAGAAGGCCAATTCTTCCGGCGCATTTTCCATCACATAGGTGATAATGTATTTCAGCATATCCTCTGCCATTTCCATATCGTCTTGCAAATCAGCAAAGGCAATCTCCGGCTCAATCATCCAGAATTCAGCCGCATGACGGGCCGTATTGGAGTTCTCCGCGCGGAATGTCGGTCCAAAGGTATACACATCGCGCATGGCCAAGGCATAGGTCTCGGCAGACAATTGGCCGGAAACCGTCAGATTGGTCTCCTTGCCGAAGAAATCTCGTTTTTCATCCACTTGACCCTCTTCCGTACGTGGCAGATTCTGAAGATCCAGTGTTGTCACACGGAACATCTCACCGGCGCCCTCCGCGTCGGATCCCGTAATAATCGGCGTATGCACATAAACAAATCCCCGGTCTTGGAAGAATTGATGGATCGCATATGCCGCCAAAGAGCGCACACGGAACACGGCCGAGAAGGTATTGGTTCTTGGTCGCAAATGGGCGATGGAACGCAAATACTCGAAGCTGTGTCGTTTCTTCTGCAATGGATACTCGCTCGGGCAGTCACCCAGCAGTTCAATGGCTGTCGCTTTGATCTCATACGGCTGCTTGTTTTCAGGTGTCAAAACCAGGGTGCCGACAATCTTCAATGAGGAAGAAATGCTGATTTTCTTCACTGCATCAAAGTTTTCCAAGGCTTCCTCATACACCACTTGAATGCCGCGGAAATGAGAACCGTCATTCAGTTCAACAAAGCCAAAATGTTTGGATCCCCGGTTGGTTCGCACCCAACCCATCACTGTAATTTCTTGATCTGCATAGCGCTCAGGCGCTTGATGAATCTCTCGAATCTTAATTCCTTTCATCATATCCTCCTCATTAAATGAACCCCGCCTTGAACCTCATTCAAGACAGGTTATTTTAGTCAACAAAAAAACCTTCCGTCCCAAAAAGGGACGAAAGGTCAACATTCGCGGTACCACCCTAGTTACGCACGGCCTTGTGCGTCACTCGATCCGATAACGGTCGGTTTCCGTCTGCACCTACTCCTATTTTCAGTACAGCGCCTTCGGGATGTTCTTCACTGCCGTATTATGACCAGACTCCCACCGTCTCTGGCTCGCTATACATAATCATCAGAAGCTACTCTTCCCATCATCAGCTTTCCGTGTCTATGATAAACCAGTTTATCTGTTTTGTCAATTTTCGGTCCCCGTCTTCAAATCATGAAAGGCATCGGCATTGGTCCGCACAATCACCTGCAAAATTCCCAAAGCAATTGTGGCCAGAATCGCAATAATCAAGAAGGAGATCCTGAGCCCCGCCAAATCGCCGATCTTGCCCACCAAGGGGAAGAGCACAATCATCAGCACGCTAAACAGCATGCTCTGGAAGGAAAGAATGGTCGCCCGCTGTTCCGAAGGGATCAGGCGGTTGATATAGTCCGCAACCGACACATAGACCACCCCATCCACGCAGGAGAGAAAGACAAAGGCCAGCCAGGTGATTTTCGGCACCGTCATTAGCCAGAATCCGCCAATGGCAACAATCGGAAAGACCCGCAGAATTTTCGCCGGCGAGTACTTGGCATCCAGCCGATGGGCCTGAGAAGCCATGAAAGCCCCGGCCAAACCCCCGGCGGCCAGGGTCATGCCAATCTGAAACTCCGAACGCCCCGAAAACTTCATCAGATTCTGCACATAAAAGAACTCTGTGGTAAAAAAGAGTGAAAACACTTCCATAATCACAATCATAAAACCGATCTTCTTGTCGGCGGCAATGACATGAATGCTGGTCTTCAACTGCTTGACCATGGTTTTCAATCCATTCTCCTCGCGCTCCACCTTGCCGTATTCCGGTTCGGTAAAACTGAGGCTCTGCAGCACGGTCACAAGGCCAATGGCAAGCGCGGTCCAATAGACATACATATAGTTGATCGTCGCCAGATAGCCGCCGATCAGCAAGGAGCCGGTCGATGCAAGCTGATAGAAGATTTCCCGCTTCCCGGTAATCTTCATATAGTCTTTTTCCTCGCCGATGGCTTTCAATGAGTCGTAGATCAAGGCGTCGCCGGCACCTGACTCCAAATTGTAGCTTAAAGCACTGAATATAAAGCTGACGGCAAAAAACGCCATGCTGGGCGCAACAATCATCAGCACCGTGGATACGATGGCCAGCAACCGCCCAATCACCCGGCTCGTTTTTCTTCCATACAAGTCCGCGATCATCCCCGTCGGCACTTCCATGGTAAACGAGGTGATATGAAAAATGGATTCCATGATCCCGATTTCGAAAAGCGACAGTCCCCGATAAGCCAGATACAGCATCCAGACCCCGTGGGTGACATTAAAGTTGGATAAAAAAGCAAATATATAATTTTTTCGTACGTTGTCTCTCAATGAATTTTCTGTTGATTTTGTCATAAGTCCTACCCTTTCTGAAATTCCTTCGTTGAACTGCAATGCCCGCCCGGTCCAATTTTCAGACACAAAAAAAGATCAGCAGCAGCTGATCCGACAATGGTACTCCGTCTGGTTCAAACCCTTGCTTTTTACGAATTCGCCTGAAATTTGGACGCACCTATCCCGTAAAAAGCAGAAATTCCTGAAATTCCTGACAAGCAGATTGGCAATCTTGATAAAATTGTATTTTCAATCAACAAACCCTTCATCTGTTTGTCCTCCTTTTCGTATCATACCACAAACAAAAAAAACTCACAAGCGAATGACCATAGAAAAAGACAAGCGCTCGAAAGCAAGCAAAAAGGCCGGCAAAACCGGCCTTTTCATTACTCTTTTTCCTTCACATGGTAGGACAGCACACCGCCCGCCCCATCGACTTCGATGGTGGCGCCATCCAAGACCGATTCCTTTAGAATCAGCTTGGCCAAGGCCGTTTCCACTTCCCGCTGCAAATAGCGCTTCAGCGGCCGCGCGCCATAGATCGGATCATAGCCGTGCTCGAGAATCGCTTCCCGCGCCCCCTGAGTCAATTCGATCGTCAGACGTCGTTCTGCCAACCGTTTTTGAAGATTTTTCAATTGCAGGGTCAGAATCTGATCCATTTCCGTACGACTCAATGGCTTAAAGAGGACCGTTTCATCGATCCTATTCAAGAATTCCGGACGAAAATGGCCGCGCAGGTTGCTCAGAACCGCATCTCGGGTTGTCGCGCTGATCATCTCAGTCACTTCCAGCTCTTCCAGCATCAGCTCGGAACCCAGATTGGAGGTCATGATGATAACCGTATTTTTAAAGTCCACGGTTTTCCCCTGGGCATCTGTAATCCGCCCGTCGTCCAAGACCTGCAGCAGGATATTGAAAACCTCTTTGTGGGCCTTTTCGATCTCATCGAAAAGCACCACGGAGTAGGGCTTTCTTCGGATGATCTCCGTCAGCTGTCCGCCCTCTTCATAGCCCACGTATCCCGGTGGCGCCCCAATCAGTTTGCTGACCGTATGGCGTTCCATATATTCGCTCATATCGATGCGAACCAGGTTGTCCTCGGAGTCAAACAGGGCTTCCGCCAAAGTCTTGGCCAGCTCGGTTTTTCCCACGCCCGTCGGTCCGAGGAAGATAAAAGACCCAATGGGCCGGTTGGGATCCTGAATCCCGGCACGGGATCTGAGAATCGCATCCGAGACCAGTCGAACCGCATCATCCTGGCCGATGACCCGCTCATGCAGCCGGTCTTCCAATCGCAAAAGCTTGTCTTTCTCGCTCTCCACCAGCTTGGCCAGCGGTATGCCGGTCCAACGTGAGATAATCTGAGAAATCTCCTCTTCCGTAACCCGTTCACGAAGGAGGCTTTCCCGCTCGCCGCGCCGGTCTTCCATCGCCTTTTCCGCTGCTTTCAAGGCTTCCTGGGCCGCCGGCAGCTCGCCATATTTCAGTTCGGCCGCCCGGTTCAAATCATAGGCCCGTTCCGCCTCTTCAATCTTAAACTGCAACTCCTCCAAACGCGCTCTCAATTCCTGGACCAGACCAATCTGAGACTTCTCCGCCTCCCATTGGGCCCGCATGGCTGTCAGCTTTTCTCGTTCCTGGGCAAGTAGTCGCTTGACCTCTTCCAGACGTTCCCGGCTCGCTTGGTCCTTTTCTTTCTTCAGGGCGGCTTCCTCGATCTCCAAGGTCATCATCCGCCTGGAAATCTGATCTACCTCCGTCGGCATGGACTCCATCTCGGTTCGGATCATGGCACAGGCTTCATCGACCAGGTCAATGGCCTTGTCCGGCAAAAACCGGTCTGAAATATATCGGTTGGACAAGGTAGCCGCAGAAATCAGCGCGGCATCCGCAATCTTGACCCCATGGAAATTCTCATACCGTTCCTTGAGCCCCCGAAGAATCGAAATGGTATCCGCCACCGTCGGCTCATCCACCAGTACCGGCTGGAATCTGCGTTCCAATGCGGCATCCTTTTCGATATAACGGTGGTATTCCTTGAGGGTCGTCGCCCCGATGCAGTGAAGGACGCCTCTCGCCAAAAGAGGCTTCAGCATATTCCCCGCATCCATGGCGCCCTCGGTTTTTCCTGCGCCCACCACCGTATGCAGCTCATCCATAAACAGGAGGATTTGACCATTGCTTTCCTGGATCTCCTTTAAAACCGCCTTAAACCGTTCCTCGAATTCTCCGCGGAACTTGGCCCCGGCAATCAAGGCACCCATATCCAAGGAAAAAATCCGCTTGTCCTTCAAACTGTCCGGCACATCGCCCTTGACAATCCGCTGGGCCAAGCCTTCGGCGATGGCCGTTTTGCCGACGCCCGGTTCCCCAATCAGGACCGGATTGTTCTTGGTCTTTCTGGAGAGAATGCGCACCACATGACGGATCTCCTCGTCGCGGCCGATCACGGGATCCAAACGGTTTTCCCGGGCTTCCCTGACCAAATCATGGCCGTATTTTTCCAAGACATCATAGGTCGATTCAGGATTCTCGGATACCACACGCTGGTTGCCGCGAATCCCCTGCAAGGCTTCCAGGAAGCGCTGGCGGGAAATTTCATGCCGATTCAGCAATGGCTTCAGCTCATCGGCCGCCTCAGCCAAGAGGCCCAAAAAGAAATGCTCGACGGAATAGTACTCGTCCTTCATTTTTTTCGCTTCCCGCTCCGCTGTATTCATAACTTTGTCCAAGGCTGCCGACATGGAAAGCTGACCGCCCTGCATTTTAGGAAATCGCTCAATCACAGCAATTGCTTCCTTTTTCAATTGGGCGGTATCCACCTCCATTTTTTCCAAAGTGCGGGGAATCAACCCTTCCGGATCCTCGTTCAAAGCAAGAAACAAATGCATCTGCCTCAATTCAGGATTTCCATATTCCTTTGCCAATTGTTCCGCCCGCTGCAACGCGGCGATTGATTTTTGCGTCAGTCGATTCATTTCCATTGATCTGCCTCCTTCCCTTCCTGCTCGCCCCATCGGCGAACGACTTCACGTGCTTTTGCCTCTCCCGCAGGAGAAAAATATCCTTCGATTGCTTCATTCAACATGGTTAAGTAGCTGCTTAAGAGCTGCGTCATCTCTTCATAGGCCAAAGAGCCGGTGTAGAGGGTTTTCACGAACTGAATCGTCCCCTTGCCCTCGTTGCGGTAGAGACGGTTCTTCCCCTGCACAAAAGGCGCATAGGACCGTTCCCACTGATTCATATTCAGGAAAAAGGCCTCAAGTGCGTCAGCCAGGGGACGCGACGTTGTGCGCGACACAATTTTCAGTACCGCCCGATGCAGGCCGTTAACTTCCTGCCACTCCAGCCGATAACGCAAGGTCGGATTGTATTTGAACCGTACCGGCGCTTGATACACCAGGCTTCTGGCTTCCCGGTTGGGCAACACCTGAATGCGTTCGTGGGCGGACAAGAGGCGGGCGATCTCCTCCATCATATCCCGCACCTGGGCTTCTTTGGTTTCCACGCCCATATATTCCGCCAAAATCCTTTCGATCATCCGCGACCGATTGCATTGCTGGCGATAGGCTTCCCGATCAATGGCTTCCACCACCCGATCGGAAAGGATCAGACTATACATGCTGCGACTCATGGTACCACCTCCTGATTCAATTGTATTCTCATGTATTTTGCGTGTCAAGTTATATAATAGAGTTTACAAATTATTTAAAACAAAAGAAAAACGCCCGAAGGCGTTTCTCTATTCAATCTTATTCAGTTCAGCCAGGATTCCCTTTTCCAATCGATCCAATTTGTCTTCTGCCTCCGCAGCCGATTCGGCTTTGGCATACAGATACAATTTGATCTTTGGCTCGGTTCCCGATGGCCGAAGGGCATACCAGGATTCCCCTTCCATCTCGAACTTCAAGCCATTGGTCGGCGGAATCTCAATCTTCTCCGTCTTGCCGGTATCCATTGAAACCCGTTCCTGAACGGCAAAATCCGTTGCCGCTTTCAGGTTCATGCCCCCCACTGCTTTCGGATAATTGGCGCGATAAGTTTTCATCATCCGCTTGATTCGCTCGGCACCTTCCATGCCTTCCAACACCAGTGCAACTTGCCGTTCGCGATAATAGCCGTGCTTCTCGAAAACTTCCTCCAATACATCCAGCAGGGTTTTCCCCTGGGTGCGGTAGTAGGCCGCCGCTTCCGCCAGGAACATGGCCGCATTGACCGCGTCCTTGTCCCGGACAAAATCACCCGTTAAAAATCCGATGCTCTCTTCATATCCGAAAACAAAGGTCTGCGCCTTGGTTTCCTCCCAGATCTTGGCCCACATGCAGATGTTTTTGAATCCCGTCAGGGCTTCGAAGGTCTTCACCCCGTAGCCTGCCGCGATCACCTTGGCCAAGTCTCCCGTTACAATGGATTTCACGATGGCCGGATTCTTCGGCATGGTGCCCAGGTCTGTATAAGATTCCAAGAGGTACTGGACCAGAATCGCGCCGGTCTGATTGCCGTTTAAGGCGGTATAGCCCCCCTCGGCATTCTTCACTTCCACCGCCAGTCGATCGCAGTCCGGATCGGTTGCGATCAAAAGATCCGCATCCTTGTCTTTGCCCAGACGTTCCGCATAGGCAAAGGCTTTGGTGTCTTCCGGATTCGGATAGCCGACTGTCGTAAAGTCCGGATCCGGCATTTCCTGTTCCGGCACCACGAAGACATTTTCAAATCCCCGCTCCGCCAGGATCCGGCGCACCGGCACATTGCCGGTTCCGTTCAATGGCGTATAAACAATCTTGATCGACTTATCCAGCTCAGCATCCCGCAAGGACAGAGCCTTGACCCTCTCGATATACAAATCGTCAACTTCCTTGCCAATCATCACCAACTGGCCGGTCGCAATGGCTTCCGTTTCATCTGCCATGGGAATGGATTCGAAATCCTGAATTCTCAGGATCGCATCTGTAACAACATTGGAAATCTCAGGCAAAATCTGCGCCCCGTCGTCCCAATATACCTTGTAGCCATTGTATTCCTGCGGGTTATGGCTGGCTGTTACCACGATCCCCGATCCGCAGTTGAAATGACGGACTGCAAAGGACAGCTCCGGTGTTGGGCGCAATCCTTCAAAAAGATAGACTTTAATCCCATTGGCAACCAAGACCAAGGCTGCTGTCTTGGCAAACACGTCCGAGTAATGTCGGCAGTCATAGGCGATGGCCACACCGCGATCCATAAAAACGCGCCCTTCCGACTTGATGACTTCCGCCAGGCCCTGCGTTGCCCGCGCGACAATATAGGGATTCATTCGATTGGTTCCGGCGCCTATCTTACCGCGCAAGCCCGCCGTGCCAAATTCCAATTCCTTGTAGAATCGGTCTTCGATTTCCGCTTCATTTCCTTCCAAACCGCGAAGCTCCTGTCTTGTCGCTTCGTCGAAGAAAGGATTGTTCAGCCACTGTTCGTACACCTCACGATAATTCATGATAACCGCCTTCCTAGTCTTCCTTCTTCAATACCGCTTTCGCCATATTCACAGCCAGTTCGTCCAATGCCACCTCTTCCGCATAATGCATGCAGCTTTGCGCTTCCACATTGGGTCCTACCGGCTCCAGCTTCAAGTTTTCGTAGGTCGCCAAAATGCCCTTCAGTCCGCCGCCGGACCAGGTATAGTTCCCGAAGGCGCCAACGACACGATTCTTCACGCCCCAGTGCTCCAATTTGGACAAAAGGTCAGCCACCGGCGGGAAGACCGCGTTGTTGTATGCGCAGCTGCCGATCACCAGGCCATTGTATTTCCAGACTTCCTGCAGGATATAGGACAAATGGGTCTTGGACGCGTCAAACAATTTAATCTCCGAAACGCCATTTTCCCGCAAACGTCGCGCGACACGCTCCGCCATTTTCGCCGTATGTCCGTACATGGAGCCAAAGACAATGACAACGCCAGGCTCGCCTTGCAAGCGAGACCAGTGGTCGTATTTTTCCAGCAAATACGGAATCCGCTCACGCCATACAGGACCATGCAGCGGACAAATGGTCTGAATATCCAAAGCCGATAGCTTCTTCAAGGCCCTTTGCACCTGCGCGCCGTATTTGCCCACAATATTGGAATAGTAGCGACGCATTTCCGACTCGAAATCCCGTTCGATATCAAAATCCACATCGAATAGACCGCCGTCCAGGGTGCCGAAAGATCCAAAGGCATCCGCCGAGAACAAGACCTTGTCCTTTTGATCATAGGTGACCATGACCTCGGGCCAGTGCACCATGGGCATCATGGAAAACAACAGCTTTCTGGATCCCAGATCCATCTCGTCTCCCTCTTTGACTTCCAATCGCTTCCCATCAACACAATAAAAATTATCCAGATATTGGAACGTTTTCTTGTTTCCAACCAATTGGATTTCCGGGTACCGTTCAACCATCTCCCGAATGATGCCGGAATGGTCCGGTTCCATATGGTTGATGACCAAATAATCGACAGGAAGTCCCGCGACTACTTCATCCAGCTTTTCCAAATAATCTTCCAGGAAACACCGTTCCACCGTATCCAGAACCGCAATCTTTTCATCGACGATCACATAGGAATTGTAGGCCATGCCCTTTTCCAATGGCCAAAGGTTCTCAAACCGGTGTTTTTGCCGGTCATTCACGCCAATCCATGAAATCGTATCCGTTACTTTTGCAACATGATTAATCATTTAGGCCTCCTTGCTGTCCCGTTCAGCCAGTCGCTTGATCGCCCCCAAGGCAATCAGGATCTCTTGCTTTTCACCTTGAGCCGCCCGGTCCGCTTCATCCACATAGTCACTGATGCCTTCCTTGACATCCGCTTCATATTTCACAACATTGTTCAAGACGCTGCCGGCACGCAAACCGCGCAAGGCCGCAATGACAAACAATGCCGAAGTTTCCATGTCCGAGCCCAGCAATTTGGTCCGATGGGCTTTTTCCATTCGTTCCGCCTCGTCATCAATGTAGAAGCTGTCGTGGCTTCTTGTCAGGCCGATATAATGCTTGACTCCTTTTTCCTCGGCTTCTTCCACCAATGCGCGCAATACACTGAAATGCGGCACGGCCGGATAAGTCTGGTCCACATACATGCGGGACGCGCCCTCTTCCCGTACTGCACCGGATGAGACAATCAAATCACCAATCTCAATTTCCGGTTGGGAAGCGCCCGCGCTTCCGATTCGAATCAGCGTATCGGTACCGCATGCCGACAATTCTTCAATGGCGATGCAGGCAGAAGCCCCGCCGATTCCCGTTGAAGTCACTGTAACGGGAACGCCTTGATAATGGCCGGTGATGGTTCTGAATTCACGATTATATGCAATCTCTTTCCAATCATCCAAAAAAGAAGCCACACGCAAAACACGCTCCGGATCTCCGGGCAAAAGCGCATAACGCGCGACATCGGACGGCTCAACTAAAAGATGGGGTTGTTTCATTCTGTCCTCCTCTTATTCGTATTGAAAGTTTTGTATCAATTCAACGCCGTTGCTCATCATTTGATAGAGACTGACGACATTCATCAAATCCGCTTGATGGACGCCGAAGTCAAAGGTATCCACCATTTCCATGGGGACAATGATTCGGCCTTCAAAGTTATGTTGATTCAAGTAGGTTTGCAGGGTGATGGCAAAGTGCTCGACACAAAGATCCGTGCAGTCGCCTACAATAACAAAGGTGTCCACATTGGTTTCCTTTAGCCAATTCTGAAATTCTGTGGTATGGAAGCCGTTGGTTGAATTCTTTGGAATAATATGGCTAAAATGAAAGCCCTTGATCTCATCGACCAATTCGCTTTCCTTCTCATCAGACAAGCAATGGGCCGGATAAAACTTCATTTCTTTGGAATCCTTGCTATGGCTGTCCCGGAAGGCCAGCATCTCGATCTTGCGGTCCGCAGCCGCTCCAAGAAGCCGACGAATCCCCGGAATCAATTGTTTGACACGCTCGTCAAAAAGCGGTCCATCCTTGGCAAAACCATTCACCAAATCCATCACGATGATTGCCGTTCGATCAAACTGCAATTGGTCCAAAACCATGGTCGGTTTTTCTTTCAGCATGCCGATCATTTCAGCCAGCGTCGTTTGAGACTTTTCCATGAAGTTCGGAGAAAGTTCATTCATCTTCATACCCATCCACTCCTATTCGATATTGCCTTCGACTTCAAATTCCAAGATATGCGAAAAATCATGCTCGCCTCGAATTCCCAGCTCCACCTTGGCTTCGTCATAGGTTTCGTATTCGACAATCACATGCATAATGCCGCTGTATTCCGTTGCCACATAATACTTTCTGTTGTTGCCGCGGAACAAAACATGTGGCTCCACTTGATCCATCAGCTCCAGGCGCACATCCTTCTCACCGGTTTTCATAAAGAGGGTCACACCGTTTTTCTTATAGATCATCTGGCGGTCCTGTGCTTCTCTTTGCTTTTTCGGCTTCGCAAAAGTTACTCGCCCTTTTGACGAAGACCCCCGCTTGTCTGTACGCTTATCCGTACGCTTGTCCGAACGATGATCCCGTCTTGATCCACGATTGGATCCGCCGGATTTTTTACCTGAAGCTCGCTGGTCTTTGTCCTTGCGGCTTTGGTCGTTTCGACGCGATCCTTTGTCACCGGAAGGCTTTTTGCCTTGCGTGTCCTGTTTATTGTTCTGCTGATTTTGATTCGGTTTCTTCTGATTCTCATCACTGCGGTTGGTCGCAGGTTTTTTCCGTCTGCGGTTGGAACGTCGTCGACTGGAAGAAGACTTCTTAGTCTGCTCTCCCTTGTTCGCAACCTTCTGATTCTGCTTATTTTCTTCACTCATCGCTGCTTGTTTCTCCTTTCGCTTTTTGCACTGCCTCAACCGTCCAGTCTGCCAGTGACCCTATGGTCATCTCTTTCATGGACCGCACATATGTCTCTAATCGATCGTCGCCAAAGGGCGCTATCCATTTTTTAGGAATGGAATCCAGTCCATTCATAATACCCAGTATACTTAATATTTGCGCTGCATTGCAGTCAACGTCTTGTCCCAATTTCCCCGACAAGACAATCGTCTTGTCAAAATCGCCATCCCCATACCATAGGGCGACCACTTCGGCCGCTGCATTGGGATAGGCATGAATCCAATTGTAACGTTTAACCTTTTCTTCGCAAGATTTCCAGGCCTCCCGCCATTCCTCATGAGCTTGGCACTGGTCCAAGGCAAATTGCACAATGCGGGTATACTCGCTATCCGGAGGCAGCCCTTCAATCACCTCGCGCAGCAGATTCCGAATATCCTGCCGCTCATAAGCCATGGCAACCAGCATGGCGTTAAAGACTTCGCCGATGATCCCGTTGTTAATGTGGGAAATCTCGCCATCCTTCCAAGCCAGTTCTGCGGCGAGTTTCGGATTTCCCGGCGCCGCCATTCCGCAGATTGCACCGCGCATTTGCGCGCCAATCCATTCATTAAAGGGATTGTACAACTGACCTGAATTTGGCGGCATGATTCCCATACGAATATTATCCAGGGCGATCTGCTCGGCAGACCATCCAGCAGGAATCAACGCCAACCACTCGGCTGCAATTTCCTTCGAAGTTATTTCATACCCCGATCGCTCAAAAGCATTCAAAAAAGCAAGTTCATAGGTAATGTCGTCATTCATGGTATTCGGCTTGCGCACATACTGGTCCATCGCGCCAAAAGCCCGTTCCAATTGGGCGGTGGTGTAGCCTTCCAGCGCAGTCCCGTAGGCCGCGCCAATAATTTGCGCCAACCAGCCGGCATAGGTCTGATCCCGAAATCGCTCAGCCCTTACATCACACGCCACTGTTTCCGGAAAGCTCGCTTGCGCCGCGAAATCGTCGAAGGTTTCAAACTGCGCCGTCCGCCAATAGCTGTGCGCCATATCCTTTTTGGCTGTGACAATCTTATATTTCAACTGTGCGGTAATGCGATTCAAGGCAACCATGTCGTCCGCTTCAAACGCTTCCTGGCCTTTTACATAAAGCTCCATTCCGTCTTCTACCACTTTTCCCTGGTTCTCGACTGCCTGAATGGAAGCCAGCATCAGACTTTCCGGAGCAAAGGATCCCGGCACATGGCTGTTCCAATATAAACGAAGCATCATATCTGCCTGCGTTTCGACCATCGCCATCGCATCCCAAGTCTGCTCTTCCTCTTCCAGCACTCTTGGAACCGCTTCATCTGTCATCTTTCTTACAAATTCCCATGCTTTCATCGCTTTGTCCTTTCCTACCTGGGTCCTGGCCGCTTAAATTCGAACTGGCCGCTCGCCAACGAATATCTGCTGTTGACCATCGAATCGCCAACAATATGCCAAAAACCGAACTCCGGCCTGTGATGCTTCCCGCACCGCTTGGGCAAAGGCCGGATCTTTCTCTTCATTGGGTGTAATCCCTTCCGCCCAAGCATTCTGAATCACAAAAATAACAGCCGCTTCATCCCCGGCTTCCACCAAAGACTGTAGATGTTTGATGTGCCGGGTGCCGCGCACCGTTGGGGCGTCAGGAAAATACCCCCAGCCGTCACGCTCCAATGTAACCCCTTTTACCTCAATCCATCGGACGGAAACTTCCTTGTGCAGGGCAAAATCAAATCGACTCTCCCCTTCCTTGGCTTCCGACTGAATGCGCGTCCATTCATCCTCCGGAAAAATCCATCCCTTTTCCAGCGCTTCCCGAACCAGTCGATTCGGCAACTGCGAATCAATGGAAACCCAGATTCCCTTGTATTTCACCTGCCGCAAACTCAGGCGGTATTTCCTGGCGGGATCTGGGTGTACAGTCAAGCGAATCGGTGCTCCAGGCACCAGGAGTTCCCGCAACCGGCCCGTATTGGGTACATGTGCCCCTTCTTCCACTCCGTCAACGGATACGCGGGCGACAAATCGGTTGGGTCTGGATAAAAATTCACCCCTTATCCATTGAATACCCATGATCCATCTCCCCCTTTCCATTTTGCTCCCTGCCAGGAATTCCGCTCTTTTAACACGCGATCCAGCTCATTTAAAATCAGCCGCTTGCGGACTGCCCATTTTGGTGCCACAAGCCGGTCGCGCGGCGCATCTCCCGTCAGGCGGTGAATGGTCGTTTGCGGCGGCAGAAATGCCAAGGCATCTGCCAACAATTCCACATAATCTCCTCTTTCCATCATATCAAAAGGATGGCTTTGATACCACTGATCCAGCGGGGTTTTTGCGATTATATGCAGAAGATGCAGCTTGATGCCCCAAGGAACCAGGTCTCCAATCCGCGCAACGCTCATCAGCATCTCATCCCGCGTCTCCCCGGGCAGTCCCAGAATCAGGTGGACCACCACACGAATCCCTCTCTTTTGCAGCCGTTCCACCATCAAGAGGGTTTGGTCCAAAGACTCATGGCGATTCATCCATTCCCGCGTTTGACGGTGAATGCTTTGCACCCCCAGCTCCACCCATAGAAAGTGTTTTCGGCTTAAATCTTCCAAAAGGTCCAAACAGTCTTCCCCCAGACAATCAGCCCGGGTGGCGATTGCCAGCCCTTCGATTCGAGGATCAGACAAGATTTCTTGATATAAGGTTTCCAATTGGTCCACGGGCGCATAGGTGTTGGTGAAATTCTGAAGATAGGCCAAATAGCCTGCCTGAGGCCACTTCTCTTTCAAGAGGGATATCTGTTGATCCATCTGCGCCGTCAGGGTCATGGTGCGGTCGCCGGCAAAATCGCCGCTTCCGCGCTCACTACAAAAGATGCACCCTTTCGATGAAAGGGTGCCGTCTCGATTCGGACAGGAAAATCCCCCGTCCAAACTCAATTTCACCATCTTTTTTCCAAACTGCTTGCGCAGTTCGTAGTTCAAGCTATGGTATCGCTTATCGTTCCATTGTTTCATTCAAATTCTCCGAGATATTCCTCCAAAGTAACATCCGCTTCGAAAATCTTGGTGGCATCCTCAACGCCTACATAGCGCAGGTGCCATGGTTCATACTGGTACTTGGTAATATCCACCGTATCGATTTGATACCGAATAATAAAACCGAATTTATGGGCATTTTCAGCCACCCAAATACCTTCCGGCGTTTCGCCGAACTCTTCTTCCAATTGGTTTTTCACGCTCCAACTGGTGATATCAGCCGCCAGTCCGGTTTGATGCTCGCTCTGACCGGGTTTCGCGCTGACTTGATTGGCCGCTTCAAATCCCCGTTCCTTCACTTTTCGATCAAAAATGATCTTTTGAATATCATAGCTTCTGAATCCCGAACGGAAAACCAGTTGAACCCCCACCTCATCTTTGGCAGCGGCAAAAAGTTCCTCCAAGGCGCGGGCAGCCGGCTCCCGCAGTTCCCGTTTGTCCTCATAGTAGTTGAAGACATCCGGCAACACCAAATCTTCCGGCACAAAGTCTGCCGGCAGATAATACTCTTTGTTCGCCAGCACCTGCAGATTCATGGGCTCCTTGATTAATCGCCTGTCGGCTTCCGACAGAATGCGGTCCCGTGTCCATTCCGTACATTCCCCATTGGGAATCAAGTCTTCTTGCGTTAATTTAAAAGCCAGTACGGCCGCTTCTGTTTTTTCATCATATATACCGGTTTCATCCACATCGTAGTTAATCAAATACAAAGCCTGCTGCATGGGCAGAATCTCTTCCGACTCCTCGCCTGGTTGAAACGCAATCGGACTCTCATCCATCACCAATTCCGGTTCTGGCTCCGGCTCCGGTTCGGGGTCCACAACTTCCACTTCCGGCTGTTCCGGCTGTGCAGCCTCCACTTCCGCCTCTTGTGATTCTCCGTTGCTGCACCCTGCCAAAATCACCATCAGCAGGAACAAAATAATCCCCATTTTTTTCATAAGATGACCTCCTTATCTGTCTCCCTCTATGATACCATGTTTTCTCATCGAAAAGAATTTTTTTGATTCAATGGTTGACACCGTGGGTAGAACTATGTAGAATACAAAAAACGCAAGGACGAAGGAAAGTAGAGAAAATGATTCTTCCCAGAGAGAGAGGGGTGCTGCAACCTCTTAAGGATCTTTGATCGAAGTGCTCTTCCGAGCGGACCGCCGAATCGAGTAGGTGTGTACGGGCTTCTCCCGTTATCGAGAAAAGGTATGATTGTATCTGATTATAGGGAGCGAATATGCTCCGAACTAGAGTGGAACCGCGAATTAACACCTCGCCTCTTGATTGAGGCGAGGTGTGTTTTTTTATCGAAAGGAGAAAACATGATTGCTAACAACTTGATTGAACTGATTGGGCAAACCCCCATTTTGAAACTGCAGAAAATTACACCGGATTCCGGTGCGGAAGTCTATGTGAAGCTGGAGGGTATGAATCCCGGCGGATCCGTTAAAGACCGCGCCGCCCTGGGTATGATTGAAGCCGCCGAGGAGGAAGGCCTGTTGAAACCCGGCATGAAAATTGTCGAACCTTCCAGCGGCAACACCGGCATCGCCCTCTCCCTGATCGGCCGCCTGAAAGGCTACGACGTCACCATCATCATGCCGGACAGCATGAGCGTGGAACGCCGCCAACTGATGACCGCCTACGGGGCTGAAGTCCTGCTGACGCCGGGCGCCAAAGGCATGCAGGGCACCATCGATCTGGCACTGGAAATGAAAGAAAAAGACGAGAATATTTTTATTCCCTACCAATTCGTCAACAAGCACAATCCTTGCAAACATTATGAAACAACGGCCGAAGAAATTCTAAAGGACCTGCCTAACCTTTCCGCCTTTGTTGCCGGCGTCGGCACGGGCGGAACCATCACCGGAGTCGGCAAGCGCATGAAAGAAGAGCGCGATACCATCAAAATCTTTGCAGTGGAACCAGCGGAGTCCGACGTCTTGTCCGGCGGAAGCCCAGGCCCGCACAGGATCCAGGGAATCGGTGCTGGATTCATTCCAGAAATTTATCGCGTCAAATACGTCGACGAAGTGCTGACCATTACCACGGATGACGCCTTCGCCTTCGCAAAACGCCTGGTTCGGGAAGAGGGCCTTTTTGTCGGCATCTCTGCAGCAGCCAACATTCTGGCCACCCTGCGCCTGGCCGAATCCTACAAAGCCGGAGACCAGCTGGTCACCATCGCGCCGGACGGCGGAGAGAAATACCTGTCTATGGGCATATATGAGTAGAAACAAAACAAGAGAGAGGTCACCCTCTCTCTTGTTTTCTTGCCTTATCTACCCTTATGCCTGGGCTTTTTTTACGGCATTGACAGTCCAGTCTGTCAAAGATGAGATGGTCATCTCTTTCATGGACCGCACATAGGTCTCCAGCTTGTCGTTTTTAAACGGTGCCGTCCACTTTTCAGGCACGCCCGCCAAGCCATTCATAATGCCCAATACACTTAAGATCTGTGCAGCATTACAATCCACATCCTGGCCCAATTTGCCGGACAAGACAATGGTTTTTTCAAAATCACCGTCTCCATACCAAAGGGCTACCACTTCCGCAGCCGCATTTGGATAGGTATGAATCCAGTTGAAGGTTTTCACAAGCTCTTCACAGGCTTTCCATGCCGGACGCCAATCCTCATGCAGTTTGCTTTGTTCCAAGGCGAAACGAACAATTTGCGTGTACTCCGCCTCCGCCGGCAACCCGGCAATCACTTCTTCCAGCATGCCGCGTACATCGTTTCGTTCGTAGGCCATGGCAGCCAGCATGGCATTGAATACCTCGCCGATGATCCCGTTGCTGATATGGGACACTTCGCCGTCTTTCCAAGCCAGTTCTGCCGCCAGTTTGGCATTGCCTGGCGCCGCCATGCCGCAAATGACCCCGCGCATCTGCGCACCGATCCACTCATTGAAGGGGTTATGCAGCATCCCAGATTCAGGCGGCATAATACCCAATCGAATATTGTCCAAAGCGATTTGTTCCGCTGACCAGCCCGCTGGCACCAAGGCCAGCCACTCCGCCGCGATATCGCGTGAACTCACGCCATAGCCTTCCCGTTCAAACGCATTTAAAAATGCCAGTTCGTAGGTAATGTCGTCGTTCATGGTGTTGGGTGTTCGAACATACTCGTCCATCTCGCCGAACATTTTTTCCAATTGCGGCGTAATATAGCCTTCCAATGCCGTCCCGTATGCCGCACCAATAATTTGTGTAATCCAGCCAGCATAGGTCTGATCCCAGAACTTTTCAGTCGTCACATCGCATTCCAGCGTTTCTGGAAATGTCGTTTCCGCCGCAAAATCTTCAAACGTATCATATAATTTCGTCTTCCAATACGGATGGTCCGGATCCTTTTTTGCGTTCACCACCAGGTTTTTCAACAAGGCAGTAATCCGGTTCAAGGCCACCATATCATCGTCCTTGACCGCCTGCTGGCCTGCATAATACAAATCCATGCCGCCTTCTACCACTCTTCCCTGGTTCTCCACCGCCTGAATGGAAGCCAGTGCCAAACTCTCCGGCGCATATGACCCCGGAACATGGCTGTTCCAGTACAGCTTCAACATAAAGTCGATTTGACGCTCCACCTCGTTGTAGGCATCCCATGTCTGGTCTTCTTCCGCCAAGCGGACCGGAATCGCCTCATCGGTAATCTTTCGTACTTCTTCCCAAGCTTTCATCTACTCCTACCTCCTTTTTTCTCAGCTTACTGAAGAATGGAAAAAGCAACTAGGACATCCGTCCTTTTTTTCTTATGCTCCGTTTTCTTTTTTTGATTTTTTTCTTTCCCGAGCATTCAGTCCGCAATCAACCGGCCCACCGACTCCATGCCACAAGATTGGCAACGATCACAATCACCCAGAATATGCTTACGAACAGGAAGGCTTTTACCTTTCGATAGATGCGGTAATTCCGCCAAGCGATCCAGGTATAAAATGCTGCCATCACAAATAAACTCGGAAATGTCAGCCCATGAATCGGATACAAAAGCGCTGCAATATTAAAGGAAAACAAAAACAAAAGAAGCCATGCCCGATCTGCAGCCGTCATCTGCACTTTCGTCGGGTACTCGCTGTGTTGAAAATGGTCGACCTTGGCTGCCCGGTATGAACGAATCGCCAAGATCATCATACTGATCAAATAAATTCCATTCCAAATGATTTTCATTTTTCCTCCTTGATATCGAATGTCTTTTCACATCCTATTATCGCACAAGACTAGCATTTATTCATTCTTTTCATAAACTTAGTTGTGTCATAATTGTTTTTTTAGCCAAATTCCGCATAAAGATATGTTTGTGCACAATAAAAAACCGAAGAAAAATCCTTCGATTTTTCTTCGGCCTACTCTTTTGCAACCCAACCTTTTTCAGTCAGTTATTTTATCATTCTAACCGCCCAGATACGCTGAACGCACATCTTCATTCGCCAAAAGTTCTTTGGCATCGCCAGACATCACGATCTTGCCCGTTTCCAACACGTATGCCCGGTCGGAAATCGACAAGGCTCTAGTCGCGTTCTGCTCAACCAGCAGGACGGTTGTCCCCATTTTCTTGATGTCCTCGATAATCGAGAAGATCTCGTCGACCAAAATCGGCGCCAAACCCATGGACGGTTCGTCCAAAAGCAAAAGCGTCGGGTTGGACATCAGGGCTCGTCCCATGGCCAGCATCTGCTGCTCGCCACCGGAAAGGGTTCCAGCCAACTGGCTCATCCGCTCTTTCAAACGCGGAAAACGGGTGAAAATCCGTTCCATGTCCCGCTTGATCTGCACATTGTCTTTTCGCGTAAATGCACCCATTTGCAGGTTCTCCAAAACCGTCATATCGGCAAAGATGCGTCGGCCTTCCGGCACATGGGCCATGCCCATATAGACAATGCGGTGGGCAGGCACCGAGCTGATTGCCTCTCCGCGGAAATTCACAAAGCCTTCACTGGGTCTTAAAATGCCCGATACCGTATGAAGAATCGTGGTCTTGCCGGCACCGTTGGCACCGATCAGCGATACAATTTCGCCTTCCTTGACATCGAAGTCGACGCCCTTGATCGCATGAATTTTATCATAATACACATGTAGATCTCGTACTTGCAGCATGCGTCTTCCCCCTAACTGCCCAAGTAAGCGCCGATAACCCGCTCATCATTTCGGATTTCTTCCGGCGTTCCCTTGGCGATAATTTTGCCATAATCAATAACGACCAGGCGCTCACAGATTCCCATAACCAGATTCATGTCATGCTCAATCAACAGAACGGCAATCTGAAAATGATCGCGGATAAAATGGATGGTATCCATCAATTCCTGGGTTTCCTGCGGATTCATTCCGGCAGCCGGCTCATCCAGCATCAGAACCTTTGGATTGGTCGCCAAAGCCCGGGCAATTTCCAGCTTTCGCTGCTTGCCATAGGGCAGGTTTTTCGCCTTTTGCTCCGCATACTCTTCCATCTCAAAGATCTTCAGCAGTTCCAATGCCTGCGCATGCGCTTTGGCTTCCGCTTGATCATACTTTTTCCCGCGGATAATGCCCGCAAAAAGACCATAGGAGATATCGTGATGCAAGGCGATCTTGACATTGTCGATAACCGTCAGATCCCTGAATAAACGAATATTTTGGAAGGTTCTTGATCCACCCATCTTCACAATATCGTATGGCTTCTTGCCGACAATGCTCTTGCCGTCAATCAGGATATCCCCTTCCGTGGGAAGATAGACGCCCGTCATCATATTAAAGATGGTTGTTTTTCCGGCGCCATTGGGACCAATCAGCCCCACCAATTCCTTTTGCTTGATATCGATGGAGAATCCATCCACCGCTTTCAAACCACCAAAGGAGATGCCAATGTCTTTACATGTCAACAGACTCATTCTTCTCCTCCTTCCACAGCCGGTTTCTTCAATCGCTTCATCAATCCTTTTATGGAAAGTTCACGTTGTCCGAAGAATCCGCCCGGCTTGAAAATCATCATGACAATCAACAGCGCAGAATACAAGAGCAGCCGATAGTCCGAGAAGGAACGCAGTGCTTCCGGCAGGATCGTCAAACCGATAGCCGCCACCACGGATCCTGTCAAAGAACCCATGCCCCCCAGGACAACAATAACCAGAATCTCAACAGACTTCATAAAGTTAAATGTCTTTGGATCCAGTACAGTCATATAGTGGGCGTAAAGGCCTCCGCCAACGCCGGCAAAGAATGCCGCCACCACAAAACCCAAAAGCTTGTAATTGACTGTCGGAATACCCACGGCTTCCGCCGCGATCTCATCTTCCCGAATGGATTTGATCGCCCGTCCCTGTTTGGACTGGGTAACCGCATACAGCGTGAATACAATCAGCACGGTCATCCAGAATACCAGGTTGAAACCAGCCAGTTTCGGGATCCCCTTCATACCCCGGGCACCCCCGGTGATCTCCAGGTTAAAAATCAACACCCGAATAATCTCGCCGAATCCCAGGGTAATGATTCCCAGGTAATCGCCACGCAAACGAAGGGCCGGTATGCCAATCACAACGCCCATAAGACCGGCAACGACGCCGCCCATCAATAGCGAGACCAGCAATTGAACCGTTCCAGGCATGCCTGTGGTTTTTGTAATAATCGCTGCGGTATAGGCGCCTACCGCCATAAAGCCGGCATGGCCCAAGGCCAGCTGACCCAAAAAGCCCGTTGCCAGGTTCAGGCTGGTCGCCAAAATCACATTAATCATGCAAGCGATCATAATTCCCTGGTAATAGCGGTTAATTACCTTCAACTGCATTAATAGAAACAATATGACATAAACAGAAAGGATCAAGCTTAGATTTACGACGAGTCGTTTTCTTTTATCTGTCATCGCTTACACCTTCTCTCTTACATTCTTGCCCAGCAAGCCCGATGGCTTGACCAATAATACGACAATCAAAATGCCAAATACCACGGCATCGGACCATTGGCTGGAAATATAGCCCTTGGTCAGACTCTCCACGATGCCCATGATAAATCCGCCGATCATGGCGCCCGGAATGCTGCCAATCCCGCCCAATACGGCGGCAACAAAGGCTTTCAAACCCGGCATCATGCCCATATAGGGCTCAACTTGCGGATAGGCAACCGCATACAAAACGCCGCCCAGGGCGCCCAATGCTGAGCCTACTGCAAAGGTCACGGAAATAATGCGGTTGACATCAATCCCCATCAGGGTTGAAGCCGCCTTGTCCTGTGACACGGCACGCATGGCTTTTCCAGTTTTGGTTCGCTTAACAAATAATTCCAATAAAATCATAAATGCAATGGAAACTAAAATTGTGACGATGGTCAAATTACTGATTTGAACCCCGCCCAGAATAATTGCGTCTTTCGAAATTGCCGCTGGCATTTTTCGTGGATCCGGCCCAAAAATAACCAAAGCAATATTCTGTAACAATAAACTCATCCCGATCGCAGTGATCAGGGCTGAAATCCGCGGCGCATTCCGCAATGGCTTATAAGCAATTCTTTCGATTGTTATGCCCAGAAGCGCACTAAACACCATTGAAATCAACAATGCGAGTGGAAAAGGCAACCCCCATAACCCAATCGCGAAAAAGCCTACATACGCACCAAGCATCATAATTTCACCGTGTGCAAAGTTAATCAGTTTTACGATACCGTAAACCATGGTGTAACCCAAAGCGATCAATGCATAAATGCTGCCAACATGAACGCCATTGATTAACTGCTGTATGAATTGCATCTCGCATCCTCCTCTCATAAACAGAAAGAAGAATAGGAGAGAAATGATCCTCTCCTATTCTATCATCCCATTCTACGTTTCTTATTCCGCGCCAAACTTGCCGTAAAGCACGTCTTTGCCGTCTTTAATTGTAATAATGGAAATACTCTTCTCTGGGTTTCCGTCTTCGTCAAATACGATATGTCCGGTTACCCCGTCGATTTCCGTCGCTGCCATTGCATCGATAATCGCAGCCTTGTCAACAGAGCCTGCTGATTCGATTGCTTGGAACATAATGTAGGCCGCGTCATAGCCCAATGCCGCCAAAGCGTTTGGCGCTTCGTCGTACTTGGCCGTGTAATCTGCGATAAATGCTTGGACCACTTCATCCGGGTCATCTTTTGCATAGTGATTCGCGAAGTATGCACCCTCAACGGACTCTGGAGATACGCCCAATACGCCGTCCCAGCCGTCAGCACCGATCAATGTCGCTTCGACGCCAACTTCTTTCGCCTGGTCTGCAATCAAACCAACCGTATTGTAGTAGTCCGGCAGGAACAAAACATCTGGATCCGCCGCGTCAATATTGGTCAACAAGGCTTTAAAGTCTTTGTCGGTTCCGCCTGTATAGCCTTCAACCGCTACCACTTCGCCGCCGACCGCTTCAAATGCCGCAACAAATGCGTCTTTCAAACCAACGGAATAGTCATCTGCAGTGTTAAACATAACCGCTGCTTTCTTCGCGCCCAGTTCCTTGGATGCGAATTGGCCGATTACCTTGCCTTGGTATGGATCGATGAAACATGCCCGGAAGATATTGTCGCCGATCGGCGTAATCTCCAGGTTTGTACCGGTCGGTGTAATCATCGGCATCCCCGCATCCACAGCCAAAGGACCGACTGTCAATGTCGTCGAGCTGATAACCGCTCCGATAAACGCGTCGATTCCATCATTGTCAACAAGGCGGTTAAATGCATTGACTGATTCTGTTGCATCCCCTTTGTTGTCGTATGCAATCAGTTCGATCTCTTTGCCTAGAAGACCGCCAGCTGCATTCTGTTCTTCAACAGCTTGCTCTACTGCGTTTTGTACCGCTTGGCCGTAAACTGCAACTTGACCGGTTGTTGGTGCGATGAGACCGATTTTCACCGTTTCCGCTTCCGCTGATCCGGCTCCGCCTGAACATCCGGCAAAAGCGCCAAGAACCAGAGCTACCATCATAAATAATGCTACGTATTTCTTCCCTCTCATTTCAACCACTCCTCCTCTAAACGTAATCTACTTTTCCCCGCTAAAGCGAATAAAAATATTTCTTTAACTATATTACGTTTTGTTCACAAATACAAGGATTTTTTTACGTTTCTGTCTCTAGTGGACAGACAAGCGTTTTCCTGAGAGAGGTCTCGCAAATTTGTGTTTTATTTTGCGTCAAACTTTCCGTACAGGGTATCCACGCCATCCTTCACTTGGATGATGGAAATGCTCTTCACCGGGTTGCCGTCCGCGTCGAATTCGATATGGCCCGTTACTCCGTTGTAGCTTGTTGCCTTCAATGCTTCCACTACGGCTGCAGAATCCGTTGAGCCGGCTGTCTCTACCGCTTCCATCATAATCATGGCCGCGTCATAGCCCAATGCAGAGAAGGAGTTTGGCATTTCACCCGTTTCTTCTTTAAAAGCTGCAATAAAAGCCTGTACGTTTTCTGCCGGGTCGTCTTTCGCAAAGTGCGCCGCGTAATATGCGCCTTCCACGGCCTCAGTCGTCACACCCAAAACGCCGTCCCAGCCGTCGCCGCCGATCAGTGTTGATTCAACACCTACTTCTTTGGCTTGCTCTGCAATCAATGCCACTGTGTTGTAATAGTCTGGCAGGAACAACACATCCGGTGCTTCCGCTTTGACCTTGGTCAAAAGGGATTTGAAATCCTTGTCGGATCCGCCTGTGTACCCTTCAAAGTTGGTAATCGTACCGCCAGCTGCCTCAAATTCCGCTTTAAAAGCGTCTGCAAGGCCAGTCGAGTAGTCATCCGCTGTATTGAATAAAATACCTACTGTTTTCGCCTGAAGCTCTTCTGCGGCAAACTGAGCCAATACAATCCCTTGATATGGATCGATAAAGCATGCTCGGAAGATATTGTCTCCTACCGGCGTAATCTCCAGATTCGTCGCTGTCGCGGAAATCATTGGAATCTCTGTTTCCACTGCCAGAGGCGCCAGGGTCAATGTTGTCGAGCTGATAACCGCACCGATAAACACATCGATTCCATCATTGTCTACCAAACGGTTGAAGGCGTTTACTGATTCCGTGATATCGCCTTTGTTGTCGTAGCCAATCAATTCAATCTCTTTTTCCAGCAGTCCCCCGGCTGCGTTCTTATCTTTAACTGCCAGTCGAACGGCGTTGTCTACCGCCTGTCCGTAAACGGCTACTTGTCCGGTTGTCGGTGCAATCGTACCAATCTTAATCACACTGGATTCCTCCGCTGCGCCGCCGCAACCTGAAAGTGCGGTTAAACAAAGAAGCAATACCAACACCAATGCTGTTTTTTTCATTTCGTCATCCTCCTGTTTCATTTTTGTCATATGTTTTACATATGCCTAATACATTAGCGTCTTTCTCGCAATCATTCAAGCCTTTTCCGTAAAGTTTTTGGCAAATTGAAATAGGCGGAATCGCGCAAAATTTCTGATATTTTATGTAAAAAAAAGAAAGGCTCACCTGAGCCTTTCCTCTACTTTCCAATATCTCTTCGGATCTGCTTGCCTTCAAAAACAATTTGATCCATCGCCCGATAAGCCTTCTCATACGCTTGATCCAGCGAATCTCCCAAAGCCGAAACCGCAAGCACGCGTCCGCCGTTGGTGAACAGCTTCCCATCCTCTTCCTTGGTTCCCGCATGGAAGACCAATTCTTCACACGCTTCTACACCCTCGATCAGACATCCTTTGGTGGAAGTCATGGGATAGCCTTTTGACGCCGCCACAACACTGACGCAAACCGCAGGATCCCAATCAAAATCCGCCTTTTTCAATTCCCCGTCAATCGTCTTTTCCATCAACTCAACCAAATCGCTTTTGAGCCTAGGCAAGACCGACTGGGTTTCCGGGTCTCCCATGCGAACATTGAATTCCAGCACCTTGGGTCCGTCACTGGTCAACATCAGCCCGATAAAGAGAATCCCTTTAAAGGTCCACGGCTCCGCCTGGAATCCTTCTTCTATGGGGATCAGAATTTCATTTTCAATGCGATTAAGCCACGCATCCGTCACCTGCGGATTCGGAGAAACGCATCCCATGCCGCCGGTATTGGGGCCCTGGTCATTGTCAAAGATCCGCTTGTGGTCCTTGGCGCTTTCCATGGGGAAGAGATGTTTCCCGTCGCAGAAGCAAAGCAAAGACGCTTCCGTGCCTTCCATGAATTCTTCAATCACCACCAGCTTGCCCGAATCGCCGAAGCGTTCCTTGACAAACAAGTCTTCCAAAGCTTGGTCCACTTCCGCTTCCGTAAGGCAGATATAGACGCCCTTGCCGGCCGCCAGACCGTCTGCCTTCAAAACCACCGGCAGCTTCATCGCCGCCAGTTGTTCGCGAGCCTGCGCCTCTGAGGACGCTTCCGAATAGGCCGCCGTTGGAATGGCATAGCGGTCCATGAAGCGTTTGGAAAAGCTCTTGCTGCCCTCCAGCTCTGCTGCCGCCTGTTCCGGACCAAAGGCGCGAATCCCTTTTGTTTCCAGGGCATCCACAACCCCCGCCACCAAAGGCGCCTCGGGGCCCACAACAACCAATGCGATCTCCTGGTCTACGCAATAGTCCACCACGGCGTCCACATTCATGGGATCCAGATTGAGGTTTTTCGCAATCTTCGCCGTACCCGCATTGCCCGGCGCCACAAAAAGCTCCGTGCATTTGGGGCTCTGCGCAATCTTCCAGGCGATGGCATGCTCCCGGCCGCCGTTGCCCAGTACCAATATCTTCATAACGAACCTCCTAGTGACGGAAGTGACGCACGCCCGTAAAGACCATTGTCATTCCGTATTCGTTGGCTTTGTCGATGCTGCGCTGATCGTTCTTGGATCCGCCAGGCTGAATGATCGCCGTAATACCAGCCGCATGAGCCGCTTCCACGCAGTCTTCAAACGGGAAGAAGGCATCCGAGGCCAGCACAGCCCCTTCCAGGCTCACATTCGCTTGCTTGATGGCATTTTCCAGCGCCCAGATTCGAGACACCTGTCCCGGTCCATTGGCCACCAGAACGCCGTCCTTGGCCAAGGAGATCCCGTTGGACTTGGAATTTTTCACGGCGCGCCATGCAAAATCCAGATCTTTCAATTCACTTTCCGTCGGCTCCCGATCGGTCGCCACTTTCAATTCCTCTTGATAAAGCATGGTATCGCGATCCTGAATCAACAAGCCGCCCAAAACGCGCTTGTAGTCTTTGCCCGGATTCTTTTCCGTAATGGCCGGCAATTTCAGCAGGCGAATGTTTTTCTTTTGCGTCAGACATTCGAAGGCTTCCTCCGTAAAGGATGGCGCCACAACCACTTCGATAAAGATTTTGGCAATCTGTTCCGCCGTTTTAAGATCCACTTCCCGGTTCATGGCCAAAATGCCGCCGAAGATGGAAACCGGATCCGCCGCATTGGCTTTGAAAAAGGCTTCCGACAGTGTCTCTGCCTGGGCAATTCCGCATGGGTTGGCATGCTTGACAGCGACCACTGTCGGCTCCTCGTTGCCGTATTCCTTCAAGATCTCCAAAGCGCCGTTGGTATCGTGGATATTATTGAAGGACAATTCCTTGCCGTGCAATTGTTCCGCTTCCACCAATGAACCCTTTGTATCGAAAATTTCCTTATAAAAGCTTGCGCCTTGATGCGGATTTTCTCCATAGCGCAAAGATTGTTGACGCTCAAAAGTCAGCGTCAGCAGTTCCGGTTCCGTATTCTCGGTCTTCGCCAGGAAATACTGGGCGATCAAGGCATCGTAATGGGCGGTATGCATAAAGGCCTTCGCCCCCAATCGCTCCTTCAAGCCGAAAGAAGTCGTTCCTTCCGCCTTCAATTCCGCCAAAACTTCCGCATAATCGGCTGGATCGACCAAAATGGCAACATCCTGATAGTTCTTGGCTGCCGCACGGATCATGGATGGTCCGCCGATATCAATATTCTCTACAATATCCGCATGGGAAGACTCGGGATTTTCCAGCGTCGCACGGAAGGGATACAGGTTGTTGACCACCATATCCACCGGCGCTACGCTTAAATCCTTCAATTGCTTCATATGACCGTCCAAAGCACGAACCGCCAGGATTCCCCCATGAATACGCGGATGCAAAGTCTTGACCCGGCCGTCCAGGCACTCTGGAAAGCCCGTTACCTCTTCAATGGGAATGACTTCAATTCCCTCTTCCTTCAACATTCTGGCCGTTCCACCTGTGGAGACAATCTCCCAGCCCAAATCCGCCAATCCCTTGCAAAATTCCAACACTCCAGTCTTGTCAAAGACGCTGACTAACGCTCTTGGCATTCCTACTCCTCCATTCCCACAACTTCAACACGATTGCCTTCAATGACCAAACGGTCCTCGCAAAAGAGGCGAACGGCCGCCGCCAGCAATCGATGCTCCACTTCCAATACTCTTCTTTGCAAAACTTCCGCCGTATCCTTCGGCTGCACGCTTACGCAGTCCTGCAGGATGATCGGACCGGCATCGGTCTCTTTCGTTACAAAATGAACCGTTGCGCCGGTTACCTTGACGCCGGCATTCAATGCCGCCTCATGCACCTTGAGGCCATAGTAGCCCGCACCGCCAAAGGACGGCAGCAGGGCAGGATGCACATTGATCATGCGGTTGGCGTAGGTGTCAATAAACTTGTCGCCCAAAATCCGCATATATCCGGCAAGCACAATCAGATCCACCGAGTAGGCTTCCAAAGTATTCAACAGCATCTGTTCATAAACAGCGCGGTCCTCAAAAGCACTGGCTTCGATGCAGATTCCATCGAGCCCCTGGTCGCGCGCCCTTTCCAATCCTTTGGCGTCTTCACGGCTGGACAGGACCAAGACGATTTCCCCGTTGAAGGAGTCCTGTGCGTCGATTAAGGCCTGCATATTCGTGCCTGTCCCCGAGATCATGATTGCGATTCGTTTCTTTTGATTCATATTCTCACCTCTTGATTTCCTTGAGCAATTTCACCCAAAGCAAACGGCGCTTCCCCCGCTTCCTTCAGGATTTCCATCGCTCGTTTTTCATTTTCCGGTGATACTATGATAACAAAACCAACCCCCATATTAAAGGTTCCAATCATTTCCTTTTGCTCAATGCCGCCTTTTTCTTGAATCCAGTCAAAGATCGGCTGACGCGGAATCGCTTCAAAATCCACGACCGCATCGCAGTCTTCCGGCAAGACACGCGGCACATTCTCATAGAGACCGCCGCCTGTAATATGGCACATGCCCTTGACCGTCAACTCTTCCAACACCTTCAAAACCGGCTTCACATAAATCTTGGTTGGCGTCAGGGCCGCTTCCCCGATGGAAGGCAAGCCTTGACCCATGGGCTCATCCCACGAGACATTGGCCATTTCCACGACTTTTCTGAAAAGCGAGAATCCATTGGAATGAAGACCGCTGGAAGTCAAACCAATCATCCTGTCCCCCGGCTTGATATCACTGCCGGTGATCATTTTGGATTTTTCCACCACGCCGACGGAGAATCCCGCCATATCGTATTCATCTTCTTCATACATGCCCGGCATTTCCGCCGTTTCGCCGCCAACCAGGGCGGAATGGGACTGGACGCAGCCCTCCGCCACCCCGGCTACAATCGCCTCAATTCGCTCGGGCACATTCTTGCCCACGGCGATATAGTCCAGGAAGAACAAAGGCTCGGCGCCCTGGCACAAAATATCGTTGACGCACATGGCCACGCAGTCGATTCCTACCGTGTCATGCTTGTCCATGGCGAAGGCCAGCTTTAGCTTGGTTCCCACACCGTCGGTGCCGGAAACCAGCACCGGCTCCTTGTATCCTGTCGGCAGGCTGAACCCGCCGCCGAATCCGCCTAAAGAAGTCAGCACCTCGGGACGCATGGTTCTGGCCACATGGGACCGCATCCGCTTGACCGCTTCATAACCCGCTTCCTTGTCTACACCCGCTTCCGCATAGGTCAATTTTTTATTCGACATCGAATGGCACCTCCATGGGATAGTCTCCGTCAAAACATGCACGGCAATAGCCATGGCCCTTGCCGCAGGCTTTTTCCAGGCCGTCCAGCGAGATATAGCCCAGGCTGTCCGCCCCGATCATTTCCTTGATCTCTTCCGTGTTCATCTTTGACGCCACCAGCTGTTTCCGGTAGGGCGTATCGATGCCGAAATGGCAGCTGTAGGCTACCGGCGGGCTGGACACGCGGAAATGCACTTCCTTGGCACCCGCCTCCCGCAAGAGTTCCACCAGCCGTCTGGATGTCGTCCCCCGAACAATGGAGTCGTCCACCAGAACCACGCGCTTGCCGCTGATGATCCCCTTCAAAGGATTCAGCTTGATGCGAACGCCTTTTTCACGCTGCTCCTGGCTCGGCTGAATAAATGTTCTTCCAATATACTTGTTTTTAATCAGGCCGATTCCATAAGGAATGCCCGACGCTTCCGCATAGCCAATGGCTGCCGGAATCCCGGAATCGGGAACACCAACCACGATATCGGCTTCCACCGGAAACTCCTCCGCCAGAATCTGTCCGGCGCGGTGGCGGGAATCGTAAATGCCGATGCCGTCCATCACAGAATCCGGTCGTGCAAAGTAGATCAATTCAAAGATGCACAGGCGTTTTCGGGTCCACTGGTTCAAGCGATCGGAACGAATGCCGTCCGGACCGATGGAAATAATCTCGCCCGGCTCGATATCCCGTACCAGTTTCGCCCCGATGGCATCCAGCGCGCAGCTCTCGGAAGCCAGCACATAGCCGTCCTCTGTTTCACCCAGGCACATGGGTCGCATGCCGTGCGGATCCCGCAGGCCGATCAAATGATCATCAATGGTCAAAACGAGGGCATAGGCGCCCTTGATAATTTCCCCGACCCGCTTGATGGCTTCCAGCAAGTCCGCCTTGTAATTCCGCGCGATCAGGTTGAGAATGACTTCGGTGTCAATCGTAGTTTGAAAAATGACGCCCGCATCCTGCAGCATGTTCCTGAGGGCTTTGGCGTTGACCAGGTTGCCGTTGTGCGCCAAGGCGATTTGGCTGTCCCGGTAGTTGGCTACAATCGGTTGGGCATTTTCAATCTCGCTGTCCCCCGTTGTGGAATAGCGCACATGGCCGATCCCGATATTGCCTTTGAAAATTTCCATATTCGGGTCCCGAAACACATCGGAAACCAGTCCCATACCTTTATGGGCATGAATCTTCCTCTGGTTATTGACAGCGATCCCGGCAGATTCCTGGCCGCGATGCTGAAGGGCGTACAATCCATAATAGATGGACTCCGCCACATTTTTTCCTGGATGACTGTAAACGCCGATGACACCGCATTCTTCATGCAGCTCATCTTGACGCCATGGATCCTTCATCATCTTATTCTCCCTTCACCCGTGACAGCATCTCTGCATATACGGATTCAACATCGCCAAGATCGCGGCGGAAACGGTCCTTGTCCAGCTTTTTGCCGGTTTCCGCATCCCAGAAACGGCAAGTGTCCGGCGAGATTTCATCCGCCAACACGATGGCTCCATGGTAGCGGCCAAACTCCAATTTGAAGTCGATCAGGCGAATGCCGCGCTCTGCGAAGAATGCAATCAAGGCTTCGTTGATCTTCATGGTCATTTCACGAATGGTTTCCAGCTCTTCCCGCGTTGCCAGTCCCAGGGCAACCGCATGGTCATCGTTAATCAGCGGATCGCCGAACTCATCGTTCTTGTAGCAGATCTCGAAGATCGGCTCTTTCAGTTCCATGCCTTCTTCAATGCCCAATCGCTTGCACATGGAACCTGCTGCCGTATTTCGAATAATCACTTCCAATGGCACGATTTCAACCGACTTGACCAACTGCTCCCGCTCGGAAAGCAAAGAAATCATATGAGTCGGAATGCCCTTCTTCTCCAGCATGTCGAAAAGGAAGGCGGACATTTGGTTGTTGATCACGCCTTTTCCGGTAATGGTTCCCTTTTTCACGCCGTTAAAGGCTGTCGCGTCGTCCTTATAGAATACAATCACTTCATCCGGATTGTCTGTTGCAAAGATCTGTTTTGCTTTTCCCTCGTACAACAATTTACCTTTTTCCATTATTTGCTCCTCCTAACCCTGAATTCGCTCTTGCATTTTTTTGTCTTTTTCAATCACTGCCGCTGCCATATCCGCCTTGAACTGGTGCATCTTCTTCATCAGTTCCTGATCGGCCAAGGCCATCATTTGAATGGCCAGGATCGCAGCGTTCTTGCCGCCGTTTGCCGCTACGGTCGCCACGGGAATCCCCGGTGGCATTTGCACCATGGCCAGCATGGCATCCATCCCTTGAAAGGCTCCCGATACAACCGGAACCCCGATTACCGGCAGGGTTGTCATCGCCGCCAATACGCCCGGCAGATGCGCGGCCATTCCCGCAAAAGCTAAAATCACTGAAAGTCCCCGTTCCTCTGCGGTCTTTGCAAATTCTGCCGCTTGATCCGGTGTTCTGTGGGCCGACATCACCCGGCACTCTACTTCTACGCCAAAGTCTTTAAAAACTGCCAATGCCTTCTCAACAACTGGAAAATCCGAATCGGATCCCATTACAATACCTACTTTCATGATTTCCTCCCTTTAACGAAAATACTGTACTCCTGAAGCAAACAGCTTCTGATCCATCTCTTCAACCAAATTCTTATACAAACCATTGCCAATTCGTTCTGAATGGCCCATCTTCCCGATGATGCGGCCATCCGGCGAGCAGATGCCTTCGATGCCCCAATGGGAACCATTGGGATTGTGAGGCGTTTCTTCCGTCGCCTGTCCGTTTTGGTCAACATATTGGAAACAAATTTGACCGTTGAGTTTCAATTGCTGCAAGACCTGGTCGGAGGCGACGAATCGTCCCTCACCATGAGAAACAGGAATTGCATGAATATCTCCTACCTCCACATTCGCAAGCCAAGGCGAATGAACGCTGGCGATTCGCGTACGTGTCACGGTGGACACATGGCGGCCAATGGTGTTGAAGGTCAGGGTCGGCGAATCCGCCGTTAAATCGCCAATCTTTCCGTTTGGCAATAAGCCCAGCTTGATCAGTGCCTGGAATCCGTTGCAGATGCCGATCATCAAACCGTCACGCTGGTCGATGAATTCCGACAAGGCCTCCATTAATACTGGATTTCTAAAGGTGTTGGCAATAAACTTGCCCGATCCTTCCGGTTCATCCCCGGCGCTGAATCCGCCCGGCAGCGCAATGATCTGCGCCTCTTCGATGCCCCGCTTAAAGGCTTCGATGGTCTCTTGAATCTGAAGCGGCGATTGGTTCCGCATCACGGCCAAATTGACTTTCGCCCCCTCAGCCCGGAATACCCGCGCCATATCCTCTTCGCAATTGGTGCCCGGGAAGACCGGAATAAAGACTTTGGGTTTTGCATACCGGATGGCTGGTCTTCTGGTGGTTCGCTTGTCGAACCGAAGATTCTTCACCGCTTCCCCTTCGTTCGGATGAATCGGGAACACCTTCTTCAAAGGCTCTTCCCAAACAACTTCCGCGTCTGCAAGCGGGAATACCAGCTTCTTCGCCACAATCATCGGCTCCGGCACGGTAATGCCCAGGATTTCCCCATTGAACAATTGCGCGTAATGGTTCACATCAGCCGTGGTATCCATTTCCAATAGGAAGCCGCCCATTTGCGGCAGGAAGAAGTCCTCTTCCGTAAAACCTTCTGTAATCTTCACGCCGATCTTGTTGCCGAAGCACATCTTGCTGATGGCGCCTGCAATGCCTTCAAAACCGATGTGTCTTGCCGATAAAATTCGTCCGTGGTCAAAGCCATGGCGAATGGTTTCAAACCGCTGCTTCATCAATTCGGTATTGGGCATCAGGTTTTCATCCATGATCGCCGGCAAATACAAGAGGTAATGGCCCGGTCCTTTCAGCTCGCTGGAATGGATCTTGTCCACCTCTTCATGGTTCACAGCAAAGCTGATCAGGGTCGGCGGCACATCCAGATCGTCAAAGGTGCCCGACATGGAGTCCTTTCCGCCGATGGATGCCGTTTCGAATGCCACTTGCGCATGGACTGCGCCCAAGAGCGCTTGGAACGGCTTGCCCCATCGCGCCGGATCGTTGCCCAACCGCTCAAAATATTCCTGGAAGCTCAGTCGCGTCTTTTTATAGTCGCCACCCATGCCTACAATCTTGGACAAAGAATCCAATACGGCATAGACTGCACCGTGGAACGGCGACCAGGATGAAACGCGCGGATCAAATCCAAAGCTCATCAGGCTGGCCGTTGTCGTTTCTCCGTTTCGTACCGGAATCTTGGCTGCCATGCCCTGTTCCGGCGTTTTCTGATCTTTCCCGCCAAATGGCAGCAGTACCGTTCCAGCGCCAATGGTGGAGTCGAACATCTCACCCAAGCCCTGCTGGCTGCCAACTGCCAAAGATCCCAAATGACGGATCCATTTTTCTTTCAGGTTTTTCCCTTCCGTTTTCACATGGACCAAAGGCGATTCGGACAGTACCGGCGCCACCACTTTGACTTTCGCCGTTTGGGTCGCCCCGTTGGTATCCAGGAAGGCGCGGGACAGATCCAGGATCGTTTCCCCGTTCCAGATCATTTCCAATCGGCCCGTATCCGTTACTTCCGCGATTTCTGTCGCCTCGACGTTTTCCTTGTCCGCCAGTGCGATCACCGCGTCGACGTCCTCGGCTTCCACCACAATGGCCATGCGCTCCTGGGATTCGGAAATGGCTAATTCCGTGCCATCCAATCCCATGTATTTTTTTGGTACGCGGTCCAATTGAATCCGGAGACTGTCAGCCAATTCGCCAACCGCTACGCTGACACCGCCCGCACCAAAGTCGTTGCATCGTTTAATCAAAAGCGAGAATTCCGGATCTCGGAACAATCGCTGAAGTTTCCTTTCCGTAGGCGGATTGCCCTTTTGCACCTCGGCACCGCACTCTTCGATGGATTCGCTGGTATGCGCCTTGGAAGAGCCCGTCGCTCCGCCAATGCCGTCCCGGCCCGTACGTCCGCCCAAAAGCAAGATCTTGTCGCCGGCTTCCGGTCGTTCCCGTCGCACATGGGATGCCGGTGCCGCCGCAATGACAGCCCCTACTTCCATCCGCTTGGCTTTGTAGCCCGGATGGTAGACTTCCGCAACCTGGCCTGTGGCCAAACCGATTTGGTTGCCGTAAGAAGAATAGCCCCGTGCCGCTTCCCGCGTGATTTTACGCTGCGGCAACTTGCCTTCCAAGGTATCCGCCAGGCTTTCGGTTGGATCCGCCGCACCCGTTACCCGCATGGCCTGGTAGACATAGGACCGGCCGGACAATGGATCACGGATAGCGCCGCCCAAACAAGTGGCTGCCCCGCCAAAAGGCTCGATCTCCGTCGGATGGTTGTGGGTCTCGTTTTTAAACATCAAGAGCCAGTCTTCTTCATTCCCGTCAACCGTAACCGGAATGCGGATGGAACAAGCGTTGATCTCTTCCGATTCGTCCAAGTCGGCCAGCTTGCCTTCCTGCTTCAACAAACGCATGCCCAGGGTCGCCAGCTCCATTAGAGTCAAATCCTTCGCGCCGCGGCCAATTCGCTTTTTCGCCGCCAGCGCCATTTCAAAAGCAGTCTGAATCGGTTTCATGCCGGCGCCTTCTTCCAAACTGATCTCTTCCAGCTTGGTGGCGAAGGTCGTATGGCGGCAGTGATCCGACCAATAGGTATCAATTACCTTAATCTCTGTTACTGTCGGCACTCTGCCTTCACCGGCAAAGTACGCTTGCACTTCCTTGATGTCTTCCAAAGACATGGCCAATCCTTCCGCCGCGCGGAAATTTGCCAGTTCCTCTTCCGACTTGTCCAAAAAGCCTTCCAGTTTTGCAATTTGATCCGGAACCGGATACGCATGCACCAGGGTTTCGGGCTTTTCAGCTCCAACTACGCCTGAATCCACCGGATTCACCAAAGCGTCTTGAATCGCTGTTTTCTCTTCTTCCGTCAGGGAACCAAAGAAACGATAATGGGTTGCCGCATGTACAATCGGTCTTTCCCCGGCTGTAATCAATGCGATCGCCTCTTCACACGAGTCCGCCCGCTGGTCAAATTGTCCCGGCAGGTAAGCGACAACCAGATCCCAATCGCCTTCCAGCGGCAAATTCTCCTCATACCATCTGTCGACCGGCGGTTCAGCAAAGACCGTAGTGACGGCTTGCTTGTATGTCGCTTCATCGACGCCTTCCACATCATATCGATGATAGATTCTCACCCGTTTCAAATCATTCAGGTTGAAATCTTCCTGCAACCGTTCCTGCAGGCGCAATGCCGCCTCATGAAAGGGTTCTTTTTTTTCTACAAAAATACGTTGAACCATCTTGTCCCCTCCTAAAAGAATGAAAAAGTCCGAATAGTTTATTCGCTATTCGGACTCTGTTTATGCATTTAATTTACGCGAAATACGTAAAGTAAATCTTGATCAAGAAAAGCAGGCCGACAATATATGTCAGTGCCGGTACTTGCTTCGACTTTCCTGTGAATAATTTCAGCAACACGTAAGACAACACGCCAAACTCAATGCCGTCGGCAATCGAGTAAGCAAGCGGCATCATGATAATCGTCAAGAATGCCGGAATGGCTTCTGTGAAGTCTTCCAAATCAATATCTTTAATTGGGCTCATCATGAACAAGCCAACCAAAATCAAAGCTGGAGCAGTCGCCGCGCCTGGAATGGCAATAAAGAGCGGTGACAAAATCAATGCGATCGCAAACATGCCTGCAGTCGTCAGGGCAGTCAAACCCGTGCGTCCGCCTTCGGCAACACCCGCTGCAGACTCAACGTAAGTCGTAACGGTTGAAGTACCCAGGCATGCGCCAACAGTTGTTCCTACAGCATCTGCAAACAAGGCTTGCTTAGCCTTTGGCAACTTGCCTTCGCCATCAAGCATATCCGCCTTTGTTGCCACGCCAACCAAGGTTCCAACGGTATCAAACATGTCGACCATCAAGAAGGTAAATAATACCACTACGATGTCAAACAAAGCCTTCGAATCAGACAGGAATGCAAAATCGAATTTGAATGCAACCGGCGCCAATGATGGAGGCGCGCTGATAAAGCTTCCCGGCAAGGTTGTTACACCCAAAGGAACGCCAACGATCGCAGAAAGCAAAATGCCGTACAACAAGGCGCCTTTCACTTTCAATGCCAACAAAATGCCTGTAATAATCAAACCGGCTAATGCAACCAAAACCGTTGGGGATGAAAGATCACCCAAAGCCAATGGGGTTGCACCCTGTACAACAACACCCGCGTTAGAAAAACCGATAAACGCGATAAACAAACCGATACCAACGGAAATCGCCTTTTTCAGGTTCATTGGGATCGAGTTGATAATGGCTTCCCGTACATTAAGGAAGGTTAAGCCGATAAAAATAAGTCCTTCAATCAATACGGCTGTTAATGCAGTCTCCCAAGAGTATCCCATTTGAAGTACAACCGTGTAAGCGAAAAACGCGTTCAAGCCCATACCCGGTGCCAAAGCAAACGGATAGTTCGCCGCCAATCCCATTGTCAAGGTTGCCAGGATTGATGCCAAGGCTGTTGCCGTAAACACGCCGCCAAAATCCATGCCCGCTTCCGACAGAATCAAAGGGTTTACAATGAGAATGTAGGCCATTGTCATAAATGTTGTAATACCCGCCACCACTTCTGTTCTTACATTGGTGCCACGTTCTTGTAGTTTGAAAAATGATTCCATGTAGCTCCTCCTTAGTAGTTTCTCTATCAATGCAAATACAGTCTAACAAAGGTGCCTTTGAAAGTCAACGCAAAACACGAATGTTTTTTATTAAATTTATTTCATTGTTCGTAAATGGCTAAAAATAGGCAAATCACTCAGGATAACGTTTTGTATTTGTTCGCTTATTACACCAAAGCACCCTGCAAGTACTGTTTTCCGTTCGAAAAAAACAAAAAAAAGCGAACAAACCTGTTCGCTTTCGATACTTTTATTCATTTAGGGGGTTGGCCCGGTAGGATCCCAGCAATTGATATTCCAAAGACTTTTCGCAAAGTTCCGCCAAAACCCGCTGAAAATCCGCTTCGCTGGGGCTTCGCTCCAGGTCAATGAAGAAATCATATTCCCAGGGAACTTCCTTAGCCGGGTGGGATTCGATCTTCATCAGGTTGATCTGATGGTCCGAGAAAACCCGAAGCGCTTCAAACAAGCTGCCCGGCTGATGGGACACCCGAAGGATCATGGAAGCCTTGGTCGGCTCCACGCCACTGTCCTGCTCCTTGGCGACAATCACAAACCGCGTCGTATTGGTCTTTTGGTCTTGAATCTCCGATTCCAGAATCTCAAGCCCGTAAATCTCCGCAGCCCGTCGGCTGGCGATCGCGGCAAGGGAATTCTCCGTGGCCAAGGCAACCCGCTCCGCGCTTTTAGCCGTATTCAAATAGGCATGCTGCTTCCACTCGCGATGGTCTGCCAAAAAGCTCTGGCACTGGCGCAAGGCTTCCGGATGGGAAAAGACTTCCTGAATCTCCTCTACCGTCGTCCCCGGTTTGACCATCAGACAGTGTCGCACCGGCACATACTGCTCGCCGATAATTTTGATGCCCGCTTGAATCAAGAGGGTGTACACGGCACGGATCGCGCCGGTGGAAGAGTTTTCGATGGGCAAAGCGCCTGCCGCCACTTGACCGGATTGTACGGCCGCCACCACTTCCTCAAAGGTTTCATACGCCTGATGAACGCCCTCTGGAAAATATGACCGTACCGCGATCTCGGAAAAAGCACCCGGCACACCTTGATAGGCAACCTTTCCTTTATTCTCCATGTGTCTTTCCTCCCAACAGCAAGTCTGCCATCACCATGGATGCCACGGCTTCCACCACCGGCACGGCCCGCGGCACAATGCACGGATCATGGCGCCCGGTCAGCGTCAAGACCTCTTCCCTGCCTTCCTTTGTCACCGTTTTCAGCTGCTGGCTGATGGACGGCGTCGGCTTGATGGTCACCCGACAGCGAATCGGCGCGCCGGTGGTAATGCCCCCGACAATGCCCCCATTATGATTGGAAAGAAAAGCAATTGCTTCTCCCTCCATCCGCATCTCGTCCGCCGCCTGACGCCCGGTCAGCTCGGCAAAATCGCAGCCATCGCCGAATTCCACCGCCTTTACCGCCGGAATCCCAAATAAGGCTTGCGCCAGGTTGCCCTCTACCGTATCGAAGATGGGATTGCCCACTCCTGCCGGAAGCCCCGTGATCAAGAGCTCAATAGATCCGCCCAGGGAATCTTCCTGCAGGCGCGCCGTTTCAATGGCGTCAATCATGTCTTTGCGGTCTCCGTCTTCTGAAACAGCAAAATCCAAATGCGCCAATCCCTGCAACTCTTCCGCAGACAAAGACTCAATAGGCTTGGTCGCCAAACTGCCAACTTTTCGAATTTGAGCGAAAATCTGAATCCCCTTTGCTTCCAGCCACGGCCGGATCAGGGCGCCGGAAAACACCATGGGTGCCGTCAGTCGTCCGGAAAAATGGCCTCCGCCCCGCGGATCATTGGCGCCGTCGTACCGAACACTGCCGGAGTAGTCAGCATGGGACGGCCGATAAAGGGACGCCAGCACCGAATAGTCTTTGGACCGGGTATCCGTATTTCGAATCATGGCGCACAGGGGCGTTCCCGTCGTCTTTCCTTCATAAGCGCCACTGACGATTTCCGGCAAATCCGCTTCCTTGCGCTTGGTGGACCAAGGCATATTGCCCGGCTGGCGCCGTTTCATTTCAAATAAAATGCGTTCTTCGTCGATGGGCAGGCCCGACGGCAATCCGTCCAGCACCACCCCAATGGCCTTCCCATGGCTTTCGCCAAAGATGCTCATGCGAAGATTCTTTCCCCATTGGCTACTCATGCACAATCCCTCCCAGTCGTTGAAACTCTTCCCAAAAATGAGGATATGACTTGTTTACCGACTCGCTGCCCGTCAAGGCAATCTCGCCGGGCGCCCGCGTACTGGCAATTGCCACCGCCATGGCGATCCGATGGTCATTCCATGCATCCACATTGCCGCCGGTAAATCCAGCACCGCCCTGAATGACAAGACCGTCTTCCATTTCCACAATATTGGCGCCCAGCTTCCTTAATACATCCGTTGTCGATTGCAGGCGGTCCGACTCTTTAATCCGAAGCCGCGCCGCATTGACAATCCGGGTTTCCCCTTGGCTGACCGCTGCCAGCACCGATAATACAGGGACCGCATCGGGAATATCCCTCACATCAATCTCAATCCCTTTGGTTTGTGACGGATAGACCCAAAGGTCATCACCCTTCCATTCCCATTTGCCGCCCATGGCCTTGGTTAATTCCAGCACGGCGCGGTCTCCCTGGGTGGAATCCGGCTTCAAGCCCTTCAGGCAAAGGGGCTTTTCTCCAATCAGTCCGGCAACAATCCAAAAAGTCGCCTGAGAATAGTCGCCCTCTACATGAAAATCCCTTCCTTTATAGGCTTGGCCAGCCGGAACCCGATACCCATTCTCCGTTCTTTCCACTTTAACGCCAAAGGCTTCCATTACTTCACGCGTCAGCTCCACATAAGGCTCCGATTCCAATTTACCTTCAATACCTAAAGTTAACTCCGTTCCCGCAATGGGGGCTGCCATCAAAAATCCAGTGAAAAACTGCGAACTGATACTGCCGTCCAAAGCGAATTCCGCAGGCAATGTAAACCGCTCGGTAGTCAGCGGAAGCTGACCCGGGTATGTATAGTTGGTTTTCGCTTGATCGAATACATCTAAAATAGTTTGAATGGGCCGGGTCGGCAAGCGACCTTCCCCGATGAATTTCGCGCGTTCCGCAAGCAAGGCTGCAATGGGAATCATAAAACGCAGGGTGGATCCCGATTCGCCGCAGTCAATCACGGCGTTTTCCGTCCGCTCCCGCACCCCTTTGACTTCCCAGACGCCCTCGCCCAAATCCGTAAAACCGGCGCCCAAAGCCGTCATGGCTTCCCGGGTCGCCCGCAGGTCTCTGGAATCGTCGATCCCGCTGACCCGGCAGATGCCCGGACTCAAAGCCGCGCAGATCAAGGCCCGGTGTGAAACACTCTTAGAGGAAGGAATTCGCAAGCTTCCATTTAAAATCGATGGATTCAGCACCCGCTTCATTCCGCCACCTCCTCAAGAAAGGTTTCAATGACATCAAAACCCACAGGGCGAACCACCGCCTGGCCCATTGCTTTAACCGCAACCAAATGCAGCAGGCCCTGACTCTTTTTCTTGTCTTTTTTCATGGCCGCTAAATATTCAGCCGTTGGAATGGGAACCGACTTGATCGGCAGAGAAAACTGCGTCAACAAGGCTTCCAATTCTTCCTCCACCTTCGGCTCTGTAATGCCCAGCTTTCGTCCGATCTGGGCCGCCAGGATCATTCCGATGGCAACCGCCTCACCATGGGCGTAGGTTTTGTATTCCGTATATTGTTCAATGCCGTGGCCGAAGCTGTGACCGAAGTTCAAGATCTTTCTTAAGCCCCGCTCCTCTTCGTCCTGGCTGACCACCATGGCTTTCAGCTCGCAGCAACGCGCAATCACCTGCGCCCAATCCGCTCTGCTTTCTGCCGCGTCTTTCAGTCCAGCTACATTCTTTAGCAGGTTGGCATCCAAAATGGCGCCGGTTTTAATCACCTCGGCAATGCCGTTTCTAAACTGGCGCAAGTCCAGGGTCTCTAAAACCTTAGGGTCGATCAGGACCCCCTTGGGCGCGTAAAAGCTGCCGATCAGGTTTTTGCCTTCCACCACATTCACGCCAACCTTGCCCCCAACGCTGCTGTCCACCTGCGCCAGCAAGCTGGTTGGCACTTGAACGAAAGGAATCCCCCGCATAAAGGTTGAAGCGACAAAGCCCGACAGGTCTCCGACCACGCCGCCGCCCAGGGCAATGATTCCACTGGACCGGTCATGGCCCTTTTCCAACAGCCAATGATAGATGGTTTCCACCACCTGCAGGTTCTTGCTCTTCTCTCCGGCATCGATAACAAAAACATCCGGATTCTCCAGCCCCGCTTCCAAAAGGGCCGCTTGCAAGCGATCCAAATAAATGGCGCCCACATTGGTGTCCGTGATAATCGCCAATTGCGAGGTCGGCATCCACCGCCGAATCCAGTCGCCGGCCTGATCAAAAATTCCCGCTTTAATCAGAATGGGATACTTTCCATGCTTCGATTGTACGTCAATTCGTTCCATTCCCTACTCCTTTATTCCCTCTTGAAATCGCTTAACCGTATCGAGCGTCTGCAAAATCTCAAGACCGTTGTCCGCTTGCAGGCACGCCTTTATCTGATTCAGCTTGCACTGAAATTTTTCCAAATCCTCCAAAATCGCCGCTGCATTATATAGGAAGATATCGCGCCAGACCTTGGGATCCCCCGCCGCAATGCGGGTGCTGTCACGAAAGCCATCCCCTATGTATGCCTGAAAGTCGCTCTCACTTTCCAATAACGAAGAGAGCAAAACGGCGGTTAAGTGAGGAATATGACTGCTTTTCGCTACCATTGTATCATGTTCCTGCGGACTCGTCCGTACAATCTGCGCCCCGATCGCAACCAGCAGGGCTTCATAGGCCGTTTCCAGCCCGCTTCCTGTTCGCCCGGTCAGAAAAAACACCTTTCCCCGAAACAGATCCGCGCGGGCGGCTTCAAATCCGCTCTGTTCCGAACCGCACATGGGATGTCCGCCCAAGAAGTGAACCGATTCCGGCAAGCAGGTTTCCATCTCCCGATGAACACGCTCCTTAACGCTGCCCAAATCCGTCACCAAGGCTCCCTCAGCCATTCGTGGAATCAAGCTTTTCATTACTTTTGGATAGGCCCCCAGGGGGGTTGCCAATACAAGCAGATCATAAACCGTTTCGCCCGATGCGTCATACGCCGCATCGAGTATGCCCGCTTCAACCGCCTGACCGACCGCTGAACGGTTGAGATCCAATCCATCCAAATTTACGCTTGGAACCGCCTGGCGCAATGCTTTTGCAAAAGAACCGCCCATCAATCCCAAACCAACGACTAAAATTCGCTTAAAGTCTGATTCCATCTCTCTTCCTCCTCGTTTATAGGTCCCGCACAGCGTCGTGTACGACCTGCACCGATTGCATCAACTTTTGGAAATGTTCCGGGTACAAGGACTGGCTGCCATCGCAAAGGGCTTCTTCCGGATTGGCATGCACTTCAATCATCAATCCGTCCGCCTTGATCGCCGCTGCCGCCCGCGACATGGGCATGACCATGTTTCTTCGGCCCGAAGCGTGACTTGGGTCGATCATGATCGGCAAATGGGACATTTCCTTGATCGCGGTCACCACATTCAAATCCAGGGTGTTTCGCATGTATTTTTCAAAGGTGCGGATTCCCCGCTCGCAAAGAATCACATTGCGGTTGCCTTCCGACATGATGTATTCGGCTGCCACCAAAAACTCTTCCAAGGTTGCGGACATGCCCCGCTTCAAAAGAACCGGTTTGTCTCCGCGCCCCACACGTTTCAACAAGGCGAAGTTCTGCATGTTTCGCGCTCCGATTTGAATCAGATCCACATGTTCGGCCACAACATCGTAGTCCTGTTCGCTCATCAGCTCGGACACCACCGGCAGTCCCGTTGCCTGACCAGCCTCTTTCAGCAGCTTCAGTCCTTCTACCCCCAAGCCCTGGAAACTGTATGGAGAAGTCCGCGGTTTGAAGGCGCCGCCGCGAAGGATGGTTGCTCCGGCCGCCTTGACCGCTTTTGCGGAAGCCATCATCTGGTCGCGACTCTCAATGGCGCACGGGCCGGCGATTACCGGGAAAGATCCGTCGCCTACAGCCACATCCCCCACCATTACAATGGTGTTCTCCCGTTTGAAAGAACGACTTGCCAATTTATAAGGAACGGTAATCCGATATGCGCGATCCACCATCGGATCATTGAGAAAGTCCGACAGTTCCAGTTTCAATGTGTCTCCAATGACGCCAATGACCGTGCGGTTTGGTCCCGCGCTGACATCTGCCTCATTGCCGTTTTTGTGGATATGCGCGATGACCGCTTGAATATCCGCGTCTGTTGCTCCTTTTTTCATTACGATTACCATAGTTCCCCTTCCTTTCAATAAAAAACCATTTTCAGACTATGAATTCTGCCTTCTACTCTGTTCAAGGCAGACCATCTTCGCTTTGACCGCATATTAGCAAATTGGTTCATTTTGCTAAATCCTGAGCGAAAATCTATTCATTTACATAAAAAAAGCGGGGAATCATTCGATTCCCCGCAGCTTCAACAATTTTGTAAAAAAATTCCTATGCCGGATCTCCCATGATTCGATTTGTTTCTATTGAATTCAACGCAAAATAGCCAACGCCATAATAAAAATAATAGCCTTGGAAAAAGAACGTAAAAAACGCATTGAGTTGTTGTTTCAATTCTGTTGCTTGATTTTGCATTGCATTCACTAATCGGTTCATGGTTGCTCCTTTCTTAATTTTTTCTCATTGTAAAGAATCTTTAATCAACTGTCAACCCCAAACCGCCATTTGTTTTCGTGAAAGCGTTTCCATTTGCGCGCTTTATCCCGCTAAAGACCATTTATTTCAAATTTCAATCTCATACTTACAAAATTATTTTAAGTATTTATCGCATAAACTTATGATTTTTCATGATATTACGCTTATCGTTTACAATTCAAAAGATAAGATGTAAAATGAATAAAAATAGCAAAGGAGGCACTGTATGGACCATATCGATTTGGCTATTCTCGACCTGCTGGACCAAAACAGCCGCGCTACCGTTTCTGAAATCAGCAAATCCGTGGGACTTTCCACTCCTGCTGTTTCCGAACGGATCCGCAAGCTGGAAGAGTCGGGGATCATTGAGCAATTCACCCTCAAACTCAACCCCAACAAAATGAATCTCAAACTGACCGCCTTTATTTTCGTCACCCTGAAAGGCGGCGCTTCGATCGCCCAATTCCGCCAAGCCATGATTTCCTATCCCGAAGTCTTGGAATGCCATCACATTGCTGGCGAGTACGACTATCTGCTCAAGGTTCTGCTTCAGGACACCCAGGAACTGGAGCAGTTTATCAGCAACCGCCTAAAGGGAATCTTCAGCGTTCAAAAGACCAATACGCTGATCAATCTGACTACCGTAAAATCCAACCTCAACCGGATTGCGGCCCCATGATCCTCAAAGGATTTCGCTTTGGCATCTTGCTGCAGTTCGCCGTGGGTCCCATTTGCCTCTATCTCTTTCAGACCGCCGTTTCATCCGGTCTTCAGCCTGCCTTGCCAGGCGTGATCGGCGTCGCCCTGGCAGACGGACTGTATATTGCCCTGGCCATTTTCGGCTTAGGTGCCCTGATTCGAAAACACACCCGGCTGCAAAACGGCTTTCAGCACTTTGGGGCAACCATTGTGATCCTCTTCGGACTCAGCACCCTTTTGGGCGCCTTTGGCGTTTCCATCCTGCCGAGCCTCCACCTGCAAACCGCAGGCATCCAAAGCATGTTTGTCAAAGCCTTGCTTTTAACCCTCTCCAACCCCATGACCATTCTGTTCTGGACCGGGGTTTTCTCGGCCAAAATTGCCGAAGATAACCTCAACCAGCAGGCCATGATGGCTTTCGGACTGGGCGCGATTCTCTCCACCCTGGTCTTTCTCAGCGGTGTGAGTTTCTTGGGCAGCCGCATTGCCGGCTTTCTCACCCCAAGCCTATTACTGATCTTCAATGCAGCCGTCGGCATAATCCTCATGGGATTCGGCCTTAAAATTCTGTTTGCCTCCGCAGCCACCAATAAAGAGACCGTCCAATAAAACCGATTCATAAAAAAATTCCCTGGCTCTTTGACCAGGGAATTCTCTTTTTATCACTTTATTCGGCCTGTTCCTTACGGTAAAAGAGCAGTCCGCTTCCCAGAACAATCAGGGAAACAATCATATACATGCCGACGTTGGGATTGGTAATGCCCCCATACAGGATCACCAAGGCGCCCAGAATCGCGCAAATGGGTTTCCCGTAGCGGTTGAATCCCGTCAAGTCTGTAAAGTTCTTCATATACCATACATACAGCAAAATATAGAAACCGTAGATCATAACGATCGGAATCTCATCCAGTCCAATATAACGGCCGAAAACATTGTTCAAGCTGCCGTACCAAATAGCCAAATAGACGATGGACAGGACAAAGGCGCCCAGCGCCGAATGTCGCGGCATGTTTGTTTTGGCATCCACTTTCGCAAAGAACTTCGGTGCAGGTCCTTGATTGCGGACCGCCAGGGAATAAGGAATCCTCGAATTGGTCAAAGCCAAGCCGTTAAGAGTTCCCAGACAGGAGATAACAACAAACACCGTCAAGATGCTTCCGCCAACCGTACCGAACAAATCATTGGCAACCATGGTAACCGCCTGGTCCCCTTGCTGCAAGATGACATCGACCGGCAACATGCTGGTAATCCCCAGGAAATACAAAACATAGACCACAAAAACAAGCAAGGTACCCATGACCAAGGCTTTTGGCAGGTTGCGCTTGGAGTCCTTGATTTCGCTATTAATCGTCAAGGCAACAATCCAGCCTTCATAAGCAAAGGCCGTTGCAACAACCGCTGAAGCCAGTGTGCCACCGGATCGAGACATCTCAGACGCTGCGACCCGCATATTCTCAACAAATACACCATTGGAAATGCCGAAAGCAAATCCCAATACGGCAATCAAACTCAATGGAATCAGCTTGATCACGGTTGTGGTGACCTGAAATTTCCCGGCCAAGATCGGCGCCACATAGTTCATCGTATAGATGGCGATCATATAGCCGACAGCCAGCACCCAGGTCATCGTCGAATTCGCCGGATTGTCACTGCCCAAAAGGATCATGGTGTACAAGGCGCTCACCCAGGAAAGAATCGCTGAAAGAATCGAGAAGTACAATACACAATTAAACCAGCCGGCCAGGTAGCCCATACGTTTCCCATAAGCCGTTTCCAAATAATCAACAATTCCATTGGTTCTTTCAATTCTTCCCGCAAACTCGGCAAAGCACAAGGCGCCGAAAATCATGGAAAACGCACCCAATCCCCACGCAATCAGGGCCAATAGCACATTGCCGTTGGTCAGGATCAGAACATCATCCGCTTTAAAGAATACACCGGATCCGATTACAACGCCGACTACCATGGCAGCCGCCGTGATCAATCCATATTTCTTGCTTAATGTCTCCATAACATCTCCTCTACAAGTTATTGACAGGTTCACGCCATGCGCCAACCTGTCCCAAATAAATCGTATAATACCTTCGCTTTATCGTACCACAGTACGCACCACATAACAAGATACAGTTCGCCATAGCCACACATTCGTCTCTCATAGAGCGAATATTGTGTCAAATGTCTTTCGTGACCGAACACAACCTTTATTTTCCCATTTCGCCCAATTCCAAAACCAGTATCCGTTCACCGTTCCGGTCCCGCTTGCCAGTAAAGAAAAAACCCATTTTCCGATAGAGGCGAATTGCCGAATCATTGTCTTCATAAACGCTTAGGTAGATGCGTGAACACGGGTATTCCACCTGCATCAAAGCAACTAATTGGCCCATGGCTTGCCAGCCATATCCTTTTCCCTGATGGGCTCGGTCAATCAGCAAGCGATCCAGCCACACTTCGTCCGGCTGCCGCCCCGTCGCATCGCGCCACTGGCCAAACATGGCAAATCCAACCGGCACCCGATCGGCATAGAGGCCCACTGCCTTCCAAACACAGTTGTTGGTCGGATGGTCAAGCTCAGCCAGGCTTTCTTCCACGGTTTCTATCCAGCCCCTTTGAGACTCGTCGACCTGCAGCTTCAGCACGTCCCCACGATTTTCTTCTGTAATCGGCACCAACTTTAACGCTTCCATCGCGCCCCGCTTTCTCGTCCGTGTTTAAACAACCGGCCTATAATCAATTATTAAGCGTCTTCCTTGACAACCAAACCCAACAATTTCGACAACTCGATCGCCTGAAAGGCGTTGACTACAGCACCTTTCAATTCTTCCCCTTGTTCAGAAACGCAGATCCCCTCCAGCTCACTGGTCGAGAAATCCACATTCTTCAGCGGGGTGTGAAAGAACTCCGTTCTCACAAACCGAGACTGGTCGACTTTAAAACTCCCCAGGGTACACTCCGCAAAAAAGGCGTCCGTCAAGTCGCAGTCCGAAATGGAACTGCGGTCAAATCGGGCCGATGTGAAATTCGCATACCGCAAGGCGCTTTTCTGGAGAATAAAATCCACGAAATTGCTGGATCCAAAATTCACGCCAACCAGCTGCGTTCCCGTAAATTCACATTGGTGAAACCAGCTGTGGGAGAAGTCGCAATTGGGAAACGCGCAGGATTCAAACCGCACATTCCGAAAGGAACACCGCTCCATCGTCACCTTCGAGAAAGTGCATTGATCAAAAATCACATTCTCAAAATACCCATTGTCAAACACTTCATCCTCCAAATTTTGTTTTTCAACATGGAGGTTCATAATATCCGATTCCGTCTCTATGCTTTGTCTCAGCGTATCCCTTAAGTTTTCACACCGCTCCATGCTCGGGTCCAGCTGAACGCGCTTAATTTTCATCACTTTCGCCATGTCGTCTTCCTCCTGATTGATGAAAAATCTTCTCTAGTTGCCTTTTCCCTTCTGAATCTCTTCATATAATTCATTCAAATAGATCCAGCGCTCCGTGGCTGCTTCCAGTTCCGCTTCCAGTGCTTCCTTCTTTTCCGTCAGCTCCTGCAGCAGAACATAATCACTGAAGCTTTGCGCCATCTGCTCTTCTACCGATTCGATCTTAGCCTCCAGTTCCGCGATCACCTCATCGATGGTATCAAACTCGCGCTGTTCCTTATAGGAAAACTTCAGGCTTCTTGCCTTCTGCCGCTCCTCGGGCGCCTTGTCCGCGTCCTTCTTTTTCTCTTCGGAAGTTTTCGTATTCGCGGCAATGTCTTCTCCGACAAACCGACTGTAGTCGGAATAATTTCCCGGGTAATGTTTGATCACGCCATTTCCTTCAAAAGCAAAGATACGCTCAGCAATCCGATCCAGGAAATAGCGGTCATGAGACACCGCTATAACAGCACCCGGAAAATCATCCAGATAATCCTCCAGCACCGTTAATGTTTGAATGTCCAAATCATTGGTTGGCTCATCCAGCAGCAATACATTGGGAGCCCCCATCAGCACACGCAAGAGATACAGCCGACGCTTTTCCCCGCCCGACAGCTTGGAAATCAAGGTCCATTGTGCGCTAGGCGGGAACAGGAACCGTTCCAGCATTTGCGACGCGCTGATTTTTCCATTTCTCGTTTCCACATACTCTGCCTGATCCTTGATGTATTCAATCACCCGAAGCTCTTCATTCATTTCATCGTTTTCCTGGGTGAAAAAGCCTATCTTCACCGTCTCGCCAATCTCCACATGACCCGAATCCGGCGCCAACCGCTTGGTTGCAATTTTCATCAGCGTCGATTTGCCCGCTCCGTTGGGGCCGATGATCCCAATCCGATCATCCCGCAACACGATGTAACTGAAGTCTTTGATCACCTGGCCGCAAGGATAGGCTTTGCTAACATTTTCGATCTCGATAATCTTTCTGCCAAGGCGAGAAAAGGCGCTTTCCATTTCCACCGTGCCTGCCGCCTGTTTCTTCTCCACATTGGTCAATTCATCGAATCGGTCCAATCTGGCCTTTTGCTTGGTAGTTCGCGCTCGGGCGCCCCTTCGAATCCACGCCAATTCCCTGCGGATCAGATTCTGTCGCTTGCGTTCCGTCGCCTCTTCCAAGTCTTCCCGCTCTGCCTTCATTTCCAGATACTTGGTATAGTTGGCCTGATAGCTGTAGAGCTTTCCGCCGTCCAGTTCAATAATGCGGGTTGCCACCCGGTCCAGCAAATACCGATCATGGGTCACCATCAAGAGCGCTCCTTTTCGGTTGGCGATATAGGTCTCCATCCAATCCACAGTCTCATTGTCGATGTGGTTGGTTGGTTCGTCCAGAATCAGCAAATCGGATGGGCGAATCAAAGCACTGGCCATGGCCACCCGCTTGCGCTGGCCGCCGGACAGGGTGCCCACATCCGCTGAAAAATCCGTAATGCCCAGTTTGGTCAAAATCCGCTTGGCCTCCGTCTCCAAAGACCAGGCATCCGTTTGGTCCATTCTTTGAATCAGCTTCAGCATCTTCGCTTCCAGGTGGCCATCCCCGGGATTTTCTTCAACCGCCTGCATGACTTCCTCATACTCGCGAATCAACCGCAGTTCCGGCGTCTCGCCGGAAAACACCTGATCCAAGACCGTTCGTCCCGGTTCAAAATTCGGCATCTGGGGCAGATACCCAATGGTCATGTCCGACCCGACCATAATCTTGCCCCCGTCCAAGGATTCCAGCCCCGCCAAGCATTTCAAGAGGGTGGACTTCCCCGTGCCATTCAAGCCGATCAGGCCGATCTTTTCCCCTTCGTTGACCGCCAGGGAAATCTCTTCAAATAAAACTTTATCGCTATATCGCTTTGATATTTTTTCTGCTACCAATACATTCATCTCAACACCTACTTCGTTTCTATTCATCGCTCTCACAAACTTATTCGCATTATTTACTATACCATTGAATTTCATATATAACAAAACAATCCCAAAACCTTTCCTCTGAAGATTTTGGGATTGCCTTCCGATCGATACATTCTTTTCTTCTATGACTCACTCGCGTGAATGTGTTGATAGAGATCAATAAACTCGGCAGCAATGATTTTGAATGCTTCCGCGCTCATCAATTGATCTTCCGCATGCATCAGCAATAAACGAAAATCAACCGACTCGCCGTTTGCTTCTTTCTGAATAAGCGAAGCATGTGCATGATGGCCCTGAACAAAGATCTGCTCCCCTTCTTCCATACAAGCCTTCGCTTTTTCAATATCCCCTTCTTTCGCCAGCTGAATCGCTTCGATATACATGGATCGCGCTGTTCCAACCGCCGAAATAATCTCAAAAGAGATCAGTTCAATCCCTTCCATTATTCAGCCCCCATCATTTTGCGAGCTTGAATTAATACGTTTGTCGCATTCATCGTTCCGTAGTCTCTCATCGCGATCGTATCCACCGGAACCGGTTCAAGCAATTCTTGTACACGCTTCAAATTGAAACGCACCTGGGGTCCCAATAAAACGACATCCGCATCGGATGCTTCCTTAGCGGCTTCGTTGATGGAAAACGCATCAACCGTACAATCAAACCCTTCTTCCGCTGCCGCCTCACGCATCTTTTTGACTAGGATACTGGTGCTCATGCCCGCAGCGCATAACAAAACAATCTTTTTCATGATTCTCCCTCCTGATAACTATTGTAATGCTGAACAAACAAGGTCATCGCTTTTCTTAGCATCTCCTTGCTCGTTGCAACATTGATCCGCAAATATCCTTCATAATGATCGATAAACCGAGAGCCGGTCTCCACAAGAACGCGAGTCTTTTTCGCCAAGTCCAGCACGTAAGCATCCACATCGGCAATGCCCGGCAACTTCACCCATACAAGATATCCAAATTCCGGTTCCATCACCTCAACCTCCGTATCCAGCAAGACTGCCTTCACCAAATTGATGTTGTCTTTAATGTTCTCGATCAATCGCAAACGCCTTTCATAACCGAAATCATAAGACAGCTGGTGCATCATCAGTCCGTAACGGTTCGTCCCAAGATGATACGATGCCAAGAACGCTTCGTACTGCTCTCTCATCGCTTCATTGGCACAGATCACATAGGAGGCGTTCAATCCAGAAAGATTAAATGTTTTGTTCGCTGAAGTTGAAACGAAAATCCGATCGTATTCTTCATGAAACTCAATCATCGAAATGAATTTATTCTGAGTCAAATTCAAATCACTATGGATTTCATCCGACAAGATTAGGATGTTGTTTTCCTTGCAAACATCAACAATCCAACTTAATTCATCGAAGGTCCACATCCTGCCGCTCGGATTATGGGGATTGCAAAATATCAGAATTTCAAAAGCCCCGCTTCCCGCTAACGCTTCAAAACGCGCTCGATCCACATCATACCGGCCATTTTTCAAAACCAGTGGCAAAGTCAAAAGATTTCCCCAGTCTGAACATGCCTTCAAATGCCCGTAAATCGGCGTCATCATTAAAAAGTTTTTGCCCGTTCCAAACAAACGGCTTGCAATCACCAAGGAAGCAACGGTTCCAAGGGAAGGAACCAGCCACTCCTTTTTCAGGTCAACCCGATTGATCCGTTTATGCCATCGAATAATACTTTCATAAAAGCGATCATCGATTCGAAAATAGCCAAAATCGGGTTTCTCCATAAACGCCATCATCTCGTTGAATACTTGTGCATCCATCCGATAATCCATATCTGCAATAAAAAGTGGATAATACTCCTTGGAACCACGAATTGCAAATCGTGATTGAATATAGTCATCATCCCATTTGAGAGACCCATTGTTCTCTCGATCCAGCAATTGTTCAAACTCTTTTGTCATCCGCTTTCCTTTTTTTAAACAGCAGCACTTCTCTCAAAAGAAAATCCATCGCAATATGAGTTTGCAATCGCGTATCAATATCCCAATCCAGATCAGCCGAAGGCGCAATCTGAATCACATGGGCACCCATTTCTACCAGGGCGCTATCCACACATTCCGTCACCAGCATGGCAAATACATCGTTTTTATTTACCTCGGACATAACTTCAATTAGTTCTACCGTGTTCCCGCTGCTCGAAAGCAGGATAACAACATCCTCATCTTTTTGCAGCCTCATTGACGAAAGCCGCATAAAGCGGGAGTCACTATATTGCTCACATGCAATTCCCATGGTTTGCAATTTGATTTGAAAAATTTGACCGATGTAATGGTTGATGCCCATGCCAAAAATCGTTACCTTCTTCCCGCTTGTTAATTCGCGCAGCATTTCTTCGGTAATGGAGTCCGCTACAAGGTCAGCTGTGTTGGCGATATCTGATACGAAATCTTGAGAAGCGATTGTTGAAACTTCTTCGGATTGGAAAAAATAATCTTCTTTAAAAAGAGCAAAACTACTATAGCCCAGTTTTTTTGAAAGACGATGAATGCTAGTCCTGCTAGCATTCATCATCATAGAAATATTCGTAATTGTAAACGTTTCATACGTGAATTGCGGATATGCCTTAATCAGATCTCGAACCAGCATTTTCTCCATCTTTGTCAGCGAATCAGCTTTCTTCGATATTTGCATCGATAAGTTTGATATATACTTATGCTTATTCATGATTATCACCTTCCTGAATTATAGCATAACGCTAACAATATTTTCCATCCACAAGTCATGTTCTATACGCCTACGCAGCCTTCCTTGCACCCTGCCCCTTCTTCTCGTCCCGTTCTTCACGGCAGTATTGTTTATCCAAAGCTTTAACAAACGGAAGATAAACCATCGTCGCTGCCGCGATCGCCAATGCCTGAACCAGCAAGCCAGATCCGCCGCCGACTAGGAATCCCGAGAAGAACGCCGGTGTTGTCCAAGGAAGCATGACATTCCCAAACAGATCCAAAAATCCAATCTTCATGGAGATATAGGCAACAAGCACAGAAACAATCGGTGCCAAAGTAACCGGAATAATCATCAGCGGATTAAATACAATCGGCAAGCCAAATACCAAGGGTTCGTTGATATTGAAAATTGCAGGAACCATGGAGATTTTCGTCATGGATTTCAATCGTACGGAGCGTCCTACGATAAACATGGAAATCAACAAACCGATTGTCATGCCAGCTCCACCGATCGTCGCAAATTGGTCAATCATTTGAATGGTTCCGATGTTTCCGGTTTCAACAGAAAGGTTCCCCACATTTAGCAAGGCTTGGTTGGCATCTGAGTTTGCGATCAACAATGGGTTCACAATTGAATTGACCACTGTCGGGTGAATGCCAAACCACCACAGTAAACCATTCAGGCCGGCAACAACTGTAATTGCAAGCGCACTGGATGTCAAACCTTGAAGCGGAACTTGAACAATCGAATAGATCAATTCGTGGAAGGATCCGCAGCAAACCGTACAAACGCCGTTAATGATCAGCATAACGGTTGTAATGACAATGCCGGGAAGCAAAGCGCTGAATGATCGGGCTACCATGTCCGGCACACTGTCCGGCATTTTAATAACCAGATTCTTTTTCACACAAAAGCGGAATATCTCAACGGTAAAAATACTAACAAAAATTGCTGTAATAACGCCTTTTGTGCCTAACCAAGTAAATGAAAGGACGCGGCCGACCACTTCACCCGAGCTTGACATAACAAACTTCGGTGTGACCACAACATAAGCGACAAAGGATAAGATCATAACCGAAAGCGAATCAAGCTCATAGTCTTCCGCCAGCTTATATGCCATTGTGCCCACAAGCAAAAATCCAAGCATATTAAAGGTTGCCCGATAGGCAGGTTCAATAAAACTCATCCAGTCTGCGCCAAAAATGCCTGCCATAAATTCAGCGTAGCCATTCAGTGGGAAATCTGTAATCAACATGAACAAAGACCCAATAATCGTTAGCGGCATAATCGTCATAAAGCCGCGCCTCAAGGCTTGAAAATACTTGTGATCTGTTATCTTCGCAATTACAGGAACAATTTTTGCTTCAATAAATTCCATCATGTTACTGTCCTCCGTTAATTAATTTGTGAATACGCTTACATTATATGAACCGCCCGTCTCAGTGTATATTACCATTTTTGGAATTTATTCCAATTATATAGCCGTTTTCGCCATGATTTTGAAATAAATTCCGCAAATCACTTGTCATAGAAGAGACCACCATTCCATAATATTCCATAGCAATCCCGCTTGGAAGCTGAAATTCTGGATGGTGCCCCCACACCGGCTCCAAATCCTCATTCGACAAAAAGCTTTGTTCCATTATTAACCCTTTACAGGGACAACTTTTCCTTATACTATGTTGAAAGACTGAGTTTATAAGAAGGAGAATCGCATGAGCGTATTAATAGTAGAGAATGTCTCCCACGGTTTTGGCGCCCGAAAAATTCTGGAAGATGCGTCATTCCGCTTGCAAAAAGGCGAGCATGTGGGTTTGATCGGAGCAAACGGAGAAGGAAAATCCACCTTTTTAAATATCATCACCGGCAAACTGCCCCCAGACGAGGGCAAGATCGAATGGTCCAAGCGGGTAAGCGTCGGCTACCTGGACCAGCACACCATTCTGGAAAAAGGAAAGACCATCCGCACCGTACTCGAGGAAGCCTTCCAAAGCATGTATGACATGGAGAGCGAGATGCTTGCCCTCTATGAAAAGATGGGCGATGCGACACCGGAAGAACTGGAAGCCATGATGGAAGAAGTCGGCGAGATTCAAAGCTTTTTGGAACATAGCGGATTTTACATCCTGCATACCAAGATTGAGGAAGTGGCCAATGGCCTGGGATTGGGCGAGATTGGCCTGGACCGCGATGTTTCCGAACTGAGCGGCGGCCAGCGCACCAAGGTGCTGCTGACAAAGCTCCTGCTTCAAAATCCCACCATCCTCTTGCTGGATGAGCCCACCAACTACTTGGATGTAAATCATATCGAATGGCTGAAACGATACCTGAAGGAATATGAGAACAGTTTTATTCTGATCTCCCATGACATTCCGTTCCTGAATGAAGTCGTCAACGTCATCTACCATGTGGAAGACGGGGAACTGACCCGCTACAGCGGCAACTACGACCAATTCCAGGACATGTATGCCGTGAAAAAAGAGCAGCAGCTGAAGGCCTACAAGAAACAACAGCAGGAAATCGAAAAGATGGAAGATTTCATCGCGCGAAACAAAGCCCGCGTTGCCACCAGAGGCATGGCCAACAGCCGCCAGAAACGGCTCGACAAAATCGAAGTCATGAAAAAGCCGACAGAACGGCTGAAACCGACTTTCAGCTTCCAGGAAGGACGAACCCCAAGCCGGTTTATCTTCCAAGCCGAAGACCTTGTATTAGGTTATGACGAGCCCCTGACCAAACCGGTGAACATCACCTTGGAGCGCAATCAAAAAATCGCCGTTACCGGTGTCAATGGTTTGGGGAAATCCACCCTCTTAAAAACCATGCTGGGACTGATCCCGCCGGTTTCCGGCAAGTTAAGCCACGGTGAATTTGTACAGAAAGGCTATTTTGAGCAGGAATCCAGCCGAGACAACACCAACACGGCACTGGAAGAGATCTGGAATGAATACCCAGCCATGGAAAACCGTGAAGTGCGGGCCGCCCTGGCAGGATGCGGACTTTCCAACGAGCACATTACCAACCAGATGCGGGTCTTGAGCGGCGGTGAAAACGCCAAGGTGCGATTGTGCAAACTGATGTTGAAAGACATCAACTGGCTGGTTCTCGATGAGCCCACCAACCACTTGGATGCTGATGCCAAAGAAGAGCTCAAGCGCGCCCTGATCGACTTTAAAGGCACCATCCTCCTCGTATCCCATGAACCCTACTTCTACGAAGACTGGGTCACAGATATCTGGAATGTGGAGGAATGGACAACCAAAATCGTATAACTTACAAAACCTCCATGCCTAAACATGGAGGTTTTTCATTGCCCGCTATTCTTTTACCGTATATTCCAACTGCCAGTCTCGCGGATCATCTTCATAAAATTCCTGATTGATCTCTTCCGCTTCCTTGCAACCCATGGCTCGATAGAACAGAATCGTTTCTTCGGCCGAACCTGCACAAATGTAGAGCTTGTCAGCATCCCAATCTCGAGCAGCTTCCACTGCGCACTGGAACAGACGCTTTCCAATGCCGCGATTCCTATCAGCCTTGTTGACAAACATCTGATCCAGCAGGACATGCTTGAATCGCTCGCCGAAGACTTCCCGGTTCACCGTGACAAAGCCAACCAGCCTGCCATCCGTATCAAACGCGCCCCAGGCTGCGCCCCCTTCATCCAGCGTGCTTTTCAAACCCGCTAAGTGAACGTCATAGCCTTCCGGGAAATCCGGATCCAAATAATCGATCTCAACCAATTGTCGGACTCCATCCACTTCCCGCCAAGCTCTTCCTATATACTGCGAAGCGTCAATTTCCCGAATCCGTTCACATTCACCAAGTTCTAGTCGTCGAAATAGAATTTCACCCATTGCACCCGCTCCTCCGTTCAGTTGGATTTATCTGTATCGTATCATACCTTAATTTTCCAATCTATCAATTTCCACACCGTTCGCATCATAAAGCACTGCCGGATCGTTTTCTGAATTGTTCCAGATCCTGCTTTCCGCCATTATGAAATCTCCCGTTCCGTTCGCTTCGTATGATGTTAACTTGAATGACTCTCCTGCTTCCAAAACAGTCCCTGCCGGGAATACAAAGCTCTGGCTGCCAATCTCTGAAACCATCGTCCATCCGCTTAGGTCCACATCGCTTGCCCCTGGATTTTCGACAACCACATACTCCGCTTTTTTATCGAGCGCCTTGATTCCAATCGATTCAGATTCAGCTGAAGCCGCTTGTTCTGAAACCGCTTCAGATTCCGCCAAAGCCGCATTGACTTCATCCGGATTCACATTGTCAAAGGCATCATGAATGACTTTTCCTTTCAAGGTATAGGTAAAGTCATAATGGCTGGGAATCTGGGTCTCTGTATCCGGATACGTGATAATGGCTACAAAATTGGTACAGCCGCCCGCTTCCCGAATTTGGTCCTCCATATAGGCTTGATCCCCATGGCGGTTCAAGGTGCTATTCTGTGGTGTGATATTATATGCATTCGACACGCCGCCCAATGAATCGGCAATCACATGACCTTCGTCCAGCACCGGACTCTCTACCCCAGGCACTTTTGCTTCATCCCGATAGTACCGCCCCGTGGATAAGACTGGTTCATGCGCATCATCCTGCAGAATAATCTCATCAGCAACCACCTTCACCAGTTGGCCGTACTCATTGGTGAAAGCGTAATAATCCCGTTCTCCAAAACCAATGTCTACAACCACATTAGGTTCCCGATCACCCGACAAGTCTCCGCCATCAACCACCAAGACAGCGTGGCCTTCGATCTCTATCGCAATATCAGACTCTACACATACAAACTCATTCTCAGGCGATTCAACAGTTTCCTTCGGCGTTCCACTTTCTCCCGCAATTTCTTCAACTTCTACTGGAATCGCTTCAAGCTCCGTAAACCCCTGCTTAGTGCCGAGTGCCCCGGCGAAGATGAATATCGCCGACAACAAAGCACCAACCGCTACCGCAGGTTTCTTTCCCTGCTTCCATCCCCAGTGGGTCAACATAAATGGAAAAAACATAATCCAAGCAAATATTTTCAGTAATTTCATCATTTTCTCCTCAAAATTTTATAGACTCATACCTCACATTTTAATATGCGGCGAGTTCAATGTCCATATTGTTCCCCATGCGCAATAAAAAATCACCCCATCATGTTTTGACGGGATGATTTATCGTTGCGACTCACTGTCAGTCGGCTTGTGAAAAAAACTTGTTAAACACCTTGAAACTGGGTTTTTAGCATAGAAGCAAATATGCCGCCTGCCTGCTGCAACTTGCTTGGTGTTCCCATTTCTTCAATGCTTCCTTCCTTAAGCACAACGACCTTGTCTGCACCGGATACGGTTCTCATCCGATGGGCAATAATCAGGACTGTCTTATTTCGAATCAACTCGCTCAGGGCTCCTTGAATTTTACTCTCATTTTCAGCATCCAAGGAAGCCGTTGCTTCATCAAGCAGTATAATCGGCGCATCTTTTAGCATGGCTCTGGCTATAGAAATTCTCTGTCTTTCACCGCCAGATAAACGTTCACCATTTTCACCAATGAACGTGTCATATCCATCCGGCAGCTTTTCAATAAATTCATCGCACCTAGCCAGTTTGGCTGCCTGACGAACCTCTTGATCCGTGGCATCCTTCTTGCCCAGTCTAATGTTTTCCATCACACTTGAATTAAATAGCGTCACATCCTGGAATACAATGGAGTAGTACTGCAGCAGCGTTTCCGGATCAATTTTCGAGATATCTTCACCGCCCAAGGTCACAATACCTTTATTAATATCCCAGAATCGGGCTGACAACTTCGCGACCGTGCTTTTTCCTCCTCCGGAAGGTCCGACCAAGGCAGTCACCTCACCCTGTTTAGCTGTAAAACTGACATCCTTTAAGGTCTGAACGCCATCGATATAGGAAAAATCCACATGCTTGAATTCAATGTCATAGTGTTTGGGTTCAAATACTGTTTTGCCTTCCTGTCTCGGCATGGCATCCATTTCCTTCATCCGATTAATCCGTACACCCAAATATAGCAGCAGTGCCAAATTATCCATGATTTCGATGATTGGGTTATAGATTCTGGCCGTTACAACCAGAAAGACTAGGTAGGTAAAAATACTCACCTGCCCCTGACTCAACAGATAAGCGCCAACCAGCATAACACTTGGCAGTCCGAGCTTCAAAACAATATAGGAAAAGTTGATGAAAGCACCCAGCAAGAGTTCTGACTTGACTAGCTTGGCCTCATAGCTCTCCAGTTTTCCATGAAGTGTTCCGTTATAATCTTCCTCTCGGTTATAAGACTTGATCTCATGAACTGAATCCAATGTCTCTTGAATTTGATCCGAGATATCTCTCTTCACCCAATACATATCATTGTGGGCGCGTTTTTGAAATTTTCTCGATAAGAAGAATATAAAAAAGGCAACCGGAATAACCCAGAATACAGCAAGAGACATCCGCCAATTGTAGATAAACATCATCACTCCCATGATAACAATGGTGATACCCGCCGCAAAGATCTGAGGTACGGCATGAGAAAACAGCTGCTCAATATGCGTGGCATCTTCCATAATGGTTGCACTCAAATCCGCAATGTCCTTTTTGCCAAAGAAAGCCAAGGGAAGTTTCCTTAGGGTCTCGGCCAAACTGATTCGTCTTTTTGCGCTTTCCTCATAGATCCGCGTATAGGTTGAATCATATTGGAAATATGCAATCACAAACATGACCAACAAGGAAACAATGGCCACCATCCCATAATACCCCATACTGCTTATTGTCTTCTGTGATCCGCCTAACATGATCCCTAAGCTTTGATCCAAAAACTGAAAGCCAAACATGACCGGCAACATAAAACTCAGATTCATAATCGTTGATAGCACAATTGCATGAATGAGATTCTTTGCGCCTTCTTCTGATAATGCAAAAGTATTTTGAAAGTATTTACGCATACTTGATTTCCTCCCTAGGCTCTTTGTCACTCTCGATTCTCCATGCAATCGACTGCTGGTATTCATCCCACATGGTTTTATACAATCCGTCTTTCGCAATCAATTCATCATGGGTTCCCTGCTCTGCAATCGTTCCATGATCAATCACAAGAATTCTATCCACATTTTTTACACTGGTTAACCGGTGGGCAATCATTAATGTGGTTTTCCCACGGCTCAATTCCTTTAACGCTTTTTGAATGAGATGTTCATTTTCCGGATCTGCAAAGGCGGTCGCTTCATCAAGAAGTACAATAGGCGCATCTTTGACAATGGCTCGCGCCAAGGCAATTCTCTGTTGTTCCCCACCGGATAAATAGGTTCCTTTTGATCCGACTACTGTCTCAAGACCGTCTTTTTGCTCGTCAAGAATCGATCTGGATTGTGACAGGTCAATGGCTCTGTCGATCGCCTTCTGTGTCACACCTTTTTTCCCAAAAACAATATTCTCTCTCAATGTCCCTTTAAACAGACGCGTATTTTGGAAAACAAAAGAAATATGATCCATAAGCTCTTTCTTTCCAATTTCCTTCACGTTTTCGCCGCCAATCAGCACCTGACCTTGTTCCACATCGAAGAATCGAGCCGCCAGTCTGGCGATGGTGGTCTTGCCCCCTCCTGACGCTCCAACTAAAGCGATGGTTTCCCCTTCGTTCAGCTTAAAACTCACTCCGTCAACCGCCCGCTTACCGCTGCCTTCGTACCTAAAAGCAACATCCCTAAACTCAACCGAATATTGATTGACTTTCTTTGGATTGGCGCTATAGGTCATTTCCGGATAGGCAAACAACTGATCCAAGCGGTTGATTGCCTGCTCTGCAATCATGCTGTTTTGTTGGAAGTACATGGATTTCATTAATAGCATGGTAAAGATCGGTGAAATCAAAAGATAAAATATGTAATCCGATAAAACCAGAGCAATGCTGTCTCCATTTCCAATTAAAATAATTCCCATTGGTATTAAGAAAAAAGCGGCAGACTGCATAATAATCGTGTAAAAGGACATGGGCGAACGCCAAAGCAAGGTATAGGCATGGACCATTTCCTTATAATGCATGATGCTGTTGTAAAAGCGTTTAAAAGAAAAGATGGATTGTCCAAAAGTTTTCACAACAGGAATTCCCCGGACATATTCTACAGATTCAGCACTCATCTCTTCCAAGGAATCGAAGTATTGCTTTTGAAATTCTTTGCCTTTTGTGCTGGTCATAAACCTCATGGTGATAAACCCGAGTATAATCGGTACCAAGGATGCCAGTCCCAGTCTCCAGTTCATGGTAAAGATAAGAATCAAAAGAATAATCGGCGAAAGCACGGTTCCGGCCATGTCCGGCAATTGATGCGCCAAAAAGGTATGGGTGGTGCCTGCACCGTCGTTTACGATCTTTCTCAGTTTCCCACTGGAATACTGGTCAAAGAATCCCAAGGGCATATTCATGATTTTTTCCATGCCGACCTTCTGCAAGCCAACTTCCACGCGGAAGGCTGCCAAATGTGAACACATCAGGGCACAAAAATAGACGACAACACCCGCGATTGCAGTTCCAAATGCCCACCAGGCATATGTCCCCACACTGGAAAGCTGACTTCCACCAGTATTCGATAAAATCTCTCTCGCGATGTACCAAACCAAAACAAAGGGGATCATGTTGAGGATTGCCGACAAGCCCGACAAAACTAGCGCAAGCGGCAACAGCGCTTTTTTCTTCCCCATATAAGGGACAAATCGTTTTAACAACGATTTCTTTTTGCTTTTTTCCATACTCGTTTCTCCTACCTTTCTTAACCATCACATCATTATTCTATTAACAAAGGGACACGCCCTCCGCACGGAAATCATGCATCCGTTTCAGGCCATCCGTTATTGTTTCACTAAATCAAATTGCAAACATTACCGCTTAGCACCCCCTTCATCGAGTTAGCTACCGCTAACTCTTGGCCAATAATTGAACCCTGGAATACCAGGGTTTCATTTATTAATAGGCTTATCTAATCGTTCATAAAATACAAAAAACCGCACCCGTAGAATCTCCCAAAATCCATGAGATACTTCCGCCCTTTTTCCTCAGGCATGTCATGTCGGATGATTTCAAAAATACCATTAAAATACGAATTGCAGATAATGTGCAAAAGCTCGTCGCTGATCTCTCCCGCCAAATACCGCTTGTTCCCAATGACTTTTAAAAACCGCTTGGTTGATTCAAGCTCATATTCAACAAACTCGTCAATAATATTCTCATACTTGGTTCCTGCCGAACAGGTAATCAGCAATTTGAATTCCCTCGGATACCGATAGATCATATCCAAGCTTTTTTCCATCACCTCTTTGGAGAATTCCATCAACTTGTCAGCGTTCCGATATTTTTCATATGCAAAAAACTCTGTTTCTTCATGATTAAAATGATGAACGAACTTTTCATACGCTTCCGCCACAAGACTGTCAAAAAGTCCTTCTTTGTCTCCAAATCGCGTATATATGGACCCCGTTGCAGTTTCTGCATTCGCTGCGATTGTACGCAGGGAAGCATCTCTAAAGCCTTTGTTCAGAAATTCCTTCATCGCGCATTCTTGTATGCGTTCATATACACCTTCTATTCGTTTCGCCATTCATTCTCCTTATAAAATAATCAAAACATTGTTTTAAAACACTGTTTTGATTATAGTTTACTCTGCTTCACTTGTCAACTAATCGATCTGTTTCATCATGAATCTCGTTCCATTTTCTGTGTTGTCAATCACAGGACATCGTCCCCTTACCTGTTTCAGCCACTCCTCTTGAATGGAGGGATCACTGTTAGAAACAATTTCAACCTTTGCTACAATTTCAGAAAATCCGGCTCTAAAGGTGTTGTCATTCTTGAGAAACTTCGAACCATCCACTTCCCCTTCGATATGAATATCAATCTTTTGCAAGTCCATATCCATCTCCTTAGCAATCCACTGACCCGCCGCATTGATGCATCCGGCTATGGATGCCAGATACATTTCAACCGGACTTGGCGCTTCATCCTTCCCGCCGAACAGAGGTGGTTCATCAATTAGAATCGTATGTTTCCCTGCGGTAATGGTGGTTTTCGTCGTATTGGTTGCAGTTGCTCTCACTGTTAACTTTGCCATGGTCTTCCTTCCCTAGTTTGAAAACAGACGGTCAAATACAACGCCTGCAAAAAATGCCGTGCCGTAATACAAGCCCTTTTCATCCATCAGATACTTGGGATTGTGATGAGGCATGGTTGTGCCCAAAGCTTCATTGGCAGTCCCGATTTCAACAAAGCAACCCGGACAATTCGTTGCTTCTGTAAAGGCTGAGAAGTCCTCTCCAGGCATAACCGGATCGATTGCCAAAACACTTTCTTTTCCAAACCAAGCTCCCATTACATTTTCTGCATTTTCCGTCAAAGCTTCATCGTTGACAACGGAACTGTATCCCAATTCATAAGACACTTTGCAATCTGCTCCGTTTGCCGATGCAATGCCTCGGGAAATTTCTGTGATCATGTTTTCCATATTGTTTCTTGTCTCATGCGAGAAAGTTCTTACAGAACCTGTGATGGTCATTGTATTCGGAATAATATTGTATGCATGTCCAGCGCCGATCTGGCAAACCGACAAAACCGCTGGTTCAATGCCTTTGATTCTTCTTGAAACAATCGTTTGTAGGTTTGTAATAATCTGTGCGCCGATAACAATCGGATCCACACAGGTTTCCGGCATGGCTGAATGCCCACCCTTTCCAACCACTTCGATATCAAATCGATCGGTTGCCGCCGTTAAGAAGCCTGAACGAATGCCAAAGGTTCCTGTTGGAAATGAAGAGGACAAATGCAGTCCATAGATCTCATCAATGCCGTCCATAACGCCGGCTTCAACCATTTCAATGGCACCGCCCGGTGGAAGCTCTTCCGCATGTTGGAAGATGCAAACCAAGCTTCCGCTCATCTCGTCCTTCAGTTCAGAAAAGAGCTTTGCAATTCCCAATAGAATCGCCGTATGTCCATCATGGCCACATGAATGCATGACCCCTTCCGTCTCAGACGCATAGGGAAGATTATTCAATTCCGTCATAGGAAGCGCGTCGATATCCGCACGCAAAGCAACCGTCTTTCCGGGTTTTGCTCCCACAATTTTGCCAATGACCCCGGTTTTTGTTGGTCGCCAAATCTCTACGCCACCAAAACTTTCGAGTTGCTTTTCAATAAAATCGGATGTGGCAAATTCCTGAAAGGAAAGTTCGCCATGCTGGTGAAAATGGCGTCTCCAAGTAATGATTTCCTCATTCATCTTCTCGATTTTTTCTTTTATCATTTCTATATTTAATTGACTCATTGCTTCATTCATTGATCGATTACTCCTTCCACTGCTTTTCATTTTATGTATTCTCTATCAATGTTAACTTCTCCCATTATATCAGGCTTTCCCACTATAAGACCAGTCCAAGCAAACACAAAAATACTCCCGCCGACCAAATACAAGACATACAAGAACACCCATTAATAATCACAGTGCTATATAAGCATACAATTTAACAAGTAAATCTAATTTGTGATAGACTAATTTATGTTAAGCCACAGAAAGGAAAAAGAGAACAAATGGATATTTCAGAATTGATACACGATGAAGGACTGGCTGTAGGTTATAGCCGTGTTGGCGCGTTGGAATTTGGTGATATCGAAAATGAATCGATAGAAGCAATCAAACAGGATCATCCCTGGGCGAAATCCATGATCATTGCGGCCTTCCACTATAACTTTTATAAAATACCGTCTGAATTGGAAGGCAAGGTCAGCAAAAGAGATTTATTCAAAGGACGCTATTTCGAAGGGTCTCATGAACATGATACCGCTACAGAATTTGAAGCCTTTTTATCAAAAGAGACCATAAAACATGCAGATATGACCACCATATCATCGTCCATAAAAAACAGTATTGCTGCTGAAATGGGGATTGGCATCACAAGAAGAAATGGATATTTCTATACAGAGGAAGGTTCGTATTGTCATTTACATGCATGGCTGGTGGATGCAGCTTTAACCTGTGATTTCGATGAACCACCGACAAACTGTCCAGAACACTGCAGCATCTGTGCGAGAAATTGCCCAGAAAAAGCACTTACCAGAATCTCAAAAGATACCGAAAAATGTATCGCTTTCAAAACCGATATTGTTGTCGACAACTTTACCGTCGGATGTGATCACTGCCAAGACCTCTGCCCATTCAATAAACACAGATGGGAGTATGAAGAAGAATATATTGGATTGAAATACGAGTAGTTAAATAATTAGAGTTTCAATCCTTACATTTTAAAAAAACCTGCAATCCTTATTTAGAAGGGTTGCAGGTTTTTCGTTAACTATTCCCACTCTGTCTATTTGCGTTTTCCTACATTATAAATGAGCATTTTATGCGCTTTTCAGGGCTCGTTTACACCTAATTTCTCTCATTTTCTCTCGCTGCATAAATTCTTAGTATCATTTTAGTATCACTTCTTCACTACTCGTTTGCTATCTACAGATATTAAATCAGCATCTTAATTTGTATTGGTTCATAATTCGTTATGATTAGTTCCTGCACCTTGCCGCATGCATCTTTGTCTCGACTAATCGAGTACACTGTATGTACTTCTTCAATATTCGCCCATGAATACCATTCTCGAACTTTCGAATGATCATTGATCGTCACGAGAAACTTCCCTTTGATTCGTTTCAAGCAATCTACCAGACGTATTTGATCTTTCAATGAAAACTCTGATTCATACCCGGCGGTTTCATAATACGGCGGATCACAAAAGAACACTGTACCCTTCCGATCATACTTCCAAATCAGCTCTTCAAAATCCAGATTCTCCACATAGGTATTCCTCAATCGTCTCTGGATCTGATGAAGATCCCGCTCACCAAAAACAATCCCTCGCGGCTTCGTAGAAGTGCCGTATCCATAGTTCCCGCCCTTTGCCGCGAAGCTCTGGCTATTGATGTAGATGAATCGGATCGCACGTTGGATCTCAGTCAATCCTTTCGGATCCGCATGTTTGTAGTATTCAAACTCATCTCTGCTGCTGAACTCATATTGAAGCATTCTTTGCAACTCGCTCGCATGATGTTTCATCATCCGGAAAAGATTCACCAGCTCTCCCTCCACATCATTTATCACTTCAACCTTGCTGGGTTCTTTCCCAAAGTATACCCAACCAGCTCCAAAGAATGTTTCAACATAGCAGGTATGCTCCGGCAACCTGCTAATTATTTCTTTCCTTAATTTTGACTTCCCACCCATCCGAGAGATCGGTGGATTCATGTTGTTGTAATTGTTTCCCTTAATCACCCTTTCCTAATAAATAGAAGGCGTCTTGACACCTTAAAAACAAGTCTCTTTAAATTCCTATACTTTTGATGGTGAATACCGGAATATCTCTCCAGCAAATTCTATTACGCTTCTATATAAATCACTAGCAAGATCATAATCAACTTCAATCATTCCATAATCATTTATATAACAATTAAACTCTTCTGCAACTTTAGCAAAACTCTCCTCTTTTTTCACCCTTCCAGCGTCATGAACTAATCTATTTCTCAAGTTTCGTAAAAAGACAATTTTTCTCCATAACTTATGTTGTTTAATTCCTTTTACCCCACATACTTTGCTTAAATATGTAACTGCTCGCTCAAGACCTTTTCCTTTTACCTCTAAGTAACTAATTGTATAACTATTCTTGTTTTGATAAGCTCGACATAAAGTGTTGAATCCTTCTTCAAGAAATGAATACAAAAGCAAAACCCAAGAACTATAGGCTTGTGGACGCACAGTCGTCCTAAACTCAATAGCCTGTATCATTTGCTCGTTACTTTTTTCCTCATCACCATTTGCATCGGCTCGTTGTGCATTCTCAAAGTATGTCTCTTCATATGTATTAATCGCAACTTCGAAAGTCTCCAACATCTTTTCAAAAGGAAATAAATCCCTGTGTAGCCAATACAAAGCTATTTCGCCAGGTATATTTGTATCATACTTTTGAATATCAGGAACCATTTTAGTCTCCCTTGATTTTATTTTTATACTAATCAATTTCTTTTCCGCAATGAGGACACCTTTTCTTACCATTTATCTGACCCATGAATCCAGCGCTGATTATTCCTGTTGGTAAAGCGACTAAACCTATTCCAGCTAATGCTATAATCGCAGCTAGAACTTTCCCAAATCCTGTAATTGGATAAATATCACCATACCCTACAGTAGTTAAAGTCGCTACCGCCCACCAACAAGAAGCGATTATATTTGGAAATGCTTCTGGTTGAAATTCATGTTCTATGTAATAAATCAATGTAGATGAAATCACAATAATGAATACCATTATGAACACTGTGGTTATCAGTTCCTCTTTCTTTTCATCTATCACTTTTGCTATAGTATTTAATGCTTTCGAATACCTGTTAAGTTTAAAAATCCTTGCAACTCTAAAAAGTCTTAGCATCCTCAAGAAACGCAAATCGATAGGTATCAACATTGGTAGATAAAATGGAAGTATCGCCAATAAATCAATCAATGCCATAAATGAAAAGATATATTTCAACGAAGCACGAAATACATTTTCATTTGGGTATTTATAACCCGCTGTCCATAATCTCAAAAGATATTCAACTGAAAAGATCACAACTGAAACTATCTCAATAATGCGAAAAGCTGATCCGTATTTGACTGATAAATTATCGTAAGATTCTAGTATTATTGCTACTACGTTAACCAAAATTAAGAGTAAAATCGAGTAATCAAAGATCTTACTTTGAATATCTTCCTCTCCAGCTTTTTCAATTATCTCAAAGATCCGTAATTTCATCACTTTTCCTCCCAAGACTCTACAAACAATTATTGCACTTTTTGATCTTATTGTAAATATCGAGGAGTTTTTTTCTATACTATCTGTGATTTGACTATACATTTCGCAATATCCGCTTGCAATCTGGAAATATCAGGAGCATACTTTATTTATTCCTGCTTGTCAGGATGTACACTTGCCATGCAAAGGAGTAGCCCTCAGGCTACTCTTTTGCCGTCTCAGAAAGAAAAATCTGCAATTGGGCGACTGCGGATTCCAACATCTCATCCAGCAACTTCTCTGAAACAAACAATTTGATCACACTTGGCAGCATCGAGTATGTCTTACCAAGAACATAATTGTATTTGAGCTTTCCTGTTCCGGATCCATAGATTTGCTCCGCCTCAATCACCAACGAGAGCAGGATCTTCTTTACAATCTCGATCTGACCAAAACAAAGCAGCACTAGAAGCACTCCGATGAACACTCCCACTACCACCACATTTACGGCGGTTTCCCTGGGGATCACTCCCTGGAATCCTAAAAATAAAACTCCCAGCAAAACAACTGCTAGGAGCATCATCAACACTCTAATTTTTATTTTCATTCTTCTCATCCTCCTCTGCATATCGCGCAAGAACCGTAAGCATCAACCAATTTGGTGCCGGCTCTGCCAGTTTCTCTTCCCTTGACCACTCTTCTGGATTATTAATAATCCCTCGCTTGGCCAACTCCATCACGGCCTTTTGGCCAAGTTCCTTTTGCCATTTCTCAAGTTTTTTCGGCATCACAATCTCCTTCACTCTCTCTTTGAATTTCTCAAACTCCAATGGCCTCTTCACAAACCACCGCGGACACTCCTTCCAGCCAACCACCTGCTGATGGGTCCAGATATCCCGAATCGGGTCCAAGTCATACTTTAAGCACAACTCCGCGCATCGATGCGCTGTAGAATCCAGCGTCTCTTCCGTAAATTCCCCCGTCCAATCCTTATGGCATAGCTCAATGCCATATGTGTAATTATTTGGGTATGAAGACAGCCGGCTTAAAGCACGCCTGGTGTATTTCTCGGATCCCACATGATAGGCGATTTCCGTTTCCGGAATGCAAATCAATCGCTCGCCCTTGATCCCGATGATCTCATGGGCAGATCCAAAAGCATCCTTACCAAGCTTTCGATTCTCAAAGAAATTTCGGTTCCCTGCCGGCGTTGAGCCTGGATTTGCGACCCAGTGGACCACCAACCCCCTCATGCCTTTCAAACGCCTCCCTGGGCGAGAATATCGATTCTGAGTAATGAGATTCAACGTTGTATCATACGCGCATTTCATAGTCCTCATCCTCCCCGTTCATCTCCTGGTATTCTTTCGTTTCACTGTCCAGAATCTGATCTTCCTTCTTCTTCATCCAAAAAAGGAGCCACTTCAAATCAGCGCCTCCATCTACCAAGTTTTCAATTACCGACTGCCCTTCCCGCAGGAACATCACCGCATAGACCACTGTCGCAAAGAAAACGCCCATTTCCTTCAACGGAGCCACCCGGTAACTGAGACCCGCCAGGATCATAATGACCAGATAGGAAAACAGTTTGATCTTAGTCTTATCCCAAAGGGTCTTTGAGTATATTGCTCGCGATTTGACCGCTTGGCGGTATCCTTGGTTCTGTTTGGCCAAAGCCCAGAACTTCGTGATGATATCAAGGAGCATCGTCACACCCACAGCAATGATACTGGTGAAAAAAGCTTTATCCGGAAAGAGCACATAGCTGATCGCTGAAACCAATATCCCAATCACCGGATTGGCTCCATCAAGCACCTTCGAAAAATACTCCTGTAATTGTGTCATCTATCCCTCCTATCTCTGAACCATCGAATCCCTTTCTTCCTGCGTGATCCAGCCGGCTGTCACCGCCCGATCAAGGAATGCTTCGTCAATGATTCTCCAGTCATACATCCGTTTCAAATCATTCACTGAATACCTAGACATTTGGAGTCACCTCCAATTGCTGAAGGGCATCTTCTAAATCACGCTGTACTTGTTTCTGAAGGAGAAAATCAACCTTCTCTTCCAATCGTTGAAGCGGAGTTTCTTCTTGATGAATATCACCCAGCTGCAAGGCATTTCCTTGCGAATCGACATACTCTCCCCGATTCAAATCAAAGGTATACTCACTCCCATTCTTTGAGATATGTTGCTCCCCAATATATAACTTCCTGATGCCTTTCGATAAGTCCGATGAATAAATCGAACTACCTTCGACTAAATAGTTCTTCATGCAGCACCTCCTCAATCCAATTTGTATACAACTTTGACCAAACACTCAGCACTGGCACTAATACCTGTATTTCCACCGGTTCTGCCAAAGGACTCGATTTTAAACGAGCTATTGAAACGCCAAGAATCCCCCATGGTAAAAACATTGAAATTCGTGGTTCGGTATGTCTTATCGGCAAAAAGATCATCTATGGTTTCTGCTGTCGGAACACTACCTGAAACTGAAGAAAGTCCACCGGTTTCATTAATCGCTTTCACATCTCCCGCATCGGCAACTAGTATTCCCGTTCTCTTTACATTCACGTAGTATGTGCTTGAGGAAGCTATTTCCCAAATGAAATGTCGTACAATACCATCTGTGCTAATTTCAAACTCAAATATTGCAGCGGAAGACGAGCCACCAGATCCGTCTGCTGAAAACTTCAATGCCAATATTTCACCGGCTCCCGCAACATCAAGAAGGACCTTTGCATAATTGTTGTAAGATACTTCTAGAGTATGGATCTTCCCTGAAAGAACTTCATTAAGCCAATAACCAATGAAGCCTTCATATATTTTCGAATTCTCAAGCCATGCAAAATTCGGAGCGCTGTTCACTACATAATCTTTCCCCCCGCCACTTGCGGCGGCCAAATTCGTTCCACCAATCATACGCTCACCACCTTTGAATAATAAATCGTCACCTGGATATCCTGCGTTTGTGTTTCAGTCGAGTAGATCTTCATGGAACCCACGAAGGTCTCTGTATGGGTCCAGCTCCCCGCTGCCTTTTCCTTTTCCGTGGGCGAGGCTACCACATCGGCCACAGTTTCTGCGTCAATGGATGCATCCGTGATCTCATATTCCCACTGGCTGCCATTCTGCACCCATCCGGATGCCAAAACGGTCACAGTCTTTGAAAGGGACACCTTCTTATCCAGGTACTCCAACTGGTTGTCGATCTTTTGCATGTTGAACACGCTCAAAGGGGTGCCTGACTGAATGATGTTCCCGAATGCCGGCACCAGCGTGATCGTCCCATCCCCGTTATCAACCTTCTCAAAACGATTCGGATATTCAACCTGGCGTTCTCCCCATATGGTTTTGCTGTAATTCATTGCCTCACCCCTATTCCGCTTCCACAGTGATCTCGATGCTCACCGTGATGGATTCATATTGATCCTTGTCCACATCGATCTCGGAACCGGCAAAAAGTTTGCCCGTTCCAACTGCATCAGTCGCTCCGTCTCCGTAGATCCCCGCCGATGTGAAATGAATCCCATTTCCTTGACTCTCATCGAGATAGACTTCTTTGATCAGGGTATCTCCATCGATCGTAGTGGTCGCAATCTTTCGTATCGCTTCCTGGTCAAGAATCACAGAATCCACCCCGGGAGGTGTTCCGGATCCCAAACCAAAGTACTCAAGGTCCTGATCCAATAAGGCCAGAACCCTTGCCAGTCCCGCATTGGTAATCAATCCCCCACCCCCTAGATAAAGAGATCGTCTGAAGGATACAGATCACTTGATGCAAAGCGATACTTGTGCCGGCGGATCTTAACCGCCATCGTGACCTTCAGGTCTCCGTAAAATTTCGTGATTCTGGCTATCGTAGAATTCGAATTGAAGTCTGCACCCTCCAAGGCAGTCACCCTCGAATTCTGATTAGACAATGCATCTGTCAGCTTCATCTACAACTCCTCCAATCCGATCGAATAGACCGTATGCCCCGGTACGCTCTCTTCGGTCACATCTGTCACCAGAAAGAATCCCCGCACATCCCACTTGTCGGTGAGAATATCCAGCTCGCACCGTTGGCCGATCTTTCGTTCCTCAAGCGTTCTCAAACTCACAACCCGCTTTGACCGCGCCTGTCGCTTCAGCATGGCCTTGCCAACCTTCCGGGCTGATAATCGGTCCGTGATATCCTTGCTCTTCACTACCGCCTCAAGAAGGCCGTGTGCGCGTATGCTTTTTGGATCCTCGAAGTAATCCACCACCTGAACCGTTGGCCGGTAATGGATCCGGATCTGCCCTGTAGGAATCGGATCGACATTCGCCGGAATGCTCAGCACCTTCCCTTCTTTGTCGATCAGGAAGTCCTGGGCTCCATCATCATTTTTCAGAAGCTTCCACTTCATCGGCTCTCCGCCATCCATGGTAACCTCCGCATAGTTCGGAAGATAGGCAAGCGGGAAAACCCGCTGGACTCCGTCCGAGGTGAAATACTGATCGATGTAGTCAGGCGATGCCTGCTTGGCTCCGACAATCCAGATCCGGTTTGCACCTTCTTCTCCCTTGTAGGAGACATTCAGGCTGTTGATCTGGAAGTTGTATCGGTTCTCCACTTTTTCAAACTTGGCCCCTTCAGACTCGTATCCTTTGAAGAAATGAAGATCATTCCCTCCATCCACATACCAATGCCAGTCAGCAAGATGCTTCATGATCCGGTTCATGACTTCGCTCATGTAGATGTATTCAAAAAACAGCTCCTCAATCACTTCTGAACAGGACTGCACCGCATTCGTAGTCAGTTCCGGAACGTACCGGCTGATCATATACTTCAAGATCAGATCCGGCCGCCCCTGATAGCTGTCTTCGGATCCAAACCGCTCGGCAACCACACGCTTCTTCAAATAGAAAGCATTATCGCTGCAGGAAAGAGACACGGCCTTCACGCCTCCGGCATCTGATTCCTGCTGGTCCGTCACTTGGCCAAGTGCATAAAGATCCGGATAGGCTTTGAAAAACCGAAGCGTCTTGTACTTCAAATTCTCAGCTATCCCAATCCCGGAAACAGAAATATTACCAAATCCATCAAGGACCGTCTTTCTTGTCACCTTGGCCACACCGGGAAGCTGGGTGTCCCCAGTGGCATTCACATATACTTTCACCTAGACACCCCCAACGCCAAGCAGCCGATCACCCAGAGCTTCATCGACCCCTTCATAAATCTTTCGGCCATCCAGATAAATCACAATCGGCCGCGGTTCGTCCGAGGATCCACCGTATCCCTTCGACAAAGGAATAACCGCCTCCGGTCCCGCCTCGCCAATCATGGCCAGGGTTGGCTTTGTCACGATCCCACCTGCAGCCAGCATTGGAATCTTCGGAATATTAATTCCAAAGCTTTTTCCACCAACACCAGGAACCCATTCCGGTATCTTAAAGGAGATCTTGTTCATACCAGCTATCAAGGTATTGACTCCACGAATTATGAAGTTGATCGTTTCTCTAATTCCGCTGCCAATGGAATCCCAAATGGAAATGGCTTTGGTTTTCAAGCCTTCGAAGGCTCCAATCACCCCAGTCTGAATACCAACAAAGATGGCCACGGTCCCCGTTTTGAGTCCATTCCACTTCTCAGTCAGCCAGGCATTCATCTTGTCAACGGTTCCTGTTACAGAAGCAGACATCTCCTCAAACTTCTGCGCTGCCCCTTCACGAAGCTTGGTCACCGTCTCAAGAATCCATCCCTTTACCTCATCCCAGTTCTGCCAAAGCAAAATGAGCGCTGCGATAATCGCCGCGATCACCAAAACAATCGGGTTGGCCACAATGAAAGCAAATAAGGCCTGAAGCCCGGACATCAAAGGTCCGACTATAATGCCAACCACCTTCCCGATCCAACCGAATACCGTTCCAAAACCTGTGCTGATCATGCCCAGAAACTTGAACATCAAAGAAAACTGAGTCGTGATTGCGCTGACCACAGAGATCCCTTTGCCGATCATAAGGAGCACCGGTCCGATCGCCGCAACAAAGAGCGCAAACTTTACAATGTTTTCCTTGGTTGCATCATCGAGCCCCTTGAACCACTGGATCCACTCGCCTAGCTTTTGGATCCCCTGGTTGAAGTATGGAAGGATGATATCCCCCATCATAATGCCAAGATTCTGAAGCTGGACAAGGGTATCGCCCACAGAATCATTAAAGCCCTGATTCATCTTGTCGTAGGCCGCCTGAGTAGCGCCGGCGCTTCCCGCCATTGCATCAAGAGCTCCCGCAAAGTCCTGCGCTCCCGTTGTGGCCAGAACCGTTACGGCGTTTAAGGCTTCCGTGGATCCGAAAAGCTGGGCCATCATATCCGCATTGCCGCCGGTCTTATCCCTCACCTCATCCAGGAAGCCGGCCCATCCCACAGACTTCAGATGTGCTGCGTTGAACTCAAGACCGAGTTCCGCTGCCATGTCTGATGCCTGCTTTGAAGGCTTCAGGATATTCGAATAAGCTGCCTTTAATCCCGTAACTGCCTGAGAAGTTTGAATCCCGTTTTTGGTCAAGGTCGCGATCGATGCAAACAACTCCTGAGTGGATACATCCAGAGACGATGCAATCGGAATCACATTGCCAATGGATGCTGCCATTTCACCGAAGGTAGTCTTGCCGTAATTCTGCGCCATCAGCATCTGATCGGATACCGACTGCATGGCCGCCGCGCCTTGAAGCCCATAGGCATTCATGACCGTGGTCAAGCCATCCACTGATGTTCCAATATCAGAAAAGCCGCCTTCGGCCGCTTGCGCTGCAACCTCCACATAGGAAAATGCGTTGGCCGTGTCCCCGGTTGCTGAAATGGTTTGATACAAGGCTTCCGTGATTTCTCCGCCGGCGATGCCCATCTTGTCCGACAAGGCCAGAGACTTCTTCTCAATGCTCTCCATGGACATGACCGTCCCATCGGCAATAGTGCTGACTTTGTTCAGCCCGACTTCGAAATCACCAGCCATCTTTCCAGCGGCGATCCCAGCACCCACAACCGGCATGGTAAAGGCGCTGGTCATAGTACCGCCAGCACTCTCCAATTTCCTTGAGGTGCGATTCAAGTCTCTGGTAACCTTGTTCATGCCCTTCTCGAAACTGCTCAAGTTCGCCCCGATGTTGACCATCAAACTTGCAACTGTCGCCATGAATTCGCCCCCTTACTCAAAAGTCGAAATCCCTTTGGACTTCGACTTCGATTTCATCTTCTTTTCTTCTTCCTCCATCCTTTTCTTTTTGATGGAGAAATATGCCTGCCACTCCGATACTTCCTTGCTGCTCATCTGTGAAAGCATGCAGCGTACACTCGCATACCCGAGTTCTTCTGCCAGCTGATAGTAAAAGAAGCCTTCCGGGTGGCTTAAGAGTTTTTTTCCTGATCCTCAATCTCATCTTCCATTCCGGAAAGAGCCGAGGCTACCTTAAACACCCGGTCCAGTGCCTTCGCGCTTTTCTTGGAAAGCGCCCCCCGATCCTCATCGGAGAAGATTCGCTCCTTGGTATCCGGATCAAAGGCGCATTCGATAATCATGATCGGAAACATCTTTTCAAGATCCGTCTTGCTCTGCTTGGTCTTGGCATTCACCTTGACGCATTCCTGGATCAGCTTGCTTCGTTTGTCTCCTGTCATCCCCCGAACCAGAATCGAACAATCCCACTCCGGAACATGCACCAGTTCTTCTTCTACATCTGCACACTGCAAAATCTTGTCTCGTAAATTCATCTTGTCCTCCTACATCCATTTTTCTTTCGTTGAAAACGATACGGACTCATTCAATGAATCCGCCACCGCCGCGCTCACTTCATCGGAATCCAAGAGAGCAAATACCCGATCAGGTGAAACATTCGCCCCGGGATGCATCTCAATCACCACAGGCTTCCCACTTAAAAGCGCATTGATAAAATACATGTCCATCTCAAACCACTGGCTCAGGCTTCCGCTCCCGCTGATGAGTCCTGGCTCCCTGCGCTTGTAATCCATCCCGAAGGCCGTAGTCTCTCTGGAATCTGCATCCATCGTGAAGGAATACTCATAGCACTGTGCCGCAACCGTGAGCGGCAAATAAGAAGCGGACACCGTTACAGCGCCCGCCTGTTCTTCTTCAAATACAATTTCTCCCGAGATTCGTTTAACCACAAATCCCGAGCTGACAGTTTCCCCGTCAACCTTGACAATCACATCCGCATCAAGATCCAGGACCCGTTTCGATTCCATGGAGATTTGAAAGGTCTTCTGGTCGGATGTGGTTGTCGCTTCATCAACAAAAGGGATCGGTGCTCCACTCACCATCACCTTGGCAAGTCTCCTGCTTCCATCTAATCCCCCCTAGATAATCGTCAAGGCACCGGTCGATTCCAATGAGAACGATACGGTTACTTCTCCGGATGCTCCCGCTCCGGTCTCCATGCTGGTCACCAGATAGTCTCCCCGAAAACCTGCAGCGCCGTCCACCAAATAATCTACCGAGATCGATGTGCCGTTCAAAAGAGCACTCTTCAAAGCGCCCTGGCCATTCGTATCGTCCTTTTCATAGAATCCGCTGAGGCTCATGGCGAAATCCTTCAATCCCTGGATTCGTTCCTTCCAGCCGGCACTCTCAAAGGTTGTCACCTCGATGGTTTCACCGTTGATGTTGAAGCTAGCATCATTCAATCCTGTGATCGGATTCGCGCCTGTTTTGATTCTCAAATTCTTTGCTGCTAAACTCATTCCTCCACCCCCTGTTCAAATCGAAGTACCGCTCCGCATTTCCTGCAGCGGAACTTCCGCTCCTCGTCGCCAAACGTAGTCAACTCCACCAAATCATCATGGGGACAGTCGACCGCGATCGGTTTTCTCTTTCTTTTAAACATCGAGAACAACTTCATCTCATACCTCCCCGACAACCCGATACCGCATGTTCAGCTGAAACGAATTGTCTCCTTCATCCTCAAAGATCTGCTCTTCATCCAGTTCAAGATTGAAAAAACCGATCCCCTGGACCAGAACATTCTCAAGAACCCGTTCAACTTCGCTCTCAATCTCGATCAGCTCAAGCTTCCCGTCATACTCGCTGAAAGCCTGAATCACGATACTCCCTTCCTTCCCCTTTTTCCCGAAGGTATTCCTGGGAGAGAACTGCAAGTCTCCGATCACAAGAAAGGGAGTCGTCTGTTCTTCTTCATTGGGAAGATAATCCGTAATGGATGACACTTTTCCATTCAGTGCTTGATCTCCGCTCAATGCCTGAAAGATTGCCTGTTGAATCTCCTTGATCATGGACTACACCCCTTTCTTCAGCATGGCTGCCAATTTCGCCAAGAGCTCTGGTTTTTGATTGTTGTAAGCCGGAAACAAAAACGGCTTTGCCGGATTTCGCTTGGTCCCCAGTTCCCAGAACCGCGCATAGAAGATCCTTTTAGGAACGTAGACACGGTACGAATAATCATCCACCTTCCTCGTCCGGATGTTCTTCAGGAGTTCGCCGGTATGCACCAACCCTTTGGCAACCACATTGGCTTTCGCCGCCTTTCTGATTGCCTGGGTTGATTTTTTGAGTTCCTTCTGTGCTTCAGCCTTTTTCTCTTTTTCCAGCTTATTGAAGTTGAAAACGGCTTGTTCCACCCCTTCAATCTTCACATGAATCCGGTCTTTCATCTTACACTTCCTCGCATTCCAACTTTATGTCCCTACGTCGGCCGGATGGATCAAAAGCATCCTTGATCTCATAGGTTCTTCCGTTGTGAAGAATAAACTGTCCCTTGGAAACGTCCCCTCGATAACGGATCGTGACCTGACGCTTTTCTCCATCCTTTTTGACATTGGCCCAAAGGCTCAAGCGAGCTTCATATCCGTTGGTGGATCCGCCAAGTCCATCAGGCTCACGCACCAGATCCATCACAACGATCCGCTCATTCAATGATCCTGCCCTCATACGCTCACCACCCGATCCGGCGATAAAAGCGCTTTTACACCAAAGGGGATCTCATTCAAGGCCACCGGCGATGCACTTTCCCGATTCTCATAAAAATGCCCAACAAGCAACATGATCGCTTGAGCATATGCATCTGGAATCTTTTCATAGCCGGCTTCGAAGGTAATCTGATATCCATTGGGTTCAAGCTCCAACCCCTGGTACACCGATGGGACCTTCAGCACCACCCGCCCAAGAAAGGAATACTTGTCAACGAAATACTCTATCTCCGGAACCACCATTTCCGTTCCATCAGCCAGGCGTAATTTCACCTCACTGACACCAACCAGCGGCGGATTCGGCAGTTTGACTGACTCATAGGCGTATTCATAAAATGCCATAAAGCTCTTTTTTGAATACACCCGGCCCTGATACTGCTCGCACACTCCTTCTGCAGCACGGATCAGCTGAGTCAAAAGCACGTCTTCGCTCACATCATCCGCTTCCAGTCGCAGGTGCCTTTTCACCAGCGACAAGTCCACCGGCAATACTGCCGCCGGTGTAATCAGCATTACGCTCACTCTTCATCACCCTCTTGTTCAGCTGCTTCTTCTTCAGCCTTCTCTTCAAGGTAGTCGGCCAGCGCTTTTTCCGCCTTTTCCTTGCCCTTGATCCGTTCGCCATTTGGAAGTTCGTAATATCCGCCACCCACATGGTTCAATTCAGAATCCGGATCCTCTTCCCGGTCAGGTTCAACCGATACCGGTTTAGGTTCCAGGGATACGGCCGCGTCCGCTTGAATCAGCTGCTCGGCAAATTCATCAGGAAGATCGTATTCATTCCTGATCATAAAGACACCCGCGGGACCCGCGGATGTCTTATTCATCTTCACTCTCATCTTCTACCTCCTATGCAAGCTTCACGCGTGCAAAGGCTTCTTCCAAAACCGGCATGCCATCGGTTTCCTTACGACCGATGAAGCCTGTCTGATTGGTCTCGGCATACAACTCAACCAATCGCTGGATCGTAATGCCTAGGCAATCCGCGATCCAGTAGAAGCTGAAATCACCCAAGATTCCTGCATACTGGCCAGTTGTGAAGGTGTTTGGCGCAAACTCTGAGGTGTGGTACGGCATGTTCAGGATCTTGTCCGCATCCGGAAGATTCGGATTCAGGATGTACTGACCGTTGTTGTCCTTCAGCTGCATGATCTGCAGAACTGCATCCCGATGGAACATCCATCGCGCTTTACGGCGGTAGCCTTCCTTCAATGCCATCTTTGTCGCAAGCAAACCATCATAGGTAATGCTGGTTGCCAAATTACCGGCAGAGATATCTCGAGCAGTCGAAATGCCGTTCGCACTCGCGGTGAATACTCCCAGCGGTTTTCCAATTCCATCACCTGTCAAAAAAGCCTTCTCTTCGGTTACAGCAAACTTGTACTGCAATCGATCGCGAACAATCCCTTCGATCGGAAGTGCAGAAACCCGAAGGAGCTTATTGGAAACTTTTACACGCTTGGCCAAAGCTTCCGGTTCCAGTTCCCGCTTGCCAAACTTGATATCGCCTTCGGTGCCCGTTCCAAGCTCTGTGGTCCAATCGGCATCCGCCAAGTCCGTATCAAGCGTAGGAACACCCATGCTTGCCGAAGTCGTCAGCTCGAAAATCGTACCAAACTGACGCATGAACACCTGGTCCTTCAAGCCTGCCAACAGCTTGCGAACAAACTGCTCCGGCGCTTTCAAGAATCCGCCATCTGCATTCACTCCGGCCTGCAGAGATCGAACTTCCTGCATTGCGCGAAGTTCTTCCTGTGTGAATGCAGCCGAACGTCCCTCCATCAAATATCTAGCAAATGCCGACCGATACTCTGCAGAGTTGGATGGATCTTCTTGAGATCGCTGATCCAAGTTTTGCTGACCCGCTTGCGGATCATTCGCGCCGGCCAAAGTGCTTTCCAATGCTGCCAGCTGATCCTTTCGTTCTTCCGTGGCAATTTTGCCGTCAAACTCTGCCACATCATCCATGTACTTCTTCCATGTTGCGTTTTCATCCGCATTCATGCTGCGCTTTTCCTTATCAGCCTTGTCCACCAAGGTTCGAGCCTGGCCGATCAGGTTTGCGCGTTGTTGCCGTAGTTCTCTAATTCTTTCATTCATCTACTTTCCCTCCATCTCCATCAAATCCAACATCCGCAACTTCAACTCGTTTTCGTAAAGCCGCGAACCGTTCCTAGAATCAAATACTTCCTGCGCCGATCGAGCCGATGCAACGCTCTGCGGGTAGGCCGGAATGGTCACCGGACATACCTCAAAGAGATCCGCCTCCGTTACAGTTCGAAGCGGATAATCCGGATTGGTCTCATCCCACTCTTCCTTTGTCGCATGAAAGATAAAAGAACTTCCCCGAACATCGCCCCGTTCAATCGTCTCGATATGTTTCTCTGCCCATGTCGGCGGATCGATCTCATACCGAAGTCCAATCTCATCCTCAAGCACTGTTAAAGTACCAGGTGTTCTGCCCAAAACTTCTTCCATCCGGTGCTGCCAAGTGGCCACAACCTCCTGATTCTGAAGCGACTTCAAAAAAGCCCCTTTCCGAAACTGCTCTTGAAACAGCCCGAAAATAGGGTTTGACCGCTGGTCCCACTTAACCGCGTAACCAACAATCTTTTTCATCTTGCCTTCTTCGCCTCCACGAAGTTCAACACTCGGCAAGAGAATATTATTTCTTTGCTCCCTTTCGCTATTCAACCGTTTCACCTCCCTTGAGAATTTGCCTGACTGGTGTCATGTTGCCGTTGATCAGGTACTCGTCAAGCCCCTCTCTTGGTTCCATGTTCTCCAGCTTTCTCACATCGTTCCCGCTCATCCATCCGTCATTGACTGCCAGATGATAGCCTTCATATCGCGTTTTGATATCCCCGCGCAGAAGGCCGTCCACGTTGAACTCAATCAAATACTTCCTTCTCTCGACTTTCGTCAAGAGCGACCGATACATCGCCTGCTCCCAGCGGACCAGCCATGGACGA